>NZ_JBRAZR010000001.1:0-3930926 GCF_056780155.1 Sinomonas sp. T428B | reverse complement strand
GGACTCCTCTTGCTGCTGGTGGTTCTCGCCGTTGGTCGGTGGTGTGACCGCCGATGACTGTGTATGACGCCGCGCTGCCCACGGCGCGCCAGGGCGTCTTCCGCAGTGTCAAGGCCGCTTCTGGCCCGCAACCGTCCACAGGGATACCCACAGGAGTGGACAGTGAGCACTCAGACAGCCTAGAGGATGGAACAACCCAGAAGATAACTGGGCAAGGGGCCGTCATGAATTACACTGTTGAAGTTCTCTTTCCGGGCCCAGCAGACGCGCTGTCCACAGGCCTGTGGGTGTGGTTGGACACAGCTGGGGACACACAGTCGGGCCCTCCCGGGCCCTCCTTCGCGCACCCTCCCGAATTGACGCCGTCGCCGCGCGTGCCCTAACGTCGTTAAGTCCTTTGTGTCTGCCTACTGTCCTGTCGCATGCCCACGGACGCCTTCACGAGCCCGGCCCCGCGGCCGGGACCGCGATGGCGGACGGCATGAGGCGCGGCGGGGCGGCAGGCCCCGAATACGCAGCGTCCGCCAGCACACCCGTCATCCGGCAGACGCCCTGGATCCACTGGAGTGAGACCGTGAGCAAGCGGACTTTTCAGCCGAACAACCGCCGTCGTGCCAAGAAGCACGGCTTCCGCCTTCGCATGCGCACCCGTGCCGGCCGTGCCATCCTGGCAGCCCGCCGCGGCAAGGGCCGCACTGAGCTGTCGGCCTGAGCACTGAGACTGCCGGCCCGGCAGCAGGCTAGCGCGGAGTAGGCACATGCTCGCCGCGCCCCACCGCCTGCGCTCCGGCGCCGACTTCACGCATACCGTACGTTCCGGCGTCCGCCAAGGGCGCCGGAACGTCGTGCTGTATGCCGTGGATTCGCCCGGGCGCCCCTCGCGCTTCGGCTTCATCGTCTCCAAGTCCGTAGGGAACGCGGTCACCCGGAACCTCGTTAAGAGGAGGCTGAGGGAGGCGGCAGCCTCGTCGCTCCGCCGGCACCCGGCGGGCGTCGACGTCGTCGTCCGTGCCCTTCCGGCCGCGGCCCAGGCCCCCTGGGACGAACTCAGCCGGGACTACGAGTCGGCCCTCGGCGGCGCACTCAAGCGCCTCAGGGCCAGGGGGACCGCTGGCGGGACGGGACAGGAGGCGACGGCACGTGGCGAGCGCTGAGGCGAGCCCAGCGCCCGGCCGGGGCGCGATGCCCCGGTGGGCCGCCGCCGTCGTGCGCGCGGTGTGGACGCTCCCGCAGCGGCTCCTGATCCTGCTGCTCATCGCCTACCGGGCCGTGGTCTCCCCGCTCTACGGGCAGGTCTGCCGGTTCTTCCCCTCGTGCTCGGCCTACGCGCTCGAGGCGGTCACAGTCCACGGGGCTGTGCGAGGATCGTACTTGGCAGTCCGGCGCCTGATGCGCTGCCATCCCTGGAACGCCGGGGGGCTGGATCCGGTGCCTGAGGGCCACCGGCACTGGCCCGAGGGCAGGATCCCACGGATCGTGGTGCTCAACCATCCGGACCGCTACTGGACTGAGGGGCCCGACAACGGCCAGGACTCGGCCGCGACGACACGAGGAATGTAGGGAAAACTGATGGACTTCTTCGGGACAATCATGTTCCCGTTCCAGTGGCTGGTCTCCTTCATCATGGTGGCCTTCCACGATGGACTGACGTTCCTGGGGCTGCCCGAGGACTCCGGGTGGACCTGGACGTTCTCGATCATCGGGCTCGTGCTCGTGATCCGTGCTGCCCTGATTCCGGTCTTCGTCAAGCAGATCAAGGCCCAGCGCGGCATGCAGCTCCTGCAGCCGGACCTCCAGAAGCTGCAGGCCAAGTACAAGGGCAAGACGGACCAGCTCTCGCGCCAGGCCATGGCGCAGGAGCAGATGGCCATGTACAAGAAGCACGGCACCAACCCGTTCTCCGCGTGCCTGCCCATGCTCATCCAGATGCCGTTCTTCTTCGCGCTCTTCCAGGTGCTCTCCGGGATCAGCAACGCGAACAAGAGCAACACCGGCATCGGCGCGCTGACCCACGACCAGGTTGTCCAGTTCGACGCGTCGAGCATCTTCGGAGCGCCCCTCTCAGCCTCGCTCCTGCACGGCGGCGGCGGGGACGCCGTGGCCGTGGCCGTGCTGTCGATCCTGATGATCATCGCGATGACCGCGTCGCAGTTCATCACGCAGAAGCAGATCATGGCCAAGAACATGTCCGAAGAGGCCATGGCCAGCCCCTTCATGCGCCAGCAGAAGATCCTGCTCTACGTCCTCCCGCTCGTCTTCGGCATCGGTGGCATCAACTTCCCGATCGGCGTGCTCATCTACTGGACCATCAGCAACCTCTGGACGATGGGCCAGCAGTTCTACGTGATCCGCCGCATGCCCGCCCCGGGCTCGCCCGCCGCCAAGGCGCTCAACGAGCGCCGTGCCGCCAAGGGCCTGGCCCCCATCGACGTCACCACGGGCAAGGCCATGAAGCCCGAGGAGATCCCGGCCCCGCCGGCCCCGAAGACGCAGCGCCAGCAGCCGCAGAGGAAGAACAGGAAGAAGAGGGCATGACCTCCGAGAGCACCGCCGTGAACCCCACCGAGGGCGTCGAGCCCGAGGACGAGACCGCGCACCAGACGCCGCTCAACCGGCTTGAGGAGGAGGGGGACGTCGCCGCCGACTACCTCGAGGAGCTCCTCGACATCGCAGACATCGACGGGGACATCGACATCGAGGTCCGCAACGGCCGCTCCTACCTCTCGGTCGTCGCCGAGGAGCCTGCCGAGGGTCTCGACGCCCTCGTCGGCCAGGACGGCGAGGTCCTCGAGGCGCTCCAGGAGCTCACGCGGCTCTCGGTGCTGGCCTCGACAGGCTACCGGTCCCGCCTCGTCCTGGACATTAACGGCTACCGCGGTGAGCGGTCCACGACCCTCCAGGAGATCGCCGAGAACGCCGTCGCCGAGGTCAAGGCCGGCAGGGGCCCGGTACACCTCGATCCGATGAGCTCCTACGAGCGCAAGATCGTCCACGACGCCGTCGCGGACCTCGGCTTCGTCAGCGAGTCCGAGGGCGAGGGCGCGCGGCGCCACATCGTCGTCTCGGCCGGCTGACGCGATGGGCGAGCCTCACCGCGCGCACACCGGGAGAGCGGACGACGCCGTCGCGCGCGTCCCGGAAGACGGCACCGCCGCGGCGGTGCCGGAGCTGGCTGGCAGCGAGCTGGCCGCGGCCGAGCGCCTCTTCGGCGACCGGCTCGACGTCGCCCGTCGCTACGTCGGGCACCTCGCGACGTCGGGCCTCGAGCGCGGCCTCATCGGGCCCCGCGAGGTTCCCCGGCTGTGGAGCCGGCACGTCCTGAACTGCGCCGTCGTCGAGTCCGAGTTCCCCGAGGGCGCCTCGATCGCCGACGTCGGCAGCGGAGCCGGCCTGCCCGGCCTGTGCCTCGCCATCGCACGCCCGGACCTTGCCCTGACGCTCATCGAGCCGCTCGAGCGCCGCGTCGTCTGGCTCGAGGAGGTCGTCGCCGACCTCGGGCTGGGGAACGTGCGCGTGCTGCGCGGGCGGGCCGAGCAGGCCGTCGGGGAGGTCGACGTCGACTTCGTCACCGCGCGCGCCGTCTCCGCGCTCTCGACGCTCATCCCCATCACCCTCCCGCTGCTCGGCGGGGCAGGCTTCCTCGTGGCGATCAAGGGCCGCAGCGCAGCGGAGGAGGTCCAGAAGGCCGCCAAGGCGCTCAAGAAGTACAAGGGCCATTCCGCCGAGGTGCACACCGTCGGCGATGGGCTTCTGGACGAGCCGACAACGGTCGTCCGCGTCGCGGTCGGACCGGCCTAGGCTCCCCGTCCGGGGCGGTGGCAGCCGGTAGTCTAGAGGGAGGCATCCGACGCAAGGCGAGAGTGAGTAAACAGTGAGCAGTGGCGAGACGTCAGCCCAGAGGATTCCCCCTTTTCTGACCCTCGGTTCTGCACGCTCGGCGGCCTTCGGAAGCCCCGGACTGGGAACTCAACCTTTCGCGATTGACCGCAGCGCTGCCGTTTCACGTGAAACAACCTCTCCGAAGGGAGTCACGGTGCTCGACGCGATGGACGACGACAGCCCCATTGCCAGTCAGCTCGCGAACGAGGCGCGGCGGCGAGAGCGCCTTCGCGACCGCGAGCTTCCTCGGCCCGAGAAGACCCGGGTGTTCACGGTCTCCAACCAGAAGGGTGGCGTCGGCAAGACGACCACGACCGTCAACATCGCCGCCGCGCTGGCATCCGCCGGCCTGAACGTGCTCGTGATCGACATCGACCCGCAGGGCAATGCGTCGACCGCTCTGGGGATCGAGCACCACGCGGACGTCGAGAGCATCTACGACGTGCTCATCAATGACCTGGCCCTCGGCGACGTCGTTGCCCCGTGCCCGGACGTCGCCAACCTCGAGTGCGCGCCGGCCACCATCCACCTGGCCGGGGCGGAGATCGAGCTCGTCTCGCTCGTCGCCCGCGAGCAGCGACTGCGGCGGGCGATCGAGAACTACGCCAAGAAGCGCGAGGCCGAGGGCAAGCCCCGCCTCGACTACATCTTCATCGACTGCCCGCCCAGCCTCGGGCTGCTCACGGTCAATGCGTTCTGTGCCGCGACCGAAGTCCTCATCCCGATCCAGTGCGAGTACTACGCGCTCGAGGGGCTGAGTCAGCTGCTGAAGAACATCGAGATGATCCAGAAGCACCTCAACGCAGATCTGAGCGTTTCGACGATCCTCCTGACGATGTACGACGGCCGGACCAACCTTGCGGCCCAGGTGGCCGCCGAAGTGCGGGAGCACTTCCCGGAGCAGGTCCTCGATGCAGTGGTTCCGCGGTCCGTGAGGATCTCCGAGGCGCCGAGCTACCAGCAGACCGTCATGACCTACGATCCGTCGTCGACGGGCGCGCTCTCGTACCTCGAGGCCGCCGCGGAGATCGCAGAGCGCTGACGACGGCCGTGACCGTCGAGCCACACGCACAGAGCCACAATGCCCGCACTGCGCGCGGGTCTAAGGGAGGATTAGCGCCATGAGCGAGAAGCGCCGAGGACTGGGTCGGGGGCTGGGTGCCCTCATCCCCAGCACCGCTCCGGCCGCAGGCGGCGCCGCGACGCCGTCGCGGCCCGTGGACCTCTTCTTCCCTGACGCGGGTCAGCGTGAGCGAACTGAGCTCCAGACGCCTGCTGCCGAGGCTAAGTCCGTCCCGGCCCCAGACGAGACAGGCGAGGCGGGCGCTCGCGCAGGGGCGGCAGCAGGTGCGCCCCCGGGTGCCCCCGAGGTCGCGGACGCTGCGCCCTCAGCTTCTGATTCCGCGTCGACGGATCAGGTCTCGACCTCGGCGGAAGCCGTCGGCGAAGGCCAAGCCGCTCCCGCCGCGAAGAAGCCAGCGGCGGCGTCCAGGCGGCGGGGCGCTGCTCCTGCCGAGGGCGATGGTCTCGACCTGGTCGAGGTCCCCGGGGCTCAGTTCGCCGAGCTGCCGGTGGCCGACATCCACCCGAACCGACGCCAGCCCCGCAGCGTCTTCGACGAGGAGGAGATGGCGGAGCTCGTGCATTCGGTGCGCGAGATCGGCGTCCTCCAGCCCATCGTCGTCCGCAAGTCAACGGAATCCGGTAGCGAGCCCTACGAGCTCGTCATGGGTGAGCGCCGTTGGCGCGCGACCCGCGAGGCCGGTCTGGAGACAATCCCGGCGATCATCCGGGACACCGGCGACGATGCGTTGCTGCGCGATGCGCTCCTCGAGAACCTTCACCGCAGCCAGCTGAACCCGCTCGAAGAGGCGGCCGCCTACCAGCAGCTGCTCGAGGACTTCGGAGCAACCCACGAAGAGCTCGCGGACAAGATCGGCCGCTCGCGGCCGCAGGTCTCCAACACGATCCGCCTGCTGCGTCTCCCGCCGCTCGTCCAGCGTCGCGTGGCAGCCGGCGTCATCACCGCAGGCCACGCCCGGGCGCTTCTCTCCCTCCCGGATGACGCGGCCATCGAGCGCATGGCCCAGAAGATCATCGCGGAGGGGCTGTCCGTGCGAGGCACCGAGGAGGCTGTCGCGCTGTACCAGGAGCCGCAGGAGCAGCGTCGCAATGCGCCGCGGCCCAACGCCCGGCACGAGCGGCTGGACTTCCTCGCCTCGAACCTTGCCGACCGTCTCGACACGAACGTCAAGATCACCCTCGGTGCCCGCAAGGGCAAGGTCAGCATCGAATTCGCGTCCGTGGAGGACCTCAACCGCATCATGTCGCTCATCAGCCCGGATGGGGAGTAGGAGTGACGTCTTGGCAGGGATGACGTAGTCAGGAGGGCGCCGTTTCACGTGAAACGGCGCCCTCCTTGTCTTTGTCAGTAGGCGCAGGACACCTCAGTCTGCGGATCATGAATTGACGATCTGGAGCGATCTGGGCTGATTCGCTGGCAGCGAGAGATCTGTTCTTCTCTTCAGGAGGACTTCCACTGACGACGTCTTGCATCCAGCCTTCCTGCAGTTCTGCCTAGAAGCAGCCGCCGTCCAGGAGGCCCCAGACTTCTGCAGATTGCTGCTTATCTGCATCGGGCTTCCTATTGGCCAAGTCGGAGGGCCTCGCGCCGGTCAACGGGTTCACCGGCATAACGGACTTTCGAGTCTGCGCTATGGGCTTTCTGGTCGGGATGACCAAGGTTGAAGGGGGAGACCGAGCTCGGGGGGCAGAACTGGCTTCGAGTCCCGGACGGACAGTCGCGCAGAAGTTCCCTCAGGGAACAGGTCAAAGCTGCTTCCCAGGGGTCTACGCAGGCCCCACTCTTGTCAGTGTTGTGTCTAGAGAATGAAGTTCGAATCTTGGGCCCTGTGGCATGCGGCGATTAGTGCCCGGCTGGAAGGCGGAGCAGACGGATGGCAGCAGAATGTCCTGTTTCACGTGAAACACAGGGGCGGTGCCGGGCCCTGTTGCATGTGGTCCTCCAGAGGCTCGTTGCATTGCGGCTTGTGGCGGCCGAGCTTCAGACGCCCGGCGGCAGTTGGGCAATTCCTGTATCGCTTGCCCAAATGAGCGCGAAGATCAGCATTGTTGTCGCTGTTTTCTCCGCCCCAGAACCAGATCCCGCGGCGGCAGCAATTCACGTGCCTTATAGTTAGTGCACTCCATCTCGAATATCCGTTTCCTATGAATGAGCGTCTCTTAGGAAAGCACCTCTTCCGGCTCTTCGCGTGGGGGCCACTGTCGGGAAACTTGACCTCCTGCCAAAGGCTCTGTGCTTGCGAATGCTGTGAAGACCACCTCCCGGCATGTCGCTCGTACATCCGGCGATCAGGGGTTCCAGCGATATCGGCACTGTTGCACTCCCCGCGCTAGCCAGTCTTGCAAGCGGTCGTCGGCCTGACTGGCAGGCTCCTCTAGTGCGCCCCAACCCGCGCATACTCGACGACACCCTCAGTCTTCGTCTCCCTCAGTTCTCAGGAGACGCCTCCTTCAAGCTAACGCGGCATCCCCCGGAGAGCGGACATTCGTGTGCGACATGGGCACGCGAACAGGAGGCCCGATCCATGTCCCGTGTTCGCCAAGCTCGACCGTCCTCTTTGTCGGCCGGCTGATGGGCTGGCATCATGTCCCGAGCTCGACAGGCGACATGCCATTCCCACGGCTGGCTAAGCGGTCGGGCGGCGCACGGCAGGGCGTCGTGGTGCCTGTCCACGGACTGCCCGTGCTGGTTCTTGTCCCCCATCGTGCTGTCCCTACATGGGCTCGTGCCGCTGAACTGGCGCAGGCACTTTCGGAAGAAGTGCCGAAGTGCAGGCAGTCCCAGGACGAAGGAGAGGACTGGTTGCCGCTGGGGAGTCGACGAGGTGCCGAAGCTGCTCGCTGTCGTCTCGTCAGAGGCGCCTCGTCGGATGGCAGTGGTGGCGTATGCCAGCCGGGGTACAGGGGGCACTCAGCAGAGGTGGACCTTGAGGACGGCAGACATCGACGATGGCGAGCCGTCCGCAACAAGAGACTGAAGCCGCGCTGTCTTCTTGGTCCGCACAGGGCGAGCCAAAAAGGGGCATCCTTACCCCAACCGACATGTTCCGGTGTTTCACGTGAAACGCGGCCCTGGACAGTCCATCGTCCTCAGGCTGCCTCCGGTATGGCGCTGCGAGGTTCCCATGGACTGTCAGAAGCTCCCGCGGAGTCGGGTCTCCGCAGCGGTCCCTGGGACCCAGAGACAGAGGCCTGCTGGGGCGTTTTCGGGTGGCAACGGGTTCGGCCGTAGCGGCTGTCAGCTGCGTGTCCAGTCGGACAGCCTGGCACATACGTTCCCGCTACGGGCGCCTGAGGGGAAGGGCCAGGTGGTGCCCATCCCGCCAAGCGTGGGGTAGACGAGTCATCCGCAGGACTTGCTCTCTCTGACAGGACGCGGGGGCGGCATTCCCCGCTGCCATGCGCCTGTGGATAACTGTGTGCATGGAGGATGTGCATAGGCGCATCTACCTGTGGATAACGCTGTGGATGGCCAGTGTGCATGACGGGCCGCGGAGACAGCTGGGGTCAGTCCACAGTAGGCAGTCCTCATCCGCGCGGAGGGCGCGGCCCTTAAGGTAACGCCCGTCGATGACTCTGCTGGGCTTAGTCAGAGTGAGCGGACGCTAGTGTGAGGCGTTCAACCCGGTCAAATCAGCAGATATCGGGCACTCTGCGCATTTTTAGGTGCCGGCCGCCAGCGTGAATTGCGGCACATCGCGTCGGGCCAAACTCTGTCCGCCGGTGACGCGCGCCACGGCCAGCCCCTCGGCTGCGGGAATGCCAGGACGAAGCGTGGGCGTTCCAGCCAATCGCTCTTCGAATGGGGCCTTTGGGCTGTGGGTATTGCTGTGGATAACGGCTGTGGATAGTCGTGTGGATAAGCTGGCGTCCGATCCGCGGCGGGGCCGAGGTCGCTACAGACCTGTGGACGACTGAGGCGTTTCAAGCCGGGCTGTGCAGAGCCGCGAGTACATGACGTGCCCTCTGTCCCCTCAGGACCCGCCGCCGGCCTGGGCCCAGAATCGGTCTTGACGGTTGGCGAGTTCGATCCATGGCCGGATGTCTGCGCGCCAATCTGACCGGTACTGTCTTAGCCCCCCGGTCTCCTTCACGCCAGATAACGGTGCGGGTCGACACGTCTGCTGACTGTACGGTGAAGGCCGCTCCTCTCAGTGGGAGTACTGGTCGGATATGTGAAGGCTTCTCCTACCATGTGGATGCCGCGAAGTCAGCGGGGTATCGCAGTGGCCAGATGCCTGGTCCCTCATGGGGTTCGGCCATAGGGGCCTCATCGCACTGGACCGTCCATCCGTCTAGACGCGGTGCGTCATCAGGCTTGGGCGGAACATGTTCATGTGGAGCCTTGCTGACGCCCACCAATGGTGTCGCCAGCTCGGCAACGGTTCTGCAAGAGGACTGGGATCTGTGCTCTTCGACTCGAGCCACTGAGGGACAGCCTGCTTCCCGATGTTTCACGTGAAACCTCCCCTGATGCGGAAGGATAGGAGTCGAGGCGCTGTGGAGTTGAGGGGGCGGCGTACTGTTGGCGCGTTGAGTCAGGGAACGGATCGGCCAATGACGGTGAGAGCAAGCTGCCCCTCAAAGAAGACGCCGACATGCCAAGACTGGGAGAACGACACGGCAAGTTGTCGTCCACGGGAGGCGCCCCCGCTCTTAGGGGCTCATCGGGCTAGAGCTGACAGGTGCTGAACCTGTGGATTGCGGAGATCAGTGAGGGCACGGATTGACGGGTACGCCCTGTGATCGAGGGCACGAGCAAGTGACGCGGATTTGCACGCACCATTAGGCCATCCGGATCCAGAGCGAGAGCCAGTCCTGGCGTCCGGAGATGATCCTGTAGTCCTTCAGATTCGGTCAGGAGGTCGGCCGACCTACCTAGGCCCTGAACTGCCGGTCCTAACAGGCGCATTCAAGCAGGACTTGAAGTTGTCATCACGTCAGCCTCTCCCAACGTGGGTAGTTGGAACGCTGGGCTCTTTGGACGAACATGTCCGCAGCGCCCGGAGCCCAGTGCCCACAGGCCAGGTGCCGAAGGCGGCATCACGCCTCATCCCATGCGTGGTGAGACGGTGTGAGCAGCGGTTTGGGATCACGCCGGGGAGATGATGGCTGCTCCAGCATTGGGCGCCGCTGCCTTTCGAGACTGCATATTAAGGAACCGACTAATGGATGCGGCAGGCCGGATTGGTGGTGGCGATGAGATTCAATCCGGGGAAAGACCAGCCAGTGCATAGCCTGAGGGCAAAAACCGGTTCCCACACAGGGGGTCGAGGTGCCGATCGCCGTGCAGGGCACGGGAACGGCGACAGCCCCCTGTGCTGGATGCCCCGGCAGCCGGCCGCCGTGCTGCCCAATCTGCGACGACTGCATGTTCGGCATGATTCTCGAAGAGTCTTGGGCGTCGTGGACAAGTTGGGGAGTCCCCAAACAGAATGCCGCTGTCCGCGCCACTGCTCACGCAACTCTCCTAGGACCTGCGGACCCTAGGACCTGCGGACCGCATTCCTAGACCCGTCCCCAGATCAGCGCTGCTATGCGGGTGGGCGGATCCCATGCTCCGGTCAGCCCCTTTCGATGTGTGGCGCGAATTTGGCCTGGAGCTGCGGCAAGACCAACGCAGAGGCACATTCATCCAACAGCAAATCGGCACCGGAAGATCGAAATCTACTTATTTCGGTAGATGCCGCCATTCAGTTCTTGGGCAGCGTACTGCATTTCGCCTCCGGCTGTCGGAGAGGTGGAGTACGTTGAGAGCTTCGGGTCTGCGCATTCTGTGGTTCGGGTCGCTGGTTGGTTGCCACGTGGGTCTTGCTGTCATTGCTATCGCATTGGTGTCTGCAGGTGTAATGAGCGTGCGTGAGGCGAAGGAGCCGCGCCCGATTCGCGTGCCCTGGGACGAGCTGGAATGCCCTGCCTGGGAAGAGGATCGGGGGTGCGTGGCGATTCGTTCCAGGAGCGTTCATTGGAACTTGGAGTGGAGCAGGGAGGGCGCACGCACAAAGCGTAGGAAGCCTCAACCAGGCGGCGAAGGTCGTGGCTGTGAATGTTTCACGTGAAACCCAACAGTCCAGTCCCTACCGGCTCCAGCCAGTTCCGGCCCTCTCATTCCTCGTTGTGAGCGGAACCGTAGAACGGTGGAGCGCAAGACATCCACCCGAGGCCACTTGTCCCCAACGACGAATAGGAGGAGTCGATTCGGCGACGTCCTTCCATCGCGGTTTCACGTGAAACACCTACAAAAAGAGGGGAGCGGCCTTAGCCGCTCCCCTCGAAGCCTCATGTGAGGCCGAAGTCGGTCCCTCAAGAGCTACTTCGTGAGAACCTCGCTCCACTCCTTCTCGAAGTACTGCTTCGGGCGGGCACCGATGACCGTGCCCGTAACCTTGCCCTTCTCGAACAGGTAGATCGCCGGAATGGAGGTGATCCCGTATTCGGCAGCGATGTTCGGGTTGTTGTCGACGTCGACCTTCACGACCTCGACCTGGTCCGCGTACTCGACCGAGATGTCGTCCAGGATGGGACCAACCTTGCGGCACGGCCCGCACCATTCGGCCCAGAAGTCCACGATGACCGGCTTCTCGGAAAGAAGCACCTTGTCGGTGAACTCTGCGTCGGTGACATTCGTGGCGTTGCTCATGGAGTCTTCCGTTTCTGTAGGGGCTCAGGCCTGGGCAGCGAGGGCGTGCGCCTCGACGTCGGCGAGGTAGTGCTCGACGTCGAGGGCGGCAACGCAACCGGAGCCGGCTGCGGTGATTGCCTGACGGTAGGTGGGGTCCACGACGTCGCCAGCTGCGAAGACGCCGGGAAGGGCGGTCTTTGACGTGCGGCCCTCGACGGCGATCGTGCCGTCGGGCGTGATCTCGAGGACATCCTTCACGAGCTCGGTGCGCGGATCGTTGCCGATGGCCACAAACACGCCGGTGACACTGAGCGACGACATGGTGCCGTCAAGAGTGCTGCGAAGGGTCAGGCCGGTGACCTTGTCACCGCCGATGACATCGGCGACCTCGGAGTTCCAGATGAAGCTGATCTTCTCGTGAGCCAGGGCGCGGTCCGCCATGATCTTCGAGGCGCGCAGGGTGTCGCGGCGGTGGACCACGGTCACGGTACGGGCGAACTTGGTGAGGAACAGGGCCTCCTCCATCGCCGAGTCGCCGCCGCCGATCACCGCGATGTCCTGGTCCTTGAAGAAGAAGCCGTCGCAGGTCGCGCACCAGCTCACGCCATGCCCGGAGAGGCGCTTCTCGTTCGGCAGGCCCAGCTCGCGGTAGGCGGAGCCGGTCGCGATGATCACCGCGCGGGCCTTGAAGGAGTCGCCGTTGGCCAGCGTCACCGTCTTGATCTCACCCTCGAGGTCGAGGGACTCGACGTCCTCAAACTCGATCTGCGCGCCGAACTTCGAGGCCTGCTGCTCCAGCTTGTCCATGAGCTCGGGACCCTGGACGCCTTCGGGGAAGCCGGGAAAGTTCTCAACTTCCGTCGTGTTCATGAGCTCGCCGCCGGCGGTGACGGAACCGGCAAAGATCAACGGATTCAGGTTGGCTCGCGCGGTGTAGATGGCTGCGGTGTAACCCGCGGGCCCCGAACCGACGATAATCACGTCCCGAATGTCTGCGGCAGTGCTCACAGGCTGTCCCTCTTCCTCATCATTCTGTCTCGGCCGTTGGAAGCCACAACGCATCGCTGCGCGGTGCTATTCCACGGCACAGTCTTGTTCAAGGGTACCCAAGGGCTGGCCGCACGGACATCGGGGGAAATACAGAGCGGGCCCCCCGGAAACTCCGGGGGGCCCGCTTGCGATGAGGGAGAACTGCTACTCGACCTTGATCTCCGCCAGGCGCAGGCCGAAGCCGAACTGGGTCTTCGGGGCCGAGAGGCGCGGCAGCGTGTTGATCTGGACGATCACGTACTCGGCCGTCGGGGCGTTGGCCACCGGAACAGACACCTGAGGACCGGTGAAGGACGTGGTGCCGGCGAGCGTCGCGCCGGTCAGGTTCGGCGAGGTGTTGGTGTACACGCTGATGTTCCCGCCGGATCCGCCGGACTGTACGAGCGTGACCTGATTGATCTTGGCCGGGTCCTTGAGTTCGACGACGAGCGAGACGTTCTTGACGAAGCCGCCCCAGTCCTCGCGCGCGAACTCCATCTCAGACCAGTAGGTCGCGGTGTTGCCATCGAAGGTCGACGGGAGCTTGCTGTCGAAATCATTGGCGAAGCTCAGCTCGGACGGATTCAGCCGGGTCACCGAGGCGATGGCGGGAGGGCCTGTTGGCGCCTGTGTCGCCGAGGGGCTTGGGGTCGCCCCGCCCGTCGCCTGCGGGGACTGCCGGTTCGTCTCGGTGGCCTGGGGGCCATTCGCCTCGGGCTGGAACAGGGAGCCGAGGGTCGTGAACGCGAAGATGAGCGCCGCGACGAGGACGACGGCGAGCACCCCGCCGACGAGCCACGGCACCGAACGCGGACGCGACTCCTCGTCGTCCTCGAAGTCTTCGTCCTCAGCTGGCCCGCGGCCCGGGCTCGGCGGGAAGACCGAGGACTGCCTGCCCGCCGCAGCGGCGGACCCGCGGCCGCCGGAGGCTTGACCCCCCGGCGTTCCCGGGCGGCTCTGTGACGGCTGCACCGGTGCGGCGGCTGTCGGGGCCGAGCCGTCTGGGACCCCGGAGGTGACGCCGGACCCGCGCGAGATCGGTGCAGTCGCACCCCCCGCGGTGCCGTGGCCCTCGGCCGGCCACGGCGTCACCTTGGGGCTCGAGGCAGCAGCGCCCGCTGCGGCGCCGGCAGCGGCGGCGCCGGCCCCCCTGCCACCGCGCGGACCGCCCGCGCCGGGAGGGACGGGCTGGGCCTGGGTGGGCTGATCGTGCTGGGCAGGGCGGCCCTGCTGAGTGGGCTGCGCGTGAGTGGGCTGGGCCTGGGTCGGCTGGCCGTGGCTCGGCTGGGCCTGGGTGGGCTGAGCAGGCTGAGCGGGACGGGCAGGCTGGGCCTGGGCGGGCTGGCCCTGAGCCGCGCGCTCACCGGTACCGACCGCGGAGCGCGGGGGCGCGGCAGGCTGCGGCGGGATGTTCCCGCCCGGGCCTGCCCCGGGCGCGGCGGCGGCACCGGCCGCCGCGGCACCCCCGGCGCCATACGTCTTGGCCTGGCCGCCGTCGTCGTGCTGGTAGTCGTCGTAGCGGATGTAGTCGCGGGGGTTGCCGGCGTCAATATGACCGTCATAGGTCTCGGGTTCGCGCGAGCGCTCCTCGCCGAAGATCTCGCTGCCGAGGGTGTCCGTAAAGAACGGCTCGACGTATGGCGTCTCCTGCGGGACGATGAGGTCGAGCAGGTCCGTCGCCGCGGTGTGGTTCGTGATGAGGTAGGTCGAGCCGTGGCTCGTGCCGAGGTCGAGCACCTGCACAGCCCCGTGACGCTCGCCCATCGCGACCTCGCGGGCGCTCTGCGCGAGCTGGTCGGCGTTCGCCGGCGCGGAGACAACGATGCTCACAGGCCGGTTCAGCACCTGGTCCACGCCGTCGAGGACGAGATCGCCGTCCTGGGACGCCACGATCGAGGACGTGACCTTGTACCGCCCCCCGAGCACGGTGCCGACGTCGATGGACTGGGACACGGAAACCTCCTGGTCGCTGGCCCGGGCGGGCCTCCGGCCGCGCCCTGTGCTGCTAGTGATCCTAGCGTTAACGGCCGAGCGCGCCCGGGGGAACAGGCCCGTCAGCCCTCAGGAAAGTGCGGATTCTCCCCGGGCGGTCCCTGGAACGTGCGCCGCCCGGGGAGCTTCTCGACCCTCGTGCCCGAGGCCTGGGCGCGGTACATGCTCGGGTCGAACTGGCCCGAGATGCGCGGGATGATGCCTGTGTCGTCCGAGATCGTATGGATCGGCGCGGTCAGCGGCGCGACCGGCTCCTTCGGCGCGGCGGCGGGCGCGGCGGCCTCGCCGGCGCCGGCGGTGGCAGCGGCGGCGCGGTCCTCGGGCGCGGACGACGGCGGGACCGCACCTCGCGCGCCGAGCCGGCCGAGGAGCGGCCGCATCAGGTCGCGGACCTCCGTCACCCGGAACAGTCGCAGGAGCACGATGTACACGAGGAGCATCGGCACGCCGATGACGGCCACCGCCACGAGCGCGGCCCAGCTCGAGGTCCAGATGAACCCCTCGGGGTCGTACCCGCCGAGGAGCGCGACGGCGGCGGCCCCGACGAGCGCCGCGCCCGCCGCGGCGTACCCCATGCGGATGTAGGAGCGGGCGACGTGGGCGCCGTCGAGGTGGCCCAGCAGGCGCCGGAGGTAGTGGCTGCTGATGACCACCGAGAGGATGTTGCCCACCGTGTAGAGGGCAGCGATCGCGAAGATCACGTACCGCGGCGGGAGGTACTGGATGCCGAACGCCCCGACCACGTTGAGCGCGGCGAGCCAGAGCTGGATCCTGAACGGGGTGCGGGCGTCCTCGTTCGCGTAGAAGACGCGCGCCATCATGAAGTTCGCGCTCATGAACGGCGTGCTCAGCGCGAGGATGCTGAGCGTCTGGGCCAGCATGACGCCGTCGGACGCCTTGCCGCCCGAGAAGAACATGCCGAGCGGGGCCGCGAGGGCGAAGAGCGCGAGGGCGCTGAACACCGTCGCGACGGCCATGGTGCGCAGGCCGTGGGACAGCGCCTCCCGGACCCCGGCGCGGTCGTGGGCCTGGGAAGCCTGGGTCATCCGGTTGAACAGGACCGTCGCGAGGGACAGCGCGATGATCGAGTGCGGCAGGAGGTACAGCTGCGAGGCGATCTCGAGGACGGTGTTGCCGGGGATCCGCTGCCAGAGGGGGTCACCCGCCTCGCGCAGCCGCTCGCGCTCGGCGCCCGGGAGGGACGCTACCTTCATGACGTAGAGGAAGGTCAGCTGCCCCACGGCCGCGGTCGCGAGCGTCCACGCGCCGAGCCGGGCCGCCTGCCCGAGCCCCACGCCGCGCCACCCGAACGCGGGCCGCAGCCCCAGCCTCAGCCGCCGGATCGGAACGAGCAGCAGGATGGTCTGGACGACGACCCCGAGGGTTGAGAACCCGGCCACGAAGACCGTGTGCAGGGGCGTCCACGCATCGAGGCTGTGGGGGTTGACCGCGTTCGTGCCGAAGATCCACGCGAAGAGGCCGAGGCCCGCGATGGCGACGACATTGTTGATGATCGGGGCCCACATCGCGGGCCCGAAGGCCCCGTGGGCGTTGAGCACCTGGGTCAGGAGGGCATACAGGCCGTAGAAGAAGATCTGTGGAAGGCACCAGAACGCGAAGACCGTCGCGAGGGCGAGCTGCTGCTCGCTGTACCCGGACGTGGTCAGCTGCATGACGAGCGGAGCAGCGAGGGTCACGGCGGCCGTGAGGCCGAGCATGACGAGCACCCCGAGCGTCATGAGCCGCGAGATGTAGTCCGCGCCGCCGTCGGGCGCCCCGCTCGCCTTGATGATCTGCGGCACGAGGACGGCGTTGAACACGCCGCCCGCGACCAGCAGGAAGATGAGGTTCGGCAGGTTGTTGGCGTTGACGAACGTGTCCGCGACCGTCGAGCCGAGGCCCAGGGCGAGGATGAGCATCCACGAGCGCACGAACCCCAGCGCCCTCGAGATGAGGGTGCCGGCGGCCATGATGGCGCTCGAGCGCGCCTCGGAGGCGGGGGCCGGGGTGGACGCCATGGTCAGGGCCTCACGTGAGCAGGTGCTCCGGCAGGACCTCGCGGGCCAGGTCCGCGATCCGTCGCTCGTTCGGGAAGGACAGCCGCCGGGTGAGCTCCGAGATCGGGATCCACGCGACGTCGACCGCCTCGTGGTCCGGGTCGTTCTCGATCGTCAGTTCGCCCGCGACGGCGCGCAGGAGGTAGTGGTGCACGGTCTTGTGGACGCGGTGGCCCGTGACGGTGAACCAGTAGTCGATGCTCCCGAGCGGGGCGAGGATCTCCCCGTGGATCCCCGTCTCCTCGCTGATCTCGCGGATGGCGGCATGCTCGTTCGACTCGCGGCCCTCGGGGTGGCCCTTCGGCAGGCACCACTCGAGGCGGCCGCCGCGGTTGAGGCGGGCGATGATCGCGACCGGCAGGTTCGGGTCCGAGGTGTCGACGACGACGCCGCCCGCGGAGACCTCCTCGACCGTCGGGAGGGAGGAGGGGTAGCCGTGCCCGGCCGGCGCGACGTGCGGCCCGATTGCCGAGGGCAGGGGCGCACTCCTCCTCTTCTGAGGATCGCTCGGCAACGGGATGACCATGCACTCCACTCTAGCCAACGCATCCGCCCCGATGACCGAGGCCGGGACCGTGGAGGGCGGGCGCGCCGGGATCTGCAAAGATTTAAGGACTATGGCAGCAGATGAGACGGCACCCCAGGGGACCCAGCAGGCAGCCGTGCAGCTCAAGGTGGACCCGGTGGTGCTCGAGCTCGGGGCGCGCTTCGCCGACGCCGGATTCGAGCTCTCCCTCGTGGGCGGGCCCGTGCGGGACCTCTTCCTCGGCCGCACGTCCCCGGACCTGGACTTCACGACCGATGCAACGCCGGACGAGACGATCGCCGTGATCCGCGGCTGGGCCGATGCGCACTGGGACATCGGCCGCGACTTCGGCACGATCGGGCTCCGCCGGGGCGGGCACCAGATCGAGGTGACCACCTACCGGGCCGAGGCCTACGATCCCGACTCGCGCAAGCCCGTCGTCGCCTTCGGCCGGAACCTCGTGGACGATCTCGAGCGGCGCGACTTCAGCATGAATGCGATGGCGCTGCGGCTGCCCTCGCTCGAGCTCGTGGACCCGTTCGGCGGCGTCCGCGACCTGCACGCCGGTATCCTCCGCACGCCCGGCGCGCCCGAGCTCTCCTTCTCCGACGACCCGCTGCGCATGATGCGGGCCGCGCGCTTCGCCTCCCAGCTCGGCGTCGACGTCGCCCCCGAGGTGAAGGCGGCCATGACGGCGATGGCCGAGCGCATCGACATCATCTCCGCCGAGCGGGTCCGCGACGAGCTCGTCAAGCTCGTCAACGGCGCGGCGCCGCGCACGGGCATCGACCTCCTCGTCGATACGGGCCTCGCCGAGCGCGTCCTCCCCGAGGTCCCCGCGCTCAAGCTCGAGGCCGACGAGCACCACCGCCACAAGGACGTCTACCACCACTCGCTCGTGGTCCTCGAGCAGGCCGCCGCGCTCGAGACGGACGCGGAGGGACCCGTCCCGGGCCCGGACTTCGTGCTGCGCTTCGCCGCGCTCATGCACGACGTCGGGAAGCCGGCGACGCGCCGCTTCGAACAAGGCGGCGCGGTGAGCTTCCGCCACCACGACGTCGTCGGGGCAAAGCTCGTGAAGAAGCGCATGAAGGCGCTGCGCTTCGACAACGACACGATCGCCGCCGTCGCGCGCCTCGTCGAGCTGCACATGCGCTTCTACGGCTACGGCGAGGCGGGCTGGTCCGACTCGGCCGTGCGCCGGTACGTGACCGACGCCGGGCCGCTGCTCGAGCGCCTGCACCGGCTCACGCGCTCGGACGTCACGACGCGGAACCAGCGCAAGGCTGAGCGCCTGGCCTTCGCCTACGACGACCTCGAGCGGCGCATCGCCGAGCTCGCCGAGCAGGAGGAGCTCGCCGCGATCCGTCCGGACCTCGACGGCCAGCAGATCATGGCCCTGCTCGGGATCCGGCCTGGGCCGGTCGTGGGCCGCGCCTACCGCTTCCTGCTCGAGGAGCGCATGGAGCACGGGCCGCTCGGCGAGGAGGAGGCACGACGCCGGCTGCTCGCCTGGTGGGCGGAGCAGCCTGAGGCGGGGGCAGGCACGACAGAGAAGACGGCAGACAAGACAGAGAAGACAGAGAAGAACGGGGACGGCGCATGAGCGGCATGGGGCTTCCGGGGGCCGAGGACTACGGGCTGACGCGTCTCTGGCTCCTCCGCCACGGCGAGACCGAGTGGTCCCGCAGCGGCCAGTACACGGGCCTGACCGACCTCGCGCTCACACCGGTGGGCGAGGACCAGGCGCGGGCCGCGAGGGCGACGCTCGACGGCGTCGACTTCGGCCTCGTCCTGACCTCGCCGCTCCAGCGAGCCCGCCGCACGGCGGAGCTCGCCGGGTTCCCCGACGCCGAGACCGAGCCCAACGCCGTCGAATGGGACTACGGCGACTACGAGGGCATCCGCTCGGCCGACGTCCGCAGGGACAACCCGGGGTACCTCATCTGGACCCACGGCGTGCCGAACGGCGAGGCGCTCTCCGCGGTCGGGGCCAGGGCGGACCGGATCGTCGAGCGCGTGCGGAACTCCGGAGTGGAGAACGCGCTCGTCGTGGCGCACGGCCACTTCTGCCGGATCCTCGCCGCGCGCTGGCTCGACCTCGATCCGGTCGAGGGCCGGCATTTCATTCTCGGAACGGCCAAGGCATGCCGGCTCGGGTGGGACAAGAGGACCCCCGCAATCGAGGCCTGGGGCCTCTGAGAACAAATTCCGGAATAAATTCCTAGGCTGCGCTTGCGCATTATCCGGAATATGCCCTAGCTTTGACGTTGTGCCTTCGCCCGGAGGCGAACCGCTAGCAGCAGAAGGAGGCTGGGACGATGATGATCACCGCGTACCTCACCCGTGGTCGGATCGGCACTGACCGTCACGAGCCAGCTGCTGGCGCCTTCGGCGCCTGACGCGCCCCGCGGCCAGCCGCTGTAGCTTCCCTTCGCCACGACCGCTGTCGCCACGATGGCCCGCACGATTCCGGGCGGCACCTGGTGCGCTTCGCGCTCCCGGCAACGGCGTCCCCTCAGGCGAAGGGGCGAGGCCCCGCTCGTGACCGCTCAGCGGTCCATCCGTAGACCACGCCGCAGCGGCGGGTGCCGGATCGATTTCCGGTTCATCTTTCCCCGCTGATTTCTCTGGTTTCTGCTGGTCTGTGCCGCGTTCGCATTCCACGCGGTCGGACGCCGAATATTTCTTGTGACGCGTCCTCCGTGCCTGTTTTCGGCCGAATTCTGCCCGCCTGAATTCGGCATGCCCTTGATCGGCCTTTTCCGCGCCCTTCCCTGCACTCAGGCCGGTGCCGCGCCGACGAAATCCCACCACCCAGGAGTCCCTCGTGTCTGCCTCCTCCAGCGCTTCACCCAGCGCCTCGTCCGTCCTGTCCTCCCACGAACCCGCCCCGCCCGCGCAGGCGATCGAACCTGCCTCGGCCCGCGGCGGCGGTGCCGCCGCGAGCGGGTGGCGAGTCCCCGCCGTCGTGCGCCTGCTCTGGCGGCTTGTCCGCCTCTCCCGGCCTGACGACGAGCGGATCGCGCAGCACCGCGACGCCGTCTACCGCCGCATGGAGCGGCTCCCGCTGGTCTGAACCCAACCGGCCGGTCATTTCCTCCCCGCGAGATCTGGTCAGCGGCCCCGAGTGTGTGAAGAATATCCTTCACACACTCGGGGGAGAGGAAATCATTGATGCGTATCAAGATCGTGTCCGCGCTGGCTGCCGTGGCGACCGTGCTCGGGCTCGCGGTGTCCGCGGGACCCGCCGCGGCGAGCACCGGGGGGACGCCGGACGGCAACCTGCATCCCAATGTCGGGCTCATCCTGTTCTATGACGAGTCAGGCGGCAGGTTCCGCTGCTCCGCGACGCTGGTGACCCCCACCGTGCTGCTCACGGCGGCGCACTGCACCGACGGGACCGTGGGCAAGACCATGGTCACGTTCGAGTCCGTCATCGCGGAGGAGCCGCCGTCCGGCCTGCCGACGGCCTCGGACCCCTCGGTCGGGTTCACCGCCCGCGACCTGCGCGGCTACAACTACGGCACCGCCTACACGCACCCGCAGTACTCGGGCTTCACGGACATGGCCAACTGGAACGACGTCGGCGTCGTCGTGCTCGAGAAGGCCGTCCCGCTGCCGCTCGGGCAGGTCGCACCCGCCGGGACGCTCGACGCCATCCCGACGAGCGGGCTGCGCAGCACGCTCTTCCGCGCCGTCGGCTACGGCACGGAGGTGCGCAAGGCCGATGACGGCCCGCAGAACCCGCAGCCGATGAGCTACCCGCTCATCCGCCGCTACGTGGACATGCCCGGCCAGAAGCTCACGCCGCAGATCCTGCAGACCAACGGCAACGAGAACGACACGTTCGGCACCGGCGGCACGTGCTTCGGCGACTCGGGGGGCCCGCTGTACCTGAACGGGCGGATCGTGGGCGTGACGAGCTTCGGCTACACCTCGAACTGCCGCTACCTCGACGGCTACCAGCGGGTGGACATCCCGGTGGTCCAGGACTGGCTCGCGACGTTCGGCGTCCCGGTCTGATCCTCCCGTGCGATCGGCCCGCAGGGCCCCGGCTTCCCGCCGGGGCCCTGCCCATCCATGAGGCGCCGGTAAGCTCGGGGCCATGGAGTCGACGCAGGACGGCATGAAGAGCCAGCCCCACGCAGTGATCTCGCCGACCCGCAACGACCCCCTCCTGCGGACCCTCTCGGAGTCCGTCGGCGGCCCGCTCGGAGACCATGCGGCTCCGGGCGTCGTGGCGAGCGGGCTCTGGACGCCCGAGCGTGTGCTCATCGTCCTGACGACGCTCGCGGCCGTGCTCGGCGTCGTCCTCAAGGGCTACTGCCGCGTCAACGGCTGGACCACGCCCCAGCACTTCTACGCGACGTGCTACTCCGACCTCCCCACGCTCTTCGGGGAGCGCGGGCTCGCCGAGGGCGTGCTGCCGTTCTTCACCCAAGACGCGCTCTTCGAGTACCCCGTGATCATGGGGCTCATCGCGGGGGCGACGGCGCTGCTCGTGCCCGGCGAGGGGGTCAGCCAGGCCAGGGCCACGGGGTACTTCGACATCAACAGCGTGCTCATCGCGATCATGTGGCTCGTCGCCGTGATCGCCACGGCGCGCTCGAACCGGCGCCGCCCGTGGGACGCCGCGATGCTCGCGGTCGCGCCGGGCGCGATCCTCTCCGGGTTCATCAACTGGGACATGTGGGCCGTGGCCTTCCTGGCCCTCGGCATCCTCGCCTTCGCACGGGACCGGCCGGTGTGGGCCGGCGTCTTCATCGGCCTCGGCACCGCGACGAAGCTCTACCCAATCGTGGTGCTGGGGGCCATCCTCGTCCTCGCCGTGCGCACCGGGAAGTACCGGCCGTTCGTGCTGACGCTGGCCGGCACCGTGGGGTCGTGGCTCGCGGTCAACGTGCCGATCATGCTCCTGAACCCGGCCGGCTGGGCCTACTTCCTCGAGTTCACCCGCGAACGCCCGGCGGGGTTCTCCTCCATCTACTTCGCGTGGAACCTCGTCGCCGAGCGCCTGCGCTGGATCATGCTCGACGCCCCGGGCATCAACGCGATGGCCACCATCTCATTCGCCCTCGCGTGCGTCGCCATCGCCGTCGTCGGCCTCCATGCGCCCAGGAGGCCCCGGCTCGCGCAGCTCGCGTTCCTCATCGTCGCGGCGTTCGTGCTGACCAACAAGGTCTACTCGCCGCAGTTCGTCGTGTGGCTCATCCCGCTCTTCGCGCTGGCCCGCCCGCGCTGGGGCGCCTTCCTCGTCTGGATGGCCGTCGAGGCCGCCCACTGGGCCGCGGTCTGGATGTACCTCGCGCAGTGGACGAGCGGCGGCTCCCCGCAGAACAACATCGACTCGCCGTACTACGTAGCGGCGATCCTCGCGCACATGGCGGTCCTGGCCTACCTGTGCGTCCGGGTGGTCATGGACATCTACGACCCGTCCGGGGACCCGATCCGGCGCAGCCGCCAGGACGATCCGCAGGGCGGGGCGTTCGACGGCGCCCCCGACGCCGTCACGCTGCGCACCCTGCGCACGGTGGTCGGGCGGATCGCGGCGCGGGAGCCGGCGCTGCGCGAGTAGCGGAGGCTGCTGGACCACACCGCCATCGGTTATCGCGGGCAGAATGGATCGGTGACCTCCCGCCCGTCCCCGCAGCCCTTCGACCTCGCCCGCATCGGCGCCGGGCTGGCCTTCGCCCGGTCGCTCGGGGAGCTCGAGGCGGCACTGAACGGGCAGGGCGGACGCGCGGCCGGGCACGCCGTCGTCGTCCAGGCGCCGCCCGGAACCGGCAAGACGACCCTCGTCCCGCCCCTCGTGGCGAACCTCGCGCTGGCCGCGCATCAGCATGCGCACGACGGCGCCGCCCCGCCGCGCGTCGTCGTCACCCAGCCGCGGCGCGTCGCCGTGCGGGCGGCGGCCCGGCGCCTGGCCGAGCTCGACGACTCCGCCCTGGGCGAGCGCGTCGGCTTCACGGTGCGGGGCGAGCGGAAGGCCGGGCCCGGGACCGTCGTGGAGTTCGTCACGCCCGGGATCCTCCTGCGCCGCCTCCTCGCGGACCCGGGGCTCGAGGGCGTCGACGCCGTCGTGCTCGACGAGGTGCACGAGCGCGGCCTCGAGACCGACCTCGCGCTCGGCATGCTCGCCGAGGTGCGGCAGCTTCGCGACGACCTGGCGGTCGTGGCGATGTCGGCGACCGTGAATGCGCTCCGTTTTGCGGCGCTGCTTGCGGACGACGGCGGCGGGCCGGCTCCCGTGGTCGACTCGCCCTCGGTGCTCCATGCGCTCGAGGTGGCCTGGGCGCCGTCGGCCGCACCCCGGCTCGACGAGCGCGGCGTGACGAGGGCCTTCCTCGACCACGTTGCCGAGACTGCCGCCCGCGAGCATGCGGAGGCCCTCGCCGGCGGGCAGGATGTGGACGCGCTCGTGTTCCTGCCGGGGGCGAGGGAGGTGCGCTACGTGGCAGACAGGCTGCGTGAGAGGCTGCGGGACAGCGCGCGCAAGGGATCCGCGGCCGAGGTCCTCGAGCTGCACGGCCAGGCTCCGACGCGCGAGCAGGACCGCGCCGTCTCCGGCCGCGGCCCCGCGGATCCGCCCCGCATCGTCGTGTCCACGGCCCTGGCGGAGTCGTCGCTCACGGTCCCCGGGGTGCGGCTCGTGGTCGATTCCGGGCTGGCCCGGGAGCCGCGGCGCGACGCATCCCGGGGAATGTCCGGACTCGTGACCGTCTCGTGCTCGCGGGCCTCGGCCGAACAACGCGCGGGCCGCGCCGCCCGCCTCGGACCCGGCCGCGTGGTGCGCTGCTATGACGAGCGGGCGTTCGCCGCCGCGCCCCCGCAGTCAACGCCGGAGATCGCGTCCGCGGACCTGACGGAGGCGGCGCTCGTGCTCGCGTGCTGGGGCGCGCCGGGCGGCGAGGGCCTCGCGCTCCCGGACGCACCGCCCCGTTCGGCCTTGGCGGACGCCATCGCGACGCTCACCGCGATCGGCGCCGTGGACGAGGCAGGCCTCGCCACCGACATGGGACGCGTTCTGGCCCGCATCCCGGCCGACCCCCGGCTCGGCCGCGCACTGCTCGAGGGGTCGGGGATGGTGGGGGCTCGGACGGCGGCGGAAGCCGTCGCCATGGTGGCCCGGGACCTGCGTCCGGCGGGGGCCGACCTGGGCCAGCTGCTCGGTGCGCTGCGCTCGGGCAGGGAGCCGCAGGCCCGGGCGTGGGCGGACGACGTCCGGCGCTTCGAGCGCCTCGCCCACACCGAACGCGGGGTCACGTCTCAACGATCCGAGGTCACGTCTCAGGGTCCCGGGGTCACGTCTCGCAGTGGTGACCCCGCATCGCAGGGACGTGGCCTCGCATCGCAGGGAGGTGACCCCGCGTGGCTGGGAGGTGACCCCGCGTGGGGGGTGGCGGCCGTCGTCGCGCTCGCCTTCCCCGGCTCTGTCGCGCGGCGGGTCCCGGGGGACCGGGAGCAGTACCTCCTGGCCTCCGGAACGCGCGCCGGCCTGCCCGCCGGGAGCGGCCTCGCGGGCCACGAGTGGCTCGCCGTCGCCGAGGCCTCGCGCGCGGAGGGCCGCGACGCGGCGGGGACGGGCGCCGTCATCCGCGCCGCGGCCCCCGTCACCCAGGACGTCGCCGAGCACGCCGCCGATCACCTGCTCACCGACCGCGTCGAGGCGCGCTTCGAGAACGGACGAGTGGCCGCCCGCCGCGAGCGGCGCCTCGGCGCCATCCGGCTCGCCTCAACCCCGGTGCGGCCGCAGCGCGAGGAGGGGCACGCCGCCGTCGTGCGCGCCCTCGCAGCGGACGGGCTAGGGGTGATTGGCTGGTCCGACGCGGCGGACGCGCTCCGCCGCCGGCTCGCGCTCGTGCGGCGCGAGCTCGGCGACCCCTGGCCCGACGTGTCCGAGCCCGCGCTCCTCGCGAGGCTCGACGAGTGGCTCGCCCCCGAGGTGGACGCCCTGGCCGGGGGCGCGTCCGTGCGCGGCATCAACCTCGCCGAGCCCTTGCGCCGCCTCCTGCCCTGGCCCGACGCCGCGCGCTTCGAGGAGCTCGCGCCCGAACGGCTCGAGGTGCCGAGCGGCTCGCGCGTGCGGATCGAGTACCCGGCCGTCGCCGGGGATGCCAGCGAGGCGCACGCCGGCGCGCGGCCGGTGGTCGCCGTCAAGCTCCAGGAGTGCTTCGGCTGGGCCGAGACGCCGCGGCTCGTGGACGGCCGCGTGCCCGTGCTGTTCCATCTGCTCTCGCCCGCCGGGAGGCCGCTCGCCGTGACGGGCGACCTCGCCTCGTTCTGGTCGGGGCCCTACGCGCAGGTCCGGGCGGAGATGCGCGGTCGGTACCCCAAGCACCCCTGGCCCGAGGACCCGTGGACGGCCGTGGCGACGGCGAAGACCAAGAACCGGATGTAGCGGTCCAGGTGACCCCGCATCGTTGGGAGGTGACCCCGCATCGTTGGGAGGTGACCCCGCAACGTTGGGAGGTGACCCCGGGTCGTTGTGTGGGCGGGCGCCTAGACTTGCCCGGTGGCCCACCTCGACCTCTCCGGCATCGACTACTTCCTCTCCGACGGCACCCAGCTGCTCAACGGCGTGACCTTCAAGGTCCCGGACGGCTCGAAGACCGCGCTCATCGGGCCCAACGGGACCGGCAAGACGACGCTCTTCAGGATCATCGCCGGCGACCTCGTCCCGGACGAGGGGACCGTGGGCCGCTCGGGCGCGATGGGCGTCATGCGCCAGTTCATCGGGCACGTCCGCGACGACTCGACGGTGAGGGACCTGCTCCTCGGGGCCGCGCCGTCGGACGTCGCCGCGGCTGGGCGGGCGCTCGACGCCGCCGAGCTCGCCATGATGGAGGACGACGGCGAGGCCACCCAGATGCGCTACGCCCACGCGATCGCCGAGTGGGGCGACGCGGGCGGGTACGAGTGGGAGACCGTGTGGGACGAGGTCACCATGGCCGCGCTCGGGGTGCCGTACGAGCGCGCCCAGCACCGCTCGGCGTCGTCCCTCTCCGGCGGCGAGCAGAAGCGGCTCGTGCTCGAGGCCCTCTTCTCCGGACCCGACGAGCTCCTGCTCCTTGACGAGCCCGACAACTACCTGGACGTCCCGGGCAAGCGCTGGCTCGAGGCCAAGCTCGCCGAGTCCCGCAAGACGGTGTTCTTCATCAGCCACGACCGCGAACTGCTCAACAACGCCGCCGAGCGCATCGTCACGCTCGAGCCGGGGATCAACGGTGCGAGCGCGTGGATCCACGGCGGCGGGTTCGGCTCCTACGTCGAGGCCCGCGCCGAGCGGAACGCGCGCTTCGAGGAGCTGCGGAAGCGGTGGGACGAGGAGCACGCGAAGCTCAAGGAGCTCGTGACGATGTACAAGACGAAGGCCGCCTTCCGCTCCGATATGGCCAACCGGTATCACGCGGCGCAGACCCGGCTCGAGAAGTTCCTCGCGGCCGGCCCGCCCGAGGCCCTGCCGCTCGAGCAGAACGTGCGCATGCGGCTCCGCGGCGGGCGCACCGCGAAGCGGGCCGTCGTCGCGGAGAGGCTCGGGCTCACGGGGCTCATGAAGCCGTTCGATGCCGAGATCTGGTTCGGGGACCGCGTCGCCGTGCTCGGCTCGAACGGCTCGGGCAAGAGCCACTTCCTGCGCCTGCTCGCCCTCGGCGGGACGGACCCCGAGCGCGAGCACCTGCCGGTCTCCGACGTCGTCATCGCTCCCGTCCCGCACGAGGGGACCGTGAGGCTGGGTGCCAGGATTCGGCCCGGGTACTTCGCCCAGACCCACTCGCGGCCGGACCTCGCGGGCCGCACGCTCCTCGAGATCCTGCACCGCGGCGACGAGCACCGCTCGGGCCTCGCGCGCGAGGCCGCGGCCGGGGCCCTCGACGGCTACGGGCTCGCGGGCCAGTCCGAGCAGAAGTACGAGTCGCTCTCGGGCGGCCAACAGGCCCGGTTCCAGATCCTCCTGCTCCAGCTCTCCGGCGCGACGCTCCTGCTCCTGGACGAGCCCACCGACAACCTCGACCTGCACTCGGGCGAGGCCCTCGAGCGGGCGATCGACGCGTTCGAGGGCACCGTGCTCGCCGTGACGCACGACCGCTGGTTCGCACGGTCCTTCGACCGGTTCCTCGTCTTCGGCTCGGACGGGACCGTGCGCGAGGCCTCGGAGCCCGTGTGGGACGAGGGCCGGGTCGAGCGGGCGCGGTAGGCGCTGTAGTCGGGCGGCCGTAGGCGTGCGGAACTGCACAACTCACGGCCGGAGCGAGGCCTGAACGGCCCCTTTCGGCCGCGAGTTGTGCAGTTTCTGACGGGTGGCCGTGCCGAGGACTACGCCGCGGCCGGGAGCCCGAGCGCCGACGCGAGCGCGGAGCCGGCGGCCAGGACCGGGTCGACGACCGGCACCCCGAGCGACCGGCGGAGGTGCGGGGCGATCCCGATGCTCGAGAGCGAGGCCGAGCCGAGCAGGATGACGTCCGCCCCGGCCTCGCGCAGCCGGCCCGCCCCGGCGACGGCGCCGAAGGCGCCCGTGGGCGTGTGGAACCCCGCCGGGTCGGCGACCTCGTCGGGACCGTCGGTCATCATGGGCCGTGGCCAGATTGCGTCGGTCACGGCTTCGGGGATGGCGCCGTCCAGGCCGAGGACCCCGATCGTGCCGCCCAGGGCGAGCGCGGCCGCCGCCCCCGCGGCGCCGGCCCCGACGACCGGCACGCCCACGGCGCCGCGGGCCTGGCCCAGCCCCGGATCGGCCATGCAGGAGATGAGGATGGCGTCGGCCTGGCCCTCGAGCTCCCGGGCCATCGCGACGACCTTGGGGGCCGCCTCGGCGAACGACGCCGCATCGTGGACCCCGCGCGGCTGGCCGGGGATGCAGCGGGTGACGGTCCGGAACCCGTAGGCGCGCTCGAGGGCGCGGCCGTGGGCGTGCAGGAGCCTCGGATCGGATGTGGTCAGGGCGCGGATGACGGCGACTCGCATGGTTCCCCCAGGGGTGGTTCGGGTGCGGCGGGGCTGGGTGCGGCCCTCGGTCCCGACGCTACGCCGCCGACATTTCGCGGCCGTGACGGCTCAGTAACGTTCTCCCGCGGCGCCCCGAGCTTAGGCTGTGGCGCATGGGGAACCCTCGCGCGCTCGCGCTTGTCCTGTCCGCGGCGCTGCTCACCGGCGCCCTCGCAGCATGCGACGACGGCCGCAAGGCCGCGGCCAAGCAGGCCGCCGGGCAGCTCGCCTCCGCGCTGTCCGCGCTCGACGTCGGCGGCGTGCCGATGCGCGGCACGGAGCCCTCCGCGGCGCAGACCCAGGTCGCGGCCGCCGTCGAGGGTCTGGGCGAGGCGAAGCCGGCCGTCACCGCCGGCGAGCCGACGATCGACGGCGACCATGCCGACGTCGTCCTCGACTACCGCTGGACCCTCTCCGGGCAGGAGTGGGCCTATTCGACGACGGCGCGGCTCGCCCGGGACGGGGACCGCTGGCTCACCGAGTGGCGGCCGGACCTGCTCGCGCCGCAGCTCGGGGCCGCCGAGGTGCTCGTGCTCGAGGCGGTGGCCCCGGAGCGGGCCGAGATCCTCGGCGCGGGGGACGCGAAGCTCGTGACGTCGCGGCCGGTCCTGCGCGTGGGGATCGACAAGGCCAAGGTCGTGGCCGAGGGGCAGGAGGCCGCCGCGCGGGCCCTCGCCGAGCTCGTCGGCGTGGACCCGGCAGCGTTCGCGCAGCAGGTCGCGGCCTCAGGGGAAAAGGCGTTCGCCGAGGCCATCGTGCTGCGCGACGAGCCCGGCCGCACTCCCACGGACGATCAGATCGCGGCCGTCCCGGGGGCCGTGACCGTCGAGGACACGCTGCCCCTCGCCCCGACGCGGACGTTCGCGCGGCCCGTCCTCGGCAGCGTCGGGCAGGCGACCGCCGAGCAGGTCGAGGCCTCCGAGGGCGCGCTCCAGGCCGGGGACGAGACTGGGATCGGCGGCCTGCAGTCCCAGTACGACGCTCAGCTGCGCGGCAAGGACGGGCTCGCCGTCTACGCCCAGCCCGCCGACCTCACGGCCGAGGCCCGCCGCGCCGACCCCTCGGCACGGCGCACCCTCTTCTCCGCGGACCCCGTCCCGGGCACGCCGCTGCGGACCACGCTCGACCCCCGGCTCCAGCAGCTCGCCGAGGACACGCTCGCGGGGGACGGGCCGGCGTCTGCCATCGTCGCGCTGCGCCCGTCCGACGGCGCCGTGCTGGCGGCCGCTTCCGGCCCGGGGAGCAACGGGTACAACACCGCGATGCTCGGCCAGTACGCGCCGGGCTCGATCTTCAAGACCGTCGACTCGCTCGCCGTCCTGCGCGGGGGCGGGTCCGCCGAGACGCGCGTGCAGTGCACCGAGACCCTCACCGTGGACGGGCGGAAGTTCTCCAACGCGCCCGGCTACCCGGCGTCGTCCCTCGGGGACATCACGCTCCGGGACGCCTACGCGCACTCGTGCAACACGGCCTTCATCAACCTGCGAGGCTCGGTCACCCAGGGACAGCTCGAGTCGGCGGCGACCGCGCTCGGCGTCGCCATCGACCACCCCGGCCTCGGCGCGGCCGCGTTCTTCGGATCCGTGCCGGGGACGGCGGACGGCACCGAGCACGCGGCCTCGATGATCGGGCAGGGGAGGATCCTCTTCTCGCCGCTCGCCGCGGCCATCATGGCCGGATCGGTCGGGAAGGGCTCGCCGGTCTCGGCCAGGCTCGTGGTCGATGCCCCCGCCTCGGCGTCACAGGCCCCCACTTCGCCGTCACAGGGCCCCACCTCGGCGCCGAGCCCGACGGCGTCGCCCGCCCCCGGGGTGAGCGCCGCCGAGGCGGGCGTCCTGCAGGACCTCATGCGCGCCGTCGTCACGAGCGGGCACGCCGGCTTCCTCTCGGCGGTGCCGGGCGCCCCGGTCGGGGCGAAGACGGGCACTGCCGAGTTCGGCACGGACACCCCGCCCAAGACTCACGCGTGGATCATCGGGACCCAGGGCGACCTCGCGGTCGCAGTGTTCGTCGAGGAGGGCGGCTTCGGCGCCGAGGTCTCCGGCCCCCTGCTGACCAGATTCCTCACGGAGGCAGGCCGGTAGGACGTTTGAAAGGCCAGAGTCGGGGTAAGCGATCTGCGACGTGGATGACACCTACACCCTTGAGGAGGGGACTATGTCAACGTCAGCCGCTCGGCCAGCAGCGTCACACCACCGCACCCCCATTGAAATCGCCGCCATGGCAGTGGGCGCCGTATTCCTCCTCGTGGGACTCCTCGGCTTCATCCCGGGGATCACGATGGGGCCCTTGGGGGCCTACGGACACATGTCGGAGGCCCTCCTCCTCGGCGTGTTCCAGGTCTCGATCCTCCACAACATCGTCCACCTGCTCTTCGGCGTGGCGGGCCTCGCGATGGGCCGCAGCGTCTCCGGTGCGAGGGCGTTCCTCGTCTGGGGCGGGGCGATCTACCTCGTGCTCTTCGTCTACGGCCTCATCTTCGGCGGCCCAACACCGGCGAACTTCGTCCCCATGAACATGGCGGACAACTTCCTGCACCTCGTCCTCGGGATCGGAATGCTCGCCCTGGGCCTGATTCTGGGCCGCAGGACCGCAGGGACGCGGACGACAACCATGGGCTAGCGCCGGCGGGGCCCGGCAGCCTTCGGCCACAGGTGATACGCATGCTCACCCTGAACGAGGCGCCCGGGATCCACCGGCTCGAGCACGCCTGGACGAACCTCTATCTCGTCGAGAGCGGCGACGACCTCCTGCTTGTCGACGCGGGACTCCCTGCCACTGAGAGGCTCCTGGCCCATGCGGTCAGGAGCCTCGGCCGGGGCCCGGAGGACATCCGGGCCCTCGTCCTCACGCACGGCCACTTCGACCACGTCGGGGTGGCCGCGCGTCTGCACGCGCGCTTCGGCATCCCGGTCTATGCCGACCCGGCCGACCACTCCCTCGCGGCCCACCCCTACCGCTACCGGCGGGAGCGGAGCCCGCTCCTCTATCCCCTCCGCTACCCGAGGGACGTGGGGATCCTGGGCCGGATGGTCGCGGCGGGCGCCCTCGTGGTGCCCGGGACCAGGGACGTCCGGCCCCTCACCCAGGACGCCCTCGATCGCCTGCCCGGAGAGCCCATCCTCGTCCCGGTCCCCGGCCACACCGCGGGGTCCATCGCCCTGTGGTTCGGCGAGAGGGACGCCGTCATCGCCGGCGACGCCCTCGTGACCCTCGACCCGTACACCGGCCGCGACGGGCCCCAGCTCGTGGCGCGGGCCGCGACCGCCGACAGCAAGCAGGCGCTCGCCTCGCTCGAGAGCCTCGCGGCGACGGGGGCGTCGGTGCTCCTGCCCGGCCACGGCCTGCCCTGGACCCGCGGCGCCGAGTCCGCCGTCGGGGAGGCCCTCAGGGTCTCGAGGCACTAGCTGCGGCGGCCCGCGGCCCCGGCCGCTTGCGGCCGGAGGAGACAGCTAGACGAGGAAGATCGGCAGTGCCCCGGGGTGGTGCGCGTGCACGATCACGAGGAACACCACGAGGTCGAACAGCAGGTGCACCGTCACGACGTACGCGAGCGAGCGCGTGATGGAGAACGTGAAGGCCTGCAGGAGCGCGAACGGGATGGTCAGCGCGGGCCCCCACTCGCGGTACCCCAGCTCCCACAGGAACGCGACGAACGCGACGGCCTGCAGCAGGTTCGCGAGCCATGGGGGGAAGTGCCGGCGCAGCAGCACGTAGACCGTGCACACGAAGAACAGCTCGTCCCAGATGCCCACCGCGTTGACGCCCACGAAGAGCCGGCCGATCTCGTCCGGCGAGGAGACGGCCGGCCAGTTCCGGTAGGCGCCCGAGGTGATGAAGTAGAACGGCAGGATGAGCCACGCCGCGGCGATGACGAGCACGAGGTAGGCCCACTGCGCGCGGCTCCACGGGTGGTCCCCGCGCCAGGGGAAGCGGATGGCCCGCTCGCGGAGCGCATAGCGCGAGAGGACGTAGGGGACGGCGACGGCGAGCCCGAGGACGATGCCCATGAGGGCCATGTTCGGGTAGGAGATGTCCGCCTCGACGGAGATGGTCGAGACGATCACGAGCCCAACGGCGATGAGCGCGAGGCTCCGCGTGAGCGCCCGGTCGGTGAGCGCCGCGAGGGCGAGGCCGGCCGCCATGACCGCATAGCCCGGCAGCGGGGCCCGCGCCACGTAGAGCACGACGGCGGAGCCCGTCACGAGCGCTGCGGCCGCCACGGCCGCCGGCCGGACCCGCACGGGCGCCTCGGTCCCCTGCCACGTCCCCCTCACCATGGCTCCAGACTATGCCACTCCTCACACGCGGGATGATCTCATTCGATCACAAATGACTTTCGTTTGCTACCGTAGAGGACATGGACACCGACGAGCGGCACCGCCGCATCGCGGCGATCGTGCGCGCGCGCCGCACGGTCGGCGTCGCCGAGCTTGCCGAGGAGACCGGTGTCTCCGAGGTCACCGTCCGCCGCGACCTGGGTGTGCTCGAGGAGCGCGGGGTGCTGCGACGCCGGCACGGCGGGGCCGAGAGCATCCTGGGCCGGGGCGAGGACCCCGGCTTCGGGCAGCGCCGGATCGAGAACGCCGAGGGCAAGGCGCGCGTCGCCGCCGCGGCGGCCACGCTCATCGGGGACGGCGAGAGCCTCATCCTGGACTCGGGCACGACGGCGGCCGAGCTCGCCCGGGGCCTGGCCGGCCGCCGCGCGACCGTCATGCCGCTCTCGCTCCAGTCCGCGACGGCCCTCGCCGACGCCCCGGGCATCGAGCTCGTCCTGCCCGGCGGCTCGATCCGCCGCGGCGAGCAGGCCTTCGCGGGGCCGACGGCCGAGGCGGGGGTGCGCGCGCTGCGGGTGGACACCGCCGTCGTCGTCCCGTGCGGGCTCACGCTCGCCGACGGGCTCACGGCCTACGACCTCGCGGACGCGAGCATCAAGCGCGCGGCGGCGGAGGTCGCGGCCCGGACCATCGTCCTGTGCGACGAGGGCAAATGGGGCCGGGTCGCGCTGGCCCGCGTGGGAGCATTGAGCATGGCCAGCGTCCTCGTGACCGACCACGCGTGCACCCCCGAAGAATCCGAGTACCTGACCACCCACGGCATCGAGGTCGTCACCGCATGAATCCCGAGAACCCCGCCGCCCGCCGGCACCCGAGCGCCCGCGAGGTCCGCGCCGCGGCGCTGGCCGTCTTCGCGATCTTCGGGACGAACGGCTTCGTCTTCGCGAGCTGGGCCGCGCGCATCCCCTCGGTCACCGAGATCCTGAGCCTCACGACCGGCCAGATGGGCAGCCTCCTGCTCATGATCGCGATCGGCTCGCTCATCGCGATGCCGCTCACGGGCACGGTCGCGGACCGGATCGGCCTCAAGCGCACCGTCCGCCTGGGCGGGGTCCTCGCGGCGGCCGCCGGGACGGCCGTCGCGGTGGGCCTGCTGCTCGCCTCGGTGCCCGTCGTGGCCGTGGCCCTGGCCGTGTTCGGCGCCGGCATCGCCCTATGGGACGTGGCCCAGAACATCGCGGGGGCCGACGTCGAGCACCGGCTCGGGCGCACGATCATGCCGCAGTTCCACGCGGCCTTCAGCGGCGGCGCCTTCGCCGGGGCCATGGTCGGCGCGGGACTCTCGGCGGCGGACGTCTCGCTGCCGATGCACCTGTTCGCGATCGTCGCGGCCGTGGTCGCCGTCCTGGTCGCCGTGCCCCGCTACTTCCTCGCGCACGACGCCGCGGGGCCGGGTTCGGCGCACCATCCCGCCGAGGGCGGGGCGCACGGGGGCGACAAGGCGCCCGGCGGCGCCCTCGCCGCGTGGCGCCACCCGCGGACGCTGCTCATCGGCGTCGTCGTCCTCGGGGCGACCCTCACCGAGGGCGCCGGCAACGACTGGATCTCGAAGGGCGTCGTGGACGGCCTCGGGGCGAGCGAGGCCGCGGGCGCCTCGCTCTTCGGGGTGTTCGTCGGCGCGATGACGATCGCCCGCTGGTTCGGCGGCCGCGTGATCGACCGGATCGGGCGCGTCGCGGCGCTGCGGATCAGCATGGTGTCGGCACTCATGGGCCTCACGGCATATTCCCTCGCGGGCACGTACTGGCTCTCGGCCGTCGGCGCCGTGTTCTGGGGCCTGGGCGCGGCCCTCGCGTTCCCCATGGGCATGTCCGCCGCCGCGGACGACCCGCGGCACGCGGCGAACCGCGTCGCCGTCGTCTCGACCCTCGGCTACATCGCGTTCCTCGCCGGCCCTCCGCTCCTGGGCTACCTCGGCGACCACGTGGGCCTGCGGGCCGCGCTGCTGGCGATCCTCGTCCCCATCGCCGTGGCCCTCGCCCTCGCGGGCGTGACCCGCAAGGAGGAGCCGGCCGCCGTCGGGGCGGGCGGTCCCGGCGGCCAGGGCGCTCCCGGCGGTGCCGGGGAGGGAGCCGCGGAGAGCGCTGCGGAGCCCGTGGCGCGCCCGGAGGCCGGCGCGTAGGGTTGCCCGCATGAGGAGCGACCCCCTCCGGGTCCGCCGGCGCCTCCGCCCGCCGGGCCGGCCGCCGTTCCATGCCGTGGAGAGCATGGACAGGGCGCTCGTGCGCCGGGTCGCCGCGATGCCGCACGGGCCCTGGGATCCGGGGCTCGTCTGGCTCACCCGGGCGGCCACGAAGTCCAAGCTCTGGATGGCCGTGGCGGCGCTGCTCGCGACCCGCAAGGGCCCGCCGCGCCGCGCCGCCGCCCACGGCCTGCTCGCCGTCTCCGTGGCCTCGGCCGTGGTCAACATCGTGTTCAAGACGATCCTCCCGAGGGCCAGGCCCGAGCCCCACCACCTCCCGGTCCACCGGTTCCTCCACCCCCAGCCCACGAGCTCGTCCCTCCCGAGCGGCCACTCGGCGTCGGCCGCGGCGTTCGCGGCCGGGGTCGGCATGGTCAGCCCGCCCCTCGGCGCGGCCCTCGCCCCCGTGGCCGCCGCGGTCGCGTACTCGCGCGTGCACACGGGCGCGCACTGGCCGAGCGACGTCGTCCTCGGCTCGGCGATGGGCGTCGGGGCCGCCCTCGTGACCCGCTCGTGGTGGCCGCGCCAGGAGGCCCCGCCGCCGCACACGCTCACCGCGGCCCCCGCCCCGGCGCTCGACGGCGGGCGGGGACTCGCCGTCGTCGTCAACCCGCTCAGCGGCGAGGCGGAGCAGGACGTCCTGTCAGCCCTGCGCGTCCTCTTCCCGCACGCGCTCGTGCACGAGCTCGAGCCGGACGAGGACGCCGCACGCGCCGCGCGGGACCTCGCCGCGACCGAGGGCATCCGCGCCCTCGCCGTGTGGGGCGGCAACGGGACCGTGGGAACCGTGGCGGGCGTGTGCGCCGAGACGGGCCTGCCGCTCGCCGTGCTCCCGGGCGGGACCTTCAACCACTTCGCCCGGGACGCCGGAGCGCTCGAGCCCGCCGAGGTCGCCGAGGCGGTCGCGGCCGGCCGCGCCGTGCGCAGCGACCTCGGCCGGGTGCGCGCCGAGCGCGGCTCCGAGGAGGCGCCCGAGGTGCAGGAGCTGGTCATGCTCAACACGGCGAGCGTGGGCCTCTACCCGGACCTCGTGCGCCGGCGCGACCACCTCCTGCGCCGCGTCCCGATCCTGCGCAAGCGCGGGGCCGCCGCCGTGGCCGCGCTGCGCACGTTCGTCGGCGGCACGCCCACGCGGCTCACGGTCGACGGCGTCCGCCACCGCCTGTGGACGCTCTACGTGGGCCGCGGCCGCTACTGGCCCCGGGACCTCGCCCCGCTCGAGCGTCCCCTCATCGACGACGGCGTGCTCGACGTCCGCTCGATCAACGACGAGGGGCGCTTTGCCCGCCTCCGCCTCGTCGCGGCCCTCGTGACCGGCACGACGGAGAGCTGCCGCGTCGTGCGGATCGGCGACCGGTCGGGCGAGCACGCGCGGCTCGACCTCCGCTCGGACGGCGGCGCGCTCACCCTGGCGGTCGACGGCGAGGTGCTCACCGGCGTCCGCCGTGCCCGGCTGTGGGTCGAGCCGGGCGCCCTCACGGTCTACTCGCCGCTCGCCCCCGCCGGGGAGTAGTCCTTCCGGACGACGGGCCCGGGCCAGGTTCATCCTCCCGGCCGTCGTCTCGGCGTGGCGGACAGGCCTAGCGTGGAGGTGTCAGCCACAGATACCCCAGGGGGACCCATGATCCAGGCGACAGACCTGGCCAAGGTGTACGGCGAGAAGACGGCGGTGGACGGCGTGACCTTCACGGTCGAGCCGGGCCGCGTGACCGGCTTCCTCGGCCCCAACGGCGCCGGGAAGTCCACGACGATGCGCATGATCATGGGGCTCGACGCCCCGACCCGCGGCACCGTGACCGTCAACGGGGAGCCCTACGCGAGGCACCGCGCGCCCCTGCGCGAGATCGGCGCGCTCCTCGAGGCCCGCGCCGTGCACCCCGGCCGTTCGGCCTACCAGCATCTCCACGCGCTTGCCGCGACCCACAGCATCCCACGGGACCGCATCGGCGAGGTCATCGACATGACCGGCCTCGGCGCCGTCGCCCGCAAGAAGGTCAAGGGCTTCTCGCTCGGCATGGGCCAGCGGCTCGGGATCGCCGCCGCGCTCCTCGGCGACCCGCAGGTCGTCGTGCTCGACGAGCCCGTCAACGGCCTCGACCCCGAGGGAGTCGTGTGGGTGCGCAACCTCGTCAAGTACCTCGCCTCCCAAGGGCGCACCGTCTTCCTCTCGAGCCACCTCATGAGCGAGATGGCCCAGACCGCGGACCACCTCATCGTGATCGGCCGCGGCCGGATCATCGCGGACGCCCCGATCCGGGACATCCTCGACGGGCAGGGCAAGGCCCGCTCCCGCGTCCGGACCGACAGCCCCGCCGAGCTCACGGCGCTGCTCGCCCGCGAGGGCGTGAGCGTCGCGGCCCACGAGGACGGCCACCTCGAGGTCACGGGCCTCGAGCCTCGCGAGATTGCCAGCATCGCCCTCGGCGCCGGGATCCTCGTCTACGAGCTCACGCCGCTCCAGGCGTCCCTCGAGGAGGCGTACCTCCAGCTCACCCGGGACGACGTCGAGTACGAGTCCCACCTGACCCAGGCCGGCGGCGACGCCGGCGCCTGGAGTCCCGGCCACCGCAGGGAAGTGATCCGATGAGCACCCTCAGCAGCAGCGCACCCGCCGGCGCACCCGCCCACTCTGCCCCTCGCGTCCCCGGCCCGAGCTTCCTCCGCGTGCTCGACGCCGAGGCCATCAAGGCCCGCACGGTCCTCTCGACCCCGATCCTCCTGCTCTGCGCCATCGCGCTCATGGCCGGCTTCGCCGCACTCCAGGCGTGGGGAACGGGCGAGTTCACCCGCGCCGCGCAGACCGACCCCGAGGCCGCCGCGGCGCTCGCCCAGCAGGGCGGGGACATCGCCCTCACGATCCCGACGGCCGCGGTCTCCTTCACCCAGCTCATCATCGGCGCCCTCGCGGTGCTCGCTATGAGCTCCGAGTTCACCACGGGCATGGCCAGGGCGACCTTCTCCGCCGTGCCGAAGCGGCTGCCGGTGTTCGCCGCGAAGCTGCTCCTCGTCGTCGTGATCGCTTTCGTCGTCACGTACGCCGGGGCGATGCTCGGCGGGCTCGTGGCCCAGCCGATCGTCCAGGAGTACGGCCTCACCCTCGACCTGGCCTCGGAGGAGGTCCAGCGGTCGATCCTGCTCAACGGCGTGTACGTCGCGGCCGTCGCGGGGATGGGCCTGGGCCTCGGGACGCTCCTGCGGAACTCCGCCGGGGCGATCGTGACGCTCGTCGCGGGCCTGTTCGTGCTCCCGATCATCTTCCAGCTCATCCCGGGCGAGTTCTTCGAGCAGGCACGCAAGTACCTGCCCACGAACGCGGCGAACGCCATGGTCCAGTGGGGCTCGGACGCCGCCGCGCCCGCGCTGCTCGAGCCGTGGCAGGGCGCCCTCGTCCTCGCCGGCTACGTCCTGGCCCTCCTCGTCGGCGCGGCGGTGAGCCTCAAGGTCCGGGACGTCTGAGCCACGCACGATGGAGGCCATGAGCTCCCCGGCCACCCCCGCAGCCCCGGCCGTGCCGGCCCTTACGGTGCCGGCACGGCCGGGGCGCGTGCGCCGCTACCTCGCCGAGCACCCCGCGGTCATGGACTGGATCGTCGTCGCGAGCGCGCTCTTCCTCTCCGTCCCGCTCATCGTCGAGTACGCGCTGCACCGGTTCTGGTGGTTTTCGGTCCTCCTGGTCCTCCTGCAGCTGCTCCTCCTCTTCCGGCGCCGCGCCCCGTGGGCGGTGCTGGCCGCGGCCGTCGCGATCGAGGCCGGGCTCCTGTTCTCGTCTCCGCACAGCTCGATCATGAGCGTCGCGGTGATCTTCGCGCTCTTCGCCCTCGCGACCGCCGTCCCCGCCGCCGCGGCCGTCCCGGCCACCGTGGCGGCGGCCCTGCCCGCATGGGTCTACTACGCGTTCGTCTACCAGCCGGACGGCGAGTACGTCCCCGACAACGGCCGGTACGTCGGGCTCGTCGCCGCCGCCTCCGTCGCGCTCATGTACGTCCTCGCCGCGGGCCTCGGGATGTGGGTGCGCGGCAATCGGCTGCACCAGGCGGACGTTCGCGCGTGGGCCCTGCGCCGCGCCGAGCTCGCCTCGGTGCAGGAGCGGAACCGGATCGCGCGGGAGATGCACGACGTCGTCGCGCACTCCCTGACCGTCATGGTCGCCCTGAGCGACGGCGCCGCGACCGTCGCCCAGAAGGACCCCGAGCGCGCCCAGGAGGTCCTCGGCGAGCTGTCCCGCACGGGCCGGGCGGCGTTGGCGGACATGCGCCGCGTCCTCGGCGTGCTGCGCGAGGACTCCGGGGAGGCGAGCCGCTCGCCGTCGCCCGGGACCGGCTCGCTCCAGTCGCTCGTCGCGGGGTTCCGCACCGCCGGGCTCCCGGCCGTCCTGACCCTGCGCGGCGGGCCGCTGCCGGAGGACGCGGCCTTCCAGCTCGCCGTCCACCGGATCGTCCAGGAGTCCCTCACGAACGCGCTGCGCTACGGCCGCGGCGTCGGGCGGGCGGACGTCCTCGTCGCCCGCGAGGACGGGAGGGTGCGGATCCGGGTGGAGCACGACGGCGCCGCCCCGCCCGAGGACGCGCAGCCGCACCTCGGGACGGGGCGCGGCATCGCGGGCATGCGCGAGCGGGCCGCGATCTACGGCGGGACGCTCAGCGCGGGTCCGCGCGCCGGGGGAGGATGGACCGTGGAGGCCACGCTCCAGTGGGCGGAGGCCGAGCGATGACCGACGGCAGTACGAGAGACATGGGGGGCACATGGGGGAATCCACGGCAGGGGACAGCGCGGCCGAGGCCAGGGACGGGGAGCTGCGGCTCCTGCTCGTCGACGACCAGCCGCTCCTGCGGATGGGCTTCCGGCTCGTGCTCGAGTCCGAGGACGGCATCGAGGTCGTGGGCGAGGCCGGCGACGGCGCCGAGGCGGTGCGGCTCACCGCCCAGCTCGCGCCCGACGTCGTGCTCATGGACGTGCGCATGCCCGTCATGGACGGGATCGAGGCGACCCGGCGGATTGCCGCCGAGGGCGAGGCCAGGGTCATCATCCTGACGACCTTCGACCTCGACGAGTACGCGTTCGCCGGGCTCCGGGCCGGGGCCTCGGCGTTCCTGCTCAAGGACGTGGCCCCCGCGGAGCTCGTGACCGCCGTGCGCGCCGTGGCGAGCGGCGACGCCGTCGTGAGCCCCCGAGTGACGCAGCGCCTGCTCGAGACCTACGTGCGCGGGGACAGAGCCGGGGAAGGGAGGCCCGGCCCCGTCGCCGCGCCCGATCCGGACCCGCTCCTGCAGGAGCTGACCCCGCGCGAGCTCGAGGTGCTCCGCACGATCTGCGAGGGGCTCAGCAACGCCGAGATCGCCCACCGGCTCTACCTCTCCGAGGCGACCGTCAAGAGCCACGTGCGGCGCATCCTCACCAAGCTGCACCTGCGGGACCGCGTGCAGGCCGTCGTCTACGGCTACGAGACGGGCCTCGTGATCCCGAGCAACCCGGACTACTGACGCTTCCGGCCTCGCCCCGCCGGCCGGTGGGCCTAGGCGAGCCGCCCCGAGCGAGTGACAATGGCCGCATGCGGCCCTTCCTGCTCCTCGCCGCCCGCAGCCACGACGTCGTGGCCGACGACGAGTACCGCGCCTTCCGCGAATACTCGGGCCTCTCCTCCGACGACCTCCACCGCGTCCGCACGGAGGCGGGGCCGCTGCCCGAGATCCGCCTCGAGCGCTATTCGGGGGTGATCCTCGGCGGCAGCCCGTTCACGGCGTCGGACCCGGAGCACGAGAAGAGCGCGACGCAGGTGCGGGTCGAGGCCGAGATCCGCGCCCTCCTGGACCGCATCGTCGAGGAGGACTTCCCGTTCTTCGGCGCGTGCTACGGGGTCGGGCTCCTCGGCACCCACCGGGGCGCCGTCGTCGACCGCTACTACGGCGAGCCCGTGGGCCCGGTGAAGGTGCACCTGACGGACGCCGGCCACGCCGACCCGCTGTGCGCGGGCGTCGACACGGCCTTCGACGCCTATGTGGGCCACAAGGAGGCCGTGCGGACGCTGCCGCCGGACGCGGCGCTGCTGGCGGGCTCGGACACGTGCCCGGTGCAGATGTTCCGGTTCCGCCAGAACCTCTACGCGACCCAGTTCCATCCCGAGCTGGACATGGAGGGCATCGAGCGGCGGGTCGAGGCGTACAAGCATTCGGGCTACTTCCCGCCCGAGGAGGCGGAGGCCGTCAAGGAGCGCGCGTTCGGCGCCACGGTCACCGAGCCGCAGAAGATCCTGCGCAATTTCGTGGAGCGCTACGCTGGCTAGACTCGCGTCATGCCTACCGCCGCGCACCGCCATGCCCAGGACCTCGGCCGCTTCGTCATGGCTTCGCCATCGAGCTTCCACGCAGCGGCGGAGGGGGCCCGGCGGCTCGGGGAGGCGGGCTTCCAGCTGCTCTCCGAGACCGAGGAGTGGCCCACGGGGCCGGGCGGCTACGCCGTCGTGCGCGACGGCGCGCTCATCGCGTGGACCGTTCCCGACGGCGCCGGGCCGCACACGCCCTTCCGCATCCTCGGCGCGCACACGGACTCGCCGTCGTTCAAGCTCAAGCCCAAGCCGACCACCGGGCGGCACGGCTGGCTCCAGGCCGGCGTCGAGGTCTACGGCGGGCCGCTGCTGAACTCGTGGCTCGACCGGGAGCTGCGGCTCGCCGGCCGCCTTGTGACGCACGACGGCGAGCAGCACCTCGTCGCGACCGGCCCCCTCCTGCGCTTCCCGCAGCTCGCGATCCACCTCGACCGGACCGTGAACGAGGGGCTCATGCTCGGCAAGCAGCAGCACATGAACCCGGTCTGGGGGCTCGGCGAGGCGTCTTCCGCGGACCTCCTCGGGCTCCTCGCTGAGGCCGCCGGGGTCGACGCCGCGCGCGTGGGCGGGTTCGACGTCGTCGCCGCAGACGCGCAGGAGCCCGCGGTGTTCGGGGCCAAGGAGGAGCTCCTCGCCTCGGGCCGGCTCGACAACCTCTCCTCGGTGCACGCGGGCGTCGTGGCGCTCGCGCGGGCCCACGAGCACCCCGCGGCCGGGGGCGACTCGATCGCCGTCCTGGCCGCCTTCGACCACGAGGAGGTCGGCTCGGCGTCGCGCTCGGGCGCGTCGGGGCCGTTCCTCGAGGACGTCCTCGCGCGCATCGGCGACGGCCTCGCCGCGACGGCGACCGATCGGCGTCGTGCGCTCGCCGCCTCGTGGCACCTCTCCGCGGACGCCGGCCACGCCGTCCACCCCAACTACGCCGAGCGGCACGACCCCGCCAACCACCCCGTCCTCAACGGCGGGCCGCTGCTGAAGATCAACGCGAACCAGCGGTATGCGACGGACGCGCCCGGTGCGGCGCTCTTCGCCGGGCTGTGCGCCCAGGCCGAGGTGCCGTACCAGGAGTTCGTCTCGAACAACGACCTCCCGTGTGGCTCGACGATCGGCCCGCTCACGGCGACGCGGCTGGGCATCCGGACGGTGGACGTCGGGATCCCGCTCCTGTCGATGCACTCGGCGCGTGAGCTCGCCGGGGTCCAGGACCCTTGGCGGCTCGCGCTCGTCGCCGAGCGCTTCTTCCGCGGCTAGCGGACGACGGCGCGCGGCCGGGTCGGTGGGACGCCTAGTCCAGCCTGGCGCTCCGGCTCAGCCCTGGCGTGGGGCGAACATGATGAGCGCGACGCCGAGCAGGCACACGGCGGCGCCGGCGAGGTCCCAGCGGTCGGGCCGGAACCCGTCCATGACGACGCCCCACGCGAGCGAGCCCGCGATGAACACGCCGCCGTACGCGGCGAGGACGCGCCCGAAGTGGGCGTCGGTCTGGAGGGCGGCGACGAAGCCGTAGGCGCCAAGGGCCATGACGCCGAGCCCGGCCCACCACCACGGCCTGCCCTCGCGGACGGACTGCCACACGAGCCACGCGCCTCCGATCTCGGCGAGGGCCGCGAGGGCGAACAGGGCGACGGAGACGAGTGGCTTCACGGCCCCAGCCTAGGTCTAGGCGGCGAGGCCGATCACGAGGTTGACCGTGGTCGCGAGCACGAGCGTCGAGAAGACGTAGGCGAGGAGGCTGTGCTTGAGCGCCTCCGCGCGGACCGCGGGGTCCGTGATGGCGGTGTCCGAGACCTGGAAGGTCATGCCGAGGCTGAATGCCATGTAGGCGATGTCGGTGTAGCTCGGCGGCGCCTCCTGGTTGAAACCGATGCCGCCCTCGGGCTCCGTGTAGTAGAGCTCGGTGTAGCGCAGCGTGAAGAGCGTGTGGACCAGGAGCCACGAGGCGGCGACGACCACGAGCGCGACGAGCGCGAGGATGACCCGCTCGGCCTTGTCCTCGTCGCTCGAGGAGACCATGACGACGACGACGGCGATGATCGCCGCCGCGTTCGCGCACAGGATGAGGAACTCGCGGGTGCGTCGGCTGGGATCCTCCTCGAGGGCGTGGGAGCGCGTCTGGTCGACGTCCATGGGGGCGATGCGGGACCACACCCAGACGTCGTAGACGAGGGCGGCCACGCCCCAGCCGACGGCGGGGGCGTACCACCACGACGCCGCAAGGCCGGTGGCGGCGAACCCAGCCGCGCCGAGGAGCGCCATCACGGTCAGGCGGGTGCGGGCCGTGCGGGCACGGACGGAGGATGCTGCCTGCTCCGGGCTCATGGGGCTATCCTCCTCCACAGCTGCGCGCAGCGGCGTGTTGTCCACATGCGCGTCGAGAGGGCTGCCGCCCGTCCGGTAGGATAGTGCAGTCTGTGTTTCAGGCCGGCCGTTCGGGCCGGCACCGGAAGCGCGGGCACACGCACTGAACCTCCTGTTGCGGAGAGACCGCAACCGCTTAGCCCAAAGGAGGTGGGTTCACGTATGCGTCCTTACGAACTGATGGTTCTCATTGACCCCGAGGTCGACGAGCGCACTGTTCAGCCGTCGCTGGAGAAGTTCCTCAATGTGATCACCACGGACGGTGGCACCGTCGACAAGGTGGACATCTGGGGCCGCCGCCGTCTGGCCTACGACATCAAGAAGAAGAACGAGGCGATCTACGCCGTCGTCAACTTCACCTCCGAGCCGGCCACGGCCCAGGAGCTTGACCGTCAGCTCAACCTCAACGAGACGATCCTCCGCACGAAGATCATCCGCCCCGAGGACCAGAAGGTTTCCGCCAAGTAGTCTTGGCGTGATCCCCTCACCCCAGTACAACGCTGTTCAGTGACGCAGGCACGGAACCAGGAGGAAGCATGGCAGGCGAGACGACCATCACGGTCATCGGCAATCTGACGAACGATCCCGAACTTCGGTTCACGCCGTCGGGCTCGGCCGTCGCCAACTTCACCGTGGCCTCCACGCCGCGCACCTTCGACCGCCAGACGAACGAGTGGAAGGACGGGGAGACCCTGTTCCTCCGGGCGTCCATCTGGCGCGAGGCTGCCGAGAACGTCGCCGAATCCCTGACCAAGGGCATGCGCGTCATCGTCTCGGGCCGGCTGAAGAGCCGTTCGTACGAAACCAAGGAAGGCGAGAAGCGCACCGTCATCGAGCTCGAGGTCGACGAGATCGGCCCGAGCCTGCGCTACGCCTCCGCCAAGGTCAACCGCACCCAGCGCTCCGGCGGCCAGGGCGGGAACTTCGGCGGCGGCGGGGGCAACTTCGGTGGCGGCGGCCAGTTCGGCGGCGGCAACGCCGGCGGGAGCTGGGGAGGCGGCCAGGGTTCGCAGAACCAGGGCGGCGGCTCCGGCGGCTGGCAGCAGGGCGGCGGCGCCCAGCAGCAGGACGACCCGTGGGCAACCCCGGGCGTCAGCAGCTCCGGAGGCTGGGGCAACGGCTCCGACTCCGAGCCCCCGTTCTGATCTGCCGATCGCTTTCCACACCTAATCAACACACCATCCCGTGGCACAGCCCACGGGCTCCACGACTCTAAGGAGCTCCACGATGGCCAAGGCTGAGATTCGCAAGCCGAAACCAAAGTCCAACCCCTTGAAGGCCGCTGACATCACCGTCATCGACTACAAGGACGTCGCCCTGCTGCGCAAGTTCATCTCCGACCGCGGCAAGATCCGCGCGCGTCGGGTGACCGGCGTGTCCGTCCAGGAGCAGCGCAAGATCGCCCAGGCGATCAAGAACGCCCGCGAGGTCGCTCTGCTGCCCTACTCCGGCGCTGGCCGCGGCTGAGAAGGGAAGCGATAGATCATGGCAAAGCTCATCCTGACTCACGAGGTGTCCGGTCTCGGCGCCGCCGGTGACGTTGTCGAGGTCAAGAACGGCTACGCGCGCAACTACCTGCTGCCGCGCGGCTTCGCGCTCACCTGGACCAAGGGTGGCGAGAAGCAGGTCGAGCAGATCCGCTCCGCCCGCGAGGCGCGCGAGCACAAGACGCTCGAGGCCGCCCAGGCCCAGGCCGCTTCCCTCGCCAAGGCGCCCGTGCGCCTCGAGGTGAAGGCCGGCAAGGAGGGTCGCCTCTTCGGCACCGTCCGCGCCGAGGCCGTTGCCGGTGCCGTCGAGGCCGCTGGCCTCGGTGCCATCGACAAGCGCAAGGTCGTCCTGCCCGGTCACATCAAGACCACCGGCAAGTACGAGGTCACCGTGCGCCTGCACGACGAGGTCTCCGCGGTCGTGACCCTCGAGGTCGTCGCCGCGAAGTAGTCCCCAAGGTTGGACAGGGAGGGCCCCGCCTGACGGCGGGGCCCTTTCGCCGTCTGGGGCGGGAATAGGTTCGCCGCGCTCTCGGTTCTCTCGATAGATGCAAACGCATGTACCCTCCTTGCCCGGAGGGACCGTCAAGCAGAGCGAGGGAACCATGGAAGCCACCAGCATCGTCGTCATCTCCGCAGGCCTCGGGGTGCCGTCCTCGAGCCGCCTCCTCGCGGACCAGCTCGCAGCCGCCACAGAGCGCCGCGCGCGCGAGGCCGGCCTCGAGCCGCTCGTGACGGTCTACGAGCTGCGCGACCTCGCCGTGGACATCGCCAACAACTTCGTCACGGGGTACGCGGCGCCGCGCCTCGCGGAGGCGGTCGACGCCGTCGAGCGCGCCGACGCGGTCATCGCGGTGAGCCCCGTCTTCAGCGCCTCCTACAGCGGCCTCTTCAAGTCCTTCTTCGACGTCCTGGACCCGAAGTCCCTCGAGGCCAAGCCGGTCCTCCTCGGCGCGACGGGAGGCTCGGAGCGCCACAGCATGGTCGTGGACGTCGCGATGCGCCCGCTCTTCGCGTACCTGCGCACGCGGATCGTCCCGACCGCAGTGTACGCCGCGCCCATGGACTGGGGCCGGGCCGGGGCGGAGGGCGCCGCGGGAGGCCTCTCGGCCCGGATCGAGCGGGCTGCCGCCGAGCTCGTGGCCGAACTCGCCCCCGCACGGCAGGAGGCGCGCGCGGGCGAAGCCCCGCTGCGTCCGGCCGTCGCCACCCGCCCCGAGGACAAGTCCTTCGAGGAGCTCCTCTCGGACCTCACCGGGAGCCGCTGAACGGCCCGCCTTGCCCCGGCACGTACGATGGCGGGCATGGACGACTCCGCGGTGGACGCCGCAGCGCCGGCACCCGTCTTCGACGGCCACAACGACCTGCCCTGGGCGCTGCGCCAGGACTTCGGCTACGACATCGCCGCCGCCGCCCTCGACGCCCTGCAGCCCCGCCTCCACACGGACATCCCGCGGCTGCGCGCCGGGGGCGTCGGGGCCCAGTTCTGGTCGGTCTTCGTCCCCTCGACGCTCGCCCCCGAGCACTCCGTCGTGGCGACCCTCGAGCAGGTCGACTGCGTGCACCGGCTGGCGGCCGCCCACCCGGACGTGTTCGAGCTCGCCGACACCGCCGCGGACGTCCGGGAGAGCGCTGCCCGGGGGCGGATCGCGTCCCTGCTCGGGATGGAGGGCGGGCACAGCATCGCCGGCTCCCTCGGAACCCTGCGCATGATGCGCCGGCTTGGCGTGCGCTACCTGACCCTCACGCACAACGACGACATCCCGTGGGCCTGCTCGGCCACCGGCGCCGCGGCCACGGCGGGCGAGGACTTCGGGCTCACGGCGTTCGGCCGGGAGGTCGTGGCGGAGATGAACCGGATCGGGATGATCGTGGACCTCTCGCACGTCTCCGAGCGCACGATGCACGACGCCCTCGACGCGACCTCAGCGCCCGTGCTCTTCTCGCACTCCTCGGCCCGGGCGGTCTGCGGGCACCCGCGCAACGTCCCCGACGGCGTCCTCGAGCGGCTGCCGGCCAACGGCGGCGTGCTCATGGTGACCTTCGTCCCCAAGTTCCTCTCCGAGGCGTGCCGGGCCTACGCGTGGGACCTGCGGGAGAAGCGCCGCGAGCTGGGGCTCGCGGTCGGCTTCCACGATGTCGCGCCCGACGAGGACCCGGCTGCCGCCGCGGAGTTCGCCGCCTGGGAGGCGGCCAACCCCGCGCCCGAGGCGACGGTCGACGACGTCGTGCGTCACCTCGAGCACGCGCGCGAGGTGGTGGGGCCGCGCCACCTCGGGCTCGGCGGCGACTTCGACGGCACGCCCGACCTCCCCGCGGGGATGGACGGCGTGGCGGGCTACGCTCCGCTCCTCGAGGCCCTTTCCGCGCGAGGCTGGTCCCGGGAGGACCTCGACGCGCTCTCGTGGGGCAACGCCCTGCGCGTCCTCGAGGCCGCCGACTCGTAGCCTGTGCGGCCAGCCGCGGGGCTAGAGCAGCGCGACGAAGGCGCGCGCGTCCTCGATGCTGATGTCCGAGTGTCGGCACAGCATCTGCGCGGCGTCCTCGGTGTCGCCGATGTGCGCGAGCTCCTTGATCTCGGCGTAGATCTGGTCGTTGAGCATGTTGGACGCGACCTCGAGGGTCTGCCGTCCGTTGCTCACGATCGCGCGGTAGCGGTAGGGGAAGCGCTGGGGGCGGCCCTCGCCGGTCGTGGCCTGTGCCGGCTGCGGCTGGGCCTGCGGATGCTGCGCCGCCGTCTCCGGGCGCACGACGGCGGGCGGCGGCTCGGGCGTGCCCGGCGCCGGCGCCGTGTCCCCGGCACGGCCGGCCTCGACCGGCGTCGAGGGTTCCGGGGCCTTCGGGGCCTCGGCGGCGTCGCGGTGGGACCTGGCCTCGGGGCCCGCGGTCCCGGGCTGGGTGGACTGGGCCTCAGTGGACTTCTCTGACCCTGAGGAGTGCTTCGACGCTGGCTTCTCCGGCGCTGGCTTCTGCTGCGTTGGCTTCTGCTGCGTTGGCTTCTGCTGGGCAGGCTTCTCCTTGGCAGGCCCCTCCGGTGCCGGAGACGCCGCGGCGGCCTGGGTCCCGCGGTAGGGCTGCGGGTAGCGATCCATGAGCAGCACGGCATTGCGCGCATCCGCGAGGCGCGCCCGGGTCGCCTCGCGATAGGCGGCGATGGCCTGGACCGTCTGCCCCCGCGCGATGAGCGAGTAGATGGAGCGGTGCTGGGCCTCGGTGAGGCGGGCCGCGGCCGCGGCGGCAGCCTCGGGGCCCCCCGCCAAGGCGTCGCCGAGGGACGTGCGGGTGCGCCGGATCCCGGCGCGGATCACGACGACGACGGTGGCGGCGACCACGAGGAGGATGGCGAGGGGCGGCAGGAGGTTTTCCATGGAGGCGGGCTTCTCAGGGTTGCGGGACGGGCACTTCCAGCCTAGTCCCTGACCCCCGCGAGAGCTGCCTATATGCCGCGGACAACATGGGCCTGGCGGGGCATGGACCAGAACGTGGCGAACACCACATATTTTCCCGGTGCGTGGCTGAAAACACATATGTGAGCAGAACTGGGCCTGTGGGCGCTGTGGATTGCCCCTGTGGACAAAAAACTTTGTTCCACAAGCTGTCGACGACGTTTTCCCAGGTCAGACGGCAGTTCCGGAGGTCGGGCGGAAGTTATCCACAGATATCCACAGGAGATGCGAACAACGAAGGGCCCCTCTTCAACACCTTTTCCACAGGGGTGGTGAAAACGCAGCTTCACGGCTGTCGGTGGGCACCGTTAGCGTTGCTGGCAACCCTCCGGAGCACCCGCGCGACATGTCGCATCTCCCCTTGCGGAGTTCCGGGCCAAGAGCTAGTGACCGAGGTGTTCCGGTGTCCGCATCATCCGTCGATTCCCCGCCGGCCTACCGCGACGCGGACACGGCGAGGACGCCCCCGCAGGACGTCGCGGCGGAGCAGTCCGTGCTCGGCGGCATGATGCTCTCGAAGGACGCCATCGCAGACGTCGTCGAGGTCCTGCGCGGCCCCGACTTCTACCGTCCCGCCCACGAGGCCATCTACGAGGCGATCATCGACCTCTACGGCCGGGGCGAGCCCGCGGACGCCGTGACCGTCTCGGACGAGCTCACCAAGCGCGGCGAGATCAACCGCGTCGGCGGGCCGGCCTACCTCCATGAGCTCATCCAGTCCGTCCCGACGGCAGCGAACGCGGGCTACTACGCGGAGATCGTGGCCGAGCGCGCCGTCCTGCGCCGCCTCGTCGGGGCCGGCACGAAGATCGTCCAGCTCGGCTACGGCCAGGACGGCGAGGTTGAGGACCTCGTGAACCAGGCGCAGGCCGAGGTCTATGCCGTGGCCGAGCGCCGCACGGCCGAGGACTACGTCCCGCTCTCGCAGGTCATGGAGTCCGCGATGGACGAGATCGAGGCGGCCGGCCACCGCGGCGGCGGGATGACCGGCGTCCCGACGGGCTTCTACGAGCTCGATGAGCTCACCCACGGGCTGCACCCCGGCCAGATGATCGTCATCGCCGCGCGCCCCGCCGTCGGCAAGTCGACCTTCGCCCTCGACTTCGCCCGCTCCGCGGCGATCAAGCACAAGATGGCCACCGTCTTCTTCTCCCTCGAGATGGGCCGCAACGAGATCGCGATGCGCCTCATGAGCGCAGAGGCATCCATCCAGCTCCAGGACCTCCGCCGCGGAACCCTGCGGGACGAGCAGTGGTCCAAGATCGCCTCGGTCCTCGGCCCGCTCAATGAGTCGCCGCTGTTCATCGACGACTCGCCCAACATGTCCCTCATGGAGATCCGGGCCAAGTGCCGCCGGCTCAAGCAGCAGCACGACCTCAAGCTCGTGGTCCTCGACTACCTCCAGCTCATGACGAGCGGCAAGAAGGTCGAGAGCCGCCAGCAGGAGGTCTCGGAGTTCTCCCGCGCCCTCAAGCTCCTCGCAAAGGAGCTGCAGGTGCCCGTCATCGCCCTCTCCCAGCTCAACCGCGGCTCGGAGCAGCGCCAGGACAAGCGGCCCATGGTGTCCGACCTCCGCGAGTCGGGCTCGATCGAGCAGGACGCCGACATGGTGATCCTGCTCCATCGCGAGGACGTCTACAACAAGGAGTCCCCGCGCGCAGGCGAGGCGGACATCCTCGTGGCCAAGCACCGCAACGGCCCGACCAAGGACATCGTCGTGGCCTTCCAGGGCCACTACTCGCGCTTCGCCAACATGGCCGCTGACGCCGGCGGCGAGGGTGGCGGGTTCTAGGAGCGCCTAGTCCACGCAGAGGCAGAACGGGTGCCCTGCCGGGTCGAGGAACACCCTGAAGGTGGTCCCCGGCTGGTGGGAGTGCTTCGTGGCTCCGAGGCCCAGCACGGCCTCCTCGCCGGCGTCGAGATCGTCCACGTAGACGTCGAGGTGCATCTGCTGCGGCACCTCCTGCCCCGGCCATTCCGGCGCCCGATACTCCTGCACGCCCTGGAAGGCCAGGCGCTGGCCGTTCTCGGCGCGGATCTGCGACCACTCCGGGTCTGACTCCTCGACCTTCCAGTCGAGGAGCGCCGAGTAGAAGGCCGCGAGGGCCACGGCGTCCGGGCAGTCGATGACGGTGATGGGGAAGCGTGCGATAGCCATGCCGGAAAGCTACCCGCGCGAGCGGACAGTATGCGTCCCCTGCTGCCACCCGAACGTGATCCATGGCACTCTGGTGACACCCCTCCTGCGCTGGTGCCGGAGCGGGACGCGCTGCCCGAGGAGGTGCCTGTGTCGTCGTCGCGCCTCGAGGCAGCCCTCACCGTCTTTGACGACCCGACAGCCAAGGCGCGGGAGCTCCTGCGCCTGCACCGAGCCTGGTCGGCGACCCATCGGGTGCCGGGGGTCCCGGGGCTCCTGCGACCTGTCATCGCGCGCGCGTGGATGCGGCAGGGAGCGCTCTCCCCGCACGGCCGCCCCCTGGGCGACGGCCAGGTCCTCGAGCGCCGCGGCCGAGCCGAGGACCTCGCCTCCGTGGTGCCCCTCCTCGAGGATCGGCTCCTGGCGCTGGCCGGGGAGGCCGGCAACGAGCTGGTCGTGAGCGACGACGAGGGGTACGTCCTGTGGGTCACCGGTCCTGGGCTAGTGCGGCGCAAGAGCGAGGAGCTCGGCTACGTGCAGGGCGCCCGGTGGCGGGAGCGAGACGTCGGGGTCAATGCCCTCGGCACGGCGATGGAGGAGCGCCGTCCCGTCCAGATCTTCGGCCCCGAGCACGGCGACGAGGACCAGCATCCTTGGGTGTGCACGAGCGCGCCGCTCCTGGACCCCCGCACGGGCTCCCTGCTCGGCGTCGTGACCCTCAGCGGCTCCTACCGGACGGCGCACCCGCACACCCTCTCCCTCGTCACGATGGCCGCCGGCGAGGCGATGGGCCTCCTCCGGGAGCGCCATGCGGACGGGCTGCGGCGTCTCGCGCGCGCGGCCGACCGGTGGGGCGGTGCCAGCACCCCCGGCGCGATGCTCGTCGTGGACGACGCCGGCTGGGTCGCCTCCGCGCAGCGCTTCGCCGTGGGAGAGCGCGTCCGCCTGCCCGCGGGGCTGTCCGCCGGAACGGCGTGGCTCCCCGGCCTCGGGCAGGTCCACGCCGAGCCGCTCGACGGCGGCTGGGCCCTGCGCGCTTATGGGGCCCCGGCCGAGACGAGGATCGAGCTCCGCCCCGGGCCGCCGGCGTCCGCCCTCATCGTCGCCGGAGCAGACGCGACGCACGTGCCGCTCTCGGCACGCCACCTCGAGATCCTCACGCTCCTCGCGGCCCACCCGGACGGGCTCGACGCGGGCGGGCTCCTCGCCCTGCTCGACGGCGCCCGGAGCGAGGTCACGGTCCGCGCCGAGCTCTCGCGGCTGCGCAAGCGGCTCGGCGGGCTCATCGAGAGCCGGCCCTACCGCCTCACGGCGCCCGCCGCCGTCGCCCGCCCCTGACCTGCCCTGACCGGGCCCGCCGCCCCCGCGTCCCCAAGGTGGGCTGCAACGTCCTGCAACGCTCCCGCCTCTGTGATCTGCGCCATACCGTCGAGGCATCGGCTCAGGCGTTCAAAGGAGAAGTGCGGTGAGTGATTCAAGCAGGGGAGATGCGGCGCTGCAGGGCGCGCGGGCGTGGTTCGCGGACCTCGAGGCCGCCTTCGCGGCCGGGGACGTGCCCCAGGCGGCGGGGCTGTTCGGTGACGAGAGCTACTGGCGGGACCTCGCGAGCGTCACGTGGAACCTCCACACGGCCGAGGGCCGGGACGAGATCGAGCGCATGCTCGCCGCCGTCGGGCCCGACGCGTGGCCGCGCGAGACCGAGGTGACCGCAGCAAGCGAGAGGGACGGCGTCGTCGAGGCCTGGTACACGTTCCGCAACAGGGCGTTCCACGGCAAGGGCCTCGTGCGGCTGAGAGACGGGAAGGCGTGGACGATCCTCTCCAGCGCCCAGGGCCTCAACGACTTCCCCGAGCCCTCCGGCACCCGCCGCGAGCGGGGCGCCGAGCACGGGGTGAACGTCTCGACCCAGAACTGGCTCGACCGCCGCTCGGCCCGAGCGGCGTCGTTCGGGATCGACGAGCAGCCCTACGTGCTCATCATCGGCGGCGGCCAAGGCGGTATCGGCCTCGCCGCACGGCTCAAGCGGCTCGGGGTGCCGGCACTCGTCGTCGACAAGCACCCGCGCCCAGGCGACCAGTGGCGCTCGCGCTACCACTCGCTGTGCCTCCACGACCCGGTCTGGTACGACCATATGCCGTACCTGCCGTTCCCGGACCACTGGCCCGTCTTCACTCCCAAGGACAAGATGGGCGACTGGCTCGAGCACTACACCCAGATCATGGAGCTCGACTACTGGTCGAGCACCGAGGCCACGAGTGCGGCCTTCGACGAGGCCGCCAAGGCCTGGACCGTGAACGTGGTCCGCGAGGGCCGCGAGCTCACCCTCACCCCAACGCACCTCGTCATGGCTACGGGCATGTCCGGCCTCCCGAGCGTGCCCACCATCCCCGGCCAGGACGTCTTCCGCGGCGACCAGCACCACTCCTCCCAGTACCCGGGCGGGGCGAAGTACGCGGGCAAGAAGGTCGTCGTCGTCGGCTCCAACAACTCGGCCCACGACATCTGCGCTGACCTCTGGCAGAACGGCGCCGAGCCGACCATGCTGCAGCGCTCGAGCACGCACATCGTCCGCTCGGACTCGCTCATGGAGGTCGTCCTGGGCCCGCTGTATTCGGAGGAGGCCGTGGCCAATGGGATCGACCACGAGACCGCGGACCTCATCTTCGCCTCGATCCCCTACAAGGTTCTCCCGGACGTCCAGCGGCCGGCCTTCGACGCGATCCGCGAGCGGGACAAGGACTTCTACGCGGGCCTGGAGCAGGCCGGCTTCCAGCTCGACTTCGGCGATGACGGCTCCGGCCTCTTCCTCAAGTACCTCCGGCGCGGCTCGGGCTACTACATCGACATCGGTGCCTCGGAGCTCATCGCGAAGGGCGCGATCCGGCTCGCGAACGGCCAGATCGAGCGGCTCGAGGAGCACGCCGTCGTGCTCGACGACGGGACTCGCCTCGAGGCCGACGCCGTCGTCTACGCAACCGGATTCGGCTCGATGAACGGCTGGGCGGCCAAGCTCATCTCCCAGGAGGTCGCGGACAAGGTGGGCAAGTGCTGGGGCCTCGGCTCCGGCACCACCAAGGACCCGGGACCGTGGGAGGGCGAGCTGCGGAACATGTGGAAGCCCACGCAGCAGGAGAACCTCTGGTTCCACGGCGGCAACCTGCACCAGTCCCGGCACTACTCGAAGTACCTCGCCCTGCAGCTCAAGGCGCGGCTCGAGGGCCTCGAGACGCCGGTGTACGCCCTCGCGGCCTCGCACCACACGCGCTGAGACGTCAGGAGGAACACGATGAAGGCGGCGCGGTACTACGGGAACAGGGATCTGCGGGTCGAGGACGTCCCCGAGCCGCAGGTCGAGCCGGGGACGGTCAAGGTCCGCGTGGAATGGTGCGGCATCTGCGGCACCGACCTCCACGAGTACGACGACGGCCCGATCTTCAGCCCGACGGCGGCTCATCCCCATCCGCTCACCGGCGAGTCCGGGCCCGTGACGCTCGGGCACGAGTTCGCCGGGGTCGTCGCCGAGCTCGGCGACGGCGTCACGGGGCTCGCTGTCGGGGAGCGGGTCGCCGTCGAACCTTACATCACGTGCGGGGAGTGCGCGTTCTGCGCCTCCGGCCGGTACAACCTGTGCATCCGAGGCGGCTTCATCGGCCTCTCGGGACACGGCGGCGGGTACGCGGAGTACGTCGTCGTGCCTTCCGAGCGGGTCTTCCCGCTCGGCGAGCTCTCCACGGAGGTGGGTGCGCTCGTGGAGCCCATCGCCGTCGGACACCACGCCGTGAAGCGGTCCGGGATCGCGCCGGGCCAGGTCGCGGCCGTCTTCGGGGCCGGGCCGATCGGGCTCGTGACGACGGCGTGCCTGCGCGCGGTTGGCATCGAGGAGGTGATCGTCGTCGAGCTCTCGGCGATTCGCAAGGCCAAGGCGCCGCGGGCAGGAGCGACGCTCGTGCTGGATCCCTCCGAGACGAATGTCCCCGCGCGGCTGCGCGAGCTGACCGGCGGTCTCGGCGTCGACGTCGCGTTCGAGTGCGTCGGAGCCTCGCCGGCCCTCCAGGGCGCGCTCGACGGGACCCGGAACGGCGGCACGGTCGTCAACGTCTCGATCTGGGGCCGCAAGGCGGAGATCGACATGTTCGGGCTCGTGATGCGGGAGCTCAACCTCATCGGCACGAGCGCCTACTGCGGGGACCATGCCGAGGTGATCGAGCTGCTCAGGGCCGGGAAGATCCCGGCCGAGCAGTTCATCACGGGCCGGATCGCGGTGGACGACATCCTGGAGGGCGGCTTCCGCGAGCTCATCGAGAACAAGGAGGAGAACGTCAAGATCCTCGTCCACCCGTGAGCTGGGCAGCGGCGGACGACGGCGCGGGCCGGCTCGTGCGGGAGCCGCCACCCGCCGTCGTGCTCGGCTCAGCGGAGGTCGAGCCGCATGAGCACCCGCGGGAAGCCCGCCGAGACCGACGAGGTGTCCGCGGCCTTCGTGAATCCGGCCTTCTCGAACATCGCCCGGGTGCCGACGTAGGCCATCGTGAGGTCCACGCGCTGGCCCCTGTTGTCGACGGGATAGCCCTCGACGACGGGGGCGCCGCGCGAGCGGGCGAACTCGACGGCGCCCTCGAGGAGGGCCTGGGCGACCCCCTTCTTCCGGTAGCCGGCGCGCACCCGGAGGCACCAGATGCTCCACACGGGAACGTCGTCGAGGTGCGGGATCTTGGTCGAGTGGGTGAAGGGGTGCAGCTCGGAGCGCGGCGCGACGCCGGCCCAGCCGCACACCTCGCGGTCGAGATAGGCCAGGACTCCCGGCGGGAGGTCGCGCTCGCACAGGGACCGGACGTACTCGCCGCGCTCGCGCCCCACGAGCGAGCGGTTGAGCCGCGAGTCGATCCGGTGGCTCAGGCACCAGCACACGTTCGAGTCCGGGTTCTTGGGCCCGAGGACGGTCGCGACGTCGTCGAACCGCTCGGCCGTGGCGGGGAGGACCTCGATCGCCATAGCTCAGCGCACCACCGAATACCGCGCGCACGCGAAGTCGCGGTTCCGGGCGACGTCCTCGAGCCGGAGTTCGAGGCGGCGCGGCAGCAGCGGGGCCCCCGCGCCGAGCGCGACCGGCGCGTACTGGACCCAGACCTCGTCGAGCAGCCCCTCGTCCGCGAACTGCCCCGCGAGGCCCCCGCCGCCCACGACCCACACGTTCCGCCCGCCCGCGGCCTCGGCGAGCTCGGCATGCACCTCGGCGACGGGCGCGGAGGTGAAGCGGATGTCGCCGTCGACCGTCGGGGCCGCGCCGTGCGTGAACACCCATGTGGGCTGGGTGTAGGGCCAGCGGCCGTCCTCGAGGGCCTCGGGGTGGTCGAGGATCCAGCGGTAGGTGTTGGCGCCCATCGCGAGGGCGCCGACCTCCTTGATGAACGCCCCGTAGTTCATCGGCCCCGCCTGGTCGATGTCCCGGGTGAGGAGCCAGGAGAGCGAGTGCTCGGGGTCCGCGATGAACCCGTCGATGCTGGACGCGGTGTAGAACTGGGTGGCCATGGGCGCCAGTATGCCTCGCCCCGTGTGGCCGGCACCACGCCTCCCCGTGCGGCGCGCTACGTTGCCGGGAGGTTTCGAAGCATCCCACCAAGAACGTCAGTTGTCTCATGGAAAACACTTTTGGGCGAACGCCCACACTCGGCGATCCAAGACTGGGCAATCCTCCCTGCAGAGCTTCCCGCCGGGGGTCCACCATTGATCCGGTAATCCGGCCCATTCAGCACGACCCCCTCGATGGAAGTGAGCCCGATGGCTTCCCAGCCAGAACTCCAGAAGACCCTCAAACCGCGGCACCTCTCGATGATCGCCATCGCCGGCGTCATCGGCGCCGGCCTGTTCGTCGGCTCCGGCGCGGCGATCCAGCAGGCCGGCCCCGGCATCCTGCTCGCCTACGCGGCGGCCGGCGTCGTCGTCATCCTCGTCATGCGGATGCTCGGCGAGATGGCTGCGGCGAACCCCGAGACCGGCTCGTTCTCGGCCTACGCCGACAAGGCCCTCGGCCGCTGGGCCGGGTTCAGCATCGGCTGGCTCTACGCGTGGTTCTGGATCATCGTGCTCGGCATCGAGGCCACCGCCGGGGCGGCGATCATGCACCGCTGGATCCCGGGCGTCGACCAGTGGATCTGGGCCCTGGTCCTCATGATCGCGCTGACGCTGACCAACGTGTGGAGCGTCAAGTCCTACGGCGAGTTCGAGTTCTGGTTCGCCTCGGTCAAGGTCACCGCGATCGTGCTCTTCCTCATCGCGGGGGTCGCCGCGATCGCCGGGCTCATCCCCGGCGTCCCTGCCCCGGGCCTGACCAACGTCCTCGACCACGGCGGCTTCATGCCCAACGGTGCGGGCGCCGTCGTCGCGGGCATCCTCGTCGTCGTCTTCTCCTTCTTCGGCGCCGAGATCGCCACGATCGCCGCGGGCGAGTCCGCCGATCCGGTCCGGGCCGTGCGCAAGGCAGTGAGCTCGACCGTGTGGCGCATCCTCGTCTTCTACATCGGCTCGATGGCGATCGTCGTGACGCTCCTGCCCTGGGACGATGCCTCCGTGGCCAAGAGCCCGTACGTCGCCGTGATCGAGCGTTTCGGCATCCCGGGCGCCGGCACGATCATGGACATCGTCGTGCTCACCTCGGTGCTCTCGTGCCTCAACTCGGGCCTGTATACCGCGAGCCGCATGATCTTCTCGCTCTCGACGCGCGGCGATGCGCCCGCGGCCTGGAGCCGCGTCTCGCGCCGCGGCGTCCCGGTCTCGGCGGTGCTCGCCTCGACCGTGGTCGGCTTCATCACCGTCGGGCTCAACTACCTGTGGCCGGACACGGTGTTCCTCTTCCTCGTCAACACCTCGGGCGCGATCGCGCTGTTCGTGTGGCTCGTCATCGCGTGCTCGCAGCTCGTGCTGCGGCGGCGCGCCGACGCGGCCGGCCACCACCTCGAGATCCGCATGTGGCTCTTCCCGTACCTCACCTGGGTCTCGATCATCGCGATCGCGGCCCTCACCGTGGGCATGTTCTTCGTGGACAGCACGCGCGACTCGCTTATCCTCTCGGTGGCGCTCGCCGCCGTCGTGGTCGCGATCGGCGTGGTCCGTTACCGGAAGCAGCGCGGGCCCGTCGGCCCGCACGAGCACACGCCGGCCGAGGACAAGGCCGAGGCCTTCGAGGTCGACGCCGAGGCGCACGGCCACGGCGCCTGAGCCCACGCTCTCAAGGGGCCTCTCGCCATGTCAGTGGACATGGAGAGAGGCCCCTTGTGATGTCAGGTGGATGGCCGGCTCGTCAGAAGGGTGGGGGTGGGTCGGTGTGGGGGTAGGTCCTGTGCTTCCGGCCTGAGGGTCCGGTCCATTCGAGGGTGCCGGGTGGCGGCGGTGGGCTCTCCTGGTCGGTCTCCTTCTCGGCCGTTGGCTTGGTGGCGCCGATGTGGCGGACTTTCCAGTAGCCGAGGGTCTTCTGGCGGTGGTGTTCTCGGCAGAGGAGGGCGAGGTTCCCGACGTCTGTCTCCCCGCCCTGGGACCAGGCGTGGGTGTGGTCGGCCTCGCAGGCGGGGCCGGGCTTGTCGCAGGCGGGGAAGGTGCAGGTCGCGTCGCGGATTGTGAGGAAGCGCCGCATCGCGGCGGTGGGGGCATACTTCACACGGCCGATGGCCAGCGGGGCGCCGGTGTCCGGGGCGACGACGAGCTTCGTCCAGGTCTTGATCTCCGCGGCGAGGCGGCGGGCGGCCTCGGGGTCGATGGGCCCGTAGCCGAGGATCTCCCCGGGGGTCTCTGAGGTGCCGGCCAGGGTGGCTGCGGGGACGGTGACCACGAGCTCGGTCCGCACGCCCCCGGCCGGGCCGCTGGCCGAGCCGGTCCCGGTGGTGAGGAGGAGGTCGGTGAGGGCGTCGGCGCGCAGCTGGTTGACGGTGCGGGCCTCGTCGGGGGCCTGGAGGGAGCGGGCGATCGCCGTCAGGCGGGTGTCGATCAGGGCCCCGGTCTCGAGCGGGATCAGGGCGGTGAGGTGGGCCATGCCGTCCCCGCACGGGGTGATGTCCACGCGCCGGCCGGCCATGGCCTTGGCCTTGCGCTGGGCGAGGGGCGTGTCGGCGTAGTCCTCGGCGAGGCGGTGCAGCCGTCTCCCGAGGGCGCCGGGGGTGGGGACCAGGTCGGCGTCCTCGGGGACGGCGATGGCCGCGGCCGCGGCCGCGAACTTGGCCAGCTTCGATCTGGGGATGGGGATGGCGGCGTCGAGGATGACCGCGGCCCGGCGCCGTGTCATTCTGCCGGCGCGCATGGCGGTCAGGACGGGGGCGATGCTCGGGTGGGTGAGGGCGAGGGCCTCCTCGACCATGGCGCGGGTGGTGCGCTGGGCGAGCTTGAGGACCGCGGCGGCCTCGGAGGCGGCCACGGCGGGGGCGTCGAGCCGGTCCACGGGGACCTCGCTGGAGGAGCCCTCGGCGCGGGTGAGCGCGGCGAGGAGGAGGGCCCTGTCGGCGTCGAGGCGGGCCTGGTCGGCCTCGTTCGCCTCGAGCGCGTCCAGGACCTCCGCGGCGCGCTCGAGCCGGATCTGCGCCATCGCCGCCCCCGGCGAGGGCAGCTCGCCGGATGGGTCCATCCCATCCCGGGAGCGGCAGCCGGTTCAGGTGTCTCGCGTGCCTGCCCGCAGGTGCAGCCGCAGCGGCAGCCGCCGTCCGTCGTCGTGCCCGCGGTGCCGGGAAGGGGATCGAACAGGTCCGGGTCGAACCGCGGGGCCTCGACCCACCTCACCTTCCCGGAGCAGATCGCGGCGAAATCCTCCGGGCTCATCGGGTCCACGACCCCGAGCTCCTCCGGGCTCAGGTCATCCCAGTCCTCGGGCTCAACCACGTCCAGGTCCGGGTCCCAGTCGGGCACAGGCGACCCAGGAAGGGGCGAGCCAATGCTAGCCCCGTCCTCGAATCCCTGTTCCCCTGCCATCGACCAACCATCGCATGCACTTCCGACAATTCTCGGCGGAGGCCAGAGAGCGGGGTGACGCCGCCGCCCAGCCGCGTGACCCGCGGTTAGAGGCGCTTGCCCGCGTCGAGGGACGCGGCCATGAACTCGGCGACGACCTTCTGCGAGATGGCGACGTCGAGGACGAACACCCCCTCGTCATGCGTTGCGAGCCACTCCTCGAGGGCCCCGAGGTCGGCGAGGGTGCGCACCTTGGCCCCGTCCGCCCCGAGGGCGCGGCCGACGGCGGCGAAGTCGACCTCGTCGATGAGCATCGCGGTGGGGTCGAGACCCTTCGACGCGTACTGGTGCAGCTCGGCGCCATAGGCAGAGTCGTTGAGCACGACGACGACGCCTCGCCGGGTCGTGCGGAGGAACGTCTCGAAGTCTGCCAGGCCCATGAGCCCTCCACCGTCGCCGGTGACGAACACCGTGGTGCGGTCGGGGCGGGCGGCGGAGACGCCGGCGGCGGAGCCGAAGCCGAGCCCGATGGACTGGAACGCGGTGCCCACGAGGACCATCGCGCGGGGGTCGGGCACCGAGAGGTACATCGGGGCCCAGCCGATGAAGTGCCCGCCGTCCATGACGACCGAGCGCTCCTTTGGCAGGATCCGCTCGAGGCGGGCGACGACGGCGCGCGGGTTGAGCCGGCCGTCCGGGCCGAACTCGGCCGGGTCCTCGACTGGCTCCGCGGAGCGGAACTCCACGCCGGCCACCTCGGGCACGCGGGCCCGCCACGAGTGGCCCTCGTCCCGGGCGGGGACACGGGCGGCCAGGGCCTCGAGGGCCGGGCCGAGGTCGGCGCGCAGGTAGTCGGTGACCTGCGGGTGGGCCAGGTCGGCCTCGGGCTCGTTGTCGATCCGGATCACCCTGGCCCCCTCGGGGATGAGGGTGCCGTAGCGGGACTGGAACGCGTTGAGCGAGGCCCCGGCGACGAGGATGACGTCGGCCTGCCGGGCGAGCTCGAGGCGGTGGGCCCGCGTGAAGCCGCCCGCCACGCCGAGGTCCCACAGGCTGTCGACGACGTTGGCCGCCATGACCGAGGTCATGAACAGGGCACCGAGCCGGTCGCCGAGCTCCCGCAGGGGCGCGGCGGCGTCGGCCAGGACGACCCCGCGGCCGGCGAGCACGAGCGGCCGCTGCGCGTCGCGCAGGACGGCGGCGACCCGGTCGATCTCGGCCGGGTCCAGGTGCCAGGCGGGCTTGGCCGGCAGCGGCTCCACGGCGACGTGCCCGGCGAGCGGCGAGTTGCCGACGTCGTACGGGATGGCCAGCACGACAGGCTGGACGGTCTGGGCGGCGAGGTCGAAGGCCCGGTGCGCCATCGCGACGGCGTTCTCGGATGTGGCAACAAGGGTGGCGACGCCGACGGCGGCGGCCGCCGCGGTCTGGTCGATGTCGAACGGCCGCGGCCCGCTCGTGGGGGCGTCGCCGACGACGAGCACGAGCGGGATGCGGGCCAGCCTCGCCTCGGCCAGGGCCGTGTACGTGTTCGTGAACCCGGCGCCGTACGTCGTCGTCGCGGCCCCGACCTTCCCGGTGGCCCGGTGCCACGCGTCGGCCATCGCCACCGTCGCAGCCTCATGCCGGGCGGAGGTGAAGGGGAAGCCGGCGTAGGTCAGGTGGCTGATCAGGTGGGCGTTGCCGTTGCCCATGAGCCCGAACAGGTGCTCGGCGCGCTGGGCGATGACGTCCGCGACGGCGGTGGAAACAGTGACAGCGGTGGAGACGGTCGTGGCGGTCATAAGGAGCTCTTTCCGGTTCAGTGCTGGGCGGCGAGGAGCGAGGCGGCGGAGCGGGCGGTGCTGAGGACGCGGTCGTTGGCCTCCGGCATGCCGATGGAGATGCGGAGGCCCTCGCCGGGGAAGGCGCGGACGGAGAGGGCGGCATCCTCGAAGAGCTGGGCGAAGGCCTCCGTGCCCGCGCCCGCGGCCAGCCACAGGAAGTTGGCCCCGGACGGCAGGACCGGCAGGCCGGCGTCGACCATCCCCGCGTAGACGCGCTCGCGCTCGGCGATGAGCAGGTCGATGCGCTCGCGCAGCTCGTCCTCGGCCTCGAGGGAGGCGAGGCCCGCCTCCTGCGCGAGCGCCGTGACGGCGAAGGGGACCGCGACCTTCCCGAGCGTCTCGACGAGCCCGCGGGGGCCGATGACGTAGCCGAGGCGCAGGCCCGCGAGCCCATACGCCTTGGAGAAGGTGTGCAGGACGGCGACGTTGGGATGCCTGCGGAAGAGCTCGATGCCCACGGCGGTCTCGGAATGCCGGTTGAAGTGCAGGTAGGCCTCGTCGATGACGACCAGGACGTCCCGGGGCACCACCCGGAGGAAGTCCTCGACGGCGGAGGCCGTGAGCACCGTCCCCGTCGGATTGTTGGGGTTGCAGAGGAAGACGATCCGGGTCCGCGGCGTGATCGCCGCGGCCATGGCGGCCAGGTCGTGGCCGCCGTCGGCCGTGTTGGGGATGGGCTGGGGGATCGCCCCTGCCACGGTGGCCAGGATCGGGTACGCCTCGAACGAGCGCCAGGCGAACATGACGCCGTCGCCCGGATCCGTCGTGGCGTGGATGAGCTGCGAGGCCACCTCGACCGAGCCCGCGCCGAGCCCGATGCTCTCGACGCCGACGCCCCACCGGTGCGCGAGGGCCGCCTTGAGCCGCTCCGCGGCGATCGTGGGGTAGCGGTGGACGTCCGCTGCCGCTGCCGCAATGGCGGCCACGACGGACGGGAGCGGCGGGTAGGGGCTCTCGTTCGAGGAAAGCTTGTGCGGCTCGAACCCGCCCGCAGCCTGGGGCGGAGAACCCTGCTTGTACGGGGGAATGGCATCGAGCCCTGCGCGCTGGTAGATCGTCATGCAGCGACGGTAGGTGTGAGGGGCGTCACTGGACAAGTTACTTAGGAAGTGGCAAGCATACTGTCTTCTATGTGAGGCGATATCGCCAATTGACATGGCAGATTGTCTACTTCTTGCTTGTGGTCCCGTCCGTGCGGGCGTGGCGCCGACGCGCTGGGAGAGCCCGACGTCGCTCAAAATAGTCAACTGTTGACAATCGTCTTATGATGAACTGGGTCATTCAGCCCCACTGCAAAGGCGCAGTTCCGGAATGGAGTGATTTTTGGGCAAGGCAACTGTCATCAGCGATGCAGCAAAGGTGAACCTGGGAGAGCGCGTCCTCAAGACGACGACGGTGACCACGGGCCAGACGGAGGCTTCCCTGCGCGCCTGGGAGGGCCAGGGGATCCGCGCGGGGATCTGGGAGGTCACCCCCGGGACCTTCTCGAGCAGCCGGGACGGATACACCGAGATCTGCCAGATCATCAGCGGACGGGCCACGATTTCGGAGGCCGACGGCACGACCTTCGAGATCGGACCCGGGTCCTTTGTCGTAACCACCGCCGGCTGGGAAGGGACGTGGACGGTCCACGAGACGCTGCGGAAGATGTGGGTCGTCGCGGAGGGCGACACGGAGTAATTTCAACCAGACCTTCCTGTCGAAAGCGAAGAGAAGGAGGCCAGGCCCTTCCGGGCCTGGCCTCCTTCTCTTATATCCCTGCTCGTCAGCCGGCGATCGCGGTGTACTTGTACTCGAGGAACTCCTCGATGCCGATCTTGCCGCCCTCTCGCCCGAGGCCCGACTGCTTGATGCCACCGAACGGCGCCGCCGGGTTCGACACGATGCCGGTGTTCAGGCCCACCATGCCCACCTCGAGGTCCTTCGAGAAGCGGAGCGCCTTGTCCAGGCTCTCGGTGAAGACGTATCCGACGAGCCCCCATTCCGTGTCGTTCGCGAGGCGGATGACCTCGTCCTCGCTGTCGAACGCGGTGATGGCGGCGACGGGGCCGAAGATCTCCGTGCTCATGAGGTCCGCGTCCAGGGGAACGTCCGTCAGGACAGTCGGCTGGTAGAAGTAGCCCGGGCCCTCGGGGCGGCTCCCGCCCGTGAGCACCCGCGCGCCCCTGCCCACCGCGTCCTTCACGAGGCTCTCGACCTTGTCCAGCCCCTTCTGCTCGACCAGAGGGCCGACGTCGATGCCCGCCTCTGCGCCGTTGCCGACCCTGAGCTCCGACATGCTCTTGGCGAGCTTCTCGGCGAACTGGTCCACGAGCGTGCGGTGCACGAAGAAGCGGTTGGCGGCAGTGCAGGCCTCGCCCATGTTCCGCATCTTGGCCTTCATGGCGCCGTCGACCGCACGCTCGACATCGGCATCCGCGAGGACAATGAAGGGCGCGTTGCCGCCCAGCTCCATGGAGGAGCGCATGACGTTGTCCGCGGCCTGGCGGAGCAGGATCTTGCCGACCTGGGTCGAGCCGGTGAAGCTGATCTTGCGTGCGATGCCGCTGGACATCCACTTCCCGACGACCGTGGAGGGGCTCGAGGTCGTGACGACGTTGAGGACGCCGTCGGGCAGGCCGGCCTCCTTGAAGATCTCCACGAGGGCCAGGGAGGTCAGCGGCGTGAGCTCGGCAGGCTTGAACACCATCGTGCAGCCCGCCGCCACAGCGGGCCCGATCTTGCGGGTGCCCATGGCGAGGGGGAAGTTCCACGGGGTCACGAGCACGCACGGACCCACGGGCTCCTGCGTGACCATGATCCGGGTGGCTCCGTCCACGGAGGTGGTCTGGTCACCGCCGATGCGGACGGCCTCCTCCGAGAACCAGCGAAGCATCTCGGCACCGTAGGCCACCTCGCCGCGTGCCTCGGCCAGCGGCTTGCCCATCTCGGCGGTCATGATCGCGGCCAGACGGTCGGTGTTGGCGAGCACGAGGTCGTAGGCCCGGCGCAGGATGTCGGCACGCTCGCGCGGGGTCGACTTGCCCCACGCCGCCTGGGCGCGTCCCGCCGCCTCGATGGCCTGGACGGCGTCCTCAAGTCCGCCGTCGGCCACGTGGGCCAGGATCTCGTTGGTCGCGGGGTTCTCCACGGGGAACGTCGCGCCGCTGGTCGCGCTGCGCCACGCGCCGTCGATGTACAGCTCCGTGCGGAGCGTGGTGGGATCGATGGAAGAGCTCATGTCAGTCTTTCGGTAATGAGGGGTAGGGGGATGAGCACGTCGGCGCGGCTCAGGAGGTAGCGGCCTTCAGCGCCTGGGTCAGCCGCGACAGGCCGGTCTGGACTTCGTCGCTCGTCACGTTCAGGGCAGGGATGATGCGGATGACGTTGCCGTTCGGTCCGCAGGTCAGGAGCAGGAGCTCCTCCTTGACCGCGGCCTGCTGGACGGCCAGGGCCTTCTCCGGATCGGGGGTGCCGGCCGCCGTCGTGAACTCGAGGGCCTGCATGAGGCCACGGCCGCGCACGTTCCCGATCACGGGGAACTGGGCGACGAGGTCCTCCAGCCCGGCCCGGAGCTCGTCACCCCGGACGAGGGCGTTGGAGACCAGGTTCTCCTGCCGGATGACACGCAAGGTGGCCACGCCGGCCGCGGCGGCCACGGCGTTCCCGCCGTAGGTCCCGCCCTGGGAACCCGGCCAGGCCTTGCCCATGAGGGACGCTGATGCCGCGATCGCGGAGATCGGGTATCCGCTCGCGAGGCCCTTGGCCGTGATCACGACGTCCGGCCGGATCCCGGACCAGTCGTGGCCCCAGAATGAGCCGGTGCGGCCCACGCCCGCCTGGACCTCGTCGATGATGAGCACGATCCCGTGCCGGTCCGCCCGCTCCCGCAGGCCCTGGAGGAAGCCGGACGGCGTCGGGATGTAGCCGCCGTCGCCGAGAACAGGCTCGATGATGAAGGCCGCGGTGTCCTCCGGGCTGCTCATCGTGACGAGCAGGTGGTCCAGCTCCTTGAGGGCGAAGTCGACGGCGGTCGCCTCGTCCCAGCCGTAGCGGTACGCGTGCGGGAAGGGCGCCACGTGCACGCCGCCCATGAGCGGGGCGAATCCCGAGCGGAACTTCGTGCCCGCCGTCGTGATCGAGGCTGCCCCCACCGTCCGCCCATGGAAGCCGCCCTGGAAGGAGATGATGTTGGGCCGCCCAGTGGCCATGCGCGCGAGTCGCAGGGAGGCCTCCACGGCCTCGGCGCCCGTGGTGGCGTAGAAGACACTGTCCAGGCCCTCAGGCAGGAACCCGCCCAGCCTCTCGGTGAGCTCGAGGAGCGGCTGGTGCATGACCGTTGTGTACTGCGCATGGACGATCTTGCCGACCTGCTCTCGGGCGGCCGCGACGACCTCCGGGTGGCAGTGGCCGGTGCTCGTGACGCCGATCCCGGTGGTGAAGTCGAGATACTTCTTGCCGTCGGTGGCGTGGATCCAGCTGCCGGACGCATAGTCGACGACGACCGGCGTCGCCTGCTTGAGAATGGGGCTGAGAGTTGCCATGGTTCCGTGCCTTCTTGCTGATTGAGGGCTGGGACCGGTCAGCGGCGGCCCCGAGGGCCGCCGCTGACCGGAGTCAGGTGGTGAACCTGGTGGGGCGCAGGAAGTCGAGGTTCTCGACGGTCTCCTTGCCCAGGGCCTCGAGGGCGGCGATCTCGCCGTAACCGGTGGCCATCTTGAAGCCGGCGCCGGAGAACCCGGTGGCGGCGTAGATCCGGCTGCCGTCCTTGATCCGGCCGAGGAGCGGGTTGCCGTCGCTCGTGAAGAGGTCCGGGAACGCGTCGGTGCGGACGATGCTCGGGTAGAGGCCGGGGAAGAACTCGCCCACGGTCTCGGTGGTCTCGGCGGTCTCCTCGGGGGTGAGGTCCCGCGAGATGGCCTCGAACCCGGGCACGGGCTTGCCGCGGCCGTCGAGCGTTGCCTTGACGGTGGCCCCGTCCACGGTCGGCGCGCCGTACATCGAGCGCTCCCCGGAGATGCGGATGAAGATGGGGAACTTCTCCGGGGAGAAGAGCGCCGGGTCCTTCGCGACGAACCACGAGAGGAAGACCCGCTTCATCTGGACGTGCCCCCGCAGCAGCTCCGGCAGGAGCTTCTGGGACCAGCCGCCGGAGGCGACGATGACGCTCTCGAAGGTCCACGACCGCTCCCCGGAACTCACGACGACGCCGTCGGCGGTCTCGCGGATCCCGTCCACCGGGGTGTCGGTGAGCACGGTCGCGCCGTTGGCCTGCGCCGCGGCGACCGCGGCGGTGACGGCCTGGTCGGTCCGCAGCGCGCCGGCGTGGGGGTCGTAGACGGCGACGTCGTCCGGGCGCAGGTTGTGCTGCGGGTACCGCTCGGCCATCTCCTCCCGGGAGAGGAACTCGTGCTCAGCCCCGGTCGCCCGAGTCGTCTCGAGCAGAGGCGCCATGTACGGGCCGTTCTCGGTGCCGATGAAGAGCCCGCCGCAGCGAAGGAGAACGTCCTGGCCCGCCTCCTCCCCGAGCTCGGCCCACAGGCGCTGGGAGCGTTCGAGGATGGGGTAGTAGGCGGGGTTCCCGCGGTAGATCTTGCGGAAGAGGCGGGTGTCCCCGCCCACGGCGCTGCGGCCGTGCGCGGGGACCTTCGCTTCGAAGCCGACCACCGAGTCGGACAGGCGGGAGGCCTGCCACAGGGCCATGCTGCCGATGCTGCCGAGGCCGATGACGGCCAGCTTGCCGTCCATTCAGAGCACCTTCTCGAGGAAGGACTGGGTGCGGGCCTCCTGCGGGTTGCCCAGGACCTCGCGGGCGTCGCCGCGCTCGATGATGTAGCCCTCGTCCATGAACACGACCGTGTCGCTGACCTCGCGGGCGAAGCCCATCTCGTGGGTGACCACGACCATGGTCATGCCCGCCTTGGCGAGGTTCTTCATGACGGCCAGGACCTCGCCGACCTTCTCCGGGTCCAGCGCGGAGGTGGGCTCGTCGAAGAGGATGATCTCCGGGTCCATGGCCAGGGCCCGGGCGATCGCGACGCGCTGCTGCTGCCCGCCGGAGAGCTGGGCCGGGTAGTGGTCGCCGAAGGCGCCCAGCCCGACGTCGGTGAGCAGCTCCTGGGCGCGCTTGGCAGCGGCCTTCTTGTCCCCGCGCTTGACCAGCACGGGCCCGGCCATGACGTTCTCCCGGGCGGTCATGTTCGGGAACAGGTTGAACGACTGGAACACCATCCCGATCCGGGTCCGCTGCTGGGCGACCTGCTTGCGGCTCAGCGCGTGGTAGGCGTGCTCGGTCTCGTGGTAGCCGAAGTCCTCGCCGTTGACCCTCAGCACCCCCGAGTCGACCGTCTCGAGGCCGTTGAGGCAGCGCAGCAGGGTGGACTTGCCCGAGCCCGAGGGGCCGATGATGCAGGTGACCTCGCCGCTGGCGATGTCGAGGTTGATGTCCTTCAGGACCGTCTTGTGCCCGAACGACTTCTTCAGGTTCCGGACGTGGATCGTGCCGTCGGGGATGGTGCCGGTGGGGGTGGTCATCGTGCCGCGCCTTCCGGGTCGGTGAGCTGGACGGCCTTGGCCTTGCGGGGGAGGTTGGAGGTCGCCCGGTTGTACTTCTGCTCGAGCTTGGACTGGGGGTAGCTCAGCAGCAGGGTCATGACCAGGTACCAGAGGCTGGCCACGATCAGCAGCGGGATGGTCTCGTAGGTGCGGGCGTAGATCAGCTGCGCGCTCTGCAGCAGCTCCGCCACGCCCAGGACGGACACGAGCGAGGTGCCCTTGAACATGCCGATGACCTGGTTGCCCGTGGCCGGGATGATCGAGGGCATCGCCTGCGGGATGATGACCTTCCGCATCCGCATCCCGGCGCTCATGCCCAGGGAGTCCGCGGCCTCGAGCTGGCCCTTGCCCACCGCGGAGAACCCGCCGCGGATGATCTCGGCCATGTAGGCGGCCTCGTTCAGGGTCAGGCCCACCAGGGCCGCCGTGATCGGGCCCATGATCGCGTTCGTGTCCACGGCCACGCCGAGGTCGGTGAACGGGATCCCGATCCGCAGGTCCGGGTACAGGGCGGAGATGTTGAACCAGAAGATCAGCTGCACCAGCACCGGGGTGCCCCGGAACAGCGTGATGTACAGGCTCGCGGCGATCGAGACCGGCTTCACGTGCGAGGAGCGCATGACCGCCAGGGCCAGGCCCAGCAGCGTGCCCAGGGCCATGCTCGCCACGGTGAGGAAGATCGTGAGCATCAGGCCGCGCAGGATGGACTCGGCGAAGAAGTACTTCCCGACCACGCCCCACCTGAAGTTGGGGTTCGTCAGGACCGAGGCCAGGATCCCCAGGCCGAGCAGGATGCTGAAGGCCCAGCCGGCGTACTCGGACGGCGTCCGCAGCCGGATCCGCGGCTTCAGGGCCGCATCCGTGCTGGCCATCGTTGCTTTTCGTCCCTTGTTGGTAGCTGTAACCATGGAGGCGCCTTACGCTAGTTCAGTTTGGCGTCGGTGATGGCGCCGGACTCGAGGCCCCAGGTCTCGAGCGCCTCCTTGTACTCCGGGCTGTCGAGGACCGACTGGGTTGCCGCCTGCAGGGCGGGGGTCAGCGGGGAGTCCTTCTTGATGCCGATCGCCGTCACGTCGCTCGAGCCGACGTTGACCCGGCCGATCACGGTGAAGCTGTCCGGCTGCTGCTTGGCGGCCCACCCGAGGGCGGTCGTGTCGTAGAGGATGCCGTCGATGCGCTTGGAGTGCAGCTGGGTCAGCGCCTCCTGGATGTTGGGCAGCGTCACGGCGTTGATCTCCGGCTGGCCCTTGGAGGTGCAGGTCTGCTCCGAGAGGGCGGGAAGGCGCTTGAGCTGGCCGGTCGAGCCCTGGGTGACGGCGATGTTCTTCCCGCACAGGTTCTCGACGGTGAGGTTCTGCGGGTTGCCCGCGGCAGCGGCCACGGAGTTGCCGGCCTTGAAGTAGTCGATCATGTCCAGGACCTTGAGCCGCTCCTCGGTCTTGGACATGGTCGTGGCGGTGAAGTCGAAGCGCCCGCCGTCCAGGCCCGGGACGATCGTGTCGAACTTGGTGTCCACGAACTTGAGCTTGAGGTCGAGCTTCTTGGCGATGAGCCGGGCAATATCCGGGTTGAGCCCGATCGCGGTCTGGTTGTCCTCAGCGAGGAAGGTCGTCGGCGGGTAGTGCAGGTCCATCGCGACCGTGAGCTCTCCCTTGTCCTTGAAGGACTGCGGGACCAGGCTCACTGCCTTCGGATCCGGCTGGACACCCTCCGAGATGTCCCGCGTGAGGTTCGTGAGGCTCTCCGTTGCCGGGGCGCTGGCGGCCTCGCTGCCGCAGGCGCTCAGAGCCAGGATCGCGGTCAGCGCCGCAGCAGCGGCTTGGACCTTGGTGAGGGTCTTCATGGTGCTTCCCTTCGAATGTTTGCTGCTCAGGTGTGGTGCGGGGCGGGGTGCTATGGAAGCCCTGCTCCGCTGGTGCGCAGCCACCTGACACTGCGTTCCGGAGCGGAAGGCCTTTCCTGGTCCGGTCGTGTGACCGGGAGCGCTCCCCCTCGAACGCCTCTCATGCCATGGAACCATTCCGATTGCAGATTGTCGACACTTGTACAGATGTTTCCAGCCGCCGCCGGTAACTTTCTCGTATCGCCCAGCTCACAGTGAAGCAGATCACTCGAACTGTTGACAATCTACAATTGCGGGTCCTAGAGTCGAGCCAGCGGCAGCTCTCTGCAGCAGCGGCCCCAGGGGGAGTCCCCGAATCTCTGTGCAGGCGTGAGTAAGAAGCAAGCGGCCTGCGGCACGGGCAGACTGCACATCACTTCACAAAGGAACGGACAGACCATGGCAGACACCACCCAGCCGAAGTACATCTCTTTCGACATCTACGGCACCCTGATCAACTGGAACACTGATGCCGTTACCCGCCGGCTGCTGGACGGCCGCCTGCCTGAAGAGCAGTGGCCTGCGTTCAAGAAGGTGTTCCGCGGTTACCGCTTCGACGCGGTCCTTGACTACGCGCCGTACGAGCAGATCCTCCAGAGCTCGTTCGACCGCGTGTGCGAGTACTTTGGCATCGGGCCGACCCCGGGCGCGGGCGCAGAGCTCGCAGACGCTGTCCGCGGCTTCGGTGCGCACGACGACGTGCCGGCTCCGCTGAAGCTCATGGGCGAGAACTTCAAGCTGGTTGCCCTGTCCAACGCCGACGACAGCTTCCTGGAGATCAGCATTCCGAAGCTCGGCGCCGACTTCCACGCCGTGCTGACCGCTGAGCAGGCCCGGGCCTACAAGCCGCGCTACCAGGCCTTCGAGTACATGCTCAAGACCCTGAACGCCAAGCCGGAGGACTTCCTCCACATCTCGTCGCACACCCGTTACGACATGCACCCGATGCACGACATGGGCTTCAGGAACCTCTGGCTGCTCGACCGTGGCTACGACCCCATCGGCCCGGGCTACGACCTCAACGTGGTCAAGTCCCTGGACGAGATCAACAAGCACCTCGGTCTCTGAACCGACGTCGAGGCGAAAGGTCACACACCATGAAACTCGTACCCTACTGGCTGGACACAGCCGAGCCCTCCGGTGACTACCGGCGCACCCCCGTGCCGGAGAACGTCGACGTCGCGATCATCGGCGCCGGCTTCACCGGCCTCTCCGCCGCGCTCGAGTTCGCGAAGCAGGGCGCGAGCGTTGCGGTCTTCGAACGCCACACCGTCGGCTGGGGCGCGTCCGGCCGCAACGGCGGCATGGCCACCACCGGCCTGGCCATCGGCTTCAGCACCGCGGTCAAGCGCTACGGCGAGGCTCGCGCGGTCGAGTACTTCCGCGAGTACAACGACGCGATCGAGAGCATCGAGAAGATCGTCCACGACTACGCGATCGACTGCGACTTCCAGCGCTTCGGCAAGCTCTCCCTGGCCTTCCACGAGTCCCACAACGACGGCTTCCGGAAGTCCCAGGAGCTCCTGGCCAAGCTCGTCGACCACCACGTCGAGGTGATCCCGAAGTCCGAGATCCACTCCGAGATCGGCACGGACTTCTACAAGGGCGCGATGATGGACCCGCTCGGCGCGGGCCTGCACGTGGGCAAGTTCTCCCACGGTCTGGCCGGGGCGGCCGTCAGTGCCGGCGCGGTGGTCTGTGAGGACGCCGGCGTGACCGAGCTCAAGCGCATCAACGGCACGGTGCACGACGTGCACACGACCCGCGGCATCACGCGGGCCAAGCAGGTCCTGGTCGCCACGAGCGGCTACACCGGCAGCGTCACCCCGTGGATGCAGCGCCGGGTCATCCCGGTGGGCAGCTTCATCATCGTCACCGAGCCGCTGCCCGAGGACGTGGTGAACCGCATCCTGCCGAACCGGCGGATGGCCTCGGACAGCAAGATGCTCACCTACTACTTCCGGATCACCCCGGACAACCGGCTCCTCTTCGGCGGCCGGGCCCGGTTCGCGCTCTCGAGCCCGGACTCCGACGTCAAGAGCGCCGAGATCCTGCGCAAGGCCATGCTCGAGCTGTTCCCCTACCTCGACAAGACCCGGGTGGACTACATCTGGGGCGGTCTCGTGGACCTCTCGATGGACCAGATGGTCCACGCCGGGGAGCACGATGGGCTCTTCTACTCGCTCAACTACAGCGGCCACGGGGTCCAGATGGCCGCGCACATGGGCAAGCGGATGGCGCACTACATGGGCGGAGACAAGTCCGCCAACGTGTGGGGCGACCTGAAGAACCCGCCCGTGCCGGGCCACTTCGGCCCGCCGTGGTTCCTGCCCTTCATCGGCGCAGCAGCCAAGATCATCGACCGCATCAAGTAGTCCAGACAAGGCAGCGCATGATTCCCACCACTTCCCTGGCTGGAGTGCGCCCTGAGACGGCCGGCAACGGGGCCTCCCCCGTTGCCGGCCTCCCCGGGGGCGCGTTCTTCGAAGGCCGCTGGCAGACCCACGCCCTTGACCTCCCGGTTCGCAACCCGGAGAACGGGCAGATCCTGGCGATGGTCTGCGAGTCCACTCCGGACGAGGTCAGCCGCGCCATCGGCCACATCCACGAGCACCTCGAGGCCGAGGACTGGCCGCTGCGCTCCCGGCGGGAGACGCTCGAGCGCACCGCGCGGCTGCTCGCCGAACGGTCCGAGCTCTTCGCGCGCGTCATCGCCTCCGAGGCCAGCAAGACCATCAGGGAGGCCGAGCGCGAGGTCCAGCGCTGCACCGAGACCCTGCGCCTCTCGGCGGCCGCCGCGAGCGAGCTCGCCGGTGAGACCCTCGGCTTCGAGGACAGCCTCGCCGCGCCCTCCACGGTCGGCTGGTACCAGCGGAAGCCGGTGGGAATCGTCGCTGCCATCACCCCGTTCAACGACCCGCTGAACCTCGTCGCGCACAAGCTGGGCCCGGCCCTCATCGGCGGCAACGGCGTCGTCCTCAAGCCGTCGACGCGGACGCCGCTCTCCGGCCTCCTGCTCGTCCAGCTGCTGCTCGAGGCCGGCGTCCCCTCGGGACGCATCGCGGCGTTCGTCAGCGGCCCGGGCGTGTCCGAGGCGCTGACCACGGACCCGCGCATCGACCTGATCTCCTTCACCGGCGGTCCCCGGACGGCGGACCGCATCGCGGCGGCCGCAGGCGCCAAGAAGATCGTCTCCGAGCTCGGCGGCAACAACGCCACGATCGTGTGCGCCGACGCCGACCCGAGCCGGGCGGCCGAGGCCATCGTGGCCGGAGCCTTCGGCGTCGCCGGCCAGAACTGCCTCTCGGTCCAGCGGGTCTACGTCCACGCCTCGCTCTTCCAGCCCGTCCTGGACGAGGTCGTCCGCGGCGCGAAGGCGCTGGTCGTCGGGCCGAAGCTCGACCGCGGCACGGACATCGGCCCGCTCATCTCCGAGGACGAGGCCAAGCGGATCGAGGAGTGGGTCGAAGAGGCCCGGGCCGCCGGAGCGTCCGTCCACTCGGGCGGGCAGCGTCGGGGCCCGTTCTACGACCCGACCGTGCTCACCGACGTCCCGGCGGATGCCCGGGTCCTGCGTGAGGAGGTCTTCGGGCCCGTAGTGAACCTCGTGCCCTTCACCGACGTCAAGGACGCCATCCGCCTCGCCAACGACTCCGAGTACGGCCTCCAGGCCGGCATCTTCACCCAGTCGGTCGACCAGGCGCTCGCCATCGCCGACAAGCTCAAGGTGGGCGCCGTCGTCGTCAACGAGACCAGCGATGTCCGGATCGACTCCATGCCCTTCGGCGGCTTCAAGAAGTCCGGCGTGGGACGGGAGGGCGTCGCGTTCGCCGTCCGCGAGATGACCGAGCCCAAGAACGTCATCATCACCGTCAAGGATCGGGCCATCTCATGACGACGGAGCGGATCGCCGTCATCCCTGGCGACGGGATCGGCCATGAGGTCGTCCCCGCGGCGGTCTCTTGCCTCGAGCGGGTCGCCGCGCTGCACTCGATCAACCTCGAGTTCGAGTACCTCGACTGGGGGTCCGAGCGCTTCCTCCGGCGCGGGCGCATGATGCCCGTCGACGGCCTCGAGCAGCTGGCGCGGCACGACGCGATCTTCCTCGGCGCCGTCGGCTCTCCCCAGGTTCCGGACACGGAATCCCTGTGGGGCCTGCTCATCCCGATCCGGCGCGAGTTCCAGCAGTACATCAACCTCCGCCCGGTGAAGACGCTCGACGGCGTGGCCTCGCCGCTCGCGGCGAAGCACCCGATCGATCTCCTCATCGTGCGGGAGAACAACGAGGGCGAGTACTCCGAGGTCGGAGGCCGGATCTACCGCGGCCTGCCGCACGAGAGCGCCGTCCAGGAGACGATCTTCACCCGGCAGGGGGTCGCGCGCGTGGCCCGCTACGCCGCGACCCTCGCCGCGACCCGCAAGGGCCAGCTCACCTCGGCCACGAAGAGCAACGGCATCATCCACACGATGCCCTTCTGGGACGAGATCGTCGAGGAGACCCTGCGGGACTACCCGCAGGTGACCCTCACGAGCGAGCTCATCGACGCCATGGCGGCGCACCTCGTGCTGAGGCCTTGGACCTACGACGTGATCGTCGCCTCCAACCTCTTCGGCGACATCATCTCCGACCTCGCGAGCTCGGTGACCGGCTCGATCGGCCTGGCCGCGAGCGGGAACCTGAATCCTGAGGGCCGCTACCCGTCGATGTTCGAGCCGGTCCACGGCTCCGCGCCGGACATCGCGGGCCAGGGCATCGCGAACCCCGTGGGCCAGATCTGGGCGGGCGCGATGATGCTCCAGCACCTCGGGCATGCGGAAGCCGCCACGCACCTGCAGTCCGCGTTCGAGGCCGCGCTGCGGAACGGTGCCGGCACCCGCGATGTCGGCGGAACCTCGACGACGTCCGAGTTCACCGCCGCGGTGCTGTCCGCGATCGACTCGGTTGCCCCCTACCGCAACGCGACCGTGACGGCGGAGCCCTGCTCATGAGCACGGCCGAGCACGTGGGCACCGCTGGGCAGGTGAGCACGCCTGCGCAGCGGCGCCGGCCCGTCGTCGCCGTCCTCTACCGTGAGGCGCTGCCGCCCGGCCTGTCCGAGGTCGAGGACCTCGCCGAGGTGCGCCTCACAAAGGCCGACGGCCTCGCCGAGGCGCTGGACGGCGCGGACGTGCTCTACCAGTGGCACTCGTTCTCGCCGGCGCTCCGGGAGAACTGGGCCGCCGCGACGGCCCTGAAGTGGGTGCACGTCTCGGCGGCAGGGGTCAGCCAGCTGCTCTTCGATGAGCTGATCAACAGCGACGTCGTGTACACGAATTCGCGCGGGGTGCTGAGCCGGTACATGGCCGAGACGGTTCTGGGCTACGTCCTGGCCATGGCCAAGAACGCCCCGGGCTTCCTGAGGCAGCAGCAGCAGCACCGCTGGCAGCACCGGATGACGGAGTCGATCCTCGGCGCGTCCGTCCTCGTGGTCGGCACGGGCTCCATCGGTCGGGAGATCGCCCGTCTTCTGGGTGCCGTCGGCATGAAGGTCGACGGCGCTGGCCGCTCGGCCCGTCCGGGCGATGCGGATTTCGGCCGGATCCACGCCTCCGGCTCGCTCGCCGACATCGTCCACTCCTACGACTTCGTCGTCTTGGCGGCGCCCCTCACCGAGAGCACGAGGGGCGTGGTCGACGCCGACGTTCTCGCCGCGATGAAGCCCTCCGCCCGCCTCATCAACGTTGGGCGAGGCGAACTCGTCCGCACCGAGGACCTCACCGCGGCCCTGGTCTCCGGCACCCTGGCCGGGGCCGCGCTCGACGTCGTGCATCCGGAGCCGCTGCCCGAGGGCCACCCCCTCTGGGATCTGGAGAACGTCATCATCACCCCGCACATGTGCGGTGACGTCCACGGCTACCTCGACGACCTCGGCAGGCTGTTCGTGGACAACCTGACGCGCTATTCCCAGGGGGAACCCCTGAGGAACGTCGTCGACAAGGCGCTCGGATTCGTCCCCAGCTCCTGAGCGGGCGTCACCACACGGCCAGAGCAGCGCCGGCATCGGGGGGATGCAGCGGCGTCGGCCGACTCCCTTTCCCCATCCCCCAACCCCCGAGAGGCACTCCGATGCCCAAGCCAGCAGAGATCGCGACGACCACGTCGCATGCCCCCGCCGCTTCCGAGGACCAGGACGGTGTCCTGTCACCCCCGCCCTTCGATGTCGGCGACCGCGTGCGGTACGAATCGAGCGATTGGAAGGGAACCGGCATCGTCGACGCCGCCATGCCCGACGGCTCCGTGATCTGGGTGTGGCCAGACGACGCTATGGGCCGGAAGATGCTCCACGTCGACGGGGACACCTCCGTCCTGCTCGAGCGGCGGCGCTCCGAGCAGCGTCTGCCCAGGGCGCACGCTGCCAAGGCCCGCCGGCAGCGGACGCGGCCTGCCGCGCCGCAGGCCGCCGAGAACGCCTGCCCCGACGGCTCGTGGTGCCCCTACTGCGGGGAGCCCCAGACTCGCTGAGCCCTCCCTAGCCCGCCCCCGCAGCAAGCACCCTGCACTCGACCTGCAGGGTGCTTGCTGCATTTACGTCAAATTCACTGGGGCCCACGTCATCGGGGCCCCCGTCACGGGCTCGGCTGAAGGAAGCGCTGGTCCTCCAGAATCGCGCACGCCGGGGGCAGCGCCGCCGCGACGAGCTGCCGGCTGTGCTCGTGCCGGGGCCGGGCGAAGAAGTCCGCGGTGTCCGCCAGCTCGACGAGCTCGCCCCGGTGGAGCACGGCCACGCGGTGGCTCATGTACCGGATCACGCTCAGGTCGTGGGAGATCAGGACGAGCGTCAGCCGGCGGCTCTCGTGCAGGCGCCGCAGGAGGTCCAGAACCGTCCGCTGGGTCACGGCGTCGAGGGCCGAGGTGGCCTCGTCGCAGATGAGCACCGCCGGCTCGAGCAGGAGCGCCCGCGCGATCGCGAGCCGCTGGAGCTGACCCCCCGAGCACTGCCCGGGATACCTGTCGAGGATGGCCGGATCGAGGTCCACCTCCCGCACGGCCTGATCGATGCGCTCGCGCCGGGCGGCCGGCGTCTCGCCCTTACCCCAGCGCTGCGCCCTGCGCCGCGCCTTCCACCCCGCCAGCAGGGGGGCCTCGAGGCTCGTGCGCAGCCGCATGCGGGGATCGAAAGAGTCGTGCGGCTCCTGGAACACGAGCTGCACGTCCCGGCCCACCGCAGGAGAGCGGACGGCGGCGTCGCCCGCCGTGGCGACCCGGCCGGCGTCGGCCGCCTCGAGTCCGACGACGAGCCGCGCGAGCGTGCTCTTGCCCGAGCCGGACTGCCCCAGGACCCCCAGGATCTCTCCGTCCCGCACCTCGAGGGAGACGTCCTCCAGCGCCGCGCAGGCCTGGCGGCCGTTCCCGGGGAAGCGCTTCGTGACTCCCTCGAGCACGACGGCGTGCTCCGCGGCTGCCGCGGCCCCGGCGCCGGTGCCGGGGCGCGGGCTCGGGTCCGGAGTGAGCGCCGCGGCATCCCGGAGGGCGCGCGTGCAGTCCGTCCGCGGCGCGTTGAGGACGGCGGTCGCCGGCCCGGACTCCTCGATCCGGCCCGCATGCATGACGGCGACCCGGTCGGCGTACGCGGAGACGGTGGCGAGGTTGTGCGTGATGTACAGGATCCCGAGGCCGTGCTCGCGGCGCTGCCGGTCGATGAGGTCCAGGACCTGCCGCTCGAGCACGGGGTCGAGGGCCGACGTCGGCTCGTCCGCGAGCAGGAGCTCCGGCTGGCCTGCCAGGGCTACGGCGACCATTGCGCGCTGCGCCATGCCCCCCGAGAGCTCGTGGGGGTAGGCGTCCGCGCACGACGCCGGGTCGGCGAACCCTGTATCGGCGAGCAGCTCGAGCGCGCGCTCGTCCGCCGCCTTCCCCCGGAGCCCCCGGTGGAGCGCGAGCGGCTCGAGCAGGTGGCTGCGGATGCTGCGGCGCGGGTTGAGCACGCGCTTGGGCTGCTGGTAGAGCATGCCGATCCGCCCGCCGCGCACCCGGTTCAGCTCGGCCTCTCTGGCCCGCGTCAGGTCCGTGCCGCCCAGGCGGATCGACCCGCCCTCGATGCGCACGTGCCGGGGCAGCAGCCCCAGGACGGACAGGGCGATCAGGGTCTTGCCGCTCCCGGAGGCACCGACCAGGGCCACGAACTCGCCCGGGGCCACGGTGAGGTCGACGCCGGACAGCAGCGGTGACTGCCGGTGGCCGACCCGCAGCCCCTCGATGACGAGGCCCTCAGACACGGGAGTCCTTCCCCGACAGGCCCGGCGAGCTCGACAGGGTCGGCCAGCCCGACAGGGCCGGCGAGACGAGCGTCCTCGAGCCGGCCAGGGCCGCGACGTGCTGGCCGATGAGGGTCACGCACAGGGCCACGGTGAAGATGACGAGGCCCGGGGCCAGGACCCCGAGCGGCGACCGCGCCGCATACGGCTGGGCCGAGGCGAGCATGGAGCCCCAGTCGGACTGCGGCGGCTGCACCCCGAGGCCGAGGTAGGAGAGGGCGCCGACGGCGATGAGGAACTGCCCGAACCGCAGCGCGGCCTGACCCAGGAGCGGCCCTGAGAGGTGGGGCAGGAGGTGCCGGAAGACGATGAACGACGGCGAGCAGCCCAGCACGCGCGCGGCCTCGACGAAGCCGCGCGAGGAGACATCGTAGGCGAGCGCCCGGGCGAGCCGCGCGAACGGCGTCCAGCCCGTCACGGCCAGGGCCAGCAGGAGGGACACGGGGCCTGCGCCGAGCACGGCCACGAGGAACAGGGCGACGACCATCTCGGGCAGGGCGAGCAGGACGTCGCTCGTGCGGGTCAGGACCTCGTCGAGCCAGCCCCGGCGTCGGGCGCTGACCACGCCGATGGCCGTGCCGACCGCCGCGGTGAGCACGGTGGCCGCGCACGCGACGGCGAGCGAGAAGCTCCCGCCCTCGAGCAGCCGGGACAGCGTGTCCCTGCCGAGGTGGTCGGTGCCGAGCCAGTGGGCTGGGCTGGCAGGCGCGAGGCGATGGGCGAGGTCCTGCTGGGCTGGGGGATAGGGGCTGATCCAGGGCGCGAGGGCCACGGCCAGCACGACCAGGACAAGGACCGACGCCGCGACGATCAGGGCGGGGCGGCTACGCATGGCTGCCTCTCATCCGGGGGTTCAGGACGGCGTGGAGCAGGTCCCCTGCGGTGGTCAGGACGACGGCGAGGCCGACGACGAAGACGACACCGCCCTGCGCGAGGGGGATGTCGCTGTTGAGCACGGCGTCGTACAGCAGACGGCCCATCCCCGGGACCGAGAAGATGACCTCCACGATGACGGACCCGCCCAGCAGGCCGGCGAACCAGACACCCGTCAGGGTCGTGAGCGGCAGGAGGCCGTTGGGGATCACGTGCTTCCACACGGTCTGGGGGTAGCTGAGCCCCCGCGCGCGGGCGGCGAGGACGTGCTCACCGCCCAGGGCGTCGAGCATCCCCTCGCGGACCGCGGACGTGAAGTGGCTCAGCGGGCGGATCGCGAGGACGGCCACGGGCAGGACCATCGAGGACGGGCCGGTCCAGCCGGCGGAGGGGAGCACAGAGAGGTTGAGGGCGAAGACCAGCACGAGCATCGGGGCGAGCCAGTACTCGGGCATCGCGATGAGCGCCTGCGTGAACGCGGTGACGATCCTGTCGGCCAGGCGCCCCTCCCGGAGGGCGGCGAGGGTCCCCAGGGCGGTGGCGGCGAGGGCGGCGACCGCCAGCGTCACAACCGTCAGGCTGAGCGTGATCCACAGCGCGGGCAGCACATGCTCGACGACGGGCGTGCGGCTCGTGTACGAGAGGCCCATGTCCCCGGTCACGAAGTGCCCCAGCCACCTCACGTACTGCGCCGGGAGGGAGTCGTTGAGCCCCAGCTCTGCCGCGAGCCCCTGGACGGCGGAATCGTCGACCAGCTCGCCCGCCACCCGGGAGCGGATGATCTTGCGCACCGGGTCCCCCGGTGTCACGTAGGGGATGAGGAAGACCACGAAGGACGCCAGCAGGACGGTGACCCCCAGGGCCGCCGTCCTCCTGGCCAGGAACACCCTCACTGGCCGCCGCCCCGTGCCGGGGCCGCCGGGTGGAACGCGCTCACGTTCCGGGCTTGGCCGTCACCGAACGCACCACGTACCGGGACAGTGGGTCCTGCGAGTAGTTCTGCAGGTCGGCGCCGATCGCGTCGATGGCCTGCTCGTTGACGAGCCAGACGTTCACGGCCTGGTCCTGCAGGATCTGCCCGGCCTGGGCGTAGAGCTTGTACCGCTGCTCGGCGTCGGCCGTGGTGGCAGCCTGGCCGATGAGCCTGTCGTAGTCCGCGTTGCAGAAGTGGCTGAGGTTGTAGGTGCCCTTGCACGTGTAGTCGGCGGTGAGGAAGCCGATCGGGTCCGCGATGTCGATCAGTCGATTGCGCTGGCTCAGCACCATGTCGTAGTTGCCGGCGAAGAGGTCGCGCTCGATCGCGGCGTACTCGGCGGTCTTGATCGAGACCGGGACGCCCACCTTCTTGAGGTTCTCCTGGACGACCGTGGCGACGTCGGCGAACTCGGCCCGCTCGACGATCGCGATGATCTCGAGCGGCCGCTCCGCGGTGTACCCGGCCGAGGCGAGGAGCTTCTTCGCCTCGTCCAGGTCCTGCCGCGGCGCCTGGGCGCCCTCGATGGCCCACGGCTCCGAGGGGGCGAAGGGCCCGGTGGCGGGCAGGGCGGCGCCCTCATAGACGCTCGCGGCCAGGGCATCCAGGTCCAGCGCGGAGCGGACGGCCTTGCGGAAGTCGACGCTGTCGAACGGGGCCCTGCCGTTGTTCATGTACAGGGTCGCCGTCCGGGGCGAATTGGCCTTGAGGACCTCGACGCGGGAATCCGCCTGCAGGGCGGCGAGGCTCGAGACCGGGATGGACAGGGAGACGTCGGCCTCCCCGGTCTGGACCTGGGTCGCGCGGGTCGCGCCATCCGTGATGAAGCGGATCTCGGCGCCGGCGAGCTGCACCTGCCCGCCCCAGTAGTTCTCGTTGCGGTCGAGGGTCAGCGACTGCTTGGGCACCTCGGACACGGCCTTGAACGGGCCCGTGCAGTGGCCGAACGGGTCCACCGTCGCGCCCGCGAAGGCGGCCGGGGACAGCACCCCGGTGTTGACGCTTGCGAGGCGGTAGGGCACGAGCGGGCTCTCGGCCGGCGTCGTGATCCGCACCGTGTGCTCGTCGACTGCGGCGACCGAGCTGACCGTCGAGGGGCCGAAGGCGCGGGCCGGGACGGGAGCCTTGAGGACGGACTGCAGCGACGTCACGACGGCGTCCGCCGTCAGCGGGGTCCCGTCCTGGAACTGCACGCCCTCGCGCAGGGTGAAGTCCCACTCGAGCGGCGAGACCTGCTTCCAGCCGGTCGCGAGGGACGGGACGATCTCGCCCTTGGCCTCGTCGTAGCGGGTCAGGGTCTCGAGGCAGCCCGAGAGCGAGAGGATGTACGCAGCGTCGCTCGCGAGGGACCAGTCGGCGACCGGTGCGCGGAAGTTGTCCACAACGATCCGCTGGTTCGGGTCCGGGGCCTGGGACTCCCCCTGCACCCCGTTGAAGCCACACCCGGAGAGGGCGAGCAGAGCCGTCAGTCCGATCGCCGACGATCGAAGCCAAGCACGCATAGAACCACCTAGGAAAGCGCTGCGCCCCTGAGTGGGGCATTGAAGACATTGGGACAATCCGGAGCTAGGTTAGGCAAACCTTGCCCGTTGGTCCAATTAAGTCAAAAAAGGCTGTTCTAATGTGAGCGCAGTTCGTGCTCTCCGCCGCCACCGGCCTCGCCTGTCGGGGTCCCTGCGTAGGGTTGTCCCGTGATCCGATCCCGCCTCGCTGCCGGTCGCCGGGCGTCGACCGCCCGGGAGATCCTCCGGCTCGCCGTCCCCGCCTTCTTCGCCCTCATCGCCGAGCCGCTGTTCCTGCTCGCGGACTCGGCGATCGTGGGCCACCTCGGTGTCGATCAGCTCGCCGGGCTCGGGCTCGCCACGACGGTGCTGCAGACCGCCGTCGGGCTCATGGTCTTCCTCGCGTACGGGACCGGCCCCGCCGTCGCGCGCTTCCTCGGGGCGGGGAAGATGGGCCACGCGATGTCCGCCGCGCGCGACGGCGTGTGGCTGGCCCTGCTGCTCGGCCTCCTCCTCGCGGTGCTCGGGTGGGCGACGGCGCCCGGCGTCGTCGGCCTCTTCGGTGCAGCGCCCGCCGTCGCGCGCCACGCCGTCGACTACCTCGTCTGGTCCATGCCCGGCCTCGTCGGCATGCTGCTCGTCTTCGCGGGCACGGGCGTGCTGCGCGGGCTCCAGGACACGCGGACGCCGCTCGTCGTGGCCGCGGCTGGTTTCACGGGGAACATCGCCCTCAACCTGCTCTTCGTCTACGGCTTCGGCTGGGGTGTGGCGGGATCGGCGGTGGGCACGAGCGTTGCGCAGCTCGCCATGGCGGGGGTCTACGTCGGGATCGTCCTGCGGCGGATGCGCCACGAGGGCGTCGGACTCGCCCCGACCAGGCACGGCCTCCTCGCGGCGGCCCGGGTGGGCTCGTGGCTCATGCTCCGCACGCTGAGCCTGCGCGCGGCGATCCTCGTGACCGTCGTCGTCGCGACCGCGCAGGGCTCGGCCAACCTCGCGGCCCACCAGCTCGCGATGACCATCTTCAGCTTCCTCGCCTTCGCCCTCGACGCCCTCGCGATCGCGGCGCAGGCCCTCATCGGCAAGGAGCTCGGCGCCTCGCATCCGGAGCGGGCCCGCGAGCTCACCGCGACCATGGTCCGTTGGTCCCTCGGCTTCGGTGCCATCACCGGCGCCCTGCTCGCCGTGGCCGCCCCCTGGACGGGCTGGATCTTCACGACCGACGCGAGCGTCCACGCCGCCCTGACACCCGCCCTCCTCGTTCTGGCCCTGAGCCAGCCCGTGTGCGGCGTCGTCTTCGTGCTCGACGGCGTGCTCATCGGCGCCGGGGATGCCCGCTACCTCGCCGTTGCCGGCGTGCTCAACCTCGTGATCTACGGGCCGCTCCTGGCCTGGGTCGCGGCCTCGGGCGTGGACGGGCCGGAGGGCCTGGGCTGGCTGTGGGCTGCCTTCGCAGGCGGCTACATGCTCGCCCGCGCCGCGACCCTCGGCTGGCGCGCCCGCGGGGATGTGTGGATGGTCCTCGGGGCGCACTGATTCGACGGTGATTCGGCGGGCCTTGACGACGAGCTGAATGGCCTCTTCGCGGCGCTCTGGCGAGCGAAAAATGTCGGACCCCTCTGAGACGCTGTGACGGTGGCCGGACGGCGGCCACGGAACGCCAAGTCGGCCCATCACCTCGGGCCGGGCAGCAGGCGAGGGGGCGCGGTGGAGCAGCAGAGCCAGGACGAGTCTGACGGTCTCGAAGGTCCGGACGATGGCATGGGGGACGAGCGTGGCTTGGGCGGGGGACATAGGGGAGACCAGCCCCTGGGGGACGGGATCCCAGAGGTCAACCCGACGCCTGAGCGCCCGCCAGACGATGAGCCGCCGTCGCCTGAGGACTCCGAGGGCACAGCACCAGACGACGATCCCTTGCCCAGCGCGAGCGACCTCCGGGAGCTGCTGGAGAAGCACTCGCTCCGGGCCCCGGGCATCCACATGGAGTTCACGCCGGGCCGGGACTCGCCCCTCAAGGGAAGGCTCGTGCTGCCCGAGGGCGAGCTGACTCCCGCGCAGCGCTCGGCGCTCCTCCAGGACTTCGCGCGGCTCATCGGATGGTCGGACGCCGGCCAGGTCCGCGCCGTCGCCGACGCATATGGCGATTTCACGATGCAGCGGGAGCCCCAAGGCGGGCATACGGTCCGCATCGGGGCGTCCGAGGCGCGGTCCATGACGGTGGTCGAGACCTCCGCGGCCCTGTCCCTCACGGACGGACAGGCCCAGCGGGTCGTCGCCCGCTCCCTCCGCCTGGCGGGCCCGTTCGCCGCCGTGCTGGATGCGCAGGAGGAGGGGCACATCGGCCCCCGGCACGCCGACGTCATCATGGATCAGGCAGAGGGCGTGCCCCCGGACTCGGTCGAGGACTACGCCCGCCGGTGCCTCGCCTCGGCGAGGGACAGGGCCGGCCGGCTGCGGACGAGCATCGAGGTCCGCCGATCCGCCAAGGGCTTCCGGGAGCGTGCCCATCCCGAGTCCGCGAGCGTGCGCAAGCAGCGCGCAGCGCTCGAGAGGCGTGTCGAACTCCGTCCGGAGGAGGACGGCATGTCGACGCTGGCAATCCTCCTGCCCGAGGAGGTCGGCCACGCGGCCTACACCCGGATCGATCGGGAGGCGCGGGCCCTCTCCAAGGAGCCGGGAGAGACTCGCACGCTCGCCCAGCTTCGCGCCGACGTCTGTGCGGCGGCCATCCTTGGAGGAGAGCTCGATGGCGCCCCCCGCGGTACGCGGGCGAATCGCCGCCGCCGTCGAACGCGCTCACGCGGAGGGGTTCGGGCCGATGTCACCATCACGGTCCCTGTCGCGACGCTCCTCGGGGCCGCGGACGACGGCGCGGTGCTGGGCGGGATGGGCCCGCTCGACGCCGCTACGGCGCGGGACCTCGCCGCCTCCGCCCCGGGTTGGTGGATCGCGTTCACGGACGCCGAAGGAACCGTTGTCGGCATGGGACGCCGGCGCTATCGGCCACCGGCGGCGCTCGCCGCCTTCATTAGGGCGCGTGACGTGACGTGCCGGTGGCCGGGTTGCAGCGTCCCGGCGCTCTCGTGCGAGATCGACCACCTCCACGAGTGGGCGAACGGCGGTTCGACGGACCCCGACAATCTCGTCTGCCTCTGCGCCCGGCACCACAGGCTCAAGACCCTCGGCCTGATCGACGCTGCGGCCGACACCCTGGGCGGCCTCGCCCCCGGGCGGATCGCGCTCTCGACACCCTCAGACCAGAGGCTGACCGGCTTCCCCGAGCAGTATGAGACTCCTCGAGGGGAGGCGGTCTGCGACTCCGGGGGAGAGGCGGGCGAGCTCGTCGGGGATGGATGCCCCGACGGGTGGACGGCATCGAGTTTCGCTGGAGCCGACGAGGCCTACGTGACGGATGCCCTCCCCGGCGATCCACCTGACTGGCCCGGCCGGACCGGGTGGGGCCGCCCCATGGACGCCGAGCCGTGGTTGACTCTGGCCACCGCCCTCAAGGTCCGCCAGCAGCAGGGGCATGTCACTCCGAGTGACATGTCGGAGGCGTCGCCGGAGGGCCCGTCCCGAAGCGCCGTCGACACTGAAGAACGCGCCGTCCCTCAGAGAGATGTCACTCCGAGTGACATACCGCCGTCGTCCGTCCCGCGAAAGCCCGAGGAGCCGCCGTTCCACGAGGCGCAGCCGCCGTTCTGACAGGCTCGCTAGACTTGCTGCGTGCCGAACATCCCCACAAGCCCCGCGTCCGGCGTGCCCTCCGCTTCCTCCGGGAGCCCGAGCACGCCGTCGCCCGCGGTCTCGCCCACCCTGTGGCGCCCGGTTCTGCTGCGCGCGGCCGCCGCGCTCGTCTTCGGCGCAGTGACGGTGTTCTGGGGCCAGCCGACGACGGCGGGCGCGGCCTGGGCGCTCGGCGCCTACTTCGTGGGGCTCGCCGCCGCCCAGGCGTGGCAGCTGCGCGAGGAGGGCCGTCTGGTGGATCCCGCGGCCCGGCCCTCGAAGGCGCAGCGCACGATCGCTTCTGCCGCCTACGGCTTCGCGGCCGCCCTCGGGATCGCCCTCGGTGCGGCACCGCAGCCCGTCGTCCTCGCCGCAGGCGGGGCCATCGCGCTCGGCTTCACGGGCGCCTCGGACCTGTTCCGCGGCCTTGCCGGCCGACGCCGGAGCCCGCTCGCGCGCGATGCGGTGATCGCCGGCGTCGTGCATATGGGGGCCGCCATCCTGCTGCCGTTCTTCACCGAGCTCGGAGCCCACGCGCTGCTCGGCGTCTCGGGCGGCGCCGCCATCATCACGGGCGTCCTCTTCGCCGTCGCGGGCCTGACCCTGAGGCACGATTCCCGGCCGCGTCCCGACGTGGCATAGAATCAAGAGGGTTCTACTGCGCGTAGAACTCTCGCACCACCCCCGGCCAGCACAGGAGGGCCCCCATGTCCGACTCACCGCGCGGTCCCCGCGTCGGGATCAAGGGCCCGCTCATGTTCTCTGCCTTCTTCGGAGTGCTCGCGTTCTTCGCCGTGCTCTTCTTCGGCTCCGGCGGCACCAATAAGGGCCTGCGCTTCGACCTCGCGTTCAGCGGCGCGGGCATCGCCTTCATCGTGTGCCTCGTCATCGCCGCCATGCTTTCCATGAGCTACAAGGAGAACGCCGAGCACCTCGGCCAGGGCTCGGGCGTGAACCTCCGCTCGTCGGACCGGAAGCCGGACGATGCGCCGGACCCGGACGCCGGTGACGACCGGGGCGACGACACCCCGCAGAAGTAGCCAGACCTCGCAGCCCCCGAGGCCCGCGCAGGCCTACCCCGCCGCCCGGCGCTCCCGGTAGGCGCGTACGTGCGCCCGGTTGGCGCAGTTCCCGGTGTCGCAGTAGCGCTTCGAGCGGTTCTTGGACAGGTCGATCAGCACGGCCTCGCAGTCCTCCGCCGCGCACACCCGCAGCCGGTCGAGCTCCTTGGCGCGGATCACGTCGACGAAGGCCATCGCGGCCTCTGTGCCCATCCGGTCGGAGAGCGGCGCCTCGGGCGTCGTCGCGTGCAGGTGCCAGTCCCACCCGTCGTGCTTGACGAGCTGGGGGAGGGCCTGCGCCTCGCGCATCAGGGCGTTGACGAGCTCGACCGCCTCGTCCTCGGTCGCCTCCCACAGCGTCCGCAGGCGCGACCGCAGCGCGCGCACCGCGGCCAGCTCATCGCCGTCGTGCGTCCGCGAGCCGCTGAAGCGCTCGCGCTCGAGGAACGCGTCGAGGTCGGCGCCCGTCACTAGCTCCTCGCCCGCCTCGGGGTCAAGGGGATCGAGCGTGTTCACGAGGTTCACGACGCTCCTGAGGGCCACCTCGGTGTCATGGGTGAAGATCACATTGACTCCTGACGGGTCGCGGGACTACTGTCACTACCATCTGCTGTCACTACCATACCCCTCTTTTACTCATGACATCCCGGGAGGTGCCCCCATGCGCGCTGCGGCCGCGCTCTCCGCGAACCGTTCGGCGTCCGGACTCGTGTTCGCCCTGCTGTCGGCCGCGACGTTCGGCGTCTCGGGGCCTCTCGGCAAGTCCCTGCTCGAGGCCGGCTGGACCTCGGGCGCGATCGTCGGCGTGCGCATCGGCCTCGCCGCGCTCATCATGATCGGCCCTGCCCTGTGGATGATGCGCGGCCAGTGGAACCGGCTCCGCGGCGCCCTCGGGCTCATGGCGGGCTACGGCGCCGTCGCCGTCGCGCTGTGCCAGTTCTTCTACTTCAACGCCGTCAACCGCATGAGCCCGCCCGTCGCGCTCATGCTCGAGTACCTCGGCCCCATCCTCATCGTGGGCTGGATCTGGCTCCGCACGCGCCGGCGCCCGGGCAGCCTCACGATCATTGGCTCGCTCATCGCCATGGGCGGACTGGTCCTCGTGCTCGACCTCATGAGCGCCCGCAGCGTCGACGTCGTCGGCGTCCTGTGGGGCGTCGCCGCGGCGGGCTGCCTCGCCGTGTACTTCGTGCTCTCGGCGAAGTCCGACGGCGTGCTGCCGCCCTTCGTCGTCGTCGCCGGCGGCATGGTCTTCGGGACCCTGACCATCGGGGCCCTGGCCCTCGTGGGGCTCCTGCCCGTGGCCGCGACCTTCGGCTCTGTCGAGCTCCTGGGCGGCGAGGTCGCCTGGTTCGTGCCGATCCTGGGGATCACCATCGTGGCGGCAGTGATCGCGTACGTCCTCGGGATCGTCGGCGCCCAGCGCCTCGGCTCGAAGGTCGCGAGCTTCGTCTCGCTCACCGAGGTGCTCTTCGCGGTCATCGCCTCGTGGCTCATGCTCGGCGAAGTGCCGGGGCCCGTGCAGGCGCTCGGCGGGGCGCTCATCGTGGCCGGCGTGGTCCTGGTCCGCATGGACGAGCTCCGCGCCCCTGCAGCTGCGCCGGTGTCGGAGAGCCTCCTCGAGGCCACGACAGGGCCCCTGCCCGTCGCGCAGCCTCGCGCCTAGCATGGAGGCATGTGCCGCAACATCAAGGTCCTGCACAACTTCGAGCCGCACGCGACGAGCGAAGAGGTCCACGCCGCGGCGCTCCAGTATGTGCGCAAGGTGAGCGGGAGCACGCACCCGTCCAAGGCCAATGAGGCAGCGTTCACGCGCGCCGTCGAGGAGATCGCCCACATCACGGCGCACCTCCTCGAGGAGCTCGTGACCTCCGCCCCGCCGCGCGACCGCGAGGTCGAGGCGGCGAAGGCGAAGGCCCGGGCGGCCGTGCGTTTTGGAACTGCGTAGCGTTTCGGAACGGCCTGACCCGGGTTAACGCCCGAACCGCGTGAGCCGCAGCGAGTTCGCGACGACGAGCACCGAGCTCGCCGCCATCGCCGCGCCCGCGACCATGGGGTTCAGGAGCCCCAGCGCCGCGACGGGAATGCCCACGGCGTTGTAGAAGAACGCCCAGAACAGGTTCGCCTTGATGGTCTTCAGCGTCCGGCGGGACAGTTCGATCGCGGTCGCGACCTGCCCGAGGTCGTCGCCCATGACCGTGAGCTCGGCCGCCTCGCGCGCGACGTCGGTCCCCGAGCCCATCGCGATGCCGAGGTCCGCCTGTGCGAGGGCGGGGGCGTCGTTGACGCCGTCGCCGGCCATCGCGACCCGGGCCCCGGAGGCCTGGAGCCGCCGCACGGCCTCGACCTTGCCCTCCGGCCGGACGCCCGCGTGGACGTCCTCGGGCGCGATCCCCACCTCCGCGGCGACCCGCGCCGCGACGGCGGCGTTGTCCCCGGTGAGCAGGACGGGCCGCAGGCCGAGCGCCTTGAGCCGCGCGATACCGGCCGCCGAGCCCGGCTTGACCGTGTCCCGCAGCGAGAGGATGCCGGCCGGAGCGCCGTCGACGGCAGCCCACACCGCGGTCGCGCCCTCCGCCTCGCGCCGCTCGAACAGGGCGCGCTGGGCCTCGGCGGGCCCCTCCGCGGGCCCGTCCCAGACCCACGCCGAGCGCCCGACGCGCACCTCGTGCCCCTCGACAGTCCCCACGACACCGCCGCCCGGCGCCGAGCGGAAACCGACGACGGCGGGCGGCCCGCCGCCGTCGTGCGCGCCGCTGTGCGCCGCCGGGTGCGCTGAGGCGCTGGCCAGGACGGCAGAGCGGGCCGAATGAGCGACGGCGCGGGCTAGCGGGTGCTCGCTGGCCGCCTCGACCGCGCCCGCGAGCCGCAGGAGCGTCGCCTCGTCCCAGGGGGCGAAGGCGTCGACGGCGTCGAGCGCGAGCCGGCCCGTGGTCACGGTCCCGGTCTTGTCGAGCACGACCGTGTCCACGGTGCGGGTGTCCTCGAGGACCTGTGGGCCGCGGATGAGGATGCCGAGCTGCGAGCCGCGCCCGCTGCCGGCCAGGAGTCCCACGGGCGTTGCGAGGCCGAGCGCGCACGGGCACGCGATGACGAGGACCGCGACGGCGGCCGTGAACGCGGCGGCGAGCGAGCCGCCGAGCGCGAGCCAGGCCGCGAACGTCACCGCCGCGATGCCCAGGACGATCGGCACGAACACCGCGCTGATCCGGTCCGCGAGCCGCGCGATCGGCGCCTTGCCCGACTGCGCGTCCGCGACCAGGCGGGCCATCGCGGCGAGGGTCGTCTCGGAGCCCACGCGCGTCGCCTCGACGACGAGCCGCCCCGACGTGTTGGTCGTCGCGCCCGTCACGGAGTCGCCGGGCCCGACCTCGACGGGCACGGACTCGCCCGTGATGATCGAGGCGTCGACGGCGGATTCGCCCTCGCAGACGGTCCCGTCGGTCGCGATCGTCTCGCCCGGGCGCACGACGAACAGGTCGCCGGGTGCGAGCTCGCCGGCCGGGACCTCAACCTCGACGCCGCCGCGCAGCACCGTGGCGCGCTTGGCACCGCGGTCGAGGAGCGCCCGGAGGGCGTCCCCGGCGCGCGCCTTCGCGCGGGCCTCGAGCCAGCGGCCCAGGAGGAGGAAGGTAGTCACGACCGCGGCGACCTCGAAGTAGAGCCCCCCAGTGGACATCTCCATGCCCGGGTGCTCGGTGAGCCGTGGGTCGAGGACGAGCTGGACGAGCGAGTAGAGGTACGCCGCCGCGACGCCGAGGGACACGAGCGTGTCCATCGTCGAGGCCAGATGCCGCGCGTTGACGGCCGCCGCCCGGTGGAACGGCCACGCGCCCCACGTCACGACCGGCAGGGCCAGCGCCGCGGCCAACCACCCCCAGTGCGCGAACTGCACGGCCGGGACCATCGAGAGCAGGACCACCGGCACGGCGAACGCCGCCGAGACGGCGAGGCGGGGCAGGAGCGCGCCCCCCGGCGCGGGATGGGATGCGTGGGGCTGCGCGTGAGGCTCGGGCGGCTGCACCCGGGATTCGGGTGGCTCAACCGGGGGTGCGGTGGATGCGGTCGCGGACGACGGCGGGGTGGTCGCCTGGACGGGCGACGCCCCGTCGTGCCTGATCGCGGCTCGGCTCTCCTTGAGCCGCGCGGTGTAGCCCGCGGAGGCCACGGTGGTGAGGAGCTGCTCGTCGCTCACGCCCGCGGGCACCTCGACCCGCGCGGACTCGAGCGGGAGGTTGACGCTCGCGCGCACGCCCTCGATCTTGCCGAGCTTGCGCTCGACCCGATTGACGCAGGAAGCGCAGGTCATGCCCTCGATGTCGAGCTCGACGACTCTCTCTCCGACGGAGCCCGCGGCGCCGGGTCCGCCGATGGTGTCGGCCCCCATGGTCACGCGTCGTTGGCCACCACGAGGTAGCCCGCCTCGGCGACGGCCTCGCTGATGGCCTCGTGCTTGATCTTGCGCGTCGCGCTGATCGTCACCTCAGAGATGCCGCCCGCCTTGAGGTCGACCGACACGTCCTCGACGCCGTCGATCGCCTCGATCTCCTCGGTCACCGAGTTGATGCAGTGGCCGCAGGTCATCCCGTCGACGTGAACGGTGGTGGTGAAGTGGCTCATGGGGGTGTTCCTCTCGGATCGTTCGTGCAGTTCTGTTCTCAGCGTGTTGCAGTCGCAGGGTGTTTCCGCCGCAGCGTGTTGCAGGGGCCTAGCGCAGGAGCCTGCCGATCGCGTCGGCCGCCTCCTTGACCTTCGCGTCGAGCTGGTCCGCGCGCAGGTCCGGGTCCGGCTCATTCGCAGCGCCGACGACGCAGTGGCCGATGTGCTCCTCCACGAGGCCCAGGCTCACGGCATGGAGGGCCTTGGTCACCGCCGACACCTGCGTGAGGATGTCGATGCAGTACTTGTCCTCCTCGACCATGCGCGCGATGCCGCGCACCTGGCCCTCGATCCGCTTGAGGCGGCGCAGGTAGGCGTCCTTCTGGGCGCTGTAGCCGTAGGGAGGGCCCCCGTGGGTGTCGATCGCGTGCTCCATGCATTCGAAGCTATACCGGGAGGGGGTATGGGTCAAGTACCCCCTAGGGGTATCAGGGCCCGAGGCGCCGTGTGGGCGAGGGCACATGCTGCCGATTTGCGGCAGCCCGCTGCTGCCGGTATTGTTTTCTGAGTCGCCGGGGCGGCCACGAGAAATCGGGAGGCCAGCCGGGCGGAAGATCCCCCTCGAACAGCCGGAACGGCAGCGATGTGCTGCGCGCTCGGGCTGGGCCGGGAAAGGAATTCCAAAGCATTTTCTGAGAAATCAGAATTTGCACGGAAGGACGGACTCCGGTAAAGTAGGTGGACGTGCCTCGGGGAGGCGAGCGGATGAAACCGCAGGCAATACCCGAAGACGACTGTTGTTTGAGAACTCAATAGTGTGCCAAGTTCGTTGATGCCATTTTTTTGGTTGATACATTGGGCGGCCTGCCCACCCCCGTGGGTGTGGCTGTCTTGTTTTTGCCAGTTTTGGATTTGCTGGCTGGTGTGGGCGTTTTCCCGTCCTGCCGGCTGGTTTTCTCGTTTTTTGACGGAGAGTTTGATCCTGGCTCAGGATGAACGCTGGCGGCGTGCTTAACACATGCAAGTCGAACGATGAAGCCCTTTCGGGGGTGGATTAGTGGCGAACGGGTGAGTAACACGTGAGCAACCTGCCCTTGACTCTGGGATAAGCCTGGGAAACTGGGTCTAATACCGGATAGGACTCCTCATCGCATGGTGGGGGGTGGAAAGCCTTGTGCGGTCTTGGATGGGCTCGCGGCCTATCAGCTTGTTGGTGGGGTGATGGCCTACCAAGGCGACGACGGGTAGCCGGCCTGAGAGGGTGACCGGCCACACTGGGACTGAGACACGGCCCAGACTCCTACGGGAGGCAGCAGTGGGGAATATTGCACAATGGGCGGAAGCCTGATGCAGCGACGCCGCGTGGGGGATGACGGCCTTCGGGTTGTAAACCCCTTTCAGCAGGGAAGAAGCGGAAGTGACGGTACCTGCAGAAGAAGCGCCGGCTAACTACGTGCCAGCAGCCGCGGTAATACGTAGGGCGCGAGCGTTATCCGGAATTATTGGGCGTAAAGAGCTCGTAGGCGGCTTGTCGCGTCTGCTGTGAAAGCCCGGGGCTCAACCCCGGGTCTGCAGTGGGTACGGGCAGGCTGGAGTGCAGTAGGGGAGACTGGAATTCCTGGTGTAGCGGTGAAATGCGCAGATATCAGGAGGAACACCGATGGCGAAGGCAGGTCTCTGGGCTGTAACTGACGCTGAGGAGCGAAAGCATGGGGAGCGAACAGGATTAGATACCCTGGTAGTCCATGCCGTAAACGTTGGGCACTAGGTGTGGGGGCCATTCCACGGTTTCCGCGCCGCAGCTAACGCATTAAGTGCCCCGCCTGGGGAGTACGGCCGCAAGGCTAAAACTCAAAGGAATTGACGGGGGCCCGCACAAGCGGCGGAGCATGCGGATTAATTCGATGCAACGCGAAGAACCTTACCAAGGCTTGACATGTGCCGGACCGTCCCAGAGATGGGGCTTCCCTTCGGGGCCGGTTCACAGGTGGTGCATGGTTGTCGTCAGCTCGTGTCGTGAGATGTTGGGTTAAGTCCCGCAACGAGCGCAACCCTCGTTCCATGTTGCCAGCACTTGAAGGTGGGGACTCATGGGAGACTGCCGGGGTCAACTCGGAGGAAGGTGGGGACGACGTCAAATCATCATGCCCCTTATGTCTTGGGCTTCACGCATGCTACAATGGCCGGTACAAAGGGTTGCGATACTGTGAGGTGGAGCCAATCCCAGAAAGCCGGTCTCAGTTCGGATTGGGGTCTGCAACTCGACCCCATGAAGTCGGAGTCGCTAGTAATCGCAGATCAGCAACGCTGCGGTGAATACGTTCCCGGGCCTTGTACACACCGCCCGTCAAGTCACGAAAGTCGGTAACACCCGAAGCCGGTGGCCCAACCCCCTGTGGGAGGGAGCCGTCGAAGGTGGGACTGGCGATTGGGACTAAGTCGTAACAAGGTAGCCGTACCGGAAGGTGCGGCTGGATCACCTCCTTTCTAAGGAGCAGCACCGGAAGACGCCCCGCGGCCCCTGGCCGTGGTGGTGGTTGCCGGGATTGATGCAGCCCATTGCGGACCCGTTCGTGGTCCGGTGGGTGCTCGTGGGTGGAACATGAACGGATTCGTGGCCCGTGCCCTGTGGGGCCGGCCCCGGCGAGTACGCCGCAACCTGGTGCTCTCTTTGCAGAGTGTGGGGGTGCGGTGGGAAAGCGTGGGGTCGGTTGCTGTGGGGGTGGGGTCCTTGGCACGCTGTTGGGTCCTGGGGCAACAGTCCCTGGATTGGTGCCCTCCTTCCCGGCGCCCGCGCACGCCGTTGTGTGTGCGTGTGGTGTGGGTTGAGGGGGTTGTTGTTTGAGAACTGTATAGTGGACGCGAGCATCTAGCAATTTTGTCTCTGGCGATGTCTTCGAATGTCGCCGTGATTCGATAGCTGTGTTTTGTAGGACATGCATTGTGTGCGTGTCCTTGGTTTCTTCTGTGTGAAGTTTCCAAGGGCGCACGGTGGATGCCTTGGCATCGGGAGCCGATGAAGGACGTGGGAATCTGCGATAAGCCTGGGGGAGTCGATAACCGGACTGTGATCCCAGGGTGTCCGAATGGGGAAACCCCGCCATGCGCCGCGAGGTGATGTGGTGACCCGCCGTTGAACGCATAGACGGTGTGGGGGGAACGCGGGGAAGTGAAACATCTCAGTACCCGCAGGAAGAGAAAACAAGAGTGATTCCGTCAGTAGTGGCGAGCGAACGCGGATGGGGCCAAACCCGGCGTGTGTGATACCCGGCAGGGGTTGCGCGTCGGGGGTTGTGGGGCTCTGCTTCGGTCATCTGCCGGTGGCCGGGGGTGAGTGCAGGAGTGTAGGCGAACGGTCTTGAAGGGCCGGCCGGAGAGGGTGTGAGTCCCGTAGCCGGAACGCTTGTCTGCCGCCCTTGCGGATGTCCCCAAGTAGCACGGGGCCCGAGGAATCCCGTGCGAATCTGTCAGGACCACCTGATAAGCCTGAATACTACCCGATGACCGATAGCGGACCAGTACCGTGAGGGAAAGGTGAAAAGTACCCCGGGAGGGGAGTGAAACAGTACCTGAAACCGTGCGCCTACAAGCCGTCAGAGCCTCCAGGTGGGGTGATGGCGTGCCTTTTGAAGAATGAGCCTGCGAGTTAGTGCCATGTCGCGAGGTTAACCCGTGTGGGGGAGCCGTAGCGAAAGCGAGTCTGAACAGGGCGTTCAGTGGCGTGGTCTAGACCCGAAGCGGGGTGATCTACCCATGGCCAGGTTGAAGCGACGGTAAGACGTCGTGGAGGACCGAACCCACTTCAGTTGAAAATGGAGGGGATGAGCTGTGGGTAGGGGTGAAAGGCCAATCAAACTCCGTGATAGCTGGTTCTCCCCGAAATGCATTTAGGTGCAGCGTTGCGTGTTTCTTGCCGGAGGTAGAGCTACTGGATGGCCGATGGGCCCCACCAGGTTACTGACGTCAGCCAAACTCCGAATGCCGGCAAGTGAGAGCGCAGCAGTGAGACTGCGGGGGATAAGCTTCGCAGTCGAGAGGGAAACAGCCCAGACCACCGGCTAAGGCCCCCAAGCGTGTGCTAAGTGGGAAAGGATGTGGAGTTGCCCAGACAACCAGGAGGTTGGCTTAGAAGCAGCCACCCTTGAAAGAGTGCGTAATAGCTCACTGGTCAAGTGATTCCGCGCCGACAATGTAGCGGGGCTCAAGCACACCGCCGAAGCCGTGGCAGTGACACACGAACCCAGGACCTTGCGGTTCCAGGGGTGTTGCTGGGTAGGGGAGCGTCGTGCGGGCAGTGAAGCTCCAGGGTGACCTAGGGGTGGAGGCCGCACGAGTGAGAATGCAGGCATGAGTAGCGAAAGACGGGTGGGAAACCCGTCCGCCGGATGATCAAGGGTTCCAGGGTCAAGCTCATCTGCCCTGGGTAAGTCGGGACCTAAGGCGAGGCCGACAGGCGTAGTCGATGGACAACGGGTCGATATTCCCGTACCGGCGAAGGACCGCCCATGCCGGACAGCCGATGCTGACCGCCCAACCCCCGCACCGCCAGTCCTTCGGGACCGGCACCGTGGGGCGCGCGCGGGACCCAGAGCTGCGAGGCAAGCGTATTAACAGGTGTGACGCAGGAAGGCAGCCCGGCCAGGCGATGGTTGACCTGGTCCAAGGACGTAGGGCGCGCGGCAGGCAAATCCGCCGCGCACGAAGCCTGAGATCCGACGGGACCCCCTCACGGGGGGATCGGGTGATCCTATGCTGCCGAGAAAAGCATCGACGCGAGGTCCCAGCCGCCCGTACCCCAAACCGACACAGGTGATCAGGTAGAGAATACCAAGGCGATCGAGAGAATCACGGTCAAGGAACTCGGCAAAATGCCCCCGTAACTTCGGGAGAAGGGGGACCCCGACCGTGGAGGCCGCATGCCGGCCCGAGCGGGCAAGGGTCGCAGAGACCAGGGGGAAGCGACTGTTTACTAAAAACACAGGTCCGTGCGAAGTCGCAAGACGATGTATACGGACTGACTCCTGCCCGGTGCTGGAAGGTTAAGAGGACCCGTCAGCCAGCAATGGCGAAGCGGAGAATTCAAGCCCCAGTAAACGGCGGTGGTAACTATAACCATCCTAAGGTAGCGAAATTCCTTGTCGGGTAAGTTCCGACCTGCACGAATGGAGTAACGACTTCCCCGCTGTCTCGACCGTGAACTCGGCGAAATTGCACTACGAGTAAAGATGCTCGTTACGCGCAGCAGGACGGAAAGACCCCGAGACCTTCACTATAGTTTGGTATTGGTGTTCGGAGCGGCTTGTGTAGGATAGGTGGGAGACTGTGAAGCGGGCACGCCAGTGCCGGTGGAGTCATCGTTGAAATACCACTCTGGTCGCTTTGGACATCTAACCTCGGCCCGTGATCCGGGTCAGGGACAGTGCCTGATGGGTAGTTTAACTGGGGCGGTTGCCTCCCAAAGGGTAACGGAGGCGCCCAAAGGTCCCCTCAGCCTGGTCGGCAACCAGGTGTCGAGTGCAAGTGCACAAGGGGGCTTGACTGTGAGAGAGGCATCTCGAGCAGGGACGAAAGTCGGGACTAGTGATCCGGCGGCTCCTCGTGGAAGGGCCGTCGCTCAACGGATAAAAGGTACCTCGGGGATAACAGGCTGATCTTGCCCAAGAGTCCATATCGACGGCATGGTTTGGCACCTCGATGTCGGCTCGTCGCATCCTGGGGCTGGAGTAGGTCCCAAGGGTTGGGCTGTTCGCCCATTAAAGCGGTACGCGAGCTGGGTTTAGAACGTCGTGAGACAGTTCGGTCCCTATCCGCTGCGCGCGCAGGAAATCTGAGAAGGGCTGTCCTCAGTACGAGAGGACCGGGACGGACGAACCTCTGGTGTGCCAGTTGTACCGCCAGGTGCACGGCTGGTTGGCTACGTTCGGATGGGATAACCGCTGAAAGCATCTAAGCGGGAAGCCCGCTTCAAGATGAGATTTCCACGGACCTCGTGTCCGGGAGGCCCCCAGCAGACCACTGGGTTGATAGGCCGGACGTGGAAGCAAGGACTGAAGACTTGCGAAGCCGACCGGTACTAATAGGCCGACAACTTCACACACACCCACCCCACCCGGGGTGGCAGGAACACACTGCTCGCGTCCACTCTACGGTCCCCAGACAACAAACCCCCGCCACCAAAAAAGCGGCGGCAGGGCACCACCACACAACCGAACACACTCACGGAACACCGTGACCAGGCTTCCCACCCCCACCCCGGGGGCCGGGACAACGGGTTACGGCGGTCATAGCGTGGGGGAAACGCCCGGTCCCATCCCGAACCCGGAAGCTAAGACCCACAGCGCCGATGGTACTGCACCCGACAGGGTGTGGGAGAGTAGGACACCGCCGGACAACCACTCGGTCGAGCCCCCCAACCACCCGGTTGGGGGGCTCCCACATTTAAGGGCTAACCCCAGCATTCCACGACCCGGTCCAGCATCCGCCGGCCCTCCTCCTCGAAGGCCGCGTCGCCCACGTCGTGGGCCCAGACGATCGTCCCGAGCGACTGGAGGAGGTTGTCGAGGCGCCACGCGCCCGGCTCCTCGCGGGGGTCGCGGCCGTAGCCGGCGTAGAACGCCGCCCGCAGGGCCCCGCCGTCGTTCGCCACCCCCTCGTTCCCCGCGAACCAGGAGTGTTCGAGCCGCACGAGGTCGGTGACCCAGGGGCGGTAGCCGGCGCGGCCCCAGTCGATGACGTGCACGAGGCCGGTGCCGTCCTCCCAGTCGCCGTCTTCGAGCCAGTTCCGCGGCTGGTAGTCCCCGTGGGTCGCGACGAGGAGGCGCGGCTCCGGACGGTGGGTCCGGGCAAGCCCCGCCGCCGCGAGCAGCTGGTCAGCCGGCGCGAGGCCACGGGCCCGCTCGAGGAAGTCGTCGATCTTGTTCACCACGGCCGCGTCGTAGCCCCGGGCGTCCTCCCGCGGGACGTGGACGAGCGCGAGCAGCTCGCCGGCCTGACGGAACAGCTCGGGGCGCCGCTCGTGCGGGCCGCCCTCGACGAGCCGGCCCGGCAGCCATGTACACGCGAGGATCCCGGCGCGCACGTCGCCGTGCAGGAGCCGGGGCGTCCTGGCGGGAGTGCGGTCGAGCAGCGGCGCGGTCATCTGCCGGTGTGCGCGTGCCTCGCGCTGGATGTGGTGCGAGGTCTCGGACGCCTTGACGACGACGCGCCCCTCCGCAGTCGCGATCCGCAGCACCGTGATCCCCTGGACGCCCCAGGACATGTCCTCCTCGACCGCCCAGTCGCCGAACCACGCCTCGAGCAGCTCGCGCTGGCGAGGCGTCAGGGGGATGGTCACGTACCCACGCTACCGCCGCCCCCCGGCGTCCCTCAGGCTGGGCCCGCCCCAGCCGGCGATGCCGCGCCCAAGCCCTTGCCCCGCCGTCGTGCGCGGTGCTCGAATAGGCGCCATGGAATCTCCCCGGTACCTCCTGGCCATCGGCACGAAGAAGGGGCTCTGGCTCGCCACGAGCGACGACCGCCGCTCCTGGACCTTCAGTGAACCCCAGTTCCTCATGCAGGAGATCCCCTCGATCGGGATCGACACGCGCGGGGGCGCCACCCGCGTTCTTGTGGGCGTGAGGTCGGAGCACTTCGGCCCCACCGTGGTGCACTCCGACGACCTCGGCGCGAGCTGGTCCGAGCCTGAGGAGGGGTCGGTCGTGTTCCCCGAGGGCACGGACGCCGCCCTCGAGCGCATCTGGCAGATCCGCCCGGACACGGAGCAGCGCAGCGGCGTGGTCTGGGCCGGCGCCGAGCCGATCTCGGTGTGGAAGTCCACCGACGGCGGCCGCACGTTCGAGCTCAACCGCGCCCTGTGGGAGCACCCCGACAAGGAGCAGTGGGGCGCGGGCGCGGGCGGCGCCGCCGTCCACACGATCATCCCCGACGCGACGGACGACAGCCTCGTCCACGTCGCCATGAGCACCGGCGGCGTCTACCGCAGCACGGACGCGGGGGCGAGCTGGACGGCGCGCAACCACGGCATCTCGGCCTACTTCCTTCCCGACCCGAATCCCGAGGTCGGCCAGTGCGTGCACAAGATCGCCGCCGACACCGACGGGCGGCTCTATGCCCAGAACCACCGCGGCGTCTACCGGAGCGACGACTCGGGCGACACGTGGGTCTCCATCGCCGAGGGCCTCCCCGCGGACTTCGGGTTCGTCATGCTCACGCACCCGCGCCGCAGCGGGACGGCGTGGGTGGTCCCGCTCGTCTCGGACTGGGAGCGTGTCGCCCCGGGCGGGCACCTCGCCGTCCACCGCACGGACGACGCCGGCTCGACCTGGCGCGCGCTCGACGGCGGGCTGCCCGCCGTCGACTACAACACGGTGCTGCGCGACGCGGCCTTCGTCGACACGGCCGAGCCCGTCGGCGTGTACTTCGGCACCCGCGGCGGCTCGGTCTACGCGAGCGCCGACGAGGGCGAGACCTTCCAGGAGGTCGCGGCGCGGCTTCCCGACGTGCTGTGTGTGCGCGCCGCGGTGCTGGACGGGGCCCAGCCCGGGACGATCGGCGCGGACGACGGCGGGCGGGGAGCCTAGGCGTGCCTGTCACCGTCGTCATCCCCTCCATCCTCGCGCCGGCGGCGCGCGGGCAGACGGAGTTCGAGGTTCCGGACGGCTCGGGCAGCGTGCGCGGGGTCCTCGAGGCCCTCGCGGCCGAGTTCCCCATGCTCGGCCGGCGCCTGCGGGACGAGCGGGGGACGCTGCGGCGGCACGTGAACGTGTACGTGGGAGGCCAGGACGTGCGCCGGCTCGAGGGGCTCGACACGGCGGTCGCTCCGGGCGAGGAGGTCCTCGTCATCCAGTCGGTCGCCGGCGGCTAGCAACGCAGGGAGGTGACCCCGGATCGTTGGGAGGTGACCCCGCATATGGCCGTATGAGGCCTGTCTGGACACCCTAAGCCACGGTCGCGATTAATGGAGCTCCGCTCCGGTTTATTGCACAAGACGCGTCATGTTGCAGTATGTACAACACAAGATACCCACTGCTACGGTCCATTTCGTACCGGAACAGAAGGGAATATCGCATGACTCGTGGTACCCGCTTCGCAACAGCCGCCGCGGCATTGGCCGGCATCCTGACCATCACGTCCTGTGCGGCAACCGCCGCTGGGCCGGCGTCTCAGGCCAGCACGACGGCGTCGGCCTCCTGCCGCCAGCTTGACCCGCACCTCGAATGGCCGCAGGGCGTCCGGGAGAAGCTCCAGACCGCCATTGACGCGCACAGCACGTGCACCGGAACGTTCAAGGGCGGCGAGGCCCCGGTGGCCATCTTCGACTGGGACAACACCGTCATCAAGAACGACATCGGCTACGGCACCAACTTCTGGATGCTCCGGAACAACAAGATCCTGCAGCCGGAAAACAAGGACTGGAAGACCACGAGCCCCTACCTCACCGAGGCCGCGGCACAGGCACTGAGCACGGCCTGTGGCACCGCGACTCCGGCCGGAGAACCGCTCGACACCGCAAACAACGCCGCCTGCGCGGACGAAATCCTGGCCATCCTTGACGAGAAGACCCGAGCCGGAGAGGAAGCCTTCGAGGGCTTCAATGCCCGGCGCATCACCGGAGCCTACGCTTGGGGGACAGCGCTGTCCGCCGGCTACAGCGAAGAAGAGCTTGGCCAGTTCGCCACTGCAATGAAGCACGAGAACCTGGCAGCCCCCGTGGGCACCATGCAGAAGGTCGGCACGCAAGAGGTGGACGGGTACATCCGCATCTACCCGCAGATCAAGGACCTCATCGGCACCCTCCAGGCCCACGGCGTGGTGCCGTGGGTGGTGTCGGCATCGCCGGAACCCGTGGTCAGGGCCTGGTCCGGCGAGGTCGGCATCGACGCGGCGCACGTCGTCGGCGTCCGCAGCGTGTACCGCGACGGCGTGCAGACTACGCACCTCAAGGGATGCGGCGGTGTGCCCGACGGAGAGGACTCCGTCATGACCTACATGGACGGTAAGCGCTGCTGGGCCAACCATGAGATCTTCGGCGTTGACGGCCCCGCGGCATTCGAGCAGCTTCCCGCGGAGAGGCGGCAGATCCTGGCCGCCGGCGATTCCGGGACTGACGTGACCTTCGTCGGGGACGCTACGGAGGCGCGCCTCGTCGTCAACCGGAACAACACCGAACTGATGTGCCGCGCCTACGACAATGAGGGCGGCACGTGGCTCATCACGCCCATGTTCATCGACCCCAAGCCGCAGCGCACCGAGCCCTACCCGTGCTCCACCAAGGGATTCACCACCCCAGAGAACGGCAAGGAGCCGATCAAGCGCCCGGACGGCACCGTGATCGCGGACCAGAAGGACATTGCGCTCTAGCTACCCGGCGAGCCGCTCGGTCACCTGCCACAGGGCGAAGTCCTCGGCCTGGAGGGCCCGACGCTGGCTGCTGTCCTCGAGCCTGATCCACACGACCCCGACGCCCGGCGCCGTGTCGTACACCGTGCCGCGCAGGACTGTGCGGCCGCTGCGGGCCTCGATGAGCTGGCCCCGGTGGAGGTCGGTGAGGCGCCGGACGCGGTGGTGGGTTTCGCTCGTCATGGGTTGAGTGTGCCGGGACGCTGTTGCCGGAGGGTTTCGGGGCGGTGAGCGGGCGGTTAGCGGACCGCGGCGGCATCGTTTCCGCGTCCTGACGGGGCAGCAAAAGAAGCCTCTGCAAGGCGGCAATTATTACAATAACGGTCATCTACCAATGAGTAGTGAATATCCCGCGGCTTCCGGGGTAGCGTCAGCTCTTGGGTGTCACGCGGATCACACCGCCGAAGGGGGCTGGTGGACCGCGTGCCAGGGGATAGGCAAAGGGGGCCGCAGATGGCAGCGAAGTTCGAAGTCCGCCGTGAAGGCGAAGGCAACCGGCAGTTCAGGGTCCAGCTCCGGGGAGACGATGGCACGGTCCTCGCAGACCTGGGCCGCTTCCCGAGCATTGACGCCGTCAAGGCGGGGATCGCCCGCCTGCGTGACGGCGCAGCGATCGGGCTGGTCGTCGACCTCACGAGAACCGCCTAGCCGAAGGAGCGCCGCGCTGACAGTGTCAGCGCGGCGTTCCTTTTGGAAACGCCCGCTGCTTCCCAGAAGACAGGGATGCAACGCCAGTGCAACCCTCGACGGCGGCCCGGCGGGCGGGCGGCGCGTACACTGTGAGCCACGGCACACATGAAGGAGTGGGTGGGCGTGCGCGCAGAGGAGCTCGAGGCCGCGGGGACGCCCGCGCGTCCCGTCGTGGCCGACTCGTGGCGCCGCTCGCTCGCGACCCACGCCCGCCGCGAGGACGCCGCCGTGACGAGCATCCTCCCAGGCGACGAGCTCGCCTCCTACCGTGAGGAGCATCCGCTCGCGCGGGTCATGCCCGTCATCGACCAGCTCCTCGTCCAGCCCGCGCGGGAGAGCGGGATCCTCGTCGCCGTGGGCGACTCCGACAGCCGCCTCCTGTGGCTCGGCGGCGACGCCGGCACGCGCCGGCGGGCGGAGCGCATGGCCTTCCTCGAGGGCGCCGACTGGTCCGAGGAGAGCATCGGAACCTCCGCGCCGGGCACCGCGTTGGCGACCGGCGAGGCCGTCCAGATCCGCGGCCCCGAGCACTTCAGCCCCCTCGCCGAGGACTTCTCCTGCACGGCCGTACCGATCAGGGATCCGCGCACGGGCGAGCCGATCGGCGTCGTCGACATCACCGGTGGAGAGCAGGCCGCAACGGGCCACGCGCTCCCGTGGCTGCGCGCCGCCGTCGCCGCGGCCGAGGAGCGGCTGCGGGGGCTCGCGTCTCCAGTGCGCCGCGACGCTGTGCCCTCTCATGGGCCGTCCGACGCGCCCGCCGTCCTCTCGGTGACGGGCCGCGACCAGGGCGTCCTGAGGGCGGGAGAGCGGACGCTCAGCCTGAGCGTGCGGCACTCCGAGATTCTCGTGCTCCTGGCCGGGCACCCGCGCGGGCTCACGGCCGAGGAGCTCGCCGAGCGCCTCTACACCCAGTCCGTGCCGCCCGTGACGCTGCGGGCCGAGCTCGTGCGGCTGCGCAAGGTCCTCGACGGGTTCGGGGCGGGGGTCACGCTCCTGTCGCGGCCGTACAGGGTCGAGGGGCTCGAGGTGGACTCGATGCACGCGCTCGCGCTCCTCGAGCGCGGCTCGCACCGGCAGGCGCTCGGCGCGTACGGCGGGCAGCTCCTGCCGAGGTCCGAGGCCCCCGCCATCGCGGAGCTGCGCGACGAGCTCTCCGCGACGCTGCGCGAGGCGGTCGTCGGCAGCGCCGCCGTCGACGTCCTCCTGCACTACCTCCGCCTGCCGGAGGCGGCGGACGACGCCGAGGCCTGGCATACCGCTCTGCGCCTCCTCCCGCCGCGCTCGCCCAAGCGGGCCGCCGTCGTCGCGCACCTCGAGCGCCTCGCGGGGTAGGGGGTCTTCACACTGTCGCCACCCCCGCGTAGGCTCGCGATCGTCAGCGAGGCCACCACGAACGAGGAGCAACAGACGTGCCCACGATCCTGAACCCCTACCTGAACTTCAAAGACAACGCCCGCGAGGCCATGTCGTTCTACCAGTCGGTGCTCGGCGGCGAGCTCAACGTCAGCACCTTCGCCGAGTTCCAGGCGAGCGACGCGCCCGAGGACGCAGACAAGATCATGCACGCCCAGCTCACGACGCCGAACGGGCTCACCCTCATGGGCGCGGACACGCCGTCGTATATGCAGTACAACCCCGGCACGAACTTCGCGATCTCGCTCAGCGGCGAGGACGACGCGGAGCTGCGCGGCTACTGGGAGAAGCTCTCCGAGGGCGCCACGATCGCTGCCCCGCTCGAGAAGGCGCCGTGGGGGGACACGTTCGGGATGCTGACCGACAGGTTCGGCGTCGGCTGGCTCGTGAACATCGCGGGCGATCAGCAGGGGCAGGCCCCGCAGGTCTGAGCGGCCGACCGGCCGGTTCACGGGCACTTCACGCGGGGGCCCGAGGGATTTCACCCTCGGGCCCCCGCCGCGTCACCTGCCTGGCGCACGGTGGGACGGAATCCGCCCCCACCGCCAGGAGGAGCCCCGTGACCAGCACGCCCGTCTCCCGCCGCACGGCCCTCGGCGCCGCTGCAGCACTGTCCCTCGCCGGTGCCGCGGCCGCATCCGCCCCGGCCCAGGCCGCGACCCCCTCGGCGGGAGAGGCGCTCGTCGGCGCCGCCGGCCAGGCGGACCTGCACGTCATGACCTTCAACATCCGCTTCGACCGCCAGGGCACGCTGCCCGGCCAGGCCGACTACTGGCCCGAGCGCGTCCCGGCCCTCCAGGCCGTCCTCGGCCTCGAGAAGCCCACGATCCTCGGCGTCCAGGAGGCCCTCTACCACCAGCTCAGCGCGGTCGAGGAGGCCCTGCCGCAGCACTACCGCAGCGTGGGCTACGGCCGCGACGGCGGCAGCGCCGGCGAGTACTCGGCGATCTTCTACGACGCCCGCCGGCTCGCGGTGCTCGAGTGGGACCAGTTCTGGCTCTCCGACACGCCGGACACGATCGGCTCCGCGACGTGGGGCAACACCGTGACCCGCATCGCCGTGTGGGCCCGGTTCCGGGACCTCTCGACGGGCCGCGAGCTGCTCGCCGTCAACACGCACTTCGACCACCAGTCGGAGAACGCGCGCATCCTCAGCGCCCAGGCGATCGCGGACCTCATGGCCGGATTCACGCCCACGCTCCCGACCCTCGTGACCGGCGACTTCAACTCGCCCGCCGAGACCTCCGGCGCGTACGCGACGCTCGTGGGCAGCCAGATCTTCCGCGACACGTGGACCGCGGCCGAGGAGCGGCTCACCCCCGCGTGGGGGACATTCCCGAACTACAAGGACCCGGTCGAGGGCGAGACCCGCATCGACTGGGTCCTCGCATCGCCCGGCGTCACCGTGCGCAGGGCCGCGATCAACCCCTTCACCCTCGACGGCCGGTACCCGAGCGACCACGTTCCCGTGCAGGCGCTCGTCCGGATCCCCTAGGGCGCGGCTACTCTCGGCTCAGGCCCGAATCGCCCACCGGAGCCCCTGCCCACGGGATGGGGCGGGCACATAGACTCGGGCTCACGGGCGGCAGGGGCGCCGCCGGAGCGGAGGTGCACGTGAGGATCGGCATCGCGAGGGAACGGCGCGAGGGGGAGCGGCGCGTGGCGGCGACCCCCGATTCGGTGCGGCAGCTGGCCGGCCTCGGCCTCGACGTGATCATCGAGTCCGGCGCGGGGGACGCCTCGGGCCACCCCGACGCCGCGTACCGCGAGGCGGGCGCGCACGTCGTCGAGCGCCTCGACTACGCGACCCTCGCACTCCTCGGCCACGTCCGTCCCCTCGAGCCCGCCGTCGCCGCCGCCCTCCCGCGGGGAGCGGTCAGCGTCGGCCTCGCGTCGCCGTCGTCCGAGCTGCCCACCGTGCGCGCGCTCGCGGACGGTGGCGTCACCTCGTTCGCGCTCGAGCTCGTCCCGCGCATCTCCCGCGCGCAGTCGATGGACGCGCTCACCTCCCAGGCCCTCGTCGCCGGGTACCGCAGCGTGCTCGAGGCCGCGATGCGCCTCCCGCGCTTCTTCCCGCTGTTCATGACGGCGGCCGGGACGATCCCGCCGGCCCGCGTGCTCGTGCTCGGGGCCGGTGTCGCGGGGCTCCAGGCGATCGGCACCGCGAAGCGGCTCGGCGCGCGCGTCTCCGCGAACGACATCCGCCCGGCCTCGGCCGACGAGGTCGCCTCGATGGGCGGGACGTTCATCCGGCTCGACGTCGAAGGCCTCGAGGCCGCGACCGCCGCGGGCGGCTACGCGCGCGAGCTCACCGCAGACCGCGGCGCGCTCCAGCGGCAGCTCCTCGCGCCGCACGTCGCCGAGTCGGACGTGCTCATCACGACGGCGGCCGTCCCCGGGCGCCGGGCCCCGCTGCTCGTGACCCTCGACATGGTCGCGGCGATGCGGCCGGGCTCGGTCGTCGTCGACCTCGCCGCCGAGTCCGGCGGGAACGTCGAGGGCACCGTCGCGGGCGAGGACATCCAGGTGCCCACCGCAAACGGCCGCGGCCACGTGACCCTCGTGGGCCTCAAGGACGCTCCCTCGGCCATGCCCGCGGACGCGTCGCGGTTGTACGCGAAGAACGTCGCGAACCTCGTCGCGCTCCTCGTGCGCGAGGGGCAGCTCACGCTCGACTTCGGCGACGACGTGGTCGCCGGCGCGTGCCTCACGCACGACGGCGAGGTGCGGCACCCGCCGACGGCCGAGGCGATCGAGGCACTCGCCGCCGAGGAGCTGGCGCTCGAGGAGGCCGAGGGCGGGGCCGCGAGGGCCGGTGCGAGGCCGGACGAGCAGGTTGAGGAAGGGGCGGGCTGATGGGCGGCGTGGAGCTGCTGACGATCACGGTGCTGGCCGTGTTCGTCGGCTTCGAGGTGGTCTCGAAGGTGTCCAGCACCCTGCACACCCCGCTCATGTCGGGGGCCAACGCGATCCACGGGATCATCCTCGTCGGTGCCATCATCGTGGCGGGGCAGGCCGCGGACCCGATCGTGCTCGCGGTCGCGCTGCTCGCCGTCGTGCTCGCGACGGCCAACCTCGTGGGCGGGTTCGTGGTGACCGACCGGATGCTCGAGATGTTCCGCGGCCGGAGGCCCGGCGCCGTTGAAGGGGGCGCGCGGAAGGGCGTCGAGAAGGAGGTCGGCAGGTGACCCTCCTCGACCCCACGTGGACCGCGCTGCTCTACCTCGTCGCCGCCGTGTGCTTCATCCTGGCCCTGAAGGGGCTCTCCTCTCCGCGGCACGCGCGCCGGGGCAACCTCGTCGGCGCCGCCGGGGCGGCCGTCGCCGTCGTCGCGGTGTTCCTCTCGGCCCGGCTCGAGAACATCCCGTGGATCCTCGGGGCGATCGCGGTCGGCTCCGCCGTCGCGGCGCCCGTGGCCCGGCGCGTCCGGATGACCCAGATGCCCCAGCTCGTGGCGCTGTTCAACGGGGTCGGCGGCGGGGCGGCCGCGCTCGTCGCGCTGCTCGAGCTCCCGCACGCTGGCGGTTCTGAGGATCCCTGGATGCGCCTTGCCATCGTCTTCACCCTGCTCGTCGGGGCCGTCTCGTTCGCCGGCTCGGGCGTGACCTTCGCGAAGCTCCAGGAGCTCATGACGACGCGGCCCGTCGTGTTCCCCGGGCTGCCTGCGGTGATGGGCGCGGTGCTGCTGGCCGCGCTCGGGTGCGCGGCCGCCGTCGTGCTCCTGGGCTCCTACCCGCTCGCGCTCGCGCTGCTCGGACTGGGCCTCGTGGCCGGCGTCCTGCTCGTCCTGCCCGTCGGCGGGGCGGACGTGCCGATCGTCATCTCGCTGCTCAACGCGTTCACGGGCCTCGCCGTCGCCGCGAGCGGGCTCGTGCTCGGCAACGTCCTGCTCGTCGTCGCGGGCACGCTCGTCGGCGCGTCCGGCACGATCCTGACCCGCGCGATGGCCGCCGCGATGGGCCGCAGCGTGGGCGGCATCATGTTCGGCGCCTTCCGGGGAGGCTCGACGGCGGGGTCCACCGCGGTGAGCGAGCGCCCCGTCCGCTCGGGCAGCCCCGAGGACGTGGCCGTGCTCCTGGGGTACGCGCAGCGGGTCATCATCGTGCCCGGGTACGGGCTCGCCGTCGCCCAGGGCCAGCACACCGCGGCCGAGCTCGCGACCGCGCTCGAGGAGCGCGGCGTGTCCGTCGACTTCGCGATCCACCCCGTGGCCGGGCGCATGCCCGGACACATGAACGTCCTGCTCGCCGAGGCGGACGTGCCGTACGAGGCGCTCAAGGAGATGAGCGAGATCAACGGAGACTTCCGGCACACCGACGTCGCGCTCGTGGTGGGCGCGAACGACGTCGTGAATCCCGCCGCGAAGTCCACCCCCGGCTCGCCGATCTACGGCATGCCGATCCTCGAGGTCTCCGACGCGCGGCAGGTCGTGTTCCTCAAGCGGTCCATGCGGCCCGGGTTCGCGGGCATCGAGAACGAGCTGCTCTACGAGCCGCAGACCACGCTCCTGTTCGGCGACGCGAAGGATTCGCTGACGAAGGTGCTCGCGGCGGTCAAGGGGCTGTAGCTACCCGCGCGTGTGGGTACCCCTGGTGGGAGCGCCCATGTGCTCCTCGACGATGGGGAGGGACTCGATCCGACTCTCCTCGACGTGGGCGAAGGCCAGGGCGGCGGCCAGTTCGGGCTGGCCGCGCCTGATCGCCTGGACGATGGCGACGTGCTCGCGGAAGAGCTCCTGCTGATCGCGGTCCTTGGCGATGTGGAACAGCCGGCGGACGTGGCCGCTCACGGGGGTCATGAGCTTCTGCAGGAGGCGGTTGGCGCTCAGCGCCACGATCTCCTCGTGCAGGCGCGAATTCAGCTCCGCGATCCGATCCTCCTCGCCACGCTCCGTCGCCTCGTGCGCCATCTCGAGGAGGCGATCGAGGCCCTCGGCCGAGGCTCCGTCGGCGCAGGCCTGGGCCGCGAGCCGCGCGGCGAGGACCTCGAGGCTGGACCGGACCTCGAACAGCTCCCGTGCGGCCTCCACCGTCATGGGCACGACGACGGCGCCCCGGCGGGGGAGGGTCACGATGTAGCCCTCGCTCTCGAGCTGGGGGAGCGCCTCGCGCACGGGGATCCGCGACACGCGGAGCTCCTCGGCGATGTCCCTCTCGCGGATCCGCGCGCCCGAGGGGAGCGTGCCGTCGATGATCCGCTCCTTGAGCCATTCGTACACGCTGTTCGCGCGTGATCCGGGCGCAGCGCCTTCGTCGTTGAACGCCTCGGTTGTCATGGCATCCCCTCTTCTCACGGGCCTTGAGCCATCGTAGCGCCGCTGCCGGGCTGGCGATTCATGCATCCCATGGGGCCTTATGGCATGCCAAATAGGTAGCGGGACCGGATCTTCGTTCCTATTTTCCACCGTTCTATCTATTGTTTGGTATGCCAATGGGGTCTACTGTGAGGGAAGCAACAAGCGAAGGAGCGACGACATGACCCTGATCCTGACGGCCTCAGACCTTGCTGGGCTGGTCGATATGGAGGCGACCATCGCGGCTGTGGAGGCGAGCTTCGCCGACCTGGGGGCCGGGCGGGCATGCCAGCCCGGCCCTGTGTCCATGGAGCTTCCCGGCGCAGACGCGAAGTACCTCGTCATGGCGGCCGCCTCGGGGCCGCAGAACCTCGTCGCCTCCAAGCTCCTGAGCGACATCCCGGACAACGCGGAGCGCGGGCTCGCGACCCAGCGTTCGTCCATCGTGCTGGCCAACGGCGAGACCGGGGAGACGCTCGCGCTCCTCGACGGGCGCGTTCCGACCCGGATCCGGACGGCGGCCGCGAGTGCCGTGGCCACCCGGCGGCTCGCGCGGCCGGAGAGCCGCGTCCTTGGCCTCGTCGGCGCCGGCGCCCTCGCCGTTGCCCATGTCGAGGCGCTCGCCGAGGTCACCTCCATCGACACGGTCCGCGTCTGGTCCCGGAGCCGAGAGACCCTTGATGCCTTCAGGCAGGGCCTCGGATCCACAGGGCTCGACCTCGAGGCGACCGCGACCGTGCAGGACGTCGTGGAGAGCAGCGACATCGTGTGCACCCTGACCCCCTCCCAGACGCCGATCGTCCACGGCAGGTGGTTCGGGCCAGGCCTCCACGTCAACGCCGTCGGAGCCCGTCCGCGTCCCACCCACCGAGAGGTCGACGCCGAGGCCATGGGCCGCTCACGCGTCGTCGTCGACAGCCTGGAGACGGCACTGTCCAAGTCGGGAGACCTCCTCCTGGCCGTCGACGAGGGCGCCCTCACGGCCGCAGACCTCGCGGGCGACCTGGGACAGGTCCTGGTCGGCGCGGTCCCCGGACGGGAGTCCGCGGAGCAGGTCACGCTCTTCGACTCCGTGGGCATCGGCCTCCAGGACCTGGCGATCGGCCGGCTCCTCTACGACGCGGCCCTCAGCAGGGGCGTCGGCCTCGAGGTCGATCTGCCCCGATGAGTGGTGCCAACAGCAACGACAGCACCCTTGATCACCGTCCACCAGCCGAGTATCAACGACGATAGGAAGGCCTTGACATGACACCGGAAAGCTCCCGGTCACTCCTGACCCGCATGGATGACATGCCGGTCGGGCGCCCCCACCTCAAACTCGCCCTCATCGGAGGCCTGGGTCTCCTGTTCGACGGCATGGACGGCTCGCTCGTCTCCTACCTCCTGCCGATCATCAAGCCGCTCTGGCACCTCGAGAGCGCCCAAGTCGGGCTGATCGGGAGCTCGCTCCTCATCGGCATCCTCATCGGCTCCCTCTCCGCCGGGGTCCTCGGCGACCGCATCGGCCGCCGGCGGGTCATGATGTACGCGCTCGCCGTCTACGCCCTCGCGTCCGTGGCCGCGGCGGCCTCCCAGACCTGGGAGTTCTTCTTCTCCATGCGGGTGATCGCCGGGATCGGCATCGGAGCCGAGGCCGCCATCATCCCGACCTTCATCGCGGAATTCATCCCCAAGCGCCGCCGCGGGTTCTTCGTCGGCGCGGTGGCCGGCTTCTTCGCCTTCGGGTACATCTGTGCCGCCCTTCTCGGCACGACGCTCGTGGCGCACGTCGACGAGGGGTGGCGGCTCGCCCAGCTCGTGACGGCGCTGCCCATCCTCATGCTGCTCTGGTGGCGGCGCACCCTGCCCGAGTCCCCCCGCTGGCTCCTTACGCGGGGACGGGTCGCGGAGGCCGAGCTCATCGTGGAGGGCCTCGAGGAGGGACGCCTCGTGCGCACGCCCCGCGCGGCCGTCCAGCCCATCGGTGAGCAGTTCGAGCGGTCTGAGGGCGCTGCCGCGACACAGCCGAAGCAGCGCCTCTTCCGGCACGCCGACCTGTGGCGCCACGGCAACGCCAAGCGGACCGCGGTCCTGTGGCTCCTCTGGACCGCGGTCACCTTCTCCTTCTTCGGCTTCTTCACCTGGATCCCGTCGCTCCTGGTCGGCCGCGGCATGCCGATCGCGAGCAGCTTCACCCTGACCCTGATCATGACCGTGGCCCAGATCCCGGGCTACTACAGCGCCGCCTTCCTCAACGAGCGGCTGAGCCGCCGGGTCACGATCGCCGTCTACCTCGTGGGAGGGGCGAGCGCCGCCTTCCTGCTCTCGCAGGCGTCGTCCGAGGTCCAAGTCGTGCTCTTCGGCTCGCTCCTGTCCTTCTTCATGAACGGCTGCTACGCGGGCCTCTACGCCTACACGCCGGAGATCTACGGCACGGAGCTGCGCGCGACGGGCATGGGGACGGCGTCGGCCGTCGGACGGATCGGCGGGATCACCGCCCCGATCCTCATCGGCGTCGCCTTCCCGCTGCTCGGCTTCGGCGGGGTGTTCACGATGTTCATGGCCGTGCTCGGCACGGCAGCCCTCGTGGTCCTCGCCTTCGGCATCTCGACCCAGGGCAGGGCGCTCGAGGACATCGCCAGCACAGCAGACACAGCCAAAGCAGCAAACCCTGCAAACACAGCTCAGCAGACCAGGCGCGAGGGAAACGCGGTCAGGACCCCGAAGGCGATGGCCGACGCAGAAGGGAGCGGCAGCTGATGGGCGTCCGCAGGCAGCCGGGAGAATCCGCACCCAGCACCGTCACCGTCCTCCGGGACGCACGGATCCTCGACGTGCAGACAGGGAACCTGAGCGATCCACGCACGATCGTGTCGCGGGAGGGACGCATCGCCGAGATTTCACGGTCGACCCGCAGCGTGGCAGACGCCGTCGAGGTCTCGGCGGCCGGGCTCATCGTCCTCCCCGGCCTCATCGACGCCCACGTCCATGTCACGCAGGCCTCCGCGGACTTCTCGGAGATCCTGTCGTGGACGCCGAGCTACCACGCCGCCCGGACCGCGATGGTCCTGCACGAGATGCTCCTGCGCGGTTTCACGATGGTGCGGGACATGGGCGGGGCGGACACGGGCCTCGCCCGCGCGGTCGAGGAGCGGCTCGTCACCGGGCCGAGGCTCAAGGCGGGCGGGCCGATCTTCGCCCCCACCGGCGGCCACGCCCTGACGAAGGTCTGCGACGGCGAGGTCGAGCTCCGGCGGGCCCTGCGCGCCGAGTTCCGGGACGGTGCGGACCACGCGAAGCTCACGCTCTCGGGCGGCGTCGTCTCGAAGATGCGCATCGAGGCGCTCGGATTCTCCGACGCCGAGGTGCTCGCCGCGGTCGACGAGGCCCGGCTCGCCCACCGCTACATCGCGGCCCACGTCTACACGGCGGAGGCCGTCTCGCGGGCCCTGCGCCTCGGCGTGCGCACCATCGAGCACGGCAATCTCCTCGATGAGGAATGCATCGAGCTCTTCCTCGAGCGCGGCGCCTACTACGTGCCTACGCTCGCAACCTACTGGGCCATCCTCACGGGACGCACCGGACACGGCCTCGACCCCGCCAAGCGCGCGGCTGTCGAGGAGGTCTTCGAGCGCGGGCTCGAGTCCCTCGCCCTGGCCTCGAAGGCCGGTGTCAAGATCGGCTACGGGACGGACCTGCATGGTGAGGGGCTGGGCCTCCAGCTCGAGGAGTTCGCCCTGCGGGCGCGCGTCCAGGAGCCGCTCGAGGTGCTCCGGTCGGCGACCCTCGTCGGCGCCGAGATCCTCGGCGAGGAGGGCCGGGCGGGAGTGGTCAGCGAGGGAAGCCGGGCTGACTTGATCGCCGTCGACGGCAATCCGCTGGAGGACATCGAGGTCCTAGCGGGCGGGAAAGCGCTCCGTCTCATCCTGTCCGACGGCGACCTCGTGTCGCTGGGCTAGACGGAACCCCCTTCAGTGTCCGCTGTGAGGGGATCGAGGAGCTCGGCGAGGGCGCGCGGCTCGCGCCTAAGCCCGCCAGACCGCGGCGTCGTCCTCGACGTGGATCGCGACGCGTCCTCGGCCGTTGTCCAGGTGGACCCAGAAGATGGATCCGTCCGCGGCCACGATGTCGACCGTGCCGGTCGCTGCCGGGGCCTCGCCGCGGCGGACCGCGATCCTCTCGTTGCTCGTGAGGGAAGCCCACTCATTCGAGGGCAGCGGTTCGCCCGCGGGAAGAACGGTGTTCTGGCCGGGGCTCATGGTGCAGCATGACTTCACAGTCGTATCTCCTTCAGTGGCCGGGCTCGGCGAGGTAGGACGCCGGCGCGGGAGTGTGGTGCCGTTCGGCGTTGCGCCCTTCGGCGTAGTGCCACTCGACGGCGCGTCCCTCGAGCGGCGGCATGAGCTCCCCCCGCCGAAGGACAACGGGCGCCGAGGGCATGAACGTGGACAACCAGACCCCGGTCGTAGGGCAGTGTCCCCCGGTCACGGCGACGCGGTCCTCGCGACGCAGGACCACGGGCACGGACGGCAGACGGACGGAACGGGCGGGGGGAAGCTCGTCGAGCAGCAGTGTGGACATGGCTCTCCTGGACTGGAGCCGAAGCGTCATTGCCCCGGCAAAAGGAGCTGAGAGAGCGCCGTTCTTACGGCGCTCTCTCAGTGTGCTTCCGTTATGGTCCTATTGTCAACAATCTGCAATCAGCTACTTTTGCGGATCAAGGAGCTCCGCGAGGTGCTTGCTCTCGCGCTCGGGGTCGAGCTGCCTGACCTGCATCGAGCAGCTGAACCCGTCGGCCAGGACCGGGGTCTCGGCGCCCGTGCGGGCGAGGGCGGGGGCGAGGGCCTGTTCGGCGACCTTCATCGAGACGTCGTAGTGCTCGGCCTCGAAGCCGAAGTTGCCGGCGACGCCGCAGCACCCGGTGGCCTCGGCGACCTCGGCGACGCCGAGGGAGGCGAGGGCCTTGCGCTGGACGGTGGCCCCGAAGGTCGAGTACTCGTGGCAGTGCGTCTGGACCGTGACGGACGGGGGGACGTGGCGGGGCTTCCAGCCGGCGGCGGCCCAGTCGGTGACGGCCTCGGCGAAGCTGCGGATCCGGTGGGAGACCCGTTCGGCGGCCTCGGTGCCGAGGAGCTCGGGGGCCTCCTTCTTCAGGGCGGCGGCGCAGCTGGGCTCGATGACGACGATGGGGGCGTCGGACCCGTCGTCGAGCTTCGCCACGGCCCTGGCGAGCGAGGCCTTGGCGGTGTCGAGCTGGCCTGTGGAGATCCAGGTCAGGCCGCAGCACGCGTCGGCCTCGCACGCGACCGTGCGGCCGGTGTCGGCGACGACGCGGGCGGCGGCGCCGGCGACCTCGGGGCGGAAGCCCCTGGTGAAGGAGTCGACGAAGAGCACGACGTCGGCCTCGCCCGCCGTCGTCCGCTCGACTCCGGCGAGCTCCTTGCGCAGCGCGCGGCGGGAGGCGAACTTGGGCAGTGCGCGCTCGGTCGTGAGGCCGCCGAGCTTCGCGATGACCGTGCCCAGGGGCGTGGCGAGGACGGCGTTGACGAGCGGGCTCACGTGCACGGTGATCTTGAGCCAGAACGGCAGCCAGCCGAGGGAGTAGTGCGACATGGGCCGCACGCGCCCCTCGTAGTAGTGCGAGAAGAACTCGGACTTGTAGGTGGCCATGTCCACGCCGGCGGGGCAGTCGTTCGAGCAGGCCTTGCAGGCCAGGCACAGGTCCAGGGCCTCGCGGACGTCCTGGGACTTCCAGCCCTCGTCGATGCTGCGGGCGCCGCGGACCATGTCCTGCAGGACGCGGGAGCGGCCGCGGGTGGAGTCCTTCTCGTCCCCGGTCGCGCGGAAGCTCGGGCACATGACCCCGCCGGCGTCGGAGCGGCAGCGGCCGACGCCGATGCAGGCCTGGACCGCGTGCACCCAGGGGTCGGCCCCGGCGCGCTCGGCCTCGACGGGCCGCAGCTCGAAGTGGGTGCGCCACTGACGGTCCGGTACGCCCTCGAGGGCCAGGTTCGCGTCGATCGGGTCGGGGTCGGTGAGCGAGCCGGGGTTGAGCAGGCCCGTGGGGTCCCAGATCCGGCGGTACTCCTCGAAGGCCTCGATGATCGTGGGGGAGTACATGGCGGGGAGGAACTCGCTGCGGGCGCGGCCGTCGCCGTGCTCGCCAGAGAGCGAGCCGCCGTGGCGGACGACGAGCTCGGCGGCCGCGGCGGTGAACTTCCGGTAGACCCGCCGGCCCTCGTCGCTGCGGAGGTCGTAGGTGATGCGGATGTGCATGCAGCCGGCGCCGAAGTGGCCGTACATGATCCCGGTCAGGCCGTGCTCGTCGAGCAGGCGCCGGAAGTCGGCGAGGTAGTCGGCGAGGTTCTCGGGGGCGACGGCGGAGTCCTCCCACCCGGCGAGGGACTCGCCGCCGCTGGCCGGCCGCGAGGACAGGCCGGCGCCGTCCTCGCGCACGCGCCAGAGCGTGGCCCGCTCGAGCGTGTCGGGCACGGCCCGGCCGTCGAGCATCCGGCCGTTGGCCCGCAGCCGCTCGAGCAGCCGCGCCGCTTCGGCGGCCACCTCCTCAGGCCGGTCGCCGTCGAGGTCGACGTAGAGGAAGGCCTTCCCCTGGGGCAGCCCCAGCACCGAGTCGTCCCCGCGGCGAAGCCGCATCGTGTCCACGATGGCCTCGTCGATGCCCTCGACGGCGGCCGGCTCGAACTCGAGGATCGTCGTGATGTCCCGCGCGGCGTCGACGACGTCCGCGTAGCCCAGGCACACGAGCAGCGCGCTCGGGGACTTCGGCGCGAGCTTCATCCTGGCCCGGACGACGATCGCGCACGTGCCCTCGGACCCCACGAGCGCCCGTGCGGCGTTGAAGCCGTTCTCCGGGAGCAGGTGCCCGAGATGGTAGCCGGACACCTGGCGCTGGATCCGCCCGAGCTCGGTGCGGAACGGCCCCAGGTTCCTCTTCGCGAGCCCCGTGAGCTCCTCGGTCAGCTCGAAGGCGCGGGTGACCGAGGAGGCGTCTGCGGGATCGGTGGCGCGCAGGCCGCCGTCGTACGCGGTGAGCCGGGCGCCGTCGAGCGTGACGACGTCGAGCTCGGCCACGTGGTCCGAGGTGCGCCCGTAGCGCACGGAGTGGTTCCCGCAGGCGTCGTTGCCGACGGCGCCGCCCACGGTTGCGCGGTTCTTCGAGGACGGGTCGGGGGCGAAGGTCAGCGCCCCGTCCGTGGCCCGCTCGACCTCGCGGGAGAGCACGGCGAGCACGACGCCGGGGTCGACGTCGGCCGTCCCGGACTCCTCGTCGATCGCATGGATCCTGTCCATGTGCCGCGAGAAGTCCAGGACGATGCCGGGGCCGACGGCGTTGCCGGCCATTGACGTTCCCCCGCCGCGGCTCACCACGGGCACGCCCATCTCGCGGCACGCCCGCACGACGGCGACGACATCGTCGACGCTGCGCGGGAAGACCACACCGACCGGGGGAACCCGATAGTTGGACGCGTCGTAGGAGTAGGCGGCCAGCCGATGCCCGGCGGCCTCGACGGGCACGCCCGCGGCTTCGAGCACGGGAAGGATGGCCCCCGGATCCACGGCGGGGAGAACGTCAGCGGTCATCGATTCAGGCCCCGACTCCCGCGGTGGCCGGCCGAGCCGCAACGCCGACGACCGCGCCCACGGCCGCCTCGAACCGCTCGAGGCCCGCGGCGATCTCGTCCTCGGTCACGACGAGGGCGGGGATGAGGCGCACGACGTTGCCCTCCGGGCCGCAGGTCAGGGTCAGGAGGCGCTCAGAGATGGCGGCCTGCTGCACGGCGGCGGCGGTGGCGGCGTCGGCGGCGCCGTCCGGCGCGGTGAACTCGATGCCGGCCATGAGGCCGATGCCGCGGACGTTCCCGATCACCGGGAAGCGCGTCTGGATGTCCGCCAGGCCGGCCAGGAGCTGGTTGCCGCGGAGGCGGGCGTTCTCGACGAGGCCCTCCTCCTTGATGACCTGGAGCGTCGCGACACCAGCGGCCGCGGAGACGGCGTTGCCGCCGTAGGTGCCGCCCTGGGAGCCGGGCCAGGCCTTCGACATCGTCTCGGTGGAGGCGGCGATGGCGGAGATCGGGAAGCCCGAGGCGATGCCCTTGGCCGTGATGATGATGTCCGGGGAGGAGTTCGAGTGCTGGTGGCCCCAGAACTTTCCGGTGCGGCCCACGCCCGCCTGGACCTCGTCGAAGATGAGCTTGATGCCGTGACGGTCGGCGCGCTCGCGCAGGCCGTCCATGAAGGCGGGAGGCGTCGGGAGGTAGCCGCCGTCGCCGAGGGCCGGCTCGATGAGGAACGCCGCCGTGTCCTCGGGGGCCGTGCGGGTCTTGAGGAGGTAGTCGAGCTCCTTGAGCGCGAACTCGACGGCGGTGGCCTCGTCCATGCCATAGCGGTAGGCGTAGGGGAAGGCGGCCATGTGCACGCCGGCCATGAGCGGGGCGAAGCCCGCGGCGAACTTGGTGCCCGCCGTCGTGAGGGAGGCGGCCGCGACGGTGCGGCCATGGAACCCGCCCTGGAAGACGACGATGTTCGGGCGGCCAGTGGCCATGCGGGCGAGACGGATGGCCGCCTCAACGGCCTCCGAGCCGGAGTTGGCGTAGAACACCGAGTCGAGGCCGGCCGGGAGGACCTCGCCGAGCTTCTCGGTGAGCTCGAGGAGGGGCTTGTGCATCACGGTCGTGTACTGGGCGTGGATGATCTGGCCGACCTGCTCGCGGGCCGCGGCCACGACCTTCGGGTGGCAGTGGCCCGTGCTGGTCACGCCGATGCCCGTGGTGAAGTCGAGGTACTGCTCGCCGTCGGTGCCGAAGATCCAGCTGCCGAGGGCGTGGTCGACGACGACCGGGGTCGCCTGCTTGAGGATGGGGCTGAGAGTGGCCATAGTTCTACCTACTTTGGGGTCAGAGGGGTTGTGTCAGAGGTGGGTGCGGCCAGCACCTCGGGGACGCTCCGGCAGGGAGGGTCGGAGGCGGCGGAGGTGCTGGCCGCGGCTTGTGGGGTCCGTCTCAGCCGGCGGTGGCCGGCTGCGGGACCGCGGCGATGGCGAAGTCTGCCATCGAGTTGAAGGTCCACTCGGGGTGGATGTCCGTGCCTGGGTCGGGGGTCGCGCCCCAGCCCGGCCGGTCGTGGCGGCGGTTGATCCACACGCCCTTGAGTCCGGCCTGCTGGGCCGGGACGTGGTCGTGGAACAGGCTCTGGGCCACGTGCAGGACCTTGAGGCCCTGCCCGTCCGCGTACTCCTTGAGCGCGTCGAAGTTCCTCTGAGACGGCTTGTAGCTGCCCACCTCCTCGGCCGTGATGATGCGGTCGAAGTCGACGCCGAGGCGGGCGTTGCTGCCCTCGAAGCTCTTCTTGTCGACGTTGGAGAGGATGATGAGCTTGAAGCGGGTGCTGAGCCTCTTCAGGGCCTCAGCCGAGTCGGGGAAGGCCGGCCAGTCGGGGACCGACGAGCCCAGCCGCGCGGCGTCGTCGTCCGAGACGGGGATGCCGAGCTTGGCGCCCGTGGCGCGGAAGGCCTCGGCGAGGACCTGGGGGTAGAGGGCCGTCGGGTTCTCCCGCTCCACGCGGGCCTCCTCGTCCGCGTAGGCCAGGAGGAGATCCTCGTCGGTCAGCTCGGGACGTGTGGCGCGGCCCCACGGGGCCAGGACGGCCGCGATGCCGGCCTCCCAGTCGATGAGCGTGCCGTAGCAGTCGAAGCTGAGGGCATCGAATTCTTCGAACATGTGCTTCCCTTCGGCTTGTGCGTTCGTGTCGGACGGGGCTCGTTATCCGTGGAGCGGGAGCAGCCGTCCCAAGGCATCCGCCTTGTGCAGTTCCAGCTGCTGCATCGCGAGTTCCCCGTTCCCCTCGCGGATCGCCTCGGCGATTGCGCGGTGCTCGGCGACACGGATTGACTCGTCGTCGTACCGCCCCTCGAGCCGGTTGAGGCACATCCGCGTCTCGGTGAGCAGGGTGGCGTGCATGCGCGAGAGCCTCGGGCTGGCCGCCATCTCGACAAGCTTCTCGTGGAAGGCGATGTCCGCCTCCGACATGGCCCCGAGGTCCTCGGCCGCGTTGGCCTCCGCCATCCGCTCCACGCAGCGCAGCAGCTCGTCGCCAGCCCGGACGTGGTCACGGGAGAAGAGAAGCCAGGCCGCAGACTTCTCCACGGCGGTCCGGGCCTCATAGATGTCGAGGAGGTCATCCGTCTCGAACTCCGAGACGAAGACCCCCTTGTTCCGGATGCTGACGACGAGGCCTTCCTGGGTCAGGCGCTGGATCGCCTCGCGGACCGGCCCTCGGCTCACGCCCAGCTCATGGGCGATCTCCATCTCGACGAGCTGCTCTCCCGGCGCGAGGGTCCCCTCGGCGATGTGCTGCCTGAGCTGGGCCGCGATGAGCGACGGCGTGGACTCCTGGGCGATGGGCTGGAGGGCCTGACGAGCGTTCATGCTGCCCTTCCTGACGGCAGATCAAGGTTGTCTACAATCATACAGTAGACGGGCGGCGCTTCTGCAAGAGCGGCCCCGGACATTTGTCCGGGGCCGCGGGGTGAGGTCGAGTGGTCAGACGGTGAGGTGGCGGTGGAAGGCGGAGCGGACCTCGTCCATCGATCCGCTGCCGATCATCTCGGCCATCATGAGGTGCGTGGTCACGGAGCTCGAGGCGGGGTAGGACTGCTCGAGGTTCCGCATGCACATCAAGGTCTCGGCGGCCAGGGTGGTGTAGGCGCGCAGCAGACGGGAATTCCGAGATTCCGAGACCAGTGTCGTGTGGAATTCCAGATCGAGCCTGAAGACGTTTTCCCAATCGTCTTCTCCTGCGGCTTCTGTGAGCCGCACGGCGACCTTCCTGAGCTCCTCGGCGACTTCCTCTCGCCGCTCGGCAGGCTGGGCCATGATGATCTGGGCTGCACCGAGCTCGAGGATCTCGCGGACGCCATAGATCTCGTCCACGTCTTTCGGCGTCAGCTCGACGACGAACACGCCGCGGTTGGGCTTGCTGACGAGCAGTCCCTCCTGGGTCAGTCGCTGCAGGGCCTCCCGGACGGGACCCCGGGAGAGGTTCAGCTGGCTAGAGACGAGCGATTCGTTGATCTGCTGGCCAGGGGCGAAATAACCGTCGATAATGCGTTCGCGCAATTGATCCGCGACTCTGGCGGAGGTCGATTGGGGCGCCAAGGCGATGAGGCCAACTGATTCCTTCATTCCGCTCACTCTCCCTTCCTCGGACGATGGCCGCGAGCTTGAGCCCTTAGAAGGTAACTACGGGCACTGGACAAATATATCACTATTGTAAATAGTTGACAATGATCTGGCGCGATCTCTTTCTCAACCGGGTTGGTGAACGCGGAAGAGGCCCTGGCGCCTGCGCAGCAGGTGCCAGGGCCTCGCCGGTGCCCGGAGCGTCAGATGGCGTTGCGCGAGAGGTTGTTCGGGGTGCCGAACCGGTGGGCGGTGATGGAGACCGCCTGCTCCCGGAGGAAGGTGAGCAGCTCGACGCGGCCCGCGGCGACGACGTCGTTCGCGTAGACCGCGACGTCGGGCTTGCCGTTCGCGGCCTCCGCGGTGGCGAGCGCCGAGCCGCCGATGAGGCGGATGCGGGCGCCGGAGTCGGGGCCGGTCTGGGCCGCGAGGCGCGCGGCGCGCTTGGCCCAGGCCGCGGCGTCCTCGACGACCGGGGCGAGCCCGGCGGCGCGGAGGGCATGGTCGACGTCGGCCGGGAGCGGTGCCGCGGTGCTGACGACCGCGCCCTGCGGGACGCTCTGGCCCCACGCGGTGAGGGCGGCGGACGCGACGCGGAGCAGCTCGGCCACGCCGTGCCCGCTCGTCGGGGCCTCGTAGCGTATCACCGCGGGGACGGGCGCGTAGCGGAACACGTTGCGCTCGGCCTCGAGGCCGGAGACGTCCCGGGCGGCGCCGAACTCGGCGCGCCACGCCTCGGCGTCGGAGGCGAGGGCGGCCTCGAGCCAGGCGAGGTCGGCCGGCGTCGTGCCCGCCGCGCGGGCGGCGGCGAGCAGCTGCCTGGCCTGCGGTGCGAGCGACGCCGGGCGGGCCTCGCGGACCGGGGCGTCCTTCCAGGAGCCGAGCCCGACGAGATAGTTCGGGCCGCCGGCCTTGGTGCCCGCGCCGACCGCGGACTTCTTCCACCCGCCGAAGGGCTGGCGGCGCACGATCGCGCCCGTGATGCCACGGTTGACGTAGAGGTTGCCGGCCTGGACGTTCTCGAGCCAGTACTTCAGTTCGGCCGGGTCGAGGGAGTGCAGGCCGGAGGTGAGGCCGTAGTCGATCTCGTTGACGATCGCCACCGCCTCTTCGAGCGTCGCGGCGGTCATGATGCCCAGGATCGGGCCGAAGTACTCGGTCTTGTGGTACTCGCTCCCGCGGCGGACGCCGGCGCGCACGCCCGGGCTCCAGAGCTGGCCGCTCTCGTCGAGCTTGCGAGGCTCGAGGACCCAGTTCTCCCCGGCGCCCAGCGTCGTGAGGCCGCGCAGGAGCTTGCCCTCCGCGGGCTCGATGATCGGGCCCATCTGCGTCTGCGGATCGACCGGGTAGCCGACCTTGAGCGAGCGGGCCGCGTCGACGAGCTGCTGGTTGAAGCGGCGGGAGGTCGCGACCGAGCCGACGAGGATGACGAGCGACGAGGCGGAGCACTTCTGCCCAGCGTGGCCGAAGGCGGACTGGACCACGTCCCGCGCGGCGAGATCGAGGTCCGCGCTCGGCGTGACGATGATGGCGTTCTTGCCGGACGTCTCGGCCAGGAGCGGCAGGTCCTTGCGGAAGGAGCGGAACAGCTCGGCGGTCTCGTAGCCGCCGGTGAGGATGACGCGGTCGACGGCGGGGTGCGAGACGAGGCGGGTGCCCAGCTTCCGCTCCGAGACCTGCACGTACTGCAGGACGCCGCGGTCGACGCCGGCCTCGTCGAAGGCCTCCCACAGGGCCTCGACCATGACGGCGCCCGAGCGGCGCGCCTGCCGCGCGGGCTTGATGACGACGGCGGAGCCCGCGGCGAGGGCGGCGAGGGCCGAGCCGGCCGGGATGGCGACCGGGAAGTTCCACGGCGGGGTCACCACGGTGAGCTTCGACGGGACGAACTGCGCGCCGTCGACCGCGTCGAGCTCCTTGGCGAGCTCGGCGTAGTAGTGGGCGAAGTCGATGGCCTCGGAGACCTCGGGGTCGCCCTGGTCGAGGGTCTTGCCGCATTCCGACGCCATGACCTCGAGCAGCTCGGCGCGGCGCGCCTCGAGGCGGACGCCGGCGAGGTGCAGCACGGCGGCGCGCTCGGCGCCGCTCAGGGCGCCCCACTCGGTGCCGCGGGCGACGGCGGTGTCCAGGACGGCGTCGAGCTCGGCCTGGGTGCCGAGTTCGTGGGAGTCGGCGGTGGCCTGGCCCAGCGTCGAGGACGGGACCCGGGCGAGGATCGACCGGCCCCACGCGAGGTTGGCCGGGAGGTCCGGGTCGGTGTCCGGGGTGTTGGCGAAGCTCGCCGTCGGGCCGCCGTAGGCGTTCACGCCGATCTGGCGGGTCAGCTCGGCCCGGCGGGTCTCCTCGGCGAGGGCGGCCGCGGCGTCGAACGCCGTCCGGTCCTGGTTCCGGTTCGGGCCGGGGACCTGCCCGGTGAGCGCGTCGAGGGAGGCGAGGAAGCGCTGCTTCTCGCGCTCGAAGAGGGGCTCGTTCTTGTCCAGCTCGAACACCGCGGACATGAAGTTCTCCTGGCTCGCGCCCTCCTCGAGGCGGCGGATCAGGTAGGCGATCGCGACGTCGAACTCGCCCGGGTGGACCACCGGCGTGTAGAGGAGGAGGGAGCCGACGTCCTTCTTCACGGCCTCGGCCTGGCCCGTGGCCATGCCGAGGAGCATCTCGAAGTCGAGGCCAGAGCCGATGCCGCGGGCCTGGGCGAGGAGGTGGGCGAGGGCGACGTCGAAGAGGTTGTGGCCGGCGACGCCGATGCGCACGTTCGCGATCCGCTCGGGGGTCAGAGAGTAGTCCAGCACGGCCTTGTAGGAGGTGTCGGAGTCCTGCTTGGTGCCCCACGTGGCCAGCGGCCAGCCGTGCAGGTCGGCGTCGACCCGCTCCATCGGCAGGTTGGCGCCCTTGACGACGCGGACCTTGATCGGTGCGCCGCCGGCGGCGACGCGGGCCTCGGCCCACTCCTGGAGGCGGATCATCGCGCCGAGCGCGTCCGGCAGGTAGGCCTGGAGCACGATCCCGGCCTCGAGGTTCCGGAACTCGGGGCGGTCCAGGAGCCGCGTGAAGACCGCGATGGTCAGCTCGAGGTCCTTGTACTCCTCCATATCCAGGTTGATGAACTTCTGCGGGCTGGAGGATGCCGCGAGCCGGTAGAGCGGGGCGAGCTTGGCGATGATGTGCTCGACGGCCTCGTGGAAGGCCCAGTGGTTGTGCGGGGCCACGGTCGAGGAGACCTTGATCGAGACGTAGTCGACGTCGTCGCGCGCGAGCAGGCGCCGGGTGCCCTCGAGCCGGCGGGAGGCCTCGCCCTCGCCGAGGATCGCCTCGCCGAGGAGGTTGACGTTGAGGCGGACGCCGTCCTTCTTGATCTTGGCGATCGAGCGGCCGAGCTTGGCGTCCGTCGCGTCGACGATGAGGTGGCCGACCATGTCCCGCAGCACGCGGCGGGCCACGGGGATGACGACGCCGGGGATCACCGGCGCGAGCGTCCCGCCGAGGGCGACGGCGGACTTCATGTACCAGGGCAGGAAGGCCGGGACCTTGGGCGCGAGCGCCTTGAGGTTGCGGGCCGCGACGGACAGGTCCTCGGGGCGGACGACGCCGTCGACGAACCCGACCGTGAAGTCGAGCCCGTTCGCGTCCTGCAGCACGCCGGCGAGCTGCGCGGCGGAGGCGTCGACGGGGACCTTGGCGCCCTCGGCGAGCCAACGGCGGACCAGGGCGACGGCGTCGTCCGCGAGGTCCTGCGGCCGCACGAGTCGGCTGCCGCCCGGGGCACTGGTGATCGTCATGGGTACTCCTCGAAACAGGCACAGCGCAGAGACGACTGACCCATGCACGGGTGCTGGGTCGCCGCCTGGCTGGCACGTGAAAGCCGCTCCCCGAGGGGCCGTCGAGCGGCGAGTTGATGCCCGGATGCGCTTCCGGGCCGGCCCAACTGATCCCAGTATGGCCAAACAGGCGATTAACGAAAAGCGATGATTCCCGGACGATATTCTTCGGGTTTGGCGATGTATTGGAGGGCCGGGCCGCGAGCCGCTGCTAGGTAGCCAGTGCTACGCGAGGCGCCTGAGCGCCGCCTGGGGATCCTGCCCGGCGTCGGCCGCCGCGAGCAGCACGAGCGAACGGGCCTCCTCCGCGCACGCCGCGCACGCGCCGAGGTGGGCGCGCATCCCGGGGAAGGTGTCCGGCCGGCCGGCCAGGAGCCGCTCGACGTAGAGGTCGACCTGCTCGAAGCACGCGTCGCAGGAGAGCCAGGGCTCGGCGGCGACCGTGAGCCGCTCGAGGGTCTCGGGGGTGATGTCCCGGTGGGGCGTGGTCATGGCGTTGCCTTCTGCTGGGGAGCGATGGGGAATCCGGCGGCGCCGAGGTGCTGGCGCAGGCGCGCCCGGGCGTCGTGGAGGGTCTTGTAGAGCGCGTTGCGCGTCGTGCCCAGGCGCTCGGCGAGGACGTCGATGGGCACCTCGTCGACGAGGAGGGCGACGACGACGCGCTGCTGGTGCGTGGTCAGCGCGTCACGGATGGCGGCGTGCACGGCGGCCGAGAGCTCGAGCCCCTCGGCCGCCTGCTCGGGCGAGGTTCCGCGGGCCTGCGGCTCGGGCACCGACGTGAGATCTACGTCCCGGTGCCGCCACAGGTTCCGCCGGACCTCGACGGCGGCATACAGGATGCCGAACTTGTAGGCCCACGTCGTGAAGCGGCTGCGGCCCTCGAAGGTGGGCAGCTTCGCGAGCACCGCGACCATCGCCTCGTCCGCGGCCTCGTTGACGAGCTCCTCGACGCGCACCCGCCCGATCGGCGGCAGGTGCGAGGCCATGAGGGAGATCTGGTGGCGGCATGCCTTCGTCAGGAGCTCGTGCAGGCGGGCCAGCGCCTCGGCGTGCCCCGGCCCGGGCGAGCTGAGCAGCGTGACCCAGTCCCCGCCGTCGTGCGCCGCGTGCGCGGGCGAGGTCCCCGCGCTCGGGGAGCCCATGCCGTCCACGCCCTCACCTCCCGGGCTCGAGCGGCCCGGCGATGCGGACCGCGAGTTCCGGCGGGCAGCCCCGGTCCACGAGGTTGAGGAGCTCGTGGATGTCCACGCCCCGCGTGGCCGCCATCCGTGCCGCGAGAGTAGCAGGGAACCCGGCGTCGCGGAGCAGGCGGGCGCGCCACGCCACGATCCGTTCCCCTTCGTCGCGGGGCGCCTCGGCCCCGCTGCGCGTTTCCGCGTCCCACTGGATGCTCATACCCCATGAGTGTCCGCCGAGGCGCGGTTCTTACCTCCGGTAAGACCGCAGTTCTGCGCGCCACTAAGGAGGCACGGGCGAGCGCCCGCAACGAGAAAGGAGGCCATCATGGAACACCGGGCTTCGGACGGGCGGCTGGCCGCCGCCGCGCTCATCGCCTCGCTCGCCGTCGGCGGCGGGCTCGCCGGCTGCGCAGCGCAGCCGACGGCGACGGGTCACCACGGGCAGCACGCGGTCGCCGCTGCGGTGGGGAGGTCGGCGACGCCTCCGTGCCGGCGGCGCAGATGCGGCTCCGGATGGACATGCGGCTGCTGTGGAACCAGCACATGGAGTGGACGCGCATGGCCATCACGGACTTCGCCGCGGGCTCGCCGGGGTTCGGGGCCACCGTGGACCGGCTGCTCGAGAACCAGGCCGACATCGGCGCCGCGATCGCGCCGTTCTACGGCGACTCGGCGGCGAACCGCCTGACCGCGCTCCTGCAGGAGCACATCGCGGGCTTCGTCACCCTCCTGCAGGCCGCCAGGGCAGGCGACACCGCCGGGGTGGCGGCCGCGGCGTCGGCTGCGTATGCCAACGCCGACGCGATCGCGGACTTCCTGTCCTCGGCCAACCCGAAGAACTGGCCGCAGGCGGAGATGCGGGACATGATGAAGGGCCACATCGACCAGACGACCGTGTACGCGGCTGACGAGCTCACCGGCAACTACGCCCACGGCATCGACGTCTACGACGAGGCCGAGGCGCACATGCTCATGCTCGCGGACGACCTGAGTGGCGGGATCATCGCGCAGTTCCCGGGGGCCTTCCGCTGATCCGCGTGCCGCCTGCTATCGGCGGGGCCGGGTCATCCAGCCTGCAGAGAGGCCCCCGCCGCCGAGCGTCATGAGGCCCAGCCCGCCGGCGAGGGCGAGGTGGGTCTCCGACAGCAGCGTGCAGGCCACTCCCGCTGCCAGGATCAGGACCATCGCGGTCATGTAGACGTGGAACATGGGGGTGTCCGCCGAGTTCTCTTGTGCTGCTGCTCTGCGCGGCTAATCCGTCTCGGGTCCTGAGCAGTACACGCAGGAGGCGTCCTCGCAGTGGAACGTGCCTCGGGAGGCCGCGTTCATCGGCGCCGAGATGACGCTCTCCTGGCCGATCAGGGGGAGCGAGATGGTGGAGGTATCTGACTGCTTCATTGCATCAGCCTCTCGTGAGGGGTGGGGCGAGCCGTTGGAGGGAAGGGGAGCAAGGCGGGCAGCCGCCCTGGGGAGAGAAGCGGGCGGTCAGCCGAAGGACGGGGCGTCGCCCGGTCCGAGGGCGAGCATGGTCACGTCCCTGTCCGCGCCGCGGTCGATGGCCACGCAGCCCTCGCTGTTGAGGAACATCCAGTCCTCCCCGGAAATGCGGGAAGTGGGAGTGTGGATGCCGTGGCTGTGTCCCAGCGGGAGTCGCTGGGCCATCTTCCGTTGTGCGCAGAGGGATCGCGATTTCATGATGCCGCTCCTTTGTTTCCTCAAGTATCTCGCGCCAACAGTTGATTGTCAACAATTTACTGTTGGCTAGATCACATCCGAACGAGTGCCGCTGGACAGTGCTGTGTCAAGGGAGGTGGGAATCTCGGGCTCTTCGTCTCGGCGCAAGCGCCATCGAGGGAGCCGCTGGTGTGCCGGGGAAGGTGTCTCGGTGTCTACGGGAGCGCCAGGAACGTGAAGCTGGACTTAACGGTATGGCCAAGGCGATTCGCGTTCCTCTTGCAGGTAGGAGTTCCTAGCGTGGGTGACGAAAATCACTTCGGCTTCAGGAGGTACCTTGATCAGGCTCACGCCAACACTCCGCCTCGCACGGCGAGGGACCACGACGACACGAAACAAGCTTCACATCGCTGCCGCGGCCTTGGCCCTCCTCCTGACCCTGACCGGCTGCGGCAACGCTGCCGGCGCCACGGCTGCGAACCCCAGCTCCACCGAACGCGGCCTGAGGGACATCTCCGAGGGCGTCCAGCCGGACCCGAAGGCTGTGAGCCTGGTCCCGCAGTCGATCAGGGACAAGGGCGAGCTCACGGTTGCAACAGACCTGCACGACCCGCCGACTGACTTCCTCGCCGAGGACAACCAGACCCCCATCGGTCTCAACCCGGACATCGCGCGGCTCATCGCCAAGAAGCTCGACCTCAAGCTCAGGTTCGTGGACACGAAGTTCGACTCGATCATCCCGGGCCTTGATGGCGGCCGTTTCGACTTCACCGTCTCGACCATGGCGAAGACCGAGGAGCGGCTCAAGGTCCTGGACATGATCGACTACTTCAAGGGCGGCACCTCCATCGGAGTGAACGCGGGCAACCCGCAGAAATTCACCAACGAGACCCTGTGTGGGAAGAACGTTGCCGTCACCCAGGGCTCCACCGGGCAGCTGCTGCGGCTCCCCGCCCTGAGCGAGAAGACCTGCACCTCCCAGGGCAAGCCGGCCATCAACCCCGTGACCCTGCCGAACGTCCAAGAGGCCCTGGTCCAGCTGCATGCCAAGCGGATCGACGCGATCCTGTACGACACGACTGCACTCGCCTGGGCGCAGAAGCAGCAGCCGGGCTCGTTCCAGATGCTCACCCCGCCGCTCAACGTCGGTGGCACCGGTATCACGGCCGTGGGCTTGAAGAAGGGCTCGCCGCTGACCCCCGCCATGCAGGCCGCCATCCAGTCGATCCTGGGAACCCCGGAGTACAAGGAGGCCCTCGAGACCTGGGGTCTTGAGTTCGGGGCCGTCGCCGACGCCAAGCTCAACTAGCGCGCAGGTCACCGGTCCCCGCCCACGGCCGCAGCGTCGTGGGCGGGGAGGCCCACCTCGTCACCCTCCCGGCGCGCGCCCTCAAGGGGCGGAAGGAGCCTGGAGATACCCGAGCACCGCGGCCACGGCTGGTCGGTTCTGGGCTCCCGGGCGAACTACTGCATAGACGTCTCGGTGGAGTTCAGTGACGGAGCTCTGCGGCCAGTCGAAGCGGTACGTCGGTTCCTGGAGTGGGACGCTCGAGCCGCCGAACAGCATGTCGGGAAGCAGGGCTGCGGCCATCCCTGCCACCGCGAGGCCATGGTGGAGGCGCAGATCGGGTGATTCGAATCGGACAAGGGGCTCGAATCCGGCCTCCCGGCACAGACGCCTCGCCCAGTGTGCCGCATCGGTCTCGGCGGGCTCGAACACCCAAGGCAGCCGGGCCAGCTCGTGCAACGAGCCCACCTCGTGGGGGACGAAGGCAGTGAAGCCGTCTCGCAGAAGGTGGAAGCGCCTCACTTCTGAAGCGACACGATGCGGGGAGTGCGGGTACTCGTCGATCACCGCGATGTCCGCGCGTCTCCCGGTCACCACGTCGAGGGCCGCAGCGGGTTCCAGCTGGTCGAACTCCAGGACGACATCGGGGTGCGTCTCGGCCAAGCGACGCACCACGTCCGGCAGATATCGCAGTGCGAAGGTGCTGAATGCAGCAAGCCGCACGACGCCCTGCACGCGGCTCCGCCGCCCTTCGAGCTCTGCTTCAGCGTCCTCGAGGACAGCGACAACCTGATCGGCGGTGCGGGCGAGCTGACGTCCGGCCTGGGTGAGATGCACGTGCCGGCCGACCTGCTCGAGCAGGCGCAGGCCGACCTCGTCTTCGAGCTTGGCAAGCTGTTGTGAGATGGCTGAGGAGCTGATGCCTACGGAGCGGGAAACAGCCGCGATGCTCCCGCGTGCTCCCAGTTCCCGCAGCAGCACCAGCCGCCGAACATCAAGCATGATCTGTCCATCCTCGTGAGCCCTTGGCATACCCGCATCGTGAACTTTGGCTTAAGGATATCGCCAAGACGATGCCCGTTCCTCTTACGGGTTGGTGTTCGTAGCGTTGGTGAGGAATCACTTCGGCTCCAGGAGGTACCTTGACCACGCCAACACTTCGCCTCGCCTCGCGGGCCAGCCTGCTCGGGGGCTCCGTGATCGATTCCTCCACGTCGCTGCTCGCGAGCCAGACGCACGACATCGTGCGCTTTGCGATGGGCGCCCCCAACGCAGAGCTCGTCCCCGAGGCGGACTTCGCGCGTCTCTTCGCGGCCGCTCCCGCCGGCAGTTTCGACTACGGGGCGACCGAGGGGGAGCCCGAGCTCCTTGCCCAGGTGCAGTCCTACCTGCAGCGCCAGGGCCTCGAGGCTGATGCAGGCCGTCTGCTGATCACGACCGGCGGCATGCAGGGTCTCGACATCGCCTTCAAGCTGCTGGTTGATCCGGGCGACCTCGTGGTGGTCGAGGCGCCGACCTACACGAATGGCATCGGCACTGCGCTGAGCTACGAGGCCAGCCTGCTGGAGGCGCCGATCGACGACGACGGGATGATCGTCGAGGCGCTCCCAGACCTCGTCGCCCGCACGGGCAAGACCCCCCGGGTCATCTACACCATCCCGAACTTCCAGAATCCCTCGGGGGCCACGCTCTCTGAGCCCCGCCGTCGGCTCCTGCTCGACCTCGCCGAGGAATGGGACGCCGTCATCATCGACGACGACCCGTACGGGGCCCTGCGCTTCGACGGCACGGACGTTCCCGGCTTTGGGGAACTGAGTCCCGGCAATCCGCGCGTCGTGCAGGTCCGCACCTTCTCGAAGATCCTGGCCCCCGGCCTGAGGATCGGCTGGATGGACCTGGACCCTGCGCTGCGACAGCTCGCGGTCAACGCCAAGCAGGCCATGGACACCTGCACGAACGTGCCGCTGCAGCACGTCGTGGCGGCCTACCTGGCCGAGGGGGCCCTGGATGCCCACCTTTTGCGCCTGCGCGCCGTCTACCGCGACCGGAAGGAAGCGCTCCTGGGGTCTCTGGGCGAGCGATTCGGCAGCGAGGTCGTCGCCACCCATCCCGAAGGCGGCTTCTTCCTCTGGCTCACCCTTGACGGCCGCTACCGGGACATTGACACAGAGAAGCTCTTCCCCAGGGCGCTGGCCCATGGCGTGGCCTATATCCCCGGGCCCGCGTTCGCGGCTTCAGGCGGTTTCCACAACGCCCTCCGGGTGTGCTTTGCCACCTCGACGCCCGAGCGGATCAGGGAGGGCGTCGAGCGGCTGGGTGCGGCCCTCGATGAGGAGCTGCTTGTCGCCGCGGGGGAGGCCGCCCGATGACCGCGGCAGCCCAGCCGGCGCGGACCGCACTCGTCACCGGCGCCACCTCAGGCATCGGGATCGCGATCGCGAAGCGGCTGGCGGCCGACGGGCTCACCGTCGTCGTCAGCGGCCGCTCCACAGAGCGCGGCGAAAGCGTCGCCCGCGAACTCGGGCGGGACGCGCACTTCCTTCGGGCCGACCTCGCAGAGCCAGATGCCGCAGACGCCCTCATCGAGAAGACTCTGAAGCTCGCCGGCCGTCTCGACGTCCTCGTCAACAACGCGGCGATCGACCATGTCGGCCCCCTGCTGGACGTCCCGGCACACGAGATCGTGCAGACCTTTGAGACGAACACGTTCGGTGCGATCTCCTGCCTCCAGGCGGCAGGCCGCGCGATGAGGGACAGGGGCGACGGCGGGGCGATCATCAACATCACCTCGCGGCTGGCGAGCATCGGCGTGCCGACGATGTCGATCTACAGCGCCAGCAAGGGGGCCATGCTCGCTCTGACGAGGGCCGCTGCCGTGGAACTCGCCCCGCATAACATCCGCGTCAACGCGATCGCACCGGGAATGACCAACACCCCCCTCTATGCCGAGTGGGTGTCGAACCAGGAGGACCCCGAATCGACCATGCGCCGCGTGGCTGACGCCATCCCGCTCAAGCGCATCGCGGAGCCGGACGACGTCGCCGCCGCGGTCGCCTATCTGGCCAGCCCGGAGGCCTCCTATGTCACCGGAGTCTCGATTCCGGTCGACGGCGGATATCTCGCGCAGTAGTCGAGGACGCTACTGCTCTACTGCTCGGCCGGGACGAGCCTCATGAGGGCGTCGTCCTTGTGGGCGTCCAGCCGCTTCATCACGAGAGCCTCCTCGCCGTCCCGGATGGCCTCGGCGATGCCTCGATGCTCGGCCACCCGAGCCGCCTCGTCCTCGTAGCTGCCCTCGAGCCGATTGAGGCAGATGCGTGTCTCCGTGAGCAGGGTGGCGTGCATCCTCGAGAGCCTCGGGCTGGCGGCCAGAGCCACGAGCCGCTCATGGAAGGCGAGGTCCGCCTCGGAGATGGCCTCGAGGTCGTCTGCCTTCCTGGCCTCGTCCATGCGCTCGACGCAGAGGAGCAGCTCCACGCCCGCGGCCGCGTGGTCGCCGGCGAGGAGGATCTCCGAGGCGCCCTTCTCCAGGGACGTCCGAACGTGATAGATGTCCCGCAGATCGTCGGGGCCGAAATCGCGGACGAAGACCCCCTTGTTGCGGATGCTCTCGACGAGGCCCTCTTGGGCGAGGCGCTGGATCGCCTCACGGACGGGCCCCCGGCTCACCCCGAGCTCGCCCGCAATGTCCATCTCCACGAGCTGAGACCCGGGAGCCAGCGTCCCGTTGGCGATGAACTTCCTCAACTGGTTGGCGATGAGGGTCGGCGTGGACTCTTGTTTGATCGGCTGGAAGGCCTGCTGCGCTGTCATGTTCCCCTGACCTCAACGAGATACAACCTTGTCAACAATCATAGGAGACGGGATACCGGCAGCTCATCCGGCCACGAGCACCGCCCGCGGCGCCTGGAAGGACAGCAGGCGCACCCACTCCGGCTCGGGATCCGCGAGCCGGACGGCGGGCAGGGCTGCGGCGGTCTCCTGGACGACGACGGCGGCCTCCAGTTCCGCGAGCTTCGCGCCGAGGCAGCGGTGGACGCCCGAGCCGAACGCGAGGGAGTAGTCGGTGGCCCGAGCGCCGCTGGCTGCCCCGTCGCTGGCCGTATGGTTTCCGGTCAGCTCGAGGAGGATCTCGGCCCCGGCCGGGACCGCCTGCCCGCCGATCGTCGTCTCGTGCGCGGCGACGCGGCGCCACGTGGGCACCGAGGACTCGATGGCCAGGATGTGCCGCACGGCCCGCCGCGCGCCGTCAGCCCCCGCGCCGTCAGCCCCCGCGGCCTCGGCCCACGTGACCGGGCACGACCCCTCGGCCAGCCGGAACAGCACGGTGCTGATGAGCTGCGTCGTCGTCTCCTGCCCCGCGATGAGCAGGAAGTAGCCCAGCGAGCAGATCTCCGGGGTTGAGAGCCCGTGCCTGTCCAGCGCCGCGAACAGGTTCCGCTCGGGGGAGGCCACGGACGCCTTCACGAGGTCCCGGAGCCAGCGGTAGAAGTCCGCAGCGCCGCGGGCGAGCTCGAGCTGCCGCGCGTCGTCGGGCCAGCCCCAGAACAGCTCGAGCGAATCCCGGCTCCAGGCCTTGAGCGCCGAGAGCTCGTCGTCGGGGACCCGGAGCCCGAGCAGCTCGAGCATGACCTGGGCGGGCGGGAGCGCCGCGACGGCCTCGACGAGGTCCACATGTCCCCGCGCCGCGAGCCGCGCCGCGGCCGCGCTCGCGGACTCCCGGGCGAGCTCCCGGATGCGCGGCTCGATCCCGGCGACGGTCGCGGGCGTGAAGAACCCCGCCACGACCTTCCGGATGCCCGCGTGCGTGGGCGAGTCGTTGCTCGCGAGGATCGGCGGCAGCGCGAACCGCGCCCCCTGCAGGACCCGCAGCGACGGCCCCGTGAGCGGCGTGACCGCGACGAGGGCGTTGGCCGGGCTGAAGTCCTGCGGCCGGTGCAGGACTTCGCGCACCAGATGCGGCTCGCGGACGACGACGAAGCCCGCCGGGGCGCTCACGCCGGCACCTCTTCATCGATGAGCGGCCCCTCGGCCAGCTCATCCACCAGCCCCCCGAGCCACGTGGACGCCTCGGCCCGGAAGCGATCCGGCTCGAGCTCCGAGGCCCGCTCCGGGATCGCCCCGAGCAGGGGGACGATTCCGCTGGAGAGGGTCGCGAGGTTCCCGCGCTCGGCCAGGCCGGGCTCGCCGGGCCGGGAACCCACGACGAGCCCCACGACGGGGAGGCCCCTTCGCTCGAGCGCCTCGAGCGTGAGCGCCGTGTGGTTGAGCGTGCCGAGGGCCGCGCGGGTGACGAGGACGAAGCCGTGGGCGCCGACGCCGGCCCCCAGCGCGAAGGCGAGGTCCGCGAGGGTGGCGCCGTCGTCGTCGAGCTCGACGAGGAGCCCGCCCGCGCCCTCGACGAGAACGTGGTCGTGGGCGGCGGCGAGCTCGGCGATGCGCGCGGCGTGCTCGACGGCGGCCGGCAGCCGCGCGGCGTCGAGCACCGCGGCGGGGCGCGGGGCGAGGGGCTCGCCGAGCACGGCGCCCGCCTCCGCCGTCGCGATCCCGGAGAGGCGGAGCACCTCGGCGATGTCCGAGTCGCCGTGGCGGGCGCCGGTCTGGCACGGCTTGTAGACGGCCACGGCGCGGCCGCGGGCCGTGAGCGCGGCGGCGAGGGCCGCCGTCGTGATCGTCTTGCCGACGCCGGTGTCCGTCCCGGTGACGAACAGGATGCGGGGGAGGGTCATGCCGGTGTCCTCGCGCTCTCAGAGACGGCACTGCCCAGGACGGAACAGGCCTCCTCGATGTCTTCGGGGGTGAGCCCGGCGTGTGCCGTGAGGCGGAGCCGGGAGATGCCGTCCGGGACCGACGGCGGGCGGAAGCAGCCCACGCGCACGCCGGCGTCGGCGGCCGCGCGGGCGGCGGCGGCCGCGGCCTCGGCCGAGGGCATCGCGAGCGACTGGACAGCGCCAGCCCCCGCCGAGACCGGCCCGAGCCCCGCGAGGCCGGACGCGATGAGGCCCGCGTTCGCGCGGACGCGCTCGGCCCGCCACGGCTCGTCGCGGACGATGCGAAGGGCGGCCAGCGCGGCCGCGGCCGAGGCGGGGGCGAGCGCGGTGTCGAAGATGAAACTCCGCGAGCGGTTGACGAGGTGCTCGCGCACGAGCGCCGAGCCGAGGACGGCGCCGCCCTGGCTGCCGAGGGCCTTGGAGAGCGTCGCGGTCACGATCACGTGCGGGCTCCCGGCCAGCCGCGTGCCGGCCACCGCGCCGCGGCCGCGGAACGCCCCCGTTCCGGCCACGCCGAGGCTGTGCGCCTCGTCGACGAGCAGCACGGCGTCATGCTCCTCGGCCACCGCGAGCAGCCGCTCGAGGGGCGCCGCGTCCCCGCCGACGCTGTAGATGGACTCGACGGCGATGAGAGCGCGCGGTTCGCCCCGCTCGGCGAGGAGGCGCGCGACGTCGTCCGCGTCATTGTGCGCGAACGTCACCACCCGTGAGCGGGAGAGCCGGCAGCCGTCGACGAGGGAGGCATGGCAGTGCTCGTCGGCGAGGATGAGCGTCCCGGGCCCGCCAAGCGCGGTGACGACACCGAGGTTGGCCAAGTACCCCGAGGAGTAGACGAGACCGGCCTCCAGCCCCGTGGCCGCGGCGAGCCCGGCCTCGAGCGCGAGGTGCAGCTCGGTGGTGCCGGCGACGAGCCGGGACGCGGTCGAGCCGGCGCCCCATGTGCGGGCGGCGTCGGCGGCGGCCTGGGCGAGGCGCGGGTCCCGGGCGAGGCCGAGGTAGTCGTTGCTCGCGAGGTCGATGCTGCGCTCGCCGGCCCGCCGGGCCACGGGGCGGCGGACGAGCCCGCGGCGCTCGCGGACGTGGGACTGCTGCTCGAGCCAGCGGTTCATCGAGTGGCTCATGCGGTGACCCTCTCGTGGACCTCTTCCACGGCCCCGATGATCCCGGCGGCGATCGTCGCGACGTCCTCCGCCGTGCTGATGTACGGCGGCATCGTATAGACGAGGTTCCGGAACGGGCGCACCCACACCCCGCGCCGGAGGGCCGCGCGCGTGACGGCGGGGACGTCGACGTCGTGCGCGAGCTCGACGACGCCCACGGCGCCGATCGTGCGGACGTCGGCGACGGCGTCGAGCGCCTGTGCGGGGGCGAGCCGGCAGGCGAGGCCCGATTCGATCCGGCGGACGTCCTCGCGCCACGCGCCGCCCCCGATGATGCCGAGGCTCGCGTTCGCGACGGCGCACGCGAGTGGGTTGGCCATGAACGTGGGCCCGTGGAGGAGCGCGCCGGCCGAGGAGACGGCGGCCGCGACCTCGCCCGTGCACAGCATCGCGGCGAGCGTGAGGTAGCCGCCCGTGAGCGCCTTGCCGACGCACAGGATGTCCGGCACGACGCGGGCGTGGCCCGCGGCGAAGAGCTCGCCCGTGCGGCCGAAGCCGGTCGCGATCTCGTCGAGGATGAGCAGGAGGCCGTGCCGGTCCGCGACCTCGCGCAGGATCCGGACGCACTCCGGCGGGTAGGCGTGCATGCCACCGGCGCCCTGCAGCACGGGCTCGGCGACGATCGCCGCGAGCCCGTCCGCGTGGGCCGCGGCGAGGCGCTCGACGGCGTCGCGCCAGGCGGCGACGTCCTCCGGCGTCGCGGTGGCCGCGGCAGGCGGTCGGGGCGCGAAGACATTCGCGGGCACGAGGCCGCCGAAGGCCGCGTGCATGCCGTCCACGGGGTCGCACACGGACATCGCACCGACGGTGTCGCCGTGGTAGCCCCCGCGCAGGGCGAGGAACTTCTGCCTGTTCGGCCGGCCCGCCGCGGCCTGGTACTGGACCGCGAGCTTGAGCGCGACCTCGACGGACACCGAACCCGAGTCGGCGAGGAAGACGCGCTCGAGCGCGGGCCGCCCCGGGTCTGCGGGCGCCATCGCGACGAGCCGCTCGGCGAGCTCGACGGCCGGATCGTGCGTCAGTCCGCCGAACATGACGTGGCTGAAGCGCGAGAGCTGGCGCTTGGCCGCGGCGTCCAGGAGGGGGTTGCGGTAGCCGTGGATGATGGACCACCACGAGGACATCGCGTCGACCGCCTCGTGGCGCGCCCCGCCGTCGTCCCTCAGCCGGAGGGTCACGCCCTCGGCGTCCTCGACCTCCCACAGCGGCAGCGTCGGCGAGGCCGCGGCGTACGGGTGCCAGAGGGCGGCGCGGTCGCGGGCAATGAGGCTGGTCACGAGACTGCCCCCGGTGCGGTTCCCGCGGTGAGCGTCCCGTGCCGCGAGCACTCGGCCGTCCAGCCCATCGGCGTGACCTGGACCTTCATTCGGCGCCGGCAGGACGCACAGTAGCGCGGCGGCTCCATCGCGAGGCGCTGCTTGCAGCGCTCGTGGCCAGGAGACGGCGGGTTGGCAGACGACGGCGGGTTGGCAGACGACGGCGGGTGCGCGCCCGGCGTCGTGCGCTCGCCGCAGTGCCCGCAATACAGCTGGGTGGAGGCCTCCTGCATCAGAGCGACTTCTGGAGTTCCCGGATGGGCATGTTGAGCTCGACGAGGAGGTCGAGGTCGGCGTCGGCGGGGCGGCCCAGGGTCGTGAGGTAGTTGCCGACGATCACGGCGTTGATGCCTCCGAGCAGGCCCTCGCGTGTGCCGAGGTCCCCGAGGGTGAGCTCGCGGCCGCCGGCGTAGCGGAGCACGGTGCGGGGCATGGCGAGCCGGAAGGCCGCGATCGCGCGTAGGGCGTCCTTGCCGTCCATGACGGACAAGTCCTCGAGCGGGGTGCCGGGGCGGGGGTTGAGGAAGTTGAGCGGGACCTCGTGGGGCTCGAGGGCGGCGAGTTGGGCCGCGAGCTCGGCGCGCTGCTCGACGGTCTCGCCCATGCCGATGAGGGCGCCGCAGCACAGCTCCATGCCCGCGTCCTTGACCATGCGGCACGTCTCGAGGCGCTCCTCGTAGGTGTGCGTCGTGACGACTTCGGGGAAGTAGCTGCGGGCCGTCTCGAGGTTGTGGTTGTAGCGGTGCACGCCCCATTCCGCGAGCTGGTCGACCTGACGCTGCGTGAGCATGCCGAGAGAGCAGGCGATGTTGATGTCCACCTCCTCGTTGATCCGGTCGATGGCGAACTTGATCTGGTTCATGAGCTTGATGTCCGGGCCGCGGACGGCGGCGACGATGCAGAACTCGGTCGCGCCCGTGGCGGCGGTCTCCTTGGCCGCCTTGACGAGCTCGGGGATGTCGAGCCACACGCCGCGCACAGGGGAGTCGAAGAGGCCGGACTGGCTGCAGAAGTGGCAGTCCTCGGGGCAGCCGCCGGTCTTGATCGAGATGATGCCCTCGACCTCGACGTCCTCGCCGCAGTGCTCGATCCGGACCTCGTGCGCGAGCTGGAGGGCCGCGGGGATGGCCTCGTCGGGGAGGCGGAGGACCTCGAGGATCTGCGCCTCGCTGAGCCCGAGGCCCTCGTGCAGAACCTGCTTCCGGGCCGTCTCGAGAATGGCGTAGCCGCTGGTCATCGTTGATCCTCCAGGTCCGTCGCTTCCGCCGGCGGCCGATCTGGCTGCCGGTCACAAGCGAAGGTAGCCGCGCGCGGGGAGGGCGATTTTGTGGGGGGTCTACAAGAGGACTGGCGTGGTTTTGACCGTGGGCAGCAGTTGCGCTCAGAGGTGCATCAGCGGATGCCGGTGTCGCAAGAGATGTCCGCGCGGGTCGAGGAGCCCGGTTGCACGGTGACCGGGGTGTCAGGGCAGAGCGGCCAGCCGGAGGAGGTGACGACCACCAGCGCGTAGCTTCCCGGCGACAGGTCGAGAACGTAGCGACCGGAGGAATCGCTGTGGGCTGACGCCACGGTGATGCCGCTGGAGTTCCGGGCGTCAATGCCTGCCGAAACAGGCTGCGGAGGGCAGGGCTGGTCTGGCCTCTCGACGGGGCAGGTGGGGCCCGCCGTCACGTAGCCGTACGCGCCTTGGCCTGATGGGGGCGTGATGGGAGGGGCCGAGGCTGTCCCTGTGGGGCTCGGTGGGAGGGACGTGGCCGAATGCGGCGGCGTGGGCGAGGACGAGCCGGAACCGTTAGTGCCCGCGCTAGCCGTCCCTGAACCAGCCGTGCCCGAGCTAGCGGTGCCGGAACCGGCCCCCGACGAGCTGCTGCCGGTCGCTCCCGAGAGGCCCCCGCTGCCGCACGACGCCAGGAACAGGGCCGCCGCGATGACTGGGGCGGCCAGTGCCGTTCCGGGTCTCATGGCGCCCCATCGTTTCACTGCGTGGTCAGCGCGTCGAGGATTGCCGGGCAGCTCAGAACGGTGGTGGTGGGTCGGCGTGGGGGCAGGTGATGTAGCGCTTGCCCGAGGGGCCGGTCCATTCGAGGGTTCCGGGTGGGGCGCCTGGCGGATCGACTCCGGTCGGTTGGTCGTTCGTCTCGTCCGTCCCGGTCGAGGCTGCCTCGTTCTCGGTCGGGGTCCCCGCCACGGCGTCCGCCCCGATGTGGCGGACGGTCCAGAGGCCGAGGGTCTTGAGGCGGTGGTGCTCGGGGCACAGGAGGGCGAGGTTGCCGACGTCGGTCTCCCCGCCCTGGGACCATTCGTGGGTGTGGTCGGCCTCGGTCGCGGCGGCGGGCTTGTCGCAGCCCGGGAAGCGGCAGGTGCCGTCGCGCAGGGCCAGGAAGCGGCGCATCGCCGCGGTGGGGGCGTAGCGGACCCGCCCGATCGCCAGCGGCGCCCCGGTGAGGGGCGCGACGACGAGCCGGGTCCAGAGCTGGGTCTGCGCGGCGAGCCGGCGGGCGGCCTCGGGGTCGATGGGGCCGTAGCCGAGGATCTCCCCCGGCGCCTCCGAGGCCCCGGCCAGGGTCGCGGCCGGCACGGTCACGACAAGCTCCATGCGCACCCCGCCGGCCGGCGTCGGGACACCCGCGGCACCGTCGCCGACGGACCCAGGGCCGCCGACGGCGGCAGGGAAAACGGGCGAGCCGGTTCCGGTGCCGGTGAGGAGGTCGATGAGGGCGTCGGCGCGGAGCTGGTTGACAGTCCGCGCCTCCCCGGGGGCCTGGAGGGAGCGGGCGATCGCGGTCAGGCGGGTGTCGATCAGCGCGCCGGTCTCCAGCGGCAGGTAGGCGGTGAGGTGGCACATGCCGTCCCCGGCCGGGACGAGGTCCACGCGCCGGTCGGCGGCGGCCTTGGCCTTCCGCACGGCCAGGGGCTCGTCGGCGTAGTCCTCGGCCAGGCGCCGCAGCCGCCGCCCCAGCGCCGGGACGGTGGGGACCCGGTCGGGGTCCTGCGGGGCGGCGATCGGGGCCGCGGCCGCGGCGAAGTCGGCCAGCCGGGACGCCGGGACCGGGATCGCGGCGTCAAGGACCACGGCGGCGCGGCGGCGGGTCAGCCGGCCGGCCTGCATGGCCTCGAACACCGGGGCGTACGCCGGGGCGGTCAGGGCCGGGGATTCCTCGACCAGGGCCCGGGCGCTGCGCTGGGAGGTCCTGAGCCGGGCGGCGATCTCGGACGCGGCCAGCCCCGGGGCCTCGAGCCGCTCCCCGGGGTCCTCGGAGTCCCCGCCGTAGGCGTGCACGAGCCCGGCGATGCCGAACGCCCGCCGGCCTCCAGCCGGGCGACGGCGGCCTCGGTCCCGGCGATGGAGTCGACCAGGGATGCCGCGTGCAGGACCCTGGCCCGCGGCATCGCGCCCAGGGCCGGGCTGGTCAGGGTGCACTCCATCAGGTCCGCGTCCGGGTCGAAGTCCGGCACGTCCCGGGTAAGGACCGCCAGCTCCGCCTCGTCCCGGGCCTCCATCATCCGCTCGTACCCCGGCTCCCCCGGGTCCATCCGGTCCGGATCGACATACCGGGCCGGGTCCTCGTCCCACGGCGCCGGATCCGGCGGCACGGACGCCAGCCACCCATCCGGATCCTCCCGGCCCGGCCCTTCGTCGAAGACGTCTTCCCCTCCCATGGACCAACCCTCGCACGCACCTCCGACAATTCTCGCCGGAGGCCATGGACTCCTGGGTGGACCGGGAGCGCAACCCGGCCCACCGCCGTCGTGCGCATGCTGCCCCGCCAGGACGGAGCTCAGCGCCGCATGAAGGTGCGTTCGGCGCTGCCCCCCGGCCCCGGCCTCGGCGTCCCCGCCTGCGCGTCGAACCCGGCGACCGATTCACGCAGAAGCCGGGCGACGGTGTCGACGGGCATGCTGATGGGCCGCCGCCGGGCGAACCGGCGCAGGACGATGCGCCGCGTGCCGAGGCCGGGGACGTCGAGGACGTCGACGCCGTCCTGCACGACGCCGATCAGGGCCAGCGCGGGGACGACGGCCGCACCCTCCCCGGCCGCGACCAGCGCCAGCGCTGTCAGCGTCTCCTGGTACTGGTGGACGGTCTCGATGCGGGCACCCGTCGCGCGCCACAGCCTGCCGAGGACCGACGTGCTGGCGGACTCCGCCACGACGCCGAGCCACGGAATCGGCAGGCGGGCCAGGTCGACGTTCTCCGTGTCGAGGAGGGCGCCGGACGGGACGACAAGCTTCCACGGCTCGTCCAGCAGGGGCTCCTCCGACATCCCGGCGGGAAGTGAGCGCTGCTCGGCAGCCATGGAATCGAGCTCGACGACGACGGCGTCGAGCTCGCGCTGGCGGAGCTGCCGCGTCAGTGACGCAAAGTTGTCCTCGATGACCTGGATCCGCAGCTGCGGGTACTGGACGCGCCACTCGGGCAGGCGTGGGATGACCATCGTGCGGACGAAGCTCGTGAAGCCGCCCAGCCGCACGACTCCCGCAAGCTCCGCCCCTCCCTCCATGCGGGAGCGGGCGGTGTTGAGCGCGCGCTCGATCTCCTCGGCGGCCTCGGCCATGGCCAGGCCGGCGGCAGTCAGGACCGAGCCGCGCGGAGTCCGCACGACCAGGGCATGGCCCGTCTCCTCCTCCAGCCTGTTGAGCTGCTGGGACACGGCCGACGGCGTGATCCCCAGCTCGTCGGCGGCGGCGAGAACGCCTCCGGTGCGGGCTATGGCGAGCAGGATGCGCAGCCGGCGAGGGTCGATCTCCATATTCAGTAGTGATAAACCATGTCTGCAGCAGAGTGCAATTGATCTAAACGCCTGATCTCGCGATCATTGCTGCTGGAACCACTGTGCGAGGAGGGAGACGCGATGCTGGCCGCAGCTCTGGGCTGGATGGGGACGGCCGGGACGTTCATGGCATACGTGATGCTCTCGAGAGGGCGGCTCGCGGCGGAATCCCGGATGTACGCGACTCTGAACATGGTCGGCGGCCTGCTTGGCGGGACCGCGTGCGTGCTCTACGGCGCCTGGCCGAGCGCCGCGGCGAACTTCGCCTGGGCGGGCCTTGGTCTTCACGGCATGGTCAAGGCCTTTCGCCGCGTGAGTCCAGCTGAGGCTGAACCGAGCCCGGCACCGAGCCATGCCGGTTCGCCAGACGCCCGTCTCTCGCAGGCCTGAACGCCAAGTGCCTCTGATCTGGCCTTTCTAACGCTCCGCGTCGCGGTTGCCCTCCATGTAGGCCTTGACCGCCTCAAGCTCCTTGCGGATGCCGCGCTTGAACTCGCCCTCCATGAGCGGCTGCATCAGGCGCCACCAGCCTTTGAGTTGGGCGGTGCCGGCCATGGTGAATTCCGAGCCGCCGCTGGCCGGAGCGAGGGTGAAGCGGCCTTGGTAGTCCATGGCCGGGGACGTAGCCGTGAATCCCATCATGGAGCCAGGGGCAAACTCGGTGACCTCGCAGTTCGCCGTGGTGCGGCGCGGCCCCATCTTCACGTCTTCGGTGAAGCGCGTGCCCACCCTGGTCGGTCCCGGCGTGACGACCGTGGAGGTGACGACCTCGGACTGCCACTTGCGGATGTTGTTGAGATCGGCGATGAAGGCAAAGACGTCCTCCGCTGGCCGCGCGATCGTGATGCGGTCCTCGATGCTGATCACGGAAGCATCTTCCGGCAAGGGCACACTCGGGGCCATAGTTCGATGTGAGGTTCTTCGATGTCGTCACCTGCCCCACACCCGAGGTCCACATAGAGTGGTCGGCATGGCGGAGGATCTGGCAGCAGGGCCGCTCGAGGAGCTGGCCGCAGCACATCGCGTGAGCACGTCCTTCTATGGCTGGGACGGGGTCCAGCGGAGGGTCTCCCCGGAGACCCTGCGCTCGGTCCTGGCGGCGCTCGGGGTGCCAGCGGAGTCGCCGGCGGAGGTGCGGGCGTCCCTCGACGACGTCGCGCTCGCGCCGTGGCGGCGCACTCTGCCGCCGGTCGTCGTCGTGCGCGAGGGCGAGGCTCGCACCGTCCCGGTCCACGTCCCGCACGGCAGCCGGGTGCGGGTGTGGATCGAGGCTGAGGACGGCTCGCGCCACGAGATTGCGCAGGTCGACAGCTGGGACGCGCCGCGAGAGGTCGACGGCGTCGTGACCGGCCGCGCGCTCTTCGCCGTCCCCGAGCGCCTGCCGCTGGGCTGGCACACGCTGAACGCGGCGCACGACGGCGGGGCGGCGGCGTGCGCGCTCGTCGTCACCCCCGCGCGGCTCGCCACGACGGACGCGCTCCGCGACGAGCGGCACTGGGGCCTCATGGCCCAGCTCTACTCGGTCCGCTCCGAGCGCTCGTGGGGGATCGGCGACTTCGCCGACCTCGCGGACCTGGCCGCCATCTCGGCCGCCGAGGGCGCGGGCTTCGTGCTCGTCAACCCGCTGCACGCCGCCGAGCCGGCGCCGCCGCTCGAGGACTCGCCCTACCTGCCCACCACGCGGCGCTTCGTCAACCCGATCTACGTCCGCCCCGAGGAGATCCCCGAGTACGGCTACCTCGACCCGGCCGAGCGCGCCGCCGTCGCGGACCTCGCGAGCCGCCTCCACGCGGCCAACCGGGCGCCTGGGCTGCTCGAGCGGAACGAGGCCTACGCGGCGAAGCTCGCCGCCCTCGAGCTCATCCACGCCGTCCCGCGCAGCCCCGCGCGGCAGCGGGCGTACGAGCGGTTCACTGCCGAGCTCGGCAAGGGGCTCGAGGACTTCGCGCTGTGGTGCGCGCTCACGGAACGGGCTTCGGCGGAGCGCGTGGGCGGAGCCGGCGCGCACGACGGCGCCGCAGCCGCTGAAGCGCTCGCCGCCGGCCCGGCGTCGGACGCCGCGCGCGGCCAGCGGGCCGAGCTCGCGGACCGCGTCGAGTTCCACATGTGGCTGCAGTGGATCTGCGACACCCAGCTCGAGGCCGCCCAGGCCGCCGCGCACAGCGCGGGGATGGGGCTCGGCGTCGTGCACGACCTCGCCGTGGGCGTCAACGCGGCGGGGGCCGACGCGTGGACGCTCTCCGACGTACTCGCCAAGGGCGTCACGGTCGGCGCGCCGCCGGACATGTTCAACCAGCAGGGCCAGAACTGGAGCCAGCCGCCCTGGCACCCGGGCCGGCTCGAGGCCTCCGGCTACGCCGCGTACCGGGACATGCTGCGCACGATCCTCCGGCACGCGGGCGGGCTGCGCATCGACCACATCCTCGGCCTGTTCCGGCTGTGGTGGATCCCCGTGGGGGCGGGGCCGCAGGACGGCACGTACGTCTACTACGACCACGAGGCGCTCATCGGCATCCTCGCGCTCGAGGCGCAGCGCGCGGGCGCCATCATTGTCGGCGAGGACCTCGGCGTCTTCGAGCCCTGGGTGCGCGACTACCTCTCAGAGCGGGCCATCTTCGGCACCTCGATCCTGTGGTTCGAGCACGACGCCGGCGGCCCCCTCGCGCCCGAGGTGTACCGGCAGGCGTGCCTCACCTCGGTCAACACGCACGACCTGCCGCCGACGGCGGGCTACCTCGCCGGGGAGCACGTGCGGCTCCGGGAGTCGCTCGGCCTGCTCCGCCGGCCTGTCGAGGAGGAGCTCGCCGCGGCGCTCGCCGAGCAGGAGGCGGTGCTCGAGCGTCTCCGGGAGCGCGGGCTCCTGCCGGCGTCCACGGACCCCCACGCCGGGTTCGCGGACCGCAGCCCCGAGGAGGTCCAGCGGATCGTCGAGGCGCTCTACGCATACACGGCCCTCACGCCGTCGTCCCTGCTCGGCGTTGCGCTCGTCGACGCAGTGGGTGAGACGCGCACGCAGAACCAGCCCGGGACCTCGGACGAGTACCCGAACTGGCGCATCCCGCTCGCCGGGCCGGACGGGAAGCCCGTGCTGCTCGACGAGCTCGCGGGGAACCCGCGGTTCGGCTCGCTCCTCGCTGTGGTGCGGGAGGCGATGGGGGAGCGGCGGGGCTAGGGCGTGCCCGCCTGGATCTGGACCTGGTGTTGCCCTTGGATCATGACGTATCACTGACCGAAACGTGTGTATTCCCCGCTCGGATGCTGAGCCACAGCGATCGCTGTCAACTAGCCAGTTACTTCCCATGCTGGGGGAATGGCGAGAGATGCAGAAGCAACCAGGCAGCGGATCCTGAAGGCGGCAGAGGGGGAGTTCGCCCGCTATGGAATAGCGGGGCGCGGGTGGACCGCATTGCTGAGGCGGCGCTGGCCACCAAGGCCATGCTGTACCGGTACTTCGGCAGCAAGGAGCGGTTGTTCGACGAGCTCTTCTCCCAGCGGGTGGTTGCAGTCGTGCAGGAGACCGAATTCGATGCGCTGGACCTGCCGGCCTATGCGGCCAGGACCTTCGATCTCTGCCAGAAGGACCTCAATGTCCTGAGGCTCACCAACTGGTACATCCTTGAACGCCAGGCGGCCGACCTCGAAGCCCTCGTGGCCTCACACAGGGAAAGCCTCTCCCGGATCGAAAGCGCCCAGAAGGCCGGCCACCTTCGCGCGGACCTCACGCCCATCGCGCTGCTGACCAGCGTGCGCGCCCTGGCCATGACCTGGCACACCCTCACGCCAGAGATGGCGCGGTCAAAACTTCCCAGCGTCGAGCGCCGCCGCGAAACCATCAAGGAGAACGTACGGAGGCTCCTTGACTAGGGCGTCGAGCACGTTGCGGCTCCAGCAGCACGCGCCGAGGCCGAGCGCATGCCGCCCCGGACTGCCACCCGCCGTCGTCCGCGAAGAGGAAGCAGAGCCGCCGTGACCACCGTCCCAACCCTCACTGCCGTCGATCCCGCCTCCGCCCAGGAGCGGGAGAGCGCCCTGGCCGACCCCGGCTTCGGGAGGTACTTCACCGACCATATGTTGTTCCTCGCAACGGAAGCTAGAATCGCTGGTCCTACGAGGATTGCAGGAGGGCTTCCGTGGACCTCGAATCCGTCCTGAAGGAGTACGACGTGAGTCTGGACGCCTTTGCCAGGGGTGACGCTGACCCTCTCAAACGCCTTTGTTCCCGCGCAGATGATGTCGTCCTGGCCAACCCGTTCGGTCCTGCAGTCCGAGGCTGGACGGACGTCGATGCCCGGCTCGACTTCGCCGCCGCACGGTTTCGCGACGGAGCGATGGCTCCTTCCAGCATGGTTTCGTCCTTCACCTCCGGAAATCTGGCGGTCGTTCACACTGTCGAGGACTGGTCAGCCAAGGTCTCGGGACGCGCGAATGCCGACAGCTTCCGGCTCCGCGTGACGACCGTGTTCCGCCTGGAGGACGGGGCTTGGCGCGTCGTGCTCCGTCACGCGGATCCGATCAGCAATGAAAACGAGGACGGGCCGATCAGGGGCCGGCTGGGTTAATCAGTGTCAGTCGAAGGGCGAGACGCGGATCAGGTTGCCGTCCGGGTCGGAGATGACGAAGGTGCGTCCGAAGACCTCGTCGTGCGGCTCCTCGACGATGTCGACGCCCTTCTCGACCCATTGCTCGAAGAGGCCGTCGACTGAGGCGGACGATCTCGGCAGCATCAGGCCGACCTCGGAGGAGCGCGGCGTCTCCTGCGTGACGGCCTCCCCTCGGCCGTTCCACAGCGCGAATAGGACCCCCGGGGCTACCTCGAAGGGCACGTAGCGCGGGGTCAGCATGAGCGGGGCGATCTCGAACAGGCTGCTGTAGAAGTTTGTGGCCCGCTCGATGTCGGTCACGTAGACGAGGAAGAGGTTCGGAGCTGGCATCGGTTCTCCTGGGGATAGGGGGGAGTGCAGATTCGAAGCTCACGTGCGTGTTGTCCCTCACCCTAGCCAGTCGCGCAGGCTTCGCGGCCGTACGCAACGGGTAGAGTCACGTCCCGTGACCAGTTCCCTCGGCCGTCGCTCCATGGCCCTCCTGCTGGTCCACTCGGCGCTCATCCAGGCAGCCACGTTCCTGATCCGCCCGGCCACCACCTACCGGGCCCTCGAGCTCGACGTCCCGGACTTCGCGCTCGGCGCGCTCGCGGCCACCTACGCCCTGTTCCCGCTCCTGCTGGCCATCCCCACGGGGGCGCTCGTGGACCGGCTGGGGGAGAAGCGGCTCATGGTGTTCGGCTCCCTCGTGGTCCTCGCGTGCTCTGCGTTCCTCCTGCTCTGGGGGCAGTCCGTGCCCGCGCTCATCGTGGGGAACGCCCTCCTCGGGGCCGGACAGCTCGCGTGCGTCGTGGGCCAGCAGGCGGCGATCGCGAACAACACCGCCCCCTCGCGGCTCGACGCCGCGTTCGGGTACCTGACCTTCGCCGCGTCCCTGGGCCAGGCGCTGGGCCCGCTGGCCATCGCCGCCGCCGGAGGGGCATCCGTCCGCCCCGACACCCAGGCGATCTTCGTGCTGGGGGCCGCGATGGGAGTCGTCCTCACCGCCACGGCGCTGGGCGTCTCCGGCAAGGCCACGAGGAGGCGCGCCCTCGCCGGAGGCACGCCGCTCAACGGAAGCGCCCTCTCGCTCCTCAAGACGCCGGGCGTCGCGAAGGCCCTCGTGACGAGCTCGGTCGTGCTCGCCGTCGTGGACCTGACGGTGGTCTACCTGCCGGCACTGGGCGAGGAGCGGGGCATCAGCGCCGGAACGATCGGCCTCATGCTCGCCGTCCGCGCCGCCTTCTCCATGGTGTCCCGGCTGGGCCTGGGAGCGCTCACGCGGCGCATAGGACGCACGCGGCTCCTCGTCTCAAGCCTCGTGCTGGCCACCCTCACCCTCGCCGCGGCCGCCGTTCCCATGCCGACGTGGCTGCTCTTCATCGTGCTGGCCGGCCTCGGCCTGGGCCTCGGGATCGGCCAGCCCCTGACCATGTCCTGGCTCTCGGGCAAGGCCCCGGAGGGCCAGCGCGGGCGGGCCCTGGCCCTGAGGCTCGCCGGAAACCGTGTCGGCCAGCTCATCCTGCCGACCGCCGTCGGGGCGATCGCCGCCTCCCTCGGGGCCGCTGGAGTCCTGCTCGCCTCGGCCGTCGTCGTCGGCGCGACCCTCCTGACGGTCAGGGGAGTGCGGCTCGACGAACCGTGACGGGCTACTCCCCGTCCCGCCAGAGGTACCGCCGCTCGGGCCGTCCGACGCCGCCGTAGCGCAGCTGGACGGCGACCTGGCCCTCCTCGGTCAGGTACTCGAGGTACCGGCGCGCGCTCACCCGGGAGGTTCCGAGCTGCTCGGCGGCCTCCGTCGCGGACACGTCGCCGGGCGCCTCGCGCAGCATCGCCTTCACGAGCTGGAGCGTCTCCGGGCTGCAGCCCTTGGGCAGCGGCCGCGCGGCCCGCTTGATCCCGAAGACCTCGTTGACGTCCTCCTGCTCGGCCTGCCCCTCGGACTCCGCGAGCGAGTGGTACGTGCGCCGGTAGTGCTCGAGCCGCTCCTTGAGGTCCTCCCCGGAGAACGGCTTCATGAGGTAGTGCACGATCCCGCCGCGCAGCGCGCGCCGCACGGTGTCCACCTCGCGGGCGGCGCTGATCACGAGCGCGTCGAGGTCCGGCTGGGCCTCGCGCAGCTGCTGCAGGAGGTCGAGCCCGCTGATGTCCGGCAGGTGGATGTCCAGGAGCACGAGGTCCGGCGTGAGCCGCCGGGCCTCCTCGAGCGCCTTGGCGCCGCTGTGCGCGACGCCGACGACGGCGAAGCCCGGCGTCTGCCGCACGAACCCGGCGTGGACCTTGGCCACCATGAAGTCGTCCTCGACGATGAGGATCCTGATCATGACGTGCGCGCTCCGCTGTGGTTGGTAGGGCCGCGGTCGGTCGCGGTGCGTTCGAGCCGGGCCGTGAAGACGGCCCCGCCGTCATTGTGCACCTCGACCCCGCCCCCGCGGCGCAGGCACACGAGCCGGGTGAGGGCCAGGCCGAAGCCGCGCCCGCCGTCGTTCGCCGAGGACTTGGTGCTGAACCCCTGCCGGAAGATGTCCTCGAGCCGTTCCACCTGGACCCCCGGCCCGGAGTCGCGGACAGTCACCCGGATCTCCCCGCCCCGCTCGGCGAGGGCGACGGCGACCGCCGCGCGCGGGAGCCCGGAGACGGCGTCGATCGCGTTGTCCACGAGGTTGCCGACGACGGTCGTGAGGTCCCGGGACAGCGCGTCGTCGTCCGTCCGGCCCAGGTGGGACCCCTCGTCGAGGCTCAGGGCGACGCCGCGCTCGGCCGCGAGGCTCGCCTTGGCGATGAGCAGTGCCGAGACCGCCGGGTCCTCGACCTTGCTCGTGACGTCGTCGTAGAGCTGGGTCCGGCTCAGGCTCACGCCGTCGACGAACTTCACGACGTCGTCGTACTCGCCGAGCTGGATCAGCCCCGAGATCGTGTGCAGCTGGTTGGCGAACTCGTGGGTCTGCGCGCGCAGGGTGTCCGTGGTGCTGCGGGTGGCGCCGAGCTCCTTCTCGAGCGTGGACAGCTCGGTGCGGTCGCGCAGCGTCGTGACCGAGCCGATCACGCGCCCCCGGGAGCGCATGGGCCGCCGGTTGGCGACGACGACGCGCTCGCCGACGAGCACGAGCCGGTCCGGCTCGGCCTGGTCCATCGTGAGGACTTCGCGCAGGGCCGGGTCCACGCGCAGCTCGTCGAGGCTGCGCCCCACGCAGTCCGGGGGCAGGTGCAGGAGGTCGCGCGCGGCGTCGTTCGCGACAGTGACCCGCTGCTGCGGGTCCAGCGCGATGACGCCCTCCTTGACCCCGTGCAGGATCGCCTCGCGGTGCTCGACGAGGTTAGCGATCTCGTCCGGCTCCATGCCGAGCGTCTGCCGCTTGACCCGCCGTGAGAGCAGCAGCGAGCCCGCGGCGCCGAGGGCGAGCGAGACGCTGAGGTAGGTCAGCAGGTTCGGGGTCGCGGCGACGAGCCGCTCGAGCGCGGAGGGGTAGTGGCGGCCGACGGCGGCGATCCCCGCCATGCGCCCGTTGTCGTCGAGCACCGGGACGTGGGCGACAAGGTACTCGACGCCCTCCATGACGACGACGCCCGTCCACGCGCGCTCCTGGCGGATCGTGCTCTCGCCGACCGCGAGCGGGGTGCCGATCTGGTCCGGGTCGGCGGAGGTCACGACCGTCAGGTCGGGTTTGGCGAGGATGGCGAAGCTCGAGCCGGAGACGCCGCGGACGGACTCCGTTGCGGCGGGCAGCGCCGCGCCGAGGCGGGGCTCGGCGTCGGGCATGAGCGAACGCACGACCGGCATCGCGGCCAGCGACTCGGCGGCGGAGAGGACGCGGCGGCCCTCCTCGCGCTGGAAGGCCTGGGCGGACTGGGCGAGGGAGATGGCGACGACGCCGACCAGCACTGCGAGCACGATGAGCAGCTGCAGCACGAGGTACTGCCCGGCCAGCGACAGCCGGCGCCGGTGGGGGCTGCGCTGCCCTCCGCTGTGCGTGCTCACGAATGAACCCTTTCCTCGTGTCGCGTCCATTATCTGGCTCCCCGCAGCCCGGGGGCGTGAACTCAATGAACACAACGTCCTTTGCGAACACAAGAGTGACGGGCGTCACGGGCGGTCCTACCGTGAAATCACTCGCACCCCAACTTTTGAGACGAGGAAAGCAACGATGCTTCGCAAGAATTTCAAGGCCCTCCGCCTGGCCGCGGCCGCCGTCGGCCTGGTCCTCGCGGCGACCGGCTGCGGCGTCACCAGCGGTGGAGGGGGCGGCACGACCTCCGCCGCCGCCGACCAGCCGCTGACCGGCCTGAGGATCATGGTCCCCAACACCGCGGGCGGCGGCTACGACACGACGGCCCGCACGGCCGCGAAGGTCATGGAGGAGACCAAGGTCGCCAAGGGCGTCGAGGTGTTCAACCTCGCCGGGGCCGGCGGCACCGTGGGCCTGGCACGCACGGTCAACGAGAAGGGCAACGGCAACCTCGCGATGCTCATGGGCCTGGGCGTGGTGGGCGCGAGTTACACCAACAAGTCCGAGGCCAAGCTGACGCAGACGACGCCGCTCGCGCGCCTCATCGAGGAGCCCGGCGCCATCATGGTCTCCAAGGACTCGCCCTACAAGACCATCACCGAGCTCGTCGACGCCTGGAAGAAGGACCCGTCCAAGGTCGCCGTCGGGGGCGGCTCCTCCCCGGGCGGCCCGGACCACCTCCTGCCGATGCAGCTCGCCCAGGCCGTCGGCCTGGACCCAAAGCAGGTCAACTACGTGGCGTTCGACGGCGGCGGCGACCTGCTCCCGGCGATCCTCGGCAACAAGCTCGGCTTCGCCGCCTCCGGCGCCGGCGAGTACCTGGACCAGATCAAGACCGGCGAGGTCCGTGTGCTGGCCATGAGCGGCGACGAGCGGCTCGAGGGCGTGGACGCCCCGACGCTCAAGGAGTCCAACATCGACCTGGTCTTCACCAACTGGCGCGGCATCGTGGCCCCTCCGGAGGTCTCCGACGCCGACCGCGACCGGATCGTGGCGGCCCTGACGAAGATGCACGGCACCCAGGAGTGGAAGGACGCCCTCGCCAAGAACGGCTGGAGCGACGCCTTCATCACGGGAGACGAGTTCGCCTCCTTCCTCAAGGACCAGGACAAGCGCGTCGCTGACGTGCTGACGAAGCTCGGCCTGGCATGACCACCCTCGCCTCCCGGCTCAAGGGCCGCGCCGAGCTGGGCTTCGCCGCCCTGCTCGGCGCGGTCGGGACGGCCGTCCTGATCGATGCCGCCCGCCTGTCCGTCCCGTACTCGCAGTCGGACCCGGTGGGCCCGAAGACGGTCCCGTTCATCGTGGGAAGCCTGCTCGTGGCCTGCGCGGTGCTGCTCGTCATCGACGTCCTGCGCGGCGGCCGCGGCGAGGCCGAGGGGGGCGAGGACGTGGACCTCACGCACCCGACTGACTGGCGGACGGTCCTGCCGCTCATCGCGGCCTTCGTGGTGAACATCCTCATCATCAACATCGCCGGCTGGGTCATCTCCGGGGCCCTGCTGTTCTACGGCAGCGTCTGGGCCCTCGGCAGCCGGCGGTACGTCCGCGATGCCATCATCTCCCTCGCCCTGTCCCTCGCGACCTTCTACGGCTTCTACCTCGGCCTGGGCATCAAGCTTCCGGCCGGCCTCCTGACGGGGGTTCTCTGACATGGACACTCTGAACCTGCTCATGCAGGGCTTCGCCACCGCGGCGACGCCCATGAACCTGCTCTACGCCTTCCTCGGCGTGCTGCTCGGCACCGCCGTCGGCGTGCTGCCGGGCATCGGCCCCGCCATGGCCGTGGCCCTCCTGCTGCCGCTGACCTACGGGCTCGAGCCCACGAGCGCGTTCATCATGTTCGCCGGCATCTACTACGGCGGCATGTACGGCGGCTCGACGACCTCGATCCTGCTCAACACCCCCGGCGAGTCCGCCACGGTCATCACGGCGATCGAGGGCCACAAGATGGCCAGGGCCGGGCGCGCCGCCCAGGCGCTCGCGACCGCGGCCATCGGCTCGTTCGTCGCCGGCACCATCGGCACGGCCCTGCTCGTGGCGTTCGCTCCGCCGGTCGTGGACTTCGCGGTGAGCCTCGGCCCGTCGAGCTACCTCGCGATCATGGTGCTGGCCTTCATCGCCGTCACAGCGGTCCTCGGCTCCTCCAAGCTGCGCGGCTTCGCCTCGCTCGGCCTCGGCCTGGCCATCGGCCTGGTCGGCATCGATCCGGTCACCGGCCAGCAGCGCCTCGTCTTCGGCCAGCCCCTGCTCGCGGACGGGCTCGACATCATCGTCGTCGCCGTGGCGATCTTCGCCATCGGCGAGGCGCTCTGGATCGCCGCCCATCTCCGCCGCAACCCGCTCTCGACCATCCCGGTCGGGCGGCCCTGGATGGGCAAGCAGGACTGGAAGCGCTCGTGGAAGCCGTGGCTGCGCGGCACCGCCTTCGGCTTCCCGTTCGGCGCCCTCCCCGCCGGCGGCGCCGAGGTCCCGACCTTCCTCTCCTACGTCACCGAGAAGAGGCTCTCGAAGCACAAGGAGGAGTTCGGCCACGGTGCGATCGAGGGCGTGGCCGGGCCCGAGGCGGCGAACAACGCCTCGGCCGCCGGGACCCTGACCCCGATGCTGGCCCTCGGCCTGCCCACCAACGCCACGGCCGCCGTCATGCTCGCCGCGTTCACGCAGTACGGCATCCAGCCCGGGCCGCTGCTGTTCGAGAGCGAGCCGGAGCTCGTGTGGGGGCTCATCGCGAGCCTGTTCATCGGCAACACCCTGCTGCTCCTGATCAACCTGCCGCTCGCGCCGATGTGGGCCAAGCTGCTGCAGATCCCCCGCCCGTACCTGTACGCCGGGATCCTGTTCTTCGCCACGCTCGGCGCCTACGCGGTGAACCTGCAGGCGTTCGACCTCGTGATCCTGCTGGTCCTCGGGCTGCTGGGCTTCGCGATGCGGCGCTTCGGCCTGCCGATCCTGCCGCTCATCATCGGCCTCATCCTCGGCCCCCGCGCCGAGGGCCAGCTGCGCAAGGCCCTGCAGCTGTCCGGCGGCGATGTCTCCGGGCTCTGGAGCGAGCCGATCGCGGTCGGCGTGTACATCGCCGTCGTCCTCCTGCTCGCCGTGCCACTCATCCTCGCGCTGCTGCGCCGGCGTCGTCCGGAGGCCGCCGCGGTGCTCGCCGCCGCGGAGGGCCCGACGGCGGCCGCGGCCCACGTCTCGGAGGAGCCGCCCGCTGATGGCACTCGGGAGGGGCGGCACGCCTGGCACGAGCGGCCAGCGCACGACGGCGTCGGGGAACCGCCCGCGCAGGGCGCACCGGCCGCTCCCGCCCCGCCTGAAGACGAGCACAAGCACCGCAACAACGACGGCCCCCACCGTGAGAAGGAGACCCTGTGAGCATCGTCGTGGGCTACATCCCCACCCCGGAGGGCGAGGCCGCCCTCGACCGGGCCATCGTCGAGGCCGCGAAGGGCCCCGCGAAGCTCGTCGTCATCAACTCCTCGCGCGGGGACGCCGTCGTCGACCAGCGCTTCGCCCAGGAGGAGCAGGTCGCCGAGCTCGAGCGGCGGCTCGATGCGGCCGGCGTCGAGCACGTGCTGCTGCAGCCGCTGCGCGGGCACGACGCCGCGGAGGAGGTGCTCGATGCGGCTGAGTCCCACGGCGCGGAGCTCATCGTGATCGGCCTGCGCAAGCGGACCCCGGTGGGGAAGCTCATCATGGGCAGCACCGCGCAGCGGATCCTCCTCGAGGCCCGCTGCCCGGTGCTGGCGGTGAAGGCGGGGTAGGTTTCTGCAGGGAGTGCCGGAGCGTCAGGGAGGACTGCAGATGCGCAGCGTGACCTATTCGATGAACGTCTCGCTCGACGGCTACATCGTCGGGCCGGACGGCGAGTTCGACTGGACGACGCCCGATGCCGAGGTCTTCCGCTTCTGGATCGACGAGATCCGCGGGGTCGACGTGCATCTGCTGGGGCGGCGGCTGTACGAGACGATGCTGTACTGGGAGACCGCCGACCAGGACCCGTCGCTCGACGACGCGGACCGCGAGTGGATCGCGCTCTGGAACCCGCTCCCGAAGGTGGTCTTCTCCACGACGCTCTCGGAGGTGCAGGGGCATGCCCGCCTCGCCTCCGGCGGCCTGGCGGAGGAGATCGAGCGGCTGCGGGCCGAGCCGGGGGACGGCGAGATCGCGATCGGCGGCGCGAACCTCGCCGCCCAGGCCGCTGAATTGGGTCTCATCGACGAGTACCGGGCCATGGTCTACCCGGTGCTCGTGGGCGGCGGGACTCCCTTCTTCCCCCAGCACGAGCGCCGGGTGGACCTGGACCTCGTCGAGACCCGCACCTTCGGCTCGAAGGTCGTGTACCTCCGGTACCGGGTGGCGCGGTAGGGGGAACCCGATCTCCAGGCTCTTCAGGGGCGACGGCATTGAGCCGTCGCCCCTGTTTGCTGTTCCGGGAAAGAATGAGCGGCGGAGTCGATTTATGACAACTATGTCAAATAGCGTGACCCGCAAATGATAGTGTTGCCCCCTAGTTTGGAGAACCCGCGTCGAGCCCGACCTCTGGTGGCCTCGCGGGAAGCAAGGGGGGCAACGTGGCCGAAATGACTGGAACCGGAGAAGAGGAATTCCTGAACCTGCTCTTGGAGAGTCCGGACCTCGCCGGATTCCTTCAACGCCTCGCGGAGGCGTGTGCGCGGGAGCTCTCCGGGCCGAGCGAGGCACACTGCAGCATCAGGGTCGAAGGGGAGCGCCGGAAGGCCGTCCTGGCCAGCAGCAGCGTGACGGCCGCCAGAATGGACGAGGTCAAGTACTCGGCCGGCGAGGGCCCCTGCCAGGACGCCCTCGTGACCGGGCAGGCCGTGTACGTCGCGGACCTGCTCACAGACACCCGCTACCCGCGCTATAGCAAGGCCATGGCCGGGAGCCAGGTCCGCTCGGTGATCGGAATCCCCATCCCCCTGCCGGCGTCGGCCCAGGCCATGGCGGTCCTCGGCTGCTACTCCGAAGGCTCGGCCGGCTTTTCGGACGAGCACCGCGCCAAGGCGAAGGAGCTCGCGCGGCACGCCAGCAGGCCAGTGCTCCTGGCGGTGAGGGTCGCCGAGAAGTCGGGCAGGACCGCCGAGCTCGCGTCGTCGCTGAGCCGCTCCCTGCGGCAGGCCCTGCACTGGAAGTGACCCGCCGCCCGGCGGCCATCGGCGCGCCGTCGCCCGCCGCCCCTATGCCAGCGGGACCCGCAGCGCCTGGCCGGGGTAGATGAGGTCGGGGTCGAAGACCGTGTCCCGGTTGGCCGTGAAGATGCGGCCGTGCTGGCTCGGGTCGCCGTAGTACTGCTGCGCGATGCCCGAGAGCGTGTTGCCCGGGATCACCGTGTGGACGAGGAACCCCGAATACGTCCCGCCCATGAGCACCGTCCCGAACGTGATCGGCACCGTGACCGACACGGCGTTCTCAGGGAGCCCGCTCGGGTTGGTGGCCTCGACCGTCACGGTGCCCTCCGGCGTCGTGGGCGAGCCGATGCCGAAGGCGGCGTGGAAGAGCGAGAAGCCGTTGCCGCCGCCGACCAGGTTCGAGGTCGCGACGACGGTCCCGGTCGCGTCGCGGACCGCGACCGATCCGTAGACGGCCTCGAACGCGGCGCCCAGGCCCGCGACGGCGATCTGGGCGCCGAGGATGTCGAAGGGGACCGGCGAGCGGAGGCCGATCGTGGGCAGGTGCGACATGGGTCCAGTCTCGGCAGGTGTGACCCGCGCCACAAGGCTGCAACCAGCCCGCAACCCCCACGCTCCTACGCTCGACTCAGAGCCGGGATGACCGGCACAAGAGACGAAGGAGTTTCGCCATGACCGTCTACGCATTCCCCGGGACCGAGGGCGCCAAGGTCACCTTCAAGGACCGGTACGAGAACTTCATCGGCGGCGAGTGGGTCGCCCCCGTCGGCGGGCAGTACTTCGAGAACATCACCCCCGTCACGGGCAAGGTCTTCTGCGAGGTGGCGCGCTCGCAGGCCGAGGACATCGAGCTCGCCCTCGACGCCGCGCACAAGGCCGCCCCCGGCTGGGGCAAGACGTCCGTGGCCGAGCGCGCGCTCGTCCTGCATCGCATCGCGGACCGCATCGAGGAGAACCTCGAGCTGCTCGCCATCGCCGAGACCTGGGACAACGGCAAGCCCGTCCGCGAGACCCTCGCCGCGGACCTGCCGCTCGCCGTCGACCACTTCCGCTACTACGCCGGCGCGATCCGCGCCCAGGAGGGCTCGCTCTCCCAGATCGACGAGAACACCACGGCGTACCACTTCCACGAGCCGCTCGGCGTCGTCGGGCAGATCATCCCGTGGAACTTCCCACTGCTGATGGCAACGTGGAAGCTCGCCCCCGCGCTCGCGGCGGGCAACGCCGTCGTCCTCAAGCCCGCCGAGCAGACCCCGGCCTCGGTGCTGGTGCTCGCCGAGCTCATCCAGGACCTGCTCCCGGCCGGCGTGCTGAACATCGTCAACGGCTTCGGCGTCGAGGCCGGCAAGCCGCTCGCCTCGAGCCCGCGGATCCGCAAGATCGCGTTCACGGGGGAGACGACGACGGGCCGGCTCATCATGCAGTACGCCTCGCAGAACCTCATCCCGGTCACGCTCGAGCTCGGCGGGAAGAGCCCGAACATCTTCTTCGAGGACATCGCCGCCGCGGACGACGCGTTCTATGACAAGGCCCAGGAGGGCTTCACGCTCTTCGCGCTCAACCAGGGCGAGGTGTGCACGTGCCCGTCCCGGGCCCTGATCCAGGAGGGCATCTACGAGCGGTTCCTGGGCGACGTCGTCGAGCGCACGAAGGCGATCAAGCAGGGCAACCCGCTCGACACCGAGACCATGATCGGCGCGCAGGCCTCGAACGACCAGCTCGAGAAGATCCTCTCCTACATCGAGATCGGCAAGGCCGAGGGCGCCAAAGTCCTCACCGGCGGCAAGCGCGCCCAGCTGCCCGGCGAGCTCGCCGGCGGGTTCTACGTCGAACCGACCATCTTCGAGGGCCACAACAGGATGCGCATCTTCCAGGAGGAGATCTTCGGCCCCGTCGTGTCCGTCGCGAAGTTCTCCGACTACGACGAGGCGCTCGAGATCGCCAACGACACGCTCTACGGCCTCGGCGCCGGCGTCTGGAGCCGCAACGGCAACGTGGCCTACCGGGCCGGGCGCGAGATCCAGGCCGGGCGCGTGTGGGTGAACAACTACCACGCCTACCCCGCGCACGCGGCGTTCGGCGGGTACAAGTCCTCCGGCATCGGCCGCGAGACGCACCTCATGATGCTCGAGCACTACCAGCAGACCAAGAACCTGCTCGTCTCCTACGCCGAGTCCAAGCTCGGCTTCTTCTAAACCCGGTTGTCCCAGCACGTCCGTCCCATGCAAAGGAGCATGTCCATGACCGCCACCGCTACCTCAACCACCAGCCCGACCGCAGCCGCGAGCGGGACCTTCAAGGCCGCCGTCGTCCGCACCCTCGGCGAGCAGCTGAGCGTCGACGACCTCGAGATCCCCACGCCGGGCCCCGGCCAGGCGCTCGTCAAGCTCATCGCCTCCGGCGTGTGCCACACCGACCTCCATGCCGCCCAGGGCGACTGGCCGGTCAAGCCCAAACTCCCGCTCGTGCCGGGGCACGAGGGCGTCGGGACGGTCGTCGCCGTCGGCGAGGGCGTGACCGATCTGACTGATATTGCAGTGGGTGACCTCGTCGGCAACGCGTGGCTCTGGAGCGCGTGCGGCACGTGCGAGCACTGCCGCACGGGCTGGGAGACCCTGTGCGAGTCGCAGTCCAACGGCGGCTACGGCGTCGACGGCTCCTTTGGGCAGTACATGCTCGTCGACGCGAGATTCGCCGCGCGCATCCCCGAGGGCGCGGACCCGTACGAGATCGCGCCCGTGCTGTGCGCCGGCGTCACCGTCTACAAGGGGCTCAAGCAGACCGAGGTGCGGCCCGGGCAGTGGGTCGTCATCTCGGGCATCGGCGGGCTCGGGCACATCGCGGTCCAGTACGCCGTCGCGATGGGCATGCGGGTCGCCGCCGTCGACGTCGCCGACGAGAAGCTCGCGCTCGCGCGCAAGCACGGCGCCGAGGTGACCGTCAACGCGTTCGCCGAGGACCCGGTCGAGGCCATCCAGAAGGCCACCGGCGGCGCTCACGGCGTCCTCGTCACGGCCGTCCACCCGGCCGCGTTCGGGCAGGCGATCGGGATGACGCGCCGCGGCGGGACCATCGTGTTCAACGGCCTCCCGCCGGGTGACTTCCCGGCGCCGATCTTCGACATCGTGCTCAAGGGCCTCACGATCCGCGGCTCGATCGTCGGCACGCGGCAGGACATGGAGGAGGCGCTCGACTTCTACGCCCGCGGCCACATCCACCCGACCTTCCACACCCGCGACCTGGAGGAGATCAACCAGGTCTTCGACGAGATGCACCACGCCAAGATCGACGGCCGCGTGGTCATCAAGTTCTGATGGACGCTCCCGCTGGGGCGGCGCTCCACGCGCGGCCGGTGCGGCCCGGGGAGGACTTCTCCCGGGTCGCGCTGGCCGCGCCGGCGCTCGCGCTCCTCGACTCCCTGTGGGACCGCCATGGGCCTCTCATGTTCCACCAGTCCGGCGGCTGCTGCGACGGGTCCGCGCCGATGTGCTACCCGGCGGGGGAGCTCGTGACGGGCGACGCCGACGTGCAGCTCGGCGTCTTCGACCTCCCCGGGCGGGGCGAGCTGCCGTTCTGGATGTCGCGCGAGCAGTTCGGGTACTGGTCGCACACGCACCTGACGGTCGACGTCGTCGTGGGCCGGGGGAGCGGGTTCTCCCTCGAGGCGCCGGAGGGCAAGAGGTTCCTGATCAGGAGCGAGATCCTCGACATCCCGTAGCGCCCCGGCCCCACCAGTTGCGGGGTCACCTCTCAACGTTCCGGGGTCACGTCCCAACGTTGCGGGGTCAGCTCCCTGCGATGCGAGGTCACGTCCCTGGGGCCCGAGGTCACCTCCCGCGTGCAGGTTTCCCCAGCATTGGCGCTCCGAGACCGCGACATGCCGCGACAATCGTCCGACACGCCACGGGTTGAAGGCTGAAGCTGGGGAAACCTGCACGCGAATGTCGACCTCCCGGCCGCCTCCGCAGTGGAGGCCTTTGCGTGAGTGGTGGGCCAACGCGACCCGACCCGCCGCCGTCGTCCGCCAAGCGAAAGTGACCCCGGATCGCAGGGAGGTGACCTCGCGTGGTCCGGGATGTGGCCACTCAACGTGAAGGATCTGCCACTCAGCCAAGGGGGATGTGACCCCTCGACCAGGGGGATGTGACCCCTCGACCAGGAAGGTTGAGGGGTCACATCCCTGTCGTTGAGGGGTCACATCCCCTTGATCGCGTGGCAGTCTTCTGGACGCAGGCTCCTACTTCGAGCCGTGGACCTTGTTGCCCAGCTCGTGGATCGGGGTCCGGTAGGTCTCCCTCGCCCAGAGGGCGCCGATGACCGCGAGGACCGTCGAGCCGGCCACGATCCAGGCCGCCGGGCCCCAGTTCGCCTTGTCCGCGCCGACGAGGGCGGTGCCGAGCAGCGGGGTGAAGCCGGCGCAGAGGATGCCGATCTGCAGGCCGATGGCCATGCCGGAGTAGCGGACCTTGACGTTGAACAGCTCGGAGAACCAGGCCGGGTAGATCGCGTTGGACGCGGCGTACGTGCCGGCGGTGATGAGCGTGCTGACGAGGAAGATCAGCGGGATCTGGGCCGTGGAGATGGCCCAGAAGTACACGAAGATCAGCACCGTCGAGCCTGAGACGCCCGCGATGAAGACCGGGCGTCGGCCGAACTTGTCCGAAAGGAAGGCGAAGAACGGCTGCGAGCCGATCGCGATGACGTTGCCGAGGATGCTGACCCACAGCATGGTCTGCGCGGGGACGCCCACCGAGACCGCGTATGCGAGGCCAAAGGCCTGCATGAACGTGTTCGTGACGGTCTCGAAGGACATGAGCGCGACCTGGAGGAACTGCGCGGGGTGCGTCTTGAGCATGTCCATGAACGGCAGCTTGACGAGCTCGTGCTGCTCGGCCTTCTCCTCGAAGACCTCGGGCTCCTCGAGCGAGCGGCGCACGAGGTACGCGACGACGAGGACGAGCAGCGAGGACCAGAACGGGATGCGCCAGCCCCACGAGAGGCGGTCGGCCTCGCCCATCGCCGCGACCGGGAGGAACACGAGCGAGGCCATGACGATGCCGGCGGAGATGCCGCTCATCGCGAACGAGGGGAAGAAGGCGCGCCGGCCCACGGGGGACTCCTCCATGGTCAGCGCCGAGGCGCCGGCCGTCTCCGCGCCGGCGGAGAGGCCCTGCATGAGGCGCAGCACCACGAGGAGGATCGGGGCGAGGTAGCCCGCGGTCTGGAAGTCCGGCAGGACGCCGATGAGGAACGTCGCCGCGCCCATGAGCACGAGGGTCATGACGAGCGTGTTCTTGCGGCCGATCCGGTCGCCGAGGTGGCCGAAGAAGATCGCGCCGAACGGGCGGGCCACGTAGGCGACGCCGAAGGTCGCGAAGGAGGCGATGAGCGCGATCGTCGCGTCGCCGGACGGGAAGAAGATCTTCGAGAACACGAGCGAGGCGGCGGTCGCGTAGACGAAGAAGTCGTAGTATTCGAGCGCGCCGCCGAGGAACGCCGCGAGGGCGGCCTTCTTGGCGCGGCGCAGCCGTCTGGCCTCGTCCTCGGGGGACCGGAAGTCGGGATCCAGGCTCGAGAGCTGGGCCTCGGAGGGCTTGGTCATGGCATGCCTTTCGGGCAGAACGGAACTACAAGGGGGGAGGGACGGGACGTCTTAGTCCCGTGCGGGCGCGGGCCCGGTGCTCGCGCGGACCACGAGGTCCCCGGAGAGGTGGACGGTGCTGGCCGGGCGGTCCGGGTCGCCGATGCGCTCGGTCAGCATGCGGAGGGCGACGGCGCCGCCCCGGTCGTACGGAGTGGTCACCGTGGTCAGGGCCGGCCGGGAGGCCGACGCGAGCCAGTTGTTGTCGAACCCGACGACGCTCATGTCCTTGCCGACGTCGACCCCGCGCTCCGCGAGCCGGTTCATGCACCCGAAGGCCATGAGGTCGTTGTGCGCGATCACCGCGGTGACCGGCTCGGCGAGGACAAGGTCCGCGCCCCGGACGCCGGCCGCGTAGGTCGGCTCGGCGTGGGCGAGGATCCTGAGGGTGACGCCGAGGTGGTCGGCGGCCTCCTCTGCGGCGGCGATGCGGACCTGGCTCGAGTAGTTGTCCTCGCGCCCCGCGAGGTACGCGATGGACGTGTGGCCGAGGGCCGCGAGGTGCTCGACCGCCTGCCGCGCGCCCTCGGGGGCCGAGAGCACGACCGAGGGGAGCCCGTCGGTGAGGTGGTTGATGAGCACGACCGGCGAGACGGCGTCGAGCGCCCGCAGGCGCCCGGCACCGAGCCGGGGGGCGAAGATGAGCGCACCGTCGACGCGGCCGATGATCCGCTCGAGCTCCTCGGCGTCCGCCTCGGGATCGTCCTCGCCGTCGACGATGAGCAGCGAGATCGACTGCCGCCGGCAGGCCGCCTGGACGGCCTTGACGAGCGGCGGGTAGTAGGGGTTGGCGATGTCCGGGATGAACAGGGCGATCGTGCCCGTCGTCTCGGCCTTCGCGGGGGCGGGGGTGTAGCCCAGCGAGGCGGCGACGGCGAGGATGCGCTCGCGGGTCTCGGCGTTGACCGAGTCGGGGCGCGTAAAGGAGCGGGACACCGTGGACTTGGAGACGCCAGCGACCCGCGCGATCTCGGCAATGGTCGCCATGCGAACCTCCTCGTCCGGTGTGTCCAGGGGTCTATCAAACCCGATCCTGTGGCCGCTGTCACAGCGACTGCATCAAGACTGACATTTTTTCTGCAACACGTCAACGCGTTGCAGAAACACGTGTACTCTGGATCACATGAGCCTCACCTCCGAGTCCTATCTGGTCGGCCTGATCGGCGACGGCGTCACGCCCTCCCTCACCCCGGCGCTGCACGAGCGCGAGGGCTCCGAGCACGGCCTCCTCTACCTCTACCGGCCCATCGACATCGCCGTCCTGGGCCTCGCCCCCGAGTCCGTCGGCGAGCTCCTCCGGGCCGCGCAGACCCTCGGCTTCAACGGCCTCAACATCACGCACCCGTGCAAGCAGCTCGTGCTCGAGCACCTCGACGAGGTCGACGCCGACGCCGCCCGCCTCGGCGCCGTGAACACCGTCGTCATCCGCCCCGACGGCGCCACGGTGGGCCACAACACCGACTGGTCAGGCTTCCTCTCCGCCTTCCACGCGGGCCTGCCCGGCGCCGCGCTCGGCCGCGTCGTCCAGCTCGGGGCGGGCGGGGCTGGCTCGGCCGTCGCGTACGCGCTGCTCACGGCCGGCGTCGAGCACCTCTCGATCGTCGACGTCGCCCCCGAGCGCGCGCGGGAGCGCGCCGCGGAGCTCGCCCGGCTCTTCCCCGCGGCGTCCGTCGAGGCGCGCCCGACGGCGGAGCTCGCCTCGCTGCTCGGGGACGCCGACGGCGTCGTGCACTGCACCCCAATCGGGATGGCCGCACACCCGGGCACGCCCTTCGACACCGCGCTCCTGACGCCGCGGCACTGGGTCGCGGACATCGTCTACCGGCCGATCGAGACGCAGCTCGTGCGCGAGGCCCGAGCGGCTGGCTGCCGCGTGCTCGACGGCGGGCGCATGGCCGTGGGCCAGGCGGTGGACGCGTTCCGCATCTTCACGGGCCTCGAGCCGGATCCCGAGCGCATGCGGGAGCACTTCCTTGCGCTGATCGACAGGGAGCACGCGGCTGCGCCCCATCCCGAGCGGGCTGGGGCGCGCTGATGCGCACCGGGATCGCGACGGTCTGCCTGTCCGGGACGCTCGAGGAGAAGCTGCGCGCGGCGGCGAAGGCGGGCTTCGGCGGCGTCGAGATCTTCGAGCAGGACCTCGTCACTTCGCCGCTGAGCCCCGAGGACGTGCGCTCTCTCGCCGCGGACCTCGGCCTGGGCCTGGACCTCTACCAGCCGTTCCGGGACCTCGACTCCGTTCCCGCGGAGCTCTACCGCGCCAACCTGCGCCGCGCCGAGGCGAAGTTCCGGCTCATGGGGCGGCTCGGGATCGACACGATGCTCGTGTGCAGCAACGTTGCGACCGCGAGCATCGATGATGACGCCCTCCGCGCCGAGCAGCTCAAGGGCCTCGCCGAGCTCGCCGCGGACCATGGCGTCAGGGTCGCCTACGAGGCGCTCGCGTGGGGCACGTACGTCAACGACTACGAGCACGCGTGGCGCCTCGTCGCCGACGCCGACCACCCGAACCTCGGCACGTGCCTCGACACGTTCCACATCCTCGCGCGCCTTGCCTCGGGCGGACCCGACCCCGCCGGCATCGAGAAGATCCCCGCCGAGAAGATCTTCTTCGTCCAAGTCGCCGACGCCCCCAAGCTCTCCCTGGACGTGCTCTCCTGGAGCCGCCACTACCGCGTGTTCCCGGGCGAGGGGCAGTTCGACCTGCCCACCTTCCTGGGCCATGTAGCACGTACGGGCTACAACGGGCCCGTCTCGCTCGAGGTCTTCAACGACACGTTCCGGCAGGCCGACGTCGAGCGCACCGCCGTGGACGCGATGCGCTCGCTCATCTGGCTCGAGGAGCGCACGGCGCAGCGCGTCGGGAGGGAGGGGCTCGCCATGCCCCTGCGCACCCTGCCCGAGGTCGCCCCGCCCGCGGGGGTGAACTTCGCCGAGGTCAAGGCCGAAGGCACAGCCGAGCTCGCCCGGCTCCTGGCCCAGCTCGGCTTCGAGTCCCGCGGCGAGCACCGCACCAAGCCCGTCTCGCTCTGGACGCTCGGCGACGCGCGGATCGTGCTCAACCGGCAGCAGGCCCGCGGCGTCGCCCCGGCGATCTCAGCGCTCGGCTTCGATGTCGCGAAGGCGGTCTCCGCCGTCGCCCGCGCCGTGCAGCTCAAGGCCGTGCCCGTCCCACGCCTGTCCCAGGCGGGCGAGGAGGTCCTCCAGGCCGTCAAGGCGCCGGACGGAACCGAGGTCTTCCTGTGCGAGGACACGCTGTGGATGGACGAGTTCGGCGAGCACGCGCCGTCGTCCGCGCCACCGCAGACAGGCCGGCCTGCCCGCATCGACCACATCAATCTGGCCCAGCCGTGGCAGCACTTCGATGAGGCGGTGCTGTTCTACTCCTCGGTGCTCGCGCTGACGCCGCAGCCCTCGCAGGACGTCTCGAGCCCGACGGGGCTCGTGCGCTCGCAGGTCATGCAGACGGAGGCCGTCGGCGCCGGGGCGGCGGACCGGGCCGTGCGGCTCGCGCTCAACCTCGCGCCGTGGGTCCAGGCGGACTCCGTCCGTGGGACCGTGCAGGACACGTTCCAGGAGCACATCGCGATCGAGGTTGAAGACCTCATCGCGCACGCCCGGGCATGCCGGCGGCGCGGGCTGCCGTTCCTCGCGATCCCGGAGAACTACTACGAGGACCTCGACGCGCGGTTCGCCCTCGAGCCGGAGTTCCTCGCGACGCTGCGCGAGCTGAACCTGCTCTACGACCGGGACGCCGAAGGGGAGTTCATCCACTTCTACACGGCCACGGTGGGCAGCGTGTTCTTCGAGGTCGTCCAGCGGATCGACGGGTACGACGGCTTCGGGGCGCCGAACGCGCCGATCCGGCACGCGGTGCAGCACGCGCACCGGCAGGGACGGTAGGTCCGGGTCTGGGCGGACTGTCTATGAATCCTTCGGCAGCAGGTTCCCGCGCCGAAACTCCCCGGCTTTCCCGCCGGACCTCCCCGCGATTTCGGGCAGGTGCCCCGGGATGGCGCGGCTGGGGCACGGTTGGGGGAGAACTTGAAGCCTCAAGCAGGGGAACTGCGGCGGACGCCCGCATCGCTCCGCTCAGCCGGTCGTTCAGGTGCACGTAGCACCTGCATGCCCCCGGGGGGCAGAGCAACCGCGATGCGGACTGTGTCGTTATGATTTTGATATCAACCATTTGTCTGCTTTACGGTGGACGGATGGCAGACACCCCCCAATTCCGTGATCGGTCGCGGGCGGCGCGCAGGAGCGGTGCCGTCTCCGGCCGCCGGGCCCTCAAGAAGCTGTCCCGCGCGCGCCTGGTCGGCGGCCCGGCCCTCGCCCCGGTCGTGGGCTCTGGCGCGCTCCTCGCGCTGGCCGTGCTCAGCGGCCCGACCGTCGCTGCCCCGGAGCTCCAGAGGTTCCTCGAGTCGCAGTCCGAGTCGACTGCTGGCGAGCCCTCCGCGGCAGCCGCTGAACCCTCCTTCGGGGACGTCGCCGCCGCGCGTCCGTTCGCGCCGGCCCCTGCCTCGACTCCCGCCGAGGGGCAGGCACCAAGCGGCGAGAGCTCTGCTGCTCAGCCGGCGGGGGCCCCCGAGGCCGCCGCGCCTGCCCCGACAGTCGACGGCGTGCCCGCGCCCGCCGCTGGGCCGGTCGCCCTCGCGAAGCCCGCGCCTGCGGCATACACCCAGGCTGCGTCCACGGAGCCCGGGACGGCCGAGCCCGCACCGGCGCCGGCCCCTGCCCCCGCCCCCACTCAGCCGGCCCCGGCCCCTGCGCCGGCTCAGCCCGCGCCTGCACCAGCCCAGCCTGCGCCGGCCCAGCCGGCCCCTGCCCCCGCACCCGAGCCAGCCCCCGCGCCTGCTCCGGAGCCCGCGCCCACGGCCGAGCCCGCGCCGTCGGAGTCTGGGCCCGCCGCGGAGCCGTCGGCGCCAGGGAAGAGCGGCACCGCGCCCGGCCGGCAGAACCAGCCTCCGGCGGCCGCCGCCAGGCCCTGAGCCCGGCTGGATCACAGGCCACAGGAGGCGCCCCCTCATGACGACGCGGACTCTGTCCGCGTCGTTATGATTTTGATACCAATTGTCTGTGTGGCCTACCCTTGATGCCCGATGGCAGACTCTCTCCGATCCCGTGGCAGGTCCCGGGCCGCGCGGACGCGCGGCCCGGTGTTCGTTGACTCGTCCGGAAGGAGCCTGGGCCGCGTCCGCATCATCGGGGGGATCGCTCTCGCGGCCGTGACCGGCTACGTCGTCCTCTTGGTCGTCGCTGTGCTCGGGGGGCCCAACGTCGCCGCCCCGTACCTCCTCCAGCCGCCGGTCGCGGCGCCCGAGGCAGCCCCCACCCCGACCCACGCACCCGTCCCGTCGACCCCGGCGTCGGGCGCTCATCCAGCCGTCGGCCCCGAGGCGGCGCCCGCCGTCGTCGCCGGCCCTGCCGTCCCCCGCCCGGCGGTTCCCGCCGCGGTCCCGACCACGCAGGCCCCGGCCGCGGTCCCCGCCCAGCAGGCCCCGGCCGCCCCCGCCCCGGCCGAGAGTGCGCCCGCCGCCGCGGTCGATCCGGGCAAGAGCCAGTCGGCCCCCGGCCAGCAGGCCACGCGTCCCACGGCCCCCGCGAAGCCGTGAGCCCGCGCCGCTCCGGCGAGGCCGAGGGCACCCGGCGCGCCCGGATAGCGGCCCCGCGCCGCCCGCAGCGCTCAGGCCCGCCGTCGATCAGGGCCCACTGGGCCGTCCTCGTCGCCCTGCTCTTCGCGCTCGGCGTCGCGCTCGCCGTCGAGGGCTACATGCACCACGTCTCCGGCATCGGCGACGGCGGCCCGGTGTCGGCCTCCCAGCTCCACACGAGCGTCCCCGACGCCGTATCCCACGGCGGGCCCGTCGTGGATGCCCGCGGCGGCGTCCAGACCGTGCGGCCGCCCGAGCGCACCATTGCCCTGACCTTCGACGACGGCCCGGACCCGGAGACCACGCCGCAGGTCCTCGACGTCCTGCGCAAGCACGGGGTGCACGCGACCTTCTTCGTCGTCGGCTCCGAGGTCATCGACCACCCCGAGCTCGCCCGCCGGATCGTCGACGAGGGCCACGAGATCGGCGTCCACACCCTGACCCACACCGACCTCGGCGCCGCCCCAGCCTGGCGGCAGCACCTCGAGGTCCAGGGCGCCCAGCAGGCCCTCGTCGACGCGACCGGCCGCGCGGCCTCGCTCCTGCGCCCGCCGTACAGCTCCACGAACGCCGCCGTCACCGACGGCACGTGGGCCGCGATGCGCGCCGCGGCAGACCAGGGCTACCTCACCGTGCTCAGCACCGTGGACAGCGAGGACTGGCGCCGGCCCGGCGTGCCCGAGATCGAGCGGAACCTCGGCCTCGCCGGCGGCGCGGGAGAGATCGTCCTCATGCACGACGGCGGGGGAGACCGGGCGCAGACCGTCGCGGCCCTGGACGCGGCGCTCACCCAGTGGGCCGACGAGGGCTACCGCGTGACCGGCGTCGGCGAGGCGATCGGCGTCGGCACGATGCGGGACGCCACCCCGGCCGAGCAGCTCAGCGGCTCCGCCTTCGCGTGGGGCGTGCGGTTCAGCGACTGGGTCGTCGAGGCGCTCTCGTGGGCCCTCCTCGCGAGCGGCGTCGTGACCTTCATCCGTGCGGTCCTGGTCATGGGCGTCGCCGCCCGGCACAGCCGCCAGTCGCAGATGCTCCGCGCCGAGGGCCGCGGGCGCCGCCGCGTGGACATCCCGGTCCGGCCCGATATCACAGAGCCGGTCACGGTGATCGTCCCGGCCTTCAACGAGCGGCTCGGCATCGAGGCCGCCGTCCGCTCCATCGCCGCCTCGACGCACCCGGTGGAGATCATCGTCGTCGACGACGGCTCGACCGACGGCACCGCGGACCTCGCCGAGGCGCTCGGCCTGCCCTGCGTCCGGGTGCTCCGGAAGGAGAACGGCGGCAAGCCCTCGGCCCTCAACGCCGGCCTCGAGGCCGCCTCGCACGAGATCGTCGTCATGGTCGACGGCGACACGGTCTTCGAGCCGGACACCGTCCGGGCGCTCGTCCAGCCCTTCGCTGACCCGCGGATCGGGGCCGTCTCGGGCAACACGAAGGTCGCCAACCGGGGCGGGATTCTCGGGGCGTGGCAGCACATCGAGTACGTGGTCGGGTTCAATCTGGACCGGCGGCTCTTCGACGTCGGCGAGTGCATGCCCACCGTCCCGGGGGCGATCGGGGCCTTCCGCCGGGACGCGCTCCTGGGCGTGGGCGGCGTCAGCGACGACACGCTCGCCGAGGACACGGACCTCACGATGTCCCTGTGCCGCGCCGGCTGGCGCGTCGTCTACCAGGACGACGCCCTGGCCTGGACCGAGGCACCGGCGACGCTCGGCGCCCTCTGGAAGCAGCGCTACCGCTGGTGCTACGGGACGCTGCAGGCCATGTGGAAGCACCGCGGCGCCGTCGTCCAGCGCGGGGCCGCGGGCAAGCTCGGCCGGCGCGGCCTGGGCTACCTGCTCGTGCTGCAGGTCCTGCTCCCGGTCTTCGCCCCCGTGGTCGACGTCTTCGCCGTCTACGGGCTCATCTTCCTGGACCCCCTGAGGATCGCGGCCCTGTGGCTGGTGTTCCTCGCGGTCCAGCTGTTCATGGCCGGCTACGCGTTCAGGCTCGACGGCGAGCGGCTGCGCCCGCTGTGGACCCTGCCGCTCCAGCAGCTCGTCTACCGCCAGCTCATGTACCTCGTGGTCATCCAGTCCGTGGTGACCGCGTTCGCGGGCGTGCACCTGAGGTGGCACCGCATGGAGCGCTACGGGAGCCTCCGCGTTCCCCGCGCCGAGCGGGACTCTGGGGAGCGGGTGCCGGCGGAGGAGCCCTCACCGCCGGCGATTGACGCCCTCGGCCGGGGGTAGTCCTCCCGCGTGAGGGGGAGCAGCCCCACCCGAGCGCAGGAGGCCACGATGGCGGTGAAGCTGAACAAGAAGGCGTACGAGCACGCCAAGGCGCTCGTCCGCGAGGGCAAGGTCGTCTCGGACGTCCGCGACGACTGGAGCGAGCACGCGCCGTCGGCCGAGGAGCTCAGCACACTCCTCGACGAGGAGGGCGAGGGCGAGTACTCGAAGTGGTTCCTCGGGGTCGACGACGAGGAGGGCGGCACGAAGGGGCGCTACAAGTTCCCCTACAGCGACCTGAGGAAGGTGCACCGCTGCGCGGTCATCTCCGGGGAGAGCCGCGCGGGCCAGTACGACCACGACGACATCAGGGACGCGCTCAAGGACCTGCTCAAGCGGATCGACGAGGGCTGAACGGGGGTCCAGCAGGGCCTCCCTCCGCCCGAGGCTCGCGTCGTAGCGTGGTGTGCATGGACAACCGAGCCGAGGTGCGCGAGTTCCTCATCTCCCGCCGCGGACGCATCACCCCCGAGCAGGCCGGCATCGAGCCCATCGGCGGGCGCCGCCGCGTCGCGGGCCTCCGGCGCGAGGAAGTCGCCCGCCTCGCCGGCGTCAGCGTCGACTACTACACGCGGCTCGAGCGCGGGAACCTCTCGGGCGTCTCGGACAGCGTCCTCGACGCGATCGCGCGCGCGCTCGGGCTCGACCGCGCCGAGCACGACCACCTGTACAACCTCGCGCGGGCCTCGAGCAGCCCGGCACGGCGACGGACGACGGCGGCTGCCGCGCCGGCGTCGTCCGTCCGGCCCGTCCTCCAGCACCTCCTCGACGCGATCACGGGGGCTCCCGCGCTCATCGGGAACAACCGGATGGACATCGTCGCGGCCAACCTGCTCGGCTATGCGCTCTACTCGGACATGTACCGGGGCTCGACCCGGCCGGGCAACCATTCGCGGTTCATCTTCCTCGACCCGCGCTCGCAGGACTTCTACACGGACTGGAACGCGGCCGCCAACGCCAACGTGGCCATCCTGCGCCGCGAGGCGGGCCGCAGCCCGCACGACAAGCAGCTCGCCGAGCTCATCGGCGAGCTCTCCATGCGCAGCGAGGAGTTCCGCCCGCGCTGGGCGGCGCACAACGTGCGGCGGCACTACACGGGCGCGAAGGCCTTCCGGCACCCCGTGGTCGGGCTCCTCGAGCTGAGCTACCAGGTCCTCGATCTCGAGGAGGACCCGGGGCACACGCTCACGGTGTACCCTGCCGTCCCCGGGAGCCCCAGCGACGAGGCCCTGCGGCTCCTGGCCTCGTGGGCGGCGAGCGAGAACATCGCCGAGGTGGCGCGGATGGCCCCGGCGGCCCAGACCGGCCGGGCGACGTCGGGGCAGGCGACGGCGTAGGCTGTCCGCATGGCGCCGGGGGCGTGAGCCGTTTGGGTGCAGACGCCGTCGGGTACGGCACAGGCGGAGCCGGCGGCCCCCGCCGGCGACCGTGGCGAGGCGAAGGAGGCAGGACATGACTCACGAAGTGCCTGAAGCGGACGCGGTGGAGCAGAGCATCCCCGCGCGGCCGGCCGCCCAGGACGAGCCCGACGCCGGAACACCTGTCGAGGCGCCGGAGGCGGACTACCTCGAGCAGCGGCAGCCTGCCGTGCCGGACGAGGCTTCCTGGGAGGTCAACCCGGAGGCCGAGGCCTCCGAGGCGGACCTGCTCGAGCAGGCCCAGGGGCTGACGGTCGATGACGAGGACTACCCACCCGCGGGCGAGGGCGAGTTCGAGGAATAGCTGCGTCGAACGGCGTCGGTAGGTCCCCTGCCCGGCCCCCTGCTCGCCGCGGAATTGTCGAGTTGGGGTCGGTGGCGGGACTCCGCACCGGCCCCAACTCGACAATTGCGGGCGCAGAGACCAGAACCGGGGTGGTGCGCTCCTTGGGGGCCTGGGCCAGGATCCGGAGCCTCCGCCGGCCCTTGAGTGTTTACCCCGGAAGGGCCGCCGCAGGCTGATCGGGCAGGGAGTTCGGGCGCAGCTCCAGGGCGTGCTCCTCCACGTAGTCGAGTGCGTGGCGGACGGCGCCGATCGAGACGATGCTGTCGCCGAGGGTCGAGGCCTTCACGCGGGGCGGGGTGGCGGTGAACGAGGGAAGGTACTCCTCGATGGCGGGGATGATCGCGTCCGCGGACGCTGCCACGGCCCCGGCGATGACGACGAGCTCCGGATTGACGATCGTGCTCATCGATCCGATGACGCGGGCCATGCGCTCGGCGATCCGGTCGAGGATGCCGACGGCGGTGCGGTCGCCGTCCGCGGCGGCGGCGAAGACCGCCTCGGCTGAGAGCTGCTCCGGGTGGCCCCCACAGAGCTCGCGCAGCCGGGTCTTCGCGCCAGACTCGATGGCCTCCTGCCCCCACAGCTGAGCACAGGTCGCGATGCCCATGGGATCGCCGACGCCCTCCAGCTGGAAGAGGTAGCCGAGCTCGCCGAACGCGCCGCTGCTCCCATGCAGGAGGCGCCCGGATTCGAGGACGCCCGAGCCGAGGCGGTCTCCGGCCAGCACGACGGCGAGATCGTCGACGCCCTGGGCGGTGCCCCGCCAGCGCTCGGCGAGGGCGGCGAGGTTGGCGTCGTTCTCGAGGAGCACGTGCGAGCCGTGGCGCGCGAACACGGCCTTGCGGACGTCGAAGGACTTCCAGAACTCCTGGGCCGTGAGGATCTCTCCATCGCGGCTGACCGGGGCCGACACCCCCGCCGAGACGGCGAGGACGCGCTCCGGAGGCACCCCCGCCCGCTCCAGGGCATCTCTGACGGTCTGGTCCAGCACGCCGGCTCGCTCTCCGGCCGGGACATTGATCGTCCGGAAGGGCTTTGCGGCCTTGGACAGGATCGTCCCGGCCATGTCCGCCACGACGGCGGTGACCTTCCAGTTGCCGATGTCGATCCCGAGGACGAAGGCGGCCCGCTCGTTGAAGGCGAAGCGGCGGGCGGGGCGGCCCTTGACGTAGTCTCCGGCGGCGCGCTGGTTCTCCAGCTCCTGGACCCAGCCGCGGTCCATGAGGTCCTCGCAGATCGCGATCACCGTGGCCCGGGTGAGGCCGGAAAGGTCTATGAGCTCGCTTCCGGTCATGGGACCGGATTCCCGCAGGAGCCTCAGCAGCATGCCCGCATTGACCTCCCGCAGGTACTGCTGCGATGCCGCCGTAACACCCCTTGACCGCGACTCGTTCATCGACCCATACTATCTGCACCCGATATATTTACCCGCTAAATTTAGTGGCTTTCGGTTTAGCTGGCGTGCCTCTGTGGGGCATCATCCAGCCCCTCCCCATGCCCGGAGTCCCCCTCTCGGAAGGATTGACGACGATGTCCCAGCCCTCTCTCTCCCGCGCCCTCGACCGGCGCACGGTGCTGCGCACCGGCCTCCTCGGCGCCCTCGGTTTCGCCGCGGCTCCCGCCCTCGCGGCCTGCGGAGGCGGTTCTGCCCCCGGTGCATCCGGCGGCAAGGTCACGTGGGGGGCCTGGGCCAACCCCGGCGAGGGCGAGCGGTACAAGCAGTTCGCGGCGGAGCTGTCGACGAAGCTCAATGCCAAGGTCGAGTTCCAGGCCGTTGTAGGCGACTACGAGGCCAAGCTCCTCTCCCAGCTCGCCGGCGGCTCCGCCCCGGACGCCTTCTACGTCGGCGACGGATCGATGGCCAAGTTCATCGAGTCCCAGCAGATCGCGGACCTGAGTGAGTACCTGGACAGCGGGTCATCTCCCGTGACGCTCGCGGACTTCCCCGAGGGCCTCTACCAGTGGTGCAAGCCGGCCGAGGGATCCGGCATCTACGGACTCCCGGTGGACTGCAACCCCTCGGTGCTCTGGTTCAACAAGGACGTGCTCCAGGCCGCGGGTGTGTCGCAGGACCCGGCCCTGGCGTTCGAGGCCGGCTCGTGGGACTTCAACGCCCTCACGGACCTCCTGGACAAGGTCCGCGCCTCGGGCAAGAAGGGCCTCATCCTGGCCAACTGGTGGTTCAACTGGGTCTGGTCGATCACAGCCTTCGGCGGCACGCTCCAGGACGGGTCCGGCACTCTGGTCTTCGCCGACGATCCCAAGGCCCAGGAGGGCCTCGGCTGGCTGCTGGAGCAGTTCGCGTCCGGCAACATCACCTACGCGGGCTCCCTGCCCAAGGGCCAGAGCGGCGACGCCCTCTTCCTTGCGGGCCAGCTCGCGCTCAACAACGTGGGCCGCTGGGCCCTGCCGACGCTGAAGGACGCGAAGTTCGCCTACGACATCGCGCCCCTGCCCTCGCCCTCGGGCCGGGAGATCATGCCGGCGCCGGTCGCCACCGCGGCCATCGCCCTCAACGCGAAGGCGAAGAACCGCGAGAAGGCCCTCGAGCTGATCGGCAACTACGTCAGCCGGGACGGGCAGAAGTTCCGCCTCTCCGGCGGAGGCAACGCCGTCGCGTCGATCAGGGGGCTGGACGAGATCGCCACCGAGGGCGGCGTGCCCGCCCACGGCCAGTGGTTCAGCGACGTCGTCGCCAAGGGCTACGCCATGCCGACCTCCTTCATCCGGGACGTGAAGGTCTCCACCGAGCTTCCGGTCCTCGTCGACAAGCTGTTCAAGGACCCGGCGACGACGGCGGCGTCGTTCAGCGCCGCTGTCACCCGGCTGGTGGGCTCGGCCAAGTGAGCGCGCTCGCCGAGGCGCCTGCCCGCAAGCAGGCCACACCACCGCCCGCGGTGCGCCGTCCGTCCCGCCGGCGCCGCAAGGACGCCGTCGCCGCCCTCGTCTTCCTGTCCCCGCAGCTCGTCGGGCTCGTCGCCTTCATGGCCGGCCCCCTCGTGTTCGCCCTCGTGCTGGCCTTCAGCGACTGGGACGGCTTCGGCGCGGCGAGTTTCACTGGCCTGGCGAACTTCGCCGACGTCCTCTCGAACCCCCGGATCCAGCGCTCGGCCCTGAACACGCTCTGGTTCACAGCCCTGCAGGTCCCGGGCCTGATGATCTCGAGCTTCCTCTTCGCCCTGCTCATGCAGCGTGCCGGGAAGATGACGCAGGTCTACCGGCTCGCCTTCGTCGCCCCCGTCGTGACCTCCTCGGTCGCGGTCGCCGCGGTCTGGCTGTGGCTCTTCAACCCCGACATCAGCCCGGTGAACAGCGCCCTGCGGGGCCTCGGCATCCAGGCCCCGGACTGGCTGCAGGACCCGGCCTTCATCATCCCCGCCTTCGCCATCGTCGCCGTCTGGCAGGGCCTGGGCTACCAGCTCGTGATGTTCATGGCCGGCCTGCAGAGCATCGGCTCCTCGTTCCTCGAGGCCGCCGAGCTGGACGGCTGCACGGGCTGGCAGAAGCTCGTCCACGTCACGATCCCGCTGCTGTCCCCGACGATTCTGTTCCTCTCGATCACCTCGGTCATCGGCTCCTTCCAGATCTTCGACTACATCTACGTCTTCATGGATTCCAACGCCCCCGAGGCCGCCCGCACGATCGTCTACGAGATCGTCCAGATCGCCTTCCGCGAATTCAGCTTCGGCCAGGCCGCGGCGCTGGCCTTCCTCCTCCTGCTGTCCCTCCTCGGCGTCACCGCCCTGCAGCTGGCAGCCCAGAAACGATGGGTGCACTACGCAGAATGAGCACACTCACCACATCCCGAAGCACTCGAAGCGCCAGGACCGCCCGGACGTCCACCGCCCCGCCGGCGCCCAGGACCACGCCCCTGGGGCGACTCGCCGGCCGCGCCGTGCTGCACCTCGCGCTCGCCGCCTGCGCCGTTGTCATGGCCCTGCCGTTCGTCTGGATGCTGCTGTCCTCGTTCAAGCCCATCGCCGAGATCTTCGCCCAGCCCCCGGCGCTCTTCCCCGTCGAGTGGACGATGGAGGGCTACGACAAGGCCCTGGGCGGGGCCGACTTCGTCCGCGGCTTCTGGAACAGCACGTACATCGCCGTGACCGTCACCGTGGTGTCGCTGCTGACCTCGGCCATGGCTGCCTACGCCTTCGCCCGGATCGAATTCCGCGGCAGCAAGCCCCTCTTCATGGTGTTCCTGGCGACGATGATGGTCCCCGCGCAGCTGACCATCATCCCGCTGTACATCATCATGGGCTGGCTCGGCTGGGTGGACACCCACGCCGCCCTCATCGTCCCCGCGGCCCTGTTCAACGCGTTCGGCGTCTTCCTGCTGCGCCAGTACGTCAGGGGGATCCCGAAGGAGCTCGAGGAGGCCGCCGAGATCGACGGCGCGAGCCGCTTCCGGATCTTCACGACGATGATCCTGCCGCTGCTGCGCACCCCGCTCACCGCCCTGGGGATCTTCACCTTCCTGGGCCAGTGGAACAACTTCTTCGGCCCGCTGATCTTCCTCAACAGCGATGCGAACTTCACCCTGCCGCTGCTCGTGAACCAGTTCAAGGGCCAGTACGGCGCCGACTGGACCGCCCTCATGGCCGCCACGACCCTCGCGGCCGCCCCGCTGCTCGTCGTGTTCGGCGTCGCGCAGCGCCAGATCGTGGAGGGCATCGCCCTCTCCGGCTCCAAGTCCTGAATCGCCCACCCCCCAGTCCAAGGAGACTCCAGACGTGTCCATGACCAGCACCTTCACCGCCCCGAACCCCGTGGGCACGGCCAGCGACGCCGACTGGTGGCGCCAGGCGGCGGTCTACCAGATCTATCCGCGCAGCTTCGCGGACGCGAACGGCGACGGCGTCGGCGACCTCAAGGGGATCATCTCGCGGGTGCCGTACCTCAAGGAGTTGGGGGTCGACGCCGTGTGGCTGAGCCCGTTCTACCCCTCGGCCCTCGCGGACGGCGGCTACGACGTCGACGACTACCGCGACGTCGACCCCCGCATCGGCACCCTGGCGGAGTTCGACGAGATGGTCGCGGCCCTCCACGAGGCCGGGATCAAGGTCATCGTGGACATCGTCCCGAACCACTCCTCGGACCGGCACGCGTGGTTCCAGGAGGCCCTCGCCTCGCCGAAGGGGTCGCCGGCCCGCGACCGGTACATCTTCCGCGACGGCAAGGGCAAGGACGGCGAGCTCCCGCCCAACGACTGGACCTCGATCTTCGGCGGCGGCGCGTGGGAGCGCATCACCGAAGCTGACGGCAGCCCGGGTCAGTGGTACTTCCACCTCTTCGCCAAGGAGCAGCCCGACCTCAACTGGGACAACCCCGAGGTGCGCGAGGACTTCCTCACGACCCTGCGCTTCTGGGCCGACCGCGGCGTCGACGGCTTCCGCATCGACGTCGCGCACGGGCTCACGAAGAACCTCGACCCGGCCTTCGACGCGGTCAGGACCATCCTCGGCGGGCACGACGCCTTCCGCGACGGCGAGCACCCCATCTGGGACCGCGACGAGGTGCATGAGATCTACGCCGAGTGGCGGAAGGTCTTCAACGAGTACGACCCGCCGCGCACCGCCGTCGCCGAGGCCTGGGTGCAGAGCCACCGACGCGCCCGGTACGCCTCGCCCGAGGGGCTGGGCCAGGCCTTCAACTTCGACCTCCTCCAGGCCGACTTCGACGCCGCGCAGTTCCGGAAGATCATCGAGGACAACCTGGCCTTCGCCGAGGAGTCCGGCGCCTCCTCGACCTGGGTCTTCTCCAACCACGACGTCGTCCGCCACGCCACCCGCTACGCGCTCCCGAAGGCGTCCGGCGCCGGCGGAACGGACGGGAAGTCGTGGCTCCTCGACGGCGGTGACCCCGCCGAGCTGGACATCCCGATGGGCCTGCGTCGGGCCAAGGCCGCGACCCTGCTCATGCTCGCGCTTCCCGGCTCCGCCTACCTCTACCAGGGCGAGGAGCTGGGCCTCCAGGAGGTCGGCCGGATCCCGGAGGCCGACCGCCAGGACCCGTCCTTCTTCCGCAACAGGGGCGTCGAGATCGGCCGGGACGGCTGCCGCGTCCCCCTGCCGTGGGAAGCCGCACCTACCGAGGGTTCCTCGTTCGGCTTCGGCCCTGGCGGGGCCCACCTTCCCCAGCCGCGGTGGTTCGCCGACTTCGCCGCCGGCACCCAGGCGGGGGACCCGGCGTCGACCCTCTCGTTCTACCGCTCGGCGCTCGCCCTGCGGCGCGAGCTCCAGGGCGAGGAGCGGCTCGACTGGATCGAGTCGGACAGCCCCGAGGCGCTGCACTTCGCCCGCCCGGGCGGCTGGCACGTCGTCGCCAACTTCGGCGACGCCCCCGTCGAGCTGCCCGCGGGCGAGGTGCTCCTCGCGAGCGCGGCGCTCGAGGACGGCAGGCTCCCGGGCCAGGCCACCGCCTGGATCCGGACGTGACGTCGATGGCCTGCTCGCTCGGCCTCGACGTCGGCGGCACCAAGATCGCTGCGGCGATCCTCGACGGAGACGGCACCGTCCTGGAGACCGCCACTGTTCCCACTCCGCGCGAGGGGGACGCGGTCGTCGACCTCATCGCGGACATCGTCGCCGCCCACGCCGCGGCAAGGCCGCTGGCCGGGGTCGGTCTGGCCGTCCCGGGCGATGTCGACCCGGCCACGGGAGTTATCGCCTCGGCGCCGAACATCGGCTGGGCCGACGTGGATATTGCGGGGCGGATTGCCGACCGTGTCCCCGAGGGCGCATTCATCCACGTGGCCAACGACGCGAATGCGGCGGCTTGGGCGGAGTACCGCTTCGGCGGGCACCGGCGCGGTGACGCCTTCGCGCTGATCACGGTCGGGACTGGGCTCGGGGGCGGCTTCGTCCTCAACGGGCGGCTCCTTTGCGGGGCCACCGGGGCCGCGGGGGAGATCGGCCACCTGCCGCTCGTGCCCGGCGGGGAGGCGTGCACGTGCGGGTCCCGGGGCTGCTGGGAACGCTATGCGAGCGGCGGCGCCCTCCACCGGGCGGCCGTGGCGGCGGGATGGGGTGGCCCGAGCGCGAGCCACCACGTCCTCGCCGCCGCCGACGCCGATCCGGCGGCCCGCGCCGTCGTCGAGGCGGTCGCGGGGCACCTCGTGCGCGGGATCTCCTTCCTCGCCGCCGCCCTGAACCCCGACATTGTGGTCCTCGGCGGTGGACTCGGCACTGACCCGCGGTTCCTCGCCGTCGTGCAGGAGGCCCTCACGGCCGTCGAGGTCACCCGGCCACGCTCCCGCCCGACGCTCCAAGCCGCGACCCTCGGCCCCCTCGCCGGGGCCATCGGGGCCGCGGATCTCGCCCTCGCGCCCCAGCCGGCGGCCGCCTGACGAAGCGGCCGAGCGGCGTCGTCGGCCGCATCTGCTGCCTTTCGCCGCATCTGCTGCCCTGATCAGGGCAGCAGATGCGGGCCAGGGAAGCACATGCGGGCCAGGGAAGCACATGCGGGGGAGGGCAGCTGGGCTGGCGGTCTGAAAGGCTGTCCGATAAGGATCTGGCCTACGAGAGGAAAGCCCTGTGGCTATTGAGCGGATGGACAACGTCGCGATCGTCGTCGATGACTTGGACGCGGCCGTCGCATTCTTTACCGACCTCGGCATGGAGATGGAAGCGAGGGCGCCGATCGAAGGCGTCTGGGCGGACCGCACCGTGGGGCTCGACGGCGTCCGCAGCGAGATCGTGATGATGCGGACGCCGGACGGCCACGGCAGGCTCGAGCTGACCAAGTACCACGCCCCCGCCGCACTGGCCGCGCCGGAGAGTCCGCCGAACACCCTGGGCCTGCATCGCGTCATGTTCGCCGTCGAAGACATCGACGGCACCCTCGCCCGCCTGCGAGGCCACGGCGCGGAGCTCCTCGGCGACGTCGTGCAGTACGAGGACGTGTACCGGCTCTGCTACCTCCGCGGCCCGGCGGGCATCATCATCGCCCTAGCGGAGAAGATCGGCTGAGGCGGGCCGTCAGTCCGCCTTGGCGTAGGTCGCGGCGCTGACGAACTCGAGGCCGACGAACTTCTCGTCGCCGTTGACCCACGCGTCGTGCCCCGGCGGGATGGTGTAGGAGTCGCCGGCCTTGACCGTGGCCTCCTCGCCGCTGACGAGGCGGACGGTGAGCGAGCCCGAGACGCAGTACCCGACGTGATTGTTCTGACAGCTGTCAGTGCCCACGACCGGCTTGATGCACTCCGACCAGCGCCAGCCGGGCTCGAAGGTGAACCGGCCGATCGTGTAGTCGCCCACGTGGACGATGTCGATCTGGGACTTCTCGGGGCTCCGCCGCTCGTCAGGCTCGTCGTGGGACTTCTTGCTCAGGGTCGTGACGAGGATCGGGGTGCTGCTGGGGTTGGTGGACATGGCGCGCTCCTTCGGCGTCGACACCGCCTCGCCGGGCCCCAGCGTCCCAGCGGGCGATTCACTCGGGACCGCTACAGGGTAAGGGAGGCCGGGCCCGCCACAGAAGGCCCCGCGCAGGTCCGGCGTGGGCTCAGTGCGCGTGGTCTCCGCGGCTGTACTCGAACACCCAGCCGATGAGCCCCACGAGTGCTACGCCTGCCCCGATGAAGAGGAGCCACCAGCCGATGGCCACGCCGAGGAGCGAGATGGCGGCCGCGCCCCCGAGGGTGATCGGCCACCAGCTCCACGGGCTGAAGTGGCCCTGCTCGCCGGCGCCCTCATGGATCTCGGCGTCCTCGCGGTCCTCCGGCCGGCTTCCGACGCGCCGGGAGGTGACCATGAGGTAGGAGCCGATCATGATGGACAGTCCGCCCAGCAGGAGCAGCCCGATGATGCCGACCCACTCCGACCAGTCGGTGAGCCATCCGTAGATGGCCGCGAGCGGGATGAAGATGAACGCTCCCGTCCCAAAGAGCCAGGATTCGACCTTCATGGGTGGCCGTCCTTCCGGTCGTCTACGCCACCGACGATACGCCGGGGCGCCTCCCGCGTCAGCCCTCCGATCAGCCGAGCACAGCCCTGGGGCGTTCGCCAGGCTCAGTCGTCGAACGCGTTCCAGCAGATCGAGCTCCGGCGCCGCTGATCATCGAGGACGAGGTCCCGGACCTCGAGGGGGATGCGCTCCCGCTGCCAGTCCCTTTCCCGAAGGCGGGCTGACTCTCCCTGGCCTGCCGGCGCTGAGGCTGCGGCGGCCCTGATGGCATAGGCTGCGGCCCCGAGATCATGGGCCGCGACATGGGCCACGGCCACCGCCTGGCCGGCAGCAAGGGCCGCGAACTTCGCCGGGTCGGGCAGCCCGCGCCCAGCGGCGTTCGCCACGAAGGCGGCCTGATGCGCGCTGCGCATGTGCACCTCGCCGCGGATCCAGGAGCGTGCGATCGCAAGGGCGTCACGGGGCCTCGAGTCCTGAGGCTGCTCGTGCTCGAAGAGGGGAAGGACGTGCTCGGCGCAGAGGGCCGCCCACGCGGCGAGGAGCCTATGGTGCTCGTCGGTCAGAGTACCGCCCCGGCGCAGGGTGATGAGGCGGGGGTCACGATCTGCGGGGAGGATGGGCACGAGGGCATTCTCTCCCGCATTGGGGCCAGCCGGCGGCATATAGCGCCCGGCCAGGCCGATACGTCAGGCTGTGGGCTTGTGGTGCAGCGCCCGCCGGGTGGCCGCGCGGAGCTGGATGATCCGCACCGCGCCGACGACGGCGACGAGGACTCCGCCGGCGACGGCGGCGATGAACAGCGCGAGGCCGAGGGGAACGGCGCCGTCGAACCCGAGGAACCGCACGAGCACGAGGTCCTGGTTCTGGATGAAGAACACGACCAGGAGGACGAAGAGGACCAGGGCCCCGACGACGGCGACCCACATGACGCTGGCCCTCGTCACGCGCGGCTCGGCCGGGCGGCGCGGGGTGGGGCCCGTGCCGGACCCGGCGCCGGAGCCCGCGCCTGGCCCGCCCCCGGACGGGGGAACCGGGCGGTCGGGGCTGCCGGGATTCGAAGCCGTCATGGCTGCCCCTCCTCGGCGCCGCTGTCCGTCTCCAGCTGCGCCTGCTCTATGGGGATGGTCTGGTTGACGTTCGCGGCCGAGATGTGCCGGCGGAGGCGGGCGGGGCCAGGCGTCGAGGTGTCCACGTCCAGCTCCTCGTCGGAGCCGTCCGGGGCCGCGACGGGCTCGTTCGTGGACGCCTCCTCACCGGCGGTCCCGTAGGGGTCCTTGCTGTCGTCGTGTGCGGAAGCCATGGCTCCTCCTCAGGCGAGTTCTGGGCGCGTCGTCTGGACTCGTCCACCCGTCTTTCCCCGCGCGCACCTGGGGCAAACGGTCGGCCCCCCTCCGGCCGTGACCCCGCCCGATGCCGAGGCTCACTCGATGCTGGGCTCGCCCTCGGGTCCCTCGGGCCCCTTGGATGCGGATTCCTGCATCCCGGCGTCCGGGCCGAGGTCCCGCTCCATGGCGGCGCGGGTCTCGACGTCGTCCGTGTCGTCCGGGAAGGGCTCCGTCTGGCGGAACTCCTCGCGGTGGGCCGGCTGGCCGCCCTTCACGGCCGGGTCCGACTCGTGCTTCATCTGGTCGTCCAGATGCGGTCCGTGCTTGTCGCTGCCGCGCTCGATCATGGCGCACTCCTTCGGCTCATGCCTGTCCTGCCGGTGTCTGTCCCTGCTGGGAGGCCGGCGGCGTCGCCCCCATCCTGCGACGGCAGCCGCCGTCGGCCTCCCGCACGCGACCGTTACCCCGGCCACGGGCTCCCAAGCCCCCGCGGCACATCCGGCGAAGCGGCAGGGGTCAGGCGGAGGCCGTGGCGCGGCCCTTGAGGATGCCCGCGAAGAACGCGCCGAGCTCCGCCGTCGCCGTGAGCGGCAGGACGTTGGCCACGTACTGGTCCGGGCGCACGACGACGACAACGCCGCCGCGGTCGATCCCGCGCACCTCGAAGATGTCCTCGCCCGGCAGCGTCGCGTAGACCTTCTCGAGGTACGTGAGCTGGAACGGCCCCACCGAGGGCTTGAACACCGACGGGACGGCGTTGATGTCGACGTCCGCGTGCTTCTGCTGGTACACCACCTTGACGTCGAACCACGCGTCGCGGTCCAGGTCCTCGGGCGTCGCGGCGAGGGGCGACTCCGGCGAGGCCGAGAGCCACTCCGCGAAGTCGGCGACGGCGGACTGCTCGCCTGCCGCGGCGGCGTCGGCGAAGACGTAGATGCGCCAGCGGCCGTCCGCCGTCGCCTGGTGGCCGAGGTGCAGCGGGTTGGTGTCGCAGACCCGGGCCACGCGCGCGGACTTGAAGCGTTTGCCCACCGGGAAGCCCGTCGCGAGGTCCTGGTGGGTGGCCTCGGCGGTGAGCATGGACGGCGCGTACTGCGTCATGAATCCGGCTGGAAACTCGGCGGTGCGCACGTAGAAGTCGGCGAGGTCCGAGGGGTTCTCGAACTCCTCCGGCTTCTTCGCCATGAGGGTGGACCACTCCTTGTCGAAGTCGATGAGGTTCTGCGCGATCACCTGGCGCTCGGCCGAGTAGGTCGCGAGGAGGCTCTCCGGGCTGCGGCCCTCGAGCACGTGGCCGAGCTTCCAGCCGAGGTTGAAGCCGTCCTGCATCGAGACGTTCATGCCCTGGCCGGCCTTCGCGCTGTGCGTGTGGCACGCGTCGCCGGCGATGAACACGCGCGGTGTGCGCGCCCCCTTCTCGGCGGGCACGACGTCGTCGAACCGGTCCGTGAGGCGGTGGCCCACCTCGTAGACGCTGTGCCAGGCGACGTTGCGCACCTCGAGCGTGTAGGGGTGGATGATCTCATTCGCCTTGCGGATGACCTCCTCGAGCGGGGTCTTGCGGATCGCGCCGTGGTCGTCCGCTGGCACGACGCCGAGGTCCACGTACATCCGGAAGAGGTGGCCGCCCTCGCGCGGGATCAGGAGGATGCTGCCGCCGTCGTGCGACTGGATCGCGCACTTGGTGCGGATGTCCGGGAAGTCGGTCACCGCGAGGACGTCCATGACGCCCCACGCGTGGTTGGCCTGGTCCCCGGCCAGCGTGCAGCCGATCGACTCGCGGACCTTGCTCCGCGCGCCGTCGGCCCCCACGACGTACTTGGCGCGCACCGTGCGCTCGCGGCCCTCGAGCTCGCCCGCCGTGTGCAGGAGGGTGACGACGACGGGGTACTCGCCCTCGCCGGTGACCTCGAGGGAGCGGAACTCGTAGCCGTAGTCCGGCGTCAGGCGAGTGGGCGAGTTCTTCGCGAACTCGGCGAAGTAGTCCAGGACGCGGGCCTGGTTGACGATCAGGTGCGGGAACTCGCTGATGCCCATCTCGTCGTCGACCGCGCGGGAGCTGCGGACGATGTTGGAGGGGTTGGCCGGGTCCGGGACCCAGAAGTTCATCTCGGTGATGTGGTAGGCCTCGGCGGTGATCCGCTCGGCGAAGCCGAAGGCCTGGAAGGTCTCGACGCTGCGGGCCTGGATGCCGTCCGCCTGGCCGATCGCGAGCCGCCCGGGGCGGCGCTCGACGATGCGGGTGGTCACGTCGGGGAACTGGGCGAGCTGCGCGGCGGCGATCATGCCCGCGGGGCCGGTGCCCACGATGAGGACGTCGACCTCGTCGGGGAGCTCCTCGGGCCGGTCGATGCCGACGCCGGCGGCCGGCTGGACGCGCGGGTCGCCGGATACGTAGCCGTGGTGGTGGAACTGCACGGGGTTTCCTCACTTCTCTGTGGGGTGGCGACCTCTCGCCAGCCAAGCTGTGCTCGATTCAACGTGTTCGATAATAGAACTCAACGTTCTAATATCGCTCACACAATGCTAAGCCTGACCAGCCCCCGCGACAAGACGCCGTCGTGAACCAGCCCACACTGAGGCGACCTCGTCGGCCTCGGGGAGTCACAGCGGCCGCACAGCTGGGGGATACGCGAGGCACAACCCGGGCCCGGACAGTCGAGGCATGACACTCACGGACTCCCCGTCCCAGGCAGGCCGGACGCTCCCGTCGACGCCCGGGACGGCGCTCGACCTCGCCGCGCTGGCCGAGCTGGGCATCCCAGTCCTCGACGTCACGATCCCGGTGTACAACGAGGAGAAGGACCTCGAGGAGTGCATCCGCCGCCTCCATGCCCACCTCTCGCGGGACGTCCCGCTCACCTTCCGCATCACGGTCGCGGACAACGCCTCGACGGATGGGACGCTGCGCGTGGCGGAGCGGTTGGGCCGCGAGCTGCCGGAGCTGCGGGTGGTCCACCTGCCCGAGAAGGGCCGCGGCAACGCCCTGCGCCAGGTCTGGCTGTCCTCGGACTCGCCCGTGCTCGCGTACATGGATGTGGACCTCTCCACGGACCTCAACGCGCTGGGGCCGCTTGTCGCCCCGCTCGTCTCGGGCCACTCGGACCTCGCGATCGGAACCCGGCTCGCGCGGACGTCCCGGGTCGTCCGCGGCCCGAAGCGCGAGTTCGTCTCCCGCTCCTACAACTTCCTCCTGCACTCGGTGATGGGAGCCCGCTTCAGCGACGCGCAGTGCGGCTTCAAGGCGATCCGCGCCGACGTGGCCCGCCACCTCCTGCCGCACACCCTGGACAAGGCCTGGTTCTTCGACACCGAGCTGCTGGTGCTGGCCGAGCGCTGCGGGCTGCGCTGCCACGAGGTCCCCGTGGACTGGACGGACGATCCGGACTCGAAGGTGGCCATCGTCCAGACCGCCGTGGACGACCTCCGCGGCATGTGCCGCATGTCCGTGGACATGGCGCGCGGCCGCATCCCCCTCGGCCAACTCCAGGCGGCGCTCGCGCGAGGGCCGCTGCCCGCCGTCGCGCGCACCGAGGAGGCCGGCGTCCGGCAGAGCCTGTTCGGCCAGCTCGTGCGCTTCGGCGCCATCGGCGTCGTCTCCACGCTGGCCTACATGGGCCTCTACATCCTCGGGCGCGATTTCTTCGACGCCCAGGCCGCGAACTTCGCCGCGCTGCTGATCACCGCCGTGGCCAACACGGCCGCCAACCGCCGATTCACCTTCGGTGTCCTGGGCGCCGCACAGCTTGCCCGACAGCATCTGGAGGGCCTCGTCGTCTTCGGCCTCGGGCTTCTGCTCACCTCGGGCGCGCTCGCCTGGGTCCACGGGCTCACGACGCCGGGACGCTGGCTCGAGATCGGAGTGGTCACCGCCGCGAACCTCGCCGCGACCGCCGTGAAGTTCCTCCTCTTCCGGCTCTGGGTCTTCCGGCGCCGCCGCACAGCGGCCCGATGACGCCCGCTGCCTCCCTCGCCCAGACCCGTCCCCAGCAGACCGAAAGAAGGACATGACTGCCGACCTCGCCCGGGAGCCCCTGCGCCCCGTGGACAGCCCCGCCCACGCCGATGCCCGCCCTCGACGCGAGGCCGCGGCGCGGCCCCGGTGGGTCCGGCCCTCCGCCGCCGCCCTCCTCGTGGCCACGGGCCTGCTCTACCTGTGGAACCTCACCAACTCGGGCTACGCCAACAGCTTCTACGCCGCCGCCATCCAGGCCGGAACCAAGGACTGGACGGCCTGGTTCTTCGGCTCCCTCGACGCCGGCAACGCGATCACCGTGGACAAGCCGCCGGCCTCCCTGTGGATCCCCGGCCTGCTCGGCCGGGTCTTCGGCTTCAACTCCTTCACGATGCTCCTGCCCGAGGCCCTCATGGGCGTGGCCGCGGTCGCGCTGCTGTACGCGGCCGTGAAGCGGGTCGGCGGCCCGGCCGCGGGCCTCATGGCGGGGGCCGCGCTCGCGGCCACGCCCGTCGCGGCGCTCATGTTCCGGTTCAACAACCCCGATGCGATGCTGACCTTCCTCGTCGTCCTCGCCGGATACCTGACGGTGCGCGCGATCGAGAAGGCCGGCTGGACGTGGCTCGCTGCCGCCGGGGCCGCGATCGGGCTGGCCTTCCTGACCAAGATGCTCCAGGGCTTCATCGTGGTCCCGGGGCTCGCCCTCGCCTACCTGTGGGCCGCCCCGACCACCCTCGGCCGGCGCCTCGCGCATCTGGGCGCGGCCCTGGCCGGAATCGTGGCAGTCGCCGGCAGCTACGTCCTCGCCTTCCAGCTGACACCGGCCTCGGCGCGCCCGTACATGGCGGGCTCGCAGACCAACAGCTTCCTCGAGCTGACCTTCGGCTACAACGGCCTCCGGCGGATCTTCGGCGGCGGCAACGGTGATGCGGACTTTGCCGGCAGCGGCGACTTTGCCCGTGGTGCTGCCCAGGGCGGTGTGGACCCGGGGAGTGCTGAGGCCTTCGGGGGCCTGGGAGTGCATGGCGGGTTCGGGGGCTCGCCGGGGCTGACACGCATGTTCGGCCCCGCCTTCTGGCTCGAGATCTCGTGGCTGCTGCCCGCCGCACTCATCCTGCTCGCCGCCGGGCTCTGGTTCACGCGCCGCGCCCCGCGGACCGACCTGGTCCGCGCCTCCCTCGTGCTCTGGGGCGGCTGGACGCTGCTGACCGCGACGGTCTTCAGCTTCATGAGCGGCACGATCCACTCGTACTACTCCATCGAGCTCGCCCCGGGCATCGCCGCCCTCGTCGGCATCGGCGCCACCGAGCTCTGGAGGCGGCGCGCCGGCTGGCCCGCCCGGGCGACCCTCGCCGCCGTCGTGCTCGCCGCGGGCATCTGGAGCGGGATCCTGCTCGGCCGCGAGGAGACGTGGCTGCCGTGGCTCAAGGTCGTCGTCATCGCCCTGGGCGTCCTCGCGGCCCTCGGCCTGCTCGTGCGCTTCGACCGGCTCCGGCTCGGCGCCGTTGCCATCGCCGTGTCCGCGCTGCTCGCGGGGGGCCTCGGCTCCGCCGCCTACGCCGTGGCCACGGCATCGGTGGGCCATACCGGCTCCAGCCCCGCCTCGGGCCCCACCGGGGCGAGCGGCCTCGGCGCGATGGGTGCACGTGCAGGAATGACCGACGGCGGGACCCTCCCCAACGAGGGCTCGGGAGAGCGCGCCGGCGGTGCGCCCGGCGGGTTCGGTGGCGAGACCGCCTCGAACGCCGAGCTGAACGCGCTGCTGGCGTCCACCACCACCAAGTGGTCCGCCATCATCACGGGCGCGCCCTCCGCGGCGAGCCTCGAACTCGCGACGGGCACGAGTGTGATCGCCCTCGGCGGCTTCAGCGGCGGGGACCCGTACCCCAGCCTGGACCAGTTCAAGCAGATGGTGGCCGACGGGCAGATCGGCTACTTCATCGCCGGCGGCGGCATGGGCGGCATGCGCGGCGGCCCCGGCAGGAACTCCGAGATCGCGGCCTACGTCGCGGAGAACTACGAGGCGACCGCGGTCGGGGGCGCGACCGTCTACCGGCTCACGCCGCGGTAGGCCTCCTTCTGGGCTGCCGGCTCCCCGGCGGGCACGACGGCGGGTGCCGCCGCCCGCCGTCGTGCGCGCGGGGGTAGGCGCCCCCTCAGGCCAGCGGGCGGAAGGACGACTCGTGGTAGACGAGCGGGGCTGACGGCCCGACAGGGAGGCCCTTGACCTCGAGGACGACGATCTGATGGTCGCCCGCGGGGATCTCGGACCGGATCTCGCAGTCGAGCTGGACTGCTGCCCCCGCGATGAAGACGGCGCCCTGGTCGGTAAGCCTCGTGTCGATCCCGCCGAACCGGTCCCCGGTGCGTCGGGCCAGCTGGAGGCAGGCCGCGGCCTGGTCATGGGCCAGCACCGAGACGCCGAGCCGCGGGGCCAGACGCAGCCTGGGCCACGTCGTCGACGTGTTCTGGACGGCGAACGTGACGAGCGGCGGTTCGAGCGAGACGCCGACCGTGAACGACGAGGCGACGAGGCCGGCCTTCTGGCGTCCGTCGACGGCGGCGATCGCGACGACACCGGTCGGGAACCGTGCGAAGGCCTCCTTGACGTCTGCGGCGTCGAGTGTGGTGGCCTCTTCCATTGCTGCGGCCATGTGGGCCTCCCATCGGCATTCTCGGCTTCTGTGCTCTTGCCGGGAATTCTCGCGCGGGCTGCGGCGCGAGCCGAGGTGGATGACGGGCGAGGTCTCGCGATGTAGTCCCGTGACGTGTGCATGACGAAAGGCACGACGCCCCGCGGCGAATCGTTGCCTCGCGTGACTCCAGATCACCTGCGCGCCCATCCCCTCGAGGATTTCCGTTGAACGGAAGATCCATAGCCCCCACCGTGAGCCGCGGCCTACGCTGACAGGACCGCCCCGAACCCGCCCGGGCTCCTCATTGCGTTCGCATCGCGAACACTTGTGCAGAATGCGAACAGCGGTCTACCCTGAACGAGGATGCCGTGCCAAGCGCGGGGCAGTTGGCAATGAAGCAAGCAACCGTGAGGAGAGTCCATGGGCGAGCCCGTCAAGTCGTCGGACGCCGCGGCTGACAATCAGGCGATTGTCAGCCGCGAGATTCGGGACATCGAGGAGTCCTACAAGGCGTCGGTCGCAGCCGGCGCGCCCGCGGAGACGCAGCCGCGCGTCGACTACCCGCCCTACCGCAGCTCGATCCTGCGGCATCCCACCAAGAGCCTGCACCACGCGGACCCGGAGACCATCGAGCTCTTCAGCCCCGCGTTCGGCCACCAGGACGTGCACGAGCTCGAGTCGAACCTGACCATCCAGCACGGCGGCGAGCCGCTCGGGGAGCGCATGATCCTCAAGGGCAAGGTGCTCGACGGGGACGGGCGCCCCGTCGCGGGCCAGCTCGTGGAGATCTGGCAGGCCAACTCGGCCGGCCGCTACATCCACAAGCGCGACCAGCACCCGGCCCCGCTCGACCCGAACTTCACCGGCGTCGGCCGCTGCATCACTGGCCCCGACGGCTCGTACGAGTTCCTCACGATCAAGCCGGGCGCCTACCCGTGGAAGAACCACCTCAACGCGTGGCGCCCCGCGCACATCCACTTCAGCCTCTTCGGCACGGAGTTCACGCAGCGCATCGTGACTCAGATGTACTTCCCGGGCGACCAGCTCTTCCCGCTGGACCCGATCTACCAGTCGATCGTGGACCAGGACGCCCGCGACCGCCTCGTGGCGACGTACAACCACGACCTCACCTCGCCCGAGTGGGCTCTCGGCTACGAGTGGGACATCGTGCTCACCGGCCCGAAGCGGACGTGGACCGAGAACGAAGCCTACGGAGAGCAGGGCGAAGACCATGAGTGAGCAGGCACAGAAGCTGACCCCGACCCCCGGCCAGACCGTCGGCCCCTTCTTCGGCTACGCGCTGCCGTACGAGAAGGGCGGCGAGCTCCTGGCGCCCGGCACGCCCGGCAGCATCCGCCTCACCGGCACGGTCTACGACGGCAACGGCCAGCCGATCCCGGACGCGATCCTCGAGATCTGGCAGGCCGACGCCGAGGGCAACATCGTCAAGGAGACCGGCTCGCTCGTGCGGGACGGCTACACCTTCACGGGCTTCGGCCGCACGCCCGTCGGCAACACGGGCAAGTACACCTTCACGACGGTCAATCCGGGCCCGACCGAGCCCGGCAAGGCGCCGTTCATCGCGATGGCGGTCTTCGCCCGCGGCCTCATGAACCGCCTCTTCACCCGCGTGTACCTCCCCGAAGACGCCGAGGCCCTCGCGAACGACCCGCTCCTGTCCTCCCTCGAGCCGGCCCGCCGGAAGACCCTCGTCGCCGAGCGCCTCGCCGACGGCTCGCTGCACTTCGACGTGCGCCTCCAGGGCGAGGACGAGACCGTCTTCCTCGAGTTCCAGGGCTAGGGCTGGCCCGGATGACGACGGATCCCGCTGCCGGTGCCGACGGCGCCTTCGCGCACGCAGACCTCGCGCATGCCGACCTCGGCCTGCTCGCCCCGGTCTGGGCGGACCCGGCCGTGGCCGGCCCGACGGGCGACGCCGCGATCGCCGCCGCGTTGCTCGAGCTCGAGGCCGCCTGGGCCGAGACGCTCGAGTCCGCGGGGCTCGCGGTCGCGGGTGCCGGGCAGGCCGTGCGTCAGGCGGTCAAGGCTCTGCAGAACGCGCAGCACGGCCCAGCGCACGACGCCGGCCTGGTCGCCTTGGTCGCCCGGCTCGCCGAGGCGGCCCAGGGCGGCGGGAACCCGGTCATCCCCCTCGTGAAGGAGCTGCGGGACGCGGTCGCGTCCGCCGAGCCGAACGGCCCGGGCCCACGGTCCCTCTACACAGCAGCCGTGCACCAGGGCCTCACGAGCCAGGACGTCCTGGACTCGGCCCTCATGCTCGTCGCGCGGCGGGCCGTCGCGGGCATCGCGGCGGACCTCGGGGCGGCGGCCCACGGGCTCGCGGACCTCGCGGCCCGGCACCGCACGACCACTCAGGTGGCCCGGACCCTCGCCCAGCACTCGCTGCCCTCGAGCTTCGGGCTCAAGGCCGCGAACTGGCTCCAGGGCGTGATGCACGCGCAGGCCGGCCTCGGGGCGCTGCGCTTCCCCGTCCAGTGCGGGGGAGCGGCGGGCACCACTGCGTCCCTCGTCGCGCTCGGCGCCGAGCCGGCCGCGCTCGCCACGGACTGGGCGCACCGCGCGGGGCTCCACCCCGCCGTCGCCCCCTGGCAGACCTTCCGCGGCCCGGTCACGGACCTCGGGCGTGCGCTCGCGGCGGCCTGCACGGCGGCCGGCCACGTCGCGAACGACGTCATGCTCCTCTCGCGCCCCGAGATCGGCGAGCTCGGCGAGCCCCTCGCCGCCGGACGCGGCGTCTCCTCGGCCATGCCGCAGAAGCAGAACCCCGCGCTCTCGGCACTCATCCGCTCCGCCGCGCTCCAGGCCCCCGCGCACGCGATGCAGCTCGAGCTCGCCGCTGCCCTGAGCGAGGACGAGCGAACCGGCGGCGCATGGCATACCGAGTGGCCCGCCCTGCGCGCCGTCCTGCGACTCGCCGCCGGCGCGGCGGCCGCGCTGCGCGAGCTCGCCGAGGGCCTGCGGGTCTTCCCCGATCGTATGCGCGCCAACCTCGCCCTCTCGGGTCCGCTCCTGGTCAGCGAGCGCATCATGCTCGAGCTCGCCCCCCATGCCGAGGGCGGCCGCTCGGGCATCCAGTCCGCGGTCGACGCCGCGCTCGCGGCAGGGGCCGACGCCCCGGGCACTGCCGAGTCGGGCAGTGCCGAGCGCCAGGCGAGCGTCCTGCGCGAGCGGCTGCGCGCCGTCGTCCGCGAGGAGGACGTGAGTGACGCGCGGCTCGACGAGCTCCTCGACCCCGCCCACTACCAAGGCGACGCCGCCGGGATCGTGGACCGCATCCTCGCCCACTACGACCAGATGCAAGGGAAGTGACCAGATGAGCATGCCCATCATCAAGGCCGTGCGACTGAGCCCCCGGGAGCAGCTCGGCGAGCGGGAGCTCGTGGTGCTCGGGCCGTCCCTCGGCACGTCGACCGCGATGTGGGACGCCGCGGCGCGCCTGCTCGGCGGGGACTACGACATCCTCGGCTGGGACCTCCCGGGCCACGGGGTCTCCCCGGCCATGACCCCCGAGGACGCCGCCGCGCCCGGCGCGTTCACGCTCGCCGAGCTGGCCGAGGCCGTCGTCGCCCTCGTCGACTCGATCGTCCCGGGAACTGAGTCTTCACCTACGGCATTCCACTACGCCGGCGACTCCGTCGGCGGGGCCGTCGGCGCCGAGCTCGCGCTCGCGCACCCCGACCGGCTCCTGAGCCTCGCGATGCTGTGCTCCTCGCCCAGGTTCGGCGCCCCCGAGCCATGGAACGAGCGGGCCGACGCCGTCGCCGCCCAGGGCACCGCGATCCGCATCCAGCCCTCCGCCGAGGTCTGGTTCGCGCCCGGCTTCCTCGGCGAGCACCCGGCCGAGGGCTCGCGCCTCCTGCACGCCCTGCGCGACGCCGACCGCTTCGGCTACGCGGCCGTGTGCCGCGCCATCGCCCGCTACGACGTGCGCGAGCGCTTCGGCGAGATCGCCGTCCCGTTCCTCGCGATCGCCGGCGAGCACGACTCCGTGAGCCCCTCCTCGGACGCGCGGTGGATGGCCGAGCACGCCCAGGACGGCACTGCCGTCGAGCTCCCGGACGTCGCCCACATCGCCCCGACGGAGGATCCCGTGACGGTCGCGGACCTCCTGCGCACGCACTTCCGCGCGGCCGTCTCGCGCCGCGCCGAGGAGACTGCCCGATGAGCTTCCAGCAGCCAGTGAACTTCCAGCAGTCCGGCGAGAACTGGACGGACAACCCCCGCGCGGGCGCCGTCCAGCCCGACGCGACGCAGCGCGAGCTGTACGACGGCGGGATGGCCGTCCGGCGCGAGGTGCTCTCCGACGAGCACGTGGACCGTGCGAACGCGAACACCACCGAGTTCACGGCCGAGTTCCAGAACATGATCACCCGCATCGCGTGGGGCGGCATCTGGACCCGTCCCGGCCTGACCCGGCAGATGCGCTCGGTCGCCGTCCTGACCGCGATGATCGCGCACGGCCACTGGGAGGAGTTCGCGATGCACGTCCGCGCGGCCCTCCGGAACGGGCTCACGCGGGACGAGATCAAGGAGGTGATCCTGCAGTCGGCCATCTACTGCGGGGTGCCCTCCGCCAACACCGCCTTCAAGGTCGCCCAGCAGACGCTCGACCAGTTGGATTCAGACCAGGTGGATTCAGACCAGATTGATGAGGACCAGCAGTGACTGAAGCATTCGTCTACGACGCCATCCGCACGCCGTTCGGCAAGTTCGGCGGCGGGCTCGCCGGCGTCCGCCCCGATGACCTCGCCGCGCACGTCGTCCGCAGCATCGTCGACCGGGCTCCGGGCCTCACCGAGGACGCCCTGGAGAACGGTGCGATCGACGAGGTGGTCTTCGGCAACGCCAACGGCGCCGGCGAGGAGAACCGCAACGTGGGCCGCATGGCCACGCTGCTCGCGGGCCTCCCGGTCTCGATCCCCGGCACGACCGTCAACCGCCTGTGCGGCTCGTCCCTCGACGGGGCGATCATCGCCTCGCGCCAGATCGCGGTGGGCGACGCCGACGTCGTCCTCGTGGGCGGCGTCGAGTCCATGTCCCGCGCGCCATGGGTCCTGCCCAAGACGGAGAAGCCGTACCCCCCGGGGGACATGACGCTCGCCTCGACGACGCTCGGCTGGCGCCTCGTGAACCCGAACATGCCCCAGGAGTGGACCGTGTCCCTCGGCGAGGCCACGGAGCAGCTGCGCGAGCGGCACGCGATCGGCCGCGACCGCCAGGACGAGTTCGCCGCTCGCTCGCACAACCTCTCCGACGCCGCGTGGAACGAGGGCTTCTACGACACCCTCGTCGTCCCTGTGCCCGGCACCGAGCTCACGCGCGACGAGGGCATCCGCCCCGGCTCCTCGGCCGAGAAGCTCGCGGGCCTCAAGACCGTCTTCCGCCAGGACAACGGCGACCGATCCGGCACGACAGCGGGCGGCACCGTGACCGCGGGCAACGCCTCGCCCCTCTCCGACGGCGCCTCCGCCGTCCTCCTCGGCTCCGAGGCCGCGGCCGGGACGCTCGGCCTCGAGCCGATTGCGCGCATCGCGGGCCGCGGAGCGGCGGGCAACGAGCCGCAGTTCTTTGGATTCGCCCCGGTCGAGGCCGCCAACCGGGCCCTCGCCAAGGCGGGCATCGGCTGGGACCAGGTCGGCGCCGTCGAGCTCAACGAGGCCTTCGCCGCGCAGTCCCTCGCGTGCCTCGACGCGTGGAAGATCGACCCCGAGATCGTCAACCGCCACGGCGGCGCTATCGCGATGGGCCACCCGCTCGGCGCGTCCGGCGGCCGCATCCTCGGCACCCTCGCCCGCTCGCTCCAGGCCAGCGGTGAGCGCTGGGGCATCGCCGCCATCTGCATCGGCGTCGGCCAGGGGCTCGCCGTCGTGCTCGAGAACGTCACCGCGGCCTAGGTAGCCGCGGCCAAGTTAGGACAGGGACCAGGAATGCTGGAATTCAAGGACACCGTCGCGGAGGCCGTGGCGGGGATCGAGGACGGCTCCACCGTCATGATCGGCGGGTTCGGCAACGCCGGGCAGCCGTTCGAGCTCATCGACGCGCTCCTGCAGAGCGGCGCGACGGGCCTGACGGTCGTGAACAACAACGCCGGCCAGGCCGACGAGGGCCTCGCGCTCCTCATCAAGGAGGGCCGCGTGCGCAAGATGATCTGCTCGTTCCCCCGGCAGAGCGACTCGTGGCACTTCGACGCGAAGTACCGCGCCGGGGAGATCGAGCTCGAGCTCGTCCCGCAGGGCAACCTGGCCGAGCGCATCCGCGCCGCCGGCGCCGGGATCGGGGGCTTCTTCACTCCGACCGGCTACGGCACCATGCTCGCCGAGGGCAAGGAGACCCGCTTCCTCGACGGCAAGTGGCAGGTCTTCGAGACGCCGATCCACGCCGACGTCGCGCTCGTCAAGGCGCTCAAGGCCGACGGCAAGGGCAACCTCGTCTACCGCAAGACCGCCCGGAACTTCGGCCCGATCATGGCCGCCGCCGCGAAGCACACCATCGTGCAGGTCTCCGAGATCCTCCCCACCGGCGGGCTCGATCCGGAGAACGTGGTCACCCCCGGCATCTACGTCAACACGATCGTGAAGGTGGGCTGAAAGCATGAGCGAGCAGACGACGTCGAACATCACCTCCGCGGCGACTGCGCCTGGCGCTGTATCCCAGTCCAGCGCGGTGCCCCAGACTTCGGGCGCGCCCCTCGGTCGCGACGACCTGGCGCGGCTCGTCGCTCGGGACATCGCGCCGGGCTCGTTCGTGAACCTCGGGATCGGCCAGCCGACCCTCGTCTCGAACTACCTCACCGACGAGCAGGACATCACGCTCCACACCGAGAACGGCATGCTCGGCATGGGTCCGGTCGCGACCGGGGACCAGATCGACGAGGACCTCATCAACGCGGGCAAGATCCCCGTCACCGAGCTGCCCGGGGCGAGCTACTTCCACCACGCCGACTCGTTCGCGATCATGCGCGGAGGGCACCTCGACGTGTGCGTCCTCGGCGCGTTCCAGGTCTCCGCGGGCGGCGACCTCGCGAACTGGCACACCGGCGCGCCCGACGCGATCCCCGCCGTCGGCGGCGCGATGGACCTCGCGACCGGCGCGAAGGACGTCTACGTCATGATGACGCTGCTGACCAAGGACGGGAAGCCCAAGCTCGTGTCCGAGCTCACCTACCCCGTGACCGGTGTGGGCTGCGTGACGCGCGTGTACACGGACCAGGCCGTCTTCCTCATCACGGCCGACGGCGTGCGCGTGCGCGAGACCTTCGGCATCACCTTCGAGGAGCTCGCGGGGCTCATGGAGATCCCGCTGATCGCGGGCTGAGCAGCGCATCGGTGGTTGGATGGAGGGACTGTGACAGATCCAGACACGCCGGACCCCAGCCTGGGGCCGGTCGACTACGCCCACCCGCCGGTCCCGGTCGCGAGTGACCAGTTCGTGCAGTCGCTCGCGCGCGGGCTCGCCGTGATCCGGGCGTTCGATGCCCAGCACCCCGAGATGACCCTCTCGGAAGTCGCGGCGCGCACGTCGCTCACGCGGGCGACCGCGCGACGGTTCCTCCACACACTCGTCGGGCTCGGGTACGTGCGCACCGACGGGCGGGTCTTCGCGCTTGCGCCGCTCGTGCTCCAGCTCGGCTACGCGTACCTCTCGGGGCAGCGGCTGCCCGAGCTTGCCCAGCCCATCCTCGAGGAGCTCTCGCACCGGCACGGCGAGTCGACGTCGCTCGCGATCCTCGACGGAACCGACATTGTGTACCTCACCCGCATCCACACGCGCCGGATCATGACGGTCGGGATTTCGCCGGGGACGCGGTTCCCCGCGCATGCGACGTCGATGGGCCGTGTCCTGCTCGCGGGGCTCACCCCCGGCGAGCTCGAGGACTATTTCGCCCGCGCCGAGCTCGCGCCCTTGACGCCCCGGACGCTCACGTCGCGGGAGGCGATCGAGGCCGAGCTCGCGCGCGTGCGCGAGGCGGGCTACGCCGTCGTCGACCAGGAGCTCGAGGTGGGGCTGCGCTCCGTCGCCGTGCCCGTGCCAGGTTCGGACGGGCGCACCGTCGCGGCGATCAACGTCGCGCTCTCGGCGCGGCTCGACGGCGCCGGACACGCCGAGGAGCGCGACGCCGAGGTGGCGCGCCTCGTCCCCGAGCTGCGTGCGGCGGCGGCCTCCATCGCCGATGCCGCCCGGGCCGTCGGCGCCGTCTGAGCCCCCGCCGCCGCAGCCCGCCCAGCAAGAATCCGGGGTCACCTCTCAGCGTTGCGGGGTCACGTCTCAAGGATGCGGGGTCATCTCTCTAGAATTCCGCCCTCAGGCGCTAGAGACGTGACCCCGCATCGCAGGAAGGTGACCCCGCATCGCAGGAAGGGGACCCCGCATCGCAGGAAGGGGACCCCGCATCACAGGAACGTGACCCCGCATCGTGGGAAGGTGACCCCGCATCGTGGGCGGGGTTACCTTCTCGCTAGGCCACAGGCTGCGGGGACGTGATCCTCGTGAGGGAGTCGACGTCGCGCACGGCGCCCTTGTCCGCCGAGGTGGCCATCGCGGCGTAGGCGCGCAGCGCCGCCGACACCGGGCGCTCGCGGTTCGCCGGGTGGTAGCCGGTCGTGGCCTCGAGCCGCTCGCGGCGGGCGTCGAGCTCGGCCTGGTCCACGACGAGCTCCATCGAGCGGTTCGGGATGTCGATGCGGATGAGGTCGCCGTCCTCGACGAGGGCGATCGTGCCGCCCGAGGCCGCCTCGGGGGAGATGTGCCCGATCGAGAGGCCCGAGGTGCCGCCCGAGAAGCGGCCGTCGGTGATGAGCGCGCACTTCTTGCCGAGGCCGCGGCCCTTGAGGAACGAGGTCGGGTACAGCATCTCCTGCATGCCCGGCCCGCCCTTCGGCCCCTCGTACCGGATGACGACGACGTCGCCCTCCTTGACCGTCTTGTTCAGGATCTTCTCGACGGCCTCGTCCTGCGACTCGCACACGACCGCCGGGCCCTCGAAGGTCCAGATCGACTCATCGACGCCCGCGGTCTTCACGACCGCGCCGTCGACGGCGATGTTGCCGCGCAGCACGGCGAGGCCGCCGTCCTTCGAGTACGCGTGCCCGACCGAGCGGATGCAGCCGCCCTCGGCGTCGGTGTCGAGCGAGGTCCACTCGTTCGACTGCGAGAACGCCGTCGACGAGCGCTGGCCGCCCGGCGCGGCGTGCCACAGCTGCTGCGCCTCCTCGGTGGCCTTGCCGCCGCGGATGTCCCAGGCGTCGAGCCACGAGGTGAGGTCGGGGGAGTGGACCGAGTGCACGTCGCGGTGGAGCAGGCCGCCGCGGTCGAGCTCGCCGAGGAGCGCGGGGATGCCGCCCGCGCGGTGCACGTCCTCCATGTAGTACGTCTTGTCCTTCGCGACGTTCGGCGCGACCTTCGCGAGGCACGGCACGTTGCGGGACTTCGCGTCGATCTCTGCCAGGCCGTAGTCGACGCCGGCCTCCTGGGCCGCGGCGAGCAGGTGCAGGATCGTGTTCGTCGAGCCGCCCATCGCGATATCGAGGGCCATCGCGTTGTCGAAGGCCTTCGCGGTGGCGATCGACCGCGGCAGCACCGACTCGTCGTCGTGTGCGTAGTAGCGGGTGGCGAGGTCGACGACGGTCGCACCGGCGCGCTCGTAGAGCGCCTTGCGCGCGGTGTGGGTCGCGAGGACCGAGCCGTTGCCCGGGAGCGAGAGGCCGATGGCCTCGGTGAGGCAGTTCATCGAGTTGGCCGTGAACATGCCGGAGCACGAGCCGCACGTGGGGCACGCGTTCTGCTCGATGAGGTCGATGTCGGCGTCCGAGATCGACTCGTCGACGGCGTCGGCGATCGCGTTGACGAGGTCGAGTGAGCGGACGGAGCCGTCGGTGAGCGTCACCCGGCCGGCCTCCATGGGGCCGCCGGAGACGAACACCGTCGGGATGTTGAGCCGCATCGCGGCCATGAGCATGCCCGGGGTGATCTTGTCGCAGTTCGAGATGCAGACGAGGGCGTCGGCGCAGTGGGCGTTGACCATGTACTCGACCGAGTCGGCGATGAGGTCGCGCGAGGGCAGCGAGTAGAGCATGCCGCCGTGGCCCATGGCGATGCCGTCGTCGACGGCGATCGTATTGAACTCGCGCGGGACGGCGCCGGCCGCGAGGATCGCGTCCGAGACGATGCGGCCCACCGGGGCGAGGTGCGTGTGGCCGGGGACGAACTCGGTGAAGGAGTTGGCGACGGCGATGATCGGCTTCCCGATGTCGGAGTCGGCGACGCCGGACGCGCGCATCAGTGCGCGGGCGCCGGCCATGTTGCGGCCATGGGTCACGGTGCGGGAGCGAAGAGCTGGCATTGGACCAGAACATCACGCGCGCGCAGGGGGCTGCCAGTCTGCGTTGGTACTAGTAGTGAGAGTGCTAGCGTTGAGGGGTGGGCAGCGCGGGACCTGACGATCGGCTTGAGAGCGTGAGCGCCCTCGAGGACCGGCGCAAGGAGCTGGGCGCCTTCCTGCGGAAGCGCCGGGAGCGGCTCGTCCGCGCCGAGTACGATCTCCCTCCCGTGGGCCGCGGGCGCACGCTCGGGCTGCGCCGCGAGGAGGTCGCGTTCCTCTCCGGGGTCTCGGTCACCTGGTACACGTGGCTCGAGCAGGGCCGGGACATCAACCCCTCGCGCCAGGTGCTCGACGCCGTCGCGGTCAACCTCCGCCTGACCGCCCCCGAGCACGACTACATCCTGGGCCTGAGCGGCTTCGCCCCCGCCCCGCGGCAGGTGCCCGACGCCCCGGGGCCCGTCCCCGAGCACATCCAGCACCTGCTCGACGCCCTCGACCCCTCGCCGGCATTCGCCCTCACCTCGACGTGGGCCATCGGGGCCTGGAACCGCGGATACGAGGCGCTCTTCCCGGGCATCGCGACCGTCCCCGCCCGCGACCGCAACCTCCTTCGCCTGACCTTCACCGACCCCTACGTCCGCGGGATGCTCCCCGACTGGGAGGTGACGAGCCGCAGCTTCCTCGCCGACTACCGCGCCGAGGCCGGGTCGCACGCCGACCGTGCCGCGCACGTCGAGCTCATCACCAGGCTGCGGGAGGACAGCGAGGACTTCGCCCGGGTCTGGGACGACCACGAAGTGCGCCGCTTCGCCTCCCGCGCCCGGACGTTCCTGCACCCCCTCGCCGGGCGCCTCGACTTCGAGCAGCACCAGCTCGTCCCCTCCGACGCGCCCACCCTGCGCATCGTCGCCTATCTGCCCGCCCCGGGCACCGACATGGGCGAGCGCATGGCCAGGCTCGTCGCGGAGACGAGGGGGTAGAGGACCCTCCGGTTTCCCTCGCAAATCTGCGCGAGGCTACGCCTTCTCGGCAGCGGCCATGCGGCGCTTCCTCCTCCGGGAGATGGCCCGCGCGGTGACGGCCGCGGGTGCGACGATGCCGCACAGGACTGCGCCCGCTGCCCCTCCCCAGGCCCAGAGCTGCTGGTCTGACGTGCGCTCGAGCGTCGCCATGCCAGGAAGGGAGGGGTTGTACCGGACCGCCATCGCCTCCCCGGGACGCTTCTCGCAGGGGCCGTCATCGAGACCGCGGACCTTATAGGACGCTCCGGCCACGGTGTAGGAGACCATGAGCGAGCATTCGATGCGCGTGCGCTTGTTCCACGGCCTCCGCTCCTCCTCGACGCCAACGACCTGCCCCTGGACGCTCGCGAAGCCGGCCTGCGTGCGGAGGTTGGAGAAGGACGTCGCGGAGAGAAAGAGGAAGGCCGCCGCAATCATGAGGAGGACCAGCATCGCCTTGGCGTAGCCGCCATGGCTTCGGGCCTGGCTGCTGGTCCCGGCGCTGCGGCCGAGGATCGACGTCGACATGCGTCTGAACCTACCGACGTGCGCGAGCCTACGCCTGTCATGCCGCCGGACCTGTGGATAACCCGCACCCGGGGCGCGACGGACGACGGCGTGAACGCCTCGGGCGGGAGGCCGACGGCGGACGCCGGGGGGGCACGGCGTCGGGTACGGAGCCGGCGGCTAGCTGAAGCTCGTCGTCGGGTCCGATTCATCGAAGCGGGCCAGAACCGCGGCTGCGACGTCCCGCAGCTTGAGGTTCCGGTGGTTCGAGGCCTTCTTGAGCACCTCGATCGCCTGGGCCTGCGAGTAGCCGGACTGGGCCATGATGACGCCCGCGGCCAGGTTGATCGCCGTCCGGGACTCGAGGGCGGCGGCGAGGTCCGCGGACTTGTCGGTCTCGTTCTCGAACTTCACGGCGAGGTGCACGGCCTTCGAGACGAGGGCAGCGAGCTCCTCGGCCCGGGCCTGGAGCCGGGGCGGGAAGCCGTCGACGGCGGAGCTGTAGCAGTTGAGCGCCGCCTCGGCCTTCGAGCTCGCCGGCAAGGGGATGGGGGCGGCGAAGACCGAGCGCAGGTCGGAGTCCGAGAGGGCAGCGGCATACCGCGGATAGCGCCGATCGGTCTGGAGGTGGGGGACGTAGACGGGCTTCTGCGTCGCGACCGCCTCCGTGCAGGGGCCCTGGCCGCTCGCATACTGGCGCTCGTCCATGGAGGTCGCGATGGCGTCGCTGCTGCCCACCGTTTCCCGGCGGTTCTTGCGCCCCACCGTCACGCTGCAGTGGACGCTGCCCGCGGAGTCGGACTCCTCGGAGAGGTCACGGGCGGCGATCTCCGAGACCCGCGTCAGGAAGGCCGCGAGATCCGTGCTGTCGAGGAGCAGGTCCAGCAGAATCTCTGGACCGGATCCGTCCAGATGTGGACTCTCCGCCATCGCACCTGCCTCCACGGGGGGAACGGTGGGGATTCGCGCCCCAGCCCTCTGGTCCTGTCCAACCATCTCGTCCATGGCGGTGCCTCCCTGAAATGGTGCGAACGGAGTCGATGCATTCCCCAGATTACGCCGTGCTCGACGCGGCGCTACCGTGCCTTCTAGGACTCCGGATCCGAGGACGAATCGCCCTCGGCCTCGAGCGACACGACGGCGAAGAAGCCCCGTCCCGTCACGAGCGGGGAGGGCTCACCCCCGAGGACGGTGTCGTACCGCCCAAGGCGAGTGCCGCCGTCGTCCGCCCCGCCTGCCCTCTCCGAGTCGACAGCATCGGTGACGACGGCGTCTCCCTGGAGGAGGACGCCGAGCTGGCCCGCCGCGAGCGGGAGGGGGCGCTTCTTGGAGAGCTCGAGGATCGTCACGTACCCCGCGAAGGCGCCGCGGCGGGTGATGAGGTTGAGGTCGCGGATCGAGCCGGTGGGCAGGACCGCGCTCGCGGGGGCGCCGCCGTCGAACCTGAAGGGGCGGTAGCGCTCGAGCCCGTGCTCGCGGCCGTCCACGGTCAGGACCATGAGCTCGCCCTCGATCACGGTGAGGACGCGGTCCATGCCCTCGAACGCGGAGAAGTCCCCGGCCCGCTCGACGTCCGCGATGCTCAGCCGCCAGCCCCAGTCCTCACCGGAGCCGCCCGGGCCGCTCGCGATCTCGACCGTGGTGCCGCCGCCGTTGCGCCAGCGCGTGGGAGTCAAGTCGGAGAAGCGGATGATGTGCGCAGCCATGGGCGTCCCTTCCGTCGGTCCTCCAAGGCTACGCGTGGGAAACTGCACAACTCGCGGCGTCTGGGGGCCGAAGACCCGGCCGAGGACCCGCGAGTTGTGCAGTTTCGTGCAGGTTAGGGGCCGTCAGAGGTCCCTGCGCCCCGGGACGACGTGCGGGACGGCGACGAGGGCCAGGACGGCGAGCACCGCCGCGACCGCGAAGACGTAGAAGCCCCACGGGTAGGCGATGCCGAGCGCGACGAGCGTGCCCGTCACCGCCGGGCCGAGGATGGCGCCGATGCGGCCGACGCCGGCGGAGAAGCCGAGCGCCGTCCCGCGCAGGTGGGCCGGGAAGATCTGCCCGACCCACGCGTAGACGAGCACCTGGGCGCTGAAGACGAACACGCCCGTGACGAAGACGGCGGCGTTGAGCAGGAGCTCGTTCTGCATCTTGATGCTCAGGACGGCCAGGAACGCCGCCGAGAGGCCGAACCACAGCAGGACGATCCGCTTGGTCCCATGCTTGTCCGCGAGCCAGCCCGCGAGGACGAGGCCCGCGACGGCGCCGACGTTGAGCACGAGCAGGAGCGTGAGGGACGAGCTGAGCGAGTAGCCCGCCGAGCCCATGAGGGTCGGAAGCCACGTGTTGAGGCCGTACACGAGCAGGAGGCCCATGAAGGAGGCCACCGCGATGCCCAGCGCCACGAGGGGATAGGGCTTCTGCACCAGGGCGCGGAACCCGAAGGACCGTGCCTCCTCAGCGACCTCGGCCGGCTCGAGGGTGCCCTCGGGGGCGGCCTGGGAGGGCAGCGACTCGGGGAGCTTGACCCACAGGAACGGGAGCAGCGCTAGGCCAGCGACGCCGCCGATGATGAACATGAGCCGCCAGTCCGGGATCACGAGCAGGGCGAGGAACGCCGTCGCGACGGCGCCCACGTGGTAGCCCGTCATGGTCCGGGTCGTGGCGCTCGCGCCGGAGCCGGGGCGGGCGTAGTCGTTCATGTAGGCGAGGGCGGCGGGGAGGCACGCGCCGAGGCCGGCGCCCGCGAGCAGGCGGAAGACGCCGAACACGGCCACGTTGGGGGCCACGGCCACGGCCAGGGTGAAGAGCGAGAACCACGCGACGCACGCGATGAGCAGGCGGCGCCGGCCGAACCGGTCCGAGAGCGGGGCGATGAAGAGCGCCCCGAGCCCGACGCCGACGAGGGAGATCGTCGCGGCGAACGTCGCGCCGACGGCGTCGAAGCCGAGGTCCTGCGTCCTGATGAGGGTGGGGATGACGGTGCCGAGGACCACGAGGTCGAAGCCGTCGAGGACCATCGCGAGCCAGCAGAGCCAGACGGGCCATTGGGATCGTTGCTTGGAGGAGAGGGGCGTCGTCATCGACATGGGGACCTCGGGGGTTGGGTGGAGCTGCGGGACGCTCATTCGGTGGCGGCCCAGTACGTGAGAGTTGTATCACCGGCGCCTATGGTGCGCGACACGTGTAACCATTGAATGGAATCTCAATCCGATCTGTCGTGGGCGGCAGGGACCAGCAGCAAGGGAGCGCGATGGCCAACTCAGCGTCCGGGGACTCGGTGGTGGACCGCATCGTGCGGATCCTCGAGGCGTTCCCCGAGGGGATCAGCTCGCTGCCGCTGGGGGAGCTCGCCGAGCGCGCGGGCCTGCCGCTCACGAGCGCGCACCGGATCGTCAAGCAGCTCGCCGAGCACCGGCTCCTCGAGCAGGCGCCGGGCGGGAAGGTCCAGCTCGGGCTGCGTCTGTGGGAGCTCGTGAACCGCAACTCGCCCACGCTCGTCCTGCGCCAGGCGGCGCTGCCGTTCATGGACGACATCCACCAGGTGCTCAACCAGAACGTCAACCTCGCCGTGCTCCAGGGCGACGACGTGCTCTTCGTCGAGCGGCTCTCCCGCCGCGGGTCCGTGGCCAACCGGGCGAAGGTCGCGGGCCGCATGCCCGTGCACATCTCCTCGGCCGGGATCGCGCTCATGTCCGCACAGCCGCCCCACGTCCAGGCCGGCTACCTCGGGCGCTTCCGCGACCCGGTGGGCAAGACGACGACCGAGCACGTCCGCCAGCTCCTCGCCGCCGCCTCGGCGCAGGGCTACGCGGAGCTCGCCGGCGTCGTCGACCCGGACACGTGGGGCATCGCCGTCCCCGTGCACGACCGCCAGCGCCGCCCGGTGGCGGCGATCGGCGTCGTCGTGCCCCTCGCCGAGGTCCGGATCCCGCAGATCGTGCCCGCGCTGCGGACGGCGGCCCGGGGGATCGGTCGCCAGCTCGGCGCGCCGGCGTAGCACGCTCTCGATTTCAGGCCGGGATTCCGTTCAACGGTATTCCGGTTCTGCCAGGGGACGCGCCGCGCCACACTCGAAGCAGCCGCGCCGCCCCGGGAAGCTCCTGGCCCCGGGCCGGCGAGAAACCACCGCCAACGTAAGGAACGATCATGGGCGATCGCACCGTCATCACCACCCAGGTGGCCATCATGGGCGCAGGCCCCGCGGGCCTCATGCTCTCCCACCTCCTCGCGCAGTCTGGCATCGAGAACACCGTCGTCGAGATCCGCTCCCGCGCCGACATCAGCGCGACGATCCGCGCGGGCATCCTCGAGGCGGGCAGCGTGGACCTCCTTGTCGACTCGGGCGTGGACAACGTGCTCCGCAACGGCCACGAGCACGAGGGCACCGAGTTCCGCATCAACGGCGAGGGCCACCGCATCGACTTCAAGCACCTCGTGGGCCAGTCCGTGTGGCTCTACCCGCAGAACGACGTCTTCGACGACCTCTCCGCCCGTCGCGAGGCCGACGGCGGGGACGTCCGCTACTCGTGCTCCGACGTCTCCACGGCTGACCTCACGGGCCAGCCGAGGGTCTTCTTCACCGACGGGAACGGCGAGCGGTTCGAGCTGCGCGCCCAGATCCTCGTCGGCGCCGACGGCTCGCGCAGCCACTGCCGCTTCCAGATCCCCGAGAGCGAGCGGACCTGGTACTTCAACGAGTATCCCTTCGCGTGGTTCGGCATCCTCGCCGAGGCTCCGCGCAGCGCCCCTGAGCTCATCTACGCCAACTCGGACGCCGGCTTCGCGCTCATCAGCCAGCGCACCGACACCGTCCAGCGCATGTACTTCCAGTGCGACCCGAAGACCAGCGCCGCGGACTGGTCCGACGAGCAGATCTGGGAGCAGCTGCGTGCCCGCGTCAACGGCAACGGCTTCGAGCTCAAGGAGGGGCCGGTCCTGGACAAGATGGTCCTGCCGTTCCGCTCGTTCGTGAACGCGCCGATGCGGTACGGGAACCTCTTCCTCGCAGGCGACGCCGCGCACACCGTCCCGCCGACCGGCGCCAAGGGCCTCAACCTCGCGCTGCACGACGTGCGGCTGCTCTTCGAGGGCCTCGACTCGTTCTTCACGACCGGCTCGTCCGCCCTCCTGGACTCCTACTCGGACCGGGCCCTGGACCGAGTGTGGAAGGCGCAGAACTTCTCCTACTGGATGACGACGCTCCTGCACACCGTCCCGACCGAGGAGAACCACGCGTTCTTCCGCGCCCGCCAGCTCGGCGAGCTCCGCTCCCTCCTCGGGTCCGAGCACGGCCGCGCCTACATCGCCGAGTGCTACACGGGCTGGCAGACGAAGTAGGCCCCGGAGCCCGTGCGATGATGCCCGGGTGAGCCACAACGAGCGCGACCCCGAGGACACGCCCGCCTTCTACCTCGACAAGTCCAACCCGCCGATCTGGAAGGCGCTCAACGCGCTCGCCCTCGCCGTGCGGAAGGCGACGGACGACGCCGGGCTGCCGCGCGGCGTCGTCGAACTCGCCTCGGTGCGCATCTCCCAGATCAACGGGTGCGCGTACTGCCTGGACCTGCACGGGCGGCTCGCGGTCGAGGCCGGAGTGCCCGAGCGGAAGCTGCACGTGCTGCCCGCGTGGCGCGAGGCCGGGATCTTCACGGTGCTCGAGCGGGCCGCGCTCGACGTCGCCGAGGCAGTCACGCTCCTGCCCGACGACGAGGTGCGGATCGAGGCGCTGGCCCGCGCGAGGGCCGAGCTCGGGGACGAGCGCTACGCCGCCCTCTCGTGGGCGGCGATCTCGATGAACGCGTTCAACCGGGTCTCGATCGTGAGCCGCCACAAGGTCACGCCGTAGCCCACGCCCGCCGGCATCTGCTGCCCTGGGCCGCTTCTCCTTGGTGAATTCATTCAGGAGAAGCGGCCCAGGGCAGCCGATATTTAAGGGCAGCGTCAGCCTATTGTTCTCCGACATTCAGCGATATATCGTTAAGTGTCGGTTCCGCTCTGAGCCGACTGATGCGACCATCGATCAGGAGGACGCCATGTGCGGAGACCCGCGGCACCATCATCATGAATCAATGCACCACCACGACGGGCCCCGCCGTCCGGGCGGACGCGGCTTCGGCCCGGGGGGGCCGGGCGGCTTCCCGGGCTTCGCCCCCGGGTTCGGCGGCCACGGCTTCGGGCCCGGCCCCGGGGGACACATGGGCCACGGCTTCCCGCCCGGCTTCGGCCCGCGCGGCGGCCGCCGGGCGAGCCGCGGCGACGTCCGGGCCATGGTCCTCTCGCTCCTCGCCGAGCAGCCCCTCACGGGCTACGGGATCATCCAGGCCGCGAGCGCCAAGACCAACGGCGCGTGGCGGCCCAGCCCCGGCTCCGTGTACCCGACGCTGGCCCAGCTCGTCGACGAGGAGCTCGTCGAGCAGGCGGGGGAGGGCAAGCGCACCGAGTACGCCCTCACGGACGCGGGCCGCGAGTACGTCGCGGACCACGCCGAGGACCTCACGAAGGCCTGGGACGCCGCCCCCGGAAGAAGTGAGGCCACTGAGGCGTTCATGGAGAGCGTGGGGAAGTTCATGGGCGTCCTGCACCAGTTCCGCACCGCGGCGACGGACGAGCAGCGCGCCCAGGCGGCCGCGAGGATCGACGAGGCCCGCAAGGCCCTGTACCTGATCCTCGCGGAATAGCCCCCAGTCAGGAGAAGCCATGTCCATGCACCCACCCGGGCGACCCCCCGCCGTCGTGCGCGGCGGGCGCATTGGATCAGGCGACGTCGCGCTGCAGAAGAAGCTCAACGCCGAGGCGCCGAAGATCCCCCACCTGCTGGGGCGGATCGCCGAGCTGTTCCGCCCGCACCGCGGGGCGCTCGCGCTCACGGTCGTGCTGGTCCTCGCGGGGGCGGCGCTCTCGGTGGCGCCGCCGCTGCTCACCCAGCGCATCTTCGACGACGGGCTCTTCCCCCCGGCCGGCGGGCCGGACATCGGCACGCTCGTCGAGCTCGTGGGCCTCATGGTCGGGGCGTACGTGCTGTCCGCGCTGCTCGGGGTCTGGCAGACGTACCTGACCTCGACCGTCGGGAACGAGGTGATGGGCGCGCTGCGCGTGCGGCTCTTCAGCCACCTGCAGTCCATGGAGCTGAGCTTCTTCACGCGCACCAAGACGGGCGTGATCCAGTCGCGGCTGCAGAACGACGTCGGCGGGGTCGCCGGGGTGCTCTCGAACACCGTCTCCGGGGTGGTCGGCAACATCGTGACGGTCATCGCGGCGTTCGTCGCGATGGTGGCGCTCAACTGGCAGCTGACGCTCATCGCCGTCGTCCTCATGCCGTTCCTCGTCGTCGCACAGCGGCGCGTCGGGCAGGTCCGCGCGCGGATCGCGACGAAGACCCAGGAGTCCCTCTCCGACATGACCGCGATCACGCAGGAGTCCCTGAGCGTCTCGGGGATCCTGCTGTCGAAGAGCTTCAACCGGCAGCCCGACGAGATCGCGCGGTACTCGAAGGAGAACGAGAACCTCGTCCGGCTGCAGGTGCGCCAGACCATGAGCGGGCAGTACTTCTTCGCGCTCGTGACGATCTTCATGTCCTCGATCCCCGCGATCGTGTACCTCGTCGCGGGGTGGCTGCTGACCGGCGGGGCGGGGCCGGCCGGGGGCGGGCCCGGCGCGATCACCGCCGGAACCATCGTGGCCTTCACGACCGTCCAGGCCCGGCTCCTGTTCCCGCTCATCGGGCTCATGCGCGTGGCCCTGGACCTCCAGACGTCCGGCGCGCTGTTCGCGCGCATCTTCGAGTACCTCGACCTGCGCCCCGCGATCGCGGACGCGCCGGACGCCGAACCCCTCCCCGACGATGCGCCTCGCCTCGGCGAGGTCGCGTTCGAGCACGTGACGTTCCGGTACCCCGACGCCCGCGGCGAGGAGCGCGCCACCCTCGAGGACGTCTCCTTCACGATCGAGCCGGGGCAGTACGCCGCGTTCGTCGGCCCGAGCGGGGCCGGGAAGACCACGGTCTCCTACCTCATCCCGCGGTTCTACGAGGCGAGCTCGGGGTCGGTGCGCTTCGCCGGGCGGGATGTGAGGGAGATCCAGCGCGAGTCGCTCGTGGCCCACATCGGCGTCGTGAGCCAGGAGACCTACCTGTTCCACGCGACGATCGCCGAGAACCTGCGGTATGCGAAGCCCGGCGCGACCCTCGAGGAGCTCGAGGCCGCGGCCCGCGCCGCGAACATCCACCACACGATCGCCTCCTTCCCCGATGGCTACGACACGGTCGTGGGGGAGCGCGGCTACCGGCTCTCCGGCGGGGAGAAGCAGCGCATCGCGATCGCCCGCGTGCTGCTCAAGGACCCCGAGGTCCTCATCCTCGACGAGGCCACGAGCGCGCTCGACACGGTCTCCGAGCGCGTCGTCCAGCGGGCCCTCGACGCCGCCTCGCACGGCCGGACCACGATCGCGATCGCGCACCGCCTCTCGACGGTGGTCGGCGCGGACGTGATCTACGTGGTCGACGGCGGGCGGATCGTCGAGCGCGGCACGCACGCCGGGCTCCTCGCTGCCGGCGGGGTCTACGCGAGGCTCCATGCGGAGCAGTCGGCGGCGCCCTCCCCGGCCCGGGGGATCGCCTGACCCTGCGCGCCGCCTTCGTGTGCACCGGCCCGAAACCCGCGGGAGAGCGGAATCATAGTCTTCGATTCCGGAAACCCCAAACGGCCATGGGATGATGGACAGGATGACTTCTCGCCCCAGCACTCCCGACACCCAGTCCGAGGCCACCCGCGCGCAGGTCCTGCCCCAGACCGAGGGCTGGGAGCAGCAGCGCACCCCCGAGGGCCGCCCGCTCCTGCAGTTCGCGTCCCCGCGCGTCAAGCAGCCTCCGCAGCACCTCGCGGACCTGAGCCTCGCGGAGCGCCAGGCGAAGCTCAAGGAGCTGGGCCTGCCCGCGTTCCGCGCCAAGCAGCTGAGCACCCACTACTTCCAGCACTGGACCACCGACCCCGAGCGCATGAGCGACCTGCCCAAGGCCGGCCGCGAGGAGCTCGTCGGCGAACTCTTCCCGCCGCTGCTCACCGAGGTCCGTCGCCTCAAGACCGACGACGGCAACACGATCAAGTTCCTCTGGCGCCTCTTCGACGGCGCGCTCGTCGAGTCCGTCCTCATGCGCTACCCCGGGCGCATCACCCTCTGCGTGTCCTCGCAGGCCGGCTGCGGCATGAACTGCCCGTTCTGCGCGACCGGCCAGGCCGGCCTGACCCGCAACATGTCCACGGCGGAGATCGTGGACCAGGTCGTCGCGGCGAACCGTCTGATCGCGGCCGGAGAGCTGGGCGAGCGGGAGCACGACGACGAGCGCGTCACCAACATCGTCTTCATGGGCATGGGCGAGCCGCTCGCGAACTACAAGCGCGTCATGGCCGCCGTGCACCGCTTCGTCGACCCGGCCCCCGAGGGCCTGGGCATGAGCGCGCGCAACATCACGGTCTCGACCGTCGGCCTCGTCCCCGCGATCCGCAAGCTCGCCGACGAGGACCTGCCGGTCACCTTCGCGCTGTCCCTCCACGCGCCGGACGACGAGCTGCGCGACGAGCTCATCCCGGTCAACACGCGCTGGAAGGTCGACGAGGCACTCGACGCCGCCTACGACTACTTCAAGAAGACCGGCCGCCGCGTGAGCATCGAGTACGCGCTCATCAAGGACATGAACGACCACGCGTGGCGCGCCGACCTGCTCGCGAAGAAGCTCAACCAGCGCGGCCGGGGCTGGGTCCACGTCAACCCGATCCCGCTCAACCCGACCCCGGGCTCGATCTGGACGGCGTCCGAGCGCGAGGTCGCGCAGGAGTTCATCGAGCGCCTCCGCGCCGCGGGCATCCCGACGACGCTGCGCGACACGCGCGGCAAGGAGATCGACGGCGCCTGCGGGCAGCTGGCCGCGGCGGAATAGGCGCTCGCCGTCAGCTGACGGCGTGCACCCGCACCGGGGCCATGACCGGCTTCGCGTAGCAGATCGAGTCGTCGACCTCCTGGTACGGGCCGAAGTTCGGCACGCGCCGGTAGCCCGCCGCCTCGTAGAACATCCTCCCGTCGGGCTGGGCTGAGCCGGCCTCGGCGAGGACGAGGGTGATGCCGGCGTCGTGCGCCTCCGCCTCGAGCGCGAGCAGGAGCGAGCTCGCGATCCCCGCGCCCCGCGCGTAGGGGAGGACGTAGACCCGCTTGACCTCCGCCGTCGTCCTGTCGACCCAGCGCAGGCCGCCGCAGCCGAGCGGCTGCCCGGTGGCGCGTTCGTAGGCGATGAGGAAGACGGCGAGGTCCGCGGCCGACGGCGGGCCGCCCGCCTCGTGCTCGGGGTGCCCGTAGCGCGCGTCCAGCTCGGCCTGCTGCGCGGCGCGGAGGTCGCGGCCGACGGGATTGGACCACGGGACGCGGCGGATGGTCAGCTTCGGATGGGTCTGCATGGCGCCTCCTTGTCGAAGGGTATGCAATGACACGCTACGGACCCGGGATTTCCGCGGCGTTACGGTCCTGTGAGGAGTGAGGAACGCCTCGGCTGGCCCCTGCTCCATATGCGCCGGCCTCACTCCTGATCCGCGATGGCCTCGGGATCCTCCTCCGGTTCGAACGTGTTGTCATCCTCGGACGCGCCCAGGCCCACGCCCTGTCCCCCGCTCGGGATCGTGTCGTGGCGGTGGCGAGCTTTGGCGTGCTCGGTCTCGCCGTCGCGCTCGGTACCGGGCCCGCTCTCCATGATGGGCTCGCGCTCCTGCGGATTCATTCCCATGATGTCCAGCTCCTCTCGTGAGGTTCGCGCTCTCGCGCCTGCCACGCCCACTATCACCCCGCCGTCGTGCCCGATCCAGAGTCGCGGCAGCCGAGCTGGCTGTGGCCGGGGTTCAGTCGTTGCCGTTCTTCTTCGCCCGGCTGGGCTGGACCCGGGGCGGTTCCCCCGGCATCTTGGGGTAGTCCGGGGGGAAGGGCAGCTCGCCGAGCCCGGAGTCCAGATCGCGCTGCCACCACGCGAGCAGCGTGTCGATCGTGCCCGGGCTCTCGTGGAACCTGGCCCAGGGGTCTCCGATGGACCGCAGCCGGTCGGGGACGGTCAGGAGGGTGAGGTCCCTCGGGTTCACGGACCCGAGCTCCTCCCATTCGATCGGGCATGACACGGGTGCGTGGGGGAGGGCCCGGGGGCTGTAGGCGCCGGCGATCGTCCGGTCGCGGTTCGCCTGGTTGAAGTCGACGAAGACCTTCTGCCCGCGCTCCTCCTTCCACCAGGACGTCGTCACCTTCTCCGGCATGCGCCGTTCGAGCTCGCGGGCCGCGGCGATCACGGCATGCCGGACGTCGAGGAACTCGCGCACGGGTTCAATCGGAGCGTAGACGTGCAGGCCGCGGTTGCCGGAGGTCTTGAGGAAGGCGGTGAGCCCCGCCTCGCGCAGGACGTTCCGCAGCTCGAGGGCGGCGGGGACGGCGTCGTCGAAGTCCGTGCCCGGCTGCGGGTCCAGGTCGATGCGCAGCTGGTCCGGGTTGTCCGAGTTGTCCGCCCGGGAGGGCCACGGATGGAAGACGACCGTGTTCATCTGCGCGGCCCAGACCGCCGCCGCGGGCTCGTCCAGCACGAGCTGCGGGTGGGACCGCGCGCTGGGATAGGTGACCATGACCGAGCGGATGAAGTCGGGGGCTCCCTTGGGCGGGTTCTTGGAGAAGAACTGCTCGCCGTCGATGGTGTCCGAGAACCGCTGCAGGGCGAGCGGGCGGTCTCCGTTCGCCGCGATGAACGCCTCGCCGACCTCCACGAGGTACCTGGCCAGATCCAGCTTGGTGATCCCGAGCTCGGGCCACATCACGCGGCTCGGACTCGAGATGCGCACCTCCCGGGTTCCGTGGGGGCCCTCTACGGACAGGACTGTCGCCTCGGCTGCCATGGGAACGACTCTATGCTGGTGCGTGACCTGAGTCACCGAGCTACCGAAGCCGCCCGGGAGGAACCCTATGGAATACCGTCGCCTCGGCAGGAGCGGCATGTACATCTCCGAGATAGCCTACGGCAACTGGATCACGCACGGCGCCCAGGTCGGCAACGAGACGGCAATCGCCTGCGTACGCGCGGCCCTCGACGCCGGGATCACGACCTTCGACACGGCGGACGCCTACGCGAAGACGCGCGCCGAGAGCGCGCTCGGGGAGGCGCTCGACGGCGTGCGGCGCGAGTCCGTGGAGGTCTTCACCAAGGTCTTCTTCCCCACGGGCGAGGGGAAGAACGACCGCGGGCTCTCGCGCAAGCACATCATGGAGTCGATCAACGGCTCCCTCCGCCGGCTCCGCACGGACTACGTGGACCTGTACCAGGCCCACCGGTACGACTACGAGACGCCCCTCGAGGAGACGATGCAGGCGTTCGCCGACGTCGTGCACGCGGGCAAGGCCCACTACATCGGCATCTCTGAGTGGCGGCCCGAGGAGATCCGCGAGGCGGCTGCCCTCGCCTCCGAGCTCAACATCCAGCTCGTCTCGAGCCAGCCGCAGTACAGCATGCTGTGGCGCGTGATCGAGCCGGAGATCGTCCCCGTCTCGGAGGAGCTCGGCCTGGGCCAGATCGTGTGGTCGCCGCTCGCGCAGGGCGTGCTCACCGGGAAGTACCTCCCCGGGCGGCCGGCCCCCACGGGCTCGCGCGCCGCGGACGCGCACAGCCAGCATGTCGTCGAGCGGTGGATGCGCGACGACGTCCTCGAGCGCGTGCAGCGGCTCGTCCCGCTCGCCGAGGAGGCCGGGCTCACCCTGCCGATCATGGCGCTCGCGTGGGTCCTGCAGAACCAGAACGTCTCCGCCGCGATCATCGGCGCGTCCCGGCCCGAGCAGGTCACGCAGAACGCCGCGGCCTCCGGCGTGACGCTCGACGACGACCTGCTCGCCTCGATCGACGAGGTCCTCGAGCCGGTCATCGAGCGGGACCCGGACAAGATCGACGTGTTCGAGGAGCGCGCCTGAGGCTCAGTCCTGTCCGAACTGCCCATGCAGGGGCCTGGCCGGGAGGTCCTTCTCCGCCGGGCCCTGGATCACCCTGCCGTCGAGGGCGAAGCGCGAGCCGTGGCAGGGGCAGTCCCACGTGGACTCGCCGCCGTTGAACTCCACCGTGCAGCCCAGGTGGGTGCAGCGGGCCGAGAGGGCGTGGAGGCTCCCGCCGTCGTCCGCGTAGACTGCGGTCGCTCGGCCGTCGACGTCGAGGACCGTCCCCTGGCGCGGTGCGAGGCGCGGGAGGGGGTGCGGCGCACGAGGTTCCCCGGCCGGCGTCGTGCGCGGTTTCCCCCGCGTCGGGGCGCGCCCGGCCACGGCGCGCGTGCTGTCCAAGAGCCGCGCCCAGGGGCTGTCGACCCCGGTGATCAGGTCGGCGACGACGAGTGCCCCGGCCGTGCCGTTCGTCAGGCCCCACTTGCGCAGGCCGGTGACGGTGTAGAGATGTTCCGCTGAGGGGAACAGCGGCCCCGCGAGGGGCAGCCCGTCCGCCGGGAGCGTGTCCTGGGTGGACCAGCGGTAGGCGGGCTCGCCGGTGCCGAGGCGCTCGCGCGAGAAGGCCGCGAGCCGGGCGAACCGATCCCTTGACACTCCGGAGTGTCCCCCACCCGGGACCGGGTGGCCCTCGCCGCCCACGAGCACGTAGTCGGTGCCGTCGTGGCGCGTGGTCAGGATCGAACGGAGGGGCTCGTCGGCGCTGATGAAGGTCGCGTCGGCCATGCTCGTCGTGGCGGGGCCCGCCGCGGGACTTGCGACGATGTAGGAGCGGTGCAGTGTGAGCAGCGGCCCGAACCGGCCCCCGTCGCCGAACGGCACATTGGTCGCGACGACGATGTCCCGTGCCCGTATCGTGCCGCGGTCCGTCTTGGCCATGGCGGGCGAGCCGTCCCGGAGCGTGTGGACCATGGATCGCTCGAAGACCGCGCTGCCGCCGCCGTCGACGGCGCGGGCGAGCCCGAGCAGGTACCGCACCGGATGGAACTGCGCCTGCTCGTCGAACCGGACCGCGCCCCGCGTCGCGAAGGGCAGGGGGACGTCGGTGACGAAGGACGCCGGCAGGCCGAGCCGGCGGGCGAGCTCGGCCTCGGCGTGGACCCGGGCCAGCTGCTCCTCGTCCTGGGCATATGTGTAGTTGACGACCCGGCGGAAGCCGCACTCGATGCCCTCCGTCGAGACCGTCTTCGCGATGTGCTCGATGGCGGCCTCGTTGGCCTGGCCGTAGGCGCGGGCGGCGTTGTCGCCGTGGTCCGCCGCGAGCTGCGTGTAGGCGAGGCGGTGGAACGAGGTCACCTTGCCGGTCGTGTTCCCCGTGACCCCCGTGGCGATCCGGGCGCCCTCGACGACCGCGACCGCCAGGCCCCGGCGCTTGAGGGCAAGCGCCGCCGTCAGGCCCGCGATGCCGCCGCCGATGACGGCGACGTCGACCTCGACCTCTCCCTCGAGGCGCGGATAGCCGGCGGGCTCCGGCAGGGCGAGCCACAGGGAGACGGGTCTGCTCTCGGGTGCCATGGTGCCCTCCCATCTAAAATTGTGTTAGGCCATTTTAGATCTGGGAGCGGCAAGAGAGAAGGGCTGGCATGATCCACCAGGTTCTGTCCTTGGAAGTGCTGCTTCACTGGCGTGATCAGGCCCGGTGCAGTGTGGCGAGATCGAGGCCGAGCGCTGGCCGCCTGTTGCACCATGTCTAGGGCATTGCACGCTTCTGTTGCAGGCTGGACGTGGAGCTGAGCGAGGACGAGCTCGAGCGGCGGCGGCGCGAACGGAACCCACCGGAGGACAACACCTCGAGAGGATTCCGCCGGCTCTGCATCGACCACGTGCTCCAGGCCGACGAGGGACTCGTAGATGCGCTTGCCCGCGGTCCGAGAATGGCTCGGGGCGCGGGGAGGCAGCCGAGGGCTGCCAGCTATTCAGAGGTATACCACGCCGATTTATCTGGCAGCTCGGCCCGCCTGGGTGCTCGAGGCGGGACCGCAGGCGGCGTTCCGATAGGGGCGGGGATCGAGACTGAGCCGAGCTCGTCGAGCCGGGGCGGGTTTGCTCCCTGGCGGGAGCAGGTGATGGCGGCTGCTCTGGTGGCGTACGTGATGACCGCCACGAGGGTTTCGCGGTCGAGCCCGTGGAGGTCCTCTCGCTTCGAGGTGCCGAGGAGGTCCAGTTGGGCCAGCGCTGCGATGAGGGCGGCCATGAACGAGTCGCCGGCCCCGACGGTGTCGGACACAGCCGTGGGATGTGCAGGCACGGCGACACGGGCGGACCGCGTGAGGGCAATTGGCCCCAGCACTCCTCGGGTCACGACGACGAGCGCGGGACCCAGGTCGAGCCAGGCGGCCATGGCCTCTTCGAGGGACTGATCGGGGTAGAGCCATCCGAGGTCCTCGTCGCTGGCCTTCACGACGTCGCTGAGGCCGACGAAGAGCTCGGCCTGCTGGCGCGCGAGAACGGCATCGGGCACGAGGACGGGCCGGCAATTGGGATCGTAGCTCACGGTGGCGCTTCCCCTGGCTGAGTCGACTAGGGCATGGACCGTCTGGGCGCCCGGGTGGAGCATGGCAGCAATCGAGCCGGTGTGGACGTGGGCGGAGGCCTCGATGCTCTCCATGGCGGGGAGGGAGGCGTCGGCGATGTCCCAGGCCAAGGAGAACGCGTAGTCCGCCGCCCCGTCCGCGCCGATGGCAGCGGTAGCTGTGGACGTAGGTCCGGCGCCGCCGACAATGGCGTCGACCAGGTCGCGGTGGAGGTGGTCGGCGATGAGCCGGCCGTGCATGTCCTCGCCGTAATGGGTGACGAGCCGCGTGGGCAGGCCGAGTCGGGCACAGCCTATGGCGACGTTCAGGGGGCTTCCTCCCACATGCTCGGCGACGCGAGGTGTCCCGGCGCTTGAGTGGATGCGGTCGATGAGGGATTCGCCGATGATCGTGACGTTCGTCTCCGAGTAGGCTTCGTCCCGTTCGCCACGGTGCATGGTCAGGACCCTCTACTTTCCCGGGTAGACGACGGCCTTGAGCTGGCCGGGCTGCTTCCCAGCATTCAGCGCCTCTTCGGCCTGCTCGAGGGGGAACCGGCCGGTGACGAGGACGTCCAGATCGACCTTGCCGTCGGCGATGAGCTGGATGGCCAGCGGCCAGGTGTTGGTGTAGCGGAAGACCCCGGAGAGCCAGATCTCGCGGTTCTGGATGAAGGAGACGGGGAGCTCGACGTCGTCGGCGCCGAGGCCGACGAGGATGACCTTGCCGGCAGGGGCGACGGCCTTGATGCCGGAGCGCACGGCCGGGGCCGCGCCGGAGGCGTCGATGAATGCGTCCACGTCCAGGCCCTCGACGGCGTCGGTCCTGGCGTGGAGGGCGTGGGTCGCGCCGTGCTCGAGGGCGAACGCGAGGCGGTCCTCAGCGATGTCGGAGATGTAGATTTCAGTGGCGCCGAAGGCGCGGGCGGCCTGGGCGGTGATGACGCCGATGGGGCCGGCACCGGCGATCAGGACACGGCTGCCGGGGCGGATGCCCGCGCGCTGGCAGGCCCAGATACCGACTGAGAGCGGCTCGATGAGTGCGGCGGCCTCGTCGCTGACCGTGTCGGGGATGTCGAAGGCGAAGTCGCTCTGAATGGTCACGTACTCGGCGAAGGCCCCGTCGATCGGGGGCGTGGCGTAGAACTCGATGTCCGGGCAGAGGTTGTATCTGCCGGCCTTGCACTGGGCACAGGTCCGGCAGGGGCGCTGGGGCTCGACGGCGACGCGGCATCCGATGCGGGCGGCGTCGACCCCGCTCCCGACGGCGGCGATCCGGCCGGAGAGCTCGTGGCCGAGGATGAGCGGGTGGTTCACGATGTAGGGTCCGATGCGCCCGTGCTCGTAGTAGTGGACGTCGCTGCCGCAGACGCCCACGGCGGCGACCTGGACGAGTACCTGGTCGGCGTCCAGCGCCGGGAGGGGCAGGTCCTGCAGGACCATTTCGCCCTGGCGCTGGAGGACGTTGGCGCGCATGGTGGTCGGAAGCTGCTGGGTGCTGGCTTCCTGGACGGGGACGTGGGCAGTCACGGGAGGCTTCCTTGGGTTCGGAGGGGCGTTGGAGGGGCCGGCGGCTACTTGACGGCGCCGAGCGAGAGGCCCTGGACGAGCTTGTCCTGTGCGGCGAAGCCGGCGATGAGCACGGGCAGGGAGATCACGACGGCGGCGGCGCAGATCTTGGCCAGGAACAGGCCTTGGCTGGACACGAAGCCGGTGAGGAATACGGGGGCCGTGCCTGCGACGACGCCGGTGAGGACGCGGGCCATGAGGAGCTCGTTCCAGCTGAAGATGAAGCAGATCAGGGCGGTCGCGGCGATGCCGGGCATGGCGACGGGGGCGATGACCTTGCGCAGCGTCAGGATCAGGTTCGCCCCGTCCAGCTGGGCGGCCTCGAGCATCTCGACCGGCACCTCGGCGAGGAAGGAACGCATCATCCACACCGCGATGGGCAGGTTCATCGACGTGTACATCAGGATGAGGAACCAGATGTTGTCCAGGGCCCCGGCACTCTTGGCAAACAGGAACAGCGGCAGGACGGCGGCGACGACCGGCATCATCTTGGTGGAGAGGAAGAAGAACAGTACGTCCGTCCACTTCTTCACCGGCCGGATGGACAGCGCGTAGGCGGCCGGGATGGCGAGCGCGAGCACCAGGACCGTAGAGACCACCGAGGCCATGGCCGAATTGATCAGCGGTGGCCAGGGGCTCACCCCGGACGTGGCGCCGAAGAACTCCCCATAGGCCTCAAGCGTTAGGGGCGCGCCCACAGAGGGCGGATTGGTCGCCGCGTCGGTCTCCGAGTGGAAGGACGTGAGGACCATCCACAGCACGGGCGCGGCGAAGAGCAGCGCCAGCACCCATGCCGCCAGGCCGGCGGCCGTCTTGTTCCGGGTCGAATCCATGGGCGACTTGCGGCGCCGGAGTGCGCGTGCGGCATCGCCGTTATGGGTAGCGGGGGCCAGAGCGGTCATTGGGCTGCCTCCTTCTTGAAGAGCGAGAACACGGTGCGCAGGGCGAAGGTCGCCACGATGATGGTGGCGATCACGACCACGACGCCGGCGGCGGAGGCCAGGCCGTACTCATTGGCGAAGTAGAAGGTCTGGTAGATGGCGTAGGGCAGGTTGGCAGTGCCCAGACCGCCCGAGGTGAGGGTAAAGACGGCGTCGAAGTTCTGCACGATGTAGATCGCCCCGAGGAGGCCGCCGAGCTCGAGGTACTGGCGCAGGTGGGGAAGGGTCAGGTGGCGGAAGATCTCCCACGGATTGGCGCCGTCCATCTGCGCCGCCTCGACCACGTCGCCGGGGCGCGACTGCAGCCCAGCTAGGAGGATGAGCATCATGAACGGGGTCCACTGCCAGACCAGGGACAGGATGACGGCCAGCAGAGGGGTCTGTGAGAGCAGGTCCGGCTGCGGCGGGGTGCTGCTGCCGGACAGCGACCAGACCCAGGTCAGTGTGCCGTTGATGAGCCCGTAGACCGGGTTGAGGATGGCGTGCTTCCAGACCAGGGCGGCGGCGACCGGCACGACGAGGAAGGGCGCGATGAGCAGGGTCCGGGCCAGGCCGCGGCCGATGAACTTCTTGTCCAGCAGCAGGGCCAGGCCGAGGCCGATAGCGAGGCTGGCCAGGACCACAGACACGGTCAGGACGATCGTGGTGAAGATTGCCTGGCGCAGGTCAGCGTTGGTGAGGACCTGGACATAGTTGTCAAAGCCCGCGAAGCCCGTCTGGTCCGGGCGGAGGCTGTTCCAGTTCAGGAACGAGATGACCAGCGTCGCGGCGAACGGCAGCTGCGTGACGACGATCAGGAAGACCAGGGCCGGCAGCAGCGGCGCGCGTCTGGCCCAGGCGAGGGCCCTCTCACGCGATCTGGTGTTGGCTGCGGGCTCCTGTGCCCTCAGCCCAGCAGCGGGGGAGAGCGTACGTGCATAGCTCATGGTTTTTCTTGTCTCCTCGACGGTGCCCGCCGCCCCGCCGGTTAGGCGGGGCAGCGGGTGGACCGTGGTGGGGCTACTTCTGGGCCTTGTACTTGTCGCCGACCTTCTGCGCGGCCTCCTGGCCCTTGGCCAGGGCGTCGGCAACAGAGCCCTGGCCGGCGATTGCGGCGCTCACGCCCTGGGACACCGTGGTGCCGAGGTCAGCGAATTCGGGGATGCCGACGAACTGGATGCCCACGACGGGGCGCTCCTGCACGCCGGGATTCTTCGGGTCGGCGTTCTCGATGGCGGAGCGCTCGGCCTTGAAGAACGGCGCGGCCCTCTGGAAGTCAGCGTTCTCGTAGGTGGAGATGCGCTTGCCGGAGGGGACCTTGGCCCAGCCCAGCTTGGACGCCACGAGCTCCTCGTACTTCTTCGAGCTGGCCCAGGCAATGAACTTGCCGGCGGCATCCTGCTTCTTCGACGCCGCCTGCACACCCCAGGACCAGGTCCACAGCCAGCCGGAGGAGTCCGTTTCCTTCACCGGCGCCTGGGCGTAGCTGATCTTGCCCTTCACGGGCGAGGATTCGGCCTCCAGTGCCCCGGCTGCCGAGGTGGCGTCATACCACATCGCGACCTTGCTCTGGCTCATGTTGTTCAGGCACTCGGTGAAGCCAGCCTGGGCGGCGCCGGCCTCGCCGTGCTTGCGCACGAGGTCGACGTAGAACTGCGTGGCCTCGGTGAACTCGGGGGCGTTGACCCGTGCGTTCCAGTCCTTGTCGAACCAGGTGCCGCCGAAGGTGTTTACCACCGTGGTCAGAGGGGCGAAGACCTGGCCCCAGCCCGGCTGGCCGCGCAGGCAGATGCCCTTCATGCCAGGCTCGGCGCCGTCGGCCTTGGCCGCCAGATCAGCGACCTCATCCCACGTCGGCTTCTCGGGCATGGTCAGGCCCTTGGCGTCGAAGATGTCCTTGCGGTACATCAGGAAGGACGACTCCCCGTAGAAGGGCTCGCCGTAGAGCTTGCCGTCCTTGCCTGTCAGTGAGGCGGTGTATGCCGGGAGGATGTCGCCCTGGTCGAACTCGGGGTCCTTGGCCACATTGTCCAGGGGCGCCAGCCACTTGTTCTCCGAGTAGAACGGGATCTCATAGTTCGACAGGGAGGCCACGTCGTACTGGCCGGCCTGACTGGAGAACTCCTGGCTGATCTTCGCCCGGACGTCGTTCTCCGGCAGGACCGTGTAGTTGACCTTGATGCCGGTTTCCTTGGTGAAGTTGTCCGCGGTCAGCCTCTGGAGGTCTTCCATCTGGGGGGTTGTTCACCATCAGCACATTGATGCTGTTCTGGTCTCCCGCTGCGCCGCCGCCGGCGCCGGAGCAGGCCGAGGCAGTAAGGGCCACACAGAGGGCGCCTGCGGCCAGAGTGGCGGCGCGCATTCTCGAGCGCATAAAGGACTCCTTTGTTCTTCGTGGGCAGGGCGCAGCGCATCGACGTACAGGGTTCGAGGTGCGATGCCATCTGGGCGGTTCCTGATCGTGCTCTGCCGCCCTTGGTGTCCCCTCAACAGTAGATTCGGGCGCACGGGACAACTAGCGCCGTCCTTGCCGAATTCTGATACTTATTTTCCAACGTGTCCGTGCAGAGAGGACGGAGGGACCTGATGACCATGTTGGAGGGTCCAAACGCGTCCGCCCGGCTGGCGCAGAGGCTGGTCGGCATGAGGGCGAACCGGGAGGTCATCCCGCCGGACCCGCAGCACTGCGTGCGCTGGCACGAGCACGACTACCCGAGCCCGATCGCCCGGTGGAACTACCACCCCGAGTACGAGATCCACCTCATCCGAAAGGGCACCGGACGTTTCATCGTCGGCGACCACATCGGCACCTTCGAAGCAGGGCAGGTGTGCCTCATCGGCTCCGGGCTGCCGCATGACTGGGTCAGCGACCTCGAACCCGGGGAGGTGCTCCGGAATCGTGACGCTGTCATCCAGTTCGACGGCAAATGGCTCGAGCAGTGCACCGGGCTGATCCCTGAGCTCGCGGAGATGGCGGCCCTGCTCGAGCAGTCCTCCCGGGGTATTGAGTTCCTCGGCCAGACGGCGCATGACGCCGCAGCCCGGATTGAGGCCATGGGCTCGACCCACGGGCTGCAGCGGCTGCATCACCTCTTCGAGCTCTTCGCCGGGCTTACCCGGGCCCCCCAGGAAGACCGGCGGTACCTGGCGGACGCATGGTTCAAGCCGGAGCTGGACAGCGAGGCCGCCGCGGTCGTCGACATCGCGCTCGAATACCTCTTCACTCGACATGCGGGCAGTGTCCGCATGTCAGAGGCAGCTGCGCTCGTCGGAATGACCGAACCGACCTTCTCGAAGCACTTCAAGCGCTCCACAGGCCAGAATTTCAGCGACCTGCTCCGCAAGCTCCGCCTCGCCCACGCCCGTCAGCTCCTGGAGCGGACGGACTCCCCGATCTCGGAGATCTGCTACGAAGTCGGCTTCTCCAACCTGTCCAACTTCAACAGACACTTCCTCAGGGAAACGGGGACAACCCCGCGGGAGTACCGGCGGAATGCTGTCCGGCCCCACTGATAGCCCGACGGCGGACCTTCAGACATTGCAATGCAGCGCCAGAGCCTGAATGGGCTTGCTAGATCCCGGAGGCGCTGTGCGAGTGGCTGAAGACAACTGCGACGAGCCGACACTAAGCCGACATTCTCCGTCCGAACTGCCAACCAAGGGTCGTCACTGGATCGAGACCAGGAGGCCATCTCTGGGGCCGCGGGGTCGCCGAAGTGGCCTAAGAAGCCTGGGGATTGCTCGGGAGGCCACTGTGGGTTGGCCTGGCGTTGCGCGGGGTGGGACATGGCAAGCGGGTGAGGCAAAAAACTGCTCAATCAGGAGCTCACGACGCTTCTTTCCGCAAATCTCGTGAATCAGGGCCATGAGTCTGATCTCCAGCTAGTCTGGTGCATATGACGCAACAGGCCGCGGTGCCAAATTCGGGATCGAGTCGCCCGGCTCGGTGGTTTCCCCCTGATTCAGAGCACTTGAGGCCGGCCTCGGCGGTCGCAAACGTCCTTCCCACAGGCAGTTTCAGCATGAACACGGTGATCGACTATCCTATTCACCCGCAATACGTTTTAGAGGGTCTGTGCCTTTCTCGGGGACGAGGAGTTCTTCGCGGGCAGGCTCGAAAACACGTTCCCACATCTGCAGGCTCTCTTCGTAGCGCATACGTCCAGGCGTGCCAGGTGGATCCAAAGCACTTCCAATAGGGCTCACAATGAAGCACGTTTGTCCCGCCCAAGGCACTTCTTCCACTTCCGCCCCCAAATCAAAGTCATGCGGCTAGTGCAACTCTACCGGCCGGGCGGAAGTGGCAGTCCGCATCAACAGCACTTGGACAGGCCCCTCTCGGACTCGACCAAGTCCGCCCCGTCCGGGGCCCAAGGGCTGGAGATAGATTCCGGGGAGAAGCGTCCGAAAAGCGATTGGAGGGCAAGGCTGGCATCCACCACGGTCAGTCTCACCGCTTCCGAAGACAGGCCGCTTTGAGTAGCACCCGGGGTGCCGCGAAGGAATCCGGGCGCTACATTAGCTTGACGTCATATCGGCTATCGCGCATTACGAGGTGGTCGGGCAGCCATGGCCAAGCTCGTTGGTGGGTGCAGGTCCTGAGGGCTCGCCCTGGAGACCATCAGCCGCCCGACTTCCTGGAGTAGGACTTTGCGGACTTGTTCGTGGCTGTAATGATCCCTGATGGCAGCCGCGGCATTGTCGCGCAAGCGTTCAACGGCCGGGCCGCTCTCGAGCGCCCGGCGCAAGCAGTTGCGAAGGCTGCCGATGGAAGGCTCAGCCCAGGTCTGACCGCGAAAGTACGGCCACTCCCGCGCGGCTGATTCCGGGACGGGCACGAGTTCAAAGTCGACCAGCAGCGAGTTGTTGGCGTTCATAAAGTCCAGATGGCCGCCCCAGGCCGTGCCGATAGTGACTAGTCTGCAGGCCATGGCTTCCATGAAAGGCCGCCCCCATGCCTCCCCGCGTGTAGGCAAGACGAAGGCGTGGGCTGCAGCATAGAGTTTCTTCATCCCTGATGGAGGGAGAGGATTCGGGAGTATCTTCAGCCGGGGAGGCCGGTGTGGACGGACCTTGCGGACCATTGCTGTGATGGCTGAATCGATGTCAGGGGTGAGGGGGCCGAACGGATCGACTCGCAGGATGAGTTCGACGTCGTCTTCGGCGCCAAACTCCTGCAGGTATGCCTGCAGGAGAACGTCCCATCCCTTACGTTCCTGCCAGCGGAAGACAGAGAGAAATTTGAAGTCGCCGCGCCCGGTGTAGGGGGCGGCAGTTACCTGCAGCCAGCTAGGGTCCACGAACTCGGGCACTATCCTCACCTTATTCCGGTCCACGCCGGCGGCGGTGAAAGTTCTGGCGTTGAAATGGGATGGAACCCAGACTCCATCGACCTCGGCGAGCCGTTCCAGCCATTCCGGGGGCACTGAGGCTGTCTCGAACATGGCCCGCCACACGACCTTTCCGGAAAGGTTCTCCCACCCGTGGTCATGCCAGGGCAAATGGACCACGGTGAGACCCGGGCAAGGCCTGCGGATCTTCTCCATCCGGGGCTCGAGGCCGCCGTCAGGGCGAGGAGTAACCCGCTCTTCCAGGACACGGTACCCCGTTTCCCGCAGAGCCCGAATAAGACTCCGGCCCTCAACGGCGTATCCGCTGTGCCCATCAAGGCGTCCTCGCCACTGGATGCAGCCCTTGTCCATCTCCATTCGTGCTTCGTCCTTGCTAGGATGGCGCTTCACTCCGCGGCCGGCATCTAGGCGGACCCGAGTGCTATCAAGGTACGCCCGCCGCGGCTGCAGCAGAAGGGCGTCCCTTGCGACCGCAACAGCCCATGCAGGATGTAACCAGCCTTGCCGATTTCCTCGAGAACCAGCCAAGCGGGCTCAAACGCCGCCACACCAGCGTCGTCACATTGCGAAAGTGCTTGAACAAGCTGCTGAGCGAGCCTGCCAGGGGCCAAAGACGCACTTTGGCCGCTGAGATAACCTCGCCGCTTGAAGCGGCGCGCCCTCCGAGCCGCTCTCATTAGTCCAGATCTGAGCCGCCAACACCGGCTATCGGCTTTCCGGGGCAGGAGGGAGAAGGCTGCAATACATGAGGAACGGGCCGCCGTCCGGTAAGGAGGTTCGTGCAATCCTGGAAAAAGCCAAGAAAGGATAGCCATAGCTCCCGTAGTAAGCCTTGTCAGGCCAATGCCCGGGTTGACGAAATCTCCGCTACCGGCGTTTCGGAAATCCTCTCGGTCTGTGGGGCGCTGGCGCGCTGAAGGCCTAAATCCTGCAAGTTCCTCAGTGCCCTGCGCAGAGCTTCGGCTATGCAACGATCACAACATCGAGGCGCCGGGGGCCGTGGACGCCCTCGACGCGCTCGAGCTCGATGTCGCTGGTGGCGCTGGGGCCGCTGATCCAGGTCATCGGCCTGATCGGGTCTATCCGCCGGAGTGCCTCAGGCAGGATCCCCACGATATCCGCGGCGCGCAGCACACAGACATGGTGGTCGGGGACAAGACTGATCGCGCGACGGCCCTGGTTCGGACTGCCGTCCAAGATGATGGTGCCCGTCTCCGCAACCGCCACGGCAGCGCCGGTGACCACGGCGGCGATGTCGTCGAGCTCCTCGACTCCCAGCGGGGCGTCCGCTGCGTCGATCCGTTGCCGCCCGGCGTCGTCCGGGACCCCGGTCAGCCATGCGCGGTCGAGCCCCTCCGGCACCACGTAGCTCTCCGCGTCCGCAAGCAGCGCGGCCACCCGGGCGGGCACCTCGGCCGCCGGGACGACGGCGACGCCGGCCTTGTAGTCCACCAGCCGGTCCACGAGGAGATCGAGCAGCTCCTCCGAGGACAGCGTCGACTCACGCCGATAGGAGCGTTCGACGGCGGGCGGCTCCGGCGCGTCGTCGAGTGCGGCGCGGATGCGGTTCAGGATATCCTCGCGGGCGCTCCTCACTGCTCCTCCTTCGTGCCGGTCTTCTCCGGGCCGGTCTTGTGGTTCTCGTGCTCCTTCGCCCACCAGCCGCGGAAGGACTGCGCGGGCGGGGCGGGGAGGTCCCGGCTCTGCGTCCAGCCGGAGGCCAGGCCGGGGAGCTTGGTGACCTTCCGGTCGGGGCCGGCGGCGATCCGACCCAGCGGCAGGGCCTTCTCGACCAGGCCGAGGCGCCCGCCGGAGGACAGCGCCCACGAGGCGGCCTTCATGCCCAGATCCATCTGGGATGGCAGTTTCTTCTTGCCCCGTCTGCTGTCCACGTCCTTGCCGCGCAGGTGCACGAGGATGTCCGGGATGTTGATCTTCACCGGGCAGGCGTCGTAGCAGGCCCCGCACAGTGAGGATGCGTAGGGCAGGGAGCTGTTCTCCTCGGCCTCGATGCCGGTCAGCAGCGGGGACAGGATCGCGCCGATGGGCCCGGGGTAGGTGGAGCCGTAGGCGTGCCCCCCGGTTCGCTCGTAGACCGGGCAGACGTTCATGCAGGCCGAGCAGCGGATGCAGTGCAGCGCCGAGCGGCCCATCTCGTCGGCGAGGGCGGCGGTGCGGCCGTTGTCCAGCAGCACCAGGTGGACGTTCTGGGGCCCGTCGCCGGGGGTGACTCCGGTCCAGAGCGAGGTGTACGGGTTCATCCGCTCTCCCGTGGAGGAGCGCGGCAGCAGCTGCATGAACACCTCGAGGTCCTGCCAGGAGGGCAGCAGCTTCTCGATGCCCATCACGGTGATCAGCGTCTCGGGCAGGGTCAGGCACATCCGGCCGTTGCCCTCGGACTCGACGACGGCGAGCATGCCGGTGTCCGCGAGGGCGAAGTTCGCGCCCGAGACCGCGACCTTGGCGGTGAGGAACTTCCGCCGGAGGTGGGCGCGGGCCGCATGGGCCAGCACCGGCGGGTCGTCGGTCAGGTCCGGGTCCGCGCCGGGCATCTCGCGGCGGAAGATGTCGCGGATCTCGGTGCGGTTGCGGTGGATCGCCGGGACCAGGATGTGGCTGGGCCTGTCGTGGCCGAGCTGGACGATCAGCTCCGCGAGGTCCGTCTCCAGTGCCGCGATGCCCTCGGCCTCGAGGTGCTCGTTCAGGCCGATCTCCTGCGTGGCCATCGATTTGATCTTCACGACCTCGTCCTGGCCGCTCTCCCGGACGAGCGTGGTGACGATGGCGTTGGCCTCGGCCGCGTCGCGGGCCCAGTGGATGGCGCCGCCGCGGGCGGTGAAGTTGGCCTCGAGCTGCTCCAGCAGCTCCGGCAGCCGCGCGAGCACCTGCTGCTTGAGCGCCGAGCCGGCCTCGCGCAGCTCCTCCCAGTCGGGCAGCTCGCCGACGACGGCGCCACGCTTGTCCCGGATGGTGTGCGTGGCGTGGCCGAGGTTGGCCCGCAGCTGCGGGTTCGCCAGCTCACGGCGGGCCGCCTTCGGGAACGGCTCGCTGGCAGAGATGTTGCCCTGTCCGAAGGCCGGAACCGCGGGCATCCCCAGGAAGGTCGAGCTCATCGGGTCCTGCTTCCTGAGACGCGCACGGTGCTGCTGATCTGGACGGGGTCCTGTTCGGTGGAGGCGAGGATCTCGGCGAAGTGGAGGGTGGTCTGGGCGCGGCCCTGGCGTGAGAGCCCGCCGCCTATATGCATCAGGCACGAGGCGTCCCCGCCGGTGCACAGCTCGGCGCCGGTGGCGGCGATGGCGGCGGCCTTGTCCTCGAGCATCGCGGAGGAGACGTCCGCGTTCTTCACCGAGAACGTCCCACCGAAACCGCAGCACTGGTCCGCCTCGGGCAGCGGGACGATGTCGATCCCCCGCACCGACTGCAGCAGCTGCAGCTGCCGGTCGCCCAGGCGCAGCAGCCGCATGCCATGGCAGCTCGGGTGGTAGGTCACGGAGTGAGGGAAGTACGAGCCGAGCTGCTCCCCGGCGTCGGTGACGCCGAGGACGTCGACCAGCAGCTGGGACAGCTCGTAGGTTCTCGCCGCCACCGCCTCCGCGCGCTCGGCGAGGCGGGCGTCCCCGCAGGCGTTGGCGACCATCGGCTGCTGGTGCTTAACGGAGGCGACGCAGGAACCCGAAGGTGCGACGGCGACGTCGTACTCCTCCCCCTCGAAGGCGTGCACGTGGTTCGCGACGACGGGCAGCGCCTCGGGCAGGTAGCCGCTGTTGACGTGCATCTGCCCGCAGCAGGCCTGCCCCGCGGGGAAGACCACTTCGTGGCCCAGCCGCTCCAGGATCCGCACCGTCGCGCGGGCCGTTGCAGAGTACATGGCGTCCACGATGCACGTGGCGAACAGCGCGATCCTCATGCGCCTATCCTTTCGATCTCGGCCAAGGGCTACCGGGACACGGGGTCGCGGGAATCCAGGAGGTGCAGTTCGCTCCGGCGCGGCATCCCCTCCCAGTCGCCGGGAACCAGGCAGGCGAAGGCGCCGACCTGGTTGGCGACCAGCACCCGCTCGTCCACATCGGAACCGCGGAGCAGCTCCGAGAGGTAGCCCCCGACGAAAGCGTCACCCGCCCCGACCGTGTCGACGACGCGCACGGGCACGGCGTCCCGGACGTACACGGTCCCGTCGACCAGCGCGAGGCAGCCCTCGGCGCCGCGCTTGAGGACGACCTGCGTGGGCCCGAGGGCGGCGATGCGGCGGGCCAGTTCCCCGGCGTCCGGGGCGGCCCCGACGGCAATCTCGGCTTCATCCTCGCCCGCGAAGACGATGTCGGCGTCGGCGATGATCTCCCGGTACGCCTGCCGCGCCGCGTCCCGGGTCCACAGGGCCGCGCGGTAGTTGAGGTCGAAGGACACGAGGACGCCGGCAGCCTTGGCGCGGCCGATGGCCGCCCGCGTCGCGCTGGCCGCCGAATCCGAGAGCGCAGGGGTGATGCCCGTGAGGTGGAGCAGGCGCGCCCCCTCGATGACCCCGTCGGGGAGGTCCTCGGCGCCCAGCCGGGATCCCGCGCTGCCGGAGCGGTAGTACCAGACCTTGAGGGCGTCCGGGGTGCGGCGTTCCTTGATCATCATCCCCGTGGGGGCGTCGTCGTCGCGGGGCGCGACCACGATGATCCCCTCGGCGCGGAGTTCGCGTGCCACGAGGTCGCCCGGGCTGTCGGCACCGACGCGCCCGATCCACGTCACCGACGTGCCCAGACGCTGCAGGGCGACGGCCACGTTGCTCTCGGCTCCTCCGATGCCCAGGCTCCAGCCGGGAACGTGGGGGAGCGGGCCGGGCGCGTCAGCCGTGAACAGGGCCATGGTCTCTCCGAAGGTCACGACGTCGGTGGCCACGGACTGCAGGGAGTGAGGCGCGGCGGTCATGCCGAGGCCTTCGCTGCAACGGAGCCTGCGAGGGCGACGGCCTCCGCCGTGAGCTCAGTGATCTGGGCGAAGTCCCCCGCGCGGACGAGGTTCTGGGGAACCATCCATGAACCGCCCACGGCCACGACCGCGGGAAGCGCCAAATACTCATGGAGGTTCTTCGGCCCCACCCCGCCGGTGGGAACGAAGCTGACGCCGGCGAACGGCGCGGCGAGGGCCGCGACGCCCGGGGCACCGCCAGACGTGCCCGCCGGGAAGAACTTCACCGTGCTCAGCCCCAGTTCCAGCGCGGCCTGGATCTCGGTCGCGGTCACGGCCCCAGGCAGGGCGAGCACCCCCCGCTCCTGGCACCGCTCCACCACCGTCCGGCTCAGCCCGGGCGAGACGACGAAGGATGCGCCGGCGTCCACCGCATCGTCCACCTGCCGGCTGGTCAGCACGGTGCCCGCGCCCACCACCATGTCTCCGCGCTCGGCCATGGCGCGGATCGCGCCGACGGCCGCTTCGGTCCGGAAGGTCACCTCGGCGACGGGCAGGCCGCCGGCCACGAGCGCGGAGGCCAGGGGCGCGGCGTCGGCCGCGTCGTCGAGCACGACGACGGGAACGAGGCGCGCTGCGCGGAGGGCGGAAAGGGTGCTGCTCATCAGGTCTCCCTCGGGTGGGGGTTGGGGCGGGGCGGTCAGCGCAGACGGGACGGTCAGCGCAGAGAGGTGACGGGGACGGCGTCCATATCGCTGAAGGACTGGTTCTCCCCGGCCATGGCCCAGACGAACGAGTAGGCGGCCGTTCCCACGCCGGAGTGCAGCGACCAGGAGGGTGAGATGACGGCCTGCCGGTCGGAGACCATGAGGTGCCGCGTCTCCTCCGGGAGCCCCATCAGGTGCATGACCCGGGCATCCTCCGGCACGTCGAAGTACAGGTAGCACTCGGTGCGCCGATCGTGGGTGTGCGCGGGCATCGTGTTCCACATGGATCCGGGGTGCAGCTCGGTGACGCCCATGACGATCTGGCAGGACTCGACGCCCTTCTCGTGGATGTACTGGTTCAGGGTCCGCCGGTTGCTGGTCAGCTGTTCGCCCAGCTCGAGCACCGTGCCCTCGCCCTTGAGCACGAGCTGGGTGGGGTAGGTGGTGTGCGCCGGAGCGCTGAACAGGTAGAACTGCGCGCCCCCGGCACCCCCGCCCTGGGCGGAGTCGGCGAAGACCACGTCCCGGATGCCCCGCCCGATGTACAGGCACGCACCGTGCGGCAGCGTAAAGGCCTCGCCGTCCGCCGTGACCGTGCCGGATCCGCCCACGTTGATGATCCCGACCTCGCGGTTGGCGAGGAAGTAGTCGGCCCGGAGCTCGTCGAAGGTCGGCAGGGGAAGCTGCCGGCCCGCCGGGACGGCGCCGCCGAGGACGATCCTGTCGTGATGGGTGTAGACGACCTTCACCTCGCCGGGGACGAACAGGTCCTCGACGAGGAATCGCTTCCGCAGTTCGGCGGTATCGAAGTGCGGCAGCTGTTCCGGGCTGGTGGCATAGCGCTGTTCCATGAGGGGTTCTCCAGTGTTGGTGTTGAGGCAGTGGATGGGGGCGGCGGTCAGCGGACCAGCCACCCGCCGTCGACCGGGATGATCGCGCCGTTCAGGTAGTCCGATGCCGGCGAGGCCAGGAAGACGAACGGGCCCTGCAGGTCCTCCGCAGTGCCCCACCGGCCGGCCGGGATGCGGTCCACGATCGACTTCTCGCGGGATTCGTCGGAGCGGATCGGGGCGGTGTTGTCGGTGGCCATGTAGCCAGGGGCGATCGCGTTGACGTTGACGCCGTGGGCCGCGAGCTCATTGGCGAAGGACTTGGTGAGCCCCGCGATGGCATGCTTGCTCGCCGCATAGCCCGGCACGAGGACGCCGCCCTGGAAGGAGAGCATCGAGGCGACATTGATGATCTTCCCCTCGCCCTGTGCCACGTACCGCCGGGCCGCGGCTTGGGAGAGATGGAAGACGGCGTCCAGGTTGACCGCCAGGACATCGTCCCAGTCAGCGGCTGTGTGCTCCAGGATCGGGGCCCGCCGGATGATCCCGGCATTGTTCACGAGGATGTCGATGCGGCCGAGGGCGTCCACGACCGATTGGACCGAGGCGTCGAGCTCCTCGGGTGTCGCCGCGACGAGGTCCTGCTGGATGGTGTGGACCCGTCGCCCGAGCGCCTGGACCTTGCCGGCCGTCTCCTCCGCGGGGCTCTGGCTCAGGAGGGCGACGTCCGCTCCCGCCTCGGCCAGTGCGAGGGCCGCACCCTGCCCGAGACCCCGCGACGCTCCCGTCACGAGGGCGACCTTGCCGTCCAGTCGGAACGAATCGAGAACCATCAGTTTTCCTCCATCGGAGTCGGCGTTGCCATGCGGGGGGCGTTTCAGTAGTAGGTGCGCAGGTATTCCGCCAGGCAGAGGATTGCCATGGCCTGCCCGTACGGCATCGAGGTGAGCGGGATGGCGCGGTAGAAGTCGAGATCCGAGCCCATCCCGGTGCCGAAGGACACCTGCTGCAGCTCGCCGTCGTCGGAGATGTTGTCGACGACGGCTCGGACTGCCCTCTCTGCCACCGGCGCATACTCCGCGCTGAGGTAGCCCTTGCGGACCGCCTTGAGGATCCCGTAGGCGAATCCGGCCGTCGCGGACGCCTCGAGGTACGAGGACGGGTCGTCCAGGAGCGTGTGCCACAGCCCCGAGCCGTCCTGCAGCCGCGCGAGGGCCGAGACCTGGGCGTCCAGGATCTCGATGAGGAAACGGCGGACGGGGTCTGACGCCGACAGGTCAACCAGTTCGAGGAAGTCCGGGATGACCATGGTCAGCCACGAGTTCCCCCGCGCCCAGCGGGCCTTGGCGAAGCTGTGGTTGCCCTCGAACGACCAGCCGTGGAACCAGAGCCCCGTCTCGCGGTCCATGAGGTAGGTCGCGTGGGTGAGGAACTGGAACGTCGCCTCCTGGACGTAGTGGGGCCGGTCGAGGAGCAGACCGATCTTGGTCAGCGGCAGGACCGTCATCATGAGGGTGTCGTCCCACAGCTGGTGCTGGTTCTCCTCGGCCAGGGTGATGTGCTGCATGCCCCCGTGCGGGGTGCGGGGCATGGCCCGCATCGCCCATTCGGCCCACGAGTCGAGCCACGGCAGGAGCGTGCGGTCCCGCGTCTCCTCGTACCGGCAGGCCAGTGTCAGGAACGGCGCCATCGTGTTGACGTTCTTCGTGGTGCCCTCGGCCAGCCTCGCCGTGAACCAGGAGTCGATGATGTCCCGCATCGACGTCTCGCCGGTCTGGTCGTAGTACTGCCAGATTCCGTAGAGCCCGACGCCGTGCGTCCACTCCCAGCCGTTCCATCCCTTGGTGTCGATGACGCGCCCGTCGTCGAGCCTGAGCAGGAACTGGCCAGTCTCGTCCGTGATGTTGACCAGATTGTCGGTCAGCCTGTGGACCAGTTCCTGGAGGGCGGTCCGGGAGATGAAGCGCTCCGGTGCACGCAGCAGCGGGCTGTGCTTCACCGGCCACACCGGCTGCTGCCGGTTCGTCGTCTCGGTCATCCCGTAACTCCTAGGCGCGGTTGGTGCTGATCGGGTGACTGCGGCTCCCGCGGGCTTCGAGGTCCTCCAGGGACTTGCCCTTCGTGTCGGACGAGAGCAGGGCGGCCAGGGCGGCGACGACGCAGATGCCGAAGGTCGCGGACCCGATGACGAGCGGGACGTTCGCCGTTCCCGGGGGAGCGATGGCCGTGAAGATGCTCGGGAAGAAGGACGCGATCATGAGGCCGATGTTCTGCGCCACCGCGAAGCCGGTCACGCGGATCCGCATGGGGAACTGCTCCTGGAAGAAGGTCGCGAAGGTCGCATTCCACATCTGGAAGAAGGTGCCCTGCACGATGACGACGAACACGAAGACCAGGACGAGGCTCCTCTGGTCGATCGCCCAGAGATAGGCCGCGGCCAGGAGCCCGCCGCCGAGTCCGCCGGCGATCATGAGGGTCTTCCGGCCGATGCGGTCGGACAGGGCGCCGAAGAGCGGAATCGTGATGACCGCGACGAGGTTGGCGAGGAGGGTGACCCAGAGGAATTCATCCTTGGAGAAGCTGATGCCGTAGCCCTTCTGGGTCGCGTAGGACACGCCGAAGATGAGGGTGGCCATGCCGATGACGTTCGTGAAGGTCATGAGGATGCAGCGGACGAGGACCCAGGGATAGCTGCGCAGCAGGTCGACGAGCGGGAACCGTCGCTTCACCGTGACGGTGGACTGGGCAAGATAGGCGGGCGGCTCCTGCACCCTACGGCGGATGAGGTACCCGGCCAGGATCACCAAGGCGCTGAGCAGGAAGGGAACCCGCCAGCCCCAGGCCTGGAACTGGTCGCTGGGGAGCAGCGCGGACAAAGGCAGCAGGACCGCCGTGGCCAGGATCGACCCGACCTGAGTGCCCTGCAGGCTGAAGCTCGCGAAGAATCCGCGCTTGGCGTCGGGGGAGTGCTCGACGATCATCGCGCTGGCGCCGCCGAGCTCGCCGGCGACTGCGAACCCCTGGACGAGGCGGAGGACCACCAGGAGGGCGGGGGCGAGGATGCCGACCTGCCCGTAGGTGGGAAGGAGCCCGACGGCGAAGGTCGCGAAGCCCATGAGCAGCATCGCGAAGACGAGGACCTTCTTGCGGCCGTGCCTGTCGCCGTAGGCTCCGAGGACGACGGCGCCGAGCGGGCGGGAGACGTAGCCCACCGCGTAGGTCGCGAGCGAGGCGATGATCCCGACGGTGGGATTCTCGGACGGGAAGAAGATGGCGGGGAAGATGAGGGCCGCGGCGAGGGAGTACAGCGCGAAGTCGTAGTACTCGAGGGCGCTCCCGATCCAGCCGCTGACTGCGGCCTTCTTCGGGTTGCGCTTCCCGACGCTGGCTTCGGGCCTCGTGTCCCCGGGTGACGTGTTGATCATTGCTGACTTCCTTCATCGACGTTGGTGATGGGCCGGCATTGGCCTGTGGGCCGCTGGTCGTGCTGAGGGGGAAACAACGGGAGGGGCGAGGGCCCCATTTCTTGAATCGTTTCACCCATCGTAGGAGGTGAGCTGGGCCACGTCAACGCCCCGTGTGCTCCTCCCCCAGGTGGAAGTACGGCATGAGCGACTCCGGAAGCGATCCTTCGACGAAGTACTGGGCCATCTCGGCCTGCCACCGTCCATTCACAGGGTCGCCGCCCATGCGCCTCTCGGCCTCGTCGACGTCGTGGGCCTCGAAGTAGCCGACGACGAGGCCGTCCTCAGGCCGGAGGAACAGGGTGTAGTTGCGCCAGCCTGCGTCCGCGAGGGCCGCGAGCATCTCCGGCCAGACCCGCTGGTGCACGTCGATGTAGTCGGCGATCCTGTCGGGGCGGACGCGCAGGAGGAAGCAGCGGCGGGTGCGTGCGATCTCGTCCGGCAGGCGGATCGGGTCGGGCAGTGCGGGTGGGGGTTCGGTGACCATCCAGGGCTCCTTGGGCGTTGACGTGATGCACTTCACCGGGTAGCGTACATGAAACGATTCAATAAGTCGCCCACGCTCCGGGCGCTCATCCGCCTCCGGTCTCAGAGAGAAGAGAAGTCATGACCGCCTTTGCCGACATCGCACCTCGGCTCGCCGCCCAGGCCATCGAACTGCCCTCGTGGGCCTTTGGCAATGCCGGCACGCGCTTCAAGGTCTTCGGCACTCCGGGCACGCCACGCACCATCGAGGAGAAGATCGCCGACGCCGCCACGGTGCACCGCTTCACCGGTCTGGCACCCACCGTCGCACTCCACATCCCCTGGGACGCCGTGGACGACTACGCAGCGCTCGCCCGCCACGCTGCCGACCAGGGGGTGGCTCTGGGCACCGTCAACTCCAACACCTTCCAGGACGACGACTACAAGTTCGGCTCCCTGACCCACACGTCCTCGGCCGTGCGGCGGAAGGCGATCGACCACCACCTGCAGTGCCTCGAGATCATGGCGGCCACCGGGTCACGTGACCTGAAGATCTGGCTTGCGGACGGAACGAACTACGCCGGCCAGGGAGACATGCGGGGGCGCCAGGACCGGCTCGCGGAGTCGCTGGCCGCGATCTACGCCCAGCTGGGGGCCGACCAGAGGCTCGTGCTCGAGTACAAGTTCTTCGAGCCGGCGTTCTACCACACGGACGTGCCCGACTGGGGGACGGCCTACGCCCAGGTCGCCGCCCTCGGCAAGCGGGCGGTCGTGTGCCTCGACACGGGCCATCACGCCCCGGGCACCAACATCGAGTTCATCGTCATGCAGCTGCTGCGGCTGGGGAAGCTCGGATCCTTCGACTTCAACTCCCGCAACTACGCCGACGACGACCTCATCGTCGGCGCAGCCGATCCCTTCCAGCTCTTCCGGATCATGGTCGAGGTCGTGCGCGGCGGGGCCCTCGAGCCCGAGGCGGAGGTGGCGTTCATGCTCGACCAGTGCCACAACGTCGAGGAGAAGATCCCCGGCCAGATCCGCTCCGTGCTCAACGTCCAGGAGATGACCGCCCGGGCCCTGCTGCTCGACCGCGTCGCGCTCACCGCAGCCCAGGAGGCTGGGGACGTGCTCGGGGCCCACGAGATCCTCATGGACGCCTTCTACACCGATGTCCGCCCCGACCTGGCGGCCTGGCGGGAATCCCGGGGCCTGCCCGCCGAGCCCCTGCGCGCCTACGCCGCCTCCGGCTATCAGGAGCGCATCGCTGCCGAACGCGTCGGCGGCGCCCAGGCGTCCTGGGCATCCTGACGCCCATCCCGCACCCCCTACGCCAGTCTCCCGCACATCTCCCCCGACCCCCCAAGGAACCCCAGATCATGCACACCACCACCGCCAGCGCCGTGCAGACCGTCGTCGCCGATCTCATCGCCCGCTCCAACCGGCTGGGCTCCGATCCGAGGAACACCAATTTCGCCGGCGGGAACACCTCGGCGAAGGGGCCGGGCACAGATCCGGTCACGGGCGAGGACGTCGAGCTCCTGTGGGTCAAGGGCTCGGGAGGCGACCTCGGCACGCTGACCGAGCAGGGCCTCGCGGTGCTGCGCCTCGACCGGCTGCGGGCGCTCGTCCACGTCTACACCGGCGTCGAGCACGAGGACGAGATGGTCGGCGCGTTCGACTACTGCCTCCACGGCAAGGGTGGGGCCGCCCCCTCGATCGACACGGCCATGCACGGGCTCGTCGACGCCGCCCACGTCGACCACCTCCACCCCGACTCAGGCATCGCCCTCGCCACCGCGGCCGACGGCGAGCGGCTCACCGCAGAGATCTTCGGCGGAAAGGTCGTGTGGGTGCCGTGGCGCCGTCCCGGCTTCCAGCTGGGGCTCGACATAGCCGCCATCAAGGAGAGCAACCCGCAGGCGGTCGGCTGCATTCTCGGTGGGCACGGCATCACGGCCTGGGGTGCGAGCAGCGAAGAGGCCGAGGCCGCGTCCCGCTGGATCATCGCCACCGCGGAGGCGTACATCGACGAGCACTCGAAGGCCGAGCCCTTCGGCCCCGCCCTGCCGGGCTATGAGGCCCTCCCGCAGGCCGAGCGCCACGCCAAGGCCGCCGCCCTCGCGCCGGCCATCCGTGGTCTGGCCTCCCACGACCGCCCTCAGGTGGGCCACTTCACCGATGATCCCCGCGTCCTGGAGTTCCTCGCCGCCACGGAGCACCCCCGCCTGGCCGGCTTGGGCACCTCCTGCCCAGACCACTTCCTGCGTACCAAGGTCAAGCCCCTCGTCCTGGACCTGCCGGCCAGTGCCTCCGCCGAGCACGCGGTCGCGCGGCTGAAGGAGCTTCACGAGGCCTACCGCGCCGACTACCAGGCGTACTACGACCGGCACGCCACCTCCGACTCCCCGGCCATCCGGGGCGCGGACCCGGCAATCGTGCTCGTGCCCGGCGTCGGGATGTTCTCCTTCGGCAAGGACAAGCAGACCGCCCGCGTGGCCGGTGAGTTCTACCTGAACGCGATCAACGTCATGCGCGGAGCCGAGGGCGTCTCGTCCTACGCCCCCATCGACGAGGCCGAGAAGTTCCGCATCGAGTACTGGTCCCTCGAGGAGGCCAAGCTCCAGCGGATGCCCGCGCCCAAGCCGCTGGCCACCCGCATCGCGCTCGTGACCGGCGCGGCCTCCGGGATCGGCAAGGCGATCGCCGCACGGCTCGCGGCCGAGGGGGCCTGCGTCGTCATCGCGGACCTCGACGCCGAGAAGGCACGGGCGGCTGCCGCCGAGATCGGGACCACCGACGTGGCCATCGGCGTGGCCGTCAACGTCGCCGACGAGGCCGCCGTGCAGGCCGCGATCCGGGAGGCCCTCCTCGCCTTCGGCGGCCTGGACCTCGTCGTCAACAACGCCGGGCTGTCGCTGTCGAAGCCCCTCCTGGAGACCACCGAGAAGGACTGGGACCTCCAGCACGACGTCATGGCGAAGGGCTCCTTCCTGGTCTCCAAGAACGCGGCCCGCGTGCTCATCGACCAGGGGATGGGCGGGGACATCGTCTACATCTCCTCGAAGAACTCGATCTTCGCCGGCCCGAACAACATCGCCTACTCCGCCACCAAGGCCGACCAGGCCCATCAGGTCCGCCTCCTGGCCGCAGAGCTGGGCGAGCACGGGATCAAGGTCAACGGCATCAACCCCGACGGCGTGGTGCGCGGCTCGGGCATCTTCGCGGGCGGCTGGGGCGCCAAGCGCGCCGCCGTGTACGGCGTGCCCGAGGAGGAGCTGGGCCAGTACTACGCCCAGCGCACCCTGCTCAAGCGCGAAGTCCTGCCCGAGAACGTCGCCAATGCCGTCTTCGCCCTGTGCACCTCGGACTTCTCCCACACGACCGGCCTCCACGTCCCCGTCGACGCCGGCGTCGCCGCCGCCTTCCTGCGCTGACGCCGGATCGAGGAGATGAGCATGACGACGTCCGTCGCCGCCGTGGACCTCGGAGCCACGAGCGGCAGGGTGATCCTGGGTGGGTTCGAGGCCGGGCGGCTGCGCATGCGCCACGTGGCCCGCTTCCCCAACCAGCCGGTCCGCCTGCACGAAGGCGACCGGGAGGGGCTGCACTGGAACATCACCGAGCTCTACCGGTCCCTGACCGCCGGGCTGGCCCAGGCCTTCCGGGAGGAGCCCGCCCTGGCCTCGATCGGCGTCGACTCCTGGGCCGTGGACTATGCCCTGCTGCGCCGGGGGCGCATGCTCGGCGTGCCCTATCACTACCGCGATCAGCGCACCCCGGCCGGGGTGGAGGCGGTGCACGCGAGGGTGCCCGCCGTCGAGCTGTACGAGCGCAACGGGCTGCAGCACCTGCCCTTCAATACGCTCTTCCAGCTGGCCGCCGACGGCCTCTCGGGCGAGCTCGCGGTCGCCGACCGGGCGCTGCTCATCCCGGACCTCATCGCATACTGGCTCACTGGGGAGCAGGTCTCCGAGGCCACCAACGCCTCGACCACGGGGCTCCTCGACGTCCGGTCCGGGCAGTGGGACACGGCAGTGTTCGACCGACTGGGCCTGCGACGGGGGCTCTTCCCGCCGGTTGTCAGCCCGGGAGAGCGGATCGGCAGCCTCCTGCCGGAGGTGGCCGCCCAGCTCGGGGCCGCCCGCTCCGTCCCGGTGACCGCCGTCGGCTCCCACGACACCGCCTCGGCAGTGGTTGCCGTGCCCGCGGCCGACGACGAATCCGCCTTCATCTCCTCGGGCACCTGGTCCCTGGTCGGGGTCGAGCTGGAGACCCCCGTGCTCACGGCGGAGAGCCGCGCCGCGAACTTCACGAACGAGGGCGGTGTGGACGGGAGGGTGCGCTTCCTGAAGAACGTCTCCGGACTGTGGCTGCTCTCGGAATCGATCCGCACATGGGACGGGCCGGGGACGACCGAGGCCCAGCGCACGAGCGACCTCGCGGCCCTGATCGCCGAGGCCGCCGCCGTGGCCCACCCGATGCCGGTCTTCGACGCGTCCGACGAGCGCTTCACCGCACCGGGGGACATCCCAGCACGCATCGTGGCCTGGTGCGAGGAGCATGGCCTCGAGCCTCCGCGCACCCGGGCCGAGGTGGTGCGGTCCATCCTCGAGTCGCTGGCCGCCGCCTATGCCACGGCGATTGAGCAAGCCGAGCAGCTCTCGGGGAAGCGGATCCGGACCGTCCACATCGTCGGCGGGGGCTCCCAGAACACCCTGCTCTGCCAGCTCACCGCCGACCGCACAGGCCGCACCGTGCTCGCCGGGCCGGTCGAGGCGACCGCGATCGGCAACATCCTCGTCCAGCTGCGGGCCGCCGGCCTCGTCTCTGGGGGCCTCGAGGCCCTCCGCGAGATCGTCGCGGGCACGTTCGAGCCCGCACGCTACCTGCCCAGGGCCGGCGCCCCCCACGTCGTCCCCGGAGGCCATTGGGTACGATGAATATCCACCCGTGAGGAGGGGACCACGCACATGAACCCTGGCCGACCGCCGGTGAGCATCAAGGACGTCGCCCGTCACGCCAACGTCTCCATCGGCACGGTCTCCAACGTTCTGAACCGCCCCGAGATGGTCTCGGAGGATCGGCGCCGTCGGGTCACCCAGGTGATCGAGGAGCTCGGGTACGTGCGCAACGACGTCGCCCGGCAGCTCAAGGCCGGCCGCTCCCTCACCATCGGGCTGGTCGTGCAGGACTCGGCCAACCCCTTCTACAACGAGGTCGCCCTGGGCGCCGAGGCAGCCGCGGAGAAGCTCGGCCAGGCGGTGATCCTCGGCAACGCCGGCCTGTCAACCGACCGGGAGGGCCTCTACCTCGACCTGTTCCAGGAGCAGCGGGTCCGCGGCGTGCTCATCACTCCGCAGTCCCCGGACCGCTCCCGGATCGACACGCTGCGCTCGCGGGGCATCCCTGTCATCCTCGTCGACGAGCACGCCTCCTCGAGCCTCTACTGCTCCCTCGCCGTGGACGACATCGAGGGCGGGCGGCTGGCCGTCGAGCACCTCCTGTCCACGGGGCGCCGGCGGATCGCCTTCGTCGGCGGCCCCGACTCGCTGCACCAGGTCCGCGACCGCCGGACCGGTGCCCAGCGGGCGGTGCAGGCCGTGGACGGCGCCTCGCTCGAGGACTACCGCACCACGGCCCTGACCGTGCTGGAAGGCCGGCGAATCGGCGAGCAGATCGCGGACATCCCGCCGGACCTGAGGCCGGAGGGAGTCTTCGCCGCGAACGACCTGTTGGCCCTCGGACTGCTCCAGGCCTTCGTGTTCACCCGCCACATCCGGGTGCCCCAGGACATCGCCCTCATCGGCTATGACGACATCGACTTCGCCACCTCGGCGATCGTGCCGCTGTCCTCCATCCGCCAGCCCGCCCGACTCATCGGACGCACCGCCGTCGAACTCCTCGAGGACGAGACCGCCGATGCAGAGCACCGGCACCGGCACGTCAGCTTCCAGCCCGAACTCGTCGTCCGCGATTCGACAGCCCTCGCCTGAGTGCCGCCGAGGGCAGTGGGCCTCGCCAGGCCTGCCGGACAGGGCTCCGTGGCAGGCGGTGAGCCGGCCGTGGAGTACATGCGCACTCCGGGGCGCTGTAGGCCCTCGGAGCTTTCGGTGAGCTGCCCGGTATGGTAGCTAGGCCAGGTATCGCCGGCGTATTCGTCATCGAGCCAGTGCTGCCTCGGGGGCGTCGCGTGGTGGTGTTGACGGCCTGACGGGGATGGGCGCGTTGGCTGAGGTGGGCAAGCACACGGGCGTCTCAAGTCGACCAAAGAGTACGAAATCCTTCTCCAGGCGATGGAGGCAGTTTCGACACGAGACTTGGCGGCACACGGATCACATCGTCCTGACAGAGATGTTGGAAGCCGGGGCTATCGGATGATCCCACTGGAACCATGGGAAATGACGTCGTGCTGGGGCAACAGCTGGCAGAATCCCACGTCGGCACTGCCTAATTCACTGACAACGGACACTGGCCGAATGGTCCGACCAGGGCTGACAAAACAATTCCATGCTACTGGTCGGCGCGTTGGCCCACTTTGAGCCAGAGCGTATCGTCCTCGACCCGGTCCAGCTCGTCCGCGGCGACGTATTCATGGCCTGCAAATAGGCCGGACTTGTCGATCTTCACATAACCGAGCCTCAGGAGCCTTTCCGCGACATGGCGGGGCAATTTGGAGATTTCGGCAAGGCTATCGATGGGCGTGCCGAGGCCCCCAGTTTCAGGAGCGATCTGACCCTCCAGAGTCACTGCTTCCGGGTCGCCCATCTTGAGGCCTTCGACCTTGCCGATCTTCTTTCCATCGGGGCCGACGACTTGCATTCCTTCACGCACCTGTTCAATGACGGTCATGGTTGATGTCCTTTGCGTCGGTCCCCGGCGTTGGATGCCCACAGTGTAGAACCTGCCCCACCGTACGAAAACCTGCGATGACAGTCAGGCGCGGGCTATACCGGGCCCGCCAAAGATAAAGCCGCTGCGAGCAGTTTTCTTGGTGCTCACTCGGCTATCCTGCTCGATCTGTACTCGGGGGGAACACGGCCACGATCTCCTGTTTGCCCACTCGTTTCAGGGACGGTTCCTCCTGTGGGCCCGCCTACCCCCGCAGCACTGCCCGCCTACGCCGGCAGCACTGCCTGCCCAGGAGCAGCGCAGTGACGGCGACCAGCCCGTGCCGGTCATGCGCCCCGGGGTCGAGGCGGGCGCGTGGTTGAGGCGGTAGGAGTTGGTGCCCGTTTCGATGATGGTTGCTTGGAAGGTGAGGGGCCGGCTCCCGCGCCGGGCTGCGCTCGTCACCGGGACGCAGCTTCCTGAGCCGCGGCCATGGGCGCTTGTCAAGCTCTTGACCGGGGCGGGTCGCACCCTTAGGGTGGTGATATATGAGTCATATGTCACATTGGCGGCCCCGGCTCGAGGCTTTGATCTCGATGGGTCGGCCCGAGGGTTCCGGAAGCCAAGGCCTTCCCGTTCCATCTCGGAGAGCAGTGATACATGACGACGCCGACATCATCTCGCGAGTCCTGCGCGCCCATGTCGGCTGGCATCGAGCCAGCCGGCATCGTCCATGGTCGCCAAGGGCTGCGGCTGTCCGTGCGTCTACGAAACGGCGCTCTGGTGCCGTGAGCGGTTTGCGCTGAAGCCAGAAGGGAACAAATCTCAATGATCCAATTGACCAGGACGGCGGCCTCCGTCGACACCTCAATATCAGGAGAGACCAGCTCCAAGTTCAAACGCCGCTTCATGGTGCGGCTTGTCGCTGTCTTCATCGGCGGGATGTTCCTCGACGGTTACATCCTCGGAATCATCGGCCCCGTCACCGGACTCATGCGGTCAGATCTCCAGCTCGACGCACTGTCTCTTGGCATGATCGCTGCAGGCCCGCTGGCTGGCATCTTCGTCGGCTCCCCGCTGGCCGGCTGGGCTACTGACAAGTTCGGACGCAAGCCCATGTTCCTCGTGGACATGGGCCTGTTCCTGGTCACCTCAGCGGCCCAGTTCTTCGTGACCTCCGGAGACGGGGCCGTGATCCAGCTGGTCATCATCCGGTTCTTCATGGGCGTCGCGATCGGCGGCGAGTACTCAATCGGTGGGCCATTGCTGTCAGAGTTCTCCCCTCCAAAGCTCCGCGGGCGACTGCTCGGGCTGACTCTGATTGCCTGGTACGTCGGTTTCATGATGGCATTCATCATCGGCACGCTCCTGCATGACGCCGGCACCCCATGGCGCGTCGTCATCGGCACGAGCACGATCATCGCATTCGTCCTGTTCCTCGCCCGCTTGGGCCTCCCGGAATCGCCAAGCTGGCTCATCACGAAGGGACGGGGTGAGGAAGCACTCGCGATCGCACGCAGATACGTCGAATCGCCCCAGATGCACGAGAGCATCACCGAAGAGATCGATCTGAGGATGCTCCAGGAGGCCCAAGCCGCACAGAACAGGACCAAGATCAAGGGCGCCTCCTTCGGAATGCTGTTCTCGAAGCAGTACTGGCGCACCACCCTCTTCACCTCAGGTTTTTGGTTCTGCGCGGTCACTCCGTACTTCGCGATCGCGACCTTCGCCGACGAGGTGCTCCACCAATTCGGCTTCGGCGGCGGCTGGGCCGGTGGAGTCGGCCTGTCCGCACTTGCGGCCGCGGGCGTTGTCACCACCGTGCTTCTGATTGACAGGCTCGGCCGCCGAATCCTCACCGTGCCCGGGCAGTGGCTCTGCGCAGGCATCCTGCTGATCATCGGAGTCTGGGCGGACGCACCAGCGATCCTGGTGCTCGTCCTGTTCCTCGCCTTCTCCTTCTTCAATGCCGGCTACACCACGATGACCCAGGTCTATCCGGCCGAGGTATTCCCCGGCCACCTGCGCGGCATCGGCATGGGCTTCGCCGCGGCCTTCAGCCGCATCGGAGCCGCACTCGGCACCTTCGCCCTGCCATGGGCGATCAGCAACATCGGCATGGGCCCGAGCATGGTCGTAGCCGCCGCCGTCGCATTACTCGGCGCACTCCTCTCGCAATGGCTCGCGCCTGAGACGAAGGGGCGCACCCTCGCCGAGATCTCAGCAGACTTCTCCCACTGACACCGGGACTGCACGCTGACTCCGAGTCAGGGCTAAGGCCCTCGGAGGCCCGGATCGGATGATCTGACCGACGGCATGAAAAGGAGGAATTGACTCGATTCGAGTCAATTCCTCCTTTTTCATGCCGTCATTTCTGGGACATGGGTGTGCCCCCACATCCCCTCCTGCTTGCCCCGGCCGCCCCTCGGCGCTAGCGTCCGTGCCATGGCGTCGTGGGGGCGGGTGGCCTGTGGGGTGGTGCTGGTTGTCGGAGCGTTCCTGCTGGCGGGGTGCGCCCCGCCCATGGGTGGCCTCGTGAAGACGTACCGGGGTGCTCCTCCAGGCATCGGATCCACGCCCATGGACTTCACGCCGGTCGCTGTGTGGACCGGCCCATCGGAGCTCTCGCTCGTGACCTACGGCAGCTCGAGCTGCCCCCACACGCCCAGGATCATCCAGACGGGGCCCGTGGGGGACCTCGAGATCCTGCTCGACACCCCGGTAGTCGGGCCGTGCACGGACGACCTCGCGCCGACCACGAGCGTCATCGCTCTGCCCGCCTCTGTCGTCGCACACCCGCTGCACGTCCGCCTCACCTTCGACGACTCCGACCGGGAGGTGCGCCTCACCGTGAGGTAGCGGCCCTACCTGACCTCTTTCAGCGTCTCCTCGAGCGCCCCCAGGATGAGCGCGACCGCCACCGGGGAGGCGTTCGGCCCCATGGTCCCGATCCGCCACACAGTCTCCGCGTACGCCCCGACGCCCGAGCCGATCTCGATCCCGTACCGCTCGAGGAGGTGCTCGCGCACGCGCGCGGAGGAGACGCCGTCGGGCACCTTGACCGTGGTGAGGCTCGGCAGGCGGTGGCCCTCGGCGGCGAACAGCTCGAGCCCGAGCGCCCCGAGCCCGTCCCGCAGCGCGGCGCCGGCGGCCTCGTGCCGGGCCCACACGGCATCGAGCCCCTCGGCGAGGATGCGGGCGAGACCGGCCTCGAGGCCCGCGATCATCGTCACCGGCGCCGTGTGGTGGTACGTGCGCGTGCGGCCCTCGGCCGCGCCGACGTACCCGCCGAGCAGCCCGATGTCGAAGTACCAGGACCGGGGATCCTTCACGCGCCGCTCGAACGCCCGCTCCGAGACCGTGAACGGGGCCAGCCCGGGCGGGACCCCGAGGCACTTCTGCGTCCCCGCGTAGCCGATGTCGATGCCCCAGCCGTCGGCGCGCAGCTCGAGCCCGCCGATGCTCGTGACGGCGTCGACGAGCAGGAGCGCGTCGCCCTTGCCGGCGCCGAGGGCCGCGATGTCGGAGCGCACGCCCGTGGACGTCTCGGCGTGAACGGCCGCGATGACCTTGGGGTGCGGATGCGCGGCGAGGACGCGCTCGGCGTCGACCGGCTCGCCCCACGCGTGCTCCACGCGGACGACGTCGGCCCCGCACCGCCGCGCCACCTCCGCCATGCGCTCGCCGAAGAGGCCGTTGACGGCGACGACGGCGACGTCGCCGTCGTCGACCATGTTCACGAACGCGGCCTCCATGCCGCCCGAGCCCGTCGCCGAGACCGGCCAGGTGCGCGCGTTCGCCGTGCCCCACACCTGCCGGAGGCCGTCCGAGACGCGGTCGAGCCGGTCGATGAAGGCCGGGTCGAGGTGCCCGATGACGGGATGCGCGAGCGCCGCCGTGACCTCGGGGTACGCGTTGCCCGGCCCGGGCCCGAAGAGGTGGCGGTACGGCAGGATCTCGGTCCGCGGCGCAGTCATGGGGCCACCCTACGGCGCATCCCCGCGGAATTGTCGGGTACGTGCCGGTGCAGGGGGCCGTGACCGGCAGATGGCCGACAATTGCGGGGATCGGGGCGCACGACGGCGGCGGGCTGGGTACGCGACCCGGCCCGCCGCCGTCGTCCGTGGCTTGCCGATCAGTCCGCGGCCGCCACCGGGACCGTCTCCCCGCGGAAGAACGCGGGGTTCTTGGCGCGGTAGGCGAGCATGAGCACAGCGCCGAGGGCGAGGATGCCGACGCCGACGATGAACACTAGCCCGACGCCGCCGATCTCGGAGCCCGAGCCGAAGGCCGGGTCGATCGAGTCCACGGCGGTCTGGAGGAACACGACCGCGAGGCCGATCCCGCCCAGGAGCGGCAGGACGAGGCGCAGGACGGTGTGGCGCGCCGAGGCGAACCACGTGCGGCGGAAGTACCACACGCACGCGAACGCCGTCACTGAGTAGTAGAAGCAGACCATCATGCCGAGGGCCATGATCGTGTCGTTGAGGACGTTGTCGCTCAGCAGGCGCATGGCCACGTAGAACGCGGCGGAGAGGCCGCCAGCGGCCAGGACCGCGACGCGCGGGACGCCCTTGGAGTCGGTGCGGCGCAGCGGCTCCGGCAGGGCCTTGTAGAAGCTCATCGCCTGGAACGTGCGGGCCGGGCCGATCATCGTGGCCTGCAGCGACGACGCCGAGGAGGTCAGCACGGCGAGCGAGAGCAGGATCGCGAGTGGGCCCATCACGGGGCCGGCAAGCGAGGTGAGCACGTTCTCGGAGATCTCCTCGTTGCCCAGGCCGAGCCCCTCGGTGCCGACGCCCGCGAACATGAGCGAGGCGATCGACGTCGCGAGGTAGATGACGAGGATGGCGATGGCCGTGACCGTCGCGCCAACGCCCGCGGTGCGGTGCCCGCCCTTGGTCTCCTCGTTCATGGTCAGGCACATGTCCCAGCCCCAGAAGAGGAAGATGGACAGGCTCATGCCGGCCGCGAAGGCGCCGAAGTCGGGGATCTGGGTGACGTCGAACCAGGACCAGTCGAAGGGGATCGCCGTCTCGGACGCGCCGCCGGTGGCCTTCGCGATCGCCATGCCCGAGTAGAGCAGCAGGACGCCGACCTGGAAGACGAGCAGCACCATCTGGACGTTGCGTGCCGTCTCGAGGCCGCGGGCGCTGACCCACACGGCCACGGCCATGAACACGAGGCACGTGAGGATGTTCACGAGCTTGTCCTGGCCGAGGTCGGCGAGGGCCGCGTCGCCCGTGACGTCGGCGAGGAACAGGTAGAAGAAGTCCACGGCGACGCCGGCCAGGTTGGACAGGACGATGATGTTCGCGGCGAGGAAGCCCCAGCCGCCCATCCACCCGACCCACGGCCCGAAGGCCTTGGACGCCCACGTGAACGTCGTGCCCGAGTCGGGCAGGGCCGCGTTGAGCTCCTTGTAGGCGAGGGACACCATGAACATCGGGATGAACCCGAGCAGGAGCACGATCGGCACCTGCAGGCCGACCGAGCTCGCCGTCGGGCCGAGGCTCGAGGTGATCGCGTAGGCCGGCGCGACGGTCGCGACGCCCATGACGATGATCGCCAGGAGCCCCACCTGCCCGCCGCGGAGGCCCTTGCCCCCGAGTTCATGCTTGCCAACCGTCACATCCGAAGTGTGCAGGGCCATGTCAGCTCCTTCCCACAGCCCGCGCCTCGCTGCGGGGCTGCTGCTGGGTGATGCAGTGGATCCCGCCCCCACGGGAGAAGATGGCGCGGGCGTCGACGGCGGTCACGTGCCGCCCGCGGTAGGCGTCCGCGAGGATCCGCAGCGCCTTCTCGTCGTGCGCGTCGTTGAACGAGCAGGCCACGAGCCCGCCGTTCACGGCGACGTGGTTGAGGTAGCTCCAGTCCACCCAGTCCTCGCCGTCGTGCAGCTGAGCCGGGGCGGGGACCTCGATGATCTCCCACGGCGTCCCGTCCACGGTCCGCGAGGCGTGCAGGGCCTCGAGGATCTCGGCCGTGGCCTCGTGGTCCGGGTGCTCGGGGTTGTGCTGGACGTGGACGAGCAGCGTGCCCGGCCGCGGGATCGCCGCGACGAGGTCCACGTGGCCGCGCGTGCCGAAGCGCTGCGAGTCCCTCGTGAGGCCGCGGGGGAGCCAGATCGCGTGGCGCGCCCCGATCGTCCGGGCGAGCTCCGACTCGACCTCGGCCTTGGTGATCCCGGGGTTCCGGCCCGGGTCCAGCTGGACGGTCTCCGTCAGGAGCACGGTGCCGAGGCCGTCGACATGGAAGCCGCCGCCCTCGTTCACGAGCCGGCTCGGGACGTGCTCCGCGCCCGCGGCCTCGGACACGGTCCGGCCGATCTCGGCGTCGTGCCCCCACGTGGCCCAGTCCTGCTGGCCCCAGCCGTTGAAGACCCAGTCGACGGCGCCGAGCCTGGGCTGGCCATCCCTGCCGGTGTCGAGCACGAAGCTCGGCCCGATGTCCCGCATCCACGCGTCGTCGAGCTCGGCCTCGAGCAGGTCCACGCGCGGGTCGAGGTAGGCGCGGGCGATCTCGCGGTCCTCGTGCCGGACCACCATCGTGACCGGCTCGAACCGGCGCGCCGCGTGCGCCACGGCGGCCCAGGCCGCGCGGGCCTCATGCGCGTCCTCGTCGGTCTCGCCGAGCGTGTAGCCCTGCGACGGCCAGGCCATCCACAGCCGCTCGTGCGGATCCGTCTCGGCGGGCATGAGCCAGCTCATGCGCTCGCGCCTTCCAGCTCTGCCTCGCCCGCCGCCGGGGAGACGGACGACGACGGCGCGCGGCCGGCGTCGTGCGCCTCACCCGGGCGGGCCCCGCCGAAGGGGCGGGACGGGTCCACGGGCGCGGTGAGCGCGGCGTAGGTCTCGGGGCGGCGCGTGGTGAGGAAGGGGAAGAGCGTGAGCCAGTCGCGGCGGGCGTCGAGGTCGAGGTCCGCGACGAGCACGCACGAGCCCTCGCGCGGGGCGCGGGCGAGGATGCGGCCGTACGGGTCCGAGATGAAGGAGGAGCCGTAGAACGTCACGAGGCCCTCGGAGCCCCAGCGGTTCGGGACGACCATGAAGGTCCCGTTCGCGATCCCGTTGCCCACGATCACCTGGCGCCAGAGCGGTTCGGTGTCGAAGTCGGGGTGGCCGGGCTCGGAGCCGATCGCGGTCGGGTAGGCGAGGATCTCGGCGCCGGCAAGCGAGTAGACGCGCGCGAGCTCGGGGAACCACTCGTCCCAGCAGGTGGGCAGGCCGATGCGGGCGCCGTCGAGCTCGGCGGGGGAGTAGACCGGGTAGCCGCTGTTCTCGGCCTGGGGCCGGCTCGGCTGCGGGCCCTGGCGGAAGAACTTGTCCTCGTAGTAGCCCTCGGTGACGGGGATGTGGAGCTTGTCCGTCGCGGCGAGGAGCGTCCCGTCCGGGCCGACGAGGATCGCGGTGTTGTAGCCGAGCTCGTCTCCGGGCTCGCCCTTGCGGTAGAGGCTCGCGTGGACGCAGATGCCGTGCGCCTGGGCGGCGCGCCGGGCGAAGGCGAGCGTGCGGCCGGTCTCGAGGTGCTCGGCGATGCTGCTCGGGGTGTAGTCGGGGAGGGTGTCCGCGGGGTAGCGGGAGAGCGTGAGCTCGGGCAGGAAGACGACCTTCGCGCCCCGCGCGGCGGCCCGGCGGATGCCCTCCTCGAGCTCGGCCTCGGTCTCGGCCGGGTCCTCGTGCCAGCGGTGCTGGACGAGCGCGACACGCAGCGGGGCGCGGCGGGCTGGGCTCTCGGCGTTCTCCTCGGTGCGGGCCCACGACACCGGGGGCTGCAGGGCAAGGATCTCGTGCATGGGGAAAGTCCTTCGGTGAGTCAGGCTGGGCGGCTTGGGGTGCGCCCATAAATGAATGACGTTCGTTTATTAGAGCAGTGACGCAGGCCACGGGTCAACCCCCATGCCAAAGTTGCGGGGTCACCTCCCAACGTTGCGGGGTCACGTCCCAACGATGCGGGGTCAGCTCTCAACGATGCGGGGTCACGTCCCAACGATGCGGGGTCAGCTCTCAACGGTGCGGGGTCATGCCTGCGCCTAGACTTCTGCGAGGCGGGGAGAGGGTCCCCGCGGAAAGGGGCGGGGCCGTGACGCCACCAGTGACGCGACGCAGGGGACGCCCGACGACGCCCCTCCTGTCCCGCGAGAAGATCACCTCGGCGGCGCTCGCCGTGATCGGCCGGGCAGGGTACGACGGGCTCACGATGGCCGCGCTCGCCCGCGAACTCAAGACGGCGCCGTCGGCCCTCTACAACCATGTGAAGTCCAAGGACGAGGTCCTGAACTGGGTCCAGGACGACGTCAACCAGACCATCGACGTCTCCCGCTTCGCGACAGACCCGTGGGACCAGGCTCTCGCGCATTGGGCGCGGTCCTACCGCGACGCCTTCGCCGAGCACTCGCCGCTCATTCCCGTGATTGCGGTCCTGCCGATCACCGGCGCGCCGCACACCCTGGCCATGTACGACACCGTCGCGGAGGGGCTGCGCCGCGGCGGTTGGCCCGAGGACATGGTCGTGGACGCGATCGTCGCGGTCGAGTCGTTCGTGCTCGGCTCCGCCATGGACGTCGCGGCGCCGGAGTGGATCTTCGACGTCGGCGCCGAGGGCCATCTCGCGCCGACATTTGCGGCTGCGGTCGCCGCGAGGCATGGCCGGGGGACCAGCGCCGCTGAGGATGCGTTCACCCTGGGGCTCAACTCGCTCATCGCGGGCCTCCGGGCCACGCTCGCGGCGGCCCTCGCGGCCCGGGGCTGATTCCCAGCCCTCATCGCCGGGGTGGGTGACCCCGCATCGTTGGGACGTGACCCCGCATCGTTGGGACGTGACCCCGCATCGTTGGGAGGTGACCCGCATCGCTGGGTGGCCTTGACGGGGTCCCTGTGGTTGGCATCATAATGAATGCCATTCGTTTTGGTGAGTCGCCTCACAGCCACACCCTTCCCCTGCCCAAGGAATCTCCGTGAACAACCCTTCCCCCACGCCGTCGCCCGCGGCCCCCGCCGCGCCCGTCCGCCCGCCGACCCAGGGAGCCATGAAGCGGGTGCTCGGCGTGCCGACGCTCGTCCTGCTCGGCCTCGTCTACATGGTGCCGCTGACGGTCTTCAGCACCTACGGCATCGTGACCGAGCTGACCGGCGGCCGACTGCCCCTGGCCTACGTCGTGACCCTGTGCGTCATGCTGTTCACGGCCCGCTCGTACGGGCTCATGGCCGGCGCCTACCCCGTGGCGGGCTCGGCGTACACCTACAGCGCCAAGGCCTTCGGTCCCGGGCTCGGGTTCCTCACCGGCTGGTCGCTCATGCTCGACTACCTCCTGCTGCCGCTGATCAACTACCTGCTCATCGGCATCTACCTCAACGCGGCCTTCCCGGACGTCCCGGCCTGGGTGTTCATCCTCGTCTCGATCGCCGCCGTCACCGTTCTCAACGTCGTCGGCATCACGGCCGTCGCACGGGCGAACGTCCTCGTCGTCGGGCTGCAGACCCTCTTCATCGTCGTGTTCGTCGCCCTGGGCGTGGCCGCCGTGGGCCGGACCGGCACCGTCGACCTCCTCGCGCCGTTCACCGGAACGGGCGACGCCGGCGGGCCCGCCACCATCTTGGCCGGCGCGGCCATCCTCTGCCTGTCTTTCCTCGGGTTCGACGCCGTCTCGACCTTCTCGGAGGAGGCCAAGGAGCCGCGGAAGAGCATCCCCAGGGCGATCATGCTGACGACCCTGCTGGCTGGCCTGATCTTCATCGGCCTGTCCTACCTGAGCCACCTCGTCCTCCCGACGAGCACGTTCGCGAACGTCGACGCCGCCGCCCTGGAAGTCATGGCACCCCTCGGTGGCGACATGCTCGCGGCCTTCTTCACTGCCGCCGCCACCGTCGGCGCCCTCGGCTCGGCGCTCACGTCCCAGGCCTCCGTCGCCCGCATCATCTACTCCATGGGCCGGGACGGAGTCCTGCCGCGGCGGCTCTTCGGCCGGCTCCACCCCCGCTGGGGAACGCCCGTCGTCCCGATCCTGCTGACCTCGGCCGTCTCGCTCCTTGCCCTCGTGCTGGACCTCGTGACCGTGTCCGCTCTCATCAGCTTCGGCGCGCTCGTGGCGTTCTCGCTCGTGAACCTCTCCACGATCAAGCACTACTTCTTCGAGCGGGGCGACCGCCGCGGCGTGGCGGCCGTCCTGCGGAGCCTTGTGCTGCCCGGCGTCGGATTCGCCCTCACCGTCTGGCTCTGGACGAGCCTCACCCCGACCGCGCTCACGATCGGCCTCCTCTGGGCCGGCCTCGGCGCCGTCTACCTCGCCGTCCTCACCCGCGGCTTCCGCCGCCCTACGCCCCAGCTCGAGCTCGACGAGGCCTGATGGCGGCGGGCTGACCCCGCATCGCAGGGACGTGACCCCGCATCGCAGGGAGGTGACCCCGCAACGCTGGGACGTGACCCCGCATCGCGGGGAGGTGACCCCACAACGGTGGCCAGGGGACTTCCCCCGTCCCAATAAATGAACTACATTCATTTATGAGACCTCCACACACCCAGCCGACGCGCCCCGATGACGGGATCGCGGCGGCGGACGAAAGGAACACCATGTCAGGCGAGCAGCAGACGCCGCAGTCCCTCCAGGCCGACGTCGTCGTCGTCGGCGCCGGCCCCTCCGGCCTCATGGCCGCCCGCACCCTCGCCCGCGCGGGCGAGAAGGTTGTGGTCCTCGAGGCCCGCGACCGCGTGGGCGGCCGCACCTGGAGCGACACGATCGACGGCGCCTTCCTCGAGATCGGCGGGCAGTGGGTCAGCCCGGACCAGACGGCCCTCCTGGGCCTCCTCGAGGAGCTGGGCAAGGAGACCTACCCCCGCTACCGCACGGGCGCCTCCGTCTACATCGCGACCGACGGCGCCCGCACCGTCTACGAGGGCGAGGACTTCCCCGTCGCCCCCGGCACGCTCGCCGAGGTCGAGCGGCTCACCGCGATCCTCGACGCGCTCGCCGCCGAGGTCGGCGCCGAAAAGCCGTGGGCCCACCCGAAGGCCCGCGAGCTCGATACGGTCTCCTTCCACCACTGGCTCCGCGCGCAGTCCGCGGACGAGGAGGCCTGCCACCTCATCGGCCTCTTCATCGCCGGCGGCATGCTCACCAAGCCGGCGCACTCGTTCTCGGCCCTCCAGGCGGTGCTCATGGCCGCCTCGGCCGGCTCGTTCAGCAACCTGCTCGACGAGGACTTCATCCTCGACCGCCGCGTGGTCGGCGGCATGCAGTCCGTGAGCGAGGCGATGGCCGCCGAGCTCGGCGCCGCCGTCCGGCTCAACTCGCCCGTGCGCACCGTCGCGTGGGGCGAGGGCGGAGTCCTCGTGACGGCCGACGGCGTGTCCGTCGCCGCCCGCCGCGTCATCCTGGCCGTGCCGCCGACCCTCTACTCGCGCATCTCCTACGAGCCCCCGCTCCCGCGCCGCCAGCACCAGCTCCACCAGCACCTCTCGATGGGCCTCGTGATCAAGGTCCACGCCGTCTACGACCGCCCGTTCTGGCGCGAGGCCGGCCTCTCCGGCACGAGTTTCGGCGCGGGCCAGCTCGTCCAGGAGGTCTACGACAACACCAACTACGGCGACGAGCGCGGCACCCTCGTGGGCTTCGTTTCCGACGAGAAGGCGGACGCCCTCTTCGCGCTGCCCGCCGAGGAGCGCAAGGCGGCAATCCTCGCCTCGATCGCCGACTACCTCGGCCCCGAGGCCCTCGCGCCCGAGGTCTACTATGAGTCGGACTGGGGCTCGGAGGAGTGGACCCGCGGCGCCTACGCCGCGAGCTTCGACCTCGGTGGCCTCTCCCGCTACGGCGCGGACCAGCGTACGCCGGTCGGCCCGATCCACTGGGCCTGCTCCGACCTCGCCGCCGAGGGCTACCAGCACGTCGACGGCGCCCTCCGCATCGGCCAGAAGGCGGCGGAGGAGGTTCTGGCGGCGACGCGGACTGCGGCGTAGCGCCCCGGGCGGCGGGGAGCGCAGGACGGCGGGGTCGCACCGAGTGCGCGGCCCCGCCCCGCGCCTTGCACGCCCACTGGAACCCCATGCCGGCGCTCAGTGGTCCGAGGCCCCGACGGAACTCCCCATCCTTCGGGTCCTCCCGACGTCGGTGCTGCGGCGCCAGCCCAGCAGCGACGCGGGTTGAAGGCTAAAGCTGGGGAGCTCTGTACGCCGAAGCCGGGGAGTTCCGTACGCCCTGGTCACTGCCTCCCGTCGCTCCCCTCGACGGGGAGCCCCGCCGCCCGCCACTCGGGCAGCCCGTCCTCGAGCCGGGCGGCGCGGCGGCCCGCGCGCCCGAGCAGCCGCACGGCGTCGTCCGCATACACGCAGAAGGGGCCGCGGCAGTACGCGACGACGTCGGCGCCGGCCGGGAGTTCGTCGAGGCGCGAGGCGAGCTCCGCGACGGGGACGGAGACCGCCCCGGGGATGTGCCCGGCGTCGTACTCCGGCCGCGGCCGGACGTCGAGCACGACGACGTCGCGCCGGCGCAGGCGGCGGCGCAGCTCCTCCCGGCCGATCGTCGCGAGCTCCGCGCGGTCGCCGAGGTAGGCGCGCGCGAGGGTGTCGAGCTCCGCCGCATGCTCCGCGGCCGTCTCGCGCAGGGCCCGCCACAGCCGCTCGACGGCTGGGCCCGCGAGGGAGTAGTAGATCCGCGTGCCGTCCCGGCGCGAGCGGACGAGGCCGGAGCGCAGCAGGCGCTGCAGGTGCTGGGAGGTGTTGGCGACGCTCTGCCGGATCTCGGCGGCAAGCTCGTCGACGGGCCGCTCGCCCTGGGCGAGGATGTCGATCAGCTCCGCCCGGCGGCCGCTCCCGATGGCCTTCGCGGCGTCGACCAGCAGGTCGAAGAGCGCTTCCTTCGCCGTGTACTCCGCCATCTCCGTCCCCTCGCCCGTATTCAAGTGTTCTCTTGACAAGCCTAACCGCCGGGGCTTCCAATCAAGTACCTACTTGAATAAGAAAGGGGGCGGTGGCCATGGCCACCATCCACGCTCCGGGGGATCAGCAGTCGCGCCTGCGCACGGGAGCTGCTCTCATGGCCCTCGCGGGCCTCGGCTTCATCGCGTACGGGGTCGTCTTCTTCGTCCTGAACTTCACGGACAGCTTCCTCGAGCTCGGCATCGGGCCCGAGCAGGTCGACAAGGGCAGGGCGGAGATCGAGGCGTTCAGCCCCACGCTGTTCCACTACATCAGCCACCTGCACATCGCCCTCAGCGGATTCATCGCCGCCGCCGGCCTCGCCGTCGTGGCCCTGTCCTGGTTCGGCGTGCGCCGCGGCGAGCGCTGGGCCCTCGGGACCGCCGTCGCCGTCCCCGTCCTCGCGCTCGCCGTCGCGCTCCCGGCCCACTACCCCTGGGGCCTCGCCACCCTCGGCCACCTCGGCCTGATCTACCTCGCCGTCCTGATTTTCCTCGTGGGCGTCGTCCTCGTGCTGACCTCGATGCGGGCCCCGAGGCAGTAGCTCTCGAAGGGTCGCACGACGGCGCGGCCTCGCCCACCGCGGCCGGCTCGCCTCCTGGCCCTCTCTCCTTCGTGTCCTTCCCCCGCGCGGCCAACCGGCGCACGATGGGTCGTGACCGGAGGAGTGACGATGAGAGGGCCCAGCCGCCGCGCCGTCCTGCAGCTCGCCGGGGCCGCGCTGGGCGCTGCGGCCCTCGGGGGCTGCGCCGGCGGGGACGCGCGCACCACCCTGACGTTCTTCCAGTTCAAGCCGGAGGCGAAGCAGCACTTCGAGCGGCTGGCCCGCGAGTTCGAGGCTCTCAACCCGGACCTCCGGATCGTCGTCGACACCGTTCCGGAACCCGAGACGGCCCTGCGCACGCGGCTCGTCAAGGACGACGTGCCTGACGTCCTGACCCTCAACGCCAATGGGACCTTCGGCGAGTTCGCCTCGGCCGGCGTCTTCGCGGACTTCGCCAAGGAGCCGGTGCTCGACGGCGTGAAGCCGGCATACGTCGACGTCATCCGCGAGCTCGGGGCCGGCTCGCCGGGCGAGGTGAACGGCGTTCCGTTCGCGGCCAACACGAGCGGCGTCCTGTACAACGAGGAGCTCTTCGCCCGCCGCGGCGTGGCCGTCCCCGAGACGTGGGACCAGCTCCTCGCGACGGCCAGGGACTTCGAGGACGCGGGCGTCACCCCGTTCTACGGCATGCTTGCCGACGCGTGGACGGCGCAGGCACCGCTCTCGCCGCTCGTGTCCCAGACCATCCCGGAGGACTTCTTCCGCCGCCGCTTCGCCGGCCAGACCACCTTCGAGGAGGGCTTCCGGGAGGCGGCTGGCAAGCTCGCGGAGCTGTTCGAGCACACCCAGCCGGACCCGGTCGCCACCGGCTACGAGGACGGCACGGCCGCGTTCGCCCAGGGGAAGTCGGCGATGCTGCTCCTGGGCAGCTACGCCGTGCCGCAGATCCGCTCGTTCAAACCCGCCTTCGAGGTCGGGAGCTTCGCGCTCCCGGCCACCAACGACCGGCGGGCGACGACGGTCGTCTCGGGGGTCGACGTAGTCATCACGGCCGGGGTGCAGGGCAGGCACCCCGAGGAGGTGCGGCGGTTCATCGAGTTCCTCATGCAGCCGGCGACCGTCCGCGCCTACGCCGACGCGCAGGTGGCCGTCCCCGCCCTCGAGGGCACCTCCAACGACGATCCCGCGCTCGCCGGGATGCGGCCCTACCTCGACCAGGAGCGGATCGTGGGCTTCTTCGACCACCAGTTCATCCCGGCGATCCCGCTCGGGCCGCTGCTCCAGCAGTTCCTCATCGACAAGGACGCGCTGAAGTTCACGCGCGCGCTCGACGACGCGTGGGACAAGGTGGCCCGGCGCCGCACGTGGGGTCTCGGGGCGGTGAAGCCCTGATGGCCGTCAGGACTGTTCGGGGCGCCCGAGGCGAGGCCGCTGCGCGGGCCGCGGCAGCGCGCCGTCGTCCGCCCCGCGGCGGAGGTGCCGTGTACTCGATGGTCCTGCCGGCCGCGGTGCTCTTCTTCGTGTTCCACACGCTCCCCGTGCTCCAGGGCGTCCTCTACAGCTTCACGGACTCGCCGGGCTACGGCGACTGGGAGTTCGTGGGCCTGTCCAACTACGCGGCCCTCTTCACGGACGACCGCATCCGCGCAGCCTACCTGTTCACGTTCCAGTTCGCCCTCGTGTCCACGGTCCTCGTCAACGTCATCGCCTTGGCCCTCGCCGTCGGGCTCACGGGGCGGATCAGGTTCAGGAGCGCGCTGCGCGGCCTGTACTTCGTGCCGAACGTCCTCGCGGTGCTTGTGATCGGGTACGTGTTCAACTACCTGTTCACGAACTCGTTGCCGGAGATCGCCTCGGCGCTGGGCGTCGAGCGGCTCTCCACCTCGATCCTGGCCGACCCCGAGCTCGCGTGGATCGGCATCGTCGTGCTCGCCGTGTGGCAGGCCGTCGCGTTCAACATCGTCATCTACATCGCGGGCCTGCAGACCATTCCGGGCGAGCTCTACGAGGCCGCCGCGATCGACGGGACAGGGGCGTGGCGCCGGTTCTGGAGCATCACGTTCCCGCTCATCGGGCCCTTCTTCACGCTCAACATGGTCCTGTCGCTCAAGAACTTCCTGCAGGTCTTCGACCCCATCGTGGTCATGACCAACGGCGGCCCGGGCACGTCCACGGAGTCGGTCTCCCTCGTGATCTTCCGGGGCGGCTTCCAGGGCGGCGAGTACGGCTACCAGATCGCGAACGCCGTCGTCTTCATGATCGTGCTCGTCGCGTTCGCCCTCGTCCAGGTCCGGGTCCTCAGGCGCGAGGAGGTGACCGCATGATCGGCCAGCCGGTCCCGCGGACCGGTCCCGCCCGCCCCGGCGCCGCACGCCGTCGTCCGCGGACCGGGAGGGTCAACTGGTGGCTCACGGCCCTCCTGCTCGTGCTCTCCGTGACCATCCTGATCCCGCTCTACTTCACCGTGGTCACGGCCCTCAAGACGCCGGAGCAGCTCGGCGGGAGCGGCTTCGGCCTGCCCACGGAGGTGCGCTGGGAGAACTTTGCCGACGCGTGGCGGGTCACCAACTTCCCGCGGGCGGCGCTCAACAGCGCGCTCATCACCGCGGGCGCCGTGGCGCTGACCATCCTGACGAACTCCATGGTGGCCTACGCGATCGCGCGGAACCTGCACCGGCCGCTGTTCCGGGGCCTGTTCTTCTACTTCATCTCCGCGCTCTTCGTGCCGTTCCCGATCCTCATGCTGCCGGTGGCCAAGCAGACGGCCATCCTCGGCCTCGACAACCAGGCCGGGCTGATCCTGCTGTACGTGGTCTACGGGCTCTCGTTCAACATCTTCGTCTTCACCGCGTACATCCGCTCGATCCCGATCGAGCTCGAGGAGGCCGCGCGGATGGACGGCGCGGGCACGTGGGGCGTGTTCTGGCGGGTCGTGTTCCCGCTGCTCACCCCGATGAACGCGACCGTCGGGATCCTCACGTGCCTGTGGGCGTGGAACGACTTCCTCCTGCCGCTCGTGATCGTCTCCGACCCCGAGCGGGCCACGCTCCCGCTCGTGCAGTACGTGTTCCAGTCCCAGTTCCAGACCAACTACACGGTGGCCTTCGCGTCCTACCTCATGGCGATGGCGCCGCTGCTCATCGTGTACGTCTTCGCGCAGCGGTGGGTCATCTCCGGGGTCACGCGCGGGGCGGTCAAATAGGCGGGCGCACGGCGCCCACGACGTGCCACACGGGCCCGCGGTGGAGCGTCACCGGCTCGAGGCCGTGATCGCGCACGACGGCGAGCATCGCCTCGGGCGGGTGGACGAAGCCGCGGTAGCTTCGGCGCATGAGCGAGAGCATCGCGTTGCCGATCCCGACCATGGCCCGCGTGGGCAGGTTCCGTGGCGGGTGGCTGAACACGAGCGCGCGGCGCGCGTGGTCGGCCGCCGCTCCCAGGAGGGCCTCGTAGTCCGGGTAGCAGCACACCACGCGGTGGAGGACGACGGCGTCGGCCGGCTCGACGTCGTCGGGCGCCGCCGCGAGGTCCACGCCGAGGCGGCGCCGCACGCGGCCAGCCATGCCGGCCCGCTCGATGAGCCGAGCCGCGTCCTTCTCGTAGGCATGCGAGAGCTCGAGGTTGGTGGCCCTGGCCGCGCCGCGGGCGAGGAGCTCGAGCTGGATCTCGCCCGCCCCACCGCCGACCTCGAGCACGCTCGTCCCCTCGAGGCCGCCCGGGATCCCCTCGAGGAAGCCGACGAGGCGGCGCTCGATCCCCGTGAGCCCCTTGCGCTCGTACCGGCGCGAGACGCTGCGCGAGAAGCGGGAGGTGAAGACGGCGTCGTAGCGGTCGGGATCTCCGGGGGTCGAGTCGGTGGGTCCGCAGCAGCCGGCCATGGGACCAGTATGCGCCGGGCGCGCATCACGCCGGGCACCTCTGAAGGGCCTCGACTGCGCAGCCTCTTGTCCCACCCGGCGCTCGGTTGGATCATCAGAGCCACCTACCGGCGGGAAACATGACCGACGATGAGGAGGAGAGATCATGGGCTACAGCCTGATCGGCCACGCGGTGGCCGCCGTCGGCGTCCTCGTGGGGTTCCTGCTCGCCCAGAAGTGGCCCCTGAACAGCCCGATTCCGTGGAAGCCGCTTGCTCTCGTGCTGGGAACGACGACCGGGCTCATCCTCATGGGCGGCGCCGTGATCTGACGGCGCCCGGGCCGAGCGGCGCTTATACCGGACGTGCGTGCAAAGAAATAGCCCCGGGATCAGTGGAGAACCACACGATCCCGGGGCACTTGGTTGCGGGGACAGGATTTGAACCTGCGACCTCTGGGTTATGAGCCCAGCGAGCTACCGAACTGCTCCACCCCGCGGCGCTTGATCAACGATACACGCTTGGGACTCTCGACGCCAATCGGCCTCAAATCCCGTCAAACGGTGCCACCGGGACTCGCCTGACCGGCGGTTGGTCCTCCACAGCTACGCACGACGGCGTGTCCTCCATGGAGTCGCTCGAGGCCGAGCTGCGGGAGCTCTCCCACCTGATGATGGCGCCGAGGTCGGGGGAGTGCCTGCCGTGCTACCCCTGCGAGTCCCACCAGCCCAAGGGGTGCTGGTGAGAGGCCGACGGCGGGCCGGAACGCGTTGGTTCCGGCCCGCCGTCGTGCGTGTTGTACGCCAGGTGAGCAGCCCCAGCCGAGGTGGGCGTCAGCCGAGGTGGTCGACGAGCTGCGCCGCGATCCCGTTGTAGTTGCCCGGGGTGAGGGCGAGGAGGCGGGCCTCCGCCTCGGCGGAGAGGCCGAGGCCCGAGACGAACTCCTTCATGCGCGCGGCGTCCACGCGGTGGCCGCGGGTGAGGTCCTTGAGGCGCTCGTAGGGGTTGTCCATGCCCGGCTGGCCGGCGATGGCCTCGGCGCGCATGACCATCTGGATCGCCTCGGCGAGGACCTCCCAGTTCTCGTCGAGGTCGGCGGCGAGCACGTCCTCGGCGACGTCGAGCCGCTCGAGGCCCTTCGCCACGTTGGAGATGGCCAGGAGCGAGTGGCCGAAGGCGACGCCGATGTTGCGCTGGCTCGAGGAGTCGGTGAGGTCGCGCTGCCAGCGGGAGGTCACGAGCGTCGCGCCGAGGGTGTCGAGCAGGGCCGAGGAGATCTCGAGGTTGGCCTCGGCGTTCTCGAACCGGATCGGGTTGACCTTGTGCGGCATCGTCGAGGAGCCCGTGGCGCCCGCGACGGGGATCTGCGCGAAGTAGCCGATCGAGATGTAGCTCCAGATGTCCGTGCACACGTTGTGCAGGATCCGGTTGAAGCGGGCGATGTCGGCGTAGAGCTCGGCCTGCCAGTCGTGGCTCTCGATCTGGGTCGTGAGCGGGTTCCAGGTCAGGCCCAGGCCCTCGACGAACGTCCGGGAGACCTCCTGCCAGTCCGCCGTCGGGACCGAGGCGTAGTGGGCGGCGTAGGTGCCGGTCGCGCCGTTGATCTTGCCGAGGTACTCCGTGCGCGCGATCCGCTCGAGCTGGCGGCCCAGGCGGTGGGCGATGACGGCGAGCTCCTTGCCGAGCGAGGTCGGCGTGGCGGGCTGGCCGTGCGTGCGCGAGAGCATCGGCACGTCCTTGTTGGCCCGGGCCATCTCGGCGAACTGGTCCACGAGCGAGCGCGCTGCCGGGAGCCACACGTCCTCGACGGCGCCCTTGATGCCGAGCGCGTAGGAGAGGTTGTTGATGTCCTCGGAGGTGCAGCCGAAGTGCACCATGGCGGTGAGGTTCGCGATGCCGAGGGATTCGAGGCGGCGGCCGATGTAGTACTCGACTGCCTTGACGTCGTGCACCGTGACGGCCTCGATCTCGGCGAGCTCCTTGACCGAGGCGGGGTCGAACTCCGTGACGATCTTCCGCAGGCCCTCCTCCTGCTCCGCCGTGAGCGGGCCGGCGCCGGGCAGGACGCTGTTGCGGGTCAGGTGGATGAGCCACTCGACCTCGACGGCGACCCGATCCCGGTTGAGCGCCGCCTCGGACAGGTAGTCGACGAGCGGCGCCGTCGCGGCCTGGTAGCGGCCGTCGAGCGGGCCGAGGGCGATGTGCTGCCCGGTGGCCGCGCCGGCGGCGGCGAGGGACAGGCGTCCGGAGGGGGTGCGCGAAGGGGTGTCAGCCATGGCCTCCATTCTTCCATGAGCCCTCAGGGCGCCCTTCCGCGGGCCTGTCATTCTCCCTCCACAGGCGCCCTTGAGCCGGGTTGTCCACATACGACGGCGACGCCCGCGGTGGGTGCTCGAGGCGCCCCTAGCGTGGTGGCAGGCGGGGCGGAGGACCCCGGTTCAGGGGGGAGAACACCATGGACGGCAGCTCTTCGAGCTTGGACGACGCGAGGCCGCGCTGCGGGCATGACGAGACCGCGCTCCGCGTTGCGGCCGCAGAAGTCTCGGCAGCGGGCGAGGACCTTGAGCGGGCCAGGATGGCCATCGCCCGGGCAGAGGGCGTCCCATGGTCCGGCCCCGCGGCGACCGCCTTCCGGCGCTCGACCCTCGCCCTGACGCTCCAGCTTGGCCTTCTCGCAGGCGGCCTTGCCGGCCTCGCCATCACGCTGTCGAACGTGCAGGCGGAGACCTCGGCCTGCCCTGGCGTTGCGGCAGGGTCGCCGGCGCTGCCCCTCTTCCACGACACGACGACGCCGCTGCTGCCCGGCCGGAGTACTCCGCTGTTGCCCTGGGCCTCGCAGACGCCGATCCTTGCGCGGATCGCCCCCACGCCGATCCCCACGGGGTCCTCCGGGGCGCCGCCCGCATCCTGGGAGGCGTGCCGGTGAGAGCCGCCGGTGCAGACGATGATTGGCGGAAAGAGCGTGACCCGGCGACGTTCATCGTGACGGGAGGCACTGCCTTCGCGGTGAACACCGAGGCCATGGACGCCGCCAAGGGCGAGCTCGAGGCCGTGGCGCGGGACATCGAGTCGACCCGGGTACGGCTCGAGTCGGCGCGGCGAGCGGTGTGGGGTGGAGCCTGCGCGGGCTCGGCGGCGGCTGCCCGCTTCGACGTGGAAGCAGCGGGCCTCGTGGGCGAGGCCGCCCGAGCTGGACGTGAGGCAGGCAGGATCGCGCAGGCCACGGCCGCGGCCCGCGGCGCCTACGAAGCGGAAGAGACCTGGCGCGCTACCGCAACTGACGGGCTGCAGCTTGCAGGGCTGTGGGCGGCACGTGGCCTGCCCGCGTTTCTCGCGGTCCAGTTCCCGGGTGCATTGGGCCTCTTTCTTCGGGGCGACCCGGCCAGGGACGTGTCGAGGGCCTTCCGCGACGCGGGCGGCGCGCTGGGGTTCATCGCGGGGTCGGCCACTGACCGTGTGAGCGTCGTGCGGAGCTCGGTCACGCCAGGAGTGGCAAACCCTGCCACCTTCTCCTACGCCGGGGAGAGCCTCCGCCAGGCCCAGGGGACCGCACCCCTCGAGGACGGCACGGGGGTTCCGCCCTCGTCGGTCATCGTCGAGCGTGTCCCGCGGCCGGACGGATCGACGGCCGTCCTGCTCACCGTGCCCGGGACGCAGTCATGGGACCCGGATGACACGTCAGGGAATGTCTTCGACTCGGAGGGGAACCTCGACGCGCTCGGGGGCGCCGACAGCCACGCGCGGCAGCTGATTGAACGTGCGCTCGCGGACCAGGAGGTGGGCGAGGGCGACGTTGTCGTCGTCAACGCCCACAGCCAAGGCGCCCTGCACGTCTTCGGGCTCCTCGAGGACGAAGGCTTCCGGGCCCGCTTTCCGATCGTGGCCGTGACGGTCCTGGGCGGCGCGCCGCGGCAGTTCGACGTGCCCGACGACATCGCCGTGCTCCATGTCTCCAACCTGGACGACGTCCTGCCCTCGATCTCGGCGGACGTCCTCGCGCCGCGGCCCAACATCATCGACGTCGTGACGCCCGCGCACGCTGACCGCGAACACTTGCAGCCCATCCCCGAGACGGTCGTCAACGCCCACGCAATCGACCGGTACGCCGTCGACGCCAAGGCCTTGGACCGCTCGGCTGATCCGTCGGTCCTCGCCTATGCAGCGGGCCTTGGGGTCTTCCTCGGCGGCGCCGCGTCGGGAGCGCGGGAGCGATACGTCTACACGGCTTCGGACACCACCACGAAGCCGCGGGCGCGAGAGCGCCGGGGCCTGGACGCCAATGGGCTCCGCTGATCCAGCTGTCTAGCGGTCCGCGCCGGCGATCTTGCCCGCGAGGGCCGCGACGATCGAGGTGATGAGCGCCCCGAGTATGGCGGTCCAGAAGAAGGAGTCGATGGTCAGGTGCACCGGCGTGTACGTCGAGAGCCAGGCCGTGAGGGCGAGCATGGCCGCGTTGATCACGAGGGCGAACAGCCCGAGCGTGAGGCACGTGATGGGAAGCGAGAGGAAGGAGACGATGGGGCGGACGAGGGCGTTGACGATGCCGAAGATGAGCCCCACGAACAGGAAGGCGAGGACGGTCCCGATGGTCCCGCTGGCGCCGCCAGCCCCCGCGTCGGCGGCCGCCTGCGTGGTTGCGGTGGAGGTGATGTCCATTCCCGGCAGGAGCCATGCGGCCACCCACAGGGCGAGGGCGTTGACGAGGACACGGAGCAGGAACTGCTTCATGGGGCCATGCTCGCATAGCAAGCTGTGCGGCGGCCCGCGGCTACGCTAGAGGCCATGACTTCACCGCTGAACGAGAACGACGGCGCCAACGCCGCTGCTGTCGTCCCCGGCCCCGCAGGCGTCACCCCCCGCCCCGTCGTGGACCGACTCCCGAAGTACGGGGCCGGGAAGCCCCCGGCGCCCGTCGAGGGGCTCACGAGCTACAAGCTCTCCTCGAACGAGAACCCCCTCCCGCCGATCCCGGCCGTGCTCCAGGCCATCGCCCGCGAGACCGCGGTCAACCGCTACCCCGACCCGGTCTCGAGCCGGCTGCGTGCGGCGCTCGGCGAGTTCCTCGGCGTGCCGGAGGAGGACATCGTCACGGGCGGGGGGAGCCTCGGCGCGCTGAACCAGCTGCTGGCGGCCTTCGCCGGCCACCGCGAGGACGGGACGCAGGACGAGGTCATCTACGCTTGGCGCTCCTTCGAGGCCTACCCGATCTCGGTGAGCCTTGCCGGGGCCAAGAGCGTCCAGGTCCCCGTCAAGGCGGACGGGCGCCACGACCTCGACGCGATGGCGGCCGCCGTCACCGACAACACGAGGATCGTCCTCCTGTGCACGCCCAACAACCCCACTGGCCCGGCCCTGCGCACGGACGAGGTCGAGCGGTTCATCGCGGCGGTGCCGCCGCACGTCGTCGTGGTCATCGACGAGGCCTACCAGGAGTTCGTCCGGGACCCCGAGGCCGTGGATGGGCTCGAGATGTACCGGAAGCACGCCAACGTCGTCGTGCTGCGCACGTTCTCGAAGGCTCACGGCCTCGCGGGCCTGCGCGTCGGCTATTCGGTCTCCCAGCCCGGCATCACCCAGTACCTGCGCGTCGCGGCCGTGCCGTTCGCAGTCTCTTCCCTCGCGGAGGCGGCGGCAATCGCGTCGCTCGCGCACTTCGACCAGGTTGTAGGAAGGGTACAAAGCATCGTGGACGAGCGGGACCGCGTCACGGCGGGGCTGCGGGCGCTCGGGTGGGATGTCCCTGACGCCCAGGGCAACTTCGTGTGGCTCGCGCTCGGCGACGCCACGCAGGACTTCGCGGCCCAGGCGCAGGCCAAGGGGCTCTCGGTGAGGCCCTTTGGGGCCGAGGGAGTCCGCGTGAGCATCGGCGAACCCGAAGCGAACACTCGTTTTCTCGAGCTCTGTAGGACGTTCACAAAGGTCCCTCAGGGCTTCCTGAGGTAATCCACCGCGCGGCGGCCCTGCGCAACTGGGTAGAGTTGCTGCTTGGGCCGCCGCTATATTCCGCGAGGGGAATGCATTCCTCGGAGGGAATATACAAGGCGGAACCCCCTGCCCGGGGCCCCGGGCCGGTGACCCAACGGCAGGCGAGGAGGCGGTATGGGAGTCGAACTGCCCACTACCGAATTCAGCGACATCCCGGATGAGCTCTGGCTCGAACTCGAGGCACACGCCCACGACGCCGCGGAAGGCCATGCCGCCGTGGTCCGTCTTCTGGACGAGAAGGGCCGCTTCGCCGCGGGATCCAGGCTCGCCGACGCTGTCCGCGGCCTGAACCACGAGGACCTGCGCGGCATGTACCGCGACATGGCGATGATCCGGCGCTTCGACACCGAGGCCACGGCGCTGCAGCGCCAGGGCCAGCTGTCCCTCTGGGTGCCGCTGCGCGGGCAGGAGGCCGCCCAGATCGGGTCCGGCCGCGCCACCCAGCCCCAGGACTACCTCTTCCCGACCTACCGCGAGCACGGCGTCGCCCTGACCCGCGGCGTCGAGCTCGGCGAGCTCCTGCGGCTCTTCCGCGGGCTCTCGAACGGCGGCTGGGACCCCCGCGAGACCGGCTTCCACCTGTACACCCTCGTGCTCGCCGCCCAGGTGCCGCACGCCGTCGGCTACGCGATGGGCATCCAGCGCGATGCTGCCCGCGCAGAGGCACGCGGCGAGAACCCCGGCGAGCCCGGTGCCGTGGTCGCCTACTTCGGCGACGGCGCGAGCTCCGAGGGCGACGTGCACGAGTCCATGGTCTTCGCCGCGAGCTTCAAGGCCCCGGTCGTGTTCTTCTGCCAGAACAACCAGTGGGCCATCTCCGTGCCCGCCGAGGTCCAGTCCCGCATCCCGCTCTTCAACCGCGCGAAGGGCTACGGCTTCCCGGGCGTGCGCGTGGACGGCAATGACGTCCTGGCCGTCTATGCCGTGACGCAGTGGGCGCTCGCCCGGGCGCGGGCCGGCAAGGGGCCCGTGCTCATCGAGGCGTACACCTACCGCCAGGGCGCGCACACGACCGCCGACGATCCCACGAAGTACCGCCTCAGCGACGAGGAGCGGATGTGGCTCGAGCGGGACCCGGTCTCCCGGTTCGAGGCCTACCTCCGCGCTGAGGGGATCGCCGACGATGCGTTCTTCGCCGACGTCGCCGCGGAAGGGGACGCGCTGGCCGCGAAGGCCCGGGCGGACATCCTCTCCTTCGAGGCCCCGAGCCTCGAGGACGCCTTCGCGAACGTCTACGCCGAGCCCCACCCGCTCGTCGCGGAGGAGCTCGCCTGGCATCGCGAGTACGAGGCCGGATTCGCAGACACCGACAACGCAGTTGACACAGACCGCGTCCAGGAAGGTGGCCGCTGATGCCCACGATGACCATCGCGAAGGCCATCAACGCCGGCCTGCGGACCGCCCTCGCGGGCGACGAGTCCGTCCTGCTCATGGGCGAGGACATCGGCACCCTCGGCGGTGTGTACCGCGTGACCGAGGGGCTCAAGTCCGAGTTCGGCGGCGACCGGGTGATCGACAGCCCGCTCGCCGAATCCGGCATCATCGGCACGAGCATCGGCCTGTCCCTGCGCGGCTACCGCCCCGTCGCCGAGATCCAGTTCGACGGCTTCGTGTTCCCGGGCTTCAACCAGATCACCACGCAGCTCGCGAAGCTCCACGCCCGCAGCCGCGGCCAGCTCACGGTCCCGGTGACGATCCGCATCCCGTACGGCGGCGGCATCGGCTCGGTCGAGCACCACTCGGAGTCCCCCGAGGCGCTCTTCGCCCACACCGCGGGCCTGCGGATCATCACGCCGTCGAACGCGCACGACGCGTACTGGATGACCCAGCAGGCGATCGCGAGCGAGGACCCCGTGATCGTCTTCGAGCCCAAGCGCCGCTACTGGCTCAAGGGCGAGGTCGACACCGAGGACCCCGGCACGAGCGCCGACCCGTTCCGCGCGCACGTGCTGCGCCAGGGCACCGACGCCACCGTCGTGGCCTACGGCCCGCTCGTGCCCGTGGCGCTCGCCGCGGCCGAGGCCGCCGCCGAGGACGGGCGCACCGTCGAGGTGATCGACCTGCGCTCGATCTCGCCGATCGACTTCGACACCGTCATCGCCTCGGTCGAGAAGACCGGCAGGCTCGTCGTGGCCCACGAGGCCCCGACGTTCGGCGGGATCGGCGGCGAGATCGCCTCCCGCGTGTCCGAGCGGGCGTTCCTCTCGCTCGAGGCGCCGGTCATCCGCGTGGGCGGCTTCCACATGCCGTACCCGATCGCGAAGGTCGAGGAGCACTACCTCCCCGACATCGACCGCATCCTCGAAGCCCTCGACCGCGCCTTCTCGTACTAGGAGCACGACGTGACGAAGCAGATCTTCACCCTCCCGGACGTCGGCGAGGGGCTGACCGAGGCCGAGATCGTCTCCTGGAAGGTCAAGCCGGGGGACACGGTCGGGATCAACGACATCATCTGCGAGATCGAGACCGCGAAGAGCCTCGTCGAGCTGCCCAGCCCGTACGCCGGCACGGTCCTCGACCTCCTGGCCCCCGAGCACCAGACCATCGAGGTCGGCTCGCCGATCATCGCGATCGGGGAGGGCGACGTGGGGGAGCGCGACGCCGGTGCCTCCGACGGAGGCTCCGCGGGCGGCGCTGTCCCTCCCAAGGATGCCCACCGAACCCCGGAGGCCGCCGCTGCCTCCAGCGCCTCGGTGGTTGCCTCGCCTTCCGCTGGGGCTGGGACGCTGGACTCGCCGGTTCCCGTCATGCAGGAGCCCGGGATCGAGAGCGGCCCACTCGTCGGATCCGGGCCCAAGGCCGACGCCGCCAAGCGCCGCCCGCGGAAGGCGACGCCGTCGTCGGCACGGCAGGTCCCGCCCCCCGTCCCGGCCCGGGAGCCCGAGGCCGTGTGGTCCCCGCTCAACAAGCCCGCGGCCCCTGTCGCGACCCCGGCTGCTGCCGCCCCGAGCCAGACCGCCGCGGAGGTGGGCGAACAGCGCGAGGCGCCGAACGCCGTCGTCGGCCTGCTTTCCCGCGTCCTGGCGAAGCCGCCCGTGCGGCGGATCGCCAAGGAGCTCGGGATCAACCTCGAGGACGTGCCCGCCACCGGCGCCCGCGGCGAGGTGACCAGGGCGGACCTCGAGTCGTACCAGGCCCAGCGCGAGCGCGAGCAGGACGCCGCCCCGACGTTCTGGGAGCCAGCGAAGAAGGCCCAGGAGCAGCGCGTCGAGGTCATTCCGGTGCGCGGCGTGCGCAAGGCCACGGCCAAGGCCATGGTCGACTCGGCCTTCTCGGCGCCGCACGTGAGCATCTTCGTGGACGTCGACGCCTCGCGGACCATGGAGTTCGTCCAGCGGCTCAAAAAGTCCCGGGACTTCGAGGGGATCAAGGTCTCCCCGCTGCTCATCCTCGCGAAGGCCGTCATCTGGGCCGCCGCGCGGAACCCGAGCGTCAACTCGCAGTGGGTCTCGGCGCCGGGTGGGGACGAGATCCACGTCAAGCACTTCATGAACCTCGGCATCGCGGCAGCGACCCCGCGAGGCCTGCTCGTCCCGAACATCAAGGACGCGCAGGACCTCTCGCTCAAGGAGCTCGCGATCGCGCTCAACGAGCTCGCAACCACCGCGCGGGCGGGCAAGACCAAGCCCGCGGACATGCAGGACGGCACACTCACGATCACGAACATCGGCGCGCTCGGCATCGACATCGGCACGCCGATCATCAACCCGGGCGAGGTCGCCATCGTCGCGTTCGGCACGATCAAGCAGAAGCCGTGGGTCGTCTCGGGCGAGGTCATCCCGCGCTGGATCACGACCCTCGGCGGCTCGTTCGACCACCGCGTGGTCGACGGCGACCTGTCCGCGCGCTTCATGGCGGACGTCGCAGCGATCATGGAGGAGCCCGCGCTCCTGCTCGACTGACGCTGCTTGGTCACGGCTGCTCCGTCACCGCCGTCTGAGGCATCAGGACGACGGTGACGGGGCAGCCGATGTCACTTCTTGGCGGCGCGCTTGGCGGCCTGCTTCGTGGCGCGCACCTCGAGGAGCGAGGCGGCATCGACGATGTCCGCGACCGAGCGCTTGCAGCCCTCCTCGCCGTAGGGGCCCGCCACCTCGCGCCAGCCGGCGCCGTCGAAGCCGCCCTGCTTCCCCAGCAGGGCCAGGAAGATGCGGGCCTTCTGGTCTCCGAAGCCGGGAAGCGCCTGCAGCCGGCGGAGCACCTCGGCGCCGTCGGGATCGCCCTGGCGCCAGATCGCCCCGGCGTCGCCGTCCCACTCGTCCGCCACGATGGTGGCGAGCTGCTGGACCCGCTTGGACATGGAGCCGGGGAACCGGTGGACCGCCGGCCTCTCGGCGAAGGCGGCCTGGAACTGGTCCGGGTCCATCGTCGCGATCTGGGAGGGCTCAAGCGTGCCGAGCCGCTCGCGGAGCTTCTCCGGCCCCGCGAAGGCGGTCTCCATGGGCACCTGCTGGTCCAGGAGCATGCCGGTCAGGAGGGCGAAGTCGTCCTCGGAGAGGAGCCGGTCTGCGGCGTCGTCGCCGGTGAGGTGAAGGTCACGCGTCATGCCTCTACCTTCCCACGGGAGCTGGCTTCCCGGGCCACCGGGCGAGGGCTGCCACGGGTGTCACCCCGGTTCGTCGTCGCCGACCACGGGCGCCAGGAGGGCGACCACGTCTGAGCACAGCTCGGCTGAGACGGTATCTCCGATCTCCTCGTAGACATGCAGGCTCCTGCGGGCGTCGTCGAGGGCGAACAGCCATTGGCCCCTCGCCGTGAGGGCGACGGCGTTGTCCGCGCCGGCGTCGATCGTCGCCCAAGTGCGTGCCTGCATGGCGACAGTGATCTCGTCCGTGTCGTTTCCGTCCATGCATTCCCCCTCTGGGGACCAGTGTTCCCCCTCGAGCGGCGTTCGGCTGGGGGTTGATGTCTGCAGGGTGTCGTGTACGAACCTCCCCAGTCTTGAGAGTCGTGACGGTTACGGCAGGCGGGTGGGCGCAGCCGTCGCGCGGGTTGAAGGGTAAAGCTGGGGAGCGTCGGCGGCCAATGGTGGGGAGGTTCGTACGGTGAGGCGGGAGCGGCCGGATGGCATGGCGCCTGCCAGACTGGGACCGTGCGAGCCCCTCAGGATCCCAGCGGCGCCGGACGCGACGGCGTCGGGCGCGACGGGCGTGAGCCGGACGGATTCGATCCCGACGGATTCGATCCCGACGGGTTCGATCCGGCCGGCCCCGCGCCCGCCCCGCCGCCCGCGCGGACGGTGCGGACCGCCGTCGCCCGTGTGGTCAGCGAGGTGTTCCAGCCGCCCTTCACCGTCGGCGCCATGCTCCTCGTGAGCCCGGCGGCCGGCCGCGGCTGGCCCGGGACATGGTGGTACGGCGCGGTCGCGGCGCTGTTCACGTGCATTCTGCCGTTCCTGATCCTGCTCGTGCTCGTGCGGACCGGTCGCGTCGGGGACCACCACGTGAGCGAGCGCTCCGAGCGCGCACCCGTGCTCGTGATGTCTCTGGCCTGCATTGCGGCCGGCCTCGCGCTCCTGACTGCGCTCGACGCCCCCGCCCCGGTGCTCACGATGACTCTCGCACTCATCGCGGGCGTGGCGATCCTGGCCCTCGTGAGCCTGCGGTGGAAGATCAGCGGCCACGCCACGTCGGCCTCCGCCGCGGCCGCGTCCGTCCTCGTCCTCCTCGGCCTCCAGTGGTGGCCGGTCCTCCTCCTGGTGCCGCTCGTCGGCTGGGCCAGGGTCACGCTCGGGGCGCACACGATCGGAGAGGTCCTCGCGGGCATGGCCCTCGGGCCCCTCGTCATCGCCGGCCTGTGGCGCCTGCTGATGACGGCGGCATGAGGCGGAGGTCGACCGCCGGTAGGCTCGCCCGCTACCGTCAGGACTGACGGCCCCAGCGCCGCCCACCCAGCCTGAGGAGGCACCGATGCTCTTCCTGGTCCGCATGGACGTCCACCTGCCGCCGGAGATGCCCGCCGCCCAGGCGGACCTCATCAGGCACCGCGAGAAGGCCTACTCGCAGAAGATCCAGCGCGACGGGCGCTGGGTGCACCTCTGGCGGATCGTGGGCGAGGACGCGAACTGCTCGGTCTTCGACGTCGCGAGCCACGAGGAGCTGCACGGGATCCTCTCGGGGCTGCCGTCGTTCCCGTACATGAAGATCTCGGTGACGCCGCTCGCGCAGCATCCGTCCGCGATCGCCGAGGAGTAGCGTCCCGTCAGGCCCGCAGGAGCGTCCGCACGAGCTTGATCGCGACGGAGATCGACTCGATGTCCACGCGCCCCTCGCGCATGACCTCGTCGAACGTCTCCCGGATCCGTCGGAGCTGCTCGGAGTAGCCGGCCTCCCAAGCGGCGATCCGCTCCTGGGCGCTCGCCGCGCGGCCGCTCCCTCCGCCGTCTCTCGCTCCGCCTGCCGGTGGAGTCGACTGGAGCACGCGCGTGGTCATGTCCGCCACGGCCGAGTAGACGTCGTCGCGCAGCGCCGCGCGGGCGAGGGCCTCCCAGTGGCTCTCGCGGGGGAGGTCCGTGATCCGCAGGAGCAGGCTCGCCGCGCCGATCCAGGAGAACACCGCATAGTAGACGTCGGCGATCGTGGGGATCGGCTCGTCGACCACCTCGGAGATCGTCGAGATGTCCAGGAGCCCGAAGCTCTCGAGCGAGTCGGAGGCCCGCGTGGCCATGGGGTCGGGCAGCCCCACCTCCCGCCAGTGCGCGAGCCGCCCCTGCACCCGCTCGAGGTCCGTCCCGCGCAGGTAGTCCGACGTGTGCTCGCGCAGGAGCAGGAGGGTCGGGGCGATGCGCGCGTACGCCTGCTCGACCGGCTGGTCCCGGTGGTCGTGGGCCACGTACCAGCGCACGCCGCGGTCCAGGAGCCGGCGCAGGTGGACGGCCGCGGCGCTCGAGTGCTCGCGGGGGAACCCGGGCGGGAGGGCCGCGAGGGCGGCGTCGAGCTCGCCGAGGCCGTAGGCATCGCGGACGACGACGAACGCCCTCGCCATCGCGGCCGCCGTCGCCGTCGTCTCCTCCCGGACCCGGAAGGCGAACGTGATCCCGCCGAGGTTGATGATCTCGTTGGCCAGGACGGTCGCGATGATCTCGCGGCGCAGCGGGTGGCTGGGCAGCTCGTCGGCGAAGCGTTCCGCGAGCCGCGCGGGGAAGTACGCGGCGAGGACGCGGTCGAACCACGGGTCGTCGGCGAGCTCGCTCGCGGCCAGCTCGCCCGCGAGCTCGATCTTGGCGTAGGCCGCGAGGATCGCGAGCTCGGGCGAGGTGAGCCCCTGCCCGCCGCGCAGCCTGGCGTGCAGCGCGTCGTCGTCCGGCAGGCCCTCGAGCCGCCGGTCGAGGCCCGCCGTCGCGCCGAGCCAGTCCATGGTGCGCTCGAAGCTCTGGCTCCACTGCTTCACGAGGGCCCTGTCGTTCAGGAGCAGGACGTTCTGCCGGGCGTTGGTCTTTAGGACCAAGCGCGAGACCTCGTCCGTGAGCGAGTGCAGGAACGGGGCCCGCTCCTCGGCGCCGAGCCGGCCCGCGGCGATCATCCGGTCGGTGAAGACCTTGATGTTGACCTCGTGGTCGGAGCAGTCCACGCCGGCGGAGTTGTCGATTGCGTCCGAGTTCAGGAGCACCCCGTTCAGCGCGGCCTCGATGCGCGCGAGCGGCGTGAGGCCGAGGTTGCCGCCCTCGGCGACGACCCGCGCGCGCAGCTCGCCGGCGTCGATGCGGATCGCGTCGTTGGCCTTGTCACCGACCTCGAGGTGCGTCTCCAAGGACGCCTTGACGTAGGTGCCGATCCCGCCGTTGTAGAGCAGGTCGACGGGCGCCCGCAGGATCGCCTGGATGAGCTCGGGCGGGGTGATGGTCGCGGCCGAGTCCGGCAGGCCGAGCACCGCGCGCGCCTGCGGGCTCAGCTCGATGGACTTGGCCCGGCGCGAGAACACGCCGCCGCCGGCGCTGAGGAGGGAGGCGCTGTAGTCCTCCCAGGACGAGCGCGGCAGCCCGAAGAGCCGGCGGCGCTCGCGGTGCGAGACGAGCGGGTCCGGGGACGGGTCGATGAAGATGTTCCGGTGGTCGAACGCGGCCACGAGCCGGAGGTGCTCGGAGAGGAGCATGCCGTTGCCGAAGACGTCCCCGCTCATGTCCCCGATCCCGACGACGGTGACCTCCTCGCGCTGGACGTCGACGCCGAGCTCGGCGAAGTGGCTCTTGACCGACTCCCAGACGCCGCGCGCCGTGATCCCCATGGCCTTGTGGTCGTAGCCGACGGAGCCGCCGGAGGCGAACGCGTCACCGAGCCAGAAGCCGTACTCGGCCGCGATCGCGTTGGCCGTGTCCGAGAAGGACGCGGTGCCCTTGTCCGCCGCGACGACGAGGTAGGCGTCGTCGCCGTCGTGCAGCACGACGCGCTCGGGCGGCACGGCCCGCGCGAGCGGCACGGCGAGCCTGGGCTGCCCGGGGGGATCGTGCTGCGCGACGTCGTCCTGCACGAGGTTGTCCGTGACGTCGAGGAGCCCGCGGATGAACGTGCGGTAGGCCTCCATGCCCTCCTCGAGCCAGCCGGCGCGGTCCGCCGCAGGGTCCGGGAGGCGCTTGGGGTAGAACGCGCCCTTCGCGCCGGTCGGCACGATGACGGCGTTCTTGACCGCCTGCGCCCGCACGAGGCCGAGGACCTCCGTGCGGAAGTCCTCGCGCCGGTCGGACCAGCGCAGCCCGCCGCGCGCCACCGGGCCGAAGCGCAGGTGCACGGCCTCGACCCGCGGCGAGTAGACCCAGATCTCGTAGGCCGGGCGCGGCGATGGCGCGAAGGGCAGCGCGGCCGGGTTGAGCTTGAGGCTCAGGTGGCCCTTGGACTGGTAGTAGTTCGTGCGCAGGGTCGCCTCGACGAGCGCGGCGTCCATGCGCAGGAGCCGGTCGGCGTCGAGGGAGGGGACGGCGTCGACCGCGGCGGACAGACGACGGCGGGCGGCGGCGATGCGGTGCTGCCGCCCGGCGTCGTGGGCGGCGTGGGGCTCGCCACTGGCGCCCTCCAGGTCTGGGTCGAAGCGCGCCTCGAAGAGCCCGAGCAGGGCCTGGGTCGCCTCGGGGTTCTCGAGGAGGGCGTCGGCCATGAAGCCGTAGGAGGTCGTGGTGCCGAGCTGCTGGAGGTACTTCGCGTAGGCGCGCAGGATCGTCACGCGGCGCCAGTCGAGCCCCTCGCGCAGCACGAGGGCGTCGAAGCGGTCCGACTCGGTGTCCCCGCGCAGGGCCGCCCGCAGGGAGTCGACGAGGAGCCCGCTCGTCGCGAGCGGATCCACGTTGGCGGGGTAGCGCATGCCGAGGTCGTAGAGGTAGAGCTCGCGGACGCCGGGGCCGGGCGCGCCGGCGGGGGAGTAGCGGACCACGGCGTACGGCCGCTGGTCGAGGACCTCGAGGCCGAGGTGGTGGAAGAAGGGCAGGATCTGGGTCAGGCTGCGGGGCGTCGTGAGGTAGAGGCGGACGCGGGCGATCTCGCCGCGCCAGGGCGCGAGCTCGGAGCCGACGTAGACCTTGAGGAACGTCTTCTCCGCCTCGTCCCCGCCGTCGTCCAGCCCGAGCGACTCGAAGCGGGCGATGTCCCGGATCGCGTCCTCGGCGTCATAGTCCGCCCGGTAGCTCGCCGGGAAGGCCGCCGACCACTGGCGCGACAGTCGGGCTGCCTCCCGGGGCGGGTACGCCTCGCGCAGCGCCTCGGCGATGCCCTCCTCCCAGGTCCGGGTCGCGGCCACGACCTGCTTCTCGACGGCCTCGGCGTCGAACCCCGGGGGCGGGCCGCCGGGCGGGAGGAGGATCCGGAAGAAGGCCCGGACCATGGCGGCCTCGGCCACGCGGACGTCGAACTCGATGTCCTCGGCCTCGAAGGCGCGCCGCAGCACGGCCTCGACCCGGAGCCGCACGGCGGTGCTGTACCGCTGGCGCGGCAGGAACAGGACGGCGGACATGAAGCGGCTCCGCGCGTCGAGCCGGAGGAAAAGGCGGGTGTGCCGGCGGGCCTGGAGGTGCTGGACCTGGCCCGCGAGCCGGCTCAGCTCGGCGGTGTCCATCTCGAACAGCTCGTCGTGCGGGAGCTCCTCGAGGCCCCGCAGCGTCTCGCCCCAGGCCGGCGTCCCAGGCCGCGAGCCGACCTCGGCGAGGACCTGCGCGACCTTCTCGCGCAGCACGGGGATGCCGAGCACGGACACGTCCGAGGAGGTCTGGGCGAAGAACCCGACGAACCGGTGCTCCCTGACCAAGGCCCCCAGGGGCCCGGCGGCGTCGAGGACGCGGACGCTGATCTCGTCGAGGTAGGACGAGCGCAGCACCGTGGAGCGGATGTCCGACTTGTAGACCGAGAGCACGCGCGCGCCTGGCGCGACCGAGCGCAGGGTCGGCTCGCCGTGCACCTGCCGCAGCAGGCCCCGGCCCGAGCGGCCCCGCGGCACGAGCGGCACGCCGCCGGTGGCGGGATCGGCGGAGCCGCGGGCCTCGAGCGTGCGGGAGCCGAGGAAGATGAAGTTGCCGGCGGCGAGCCAGCGCAGCATCTCGAGCGCCTCGCGGGCGCCCGACGGCGGCGTCCCCGACGGCGGGGCGCCCGCTGGCGGCGGCGCGGCCCCCACTCGCGGCACAGCCCCGTGCATCGCGGCGACCTGCTCGGCGGCGAGGGTGACGTCCCGCTGGATCGCGGCGCTGTCCTTCGCGACAGTCAGGACGTCCGCCACGACCTGGCGGAGGCGGCGCCGGAGCCGTGCGGCGCTCTCCGCGCTCGCGAGCCGGCCGATCTCCGCCGCGATCCACTGCTCGGTGACCACCCCGCCGTCGTGCGCGCCCCCGCCCGCCCCGGGCCCGACATCGTCGCCCTCCGGACCGGCCCCGGGCTCGGCGACGGCCGCGGCCGGCTGCAGGCCCGGGTACGCCGAGGCGAGGCCCTCCCGGGCCGCGCCGGGCCGCAGGCGCAGCAGCGCGTGGGAGCCGGGGGCGCGCTCGACGTCGAAGGTCGGGTGGAGGAGGAGGCGCATGACGGCGTCCTGCCGCGCGAGCTCCGCCGTGACGGACTGCAGGAGGTACGGGACGTCCTCGGCGGCGATGGCCACGATCGTCGACTCGGCCTCGTTGCGGACCTCGACGACGGCGTGCCCTGGCGCGCGGATCCGCGCGGCCGAGCGGTGCTCGTCGGCCCAGCGGGCGAGGGTGTCGGAGCTGTAGGCGAGGAGGTCGTCGGCCGCGACGTGGCCATAGTAGTCGGCGAGGAACCGATCCTCGGTCCCGCGGAGATCCTCGACGGGCCCGGCCGTCCCGGAGCGGCCCGCCGGCGCCGCGTCCTTCGCCATGCCACACGCCTCCACGCGCGGGGCCGGCACACGCTGGGCAGCCCATGCACGGCCTCGCGCCTCCCTCCATGATGGGCCGCTCGGTGGGGTGCGTCCAGCGAATCAGGCGCGGTCTCCGAGCGCCGGGTGCAGATGCTCGCTCCCGATCGCGATCCCGGCCTGGGCCGCGGCTGCCTTGAGGGCCTCGGAGACTGACGCGCCTTTGAGGGCCGCGGCCGCAAGGCCGGCCATGAACGCGTCTCCCGCGCCGTTCGTGTCCACGACATGGGCGGGAACCGCGGCGATCTCATGCCGCGTCCCATCCGCTTCGAGCGCGATCGCCCCGTCCGCCCCGCGCGTGCACACCGCGAGGCGAGGCCCCCGCGCGATGCAGGAGTGCAGGAGCTCCCAGGGGTCGTCTGTCTTGTCGTCATTCATGAACACGGCCGCGGCAGCGCGCAGGAAGGGCTCATGGAAGGCCGCGGTCCCGTCGTAGTCATGGAGGTCCACCCACAGCGGCGTCTGCCTCACCTCCTCGCGCTCCAGCAGGAGCGCGCCCAGCTCGCTCAGGTCGATCACGGCCAGATCCGACCCCGCCACGACCGCCGTGGCGGCGTCAAGGTCATGCGCGGCTGGCGTGGACGGCACCGAGACGTAGATCGACACGCGGCCGCCGTCCTCTGTCATGAGGTTGACGTGGCGCTCGGTGTGCTCAGATTCCAGTGCCTCGACGGTGACCCCCACGGCGGTGAGGGCGCGGCGGATCCGCGCCCCGTCGTCGTCCGCTCCCAGAGGCGAGCACAGGCGCACGCCCATGCCGAGATCCGCAAGGTGCACCGCCTTTCCCGCGGAGGTGCCCCCGACCGTCTGCCACGACCGCCGCGCGAACTGCATGTGCGGGACGGGCTCCGGGAGGTGGTCCAGGAGGATGAGCTGGTTCCATGAGGCGGGGCCGCAGACGGCGACGGTCGGAGCATGGGGCATGCCGATATCCAAGCACGCTCACCGGCAGACGAAGCGTCCCGCCGCCCTCCTCGCGGGGCCGGCGGGACGCCGTCGTGCTTCTCGGCCGCGCTCAGGCGGTCGCCGCGCCCGTCATGATCGCGACCGCGTCGGTCATCGAGTGGCTCTCCGGCGTGATGACGGCGGCCCGCTTGCCGAGGCGCTGGACGTGGATCCGGTCCGCGACGTCGAACACGTGCGGCATGTTGTGGCTGATGAGGATCACCGGCAGGCCACGGTCGCGCAGGTCCCGCACGAGCTGGAGCACCTGGTTCGACTCCCGCACCCCGAGCGCCGCCGTCGGCTCGTCGAGCACGACGACGCGCGAGCCGAACGCTGCGGCGCGGGCCACCGCGACGGCCTGGCGCTGGCCGCCCGAGAGGTTCTCCACCGGGACGGTCACGTCCTGCAGGGTCGAGATGCCGAGGCTGCGCAGCTCCGCCCGGGCGCGCTCGCGCATGCCCTTGCGGTCCAGGACTCGGAACACCGACCCGAGCGGGCCCTTCAGGCGCTCCTCGCGCCCGAGGTACAGGTTCTCCGCGACGTCGAGCGCGGGGGAGACGGCGAGGTTCTGGTACACCGTCTCGATCCCGTGCTGGCGCGCGTCCTGCGGGCGGCGGAAGCTCATCTTCTCGCCGCCGAGCCAGATCTCCCCGCGGTCCGGCACCTCGGCGCCCGTGAGGCACTTGATGAGCGTGGACTTGCCGGCGCCGTTGTCCCCGATGACGGCGAGGACCTCGCCGGGGTAGAGCTCGAGGTCGGCGCCGTCCAGGCCCACGACCTTGCCGAAGGTCTTCACGAGGCCCTTGGCCTGGAGGATGGGCGTGCGGGACGCGGAGGCGGTTGTGGCCTCGGGTGCGGGGGCTGTCATGACTTCACCTTCCGGATCCACTGGTCCACCGAGACAGCCACCACGATGAGGATGCCGACGGCGAGGGTCTGGTAGAGCACGTCGAGGCCGGCGAGGGCCAGGCCGTTGCGGAACACGCCCACGATGAGCGCGCCGAGGAGCGAGCCCCAGATCGAGCCGCGCCCGCCGAAGAGGCTCGTGCCGCCGATGACGACGGCGGTGATCGAGTCGAGGTTGAGCTCGGCGCCGGCGTTGGGGCTCGCCGCGTTGGTGCGGCCGATGATGATCCACGCCGCGACGGCGAGGATCGCCCCGGCGGCGAGGTAGACGCTCATGAGCACGCGGTTGACCCGGATGCCCGCGAGCCGCGCGGCCTCCTTGTCGTCGCCGACGGCGTAGACGTGCCGGCCCCAGGCCGTCTTGCCGAGCAGGAACCACACGGCCGCGTAGAGCAGGAGCATCGCGACGACGCCGAAGCTCACCCCGACGGTGCCGATCTTGAACGTCCCGCCGAGCCACGGCAGGAGGTCCGGCATCGCGCTGCCGCGCACCGTCGCGCCGCCCGAGTAGAGCAGGGTCAGGGCCAGGAAGATGTTGAGCGTGCCGAGGGTGACGATGAACGGCGGCAGCTTGAGCCGGGTCACGAGGAACCCGTTCGCCGCCCCCGCGAGGAGGCCGACGGCGAGCCCGGCGAGCAGCGCCACGGGGCCCGGCAGCCCGCCGTCGACCGCCGCCTTGGCGATGACCACCGAGGTGAGCACCATGACGGCGCCGACCGAGAGGTCGATGCCCGCGGTGAGGATGATGAGCGTCTGGGCGATCGCGAGCGTGCCGACGACGGCGACCTGCTGGGTGATGAGCGAGAGGTTCTCGGGGCGCAGGAAGCGGTCATTGAGGAGCCCGAAGACGACGATGGCGACGACGAGCACGATCGCCGGGCTCAGGGCGGGGTAGCGGTGGAGGAGGTCGCGGATGGCCGCGAGCGGGTGGCGGCGGTGGGCGAACTCCTCGCCCAGGTCGACGTGGCTCCCGGGGGGAGCGGAGACGGTCTGCTGGGCCATGCGGCTCACTTCCCCCAGCAGATCTGCGAGGCGGCGGCGGTGTCGATGCTCTCGACGCCGGCGGCCGGGGTGTCGGTCACGAGCTTCACCCCCGTGTCGTAGAAGTCGAGGCCCGACGAGGTGGTCGGCTTGGTGCCGCTCTTGGCGTAGTCCACGATGGCCTGGACGCCCAGCTCGGCCATCTTCACCGGGTACTGCTGGGCCGTCGCGCCGATGACGGCGGCCTTGACGTTCGCCACGCCGGCGCACCCGCCGTCGACCGAGACGATCAAGACACCCTTCTCCTTGCCCGCGGCCTTGAGCGCCTCGTAGGCGCCGGCCGCGGCCGGCTCGTTGATCGTGTAGACGACGTTGATGTCCGGGTTCTGCGACAGGAGCGTCTCCATGGCGGTGCGGCCGCCGTCCTCGGCGCCCTCCGAGGCCTCGTTGCCGACGATCGTGTACTCGCCGCCCTTGCCGCCCTTGTAGGTGCCGGTCTTCGCCTCGTCGCCATTCTTCGTCTTGTCCGCGACGTCGATGCCGAGGCCCGTGAGGAAGCCCTGGTCGCGGTTGTAGTCCACCGAGACGACCTTGTCGTCGAAGAGGTCGACGAGCGCGATGACGGCCTTCTTGCCGTCGAGCTGGGCCGCGGTCCACTCGCCGATGGCCTTGCCCGCGGCGAAGTTGTCGGTCGCGAAGGTGATGTCGACGGCGCTCGCGGGCTCCGGTGGCGTGTCGAGGGCGATGGTGAAGAGGCCGGCGTCGCGCGCCTTCTGGAGGGCGTCGACGACAGCGGGCCCGTTCGGGGTGATGAGGATGCCCTTGTCGCCCTTGGAGATGGCGTTCTCGATGGCCTGGATCTGGGTGTCCTCGTCGCCGTCGGCCTTGCCCGCGGCGAGCGTGAGGTCGATGCCGCCGGCCTGCGCGGCCTTCTGCGCGCCCTCCTGCATCGAGACGAAGAACGGGTTGGTGGTGGTTTTGACGATGAGCGAGACGCCGACCTCCTTGGACCCTCCACCGCCCGAGGAGGAGCTGGAGGACCCGCCGCACGCGCTGAGGGCCATCACGGCCGAGACGGAGAGCGCTGCCGCTGCGAGCCAGCGCTGGTGGGGCCGGGTGGAGCTCGGGAAATGCTGCATTGAATCTCCTGACGAGGATGGGCCGTTGGCCTGACAACGTTGTCAAGATAGTGTTGTAGTGCAGATCACACAGGTGGGTCAAGGAATCTCGACGGCGAGAAGGAACAAAAGTGACAACGATGTCTAATCGTTACACCGGGTCGAAACCCGGGCGGCCCACGATGAAGCACGTGGCCGCGCTGGCGGGAGTGGGCATCAAGACGGTCTCCCGCGTGATGAACAACGAGCCCGGCGTGGCCGAGGCGACGCGCGCCCAAGTGCTGCGGGCCGCGGAGCAGCTCAGGTACCAGCTCGACGTGAACGCGGGGAACCTGCGCCGCTCCGACCGGCGCACGCGGACGCTCGGGCTCGTGCTGCCCTCGGTGGCGAACCAGTTCAGCGGCGAGATTCACCGCGCGGTCGAGGACGCCATGGCACCGCGGGGCATCGCGGTCTTCGCCTCGAGCGTGGACGACGACCCCGAGCGCGAGCAGCCGGTCGTGGCCGCGCTCCTGCAGCGGCGCGTCGACGGGCTCATCGTGACCCCCGCGGCCCCGGAGCAGTCCTACCTCATCTCGGAGCTCGAGCACGAACTGCCCGTCGTCTTCGTCGACCGCGAGCCCGTGGGCCTCGCCGCGGACTGCGTCACCTCGGACAACCGTGAGGGCGCGGCGGCGGCCGCTGCCCACCTGATCGCGCACGGGCACCGGCGCATCGCCTACCTCGGCGATCTCAGCACGATCCAGACCGCGCGCGAGCGGCGCCGCGGCTTCACCGAGGAGGCGGCGCGCGCCGGCATCACCGGGCAGACCCTCACGGTCGAGGAGCTCCACGACCCGCGCGCAGCGCAGGAGGCGGCCACCCGGCTGCTCACGGGCTCCGAGCCGCCCACGGCCATCTTCGCCGCGCAGATCCTCGTGACCCTCGGGGTGCTGCGGGCGCTCAAAGAGCTCGGCCTCCAGCACCGCGTGGCCCTTGTGGGCTTCGACGACTTCGAGCTCGCCGACCTGCTCGACCCAGGCGTGACGGTCGTGGCCCAGCACCCGGAGCAGATCGGTCGGCTTGCGGCCGAGCGGGTCCTCGCCCGCCTCGACGGCCAGCGGTCCCGCCCCGAGCGGATCGTCGTGCCCTCCACCCTCATCCCGCGCGGCTCCGGAGAGATCCTGCCGGCCTGACCCACCCGAACTCCTCGAGGGGGCTTCCGGGCGGCGCCCCCGCCAGCTGCGCCTGCGCCTGGCAGCTCATGCCCCGCCCCCGAGCCCCCAGGCCCCTGCGCCCGCCACGGCGCAGGGGCGTCAGCATGCCCACGATAAGTCGAATATAAAAGTGAAAACTGTTGACACTTTATTTTGAGCAGGGCTAGTGTGATGGCAGGCACACGGCGTTGTGATGCGCCGCATGGATCGACCTGACGAGGAGTGGCGCAATGGCGCGGATGAAAGTGGCCGTGGTCGGAGTTGGCACGATGGGTGCTCAAGTCCTGTGGCAGTTGGCCAAGCGCGGCGTCGACGTGACCGGGTTCGAAACGTACGCCCCGGGCCACTCCCGCGGGGCCGCCGGCGGGGAGAATAGGCTATTCCGCAATATTGAGCTGGAAGAGCCCGGCTATAGCCCGGTCGTCGCGCGGGCGGATCGCATCTGGGACGAGCTCCAAGACGAATCCGGCCGAGAGCTGCGAACCCTGACGGGAACCCTCGTGATGGGATCACCGCTGCATGAGCAGATGCAGACAGCGCTGCGCAGTGCCGAGGAAACGGGCATTGACTATGAAGTCTTGGAAGCGGATGCCTTGGCCTCCCGTTTCCCGCAGTACCGGGTCGACGACGGCGACCTGGCAATCCTGGATGTCAAGAGCGGCTTCGTCCGTCCCGAGCTCACGGTGTCGACCGCCGCCAGGCTCGCCCAGGCGCGCGGCGCCAGCCTCATCACTGACACCACAGTGACCTCGGTCAGCGGAACGCCTAGCGGGGCAGTCGTGACGACGGCCCAGGGCGAGCACCATTTCGACCGTGTCGTTGTGAGCGCAGGCGGATGGACGGCGAAACTCCTGCCGGACTTCCGCGGAATCGTCGAGACTAGGAGGCTGATCTCCAGTTGGCATTTTGCGCTTGAACCCAACTATGTGCCCGGGATCCTTCCTTTCATCCGGACAGAGCCGACATATTGCTATGGAATTCCCACCGCGGACTATACGGCGATGAAAATCGGCCTCGGCTATTCGTCCCACCTTGAAGTGGATGACCCCGACGAGGTGGAGCGGGTCGTGCGTCCCGATGAAATGGCGCCTTTTCAGGAGACCATCTCCCGCTACCTTCCGGGCCTTGATCCCCACCCGATGCGCACCGAGACCTACCTCGAAACCTACACAGACTCGCGCCGAGAATGGATCGGCGCCCATCCCGGGACGGACAACATCATCGTCCTCACGGGTTTCTCCGGCCATGGCTTCAAGATGTGCCCGGCGATCGGCGAAATCGGAGCCAGCCTGGTCCTCGGCGAACCCTCGCCTGTGGACCTTGGCTTCCTCCAGAAGTTCCATGCGGAAGGACCGGTTCTTACCTGAGCTGCCGGCCTCCCCATCATGAGTCCGCGCAATGACGCGCGTCCCACAAACCCACCGCACCCAGACGATTTGAGGTGACGAACCATCATGACCAGTCACGGGTCCATGTCCCGGATCCCCCCACCCCTAGAACGCAACCTCAGCCGCCGCAGCCTGCTCAAGGCTGCTGGGCTGGCAGGTGTGAGCGCCCTCGCGCTCTCGGGATGCGCCGCACTCGGAACCCAGCGCGAGAACGCCGTTGTTTTCGTGTCCGACGGCGGCGAGTACCAAGCCGCGCAGCGAAAGGCGTGGCTCACGCCCTTCCAGCAGCAGAATCCTCGGCTTCGGCTGGTGGAAGACGTACCCAAGAACTACGCGAAGCTGAAGGCCATGGTCACCAGCGGCAATGTTCAGTGGGACCTGATGACAGCCACCGGCGACTTCGGGTACGGCAGCGACCGGGCGGTCCTGGAGGCCTGGGCCGGCCTGGATCTCCCCACAGGCCAGCTGCTTCCGCAGTACGTCCACGAGTGCGTGGTCGGGCACACGATCTTCTCCAACGTCATGGCCTACCGCACGGACCGCTTCAAGGGTGCAGGCCCACAGAGTTGGGCCGACTTCTTCGATCTCGACAAGTTCCCCGGAAAGCGGGCGTTGCGGAACTCATCCAGCGGGTCCGTTCTGGAAATCGCCCTGATCGCCGACGGCGTGGCGCCTCAGGATCTCTACCCGCTCGACTTCAAGCGGGCCTTCGCGAAACTCGACACCATCCGCCACCAGACGATCTTCTGGACCACCGGGGCCCAGTCCGCCCAGCTGCTGGCGGATGGGGAAGTGTCCATGGCCCAAGTGTGGAACGGGCGCGTGTACAACCTGCAGAAATCCGGCGCCCCGATCGCCATCCAGTGGAACCAGCATTTCATCCAGGCAGACACCCTGGTGGTTCCGCGGGGCGCAAATGCCGAGTACGCCGCGAAGCTGGCCGCATACATGCTCGCCGCTGAGAACAACGCCAAACTCTCCCAGTACATCCCCTACGGCCCCACGAATCAGGAGTCCCTGGCGCTCGTGGACAAGAACATGAAGGAGCACCTTCCGACGAGCTATCTCGACATCGGAATCAATCCCAACAATGAATGGCTCAATGCCAACCGTGGGGATGTCAGTTCGCGGTGGCAGAAGTGGGTGACCTCGGCATGATCCAAGAAGTGGCTCCACCGGCACAATCCTCCCCAGCGCCGTCCAGACGGTCTCCGGCTCGGTCGCCATGGGGTGCCATGATCTGGCCGGGACTGGCGTTCATGGCACTGCTCTTCATCCTCCCGTTCGTGCAGACGGCCGTACGCGCGCTCACGGACCCGGGCCCGCAGAATTTCGCCATCTTCGTCACCGATCCGGTCTATTCGAGGTCTCTGGTCACGACGTTCGTCACGGCGTTCTTCGTAGCGACGGTTGCGCTCCTCATCGCCTACCCCTACGCCTACATCATGTATGCCGCCCCGAAGGCGATGGCGGCCGTGTTGATGGTCCTCGTCCTGCTGCCGTTCTTCACCAGCCTGCTGGTCCGGACCTATGCCTGGACTGTGTGGCTGCAGGAGACGGGAATCATCAACTCGGCACTGCTGAACATGGGACTCATCCACGAACCCCTGCAGCTGATGCGCAACACCTTGGGGGTCACCATCGGTATGACGCATTCGCTCCTGCCGTTCCTGGTCTTCCCGATCTACTCCTCCATGCTGCGGATCCCGCCGGATCTGGTCCCGGCGGCCCGGACACTGGGAGCAACACCCTCCACCGCCTTCCGGACCGTGTTCTTGCCGCTGACCTTGCCCGGCGTGCTCTCAGGATTCCTGATCGTGTTCGTCATGTCTTTGGGCTACTACGTGACACCGGCGCTTCTGGGATCCCCCAAGGACTCGATGCTCTCCGAACTCGTGGTCAATCAGGTAGAGCAGCAGATCCAATTCGGCACGGGCAGTGCCATCGGCATTGTCCTGCTCGTGCTGACCCTCGTGATTCTCTTCGTGGGGACCAGGGCCGTGAGCTTCAAGGACATCGTCACGGGAGGCCGTCCATGACCAAGAACATCCCCTGGGGGCTGAAAGCCTTTGGGGTGGTCGTCGGCATCCTGCTGATCATGCCCACCCTGGTCGTCATCCCCATGTCGTTCTCCTCGAGCGCCCTGCTCAAATTCCCGCCCGAGGGCTTCAGCCTGCATTGGTACGAGGTGTTCTTCACCGATCCGCTCTGGAGCTCCGCGGCGCTGCGCAGCCTTGAGGTGGCATCTCTTACCGTGGTGTGCTCGGTCATCCTGGGCCTGGGAACGGCCCTGGCCATGATCCGAGGTCGCTTCCGCGGCAAGTCCCCGATCCAGGTGCTCATCCTCAGCCCCATCATCATGCCCATCGTGGTGCTGGCCGTCGGACTGTACTTCGTCTACAGCGACTGGAAGATCCTCGGCTCCGTCGGCGGACTGGTCCTCGCCCACACAGTGATCGCCTATCCGCTGGTCTACCTCTCGCTGTCCACAGCGCTCAAAGGCCTGGACAGCCGACTGGAGGATGCATCGGCCAGTCTTGGCGCTTCGAAGGCGTACACCTTCCGGCACATCACCTTGCCTCTGATCGCGCCTGGCCTGCTCACGGGAGCCTTGTTCGCCTTCATCATGAGCTGGGATGAGCTGATCCTCTCCATCTTCCTCACCGGCCCCACCATCAAAACCCTCCCGGTGGTCATGTGGGACCAGGTGCAGACCGAACTGTCCCCAACACTGGCCGTTGCCGCGACCATCGTCATGCTCGTCACCATCGTCCTGATCATGTGCGCACTACTGATCGGCACGCGCAGGAAGGCCCTGAAACCATGACCCAGACACAGCTCACACATCCCGTTGCCATGACCGCCACTGGCGGGGAGCTGCGCATCTCCCACGTGCGGAAGTCCTACGGGAACAGCCGCGGGGTTGAATCAGTCTCCATCGACGTCAGGCCCGGCGAATTCCTGACCATGCTCGGACCCTCTGGGTCGGGGAAGACCACCACGCTGAATCTTGTGGCGGGATTCCTCGATCCGGACGAGGGGTCCATTGCCCTCGACGGCAAGGAACTCTCCGGCGTCCCGCCGCACCGGCGGGGAATCGGCATGGTCTTCCAGCAGTACGCCCTGTTCCCGCACATGACGATCGAGGAGAACGTCGGCTACCCGCTGAGGGTGAGGAAGATTCCCCGCGCCGAGCGGGAAAGCCTTGTGGCGGGCGCGTTGGAGCTGGTGCAGCTCACGCCCTACGCCAAGCGCAAGCCGTCTGAACTCTCGGGCGGCCAGCAGCAGCGCGTGGCCCTGGCTCGTGCCTTCGTCTTCAAGCCCCGGCTCCTGCTCATGGACGAGCCCCTCGGCGCCCTCGACAAGAAGCTCCGGGGAGCCATGCAGGTCGAAATCACACGAATCTGCCGCGAGCTCGGTGCGACGGTCGTCTACGTCACTCACGACCAGGAGGAGGCTCTGGCCATGAGCGACCGGATCGCGATCTACAACGACGGACGGATCGAACAGCTGGGCACGGCCGAAGACCTCTATGAGCGCCCTGCGTCCCTTTTCGTCGCGGACTTCGTTGGCGAGTCCACCGTCATCAAAGGCAGCTACGGGAAGGGGGCGTTGGCCCACGAAGGCCATCGCCTCTCTACCCAGGGCGCCTATGGCTCGGTCGCCGAGGATTCCGCGGCCGCCGTCGTCATCCGCCCAGAAGACCTGACGGTCGTACCCGCATCCCAATCGGTCGGGCTCCCGGAATCCCTCAACACGCTTGAGGCAACAGTCACCGAGTGCGTCTACCTCGGGCAAGCGCGGAAATGCCTGCTCGCAACTGCCTCAGGCTTGGTGATCAACGCGAGAGTGCCTCTGCACGCCTCTAGGGACCACTTCCATCCCGGGGACCGCGCCATCGTCGCGTGGGACCCGGCCAACTCGGTGCTCCTTCCCGCCGCGTAGCCCGGCCACAAAACCCTGTTCCCTACCCATTCCCCATCGAATACGAAAGAAAGCAAGCATGACTACCAAACCCGTTGTCACCTTCGACTGCTACCGAACCCTGGTTGACTTCGACCTCAACCGGGCCACCCTGCCGATCATCAAAGACCGCCTGGACATGGTCGGCGTCGACCACGAGGAATTCCTGGACAACCTGCGCGTCATGCGCTTCCAGGGCGTGGCGAACCCGTACCAGCGCTACACCGACATCGTGAAGCAGACCCTCGAGACGTGCATGCTCCTGCACGGAGTGCCCTTCAAGGACGAAGACCACGAGCAGCTCATGGAGGAGGCGAAGAAGTTCCCCGCGTTCCCGGAGGTTCCCGAGGCCCTCGAGCGGTTGAAGGCCGGTGGCTACGAGATTGCGATCATCACCAACAGCGACAACGATCTGATTCCGTACCACGTGGCGAATATCGGGGTGGAATTCGACTATGTCGTGACGGCCGAGCAGGCCGGCGCCTACAAGCCGCGGGATCGCGCGTTCGAGTACCTCTTCAGCGTGCTGCCCCAGGAACTGGACCAGATCACCCACGCCGCCCAGGGCTGGGAGTACGACATCATGCCGACCAAGAAGTACGGCATTCGGCGGGTCTGGATCAACCGCTACAACCGCAAGGGCAGCGACTTCTACCAGCCGTATGACGAGCTGCCGGACCTGTCCGGACTGCCCGCCCTGCTCGGCGTCTGAACGCAGGGCAGGCGCCCCGGACCTCCGTCTGGCTCACCAGATGGAGGTCCGGGGTGGCCTATCCTGAGGGACCACCTCGACTGCGGGGCCCGCGTAGCCGTGTCGGGGTCCTCCATGGATCACCGGCATACTGGAGAGCGAAAGGGGAGAACGCCCATGAGTCTCGTCAACGGTCCTGTCACGTTTCAGCGGAAAGTGACCGCCGACCTTATTGCCGAGTATTTGCGCGACCGGATCCTCGATGGGACGTTCCCGCCATCAACGAGCATCAATGAGGTCCAGTTGGCCGCTCAACTGGACATCAGCCGCGGTCCGGTCCGTGAGGCGGTTCAGCGGCTGGTCCAGGAAGGGCTGCTCGTCAGTACGCGCAACCGTGGTACATCGGTGGTGGAGCTCGGGCCAGAGGATATCGAGGACGTCTATGCGGCCCGCAATGCCATCGAGCGGGAAGCGGGGCGGCTCGTGCTCCGACGTGACACGACCGAGCTGACCGCGAAGCTTGATGCCGTTCTGGATCGCATGTTCCAGGCCTTGGAGAACGACAAATGGCATGACGTTGCCACGGCGGACTTGAAATTCCACCAGACAATCGTGCAGGCGACCGGCAGCTCACGGCTGGAGAGAATGTTCTCGACGCTCGCCGCTGAAACACTTCTCTGCGTGCGGCAGTTCCAGCACGTTTTTGAGCGCAAGGAAACCATTCTGGAACAGCACAGGCGTCTTCGCGATTTCATCGCAGCCCGCGACGAGGATGGCTATCTCGCCGAAATTGAATGGCACCTCAAGAATTCGATTGTGACACTGGAAGCCGCTCGTAAACAGCGCGACTCCTGATCCGACTCGTTGAGGGGTCACTTCCCACCCCTTGAGTGGCCACCCAACGGAAGCGGACGACGGCGGCCGCGCGCCGCCGTCGTCCGCCCCGCCTGCACGAAGTGGCCAGTCAACGGGCACGAGGTGGCCACTCAGCGGGGGTGCCGTCAGCGCTCGACGGCGGGCCGCCCCTGGTAGCGCGACGCGCCGCCCGCGCCGAACATCGACGAGGCCAGCGGCGTCGCCTTGAAGGACACGACCTGCGCCGTGCCGCCCTCGGCGAAGAGCGAGACGCGGTTCGCCCCCGCCGCCGGGAAGACCTGGTCCGTGATCGTGGCCCGGCCGCCCTGCGCGAAGACCTCCACGGAGGAACGGTCGAGGTAGATGCTCAGCTCGAGGGTGCCGTCCGCCGCGAGCTGGACCGGGACCGACTCGAACGAGGGGAACAGCGGCGAGAACCCGACGTCGCCCGACGTCCGCCGGTCCACGAACACGCGTCCGGTCCCGCGGTCGTAGCCCACGACCGTGCCGGTCGCGCCGTCGGAGTGCACGGTCACGCCCGTGCGCTCCGCGCTCCCCGGCTTGAGCACGACGTCGAGCCGCTGCACCTGCCCGTGCGCCGTCGAGGGTAGCTCGCGGGTGCCCGTCACGTCCGTGCGGGCGAGCTTGTGGCTTGGGCTCGCGCCCAGCGCCGCGGCCTCGGCGACCGGTCGCTGGACGAGCTTCGGGCCCGCGGGCGTGCTCTCGAGCGCGACCTCGCGCGGCAGGGCCATTGCGCTGCGCCACGGATGCGTCGGGATCTGGTTGGCGTAGTCCCAGTTGTTCATCCAGCCGAGCATGACCCTGCGGCCGTCGGGGGCGTGGTTGAACGAGACGGCGGCGTAGTAGTCGCGGCCCCAGTCGAGCCAGTCGTACTGCTGCAAGCGCGGCGTGGCGGGGGCGGGGCCGAGCCGGAACTCGTCGGCGAGGACGTGCCCCCAGCCGAAGCGGTTGTTGTCTACGATCCGCAGGCTCGCCTGCCGCCCGGCGAACTCGCGCACGTCCCAGCTGGCCCAGTCGAGCGCCTCGCTGTTCGCGCCGGTCGCGGTCCGGACCACCTGGCCGTCGACGACGAGGTTCACCGTGGTCTCGTCGGAGCGTGGCACGACGGCCTCGTCGGTGAGGACGACGTGGTCGAGCGTGAGGTGCCCCCAGCCGCCCGTCGCCTGGTCCACGACCCGCAGCTGGGCCTGCCGGCCCGCGAACTCCGCGACGTCCCAGCCCTTCCAGTTCAGCGCGCCGGCCTCCTCGCCCGCCGCGCGCCGCACGACCTGCCCGTCCACGAGCAGCTGGACCTCGAGCACCTGCCCGCTCGCGGTGTCGCGCCGGCCGCCGCCGATGAGCATCGCGAGGTTGCGGTGCGTGATCGCGAACGACGGCGATGTCAGGGTTCCGTGCCGATGGTCGCCGGCCCCGGTGGGAGCCTCGAAGGTGTTCACGCGCCAGGAGCCAAGGTAGTAGTCCCCGCCGCGGTCGACGGGCTGCTCGGCGGCGGCGAGGTCCCCGGTGCCGGACCAGCCGCCGGCCGCGAGCGTGCCGGATTCGAAGCCGTCGAAGAGCAGCTGGCCCGCGGGCGGGGTGTTGTCGAGCTTGTCCGAGACGCGCGGGTGCTGCCCGCCGCCGACGAGGAAGTTCAGGTACGGCTGGTCCACCGTGAACTGCGGGGACTCCATGCGCCCGAGGGGCCAGTCAAAGTCGTTGAAGGAGTTGACCAGGCCCGCGCCGACGAAGCCCGAGACGGCGTTCTGCCCGGGCAGCGTGCCGGCGGCCGGCGCCGAGGCGAAGGGCCCGTCCTTCCAGTTGCCCGGCTCGTTGGCGACGGTCCAGCCCTCGTACGTCCCGCCGTCGAACCCCCACAGCCGCTGCCCCTCGGGCAGGGCGTCCGCGGGCCGCGTCGACTCCGAGGTGAACGTGGTGCCGTCGAAGCTGCCCACGAAGTACTGGCCGCCCGAGCCGCCCGCGACCGCGCCGGGGTTGATGTTGACCACGAGCACCCACTTGAGGTTCGCGGGGTCGCCGTCGACCGCGAGCGGGAACAGGTCCGGGCACTCCCACTGACCGCCTGCCGCGTTCGCCGGGCCGAACTCGCTCAGCGGCGTCCAGTCGACGAGGTTGTCGGAGCGGTAGAAGAGCACCTTGTGCTCCTGGGCCTCGACGGCAGCCATGACCCAGTAGCTCCCGCCTGGCCCCTCGTAGCGGATCACCTTGGGGTCGCGGAAGTTCGCGGAGCCGCGGTCGAGGACGGGGTTGCCGGCGTACTTGGTCCACGTCGTGCCGCCGTCGGTGCTGTAGGCGAGCGACTGCGCCTGCCGCCCCGCGAGCGGGGAGCCGGGCTTGTACGCGCTCGTGTAGATGGCGACGAGCGGCGGGTTGTCGGGGGTGCCGAAGCCGGAGGCGTTCGCCTCGTCCATGACGACCGAGCCCGAGAAGACGTCCTCCTGGTCGTCGAAGCTCAGCGCGAGCGGCTGCTCGGTCCAGTGCATGAGGTCCGTCGAGGTCGCGTGGCCCCAGGACATGTTGCCCCACGTGTTCCCGAGCGGGTTGTGCTGGTAGTAGAGGTGGTACGTGCCGTTGTGGTAGACGAGGCCGTTGGGATCGTTCATCCAGTTCTGCTGGGGCGTGTAGTGGTAGGCGGGGCGGTATGGCTCGGTGCCGAGCTCGCCCGCCTCTGCCGGTGCCCCGGCGAGGGCCGCGGCGAGCAGCGCGGCCGCCGCGCCGAGGCTCGCGGCCCGGCGTCGGGGGTTCGGCCGATGCCCCTGCGTTCCCTCGGTTCCCTGCTCTGATGCCCCGCCTGTCGATTCCTGACGTGCTCGGCCGCCTCGCCGTGCCATAGATTCCGCCCTTCTCTGCGCGATGGTGACAACGTTGTCACCCGGGTTGCACGCTAGGAATTGTCCAGCGGACAAGTCAAGGGTTCGGGGTGGTGCCACAAGGTTTTGGCAGACGACGGCGAGCGGCGGCCTAAGTGCCATCGTGCAGGCGGGCGCCCCGCAGGTTGAGTGGCCAGATCCCCGGAGTTGGTTGGCCGGAGAGCCCTAGGACGTGATGTGGCCATTCAACGTGGGGGCTATGACCCCTCAGCGTGTGGAGATGGGCAGAGGCCCGGACGGGGTCGCCGTCCGGGCCTCTGGGGTGTGGTCCGCCGAGGTGTGGCGGACGGTCTGGGTGGGGCCCGGCGAGGGGCCGGGCGCCCAGGAGCCTGCTACTTGTACAGGCCCTCGCCGCCGACCTTGAGGTTGGTCGGCAGGTAGCCGTACGGGCCGAGCCCGTTCTGGCCGAAGCTGCGGTCCACCTGGGTCACGCCGCCCTTGAAGTTGATCTTCACGGTCGGGGACAGGGAGCCGCCGCGCACGCCGTTGACGTTGTCGATGAACGACTGCACGAGGCCGTTGGGCTGCACGTAGTGCGAGTAGGCCTGGAACTGGCGGCCGTTCTGCTGGGACGAGATGGTCCCGCTCGGGTTGTTGGCCGGCAGGTTCAGGTCCGTCGGCGAGCCGAGGGCGAGGCCCGAGCCGTTCACGGGCTGGAAGTCGGAGCGGATGCCGTCGCCCACGAAGCCGTAGACGCCGTCAGGGCCGCGCATGCCGTCCGAGTAGGTGAACTGGTGCGAGATCGTGTACAGGTAGTACTTGTTCTTGCCGTCCTCGTTCTGGATGAAGATCTGGGGACGCTCAGTCTGGTCGTTGACGCAGTTGGCCGAGAGGATCGGCGGCAGGAACGACCACTTGGTCAGGTCCTTGTTGTCCGCCACGGCGAGGCCGACGTTGGCGGTCTGGTAGTAGGCGCCGGTCGTCGAGTTGACCTGCTCGGCGGTCTCGGCATGCGGGTCGCCCGGACGGTAGCCCAGGTCCTCCTCGGTGCAGCGGTACTCGCCGCGGTTGCCGCCGGTGTTGCCCTCGAAGACCATGAAGGTCTTGCCCGGGTGCGCCGGGTCCTCGAACGTGTACGGGTCGCGGAACGCGAAGCCGGGGTTCTGCTCCCTGGTCTGGTACATCTCGCCGTCCGGCTCGAGCAGCTTGGTGTGCTCGAAGCCGTCGAACCACACGCGGTCCTGGTCGGCGTGGATGTTGCCGAGGGCCTTGGCGATCGCCGCGTCGGGGGCGATCCCGCCGCCGCCCGCGTTGCGCTCGGCCACGTCGTAGAACGTCGTCGCGGTGTAGAAGACGTTCACGTGGTTGCCCTGCATGAGGCGGGTCGAGCCGGACCACTCGGTGTTGCCGATCGAGGAGCCGTCGACGAACAGGTGCCCGCCGTAGTTCCACTTGTCCTTGGCCGGGTCCGCGTTCGTCTTGCGGTAGAAGAAGCCGATGCGCGCGTTCCAGTGGCGCTGGTCGAAGCCGTAGCCAGCGTGGCGGTCCGCCACGAGCGAGAAGATGACGTCGAACCCCTTGTAGCTGATCTGGTTCGCGTGCTCGTCCGTGAGGGACCAGGTGTCCCAGACCCACACGTCGTCGTTCATCGCCGGGAAGTCCTCGGGGATCTCCGGCATCGTGACGTCCGGGCTCATCGAGTTCTCGCCCGGGGCGACGTTCGGGTCGCTCTGCGCCATGATCTGGCGGGCGTCGGCGCGGGTCCACTTGGACGTGAAGTTCGCGGCCGGGTCGAACGCCTGCTGCGAGTGCTCGGTCGGCAGGGCGAAGCCGGGCGTGGGGGCAGGCATCTCGGACGACGGCGGGTCGGCCGGGATGTTCGCGAGCGCGGCGGGGGCGGCGGTGAGGACCGCGGCCGTGACGAGGGCCGTCGCGGCGGCGACGCGCCGCCGCCGGCGGCCCGTGGGCCGCGGAGGCTGCTGGAGATTCAGCATGGTGTGCTCTTTCAGTGGTTCTGTCAGGGGACCATGTTCGGCGGGCACACCGCTGTCCTGGGACGCGTTCGTCCTCAGGACGACGTCGTGCCCAGTGGCCCGCGCACCGGTCGGAACGCGGGCGGCTGTGCGGCCCGAGGGAGGGCCGCAGCTCCAAGCCTAGGAAAGCCTGGAAGGGCCTCTCAACCGGCCTTTGACAGATTGCGTAAGCGCTTGCACAAATTCATCTACGCGCGCGATGCCAAGTCAGAGCGAATGTGTCAAGTAAAGAAATATGACGCGCGGGAGGCGCCGTCAGCCCATCGCTGCTAGGCGAAATGTGTCCAGCTTCACGGCGCCCCCGACGGCCTCGACCCGCAGCGAGCGCTCGCCCGCCGGCGGGAACGTCAGGGCCGTGAGGGTGCTCCGCCCGCCGTCGACGAACACCTCGACCGAGGAGCGGTCCACGTACACCCGCAGCCGCACGGCCTGAGCGCCGGGCGTCCCCGGGGACGTCCGCGGGGCCCGGTACGCCTCGAGCGAGGCCTCCCTGGGGGTGCCTGCCGCAGCCGCGCCCGCGGCCTCCCCGAAGAGCCCGGAGGCGCCCCGGGCGAACGCGTCGTCCCGGGCCACGAAGGCCTGGCCGCGGGCGAAGTCGTAGCCGACGGTCGCGTACGGCTCGTCCCCGGCGAGGAGCTGGATCCGGGCCTCGCTCGCGCCCTGGCCGCGTGCGAGCTCGGCGTCGAGGACGAATGCCCCGCCGCCGGGCTGGTCGGCCTCGAACGCCGACTCGGGGGATCCGGGGGACCCCGGTGACAGGGTGCGCGGCCCGGGGGACGCCTCCCCGCTCTCGGCCTCCCCGAGCGCGGCGATCGGCTCGGACGCGAGCCGCGGCCCGCCGTCGTCCGTCACGAGACGCACCGTGCGCACCACTGAATCCGCGCCCATCCACGTGCCCGTGGGCACGTTGCGCGCGTAGGCCCAGTTGTTCATCCAGCCCATGAGGTAGCGCGATGCGCGCTGGTCCGCGGCGTGCGGGTCGGCCCACGTGAGGGCCGCGTAGAAGTCCGGGCCGTCGTCGGCCCAGCGGTGCGAGGGCTGGGCCTGGTCCGGGACGAACTGCCGGCCGTCCCACTGCCCGACCCAGTACGCGGTCCCCGTCGTGCGGCCCTCGGCGGCTCCGTTCGCGCCCGCCATGAGGACCCAACGCGGCCGCTGCGGGTCGCCGTCGAGGGTCAGCTCGAAGAGGTCCGGGCACTCGAGCGTGCCGAGGCCCGGCGACTCGAAGCCCGAGGCGTAGGTCCACGAGCGCAGGTCGGTGGAGGTGTAGAAGCCGATCTTGGGGCCCTCCGCCAGGGCCATGACCCACTGCCCGCGGGCCTCGTCGCGGAGGACGCGCGGGTCGCGCCAGTCGTGTTGGCCGGGGTTCTCCATGATCGGGTTGGCGGGGTCGCTGCGGAACGACTTCCCGCCGTCCGTCGAGCCGAAGAGCGACTGCCGCTGCACGCCGTCGTGCTGCTGGGTCAGGATCGCGACGACGGCGCCCCGCCCGAAGCCCGCCGCGCCCTCCTCATCGATGAAGGCCGTGCCTGTCTCGATGTCCCCGAGCCCGTTCTGGAACTTCTCGATCGCGACGCCCTCGTCCTTCCAGTGGACGAGGTCCGTGCTCGACATGCGCCGCCACGAAGTGCCGTTCCCGTGCGGGTGGTCCGCATTGAACAGGTAGTAGGCCTGCCACACGCCGTCGACGAGGAGCGGCCGCTGCGGGTCGTTCATCCAGGCCTCGGGCGGGGTGTTGTGGAAGACGGGGCGGTAGGGGTCCGCGGGCTCGGCCGGGGCAGCCGTCTCGGCGGCGTTGGGCGCGGGGGAGGGCTGCGGGGCGAGCGTCGTCAGGACGAGCGCGAGGACCGCGGCGAGGACGACGGCGCCCCCCGCCGCCGCGATCAGCAGCCGGCGGGCGCGGGGCGGGAGGGCTGCGAGCGGGTTCGGGCGGCGGGGCAGAGTGTGACTGGCGGAGGGGGTGCGAGGAGTCTGAGCCATGACCGTAGGGGATTCGGGGGACAAGTCAGCCCTCGATGCTACGCGGACAGGCTGGACGAATCCCGAGAGCATGCTGGACGGGTCAAGTCCGCGGCCAGCGGGCTTTCGGTGGCGGAGGCCACGCGACGAGCCTACCCGCCCGCGGGACTCACGCCTTGTCGCGGCCGGCGGCCTGGTCCCGGATCGTGAGCGTGCCCGCGAGGTCGAGGTCCGCCTGCGTCCCGGGGTAGCCGGACTCGGCGATGAGGATCGCGCCGAAGGCGGCGGACCAGAAGGTCTTGACCTCCTGGCGCGCGGTGCGGTCGATCCGCCAGCCACGCCGCTCGAGCATGCGCTCGAGGTAGCGCTCGGACATCCGGAACAGCAGGCTCAGGTGGCCCTTGACCACGGGGCCGAGCTGGGGCTTGGCGCGGGCGAGTGCGAGGGCGCTGATGACGACGGGCAGAGACGGCGTGACGAGCACGGTCCGGGCGATCGCGCGGCGGAACGCGGGCGCCGAGGACATCCGCGAGCCTGCGCCCTCGATCCGGCCGGCGTCCCGGAGGAGGAGCAGGAAGGCCGCGTGCACGAAGAGGGAGTCCTTCGAGCCGAAGTGGTACGTGATCTGGTTCGGGAACACCCCGGCCGCGCCGGCGATCTCGCCGACCGTGACGGAGTCCGCGGGCCGGGCGGCGAAGAGGGCCGCCGCCGCGCGGACGATGCGCTCGCGGGTGTGCGCTCCCCGCGAGCGGGACGCGTCCCGAGACTGAGTCATGCGTGCCCTGGCCATAGATGAAGTCTAAAGTTCGGCAAAGTTGTATGCTGTACAAGCAAGCTTCTTGTATCGCATACAACTGTTTTCGCAGGGCGTTGAGGGGGACACGTGGGGCACACCGAGATTGTGATCACCGGAATGGGCGCGACCACGCCGCTCGGCGGCACCGTCCCCGAGCTCTGGGACGCCATGCTCGCCCTGCGCTCCGGGGTCCGCAGCCTCGACGGCGCCGGGATCCCCGGCTTCGACGGCTCCCTCCCCGTGCGCATTGCGGGCACGCTCGCCGTCGAGCCCGAGACCGCGCTGACACCCGCGCACGCCCGGCGCCTCGACCGCAGCCAGCAGGCCGCCGTCGTCGCGGCCCGCGAGGCGTGGCAGGACGCCGGCGCCCCCGAGGTCGACGGCGACCGGCTCGCCGTCGTGATCGGCACTGGCATCGGCGGCGTTCAGACGCTCCTCGCCCAGGACGACGTGCTCGAGCGCTCGGGCGCGCGGCGCGTCTCGCCGAGGACCGTCCCGATGCTCATGGCCAACGCCGCCGCCGCGCAGCTCAGCATCGAGTACGGCGCCCGCGCGGGCGCCTCGGCCCCCGCCTCGGCGTGCGCCTCGGGCGCCGAGGCGATCGTCCAGGCGGCCCGGCTCATCGAGTGCGACGAGGCGGACATCGTCATCGCCGGCGGCGCCGAGGCCGCCATCACCCCCCTGACCATCGCCGGCTTCGCCCAGATCGGCGCGCTGTCCAAGGACGCCGGCGACCCTGAGAAGGCCTCCCGGCCCTTCGACGCGCACCGCACGGGCTTCGTGCTCGGCGAGGGCGCCGGCGTCGTGGTCCTCGAGCGCGCCGAGCACGCCCGCGCCCGCGGGGCGAGGGCCCGCGCGGTCCTCGCCGGCTACGGCGTCACGGCGGACGCCTTCCACATCACCGGCACCGACCCCGAGGGCGCGGGCCAGGTCAAGGCGATCCGCAAGGCCCTCGGCAAGGCCGGGCTCGCCGCGGGGGACGTCCAGCACGTCAACGCGCACGCGACCGGCACCCAGGTCGGCGACGTGAGCGAGGCACTCGCGGTCCGCGAGGCGCTCGGCGGCGACGTGGCCGTGACCGCGCCCAAGGGGGCCCTCGGCCACCTCGTCGGGGCGGCCGGCGCGGTCGAGGCGATCCTCACGGCCCGCACCATCGAGACCGGCGTCATCCCCGCCACGCGCAACCTCGAGGAGCTCGACCCGGAGGTCGAGCTCGATGTCGTCGCCGGGTCGCCGCGCGAGCTGCGCGTCGAGGCCGCGGTTTCCAACTCGTTCGGCTTCGGCGGGCACAACGTGAGCCTCCTGCTCACGCGCGCCTGAGCGGTCAGGCGCTTCGCCCCTGGCGCGCCTACCAGAGGCGCGCCTGGCGCAGGAGCAGCTCGCGCCGCACGGCGTCCCGGCGCTCCTCGATCCGCGCGTCCCAGGCCCGGTCGCGCTGGGAACGCGTGAGTCGCGAGCGGACGACGGCGGCGACGGCCCCCCAGAGGCCCCTCGCCTCGCTCCGGGGCTCGGCATCCTCGGCGGGCGTCCCGCGCGGCGGTTCGACGCGGAGGTCGAGGTCGGCGACCTCCATCGCCCGGTCGACCGCCTCCTCGAGGGCCTCCTCCTGCGCGACGGTGAGCCGCACCCCAGGCAACGTGGCGAGCGTGCCCTGACCCGGCGCCGTCGTGCGCCCGACTCCGACCGTGTATTCCGGGCCGATCCAGACGTCCCCTGTGATGACCGTGCGCATGTCCTCTCCCGTTCCCCCCGACCAGTGATGTGCCCTGCGGTCCTCGACCCCAGTGAGACGCCCCTGCCTCCCGCTCGCGACGTGGACTCCCCTGTGGACAACCCTGTTCGTGCTCACGCATCCAGCATCCCGCGCGAAGAGGACAGCATCGGTCCGCTGCCGGGGCCATGATGGAGCCATGCCAGACACGACGCAGCGGGTCCTGACCCTGCTCAGCCTCCTCCAGTCGCGGCCCGTGTGGACCGGCGCCGAGCTCGCCGAGCGGCTCGGGGTCACGACCCGGAGCATCCGCCGCGACGTCGAGCGGCTGCGCGAGCTCGGCTATCCGGTCCGCGCCGAGCACGGCACGGGCGGCGGCTACCAGCTCGGGGCGGGCAAGGCGCTGCCGCCGCTCCTGCTCGACGACGAGGAGGCCGTCGCCGTGGCCGTGAGCCTGCGGCTCGCCGCGGGCGGGACGGTCGCGGGGCTCGGCGAGGCGGCCGTGCGCTCGCTCGCGAAGCTCGACCAGGTGCTCCCGTCGCGGCTGCGCGCCGAGGTCAAGGGCGTCATCGACGCGACCGTGAGCCTCGACAGCCCCGTCACGGCCGTCGACGCGGACGTCCTCGTGGCGCTCGCCCGCGCGATCCGCACGCCCGAGCGGGCGACCTTCGACTACACGAAGTCAGGCGGGGAGCGCTCGGAGCGGCGAGTGGAGCCCTACCGACTCGTGGCCGCGGCCCGGCGCTGGTACCTCATGGCGTGGGACCTGGACCGCGAGGACTGGCGGACCTTCCGGCTGGACCGCATGGCCGCGGCCCGCGGGACGGGCTGGCGGTTCCAGCCGCGCGACGCGCCCGACGCCGTCGCCTACGTCCAGGCCTCGATCACGCAGGCGCCGTACCAGTTCGTCGCGAAGGTGCGCATCCACGCGCCGGCGCACGAGGTGGCCGAGCGCGTCCCCTCGACGATGGCCGTCGTCGAGCCGGACGGGGACGACGGCGCGATCCTCACCGCGGGGGCGGACGACCTCGACTACGTCGCGTACCACGTGGTCCGGCTCGGCTGGCCGGTGACCGTGCTCGAGCCGCCGGAACTGCGCGAGGCCATGCGCACGCTGGGGGAGCGGCTCACGGCTGCGGGGGCGTAGCGAGGGGGTCGGGCAAGACGGCGCGTGCCCGCCTCGGGCGGCGGCGCTCAGCTGCGTGCGGGGACCTTCCGGGCGTCCCTGCCCGTGGGGCGGGGCTGCCCGTCGCGTGGGCCAGCATCGTCCTCTGCCTGCTCCTGGAGCCACTCGAGCTTGTGCTCGTGGACCAGGGTTCGCCGCTTCACGATGAGTCCTTTCGCCATCCGGCGTCTCCGGTGAATCGGAGGCCGGTGAATGTGGGACCGGTAGATTGATGGAGGACTGTTGCCCGGTGGGGGAGGGTTCAACCCACTGAGGAGGGCTCGCTTCGGTTCAGCGGAACGGCCGACGGCGCCCGGCCCACCGACCGCCGCTCCACGAGGTCGGCGGCCAGGCTCGGCCCGGGCTGCGGCGCCTCGCCCCGCAGCTGCGCGAGCAGCCAGCGGGCGGCCTCCTGGCCCATGTCGTACACCGGCTGCGCCACGACCGTCAGCGGGGGCTCCACAAGCTCCGTCCAGGGGAAGCCGTCGTACGCCACGACGGAGATGTCCTGCGGGATCCGCAGGCCCCGCCGCCTGAGCTGGCGCAGCACCTCCATGGCGATGAGGCTGTCCGAGCAGACGACGGCGGTCGCCGGCTCGGGTGCCTCCAGCAGCTCCGCGGTGGCCGCGGCGATGGCCTCGTCCGAGGTCGCGTTGAGCTTCACGAGCGTCCGGTCCCACGATTCACCCGCCTCGTCGAAGGCCCTCTCGATCCCCTCGATGCGCTCGGACACGGGGGAGATCCCGAGCTCCGCCCCGCGGGCGTACGGCTGGGGGGACTTGAGGCTTGAGACGTAGCCGATCCTGGAGTGTCCGGCCCCGAGCAGCAGGCGCCCGACCTGGAGCGCCGCGTCCCGGAAGTCGACCATCACGGACGGGACCTCGAGGGTCCGGACGCGGCGGTCGAAGAGCACGAGCGGGCGCCGGCTGTCGAGGACTGACTTGAGGTGCGCAGTCTCGGTGCTCGAGCACGGCGCGACGATCAGGCCCGCGACCCGCTGCTCCTGCAGCAGCTCGACAGCCTCGACCTCCGCCTCGAGCTCCTCGCCGGTGTTGGCCAGCACCACGCTGTAGCCGGCCTTGCGCATCACGTCCGAGATACCGCGCAGGGCCAGCCCGAAGTGGGGGTTCTCGATGTCGCCCACCACGACCCCGATGGAGGTGGACCTCCCGCTGGTCATGCTCTTGGCCAGGAGGTTCGGCCGGTAGCCCAGGCGGTCGGCGGCCTCGAGCACGAGGGAGAGCACCTGCTCGCTGACGGACCCGTAGCCCCCCAGCGCCCGCGCGGCCTGCGCCTTGGAGACTCCTGCCTCGCGCGCCACATCGGCGACCGTGGCCTCGCGGCCCCGCCGTCCGCCGTCGTCCGTCATCGTGAAATCCTCCGCCGGTTGGGTTGACGCTCACGCTGCAACGTGAGTACAGTCACATTATCCCAATTTTGAGACCGGTCTCAAGCACAGGAAAAGAGACCGGTCTCACGACACCGAAACGGAATCAGATGGAACGTCGCACCTTCATCCGCACCGCTGCTGCAGCCGCGGCGGCCTCGCTCGCTCTGTTCATGTCGGCCTGCGGGGGGAACTCGACTGCCTCCTCCTCCGCGGACAACCCCTACAAGCTCATCACCCCCGGCCAGTTCCGCGTGGCCAGCATGGGCGATGCCAAGCCGTACACCTACACGGACGCGTCCGGCAACTTCACCGGCTTCGACGTGGAGTTCTTCAAGGACGTCGCACACCGCGTCGGCGTGGACAACGTGGTCTTCACCGGCCAGGACTTCGCGGCCATCCTCCCGGCGGTCGCTAACGGCCAGTTCGACGTCGGCGTCGCGGCCATCGGCATCACCGAGAAGCGCAAGCAGACCGTGGACTTCTCAGAGGGCTACCTCGCCGGCTACCTGACCGTGATGACCACCAAGGAGTCGGGCATCACGAACGAGCAGGGCCTGAGCGGCAAGCGCCTCGGCGTCGTGCAGGGCACGCTGCAGGAGCAGTACGCGGTGAAGAACTTCGCCAGCGCGAGCCTCGTGCGCTTCCCGGACAACAACGCCGCCGTCTCAGCCCTCAACGGCGGGACCGTGGACGCCCACTTCCTCGACTACGAGGCCTACAAGGAGTACGCGACCAAGTACCCCTTCGTCAGCGCCGCGGACATCCCCTCCTTCGACGCCCCGGCCGGCTTCGCCATCGCAAAGGGCAAGCCGGAGCTGAAGGCGGCCCTCGACAAGGCCGTCAAGGAGGCCATGGCCGACGGGACGTGGAAGCGCCTCTACGAGAAGTGGTTCCCGGGCTCGCCGATGCCCAAGCAGTACCTGCCCGCCTCGGAGCAGTAAGCCCGACGGCGTCCAGCGCGGCGGGGTGCCCGACCGGGCCCCCGCCGCCCTCCCGCCCCTGACGACTGAGAGTCTGACATGGACCTTTTCGACAACCTCGCCAAGACCTTCCTGGACTTCGAAGCCATGGCCGAGGTCTTCCCCCAGCTGCTGCAGGTCGGCCTGGCCAACACGCTCGTGATCTCGATCGCCGCGACCCTGATCGGCACCGCGATCGGCATGGTCCTGGCCATCATGGGCATCTCGCCCCTGGCCTGGCTGCGCTGGCCGGCCCGCATCTACACCGACCTGTTCCGCGGCCTGCCGGCCATCGTGACCATCCTGCTGATCGGGCAGGGCTTCGCCCGGTTCAGCCAGCAGGTCTTCGGCCCGAGCCCGTACCCGCTGGGCATCTTCGCGCTGTCCCTCATCGCGAGCGCGTACATCGGCGAGATCTTCCGCGCCGGCATCCAGGCTGTGGACAAGGGCCAGCTCGAGGCCTGCCGGGCGCTGGGCATGAGCTACGGCCGGGCGATGCTGCTCGTAGTCGTCCCGCAGGGCATCCGCCGGGTGCTTCCCGCGCTGGTGAACCAGTTCATCGCCATCGTCAAGGACTCCAGCCTCGTGTACTTCCTCGGCCTGCTCGTCTCCGAGCGCGAGCTGTTCCGCGTCGGCCAGGACGCCGCCGTGCTGTCGGGCAACCTGTCCCCGCTCGTGCTCGCGGGCCTCTTCTACCTCGTGGTCACCGTCCCGCTGACCCACCTCGTCAACTACATCGACCACCGCTTCCGCACCGGCCGGCGCAAGGCCGCCGCCCCCGTCTCGGGCCTGCGCGAAGTCGATGAGCTCAACGAGACGAACGCCGTCGCAGGGACCAGGTGAGCGCCGTGCAGACCACACCCCACACCGGCCCTACGGAGACCGACATGACCACCGTCGCCAGCAAAACCCCCGAGACCCGCGCCGCCGCCCGCGCCTCGTCCGCCCGCGCCGCCGCCGCGCAGGACGCGCCGAACGCTGAGTACCACGGCTCGAGCCTCGAGCTGCGCAACCTCACCATGGCCTACGGGCCCATCAAGGTCCTGCGCAACGTCAGCCTGGCCATCGCCCCCGGCACCACGACCTGCATCATCGGCCCCTCCGGCTCCGGCAAGTCCACGCTGCTGCGCGGCATCAACCGGCTGCACGAGCCGAAGTCCGGCGACGTGCTCCTCGACGGGAAGTCCATCCTCAAGGAGAAGCCGGACGTCGTACGGCGGAAGATCGGCATGGTCTTCCAGCACTTCAACCTCTTCCCCGACCACACGGCGCTGCAGAACGTGGCCCTCTCGCCGTGGAAGGTCAAGGGCATGCCGAAGGCCAAGGCCTTCGAGATCGCCCGGGCCCGCCTCGAGGAGGTCGGGCTGGGGGAGCGCGCCGACCACCGCCCGCGCGACCTCTCCGGCGGCCAGCAGCAGCGCGTCGCGATCGCCCGCGCCCTGGCCATGGAGCCTCAGGTCATGCTCTTCGACGAGGCCACCTCGGCCCTCGACCCCGAGCTGGTCAAGGGCGTGCTGAACCTCATGGCCGGCCTGTGTAAGAAGGGCATGACGATGGCCGTGGTCACCCATGAGATGGGCTTCGCCCGCAAGGTCGCCGACCAGGTGGTGTTCATGGACGAGGGCGAGGTCGTCGAGGCCGGGACCCCGGACCAGCTCTTCGACCACCCGCAGTCCAAGCGCCTGCAGAAGTTCCTCTCGGAGGTGCTGTGATGGGGGGACTTCCGGGAGCGGATGAGGAGCCGGGCGAGGCTGAGATTCGCCCCGCCATCCGCACAGCGATTGTCGGCTTCGGCGTCTCGGGCCGCGTGTTCCACGCCCCGCTGCTCGCCGCGAACGCCGACTACGCCGTCGAGGCCGTCGTCACGGGCAACCCCGAGCGGGCCGCCGCCGCACGGCGCCGCTTCCCCGCGGCCCGCGTCGTGCCGGACTACGCGTCGCTCCTGCGCCTCGTGGACGACGGCGAGCTGGCGCTGGACCTCGTGGTCCTCGGCACCCCGCCCGCCGGGCACCGGGCCGAGGCGCTCGCGGCGATCCAGCGGGGCCTGCACCTCGTGGTCGACAAGCCCTTCGCCGCCTCCGCCGCCGACGCCGAGGCCATCATCGCCGCGGCGGACGACGCCGGCACTCGCCTCACGGTCTTCCAGAACCGCCGCTGGGACGCCGACTTCCTCACCCTCGCCCGGCTGGTCGAGTCCGGCCGCCTCGGCCGGGTCCGCACCTTCGAGTCCCGCTTCGAGTGGTGGCGTCCCGAGGGCTTCGGCAACTGGCGCGATTCGACTCCCGTCGCCGAGGCCGGGGGCCTGCTCTTCGACCTCGGCAGCCACCTCATCGACCAGGCCGTGCGGCTCTTCGGCCCCGTCGAGGAGGCGAGCGCGCAGCTCCGACGCCACTCCGGCCCCGTCGAGACCGGCGCTGACGAGGACAGCTTCGTGACCCTCCGCCACGCCTCCGGCGTCGTGAGCCGGCTCTGGATGAACGGGCTCGCCCCCGCCGTCGGCCCGCGCTTCCACGTCCTGGGGAGCGAGGCCGGGTTCACGAGCTGGGGCCTCGACGGGCAGGAGCCGGCCCTCGACGCCGGTGCCGATCCCGCGGAAGCGGACTACGGCGTCGTGCCCCCCACGGCGTGGGGGCGGCTTGCCAGCGGCGGGAGCCAGGAGCCCGTGCCGTCCGAGCGCGGCGACTACCCCGCCTTCTACCGCCTCCTCGCCGCCGCCCTGCGCGGCGAGGGCCCGCTCCCCGTTGACCCGGAGGAGTCCCTCGAGGTGCTCCGCCTGATCGAGCAGCTCCACGAGAAGACGCCCATCCGCACCACCGCAGAGACCCTGCAGACCGCACGAACCTAAGGAAATCCCTCCATGTCTGAAGTGAACGCCCCCCGTTCCGTGGCCGTCATCGGCGGCGGCGTCATCGGCGTCTCGACTGCCGTCCAGCTCCTGCGGCGCGGCGCCGAGGTCACCCTCATCACCGAGGCCGGGCTCGCCTCGGGCGCCTCCGGGCGCTCGCTGTCCTGGCTGAACTCCGCGGGAGAGCGCTCCAAGCCCTACCACGAGCTGCGCCTGGCCGGCATCGACCGCTACCGCACCCTCTTCGCCCAGGACCCGAGCCGCGAGTGGCTGCAGTTCGGCGGCGGCCTCTACTGGGGCGCTGGCGACGGCGAGGCGACCCTGGCCCGGCACGAGTACGAGCTCTCGCACGGCTACGACTCGAAGCTCGTGGGCCCGGAGACCGTCGGCTCCCTCACCCCCGGCATCAACGCCGCCGCGGTGGCCGAGCAGTCGATCTTCAACCCGGGCGAGGGCTGGGTCAGCCTGCCCGAGCTCATCGACTTCCTCATGGCCGAGTTCGCCGAGCGCGGCGGCCGCCTGGTCCAGAACGCGGGCAAGGCCTCCGTAACGGTCGACGCCGGGGGCCGCGCCGCCGGGGTCGAGACCGAGGCGGCGGGCAGCTTCGCGGCCGACGCCGTGCTGGTCGCCTGCGGCCCGCAGACCCCCTCCGTCGTCGCCCCGCTGGGCGTCCACATCGGCGACGCCTCCCCGGTGTCGATGCTCGTGGTCACCGAGCCCTTCGAGACCAAGGCCAAGGCCGTGCTCAACACTCCGCGCGCCGCGATCCGCCCGAACCCGGGCTCGACGATCGCGGTCGACCACGACTGGTACGAGGAGCACATCGTCCAGGACGAGGCGGGCGTGTACTCGATCCCCGAGCCCGTGGTCGGCGAGCTCCTGGCCGAGGCCGGCAGGCTGCTGGCCGGGACCCCCGAGCTCAAGGCGGCCCACTGGAAGATCGGCCTCAAGCCCATCCCCGGCGACGGCGAGCCGGTGTTCGGCGAGCTCGAGAAGGTGCCCGGCTGCTTTGTGGCGTTCACCCACTCCGGCGCGACGCTCGCGCTCATCGCGGGCGAGCTGCTCTCCGGCGAGATCGTGACCGGCCGGAAGCACCCGATGCTCGCGACCTTCCGCCCGGAGCGGTTCGAGAGGAACTGACCACAGCCTCGGACGCGGTTGCCCCTGAGGGGGCAACCGCGTCGTCGTGCTTCCGCGACCTCCGTGGGGCCCGCCTGTCCTTTCGGGTCTTGACCCGGCAGAGCCGCCCTCCTAGCGTCGGGGCAAGCGAAAGGAGCCCTGCGATGACCGCGTCGCACGAGACCGTACTCGCCGAGCTGGCCGGGCATCTGAAGCCGGTGTTGGACCAAAGCCCTGACGGCGTCTACCTCTGGCTCGATGAACAGCACAAGGTCTGCAACGAGCAGTTGGCCACGATGTTCGGGTACGACGTCGCCGAGTGGCAGGCGGTCGACGACTTCGCGGCGGCGTTCATCGCGGAGGAGAGCCGATCACTGTACGTCTGGCACTACCAGCACGAGGTCGCCGAACTGCGGTACCCGGTGTCCTTCCGGTTCCGCGGCAGGCGCAAGGACGGATCGACCTTCGACGCGGAGACGGACATGATCCCGCTGACGTACGCCGGGCATGTCGTGGCGTACCACTTCGTCCGCCAGATCGGCGCGTAGGGTTCTTCGGACAAGGAACAGGTGGGGGCGGTGCGTGCACCGCCCCCACCCGCTCGCGGGAAGACCCCCGATCAGTAGGCGAACTGCCACATGTAGCGGCGCCCCTCGAGCGAGTAGCCCCGCACGGCGGCGTAGTGGGCGGCGAGGCGGAACGCCAGCGTGTAGAACACGAGCGGCGCGACGAGCGCGCGCATGCCCGCGGGGATGCCCGGGAGCTCGAGCTCGCGGCTGTCGATGCGGAAGGTCTCGCCGCTGTACTTCTCGAGGAAGCGGTCGGCCCGCTCGGCCAGGGGCCGCGTCTCGTCCTCGGGCAGGTACAGGAGGGCCTTCGTGTCCCTGTCGAAGACCTCGAAGGGGCCTTGGAAGAACTCGTTCGCGTTGAGGGTGGCCGCGTGCATCCACTGCATCTCCTGGAGGAAGCAGCTCGTGAAGGTCGAGCCCATGCCCTGGAGGGATCCCGAGGCGATCAGGTAGGTCACCCGGACGTCCTTCATGTTCTCCGCGATCTTGGCGGCGTAGGGCTCGAAGGCCAGGACCGCCGTCTCGGCGGCGGCGGGGAGCGCCCGGAGGGCGGCCAGCTCCGCGGACACGTCCTGCCCCTCGCGCTTGAGCAGGGCGAGGGCCAGCAGCTGCAGGAGCATCTGGCTGCCGTCGCCGGCCTGGGCGACGAAGGGAGTGCGGACGGCCTTGGCCAGGCCGCCCTCCGCGTTCAGGGTGACTGCGGCGACGGTTGCCCCCCGTTCGCGGGCCCACGACGCCGCCCGGACGGTTTCGGCGGTCATGCCCTCGGCGGAGAGCGCGATGACCAGGGCTCCCGGCCCGACGCCGGGGGAAGCCCGGTGGTAGAACTCGTCGGAATTGACGGCCGTGACGGGAGTGCCGCTCCGGCTCTCGAGGAGGTACTGCGCCGCATTGAGGCCGGAGAGGGAGCCTCCCGCTCCGACGAGGTACACGCGGCGGATCCCGTCCAGTGAGGCGATGTAGGAATCGACGGCGGGCCAGAGGCCGAGGGCGTGCTCCTGGGAACTGCGGACGGTGGCGGGGATGCCCTTGACGGGCTGGGGGCCGAGGAAGGTTCCGTCGGTCATGGTGGTGCTCCTTGGTTTGCTGGTCGGTGGTGGGCGTGAGGGCGCTGGAGGGAGGTCAGCGGGTCGGTGCGCCGATGTCCGCGGCGAGGGGTTCGCCGTGACCGAAGGCGCCGAAGGCGGTGCAGGTCTTGGCTGCGGCCGCCGCCGCGTCGCGGAGGAGGAGGGCGGGGTCTTCCTGGCGCAGGAGGCCCACGAGGACGCGGGCGCAGAAGGTGTCCCCTGCCCCCAGGGTGTCGACGGCCTGGTCCGTGGGATGCGCGGGGACGGTCCAGCGTCGGAGCCCGCTGCTGAGGACGGCGCCGCGCGTCCCCCGGGTGAGAAGGCTCCACCTCGAGCCCGATGCTTCGGCCAGGGCCACGAGATCCTCGAACTCCCGCTCATCGAGGCCCCCGCCGGAGTAGGAGGCCAGATAGCACGAGCTGCCCAGGAGGCGCACACGCTCCGGGGTGGCACTGACGCTGAAGTCGTACGAGACCCGGGTCCTGGCGGCGAGGTCGGGAATCCACTGGTCCAGTCCGCTCGAGGCCCCGACGTGGACGGCGTCGACGTCCTCGATCCGCCGCAGGTCCGCGACGCTCGGCTGGAATCGCGAGACGCCCAGGTCCGAGGAGAGGAAGACGCGATCGCCGCCGTCGTCGTGTCCGATGAGGCAGAAGGCGGTGGTCCCCTGCGCGCGCCGGAGGCCGCCCGTGTCCACGCCTTCTTCGTGGAGCGCGCGTTCGATGGCGTCCCCGGCGGCGTCGTGGGCGACCTGCCCCAGATAGGAGGATTCGGCTCCGAACCGGGCGGCGAAGGCCGCGACGTTGACGGTGTTGCCGCCGGGGAACATCATGCCCAGGGCCGGGTAGCAGTCCACGACGTTGTCGCCGATGCCGGCGATGCGGACCGATCGCTTCACAGTGCCTCCGGGAGATTCTCAGGTACTTGGGTCCGGACCCAATCCACGGGCTAAAATAAGGTTGGGTCCGGACCCAACCGCTAGGAACGTATCTTGGGCAGTTGGAAAGTGTCAAGGGTCATGCGGCCGCGAACAAGGGAGTAGGGATGTCGGAGGAGTCGAGGGGACGCGACGTTACCGTCGCCGACGTCGCGCGGCTCGCCAGGGTGGGGAAGTCCACGGCGTCCCGCGCCCTCGGCTCCTACGGCTCGGTGAGTCCCGACGTGCGCCAGCGCGTTCTGGCGGCGGCCAAGGAGCTGAACTATCGCCCGAATGAGGTGGCGCGGGCGATGAACACGGGCCGCTCGCGCACCCTCGGCGTCATCGTCGGCGACATCGAGAACCCCTACTTCAGCATGGCCATGCGCGGCATCACCGACGCCGCGAACGCGGCGGGCTACGACGTCATCCTCGCCAACACGTCCGAGAACCTCGAGACAGAGATCCACGCCGTCAGAGTCTTCCTCGACAAGAGGGTCGACGCCGTCGTCGCCGCCCCCTCGTCCGCCTACGCCGTCGACCATCTGCGGGATGTCAGGGCCTCAGGCCGGCCGCTCGTCCTGCTCGACCGCGAGGTGCCCGGCCTGGAGGCCGCGTCCGTGAGGGTGCACATCGCCCCGGCCGCGCGGGAGGCGACGGCGACGCTCGTGCAGCTCGGGCACCGCCGGATCGCCTACCTCTCGGCCCTGCTCACGGACGGGGAGCAGTTCTCGGGCTTCCCGCTCGGGATCTCGTCGGTCGAGGATCGGCTTCGGGGCATCCTCGACGCCCTCGAGGACGCCGGTATCGTTCCGGACCCCGCCCTGCTCCGCTTCCAGGCGTCGACGTCCGAGCGCGTGGCCGCCGCGATCGACGAACTCCTCGGCCTGCAGGAGCCGCCCACCGCAGTCCTCGCCTCGGACAGCACGATCGCCCGGCATGTGATGCTGGCGCTCAGGGAGCGGGGAGTCCGCGTGCCCGACGACCTTTCCCTCATCGTCCTGGACGACTTCCCGTGGGCGCCCTTGGTCTCCCCGGCACTGACGGTCGTGGCCCAGCCGATCTATGAGGTAGGCCTGGCGGCCGGGCGTGCGGCCTTGGACGGCATCGAGGGGCGCCCCAGTGATCCCCCGCCGCTCGAGGCCACCCTCATCCTGCGGAGTTCCCACGGTCCCCGGCGCCAGCCGGTTCGCCCACCCGAGTAGTCGCGGGTCGGCTCGCGAGGGCCGCCACCGCGACCACCTCCGGGCGGCCGGGGCCGGGGCCGGGGGCCATGTCGACGAGCGCTAGCTGTGCGAGCGCCAGCCGCTGGCCGGGGAGCGCCCGGCCCCGGCCCGTCGCCGTGACGTGCGGCCGGAACCCCACGCCGGTGAACTGCGGGTTCTCGAAGCCGAAGCGCCCCGCGAGCTCCGCGGCGAGCCGGCGCGAGAGCCACGCGTGCAGCGCCTCGAGCCCGGGGTGCGGCTCGACGAGGGCCACCAGGGTGTCGTGCCGGGCCCCGAAGAGCTCCTCGGCCCCCGCCACGCACGCGAGCGCCGAGTGCCCTCGCGCCGCGTCGCCGAGGACGTGCGCGAGGAGGGGAGTGCCCGCCGTCGTGCGGAAGACCGGCGCGACGGTGACGTGCAGCGGCCAGTCGCGCACGGCGTAGCGCTCGCCGACGGCCATGGGGGCCAGGGGGAGGACGACGGCGAAGCGGCGCCACCCGCCGTCGCGCGCCCCGCGGTGCGGCGGCTTCATGTGTGCGAGTCTAGGCGGGTCCCGCAGCCCCGCTGGCTAGGCTGGCCCCATGGCTTCCGCACCCGCCCTCCGCGTCGCCGTCCACGGCGAGCCGCTGGCCTACCTCACCGGCGCAATCGAGGCGGGAGGGGGCGTCGTCGTCGGGCTCCGGGACGAGCCCGAGGCCCTCGTCCTCGACCACGGCAACGACAAGGCAGCGCTCAAGGGCATCCTCGACGCGACGCCGTCGATCCGCTGGGTCCAGCTGCCCTCGGCCGGGATCGAGGCCTACGCCGACGCCCTCGCCGCGCACCCCGGGAAGGTCTGGACGAGCGCGAAGGGCGCCTACGCCAAGCCCGTCGCCGAGCATGCCCTCGCCCTGACCCTCGCGCTCTTGCGGCACCTGCCCGAGCGCGCCGCTGCCCGCTCGTGGGGGCGGGCCTCTGGCACCTCGCTGCACGGCCTGCGGGCGCTCGTCGTCGGGGCCGGCGGAGTCGGGCTCGAGATGCTCCGGCTGCTCGCGATGTTCGACGTCGAGGCCGACGTCGTGCGCCGCACCCCCGCGCCCGTCCCCGGCGCGCGCAGCACGACGACGGCCGCCGACCTGCCCGCCCTCCTCCCTGAGGCCGACGTCGTTGTCGTCGCGGCCGCGCTCACCTCCGGGACGGCGAGGCTCATCGGCGAGGCGGAGCTCGCCGCGATGAAGCCGAGCGCGGTGCTCGTGAACATCGCCCGCGGAGGGCTCGTCGACACCGACGCGCTCGTCGCGGCGCTCTCGGACGGGCGCATCGCGGGGGCGGGCCTCGACGTGACGGACCCTGAGCCGCTGCCGGACGGGCACCCGCTCTGGGACGAGCCGCGGGCCCTCATCACACCGCACACTGCGGACACGATCGAGATGATCCGCCCCCTTCTCGGCGAGCGGGTCACCGAGAACGTGCGCCGGCTCTTGGCGGGCCGCCAGCCCGAGGGCCTCGTGGACGCCGCCGCGGGCTACTGACGCCTGCGAGGATGGAACGGTGACGACCCTCAGGACGAGCCGAGCAGGCACCGTGACTCCCCGATCCCTCTACCGCGCGCTCGCGCTGGCCGAGATGGCCACGTGGACCCTCCTCATCCTGGGCATGGTGCTCAAGTACGGGCTCCGCGTCGGCGACTGGCCCGTGCAGGTGGCTGGCATGGCGCACGGGATCGTCTTCGTCTCCTACGCCGTGACGGCCGCGCTCGTCGGGGTGAACCAGCACTGGCCCCTGGCGCGGATCGCCGCGGCGGTCGCGACCGCTGTCGTGCCGTATGCGACGTACCCGTTCGACCGGTGGCTCGAGCGCCGCGGCCACCTCGAGGGCGGCTGGCGGCGCGAGCGCACCGAGGACCCGCGCGACCACACCGCAGCGAGCGCCGTCCTGCGCACGCTGCTCGCGCACCCCGTCGCGCTCGGTGCGGGGATGGCCGTGGCGGTGGCCGCGATCGTGGGCACACTCCTGTTCCTCGGGCCGCCCACGGAGTGGGGCCGTTGAGCGTCGGCCTCGAACCGGGGCTGGGCGTACGAAACTGCACAATTCAGGGGCTGATCGGGCTCGCCGAGGCCGGATCCGCCCCTGAATTGTGCAGTTTCTGACGGTCCGGGCCGCATCCCTTCCAGGCGTGGCCGGGCTAGATTGGGGCGCATGGCAGACGCTGAGGAGACCCAGGACTCGCCGCTCGTGGGGGAGGCCGCGACCGTCGTGCTGCTGCGCGAGAGGTCCGCGAACGCTGGGCCGCACGGGCCCGGCGTGGAGGTGCTCCTCCTCGAGCGGCCGCACTCCGGCACGTTCGCCGGCGCGTGGGTGTTCCCGGGTGGGCGCGTGGACCCCGAGGATCTCGTCGCCGGGGACTCCGCGGCCGATGCCGGCGAGGTCCCTGCCACGGGACCCGAACGCGGCTTCGGCCGGCCCGCCTGGCGGGGTGTGGCACCCGAGCGCGGTGCGGCGCTGGCCCGGGCGGCCCTGCGCGAGACGCTCGAGGAGACGGGTCTCGCCCTCGACCCCTGGGTCCTCGTCCCGCTGTCCCACTGGATCCCGCCGCTCGGGGCGCCGAAGCGGCTGCGCACGTGGTTCTTCCTCGCGGAGCACCCCGGCGGCGAGGTGCGGCTCAACCCCGGCGAGCACGTCGGCTTCGAATGGCTCACGCCCGCCGCAGCGCTCGAGCGGCACGCGGACGGCGACGTCGTCCTCGCCCCGCCCACGTGGATCACCCTGCACGGCCTGCGCGGCGCTGGCAGCGTGCGGGAGGTGCTCGAGGGACGCGGCGCCGAGCCCGGATTCGAGCGCTACTTCAGCCATCCCCTCCGCGGGGAGGGCGGCGTGCGCGCGGTCATGTGGTCAGGGGACGCCCAGTACGAGGACCCCTCCGCGGACGGGCCCGCACGCCACCGGCTCTGGACCGAGTCCCTGCCCTGGCGCTACGAGCGCACCGTCTGAGTCAGAGCTCCTCGAGGCGGGCGCCGTCGAAGAAGCGGCCGGCCTTGTAGACCATGGGATGGGCCTCTCCCACCTCGGCGTGGCGGACGCGGCCGACGAAGATCGTGTGCGTCTTGGCCTGGAAGCGCTCCTTGATCTCCGCCTCGAGCGAGGCGGACGAGCCGTCGATGAGCGGCGTGCCGTGGGGGCCAGCGTGCCACTCGAGGTCGGCGAACTTGTTCGCGGCCTTGGAGGCGAAGGTGCGCACCGTGCCCAGCTGGGCGTTGCTGAGGATGTTGATCCCGAGGTGCGAGGACTGGAACAGCGCGGGGTAGGTCGAAGACGTCTTCTGGACGCAGACCAGCACGAGCGGCGGGTCCAGGGAGATCGAGGCGTAGGAGTTGGCGGCGAGGCCGCGCGGCCTTCCCTCGTTGTCGATGGTCGTCACGACAGTGACTCCCGTGACGAACTGCCGGTTGAACCCCTTCAGGACCTCCGACGGGAGATTGCCGGAGAGGGTGTCCACGACGACGTCCGGGGCCTCCTCGAAGGCGGAGTCGAGGGAGGGGACGCCGAGGTCGGCCAGGAGCTCGGCGGAGTCCCACGTGACGCGCTCGTAGGCGATGCGGCCGTCGCGCAGCGTGAGGGCGTTGGAGCCGCGGGTCTCGACGACGCCGCCCGTGGGCGGGACGCCGCGCAGCGGCTGCGTGAACGTGCCGGTCGTCGTCCAGAAGATCGCGACGTCGTCGCCGCTCGCGATGACCTTGTCGATGCGCGTGGTGAGATCGGGGAATGCTGCCCGGACTTCGGCGATCTCCTGCTTGAGCTCGGCAAGGCCGGTGACCTTCTTCGTCCCGGTGCTCTCGCGCTGGTAGTCAGCCGTGACGATCGCGTCGAACGCGTCGACGTCGCCCTCGTCCCAGGCCGCCCTCCAGGCTGCTGTCACAGTGTCGGTGATCGTCGGTTGCATGCCACAACCGTAGGACTCGATGTGCATCGGCGCGAGGAGACGCGTAGCGCGCTGTGAGGGTCAGCCCGCCGTGGCGGCCTCCGCCCGGTGCTTCGCGAGCGCCGCCCGCACCACGGGCGCAAGCCGCCGCACGCCCTCGCGGATCTGCTCGGGCGAGACGCCGCTGAACGCGAGCCTGAGCTTGCTGCTCGGGATGTCCGACGGCGTGAACGCGGCCCCGGGGATGAACACGACGCCGGCGTCGATCGCCTCGTGCAGGAGCGGGTACGTGTCGATCCCCTCGGGCAGGGTGACCCAGACGAAGAAGCCGCCCTCCGGCGTCGTCCACTCCGCCTCGGCGGGGAAGTGCTCGGCGAGGGCCTCGAGCATCGCGGCGCAGCGCTCGGCGTAGACCGCCCGGGCGTCGGCGAGGTAGCTGCGCCAGTCGAAGGAGCCGAAGAACTCGCTCACGATCAGCTGGCTCAGCGTGGACGGGCACAGCACCACGGCCTCCGCCGCGAGGTAGAAGCGCCGGTAGAGGTGCCGCGGCACGAGGGCCCAGCCGAGCCGCACGCCGGGGGAGAAGATCTTCGAGAACGAGCCGCAGTAGATGACGTCGTCCGGGTTGTCGGCGCGGAGGGGCCGCAGCGGCTTCCCGTCGAAGCGCAGCATGCCGTACGGGTTGTCCTCGAGGACGAGGATGTTGTGCTCGCGGCAGATGTCCACGACCTTCTGGCGCCGCTCGGCGGCGAGCGTGATCCCGGAGGGGTTGTTGAAGCTCGGGATCGTGTAGAGGATCTTGATCCGCTTCCCGGCCTCCTCGAGCTCGCGGATCCTGGCCTCGAGCTCCTCCGGGACGAGGCCCTCGGCGTCCAGGGGGACGGTCTCGACCTGCACCTGGTAGGCCTCGAACGTGTTGAGCGCGCCTACGTAGGTCGGGTCCTCGACGAGCACCACGTCGCCCGGGTTGCAGAAGACCTTCGCCGCGATGTCCTGCGCGGACTGCGAGCCGGTGGTCACGACGACGTCCTCGGGCGAGGCGCCGGCGATCCCCTCCTCGGCCATGATCTCGCAGATGAGCTGCCGCAGCTCCTCGGTGCCCTTGCCGCCGCCGTACTGCAGCGCCGTCATGCCCTGCTCGGCGATGACCCGCCGTGCCGTCTCGGCGACGGAATCGAGCGGCAGGCGGGTCAGGCTCGGGGCGCCGCCGGCGAGGGAGACGAGGCCCGGGCGGATCGAGATGTCGAAGACGTCCCGGACGGCGGACTGCCTGATGTTGTGCGCGCGGGCGGAGAACAGGGATTCGTGGCGGTGGCTGGCTTCGGCGCGCTCGAGGGCCGTCTGCGTCTCGGCGGTGAGCTCTGTGGCGGTCAGCATTCCGGCGGTCATGTCCTGTGAAGTCACTCACACATCCTAACGCCCGAGTTGTTGGATATGCACTTTTTGTTTCTTCTGCGGCCGCTCGTGCCGCGCACGACGGCGGCGCCTCACCGTTGCCGGTGAGGCGCCGCCGTCGTTCTTGCGGGTGCGGGACGCTAGCCCCGCCTCAGGATGCCGTACTCGTTCAGCTACGCATGGTGGCGGCGGCTCGTCACCGCGCCGTAGATGCCCAGGACGACGAGCGAGCCGAGGATCGCGACGATCCAGGTCTGCAGGCTCCAGAACTCGTTCAGGCCCACGCCGAAGATGGCGCTGCCGATCCAGCCGCCCAGCAGGGCGCCCACGACGCCGAGCAGCATCGTGATGATCCAGCCGCCGCCCTGACGGCCGGGCAGGATTGCCTTGGCGATGGCGCCGGCGATGAGTCCGAGGATGAGGAATGCGAGGATGCTCATAGTCAACTCCTTCTCGTCCGGCCGCCAGAGTGGGTCGGCCGGTTGGTTCCGGTTGCTGTGATGAGGCGCTTGATGGGTCGCTGTGGGCCCTAAGGGCCGTCAGCGGTCGGTGACGTCCTTGGCGGCGTCCTTCAAGTGCTCGCCGGCCTGCTTGAGTCCGGCCTTCGACTGCTCGGCCTGTCCTTCGGCCTCGAGCCGCTCGTTGTCCGTGGCGTCTCCGAGGCTCTCCTTGGCCTTGCCGCTGAGTTCCTCGGCCTTGTTCTCGAACTTGTCTCCAATGCCCATGTGCGGTTTCTTCCTCCCGTCGCGAAGCGGCCTGTGTGCCCCTCCTGTGGGCGTGCGCTCCATCCTTTCTCCGGCGGTGCCGGTCGGGGTGGCGCACGCTGGATTATTGCCCTGCGCGCGCCAATCAAAACATCTGCCCCCGACGGCGGGGCTTCATTCTGGCGCCGGGGCGCCCCTACGTGCTGTGGGCGTGGTCGCGCCGCCGGGGGCCATGCTCCCGCTGGGCGCGGGTGCCGTTGGAGTGCCCGGCGTCGACGCGCTCGCGCTCGGGGCGGTGCAGCTCGATGAGCGCCCTCGCCATGTCCCGGGCCCGCGTCGCGGCCTGGGCGTCGCCCTCGAGCGAGGCGACGATGGCGCCTTTGGTGAGGATGTGGAAGGACCAGGCGAAGCCTTGGGGGTCCCGCAGTCCGCTGGCCTCGGCGAGGTCGGCGAGCTGCGCGCGGATGCGGGTGAGGTAGTCGATGCTTGCCCGCCCGAGAGGGTGGTTCGGTCCCATCTCGATCATGACCTGGAGGAACGTGCCCACCTCTGCCACATCGCGCTGGAACCAGTCGTCCAGGACCTCGAACGCCGCGAGGAGCGCCTCCTCGGGGGTGCTGGACCCCTCGGCGGCCTTGGCGAGGGCGGCCCGCCGCTCCGCGAACCATCGCTCCATGTAGGCCATGACGAGCGCTTCCTTGGAGGGGAAGTGGCGGTAGAACGTTGCCTTCGCAACCCCTGAGCGCGCAATCAGTTCGTCCACCCCGACGTCGCGGATGCCGCGCCTGGCGAAGAGCTGGAATGACGTCTCCAGGATCCTCTCTCGCGCGCTCGGGCGCGCAGTAGCCCCGTGGGAGAGGCCGCTTTCTCGACCATTCATGCGCCCATCATACGCGCTAGACAGACCTGTCTGTCTGTGTGTAATAATCCTCGCAGTGAGACAGACAGGTCTGTCTCATCACTGGGCAGTAGCGGCCACGCCGTCGTCTGAGCAGTGACGACGAGCGGCCGTCCAAACAACCCGCACCGGTGCAGCGGTGCGGATGAGGAGGGCACTGTGAGTGAAGTCAGCGGGACCGAGGAGAGATCGGCCCACGCCGCGGAAGCGGATGATGACCTGGGTGCGGATGGGCGGGCCGCCGAACTGGTGGAAAATCACCTCGGCGTGGCCGATGCGCTCGCACGAAGGATGCGGGTGCCCGGGCACGACATCGAGGACCTGCGGCAGGTTGCGCGGCTGGGGCTTGTGACAGCCGCCGCGCGATACCGCGAAGGACGCGGGCACGGATTCGTGCCATACGCCGTCCCGACGATCACGGGGACGGTCAAGCGCTACATCCGGGACCAGTCCTGGGTGGTCCGGCCGCCGCGCTCCCTCCAGGAGCTCCGGCTCCGGGTGAATGCGGCCCGCACACGGCTGGCCCAGGACCTGGGCCGCGAGCCCACCGTCGCGGAGCTGAGCCGGGAGCTCGGGGCGCCCGAGGAGTCCGTGGCGGAAGTCCGCGTGGCGAGCGCGGCCATGTCCCCCGTCTCCCTCGAATCGCTCGACGGAACCCCCGACTCGCCGCCGGATGCGTCGCTGCGGGTCGTCGGCGTCGTCGACCCCGGCTACGAGCGCGTCGAGGAGCGCCAGCTCCTCGCCACGGCCCTCGAGGGCGCGTCCGAGGCCGACAGGCAGCTCCTGAAGATGCGCTTCGTGGACCAGATGAGCCAGAGCGAGATCGCCGCCGAACTCGGCGTGAGCCAGATGCAGGTGTCGCGGCTCCTGAGCCGGCTGCTCGCGCGCATGCGCCGCAAGGTGGCCGCATGAGTGGCACGGGAGGCGGCGCGGCCGGCTGAGACGACCAGCCGGCGGCCGACGGCGCGGGGGCACCGTGCGCGGTGCCCCCGCCCCCGTGCGTCAGCCGATTCCCCGTCCTCGCGTCAACTGCGCGGAACCCAGCGCTTCGCGCTGCCCGGGCCGGACTCCAGGAGAGCGGAGCGGCCAGGCGGCGCCCGGGAGCGCAGGGCCGCCGCGCCCGGGCGGGCGCAGCAAGTGGGCCGGCCCCGAAGGACAGCGTCCGATTGACCGCGCGCGGGCTGTGTGGAGCCGCGGTCGGCGGGCAATAGCCGAGTGCCGGACAGAGAGGAGTCCTCTATGCGCACCGTCATAGCCCACGGCATGCCGGCGGCGGAGGCGGGCGGAAGCTCCGCCGTCGTCGGCACGATCCCACCCGAGCCGCAGCCGCCGAGCATCCCGCCCGAGCCCGGGCCGGAGCCGGGCGGCCCCGAACGGGGCCCGAGCACGTTCCCGCCGATCGACCCCGACGCCGAGCCGCTCCCGGAGCCGGGGCGCCCCTCGCCGGGGGGCCCGGTGCCGGGCGAGCCCCCGATCCCGCCGGACGGCCCCGTGCCGCCGGGCAAGGAGCCGGGCTCGCCAGGCCCCTTCGGGCACGATCCGCTGGGGCACGATCCTCTGGGGCGTCATCCAGTCGGACGCCGTCCCGCCGGGCGCGAGCCCGCGCCCGACCGCGAACCGCCCGGGCCGGCCGAGCCGGTGCCTGGGGAACCGGAACCGAGGGAGCCGTTCCCCGCTGAGCCCGGCCCGGACCGGCCTGGGCCCGACCCCGACGCCCCGCGTCCGGGCCCGCCCGAGGATCCCTACGCCCCCGTGACTCTCCCCCCGGAGTCGCAGGACCCCTATAAAGGGGAGCCTGGAGCCGACGACGGCGGCGGCCCGGGCGAGGGCCAGTGAGGGCGTGATGCCCTGACGGCCCAGCCCGTCACCCCGCGGCGAATTCCCCCGCCGCGAGCGTGCGAGGACCCCGGTGAGCCCGACGATACGGGCCCGGGGTCCTCGCCACGTCTGCGGGACCACATTGAACGACGGGCCGCCGTCGGGCAGAGTCGAGGGGAACCCCAGCTAGGGGAAGCCCGCGAAAGGAGCCCCATGTCTCCCGTCCTGCCGCGCCTCGAGGAGGCGCTCGGCGCGCAGAAGGTCTCGACCGATCCCGGGACCCTCGCCGTCTACTCGCGCGACGAGGGCCCGCACCCCTCGGGCATGCAGGCGCTCGCTGTCGTCTTCGCCGAGAGCGTCGAGGACGTGCAGGCCACGGTCCGCGCGTGCGCCGCCGCCGGCGTGCGGATCGTGCCCCGCGGCGCCGGCTCGGGGCTCTCGGGCGGGGCGGCGGCCCTCGACAACTCGATCGTGCTGAGCCTCGAGCGGATGAACCGCATCCTCGAGATCCGCGCCGAGGACGAGGTCGCCGTCGTCGAGCCCGGAGTGGTCAACGCGGACCTCAACGCCGCGGCCGCCCCCTACGGGCTCATGTACGCGCCGGACCCTGCGAGCTACACGTTCTCCACGATCGGCGGCAACATCGCAACCAACGCCGGCGGGCTGCGGTGCGCGAAGTACGGGGTGACCCGCGAGGCCGTCCTGGGCCTCGACGTCGTGCTCGCGGACGGGACCCTCGTGCGCACCGGGAAGAACACCTTCAAGGGCGTGGCGGGCTACGACCTCACGGGCCTCATCGTCGGCTCGGAGGGCACGCTCGGGATCGTCGTCGGGGCGACCCTGCGCCTGCGCTACCTCCCCGTGGACGTGCAGACGATCGCCGCGTTCTACCCCGACGTCGCCTCCGCGGCCGCGGGCGTCCTCGCCGTCGGCCGGGCCCGCGTGCAGCCGGCCATCATGGAGCTCATGGACGCGGGCACGATCGCCGACGTCGACCGCCTCCACGCCTCGGGCCTCGCCGCCCGTGGCCAGGCGCTCCTGCTCATTCAGACCGACGGCTTCGGCGCGGCGGCCGAGGCCGACGTCGTCCGCCGGGTGCTCGCGGAGACCGGCGCCGCCGTCTCGAGCGAGGACCCCGAGGAGGCCGAGCGGCTCGTGTTCATGCGCCGCAACTCCCGCGGCGTGGGGGCCGACGACGCCTTCCGGGTGGGCGAGGACGTCGCCGTCCCGCGCTCGCGGCTCGTCGACTACGCGCGCGAGCTCGGGGGGATGGCCGCCAGGCACCGCGTCAACCTCAAGATCGTCGCGCACGCCGGGGACGGCAACCTGCACCCGACCTTCTGGGTGGACCCGCTCGCGCCCGGCGCCGCCGAGGCCGCCGCCCGGCTCGACGCCGCCCTCGACGACTCGATCGACGTGGCCCTCGCGATGGGCGGCACGATCACGGGCGAGCACGGCATCGGCTCCTTCAAGCTGCGCTGGCTCCCGCTCGAGCAGGCCGAGCGGGTCCGCGAGCTCCAGGCCGGGATCAAGGCCGTCTTCGACCCGGAGGGCATCCTCAACCCCGGCAAGGCGTTTTGAGCTGACCACGCATCTTGGGGACGTGACCCCGGATCGTTGGGAGGTGACCCCGCAACGCTGGGAGGTGACCCCGGATCGTTGGGACGTGACCCCGCAACGCGTGGGCGGCGGTCAGCGCATGGCCGCGACGGCGGCGAGCCCCGCCGTGGGCGTCGGGTCGGGGAACACGCTTGGCGCGGGCTCGGCCACCGGCTCGAGGCCGATGGACACTGGCTCGGCCCCGACGCTGTACAGCCGCCCCCGCACCTCGACGTCGAGCCGGTCCACCCCGTCCGGACCCTCGGCGAGGCCGAGCGGCCCGGGCTCGAGCGTGAGCGTGATCGCCTCCGCCGTGAGCCGCACGGCGAGCGTGCGGCCGCGCAGCCGGAGCCGGAACGCGAGGCTCTCCCAGCCCTCGGGCAGGCGCGGGTCGAAGCGCGGCGCCGCGCCCTGGTCGCGGAAGCCCGCGAAGCCGTTCGCGAGCGCGGCCCAGACGCCGGCCGCCGAGGCCGTGTGCACGCCGTCGACCGTGTTGCCGTGCAGGTCGTCGAGGTCGATGAAGGCGGCCGTCGTGAAGTGCCCGAGCGCGGTCGCGCGGTACCCGACCTCGGCGGCCATGATGCCCTGGACGCACGCGGAGAGGGTCGAGTCGCCGGTCGTGATCGGGTCGTAGAAGTCGAATGCGCGCTGCTTCTCCTCGGCCGTGAAGTCCTGCCACTGGAGGAACATCGCGAGCACGGTGTCCGCCTGCTTGAGCACCTGGTGGCGGTAGATCACGAGCGGGTGGAAGTGCAGCAGGAGCGGGTACTTCTCCCGCGGCGTCCGCCAGTCCCACGGCTGGAGGGTCATGAAGTCGTTGTCCTGCGCGTGGACGCGCTGCTCCGCGTCGTAGGGCAGGGACATGCGCTCGGCGGCCACGGCCCACAGGAGCCGGTCGTGCTCGCCCACCGAGGGGTGGTCGAGCGCCGCGGCCGCGCGGAGGTTGAACCGCGCCATGACGTTCGTGTACAGGTTGTCGTTCACGACGGCGGTGTACTCGTCCGGGCCGGTCACGCCGTGCAGGTGGAACTTCCCGTCCTTGCCGAAGAAGCCGAGCGAGGCCCACATGCGCGCGGTCTCGACGAGGAGCTCGGCACCCTCGCCGGCGCGGAACGCCTCGTCGCCCGTGGCCCACGCGTAGCGCGACGCGGCGAACGCGATCGCGGCGTTGATGTGGAACTGCGCCGTGCCGGCGGCGTAGTAGGCGCTCGCCTCCTGGCCGTTGATCGTGCGCCACGGGAACAGCGCGCCGTCGACGTTGAGCTCGGCGGCCCGGGCCTTGGCCGCGGGCAGCATGCGGTGGCGGAACTCGAGCACCTGGCGCGCGGCCTCGGGCGCGGTGTACGTCAGGTAGGGCATGAGGTACACCTCCTGGTCCCAGAAGTAGTGCCCCTCGTATCCCGAGCCGCTCACGCCCTTGGCCGGGATGCCGGCGACGCCGGCCTGCGCGGTCGCCTGGGCGAGCTGGAACAGGTTCCAGCGCACGGCCTGCTGGAGCTCGGGCTGCCCGCCGATCTCGACGTCGGCGATCGCCCAGTACCGCGCGTAGTGTGCGGCGGACTCTGCCCCGAGGTCCCCGATCCCGCGCAGCGCGGCCTCCGCGGCGGCGAGGAGCGCGTCGACGGAGGTCCTGGTGTCCGCGGGGCCCGTCGCCATCCCGGCATAGGAGTCGAACTCCTCCCATTCCGGCCACTCCGGCTCGGGCGCAGGCTCGACGGCGTACGCGAGCCGCTTCTCCAGCCGGAACTCCTCGCCCGGGTCAAGCGGGAGGACGTACCGGACGGTGCTGCGGTCGCAGTCCGCCTCGGTCGAGAAGGGCGGGACGGTCGCGTTCGTCTCGTGCTCGACGGCGAGGGCGATGCGCTGGCGGGACTCCGCCGTCGCCCACGCGAGCCGGAGCGAGCCGTTGACGCCGCCCTCGGCGCGCAGCGGGGACAGGACGCGGCCGGCGTGCCGGCCGGAGCGGCGCGGATCATGCGAGGAGTGGTCCTCGGAGGGCTGGTCCTGGCGGTTGACGACGGCGGAGGCGACGTCCGCGACGACGCGGCGGTCCGCGGTCACGACAAGCTCGATCGCGAGGCTCGCCCGGGAGGCGGCGCCGACGGCGCGGCGCTCGCGCGTGGTGACGACGGCGCCCGAGGAGGTCTGCCACACGACGGTGCACTCGTAGACGCCGGCCGCGAAGTCCAGCGCGCGGCGGTAGTCGAGCACGGGCGTCGCGGCGAGGGTCAGCTCCTCGCCGTTGATCCGCACCGCGGTCTCCTGGCCGTCCGGGACGTAGAGGATGCGCTGGCCCTGCTTCGCGAAGCCGTACGCGTTCTCGGCGTGCCGGATGTCGAAGGTCTCATGGAAGCCGTTGATGAACGTCCCGGGCAGGTGGGCGTCCTGGGCCGAGGCGTGCGCGCCGCGGAGGCCGAGGTGACCGTTGCCGAGCGTGAAGAGGGTCTCGAGGGTGCCGGCGTCGTCGGGCACGTGCGCGGTCTCGACGAGGGACCAGGGCTCGGCGGGGAAGCGGCGGCGGTCAGCGGAGACGATCGTCATGGTGCGTCCTTCGGGGGGAAGGGAAGGAAATCCAGGGTGTGAACAGGGGGTGCTGGGTGTTGCAGGTGTGGGCCTGATCCGTGGGGGGCGGGTCAGGCCGGGGAGGGGGTACGACTAGAGCAGCTCGTCGAGGTCGCCGACCACGAGGCTCGCCCCGGCCTCGAGCAGGGCGTCACGGCCGGCGCCGCGGTCGATCCCGACGACGGCGCGGAAGCCGCCGGCGGCCCCGGCCTGGACGCCCGAGACGGCGTCCTCGACCACGAGGCACGCGGACGCCGGGGTGCCGAGGAGCTCGGCCGCCCGGGCATACGTCGCCGGGTGCGGCTTGCCGGGCAGGCCCTCGGCGGCCGCCGTCGCGCCGTCGACCACCACGGGGAACTCGCCCGCAAGCCCTGCCGCGCGCAGGACGGCGGGGGCGTTGCGGGAGGAGGAGACGACGGCGAGGCGCAGCCCGCGGGCCTGGGCCTCGGCGATGAAGCGGACCGAGCCGGCGAAGGGCTCGACGCCCTCCGTCTCGACGATCTGGGTGAAGATGTGATTCTTGCGGTTGCCGAGGCCGTGGACGGTCGTGCTCTCGGGGCTGTCGTCCTCGGGACCCTCGGGCAGGACGATGCCGCGGGAGGCGAGGAAGTCCCGGACGCCGTCGAACCGCGGCTTGCCGTCGATGTGGTCGAAGTAGTCCGAGTCGGCATACGCCGGCGCCCCACCCACCTCGGCGAGGTAGGCCTCGAAGAGGCGGCGCCAGGCGAGCTCGTGGACAGTCGCCGTGGGGGTCAGGACGCCGTCGAGGTCGAAGAGGACGGCCTGGGTGCCGGCCCAGAGGTCGGTGTGCTGCTCCTGCTGTGTGGTCATGGTTCTCTCCTGGCATGGCGGCCGGGTGTGTGGGCGCGCGCAGGCGCGGGGCGGGGCTGGGGGATGTGAAGCTGTGGGGAGGAGTGCCGCCGGGCCGCTCGGATCACAGCGGCCGCGGGCGGGCTGGCCGGGCGCAGGTCGCGCGCGCCGCCCGAGGGCACTCACTCCACGGTACGTCCCGAGGGGGCGGGATCGCGAACCGAGACGCGCTGCAGCCATGGGCTCACGGCCTCAACCCTTTCGACGGGGAACCAAGGAGCCGGAACTGGATCACAGTCTTCTCCGTGGTGCCGACGATGAACTGTAAGCGCTTACATTCCCGTCGTGCAAGCCCCTCCGCTCCACTGCAGGAGGCCGGAAAGAGGTACAGAAGAAGCCCCGAAAGAGGCCCTTCAGGCCTGTTGACCCTTGGCGCGGGGGAGTATCAGGATGGAATCGGCTGGACGGCGAAGGCTGGTGTGGTCACCCGGGCCGGGCTGGCGCGCCGCAGTCGCGAAGGAGGAGCCCATGCCCAAAGTCAAGGACCTCATGACCGACCACGCCGAGTGCATCGGCGAGAAGGACACGCTGCGCCGCGCGGCCGAGAGGCTGCGCACGCTCGACGTCGGCTCAATGCCCATCTGCGGCGAGGACGGCAAGATCCACGGCATGCTGACCGACAGGGACATCGTCGTGAAGTGCATTGCCGAAGGCGGCGATCCTGACATGGTGATCGCCGGCGACCTCGCTCAGGGCCGGCTGTACTACGTCGACTCCGAGGCATCGATCGAGGATGCCATCTCCGTCATGAAGGAGCATCAGGTCCGGCGGCTTCCGGTGATCCACGACCACCGGCTTGTCGGGATCCTGAGCCAGGCTGACGTGGCCCGGCACTACGCCGAGGAACGCGTTGGCGAGCTGGTTGAGGGCATCTCGGAGTAGACTCCGCCCGTCCCACCGAGGCAGGCGCCCCCGCGGCGCCTGCCTCCTGATATGTGCCCTGCTCGCCGCTGGCCCGCTCGCGGCATGCTCGTCCGAGCCCACGCAGGAGGCCCTCGCGCAGCCGGTCGAGGAGGCCGCCGCGGCCGTCGCCTCCACGGAGCTCGCCGTGAGCCTGCGCGCCGAGGGGCGCACCACCTCCGCCGCCGCCTCGACGCTCGCCGGAGACATGCTGGACGAGCTCGACAAGGCGGCGAAGGACCTCCACTCCCTTGAGGCCCGCACACCCGAGGAGCGCCGCGCCCTCGACGACGCCGTCGGCGCCGTCGCGGCCGCCCAGCTCGCCGTCCTCCGCGCCCGCGACACCCTCGCGCACGACGGCGCCGGGCCGGCGCTCGAGGGCACGCTCGCCGAGCTGCGGGCCTCCGGGAGCGGACTTGTGGGGCTCGAGCCGGCCGTGGGGAAGGCCTCGCCGTGAAGCGCATCCTCGGCGTGGCCCTCGGCATCCTCACGGCGATCGGCGGCTTCGTCGACATCGGGGACCTCGTCACGAACGCCGTCGTCGGCTCGCGCTTCGGCCTGTCCCTCGTGTGGGTCGTCGTGCTCGGCGTCGTCGGCATCTGCCTCTTCGCCAACATGTCCGGCCGCGTCGCGGCCGTCTCGGGCCGCGCGACCTTCGAGGTGATCCGCGAGCGGCTTGGGCCGCGCACGAGCCTCGCCAACCTCGCGGCGTCGTTCCTCATCAACCTCCTCACCGTCACCGCCGAGATCGGTGGCATCGCCCTCGCCCTCCAGCTTGCGAGCGGGGTCGACTACCTCCTCTGGGTGCCGATGGCGCTCCTGGCCGTGTGGCTCGTGGTCTGGCGGGTCAAGTTCAAGGTCATGGAGAACGTCACGGGCCTCGTGGGCCTGTGCCTCGTCGTGTTCGCCGTCGCCCTGTTCCTCCTGGGCCCCGACTGGGGGACCCTCGGGCAGCAGGCCCTCGCGCCCGCCGTGCCGGCCTCTGAGGGGGCCGGGACCTACTGGTTCTACGCGATCGCGCTCTTCGGTGCCGCGATGACCCCCTACGAGGTCTTCTTCTTCTCCTCGGGCGCGGTCGAGGAGCGCTGGCGGGAGAAGGACATCGCGCAGTCCCGCGCCAACGTGCTCGTGGGCTTCCCGCTCGGCGGTTTCCTCTCGGTCGCGATCGCTGCGTGCTCCGCCGTCGTGCTCCTGCCCGCCGCGATCGGCGTCACGACGCTGTCCCAGATCGCCCTGCCCGTCGCGCAGGCGGGCGGCCAGCTCGCGCTCGCCGTCCTCATCCTGGGCGTTGTCGCGGCCACCGTCGGCGCGGCGCTCGAGACGACACTCTCGAGCGGCTACACGCTCGCGCAGTTCTTCGGCTGGTCCTGGGGCAAGTTCCGCAAGCCCGCCCAGGCGGCGCGCTTCCACCTCTCGATGATCGTGTGCCTGCTCGTGGGCGGGGGCATCCTCGCCACGGGCGTCGACCCGATCCTGGTCACCGAGTACTCGGTCGTGTTCTCCGCCGTCGCCCTGCCCCTGACGTACCTGCCGATCCTCATCGTCGCCAACGACCCGGCGTACATGGGCAGGCACGTCAACGGCCGCGTGGTGAACGCGCTGGCCATGGCCTACCTCGTGGTCATCCTCGCGGCCTCGCTCGCCGCGATCCCCCTCCTGCTGATGACGGGGGCAGGGCAGTGACGGGGGCGGGGCCATGAGCCGCCGTCGGGGCCGAGTCGAGGCGGCGCCCGAGCGGCTGCTTCCCGCGCCGCAGCCCGCCGGGCGGGTCCTCGACGCGCAGCTGCACCTGCTCGACCGGCAGATCCTCGACGCCGACGATGTGCCCGTGACGACCGTCGACGACGTCGAGCTCACCGGGCCCGAGCCCGGCGAGCCTATCCCCTTGGGCACGCCCCCGCCGCACATCACCGCGCTGGCGACCGGTCCCGTGCTCGCCACGCGGATCTTCGGCGGCCGGCCGCCCTCCCGCCGTCTCATCCGGATCCCGTGGACCGACGTCGCCGAGGTCGGCACGGTCGTCCGGCTGGGCGTGCGGGCCGACGGGCTCGACGCCGCGTGGGTCGAGCAATGGATCCGCACGCACGTCATCGGAAGGATCCCCGGAGGACGCCATGATCCTCACTGACCTGCTCGCCTGCGAGGTGCGGGACGTGCAGGGCCGACGGCTCGGCGAGGTCTCGGACGTGCGCTTCGCCCTCGACTCCGCGCCCGAGGGCCAGCTCCTGGCCCAGGCCCGGCTTGTCGGGATCATCGTGAGCCCGCGCACGGCGTCGTCCTTCATGGGCTTCGAGCGGCAGTCGCTGACCCAGCCCTGGCCCATCGCGCAGCTCCTGCGCTGGTGGCACCGCGGATCGTTCCTGGTCCTGTGGGAGGACATCGCGAGCATGGGCCCGGGGCAGGTGTCCCTGCGCGCGGACTATGCCGCCTACGAGTCGGGGCTGCCGCGCTGAGCGTGTCCCCCGTCACCAGAAGAATGTTTCGGAGTCCGTGCCTCGGGCAAAGAAACCGGCATGAACACTCTTCTGATCATCGCCGGCGTCATCGCGATCATCCTGCTCCTCGTGGGCGGCTTCAACCAGGCGCTGAACTTCCTCCTCTGGGTGGGCATCATCCTCCTCGTCCTCGCGGTCATCGGCTGGGTCATGGGCCGTGCCCGCGGCGGCGTGAGGTAGCTCGGGGCGCTGTTTCGGTGCTGCAGCGCCCCGTCGGCATGGCGCGCGCCCGCCTCTGCCATGGCGGGCGCGCGCGTGCGTAGCATGGGGCCATGTCCGCGTATACGATCACGCGCAGCGCCTTCATCGCCGCCCCTCCCGAGGCCGTGTTCCCGCTCGTGAACAGCTTCCACGAGTGGAGGAAGTGGTCCCCGTGGGAGGAAGTCGATCCAAACCTCCAGCGCACCTACTCCGGGCCTGAGTCCGGGGTGGGTGCCACGTATGCCTGGAGCGGCAACCGCAAGGCCGGCGCCGGGAGCATGCAGATCCTCGAGGCGGAGGAGCCCCGCAGCATCCGCATCCGGCTCGTCTTCCTCAAGCCCTTCCGCGCCGTGAACCCCACGGGCTTCACGTTCGAGCCGGACCGCGGCGGCACGCGCGTCACGTGGGCGATGACGGGAGAGAACAAGGGCCTCGTGGCGCTCTTCGCCAAGTTCATGGACATGGACAAGCTCGTGGGCCGCGACTTCGAGAAGGGCCTCGCGAACCTCGCCAGAGCCGTCGAGCAGAAAAGCTAGGGCAGCCGTCCGGGGCGCAGCACCGCGGCCTGGCCGGCGCGCGCCGGGTCCAGGGGCACGGGGCTCACGAGCACGGCCGGTCCCCGGCGCAGCGTCCCGCTCGAGAGGGCCTGGCAGCGGATCCCGCCCCGGCCCCGCATCGCTGCGTGCGCGCCCGGGGCCAGCATCCGGTCCATCCACGCGCACGGGTGCGCGGGCCGCCCGCCGCGCAGGAGCACGCGATCGCCGCCCGATTCGAGGGCGAACTCGACGCCCACCAGCGGCGACAGCTCGGCCCCGCGCAGGATCACGTTCCGCCGCGTGAGGAGCGGATCGAGGGGATCGGTCCCCAGCTCGTCCGCGATGGCCTCGAGCCCCTCGACGGCGAAGAGCGTCACGGCCGCGTCCATGTGTGCGGCCTTGCCGAAGAACCTGTCGCCCACGATCCCCTTGCCGGCGACCAGCTCGATGCGCTCGGCATCCTCGCTGGGCACGTCCGCGGGGCCGTCCTTCGCCCGGCCGAAGTACGCATGCGCCGGGGAGACCAGCAGGTGCAGGATCTCCACGTCATAGCGGAACGAGAGGGCCGGTCCGGGCTGCGTGGGCTCGCTCATGGCTCCACGCTACGCCCCGCCCGGAGACGCAACACACGAGTGGTCCAATTGAGTGAGGTAAGCCTTACCTCTTATCCTGTCGGGCATGACTGGACAGCCCCGCCTCGCCGGCGTCTCCTTCGCGGCCGGGCTCGCGGACCACGGAGACAGGCTCGCCGTCGTCGCCGGCGACAGCGCGCTCACGTACCGCGAGCTCGCGCGGCGCGTCGACGGCGTCGTCCGCGCCCTCGGCCCCGTGCGCCGGCTCGTTGCGCTCGAGGCCGCCAACGACGTGCCCTCGCTCGTGGCCTACCTTGCCGCGCTCGCCGGCGGTCACCCGCTCCTGGTCCTCCCCGCCGGCAAGCCCGACGCGCTCAAGGCGCTCCTCGACGCCTACGATCCCGATGTCGTCGTCCGCGCTGCCCCGCACAACGGAGCGCACGACGCACAGCACGCAGCGCACGACGGCGGCGCGCTCCCGGGTGCCTCGCCCGCCGACGGGCCCCGGCTCGAGGAGCGCCGGGACGGCACGCGCCACAGCCTCCACCCCGAGCTCGCGCTCCTGCTGAGCACCTCCGGCTCGACCGGCTCGCCCAAGCTCGTCCGCCTCGGCCGCGCCGGCGTCGAGGCCAACGCCGCCTCGATCGCCGAGTACCTCCACCTCCGGCCCGAGGACCGCGCGGCGACGACCCTGCCGCTCTCGTACTGCTACGGGCTCTCAGTGGTCAACTCCCACCTCGCGGTCGGCGCGGCCCTCGTGCTCACCGACCTCTCGGTCGTGGACCAGTGCTTCTGGGACCTCGCCCGCGCCCGGCGCGTCACCTCCTTCGCGGCCGTTCCGTACACGTTCGAGCTGCTCGAGCGCGTGGGCTTCGCCGACATGGACCTGCCCCACCTGCGGTACGTCACCCAGGCCGGCGGGCGCCTCGACCCGGACCGCGTGCGGCGCTATGCCGAGCTCGGCCGCAGGCGCGGGTGGGACCTCTTCGTCATGTACGGCGCGACCGAGGCGACCGCCCGCATGGCCTACCTCCCGCCGGACCTCGCCGCCGAGCACCCCGCCGCGATCGGAGTCCCGATCCCGGGCGGGTCCTTCCGGCTCGAGCCCGTCGAGGGGCTCGAGGGCCCCGACGGCGAGCCCGCGCGCGAGCTCGTCTACGCCGGCCCGAACGTCATGCTCGGCTATGCCGAGCGTCCCGAGGACCTCGCCCTCGGCCGCGCCGTCCACGAGCTGCGCACCGGCGACCTCGCCCGGCGGACGGGTCCGGGGCTCTTCGAGATCGTGGGCCGGCGGTCCCGGTTCGTGAAGATCGTGGGCCTGCGCGTGGACCTCGGGCAGGTCGAGCGGCTGCTCGCGGATGACGGCGTGATGTCCGCTGCCGCGGGAAGCGACAGGGCGGGAAGCGACGCCCGGCTCGTGGTCGCCGTCGAGACGGGACTCGAGACGGGAGAGGCACGAGCCGACGTCGGCCTCCTCGCCAAGGACCTCGCGGCCCGCCTCGGGCTCCCGCGCGCCGCCGTCGCCCTCGTCGCGGTCGAGGCGATCCCGCGCCTGCCCAACGGCAAGACCGACTACCAGGCGGTCCTCGCCCTCGCGTCCGGGCCAGAGACGGAGCCCCCGGCCGCCGGCCCGCGCCCCCAGGCCCCGCTCGCCGTCCCCGGCTCCTCGGCGGACGTCGCGCGGATCTTCGCCGACGTGCTCGAGGCCGAGCACGTGGGCGGCGAGGACACGTTCGTCTCCCTCGGCGGCGACTCGCTCTCCTATGTCGCCGCCTCGGTGCGGCTCGAGGAGGCCCTCGGGGCGCTCCCGGCGAACTGGCACCTCATGCCCGTCGCCGAGCTCGCGGCCGCCGCGCCGGACGCCGCGCTGGATGCCCCCGGGGGCCCGGCCGGCCCGGGGTTGGCCGCGGCGGCCGGGGAGCCCGCGCGCCCTGGCGCGTGGCGGCGTCGTCCGCGGGCCCTCGCGAGGGCGCTCGCCGCGCCCATGGAGACGGGGATCGTGCTGCGCGCGGTCGCGATCGTGTTCATCATCGCGACCCACATCGAGCTCTTCATCTGGCCCGGCACCGCCCACATGCTGTTCGCGCTCGCGGGGTTCAACTTCGCACGGTTCCAGCTCGCGGGCCCGCTCGCGCAGCGGCTGCGCGGGCAGCTTCGCTCGCTCGCCAGGATCGTCGTGCCGAGCGTCGCGCTCATCGCCTTCGCGTTCCTCGCCACGGACCAGTACGGCTGGCAGAACGTCGTGCTGCTCAACGCCGTCCTCGGCCCGGAGGGCTGGAACACGACCTCGCGGTTCTGGTTCGTCGAGGAGCTCGTCTACGTCCTCGCGGGCGTCACGGCCCTCCTCGCGCTCCCGTGGGCAGACCGGGCGCAGCGCCGGTTCCCGTGGGCGTTCCCGCTCGGCCTGTTCGGCGTGGCGCTGCTCGAGCGGTACGAGCTCGTCCCGTCCCTCGCGCACCAGGGGCCCGTGCTGTGGCTCTTCGCGCTCGGCTGGGCCCTGGCCGCCTCGCGGACGCTCATCCAGCGGGCCCTCGTGACCTTCCTCGCGCTCGTGACCGTCCCGGGGTTCTTCGAGAACGAGTACCGCATCGCGACGATCCTCGCCGGTGTGCTCCTGCTCGCGTGGCTCCCGCGCCTGCCGGTGCCCCGGGCGCTGCACCGGCTCGTGGCGGTGCTCGCGGGGGCGTCGCTGTACGTGTACCTGACGCACTGGCTCGTCTACCCGCTCGTCCTGGAGCGGGGCGCCGCGCTGGGCCTCGACGCTGGGGCGGGCAGCGCGCTCACCGGCCTCGCCGTCGTCGTCTCCCTCGCTGTCGGCGTCGGGTACTGGGCGGGCGCGACCAAGGTGATGGCCGGCGTCGAGCGCCGCTGGCGCGCACGACGGCGTGCGGCGGCCCCGGCGGATCGGCCTGCGGCCGAGCGGGTCAGCCGATGATGGGGCGCTCCTCCGGCAGCCGGTAGAGCCGCGGCCGGGCGGAGAGCGCGAGCGCCGAGGCCACCGTCACGGTGCCGACGCGGCCGAGGAACATCAGGGCCATCAGGACGAGCTGCGCCGAGGCCGGGAGGCCCGGCGTGATGCCCGTGCTCAGCCCGACGGTGGCGAAGGCGGAGATCGACTCGAACAGCACCTTCTCGAGGCTGTGGTCGGTGAGGAGCAGCAGGAGGACGGTCCCCGCCATGACGGCGGCCACCGCGAGCAGGGCCACCGAGACGGCCTGGCGCTGGACGGGGGAGCTGATGCTGCGGTGGCCGATCGTGACCTCGTCGTGGCCCCGGACCTCATTGAGGATGATGAATCCGAGCACGAGGAAGGTCGTGATCTTGATGCCGCCGGCGGTGGCCGCGGGGCCGCCGCCGATGAACATCAGGACGTCGGTGAGGACGAGGGTCTCCGGCGCCGCGGCGCCGTAGTCGATGCTGTTGAAGCCCGCCGTGCGGGGGAACACGCCGCCGGCCAGCGCCCCGAGGAACCTCCCCTCGGGGGACATCCCGCCGAGCGTCTCGGGGCGGGTCCCTTCGAAGGCGGCGAACAGGGCCGTGCCCACGGCGAGCAGGCCCAGGGTTCCGTACACCACCAGCCGGGTGTGGACGGACCAGCGCCGGGGCCTCAGCCCATGCTGGCGCAGCTCGGCGTAGACGGGGAAGCCGAGGCCGCCGGCGACGATGGTGGCGCAGATCGGCATAATCACCCACGGATCCTCGGCGTAGCCGACGAGGTTGGTGCTGTAGAGGGAGAACCCGGCGTTGTTGAAGGCCGAGACGGCGTGGAAGAGGCCGTGCCAGAGCGCGTCGCCCGGGGAGTAGCCGTCCGCGGCGAAGCGGACGGTGAGGACCGCGGCGCAGGCCGCCTCGGCCACGGCCATGATCCGCACGATCCGGAACAGGACGTTCCGGACGTCGCCGAGGTTGAGGGCGTGCGTCTCCGACTGGGCCAGCAGCTGCCCCTGCAGGCGCAGGCTCTTGCGCACGAGCAGCGTCAGCAGCGTTGCCACCGTCATGATGCCCAGCCCGCCCGCCTGGATCAGGCCGAGGATCACCGCGTGGCCGAAGGGGGTCCAGAACGTCGGGGTATCGACTGTGGCCAGGCCCGTGACGCACGTGGCCGAGACGGCGGTGAAGAAGGCCGGCATGACCGGATCCGCCGCCGGGTCGGTCCGGGACAGCGGGAGCATGAGCAGCAGCCCGCCGGCGATGATCACGCCCAGGAAGCCCAGGGGGACCAGGCGGACGGGGTGCAGGTACCAGCCGGGCGGCCCGGCGGGTCGCTGCCGGTTCCCTGCCGGTGCCGGCTTGATTGACTGGGCCACGCTTCCAACGTAGACGCCGCGGTGCCCGCGCGGACCGGTTGAGGGCGTTAGGGCTTCGTAAAGACGGGATGGAACCGGCCCTGGGCGGGGGATCGTAGGTCTTGGCGGCCGGTTGGCTCTCCCTCACAGAAGGACCTGCGTTGATCCATCCACCCGAGTACACGATGCCTGACAGCGTTCCCGGGGCTGCCCGGACCAAGGCTCCGGGGGACAGGCTCGGACGCTGGCTCATGGAGAAGCAGGTGCACCAGCCCGTGGGGCCGGAGGCGGCGGAGGACCATGTCGAGCAGCACAGCTGGTGGAAGGTCATGTGCCTCACCGGCGTCGACTACTTCTCCACCCTCTCGTACCTTCCCGGAATCGCCGCCCTCGCCGCCGGTGCCCTCTCGCCCCTCGCGACGCTGCTGATCGTGGCGCTGACGCTGCTCGGCATGCTGCCGATGTACCGGCGAGTGGCCAGGGAGAGCCCGCACGGCCAGGGATCGGTGCACATGCTGGAGACCCTGCTGCCGTTCTGGCGGGGCAAGGTGTTCGTCCTCGTTCTGCTCGGCTTCGTCGCCACGTCCTGGATCGTCACCATCACCCTCTCCGCCGCCGACGCCACGGTGCACCTGCTCGAGAACCCCTTCCTGCCCCCGGCCCTCCACGGCCAGGCAGTGCCGATCACGGTGGTGCTGCTCCTAATCCTCGGGGGAGTCTTCCTGCTCGGCTTCACGGAGGCGGTCGTCGTCGCCATCCCCCTGGTCGCCGTGTTCCTGGGATTGAACGCGATCATCATCGGCCGGGGGCTTCTGGAGATCCTCACCCACCCGGCGGCGCTCGAGCAGTGGGCGGCCGCCCTGACCGCCTCCGGCGGAGGCGGCCTCGGCGGGCTCCTCGTCCCGGCCCTCCTGGCCTTCCCCCTGCTGGTCCTCGGCCTGTCCGGCTTCGAGACCGGCGTCAGCATGATGCCCCTCGTCGCCGCCAGCGGGAGGAACCCCGAGGAGCACCTCGCGGACCGCGTCCGGAACACGCGCAAGCTCCTCACCACGGCCGCCCTGATCATGAGCGTCTACCTCGTCGGCAGCAGCCTTGTTACCACCCTCCTGATCCCGTCCGAGGCCTTCGCCGAGGGCGGCGGGGCCAACGGCCGCGCGCTGGCCTACCTCGCGCACGAGCAGTTCGGGGAGGGCTTCGGCTCGGTCTACGACATCAGCAGCATCCTCATCCTCTGGTTCGCCGGCGCCTCGGCCATGGCCGGCCTGATCAACATCGTGCCCCGCTACCTGCCGTCCTACGGCATGGCCCCGGACTGGGCGCGCGCGGTCCGGCCCGTCGTGCTGGTCTACACCGCCGTCAGCATCCTCATCACCATCGGCTTCCGGGCGGACGTCAACGCCCAGGCGGGGGCCTATGCGACGGGGATCCTCGCGATGATGGTCTCCGGCGCCGTCGCCGTCACCATCTCGGCCCTCAAGAAGCGGCAGCGGGCGGCGAGCGTCGCCTTCGCTGTCCTGACGGTGGTGATGCTGTACGCCCTCGTCGCCAACATCGTCGAGAAGCCCGACGGGATCACGATCTCGGCCCTCTTCATCGCCGGCATCGTCGTCGTCTCGCTCGTCTCGCGCATCACGCGCACCACGGAGCTGCGCGCCGACCGCATCGAGTTCGACGCCGCGGCGCGCCAGTTCATCGTTGATTCCCTCGTGTTCGACGGCCGGCTCAACCTGATCGCCCACAAGCCCGAGACGCGCCAGCCCGCCGAGTACGCGGCCAAGGAGGCGGACCAGCGGGGCATGAACCCCGTCCCCGGAACGGCGGACGTGATGTTCCTCGAGATCGACGTCGTCGACCCCTCAGACTTCAGCGACGTGCTCGTCGTCCGCGGGGTCGACGTCGGCGGCCACAGGGTCCTGCGGGCCGCGAGCCCGGCCGCGCCCAACGCGATCGCAGCGATCCTGCTGGCCCTCCGCGACGCCACCGGCGTCCGGCCGCACGCCTACTTCGAATGGTCGGAGGGCAACCCGCTCACCCACCTGATGCGCTACCTCCTGCTCGGGCAGGGCGATACCGCTCCCGTGGTGCGGGAGATCATCCGGGAGCACGAGCCCGACCCGGCTGCACGCCCGGGCATCCACGTCGGGTGACGCGCCAGGCCCCGCCGGGCCACACCAGGCTGCTAGGCCAACAGCGGGGCCTCCACGGCTCAGTCCTCGTCTGGCCCCTCGGCCGGGTCCTCCGAGTGCGCCCTGATCTCGGTCGCGTCCATGTCCGTGTCGCCCTCTGCCGGCGCCTCGGTGTGGACCCTGTCCTCGCTGTCGGGCTGGAATCCTGTCATGGCTCATCCCCTCGTGCAGTGAGTGGTTCCTCCCCCCGATTCCAGCCTAGACCCCGCTCGTGGACCGGGCTATGGACGCGCGGGGCTACTTGAGGCCCAAGACGTCGTCGAGCGGGACGCCGTTGACGTAGACCTCGGCGCGCTCGGCTCCGGACGCGGTCATGGCTGAGTGCTCGAGCTGGGCCTTGGCGCGCGGGATGTCGCAGGTCCCGGCGAGCATGAACGTCCCGCTGAGCCAGACGGTGATCGTGCGGCCGTCGTAGGAGCCCGCGATGTACTCGAGGTCCGACTGGTAGAGCGCGTTGTACAGCCCCGACTGGCCGACGAGCGGGCGGTGGTCGGCGAGCAGCCGGCGCAGCGTGGGGCCGACCTGGTCGCGGAAGCGCTCGGGCGCCGTGAAGGTGGCGACCACGCTGTCGCCGCAGCCGATCCGCGCCCCGGAGGCGCCGTCGTCGTCCATCGCGATGTAGTAGACCGTCAGCGGCGCGACCTGCTCGGGGAGCTGGGCCGGCGCCGGCGTCGTCGACGCGAGCGGGGGGGTGGGCGCTGCGGACGACGGCGTGCGGCCGGGCTGCGCTGTCCGGGAGGGCGCCGGGGTGCTCGCCGTGGGCGAGGGGGAGGGGCTAGGGCCCTGTCCCGGCCCGGGGGAGGGGACGCACGCGGCGAGGGCGAGCGCGAGGGCGAAAGCCATCGCTGCCGCCGTCGTTCGCCTGGCCATGTCGGCTCCTTGCTCGCCACTCCCGTCCCTCAACGGTAGGGCCGGCGCGGGCCGCGGAGCGTGCCGTCCGCTTCACGCTTCCGCCGCACTTGGGACACGGGGCGGCAACGGCGGCGGCGCCGGGGGCCGACGGTCATCACGGGCAGGACACATCCTCAACGCAGAGCGCCGCCGCGTCCCGCGGGCGGGGGCCCGTGGACGCGGCGGCGCTGTGCGGCGTGGTGGGCGCGGCCTGTGCCGTGCCGCTGCACGGGTCAGTTGGCGGAGGCGACCTCGGCCGCTGCGGGGGCGGCGAGGGCGGCGAGGACGCCCTTGATGCCCTCGACGACCTCGGCGTCGTCCTTCGGGTCGAGCTGGGCGAAGCGCGCGTACGAGGCGCCGACGGCGAGCTTGGCGTCCTCGAGGACCTCGGCGCCGGCGATCTTGAGGGACTTGCGGGCGTCGTCGTGCGCCCATACGCCGCCGTACTGGCCGGCGGAGGTGCCGATGACGGCCGCCTTGGTGCCGGTCGCGGCGCCCTGGCCGAACGGGCGGGAGATCCAGTCGATCGCGTTGTTGAGGACTGCCGGCGTCGTGCCGTTGTACTCGGGGGTGATGAGGAGGATGCCGTCCGCGGCGGCGACGGCGGCGCGGAGCTCGGCGGCCTTGGCCGGGACCTTGCCCTCGACGTCGAGGTCCTCGTTGTAGAACGGGATCTCCTCGAGGCCCGAGAACGTCGCGACGGCGGTGCCCTCGGGGGCGGCCTGGGCGGCGACCTCGGCGAACTTGCTGTTCACGGACTCGGCGCGGAGGCTGCCGACAAGGGTCAGGATGGTGGTCTCGGCCATGGTGTTCTCCTCGATGGTCAGGGGCTCCGGGCGGGGCACCCGGTGCTTCTGTGATGTGTCAACCATCTGGAGGGCGGGGGTCATTCCGCGAGTTGACGTGGCCTTCGTCACACGCGGGGTCACCTCCCAACGTTGCGGGGTCACGTCCCAATGTTGCGGGGTCACCTCTCAACGTTGCGAGGTCACCTCTCAGCGTTCTGGGGGTCAATGTCAGTGCAAAGACCCCGCATGGCAGGGAGGTGACCCCGGATCGTAGGGAGGTGACCCCGGATCGTAGGGAGGTGACCCCGGATCGCAGGGAGGTGACCCCGGATCGTAGGGAGGTGACCTCGGATCGTAGGGAGGTGACCCCGGAACGTGGGAGGGTCAGGCGGAGACCAAGCCGTGCCAGTCGGGGGCGAGCGGGAGTCCGTGCGCCTCGGACACCGAGTGGTGGGTCACCTGGCCCGCCGCGATGTTGAGGCCCGCGGCCAGTGCCGGGTCCTTCTCGAAGGCCCCCGCGACGCCGAGGTCCGCGAGCAGGACGCCGTAGCGCAGCGTGACGTTCGTGAGGGCGTAGGTGGACGTGTTCGGCACGGCGCCGGGCATGTTCGCCACGCAGTAGAAGATCGAGTTGTGAACCCGGAACGTCGGATCCTGGTGCGTCGTAGGGTGGGAGTCCTCGAAGCAGCCGCCCTGGTCCACAGCGATGTCCACGAGCACGCTGCCGGGCTTCATCCGGGCCACCAGCTCGTTGGTCACCAGCTTGGGCGCCTTCGCCCCGGGGATGAGGACGGACCCGATGACGAGGTCCGCCTCGACGACCGACTTCTCGATCTCGTACTTGTTCGACGCGACCGTCTTGAGCCGGCCGCCATAGAGCGCGTCGAGCTCCTGGAGCCGGGCGATGTTGATGTCGAGGATCGTCACGTCAGCGCCGAGGCCCATCGCGACGACGGCGGCGTTCGTCCCGGCGACGCCCGCCCCGAGGACGACGACCTTGGCCGGGCGGACCCCGGGCACGCCGCCCAGCAGGATCCCCTTCCCGCCCGCGGGTGCCGTGAGCGCCTGCGCCCCGACCTGGACCGAGAGGCGGCCGGCCACCTCGGACATGGGGGCGAGCAGCGGCAGGGTCCGGCCGGACTGGACCGTCTCGTAGGCGATCGCCGTCACGCCGGAGCGGAGCAGGGCGCGGGTGAGCGCCGGCTCGGCGGCCAAGTGGAGGTAGGTGAAGAGGATGAGGCCCTTGCGGAAGTGGCCGTACTCGGCGGCGATCGGCTCCTTGACCTTCATGACCATGTCGGCACGGGCCCACACGTCCGCCGCGTCCTCGACGAGCTCCGCGCCGGCGATCATGTACTCGTCGTCGCTGATCCCCGAGCCCAGCCCGGCCCCGCTCTCAACGAGCACGGTGTGGCCGTGCGCTGCGAACTCGTGGACCCCGGCGGCCGTGATGGCCACGCGGAACTCGTTGTTCTTGATCTCCTTGGGGACTCCGATGATCACTGCGGTCTCCGATGCTTTCCGTGGGGTTCCGGCCTGTCCGGCCGGCCTGCGCGAGGGGCGTCAGCCCGTGTCTCCAGCGTAGATCCGGTGTGAGGGGCGCCATACGGCCGCCGCCGCCCACCCGAGGCGAGAAGCCCGGAATTCTGGGGATCGCGCCATCGTGCATCAGACAACTGTCGCGGCCTACGGCGGCAAATGTCGCCTCGTGTGGACGCGGCCGGGTCCCCCGCGGACGTATGCTGAACGGCATGCGGCACGGCGTCGAGGAACTGGTGGAAGAGGCGGCGGCCAAGCTGGGGCGGGGGCTGAGCGTCGAGGACCTCGACGGCGTGCTCATCGCCTACTCGTCCAACCAGCCCCAAGCGGACCCGGCGCGCGTGCGGTTCCTCCTCTCCAAGCGCCTGCCGCCGGACATCCAGGCGTGGCAGCTCTCGCACGGCATCGCGACCGCCGTGCGGCCCGTGACCGTCCCGGCGAACCCGGCCCTCGGCATGTACGGGCGCGTGTGCGTGCCGCTGCTCGTGCGGGGGTTCCGGGTCGGCTACCTCTGGATCCTGCAGGGGCCCGAGGAGGACGGCGCGGCGGCGATCCTCGCGGCCCTGCCGGCCGTGCGGCTCGAGCTCGAGCTGCTCGCGGGGCTGCTCCTGGAGTCCAACACCGCGGAGTCCGCGCACCGGCGCGGGCGCGAGGCCGAGTTCCTGGCCGCCGCCGCGGGGGACCGCGGCGCTCAGGCGGCCATCTCCGGATGGCGCGAGATGCACGGCCGCGCCCCATGGCAGGTCGCCGTCCTCCTGGACCCCGACGGCGTCACGCCCGAGGACCCGCAGGCGGCGACCGTCGCGACGAGCACGGCCGCGATGCAGGCCACCGCCGGCATCGACCCGGCCCTGTTCACCGCGGGGACCGAGACGCACGCCGTCGTCCTCTTCGCCGCGACGAGCGCCCGGGCGAGCCACGCCGCCGTCCTCACCCACTACGAGCGGGAGCTCGCGAAGCGCTCGGGGCGGCCGGCCGGGCGCGTGCTCGTGGGCATCAGCGAGCCGTTCTCCGCCGTCAAGGCGCTGCCCGAGGCCACGGCGCAGGCGCGCCTCGCCGCGCAGGCGGCCGCCGTGGACCCCGAGCTCGGCGAGCTCGTGGACGTGCGCAGTGTCGGCGCCTACCAGCTCATGGGGACGCTGGCAGCCGAGCCGACGAGCGTGTACTTCTCGCTGCTCGAGGCCGAGGACCGCAACGGCGAGCTCCTGCCCGTGCTCGAGATGCTCTACGACAGCGACGGGGCCGTGCAGACCGTCGCGGACCGGCTGCACGTGCACCGCTCGACCGTCTACCACCGGCTCGCCCGCGTGCGGAAGGTGATCCGCGCCGAGCCGCTCTCAGGCAGGGTGCGGCAGGAGCTGCACCTCGCGCTCAAGGCCCGCCGCTGGGCCGGCCGCCCCCGGATCTGAGGCCTCAGTAGCGGATGGCCTCGGGCTCAGGCCTCGCCGACGGCGGGCCCGCCCTTGCGCGGGCCCTTCTGCCCCTCGAGCCACGCGAGCACGTCCTCGCGCCGGATGCGCCGGTGCGAGCCCCGGTACTCGACGGGCCACGTGCCGAGGTCTGTCAGCTTGCGCACGTAGGTGTGGCTCACGCCCGCGAGCTCGGCGGCCTGCGCGACGGTCAGGAGCGGCTCGGCGCTGCTCACCGTGACCGCCTCTCCGCGGGCCAGGCGCCCGAGCAGGTCCTTGACCGCCGCGTCCGCCTCCGGGGTGAGCCGGTGCGCGGTCCCGTCGACGAACACGGAGACGTCCTGCGCGGCCAGCGCCCGCCCGAGCGCGGCGGCGTCGTCGGGATCCAGGGCCGGGGTGGTGCGGGGCGCGAAGCGGCTCATGGGCCCACCTTAGCCGCGCTTCCGCGCATCCGCAGGGCGACGAGGATGCCGGAGGCCGCGGTGAGGACGGCGACGATGCCGATGGCCGCGGGGATGCCGAAAGCATCCGCGGTGATGCCGGAGAGCAGGGCGCCCACGGCGAAGCCGCCGTCGCGCCAGAGCCTGTAGACGCCCACCGAGCGCGCACGCCAGCGCGGGTGGGCCACGTCGCCGATGGCCGCCAGCAGGGTGGGGTAAACCATGGCCGTGCCCGCGCCGAGCAGGGCGGAGGCGGCGACCCAGACAGCGAAGTCTCGACCCACGGCCACCATCGCGAGCGCCCCGGCCTGGACCAGCATCCCGGCCACGATGAGCGGCTTCCGGCCCACCCGATCCGAGAGGGCGCCGGTCACGAGCTGCCCCGCGCCCCAGACCGCGGGGTAGACGGCAGCGAGGATGCCGATGCGGTCGGGGCCGAGCCCCGCCGCCGCGAACAGGAGGGGGAAGAGTCCCCAGGCCAGTCCGTCGTTGAGGTTGTTGACCATGCCCGCCTGGCTGACGGAGGAGAGCGACCTGTCCCGGAAGCTGGTCAGGGCGAAGACCTCGCGGTCGGACAGGTCCGCCACCCCGACATGTCGAGGGGCGTGGGCGGCGGCCTCTGCCCTGACGTGATGGCGCGTCTCGCGGACGGCCAGGACGGACAGGCCCAGGCCGACGGCGATGAACGCGGCGCCGAGCAGGAACGGGCCGGGGCGGAGCCCGGCGGTGGACGCAATGTATCCCGTGGCGAGCGCCGTGCCGGCAACACCGAGGTATCCGGCCGCCTCGTTCAGGCCCATGGCCAGGCCTCGCTGCTCGGGGCCGACGAGGTCCATCTTCATCACCACGGTCGTGGACCAGGTCAGGCCTTGGCTGATGCCGAGGATGACGTTGGCCGCGACGACCCAGCCCCACGAGGGCCCGAGGATCAGGAGGAGGGGGACGGGGACGGCGACGAGCCAGCCTGCCACGAGGACGGGCTTGCGGCCGTAGCGGTCGGCGAGGGCTCCGGCAACGTAGTTGGTGGCGGCCTTGGCGACGCCGAACGCGAGGATGTACGTCAGGGCGGCGGTGTGCCCCTCGAGCCGGAAGTCGTCCTCGGCCAGGAGGGGCAGCACGGTGCGCTCCTGCCCGAGGGTCCCGCCGACGAAGGCGTTGACGGCCACGAGGAGCGTGAACTGGGCAGCGTTCTGGCGCAGGCCCAGAGTGATTGCGCCGCGGTCCCTGGGCGGCCGCCGGGGCGGCCCGGTGCTCCTCATACCGCCCATGATGCGGCCTCGGCCCGGCTGGACGGAGCAGGTGCCTCACAGAAGCACGACGGCGGGTGGCCGGCCCATGAGAGCCGGCACCCGCCGTCGTGCGTACCCAGGAACGGATGCTGGGTCAGGCGGTGACCTTCGCCTCCTCCTGCAGGACCTCGCGGTGGCTGGCGATGCGGGCCTGGTGCAGCGGGGACTTCTTGACGACCTGCCACGCGACGAAGAGGACGGCGAACCAGATCGGCGTCACGAGCAGCGCCGTGAGGGTGTCCGGCTGCGTGGTCAGCGCCCAGACGAGGAAGCCGAAGAACGCGAACACGGTCCACACCATGACCCGGCCGCCCGGCATCTTGTACGTCGAGGCCGCGTGCAGCTCGGGGCGGCGCTTGAGGTAGACGAGGTAGCTCGCGAGGATGATCGACCACACGAACATGAAGCAGACGGCGGAGACGGTCGTGACCATGTCGAACGCCGCGCCGATGCTCTTGCCCGCGTAGAGGAGCACGATGCCGGAGAGCAGCAGGACGCACGAGAGGAACAGCGCGTTCTGCGGGACCTTGCGGGACGAGAGCCTGCCGAAGACCGACGGCGCGTCGCCCTCCATGGCGAGGCCGAAGACCATGCGCGAGGTCGAGTAGATGCCCGAGTTCGCGCTCGACATCGCCGAGGTCAGGACCACGAGGTTGACGATCGTCGCCGCCGCGCCGAGGCCCGCGAGCGAGAACATGCCGATGAACGGCGAGTGCCCGGCCATGAACTCGGTCCACGGCGTGACCGACATGAGGATGATGAGCGCGCCCACGTAGAACAGGCCCACGCGGACCGGGATCGCGTTGATGGCCTTGGGCAGATTGCGCTCCGGGTTCTTGGTCTCGGCCGCGGCGGTGCCCACGAGCTCGATGCCCACGAACGCGAAGACGGCGATCTGGAAGCCGGCCACGAAGCCCATGAACTCCTTCGGGAAGAAGCCGCCGTGCTGCCACAGGTTGGAGAACGAGGCCGTGCCCGCCGAGGAGGTGAAGCCCGAGAAGATCATGTACAGGCCCGTGACGATGAGGGCCAGGATCGCGACGATCTTGATGAGCGCGAACCAGAACTCGACCTCGCCGAACGCCTTGACTGTGGGCAGGTTCAGGGCGAGGAGGATCACGATCGTGGCGAGGCCGGGGACCCACAGGGGGATGCCGGGCCAGAGCTCGTTCGCGTAGCCGGCGATCGCGATGACGTCCGCGACGCCCGTGACCACCCAGCAGAACCAGTAGGTCCAGCCGGTGAAGAAGCTGGCCCACGGGCCGAGGAGGTCCCCGGCGAAGTCGCTGAAGGACTTGTAGTTGAGGTTGCTCAGCAGCAGCTCGCCCATGGCGCGCATGACGAAGAAGAGCATGAAGCCGATGATCATGTAGACGAAGATCACCGAGGGGCCGGCGACCGAGATGGTCTTGCCGGAGCCCATGAACAGGCCGGTTCCGATGGCGCCGCCGATCGCCAACAGCTGGATGTGCCGGTTGGACAGGCCGCGGGAGAGGTGGGGCTCGTCGAGGTGGCTCGACGCTGAGCCGGCAGACGGGACCCTGGGGGTGTTGGGCGTAGTCATAGTGCGCAGACCTTCGCAGTGGTGCCTTCAAATGTGATGCCCCTAACAGGGCCTTTTCTAGGCTACAGCCCCCTGAATGTGGTCCTGACCATACAGAGTGTCTTGATCGTCACAGGGATCGTGCGACAGATGTCGGACGGGAACGGCGTGGCGCGCATAAATTAAGTTGTCGGACAAATTAGTGTGCAACTAAGGTTGTCGGTTGAAAGTTGTAGCAAGGAGATGTTCATGTCCCACAGCCGACACCAGCACGACGCGCTGACCGTCGTCGTCGACTCTGCGCGCGAGCTCGATTCCGTGCTCGGATCCGCCATCGGCACGCTCCAGGAGCGCGCCCTCGCCAACCCCTGCTGCGGCATCCTCGTCACCCGTGAGGAGCCCGGGCAGTACACGGTTGCCTTCGACGAAAGCGTCCCGTTCGGCGTCACGCACCAGCGCTGCACGTGACCGCCACGCACGCGAGAGGCCCCCGGCTACCGCCGGGGGCCTCTCGCGTAGGTTTCGGCCGCCGCCCGCCGTCGTGCGCCCCCGAAAGCCGGGGCCGCAGCTAGCGGGTCCGGGCCGAGTTCTTCTGCACGAAAAGGGTCTCGGCCTGCTCGAGGGACATGCCGTTCGTCTCGGGCACGCGCGCCATGACGAACACGAACGAACCCGCCGCGAACGCCGCGTACAGGGCGTACGTCACGGGCAGGGACCAGGCGGCCATCGGCGGGAAGCTCACGGTGATGAGGAAGTTCGCGACCCACTGCGCCGCCGCCGCCAGCCCGAGGGCGCGCGCCCGGATCGCGGCCGGGAAGATCTCGCCGAGCAGGACCCACACGATCGGCCCCCACGACGCGCCGAAGCTCACCACGAACACGTTCGCGGCGACGAGCGCGACCGGCCCCCACGCGCCGTCGAGCGACAGTTCCCCGCCGTGCGAGCTCGCCGTCGAGAACGCGGCGGCCATGACCCCGAGCGAGAGGGCCATGCCGAGCGAGCCGGCGAGCAGGAGCGGGCGGCGGCCGATCCGGTCCACGAGCGCGATCGCCACGAGCGTGACGAGAATGTTCGTCACCGACGTCGCGACGGAGATCGCGAGCGAGTCCTCCTCGCGGAACCCGACGGCCTTCCAGAGGGTGGTCGAGTAGTAGAAGATCACGTTGATGCCCACGAACTGCTGGAGCACCGAGAGCAGGATCCCGACCCACACCACGGGCTGGAGCCCGAGCGACGGCCCGCGCAGCGAGCCCTTGCGCTCCGAGAGCCGGTCCTCGTCGATGGCCTGGCGGATCTCGCGCAGCGAGCGCTCGGCGTCCTCGGCCGGGGCGATCTCCGCGAACACCGCGCGGGCGTCGTCTTCGCGGCCCTTCAGCACGAGGAAGCGCGGCGACTCCGGCAGCACGAACGCGATCCAGCCGTAGACGACGGCGGGCACGGCGCCGACGGCGAACATCCACCGCCACGCCTCGACGCCGAGCCACAGCTCCCGGTCGGCGCCGCCGGCGGAGGTCGCCAGGACGGCGTCGGAGAGCAGAGCCGCGAAGATGCCCGCCGTGATCGCGAGCTGCTGGAGCGAGGCCAGCCGGCCGCGCAGCTGCCGCGGCGAGATTTCGGCGATGTACGCCGGCGCGATCACGGACGCGAGCCCGATCCCGAGCCCGCCCACGATCCGCCACAGGATGAGGTCCCACAGCCCCACGGCGAAGCCCGTGCCGATCGAGCTCACGAGGAACAGCGCCGCGCCGAGCTTCATCGCCGGGATGCGCCCGTAGCGGTCTGCGACCGCCCCCGCGAGCCAGGAGCCGGCCGCGCAGCCCAGGAGCGCGACGGCGACGGCGAACCCGGTCACGGCATGCGAGAGGGCGAAGCCCGCCTGGAGCGCGTCGACCGCGCCGTTGACCACGGAGGAGTCGAAGCCGAAGAGGAAGCCGCCGACGGCGCCGGCCACGGCGAGGCCGATGACCTTGCGATGCGTCGTGGGGCGGGGCGCGCCGTCGGACCCGCTCGGGGTCGAGGGCGCGCCGGGGTGCTCGAGGGATGTCTGAACCAAGGAGGGTCCTGCTTTCGCGGTACTTCCGGACAGGGAGCGCCGCTGGACCCACCAGCGGGAGCGCAGAGCGCCGTGACAGTCTGCCACCCGCGTGCCTGTCCGGCCAAACGTGGGCGGTGTCACCATGTCATGGACGACGCCGGGGCCCGCCTCTGAGCTGGGCGACGCCGTCGGGTGTGCGGATGGCCGCGCGCTAGCAGACGGCGGTCGCGTTCGCGGGGGAGCCCGTCGCGCCGGTGATGTTGAGGGGCTTGACCGTGATGAACGCGTCCCAGGCGCCCACGTCCCGCAGGTGGCGTGCGAGGGGCCCCAGCCGCCAGAGCTCGCCGAGGGGCAGGCCGAGCTTCGCGAGCAGCTCCTGGTGCATCATGCCGCGGTCGTTCGGCGCAGAGCCGAGGAACGGGCTGCCCGCCGCGGCCGGGAGGCACTCGACCGCGAAGTTGTCCGCCGCGATGAGCGCCAGCCGGTGGTCCCAGGCCCACCGGACGAACTCCCTGGACTGGAGGATCCCGCTCGCGCGCCGGCCAGCGCGCAGTTCGAGCCGCGACTCCGGCGGCAGGGCGAGGAACCACTCGGCCCAGCCGGTGTGCAGGAGGAGGACGTCGCCGGGCCTCAGCGCTGCCGACTGGGCCTCGAGCGCGGCCTCGATGAGCCCAAGGCCCAGGCCCTCGCCCGCCGCGTGGTCGATCGGCCTGCCGTCGCGCTCCCGAAGGCCCGCGAGGTCGGCGAGGACGGCGCGGCCGGCGATGGGCCGCTCCGCCCATTCCTGGATCCCGAGGTCCGGGGTTCCCTCGCGGATCCGCTCGTCAGGGGTGCCGTTGTAGAACCCCACGTCGTCGGCCCGGCGGTGGCGCAGCCCGTCGATCTGGGTCGAGCCCTGGAGGTAGTAGCCGTCGAGGTAGTCGTCGCGGTGGGCGGGGTGCGAGGAGTAGATCGTGTGGCGGGGAGGCGTGCGGGCGAGGGACATCCCCGGGTCGAACGCGTCGGCGGCGTAGTCGAGGCCGAAGACTGTTCCGGTGCGGATGCACGCGCGCGCGTCGAGGATGGCGTCGGGCCCGATGAAGGAGGGGGTGCCGCGGCCGGGCTCGGGGAAGAGCTCCCACGAGGTGCCCGCGAGCGGTCCTGGCCGGGACTGCAGCTCGGCGTAGTCAGGGTAAGCAGCGTCGCCGGGGTTGTCGGCGTCGTCAGGCGAGCGGGGGTGCGGGGTCACCGTGCCTGGGCCTCCTTCGCGGGCTGGCTCAGGCGGGAGTAGCCCAGCAGGTAGCCGGCGACGGCGCAGACTGACGCCGCGATGCAGGCGGGGGTCTTGAGCCACGCGTCGAGGGCGTCGAGCCACTCGCCGCGGCCCACCGCCAGGGCGAGGGCCTGCGCGGCCACGAAGGCGGCCCCGCCCAGCAGCAGGGCGGCGAGGCTCAGGGTGAAGACCGCGCCGACGGCGCGCCGGAGCTGGCGCATGTCATCCTCCGATCGGGAGTACGCCGAGGGCAATGAGGACTCCGATGGCGAGCAGGGGCAGGGCGTAGTGGGTGATCAGGCGGGCGAAGGTCCTCAGCGGGTCGACGTCGGCGATCCCGCAGGCGACGTACAGCGGGGCCCCTCCCGGCGGGACAGCCGCCTCGCACGAGGAGAAGACCAGGACGGCGACGGCCGCCGTCGTCGCCGGCACGCCCGCGGCGACGAGGCTCGCGACGCCGACCGTCCCCACCGCCGCCATCGTCGCGGTGGCGGAGAGCGGGGCCGCGACGGCGATGACGATGAGCCCGACGAGGCATGCGAGCAGCCACAGCGGCAGGTCGAGGCCGCCCAGGAGCGCCGTCATCTGCCCGGGGAGCCCGGTCGCGGCGAGCGCGTTCGCGCCCGCGAACGCGAAGAGGACGGTCACCCCGACGACGCCGAACCTCGGGGCCGAGTGCCGCAGGAACCTGAGCCAGTGGCCCGCCGAGCGGGGGAGCCGCCGCAGGCCCAGGAGGGCGCCGGTGACGATGAGGACGACAGGGATCCAGACGATGACGCTCACCGCCCCGGACACCGCCACGCCCGACCACTCGGAGAGGGCCTCGGCGACCGCGCCGGAGGTGAGGACGAGCGGCAGGGCGACGACGGCGAAGAGCAGCAGGGTCGGCCAGCCGCGGGCGAACGCCTCCCGCACGGGCGCCCGGTGCGCCGCGTCCAAGGGGGCCATGCGGCTGCGGCGCACGAGCAGGAACGTGACGATGAGGCGGTGGAGGAAGCACCACAGGCCTCCGATGAGCAGCGGGAGGACGAGGCTGTTGACGTCCAGGAGCGGGCCGACAGTGGCCGATCCGACGAGGACGAACATCGACGCGCTGAAGGGGAAGGTGATGCCCATCCCGGCGTTGCCCGCCACGAGCGTCGCAGCGGCAGGCTTGTCCAGGCGGGCGCGCTCCATCCACGGGATCGTCACGGAGCCCACGGTCGCGGCGATGGCCGCCTGGTTGTGCACGATGCTCCCCAGCCCCGCCGAGGCGACCGTCGAGACGTACGCCGGTCCGCCCCGCAGGCCGCCGAGGAGCGAGTTCAGCAGGTCGATGAGGCGGTCCAGGACGCCGGCCCGCTCGAGCAGGTAGCCCATGAAGACGAACGCCATGGTGGCGTAGACGATCTCGTCGGTGGCGGCCGTCGAGAAGGCGGACCACGCCGTGGCGAGGGCTTCCTCGCCGGTGAACGGCAGCACGGCGAGGAAGCCCAGGATCATCGCCTCGCCGACGCTGCGCCTGAGCAGCACCGTCCAGGCGAGGATCACCGCGAGGTAGGCGGCGAGGGCCCAGATGCCGGTCATGGTTCCCTTCGGTTGGTCGATCGGGGGCTATGGAATCCGCCGGGGCGGGCGCGGCAGCTGCGGCCGAACGTTCAGCCGACGTGCGGCCGCAGCTGCCTGTAGCCTCCTGCCCGAGATGGCCCTAGGGCAAGGCCGGGGTGCTCTCGGCCGGCGTGCGGGCCATGCGGTCCATCGCCGCCGCGGAGGCGTTCGTCATCTCGGCGGGCACGCCGAGCTCGGCCAGGTAGGCCGCGGTGTCCTGCATCTCCCGAGAGCGGCGCAGGGCATGCTTGGCCGTGCCGACGAGGAACCTGTCGATCACCGCCTGCCCGTCGCCGGCGAGCTGCCGCGCGATCTGCCCGCGGATCCATTCCTCGAGCCCCGCCGCGCGCCCGGCCTGGACGGCCTCGACCACGACCGAGGCGAGCCCCTTCATGAGCACGCTCCGCAGCAGCTTGTGCGCCATGGCGGCGCCGGGCTCGCCCTCGACCACCTCGACGGGCGCGCCGAGCGGCGGGAGGAGCTCAGCGACGTCGGCCGCCCCCGGGCCGCTCGCCATGAGCGGGGTCCGGATGCCGAGCGCGCTGACAGGGCCGAGGATCGCGACGTCGGCGAACCGGGCCGAGCTCGGCTGGCGGCCGAGCTCGCGCATGGTCGCGGGGGACGATGACGTCAGGTCGGCGTAGCAGCTGCCCTCGCGCATCACGGGAAGGCACTCGGCGGCCACCGCCCTTGCGGCCGCCGCGCCCGTGAGGACGAGCACGACGTCGGCCTCGCGGCAGGCGTCCGCCGCGCTCGAGGCGCGCCGCACGCCGTCGGGCGTGGAGGGGGCGACGGGGTCGAAGCCCGCCACGGTGTGGCCGGCCCGGACGAGGGCCGAGGCGTAGACCGCCCCGGCCTCGCCGAGCCCGATGACGGCGCAGGATGTCATGGAGGTTCTCCTTGTGGTCACTGGCGGGCGCTGAGGATGGCGCGACGGCGGCTGGTCTCGTCGGCGAAGACCGCCTCGGCGGCCTCGGCGACCTTTTCGGCCTGGGCCTGCGGGACGACGACGATCCCGTCGGAGTCGCCCACGACGATGTCGCCCGGGAGCACCGGGACGCCGCCGAAGGCGATGGGCGTGCCGAGCCGGGACGGACCGTCCTTGTAGGGGCCGGCGGGGGTCGTGGCCCGGGCGAAGACGGGCATGCCGATCTCGCCGAGCGTCTCGGCGTCGCGCGCCGCGCCGTCGAGCGCGAAGCCCGCGATGCGGTGGTTGAGCGCGCGCTCGCCGATGAGCTCGCCGAGCAGCGCCCGGGAGGTGTCGCCGCCGCCGGCGACGACGATGACGTCCCCCGGCTGGGCCTGCTGCAGGGCGCGGTGGATGCCCTGGTTGTCGCCGGGCCGGGTCCAGACGGTGAACGCCGGGCCCGCCAGGCGGGCCCCCTTCCAGATCGCCTGGATGGCGGAGTCGGCCACGCCGAGCCGGTCCATGGCGTCGCCGATGTTCGCGGCCGGGAGCTTGGCGAGGCGCTCGACGACGGCGGGGTCGGGGCGCCGGAAGCCGGCGTCGGCGTTCTGCACGGTGGGGGTGGTCATGATCGTCTCGCTTTCGGTGGGCGGGCCGCGGCTAGTCCTTCTTCTGGACGAGGGGGAGGACCTTCTTGAAGTCCTCCTCCTGCTGCGCCCAGACGGCCGAGTAGTCGGCGCCGGAGAGGTAGCTGGTCTGCAGGCCGAGGTCGTTCATCTTCGCGACGACGGCCGGGTCCTCGATGGCCTTCTTGAGGGCCGCCTCGAGCTTGGCGGCGATGCCCTCGGGGAGGCCGGCGGGGGCGGAGTAGCCGCGCACTGTGGCGGCCTCGACGTCGTAGCCGGACTCCTTGAAGGTCGGGACGTCAGGCAGGGACGGGGAGCGCTCGGCGGACATGACGCCGAGGACCCGGGCCTTGCCCTGCTTGGTGAGCTCGGTGACGTCGCTGCCACTCGCGACGAGGACGTCGACGTGCTTGCCGAGGAAGGCGGTGGTGGCCTGGGAGGCGCCCTCCGAGAAGTGCACGGGGGCGAACTCGGCTCCGGTGGCCTCCTGGAGCTGGGCGAGGGCGAAGTGCTCGCCGGTCTGCAGGCCGGTGGTGCTCGCGGTCAGGGACTTCGGCTCGGCCTTCACCGCGGCGAAGAGCTCCTCGAGCGTCGTGTACGGGCTGTCGGGGGCGACGGCGATCGCGGCCGGGTCGACGACCTGGCGGCCGAGCGGCTGGAAGCTCGCGCGGGTGTACTTGGCGCCGCGGCTCGGATCCAGCGGGGAGACGACGACGGACGGCGAGCCGGTCGCGCCGATGGTGTAGCCGTCGGGTTTGGCGCTCGTGAGCTGCGTGTAGCCGATCTGGCCGCCGGCGCCGGGCTTGTTCACGACCTCGACGTTCGTCCCCAGCTCCTTCTCGAGGATCGGCTGGACGAGCCGGGCCGCGGTGTCGACGGCGCCGCCGGGGGCGAACGCGACGACGAGCTCGATGGACTTGCCCTTCTTCGGGAAGTCCTCGGCCGCCTTGGCGGCGCCGCCGGCGTTCGCTCCGCAGCCGGTCAGGGCGATGAGGGCCGCTGCCGCGGCCGCGGTGAGGGCATGCTTGCGCTTCATGGTTGCTTCTTCCGTGGGTGGTGGGGGAGTGGGGGTGAGGGTCAGACCTCGGGGTCGTCCGTCAGGGCCTTGGGCTTGCGCAGGCGCAGGAGGGGACTGACGACGATCAGGAGGCCGAGGCCGATGAGGACCGCTGCGATGGGCCGGTCGACGAAGACCCCGAAGTCGCCCTGGGAGATCTCGAGCGATTCGCGCAGCGAGCGCTCCATGAGGGGGCCCAGGACGAGGGTTAGGACCATCGGCGCGAGGGGGATCTCCAGGTGCCTGAGGGCCAGGCCGACGAGGCCGAAGGCGATCATGACGAAGACGTCGAAGACGCTGAAGTTGATCGTGTAGGTGCCGATGACCATGAACAGGAGGATCAGGGCCGTCAGGATCGGCGCCGGGACGCGCAGGATCGAGGTCCACAGGCCGACGAGCGGCACGTTGAGCAGCAGCAGGAGGAGGTTGCCGATGAAGAGGCTCGCGATGATGGCCCACGCGATCTCCGAGTGCTCCGTGAAGAGGGTCGGGCCCGGGGTGAGCCCCTGCTGGAGGAACGCGCCCATGAGCACGGCGATGGTCGGGGAGGCCGGGATGCCGAGCGTGAAGAGCGGGATGAGCGCCGCGTTGGCGTGGGCGTTGTTGGCGGTCTCCGGTCCCGCGACACCCTCGACGGCGCCCTTCCCGAGCTCGCGGCGGTGCTTGGAGAACTTCCGCTCCGCCCCGTAGGAGAGCAGCGAGGCGACAGAACCGGTCATGCCCGGGATGAGCCCGAGGCCGAAGCCGATGCCCGTGCCGCGGGCCATGGCCGGCGCGCTGCGGCGCAGATCGGATCCGGACGGCAGCAGGGAGCGGAGGCCGGGGGCGTGGACCGAGGAGGCCTGGGAGCCGGCGCGGTAGGCGAGGATCTCGGAGAGGCCGAAGACGCCCACGATCACGGCGACGAAGCTCACGCCGTCGAGGAGGTGGTCCGCGCCGAAGGTGAAGCGGGGAGCCCCGGCCACGGGGTCGATGCCCACCATCGCGATGAGCAGGCCCAGCGCTCCGGAGATGAGGGCCTTGACCATGGACTTCCCGGCGAGGGCCACGAGGAGGGAGATGCCGACCACCATGAGGGCGAAGAACTCCGGCGGGCCGATGAGCAGGCCGGCCTCGCCGAGCGGCTTGGCGGCGGCCACGAGGCCGAGCGTGGCGATGGTCCCGCCGACGAACGAGCCGAGGGCAGCGATGGTGAGCGCGACGCCGGCCTTGCCGATGCGGGTCATGGCGTAGCCGTCGATCGTCGTGATCGCCGACGCCGCCTCCCCGGGGGTGTTGAGCAGGACGCTCGTGATCGTCCCGCCGTACTGGGTGCCGTAGAAGATCGCGCAGAGCATGATGATCGACCCGGTCGCGTCGAGGTTGAGCGTGAGCGGGATGAGGAGCGCGACGCCGGCCACGGGCCCGATGCCCGGAAGGACGCCGATGACGGTGCCCAGGAGGCAGCCGAGGAAGGCGAAGATCAGGTTCTGCAGGGTCAGGGCGGAGGCGAAGCCCGCGAGCAGCTCGTTCACGGTGTCCATGTCAGAGTCCGATCGTGTTCAGTGCGGGGATGGCCGAGGTGGGGAGCTCGACGTTGAGGCCGAGGCTGAAGGCATAGAAGGCGCCGACGCTGCCGGCCAGCGCGACGACGAGGGAGAGCGGCCAGGACCGCTTGCCCCGCAGGCGCAGGTGGTAGAGCAGGAACAGGAACATCCCGACCTGGAAGCCGAGGATGTCCAGCAGGGCCGCCAGCAGCACGAGGCTGATGACGACGGCGGCGACGAGGCGCCCGTCCGCGCCCTCGCCGCGGGCGCTGGGTCGCCGCAGCTCCTGCAGGAGCCAGAGTCCGGACATCGAGACGAGGATGCACCCCATCGCGAAGGGGAACAGCCCCGGGCCGGGCCCGAGCGAGGACCACAGGCCGAGGGAGAGGGATTCGACCGCGGCGTAGGTGCCGAGGGCTGCGAAGGCCGCGATGCCGGCCAGGGTCGCGCGGGCCACACGAACCGGCCGTGTGGGTGCAGTGGTGCTCGTTGACTCCATCGTCATCCGGATTGCCTTTCAGGGGATGAACGTATCTTCCAGAGAATGGAAGACTATTACGCTGCTAGAAATAGTGACAGGAGCCACAGGGGCTGTCAAGGCGGCCGGCGCGTGCTCGGAGTTACATAGAATGAAAGAATGACGACGACGCCTGAGGGCCCTTCCGGGGAGCCGAAGAGCTCGAACATGCGCTCCCTGTCCCGGGCCCTCGAGGTCTTCGCGGAGCTCCAGCGAGCGGACCGCCCCCAGCGCCTGAGCGACCTCGCACGCTCGTGCGGCATGAGCCTGCCCACGACGCTGCGCATCCTGCGGGTCCTGCAAGACTTCGGCATGGTCGGCCAGACCGACAAGACGTACCGGATCGGGCCTGCGGTGCTCCCTGCTGCGCGGAGCTATCTCGAGAACGACCCCCTCGTCGTGGCGGCCAGGCCCGTGCTCCAGCAGCTCGCCTCCCAGACCGGGCTGACGGCGTCGCTGTACACGCGGCTCGCGCTCGAACGGATCCTCGTGGCCCGGGTCGACGGCGAGGCGCCCCTGCGCTACGACCTCCCGCTCGGCAAGCGGCTGCCCCTCACCGCCGGGGCCGCCGGCAAGATCCTGCTGGCTTCCGCCGCGGACGACGAGCTCGAAGGCGTCGTCGAGCACGCGGTGGCCGCCGGGCATGAGCCCGACGGATTCTCGCTCGAGGAGCTGCGCTCCCGGCTCCCCGGGCCGGGCGAGGACTTCTCCTACTCCGCCGACGAGCGCGCGACGGGCGTGCAGTCCGTCGCCGTCGCCGTGCCGAACCCCCGCGGCGCCAGCACGGAGTCGATCTCCCTCACGAGCCCCGTCGAGGCATCCGACGAGGCCGCCCTCAAGAGCCGTGTCCCCGAGCTCCGGCGCGCCGCACGCAGGCTCGCCGAGCTCCTCGAAGGCAGCGTCTACTAGCTGCTGATCCGACCCCCGGGCTGACGGTCCGTGCTTCGTCCCGCCCTGCCGTCTTGGGCGGATCGTCCCTTGCTGTGCGTCCGGAGCCTTCCCTGCGAATGGTGACACGGCCCATCGCCAGGAGGACGCCCCGAGGGCGTCTCCGCGACGATCAGGCGTCTCGCGTCTTCCCGGAAGGCGTCTCCAGAGCGACAAGGCGCCGAGCTCGACGGCGTAGCGCTCGTTTGGCCCCTTGACCCATATACCCCCCGGGGGTATGTTGGTCGTGCTGTCAGCGATGGAGGCGGTCCTGGGGATTCCCCCACTCACCGCCGATCGACCACAGCCCGAACGAATCCTCACGGAGAGAACGGGTCACCAGTGAACCAGCACAGCAGGCATCAGCATCCCGAGGTCGCCGATCGAGGCTACACGGCGCCTCAGCCGCACGAGCACGCGCATCTCGAGCACGCGCACGATGAGCACTCCCACCACGAGCACGCCCAGCACGGGCACACGCACACCGAGCACGCGCACCCCGCCCAGCCCACCGCGACCGAACAGGCCCCGGACCTCTCGGCCCACCTCCACCACGGCGACACGCACGCGGTCCACACCCATGGCGAGCACGCCGGCCACTCGGTGGCGATGTTCCGCGACAGGTTCTGGCTCACGCTCGGCCTCACCGCCGTCGTCGTCCTCTTCAGCCCCATGGTGTGGCACCTCTTCGGCGCGATGCCGCCCCTGTTCCCCGGCAGCGAGTGGATCCCGCCGGTGCTGGGCACGGCCGTGTTCGCCTACGGCGGGGCGCCGTTCCTCCAGGGCGGCCTGCGCGAGCTGCGCGGGCGCCAGCCGGGCATGATGCTCCTCATCTCGATGGCCATCACCGTCGCGTTCGCCGCCTCGTGGGCCACGAGCCTGGGGATCGGCGGCTTCGCCCTCGACTTCTGGTGGGAGCTCGCGCTCCTCGTGACGATCATGCTCCTCGGCCACTGGCTCGAGATGCGCGCCCTCGGCGCCACGCGCGGCGCCCTCGAGGCCCTCGCGGCGCTCCTGCCCGACGAGGCCGAGCGGGTCACCGCCACCGGAACCGAGACCGTCCCCGCCACGGAACTCGTCCCGGGCGACCTCGTCCTCGTCCGCGCGGGCGGCCGGCTCCCCGCCGACGGCCGGATCGAGGAGGGCACCGCCGAGCTCGACGAGTCGATGATCACCGGCGAGTCCAAGACCGTCACGCGCGGCCCCGGCGCCACGGTCGTCGCGGGCACCGTCGCGACCGACACGAGCCTGCGCGTGCGCGTCGAGGCCGTGGGGGAGTCGACGGCGCTCGCGGGCATCCAGCGCATGGTCGCCGACGCGCAGGCCTCCTCGTCCCGCGCCCAGGCCCTCGCCGACCGCGCCGCCGCCTTCCTCTTCTACTTCGCGACGGCGGCGGGCGTCATCACCTTCGCCGCCTGGACGCTCCTCGGCAGCCTCCCCGACGCCGTGACGAGCGCCGTCACCGTCCTGGTCATCGCGTGCCCGCACGCGCTCGGCCTCGCGATCCCGCTCGTCATCGCCATCTCGACCGAGCGCGCAGCCCGCGGCGGCGTCCTCGTCAAGGACCGCCTCGCCCTCGAGCGCATGCGCACCGTCGGCGCCGTCCTCTTCGACAAGACCGGCACGCTCACCAAGGGCGAGCCGGAGGTCGTCGGCGTCTCCGCTGTGGGCGGGGGAGCGGGCGACGGCGGCACGGACGACGGCGCGCTGCTCGCCCTCGCGGCGGCGGCCGAGTCGGACTCGGAGCATCCGGTGGCGCGGGCCATCGTCCGGGCGGCCCGGGACCGGGGGCTCGACGTGCCCTCGGCCAGCGGGTTCGAGGCCAGCTCCGGCCGTGGCATCTGCGCCCGCGTCGGCGGGGAGACCGTCCACGTCGGTGGCCCCGCCCTCCTGGCCGAGCTGGGACTCGAGCCGCCCGCCGAGCTGCGCGACGCCGTCGGCGGCTGGGAGTCCCGCGGGGCCTCGGTGCTGCATGTGGTCCGGGATGGGCGGATCGCCGGGGCCCTCGCCCTCGAGGACTCGGTCCGCGAGGAGTCCCGCACCGCGGTCGCGGCGCTCCAGCGACTCGGGGTCCGCGTCGCCATGATCACCGGCGACGCCCAGCAGGTCGCGGACGCCGTCGCGGCGGACCTCGGCATCGACGAGGTCTTCGCCCAGGTGCTGCCACAGGACAAGGACCGCAAGGTCGCCGAGCTCCAGGGCCGCGGGCTCACCGTCGCGATGGTCGGCGACGGCGTCAACGACGCCCCCGCCCTGGCCCGGGCCGACGTGGGCATTGCCATTGGCGCCGGCACGGACGTGGCCATCGAGTCGGCCGGCGTCGTGCTCGCCGGGAACGACCCGCGCTCGGTAGTCTCCGTCGTCGAGCTCTCCCGCTCGAGCTACCGCAAGATGTGGGAGAACCTCGTGTGGGCGACGGGCTACAACGTGATCGCGGTGCCGCTCGCCGCGGGCGTGCTCGCGTTCGCCGGGATCATGCTCTCGCCGGCGGCGGGCGCGGTGCTCATGTCCCTCTCCACGATCGTTGTGGCGCTCAACGCCCAGCTCCTGCGCCGCCTCGACCTGGATCCCCGGCACGTCTCCTAGGATGGCGAGCGTGCGAAACGACATCATTCGCGGGCGGATGGGGGCCCTCCGGCCCCTGTCGGCCCGTGAGTTGTGCAGTTTCGTGCGCCTCGTCGCCGTCCTCGCCCTGGCCCTGGGCCTCCTGGCCATGCACACGCTCGGGTCCGGGCAGGCCGGGCACGAGCTGGCCGCCGCCGGGGTGCATGACGGCCAAGCACCCACTGGCGCACACGTGTCCTCGGGCCATGCCGCTGTGCACGCGGACGGGCACTCGGCCGGTGCCCAGCTCATGGCGCACGCTCAGCGCCTCCGCGACGCGGGCGCCACGTGCGTGCCCGCCGACCCCGAGGAGCACAGCGTCGCCCACTGCGTCCCCGCTCCCGGTGCGGCGGCCCCGGCGCCGCCCGCCGTCGTCGTGCTTGACCGCTCCGACGCCCTCCCGCACCCGCCGGCGGCGGCCGCTCCGCGCTCCGTCCTGGCCCGCGCGCCCGCGCCGGACCTCGCAGACCTCTCCATCAGCCGGACGTGACGGGGCCCGCCCCGCCCACCACCGACCACTGACGAAAGAGACGACCATGACCACGACACTCTGCCGCGCCTTCCCCGCGGCCCTCCTGACCGCAACCCTCGCGCTCGCCGGCTGCGCCACGACGGGACCCTCAACCGCACCGAGCAGCACGGGCGCCGCCCACGGCGACCACCAGGCGCCCACGGGCACCCCCAACGTGGGCTTCAATGCGGGCGACGTGATGTTCGCGCAGATGATGATCCCGCACCACCAGCAGGCCATCGAGATGAGCGACATCGTCCTGGCCAAGCCGGGGCTCGACCCGCGCGTCGCGCAGCTGGCCGAGCAGATCAAGGCCGCCCAGGGGCCCGAGATCGCGACCCTGCGCGGCTGGCTCGGCGACTGGGGCCAGCCGAGCATGATGCCCGGGGGCGCAGGCCACGGGATGGAGGGAATGATGAGCGCGGAGGACCTCGCGAAGCTCCAGGCCGCCGACGCCGCCGAGGCCTCGCGGCTGTTCCTGACCCAGATGATCGCCCACCACGAGGGCGCCGTGTCGATGGCCGAGGCCGAGAAGGCGTCCGGGCAGCACGAGGGCGCCAAGGCGATGGCCGAGGCGATCGTCACGTCCCAGACCAAGGAGATCGAGGACATGAAGGCGATGCTGGCCAGCTAGCCGCCCACCCGATGCGGGGTCAGGTCCCTGCGGTACGGGGTCAGGCCGTGAGGAGGCCCGCGAGGCCGTCCAGGACGGGCTTGCGGCTCGACTCGATGTGCGCCGCGGCCACGGCCTCCGCGAGCTGGGCCTGGCCGGTGAGGATGGCGTCGGCGAGCTCGTCGTGCTCGAGGGCGTTGATCTCGAGCGGCCGGTTCACCGAGAGGCCGAAGATCCACCGGGTCAGGCCCCGCAGCGGTCGGATCGAGCGCTCGAGCAGGGCGTTCCCCGCGAGGTCCACGATCTGCTCGTGGAAGATGCTGTTGAGGTCCGAGGTGCGCACGGCGTCGCCCGCGGCCATCGCGTCGCGGGCGAGCCGGAGCGTCTCGGTCAGATGCGCGCCGTCGGCCCCCGCGGCGACGCGCTCGGCTGCGCGGCGCGCCGCGAAGGACTCGAGCAGCACGCGCAGGTCGAAGAGCTCCTCGACGTCGGCGAGCGTGAGACGGCGGACGACGGCGCCGCGCCGGGGTGCCGTGACGAGGAAGCCGTCCTGCTCGAGCCGGTGGATGGCCTCGCGCACCGGGATGCGGGAGACGCCGTACTGGTCCGAGAGCTCGCGCTCGCGCAGCCGCTGCCCCGGTGCGAGCCGGCCCTCGACGATCGCATCGAGGATCTGCTGGTAGACCTGTCCGGCCATCGCCTCGTCGGGCGCTGCTGCTGCCTGATTTTCCACGGTACGAGAGTACGTCCTCGGCGCTGTCTGGGTCCGCCTGCTCCTCGTGTCATTCATCGCCCCAGCAGGCGCCACGCAGCCCCCACTGACGTAATCTGAGAGCCACCGACCCACTCCGGGCGGGCCGGGACCTCAGCAGGGGAGCGGACCATGACCCATCAGACGCCCGAGAAGCCCCGGGACATCGGCCCGGCACTCGCGTTCGCCGAGCCCGAGGCGCCGGTCCAGGCCCCCTGGATCCTCGGCGTCGTGTTGGTGAACCTGGGCATCAACGCCGCCTTCTTCGGCCCGATCCAGGTGCTCCTCGGCCAGCAGGCCGCCCACTTCGACCCCGGGCAGAAAGAGGCGATCCTCGCCCTCGTGACCGGCGCCGGCGCGGCGGTATCGATGGTCGGCAACCCGCTCGCGGGCGCGTTCTCGGACCGCACGTCGAGCCGCTTCGGCCGCCGCAGGCCGTGGGTCCTGGGCGGGGCGCTGCTCGGCGCCGTCGGGCTCGTCGCGCTCGCCGGCGCGCCGGACGTCGCCATCATGACGGCCCTGTGGTGCCTCGTGCAGGGCGGATGCAACGCCGCCTATGCGGCCATCACCGCCGCCATCCCGGACCGGGTTCCGGTGCTGCAGCGGGGGACCGTGGGCGGGCTCGCGGCGATGGGCCAGACAGTCGGCATCCTCCTCGGGGCGGTCATCGCCGCCGTCGTGGCGGGCGCCTTCGGCCTCGGCTACGTGGTGTGCGCAGCGGTGCTCGTGCTCGGCGTCGTCCTGTACCTCGCGAAGGCCGACGACGACCCGCTCCCCCGCTCGTCGGTGGTGCCCTTCTCGCTGGGCGCCTTCCTGGCCTCGTTCTGGGTGAGCCCCCGCGCCTACCCGGACTTCGGCTGGGCCTGGCTCACGCGCCTGCTCGTGAACATCGGCAACCACATGGTCACCCTGTACCTGCTGTTCTTCCTCGCGGACGCCGTCCACCTCGAGGGGACCACGGGCATTCCCGCCGCGACGGGCGTGCTGATCCTCACGGGCCTCTACGCGGTCATGGTCATCGTCACGAGCGTCCTCGGGGGCAAGCTCAGCGACCGCATGGGCAAGCGGAAGCCGCTCGTCATCGCGTCCTCGGCCGTGATCGCCGCGGCCTCGCTCATCCTCGCGTTCTTCCCGACCTGGACCGGCGCGATCATCGGGGCCCTCGTGCTCGGGATCGGCTTCGGCGCCTACCTCGCCGTCGACTTCGCGCTCATCACCCAGGTCCTCCCGCGAGCGGCCGACCGCGGCAAGGACCTCGGGGTCATCAACATCGCCAACTCGCTCCCGCAGGTAATCGCACCGCTGATCGCGTATCCCTTCGTCGCGTTCCTCGGCGGGTACGTCTCGCTCTACGTCGCGGCGGCCGTGATCGGCCTGCTCGGGGCGGTCTTCGTCACGAGGATCCGCTCGGTGGCCTGACGCACTCCCTCCCGACGATGCGGGGTCACGTCTCAACGATCCGGGGTCACCTCTCAAGGATCCGGGGTCACCTCGTGGGCAGTCGGCCGCGGAAGCCGCGAAGGGGTGCTGGCGTATAGTTGGACAGTCCCCAGCGCGCCCCCACCCTTGGCGTGTGGGCGTTGTGCAGAAGCGTCCGGAGAGAGGTTGCCGCGCTGTGCTCGAACTGCCGCAGGATCTGGTCACACCAGCCCCTCCACCGGCGACCCCGCGGCTTGCCGCGCGCTACGAGCAGCTCCTCTCGACCGCCGCTGGCTTTGCGACGCGGGAGTACGGCGAAGTGGAGGTCAGCGAGGTCGCCGCTGAGGCCGGGGTCTCGTCGAGCACGGCCCACCGCTACTTCCCGTCTGCAGCCCACCTGCTCCTTGCCCTCCACCGCCGCCAGCTCGCAGAGCTCAAGCGCCGGGTAGAGAATCGGGCCAGCGCGGTCCGCGAACGGCAGCAGCGGATCCGGCACCTGGCCGGCGCCGCCGTCGAGCTCTTCCACATGCGTCTCGCCCAGCCGGCAGTGAACGCATGCCTCGCCGAACTCGTCGTCCCCGCGGACCACGAGCTCACCGGTCTCATCGGCGAGGTCGACGAGCTCGCGTGGTCCCTCCTCGCGAAGCTCGCGGGGGATGAGGAACGGGGACGCACCATCCTGCACATCATCACGGGCCTCGTCTCGGCCGTGCGCACGGGACGGCTCCTGCCGTTCCAGGCAGAGCGGCAGCTCAAGGCCGCATGCGAGATGCTGACCCGCCGTGGGGCGCTCCGGGGCGCCCAGGAAGCGACCGGCTAGACCCCGCATCGCTGGGAGGTGACCCCGCATCGTTGGGAGGTGTGACGCAGAACAGGTATGACGTCTCTCACTTCCACGTTGCGGAAGCCCGGAGCCCGCTGCGTATGATGGCTGTACCTCCCACCGAGGCCGCCACCGGCGCACATCCCGCGCCATGACGGCCCCGGGACGCGCCGAACCAGGCGGGAACCCGGATCCAACCACAGGCCGTGCCCTGTCCAGCCCTGCCCGACGACGCGCAGGGTGAGGCCAGAGCGCACGGCCCGCCACGCCGTCGTGCGCATGCGCGGCGGCACGACTCCAGGAGACAGTGCCGTGTCCTCTTCCACGATCGATTCGCCCGCCCAGAACCAGGACGGCCAGTCCCGGGCCCCCATTACCGACGCCGAGATCTTCGAGGCGCACGAGGGCGGCAAGCTCGCCGTCGCCGTCGACCGCCCGCTCGCGACCAAGCGCGACCTCTCGATTGCCTACACGCCCGGCGTCGCCCAGGTCTCCCGCGCGATCGCCGCCGACCCGGCCCTGGCCCGGACCCACACGTGGGCGTCCCGGCTCGTCGCGGTCGTCTCCGACGGCACCGCGGTCCTGGGCCTCGGGGACATCGGCCCGTCCGCGTCGCTTCCGGTCATGGAGGGCAAGAGCGCGCTGTTCAAGACCTTCGCCGGCCTGGACTCGATCCCGATCGTGCTCGACACGACGGATGTGGACGAGATCATCGAGACCCTCGTGCGGATCGCCCCGAGCTTCGGCGCGGTGAACCTCGAGGACATCTCGGCCCCGCGCTGCTTCGAGCTCGAGCGGCGCCTCATCGAGGCCCTGGACATGCCGGTCATGCACGACGACCAGCACGGCACCGCCGTCGTGGCCCTCGCGGCGCTGACCAACGCCGCGAAGGTCGTGGGCAAGGCCCTCGGTTCGCTCAAGGTCGTCATCGCCGGCGCCGGCGCGGCGGGCATCGCCGTCGCGGAGATCCTGCTGACGGCGGGGGTGAGCGACGTCGTGCTCATCGACTCCAAGGGGACCCTGCACACGGGCCGCGAGGACCTCGCGGGCATGAAGGCCGAGTTCGCCGAGCGCACCAACCCGCGCGCCGTCGCGGGCGGGATATCGCACGCGCTCGAGGGCGCGGACGTCTTCATCGGCGTCTCCTCCTCGACCGTGCCGGAGGAGGACATCGCGCGCATGGCCGAGGGCTCGATCGTGTTCGCCCTCTCGAACCCGGACCCCGAGGTCGCGCCCGACGTCGCGCGGCGGCACGCCGCCGTCGTCGCCACCGGCCGCAGCGACTTCCCGAACCAGATCAACAACGTCCTCGCGTTCCCGGGCATCTTCCGCGGCGCGCTCGACGCCGGCGCCCGCCGGATCACGCCGGCGATGAAGCTCGCCGCCGCGGCCGCGATCGCCCAGCTCGCCGAGGAGGGCGAGGACGACCTCTCCGCGGACTACATCGTCCCGAGCCCGCTCGACCCGCGCGTCGCCCCCGCCGTCACCGCGGCGGTCGCGGCCGCCGTCGTCCCCGGGGAGTAGCCAGCCCCAACGCCGCATTGCAACACGCCGTTGTCCCGCCGGGATGGCAGCGTGTTGCGGTGCGGCGTTTGGAAGGATGGCCGGGTGGACACGTCCCTGCTCGCCGCCGTCCTGTGCGGCCTCGCCCTCGCCGTCTCCGTCGCCGGGACGGTCATCCCCGTCCTGCCCGGGAGCATCCTCGGCCTCGCCGCGCTCCTCGCGTGGGCCCTCTTCGGCGGCGCAGGCTGGGGCGGGTGGCTCGTCTTCGCCCTCGGCGGCGTCCTGTTCGCCGCGGGGATGGCGGCCTCCGCCGTCCTGACCGGCCGCCGACTCCGGGAGCGGCAGATCCCCAACCGCTCTGTCCTCGCCGGCGCGGTGCTCGCGATCGTGGGCATGTTCCTCATCCCGGTCGTGGGCCTGATCGTCGGCTTCGCGGCCGGCCTCCTGCTGAGCGAGTGGCAGCGCACGCGCCACTTGCACGGTGCCGCCTCCTCCGCGTGGGCCGCGCTCAAGGCCACGGGCCTGGGCATCCTCGTCGAGTTCGGCTTCGCATGCGCCGCCGTGACCGTCTGGGTCATCGGGATCTGGACGCACTTCGCGACGCGGTAGTAGCGCACGACGGCGGATTGCCGCCTTGGCGGGGCGGCTGGCCGCCTGCTCGGGCCGCCACGGCCGACTCGCTAGCATGGTGGGCATGGCTTCCGGCGAGCTGGGCCGCCAGCCCTCGTTCCACGATCCTCGAGACCTCACGCCCTTCCGCGGCGCGCAGGTCTACGCGCCGGTGCGCGGATTCGGCCGCCGGCTCGCGCGCCGGGTCGCCCACCGGGCGCGGGCACCGAAGCTGCGGCGCTTCGCGGGCAAACCGGAGCGGCTCGTCCACGCCGCCGTCTTCGGCACCGACGAGCCCGAGCGGCTCATTCTCGCCGCGCGCGACTACCCAGGGTGGTCCGGGCTCTGCTACGTCCTCGCCGGGCTCCACGCGTACCGGGCGCACCAGCACGCCCAGGCCGCCGAGCTCCTGGCCCGCGGGCTCAACGGAGCGAGCGAGCCGGCCGCCGCGGCGTTCGCGGCCGAGTACCTCGGCGGCCTGAGCCACTGGATCGAGGTGGCCGAGGGGGTCGAGGTGGACGTGCGGTTCAGCGAGGAGGCGGTGTGCCTGGCCCTCGCGCACAGCCTGCGCGAGATCGGGCGGCCGGCGGACGCCCTCACGGCCCTGGCCCCGCTTCCGCCGTCCCTCCCGGCGGCGCTGGCCTCGTGCCGGCTCGCCGAGGTCCTCGGCAGGCCGCGCGACGTCGTCGCCTGGACCGAGGGCCTCACGAACCGCGACGACCTCGCCGCGGCCCTCCTCGTCCTGCGCGCCCGCGCGCTGCGCAGCCTCGGCCGGCGCGGCGACGCGCAGGCCGCCCTCCGGGAGGCGCTGCGGCGCCGTCGCACGTCCTTCGCCGTGAAGAACGCCGCGGCGACGGAGCGCGCCCTGCTCATGCTCGGCGTCGGCCGCCGGAACGGGGCCAAGGCCGCCCAGAGCGCCCGCACCCCGGGCGAACTCCGCCGGGCGCAGGACGGCGAGGCGCGGGACGCGTGGCTGAGGGACTTCGAGCGGCTCGGCGGAGGGCGGGACGACTAGGCCGTTGCCGGAGCTGCATCGAGACATTCCAGCCTCAGCGGCGGCGGTTACCGCCTTGGGCTAGGTCAGCGAGACCGGGCTCGTGAAGCTCGCGAGGGCTTCCGGTTCCTCGGGGACGGGATCGGTGGGGGCGGCGCCGATGTCGGAGAGCCAGGTGATGAGCTCGTCTCGCTGTTCGAAGGTGAGGTGAGTGCCGTCGATGCTGTCTCCCCTCATCAGCGCTTCGACGTCGTGGGGGCGGCAAATGACAGCCTCCCACCAACCGTTCTCCGTCCAGCCTCCCAGCCGCAGGACGGCGAGGCGCAGCTCGGACCCCGGGGGCAGGCCGGATGCGGCGTCTTCGATCATGTGCCGGTACATGCGCCGGTCGTTCTGTTCCATCTCCAGCACCTTCCGTTGGGGCTTCCCAAGGGCGATTACGAGGCATCCACGGTGGGGTGTTCGGTGGAGCCGCCTGTCGGCTGATGCCGGGACGGGCCCAACGGCCGTAGACCCAGTATCCGCCCTCAGCGGCCCCGGGAGCAGCGCCATCATGAAACAACCCGTCGTCCGGACAGCCCGCTTCGCTGACCCTTCCATCTTTGGCGATCCGGATCGTGGCTGGAGATCGGAGCTGGGGACTTCCCTTTCAGTCCAGGCCCGTCTCCGGTTCGGCCTTTCTGGCCGGTGCCCTCCCCTCCGGACGGGCTCAGCCACGCGGAGAGGACGGCGACGCGGGCGACGGCGGTGCGCCGCCGCCGTCGTGCCTCCCGCCGTTCGCCCCACCCGGCTCGGCGAGCAGCGCCGTCGTCCGGTAGGGGATGACGGTGCGCAGGATCATGCGGGTCGAGGTGCGGCGGATGCCCGGGCACAGCCGAATCTCCTCGGAGACCCGGTAGAGGTCGTCCGGGCTCGTGGCGACGACGCGGATGAGCAGGTCCGTGTCTCCGGCGGGGGCGAGGCACTCGAGGACCTCGGGGATGCCGCGGAGGGCGGCGACGGCGTCGTTGATCCGGCTCTGGTCCAGCTCGGCGGCGACCTCGGCAGTGACGCCCCGGCCGAGCGCCTCGGGCTGGACCCGGGTCGAGTGCCCGCGCAGGACGCCGGAGGCGGCCATGCGCTCGAGCCGCGACTGGACCGTCCCGCGCGCCAGGCCGAGGCGCTGGGCGAGGACCATGATGGGCGCCCGCGGATCCTCGTCGAGGGCGAGGAGGATGCGGCGGTCTGTGGCGTCGAGCTGCTGCGTTCTGATCACTCCTCGTGGCTTTCTGGAGGTGTGTACTAGTCAGATTGACCACTCTACTCCGCGTCGGTTGTCAGTGCAGCCAGGCGGATGGTCCCATGGTGGCAGTCAGCCGCACCGTCCCACCGGCCGGGGCGGCGCGGCAGCGGCCCGCGGCGGGACACCCAGCGCCAGGGACCCGACGGGCACGCCAGCCCCGCCGCGGCAGGATCAGGGAAGGCCCCGCGGCGCGCGCCGCGGGGCCTTCCTGTCGCCGGAGGTCACGGAACTCGGCCTGTCCAGCAGGTCCTGAACGCACAACAGGCGCTGGAGGGCATGACAGGTGTTGCTGCGGGCCTGCTGTGCCGCTCAGCGCCTGCCATGCCTTCCAGCGCCCGCCATGCCGGCTGGACGGTGACACGCGCAAGGGCCCCGCAGCGTGTGCTGCGGGGGCCCTCGGGCTCGTCGAGCCGGGGCTCAGTTGAGCGTGTTGGAGGTCTGCTCCTGGGCGGTGGCGTTGGCGTTGATCTTCTTGGCCGCATCGCGCAGCTGGTCGATGAGCTTGGCGAGGGACTTCATGCTCTCGGACTGCCACTCGTTCTTGAACTGCTCGGCGTCGCGCCCGGCCCAGTTGGCCGGGATGTTGTTGTTGATCAGCCCGTTGAGGTTGTTCTTGATCTGCTCGACCTCGGAGGCCTTGCTGTTGAACTGCTTCGCGACCCCGCGCAGCTCGTTGACGTTGGCACCCTGCTGAATGGCCATCCTGTATCCCCTCTCTGGAACGTGCCCCCGGGACCTCCCCGTGAACTCTGAGTCCACGCTATCGGTAGTCGCGCAGGCGAAGCGATGGGGAGAACTCCACGGGCAGGGGTGCCGGGAGGGGAGGGATCAGCTGGCCTTGCCGATGAGGATCGGCTGGGTGCCCGTGTGGGGTCCGAGGGCCGCGACAGCGGACTTCCCAGTGAGGGCGAGCCGCTGTGCCGCGGCCGGCAGGGAGGCCTGTCCCGCCGCGGGCTGGGCGGCCTGCGCCGGCACGTCCCCGGGCTCGGGCCGGAGCCGCTCGCCGGGGGACCCGGCCTCGCGGGCCTTGACCGCGGATCCGAGGGCCGCCGCCTTCTGCGCGCCGAGGATCGCGTCCGCCTTGGCGACCACCGCGGCTCGCGCGTAGTCCGGGTGAGCGGGCGCGGTCGTGCCCTCGGCTTGGCCGGGCTCGAACAGGCGCGCGAGCGGCCGGAACATGAGCCCGACGAGCGACGCGATGCCCTGCCCGAAACCAGCGAGGAACAGGGTGATGACGAAGGCCATCGCGAAGAAGGTGAAGAGGACGCCACCGATGGCGAGGGTTCCGATATAGACCAGATTGGCCACCAGCAAGGCGTCGTCCACAGCCGCTCCTCCCAACGGATCATGTGTGCCCTCCCATGTTTCCCGGCCGCGCCGCCGCCTAACAAGCCGAACCGCGTGCTGTTGCCGAATAGCAATGGAGCCGTTATCGAACGTGACAAAGTCCTCACGCGGATCTCGGGAACATCTTGCGCCGGCGCCGGGTTGCCGCAGTCGTGACCGCCCTGAGCATCCTTGACCTCGCCCCCGTCGTGGAGGGCTCCACCGTGGCCGCCGCCCTCGCCGACGCGACGCGCCTCGCCCGCCTCGCGGAGGAGTCCGGCTACCGGCGCCTGTGGTACGCCGAGCACCACAACACCGAGGCGCTCGCCTCAAACGCGACGGCCCTGCTCATCGCCAACGCGGCCGCGAACACGTCCACCCTGCGCGTCGGCTCGGGCGGGATCATGCTGCCGAACCACGCGCCCCTCGCCGTCGCCGAGGCCTTCGGCACGCTCGCGAACCTCTACGGCGACCGCATCGACCTCGGCCTCGGCCGCGCGCCAGGAACCGACCCGCGCACCGCCGCGCTCCTGCGGCGCGGCTCGCACGACGACGGCGAGGCGGCCTTCGCGGCAAACATCCGGCTCCTTGGGTGGTACTTCGGTGAGCAGGTCGACGACGCGGAGTCCACCCGGCTCTCGCACGGCGTCCATGCCGGCGTCGCGCGTGGGACGAACGTGCCGCTGTGGATCCTCGGGAGCTCGACGGCGGGAGCCGCCATCGCGGGCCGGCTCGGCCTCCCGTTCGCCGCCGCGAGCCACTTCGCCCCGTTCCAGCTCTCGGAGGCGATCTGGACCTACCGGCAGATGTTCGACCCCTCGGCGCCGACCGCGCAGATCGCCGAGCCGTACGTCATGGCGGGCGCCAACCTGCTGGCCGCGCCGACGCGCGAGGAGGCCGAGTACCTCTTCACGACCCATCAGCAGATGTTCCTGGGCATCCGCCGCGGGACCCGGGGGCCGCTGCGCCCGCCCGTGCGCGAGCTCGACTGGGCCCCGCACGAGGAGCAGATGGCCGCCTCGGCCCTGCGCGTCTCCGCCGTGGGTGCGCCCGAGGAGTGCGCCGAGTTCCTGCGGGCCTTCGCCGCGTCCTACGGCATCGACGAGCTCATCCTCACCGGCTACGCGCACGACCCGGCCCTGCGCGAGCGCTCCTTCCGGCTCCTGGCCGAGGAGTGGGACCGGGTCCCGGCGGTCTAGGATCCAGCCGCCCCTCCCCACCTCACCGCAATTGTCGTGTTGAGGTCCGTGCAGAGGTCTCGCACCGGCCTCAACTCGGCAATTGCGGTGGAGGAGGGGGCGCCGTGGTGGTGCTGTGTCTGGAGTGGGCGTGGGGGGCCCACTACGCCCGGACCCGCACCGCCGCGAGGGCGGCCTCGAGGATCTCCTGCCCCGACCGGACGCCCGGCGTCGACGTCACGACGAGCCCGTCGCGCAGGTAGCCCACGGCCTCGAGCTCGCCGTGGCACGGGCGCATCGGGAGGTCGGCCCTCTCGAGCATGCCGCGGTCCAGGAGCGAGTCTCCCGCCGCGACGAGGGTCGTCGCCCCGACGCGCTCCATGACCTCGGCGATCGCGGCCTCCTTCGTCACGGGCGCCGGGACGCAGTACAGCTTCCGGCCCTGCAGCGAGACGACCCAGCCGCGCTCGGCGCACCACGCCGTGAGCCGCGCGACGTACCCCTCGGGCAGCTCCGCCCGCTCGACGATCGCATACGCGAACAGGTCCTCCGCCGTGCGGACGCGCTGGACGCCGGGCGCCGGCTTCGTGCCCAGATGCGCGAGGACTTCGGCGAGCGGCGCGGAGCCGCGGTCGACGGCGTCGCGCACCTGGGCGGCCCAGTCGCCGTCGGGCTGGCCGTGGTGCAGGAGCACGCCGCCGTTGGTGGTGATGGCGTAGCGCGTACGGGGAAGCTGGACGCGGCGGAACTGGGCCTGGGTGCGGGTCGTGACCGGAACGAGGAAGGAGTGGTCGAGGAGCTCGAGGAGGAGGTCCTCGGCGTCGCGTGTCATGTAGCTCAGCGGGAGCTGCTCGTGGACCTCGCTCACCACGAGCCGCGGCGCCTCGTGGTCCGGGCCCTCGAGGTACAGGGCCTTGGCCGAGTAGATGAGGGTCCGGTCGAGGTCGCAGGCGACGACCGGCAGGCCCGCGAGGTGGGCGGGCAGCGGGGCCCGCGGAATGAGGGGGCCCAGGGTCCCGCCCCTGGTCGCAGTTGCCGTCTCAGACATCGAGCACCGTCTTCCCGTCGGCCCCGGTCGCGCCGGGGGTGTACTTCGGATGGATGAGCCCCACGCAGCTGTAGGGCAGGCCCTCGACCGGCTCGACCGGGACCCCGCGCTGCTCGGCGAGGAGGAGCACGTGGGCGAGCTCCCCGCGCACGAGCCTGCCGCCGGAGGTGCGCGCGAGCAGCTCCGGCCGGGCCAGGACCTTCCACGGCACGCGCCGCAGGAGCACACGCGTCGTCTCGCCGACGCCGGGCTTGACGAGGTTGACCGACCCGATGCCGTGCTCCTCCGCGATGCGTTCGACCGCGGCCCAGCCGGCCCACGTGGGCTCTGCGCCCGGCCAGGGATCCAGGTCCGGGCCGCCCCGCTCGGCGAGCACTGCCGGGAACTGCGCCGCGACCGCCTCGATGAACTCGGCCGAGACGTCCCCGCCCGCGAGCTCGCGGTAGAACTTGGCGCCGTGGTAGTCGTGCGGGCCGATGAGCGCGCGGCTGTAGACCGTCCGCGAGACGAGCCCCGAGACCGTCGAGTTGAGGCATGCCGAGGGGATGAGGAAGTCGTCCCGCGTGCCGAACACGCGCACGCAGTGGCCCGGATCGGCCAGGACCGCGAGCTCGGGGGAGAGCCGCACGCCGTCGGTCGCTTCGAACTCGGCGACCGCTGCGGCGAGCTCCCGCGCGATTGCGCCCTTGCCCGTCCACCCGTCCACGAACATGATCTGCTCGGGCCGGTGCCGCGTGAGCAGGAAGCGCAGGGCGTTGGCGTCGATCCCGAGGCCGCGCACGATGCTCATCGTGTAGTGCGGCACGTCGGCGCCGCAGGCCTCCCGGGCCCAGCGGCGCATGAGGATCCCCACGGGCGTGCCCGCGCGCGCGAGCGAGACGAGCACCGGCTCCCCGCCACGCAGCGCGAGCACCTGATCGGTGACCGACGCGACTGCCCCGGCGATCCGGCCCGCGCTCTCGGCGAGGGCCTCGCGGAAGAGCGCCCGGTACTCGGGGCTGGGCTCGTACTCGTGCGGCAGCGACTCGGCGTAGCTGGCCCGGCCCGACTGGATCGCGGCCTCGCGCACGTGCGTCGGCGCCTCGAGCGCCGCGCCGCTGAGGTCCGTCAGGAGCCAGCCGACCTCATCGGCCGGGTACGAGCCGAAGGTGCCCGGGCCCGTGCCGTCGCCGGCAGTACTTTCCGTCCGGGGGCCGCGCAGCGGCTCTGGGTAGGGCGGGGCCGCGGGGAATTCGAGCACGACGACGTGCCGCGCCACGCGCGCGAGGGCGTCGACGACGCTGGGCTCGCCCTCGGCGGCCGTCCCCGGCGCCCCGGGCGTCTCGAGCGCGGCGCGCGGGGTCCCCGGCTCCGGGACGTAGACGACGACGTCGAACTCCTCGCCCGGCGTCGCGATGTTGTAGGCGAACCGGAGGCCCGTGCCGGGGCCGCCGTCGACGGCGTGATCGTGCGAGGCGAAGCGGACCACGGAGCGGATCGCGTAGCCGGGATCGTCCTGGGCGAGGACGGGGGAGCGGGTCGTCGAGGAGTAGAGGACAGTCGACCGCGGCTGGTCCCGCTCGAACGCGAGCCCGTCCGCGATGGCGAGCGGCAGCGCGAGGTGCTCCTCGGAGCCGAGCACGAGGATCCGGCCCGCGCGCGGGACGGAGGACAGGATGTCGCGCAGGAGGTCCACGGCCTCGAGGGCCTGGAAGTCGAGCGGGGGCTCGCCCGCGGCCGGCGGCGCGTCGGGGGCGTCCGCCCCGGCGGCCGGCGCCGGCACCGCCGTGTCGACGCCGAACCGCGCGCTGCGGATCCCCGGAGCAGCCCCGCCCTCCGCACCGGGAGCCGGCACGAACGACACCCTCCCGCCCTCGCCGAGGTGGGGGCATGAGGCGCCGAGGTGGGGGCCTGGGACGTCCAGGTGGGGGACTGGGTCGCCGAGGTGGGGGTGTGGGTCGCCGAGATGGGGGACTGAGACGCCGAGGTGGGGGTGTGGGTCGCCGAAACAGGGTCCCGCGGCGTCGACCTCGGCCAGCCACGCCGCGGAGCGCTCCCGGAGGTCCGCCGGGAGGGCGATCCTGCCCTCGGCCAGCGCCACGACCGACAGCTCGGCCCCCAGCTCGGCCCCGAGCGCGTCGAACCTGGCCCGGTCCGCGTCGGAGCGCAGGTCCACGAGGGTCGCGACGACGTAACGCCGCGCCACGGCGCCCTCGGAACCGGCCGCGCCGCGCGCCGGCCGCCGGGACGCCTGCAGCTCGCGGACGGTGTTGAGCACGGTCTGGCCGGTGCTCAGCTCGTCGTCGACGAGCACGACGGCGTTGGCCCGGGACAGCCGCTCGGGGTCGGTCGGGGTGAGCTGGTGGCTCGTCGCGTGCGAGTGCTCCTCCTCGAAGGCGCCGTACGGCCTCACGGCCACGGCCGCGCGCGTCGAGTGCACGTAGTACGAGCCGAGGAACTCTGCCACGAGGTGGCCGAGGCCGGTCGCGGTCTCGGCATACCCGATGGTCGCGAGTGCGTGGCCCGCGGCGGGCGGCCGCGCGGGCAGCGGCACGACCTCGCGGCAGGCCGGGGGACTCCCGGCGAGCCACTCCTCGAGCGCCCGGGCCCCGGAGGCGAGGCCCTCGGCGCCGGCCGCGCCGGCGCTGCCCCACGCCGTCGTGCCCGGATCCCACGGCAGGCCGAGCCGGACGGCGACCGCGGCGCCGAGCAGCCGCCCGGCGCCGACCGCGAGCCCCGGCGGGGTGGGGACATGCTTTGCGAGCGCGCGCGAGACGAGCAGCTGCGCGCGGCGGGGGTTGCGCCGGACGGCGAGCCCCACGAGGGCGTCGACGGGCAGGAGGCTGCCGCGCGCCGTCGTGAGGGTGATCCCGAGCCGCTCGCGCACGAGCTCGCCGGTCCACGCCCCGGCCGTGGCGGGTCCGCTCATTTCATGCTCGCTTCCAGGAAGTCGACGAAGTTCACGCGGGGCCGCGCGACCCCGTACGCCTCGGCGCGCTGGAGCGTGCGCCGGGCCCACGCGCGGTGCGGCTTGGACTCGTTCATCCGGGTGCCGGACTTGGACGCGCTCGCGCCGCCGCCCTCGGAGCCCATGATGTCGAGGGCGTCCTGGTACTCGTCGTGGTTCACGACGTGCAGCGCGTGCACGACCGGCACGTGGGTCGGGTGGATGACGGTCTTGCCCGTGAGCCCGTTGGCCTGGTCCAGCTCGATCTCGCGGATGAGCCCGTCGAGGTTCGCGCCGAGCAGGTGCTGGCGGAGCATCGCCGAGTTGGCGACCTCGAACGGCGTCGCGCGCAGGAGGGGCCGCAGGATCCGCTCGGTGTTGGAGTAGTGCTCCCAGACGGTGCCGGAGATGACCCAGCCGTCGTCCGCGCGCCCGAGGATGCCGACGACGTCGGAGATCACGTCCGCGACGACGCCCACGTGGTAGATCGTCAGGTCCCGGGAGCGGCGCAGACCGTACTCGGAGGCGATGTCCGTCGCGCCGAGCCGGATCGAGAGGATCTGCCCGCGATGGGCGCTCAGCAGGTCGCGCACCTCGAGCAGGGCCTCGACCCGGGACTCGCGGTGGGTCGTGACGGCGTGCTCGATGATCGGCATGGCGCGCAGCGGCACGCGCGGGGAGAGCTCGGAGTTGAGCCGGTCGAGGGCTGAGAGGAACCGCTCGCCGCGGCCCGACGCGTTCTCGAACTTCGGCAGGACGAAGCCCGTGAGCAGCTCCGACGCCGTTCCGAGCCGGCGCCCGACGGCGAGCAGCTGCTCGGGCGTGCGCGGCCGGACGAACAGGAGGGGGAGCCGCTCGGGCTGCCCGCCGTTGTCCGTCCACACCCCGGCGGCCGGGTTGCCCGGCTGGGCGGGGACGATGCCGTCGACTCCGGCGAGGCGGCGGCGGGCGAGCTCCTCGAGCGCGGCCACGACATTGTCCTCGGCACCCGCCACGGCCGAGTCGGCGACCGAGTCCTCGAGGCACAGGACGGTGCTCGTGCAGCCGGAGCGGGCGCGCTTGAGCAGTCCCTCCGCCAGGCCCGGGCGGGTTCCCGGCGTGTAGAGGGTCGCGCCGAGCCCGACGGCGAGCGTCGTCGGGTCGGATTCAGGGGTCAGCTCCCGCGGCGCCCGGTGGAAGAGCCGGTCGCGGGTGCTGTCGTTGAGGAAGGAGAAGTGCAGCACAAGGTCCCCCAGAAGTCGTCGGTGCATGCGTGGACCGTTGACGGCGGTCCCGCGGATCTCCGGCCTCGGCCGGCACTAGCGCAGCGGGGCCCCCAGTCCCACGGTCATCGTGAAGGCGAATTCGCGCCAGATCTGGCCATCGTCCCAGTCGGCTGGGACCGACTCTGCGCGCAGCTCGAGCACGGAGCCGATCCGCATGGCGGTCAGGACGGTCCGCTGGCCGGCGCCGAGCGAGCCGTGCACGGCGGTGCCGGCGCCCGCGAACGCGACGGCCGTCATCGGCCCCTCCGCGGCGATGAACAGGGCGCGCCTGAGCTCGCGCACATGCCTCAGGACGAGCACCGCGTCCCGGCTCACGAAGCCCAGCAGCGGCCGGTTGCCTGGCGTCGGGATCGGCGTGCCGATCTCCTCGCGGTGCACGCTCTGGGCGCCGGTCGTGCGGTCGGCGCCCTCCCACGCGATGCCGCGCGCGCCCGTCACGACGAGCGAGCCGATGCCCGCCTGCCGCGGGTTGAGGCGCACGACGGCGTCCCGGGCCGTGAGCTGCCGGAGCTCGCCGAACGCGGGGGCCGGGTAGAGGCGCTCCTCGGGGGAGGCCGGGCGAGAAGGGCCGCGGCCAGCTGCGGGCCGACCCGCCTCCGGCGCGCTGTGCCACGCCGTGGGGGCCGAGAGGTCGAGGGGGCTGCGGCCCCGCCCGGGTGCCTGGGACGCGGGGGCGGAGAGGTCAAGCGGGTCGCGGCCCGGCCCGAATCCTGCCGGGGCCGTGGGCCCTGCCGCTGCCCCGGGGCCGGAAAGATTGAGGGGATTCCGGTGCGTTTCGGCAGCGGGGGCGGCAGTCCCCCCTGCGCTCCCCGCAGCCGCAGTGGGAGCGGCGGGAGCGCTCGCGGCGGGCTGTTCCCGGACCCGGCGGGTCAGGAACGGCACGTCGGCACCGCTGAGACCCCGGAGCCCCCGCATCAGAGCGCCAGCCCGAAGTCCTGGGCCACGCCCGCGAGGCCGTTCTCATAGCCCTGGCCCAGCGCGCGGAACTTCCAGTCCTCGCGGTGCCGGTAGAGCTCGCCGAACATCATGGCCTTGATCCGCTCGCCGTGGGCCTGCGGGACGTCGAAGCGCAGGAGCTCGGAGCCGTCCGGCCGCGCGACGCGGATGTAGGCGCTGCGCACCGCCCCGAACGTGCCGGGCCCGCGCAGCTCGGGATCCACGTAGGCCAGGAAGGCGATCTTGGCGACCTCGGCCGGGACGAGCGAGAAGTCGACGTCGACCTGCTCGACGTCCGCGCGCGCCTGGGGCGACTCGGAGAACCGGACCCCGCCGCCCGCCGTCGTGAGCTGATTGAAGAACACAAGGTGTTCGGGGGAGAGCGCCCGCCCGTCGGCGCCGCAGACGATGGCCATGGCCGTGAGCTCGGAGTGCGGCCCGTTGCTCGGCGTCAGCTGCCATCCCATGGCGACCACGACGCCCGCGAGCCCGGGGTTCTCCGCCGTGAGCGGGGCGTTGCTGCCTGCGACCATCGTGGCCATCAGCGGGTGTCTCCTTCGCGCGTGTCCGGGAGCTGCCCGCCCCCGCCAGGGGTGAGGCGGATGCCGCCCACGTCGAACTTGTCCTGCAGGAACCGGCCGTGCACGCTCAGCTCGGCGATCGCTCCCGAGCGCACCTGGTGGTCGAGGTCGAGGGCGGTCGAGTGCAGGATGTCGAGCTGCTCGAGCAGCTTCTCCGTCTCGGGGCTCGAGTCCCGGTGGGCCGCCGGGGGCAGCGCACGGTAGACGCGCAGGGAGGTCGAGAGGTAGTCCGTGACCATGGCGTTCAGCAGGACACGCTGCTCGGTCGACGCCGTGTGCTCGGCGATGTAGTCGATGAGGGCCCTCAGGAGGTCGTCTGTCTGGCGCAGGCGCGACGAGGCGAGCGTCGGCAGCACGGCGCCGGCGCGCCGGATGGCGCTGCGGAGCTCCCCGAGGGCGGCGCGCGTCTGCTCGAGCTCCTGCTCCTGGGTCAGGGGCAGCTGCTCGTCGAGGACGCGCTGCGGCTCGCGCTCCGCACCGCCCCCGAACAGTGAACCGAAGATCTTCGCCACCATGGCTTCAGCCTAGCGGCTGGGGCCGACAGCGTAAGGCGGGTGACGACAGACGGCCGCTGCGGGATTCCACGACGGGAGTCCCGCAACGGCGGTCAGCTGAGGGGCGTGCCGAGGCTACTGTGCCGCGGCGGCGGAGAGCGTGGCCTCCGTGGTCTTGAACCGTCCCGGACGCACGAAGTCCAGGCCGTCGAAGGTCTGGGTGCCGAGCGCCTCGTTCGCGGCGATGTGGCCGTATCCGGTGGCCATCTTGAAGCCGCCCCCGTTGAACCCGGCCGCACAGTAGACCCGGCTGTTCTCCTCCATCCAGCCAAGGAGCGGACTCTTGTCCTGGGTGTAGAGCTCGGGGAAGGCGTCCGCGCGGACAATGTTGGGGATGAGGCCCGGGAGGAACTCCGTGACGGTTTCCACGGTCTCCGTGATTTCCTCCGGGGTGGGGTCCCTGGGAACGGAGTCCGGGTCGGGGGTCGGCCGGCCGCGCCCGTCCAGCGTTGCCTTGACCGTCACCCCATCGACGGCGGGTGCGCCGTACATGGAGCGGTTCTCGTACACCCGGCTGAAGGTCGTGAAGTTCTCCGGAGAGAACTGCGCGCCGTCCTCGGCGACGAACCAGGTCAGGATGAGCCGCTTGGTCTCCACCGCAGCCTTGAGGTAATCGGGCATGAGTCTCTGAGCCCAGCCGCCCGCGGCGACGATGACCTTCTCGAACGTCCACGTCCTGTCGCCGGACGTGACGACCACGCCGTCCTCCGTCTCCGTGATGCTGTCTACGGGGGTGTTCTGGTGCACGGTGGCGCCGTTGGCCTTGGCCGCCGCGATGGCAGCGCAGACCGCGCGGTCGGTGCGCAGGACGCCCGCCCGGGGGTCATAGACGGCGACGTCGTCCGGGCGGAGGTTGTGCTGGGGGTAGCGTTCCGCCAGGTCCTCGTGGCTCAGGAGCTCGTAGTCGGCACCCGTGACGCGTGCCGTCTCGAGGACGCTCGTGATGTAGCTGCCGTTCTCCGTCCCGATGGACAGGCCGCCCGTGGGCGTGAGGATCTCCTGCCCGGTCTCGGCCTCGAGCTCCGCCCAGAGGCTCCGCGAGCGCTCCATGATGGGGTAGAAGCCTGGGTTCCCGGTGTAGATCATGCGGAACAGGCGGGTGTCCCCGCCCACAGCACTGCGGCCGTGGGCGGGGGTTGCGGCTTCGAAGCCGACGACGGAGTCGGACAGCTTGGAGGCCTGCCACAGGGCCATGCTTCCGATGCTGCCCAGGCCGATGACTGCGAGTTTCGCGTCCATGGTGTCCAGTCTCCCTTTACTCGTGAAGGCCGGCGAGACGGCTGCCGAACTTGGCCAGGAGAGAGGTCTTGCTGGAGCCCCTGCGCTCTTCCCACTGGTCCGCGATGCCGAAGAGCCGGTACATGGCGTGGACGCCGAGCCAGCGGATCGGCTCCGGCTCCCACTTCTTCGAGCGGTAGCCGACCCAGGGAAGGCTGGTCCGCTCGGTCTCCTTCTCAAACGCGAGCTCCGCGAGGGTCCTGCCGCCGAGGTAGGCTGCCGTGACGCCGTGGCCCGCGTAACCGGTGGACGTTCCGATCCCGGAGGCCGGATCCCAGTGCACGCCGCCGTTCCAGTCGCGCGTGACGCCCAGGACGCCCGACCAGGCGTGCTCAGCCTCGAAGGGGATGCCCGGGAAGAAGGTGCTGAGCTTGTGCAGGATGAGGTCGATCGTGGACTGAGCGGTTGCGCCGTCGCCGCCCGTGCCTGAGCCGAAGCGGTAGGGGACACCGCGGCCCCCCATGGCGATGCGGCCGTCCGCCGTCCGCTGCGAGTAGATGAACGTGTGCGCCGAGTCGTTGAGGCACTTGGCACCGTTCCAGCCGATCTGCTCCCAGGCCTCGTCCGAGAGGGGCTTGGTGATGATCATCGAGGAGTTGATCGGGATCAGGGTCCGCTTGCCCAGCAGCGGTCCCGAGTAGCCCTCGGTGCAGATGAACGTCTTGGCCGCCCAGACGCGTCCGTTGGCCAGGGTCAGGGTCTTGCCCTCGACACTGTCCACTCGGCTGCCCTCGTAGATCTGGACACCCATGGACGTCAGGGTGTCGGCGAGGCCGTACACGAGCTTCGCGGGGTGAATGCGGGCGCAGTGCTTGTAGAAGAGCCCCCCATGGACCGTGGAGATGTTGATCTGGCTCTGGAACTCGTCCCGGCCGAGCAGCTGGCTCTCGTCCTCGGTCAGGCCGTACTTGAGATCAGCCTCACGCCTCGCGACAAGCCGACCCAGCCCTGCCTCGGTGTGGGCCGCGACGAGCGCCCCACCCTTGTCCTGGTCTGCGTCGATGCCCTCGGCCCTGAGGATGTCCAGGACAGCGTCGACGCCGTGGACGAATTCGCGCTGCAGTGCCCGGCTTGCTTCGATCCCGCCCTCGGAGGCACGGGCGAACCTGGCGCGGTTTCCCGCAGGCATGGCCGAGAGCCAGCCACCGTTGCGGCCTGAGGCGCCGTAGCCGACCTGCTCGGCCTCGAAGACCGCGACCGAGAGCGACGGCTCGAGCTTCTTGGCGAAGTACGCCGCCCACAGCCCGGTGTAGCCGCCGCCGACGATGGCGACGTCGACGGAATCCTGGCCGGTGAAGCGGGGGAACGACGGCCGCTTGTCTGCCTGCCCGGTCATCCAGAAGCCGAGCTCTCCATTGCGGGGTGTTGCCGCGAGGGCTGTCATGATGTGTCTTTCTCTGTGTATGGCGTAGTGGCCGGTGCTAGAAGGCGGTATAGCCGCCGTCGACGGGGAGGGTGGCCCCGGTGATGTAGGAGGACTCGGAGGAGGCGAGGAAGAGCACCGCGTCGGCGACCTCCTCGGGGGTGGCGAGGCGCTGGAGCGGGATCGAGGCCTCGCGCTCGCGGCGGGTGGCCTCAGGGTCGGCCCTGCGCTGGAAGGAGGCCTCGATGATTGGGGTCGCGGTCAGGCCGGGGGCGACGACGTTGACGCGGATGTTCTTCGGCGCCCACTCGATCGCGGCGCCCTTGGCGAGCATGATGAGCCCGCCCTTGGCCGCGGAGTACAGGACCTCCTCGGGCTTGCCGACCATGCCGAGACGGGAGCTGACGAGGACGAACGAGCCGCCCGTCGCCGGCATGAGGGGCGCGAAGTGCTTCATCACGAGGAACGAGCTGAGCAGGTTGCTGTGCAGCGTGTTCTTCGCGTCCTCGTAGGACATCTCGGTCAGCGGGCCGCTGACCTGGAGGCCGTGGTTGAGCACGACGGTGTCGATCGTGCCGAAGGCCTCTGCGGCCTCGCGGGCCAGGCGCTCGACGAAGGCCTCGTCGTTGAGGTCCCCGGGGACGTACACGCCCTCGGGCTGGGCGCTGTCGATCTGCTCCTTGCGCCCGGTGAGCAGCAGCCGGGCGCCCTCGCGGCGGAAGTGCGAGCACACGGCCTGGCCGATGCCACTGTTGGCGCCCGTGACCAGGGCGGTGACCTTCTCGAGTCTCATGACGACCCTTTCTTCAGGGGTGGAACGGGGTAGAACAAGGCATGAAGGCCGGGGCGGGGGAAACCCGCCCCGGCCTTCTCAGTTGAGGAATCCGCGGGCGTCGACGGGCCAGCGCTCGAGCGAGGTGCCCAAGCTGTCGGTGACGATGTACTCCTCGAAATTCACCACGACCGGGCAGACGTGGTTCGGCACGACCGGGAGCACGGTGCCCACGCTCGGGCGGAAGCCCGCGGGCAGCGGGAGGAACCCGTGGTACTCGTTGAGCTTGGACAGCACGGCGCTGGTGCCGGCGATACCGCCGAACCCGCGCTCAGGGCTGCCCTCGCGGCCGAGCACCTTGGTGCCGATGTCGAGGATGACCTGGTCCGGAACCCAGTCGCTGACCACCGTGCCGGCCACGAACAGCGCGATCTGGTCCTGCGTGCAGGCGCCGAGGCGCGCGTTGTTGAGGTCGTTGAACACGTATTCGCCGGGGCGGATCTCGGTGATCACGCTGTTGGTGGCGAACTCCACGGTGGGCGTGGAGCCGGCGCTGACCACCTCCGGAGTGATGCCCACGGCCTCGAGGCTGCGCACCGCGGCGATGAGGGCGGCCTCCTGGTCCTGTGCCGCACGCTCGCGGGCGTCGGGGCCGGCGCTGCCGTGGCCCGGGTAGGTGAACACCCCCGCCGGGACTAGGCCGCGGCTGCGGGCCGCGGCGGCGAGCTCGCCTGCCGCCTCCGCAGGTGCCCCCGACCGGCGGGCGCCGCAGTCGACCTCGACCACGACCTCGAGCCGCCCGGCGTCGTCGCCCATCGCGTCGGCGAGGGCGTGGATGGCGGCGAGGTTGTCGACGCCGACCCGCAGGCGGATCGTCTCGGCCAGCTTGCGGATCCTCGGGCCCTTGGTCCCCGCGGCCCAGACGGGGTAGGCGATGAAGATGTCGCCGAACCCTGCGGCGGCAAAGACCTCGGCCTCGCCCACGTTGCCCGCGGTGATGCCCACGGCACCGGCGTTGACCTGGCGGCGGCCGATCTCGACGCACTTGTGCGTCTTGACGTGCGGCCGGACCTGGAGGCCCCGCAGGTCGGCGAAGGCCTGCATGCGCTCGATGTTGTCCTGCAGCACGTCGGCCAGGATGATCGGGGCCGGGGTGTCGATGCGCTCGACCAGGGCGTCGAGCGCCTGCTGAAGGCGGTTCACGGCTCTACTCCTCATGGTTGGTTCGCCGCTACACCGCGGTGACGATCATCTGGATCTCTACCGGGGTGTTGAGCGGGAGCCCGGCGACGCCGATCGCGGTGCGGGAGTGCCGACCGTTCTCGCCCAGGACCTCGATGAGCAGCTCGCTGGCCGCGTTGGCGACCTGAGACTGCAGGCCCCAGTCCGCCTGGCTTGCCACAAAGACGAGCATCTGCACGATCCGGACCCGCTCCAGGTCCCCGACCGCCTGGACGGCGGCGGCGAGGCAGTTGAGCGCGGCGTGGCGCGCGAGCTCCTTGCCGGTCTCCAGATCGACGTCCCGGCCGACGATGCCCTGGCCCAGGAGCACGCCGTCCTTGAACGGCAGCTGGCCCGAGATGTGGATGCTCTCGCCCACCGCGTTGTGGTGGACGAAGTAGGCATTGCCGTCGAGGTCGGGCAGTTCCAGGCCGAGGGCCTGGAGCCTTTCTGCGGCCGTGTCGCCCTTGACGGTCTGGGGGAGGGGCAGGGTCATGCTGTCACCGCCTTGCTTCGGATCATCGTCTCAGGTGCTCAGGAGGCGTCGGGACGCGGCAGGCCGAAGAGGACGGGGAGCTCGGCGATGTCGGTGATGCGCTCGTAGCCGAGCCAGTGCTCGTCGTGCTCGAAGCCGCGGTCGACGTAGACCTTCTTCTCGATGCCCATAATTGCCGCGGGACGCAGGTCGTACATCGGGCTCGCCGAGACGTGCACGATCTCGTCCGGGGTCACGCCGAGCTTGTCGAACATGTACTCGAACGCGGCCAGGCGCGGCTTGTAGCAGCGCATCTCCTCGGCCGTGATGATGACCTCGAACGGGGCCTCGAGGTTCGCCGCGAGCTTCTCGGCCATCGCGGTGTCGCTGTTGGTGATGATGACCAGCGGCACGGCCTCGGCGAGCTTGTTCAGCGCCGCGGTCACGCCGGGGTAGGGGCCCCAGGTCGGGATCCGGTCGTAGACCTCGCGGGCCTCGTCGGGGCGGAAGTCGATGCCGACGTAGCGCGAGGCGCGCTGCATGGAGTCGTGGACGATCTGGTGGAAGGGCTTGTACGCGCCCGTGCACTCGTCGATCCGGTACGCCTTGCAGATCCGCAGGTACTCGTCGGCGACCTCCGCGGGGAGCCGGTCGCCGAGGACGTCGCGCATCGTGTCGTTGATCGCGAACTTGATGAGCGTCCCGTTCATGTCGAACGTGACGAACTTCGGCAGGGTGTCGAATGCCATGGGGTGCCTCCGAGAAACTGTGGGACCAAGTTGTCGATTGTCGACGAACTCTCTGTAGATTGTCGACGATACTCCGGTGCCTCAGAGGGTGTCAATGCTCCTGACAGGAGAAGCCCCGCGCTCCGGAGGCCTCCAGCAGGGCGGATTCAACGGATCGTTGCAGCACGGTCTGGCTGATGCACCCGAGGCTAGTCTGTTCCCCGACTGATGGCGGGCTCCTTGTGGTGGGAAGCCCGCCATCGTTTCTTCTAAGGCAGCGGCATTCGACGAAGCCTCATCGGTCAGGCTGAATGGTGCTGATGTCCCCTCTCCCTATGGAGACCCCGACTGTCATGTGGGACTCGGCCGGGAACCGACGTTGGTTCAGCCAAGGAGTTCGCGTGAAGCGGGAGAGTCAGCGTTTCGGGCGCGGCAACAGCCACGACCGTCGTGGCGTCTCGTTGAGCACCAGGAAAGTGCGGATTCCGGCGATGCCGGAGACACGGCGCAGATCGTTCCCGACGAACGCGCGCAGGTGGTCAGCGTCGCGGAACCTGGCCAACACGATCATGTCGAACTCGCCCGCGAGGTCTGCGGCGAACTCCACTTCAGGCATCTGGTCAAACTTGGATGCGAAGTCCGACCACCGCCAGAACTTCTCCCCGCTCGCCCGCAAGAGCATGACTGCAGCGAGGGACAGACCAACGCCATAGGGGTCGACAGACACCGTGAGGCGCTGGATGACGCCGGAGTCGCGGAGATTGGCCAAACGCGCATAGGCAGTGCCTCGAGACACTCCCGCTGCCTTACACAAGTCGGCGATGGGAGCCCGCGCATCGGCCTGGAGAGCGCCGAGCAGCGCCAGATCGATGTCATCGACGGCTACCTTCGTCACGGTTTCCTCCTCGAGCTCGACCCACGCGCAACGCTCCCAATGATACCGAACGCGCCATAAGGCGCAGTTGGACGGTTTCGACCCCAGATGGCCCTGCTGAGCGGATCTGTTCAAGTCTGAAGGCCTATCAGACGAGTTTGTTCAGGTAGTGGCTTTCCTTCTGGATCGCTCTGGACGGCGCGACGTAGCCTCCTCGTACAGATTGCGTGGTCGCATCACCCGACGGAGCATGGCTCCGACGCGCGCCACCTGACCCCTTCCGGCCGCACGTGCGGCCGCACCCGAGAGGAGAACCCGATGATCGACTTCGAGCCGAAGTACATCAGTTTTGACATGCACGGGACGCTGATTCGTTGGCAGATTGTGGACCTGACCCGCAGGCTGCTGGCGGACATTGTGCCGGCTGAGCAGATGGACGAGGTCGTCGCCAGTTTCAAGTGGCAGCGCCTGGACGAGGTCCTGGGCCCGTGGAAGCCGCTGACCGAAGTGATCCATGACTCGCTCCGCAAGACCATGGAGCGCTTCGACCTTCCCTATCGGAAGTCGGACAGCCAGGCCATTGCCGACGCCATCCCGACATGGGGGCCCTGGCCTGAGGTGCCCGAGGCGCTGCGGACCCTGGCCTCCCGTTACCCCTTGGTCCTCCTGACCAACTCTGACAACAACGCTGTCATGCGCAACGTGGAGAAGCTCGAGGCGCCGATCCACGCGGTCCTCACAGCTGAGGACGCCCAGGCCTACAAGCCGCGCTTCCAGGCGTTCGAGTACATGTTCAAGCAGCTCGACTGCCGGCCGGAGGACATTCTGCACGTCTCCGGAAGCCCCCGCTATGACTTGATGGTCGCCAACGACCTCGGCATCAAGAACACGGTGTTCGTCAACCGCGGCTATGAGCGTGAGACCCCCTCCTACCCCTACACCAAGATCGATCTGCTCTCCGAGCTGCCCCCTCTGCTCGGCATCTGACCCGCACCGTCCCCGACATGAGCCAACGTCTTCCAGGAGCAGCAATGAATTTCATGCCGGATACCCCGCGGTCCGACCTACAGATGAGCGATGGGGACAGCACCGGCCCGGCGGAGGCGAACCTCATCACACCGAGTGAGCTTCACCTGGCTCAGGTGCGGATCGGCGCGACGTGCCTGCGGACGCCGGTACTGCAGCTGCCCCAGCCGGCGGGGGCCGGTTCGGTGTGGGTGAAGGCTGAGTCCCTTCAACGGACCGGTTCATTCAAGCTCCGCGGGGCTGCCAACGCCGTGGCGGCGCTCGGTGAAGCCGGGGGCGTGCAGGGCGTGGTGACCTATTCGGCCGGCAACCACGGCCGCGCCCTGGCCTATGCGGCTCGGAGGGCAGACATCGCGGCGACGGTCGTGATGCCCCACACGGCTCCCCAATACAAGATCGACGTCACCCGGGCGCTGGGCGCGACGGTAGTGCTCCGGGCCCCGGACGAGATCGTGCCGCATGCCCACCACCTGGCCGACGTCCGCGGCCTGACCGTTGTGCCCCCGTTCGACGATCCGCACATCATCGCCGGGCAGGGCACCGTCGGACTCGAGCTGCTTGAGCAGGTCCCCGACATCGACACGATTCTGGTACCCGTCGGCGGCGGCGGACTGATTGCCGGCGTCGCCGCCGCAATCAAAAACCAGCGACCGGGCGCGCGGGTGGTCGCCGTCGAACCCGAGATCGCCGCGGACCTGGCCGAGGGCTTCGCCTCCGGGAAGCGGACTGTCTGGTCACGAGAGCTGACCGGACGCACGATCGCCGACGGGCTCCGTTCCGCCGCGGTCGGCGAGCTGGTCTGGGCTCACATCACAGCCTTGGTCGACGACGTGGTCACGGTCTCCGAGGAGGCCATCATCTCAGCGATGCGATGGCTGGCGGACGGCGGGAAGCTCGTGGTCGAACCCAGCGGAGCCGTTGCGGCAGCGGCCATCCTCGAGCACACCCACCGACTGGGTCATGGAAACATCGCTGCAATCGCCACTGGCGGAAACATCGAACTCCGCAACTTCGCCGCACTGACTTCCTGAAAAGGCGGTAGCGGCAGTCCACGGCGATGGCATCTGAGCCGAAGAACCCATCCCCGCACTGGGCTGCGCCCCTTGTGGCGGATGGAGACGGCAGAATGACTCTCAAGACCGTCCACATCGGGTGGAGGCCAGCGCGCGCCTCGCACCGCCAGGCACTATGTGGGGAATATCGCCGTCGTCCGCGTCCGATATCTCACCGAGGGCAGAATGATCCTTCCGTCTCTGCCTCCCGGCTTCATCCCGCGATCGGAATCGGGGAGGGCGCGCACGCGCGGGACGCTGGGCCTACTGGGCCCGAAGCGCGGATTGGAAGTGGCGGATCAGTTCCTGGCGGAACTCTTCGGTGTCGCCCTCGAGGGCTACGGTGGCCAGCCGCTCGTGCTCGACGGCAATGTCGTGCAGGTCGCTGTAGGAGCGGTGGTCGGTCGCGAGGTACAGGCGCAGCTTGTTCTCCCAGCTGTTCCACATGGACTGCAGGACGCCATGCCCCGAGAAGTCGTAGAAGAGCCTGTGGAAGCGGAGGTGTGCGTCGATGCTGGCTGGAATGTCGTTGTTCTCGGTGGCCGCGTGCAGTTCCTCAATGATCTGCTTCAGTCTGGGCCGCTCCGGACCACGCAGCGCCGGGGCGGCGAGTTCGGCGGCATGCGGTTCGACGAGCGCGCGCACCGAGGCGATCTCGGCGACCTCCTGGGCGCTCACCTCCACCACGAAGGATCCGCGGTAGGGGATTTTGACGATCAGCCCCTCCTCCTCGAGCTTCGTCATCGCCTCACGGAGGGGCGACCGGCTGATTCCGAGATCAGCGGCGATATGCGTTTCCCGCAGCTGTCCCCCCGAGGGAACGGTTCCGTCGAGGATGGCAGTCCGGAGCACGCTGTAGACGCCGTCAGGCGTGGTCGCCCTCTGGGACTGCCACTTGAACATCGGGTCCATTCCCGCCTCCTATTGTCGACTGTCGATTATACGGCTCTGGGACACCAGCGTTCGAGAGGGGGCTCCTTCGGCGGAACTTGCTACGCGACGCCCCGGACAGGGCGCGAATATTAAGGATCTGTTCACCTGTAGTTTCCCTGACCTCTGTACGGTCCCACGGGTACCGGGTGGGGGACCCGGCCAGCCGAGCCCCCAGCAGGAAGGTCATCTGGGCATGGGCAGACGAAGCTCCACCCCACCGAACCGCCGAGCGGCACGCCGCCGACGCCGAGCCTCACTGCTGCCGTGGGCGCGCGCCGCCGTCGTCCTCGCGACCGTCGCCGCGCTGGCCGCGGGCGCCGTGCTCTGGCTCCCCTCGCTCTACGAGGCCCTCACCGTCAACCGGCTCCCGCAGGCGAACGCGCGGCTCACCACCGGCCAGGCCGCTCCGCCCCTCGAGCCCGACGCCCCGCCGTCGAGCCCGGGAGCCGGCCCGTGCACCCGGCTCAACGTCCTCGCCTCGCCGGAGAACGAGGCCGCCGTCCGGGCGGTCGCCGCCGCCTACCGTGGAGGCGAGCGCAACGCGGGCGGGCGATGCGTGGACGTCGCTGTCACCGCCCGCAAATCGGGGCTCGCGGCCGACGACGCGGCTCGCGGCTTCGCTGGCACCCCCGCCGATCAGCAGCCCGCGCTGTGGATCCCGGACTCCTCCGCATGGCCGGCCCTCGCCCGCACTGCCGGCGCGCAGGGCGCGTCGATCGTGCCGGAATCGGGGGTCGGCATCGCGACGACGGCCGTGGCCCTGGCCATGCCCGCGGACATGGCGGCGGCCCTGGGCTGGGACGCGAAGCCCCCGGCCTGGGCAGACGTCTATGAGGCGGCCTCCGAGGTTCGCGGCTGGGAGCGCGCGGGCCACCCCGAATGGGGGTACTTCCGCCTCGCGAAGGGCAGCCCGGCCATGACCAGTGCGGGCCTCTTCGCGCTCGCGTCCGCCTACGGCTCGGCGGCCGGTCACGTCGAGGGCCTCACGACGGCGGACCTCGACTCGGACTTCGTCGCCTCCCAGGTGCGCCTCGGCGAGCTCTCGACGAGCAGCTACCTCACCTCGCCCGGGCACTTCCTGCACTCCGTCCGGGACGCGCCGGACGTCGCGGCGGCCTCCGGCACGCTCTCGGCCGTCATCACCGACGAGAGGACCGTGTGGGAGTACAACCGCGGCATCACAAGCCCTGACGGGACGGGCACCGCGAACGGGGCCCCGCCCGCCGTCCCGCTCACGCCGTACTACCCGTCCGACGGCGTCTTCACCTCCGAGTCGCCGGCACTCGTGCTCAGCGCCGCCTGGGTCGGGGACGCGCAGCGCTCCGCCGCCGACGACTTCGTCCGCTTCGCCCGCACCGCCCAGGGCCAGTCCGCCGTGCGCACGGCGGGATACCGGGACATCCGGGGCGAGGCGGACCCGGAGGTCGCCGCAGTCGGGCGCTTCGGGACGGCGCCGAAGCTGCTCGGGCCGCTCTCGGGCGAGCTCGCCGCCGCCCTGCAGAAGGGCTTCGCGTCGGTCCGCAAGCCGGCCCGCGTGCTCTTCGCCGTCGACGTCTCCGGCTCGATGCGGGATGAGGTCTCCCCCGGCGTGACCAAGATCGAGGCCGCGAAGGACGTCGTCGAGGGCTCGCTCGGGCTCTTCGGCTACGAGGACCAGGTGGGCGTGGCCGGCTTCTCCAACTACAGGGGCGGGCCGCTCCAGCCCGGGGTCGTGCAGCCGCTCGCGAACGTCAAGTCGATGCGGGAGCGGATCGCGGCAAAGGTACGGGGCCTCGAGCCGCTGTACTACACGCCGCTCTACGAGGCCGTGGGGCTGGCCGTGGACACGGTGTCCGAGGGGTACCGGCCCGACGCGCTCAACGCGGTCATCCTCCTGAGCGACGGCACGAACGACACGACGCGCCCGGGGTCCCTCGAGGAGACCGTCGCGAAGCTCGGGCGGGACCAGGCCGCGGGCCGGAAGGTGAAGGTCTTCACGCTGGCCTACGGCGACCAAGCGGATACCGAGGCGCTGCGCCGGATCGCCGCCGCGTCGGGCGGCCAGTTCTTCGACGCGACGGACCCGAGCCGGATCAAGGACGTCCTCAAGGATCTCGTGAGCAGCCTCTGACGGCGTAGGCTCGAAGTATGCCGAAGAGCCGCACGCGCAAGCCCAAGAACACCCGCCCGAAGACCGCGACGGCGCCATCCGCCGTCGACCGCCGACACCGGAGGGTCAGCCTCCTGATCGACGGCCTGACGCCGGAGTACGTCGCGTGGGCTTCACAGGGTGAGGACGACGTCGCGGCGTTTGCCGCCGGGCAGCTCGGAGTCGTCAAGGGGTTCATGACGGTGGCCCAGACGTTCTCAGATGGGGCCCCGAACCTGCGCCTCGACCCCGAGCACGTGCGCGGCTTCCTCCGGCCCTTCCTCGACGACGTCGCGTCCATGGCCGAGAACGAGGACGCCGCCCTCGAGGACCAGCGCTACGTCGTGGGGACGCTCATCGACTGGCTGACCTTCCTCGAGGAGACGGGCCGCTGGGAGGGCACGGCCCAGGACCTCGCCGATATCTCCGAGACCCTCGACGCCGAGGCCGAGGCGCTGGGCGGGATCGTGGACGTGACCCCGCGGGACGATCTGCCGGAGCCCTCCGAGGAGGAGGCCGCCGCGTTCGCCTCCCAGGCGCCCTTCGTCCTGCAGGCGAAAGCCCTGCTCGAATGGCTCGGGACCGGCCGCGAGGTCGGCGACAACGGACTCCCGGCGTCGCTCCGCCCCGCGGCCGTGGAGGGCATCGGGTCCGAGGACCGCGCGCGGCATCTGTGGGAGGCGATGGCCGGCGCGGAGCTCGTGGTGCTCGACGACGGCATGGTGCGCCCGGGCGAGGGGGCCGCCGACCTCGGCTCGACCGACGGCCTCGGCCAGCTCGAGGCCCAGTTCCTCGCCACGGAGCTCGTCGTCTCCGTCCTCTCGGACGTCGACCGGGAGGACACCGGGATGAGCGTCGATGAGACGCTCACCACGGTTCTGGCCCGCGCCCTCGAGCAGGAGCCGTTCCCCCTTGAGGACATCGTCTCGCTCGCCTCGGATGCCGAGGCGGACCCGGGCGAGGTCGAGCTGGCCCCCGGTGAAGTGGAGAAGCTCCGCAGCCTGAGCGAGGCCCTGCTGGAAGGGATCCGCGAGCTCGAGGCGCTGGGCCTCGTGGACACCTCCGACGGCATGGTCGCCGTCCCCGTCGCCGCCCTCGACGCCGTGTACGACGCCCTGTACGGCGACGAGGACTATGACGACGACGAGGACGACGAGGAGTAGGCCGGCCTCAGGCGTTGCCCTCCTGGCGGCGGACCCGCTCGATGTAGGGGCGGGACTTCTCGAGGCCGCTCTCGAGGGCGTGGACCGTGCCCTCCATGCTCTTGGCCGCCTGTGAGCGGAAGGTGTCGATCGCGTCCATGGTCTCGTAGATGTTCGCGAAGGCCTTCTCGAGCGTCTGCACCGAGACGCCCGAGGTCGTGGCCTGCTGGTGGATGCGTCCGGTCTGGTCCTTCAGCATCTCCGAGGTCCGCAGGATCATGTTGTTCGTCGTCGTGTTGATCGCGTCGATCTGGTCGAGGACGAGCTTCTGGTTGGCCAGGGCCTGTGCGACGATCACCGCCGTGCGGAGGGCCGAGATCGTCGTCGTGCGGGCCCGGTCCACCCCCTTGATGAGCTCGTTGTTGTTCTTCCGGATCATGTCGATCGCGAGGTAGCCCTGCACCGAGACGGCAAGCTGGGTGAGGATGTCCTGGCGGCGCTGGCGCACCGGGAACAGGACGTCCGACTCGAGCTGCTGCGCGTGCTCGGCCTGGCCCTGGGCGCGGACCTGGTCGATCTTCTCGACCGTCGCCGCGTCCAGCTCCTGCGCGAAGACGGCGTACTCGGAGAGCTGCTGCATCGTCTCCCAGAGCCTGGTCTTCTCCTGCGCGAGCGAGGCGTTGTCCTTCATGAGCTCGTCCTGGCCGGCCATGAGGGACTTGATGATCTTGTCCAGCTGGGTCTGGGCGGACTCGTAGCGCTGGAAGTACTTCGCGAGCTTGTTCCCGCCGGGGATCACGCCGAGGATCTTCCGGCCCACGCTCAGGTCGGCCTGGTTCGGGGTGAGGTCCTCGACCGTCGAGCGGAGGTCCCCGAGCGTGGCCGCGACGTGCATCTGGGCGCTGTTGCCGGTCTTCTTCGCGCTCGCGAATGAGGTGCTCGATCGCTCGAGCAGCCGGTTCGACGCATCCGAGGACGCGACCATCTCCCTGCCCGCGAACCGGTTGAGGCCCTCGACCTTCTGCGCGAACTCGGGGCTGCGCGAGTCCATCGCCGCGATCTCCGCGACGAACGCCCGGGCCTGGCTGCTGATCTCGTTCTTGCGCTCGGCCGCGACCGGGACCATGCCCGGGGCCTCCTCCTCCTTGACGACCGGCGCGGGCTCGGGCGCCTGGAGGACGAGGGCCTGCTGGGTCTCGGTCGGGTCCGGAGGGGTCAGTGAGATGGACATCGCGTGCTCCTTGCTCGTGGTCTAACGTCCGGCGGGGGTCAGGTGACCCTCAGCCGAGGTTCACGCCGAAGTCGGAGGCCACGCCCGCGAGGCCGCTCGCGTAGCCCTGCCCGATGGCCTTGAACTTCCACTCGCCCGAGTGCCGGTACAGCTCTGCGAAGATCATGCACGTCTCGGCGGCAGCATCCTCGGACAGGTCGTACCGGACCACCTCGGCGTCGGTGGCGGCGTTGAGGATGCGGCAGTAGGCGCCGCGGACCATGCCGAAGTTCTGCCGGCGCGCCTCGGCCTGGTCGATGCTCACGACGACGACGACCCGCTCGACGTCGGCGGGGACCTTGGCGAGGTGGACCTGGATCTGCTCGTCGTCCCCGCCGCCCTCGCCCGTGCGGTTGTCGCCGAGGTGCGCGACCGACCCGTCGGCCGACTGCTTCTGGTTGTAGAAGATGAAGTCCGCGTCCGAGCGGACCTTGCCGTCGGCGCCCAGCATGAGGGCCGAGGCGTCGAGGTCGAAGGCGTCGCCCGTCGTCGTGCGCGGGTCCCAGCCGAGGCCGACGATCGCGTTCGTCAGCCCCGGGTCGGTCTTCGTGAGGGAGAGGTTGCCGCCCTTGGAGAGGGACAGTCCAGCCATGGGTGTTGCTCCTTTTGCTATGGGTCGGGGGACCGGTCAGTCGAGGACGATCCCGAAGTCGGTGGCGACGCCGCGCAGGCCGCTCGCGTAGCCCTGGCCGACGGCGCGGAACTTCCACTCGGCGCCGTGGCGGTAGATCTCGGAGAAGATCATGCAGGTCTCGGAGGCGGCGTCCTCGGTGAGGTCGTAGCGGACGACCTCCTGGCCCGTCTCGTCGTTGATGACGCGGCAGAACGCGCCGCGGACCATGCCGAAGTTCTGCCGCCGGGCCTCGGCCTGGTCGATCGAGACGATGATGACGACCTTCTCGATCTCGGGCGCGACGACGGACAGGTCGATCAGGATCTGCTCGTCGTCGCCCTCGCCCACGCCCGTGCGGTTGTCGCCCTGATGGACGACCGAGCCGTCGGCGGCCGCGAGCTGGTTGTAGAAGATGAAGTCGTCGTTGCTGCGGACCCGGCCCGCGGCGGTGACCAGCAGCGCGCTTGCGTCGAGGTCGAAGGCCTCGCCCGCCGTCGTGCGCGGATCCCACCCGAGCCCGACCAGGGCCCGGGTGAGGCCCGGATCGGCCTTGGTCAGAGACAGGTTGCTGCCCTTGCTGAGCGAGAGGCTCGCCATGGCGGCTCCTTCCTGGAAGGGCGGATCAGAGGACGGAAGACGCGGGGCCCACGAGGTCCCCGACGGTCCGGCCGTTCGCGGGCTGGCCGACGGCGGTGAACTTCCAGCTCGCGCCCTCGCGGGAGAGCTTGGCCATGATCATGCCGGTGGACGGGCCCTGCTCGGTGAGTGTGTAGCGCGCGACCTCGGGGCTGCCCGCCACCGAGTCGTCGACGACGCGGCAGAAGGCGTTCTGCACGCGGTCGAAGGTCTGCTGCGAGTAGCTCGTGATGACGAACACGATGTGCTCGACGGCGCCGTTGACGCTCGGGAGGTTGACGGTAATGACCTCGTCGTCGCCCTCACCGGCGCCCGTGAGGTTGTCCCCGGCGTGGCGGACGGAGCCGTCCTTGCTCGCGAGCTGGTTGAAGAACACGGTGTCCAGTGCTTGGCGGCCGGTGTTGTAGAGGATGGCTGAGGCGTCGAGGTCCACCTCTGCCTCGCCGCCGCCGAACAGGCCGCCGAACAGCCCGCCCTTCTTCGGCTGCTGGACGGCGTCCCAGCCCAGGCCCAGGCGGACCTGGGTGAGGCTCGTGCCGTCCTGCTTGGTCAGCGAGAGGCCCTGACCCTTCTGCAAGCTCAGTCCCACAGTGCGCTCCTTCGTCTGTTCTTCTCGTGGATGGATGTCTGCCGGTTCGAGGGGGTTATGCCAGGGCGGCCGGCTCGGGCTCGGCCGCCCTTCGTCGGTTTCGCCGGATCGAGGCGATGAACGAGGCGGCAATGAAGAAGACGCCGATGAGGCCCGTGATGACCTCGTTGACGTGGATCCCGATCGTCAGGAGGAGGATCACGGCGAGGGCGCCGATGGCCCAGTGCGCGCCGTGGTCCAGGTAGACGTATTCGTCGAGCGTGCCCTGGCGGACGAGATAGACGGTCAGGGAGCGGACGAACATTGCGCCGATGAGCCCGAGGCCCAGGGCGATGATGATCGGATCCGAGGTGATCGCGAAGGCGCCGATGACCCCGTCGAACGAGAACGAGGCGTCGATCATCTCGAGGTAGAGGAAGAGCATGAAGGCGGCCTTGCCGGAGACCTGGACGGCCTTGTTCGGGCCCTTCGCCCCGCCGTCAGCCGCAGCCGGGGCGTCCCCGGGATCGATCTCGCCGGTCTCGTCGATGACGAAGAGCTCGCCGAGGCCCTTGACCAGGAAGTACGTCACCATGCCGAAGATGCCGGACATGAGCACCGTGCCCTGGATCTCCGAGCTGGAGAGATGCCCGATGATGGCGAGGGCGAAGAGGCCGCAGACGAGCGAGGCGCCGTTCATCTTCCCGACCTTGGCCAGCGGCATTTCGAGCCAGTGGAGCCACCTGATGTCCCGGTCCTCGAAGAAGAAGTCGAGGAAGATCATGAGCAGGAAGATGCCGCCGAACGCGGCGATCTGCGGATGCGCCTGGTCGAGGATGTACGCGTAGCTGCCGGGCTCCTCGATCGGCCCCTTGTCGAGCGCGAGCTGCACGGCCTCGACCGGGTTGAGCTGCGCGGCGATCCCGACGATGAGCAGCGGGAAGAGCACGCGCATGCCGAAGACGGCGATCACGATGCCCACGGTGAGGAACATCTTCTGCCAGAACGGGTTCATCCGTTCGAGGATGCGGGCGTTGACCACGGCGTTGTCGAAGCTCAGGCTCACCTCGAGGACGCCCAGGACGAACGCGAGGAAGAGTGCCTGCGGGCCGCCGTAGAGGAAGGCCACGACGAGCGCGGCGATGCTGACGGCGAACGACCAGCCGAAGGTTCTCAGAAACACTGCGCGGCGCCTCCTCCTCCAGGCCCGGGGTGCCGGGCGGCATGGCAGCTTCCGCTGCCGACGGGCCTAGGGATCCCACGGGGGCGGGTGCCCCCAAGACCAGCCACGGCCCATTATGTCGTGGGCCACTGACAGTTTCGAACCCTAGACGGAGCCTGATGCGCACCGCGTGGCGATCCGGCCAGCCCCCTCGGGGATTCCAACGGGGGAGCGGCGGGGCAGGTTCCCCGCCCGCCGAAGCCGGCCGCACGCCGTCGGGCGCTGCCGCCGCCCGCCGTCGTCGTCCGCCTGGGCTACACCCGCACCGGCCGACGCCGCCGCGCCGCCGCGAGCCGCTTGCCGAGGAGCCCCTGCCGGGGCGCGAGGAGGTACACGAGCGTGAACGCGATGCCCTGGACGAGCACGATCATCGCCCCCGAGGCCGTGTCCGCGTAGTAGCTCACGTAGATGCCGAGGATCGCGCACGCGGCGGAGACCGTCGGGGCGATGACGAGCATGCGCGAGAACCGGTCCGTGAGGAGGTACGCCGTCGCGCCGGGGATGATGAGCATCGCCACGACGAGGACCACGCCCACGGCCTGGAGCGCCACGACCGCGGTGAGCGCGAGCAGGCCCAGGAGCGTGGCCCCGAGGAGCCGCGGGCTCAGGCCGATCGCGTGCGCGTGCGTCGGGTCGAAGGCGTAGAGCGTGAAGTCGCGGCGCTTGAGCACGAGGATCGCGAACGTCACCGCGCCGAGGATGAGCACCTGCCACAGGTCGTCCCAGCCGACGCCGAGCAGGTTGCCGAAGATGATGTGGTTCAGATCCGTCTGGCTCGGGGTGACGGAGATGAGCACGAGGCCCAGCGCGAACAGGGTCGTGAACACGATCCCGATCGCCGCGTCCTCCTTGACCCGGCTCGTGCCGCGCACGGCCCCGATGAGCGCGACCGCGAGGAACCCGAACACCACGGCGCCGAGCGCGAACGGCGCCCCGAGGATGTACGCGAGCACGACGCCGGGCAGCACCGCGTGCGAGACGGCGTCGCCCATGAGGGACCAGCCGATGAGCACGAGCCAGCACGAGAGCACCGCGCACACGATCGCGGCGACGACCGCCGTCGCGAGCGCGCGGGTCATGAACTCGTACGAGAGCGGTTCGGCGACGAGCTCGAGCAGGTCCATCACGCCTTCCCTCCCAGGACGTCGAGGCCGAAGGCCAGGGCCAGGTTCTCGGCCTGGAGCACCTCGGCCGGGTCGCCGTGCATGAGCACGCGGTGCAGGAGCAGCACGGCCTCGTCGGCGAGCTGAGGGAGCGCGTGGAGGTCGTGGGTCGAGATGAGGATCGTCTTCCCGTCGTCAGCGAGCTCGCGCAGGAGGCGGGACATGGTCGCCTCCGAGCGCTTGTCGACGCCGGCGAACGGCTCGTCGAGCAGGAGCACCGAGGCGCCCTGCGCGATCCCGCGGGCCACGAACGCCCGCTTCTTCTGCCCGCCCGAAAGCTGGCCGATCTGCCGGTCCGCGAACTTGGTCAGCTCGACGCGCTCGAGGGCCGCGTCGACGGCCTCCTGGTCCGAGGACTTCGGGCGCCGCGTGAGGCCCATGCCGCCGTAGCGGCCCATCATGACCACGTCCCGCACCGAGACGGGGAAGTCCCAGTCCACGCCCTCGCTCTGCGGGACGTAGCCGACGACACCGCGGCGGCGCGCCTCCCCGGGGGTGCCGCCGTGCACGCGGACCTTGCCGGAGTCCGGCCGGACGATGCCCATGATGGTCTTGAAGAGGGTCGACTTCCCCGAGCCGTTCATGCCGATGAGCCCGCAGATCCGCCCGGGTTCGAGCGAGAGGGTGGCCTTGTTGAGCGCGAGGACCTCGCCGTAGTGCACGGTGACCTCGGCGACGTCGACCGCGGGCGCCCCGGGAACCGGGAACGGGTGCGTGCTCATGGGCTCCTCACGCTCTCTCTTCTGGTCCAGCCCGATCAGCCTGCTGAGCCGTTGCTCAGGCCGGCAAGGATGGTCTTGACATCGTGACGGATGAGGTCGAGGTAGGTCGGCACTGGGCCCCCTGCCTCCGAGAGCGAGTCGACGTAGAGGACGCCGGCGAGCTTCGCGCCGCTCGCGGCGGCGACCTGCTCCATCGGCGCATGGCTCACCGTGGACTCGCAGAAGACGGCGGGGACCTGGTTGGCCTTGACGAACTCGATCGCGCTCGCGATCTGCTGGGGCGTGGCCTGCTGCTCGGCGTTTACCGCCCAGATGTACTTCTCGGTCAGGCCCGCGTCCCGGGCGAGGTAGGAGAATGCGCCCTCGCATGTGACAAGCGCGCGGTGGTTCTGCGGGAGGGCCGCGAGGCCGGTCACGAGCTCGTCCTGGACCTTCTGCAGCTCTGCGCGGTACGACGCCGCGTTGGCGCGGTAGGTGTCGGCGTTGGCGGGGTCGAGCTCGGCGAACGCCGCGGCCATGTTGTCGGCGTACTTCTGGACGTTCTGCGGGGACATCCACGCGTGCGGGTTGGGCTTTCCCGCGTAGGAGTCCTCGGCGATGTCGATGGGCTCGACGCCGGCGCTCACCTCGACGTGCTTGACCTTCAGGTCCGCGACGAACTGGCCGAACCACGCCTCGAGGTTGAGCCCGTTGTCGAGGATGAGGTCCGCCTGCGCGGCCTTCTTGATGTCCCCGGGCGTGGGCTCGTAGCCGTGGATCTCGGCGCCGGCCTTGGTGATGGACTCGACGCGCAGCTTGTCCCCGGCGACGTTCTGGGCGATGTCCGCGAGGACCGTGAAGGTGGTCAGGACCACCGGCCGGTCGTTGCCTGCGCCGCCCCCGGCGCCGCCGCTCGCCCCTCCGCAGGCCGTGCACAGCAGTGCTGCCGCCGCCAGGAGGGCGGCGAGGAGTCGGACACGGGACAGGGGACCCCGAAGGGCGCGGAACGACGCTGTACGCATACAGCAAGGATAGGTTTCGGAGTACCTCGGAACAAATTTCGGTGTACCGAAACTTTGTATGACGCCCGCTGCCGGCGGGCTGCGTGACTGCTCCTCCACAGGGCGCACGACGGCGTGTCCTCCACATGCGCTTCGCACTTCTTCTGGACGGCCCGGGGCAGCGCGAGCGTGGGCCTCATGGACTTCCCCCTTCCGCATCCCGGACCGTGGCTGGCCTCGCAGGTCGCCGAGAGGCTCGGCTCAGGCAGGGCTGCCGAGCGACTTGTTCAGGCGGGCCTGCTCGTGCGGATCGCTCACGGGCTGTACTACCGGCTCGATGCATGGCACGTCCTCGGCGCGAAAGAGCGCCACCTCGTGACGCTCCGGGCGCACTTCGACCACCATGCGCGGCTGTCGGAACCCGGGTTCGTCTACAGCCACCTCAGCGCCGCGAGGCTTCACGGCCTCTCACTCTGGAAGCCAGACGAGTTCATCCACGTCACCGTTCCGCGGGCGCCGGGCCGGTCCCGATACCGGCCCGAGGTGCGTCCCCACGCCGGCCACCTTGGCAGCGAGGACCGGTGCATGGTGTCCGGGCTGCCGGCCACTGTCCTCGAAAGGACGATGGTGGACAGTGCGTGCATCCTCCAGCGCGGCGCCGCGCAGATCATCATCGACCACGGGCTGCGGCTGGGCGCCGAGCCGGCAAGGGTCGAGGCCCTGCTCGACCGTGCGTCGGGCCAGCGGGGCGTCGTGACCGCGCGTGCGGCCATCGCCCTGGGCTCGACGCTCAGCGAATCGCCTGGGGAGAGCCTTCTGAATTGGCGGCTGAGCACCATGCCCGTACCCACGCCGAAGCAGCAGATCGAGGTGGCGACGCGCGTGGGCCGGGTGCGCGTGGACACGGGGTGGCCGGACATCCGCCGCGGCATCGAGTTCGACGGCCGCGTCAAGTACTTCGCCTACGCTCCGACCCCGGAAGTGCTGCTCCGGGAGCGGCAGCGCGAGAAGGCCCTCATGGAAGAGGGCTGGCAGCTGCTGCGTCTTGTGTGGGCGGACCTGTTCGACGAGGCCGAACTGCGACGCCGCGTCGACCGGCTGCTGGCGTCCTAGGCCACTCTTCGAGGCCGCAGGTTCGATGCGACACCGTAGCTTTCTGCAGGGGATTCACCGTGGTGTCGTGCGGCAGCTGCAAGTTCGCGATGCGACCCGGCTGGCGATGGCGACCCGGCCGGGGGCGGCCCGGGCCCCGGTAGACTGGGCTGCCGTGCCAGCTGCCTCCCCGAGTTCCCCCACGCCGCCAGCAGTGGCGTCGGACGGCGCGGCATCGGCCGCAATGACTCGCCCGAACCGAGCCCCCGCAGCGCACACGACGCCCGGCACCCACTCCGCCACGCACCCCAGCCCCCCACGGGCCGCACCCGGCGGCGTGCCCGGGGCCGCGCCGTCGTCCGCCATGCTCGCGAGGCTCGCCGAGCTCGAGTCCCTCCACCGCGGGCCCGCCTGGGCCCTGACCCGGAGCGCGCCGTGGACCATCGCCGCGCTGCAGACGGCGTTCACGCGCAACCGGCCGCAGGTCGGGCTCGAGGAGCTCCACGACGAGCTCGACTCCTACCTCGAGGACCTCCGCGCCCGCGACGCCGCCGCCGGCAGCCCCGCCACGGCCGGCAACGCGACGGGCCGTGCAGTCGCCGACGACTGGACCCGGCGCCGCTTCCTGACCCGCCGGGCCCAGGGCGGGCGGATCGTGTACGAGCTCACCGAGGCCGCGGCCCGCGTGCTCGCGTTCCTCGAGGCGCTCTCCTCGGACCGCTCGACGCTCACGGGGTCCCGCCTCGGGACGCTCCTGGCCGACGTCGAACGCCTCGCCCGCGAGACGAACCCGGACACGACGGCGCGGATCGAGGCGCTCGAGGCCGAGATCGAGGAGCGCCGGGAGATCGTGCGGGCCCTGCGCGCGGGCGAGCGGACCGGCGGACTCGACGACGAGAACGCGCTCGAGGCGGCCGAGAACATCCTCGATCTCGCGGGCGGTCTGCCCGCGGACTTCAAACGCATGCGCGACCGCATCGAGGAGTCCGTCGGGCAGCTGCGCAACCAGATCATCGAGGAGTCGCTGAGCAAGGGCGCGACCATGGCGCAGGTGCTCGAGGCGGACCGCCGCCTGCGTGCCTCGAGCGAGGGCCGGACGTTCCGCTCGTTCACGGCCTTCCTCGAGAACCCCGAGCAGCAGATGCGCTTCCGCGCCGCGATCGCCGAGGTGCTCTCGCGGGACTTCGCCGACGGGCTCGGGCACGAGGAGCGCGAGACGCTCCGGCACCTCGTCGCCGAGCTGCGCGAGGCCAACACGCAGATCCAGCGCATCTACGGCAAGCTCTCCGAGAGCCTCAACACCTACGTCCAGAGCGACGACTACCGCCAGTCCGTGCGGCTGCGCGAGGCGATCCGCCGCGCGGAGCAGGCGGTCCGGCGGCTCCCGTACGTCCGCGACGAGCCAGGCTTCGCGCCCGCCCCGGAGCTGTTCGGGGCCGAGTTCGAGTCGCTCTCCATGGTCAAGCTCTTCGACCCGGACGAGCTCGCCCCGCCGCCCCGGCTCGCGGATCCGATCAGCTTCGGCTCCGAGGACCGCATACGCTCGGCGCGCACCGCGAAGGCCCGCGCTGCCGCGCTGCGCGAGGCGCTGGACCTCGCGCTCGCCGACGGCGGCGGCCGCGCCACCCTCGCCGAGGTCTGGGACCGCCTGCCCGAGGGGGAGCAGCACATCAACTCGATCCGCGCGCTCCTGTCCGAGCTGCTGCACCGCGGCGCCGACTTCGACCGCGGCGCCTGGGGGCCTCTCGAGTTCGGCCAGATCGACGGCTCCCGCCGCACCGCCTACCTGCCGTCCGTCACCGTCACCGCTGGAGGGGAAAGCTGATGCACGACGTCGAGCCCGTCACCGAGGAGGCCGAGGCGCACGAGGAGGCGACGCCGTCGGGCGCCGCTGAGCCTGACGCCCCGGTGCCCGCGGGCACCGCGCAGCCGGCGGCGCCGGACGAGCCCTTCATCCCGGTCCGCGCGCTGTACGACGGCGACACCGGCGAGCTCCCGCTCAAGGTCCGCCAGGTCCTCGTGCGCCTGCTCAAGGGCCCGTACCTCGACGGCGGCCGGGACGAGAAGGGCTGGACCACGCTCCTGGACCACGAGGACGTGCTGCGCTCGCGGCTCTCGGAGCTCTTCCTGCGCCTGCAGATCGACCACGAGCGGAAGATCGCCGTCCTGCGCCCCGTCGACCCGGAGCTGCTCGGGACGGCCTCGCGCTCGACCGTCCTGCGGCAGCAACGCGCCCTGAGCCGCGTCGAGACGATCCTGCTCCTGCGGCTGCGGCTCCTGCTCGACCGCCACACCACCGCCCAGACCGAGCCGACGGTCACCCTCGAGGAGCTCGCCGACGTCGTCGCCCACTACCGCCCGGTCGAGGAGCAGGACGCCCTGCGCGATGCCGACACCGTTGCCCGCGCTGTCGCGAAGCTCCAGGCGCGCCGCCTGCTCATCCCAACCCCGCTCGAGGACGTCTACCTCATCTCCAACGCCCTCCCGCTCGCGCTGCCGTTCGAGAACATCGGGGACGTGACGCGGCACCTCGAGTCGCTCGCGACTGCCGGATCGGCGCACGACGGCGCGCTGCCGCAGCCGGGCGGGCAGCTCCCCTTCGGCGACGACGAAGGGGCCGAGGACGACGGAGGCCCCCATCTCGGTGACCCAGGCCCCCATCTCGGCGTCCCAGACCCCCATCTCGGCGACGATGAGGAGGCCACCGCGTGAGCATCGCGACCATGCTGCCGCTCGGCACCGAAGTGAACCCGGGCCAGTACCGGCTCTCGCTCGTCCAGATCGTCAACTGGGGCACGTTCCACGGCGCGCACACGATGCACGTGGACCGCAACGGCACGATGCTCACGGGCAACTCCGGCGTCGGCAAGTCCACGCTCTTCGACGCGATCGCGCGCGTCTTCGACGCCCGCCCGCGCTCGAACGAGGCCGCCGCCGCCCGCGCCGGCTCGAGCGAGGACCGCCGCACCACCTACACGTACATGCGCGGCAAGGTCGGCGACGTCGCCGTCGGCGAGGGCCAGGCGAGCGCCTTCCAGCGCCCGGGCGCGACGTGGAGCGCCGTCGCCCTGACCTTCGACAACGCCGCCGGGACGCGCCACACGCTCTCGGCGCTCTTCGACCTGCCCAAGAACGGCACGGAGTCGAGCCTCGGCCGCTTCTACCTCATCGACTCGGAGCCGCTCGACATCGCCGCGGTCGAGGGCCTGATCGGCGAGGGCCAGGGCAGGCGCTTCACGCGCTCGGCCCTCGAAGCGGCCTTCCCGAATGCCCAGGTCTTCGACGTGCACAAGGCCTTCGCCGAGCGCTTCCGCCGGCTCCTGGGCATCTCGAGCGACCAGGCCCTCCCGCTCCTGCGCGTCATCCAGGCCGGCAAGGGCCTCGGCGGGAGCGTCAACAGCTTCTTCCGCGACCAGGTCCTCGATCCGCCGGCCACCCTCGCCGCCGCGGACGAGGTGGTCGAGGAGTTCGGCAACCTCATGTCCATCCGGGCCCGGCTCGAGGACGTGCGGCTCCAGCGCGACCAGCTCGCCCCCGTCCCGGACCTCAACCGGGAGCACGCCGAGGCCCTCGCCGAGGCCGCCCGGCTCCGGGAGCTCGCGGCTGGCCCGTTCGACGCCGTCCGGCAGGCCCACGCCGTCGCCGTCCACGAGCGCGCGCTCGCCGACGTCCGCACGCGCGCCCAGGCCAAGGCCAAGGAGCTCTCGGCCGAGCGGCACCGCCGGGACGCGCTCGCCAAGGAGCTGCGCTCGCTCGAGGCCGAGTACAACAACGCGGGCGGCAACCAGATCTCCACCCTCGAGCAGGCGCGGGACAACGCGGCGGTCGGCCTGCGGCTGCGGCGCGAGGTCGAGGCCGCGGCCAAGGCGGGGATGCACGACGCCGGGCTGCAGCTGCCGTTCTCGGCCGACGGGTGGGCGGACGCTCGCCGCCAGGCCGCCGAGGCCCTCGAGGCGATCGAGAGGGACAGCGCCGTGCTCAAGGAGGCCCGCTTCGAGGCGTTCGACGCGCACGCCACGGCCAAGCGCGAGCTCGCCGAGGCCCGCCGCGAGCTCGCCTCGCTCGCAGAGCGCAAGAGCCTCCTGCCGCCGTCGGCCGTCGAGAACCGCGCCGCGATCGCCGCGGCCCTCGGCGTCGCGGAGGAGGAGATGCCGTTCGCCGGCGAGCTCATCGACCTCGCCGAGGAGCACGAGCGCTGGCGGCCCGCCGCCGAGCGCGCGCTCCGCTCGCTCGCGACGACGCTCCTCGTCCCGGGCCGGCACTTCGCCGCGGTGACCCGCTACCTCGACGGGAACGCGATCCGCGGGGCGCTGCGCGCCGTCGACCTCTCCGCGCGCGTGCCCGGCGCCGAGCTCGCCCTCGAGGAGGTGCGCGAGGGCGACCTCCTGACCAAGCTGCAGATCCTCCCCGGGGAGGCCGGCGACTACCTGCGCGAGCGGATCGCCGCCGACTTCGCCTACGCGTGCGTCGAGGACCCGGACGAGCTCGCCGGGGTCGAGCGCGGGGTGAGCCTCGGCGGCGTCGTCAAGCGGGGCCGCGGCACAGTCGAGAAGGACGACCGCTTCGCCGCCCGCGCCGACTTCGTGCTCGGCTTCGACAACGCGCCCAAGCTCGAGCTCCTCGCCGCGCGCGTGCTCGAGCTCGAGGCGGCGCTGGCCTCCGCCGCCGAGGCCGCGCAGGCGAGCGAGGACTCGCACCAGGGCCTGGCCCGACGGCTCGAGGCCCTCCGCCGGGTCGCCGAGGACACCCGGGCCTGGGAGGAGGTCTCTTCCGAGGTCGCCGAGGAGGAGCTGCGCCGCATCGAGGCGCGGCTCGAGGACGCCCTCGCCGCGCAGAGCGACCTCGAGCCCCTCCGCGACAAGGTCGAGACGGCCCGCACCGAGCACCAGGCCTCGACCGAGGCCGCGGCCGTGCTGCAGAGCGAGTACCGCCAGCTCGACGCCCAGCTCATGAGCGCCGACCGCCTCCTCGAGGCCGCGCGCGCCCGCCTGGCCGCCGCCCCGCCGTCGGACGCCGCGAGCGAGACGCTCGCCCCGCTCTTCGCCGAGGCCGGCGAGCCCGAGGACCAGCACGACCTCGACCGGATCGCCGCCGAGGTGCACGCCCGGATCGCGGCCCAGGTCCATGCCGCCGAGAGCAGGGCGCAGGCCGCCGCCGAGCGCCTCACGCGCATCTTCGAGCAGTTCCAGCGCGACTGGGGCTCGGTCGTCTCGGCGGACCACGGCGCCTCCGTCGCCGCGGCCGACGCCTTCGAGGCCCGGTACCACCAGATCGTCTCCGAGGGCCTGCCCGCCCAGGAGGCCCGGTTCCGGGAGTTCTTCGCCCAGCGCACGCACGAGTCGTTCTCGACGCTCCTGCACCTGCTCGACGAGGAGCGCCGGGGCATCTCGGCGCGCATCCTGCCGCTGAACTCGATCCTCGCGGGCGTGGACTTCCACGAGGGCTCGTACCTCGAGCTGGACATCCGGCAGACCGTGCCCGCCTCGGCCAAGCAGTTCAAGGACGCGATCGTCTCCGCGCTCGCGGCGCGCCACGCGTCGTCGGCCGCCCGCACGGGAGAGCCGGACAGCCCCGGCCCCTCGGGCGAGGACCAGCTCACCATCCGCTACAAGACGCTCGAGGCGCTCGTGAAGCGGCTCGCCTCGCACACGCCCGAGGACCGGCGCTGGCGGGCGGAGGTGCTCGACGTGCGGACGCACGTGTTCATCTCGTGCAAGGAGCACCGGGTGTCGCGAGACACCAAGAACGGCGGCTCGGATGGTCCCGCGCGCGACGAGGTGTTCGTGCACGCCGACACCGGCTCGATGTCCGGCGGCGAGCGGCAGCGGTTCACGGCGTTCATCATGGCCGCGGCGCTGAGCTACCAGCTGGGCATCGCCGAGCAGGGGTTCACGAGCTACGGGACCGTCATGATGGACGAGGCGTTCGTGCTCGCGTCCGAGGAGTTCGCCGGGGCCGGCATCTCGGCGCTGCACGAGTTCGGGTTCCAGCTCCTGCTCGCGGCGCCCGAGAACGTCATCGACCTCTCGCGGTACCTCGGCTCCGTGACGGAGATCCTGCGGGACAAGCGGACCAACCGGTCGGGGCTCATCGAGGGCCCGGCCGGGGGCCCGGGGCCGGGAGGCTCGGTTCTGGGCGGCAGGGTGCCGGGCGGCCCGCGGTCCCAGGCCAACCCGGTGGACATCGTCCTCCGCTGACCCCGCAACGTTGGGAGCTGACCCCGCAACGTTGGGAGGTGACCCCGCAACGTTGGGAGGTGACCCCGCAAAGGTCAGCTGGCGCGGGGGGCCGGGTCGTGGCGCACGTACTCGCGGCGGAAGCGGCCCGTGCCCTGCGTGAGCGCGCGGAGGTCGACGGCGTAGCGCAGCAGCTCGACGTCGGGCACCTCGGCGGTGACCTCCGTGGTCTCCCCGCCGGCCGACGTCGTGCCCGTGAGCCGCCCGCGGCGGGCCGAGAGGTCGCTCATGACGGCGCCGACGTACTCGTCCGGGACGGTGATCGTGACGAGCGAGACGGGCTCGAGCAGCTGGATCCGCGCCGCGGCGGCGGCCTCGCGCAGCGCGAGCGCCCCCGCGGACTGGAACGCGGCGTCCGAGGAGTCCACGCTGTGCATCTTGCCGCCCACAAGCGTCACGCGGATGTCGACGACGGGGAAGCCCTCCGCGACGCCCTTGGCCATCTGCGTCCGCACGCCCTTCTCGACGGAGGAGATGAACGTGCCCGAGATGACGCCGCCCACGATCTTGTCCACGAACTCGAACCCCCCGCCGCGCTCGAGCGGCTCGACCTCGATGTCGCAGATCGCGTACTGCCCGTGGCCGCCGGACTGCTTGACGTACCTGCCGTGCCCGGACGCGGGCTCGGCGAAGGTCTCGCGCAGGGGCGTGACGACGTCGACCGTCTGGAGCTTGACGCCCTGGTCCCGCAGCCGGTCCAGCACGACGTCGGCATGCGCCTCGCCCATGCACCACAGCACGAGCTGGTGCGTCTCGGGGTTGCGCTCCACGCGGAGGGTCGGGTCCGCGGCGGCGACCTTGCCGAGCGCCTTCGCGAGCGCGTCCTCGTCCCCGTGCGAGGCCGCCTCGACGGCGACGGGCATGAGCGGCTCCGGCATGTCCCACGTGTCCACGAGCAGGGGCGCCTCGCGGGAGGACACCGTGTCCCCGGTCTCGGCGGTGGCGAGCTTCGCGAGGGAGCACAGGTCCCCGGCGACGGCGGCCGGAACGGCGCGCAGGTTCGTCCCGAACGGCGAGTAGAGGTGCCCGATGCGCTCGTCGCTGTCGTGGTCGGGGTGGCCGCGGTCGGCGAGGCCGTGTCGGCCCACGTGGACGGGGGTGTCCTCGCGCAGGGTCCCGGAGAAGAGCCGGACCAGGCACACGCGGCCGAGGAACGGGTCCACGGTCGTGCGGACCACCTCACCGGCGAGCGGCCCGTCGGGGTCGCAGCGCAGCGCCGGCGCGGGGGCGCCGTCGAGCGTCGTCGCGGGCGGGACCGCGTGCTCGAGCGGCGAGGGGAAGCCCCGGGTGAGGACCTCGAGGACCTCCGCGGTGCCGACCCCGGCCGTGGCGGACGTCGGGATGACCGGGAAGAACGAGGCGCGCGCGACCGCCGTCTCGAGGTCGGCCACGATGACGTCGAGGTCGATGTCCTCGCCGCCGAGGTACCGGTCCATGAGGGTCTCGTCCTCGCTCTCGGCGATGATGCCCTCGATCAGCTCCCCGCGGGCCGCCTCCCAGCCCTCGAGCTCCTCGGGCTTCGCCGGCCGCGTGTCGGGCTGCAGCCGGTCGCCGGAGTAGTCGGAGACCGTCCCCGAGATGAGGCCGAGGAGGCCCGTGAGCTCGTCCCCGTCGCGCATGGGCACGTAGAGCGGAAGCACGGACTCGCCGAAGGCCTCGCGGCTCGCGGCGAGGGCGGCGTCGTAGTTCGCGCGCGGGTGGTCGAGCCGGCTGATGACGACGGCGCGCGGCATCCCCACGCGCTCGCACTCGGCCCACAGCGCGGTCGTCGCCGCGTCTACGCCGTCGACGGCCGAGACGACGAACAGCGCGCCGTCCGCCGCGCGCAGCCCCGCGCGCAGCTCGCCGATGAAGTCGGCGTAGCCCGGCGTGTCGACGAGGTTCACCTTGACGTCGCCGACGACGACGGGCGCCACCGCGAGCGCGACGGACCGCTGCTGCTTCACGGCAGAGGGGTCGGAGTCGCCGACCGTCGAGCCGTCCTCGATCGACCCTCGGCGCGAGATCGCCCCGGTCGACGCGAGGAGAGCCTCGAGCAGCATCGTCTTGCCGGCTCCCGAGTGGCCCACGAGGGCCACGTTGCGGATGAGTTCTGGCCGCTCGACGACGACTCCCGGCCCCGAGACGTCGTTGCGGCCCGGTCCCTTGGCCGAGCTGGGTGTTCCCTTCCCCGACATGCGCACCTCCCGTTCATGGAGGTCTCCAGCCGGCGGATGGATCCCTCATCCGGATACAGGCCTAATCCTGCTGCTTTCGGGGCGGGCGCGCGAGGGGTCAGAGCAATCTGGCCGTCACGCACATGCAAGGTCCTCCCGCTTCGGGAGGGCTTGAACCGATCTTGAACTTTTCTTGTCCGGCGCGCGGCGTTGGCGTTGAAGTCCCGGCCCGAGAGTTGTTGCAGGCCGGCCGCAGGGACTGGCGAACAGGCACAGGGCGGGCATGAAGGGCCCGGCGGAAGAAAAGGACACCACCATGGGAATCAGCCTCAAGACCACGTCCGGCAAGGTCCTGGCCTCGGCCGCGCTCGTCGGGGCTGCGGCGAGCGTCGCCGGCCTGGGCACGTACGGCGCCTTCACCTCCACGACCTCCGCGAGCGAGACCGTCTCCTCGGGGACGGTCGTGATCGGGCTGGGGGATTCTGGCACGGCCGCCAACCGCCTCAATGTCGCCGCCACGGGGATCGTCCCGGGCGACACCATCCAGCGCGCCGTCACGCTCACGAACACGGGCAGCCAGGCCCTCGCGGGCATCACCCTGACGACGACGGCCAGCCCCTCCTCGGTCCTCGACACCGATGCGCAGAACGGCCTCCAGATGACGATCGACCGCTGTTCCACGGCATGGACCGAGGCCGCCATCTCCGGCGGGGGCTACACGTACACGTGCTCGGGCACGACGTCGACCGTGCTCGCCCAGCGCGGGATCATCGGCGCGAACATCGCGCTCGCCAACCTCGCCGCCGTCGGCTCGAACGGGTCGGACAACCTGCGCGTGACGGTGAGCCTCCCGGCCGCGGCGAACAACGACTTCCAGGGGAAGTCCAGCACCGTGGCCTTCGCCTTCACCGGCACGCAGCGCACCGCGACGAACCAGTGAGCCGCTGACTGACCCCCTTCCAGCCGATCCGCCAGGAGGACGCCATGACTGTGGACCTGTCCACCCTCGCCGAGGCCCATCCGACTACCCCTCCGGCCGACCTCGATTCCCCCGAGACCCCCGGCCCCGCCACGCCCGCCCGCGTTCCCTCCCGCGGGCGGGCGGAGCGGCGGGTGGTGCACGCCTCTTCAGGAATCTTCGGGCGGGCGGCAGGAATCCTCGGGCGTGCCGCGCTGGGACTCGCCCTCGCCGTCGCCCTCGCGGCGTTCCTCTTCCTCGCGGTCGGGCCGCGCGTGCTCGGCTACCAGACGTCGACGATGCTGACCGGCTCGATGGCGCCCCTGATCAACCCGGGCGACGTCGTCGTGAGCGTGCGGACCCCGACCTCGCAGCTGGAGGTCGGGGACGTGCTCACCTACCACATCCCCGTCGGCGACCGGCGGGTCGAGACGCACCGGGTCATCGAGGTCGCCCGCCCGGGCGACGGCACCACGCTCGTCCGGACCCAGGGCGATGCGAACAACGGCCCGGACCCGTGGACGGCTGTCATCACCGACGACGCCGTCTACACGATCGCCGGCCTCGTCCCGCACCTCGGCGACGCGATCCGGTTCCTGCGCCAGGGCGGTGCCTCGACGGTGCTCATGTACACCTCGGCGGCGGCGCTCGTGGCCCTCGTGCTCCGCTCGATCTGGCGCCGGCCCGCGGCCGACTCCGCCGCTGATCACGCCGGCGGCGGTGCCCCCGGCACCGCCGCTGATCCCACCCGCGAGAGGGCGTGAGGACCTGGAACCGGCGGCACTCCCCATCCTCGACCGGGCGTGCCTCGACGACCTCGCCGAGGACCTCGCCTCGAGGGCCCATGCGCTCGACTTTGCGGCCTCGTTCGTCAAGCTCCTCCCGCGCCGGATCCACGCGATCGCGACGGCGCTCGAGGCCGAAGAGCTCGAGGCCGCTCAGGTGGCGCTCGTGAGCCTCGCGGTCTCCGCCTCGATGGTCGGGGCCCTGCAGCTCGAGCGTGACGTGCGGCTCCTCGAGGAGGACGTCCGTGCCGAGCGCACAGCCCGGGCCCGAGAGTCCGTCCGCGCCCTCGTGAACGACGCCGATGCGGTCGCCGCCGCGCTCGTGGAGGCCCTCAGCGGCGGCTGAGGCCCGGGCCTGCGACGGGGCAAGGCGGCTCAGGGAGGCGGAGCCATCATCCCGTACCCGACGCCGCGCACGGTCCGGATGAAGCGCGGGTTCCGGCCTCGGTCGCCCAGCTTGCGGCGGAGGTTCCCCACGTGGACCTCGACGAGGTGCTCGTCCGAGGCCCACTCGTCGCCCCAGACCGAGCGCAGGAGCATCTCGCGCGTCCAGACACGCCGCGGGGAGCCCACGAGGAGCGCCAGGAGGTCGAACTCGGTCCGGGTCAGGAGGAGCTCCTGCCCGTCGAGCTCGACGAGCCGCGCATCCAGGTCCACGACGAGCGGCCCGTGCGTGATGCGCCTCGGATCGAAGGCGGGGGAAGCGCCGGCGGAAGGGCCGGGGACGGTTCCGGAGGCAGGGCCAGCATCGGGGGCGGGCGCGGGAGACGATCCGGTCTGGGCGAGCGGCTCGGAGGGCGCCGCGGAGGCCTCGGCACGGTGAGGGCCGAGGCCGTGCGCGGACAGCGTGCGCGGGCGGCGGAACATCGCCTCGATCCTGGCCTGGACCGTGCGAGGGCTGAAGGGCTTGCTGATGTAGTCGTCGGCGCCGATCTGCAGGCCGATGAGCTCATCGATCTCCTCGACGCGGCCCGTGATCATGACGATGTACGCGTCGGAGAACTCCCGGAGCCGCCGGCACACCTCCGTCCCGTCGAGGTCGGGCAGGTTCAGGTCGAGGGTCACGACGTCGGTTGCCTGCTCGCGCGCGAGCCGCAGCCCCTCGGCCCCGGTCGCCGCCTCGGCCACGTCGAAGCCGTGACGCTGCAGGGTCCTGGCGAGGAGCACGCGGACGTCGGCGTCGTCCTCGATGACAACCGCCCGGCGGTCAGAGAATCCTTCGCCCATGGACAGCAAGTCTTGCAGACCTCCCGGCGACGGGTGAGCAGGCCGTTGAACAAACCTTGAGCATTCGTCCCGGGCCGGCTTGAGGAGCGGCTGGGAGCATGAGGCCAGCACCACACCCATGACCACAGCGACACGGAAGGCAGCGCGAGGCACTCATGGCACGAAGCATCCACCGAGCGCTGACCGCCGTCTGCCTCGCCTTGGCTGCGGCCCTCGCCCCCGTCGGGGCTCTCGTCCTCGCTCCGGCGGGCGCTTGGGCTGCGTTCATCGGGACCGGCGTCGCCTCGCTGCAGGTCTCGACCTACAGCATCCCGGCGCCGGGGAGTGTGACCGCGAGCTTCGTGTGCGGACTGACGGGCAAGCAGGCCACGGTCACGGTGCTGGGGTACGGAAAGGTCGAGCGTGCGACGTCATACACCTTCACACTCACTGCTCCGGACGGCACGAGCAGCAGCACGACGACGAGCCTCGACGCCGTGACCCTCACCCAGAGCTCCGCCTCCGTGGGAAGCGGGGTCTACACCCTCACCGTCCGAGCCTTGGTCGGATCGTGGATTGGTGCACCCCTGACCCGGACATACAACTGCCGACAGCAGGGAACGGGAGGATCCGGCGGCCAGGGCGCAGGGGCCCCGTAGTCGGACGCGCCGGAAAACGGGAAATACGCTAAGCATCCTTTGCGTAAGGGCACGTGTGACCGTCTATGATCTGACGAAGGTAAGCCTTACCAAAGGAGCTTCCGCATGAGCCGACCCACCGCCAGCCCCCGCGTCCCGGCGAACAGCCGCCCGCGCACCCAGGCGCGTGCCGGCGTCGTGCGCCCGTTCGAGCTCACCGTCGCCGCGGTGCGCGACCTGAGCCCGAGCCTGCGCCGGATCACGTTCGGCGGGACGAGCCTGCGCGACTTCGCGACCGACGCCGACGGCGCGACGTGGGACCTGCGTATCAAGGTGCTCGTGCCCTCGCCCGGGCACCCGCTCCCGCGCGTCGCAGAGCTCGCCGCGGCCGGGCCGTCGGGCGACGGCGCCTCGTGGTACCAGGCGTGGCTCGCCCTGCCCGAGGGCACGCGGGGCGAGATCCGGTCCTACACGGTGCGCGAGGCGCGGCTCGAGGAGGCCTACCCGGAGATCGACGTCGACTTCGTGCTGCACGTCGACGCGGACGGCCGCTCCGGGCCCGCCGCGACGTGGGCCATGGGCGTCGTGCCGGGTGACGAGGCGCTCGTGTTCGGGCCGAGCGCGGCCTCGGGCGAGTGCGCCGGGATCGAGTTCGCGCCCGGGCTCGCCGGGCACGTCCTGCTCGTGGGCGACGAGACCGCGCTGCCGGCGATCGGCGGGATCCTCCGCGACCTCCCGGCCGGCATGACCGGCCAGGCCATCCTCGAGGTGCCGTGCGCCGAGGACTTCCAGAACCTCCCGACCCGCGCAGACGTCTCGATCACGTGGCTCGCCCGGGGGGAGCGCACCCACGGCGAGCTGCTCACGGAGGCGGTGCACGGCGTCGTGCTCGAGCCCTTCTGTGCCCCCGGCCCCGACGTCCCGGCCCGGGCCGCCGCGGCGGGCGAGCCGCTCGACGTCGGCCCCGAGCGCGAGCTCATGTGGGACACGCCGCAGTACCGCCGGCTCTTCGGCGCCGAGGCCGCGGACGGTGTCGGGGTCCCGCCCGCGACCGTGCGCCCGTTCTACGCGTGGATCGCGGGGGAGTCCGGCGTGGTCAAGTCCCTGCGGCGGTACCTCGTGCGCGACTGCGGGATCAACCGCGAGCAGGTCGCCTTCATGGGCTACTGGAAGCAGGGCACCGCCCAGCGGTAAGTTGCGGGGTCACGTCTCAACGTTGCGGGGTCACGTCCCAGCGTTGCGGGGCCATCCCTGCTCCGTCAGAGGACCCAGCCAGGGGTCTGGGCGAGCGCTTCGGGGTGCTTTTCGACATAGCGGCGCAGGCCGCCCTGCCGCGGGACCTTGACGGGCTCGGGCCAGCGCGGGGAGAGGGAGTCGCCAAGCGTCTCGCCCCGGAGCTTGCGCCCGATGAGCGGCACGACCCAGTCCCGGACCCACGCCCGCTGCGCCCCGGCCCACTCGCGCGGGGTGCGCCGCACGGGCGGCTCCCACTCCTTGTGCTTCATGCGGTGCGGGACGCCGAGGTGGTCTAGGACCTGGCGCGCGAGGACTTTGTGGCCCGCCTTGTTCATGTGGAGCCGGTCGGCGTCCCACAGGCGCTTGTCCGCGAACTCGTCGAAACACCAATAGTCGACGAGGACGGCGTCGAGCTCGCTGGCGAGCTCCCGGACCCGGGCGTTGTACTGCCAGTTGCGGCGCTTGAGGGGCTCGAGGAGGGGGTTGACCTTGACGTCGTAGCCGGTGAACAGCACGAGCGTCGCACCGGTCCCCGCCAGCTTCCGCACGAACTCCTCGTACTCGGCGAGGAGCTGGTCCATCGACGTGCCGACGTCGAGGATGTCGTTGCCGCCCGCGTAGACGGTCACGAGCGTGGGCTCGAGGGCGAGGGCAGGCTCGAGCTGCTCGTCGACGATCTGCCGGAGGCGCTTCGACCGGATGGCGAGGTTGGCATACTCCCAGCCCTTCTCGGCCTTGGCGAGCTTCTCCGCGACACGGTCGGCCCACCCCCGGACGCCGTTGGGCAGGCCGGGGTGCCAGTCCCCCACGCCTTCGGTGAAGGAGTCGCCCAGGGCGACAAACCTTCTTCGGCTCTCGCGAACGCTTCCGGCCACGCCCGGGAGCCTAGGGAGGCGAGGCCACGCGCGGGCGTCGGGAGGGTAAACGCGAGGTGACCCCGCAACGCAGGGAGGTGACCCCGCAACGCAGGGAGGTGACCCCGCAACGTTGGGAGGTGACCCCGCAAGTGCGTCTGGCGTCACAGCCCCGGCGCGCCACCTCCTACTAGGCTTGGCGGGTGCCTGACGTTTCAACCATCTCCCGGGGGACCCCGTGCCCCCAGCACTGAACCCGCGCGGCGGCCTCCACCCGGCCTGGCTGCTGACCCTCGCGTTCCTCGCCACGACGGCGCCGCTCGCCACCGACCTGTACCTGCCCGGCTTCCCGCGCGTGCAGCAGGAGTTCGCGGCGACGGCCTCGGGGGTCCAGCTCACGCTCACGGGCTTCCTCGTGGGCATGGCGTTCGGGCAGCTCACGTTCGGCGCGATCTCCGACCGCTTCGGCCGCCTGCGACCGCTCCTGGTCGGCAACGCCGGCGCGCTCGCCGCCTCCGCGCTCGCGGCCCTCGCCCCGACCCTCGAGGTGCTCGTCGCGGCCCGCCTCGTGCAGGGCCTCTGCGGCGCGGCGGGGATCGTGATCGCACGGGCCATCATCGTGGACCTCACGAAGGGCTCGGAGACGGCCCGGACCATGAGCCTCATGATGACCGTCGGCGGCGTCGCCCCCGTCCTCGCGCCCTCGATCGGGGCACTCATCGAGGGGCCCGTCGGCTGGCGCGGCGTCATGTGGACGCTCGCGGCACTCTTCGCGCTCATGATGCTGTGCGTCGCGACCGTGTTCCGCGAGACCCGCCCGCGCGAGCAGCGCGGCGCCCACAGCCTCCTCGGCGGCTTCGCGCAGCTGGCGCGCGTGCCCCGCTACCTCGGCTACGCGGCGCTCTTCGCCCTGACCTTCGCGGCGATGATGACCTACATCTCCGCATCCCCGTTCGTCTACCAGAACGTGATGGGCTTCTCCGCGGTCGGCTACGGGGCGATCTTCGGCGTCAACGCCGTGGGCCTCATCGGCGCCGGCTACGCGTCCTCCCGCCTCGTGCGCCGCTGGGGCCCGCAGCGCATGATCGGCGCCGCCGTGCCCGCGCTCCTCGCCTTCTCCACGGCCATCCTCGTCGTCGCGCTCCTTCCCGTGCCCCGGTGGGTCCTCGCGGTCCCCATCTGGTGCGCCGTGACGAGCGTCGGGTTCATCATGGGCAACTCGACCGCCCTCGCGCTCGAGGAGGTCCGGCACGTCTCCGGCAGCGGCTCGGCCCTGCTCGGCTTCTCGCAGTTCATCTTCGGCGCCGCGGTCTCGCCGCTCTCGGGCATCGCGGGGGAGGACACGCCCCTCCCCATGGCCCTCATGATGACGACGGCGGCCGCGGCGGCCTTCGTGCTCGCCTCGGTGCTGCGCCGGCGCACGGCGTAGCTGGGCGTCACCCGGCCAGGGCGAACGCCACGAGGCCCACGAGCGGCAGCGCGGCCTGCCCGATCGCGCTGCCCCACAGCCGCCGCTCCGTGATCCCGAGCCACGGGCCCAGCAGGAGGTTCGCCGCGAGGGTGTACAGCACGATGCCGACCCCCGCGCCGTGGACCGGTCCCGTCCCGGCATTGGCCATCCAGAGTCCGGTGGCGATGCCGAGCGCCGTGACGATGTTGACCGCCCCGATGTTCTGCGCCCACATCCGCACGGCCCCCTCCGTCCCGGGGTCCACGTAGAAGATCGGGCGGAACCGTTGGTCGCCGTGGAAGCGGATCTCGAGGATGCCCACGACGACGAGGGTCACGGCAAACAGCCCCGCCGCGATCTGGGTGATGAGGTTCATGGCTGCCTCCTTGGCGGCCGAGGGGATCAGAGCTGCGCGGCCCCCGGCCCGGCGAGGCGGTGCAGCCACGCCCGCCTGCCGGTCAGGAGCAGCAGGAGGGCCTCGATGGGGCCCTCGACGGCGGGGCCGGTGCCGGCCTGCCAGTCCGCGTCGGTGGCGCGCAGCGCGAAGCCGCCCAGCCGCCGTCGTGCGCTGAACGGGAACGCGACCCGCCACACCTGCTCCGCGCACGCGGCCGCGGCGTCGGCGGGCATGCGGTGGGCGAGGCCGAGCGGGATCGCGATGTCCTGGGCGTGGACGAGGACGTCGAGCAGGGGCGTCGTCCCGAAGGTGCCCGGCGCACGACGGCGGGAGCGGGCCAGGCGGCGGTAGTCGCCGAGGATCGTGGCCGGCGGGGCGCTGCCGCGGCGGCGGGCGTCGAGGAAGACCATGCGGTCGAAGTCCCCCCCGCCGCGGGCGAGGGCGGCCGCGAGGCCCCACGGGGTGGCCTGCGGGGCGGAGATGATGTGGGCTGCGACGTCGCGGACGCGCCAGCCGGGGCACAGGCTCGGGGCGTCCCACTGCTCGGGTGCGAGGCCGGCGAGGAGGGACGCGAGGGCTGCGCGCTCGGCGTGGATGTGGCCCCAGAGCTCGTCGCCGTACATGGTCACCCCCTCGAAGCGAGGCGGGTGTGACCGCCTGCCCCCAAAGTAGTTCGGAATACTGACCAATTATGGTCAGCTTGCCTGACTACAATCAAGGGGTGGCGTTCAACATCGGACTGCTCCTGTACATCCCGTACCGCGCGCTCGAGGACAGGGTCTTCGAGGCCGTGGCCGCGGCCGGGTTCACGGACATCACGATGGCGCAGTCGCGCGTGTTCCAGCGGATCTCGAGCAGCGGCTCGCGCCTCACGGAGCTCGCGGACCTCGCGAAGGTGACGAAGCAGACCGCGAGCGCCCTGGTCGAGGCGCTCGAGGCGGGCGGGTACGTCGAGCGGGTGCCCGACCCGTCCGATGCGCGGGCCCGCCTCATCCGCGTGGCGCCCCGGGGCGCGGCCGCCACGGCCGTGGCCCGGGCCGAGATCGAGCGGATCGAGGCCGAGTGGCGGCGCGAGCTCGGCCCCGCCCGCTACGACCGGCTGGCCCGGGACCTCGAGGTCCTGACGCGGCTCACCGACCGCTGAGGGACTGCCGCGGGGCCACCTGGGAGGCGCCTACCTCCCGAGGTCGGCGGGGGAGAAGCTCCACAGCTCGGCGGACATGCCCACCGGGCGCTGCCGCTCCGCCGGGGCCTCGCCCTCGGCGGCACCCTCGGCCCCGCCGGCCGGGCGCCCGTGCCCCTGGCCGAACGACGCCGAGTTCCTCCACGCCTCGAAGCTCTCCTCGTCAGCCCAGCGGGTCACGACGAGCCACACGTTGCGCCCGTCCGTGGGCTGCAGGAGCTCGAAGCCTTCGAAGCCGGGCTGGCCGTCGACGGCGCCGGCCCGGGCGGCGAAGCGCCGCGCGAGCTCATCGCCGGAGTCGGCGGGGACGGTGATGGCGTTGATCTTCACGATGCTCATGCCCCGATCCTCGCAGGTCCGGCCCAGCCCCGTCCCTTCCGAGACGCAACCTGACTGCCACGCCACCGCCGCTAGACTCGCGTGCAGCGGACAGGGCCCAGCGCAAGCAGCGGACGGGCACAGCGCAAGCAGCGGACGGGGCACAGCGAAGGAGCAGCGCATGACCAGCTGGCGGATCAGGGACTTCCACCCCTCGGACCTCGACGGGATCCTCCACCTCTGGAGCGCCATGACGGCCTCCGGCATCGAGCCCGTCTACTCCCTCTCCGAGGTCCTCGCGAGCTGCCAGAAGGACCACGCGGTCGTCGCGCTCCACGGCGAGGACGTGGTCGGCGCCGCCGTGGGCCGCGCCGCCCACGAGCAGGGCTGGATCGTGTTCCTCGCGACCCTCCCCGAGTGGCGCTCCCGCGGGATCGGGACGGCGCTGCTCTCGGCGCTCGAGAACCGCATGGCGCCGCTGGGCCTCACGAAGCTCTCGGCCCTCATGCCGGACACCGAGACCCGCCTCGAGGCGTTCCTCTCGCGCGGGTTCAAGGACGTGAAGAACCTGCGCTTCTTCGAGCGCCAGATCCCGGTCCAGCGCACCGAGCTCGAGCCCCTGGCCCTGCTCGGCGGCCGCGTCCTGCCGCGCGACCTGTGGGAGAACGTCGCGGGCATGAAGCGGGAGAAGCAGCTCCTCGAGCGCCGGCTCGTGCTCCCGCTCGCCCAGGCCGAGCTCGCGGACGAGTTCGGCGTCGTGCCGCCGCGCGCCGTCGTGCTCTTCGGCCCGCCGGGGACGGGCAAGACGACGTTCGCCAAGGCCATCGCGTCCCGCCTCGAGTGGCCGTTCGTCGAGGTCTTCCCGTCCCGGCTCGCGGGCGATCCGGAGGGCCTCGCGGGCGCCCTCCGCACCACGTTCACCGAGATCGCCGAGCTCGAGCACGCCGTCGTGTTCCTCGACGAGGTCGAGGAGATCGCCTCGCACCGCGCGGGCGACCCGCCGAGCCCCAACCAGGGCGTGACCAACGAGCTGCTCAAGATCATCCCGGCCTTCCGCGAGCAGCCCGGCCGCCTCCTCGTGTGCGCGACGAACTTCATCCGCGCCCTCGACTCGGCGTTCCTGCGCCACGGCCGCTTCGACTACGTCATCCCCATCGGCCTGCCCGACGCCGAGGCCCGCCTGGCCATGTGGCAGCGCTTCATCCCCGACTCGGTCATCGCCGACGTCGACATCGACGCGCTCGTGGCCCGCACCGAGGGCTTCTCCCCGGCGGACATCGAGTTCGCGGCCCGCTCGGCGAGCCAGCGCGCCCTCGAGAAGGCCGTCTACGGCGGCGCCCAGACGGTGCCCGCGGACGACGGCGCGAGCCCCGGCGGCGGCCAGCCGCCCGGGCGGCGCGGGCCCACCACCGAGGACTACCTCGAGGCCATCGGCGAGACCAAGACCACGGTCGGCGCGGACGTCGCGGCGGCCTTCCTCGAGGACATCGAGGAGCTGGCCCGGGTGTGAGCCAGGGCGCACGGTCGTGGCAGAGTGGTTCCATGACCGTGCACCCAGCCCACGACGTCGTCCGCGCCGCGACCCCGCGGCTGCGGCCCCTCTTCAACGTCGCCCAGAGGATCGGGCGGGGGTGGAACGCGATGCGCACGCGCATGGTGCGCAACGGGGACTACGTGGCCCAGGTCGTCGCGTACCGCGGGTACGGGACCACGCGGCGCGTGCGCGTCCTGGCCCGGGTCATGTACGCGAGGCCGGGCCTGCACGGGCCCGAGGACAACTTCATGAACGTGCGCGGCTGGGTCTCCTTCACGTCCGTGCCGATCGAGTACGCCGAGGTGACGGTCGAGATCGGCAGCACGCGCGCCGTCGTGCGCGCCGACTCGGGCGGCGTCGTGGACGCGATGGTCGACGTCGAGCTGACGCCCGGGTGGCACGAGGCCCGCATGAGCGCCGACGGCGCCGAGGCGTCGGTGGGGCAGATCCTCGTCGTGTCCCCCGAGGCGCGGTTCGGGATCGTCTCCGACATCGACGACACCGTCATGGTCACGGCCCTCCCGCGTCCGTTCCTGGCCCTGTGGAACACCTTCGTGCTGAGCGAGCGGGCGCGCACGCCGACTCCCGGCATGGCCGTGCTCCTCGACCGGCTCGCGACGGACCACCCCGAGGCCCCGGTCGTGTACCTCTCCACGGGCCCGTGGAACGCCGCGCCCACGCTCGCGCGCTTCCTCGGGCGGAACCTGTACCCGGCCGGGCCGCTCCTGCTCACCGACTGGGGCATGACGCCGGACCGCTGGTTCCGCTCGGGCCGTGAGCACAAGCGCGAGAACCTCCTGCGCCTCGCCGCCGAGTTCCCCGACATCCGCTGGCTCCTCGTCGGGGACAACGGCCAGCACGACGAGGCGATCTACGCCGACTTCGCCGCCGCGCACCCCGACTCCGTCGCGGCCGTCGCGATCCGGCAGCTCTCCCCGAGCCAGGCCGTCTTCTCGGGCGGCACGACGCACGACGGCGGCGAGGTCGCCGCCCGCCCGGACGTCATCTGGGCCTCGGCGCCGGACGGCGCGGGCCTCGCGGAGCAGCTCGAGGACGCCCGGCTCCTCTGAGCGTCCGACTCCGCGCCCCGTTGACCGGCCCGGCGGCCGGCGCGACCCTTGAGGCACGGCGTGCCGCGCCGTGCCTCGGGGAGTGGGACCACAGGCCAGGGACAGGTGCGCCATGCCCGCGAGAATCCGCCGGAACCGGCACGTCCCGCTCGCGCCCGTCCTCGCCGTCGTGCTCCTGCTCCTGTCCTCGGCGGGCTGCTCCTACGCCCCGGAGCCCGTGCCCACGCAGAGCATGTCCCCGGCCGTCGAGGCGCTCGACCGGGCGGCCCGCAACGCGCTGCGCAGCGGCGGATCGGGCGTCACGGTCCACGCCCAGTGGCCCGGCATGTCGTGGGAGCACGCCTACGGGGTGCGCAAGCTCGACGGCGCCGAGCCCGCCCAGCCGGGCGACGCCGTCGTCCCCGGGAGCCTCCTCCAGACCTGGGTCGCGGTCTCGGCCCTCAAGCTCGTCGAGGAGGGCAGGCTCGCCCTCGACACGCCGGTCAATGACAGGCTCGAGGCCATGGGCCTCAAGCCCCCGCGGACCGTGACGCTCAGGGATCTGCTCGCCCAGACCTCGGGCATCCCGGGGCTTCCGCCGCCGCGGGAGTGGACGGAGGACGTGCTCGAGACGCCCCTCACGCTGCGGGACGTCGTCGCCCAGGCGGCCGGGCAGCCGTGGAACACGAGCATGTTCGGCTCCTTCGGCCTCACCGACACCTCGTTCGCGGCGGTGGCGCTCATCGTCGAGGAGCTCCGGGGCAAGTCCATCGCCGAGGTCTTCCGCGAGGACATCGTCCGCCCGCTCGGGCTCTCGGGCACGACGCTCGGATCCCAGCCGAAGGACGAGATCCTGCACGGCTACGTGTGGCTGCGCGGCCAGCGGGTGGACCTTGCGGGAGGCGAGACCACGCCCGGCCTACCGGGCGGCGCTGCCGTGACGGCCCGGGACCTGGCGGCGTTCGGCGCGGGGCTCCTCTCGGGCCGCCTCCTGAAGCCCGAGTCCCTCGCCGAGATGCAGAAGCCGGGGCCCCAGGGCTACGGCCTCGGGCTCTGGAGGGCGTCCAGCAGCTGTCGCGGGGGCGTCCATTACGGGCAGCGCGGCGACGCGCTCGGCTACGCCTCGGTCGTGATGGCCAGCGCGGACGGCACGCGGTCGGTCGCGATCGCGACGAGCGCGCCCGTCGTCGACCCCGGGGAGGAGCCCTCCGACGCCCGGCAGCTCTACGGCGACCAGCTCTTCAGCGCCGCGCAGGAGTTCCTCGACAGGAGCTGCGCCGAGGGCTGAACCAGCCCCCACCAGAGCGGATTTCCCCCGGCCTCTTGCCCCGGGCACCAGTCCCATAGTGAGAATGGCCCATGCCGGTCCTTGTGAGGTCTCTCGAAACCGCAGTTCCGTCCACCGTGCTCAAGCAGCCCGAGGCCCGGGACGTCTTCGCGGCCCAGAAGGGCCTCACCCGCCTGGGCCAGCGCCTCGTCGCGACGTGCTTCGACGCCTCGGCGATCGACACCCGCTACTCGGCCGTCGCGGAGTTCTCCTGGGACCTCCCGGACCACGACCCGGACTTCTTCGACCCGTCCACGGGCACGATCCTGACCCCGAGCACCAAGACCCGCAACGACCTCTTCGTCCGCGAGGCCACCCCGCTCTTCACCGAGACCGCGCGCCGGGCGCTCGACGCCGCCGAGGGGATCGGCCCCGAGGACGTCACCCACGTCGTCACCGTCTCCTGCACGGGCTTCTTCAACCCCGGCCCCGACTACCGTGTGGTCCGCGACCTCGGCCTCAAGCCCTCGGTGCAGCGCTTCCACCTCGGCTTCATGGGCTGCTACGCCGCGTTCCCCGCCCTGCGCGCGGCCAAGGCGTTCTGCGACGCCGACCCCTCCGCCGTCGTCCTCGTGGCGATCGTCGAGCTGTGCAGCCTCCACGTGCGCAGCTCCAACGACCCGGACACGATCCTCGGCGCGTCCCTCTTCGCGGACGGCGCGGCGGCCGCCGTCGTGACCGCGCGGGACCTGCCGCTCACCCGGCCCGCCCTGAGCCTCGACGCCTTCGAGACGACCCTCACCCCCGTCGGCGAGGAGACGATGGCGTGGAACATCGGCGACCGCGGCTTCGAGATGGTCCTCGGCACGTACGTCCCGCACATCATCGACGAGCACATCACGGGCGCCCTCGTCCCGCTCCTGGCCCGCGAGCCGGCCCTCGCCGAGCTCCCGCACGCCGAGATCGAGCACTGGGCGATCCACCCCGGGGGCCGCAGCATCGTGGACAAGGTCGTCGCGCGGCTCGGCCTCAGCGAGGCGCAGGCCGCGCCGGCCCGCGAGACCCTGCGCAACTTCGGCAACATGTCCAGCGCGACGGTCATGTTCGTGCTCGAGCACATCCTCGGCGCGGGCGCTGGCACCCACACAGCGCAGGACGGCGGCGGGCCGGGTGCTCCTTCTGCCGGCACTCCTTCGATCGGCACTCCTTCCATCGGCGCGGAGCGCGTCTGCGCCATGGCCTTCGGGCCGGGCCTCACGGTCGAGACAGCCCTCATGACCCGCCTCCTGCCCTAGCGCTCGTACGCGGCATGCGCGACCCCGAGACGCACCACGCGGTGATCGTGGGCGGCGGCCCCGTGGGCCTGTGCCTCGCGGTGCTGCTCGCCCAGGCGGGCGTCGGCGTCGTCGTGCTCGAGGCCCGGCCCGAGAGGCTGCGGCACTCGCGCTCGATCGGCATCCACCCGCCGGGGCAGCGCGTCCTCGCCCGCGCCGGGGTCCTGGACGAGGTGGCGGCGCAGGCCGTCCGCATCGCCGAGGGTTCGGCGCGCACGCGTGGGCTGCGGGGCGGGAGCCGCGAGATTGCGCGCCTCACGCTCGAGCCCCCGGTCCTCGCCGTGCCCCAGTGGCGCACCGAGGAGGCCCTCGAGGCCCGGCTGGCCCGGCTCGCGCCCAGTGCGCTGCGGCGGGGGATGCGCGCGGTGGGCCTCGTGCGGGAGGCCGACGGCGCCGTCGTGCGCTGCGAGAACGGGCAAGACCAGCTGACGGTGGCCGGCCGCTGGGTCGTCGCGGCCGACGGCGCGCGCTCGCCGATGCGGGGCGCGCTCGGCATTCCCATCCGGGAGCGGACGCTGCCCGACACCTACGTCATGGGCGACTTCGCGGACAGGACCGGCGACGGGGCCGCCGCGGTCCTGCATCTCGAGCCGGGCGGGATCGTCGAGTCCTTCCCGCTGCCGGGCGGCGTGCGGCGCTGGGTGGCCCACACCGACCGCCTCTGGGCCGGCCCCACTCCGCGGGGGCTCGCGCGGCTCGTCGCGGAGCGGACCGGGGCCCGGCTCGATCCGCGGACCTGCACGATGCTCAGCGCCTTCGCCGTGACGGAGCGGCTCGCGGCCCGGATGCGGGCCGGGCGTGTCCTGCTCGTGGGGGACGCCGCGCACGAGGTGAGCCCGATCGGCGGGCAGGGCATGACCCTCGGGTGGCTCGACGCCGAGGCCTTCGCGCCGCTCATCGTCGCGGACGTGCTGAGTGCGGACCGACGAGGGGCGGACCGATCGGGAGCCGACGTGCCGCGAGCGGGGCCTCGTGGCCCCGGCGAGCCCGCATGGCCCGAGCTCTGGGCCGCCGCGGAGCGCGAGCGGCTGCGCGGGGCGGACCTCGCGGCGCGGCAGGCCAGGCGCAACATGGCCCTCGGCCGGCCGATGCCGCCCACCGCCATGGCCGCCCGCAACGCCGTGGTCGGGGTGCTCTACCGGGTCCCGTGGGCCGCGGGCCGCACGGCGCGGCGGTTCACAATGCAGGGCTGACGCCACGATGAAGGGCTGACCGCGATGCAGGGCTGAGGCCGCGCCCGCCACACTCTCGGCTCCCCCCGCAATTGTCGGCTACGCGTCGGTGCGAGGCGCCGGAAGCGGCCTCAACTCGACAATTCCGGGCTGGGGAGGTGGGGGTGGGGGCGCTGCGGCAGAAGCTCGGCCGGCTCCAGGACCCACGGGTCCCGCGGGAGGTCTTGGGGCCGGAACACGGCGAGGGCCTCGGGCAGCGTCCCGGGCAGCCCGAGCGAGGAGAGCAGGAGCTCCGTCACCCGGCCGGCCGGCACGCCCGCCGCCACGAGCTCCGCGAGCGTCACGGCGCCGTCGCGCTTCGCGAGCCGCCGCCCGGCGGGGTTGAGCACGAGGGGGACGTGCGCGTACTCCGGCACGGGGATGCCGAGGAGCCCCGAGAGGTACGCCTGGCGGGGCGTCGAGGGCAGGAGGTCGTCGCCGCGGACCACCTGGTCCACGCCCTGCGCGGCGTCGTCGACCACCACCGCGAGGTTGTACGCGACGACCCCGTCGTTGCGGCGCAGCACGAAGTCGTCGACGATCCCCGCGTACCGCCCGTGCAGGGCGTCCGTCACGGCCCACTCGGTGACCGACGCGCGGAGGCGGACGGCCGCGGGCCGCTCCGCCCGCCGTCGTGCGCGCTCCGCCTCGGTGAGGTCCCGGCACGTGCCCGGGTACGCGCCGAGCGGGGCGTGCGGCGCGCTCGGCGCCTCCTGGATCTCACGGCGCGTGCAGTAGCACTCGTACGTGAGACCGGCCGCCGTGAGCCGCGTGATCGCGGCCTCGTAGAGCGCGCCGCGCTCGGTCTGCCGGACCACCTCGCCGTCCCAATCGAGGCCGACGGCGGCGAGGTCCCGCAGCTGGACCTCCTCGGCTCCCGCGCGGGCGCGGTCGAGGTCCTCGACGCGCACGAGGAAGCGGCGCCCGCTCGCGCGGGCGAAGAGCCACGCGAGCAGCGCCGTGCGCAGGTTCCCCACGTGGAGCTCCCCCGAGGGGCTCGGGGCGAAGCGGCCGGCGCCTGGACTCATGGGCTCAAGGCTAGTACCGTCCCCGGGCCCGCTTCCGAAGCGCCTACCCCTGATGCGGGGGCGTCCCGATGAGTCCCTGCATGTTCTCCACCGGAATGCCGGCCGAGGTGAAGGCGCTCTCCATGGACCGCTGGCGTTCCGCGGCGCCGGCCGCGGGCGGGATGCTCCAGTCGTGGGTCGCCAGGTCCATGGTGTGGATGAAGTACCCCCCGCTGGCCCGGGCGTAGAGGAACGTCCGCGAGATGTCCGGGGCCAGGCCATGGTCAACCCAGTACTTCTTGCCCTCCTCGGTCAGGGCGAAGGCCATCCAGCCGTTCGTGCAGCCCAGGACCCGGAAGTCGTGGGGCCGCTCGCGGAGGGCCGCCGGAACCGGATAGGGGCCCGCGGGGAGCGCGTCGATCCTGGAGACGCTGCAGTCGGCGCTGGCCGAGGACGGGTCGGCGGCAGGCGAGGTCTCCGGCAATGTGGGAGCGGGCGTGGTTGCGGGGGCCACCGGGGTCACGGGGGCGGACAGGGTCGGGGTCGAGGCTGGAGCCACGGGCGGCGTAGGCCTCGGCACGAGCACGCCGATCCCCACGACCGCCGCCACCACGGCAGCGGCCAGTCCGAGTCCCGTCCACTGCACGGCCGTCCACCGGCCCTCGGCGGGGACTCCGTCGGCGGGATCTTCGGTGTCCGGGGTTTCCGCAGCGGGGCCGGGCAGGGAAGGGAGGAGGATCGTCTCGGGCGTGCGAGCCTCCTGGAGCGGGGAGCGGCCCTCGCGGTCGGGGACGGGGTTGATGTCCTGGATCATGCGTCGGATCGCGTCCATGTCAGTCCTCGCTCTCTGGGCGGAGGTGCGCCGGGAGCGCCCGCGCGAAGGCCTTGCGCGCCCTGTGCAGCCGGACGCCCGCGTTCGAGCCGGTGCAGCCGAGAACCTGCCCGATCTCGGCCAGGCTCAGGCCTTCCCAGTAGGACAGCATGAGGACCTCCCTGTCTTTCTCTCTCAGTCGGGACAGCGCGGCCGCCACCAGGGCCTGCTCGGCCGAGGCGTGCGTTTGGCTCTCCGTTCGCAGCGACTCGGCGAGCCGCGCCTCGAGCTGCCGGGCCCGCGCTCGTCCGCGGTACTCGTTGCCGATCAGGTTCCGAGCCACGGCAAGCAGCCAGCCCAGCGCCGGATCGGGAACCTCGTCTGCCTTCTGCCACGCGACGCGGAACACGTCCGCGGCGAGTTCCCGCGCCGTCTCCTCCGAGGCGACCCGGCGCCGCACGAACGCGAGCACGCGCCCATGGAACGCCTCGTGCCAGGCCGTCAGCCTCTTCTCCTGCTCCCTCAGCATGAACCCCCCCGTTGGCCTGTGCCGGCGCCGGCGGTCACGTCGTCCAGCCGTGCATCGGGCAAGTTTCCGGTCCTGGGCAGATCCTTACACCCCGTGTGGGCTTCCCGCGGCGGTTCTCGCCGGGCGAGCCGAGAGGCAGATCCCAAACGCCTATGCTTGATATCCGTGACGGAACCCCGCTGGCTGAACGCCCAGGAGCGCCGGGCCTGGCTGGCCCTGCTGAGTGTGAACACCCTGCTGCCGGCTGCGCTCGACGCCCACCTCACCTCGCTCAACCGGCTCTCGCTCTTCGACTACGACGTCCTCGCGATGCTCAGCGAGGCCGAGGGCCGCTCGCTGCCGATGAAGGAGCTGGCCTCGCGCACGTCGGCGTCCCTCTCGCGGCTCTCGCACGTCGTGACCAAGCTGCAGGCGCGCGGCTGGATTGACCGCCAGCCCTCGCCCGACGACGCCCGCGTCACCACGGCGCACCTGACCGACGAGGGCTGGGAGACGATCGTCGAGCTCGCCCCGATCCACGTCGAGCGCGTGCGCGAGCTCATCTTCGACGCCCTCGATGGCGACGACGTGCGGCGCCTCGCCGAGATCGCGGAGAAGATCGTGGCCCGGCTCGATGACCGGAACTGGATCTTCCGCGACACCGCGCGGGCCGAGGCGCTCGCGGACGACGGCGGGAGCCCGGCGTGAGCGGGGACGTCACCGCGGGCTCGACCCGAGAATCGACCTCGGGATCCACACCGGGCTCGACTCCAGTCTTCACCGCGCGCTTCGTCGCCCTCGGGGACTCGTTCACCGAGGGGCTCGGCGACCCGGACCCCTCGCGGCCCAACGGCGTGCGCGGCTGGGCGGACAGGGTGGCCGAGCAGCTCCAGGCCGCTGATCCGCGCCTCGGCTACGCGAACCTCGCGATCCGCGGCCGCAAGATGCGCCAGGTCCTCACCGAGCAGCTCGACGCCGCGCTCGCCCTCGAGCCCACGCTCGTGACCCTCTACGCGGGGGCCAACGACATCTTCCGCCCGACCATCGACATCGACGGCCTCCTCGCCGAGTACGACGCCGCCGTCGCCCGCCTCGTGGGGGCGGGCGCGCGGGTGCTGCTCTTCACGGGCTTCGACGCCGGCTCGTCCAAGGTCTTCGGCACGATGCGCGGCCGCACCGCGATCTACAACGAGCAGGTCCGTTGGATCGCCGACAGGCACGGCGCCACGATCGTGGACTACTGGCGCTTCCACGAGTTCCAGGACTGGCGCATGTGGGACCTGGACCGCATGCACATGTCCTCCCTCGGGCACGCGACGATGGCCAACCGCGTCCTCGAGGTCCTCGAGCACGAGGGCCTGGCCGAGGTCCCCGAGACGCCCGAGCTGCCGGTCCTGACTCGCTCACAGCAGCTGCGCGCCAACGCGGTCTGGGTCCGCGAGCATGCCGGCCCGTGGGTCATGCGCCGCCTCACGGGCCGCTCCTCGGGGGATGGCATCAGCCCGAAGTACGCGGACCTCGTGCGCCTCTAGGGGCCGGAGGCCTCTGCCTCCGAACTGCCCGCTCCCGACGACGAGGCGTCTCGCCCTTCCGCGCGTCCCGCCTCCCTCGCGACGAGGCGTCTCACGTCCTCCGCCGCCGATCCCTCCACGACCCGCCCCACGAATCGCCCCCCGACCCCCCACGACCCTTGACCCAATGCGTTAGCCGTTGCTAACGTATTTTCATGCCGGATCTGCTGGAGGTCGCCGCCGAGCCCACGCGGCGCAGGCTCCTCGCACTGCTCGCCGCGGGGGAGCAGTCCGTCACGCCGCTGGCCGAGCAGTTCGAGGTCTCCCGGTCCGCGATCTCCCAGCACCTCCTGCTCCTCGCCGAGGTCGGCCTCGTCGAGGCGCGCAAGGAGGGCCGCAACCGCTACTACCGGCTCGTGCCCGAGGGCATGGACCGCCTGCGCGAGCAGGTGGCCGTGTTCTGGGCCCGCGAGCTCGACGTCCTCGTCGCCGACGCCCAGGCGCTGGCCTCCGGCCGCGTACCCGAGGGCGCCGCCTCCCCCGAACCCCCGCAGCAGCGCCAACCCTGACCCGCCGCCAACCCAAGGAGCGTCATGTCCTTCACCCAGACCGTGTTCCTCCCCGTCAGCCCGGACGAGGCCTTCGCGCTCGTCACGCAGCCCGAGCGGCTGCGGCGCTGGCAGACCGTGACCGCCCGCGTCGACCTGCGGGCCGGCGGCGAGTACCGCTGGACGGTCGTCCCCGGCCACCACGCGGCGGGCAGGTTCACCGAGGTCGAGCCGGGCCGCGTGGTCGCCTTCACGTGGGGCTGGGAGGGTTCCGAGGACCTCGCGCCCGGCGCCTCGACCGTGACGATCACCCTCGAGCCGGCCGACGGCGGCACGAACCTCACGCTCGACCACACTGGCCTCGACGCCGCCCAGACGGCGAGCCACGCCGAGGGCTGGAACCACTTCCTCGGCCGCCTCGTGGCGCTGGCCGAGTCAGGGGACGCCGGCCCGGACGAGTGGGCCGCCGTCCCCCCGGACCTGAACCGCCTCACCGCCGCCGATGCCTCCGCCGCCGTCCTCTCGCGCGTGCTCACCGGGGTCGGGGCGGCGCAGCAGTCCCTGCCCACGCCGTGCGCGGACTACGACGTTGCGGCCCTGACCGGGCACCTGCGCGGGAGCATCGTGAGCATCGGCGCGGCGCTCGGCGCGGACCTCCCGGCGGACGACGCTGGCGGCACGGTCGAGGCGCGCATCGCCGCCGTCGTCCAGCCCACGCTCGAGGCCTTCGCGCGGCGCGGCCTCGACGGCGAGGTCGACATGGGCTTCGCCGTCATGCCGGCCGCGGCCGTGGCGAACATCCTCACCCTCGAGCTCCTCGTCCACGCGTGGGACTACGCGACTGCCCTCGGCCGGCGGGTCGAGGTCTCCGCGGAGCTCTCGGAGTACGTCCTCGGCCTCGCCGAGGAGACGATCAGCCACCAGGTCCGCGCGAGCGGCGCCTTTGCCGAGGCGCAGCTCGTGGACGAGTCCGCCCACGCCCTCGACCGGCTGGTCGCCTTCACGGGGCGGGTGCCCTCCCGTGGTTGACGTCCAGACCTCCGCGATCATCCACCGCCCCCGCGCCGAGGTCGCGGCCTACGCCGCGGACCCCGACAATGCCCCCGAGTGGTACGCCAACATCCACTCGGCCGCATGGCGCTCGCCCAAGCTGCTCGCCGTCGGAAGCGAGGTGGACTTCCGCGCCCGCTTCCTCGGCCGCGACCTCGCCTACACCTACCGGATCGAGGAGTACGTGCCCGGCGAGCGGCTCGTCATGGCGACGGCGCAGGGCCCCTTCCCGATGCGGACCACCTACACGTGGAAGGACGACGGCGAGGGCGGCACCGTCATGACGCTCGCCAATGCGGGGGAGCCGAGCGGCTTCGCGGCCATCGCCGCGCCGGTCATGGAGGCGGCGATGCGCCGCGCGAACACCAAGGACCTCGCCAAGCTCAAGGGGATCCTCGAGGGCCGGGCATAGGGCCCGGCCAGGGCCAGAAGCAGGCGCAGGCGCAGCCACCGCGACCGCCCAAGGAACGCTGCTCGGGGCCTCGACAGGGCGGCCGGGGCCTGCCCACGATGGCTTATGGACACCCCAGCCCCTTCCTTCCGTCCCTCTGCCCTGTCCGGGCTTGCCACCGCGCAGCCCCTGACGCGGCGGGCGGTGCTCGCCGCCGCCGTGGCGGGCGCCGGCGTCGTCCTCGCGGCCCCGGGCGCGGCCGCCGCGTCGCGCCGCGCGGTTCCCGCCCCGGAGACCGTGGCCGTGCCGGTCGGCTTCCGGCCCGAGGGGATCACCTCGGGGCCCGGCACGCGCTTCTACGTCGGCTCGCTCGCGGACGGGCGGATCCGCGCCGGCGACCTCCTGACCGGCCAGTCCTCGGTCCTCCTCCCGGGCGCGACCGGGCGGTCCCTGCGCGGGCTGCGCTGGGACGCGCGGACCGGGTACGTGTGGGCCGTGGGCAGCGTGGGCCCGGACTCCTTCGTCTGGGCGGTCGACGGCGGCACGGGCGCCGTCGTCTCGGCGACGCCCGTACCGGGGGCGCGGTTCCTCAACGACATCGACCTGACCGCCGGCGCCGCCTGGGTCACCGACTCGATGCTCAGCCGGCTCACCCGGGTCGACGCCCCGGGCGGCGTGCCCACGGGCGCCGCGGCGACGTTCCTGGCGCTCGGCGGGGCCTGGCCCGTCGTGGCCGGCTTCAGCGCCAACGGCGTGCGCGCCCTCCCCGACGGCTCGCTCGTGCTCAACAACTCGACCGCGGGCGGGCTGTGGCGCGTCCCGCTCCCGAGCGGCGCCGTCGAGCCGATCCCCGTCTCGGGCGGTCCCGGCATCATCGGCGGCGACGGCTTCGAGCTCGACGGGTCGGTCCTGTACAACGTGCGCGGCGCCGGGCCGGACTCGGTCGCCGTCGTGGTTCTCGCGCACGACGGCGGGTGGACGGCGAAGTGGGCCGGGAACCGGACCGACGAGACCCTCAGCGTCCCCTCGACGGCGACGGTGGCCGGCGGCTGGCTGTGGGCCGTCAACGCCCGCTTCGGCGTGGTGCCCGACGCGGCCACGGCGGACTACTGGATCACGAGGCTCCCCGCGAAGTAGCCCGCACATGCTCGTCCATCCACTCCCGGACGGTCCGGGCCTCGGGCAGGATCGCGCGGGCAGTGTCGGTCGACATGTCGAACTGGCCGGTGCGCAGCCAGCGCCACATCGTCGTGAGGTCGTCGCCGACAAACCGCTCGAAGAGCCATTGCGGCATGGGCAGGCCGCGGGGCCGGCGCCCCGTGGCCTCTTGCCACAGGCCGCGGCACTCGTCGATCGACTGCACGTCAGAGGCGAGGCCCAGAACGGCCCCGCCCCACCTCTCCGGGTCGCCGAAGGCGCGCGCGGCGATCGCGCCGAGGTCGTCGACGCACAGCCAGGCGACTGGCCTGCCGGAGCCCATGAGCTGGGGCATGAGGTGCCACACGGCCAGGGGCGGGTAGAAGCCCTTGTCCGTCATGAGCTCCATGAAAGCCGTCGGCCGCAGGACGGTCAGCCGCAGGCCCGCGTCGCGGAAGCGCCGCGCGACGGTGAGCTTTGAGTCCCAGGAACCGACTCCCGTGGGGGTGTCGCCCACGCCTGCCGCCCCGTAGACGACGTGCCCGATGCCTGCGTCCGCCGCCGCCAGGGCGACATTGGAACCCTGACGCACCTCCGCCTCGAGGCTGCTCGTCATGGGGTTCTGGACGTTGAAGAGGCCGTGCGCGCCGGCGAACGCCGGCCGCAGGGACGCGACGTCCTCCGTATCCACGCGCATGACCTCGGCCCCGAGGTCCCGGAGCGCGGCCGCCTTGGCTCCCGCCGGATTGCGGGTCAGGGCCCGCACGCGCCATCCTTCCTTCAGCAGGTGGTGCACGACGGCGAAGCCCTGCCGACCCGTCGCGCCTACCACGGCCACCGTCTCGTCGCGGGGAGGGGACATGGCTCACAGTATGGCACCGGGGCCGCGCCGCGGCACGGGGCCGTCCAGCCGCGCTACCTCCCGGTGAACACGGCCGCGCGCTTCTCGAGGAAGGCGGAGGTCCCCTCGCGCATGTCCGCGGTCGTGAAGGCCTCGCGGAAGGCGTCGGCCTCGTCCTCGAGGCCCTGGGCCGTCGGGCGGCCCGTCGCCCTGCTGATGGCGTGCTTGGCGATGCCGACGGCGGCCGGGGCCTTCTGCGCGATCTCGCCGAGCGTCTCGCGTGCGGCCGCGAGGAGCTGCTCGCGGGTGCCCAGGACGCGGTTGACCAGCCCGAGCCGCAGCGCCTCGTCGGCGTCGATGCGCCGGCCCGTGTAGATGAGCTCGCGCGCAGGGCCGAGGCCGATGCGCTGGGGGAGGCGCACCGAGCCCCCGAAACCCGGGACGAGCCCCAGGTTGACCTCGGGCTGGCCGAACCGCGCGGCCTCGGAGGCGTAGATGAAGTCGCACGCGAGGGCGAGCTCGCAGCCGCCGCCCAGGGCGAACCCGTCGACCGCCGCGACGACCGGCACGGGCAGCTTCTCGATCAGGAGCGTCACGGCCTGCATCGAGCGGGAGTACTCGGCCGCCTCGTCCGGCTCCATGCCGGACATCTCCCGGATGTCGGCGCCCGCGACGAACGCCTTGCCGCCCGCCCCCGTGACGATCACGCCGCGGACCGGCCACCCGGCGTCGTGCCGGCACGAGTCCTGGATCGCCGTGAACGCCTTCCACAGCTCCGCGACGACCTCCTGGGAGAGCGCGTTGAGCGCGTCGGGCCGGTCCACGGTGAGGGTTGCGATGCTCTCGGTCACGTCGAGCTGAAGGGTCGCGTAGCTGCCGAAGTCCATGGGTCACGTCCTCGCCGTCGATGGGTAGCGTCCGCGCCCCACGCTACGTGGCGGGCGGACCAACCGAAACCTGCAAAGCGGCTCCGGCCGCGCCGCCCGGGGCTAGGCTGGGCAGCATGGCTCAGGAAACCGCCGGAAGGCAGGGCACTCCGTACAGCACGCGGGGCTCCTATGTGCACACGGGGGAGGAGTTCACCCGGGACACGAACTACATCGAGGACCGCATCACGCGGGACGGCATGTTCCCGCCCGGCACCCCGGCCCCAGAGGGGGCCAAGGCGTGGCCGGTCGAAGCCGGCCGCTACCGGCTCGTCGCGGCGCGGGCCTGCCCGTGGGCCAACCGGACGGTGATCGTGCGCCGGCTCCTCGGGCTCGAGGACGCCATCTCGCTGGGCCTCCCCGGCCCCACCCACGACTCCCGTTCCTGGACCTTCGACCTCGACCCCGACGGCCGCGACCCCGTCCTCGGCATCGAGCGCCTCCAGGAGGCCTACTTCCGCCGCTTCCCCGACTACCCCCGCGGCATCACGGTCCCGGCGATCGTGGACGTGCCGAGCGGCGCCGTCGTCACCAACAACTACCCCCAGATCACCCTCGACTTCTCCGGCGAGTGGACGGCCTTCCACCGCGTCGGGGCGCCGGACCTCTACCCGGAGGAGCTCCGCGACGAGATCGACGACGTCAACGCCCGGGTGTTCGCCGACGTCAACAACGGGGTGTACCGCTGCGGCTTCGCGGGCTCGCAGGCCTCGTACGAGCGCGCCTACACCCGCCTGTGGGACACGATGGACTGGCTCGAGGAGCGGCTCACCGGCCGGCGCTACCTCGTCGGGGACACGATCACCGAGGCGGACGTCCGCCTCTTCACGACCCTCGCGCGCTTCGACGCCGTCTACCACGGGCACTTCAAGTGCAACCGGAACAAGCTCACCGAAATGCCGGCCCTCTGGGCCTACGCCCGGGACCTCTTCCAGACGCCCGGCTTCGGCGACACGATCGACTTCGTGCAGATCAAGCAGCACTACTACATCGTCCACGAGGACATCAATCCGACGCAGATCGTCCCGGCGGGCCCCGACCTCTCAGGCTGGCTGGCCCCGCACGGGCGCGAGGCGCTCGGCGGCCGGCCCTTCGGCGACGGTACGCCGCCCGGCCCGGTCCGCGAGGACGAGCGCGTCGCCGCGGGCCACAACCCGCTGTACCCGGCGGGGGGCGCGCCGTGAGCGGCGACGACGTGACTGCCGGCCCCGCGCCGCGCATCGCGGTCACGTACGCGGGCACGGCGGCGTCCCACGAGCCGTGGTTCCACGCGAAGGTCAACCGGCTCGCGGCCGCCGCCGCGGCGGGCCTGCGCCTGGTGGGCGCGGAGGCCGTCATGCTCGACGCCGCCGACCCGGACACCGCGGAGACCCTCGGCCCGGGCCTGGCGGAGGAGGTCGACGGCGTCCTCGTGATGGGCGGCGGCGACGTGGACCCGGAGCTCTACGGCGGCGACGCGGGGCACCCCACGATCACGTCGGTGGACCGGGGGGCGGACGACGCCGAGGCCCGCCTCGTGCGCGCGGCGCTCGACGCGGGCCGGCCGGTCCTGGGCATCTGCCGCGGGCTGCAGCTCGTCAACGTGGTCCGCGGCGGCACGCTGCACGAGCACCTCGGCACCGGGATGCACCGCAACGACGCCGACCGGCAGGGCCCGATGTTCCAGCACGACGTCGAGATCAGCCCCGGCACGCGTCTCTTCGCGGTCCTCGGGCCCGAGCTGCGGGTCGTCTCGGGCCACCACCAGGCCGTCAACCGGCTCGGCGAGGGCCTGCGGGTCTCGGCGGTGGCGCCCGACGGCGTCGTCGAGGCCATCGAGACGACCGACCCCTCCGAGTGGCTCGTCGGGATCCAGTGGCACCCCGAGGACAGCCAGACCGAGCAGGCCTCGCCCGGGCAGCTCGTGGCGATCTTCGGCGCCTTCGCCGCCGCGTGCCGCCAGTGGGCCCGAGACCGGCGGGGTCCGGGCCGGGACGCCCAGTGACCTCCCACGTCCGCGTCGAGACCCACGGGCCGCTCGGGATCATCACGCTCGAGAGGCCCAAGGCCCTCAACTCTTTCGACCGCCGCATGGTCCTCGATCTCGAGGGGGCGCTGCTCGAGTGGGCCGGCGCGCCCGAGGTGCGCGCCGTCGTCGTGCGCGGCGCGGGGAGGGGACTCTGCGCGGGCGGCGACGTCCGGGCCCTGCGCGACGGCCCGGACGAGGACGCCGTCGCGTTCTGGGCCGACGAGTACCGGCTCAACGGCCTCGTCGCGGCGTACCCGAAGCCGTACGTCGCGCTCATGGACGGGATCACGATGGGCGGCGGGCTCGGGATCTCCGCGCACGGCTCGGTGCGGGTCGTGACGGAGCGCACGTCCGTGGCCATGCCGGAGACGCGGATCGGCTTCACCCCCGATGTCGGGATGGCCAAGCTCCTCGCAGCGGCGCCGGGGGAGCTGGGCACGCACCTCGCGCTCACGTCGTCGCCGGCGACGGGCGCCGACGCCCTCGCCCTCGGCTGGGCGGATCACCTCGTGCCCTCGGAGCGCCTCGGCGAGGGCGGCGAGGCGCTCATCGGCCGGCTCGCCGAGCGGTTCGCGGGGCTCGACGTGGACGATCTGCCGGGCGGGGCGGACGTCGCGATCGCGCACGACGCCGTGCGCGGCCTCGCGCTGGACGCCGCGGATCCGCGGCTGGTCGCCCCCCTCGCCGCCGAGCGCGAGTGGATCGACGAGGCCTATGCCGGCGACGACGCGCAGACGATCCTCGACCGGCTCGACGAGCTCGCAACGGCGATGGATGGAGGTTCCGGGCACGCCGGCGCGCGGGCGGCCGCCGCGGCGATGCGCGAGGTCTGCCCGTTCTCGGTCGTGCTGACGCTCGAGTCGCTGCGCCGGGCCGCCCTCATGGACCTGGCCGACGTGTTCGCCCAGGACCTGAGGCTCGGGACGGCCCTCATCGCCCGCGGCGACATGCGCGAGGGGATCCGGGCGCTCCTCGTGGACAAGGACGGCGCCCCGCGGTGGAACCCGGCCCGGATCGAGGACGTCGACCCGGCGGAGGTCAAGGCGGCGTTCGGCGGGTAGGCGGCAGGGCGGGGTACCACGGCGGGGGACCGATCCGAGCGAGGTCGCGGCACCGCCTGCGTCTACGTGATGCGCCGGTGCTGGTTCGGCTTGGTGCTCCGGCCCTCGGTGCGCGGGGCGATCCAGGGCCCCGTCCCCTCCGACGGGTCGATGACGCCCTCCTCGAGCCACGCGAAGTCCCCGGCGAGGACGCGGCGCGCGAGGCGGCGGTCGGCGTCGTCCGTGTTGTCCCAGAGCGCGCCGAAGAGCGCCTCGACGCGCAGCCGTGCCTGGGTGCAGAAGGCGTCGGCAAGGTCCCGCGCGGTCGCGGCACCGGCGCCGCCTTCGGCGCGGAGATGCTCCGCGCGGCTGCACGTGGCCGCCATCGCGAAGAGCTCGGCGCCGATGTCCACGACCCGCCCGAGGAAGGACTGCCGGTGCTCGAGCCGCGCCTGCCAGCGGCCCATGCCCACGAACGTGTGCCGTGCAAGCCGCCGCGAGGCCCGCTCGATGTACCGCAGGTGGCGCCCGAGAGGTCCCCTCTCGCGGAACGAGCGCGGGTCCATGCCCTCCCCGGCGAAGAGCCCCGGCAGCCAGCGGGCGTAGAAGCCCGAGGCGTCCCGGGCGGCCTTGGCCCGCTCTGAGAGGGTCGCGTCCGCACGGGCCAGGTCCCCGGCCACGCTCAGGTGCGCGTCCACGGCCTCCCGGGCGATGAGCAGGCGCATGATCTCCGTCGACCCCTCGAAGATGCGGTTGATCCGCAGGTCCCGCACGAGCTGCTCGGCGGGCACGGCGCGCTCCCCGCGGGCCCGGAGCGAGGCGGCCGTCTCGTAGCCGCGCCCGCCGCGGATCTGCACGAGCTCGTCGGCGATCTGGTACGCCATCTCGGAGGACCAGAGCTTCGCGAGCGCCGCCTCGATGCGGACGTCCTTCTGTCCGGAGTCGGCGAGGGCGGCGGAGAGCTCGAAGACGGACTCGAGGGCGAACGCGGTCGCGGCGATGAACGCGACCTTCGTGGCGACGGCCTCGTGCTCGCCGATCGGGCGGCCCCACTGGACCCGGACGGAGGACCACTCGCGCGCGATCTTGAGCGACCACTTGGCGCCCGCGGCGCACAGGGCGGGGATCGAGAGCCGGCCCGTGTTGAGCGTCGTGAGGGCGATCTTGAGCCCCTTGCCCTCGCCGCCCACGCGGTTCGCGACCGGGACGCGCACGGCGTCGAACCGCGTGACGCCGTTCTCCAGGCCCTTGAGCCCCATGAACGTGTTGCGGTTCTCGACCGTGATGCCGGGGGAGTCCATCTCGACGACGAAGGCCGTGATCCCGCCCTTGCCCGCCGGCTCGTCGCCGGCCGCCTCGTGCGGCAGCACCTTGGCCATGATCACGACGAGCTCCGCGATGACCCCGTTCGTCGTCCACAGCTTCGAGCCGTCGAGGATGTAGCTGAGCCCGTCCTCGGCGAGCGTCGCCGTCGTCGTGAGCCGCGCCGGGTCGGAGCCGACGTCGGGCTCGGTGAGGAGGAAGGCGGTCACCGCGCCCGCGGCGCAGCGCGGCAGGAACGCCTGCTTCTGGGCGACGGTGCCGAAGAGCTTGACCGGCTCGGGGACGCCGATCGACTGGTGCGCCGAGAACAGCGCGCCGAGGCTCGGGTGCACCGAGCCGATGATCATGAGCGCGCGCCCGTAGTACGCGAGCGAGAGCCCGAGCCCGCCGTACTGCTTGGGCACCTTCATGCCGAACGCCCCGATGTCCGCGAACGCGCGCAGGTACTCGTCCGGGATCCTGTCCTCGGCCTCGATGCGCGTGCCGTCCATGGTCCGCGTGAGCTGCTCGAGGCGGCGCAGGAACTCCTCGCCCTCCTCGACGGTCCCGGCGGGCGGGGCCGGCTGCGGGTGGATGAGGTTCCACTGGAAGTCGCCGAGGTAGAGCGCCTTGGCGAAGCTCGGGCGCTGCCACTCGGTCTCGCGGCCGGCCTCGGCGACGGCGCGGGCCTCCTCCCAGCCCGGCTCGCGCTGCTCGGTGGGCTCTGCGAGGTCGGCGAGCCCCGTGGGGTCGCTGGGCACGGTGGGATCGGCAGGGCCAGCGCGTCCGCCATCAGCGGCGGGATCCTTCCCCGCTCCAGTCCGATGGGTGTCGGTGGTCATGGCAGCCCCCTCGTCCGCGGGGCCGCCGTGGGCCGGTGACCCGTTCAGCTGTCGTCCCATCATAGGCACGGGGGCTACCGGTCGGTAGGGGCTGCCTTCCCGTTGTCTGCAGCGTCGGCCAGGGCGAGCAGTGCGGCCGCGCACGCCTCGGGGGCCTCCCAGTGCACCATGTGCCCGGCCCCGGGGACGCTCGTGAGCCGCCAGGATGGATGCGCGGCGAGGAAGGCCTCGATCTCCTCGGGCGGACGCGTCCGGTCGCCAGCCCCGAGCACGACGGCGGTCGGCGCCGTGATGCGGTCCGGCACCTCGCGCGCCACGCCGTCCAGTGCCGCCCGGAGCGAGCCGCGGAGCACGGGACCGGGGATGCGGAACGCGGCCTCGAGCTCGCGCCGGAAGGCGGGGTCGAGGTCGCTGTCGAGGACCCCGTCGCCGTACCACCCGCGAAGGACGACGTCGACTGCGGCCTGGGCGGGCCCGTCGCCCCGGTCCCCGCCCTGGTCGTCACCCATGTCCCCGCCCTGCCCGTCCTCGGGGCCGCCACCGCCCGCCTCGGGCTCGAGGAAGAGCGAGGTCAGCCGGGCCCGGGCCGCGGCGCTCGGGGCCACGGGCACCATGCCCACGAGCCCGAGCCCCGCGACGAGCTCGGGCCGGCGCGCTGCCAGCGTCGCGGCCACTGAGCCGCCGAGCGAATGCCCCACGACCAGCGCAGGCGAGCCCACGCGCACGAGTCGCTCCGCCACGGCGTCGGCCGCCGCCTCCAGATCCCAAGGCGCCGCATCCGGCCAGGCGCCCTCCCGCCCCCCCGCGGCAGGCGCCTCGGCAGGCGGGTAGCCCGGCAGCGGCGGGGCGAGGACCTCATGTCCGGCCGCCCGGAGGAGGCCGGCGAGCGGGGCCCAGTAGGATGTCGGGCAGGCCCAGCCGTGCAGCAGGACGAACGGCCGGGGCCGCGACGGGCGTCTCATGCCCCCAGCCTAGGAGGGCCCCCAGCGCCCGGACGGAGGCCGGGACCCGGATCTGATTTGCGGGCCCCACGCGAGCCGCCTAGTATTTAAGGCTGTCGTATGCAGTGGAGTCCACTTCTCGGCACTGAAGTCACCGTCTAACCGCGGCGAGGAACTTCGGCTGGTTCTCACCCCGCCTGGTCACCCTCCGGAAAGCTGCAGAACGAACGGTGCATCGAGGTGGCGGGACGCATCTGCGGACCGCCATTTTTACTGCAACTGTTTGACTACACCTTGGAGGAGCGAAACATGGCAGCGCATTGCCAGGTGACCGGGGCATCGCCCGCGTTCGGTCACACGATCTCTCACTCGCACCGCCGCACCAAGCGTCGGTTCGACCCGAACATCCAGAAGAAGCGCTACTGGGTCCCGTCCCTGCGCCGCAACGTCACCCTGACGGTGTCGGCCCGTGGCATCAAGACCATCGACGTCCGCGGCATTGACGCGGTCGTCGCCGAGCTGCTTGCGAAGGGTGTGAAGCTCTAATGGCCAAGAAGGACAAGGACGCGCGTCCGATCATCAAGCTCAAGTCGACGGCAGGCACGGGCTACACCTACGTGACCCGCAAGAACCGCCGCAACGACCCGGATCGTCTCGTCATGAAGAAGTACGACCCGGTCGTCCGCAAGCACGTCGACTTCCGAGAGGAGCGCTAATCACATGGCCAAGAAGTCCAAGATTGCTCGCAACGAGCAGCGCAAGGTGATCGTTGACCGCTACGCCGCGAAGCGTGCCGAGCTCAAGAAGACGCTCATCGACGAGAACGCGACCGACGAGGCCCGCGAGGCTGCCCGCCTCGGCCTGCAGAAGCTTCCCCGCGACGCTTCCCCGGTCCGCCTCCGCAACCGCGACCAGATCGACGGCCGTCCGCGCGGCACGTTCCAGAAGTTCGGCATCTCCCGCGTCCGCTTCCGCGAGATGGCGCACAAGGGCGAGCTTCCGGGCGTCACCAAGTCGTCCTGGTAAGGGGCGGCGCCTCGTAGCGCAGTCCTGATCCGTCCGAAGGGGCGGCACCCGCACAGGGTGCCGCCCCTTCGGCATCCCCGGGGCCGCGACGCCGCGCCGGCTCTGGCGCGGACCCCACCGCCGTGGTGGCATGGACCCGTGCAGAGCGTCTACCCCGGAGTGTTCCGCCTCGACCGGAGCCTCGGCTCCAACGGCTACCTCGTCGAGGCGGGGGAGCGGGTGGCAGTGATCGATCCCGGCCTCGCGCCCGGCTTCGGCCGCATCGTGCGGGAGCTCGCGGACGCGCGCGTCTTCGAACGCGTGACCGACATCCTCATCACGCACTACGACCTGGACCATGTGGGCGTGGCCGGGCGGCTCCAGGCTGCCACGGGGTCCACGGTGTGGATCGGGCGGGCCGACGCGGATGTGCTCGAGGGATCGCGCGCCGCCGGCACCGCCTACCGCAGGCTCATCACGCGGATCCCCGTCCGGCCGTTCCCCGGGAGGGTCGAGCGGCTCGACGGCGAGGCCGACGTGTTCCCCGGCGTCCGGGCACTGCCGACTCCCGGGCACACCGACGGCCACGTGTCCTTCATCCGGGGGGAGGTGCTCTTCGCCGGCGATGCCGTCCTCGGGGACGACCGCACTGGCTTCGCGCAGTTCCCGACGTTCCTCACCACGGATCGCGCCGCCGCCCTGCGCTCGGAGGAGTTCCTCCGCGCGCTTGATGCGAGGTGGCTCTGCCCGGGCCACGGGAGGGTCCGCGAGCTCCGGCCGGTGTGAGGTTTCCTCCTCTGCCGCCGAGGTGGGGTGCTGGGTCGCCGAGGTGGGTGCTGGGTCGTCGAGGTGGGGTCTGAGGGCGCGCGGCATCGGCAGTCAAGCGCGACACGCCCGGGCTGCCGACGGATTTGCGGCCATCCCCCAGCACCTGTAATGTTTTCTGAGTCGCCGGGGCGGCCGAGAGAAAGAAAGCGGCCGAGCAGGACGACAAAACCCTTCAGATCAAGCCGAATGGCAGCGCTTCTGCGCGGCTAGAACGGCTGGGACAGGGAATTTCCACGAGGTTCGAATCCGGAAACGGAATTTGCACTGACGGAGAGGCTCTGGTAGGTTTGAGAAGTTGCCTCGGGGAGGCGGCGCGGATGTGGTCCGCGGTTGTTACCCGGGTGTGCCTGTTGTTTGAGAACTCAATAGTGTGCCAAGTTCGTTGATGCCATTTTTTTTGGTTGATACATTGGGCGGCCTGCCCACCCCCGTGGGTGTGGCTGTCTTGTTTTTGCCAGTTTTGGATTTGCTGGCTGGTGTGGGCGTTTTCCCGTCCTGCCGGCTGGTTTTCGTTTTTTGACGGAGAGTTTGATCCTGGCTCAGGATGAACGCTGGCGGCGTGCTTAACACATGCAAGTCGAACGATGAAGCCCTTTCGGGGGTGGATTAGTGGCGAACGGGTGAGTAACACGTGAGCAACCTGCCCTTGACTCTGGGATAAGCCTGGGAAACTGGGTCTAATACCGGATAGGACTCCTCATCGCATGGTGGGGGGTGGAAAGCCTTGTGCGGTCTTGGATGGGCTCGCGGCCTATCAGCTTGTTGGTGGGGTGATGGCCTACCAAGGCGACGACGGGTAGCCGGCCTGAGAGGGTGACCGGCCACACTGGGACTGAGACACGGCCCAGACTCCTACGGGAGGCAGCAGTGGGGAATATTGCACAATGGGCGGAAGCCTGATGCAGCGACGCCGCGTGGGGGATGACGGCCTTCGGGTTGTAAACCCCTTTCAGCAGGGAAGAAGCGGAAGTGACGGTACCTGCAGAAGAAGCGCCGGCTAACTACGTGCCAGCAGCCGCGGTAATACGTAGGGCGCGAGCGTTATCCGGAATTATTGGGCGTAAAGAGCTCGTAGGCGGCTTGTCGCGTCTGCTGTGAAAGCCCGGGGCTCAACCCCGGGTCTGCAGTGGGTACGGGCAGGCTGGAGTGCAGTAGGGGAGACTGGAATTCCTGGTGTAGCGGTGAAATGCGCAGATATCAGGAGGAACACCGATGGCGAAGGCAGGTCTCTGGGCTGTAACTGACGCTGAGGAGCGAAAGCATGGGGAGCGAACAGGATTAGATACCCTGGTAGTCCATGCCGTAAACGTTGGGCACTAGGTGTGGGGGCCATTCCACGGTTTCCGCGCCGCAGCTAACGCATTAAGTGCCCCGCCTGGGGAGTACGGCCGCAAGGCTAAAACTCAAAGGAATTGACGGGGGCCCGCACAAGCGGCGGAGCATGCGGATTAATTCGATGCAACGCGAAGAACCTTACCAAGGCTTGACATGTGCCGGACCGTCCCAGAGATGGGGCTTCCCTTCGGGGCCGGTTCACAGGTGGTGCATGGTTGTCGTCAGCTCGTGTCGTGAGATGTTGGGTTAAGTCCCGCAACGAGCGCAACCCTCGTTCCATGTTGCCAGCACTTGAAGGTGGGGACTCATGGGAGACTGCCGGGGTCAACTCGGAGGAAGGTGGGGACGACGTCAAATCATCATGCCCCTTATGTCTTGGGCTTCACGCATGCTACAATGGCCGGTACAAAGGGTTGCGATACTGTGAGGTGGAGCCAATCCCAGAAAGCCGGTCTCAGTTCGGATTGGGGTCTGCAACTCGACCCCATGAAGTCGGAGTCGCTAGTAATCGCAGATCAGCAACGCTGCGGTGAATACGTTCCCGGGCCTTGTACACACCGCCCGTCAAGTCACGAAAGTCGGTAACACCCGAAGCCGGTGGCCCAACCCCCTGTGGGAGGGAGCCGTCGAAGGTGGGACTGGCGATTGGGACTAAGTCGTAACAAGGTAGCCGTACCGGAAGGTGCGGCTGGATCACCTCCTTTCTAAGGAGCAGCACCGGAAGACGCCCCGCGGCCCCTGGCCGTGGTGGTGGTTGCCGGGATTGATGCAGCCCATTGCGGACCCGTTCGTGGTCCGGTGGGTGCTCGTGGGTGGAACATGAACGGATTCGTGGCCCGTGCCCTGTGGGGCCGGCCCCGGCGAGTACGCCGCAACCTGGTGCTCTCTTTGCAGAGTGTGGGGGTGCGGTGGGAAAGCGTGGGGTCGGTTGCTGTGGGGGTGGGGTCCTTGGCACGCTGTTGGGTCCTGGGGCAACAGTCCCTGGATTGGTGCCCTCCTTCCCGGCGCCCGCGCACGCCGTTGTGTGTGCGTGTGGTGTGGGTTGAGGGGGTTGTTGTTTGAGAACTGTATAGTGGACGCGAGCATCTAGCAATTTTGTCTCTGGCGATGTCTTCGAATGTCGCCGTGATTCGATAGCTGTGTTTTGTAGGACATGCATTGTGTGCGTGTCCTTGGTTTCTTCTGTGTGAAGTTTCCAAGGGCGCACGGTGGATGCCTTGGCATCGGGAGCCGATGAAGGACGTGGGAATCTGCGATAAGCCTGGGGGAGTCGATAACCGGACTGTGATCCCAGGGTGTCCGAATGGGGAAACCCCGCCATGCGCCGCGAGGTGATGTGGTGACCCGCCGTTGAACGCATAGACGGTGTGGGGGGAACGCGGGGAAGTGAAACATCTCAGTACCCGCAGGAAGAGAAAACAAGAGTGATTCCGTCAGTAGTGGCGAGCGAACGCGGATGGGGCCAAACCCGGCGTGTGTGATACCCGGCAGGGGTTGCGCGTCGGGGGTTGTGGGGCTCTGCTTCGGTCATCTGCCGGTGGCCGGGGGTGAGTGCAGGAGTGTAGGCGAACGGTCTTGAAGGGCCGGCCGGAGAGGGTGTGAGTCCCGTAGCCGGAACGCTTGTCTGCCGCCCTTGCGGATGTCCCCAAGTAGCACGGGGCCCGAGGAATCCCGTGCGAATCTGTCAGGACCACCTGATAAGCCTGAATACTACCCGATGACCGATAGCGGACCAGTACCGTGAGGGAAAGGTGAAAAGTACCCCGGGAGGGGAGTGAAACAGTACCTGAAACCGTGCGCCTACAAGCCGTCAGAGCCTCCAGGTGGGGTGATGGCGTGCCTTTTGAAGAATGAGCCTGCGAGTTAGTGCCATGTCGCGAGGTTAACCCGTGTGGGGGAGCCGTAGCGAAAGCGAGTCTGAACAGGGCGTTCAGTGGCGTGGTCTAGACCCGAAGCGGGGTGATCTACCCATGGCCAGGTTGAAGCGACGGTAAGACGTCGTGGAGGACCGAACCCACTTCAGTTGAAAATGGAGGGGATGAGCTGTGGGTAGGGGTGAAAGGCCAATCAAACTCCGTGATAGCTGGTTCTCCCCGAAATGCATTTAGGTGCAGCGTTGCGTGTTTCTTGCCGGAGGTAGAGCTACTGGATGGCCGATGGGCCCCACCAGGTTACTGACGTCAGCCAAACTCCGAATGCCGGCAAGTGAGAGCGCAGCAGTGAGACTGCGGGGGATAAGCTTCGCAGTCGAGAGGGAAACAGCCCAGACCACCGGCTAAGGCCCCCAAGCGTGTGCTAAGTGGGAAAGGATGTGGAGTTGCCCAGACAACCAGGAGGTTGGCTTAGAAGCAGCCACCCTTGAAAGAGTGCGTAATAGCTCACTGGTCAAGTGATTCCGCGCCGACAATGTAGCGGGGCTCAAGCACACCGCCGAAGCCGTGGCAGTGACACACGAACCCAGGACCTTGCGGTTCCAGGGGTGTTGCTGGGTAGGGGAGCGTCGTGCGGGCAGTGAAGCTCCAGGGTGACCTAGGGGTGGAGGCCGCACGAGTGAGAATGCAGGCATGAGTAGCGAAAGACGGGTGGGAAACCCGTCCGCCGGATGATCAAGGGTTCCAGGGTCAAGCTCATCTGCCCTGGGTAAGTCGGGACCTAAGGCGAGGCCGACAGGCGTAGTCGATGGACAACGGGTCGATATTCCCGTACCGGCGAAGGACCGCCCATGCCGGACAGCCGATGCTGACCGCCCAACCCCCGCACCGCCAGTCCTTCGGGACCGGCACCGTGGGGCGCGCGCGGGACCCAGAGCTGCGAGGCAAGCGTATTAACAGGTGTGACGCAGGAAGGCAGCCCGGCCAGGCGATGGTTGACCTGGTCCAAGGACGTAGGGCGCGCGGCAGGCAAATCCGCCGCGCACGAAGCCTGAGATCCGACGGGACCCCCTCACGGGGGGATCGGGTGATCCTATGCTGCCGAGAAAAGCATCGACGCGAGGTCCCAGCCGCCCGTACCCCAAACCGACACAGGTGATCAGGTAGAGAATACCAAGGCGATCGAGAGAATCACGGTCAAGGAACTCGGCAAAATGCCCCCGTAACTTCGGGAGAAGGGGGACCCCGACCGTGGAGGCCGCATGCCGGCCCGAGCGGGCAAGGGTCGCAGAGACCAGGGGGAAGCGACTGTTTACTAAAAACACAGGTCCGTGCGAAGTCGCAAGACGATGTATACGGACTGACTCCTGCCCGGTGCTGGAAGGTTAAGAGGACCCGTCAGCCAGCAATGGCGAAGCGGAGAATTCAAGCCCCAGTAAACGGCGGTGGTAACTATAACCATCCTAAGGTAGCGAAATTCCTTGTCGGGTAAGTTCCGACCTGCACGAATGGAGTAACGACTTCCCCGCTGTCTCGACCGTGAACTCGGCGAAATTGCACTACGAGTAAAGATGCTCGTTACGCGCAGCAGGACGGAAAGACCCCGAGACCTTCACTATAGTTTGGTATTGGTGTTCGGAGCGGCTTGTGTAGGATAGGTGGGAGACTGTGAAGCGGGCACGCCAGTGCCGGTGGAGTCATCGTTGAAATACCACTCTGGTCGCTTTGGACATCTAACCTCGGCCCGTGATCCGGGTCAGGGACAGTGCCTGATGGGTAGTTTAACTGGGGCGGTTGCCTCCCAAAGGGTAACGGAGGCGCCCAAAGGTCCCCTCAGCCTGGTCGGCAACCAGGTGTCGAGTGCAAGTGCACAAGGGGGCTTGACTGTGAGAGAGGCATCTCGAGCAGGGACGAAAGTCGGGACTAGTGATCCGGCGGCTCCTCGTGGAAGGGCCGTCGCTCAACGGATAAAAGGTACCTCGGGGATAACAGGCTGATCTTGCCCAAGAGTCCATATCGACGGCATGGTTTGGCACCTCGATGTCGGCTCGTCGCATCCTGGGGCTGGAGTAGGTCCCAAGGGTTGGGCTGTTCGCCCATTAAAAGCGGTACGCGAGCTGGGTTTAGAACGTCGTGAGACAGTTCGGTCCCTATCCGCTGCGCGCGCAGGAAATCTGAGAAGGGCTGTCCTCAGTACGAGAGGACCGGGACGGACGAACCTCTGGTGTGCCAGTTGTACCGCCAGGTGCACGGCTGGTTGGCTACGTTCGGATGGGATAACCGCTGAAAGCATCTAAGCGGGAAGCCCGCTTCAAGATGAGATTTCCACGGACCTCGTGTCCGGGAGGCCCCCAGCAGACCACTGGGTTGATAGGCCGGACGTGGAAGCAAGGACTGAAGACTTGCGAAGCCGACCGGTACTAATAGGCCGACAACTTCACACACACCCACCCCACCCGGGGTGGCAGGAACACACTGCTCGCGTCCACTCTACGGTCCCCAGACAACAAACCCCCGCCACCAAAAAAGCGGCGGCAGGGCACCACCACACAACCGAACACACTCACGGAACACCGTGACCAGGCTTCCCACCCCCACCCCGGGGGCCGGGACAACGGGTTACGGCGGTCATAGCGTGGGGGAAACGCCCGGTCCCATCCCGAACCCGGAAGCTAAGACCCACAGCGCCGATGGTACTGCACCCGACAGGGTGTGGGAGAGTAGGACACCGCCGGACAACCACTCGGTCGAGCCCCCCAACCACCGGTTGGGGGGCTCCCACATTTAACAGCCCAGCACCAGCGCAAGGCTTGAGCAGCCTCTTGCTGCCGGGAGGCCAGGCCCGCGGCCCGGACCTCCCGTATAGACTGCCGAACCGAGACCACCGGGCTCAGTAGGCGGCTCCAACCGGCCTCCAAAGGCCTCCGGGCACGGCAAAACCCCGAAAAAAGCCCGGAAACACGCGGAATCTGCTGGCCACGAGGGCATTAACTGGTAAGTTTCGGTAGCAGCAGCCTCTGGGCAGACCGCCCAAGGGCTGAGGAACAAAACCAACGTCCAGGAGGACACATGGCTAAGAACCGCAGCGAGCTGGTTGCAGAGGTTGCTGGCAAGACCAGCCTGAGCCAGGCCGCCGTCAACGGTGTGCTCGACGCACTGTTCGAGGTCTTCGAGAGCTCCGTTGCCAGCGGCGAGAAGGTCAGCATCCCGGGCTGGCTCGCCGTCGAGCGCACCGAGCGTGCGGCTCGCACCGGCCGCAACCCGCAGACGGGTGCAGCCATCGAGATCCCCGCCGGCTTCAGCGTCAAGCTGACCGCCGGCTCCAAGCTGAAGGCTGCCGCCTCCGGCAAGTAGAGACCTGCACGTGAGGGGCAGCGGCTGTGGCCGCTGCCCCTCACGGCTTTAACGGACACGACAGGCACGTGGCGACTCCGGGGATGAGGGGCCGCCGCCCGGCCCGGGCGGCGCCGCCCGCGGGGTGGGGGACAATGGATGGGTGCCTCGTACAGCTCTGCCCTCGCGTCCGTCCGGCCTTCCCGTCCAGGGGGCCCCAGGGCTCGGGCGAGCGTGGGGCGTCGCGGCGCTTGCCGTCGCGGTGGCGGCCCTCGTGGCGGCCCTGCTCTTCTCGGGCTCCGCGGCGGCCCGCTCGGTGCTCGACCCCGGGGCCCTCGTCCGGTGGGGCCTGCCGATCGCCAAGACGGCCCTGAACCTCTCGCTCGCGCTCGTGATCGGCGGCCTCGTGTTCGCCGTCGGCATCCTGCCGCGTTTCACGACGCCGCGCTCTGCCCACGATGCGGGCGTGGACGACGGCGACGAGCACCCCGCCTTCTCCCGCGCCCTGCGCATCGCGACCGCCGGGGCGATCGCCTGGACCATGAGCGCCATCGCGGTGCTGGTCCTGACGCACTCCGACCTCGTGGGGCAGCCCCTCTCTGGGAGCCCGGACTACACGAGGCAGCTCGTCTTCTTCATGACGGAGCTCGACGTCGGGCGCGCGTGGTTGGCCATGGTCATCATTGCCGCGACCGTGGCCACGCTCCTGTTCGCCGTCCGCTCGCTCACGGGCCTTGCCCTGACGGGCCTGCTCGCGCTCATCGGCCTCGCGCCGCTGGCCCTCATCGGCCACTCGGCCAGCGCGGGGGACCACGAGGGCGCCATCAACTCGCTGGGGCTGCACCTCGTCGGCGCGTGCCTGTGGGCCGGCGGCATCGGCGTCCTCGTCCTGCTCGGACGCACGATCACCGGCGGGCCGGACGGCCGGGGCGACGCCCCGCCGTCGTCCGCCCGGCCAGGCACGGCCCAGCCGGACCCAGCCCAGCCCCGGACCGTGCAGCGTGCCGTCGACGCGACCGAGCCCGCGCTGCGCCGGTTCTCGGCGCTCGCGCTCTTCGCCTTCCTGCTCGTCGTCGCCTCCGGCATCATCAACGCCGCGGTGCGCCTGCCGAGCCCGGCCGACCTCCTCGGCTCGGCGTACGGGCAGATCATCCTCGCGAAGACCCTGCTCGCCCTGGTGCTCGGCGGCGTCGGGTTCATGCACCGCCGGTGGGTCATCCCGCAGCTGGGCCGCGGCGCGTCCGCGCGCCGGGTGCTGTGGCAGCTCGTCGGCGTCGAGGCAATCGTCATGGGCGCCGTGTCCGGGCTCGCCGTCGCCCTCTCGCGCTCCGCCCCGCCCGAGCCCACGAGCTACGCCCCGGACGCCTCGCCGGCGTTCATCCTCACGGGCTACGAGCTCCCGCCCGACCTCACGGCGTCCCGCTGGCTGACCGAGTGGCGCCCGGACTGGATCTGGGTGACGGTGGTGCTCGTCGGCGTGGTCACGTACGCCCTCGGCCTGGCCAAGGTGACCCGCCGCGGGGACGGCTGGCCGTGGGCCCGCGCGGTGAGCTGGTTCGTCGGCCTCGTCGTCCTGACCTACATCACGTCCGGGCCGCCCGCCGTCTACGGCCGGGTGCTCTTCTCGGCGCACATGGTGGACCACATGATGCTCACGATGGTCGCCCCGCTGTTCCTCGTGCTCGGCTCGCCCGTGACGCTCGCGCTCAAGGCCCTCGCACCCCGCCGCGATGGGAGCCGCGGCCTGCGCGAGTGGCTCCTGACGTTCGTCCACTCGAAGTTCTCCCAGCTCGTGACGCACCCGCTGTTCGCGGCGGCGAACTTCGCCGGCTCGATCATCCTCTTCTACTACTCCGACCTGTTCGGGTTCGCGATGCGGGAGCACGTGGGCCACGAGCTCATGAACCTGCACTTCCTGCTCACGGGCTACATCTTCGTCCTGAGCATGATCGGCTCGGACCCGCTGCCCCGGCGGGCGCCGTTCCCGCTGCGGCTCCTGCTGCTGTTCGCGACGATGGCCTTCCACGCGTTCTTCGGCGTCGCGATCATGGGCTCGAACATCCTGCTCGAGGCCTCCTACTTCGGCAACCTCGGCCGGACGTGGGGCCCGAGCGCGATCGCCGACCAGCAGGCCGGCGGGGGAATCGCGTGGGGGATCGGCGAGCTCCCGACCCTGTCCGTCGCGATCGGCGTGGCCATCCTGTGGTCCCGCTCCGACGCCCGGGAGACCAAGCGCCGCGACCGGGCCGCGGACAGGGACAACGACGCCGAGCTGGCCGCCTACAACGCGATGTTCTCCCGCCTCGCAGAGAGGGACGGCCTGGCGGACAGGACCGGCAGGGGCAAGCGCCCGGAACAAAGCCCGGAATAATGGGGTTGACCCAAGAAGTGCCGCGCCCCGACGCCCGATGCGCGGCGAACGACCACCACGACGCGACGCCCAAGGAGGGTCCGTGACCGCAGAGTCCGCAGAAGCCACAGCGACCGAGGCAGCAGCGACTGGGGCCTCGGGGGCCATGAGGGCCAGCCAGCGCGTCCGCGCGAGCGAGCTCGCGGGGCGCGCGTGGCTCAACACGGGCGGCAAGGAGCTCGACCTCGCGGCGCTGCGCGGCAAGATCGTGCTCCTGGACTTCTGGACGTTCTGCTGCATCAACTGCCTCCACGTCCTCGACGAGCTGCGCCCCCTCGAGGAGGAGTACCACGACGTCCTCGTCACGGTCGGCGTCCACTCGCCCAAGTTCGAGCACGAGGCCGACCCGGTCGCCCTCGCCGCCGCCGTCGAGCGCTACGAGATCCACCACCCGGTCCTCGACGACCCCGAGCTGCTCACGTGGCAGGCCTACACGGCGCGCGCGTGGCCGACCCTCGTTGTCGTCGACCCCGAGGGGTACATCGTCGCGCACCTCTCCGGCGAGGGGCACGCGGGCGGGCTCAAGGTCCTGCTCGAGGAGCTCGTCGCCGAGTACGAGGCCAAGGGCACGCTCCACCGCGGCGACGGCCCCTACGTCGCGCCCGAGCCCACCGCCGGCACGCTCCGGTTCCCGGGCCAGGCCGTGCCGCTCGAGAACGGCAACTACCTCGTCGCCGACACGGGCCACCACCGCCTCGTCGAGCTCCGCCCCGACCTCGCGACGGTCGAGCGCGTCATCGGTTCCGGCGCCAAGGGCTTCCAGGACGGCCGGGCCGAGGTCGCCCAGTTCAATGAGCCGCAGGGCGTCGCCGTGCTCCCGGCCTCCATTGCGTGGCAGACGGGCTACGAGGCCGTCGTCGCCGACACCGTGAACCACCGCCTCCGCGGCGTCACGCTCAGCTCGGGTTCCGTCCAGACCGTGGCCGGCAACGGCGTCCAGCGGCTCCTCGACGCCGGCCCCGCGCGGGTCAACGGTGACGGCGCGGGGACGTGGGCGAGCCCGGCGAAGGTGGCGCGGGAGGTCCATGCCGACGAGCCGGAGGGGACCGCCCCTCACGACGTCTACGCGGGCGACGCCGAGGACATCGGCTACCTCGGCCACGGCCCCAACGTCTCCCTCTCCTCGCCGTGGGACGTCGTGTGGAGCGAGAAGCTGCAGAAGGTCGTCGTCGCGATGGCCGGCACGCACCAGATATTCACCTTCGACCCGCTCTCGGGCGAGGTCGCGATCCTCGCAGGCTCGGGCCTCGAGGGGCTCCTCGACGGCCCGGGGCCGAGCGCGTGGTTCGCGCAGCCGTCCGGGCTCGCCGTCGACCCGTCCGGCGACCTCTGGGTCGCGGATTCCGAGACGTCGGCCCTGCGCCGGATCAAGCTGGGCGAGACGGGGCGGAACGGGGACGTCACGGTGGAGACCGCCGTCGGCCAGGGCCTCTTCGACTTCGGCTTCCGTGACGGCGAGGCCTCGGCCGCGCGCCTCCAGCACCCGCTCGGCGTCGCCGTCCTGCCAGACGGCTCGGTGGCCATCGCGGACACGTACAACGGCGCGGTGCGCCGCTACGACCCCGCCGGAGGCAAGAACGGACACTGCGGCGCCGGGACCGTCTCGACGCTCGCGCGCGGGCTCGCGGAGCCGGCCGACGTCGTCGTGATCACCCCCGCAGAGGGTGGCGAGCCGCTCCTGCTCGTGACCGAGACGAACCGCCACGAGCTCGTGCTCGTGCCGATCCCCAAGGACGCCCAGCAGGTCGACGAGGGCGAGCGCCAGACACAGCGCCCGCGCACCGCCGTCGCGGCGGGGCCGCTCGAGCTGACCGTCCGCTTCGCCGCGCCGACCGGGCAGAAGCTCGACGACCGCTGGGGCGACCCGACGCAGCTCAAGGTCTCCTCGACCCCGCCCGAGCTCCTGCTCGCGGGCTCCGGCACGTCCCAGGGCCTGCTCCGCACCGTCGAGCTCAACCCCGAGGTCGCCGAGGGCGTCCTGCACATCACGGCGCGGGCCGCGGCCTGCGACGGCGCCCCGGGCGAGGAGATCCCCGACCACGCCGCGTGCCACCTGTACCAGCAGGACTGGGGCATCCCGGTCACGCTCCAGGAGGGCGCCGAGTCGGCCCTGACCCTCGACCTGCGCGGCATGGACTGAGTGGCGGGCCCGGGCCTGCCGCCCGGGTTGCCGCGGACGACGGCGGGCCGGTCACCTCGGGTGACCGGCCCGCCGTCGTGCTTCCCGGCACGCGTCGAAGGGGCGCCGGCTACCCGAGCTGCGGGGTGACCGTGATGGAGTTCTCGGCCACGGTGAGCCGCGCCGAGAAGGTGTAGTCGAGCTCCTTCTGCACGGGCGTGACGGCGCCGGTGAACAGGTCGATCTGGCGGGCCGTGAGCTTGGCCTTCCCGGTCAGGGGCGCGACGACCCAGCGGCCCTCGAACGGCTCGACAGCGACCTTGGGGTACTCGGAGACCGCCCACGAGATGGTGCCGTCCTGGATGCGCGAGTTCGTGGCGAACGAGAACGGGCAGTCCGGCTGGAGGCGCTGCTGCTTCGTGGCCTGGGCGGCGCAGCCATCGAGGTACTCGCGGACCTTGGCCTCGATGGCGGAGACGAGCTGCGGGGTCGCCTTCGTGGCGAGGTTCAGCTGGGTGCCGCTGCCGCGGCCGCTCACGACGACGCCGCGCGGCTCGGCGGCGAAGTTCTCGCCCGGGAGGGAGCCCACGTAGGAGCCCGGGAAGAAGACGGGGAACGAGTTCTTGCCGGCGGGCATGTTGACCGGGACGCCGTTGAGCGTCGCCCGGTCCGAGTTGACCACGGTGGCCTGGAGCGTGGGCAGCGTGCCGGGCACGATCGACCAGCGCGGGAAGAACAGCCAGTCGGTGCCGGTGCGCTCGAGCTCGAACACGCTCTCGTGCTGCGATCCGTCCACGGTGTAGGAGACGGCGACCGAGGCGCGGTCGCCGTCGGCCTTCGTCGTCTCGTAGGAGATGTCCTTCACGCGGGACATCGCGTCCTGGAGGGGGGCGCCGCCGAGGAGGGCCGGGCTTCCCGGGGGGACCTGGGCCCGCAGGATCCCGAGCGCGTGGCCGCCGTCCCCGGCCTCGAGGGCTGCGATGTAGCTGCGCACGGGCTGGGCCGGACCGGCCACCGTGCTCTTCACAACCGTGATGGCGACGACCGAACCCACGATCGCCAGGACCAGGGCCAGCAGCCACGCGGCCGCGATCCTGATGAGGGCTGGACTCGTCTGCACGCGCCCCACCCTACCCAAACACGGGTGGAGACCCCGATTCAGTGTCGCGGGGCGGGCTTGACCTGCTCGCGCCGCGGGCCGGGTCGCTAGCGCCGGCGGCGGCGCCGGGAGGCCGTGCCGAACATGCCGCGCATGAGCTCGCGCCCGAGCTGCGTCCCGACCTGGCGGGCCATGGACCTGAGCCCGCCGCCGAGCGCCCCGCCGAGCGCGCCGACGACGTCGTCGAGCATCCCGCCGTCGGGGGTCCCACCGTCCCGCGCTCCGCCGTCGCGCCGATCCTGCTGCCGGGGCTCGAGGCTCGGCGAGGGCAGCGGCGGGGGCGGGAGCGGCGCGCCGGCGCCGGGCTGGGTTGACGGCGGGGCGGACGGCCGGGTCGCCGCCTCCTGCGGGGCGGCCTCCCGCGCCGCGATCTGCTCCTTCAGCTTCTCGAAGGCGGTGACGTTGTCGACGGCGGCCCCGTACCGGGGCGCGAGGGGCGAGGCCTGCACGGCGGACGCGACGAGGGCGGGGTCGGCGGGTCCCATCCTGGACTCGGGGGCGCGCAGCCGCGTGAGCGCGACGGGGGTCGGGGCGCCCCTCTCGTCCATGACCGTGACCACGGCCTCGCCGATGCCGGCCGAGGTCAGGACCTCCTCGAGGTCGTAGTCGCTGACCGGGAAGGTGGAGACGGTGGCCTTGAGGGCCTTGGCGTCCTGCGGGGTGAAGGCGCGCAGGGCGTGCTGGACCCGGTTCGCGAGCTGGCCCAGGACCTCGGCGGGGACGTCCCGCGGGGTCTGCGTGACGAAGAAGATGCCCACGCCCTTGGACCGGATGAGCCGGACCGTCTGGGTGATCGCGTCGAGGAAGGCCTCGCTCGCGTCGTCGAAGAGCAGGTGGGCCTCGTCGAGGAAGAACACGAGGCGGGGCTTGTCGGCGTCGCCCACCTCGGGCAGCTCCTCGAACAGGTCGGCGAGGAGCCACATGAGGAAGGTCGAGAAGAGCAGGGGCTGGCCCGCCAGGCGCGGAAGCTCGAGGCACGTGACGACGCCGCGCCCGTCCTCGGCCGTGCGCAGGAGCTCCGCCGTGTCGAACTCGGGCTCGCCGAAGAACTTCTCCATGCCCGCGGCCTCGAGGGCCACGAGCTCGCGCAGGATCACCCCGGCGGTGGCCCGCGAGAGGCCGCCGAGCTCGGCGAGGGCGGGCTTGCCCTCGTCCGAGGTCAGGAACTGGATGACGGCGCGCAGGTCCTTGAGGTCCACGAGCTCGAGCCGGTTCCTGTCCGCGAAGTGGAAGACGAGCTGCAGGCTCGACTCCTGGGTCTCGTTGAGCCCCATGACCCGCGAGAGCAGGATCGGGCCGAAAGACGTGATGGTCGCCCGGACCGGGACGCCGGTGCCCTCGCCGCCGAGGGCGAGGAAGTCGACGGGGAAGGCCGAGGGCTTCCACTCCTGCCCGAGGGCCCGGGTCCGGGCGAGGAGCTTCTCGCTGGCCTCGCCCGGGGCCGCGAGGCCGGAGAGGTCGCCCTTGATGTCCGCGAGGAACACGGGGACGCCCGCGGCGGAGAGCTGCTCGGCGATCATGTGCAGGGTCACCGTCTTGCCCGTGCCGGTCGCGCCGGCGACGAGGCCGTGGCGGTTCATCATGGCCAGCGGCAGCCCGACCTGCGCCTCGGGGCGGACCTCGCCGTCGATGATCGCGGCGCCGAGCGCGATCGCCGGCCCCTCGAAGGTGTAGCCCTCCCGGAGGGCGGTTAGCCTCTCCTCGGTGCTCTTCCCGCCAGTCTCCGCCGCGCCGCGCCTCTGAGCCATGGGGCTCAGCCTAGTGCGCGGCCCCGTCGAGACAGAGACTTGCCGAAGGCCAGGTGCAGGAGCTCCTCGGGGTCGGCGTCGAGGTCGAAGAGGGGCGTGTACCCGGCGGCGAGGTAGAGGGCCTTGGCCTCCGGCTGCCGCGGGCCCGTGGTGAGGTAGAGGCGCTCGTAGCCGCGGGCCGCGGCGGCGTCCTCGAGCGCGGCGAGGACGGCGCGGCCGAGGCCCCGGCGGCGGTGGTCCTCGTGCGTCCAGATGCGCTTGAGCTCGGCCGTGCGCTCGTCGTAGCGCCGGAAGGCACCTCCCGCGACCGACTCGCCGTCCTCCTGGATGACGAGAAGGACGCCGTGCGGGGCCGCGAACTCCTCCGCCGGGTGGCGGGTCAGCTCGTTCTCGGCGCCCGCGTCCTTCCCGTGGTATTTCTCCCCGTAGCGCGCGGAGTACTCGGCGTACAGGCCGTCGAGGACGGGCCGGACGCGGGGGTCGTGCATGCCCAGCGAGAGGATCGTGCGGGCGGGGGCGAGGGCCATGGTTCGTTCCTCCTGAGGGTGAGCCTGCGGTGTCAGCCCGCGGGGTCAGCCCGCGAGCGGGTGGAGAAGCGCGACGGCGGCGGCGAGCCGCGCGGGGGAGTCGACGTCGTCGCGCTGGGTCCACTGGGAGCGGGGCCGGGCCGCCGAGAGCGTGCGCAGCAGGGTGCGCGCGAGGGCGTCCGTCTCCCGGAAGGGCGCGGCGTTGCTGCGGGGCCGGGCGAACGCCCCCGCGCCCCAGCTCGAGGTGCCCGCGCCGACGGCGAAGAGCCAGCCGGACGCCGGCCCGACCGCGCGGGAGTCGGCCGCGACGAGGAGCCTCCCGGTCCCGGCCCTGCCCTCGGTGGCGTCGAGGAGCTGCTCCTGGACGAGGCTCTCGGCCACGAGCGAGGTCAGGAGCGGGTTCGCCGAGCGCCGCACGGCGGGCCCGGGGAGGCGGGCCTCGACGAAAGCGTCGGCGCTCGCCGTGACGGTCCCGCCGGCCGCGCTCGCGCGGAACAGGCTGGAGGCCTCGTCGGCGCGGACCGTCAGGTCCGGCCCGAGGAAGCGCAGGAGCCCCGCGCGCTCGAGCGCGAGCAGCTCCCGCAGGCGGAAGGCCGGCGGCCCCGAGTCGACGAAGCTGAAGAAGCCGTGCCACCATCCGCACACGATCCGCTGCGAGTCCGGCGTGAGCCGGTCGAGCGGGACGAGACGGCCGAGCTCCATGTAGGCGCGCAGGATCCCGAGGAACAGCCCGAGCGTCTCGCTGTGCTCGCCCGAGTCGCGCAGGCGCAGGTCCCGGAGGATGTGGCGCACGACGGCGAGATGGGCGCGCGCGGGGGCGTCGCCGTCGTGCGCGGCGCCGGGGGAGCGCGCGGCGAGCTCCTCGGCGAGCCCGGCGAGGGGCCGGTCGAGGGCCTCGAGGTCGATCCGGTCCTCAGGGTCCGGCACGGCCGCGGCCACGAGGGCGGCGCGCTCGGGGCTGCGCCAGGGAGCCGCGGCGAAGCGCTCGGAGAACTCGGCCCACGGCAGGGCGATCCGGTGCGGGTGGCCCGTGAACAGCTCGCGGTAGGAGGCGTACTCGGCGTCGGAGGCGATGAGCGGCCACAGGTGCTGGCCGAAGTCGAGCTGCTCCTGCTGGGCGAGGAGGCCCGCGACGGCGTCCGCGGTCAGGAAGCGCAGCGGGCCGGGGGCCTCGCCCTGCAGCGCGCCGCGGACCTTCGAGTGGTAGGGCACGCCGCGGCGGGAGCCGGCCAGGAGCCGGGGCTCGCGGCCGGACGGCTCGTAGCGCAGCGCGCCCTCCTCGGGCCCCGCCGCCGGGTCGGGGACGAACCGGCCGCCGCGGCCCTCGAACAGCATGACCACGAGGTCCACGAAGGCCAGACCGAGCCCCGAGACGATGACCTCCCGGCCGGGGGTGAGGGCGGAGAGGTCGAGCTCGGTCGTGTAGCCCGGGCCGACGAAGGCGAGGCCGTGGCGCTCCGCGAACGCCGCATAGTCCGACGACGGGGCCGGGACCTCGGCGTCCGTGTGTCCGAGGGCCAGGAGCACGGCGTCGGCTGCGAGGCGCGTGCCGCCCGCGAGGCGCACGACGGCGGCGCCCGGCCGGGCGGGCCCCTCGCCGGCCTCGATGCCCGCGGCCGTGTCGCGGTGCACCCGCACCCGGACGCCGCGGGCCTCGAGCGAGCGCGCGGCCCGGCGGAAGAACCACTCGAGGTACAGGCTCGCGAGCAGGCGCGTGGGGAAGCTGGCCTCGTCGAGCCCGGCGGCCTCGGCGGCCAGCCCGGGGTTGCCGGCGAGGGCCTCGAGCAGCTCGGCGTCGGCGTAGCGGCCCGCGCGCGGGCCGGCGAGCGACTGCGCCCACTCGAGCAGGCTCGGGCCGTCCACGGCGGGGCCGTCGCACTCGACCGAGGCGTCCGTGAAGCACGTGATGTCCACGGCTCGGGAGTTGAGCGTGACGAGGGGCGACTGGTCGCGCCGCCAGATGCGGCCCGAGCCCGGCGCGTGCGGCTCGACGACGTGCACCTCGAGCCCGGGGCACTGCGGCGCCCCGCCGCCGGCCGGGAGGTTCGCGGCGAGGCGCTCGAGCAGCATGGCCGCACGGGGACCGCCGCCGATGACGGCGAGGACGGGGCTCATGGCGTCTCCTTCCGCGTAGATGGCGGGCCCGAGGGGGTCGTCGGGGCCCTGGTCCTGCCACGCTAGGCCCCGGGGCAGGGGCCTTCCAGCGGCAGGAAATCAGGGGTCACGGCCGTTCACGGCGGGTCATCATGACGCCGTATTTCCGAACGTGACGCTTCATATCGGGCCGTGACGCGGCGCGTCGGGGTCCGTTGAGGGCTCCTGGCGGCGGCTCTTAGATTGAGGGCTCAAGCGCCCCGGAGTCACGGGAGCCGGCAATCCCCGAGAGAACTGAGGAGGACCGCCCATGTCCGCCGCACCGCCCACGCTGCTCGAGCCGGCCGGGGCCGCCCTCCCGCCGTCGTGCCCGCCCGCCACCGCCGAGGCGAGCGGCCCCGACTACTCGGGGTTCGCCGTCGTGCCCGCCCGCCACCCGCTGCGCTGGGCGGGGACCGCCGTCGTCGGCCTCCTCGTCGCGGGGGTGCTGTGGAGCCTCGTGGCGAACCCGCGCTGGGAGTGGGGCGTCGTCGCGCAGTGGTTCACGGCGCAGTCCGTCCTCGCGGGCCTGGCCGAGACGCTCAAGCTGACGGCCATCTCGGGGGCGCTCGGCTTCGTGCTCGGGTTCGTCCTCGCGCTCATGCGGCTCTCGTCCTCGCCGCTGCTCGTCTCGGTCTCGTGGACGTTCTCGTGGATCTTCCGGTCGACGCCCCTGCTCGTGCAGCTCCTGCTCTGGTACAACCTCGGCTACCTGTACGAGAGGATCAGCCTCGGCATCCCCTTCACTGACGTGCGGTTCTTCGAGGCGCAGACCACGACGCTCATCAGCCAGTTCGCCGCCGCCGTCCTGGGCCTCACGCTCAACCAGGCCGCATACTCGGCGGAGATCATCCGCGGCGGCATCCTCTCGGTGGACCAGGGCCAGCTCGAGGCGGCCGCGGCGCTCGGCATCCCCGTGTGGCGCCGCTCGACGCGGATCGTGCTCCCGCAGGCCATGCGGGCCATCCTGCCGACGGCGTTCAACGAGATCATCGGCCTCGTCAAGGGCACTTCGATCGTCTACGTCCTCGCGTACTCCGAGCTGTTCTACACCGTCCAAGTCATCTACAACCGCACCCAGCAGGTCCTGCCGCTCCTGCTCGTCGCGACCGTCTGGTACGTCGTCATCACCTCCGTGCTCTCGGTCGCGCAGTACTACATCGAGCGGCACTACGCCCGCGGCGCCGTCCGCACGCTCCCGCCGACCCCGCTCGAGCGCGCCCGCCGCTTCTTCGCCACCCACGCACCCCTCAGGAGCACCCGATGAGCACCGTTCCTCCCAGCCAGGCCCAGCCCACCCGCGGGCTCGTCGAGGCGGTCGGCGTCCGCAAGTCGTTCAACGGCACGGAGGTGCTCAAGGGGGTGACGCTCACGGTGCGGCCGGGGGAGGTCGTGGTGATCCTGGGCCCGTCCGGCTCGGGGAAGTCCACGCTCCTGCGGACCATCAACCACCTCGAGAAGCTCGACGGCGGGTACGTCGCCGTCGACGGCGAGCTCGTCGGCTACCGCCCGGGGCACGGGAAGCTGCACGAGCTGCGCGAGAAGGACATCCTCGCCCAGCGCGCGGAGATCGGCTTCGTGTTCCAGAACTTCAACCTGTTCCCGCACCTCACGGCGCTCGAGAACGTCGCCGAGGCGCCTATCTACGCCCAGCGCCGGCCCAGGGCCGAGGCGATTCGGCGGGCGCGCGAGCTCCTCGACCGCGTCGGGCTGGCCGACCGGGCCGGCGCGTACCCGCGCCAGCTCTCCGGCGGGCAGCAGCAGCGCGTCGCGATCGCGCGGGCCCTGGCCCTCGACCCGAAGGTCGTGCTCTTCGACGAGCCGACCTCGGCGCTCGACCCCGAGCTCGTCTCCGAGGTCCTCGAGGTGATCCGGGGTCTCGCGAGCTCGGGGACCACGCTCATCGTCGTCACGCACGAGCTCGGCTTCGCCCGCGACGTCGCCGACCGCGTCGTGTTCGTGGACGACGGCGTGATCGTCGAGGAGGGCACGCCCGAGCAGATCTTCACCGAGCCGCGCGAGGAGCGCACGCGCGCGTTCCTCTCGAAGGTCCTCGAGCCGACGTTCCAGATCTGACCCCGCATCGCAGGGAGGTGACCCCGGATCTCTCGTTCCAGCCAGAAAGGCTTGCCCGCACCATGAAGAACCCCAGCGCCCCGGCGCGCCGCGTCCGCACGGCCCGCCCCGCCGTCGTCCTCGCCACCCTGCTTGCCGCGGCCGCCGCCCTCAGCGCGTGCGCGGATCCCGGCGCCCAGGCCACGGCGCCGAGCACGGCGGCGAGGAACGGCGTCGTCTACAACCTCTCCCCGGACCAGCAGCGCATCCGCGCCGAGAAGGACCCGGCGCTCGCCGCCGAGGTCCCCGCAGCGATCGCCGCCGACCGCAAGCTCACGGTCGCTACGACCGGCGGGTCGCTCCCGCTGAGCTTCCAGGCGACGGACAACCGGACGCTCATCGGCGTCGAGGTGGACCTCGCGCAGCTCGTCGCGGACAAGCTGGGCCTCGAGCTCGACCTGCAGCAGACCTCCTGGGAGAACTGGCCGCTCAAGACCCAGTCCGGCGACTTCGAGGCGGTGTTCTCGAACGTCGGCATCAATGCCGCCCGCGCGCAGCTGTTCGACTTCGCGACGTACCGCGCCGCGTACATGGGCTTCGAAGCGAAGAAGGACTCCGGCCTGACGGTCAGCGGCGCGGACGACATCTCGGGCAGGAAGGTCTCGGTGGGCTCCGGCACGAACCAGGAGAAGATCCTCCTCGCATGGAACAAGGACCTCGAGGCCCGCGGCAAGGCCCCCGCCGAGCTGCAGTACTACTCCTCGGACGCGGACACGATCCTGGCCCTCGCCTCGGGCCGCACCGACCTCAACCTCGGCCCGTACCCCACGGTCGTGTACCGGGAGAACACGCGCGACGACCTCAAGGTCGTGGGCAAGGTCAACGCCGGCTGGCCCAAGGAGACCCTCGTCGCCGCCACGACCCTGCGCGGCAACGGGCTCGCCGTGCCCATCACGCACGCGCTCAACGCCGCGATCGCGGACGGCACCTACCGGCAGGTCCTCGACCGCTGGGGCCTCGGCGACGAGGCGCTGCCCGAGTCCGCGACCGTGACCGCGGAGACGCTCGCGCAGGCGGGCTCCTGATGCGCCCAGCGACCGCGACTGGCCAGATCGCAGACCACGAGAGAGGAAGTGCAGCATGACACAGCGAGGCATCATCGGCATCGACCTCGGCGACGGCCACCCCGCGGCGTGGCGCCTCGGCCGGCCCGCCACCGAGGGGGAGGAGGCACAGCGCCCCGGCGAGGTGCCCGCCTTGGGTGCGGCCGCCGTCGTGCGCGAGGTGCTCGACGCCGAGTCCACCGGCTTCCACTTCGCGACCCTGCCCGACGCCGCCCGCGCGCCGCTCGCGGCGCCGCGCGCCGACGCCGTCCAGCGCGCCGCCCTCGCCGCGCCGCACACGCGCACGATCGCGCTCGTGCCGGAGGTCGACGCCGTCGCCTCCGAGCCGTTCCACGTCTCGACCCAGCTCGCGAGCCTCGACTACATCAGCTACGGGCGCGCCGGCTGGCTCGTCGCTGCTGACGGCTCCGCCCCGCGGCTCGCGGCCCTCGGGCGCGGCCCGCTCGGGGGCGACGACGTGCTGGACGAGGCGTCCGACGCCGTCGAGGCCGCCCGGCGCCTGTGGGACACGTGGGAGGACACGGCCGAGATCCGGGACGTGGCCACGGGCCGGTACCTCGACGCCGACCGCGTCCACTACGCCGACTTCCGCGGGCGCTCATTCTCGGTCAAGGGGCCCTCGATCATCCCGCGCCCGCCCCAGGGGCAGCTGCCCGTCCTCGCCCCCTACGGCCTGGTGCCGGCGGGGCAGGCCGACGTCCTGCTCGTCTCCGCGCCCGCGGGGGATCTGCTCGTCACCGAGGCCGCCTCGGCCCGCGAAGCGTTCCCCGAGCACATCGTCGTGGCCGAGCTCGACGTGGTCCTCGATGCGCGGGGGCGCTCGGGCGCGGACCGGCTCGCCGAGCTCGACGCGCACGGCGCGTGGGAGTCGCCGCACGCGCTCTTCGCCGGCGGCCCGCGCGAGCTCGCCGACTACCTCGGCGAGCTGCTCGCCGTCGCCCACGGGGTCCGCGTGCATCCGGCGCTGCTCGGCGTCGACCTTCCCGAGCTCGCCCAGCTCGTCCTGCCGGAGCTGCGCCGGCGCGGGCGCCTCGCCCCCGTGAACGCCGACGCGCCCTTCCGCCACGTCCTCGGCCTGCGCCGCCCGCCGAGCCGCTACGCCACGACCCGTGCAGGAGGCACCCGATGAGCATCCACCCCGACTTCACCCCGAGCGGCAGCCTGCAGTTCGGCGTCTTCTTCCAGGGCGTCAACTCCGGGACCGTCTGGAAGCTGCCGCAGTCCGGGTCCCAGACGGACTTCCAGTCCTTCCGGCGCGTCGCCCAGACCGCCGAGCGCGGGCTCTTCGCCGCGTTCTTCCTCGGGGAGGGCCTGCGGCTGCGCGAGCACCTCGGCCGCGTGCACGAGCTCGACGTCGCCGGGCGGCCCGACGCGCAGACCATGCTCGCCGCGCTCGCGGGCGTCACGAGCAGGATCGGACTCGTCGCGACGCAGAACACGACGTACAACGACCCGGCGGACCTCGCCGGGCGGCTCGCCTCGCTCGATGCGCTCTCGGGCGGGCGCGCCGCGTGGAACGTGGTCACGACGGACAACGCGTGGACCGGGGAGAACTTCCGCCGCGGCGGGTACCTCGACCACGCCGACCGGTACCGGCACGCCGAGGCGTTCGTGCGGTTCGCGAAGGAGTTCTGGGCCGCCGAGCCGGGCCGGCGCGTCCTGCACTCGGGCCAGCACTACAGCATCGACACGACCGCTCGCCTGCCCCGCAGCCCCCAGGGCCGGCCCGTGCTGTTCCAGGCCGGCGACTCGGCCGAGGGGCGCGACTTCGCGGCCCGCCAGGCCGACGTCGTCTTCTCCGCGCACCCCGGGTTGGACGACGCCGTCGCGTTCCGCCGCGACCTCGTCGAGCGGACGCTCGCGGCCGGGCGCAGGCCCGAGGAGCTCAAGATCATGCCGGCGAGCGAGTTCGTCCTCGCGCCCACCTCGGCCGAGGCGCGGGAGAAGCTCGTGTGGCTGCGCGAGCTCCAGATCGGCCCGCAGCAGGCCCTCGCGTACCTCGAGCAGTTCTGGGGCCGCTCCCTCGCCGAGTACGACCCCGACGGGCCGCTGCCCGATATCGACCCCGTGGTCGAGACGACCTCCGAGACGCGGGGGAGCGGGTTCCATGGCGCCAAGGCGCGCGAGCTCGCGGCGGCGTGGCGTGCCGAGGCGGCCGATCAGGGCCTGACGATCCTCGACTTCGTGCGGCAGCGCAACGCCCGGGGGGCGCGCAGCATCGTCGGCTCGTACACCGAGGTCGCGGACCTCCTGGCCGAGTACGCACGGGTGGGGGCCGTGGACGGGTTCAACATCTCGCCATGGCTCATCCCGAGCGGCCTCGACGAGATCGTCGACCGGCTCGTCCCCGAGCTCCAGGAGCGGGGCGTCTACCCGACCGAGTACGCGGGCACGACCCTCCGAGAGCACCTCGGCCTCCCGGCCCCGGAGCGCAGCAGGGTCTGACTGACCCCGCAAGCAGGGGGAAATGACCCCTCAACGGATCTCCGCTGAGGGGTCATTTCCCCTACGTTCCGGGGTCACTTCTTGGGCAGGCCCGGCGGGTTGAGCTCGGAGTGGGGGATGGCCTCGGACCCGAGGCCCCAGCGGTCGAGGATCTGGGCGTACGCGCCGTCGTCGATGAGCCGGTTGAGGGCAGCCTGGGCCGCGGCAGCGAGCCCGTTGCCCTTCTTCGTCGTGAAGGCGATCTCCGCCTTGAGCGGCCACCCGCCCTCGAGCGTCCCGACCACCTTGGTCTTCCCGTCGAGCGCCGCCTTGTACGCGGCGCCGGCGTTCGGGCCGAAGGTGAGGTCCGCGCGCCCGGACTGGATCGCGAGCGAGGACGCGGAGTCGTCGTCGTAGTACTGGAACTCGACCGGGGCGAGGCCGGCGGCCCTGTTCTGCTCGTCCCAGCGGACCAGGATCGCCTCCTGGTTGGTCCCCGAGCCGACGATGATGCGCTTCCCCGCGACGTCCTTTGGCTCCTTGACCTCCGTGATCGCCGAGTCGCTCTTCGCGTAGAAGCCGAGGAGGTCGTTGCGGTAGCTCGCGAAGTCGAACTTCTCCTTGCGAGCCTCGGTGACGGTCACGTTCGAGAGGACCGCCTCGTACTTGCCCGATTCGACGCCGAGCGGCCAGTCCGCCCAGGCGACCGGCACGACCTCGACCGTGAGGCCGAGCGTCTCCGCGACGGCGTACGCGATGTCCACTTCGTTGCCGATGAGCGTTGTGTTGTCCGTTGCGCGGAACGAGAGCGGCGCCGTGCCGCCGGTCGTCGCAACGGTCAGCTTCCCGTCCGCCTTCACGGCGTCGGGCACGAGGGCGGCCGCGGCGTCGTCCTTCTCCACCGTGATGCGCTGCTGGTCCGCGGTGAGGTTGAAGGTCTTCCCCGCGACGCTCGCCGTGGCGGACGCCGGACTCGCCTGCGCGCCCGGGTCGGCGCAGGCGCTGAGGCCGACGACGGCGAGCAGCGCCGTCGTCGAGAGCGTCGCCGCGGGCGTGGCGAGGGGATGGATGCGGGATCGTGCCATGGTGTTCCTCCGGGTGCTCGTGCGGCCGATCCGACCGCAGTGGGCACCACTGAACACGGCAGCGCGTGACGGCGCCAAAGCGCCGGGACGCAGAGGGACACCCGGCGAAACCGGCGGAAACCCGGGGAAACGGGGAGTCATGCGACGCCTTGGGGAGTCAGGGTGCAGGCGCGATTGCACCTCTTGAGCGACTGACCCCGCATCGTTGGGAGGTGACCCGCGTCAGGCGAGCAGCGCCGCCATGACGGCCATCGCGGGCACGGCCACGACGGTCGTGATGAGCACGGTGTCCTTCGCGACGACGAGGCCCTCCTGGTACCGCTGCGCGGCGATGTAGATGTTCTGCGCCGTGGGCAGGGCCGCTGTGACGACGGCGGCGAAGAGCGCGTGCCCCTCGATGCCGAGCGCGAAGCGGGCGAAGACGAACGCGATGAGCGGGTGCACGACGAGCTTGAGCGTCGTCGCGAGAGCCGTGTCGAGGCGCCGGCCGTCCGCGGCCCGGAAGGGACGAGAGCCGTGCAGCGAGATGCCGAAGGCGATGAGCATCGCGGGGATCGCCGCGCCGCCGATGAGGTGGATCGGCTGCATCACGAGCTCTGGCAGCTGCCAGCCGGTCGCGGCCAGGAGGAGCCCGATCATCGACCCGATGATCGTCGGGTTCGTCACGATGGGGAGCACGAATTGGAGCACGCGCGCCCACCCGGGCTTCGCCGTCGTCGTCGTGCCGTCGAGGACGAGGAGGAACGACGGCGTGAACAGCGCGAGCTGGAAGATCAGCAGGGGCGCGACGTAGCTGGCATCGCCGAGGACGAAGACCGAGATCGGGATGCCGAGGTTGGCCGAGTTCGCGACGGAGGCGCTCATCGAGGCGATGAGCGCCTCGGGCGTCCGGCGCCGCCGCCACCAGCGGAACACGACGAGCGCGATGAGCGCGACCGCCGTCGCGCTCACGGCGATGACGAGCAGGTGGGTCGAGAAGATCGTGCTGAGGTCCGCCCCGGCGAGGGTCTCGAGCAGGAGGGCCGGGCTCGCGACGAAGAACGCGAGCCGGCTCAGCACGCGTTGCGCGCCCTCGCCGAGGACGTCCCGGCGGGCGCAGAACCAGCCGACGGCGATGATCGCCCAGACCACCGAGAAGCCCGCGAGCACGCCTAGCAAAAGCGTGCTCCGCGGACACGGGTGAGGAATCGCTTTCCGGGGGTCACGGCACCAGCCTAGTGGGCTGCGTCGGCGGGCTGGCCCGCGTGTGACGGACCTCGCGGGCGGGCGGCTGGGACCGGACGGGCAGCGGCTAGTTCAGGTGCGCCTGGATCGCGAAGGGCGGCCGGAGCAGGCCCGAGTCGAGGCCCTCGGCCGGGTCGACGCCGAGCTCGACGATGCGGTTGGCCGCGTCCACGTGCACGACGGTCGGCACGAACTCGCGCGCCTCCTCGGAGCTCATCGACGCGTAGCTGATGAGGATCACGAGGTCGCCCTCGTGGACGAGGTGGGCGGCGGCACCGTTGATGCCGATGACGCCGGAGCCGCGCTCGCCCGCGATCGTGTAGGTCTCGAGGCGCGCGCCGTTCGTGACGTCGACGATCGAGACGAGCTCGCCGGGGAGGATGTCGGCAGCATCGAGCAGGTCCAGGTCGACGGTGACCGAACCCACGTAGTGCAGGTCAGCGTGCGTGACCGTGGCGCGGTGGATCTTGGACTTGAACATTGTGCGGTTCATCGCGCACAGTTTACTCCCGCAGCCCCCGGAGCACTGTGGCGCACGCCTCATGCACGCCTCACGGCCGGGTGAGGGAGCGGCCCATGATCGCCTCGGTGAGCGCGTCCACGGCCTCGGAGTTCGCGAGCGGGTTGCGGATGAGGGTGAAGTCGACGTCGCCGACCGGCGGGAGGTCGAAGCGGTGGGTGATGATCGCGAGGTCGTCCGGGACGAGCGTCGTGGGCATGACGCCGATCCCCAGCCCCGCGCGGATCGCCGCGAGGACGCCGGCGATCTGCTTCGTGCTGCACGTGACCTTCCACCTGCGCCCGCTCGCCTCGAGCGCTTGGATCGCGAGGGTGCGGGACAGGCTCGGGGCCGGGTAGACGACGAGCGGGACCGGCTCTGCCGGGTCGAGGGCCGTCTGCTCGACGCCGACCCACGAGAAGACGTCGTGCCGCACGACCGTGCCTTCCTGGGCCCCGGCGACCCACTTGATGAACACGAGGTCGAGCTGGCCGGACTTGAGCCGGCGGTGCAGGTCGTCGCTCTGGCTCACGGTGAGCTCGAGGTTCAGCTGGGGGTAGGCGCGGCGGAACTCGCGCAGGATCCGCGGCAGGCCCGTGATCGCGAGGTCGTCGGCCGTGCCGAAGCGCAGGCGCCCGCGCATCGCCGAGCCGCGGAAGTAGCGCGCCGCGTCGTCGTGCGCGGAGAGGATGGTTCGCGCGAACCCGGCCATCGCGTCGCCGTTGTCCGTGAGCCGGACGCCGTGGGTGTCGCGGATGAGCAGGATCCGCCCGGCGGCCTTCTCGAGCTTCGCGACGTGCTGGCTCACCGTGGGCTGGGCGAGGCCGAGCCTCTCCGCGGCGAGCGTGAAGCTCAGGTTCTCCGCGACGGCGAGGAAGCTGCGCAGGTGGGCAGGCTCGAACATGCCCCCATCCTCCGCGGAATGCATTGCGGAAGGCAATAGCTGTTAGTTGGCAAATAACCTTCCGCAATGGTTTGCCTGCTGCCTAGCGTGGGGAGGTCGACTCTAACGCACACCCCGCACGAGACCAGGACTCACAGTGACCACGCCCAGCCCCGCCCTGCCCTCAACTGTTTCCCATCCCGCCCAGCCCGCCATCCCGCCCACCGGACCGATCGCCGTCGTCCACGAGCGCCTCCCTTGGCGGCACACGTTCATCTCGCTCAGCGTCCGCAACTTCCGGCTCTTCGCCGCCGCCCATTTCGTCGCCGTCATCGCGCTGTGGATGCAGCGCATCGCGCAGGACTGGCTCGTCCTCGAGCTCTCGGGCTCAGTCACCGCCGTCGGCGTGACCGTGGCGCTGCAGTTCCTGCCGGTGCTCGTCCTCGGGCCGTGGGGCGGGCTCATGGCGGACCGCTTCTCGAAGCGCCGCCTCCTGCAGGTCTGCGCGCTCGGCGCCGCCTCCTGCGCGGCCGCTCTCGCGGCCCTCGCGCTCACGGGGACCCTCGAGGTCTGGCACGTCTACGCGATCGCGCTGGTCCTGGGCCTCGTCACGGTGCTCGACCAGCCCGCACGCCAGGTGTTCGTCAACGAGCTCGTGGGGCCCACCTACCTGCGCAACGCGATCAGCGTGAACTCGACGACCTTCCAGCTCGGTGCCCTCATCGGCCCGGCGATCGCGGGCTGGCTGCTCACCGCCGTCGGCGGCGGGTGGGCCTTCGCGGTCAACGCCGCCGCGTGCCTGCTCACCGCGACGATGCTCTCCGCCCTGCGCCGCGACGAGCTCGTCGTCGCCCCGCCGACGCCCAAGGCCAAAGGCATGCTGCGCGAGGCCTTCGGGTACGCGTGGCGGAAGCCGACGATCCGCTGGCCCTGGGCCATGGCCGGCGTCGTGGCGGTCTTCGCGATGAGCCTGCCCGTGCTGCTCGCGGCCTACGCGGACCACGTCTTCTCGGTCGGGCCGGCCGGATACGGCCTGCTCAACACGATGGTCGCGGTCGGGGCCGTGCTCGGCGCGATCGCCTCGGCCCGGCGCGTGCGGCTGCAGCTGCGCACGGTCGTGCTCGGCGCGGGCCTGTACGGCGCGATGCTCGCCGTCGCCGCCTACGCGCCCTCGCTCCCGCTGTTCTGCGCGCTCGTCGCCGCCTCCGGGTTCTGTGCGCTCATGTTCCTCACGTCCGCGAACCAGCTCGTGCAGACGAGCGCCAACGTCGGGATCCGCGGCCGGGTCATGAGCCTGTACACGATGGTGCTCATCGGCGGGCAGGCGTTCGGCGGCCCCATGATCGGCTGGCTCGCCGAGCACTGGGGCGCTCACCCGGCGATGCTCGTGGCCGGCGGCGTGCCGGCCCTCGCCGCCGCGGTCCTCGCCCTGTGGCTCAGGCGGAGCGGGCTGCGGCGGCGCGCGGTGAGCTGAGCGCCCCGGGTGACGTGCATGTTGGGGCACGAGAAAACCCCCGGTCCTGGGAACCGGGGGTTCCGTGGAGCGGCTGACGGGAATCGAACCCGCGTATCAGGCTTGGGAAGCGTGCGCTCTACCATTGAGCTACAGCCGCGCTGCCCCTGAGGGCACAACCCAGCTTACAACACCCGGGGGAGTGGTTCGCGCAATTCCTCCCGGTTCACGCGCGCGTCGCCGCGGCCCGCGCCCACGGGACGGCGACGGCGAGCCGGGCGCCTCAGGCGGGCGCGCGCCGTCGTGCGCTGCGGTACTCAGACGGGGACATGCCCACCGTTCGCGCGAAGTGCTGGCGCAGGTTCGCCGCGCTGCCGATGCCCGCGCGCTCGGCGATGCGCTCGACCGGCAGCGACGTGGTCTCGAGCAGGCGGCGCGCGGCCTCGAGCCGGCGCTCGAGGAGCCACTGCGTGGGCGAGGTCCCGGCCACCGCCTCGAACCGCCGGTAGAGCGTGCGCCGGCTCATGCGCGCGCGGCGGGCCATCGCGTCGGGGCCGATGGGCGCGTGCAGGTTGCGCTCGGCCCAGTCCATGGCGTGCCGCACCGGATCCGGCGGGAGCGCCCGGCCCACCGACTCGAGGTACTCCGACTGCGCCGCGCCCCGCCGCTCGGCGACGACCATGCGCCGCGCGACGCTGCGCGCGACGTCGTCGCCGAAGTCCTCGCGCACGAGGTGCAGGCACAGCTCGACCCCGGCCGCCGTGCCGGCGCTCGTGAACACGCCGGCCTCGGCCGTGAAGAGAACGTCGCGGCGCAGCCGGACCGCGGGGAAGGATGCCTCGAAGTCGTCCCAGTTCATCCAGTGCGTCGTCGCGTCGCGGCCGTCGAGCAGCCCGGCCTGGGCCAGGAGGTACGCGCCCGAGCACAGCGACGCGATCCGCGCCCCGCGGGCCGCGGCCGCGCGCAGCTCGTCCAGGAGCGGCTCCTGGGCAGCGCGGTCCACCTGGAGGCTGCGCTCGCACGCGGGCACAACGATCGTGTCCATTTCCCGCAGCGCCTCGAGCGGCGCGGCGGACGACGGCGCGAGGCCACCCGCCGTCGTGATCTCGCCGGGCTCGCCACGCACCATCGTGAGCTCGTACCACGGGTCGTGGAGGTCCGGCCGGGCGATACCGAAGACCTCGCACGGAATCGCGAGCTCGAAGAGCGGGAGGTTGTCCGTGAGGACGAGTCCCACGCGGTGGGCGAGCGCGCCCGGGCCTGCTGAATCCTGCATGGCACAAATCTAGCGCTGATCGGCACGCGGCGCACTCGTTCCGCGCGGCCCGGGTTCCTAGCGTGGAGGCATGAGCGCCGAGACGAGTCCGAGGGTCCTGTCCGCCGACACGGGAGCAGCGCAGGGGGCACCGGGCGCCGCACTTGACACGGCCGGCGGGGCCGCGGGCGGAGGGACCCTCGGGCGGGTCCGCGGGCTGGCCTACTACCTCGGTGCGGTGCTCGGCACGGGCGTCATCGCCCTCCCGGCCCTCTCGTACCGCGCGGCCGGGCCCGCGAGCCTCGTGGCGTGGGCGGCCCTCGTGGCCGCCTCCGTGCCGATCGCCTGGACGTTCGCCTCGCTCGGGCGCCTGCTCCCAGACGCGGGCGGCGTCTCGACCTACGTACGCCGCGCCTTCGGCGACTACTGGGCCACGGCCTCGGGCTGGTGGTTCGCGTTCACGATCCCGCTCGGCATCCCCGCCTCGGCGCTCTTCGCCGGCCAGTACGCCGCGCACGCCCTGGGCGCCCCGCGCTGGGCGGCCGTGGCCGTCGCGGCCGCGATCACGGCGGCCGTGCTCGGGTCCGTGTGGGCGGGCGTGCGGACCTCGTCGGCGCTCCAGCTCGGCCTCGCTGGCACGATCCTCGTGGTCCTCGTCGTCGCCGTCGCGGCCGGTCTGCCGCACGCCGACCCCTCCCGGCTCGAGCCCATCGGCCTGTCCGGGTGGGGCTCGGTCGCGTCGTCGCTCGCGCTCATCGTGTGGGCCTTTGCCGGCTGGGAGGCCATGAGCTACCTCGGCGGGCAGTTCCGCGACCCGCGGCGGGACCTCGGCGTCGTGACCGCGGCCGCCCTCGCCGTCGTCGGCGTCCTGTACCTCGCGCTCGCGGCCGTGTCCGTCCTCGCGCTCGGCGAGGGCGCCGGCGGCGAGGCGCCGCTCGCGTCCCTGCTCGAGTTCGCCGTCGGGCCCGCGGCCCCCGCGCTCACGGCGGGGCTCGCCGTCGTGCTCACCCTCGGCGTGCTCACGAGCTACGCGACGGGCGCCGCGGAGCTGGCCCGGTCCCTCGGCGAGGCCGGGTCGCTGCCCGCGTGGTTCGGCCGGGGCCGGAACGGGCTGGCGGCCGTCACGGCCTTGAGCGCCGGGGCGCTCGGCGTCCTCGCGGTGGGCCCGGATGCGACCGAGGTGCTCGTCCGGCTCGTCACGGCGGCGATCGTCGCGGTGTACGTCGCGGGCCTCGCCGCGGCCCTGCGGCTCCTGCCGGGGAGGGGCCAGCGGGCCGTCGCGGGGCTCGGCCTCGCCGCCGTCGTGGGCCTGGCCCTGAGCGCGGGGGCATTCCTCGCGTGGCCGCTCGTGCTCGCCCTCGGCGCCGCGCTGTGGCACCGGCCGCGGGGCCGGCGTCGGCGAGCCTTGCCCTGACCGGCACCGCGGCCTACGGTGCACGCATGGTCGCCGCAGAGCACTCCGTCACCGTGCGCAGGCCCCCGGGGGAGGTCTACGCCTTCCTCGCCGACGGGCTCAACAACGCGCGCTGGCGCCGGAGCGTCCGCTCCGTCTCGCTCGCCTCCGGGCCGGCCGGGGACGTGGGCGCGGTGTATGCGCAGCGCCTGGCCGGGCCGGGCGGGCGCGAGATCGACGGCGACTACGAGATCACCGAGGCGCGTCCCGGCGAGGCGCTCCGCTTCCGGGTCGTCGCTGGGCCGGCGCGGCCGGAGGGGCTGTTCCTCCTCGTCCCGGCGGACGACGGCGCCACCCGGGTGAGCCTCGGCCTCACCTTCGAGCCCACCGGAGTCATGAAGCTTCTCGGCGGGCTCATCCACCGGACGATGCAGGACGAGGTCCGGGACCTCGACCGGCTCAAGGAGGTCCTCGAGGCCGAGCCCCCCGCCGGTTAACCGCCGGGACGACGGCGGGACCCAGCCCCCCGCCGTCGTGCGCCTGCTGGCGTAGACCCAGGGCCGCGCCCGCCCGGGGCCCGCCTGTACTCTTGGATGCGTGCTGCTTTCAGACCGCGACATCCGTGCCGAGATCGACTCCGAGCGCATCCAGCTCGCGCCGTACGAGCCGGCCATGGTGCAGCCGTCGAGCGTGGACGTGCGGATCGACAGGTTCTTCCGGCTCTTCGACAACCACAAGTACGCGCACATCGACCCCTCCGAGGAGCAGCCGGAGCTCACGCGGCTCGTCGAGGTCGAGGGCGAGGAGCCGTTCATCCTGCACCCCGGGGAGTTCGTGCTCGGCTCGACGTTCGAGACCGTGACCCTCCCGGACGACATCGCGGCGCGCCTCGAGGGCAAGTCCTCGCTCGGGCGCCTGGGGCTGCTCACGCACTCGACCGCCGGATTCATCGACCCCGGGTTCTCGGGGCACGTCACGCTCGAGCTCTCGAACGTCGCGACGCTGCCGATCAAGCTGTGGCCGGGCATGAAGATCGGCCAGCTGTGCTTCTTCCGGCTCTCCTCCGCGGCGGAGCACGCGTACGGCTCGGGCCAGTACGGCAACCGGTACCAGGGCCAGCGCGGCCCGACGGCGTCGCGCAGCTACCTGAACTTCCACCGCACGAGCATCTGAAGCCGGGACCCCTTCGGCCTCGGGTCATCCCCTCCGCCCCACGCCCTCCGCAATTGTCGAGTTGAGGTCGGTGCGGGAGCTTGGGACCGTCCTCAACTCGACAATTGCCGGCAAGCTCAGGCCGCACGGCGGGCGGCGGCCCTCTCGAGGCGTTGGCCTACCAGCCGGGCAACGCCGTCCCAGCCGCGTTGCTTGACGTCAGCAGCCGAGACGATGACCTGGTCCCAGTCCTCGTCGGCGACGGCCCGGTTGCGCCAGTTGTCCATGGCCTGCTGCTTCGCGGACCGATGGTGCTCGCCGTCGTATTGAACACCGACTCGATGCTCGACGAAGGCCTGATCCGGCCACGCGAGCGGCTGTCCCTCGCTATTGCGGATCACGTAGTTGAGGGTTGGCTCCGGATAGCCAGCATCAATGAGGGCGAGGCGGAGTTTCGTCTCAGGAACCGAGTCGGCGCCGACCCTGACGAGGGCGAGCGCGAGCCGTGCGGCCGGCAGGCCGCGGACGCGCCGATGGGCCGTCAGGAATGCGTCCATCTGATCTAGCGTGAACAGGGACTCCTTGGGCATGGGGAAGTCCGGTGGATGTGAGCACACGAGGTAGTCCCCGATGGCGACGAGCTCGTCACGCGGCAGGAGCCCGGCGAGGTCGAGCCAGGTCCGCAGAGGGGACGTGACCGCCAGCCCGTGGTACGGCACGACGTCGCCCGCGGCCAGACGCATCCGATGGCACATGACGCCGGGCCGCTCGGTGCGGGACGTTCCCGGCGCACGGGTGATGTGGATCGCGAAGTCCTCCTCGAGCCACGCGGGGAGGGGCAACTGCCAGATGCGGGCCGCCGTCGTAAAGCTCGCCACGCCGCCGTCGACAACCTCCAGCAGCGGGCGGACGACGTCGGCCGGGCTGGGCTCGGCGTTCCACGGCACCCTCACGCCGCGGGTGGGTGCCTCGAGGTCGGATGCCCTGAGCCTGCGGGGGCTGACTCCGAGATCGCGCGCCTCGGCGACCGAGAAGGACCTCCCAGAGAGTTCAGGCGGGAGCGGGCTGCGGGCCGTCATGCAAGCATCCTGAAGGATTCGTGGGCGTCCTGGGGCCGGATCAGGGCTTGCCCACAGAAGCGGGGTGCAGGAGGGCCCCTGTGGAGGAGAAGTCGGGGCGCCCCCGCCCCCCAGGCCCCCTCGCGATTGTCGAGTACAGGTCGGTCAGAGGGCCCGGGACCGACCTCAAGTCGACAATTGCGCTAGGGGTCTCGCTCCACTAGAGCAAGGACGCGGCCGGGCGGCGCCCCCCAAAGGCGCCGCCCGGCCGCAGCTCGGAGGGGGTCAGGCCCGCCCGGCCCGCTGCCGCTCGACCACCTCGGCGAGTTCCGCGAGCCGGCCGGCCCGCGCGGACTCGGCCGGGGTGAACGGTACGCCGGGTCGGATCAGCACGAGCGGCGCGTCCCACGGCGTCGGCACCTTGAGCACACTCCCGGCGGCATGCCACTCGACGGGCAGCGCCTTGTCCTCGGGCACCCGGTGCGCGCCGAGGAGCTCGGCCGCCGCGTAGGGCAGCTCGGCCGGCGAGGCCGCGACCCGCGCGGCCAGCGAGAGCGCCCGGGTGGGCCCGTCGGCGAGGGCGAGCGGCGTCGTCGGCCACACGCGGCCCGCCACGCCGCCGCCGTCCTCGATCGCGTCGAGGAGGTCCTGCTCGGTGAGGCCGCCGGGGGCCGAGAGCACGAGCTCGTCGACGACGCCGCTGCGCACCGGCTGCGCGTGGATGCCGAGGATGTTGACCTCGAGGCGCGTGAGCGCGTGGGTGAGGTGCTCGAGGGCGCCGGGCGTGTCCGGGAGGGTTGCGCGGGCACGCCACAGGGCGGGCGCGACGTCGAGCTCGCGCCGCCGCCGCAGGGCCGGGGCGTGCAGCCACGAGCGGAAGAGGCGGCGCGCGCCGGGCTCGGCGACCCAGATCACGAGCGCCGTCGCGGTCACCGCGAGCAGGGCGACCTTGACCACGAGCGGCCAGTCCGTGCCGACGACGGCGGCGTGCACCGCGAGCTCGACGGGCAGCATCGCGGCGACGTTGGCGAGGGTGAGCCTGAACTTCGGCGGCTCGGGGTACCGGCCGCACACTTCGCAGGCCAGCTCGGACGGCGGGGGGGTGTGCGTGAAGGTGCTCATGCACCCATCCAATCCGGCGGCTGTTTCCGCACGGTTGCCGCGTTGTTTAAGTGCAAGGGCGGTCAAGGACGACGGCGGACGGCTTCCCGCGGGCTGCCGACTCGCGCTCGCGCCGGGCGGGCGGCCGAACGGGGACGGCGAGGCGCCCGGCGTCGTGCGCGCGTCAGAACGGCACGCGGGTGCGCGACGGCTGCGGGCCGCGGGGGCCGCGCAGGGCCCTGATGACCGGCTCGATGAAGCGCGCGGCGAGCGGGCCGAGCACCGCCATGATGAGCACGTAGGCGGTTGCGAAGGCGGCGAGCTCGCCGTCGACCGCCCCGGCAGCCACGGCGAGGCCGGCGATGACGATCGAGAACTCGCCGCGGGCGATGAGCGCCCCGCCGGCGCGGGCCCGGCCGGGGACGCCGATGCCCGCCCGTGCCGCTGCCCACCAGCCCGTCGCGACCTTGGTCCCGGCCGTGACGAGCGCGAGCACAAGCGCCCAGCCGAGGACCGGCGGGATCGTCGCCGGGTCGGTGTTGAGGCCGAACGAGACGAAGAAGATCGCCGCGAAGAGGTCGCGCAGCGGCTCGAGGACGCGGGTGGCGTTGTGCGCCGTCGTGCCCGAGATGGCGATGCCGAGCATGAACGCCCCGACGGCCGCGGAAACCTGCATCGCGGAGGCGAGGCCCGCCACGAGCAGGGCGAGGCCGAGGACGTTGAGGAGGAAGACCTCGGAGTTCTCGCTGTGCACGGCCTTGGACACGTGGTGCCCATGCCGCAGCGCAAGCAGGAGCACGACCGTGACCACGAGCAGCGCGATGCCGAGGGCCTGGAGCCCGCCGAGGAAGCTCACGCCCGCGAGGACCGTCGTGAGGATGGGGAGGTAGACGGCCATGGCGAGGTCCTCGAAGACGAGGATCGCGAGGATCGTGGGGGTCTCGCGGTTGCCGAGCCGGCCCAAGTCGGTGATGACCTTCGCGACGATGCCCGAGGACGAGATGTAGGTGATGCCGCCCATGACGAGCGCGCCGACGCCCCGCCAGCCGAGCAGGTAGGCCAGGGCCGCGCCGGGGGTGAAGTTCAGGACGAAGTCCATGACGCCGGACTGCCACGAGCGGCGAAGTCCCGTGACGAGCTCCTGCGCCGTATATTCCAGGCCGAGCATGAGCAGGAGCAGGATGACCCCGATCTCGCCCGCGAGGTGGCCGAACTCGCGCACCCCCGCCAGGTCGAAGATGCCGCCCGCGCCGAAGACGAGCCCGCCCATGAGGTACAGCGGGATGGGGGACATTCCGATCTTGCCCGCGAGGCGCGCCAAGAGGCCGAGGGCGAAGAGGACGGCCCCCAGCTCGAGGAGCGCCAGCGCGAGCGGGTCCATCGCCGCTCAGCCGTTGCGCAGGATCTGGGCGGCCGCCTCGAGTCCCTCGTGGGTGCCGACGGCGACGATGACGTCGCCGTCCCGGAGCACGACGTCGGGCCCCGGCGAGGCGTTGACCTCGCCCTCGCGCATGATCGCGACGATCGAGACCTTGGTCCTCGTGCGAATGGCTGCCTTGCCCATGGGCTGATTGCAATAGGGGGAGTCGGTGGCGACGTGGAACTGTCGCGTCGAGATGCCCGGGACCTCGCGGTGCTCCTCCGTGAGCTGCCTGACGATGCGCTGGCCGCCCAGGAGGTTGCCGAGTGCGGCCGCCTCCTCGGCGGTGAGCGGGATCGAGGCGGCGCACGTGTCCGGATCGTCCCAGTCGGAGACGAAGAGCTCGGTCTCGCCGTCCCGGTGGCATACGACCCCGATCCGCCGGCCGGACTGGGTCATGAAGTCTTTGCGAACCCCGAACCCGGGGAGTTCGGTCTCGTCAACATCCATGGCTCAACTCTAGTCCTGGGCACCGACAGCGCACCGGGCGTCCTAACCCCCCCCATTTCGGCGTCATAGGCCCCCATCTCGGCGTGAAGTGAGGGCTCGGCAGGTCTGGGCTTAGGCGGCGGGGACGACGGCGGTGCGCACCTCCGCCGGGGGCTTGACCGGGAGCAGCACGAGCAGGCCCGCGAGGAGCACGGCCATGATGCCGACGATGCCCCAACGCTGCGCCTCGCCCTGAGCGACGAGCGGGGCAGCGATCGCGATGCTCAGGCTGAACAGGGACGGGGCGAGGAAGCTCACGGCCCGGCCGGTCGTCGCGTAGAGGCCGAACAGCTCGCCGGCCTCGCCGTCCGGCGCGAGGCGCGCGAGGTACGCGCGCGCCGAGGCCTGCGCGGGCCCGACGAACAGCGTGAGGAAGAGCCCGAACACCCAGAACGTGTGGGAGCCCGTCCACTGCATGCCGCCCACGGAATACGTGCCGTTGCCGAGCGCGAGGATCGCCCCCGAGGCGATCAGGAGCCCCACGAGCGAGCCGACGATGACCCGCTTGGGCCCGATCCGGTCGTCGAGCACGCCGCCCAGGACCGCCCCGCCGGCCGCGACCACGTTGCCGAAGATCGCGAAGAAGATGACCTGGCTCAGCGGGAACCCGAAGGTCCCGGCCGCGATGACCCCGCCGAAGGTGAACACGGCGGCCAGCCCGTCGCGGAACACGGCCGAGGCGAGCAGGAAGTAGATCGTGTGTGGGCTCGTGGCCCAGATGGCCTTGATGCGCCGCCACAGCAGCCCGTACGAGGCGGCGAAGCCGAGCCGCGCCGCCGGGCGCCACGGCACCTCGGGCACGGCGAACAGGACGGGCACGGAGAACACGACGATCCACAGCATCGAGAACACGGCCACGAGCCGGATGTTGAGGCTCTCCTCGGTCGAGGCCCCGAACCAGTCGACCACGGGCTGGACGAAGAGCACGAGCACGAGCATGAGCGCGACGATCCCGCCGAGGTACCCCGCGGCCCAGCCGAACCCGGAGACCTTGCCGATGGTCTTCGGCGTCGCGATCTGCTCGAGCATCGCGTTGTAGTTCACGCCCGCGAACTCGCTGAAGACGTGCCCGGCAGCGATGAGCGCCGCCCCGAGCACGAGCAGCTCGGGCCGCGGCGAGACGAAGAAGCACGCCCCGGTCAGCGCGGCCACGACGGCCGTGTTGACGCCGAGCCACAGCTTCCGCCGCCCGCCCGCGTCGGAGCGCTGGCCCGTGACGGGTGCGAGGACGGCGATCGCGAGGCCCCCGATCGCGAGCGCTGCGCCGAGCACGGCCGAGGCGCGGTCCTCGCCGCCGAACGCCGAGGATGTGAGGTACACGGTGAAGACGAACGTGGTCATGATGGCGTTGAACGCCGCCGACCCCCAGTCCCACGAGGCCCACGCGAGCACCTGGGAGCGTCGCACGGGGGCCGTGCGCTGCCTGAGCTCGGACGGCCCGGGAAGGTCGGGGGACTCCCCGGAATCCGGCGCGGGGACGGCGTTGTGGGGGCCGGGCTGCTGGGCCGATGGCTGCATAGGACGCACTCTAGCCGCTGATAGACTGGCTCGACCGAATCCAACTGATGTGCCGCCACACCCAACGCCTTGACAACTCAACCATGATGAGCGGAGCCGACCCGTGATCCCAGTCCTCGCCCTGCACTTCGCAGTGGCGGCTGGTGCGCCTTGGCTCTTCGCGAAGTGGGGCCGGACGGCGTTCCTGGGCCTCGCCGCGGTCCCCGCTCTCTCCCTCGTGTGGCTGCTCGGCCAGCATCAGGCGGCCTACGGCGGCGGCCTCTCGGAAGCGGTTCCCTTCATCCCGCAGCTCGGCGTCGGCCTCGCGTTCCGCCTCGACCCGCTCTCGTGGACCATGTCCTTGCTCATCCTGGGCATTGGCGCTCTCGTGCTGGTCTACTGCGCGCGCTACTTCAAGAGCGGCGAGGCGGACATCGGCGGGTTCGGCGGGCAGATGCTCGCGTTCGCCGGGGCCATGTTCGGCCTCGTCACGGCGGACGACCTCATCATCCTGTTCGTCTTCTGGGAGCTCACGACAGTCCTCTCGTACCTCCTCATCGGCTTCGCGCGCACGCGCCTCTCGGCCCGCCGCTCGGCGCTGCAGGCCCTCGTGGTGACGACGGCGGGCGGCCTCGCGCTGCTCGTGGGCCTCATCCTCCTGGGCGAGTCCGCGGGGACCTACAGCATCTCGGAGCTCCTCGAGCGCGTCCCTGCCCTCGCCGAGGCCCCCGCCACCGCGGCCCCGATCGCGGCCGGTGCCCTCCTGACGCTCGTGGGCGCGCTGAGCAAGTCCGCGCTCATCCCGTTCCACTTCTGGCTCCCCGCGGCGATGGCCGCGCCCACCCCGGTCTCCGCCTACCTGCACGCCGCGGCCATGGTCAAGGCCGGCGTCTACCTCGTCGCGCTCCTGGCCCCCGCCCTGTCCGGGACCGCGTTCTGGCACCCCGTCGTGCTCGGGGCGGGCCTCGCGACCATGCTGCTCGGCGGCTACCGCGCCCTGCGCCAGACGGACATCAAGCTCGTCCTCGCCTTCGGCACCGTGAGCCAGCTCGGATTCCTCGTCGCCGTCGTGGGCCTCGGCACCCCAGCGGCCGCGCTCGCGGGCCTGGCCATGGTCGTCGCGCACGCGCTGTTCAAGGCCGCGCTGTTCCTCGTGGTCGGCGTGATCGACCACCAGACCGGCACACGCGACGTCCGCAGGCTCTCCGGGGTCTTCCGCCAGTCCCGCGCGCTCGGCGTCACGGCCGCGCTGGCCGCCGCATCGATGGCCGGGGTCCCGCTCTTCGGCGGCTTCGTCGCGAAGGAGGCCGTCTTCGAGGCGTTCGCGCGCCTCGCCCCGGGCGGGCCCGACGCCGCCGCCGCGCCGTCCGCCGCAGGGTGGGCCGCCGTCGTGCTCGCCGCGATGGCGCTCGGCTCTGCGCTGACGGTCGCGTACAGCGCCCGGTTCCTGTGGGGTGCGTTCGCGCGCAAGCCCGGCGTCGAGGACACCCCGTTCACCCCGATCACGCCGCTCTTCGTGGCACCGCCCGCCGCGCTCGCGCTGCTCGGCCTCGCCTTCGGCCTGTGGCCGGCGCCCGTGGACGCGCTCGCGGCACCTTACGCCGCCGGGGTGGCCGCCTTGGCGGACGACGCCGGTGCTGCCGCAAGCTCAGCCTCACACCTCGCCGTGTGGCACGGGATCGGGCTGCCGCTCGGGCTCTCGGCGGCGGGCTGGGCCGCGGGCGCGGCGCTCTTCGCGGCGCGCGAGGCCGTGGGGCGGGCGCAGCAGCGGCTCGGCGGCCCGGTCGACTCGGAGCGCGTCTACCGCTCGATCGTGGGCGCCGTCGACGACGTTGCCATCTGGGTGACCGGCCGCACGCAGCGCGGCTCGCTGTTCTTCTACCTCGCGGTGATCCTCGCCGTCGCGGCCCTCGTCCCCGCGGTCACGATGCTGGCCCTGCGCATGCCCCTGCCGGAGGCAGTGGACCTCGTGGACCCGGGCTCGCCGCTGCAGCTCGTCATCGGGATCGGCATCGCGCTCGGGGCGCTCGCCGCTGTCCGGGCCAACAAGCGCTTCCTCGCCGTGCTCATGGTCGCCGTGACCGGGTACGGGATCTCGCTCATCTTCGCGCTCCAGGGCGCCCCGGACCTCGCGCTGACGCAGATGCTCGTGGAGACCATCGTGCTCGTCGCGTTCGTCCTGGGCATGCGCAGCCTCCCGCCCCAGCTGCGCGACCGCATGGGCGGGAAGTACCGCGTGGTGCGCGTCGCCGTCGCCCTCCTGTTCGGCACGGCGCTGGTGTTCGTTGGCCTCTACGCGATGGGCGCCCGCGCGGCGGAGCCGATCGCGCTGCGCTTTCCCGAGCTCGCGTACTCGGGCGGCGGGGGCATGAACGTGGTCAACGTGACGCTCGTGGACATCCGCGCGTGGGACACGTTCGGGGAGATCTCCGTGCTCGCGCTCGCCGCCACGGGCATCGCGAGCCTCATCTTCATCCGCGACCGGGGCCGCCGGCTCGGCGCGACCGAGACGGTCGAGACCGGCAGCGTCGGCCGCGCCCGCGCCGAGCAGCTCACCCGCGGGGCCGCGGAGCTCGCCGTCGCGCGCACGTTCGCGACCCTCGAGCGAGACGCGTGGCTCGTCGCCGGGCGCACCCTCGCACCCGAGCGGCGCTCGATCATCTTCGAGGTCGTGACCCGGCTCATCTTCCACAGCATGGTCGTCGTCTCCGTATACCTCCTGTTCGCGGGGCACAATCTGCCGGGCGGCGGGTTCGCGGGCGGGCTCCTCGCGGGCCTGGCTCTCGCGGTGCGCTACCTCGCGGGCGGGCGGTTCGAGCTCAACGAGGCGGCCCCCGTGAGCCCGGGCATCCTGCTCGGGATCGGGCTCGCGACGGCGGCGCTCTCCGGCGCGGTCCCGCTCGCCGTGGGCGGGCAGGTCTTCCAGAGCGCGATCATCGAGCTGTGGCTGCCCGTGTTCGGGGACGTGAAGTTCGTGACCTCGACGATCTTCGACGCGGGCGTGTACCTCGTCGTCGTCGGCCTCGTCGCCGACGTGCTGCGCAGCCTCGGCGCGCGGATCGACGAGCATGTCGAGGAGGCCGAGGCCGTCGCGACCGGCGAGAGGCCCGCGGGGCCCCGCACGGGCCGCCCGGAGGGCGCGCCCGACGGCGTCTCGCCCGACGGCGCGCGGACCTCGCCGGCGCGCGAGGGGGCCGTCCGATGACCGCGAACCTGACCCTCCTGCTGGTCTCCGGGCTGCTCTTCGCGTGCGGGATCTACCTCGTGCTCGAGCGCAGCCTCACGCGCGTGCTGCTGGGGCTCATGCTCCTGACCAACGGCGCGAACCTCCTCGTCCTCGCCACGGGCGGCGGCGCGGGCATTGCCCCGTTCTACGACTCCGGCATCGACCCGGCCGCGTACAGCGACCCGCTCCCGCAGGCGCTCATCCTGACCTCGATCGTCATTTCCTTCGCCGTCACGGCGTTCATGCTCGCCATGATCTACCGCACGTGGCAGCTCGGCCGCGCCGACGTCGTCGCCGACGACATCGAGGACCGCCGCGTCGCCGCGACCCCGAGCTGGGACGCCGAGGACGACGCCGACGTCCCGACGGACCTGAGCGAGTTCATGAACCCGGACGAGGCCGTCGCCGCGGACCTCGAGGCGCTCGCGTCGCCGGACCCGCGCCTCGGCCCCGAGGGCGGCGACCGCCCGCGGCACGCCGAGGACACTCACGCGCCCGAGACAGAAGGCAGGGAAGAGGAGGCGACGCCCAGGTGAACATCGCAAGCCTCGCCCCGCTCGCCGTCGTCCTCCCGATCCTCGGCGCGGCCCTCGCGTTCATGCTCCTGCGGCACGAGCGCGGGCAGCGGATCGTGACGATCTCGGTGCTCTCGCTGACCCTGGCCCTCGAGTGCCTCCTGCTGGGCTCCGTCTGGGACGGCTCCAACGGCGGGACGTACGCCGTGACGCTCGGGGCCTGGGCGCCGCCGTGGGGGATCACGCTCGTCGTGGACCAGTTCTCCTCGCTCATGCTCGTCGTCTCGACGGCCATCAGCCTCTCGGTCCTCGTCTACGCGACCGGCCAGGGCCTCGCGGACGGCGCGAAGGACGGGCCCATCTCGGTGTTCCACCCGAGCTACATGATCCTCGTCGCCGGCGTCTCGAACGCGTTCCTCGCGGGGGACCTGTTCAACCTCTACGTGGGCTTCGAGATCCTCCTGACGGCGAGCTACGTCCTCATGACCCTGGGCGGCACGGGGCCGCGGATCCGCGCGGGGGTGACCTACGTCGTCGTGAGCGTCGTGTCCTCGCTCCTGTTCCTCATCGCGATCGGGATGGTCTACGCCGCGACGGGCACCGTGAACATGGCGGACCTCGCGGTCAAGCTCGGCCAGCTCGGGCCCGACATGCAGGTGCTCCTGCACGCGATGCTGCTCGTGGGCTTCGGGATCAAGGCCGCCGTGTTCCCGCTCTCCTTCTGGCTGCCCGACTCCTACCCGACGGCGCCCGCCCCGGTCACGGCCGTGTTCGCGGGCCTGCTCACGAAGGTCGGCGTGTACGCGATCGTGCGGACCGAGACGCTCCTGTTCCCCGGGGACTCGCTCAACGTCCCGCTCATGGTCATCGCGCTCGCGACCATGGTCGTGGGCATCCTCGGCGCGCTCGCGCAGACGGACATCAAGAGGCTCCTGTCCTTCACGCTCGTGAGCCACATCGGCTACATGGTGTTCGGGCTCGCGATGAGCTCCGTCCTGGGCCTCGCCGCGGCCGTGTACTACGTCGCGCACCACATCACCGTGCAGACGTCGCTGTTCCTCGTCACGGGGCTCATCGAGCGCCGCGGCGGCTCGGCATCGCAGGACAGGCTCGCGGGGCTCGCGAAGCTCTCCCCGCTCCTCGCGCTCCTGTACTTCATCCCCGCCATGAACCTCTCGGGCATCCCGCCGCTGTCCGGGTTCCTCGGCAAGCTCGGCCTGCTCCAGGCCGGCGTGCAGCTCGGCACCCCGCTGGCGATCACGCTCGTGGTGACGGGCGTCGTCGTGAGCCTCCTGACCCTCCTGGCCATGGCGCGGGTCTGGAACCGCGTGTTCTGGCGCCGCCCCGAGGACGCCGAGAACCCGGACCCCGCGCTCCTGGCCCCCGCCGCCGCGACGGCCCTGCCGCACACGATGGTCGGCGCGACCGCCGGGCTCGTGGTCCTCGGCCTGGCCCTGACGGTGTTCGCGGGGCCGCTGTTCCAGCTCAGCGAGCAGTCAGCGGAGTCGATGCTGGACCGTTCCGACTACATCTACTCGGTCCTCGGGTCCGAGGCCGCCGAGACAGCGGCGGCGAACTTCGCGCTGCAGAGGGGGGACCGCCCGTGAGCCGGCCCCGCATCTCGCTCCGCACCGAGCTGCCGCTGCTCGCGTGGCTCGTGATCCTCTGGGGCGCCCTGTGGCAGGACTTCTCGCCGGGGAACCTCGTCTTCGGGGCGCTCGTCGCGCTCGTCGTGACGCGCCTGTTCTACCTCCCGCCGGTCGAGCTCAGCGGACGGTTCAACGTCCTGCACGCCGCGCGCTACGCCGTCGTGTTCGTCGGCCAGGTGGTCGCCGCGAGCCTCCAGCTCCTGTGGCTCGCCCTCACCAAGGGGCCCGCGGTGCGCAGCGCCGTCATCGCCGTGCCGCTGCGCAGCCACGCGGACCTCATGGTCACCGCGACCGGGCACGTCATCTCGCTTGTGCCCGGCTCGCTCGTCGTGGACGTGGACCGGGCGAACGCGACGCTCTACGTGCACTACATCGACGTCGACGACGCCGCGGGCGCCGAGCGGCGGCGGCGCGAGGTGCTCGCCGCCGAGGCCGAGCTCATCCGCATCATGGGCACGCGCGAGGAGCTCGAGATCCTGCGCGAGGAGGAACGCATGGCGGGGGCCGCAGACCGAGGGAAGGCAGGACGCCGATGACCGGGGCCGACGCGCTCGTCATGCCATGGGTGCTCGTCGCGTGCAGCATCCTGCTCGGGCTCGCGGCCCTCGGAGCGATCATCCGGATGGTCAAGGGCCCCGCGCTCCTGGACCGCGTGCTCGCCTCGGATGTGCTGCTCGTCGTCGTCTCCGGCGCGCTCATGGTGGACATGGCGGCGAACCGGCACACCGACCACCTCGCGCTCATCGTGGGCATCACGCTCATCGGCTTCGTCGGCTCCGTGACGGTGGCGCGCTTCGTCCAGGACAGGAGGCCCCGGTGAGCGCGGACCCCAGTTTCCTCGATCTGGTGCTGACGTGGGCAGCCGGCATCCTCATGGTGGCCGGCTCCGCGCTCTCGCTCAGCGCCGCCGTCGGGCTCCTGCGCTTCCCGGACCTCATCACGCGCATGCACGCCGCCACGAAGCCGCAGGTGCTCGGCTCGCTCCTGCTGCTCACCGCCGTCGGGCTCCAGCTGCGCAGCTGGGCGCTCGCGCCGCTCCTGCTCGTTGCGTGGATCTTCCAGCTGCTCACCGTGCCCGTCTCGGCGCACATGGTGGGCCGCGCGGGCTACCGCACGAAGCACCTCAGGAATGCGCGGCTGTCCGTCGACGAGCTCGAGGACGTCGTCGCGCGCCTCGAGCGCGAGCATGCGGCCAAGCGGGACGGCGCGGACGACGGCGGGAGTGACGGCGAGCGGGACGGCTCGCCGATGCTCCGCGAGGACGGGGCCTGACCGACCCCTGGTCGGGCGGCCCGCCGCTCGAAGGTTGTGTGGGAGCCCGGCAGGTGGTCGGCACCGATCAATCCACTCCGGAGACCGTCCGCTGATCTCACGTCCGTTGAGGGATCCTTTAACGGGACTCCCCCAAGAGGAATCTTGGGCCGCTCCTCGCATCTGGACTTCCTCGAAAATTCAAGGAAGTTCGACAGCCCTGCCTGTCTCAGCAATGTGTCTCACTCGGATAGTCTCAGCATCGAGCTGGGTAGGACCTTTGACGGGACGAAGGGGGACGGCGGATAGCGCGTTTGGGTGGAATTCCTGGGTTGTCCTGTGACGAGTACCCTTTCGCCAGCACACATGAGGGAGGTGCATCCGGGGTATGGCGCGATCATTCCCGAACTGCTTATATCTGGATCCTCCGGCTACAGGACCCGTTGGCTTCAGTAGATGCGCGATAGACGAGCACCACAATTCCTCTGGAGGCACTATCCTGATCAACACGTATCGGCAGCAGCGGATCCTGGAGGGCGACCCGTTCTTTGTCGCCTTCATCAACTAGCCGAGGGTCCCAGGATGACAGTGACCACAGACAGGGTAGATGTCCACTATCGCCTGTACTATCTGGTTGAGGACAACATTCCTGCGATTCCCTCCCCACAGCAATTGAAGGACTGCGGCGGTCTCGTGTGCCCTCTGGATGCCGGGGCGGTTATTCTGACCGGCACGGATACCGGTTTCATCACCGTCGGAGTGTCGTTGCTGGACTCCGAGCCAGAGTTCGCCCTCGACGGCTGGGAGGAGGCCGTCGACGTCTCGGTCCGTTCCCCTACAGGGCAGCTGGCTGTGGATGGGTTCGACCAGACTCCATCCCTGCCGGAACTGAGTACAGCCGGCCCAGGCTGGTACAGGGTCCGCTGTATGGCGCGCGGCCGGTCGTCCGAATTCAACACCATTTCCTTGGAGTCAACGGAGGAACACCTACTGCTGGTATGGCCGGCACCCGCCTGCACCTGAAAAGGTTCACCACGTAGCCCTCCTCAGCGGTGATTCCACCTACGAATACCGGGGCGGCCGACCACTGAATGAACCAGATCATGATGCCAAAAAGATGTTCGACATAACACCGGACTGATAGGTCAGCGAATGTCTGCCTTATCTGGAGGCCACGGCGTCCGATAGACGGCCGTCCACCGGACGCGTCCACACCGTTCGGAGCGCCGTGGACATGGCGTGTGCTGAGTGCGTCAGGTGGCTGCGATCCAGTTGCCTGTTCTCTGCCCGCGAGGGCGACGAAAGGAGGTCGGCAGGAAGGCGGCAGTCGCCGCTGCGATTGTGGCCGGAAGGATGAATACACCAGTGGTCACAGCTGTGATGATCGTGCACGCCATAAGAAGCAGGGCCGAACCGACGGAGACCGGCTGCCAGCCCCTCCCGATCGCGAGCAGGGGTGCCGCTGCCCCAAAGAGGGGAACGGCCAGGAAAACGAGTATGGCGTGGCCGTTGACTTCCAGCGCGGTCTGCGGCGCGACCACGACATGGCCCGCGCGGTCGGAACTGCTGGAGGTTGCTGTGATGCTGGCGTATGTCGGCAGGAAGATGATTGCGAGCACAGCGCCGACCATCAGAGCGAAGGCAGCGAACTGAACGACTCGTTTGGCGTTCACCCGGTAGCCAGTGGGCGTTCGTCCCGTGGCCTCCTGCTGCTCGTTGAGAATCCTTGCCGCGCGCAGCTTCGGCGCCCCAAGCCGGGCGAGCGCGGCGTCGACCGGCTCTCCACCGGCCAGACTCTCCCCGATGTGCGAACGGAGTCCTTCAACGATGTCGTCCCGCGCACCCGATCGAGTGGACCGAGCCTGTTGCTCACTCGTCGCAGCCATCGCTCTGCTGCGTATGGGAGGTTCCGCAAATCGCTCATTCGAACTCTCCTGCGAGCAACCGTATCGACGACTGATGTAATCGTGGCGCTTCCAACGACCTCCGGTACAGACGATGGGACCTTCCATTGCGGGGCCGCGAACGAGTTAACACAGGACCAGCCCTGACTGAGATCCTCAACCCGACGGCCCCGGGGGGCGGCGATCCCGGAGGAATCGCGTCCTACCCCATATGGCCTTAATGCGCTCGGTCGTCCCAGTGAACCGGGTCCCAGTTGAGGATTCTTCAGCGAGACACGGCATGCGTCAGGTGGCACCTTCTTTTCGACTCCGGTCAGCCTCTTTGCTGACGGCTATTTGATCGTCTCCAGACCGCCAGATCATGAACATATTAGAATAGTCCACTTCAAAACTTCGATGAAGGAAATCCTGAAGCCACTTCTTTCCTCTGGGCTCTCCTGAAACGCGTCCGACGGCACCGACGCCCAACTCGATGACAGAGAAGGTCGGACCGTTCCGAGTCAATGGCCCACTCATGGGCCCTCCCAAGGTCCTCGACTCAACCGCCCGTTAGCCGGACGTCTACCGGACGCCAATGGCCTCCCAGAGCCTGCGTCCCGTGCGGGATCCCTCAACGGACGCCCCCGATCGTGAACAGCGAGGTTGTAGATGGCGGGGCTGGGCTAGGTGGGCAAGCGCCCGCTAAGGATCCACGAGGGCATCTCTTCTTGGAGGACCTTGGAAATCGAAGCATGTGCAATCTTTTCCCTGGGCTGAGCTGCGACTAGCTTTCGAGGCAGCCGAGGGGCAGGGGGGAACCATCGTGATGATGTCGGGGCCATCGACGGCCGCGGGAGGACGTGAGATTGCTCGTGGTGGTCGGAGGCGCATTGCCGCTGTCCCCGGGGCAGTCGCTCTGATCGTTTGTTTGAGCTCTTGCGGCTACTTGCAGCAGTCCGGCGCCGAGCCCAGCGCGTCTGCTGGTTCCGCACAGACCGTTGCCGAACTCCAACAGATCATGGGTTCGACACCGAAAGGCACAGTGCTCGAGGGCTCGGGCCGACTTGCCGCCTCCGGCGCAGTTGAGGTCGGCCATCACGCCGTGGACAGTGGAGACTATGTTGTGACAAGCGCATGCATCGGAGCACAACAGGCCCAGCTGACCGTGTTCCAGGAAGGCTCGGGGAGCGGGACGACCGATAGCGCAACGTTCCCTTGTGGGAGTCCACACGCTTCGGAAATCCACCTTATGGCCGGACTCGTCTCGGCACGTGTGACCCTTCCCGATGGCAGCTTGGCGTCCACGGATGCCAGAGCCGGCATCCGTCTCACCAAGAAAGCGCCCTGAGGCTCCCCAATCGGTGGAGGGGCAGCGGAGAGGCTGACGGGGTGAAGGTCGCAGAGGCCATTTTCTAGATTGGAGTGCTGATGTTCCCTAAGAAAGGACAGGTGTGGACATACCGCGAAAGAGGCAGGGCACTTAGCCTCGTGTGGGGGATACCGCTGATCCTCCTCATGATCGCCGGAATCTACTTCGCAGTTACCGCATCGAACTGGAGCCTTTTTATTCTTGCAGCATTGGGCTTGGTATTCTTGGCCATGTTTCTGATTAGTAGCGAACGAGGGCATCGTGGCGAGCCATAAGGGATCTTCGGATCTAAGCATGGTCTTGGGGTTCTTCTCCATAGGCGGTGGCCGCCTGCGGATAGTAGGCATCTGAGCCTGTAGTTGGCGAAGTTGCGGAATCCGCGGGTAATGGCGGGTGATCTCGATGACCCCGCCGGACCTTCAGAAGCACTCACCATGCTGCCAATCTAACGATGACTCCTTCAGAACGAAATGCCGAGTGCTCCAGCCCTCGTCGAACGGCCTCCATAGGGTGCGAAGGTTATGTGGCCGCTTGGTAAGCCAAGCTATAAAGACGGCTTGCCTGCACCTGCGCGGCGCCTGCTGGAGGATCCTTGGCCGGGAGCCCACGAGCCAGGTTTTGAGCGTTGGCGGCAGCAGGCAAGCAAGGATAAGGTCCGGGTACCTGACAATGTAAGGACGATGGTACCTGACAATGTAAGGACGATTCCGTGCGGTGGTTCCGAAGAATGCGGTTTGAACATCGGCGTCTTCCTAAACGCGTGCGCAACCTGCGCGTCACCGAGCGTTGGAGCTTTGTCGCGTTGGTATGTTGGCTCCTGATTTCCCTTGGCCTGCAACTTCCCAGGTCCGTGGTCAACATGGTGATGGTCGTTCCACTATTAGTCCTTCTTTCCTGTGTCTTCGTTGTGGGTGTATTAACCTGGCGGAACTATGAGCGGACTGCCGAGATTAGGGCCGAGAACGTGCGGGGCCGGGGGCTAGAGAGCGCCGGAGTTGGTTGGTTGGTCGACACCGGAACAATGCGGGGGCTGGGAGCTGGAGAAGCAATTTTCACGGCCATCATGATGGGGGGTGCTGTCGTTCAAATTGTGTGGCCGTTCCTCGTCTCGCACTTGTGAGGTCGAAGTTAGGGCGATCCTTTCGGAACGGGGCCAAGACCGGTGGCGGATGCCTTGGGCGAGTTTGCCCATCATGGTGGAGCGTGCCTTAGCGGAGCTTGGAGTCGGCGCCGACCAGCCGCTGAGTCTTTTCTTCATGCCGTAAGCCGGCCGTTGACCGGACACCGAGCGGTGGGTCCGTTGAGCCGCTGACTCGTGTCCCGCTCTGACCTGCGGATTCGCGTATACCCGCCCGAAAAAGTGCCCGGAGAAGGTACGCCAACTGCAAGAACTGAAACGCGCGTACGTCGCCCAGCTCGGCGGTGTCTGGCTCGGCCTCCGTCGGCCGCGGACGTGGTCATGCCGGCCCTGGCCCGCTCGGAAGCTGGTCGTGCTCAAGCTGTATGACGGCCGAGATGATGGTGATCGTCGCGCCCCTGGTGCATGGCGCATGCCGACCACGGGACGGGGATGGCCGGCTCCCCAACGCGGGGAACCGGCCATCGCGTTCCGAGGCTTCTCGCGTCAGCTGGCCGCGGCCATGGCGGCGTCGAGGCGCTCGATGCCCTCGGGCGTCACGAGCACGACGCGCGCGGTCGGGATGTCGTAGAAGATGCCGATCGACTGAAGCCGCCCCTCGGCCAGTGCTGGCCCCGTGACGGGATGGCCCTCGAGCTTGCGCAGCTGGACCGCGACGTTGACCATCGCGAGCTGGTCGAGCCGGCCGAAGCCCTCCGCCTCCGCGGCGAGCGCCACCGGGTGGCCCGCGGCCAGCTCGCGCAGGCTCGGCCGCGCGTGGCCGAGCCACGCGTCGAAGGCGGGGCCGAGCGCGCCGTTCCCGGCGCCCTCGGCCTCGGCGAGCACGGCCTTCATGGCGCCGCAGTTGGAGTGCCCGCACACGACGACCGTGTCGACGGCGAGGCCCTGCACGGCGAAGGAGAGCGCAGAGTTTATGGACGCGTCACCCGAGGCATCCCCGCACACCACGTTGCCGATGTTGCGCAGCGTCAGGAGGTCGCCCGGGCCGCTGCTCGTGATGAGGTTCGGGTTGACGCGCGAGTCGACGCAGGCCACGAACAGGGTGTCCGGGCTCTGGCCGTCGGTCAGGTCCTGCACGAGGGGGCGGACCTTGTCGGCATGGCGGCGGTGGTACTTGTCGATGCCCAGGAGGATCGACCGCAGCGGCGGCCGCCCGCCGTCGTCCGCGAGAGCGTCGGGTGACCTGCCCGCGTCCGGCGACGCCGCGCCGTCGTCCGCCAGCCCTGCCGTCTGCGACGACATCCGCGACGCCCGCGGCGGCAGCGGGAACTCGCGCGGCTCCTGCCAGCGCGGCGCGCGGTGCTCGGCGTCCCGGAAGGCGGTCGTGCCGTGCTCCTCGATGACCACGGCGCCGCCCGTGGCGGCCTGCTGGTCCCGCCACGCGAGCAGGGACTCGCGGAAGGCGTGGTCGAGGTAGACGGCGTTGAGCTCGACGACGGCGTCCGCCCCCTCGGGCACGGAGCCGAGGGCGCGGCTGAGCCGCGGGAGGGCGAAGAAGCTGCACGAGCCGGCGATGGTCACGCGCCACGGGGCGGACGGGGCGGACGGCTCGTGCGCGTGGATCGGGGCCCGGAGCACGCGCCACAGCACGGACGCCGCGGCGAGCGCGAGGCCGATCAGAACGCCCTCGAGGAGGTTGAGCGCGACGACGGCCACGAGCGTCACGGCGTACACCGGGAGGTCCCCGGTGCGGCGGCTCGTCGCGATGTCCGCGGCGTTGATGAGCTTCGCGCCGATCACGACGAGGAGCCCCGCGAGCACGGACAGCGGGATGAGCTGGACGAGCCCGGCGAAGAGCACCGAGAAGACGAGGACCCAGACCCCGTGCAGGACCGCGGAGGCGCGGGTCTTGGCGCCGGCCTCGACGTTGGTCGCGCTGCGGACGATCACGCCCGTGACCGGGAGCCCGCCGATCAGGCCGGAGACGAGGTTCGCGGACCCCTGGCCCACGAGCTCGCGGTTGAGGTCCGTGCGTGCGCCGCGGTGCATCTTGTCCACGGCCACCGCGGAGAGCAGCGACTCGATGCTCGCGATGAGCGCGACCGTGACGACGGCGAGGGCGGCGGCGCCCCACGTGCCGTCGGGCAGCTGCGGCAGGGCGACGGCGTCGAAGAGCGAGCCGCTGAACGAGATGCGCTCGACGCCGGGCGCGAAGGCCACGGACAGCCCCGTCCCGGCGACGACGGCGGCGAGCGGGCCGGGGACGCGGCGGATGCCCCGGGGCACATGCTTCCAGCCGAGGAGGATCGCCACGACGGCGAGGCCGAGCATCGCGGCGTGCATCTCGACGTTGGTGATCGCGGCCGGTAGCGCGGCGAGGTTCTCGATCGCGGAGCCGGCGGCCTTGGAGCCGAGCAGGACGTGGAGCTGCTGGAGCACGATCGTCACGCCGATGCCGGCGAGCATTGCCTTGACCACCACCGGGGACACGGCCAGCGCCGCCCGGCCCACGCGAGAGAGGCCCAGCAGGAGCTGGACGACGCCGGCCGCGGCCGTGATCGCGCACGTCACCTGCCAGCCGAACTGCTCGATGAGGCTCGCGACGACGACGGTGAGGCCCGCCGCTGGCCCGCTCACCTGGAGCATCGACCCGCCGAGGCTCCCGGCGACGATCCCGCCGACCGCGGCGGCGATGAGCCCGGCCATGACGGGGGCGCCGGAGGCCGCAGCGATCCCGAGGGAGAGCGGGAGCGCGACGAGGAAGACGACGAGGGACGCGGGCAGGTCCGCGCCGAGCGTGCTCAGGCGGAAGGGCTTGGGGCGGGAGGCGTTAGGACGGCCCGGCGGCCCGTGGATGTGGTCCGGGACGGGGAGGGGATCTGGGCGCTGCGGCATGACGACTCCTTCTCTCGTGGGAGTGGACGCTCCCACGCTACGAAGGTTGTCACGCGCATGGACCCGAGATGTGACGAGCTCTACAGAATTGCGTGACCAGTGCTGTCATAAGGATCAACACGGGAGAATTTCGCCGGTCCCGCTCGTTGAGGCGCGGGCGCCCCGGCGCGATCCCGTCCCGGCCCGGTCAGACGATCTCGGGCGTGCTCCGGTACCGGGCGATCGCGCGCTGGGTGATCCGCTGGGCGAGGGTCTGGATCACGGCGCCGACGCCCGCGGAGACGATCGCGAACACGAGCGTGTCGCGCAGGCTCTCCTCGAGGTTCGTCGCGTCCTTGGGCGGCTTGCTTCCGGTGCTCTTCTCCCAGGCGAAGTCCATGAGCTTCGTCGCGGCGATGCCCGCGCCGATGCTGATGGCCGTGCCGAAGAGCTTCATGAGGATGCTCATGCCCGCCAGCCTAGCGCGGGGCCGCCCGCGGAGGCCGGTCACACGGCGGGAAGCAGCGGCGCGGCGGCGGTAGAATCGTCTGCACAACGACAGGGGAGCGTCGCCCTCCAACCGGCCGCCGGCCGGGGCGGGGGCGCAGGACGCTGAGAGTGCGGGCTACCGCAGACCCTCGAACCTGCTCCGGCTAGTACCGGCGAAGGGAGTCGAGAATTTCTCAGGGCGGCAGGGGACCGCCTTCCCCTCCTGCACCCAGGAGGAATCCATCATGAGCAAGACCACCGCCAAGCCCGCCACCGGCACCCGCCGCTGGCGCGTCGTCGACATCGTCGTCGGCGCCCTCCTCGCCGTCGCCGGCGGGGTCCTCTTCTGGGCCTGGTCCAACGGCATCTACCCGCCGCTCTCGGCGGGCCTTCTCGCCACCTACGCGCCGCTCGCGGGCCTGCTCTCCGGCGGCTGGGTCCTCCCGGCCGTGCTCGGCGGGCTCATCATCCGCAAGCCCGGCGCAGCGCTGTTCGTCGAGACCGTCGCCGCGACCGGCGAGCTCCTCATGGGCTCGCAGTACGGGACGACCGTCCTGATCTCCGGGATCGTCCAGGGACTCGGCGCGGAGGCCGTCTTCGCCGCCTTCGGCTACCGCCGCTTCACGCTCCCCGTCGCCGCACTCGCGGGCGTCGGCGCGGGCCTCGCCATGGGCCTCAACGACTGCTTCGCCCCGTGGGGCTGGAACATCGCGTACGAGGTCGGCGACAAGTTCGCCTACATCGCCTGCACGTGCGTCTCCGGCGCCGTGATCGCGGGCCTGCTCTCGTGGCTCGCGACGCGCGGCCTCGCCAAGACCGGCGCGCTCTCGAGCTTCGCCTCGCGCCGCGCCGCGACCGAGCCCGTCCTCTAGTGACGCCGGCGGGCGCCCGCGGGGGCGCGGCCAGCCAGGTGCGCGCCGGCCGCGTGCGCCCCGCTGAAGTCCGGGCCGAGGGCTGGACCTGGCAGCACGCGGGCCGGGACGCCCCGGCCGTCGCGGACCTGACCCTGCGCGTCGAGCCGGGGGAGCGGGTCCTCGTGCTCGGGCCCTCGGGCGCGGGCAAGTCCACGTTCCTGCACGCGCTCGCGGGTGTCCTCGGGGACGACGACGAGGCCCACGAGGGCGGCAGGCTCGCCGTCGACGGCGGCTCGCCGCGCGAGCGCCGCGGTCGCGTGGGGCTCATGCAGCAGGACCCCGAGACGCAGGTGATCCTCGGCCGGCTCGGCGACGACGTCGCGTTCGGCGCCGAGAACCTCGCCGTGCCGCGCGAGGAGATCTGGGAGCGCGTGCGCGCCGCCCTGGACGACGTCGGCCTCGGCCACCTCCCGCTCGACCACCCCACGGCCGCCCTCTCGGGCGGGCAGAAGCAGCGCCTCGCGCTCGCGGGCATCCTCGCCATGCGCCCGGGGCTCATCCTCCTCGACGAGCCGACCGCGAACCTCGACCCGGCCGGCGTGCTCGAGGTGCGCGACGCCGTCGTGCGCACGGCCGCGGCGAGCGGGGCGACGCTCGTCGTCGTCGAGCACCGCGTGGCCGTGTGGAAGGACTGCGTCGACAGGATCGTGGTCCTCGCCCCCGGCTCGGCGGGCCACGCGGGCGGCGTCCTGCTCCAGGGTGCCCCTGACGACGTCCTCGCCGGCGCCCGCGAGCTGCTCGCACGCGCGGGCGTCTGGGTCCCGGGCTGGGTCCCGGAGGTCCGCCCCCGCCACCGCCCCCCTTCCGACGCGGGGTCACCTCCCAACGTTGGGGGGTCACCTCTCAACGTTGCGGGGTCACCTCTCAACGTTGCGGGGTCACCTCCCAGCGTTGCGGGGTCACCTCTCAACGTTGCGGGGTCACCTACCGGGCATCTCCTGCTCTCCGCGCACGGGGTGGGCGTCTCGCGCGAGCGGGGCACGCGCCGTCGTGCGCCCGTCCCCGTCCTCACGGGCGTCGACGCCGAGGTCCGCGCGGGCGAGGCACTCGCCATCACCGGCCCCAACGGCGCCGGGAAGTCCACGTTCGCGCTCACGCTCGCGGGCCTGCTCGCCCCGGTCGAGGGGCGCGTCGAGGCGGCCGCGGCGCTCGCCGCCGCCGACCCCGAGGCGGGGCTGCGCGCCGTCGGGCCCGCCCCGCATGGGTGGCGGGCCGAGGACCTCGTGCCGCGCATCGGCACCGTGTTCCAGGAGCCCGAGCATCAGTTCGTGACGTCGACCGTCCGCGACGAGCTGCGGTTCGCGCCGCGCCAGCTCGGACGGGGCCTCGGGCGGGTCGACGAGCTCGCCGAGCGGCTCCGCCTCCAGCACCTCCTCGACGCGAACCCGTACACGCTCTCGGGCGGGGAGAAGCGGCGGCTCTCCGTCGCGACCGTCCTCGCGGCGAGCCCGCGCGTCCTCATCCTCGACGAACCGACCTTCGGGCAGGACGCCACCACGTGGGCCGAGCTCGCCTCGTTCCTCACCGAGCTCCTCGACGAGGGCACGGCGGTGGTCTCCGTGACGCACGACGACGAGTTCGCCCGCGCGCTCGGCGGCGCCCGGCTCGCGCTGGGCTCGCCGGCCGTGACGCCGCCTGTTCCGCCCTGCGCCGCCCCCGCATCCGCCGCAATTGTCGACGTGAGGTCGGTGCGCGGCGCCGGCACCGACCCCCAGCCGACAATTCCGCGAACGGGGGAGGCGCCGTGAGGGACCTGCTCGCGATCCGCGACAACGACTCGCTGCTGGCCCGGGCCAACCCGCTGAGCAAGCTCGCCGCCGTCATCCTCCCGACGTTCGCGCTCGCGCTGAGCATCGACTGGGTCTCGGCGGGCGTCGCGCTCGCGCTGTGCCTCGCGGTGTTCCCGCTGGCCGGCATGACGTTCCGGCTCCTGTGGCAGCGCGGCTGGCCGCTCATCCTGGCCGCCGCCGTGGGCGGGCTCAGCACGGCCGCCGTCGGGCAGGACTCCGGCGCCGTGCTGCTCGCGACGCCGCTGTGGGACGTGACCGAGGGCTCGCTCGGGCTCGGCGCCGCGATGGCGCTGCGCGGCCTCGCGATCGCGCTGCCTGCCCTGCTCATGATGAGCTGCACCGACCCGACCGACCTCGCCGACGCCCTCGCACAGCGGGCCCGCCTCCCGCACCGGTTCGTCCTCGGCACGCTCGCGGCGCTGCGGCTCGTGGGCCTCATGGTCGAGCAGTGGCAGATCCTCGGCCTCGCCCGCAGGGCCCGCGGCGTGGGCGCCCAGGGCGGGCCGGTCCACCGGCTCCGGGCGCTGCTGGGCCAGAGCTTCGGGCTCCTCGTCCAGTCGATCCGGCTCGCGTCGCGGCTCGCCGTGACGATGGAGGCCCGCGGGTTCGGTGGTGCCGAGCGGACGTGGGCTCGGCCCTCGCGGTTCTCCGCGCTCGACGCCGGGGTGCTCGCGGGCGGCGTCGCGCTCGCCGCCGCGTCGGTGGGCGCCGCGGTGGCCGCTGGGACGTGGAACGTGGTGTGGATGCAGTAGGCTCTGGCCCCCCTGCCCACCCGGTGGCATCGTTGAGGGGGCCGGAGGGGCCTACATGCGAAAGGGAACTCCCATGCTGGACATCACGGGCTCGTTCTCGAGCTTCAGCGTCGACGACGTCGAGGCGGCCCGCGGCTTCTACGGCCGGACCCTCGGCTTCGAGGTCCAGGACAGCATGGGCGGCCTGCTCATCACGGTCCCGGGCGGGCAGACGGTCTACGCCTACCCGAAGGACGACCACGAGCCGGCCACCTTCACGGTGCTCAACTTCGAGGTCCCGGACCTCGACGCGGCGATCGGCGAGCTCGAGTCGATGGGGCTTTCCCTCGAGCAGTACCCGAGCACCCCGCGGATGCCGGTCGACGAGAAGGGCGTGCTCCGGGACCCGGACAGCGGCTCGGGCATCGCGTGGATCAAGGACCCGGCGGGGAACATCCTCGGGATCGTGCACTAGCGCCCTTCTATCTCATGGCTTTCTGTATGCCGTCGGTCTAGACCGCCTCCCGGGCGCGTCGCGCGCTCAATTTGCGGTTGAGTATCTCGTCTGTGATATTTTGGAGCGCATGTCACAACAGACTGCTGAGACCGTCGGGGCCCTGCTGCGGGACGTCCGCTCCCACCGGGGCTGGACCCAGGGGCAGCTCGCCGCCGAACTGGGCACGAGCCAGAGCGCCGTCGCGCGCATGGAGCAGGGCAAGCAGAACCTGAGCCTCAAGATGATCCAGCGCATCGAGGACATCCTCGGCCAGCGCATCGTGAGCATCGGCGCGCCCCGCATGACCCACCTGCGGGTTGAGGGCGGGCACCGCCTCTCGGGCGCCGTCGACGTCAACACGTCCAAGAACGCCGGCGTCGCCCTCCTGTGCGCCTCGCTCATCAACCGCGGGACCACCACGCTGCGCCGCCTCGCCCGGATCGAGGAGGTCAACCGGATCGTCGAGGTCCTGACCTCGATCGGCGTCGAGTGCACGTGGCTCGAGGAGGGCAACGGCGAGCAGCCGCGCGACCTCCAGATCCGTCGCCCCGCCGAGCTTGACCTCGAGTCGATGGACGTCGAGGCCGCGCGCCGCACGCGCAGCGTCATCATGCTCCTCGGCCCGCTCCTCGACGAGCGCAGCGAGTACAAGCTCCCGTATGCGGGCGGCTGCGACCTCGGCACGCGCACGGTCGAGCCGCACATGCAGGCCCTGCGCCAGTTCGGCCTCGACGTCGAGGCGACGAGCGGCTTCTACACGGTCCGCGCCCCCGAGGCCGACGGCGCCGACCGCTCCTTCGTGCTCACCGAGCGAGGCGACACTGTCACCGAGAACGCCATCATGGCCGCGGCGCACCGCGAGGGCCTCACGGTGATCCGCAACGCGAGCCCGAACTACATGGTCCAGGACCTGTGCTTCTACCTGCAGGGCCTCGGCGTCGAGATCGAGGGCGTCGGCACGACGACGCTGCGCATCCGCGGCAGGGCGCGCATCGACGTCGACATCGACTACTGGCCCTCCGAGGACCCGATCGAGGCGATGAGCCTCATCACCGCCGGCATCGTGACGAACTCCGAGGTCACCGTGCGGCGCGTGCCGATCGAGTTCATGGAGATCGAGCTCGCGACCCTCGCCCAGATGGGGCAGGAGCTCGAGGTCTCCGGCGAGTACATGGCCCGCAACGGCCGCACGCGCCTCGTCGACGTCACGACGAAGCCGTCCGTCTTGCACGCACCCGCGGACAAGATCCACCCGATGCCGTTCCCGGGCCTGAACATCGACAACCTGCCGTTCTTCGCGGTCATCGCAGCGAACGCGTCCGGCCAGACCATGATCCACGACTGGGTCTACGAGAACCGGGCGATCTACCTGACCGAGCTCAACCGGCTCGGCGGTCAGATCCAGCTCCTGGACCCGCACCGGATCTACGTCAACGGGCCCACGAAGTGGCGCGCGGCCGAGGTCGGCTGCCCTCCCGCGCTGCGCCCGGCCGCGTGCATCCTGCTCGCGATGCTCGCCGCCCGCGGCACGAGCGAGCTGCGCAACATCTACGTGATCGAGCGCGGCTACCAGGACCTCGCGGAGCGGCTCAACTCGATCGGCGCGCGGATCGAGTACTTCCAGGACTGACGCGGGGTCAGGTCCCTACGTTCCGGGGTCACCTTCCTGCGTTCCGGGGTTGCGAAGTCAAGGGAACGGTGCAACGCCTCAGGCTGCGGTGAGGAGTTCCTTCATGCGTTGGTGTGGGGTGTGGAGGTCCAGCGTGGGGCGGGGGCGGTTGTTGAGGCTGTCCTGGATGCGCTTGAGGTCGTCGGCGGTGTGCACGGAGAGGTCGGAGGCCTTCTTGAACCAGTGGCGCAGGAGCCGGTTGGTGTTCTCGTTGGTCCCGCGCTGCCAGGGCGAGTGCGGGTCGCAGAAGTAGACCTGCAGGTCCAGGGCCATCTCGATCTGCCGGTAGCGGGCCATCTCGGAGCCGCGGTCGTAGGTCAGGGTCCGCCGCAGGTCCGCCGGCAGCTCGCGCATCGCGGCCACGATGGCGTTCTCGACGTGTTCCGAGGTGTGCCCGTCGGGCAGGTGCAGCAGGATCGTGTAGCGGCTCGAGCGCTCCACGAGGGTTCCGATCGCGGCGTTCGAGCCGCCCCCGGAGAGGATCAGGTCGGCCTCCCAGTGCCCGGCCACGGCCCGGTCCTGGGCCTCGGCCGGGCGTTCGGAGATCTTCAGCGCGTCCTTGTACGGGGAGGCGTTCCGCCCGCCCTGCCCGCGCCCGTCGGTGACCCGGCGGGCCCGGCCCGTGCTCAGGCACTGGTAGAGGTCCTGGCGCAGGTGCCCCCTGCCCTGGACGTAGACCGCCTCGAACACGTGCCGGTAGACGGTCTCGTGGCTGATGCGCATCCTCCCATCGTCGGGGAAGAAGACCGGTAGGACCAGCGAGATCAGCATCGGCGACCAGCCCTCGTCCATCGCCTCCTCGACGAACTCCCGCAGCGGCTCATGCTCCAGCTTCGAGGGCTTGGGCCGGGCCAGGCCCTGGCAGGCGCGGATGTGCGCCGCGTCGGCCTGATACACCTCCCTGCCCCCGTTGCGCTTCACCTCCCGCCACACCGTCGTCCTGTCCCGCCCCAACTCCCGTCCGATCTCGGCGCAGCCGCGCCCGTCGCGCAGGCGCAGCATGATCACCACCCGATCCTCGAACCTCAGCCGGCCCTTCCCCGCACCCTCATCGGCGAACGGCGCACCGACCGGGCCAGTATCCGATCCCTTGACGATCTCCATGGGGCCAAAGACTCGCACCCACCTGTTCACCGTCGTGCGAGGACGCCCCACGACACGCGCAGCCTCGGAAATCGAAGCGCCCAGCCTCAGCGCCGCGAAGAACCCATCAATCTCCCACCGCTCCACAACCCGACCACCCGGCACCGGCAACCCCTCTCAGACGAAGAACGTTGCACCGACCGTATGAATCCGCCGGTCACCTTCCTACGTTCCGGGGTCACGTCCCTAGGTTGCCGGGGTCTATGTCTTGCCATTGACCTCGCATCGTTGGGAGGTGACCCCGCATCGTGGGGCGGGGCAGGATGGGCCCATGACTGACACCGACTCCGCACCCGCCCAGCCCGCACCCGCCCAGCCCGCACCCAGCCACCCCGCGCCCACGTACCGGGCCGTCATGTATCGCGAGACCGGCCCCTCGTCCGTCCTGACCCTGCGCGAGCGGGACCTCCCCGAGCCCGGCGAGGGCCAGGTCCGCGTCCGCATCGCGGTCGCCGGCGTCAACCCGACCGACTGGAAGGCCCGCGCCGGCGGCACCTACGGCGGGAGCCTCGACGGCTGGCACGTCCCGGGCCAGGACGCCGCCGGGACGGTCGAGGCCGTCGGGCCGGGTGCCGCGGGGTGCGCACCGGGCCAGCGCGTCTGGCTCTGGGAGGTCGCGTGGGGCCGGGCCGAGGGCACGGCCCAGGAGTACGTCGTCGTCCCCGCGGCCCACGCGGTCCCGCTGCCCGACGGCGCGTCCTTCGACGCCGGCGCGTCACTCGGCATCCCCGCCCTCACCGCACACCGCGCCCTCACCGCGAGCGAGCACGGCCCCGCCCGGCTCACCCCCGGCGCGCTCGCGGGCCGGACGGTCCTCGTCACGGGCGGTGCGGGCGCCGTCGGCCACGCCGCCATCCAGCTCGCCCGCTGGGCCGGCGCCAACGTCGTCGGGACGGTGAGCAGCGAGGAGAAGGCGACGCTCGCGCGCGCGGCCGGCGCCGACGTCGTCGTCAACTACCGCGAGCAGGACGTCGCCGCCGAGGTGCGGCGCGTGGCCCCGGAGGGCGCGGACGTGATCGTGGACGTGAACGCCGCTGCCAACATCGGCGCGGACCTCGCGGCGGTGCGCAACGGCGGGACGATCGCGGTCTACGCGGGCAGCGGCGACGAGACCGTCGCCGTCCCTGTGCGCGCCGCGATGGGCAAGAACGTGCGCCTCCAGTTCCTGCTCACCTACACGGTCACGGACGCGCAGAAGCACGACGCCGTCGCCGCCGTCGGCGCGGCGCTCGCCGACGGCGCGCTCGAGGTGGGCGAGGAGCACGGGCTGCCGCTCGCGCGGTACCCGCTCGCCGAGACGGCCGCGGCGCACGACGCCGTCGAGGCCGGCTTCGTGGGGAAGGTGCTCATCGACGTGTGAGCCGCACGTAGAGCGCCATGAGCCGGGGCAGCACGAGGTACGAGGCGACCGGGACCACGACGAGCGTCATCGCGAACATCTGGAGGACAAGCGGCCAGGTGTGGACGAGCGGGGCGAGGATCCACTGGCTGACCACAACGAGGGGGAAGATCGCGGACCAGGTGACGAGGGCCCGCTCGTGGACCGTCGGCGGTGCGGGGGTCTTGGCGGGGGCGGGGGCTGTGGCTTCCATCGCGGGCTCCTTCCGGGGGTCGATGCCTTCTTGTTGATGCCTTCACAGTAGGTCTGGGACGGCCGCCGCGGCATCGGGGCTTCTACTCATGCGGGTACTCATCTGGACCGCCCTGCCACGGCGCGCGGATACTGGCAACATGCCCACGGGATCCGCTCCCGCCCCGACGCGCGGTCCCGGCCGCGTCCCCGCCCCGGTGAGCAGCTTCATCGGGCGGGCGAGGGAGCTTGCCGCGGTCTCCGAGGCCCTGGACGCCAGTCGGCTCGTGACCCTCACGGGCCCCGGCGGGGTGGGCAAGACGCGGATCGCCCTCGCCGTGGCCGGCGCGGCCGGGGCGCGGTTCGGACGGCCGGTCTTCGTTGACCTCACGATGATCGCCGAGGGCGCGTCCGTGCCGGTCGCCCTGGCGGAGTCGGCGGGGCTCAGGGACGTCACCGCCGAATCCGCCCCCGAGGCGATCCTCTGGTGGGTCGATCGGGTCGGCGAGGTGCTGTTCGTCCTCGACAACGCGGAACACGTGCTCGAGGACACCGCCGCGCTCGCGGTACGGCTGCTCGGCGAGTCGGAGGCGTGCCGTGTCCTCGTCACGAGCCGCCACGCGCTCCAGGTCGTGGGGGAGCGGGTCGTCGCGGTGGATCCCCTGCCCGTCGACGACGCCGAGACCCTCTTCTGGGAGAGGGCCCTCGCCGTTCGGCCGTCGCTCGGCGACACGCGCGAGAGCCGCGAGGCATCCCGTGCCCTGTGCAGGCGACTCGACGGGCTGCCGCTCGCCGTCGAACTCGCCGCCGCCCGCGCGTCGGTGCTCACGCCCCAGGAGCTGCTCCCGCGGCTGGACCGGCGGCTCGCCGCGCTCGGGACCGGGTCTGCGGTGGCGCCGGCCCGCCACCGCACGCTGCGCGCGTGCATCGCCGGGAGCGTCGACGCGCTCGGCGCGCGGGAGCGCGGCGTCTTCGAGGCCTGCGCCGTCTTCGCGAGCCCGTTCGACGCCGAGGCCGCGGCCGCCGTCGCCGGCGCGACCCTCGACGACCTCGAGGACCTTGTCCTTCGGTCCCTCCTCCAGACCGGCGAGGGCGCCGGGGGCCGGACGACCTTCCGGCTCCTCGAGAGCCTGCGGGAGTTCGCGCGGGAGGGGCTCGAGGCGGCGGGGACCCTCGAGGATGCCCAGCGACGGCACCTCGCGTGGCTCGGATCGGACTTCGGGGCGGGGAGCTTCCCGCCGGTGCTCGCGGCCTCCCGGGCGGGGCAGCGGGCCGACCTGCTGCCCGACCTCCGTGCCGCCCTCGACTTCGCCCTGGGCGCCGCGCCCGCGGAAGGACTGCGGCTCATGGCCGCGACGCGGGAGCTGTGGTTCCGCAACGGCCAGGACGAGGGGCTGGGGAGGGCCCTCGAGCTCCTCGAGCGCCACGAGGAACGCGACGAGGCGCGCGCCGGCGGACTCGTCGTGGCCGCCATGATGCGCACCGTGCGGCAGGAACACGAGTCGGCAGGCCGGCTCATCGACGAGGCGCTGGGAATCCTCGATCCCGCGTCCGCGGCGGCCGCCGATGCGCTCTTCCAGCGGGCCGTGTCGCGCGCCATCGCCCGCGACTCGGAACGCGCCACGCAGGCGGCGCGCGAGGCGTTCGAGGCGTACACGGCCCTCGGCGACGCGGCCGGGAGGAGCCGGGCCATGGGTGCGCGCGGCATGGCCGCTGTGTGGGGCCACCGCGAGGGGGACGCCTTGGAGATCCTCGACGCCGCCTACGCCCTCGCGGTCGAGGCCGGCGACGCCTTCGGGATGGGGCTCGCGCTGACCTACCGGGGACTCGCCGAGTCCGCGCTCGGCCACGAGGCGGACGCCCGGGCGCGGCTCCTCCGCGCCATCGACGTCCTCGCCGGGATCGGTGACGTCACCATGCGCGGGATCGCCCTCGCGCGGCTCGCCGCGCTCACGGTGCGGCGCGACCCGACGACGGCGGCGCGCGCCGCCGCGGCCATCTCGCGGCGCGAGGGCGCCGGCGGGAGGTTCCACGAGATCGCGTCGAGGGATCTTGCGGACGTGCGGACGACGGCGGAGCTCCTCCTCGGGCCTGCCGGCTTCGCCTCCGCGTGGGAGGCGGGCGAAAGGCTCACGTACGCCGGGGCGACCATGGAGCTGCGGGCCGTGGGGGACGGGGGCTCCCCTGGTGCCGAGACCCTGACCGCCCGGGAGCTCGAGGTGGCGGAGCTCGTGCGCCGGGGCCTCGGGAATGCCGAGATTGCGGGGGAGCTGACCCTCTCGACGAGGACGGTGGAGAACCACGTCGCCCACGCGCTCGCCAAGCTGGGTCTTCACAGCCGGTCGGCGCTCGCGGTGTGGGCCTCGGAGCGGGGCTCATAGGTTCTGGCGCGGGTTCCGTTGCCGGAGCTCCCTGCGGAGGGCCTGCACCGGAGCTGTTCGGGTGTCGGAGGGCGGGCGTAGGGTTGGCCCACCTGCCAGTTCACTCACCCTGATTCGGGAGGCACCATGCCACACCTACGTCGCAGGCTCTCCGCCGTCCTGGCGGCCTTGGCATTGGGGGTGACGGGCAGCGCCGTCGCGAGCCCGGCCGCCGCCGACCCGCGCGCCGTCGACAAGACCGCCACGGCCGTCGGCACGGGGGGCGCGGTGAGCACGGTGGACCCCGAGGCCTCCGCCGCGGCCCTTGAGGTGCTCCGCAAGGGCGGCAACGCGGTTGACGCCGCCGTCGCCGCGGCCGCGACGCTCGGCGTGACCGAGCCGTACAGTGCCGGGATCGGCGGCGGCGGGTACTTCGTGTACTACGACGCCGCGACCCAGTCAGTCCACACGATCGACGGGCGCGAGACGGCGCCCGCAGGCGCCACCTTCCAGACCTTCGTCAACCCCGCGACGGGAGCCCCGTACACCTTCGCGCAGCTCGTCACGTCCGGGGTCTCCGTCGGTGTTCCGGGGACGCCCGCGACGTGGGAGCGGGCGCTCGAGAACTGGGGCACCCTGAGCCTCGGGGAGGCCCTCCGGCCGGCCATCAAGGTCGCCGACCGCGGCTTCGTCGTCGACGCGACCTTCCGCCAGCAGACCCTCGACAACAAGCCGCGGTTCGCCAACTTCACGTCCACCTCGGAGCTGTTCCTCCCCGGCGGCGACGCCCCCGCCGTCGGCAGCGTCTTCAAGAACCACGGCCTCGCGGAGACGTACCGGCTCCTCGCCAAGCGGGGCGCCCAAGGCGGCTTCTACTCGGGCGCGCTGGCCGAGGAGATCGCCGCGACGGTGCAGGCCCCGCCGACGGTTCCCGAGCCGACCCTGCCCGTGCCCGCCGGGAAGATGACGGCCGCGGACCTCGCCGGCTACAAGGCGCTCGACCAAGCTCCGACCCACGTTGAGTACCGCGGCTACGACGTGTACGGCATGGCGCCGTCCTCGTCCGGCGGCACGACCGTCGGGGAGTCGCTGAACATCCTCGAGACCTTCGACCTCGCGGGCATGGCGCCCGCGGACGCCCTGCACCACTACCTCCAGTCGAGCGGGCTGGCGTTCGCCGACCGCGGCAAGTACGTGGGGGATCCGGCTTTCGTCGACGTCCCGACTGCGGCCCTGCTGGATCCGGTCTTCGGCAAGGAGCGCTCCTGCCTCATCGATCCGGACACGGCGGCGCAGACGCTCTTCGCGCCGGGGGACGTCACCTCGTACGACGGCGCGTGCCCGGCTTCCCCGGCGGCGCTCGCGGACGAGCGGGACACCGAGAACCTCTCGACGACCAACCTGACCGTGGCTGACCGGTGGGGGAACGTCGTCGAGTACACGCTCACGATCGAGCAGACGGGCGGCTCGGGGATCGTGGTGCCGGGCCGTGGGTTCATCCTGAACAACGAGCTCACGGATTTCACGACGACGGGCTTCGACCCCGCCGACCCGAACCGCATGGAGCCTGGCAAGCGCCCGCGGTCCTCGATGTCGCCGACGATCATCCTCAACGAGGGCAAGCCGTTCCTCGCGCTCGGCTCGCCGGGCGGGTCGACGATCATCACGACGGTCCTGCAGACCATCGTCAACCGGGTGGACCTGGGCATGACGACGCCGGAGGCGCTCGCCGCCCCGCGCGCCTCCAATCGCAACTTCGCCAACAGCAGCGGCCGCGCGTTCGTGACGGCCGAGCCCGGATTCATCGCGGAGTTCGGCGACGACCTCGCGCCCTATCAGTACCTGCTGGTTCCGTCCGGGGACGCGTTCACATCCGCGGCCGAGATCGGTGCCGAGACGGCGATCGAGTTCCTGCCGGACGGGCGCCTGCTCGCCGCGGCCGAGCCCGTGAGGCGCGGCGGCGGATCCGCGCTGGTGCTGAACCCGTCGCGGTAGAGGCGGCGAGCGGAGCCGAGGCCCGGCCGGCCTCGGCTCCGCTCAGCCGCGGGGCCGCTCGAGGGCCACGTCCTCGGGCAGCTTGTCCGGCCGCCACCCCCGCCAGACCGGGTGGCGCAGCCTGCCGCCCGAGGTGATCTCCGAGTAGGTGACCTCGCCGACGAGCTTGGGCGTGACCCAGTGCGCGTCCCGCCTGTCCTCGGCGGGCATGTCCTCGAGCGCGGGCGTCTTCCGCTCGAGGCCGTGCAGCGTCGAGGCGATCTTCCGAAGGTCCGCCTCGCCGAAGCCCGAGCCGACGCGCCCCGCGTACCGCAGCACCCCGCCGTCGTCCGGGATGCCCAGGATCAGCGAGCCGATGGTCGCCGAGCGCGAGCCCTTGCCCTCGCGCCACCCGGCGATCACGACGTCCTGGGTCCGCGTGTTCTTGATCTTGATCCAGGCGCCCGAGCGCCGGCCCGGGTCGTAGCGTGAGTCGAGGCGTTTCGCCATGACGCCCTCGAGTCCGTGCTCTGCGGAGGCGTCGAGCACGTGGCCGATGTCCCCCTCGAAGAGCGGCGAGAGCCCAACGTTGGGCGGCAGCCCGCCCTCGGCGAGGAGCTCGAGGGCCGCCCGCCGCTCGCGGAAGGTCAGGCGGGTGAGGTCCCGGCCCTCGTACTCGAGGAGGTCGAAGAGGACGATCCGCACCGGCACGTCGCGGCGGACGCGCTCGACGTCGGCGGGCCTGGTGAGGTTCATGCGCTGCTGCAGGAGCCCGAAATCGGGCCGGCCGCGGGCGTCCTGGGCGATGATCTCGCCGTCGAGCACGGCCGGGCCCAGGCTCGCGAGGCCCGAGAGCTCGGGATAGGTGGCGGACTGGTCGATCCCCCGGCGGCTCCAGAGGCGCAGGGGCTCCGCCCGGGCGTCCACGATCGCGCGGATGCCGTCCCACTTCATCTCGAGCGCCCAGCCCTCGCCGCGCACGAGCCCTCTCGTCCCCACCTGCGCGAGCATGGGGGCTGGCGCCGTATCGGTCCTGGCCTTCGAGGTGACCCTGCGTTCTTGAGAGGTGACGCCGGATCGTTGGGAGGTGACCCCGGGTTCTTCCGCGGCGTCGCCGGTGCCCTTCGCCCCCTTGCGCCAGTGGCCCTTCTCCTGGTCCTTCATGAGGTGGGCCAGCCAGTTCTCCTTCCCGCCGGAGTCGCTGCCCCCGTACCCGCCCTCGGGGTGGATGAGCGCGAGCCGCACCCCGGCCCCCGGCCGGCCGAGGCCCTCCGCGACGCCCTCGAGACCGCCGCCGGGCCGGCCGTGCAGCACGACGATGATCTCCTTGCCCTCGATCCACTTCTCGGTCTCGTACGTGCCCGTGTCCCACATGAACATCTCCCCGGCGCCGTACTCGCCCCGCGGGATCGTGCCGGTGAACGTGAGGTACTCGATCGGGTGGTCCTCGGTGTGCACCGCGAGGTGGTTCCGGCCCGTATCGGTGGGGATGCCCTTGGGGATCGCGAAGGAGGCGAGCACGCCCTCGTACTCAAGCCGCAGGTCCCAGTGCAGCCGGCGCGCGTGGTGCTCGTGGATCACGAACGCCGTGCCCTCGCCTGGCGTCGGCGCCTCGAGCGGGACGGGCTCGGGGGTCTTCTCGGCATCGCGCTTGGCGCGGTACCGGGTCAGGCGGTCCTCGCCCGCGGTCGAGCCCGCCTGGGCTCCCCCCACCGGGGAGGACGACGGCGCGCGGCCGCCCCCGTTGTCGTCCTCGCCGTCGCTCCGGTCGCCGCCCGCGCCGGCCTTGGCCCCCGAGCGGGCGTCCGCGGACGCCCGGGAGCGCGCCTGAGGGAGCGAGTGGCCCGGCTCCGGTGCCTCCGAGAGCGGCATCGCGTGCAGCGGCGCGAAGAGGTCGCCGAACTTCGTGAGCCGGGCGGCCATCTCGTCGTAGCGCACGTGCGCGAGGCCGGGGGAGCCGATCTCCTCCCACGTCCGCGGCGCGGCGACCATCGGCTGGACGCGCCCACGCAGCGAGTAGGGCGCGATGGTCGTCTTCTGGCCGCTGTTCTGGCTCCAGTCGACGAGCACGCGGCCGTGGCGCAGGGTCTTCTTCTGGTCGGCGACGACGAGGTCGGGATGGTCGGCCTCGAGGGACTTGGCGAGCTCCCGGGCCACGGCCGAGACGTCTTCCCACCGCTGGCCCATATCGAGCTTCGCGTACAGGTGGATGCCCTTGGACCCGCTCGTGACGGGGACCGAGACCAGGCCCATGCCGTCGAAGATCGGCTTGACGAGGTGGGCCACCTCGACGCACTCGGGCAGGCCCGCGCCGGGGCCGGGGTCGAGGTCGATGACGAGCCGGTCCGGGTTGAACATCATGTCGTCGACGACGGCGCGCCACTGCGGGACGTGGATCTCGAGGGCCGCGATCTGGGCGAGCCAGATCAGGGTCGGGAGGTCGTTCACGAGGGGGTACGAGTTGACGGAGTTCCGGTGGTGGAGCGTCACACGCTCGACCCACGCGGGCGTGGACTTGTCCAGGTTCTTCTGGAAGAACACCTCGCCGGGCTCTTCGGCGGTGCCGACCCCGTGCACCCAGCGCTTCCGCGTCGCCGGCCGGTCCCGCACGACCGGGATCATGACCTCGGCGACGGACCTGTAGTACTCGATGACGTCTGCCTTGGTGGTCCCGGCCTCGGGGTAGAGCACCTTGTCCAGGTTGGACAGGCTGATCCGGCGGCCCTCGATCTCGACGGTCTCGCGCTGCGACGCCATGCCGAAAACCCTCCCATGCTGTGCTCGCTCGGGGGAAGATGTCGCCATGGACCTACCCGTGATGCCGCCGGTCGAACCCATGCTCGCGAAGCTCGTGAAGGAGATCCCCGACGTCGGGCACAGCGAGCCGAAGTGGGACGGCTTCCGGACCATCGTCTTCAAGGACGGCGACGAGGTGATCCTCGGCAGCCGCAACGACAAGGCGATGACCCGCTACTTCCCCGAGCTCGTCGAGATCCTGCGGCGCGGCCTGCCCGAGAGGTGCGTGGTCGACGGCGAGATCGTCCTCCTCGTCGGCGACCGCCTCGACTTCGAGGCCCTCCAGCAGCGGATCCACCCTGCCGAGAGCAGGGTGCGGCTCCTCGCCGAGCAGACCCCGACGTCGTTCGTCGCGTTCGACATCCTCGCCCTCGGCAACGAGAGCCTCATGCGCCGCCCCTTCGGCGAGCGGCGCGAGGTCCTGGGTGGCGTCGTCGACGGCTCAGAGCAGTCCATCATCCTCACGCCCGCGACGGGCGACCTCGAGGAGGCGAAGCGGTGGTTCACGGAATTCGAGGGGGCGGGGCTCGACGGCGTCATCGCCAAGCCGCTCGACAGGCCGTACGAGCCGGGCAAGAGGAGCATGTTCAAGATCAAGCACGAGCGCACGGCGGACTGCGTCGTGGCCGGGTTCCGCTGGCACAAGGCGGACAGCACGGCACTCGGCTCGCTCCTGCTCGGGCTGTACGACGACGGTGGGACCCTCCACCACGTCGGCGTCGCCGCGTCGTTCCCCATGGCGAAGCGACGCGCGCTCGCTGCCGAGCTTGAACCGCTCGTCGAGAAGGACCTCGCCGCCCACCCCTGGGGCAGCTGGGCCGACCAGTCGGCGCACGCGGGGCAGCGCCTGCCCGGCGCCGTGAGCCGCTGGAGCGGCGGCAAGGACCTCTCCTTCGTCCCGCTCAAGCCCGAGCTTGTGGTCGAGGTCACGTACGACTACATGGAGGGTGACCGCTTCCGGCACACCGCCCAGTTCCGCCGGTGGCGGCCCGACCGGGACCCGGAGAGCTGCACCTACGCGCAGCTCGAGACGGCGGCCGCCTTCGACGTCCGGCGGATCCTCAACCCCGGCGCGTAGCTGACCCCGCATCGCAGGGAGGTGACCCCGCATCGAGGGGTCATGTCCCCCTCGGATAAGGGGTCATCGGCTTGCCTTTCCCCACGGGGTTGACAATGCAAAACGGTTTGCCCCAGACTTGTGATGCAACGCATACAAAACGTTTTGGACGAGGGAGTGCAGGATGGGCAAGGTCGGCATCCGCGACGTGGCGAAGGCCGCCGAGGTGTCGGTCACGACCGTCTCGCACGCGCTCAGCGAAACGCACCAGTCGCGGGTCAACCAGGAGACCCGAGACCACGTGCGCAAGGTCGCCGCAGCTCTCGGCTACTCGCCGAACCGGCTCGCGAGCGGCCTGCGCAACCAGCGCTCCTACCTGCTCGGACTCGTCAGCGACGAGATCGCCAGCAGCCCCTTCGCCGGCGAGATGATCCTTGGGGCGCAGGACGCGGCGTATGAGCGGGGCTGGCTCGTCATGCTCGTGGACAGCGGCCGGAACTGGGCGCTCGAGGAGAAGCAGGTCCGGACCCTCCTGCAGCATCAGGTGGACGGCCTCGTCCTCGCCCGGATGTACCACCAGCGTGCGGAGATCCCGGCTGGCATCAACGTTCCGGTGGTCCTGCTGGATGCTTTCGATGCTGACGGGGCCTTCCCCTCGGTCGTCCCGGACGAGGCGGCTGCCGCCCGCACGGCGATGAGGGAACTCATCGAGGCCGGCCACCGGCGTATCGGCTTCATCAACAACCGGGACGAGATTCCCGCCGCCTTCGGCCGGCTCGAGGGCTACCGCTCGAGCCTCGCCGAGGCGGGGATCGCGTACGACGGCGCGCTGGTCACGAGGCAGCGGCCGGCCGTCAGCGGGGGCCGGGCCGGGGCGGAGGAGCTCCTGGCCCTGCCCGATCCCCCGACGGCGATCTTCTGCTTCCACGACCAGCAGGCCTTCGGCGTCTATGAGGTCGCGGCCCGCCGTGGCCTCGACATCCCCGGGGACCTCTCGGTGGTGGGCATCGACAACTTCGAGATTGTCGCCGACGGCCTGTGGCCAGGGCTCACGACCGTGGCGCTCCCGCACTACGACATGGGCCGCTGGGCGGTGAGCCGGCTCCTCGACGAGATCGAGGGGACGGCGGCCGACGGCGAGCCCCGCCAGAAGCTCCTCGACTGCCCGATCGTGCGGCGCGGCTCCGTCGCCGCTCCGCGCATCAACCACTCAAGCAAGGGGATATGACCCCTCAACGTGGGGGATATGACCCCTCAACGCAGGGGACGTGACCCCTCACCGGCAAGACAACCACCGGCTCCGCGCCGACGGGTGCGGCTGCTGCAACAGCCGCGCCCGCCACCGGAGCCACCACCCCCCACCCAATCCCTCCCAGGATGAGACAGAAGGAAAACGCGCATGAAGACAGCGCTCAAGCGGCTCCTCGCTGCCAGTGTAGTGGCCACGGCGCTCGGCGGAAGCCTCGCGGCCTGCGGCTCCGGCTCGGGCGGTTCGGGCGATGGCGCCAACGGCGAGCTGACCCTCTGGACGCACAACGCGGGCAACAAGGAAGAGCTCGCCGCGATCCAGTCGCTCGTTGACGAGTACAACGCCAAGCCGGACAAGAAGGCCACGGTCAAGGTCCAGGCCTTCCCGCAGGACTCCTACAACGACTCGGTCGTCGCGGCCGCCTCGGCCAAGAAGCTCCCGTGCATCGTGGACATCGACGGCCCGAACGTGCCGAACTGGGCGTGGTCGAAGTACCTCGCCCCGCTCGAGCTGAGCGTGGACCTGTCCAAGAACCTCCCCTCGACGCTGGGCGAGTGGAACGGGAAGACGTACTCGGTGGGCCACTACGACGTCGCCCTCGCGCTCCTGGCCCGCAAGTCCGACCTCACGGCCGCCGGCGTCCGCATCCCGACCATCGACTCCCCGTGGACGAAGGACGAGTTCGACTCCGCCCTCGAGAAGCTCAAGGGCCTCGGCACGTGGGAGCACCCGCTCGACCTCGGCACGGGCGGGACCGGCGAGTGGCTCCCGTACGCCTACTCCCCGTTCCTCCAGTCCGCGGGCGGCGATCTCGTGAACCGCGACGGCTACCAGAGCGCCGAGGGCGTGCTCAATGGCGAGGCCGCCGTCGAGTGGGCCGGGTGGTTCCACGGCCTCGTCGAGAAGGGCTATGCCGCGCAGAAGAGCGGCAAGGACACGACGGCGGACTTCATCAGCGGCAAGAGCGCGATCCTCTACACCGGGTCGTGGGCCGCGGACAAGGCGCGCGCGGCGCTCGGCGACGACCTCGTCGTCCTGCCTTCGGTGGACCTCGGCGAGGGCCCGAAGATCGGCGGCGGCTCGTGGCAGTGGGGCGTGACGAGCGGGTGCAAGAACGCCGAGGCCGCGATGGACTACCTCTCCTTCACGCTCGCCCCGCAGAACGTCGCCAAGATCGCCCAGGCCACGGGCACCATCCCGGCCACGGCCGAGGCCGCCGCCCTCATCCCGGCCTACGCCCCCGGCGGCGCGAACAGCATCTTCCGCGAGTTCTCGGAGAAGTTCGCCGTGCTGCGGCCCGAGACCCCGACGTACCCCTTCATCGCGACCGAGTTCGGCAAGGCCACGCAGGACATCCTCTCCGGCGCCGACGCCAAGTCGACCCTGGACAAGGCCGTGAAGGACATCGACGCCAACATCAAGTCCAACGGCGGCTACAAGGGCTGAGCACCATGACTGCCTCATCCCTGACAGACCGCGCGAGCGACCGCGCCGCCCACGCCCCGCGCGTGGGCGGGCGCGGCGCCCGCCCGGGCCCCCGCCCCTCCGGCAGGACCGCGCGCGTCGCCCGCCGCGAGGAGCGCCTGGGCTGGGCCATGATCGCCCCCGCGGCGCTCCTGCTCGTGACGTTCATCGTCGTCCCGGCCCTGCTCGCGTTCGGCCTCGCGTTCACGAACGCCCGGCTCATCTCCCCGTACCCGCCAGAGTTCGTGGGCCTGGACAACTTCGTCCGGCTCGCCGAGGACGCCACGTTCTGGCGCTCGCTCGCCAACGTCGCGTACTTCGCCGTCGTCGTCGTGCCGCTCCAGTCCGCGCTCGCGCTCGGCATGGCGCTGCTCGTGAACATCCGGGTGAAGGGCGTGAACTTCTTCCGCACCGTGTACTTCCTGCCGGTCGTGACCTCGATGGTCGTCGTCTCGCTCCTGTGGCTCTTCATGTACCGCCAGGAGGGCCTGCTCAACGAGGTCATCCGCGCTGTCACCTTCGGCCTCGTCGAGGGGCCGGACTGGCTCAACGACCCGGCCACCGCCATGCCCGCCGTCATCCTCATGTCCGTGTGGCAGGCTGCCGGCTTCCACATGATCATCTGGCTCTCGGGCCTGCAGACCATCCCGGGGGACCTCTACGAGGCCGCCGCGCTCGACGGCGTGTCCACCTGGCAGCGCTTCGCCCACATCACGTGGCCCGGGCTGCGCAACACGCGGAACCTCATCCTCGTCACGATCACGATCCAGGCCCTGAGCCTGTTCACCCAGATCGACGTCATGACCCAGGGCGGCCCCCTCGACTCGACGACGACGATCGTCCACCAGGCCGTCCAGACCGGGTTCCGGCAGCAGGAGACCTCCTACGCGTCGGCGATCTCCCTGGTCTTCTTCGTCCTCGTCCTCATCGTCTCGAGCGCCCAGCGCTACCTCACGCGGGAGAAGTCCTGATCATGGCCACTATCAACCGCCTCACCCGGCCACGCGCCGTCGTGCGCCGCCTGTCCCCGGGCCAGACGCTGCGCCCCGGCACCGGCCCCATCGCGTGGCTCGCCCGGCTCGCCCTCGCCGCGGTCTTCTCGTTCCCGCTGCTGTTCATGGCCGTGTCCTCGCTCAAGCCCGACCAGCAGATCTTCGGCGACCTGGGCTCGCTCGCGGCGTTCCTGCCCGTCGGGCACCTCTCGCTCGACAACTACGCCGCCGTATTCGACCGCGTCCCCGCGGCCCGGTTCCTGCTCAACTCGGTGGGCGTCTCGGCCGTGACGGTCGCGCTCGGCGTCGTCGTCAACTCGATGGCCGCGTTCGCGCTCTCCCGCATGCGGGTCCGCGGCAAGGGCGTGATCCTCACGCTCGTCATCGCGACGCTCATCGTCCCGTTCGAGACCCTCGCCCTGCCGCTCGTGTGGTGGGTCAACCAGCTGCCCTGGCTCACGGCCAACGGGTTCAGCCTCGAGCTGACCACCGGCTGGCTGGACACGTACCAGGTGCAGATCCTGCCGTTCGTCGCGAACGCGTTCTCGATCTACCTCTTCCACCAGTACTTCGAGTCCATCCCCAAGGAGCTCGACGAGGCCGCCCGGATGGACGGCGCCGGCTGGTTCACGATCTACCGCCGCGTGGTCATGCCGCTCTCGGGCCCGGCCGTCGCGACGGTCGCGATCCTGACCTTCCTGCCCGCGTGGAACTCGTACCTGTGGCCGCTCATGGTGGTCCAGACGGAGGAGCTGCGGCCGGTCATGCTCGGCGTGCAGTACTTCTTCCAGCTCAACGTCTCGTGGGGCGAGGTCATGGCGTACACGTCCCTCATCACCCTGCCCGTCGTGGCCCTGTTCATCGCGTTCCAGCGCGCGTTCGTCAACAGCATCGCCGCGAGCGGGGTCAAGGGATGAGCGTGCTCGTCGTGGGGGAGAGCCTCACGGACATCATCCGCACGGCGGCGGGCACGCGGGAGCACCCCGGCGGCTCGCCTGCGAACGTGGCCCTGGGCCTCGCGCGGCTCGGCACGCCCACGGCCTTCCTCACGGCCCTCGGCCCGGACGGGCGCGGCGAGGCGATCGCCGCGCGGCTCGCGGCCTCGGGCGTGGAGGTCCTGCCGGAGTCGTTCTGCCTGCCCGTCACCTCGAGCGCGGCGGCCGTCATCGCGGGCGACGGCGCGGCCTCCTACGAGTTCGACCTCGCCTGGGAGCTCCCCGGCGGTGTGGCGCTGCCGCACGCACAGCATGTGCACGGACAGCACGTGCAGCACGTGCATGTCGGCTCGGTTGCCGCGTTCCTCGCCCCCGGGGCCGCGCGCGTCGAGGAGATCGTGCGCGCGGCGCGGGAGCAGTCAGCGACCGTGAGCTTCGATCCCAACGTCCGCCCCGCGCTCGTCGGCCCGCACGCCGACGCGCTGGCGACGTTCGAGCGTCTCTCCGGCCTGGCCGACGTCGTCAAGCTCAGCGACGAGGACGCCGCCTACCTCTACCCGGGCCTCGCCCCGCGCGCCGCGGCGGCCCGGATCGCGGGCCTGGGCCCCGCCGTCGTCGCCGTGACCCTGGGCGCGGAGGGCTCGTACCTGCTCTCGGGCGGGCACGAGGCCGAGGTCCCGCGCGTCGCCGTCGAGCTCCGCGACACGGTCGGGGCCGGGGACAGCTACATGTCCGCCCTCGTGCACACGCTCCTGGCCGCCGGGGGAGACCGGCTCGCCCCCTTTAGCGCCCGCGCGCTCGCGGACGCCGGGTCGTTCGCCGCCCGGGCCGCCGCCGTGACCGTCTCCCGCGCCGGCGCCGAGCCGCCGCACCTGGACGAGGTTCCCGCCGTCGGCCTCGAGCCCGCCGCACTCTAGAAGCCCTCGCGCGCCAGAACTCGCGCGCCCCCAGAACCCACGAAAAGAAGCGATGACCACCACCGCACCTGTCCCGACCCGCGACGCCTACCGGCCGCGCGTCCACTACACGCCCGCCCGGAACTGGATGAACGATCCCAACGGGCTCGTCCTGCACCGCGGCGTGTACCACCTCTTCTACCAGCACAACCCGTCCGGCCCCGACTGGGGCAACATGTCCTGGGGCCACGCGACCTCGCCCGACCTCCTGGCCTGGACCGAGCAGCCCGTCGCGATCCCGTGCACCGAGACCGAGGCCATCTTCTCAGGCAGCGTCGTGGCGGATCCGGCCAACACGGCCGGCTTCGCTGACGACGCCGCACCTGGCAGCGTGCCGCTCGTCGCCGTGTACACAAGCGCGTACTCCGAGGGCTCGGACCGGCCCGGCATCCAGGCCCAGTCCCTCGCCTTCAGCCTCGACGACGGTGCGACCTGGACCAAGCACGCGGGCAACCCCGTGCTGGACCGCGGCTCGGCGAACTTCCGCGACCCGAAGGTGTTCCGCTACGCGGGCCCCGCCGGGGCGTACTGGGTCATGGCCGCCGTCGAGGCCGAGGAGCGGCGCGTGCTGCTCTATGCCTCGGCGAATCTGAAGCAGTGGCGCCTCCTGAGCGAGGTCTCGGCCGCGGACGTGCTCGGCGGGATCGCGGACCCGGGCGAGGGCCTGTGGGAGTGCCCGGACCTCATCGAGGTGCCGGTCGAGGGCAGGCCGGGCCGGACCCGGTGGGTGCTCATCGTGAGCGTGAATCCGCACGGCGTGGCCGGGGGATCCGGCATGAAGTACTGCGTCGGGGAGTTCGACGGCGAGCGGTTCCGGCCCGACGCGGACGGCTTCCGCTGGCTCGACTGGGGCCGCGACTACTACGCCGCCGTGTCCTTCGGCGGGGTCACGGACCGGGCGCTCATGCTCGGCTGGATGAGCAACTGGGACTACGCGGCCGCGACGCCCACGGGGGAGTGGCGCAGCGCGATGTCGCTCCCGCGCGAGGTGAGGCTGCGCGCCGTCGGCGGCGGGCACGCCCTCGTCCAAGCGCCGGTCCTGCCGGAGGCCCGGGACGAGGCGCCCCTGCCCGCGGGCTCTCTTACCCCCGTAGCGGTTGGGCAGACCCGGCTCGCGGCCGTCCCGCGGGGCGAGGCGTTCCGGGTCCGGCTCGCGCTGCCCCCTGGCTCCCCGGCGTGCACCCTGCGGCTCGGGACCGGCGAGGAGGAGGCGGCCCTGATCCGGGTCGACCAGGCCGCCGGCACCCTCACGCTCGACCGCACCGCCTCGGGCCTGACGGACTTCCACGGGCTCTTCGCCTCCATCGAGACCGCGCCGCTCCCGGCGGCCGACGGCGGGGTGCGGCTCGACGTCGTCGTGGACGCGTGCTCGGTCGAGGTGTTCGCGCAGGACGGGCTCGTGGCCCTCACGGACCTCATCTTCCCGCGCGGAGCGGAGACCGTGCTCGAGCTCGAGGCCGGTGCCCCGATCGAGCCCACCGAGCTCGAGGTCACGCTCCTCGGCTGAGCCGCGTTGAGGGGGTACGCCTGTTCAAGCCCCGGGATCTGCGGTTCACTGGGCACATGCGGTCGATCTGGAAGGGCGCCATCAGCTTCGGTCTGGTGAGCGTGCCCGTGAAGGTGTACAGCGCCACCGAGGACCACGACCTCAAGCTCCACCAGGTCCACGACAAGGACAGGGGGCGCATCCGCTACCAGCGCAGGTGCGAGGTCTGCGGCGAGGTCGTCGAGTACGCGGACATCGACAAGGCGTACGAGGAGGGCGGGCGCACGGTCGTCCTGACGGACGAGGACCTCGAGTCCCTGCCCGTCGAGCGCAGCCGGGAGATCGAGGTCGTCGAGTTCGTCCCGGACGCCCAGATCGACCCGATGTTCTTCGAGAAGAGCTACTACCTCGAGCCCGAGAAGGTCGGCGTCAAGCCGTACCACCTGCTCAAGCAGACGCTCGAGCAGACCGAGCTAACTGCCGTCGTGAAGTTCGCCCTGCGGCAGAAGACCCGGCTCGGGGCGCTGCGCGTGCGCGGGGACGTCATGGTGCTCCAGTCGCTCCTGTGGCCGGACGAGGTGCGCGAGGCCGCGTTCCCGATCCTCGAGGACACCGAGGTCAAGGTCTCCGACAAGGAGCTCAAGATGTCCTCCTCGCTCGTCGAGAGCCTCTCGTCGGACTTCGAGCCGGAGCAGTTCACCGACGAGTACCAGGAGCAGCTGCGCCAGCTCGTCGAGGCCAAGCTCGAGAAGGGCGACGCCGTGGATACCGAGGAGACCTTCGGCGCCGCGCCCGAGGAGAGGGAGGGGGCTGAGGTCCTGGACCTCATGGAGGCCCTGCGGCGCAGCGTCGAGAGCCGGCGCAAGGCGGCCGGCGGCTCGTCCGGGGGCGACGAGGCGGAGGAGCCGGCCCCGGCCAAGCCCGCCCGCGCGAAGCGCGCCACCGCGAAGGCCGCGGAGGACGACGGCGAGGCGTCGCCGAAGGCGCGCACCGCCGCGAAGCGGACGGCGGGCAGAGCGGCGACCAAAGAGGTCGACGAGAAGGAAGAGAAGGCGCCGCCCAAGCGGCGCACCGCGCGCAAGACGGGCTAGATCACCGGCGCCTTCCGCCGGCGCGCCCGGACCTGCACGCGGCCGTCGCTCACGCGGGCCTCGTAGCTGGGCTCTGGGGCACTCGCGGGCCCGTGGACCACGCTGCCGTCGGCGAGGCGGAAGGTGCTCCCGTGCAGGGGGCACGTCACGCACCCGTCCTCGAAGGTCCCCTCGTTGAGGGGGCCGCCCTCGTGGGTGCAGGTGTTGTCGAGCGCGACGAGCCGCCCGGCGTCGTGCACGAGGAGCAGCGAAACGTCCCCGGACTTGAGCAGGGTGGGCCCGTCGTCGGAAAGCTCGCTCGCGGCCCCGACGTCCTGCCAGTCCGTCGGCCCCTCGTGCCACGCGGTGCGGCTCACCCGCACGCCGCGGGAGAAGGCGAGATGGCCGCCGAGGTAGGCACTCGCGAGCAGGACGCCGAGCCCCGCGAAGCCCAGCCCACGCCCGGCCCCGCGGGCTCCGGCCGTGCGCGCCGCGAGGGACGCGCCGTAGAGGCCGAGCGCGGTGACGTTGAGCGCCGCGTGCACGACGCCGATCCGGGACGCCGCCCCGTCGGTGTCGGACCAGTCGTTGAACCCGGCCGCGGCGGTCGGGACGGCGGCGAGGAGCCCGGTCGCGACGAGGACGTCCGCCGCGCGCTCGGTCGGCTCCCCGCAGAGGTCGAGCAGGGAGGCCATGCTCCAAGCCCCGATCGGCACGTCCGTGAGGACCGGATGCACGGGGTGCCCGAGTCCCGCGCCGCTGAGCAGGTCGCGGACCAGGCGGGGCTTCACGGCGGCATGGGTCACCGCCCGGACGGGTTCGGCCACCGCGTCGAGGAAGCGCCAGCGCTCGAGCCGGGTGAGGGTCTCGTCCAACAGGTTCATCACGTTCTCCTTGGCCGGGGGCTCGGACGAACGCCTCTTACCCGCGGGGGTCCCGTTGACGCTCAGCCGCCCCAGATCCGCGTGGCGACGGACCACACGCCCCACAGCCCGGCGGCCGTGAGGGCCGCGAGGTACGCCAGGACCAGGCGCGTGTCCCGCAGCCAGCACTTCGAGCGCGTGAGCCCGGCCCGCCGCGCCCTCCAGTACCCCGCGAACCCGATGGCCGCGAACACCACGAGCGCCGCCGGCCCCGCGAGCCAGCCCAGGAGCGCGATCGTCGCGTAGACGCACAGGCTCAGGGGGTCATAGGGCGCGTCGGCGGTTCCGGAGGACGGCGAGTGGTCGCCGTGGGTGCTGGACGCGGCCGACGGCGGGTGGTCGCCGCCGGTGCCGGCCGAGCGCGACGGCGCGCGCTCGCCGTCGTGCGCCGGCGTCCCCGGGACCGCAGCCCGGCCTAGGAAGCCCGAGGGCGGCGGGCCCGCGGCGATCCGGCGCGCGGCCTCGGCGCCGCCCGCGTCGCCCGGGACCCCCGCGTCCTGCCCCTCCGGCCCGATCACGGCCGCGTCCCCGCTGGCCCGAGCGGCAGCAGGCGCCGGCCCGTCGCGGTGCTGAGCCGCTGGCGGGACAGCTCGGGCCAGGCCTGCACGGCGCAGAACGGCGCGCACTGGTGGAGCCCGTCGTCGCCCTTCGTCCCGACGTGGACGCAGCACTGTGTGAGCCGCTCCTCGATCATGGTCGAGATGTCCATGAACGGCTTGACCGTGATGCGCGTGACCCGCTCGGCGAGGAGCCGTCGCAGCCGCTGGTACTGGCCCGGGAGGGCGCCCGTGGCGAGGGTCGCGAGGGTCCCGATCCCGAGGTCGCACTGGATGCAGATGTTCTTCCACAGGTCGAGGGTGCGCGGGTGGGAGAGCGAGGACTGCTCGCTCAGCAGGTCCAGGAGCGAGGACTTGATGACCTCGCGCAGGCCCAGCGGGATCGCGCTGTCCGCGATGCGGTTGGCGATCGAGTCCGGGTCGATCTCGAGCCACTGCAGGAGCCGGTCGTGGCCGATCAGCTGGGTGAGGGACCGCCACACCCCGGCGTCGTCCTTGAGCATGTAGCCCACCGAGGCGCAGTGCGGGTGCGAGCAGGGCAGGGCCGTGAGGTCGTGCCACGCGACGACGCCGCCAGTCTGCTCCTCGAGCCGGGCGAGAACGCCGCCGTGCGTGAGCCGCTCCATCGCGTCGATCCCGTGGCCGCGACCCGAGCCGAACACGGGCTGGAGCGCGACGCCGCCCATGTAGGGCGTCTCGAGGGCGCGGAGCACGACGTCGCCGATCTCGCCGTCGTTCACGCCGAGGGCCGCGGTCATGGTGAGGGTCGTGAAGACGCCGGCCGCGGAGAGCCGCCCGATCGCGGCGTCCTTGACCCGGGTCAGGTCGCCGCCGCGGTGGTGGACGGAGGACTCCTTCGAGGGCCCGTCGTACTGCAGGTACACCTCGACGCGCTCGCGGTGCCGCTCGAGCAAGGCCAGCAGCCCGTCGTCGTGCGCGAGGAGCACGCCGTTGCTGTTGACCATGATCCGCACGATCGGCCTGGCAACGAGCTCCTCGAGCAGCTCGGCGAGATGCGGGTACAGGGTCGGCTCGCCGCCCGAGAGCATGAGCACGTCGATGCGGCCGTTCTCCCGGGCCAGCCGCGCGTCGACGTTCGCGAGGACCTCCGCGAGCGGCGCGACCCCCTGCAGCTGCGGGCCCGAGGCCGTGAAGCACGTGGGGCAGCGCAGGTTGCAGTGCTCGATCACGTCCTCGAGCAGGATGCACGTGTGCTGGGTCTGCATCGCAGGCAGGCCGTACGCGTAGGCCTCGGGGACCTGGCGGTAGTTGTCCGGGCGGTCCGGGACGTGGGCCTTGGTCGGGGCCTGCCAGCGCTCGAGGTAGGCGAGGATCTCGGGCGACTCGTCGTAGAGCGTGCGCACGAGCCCGTGGTCGGGGCAGCCGCGCTCGAGCCAGACCCTGCCGTCCCGCACGAGCAGGGCCCCGGACAGGCGGCGGACCTGGGCGAGCGGCGGGTTCTGCTCGTGGCAGAGCGGGCAGAACGCCGTGACGTAGCGGTGGATCCGGTCCCCGCGCAGCGGCTGGCCCGGGCCGAGAGGCGCGCGGCGGCTGGACGTGGGACTCATGCGACGCTCCCTCCGGCTCCGGCAAGCCCCGCGATGCAGACCCCGCCGCCGATGATGAGCCAGATCCCCAGCCCGAGCAGCATCCCCGAGCCGAGCCTGCGGGACCTGGGCTGGGCGACGGCGACGATCGCCCCGGCCAGATAGAGGGCCGCGGGGAGGTAGGCCAGCGGACCCATCCGCCCCGCGGGCGGCCCGGCGGCGAAGAACAGGATGAGGTAGACGACGAACAGGCTCAGGACGCCGAGGAGCGCAGCCTGCAGCGGGAGCCACCGCCCGGGGGCGGGCGGGAGATCGTCCCTGAGCTTTGGATCCTTCATGCGGAGCCTCCTAGCTGGGTAACGATGGCGAAGCAGATGCCCGCGCCCAGCAGGATCCAGATCCCGATGGCGAGGAGGAGGCCGGCCCCGAATTGGGAGGTCTCCTCGCGGGCAGCCAGGACGATGGATCCCGCCAGATAGGCGATCGGCGGGACCCAGAACAGGAACCCCAGCATCCCGAGGAACTCTGCTCCGAGGCTCGCGTAGGCGGCGTTCATGATGAGCGGTCCGACGAAGACGAGGGCCCCGATGGCCACGACGCCGACCAGCATGCCGAGCCAGATGGAGCCGCCTCTGGGACGGGGCCGAGGGGGAAACGGCCGGCCCGGCGGCGGCGCGAAGGGCGGCTGGCCCGGCGGGGGAATCGGCGGCGGAGCTGGGCTCACGCGAGCCTCTCCTTCATCCGCGATGGCCGCAGGGCCGCGAACACCTTCCACACCCGCCAGGTGAGGAGAGGCAGCATGGCCAGCAGGAACCACTGCGGCCCGCTCAGTCCGAGCCACATCGCCTCGTTGCCGCGCACGAACTCGACGCCGAACCGGAACAGGGCGTACGCCGCGACGTAGAGGACGAAGAGGTCCCCGGGGCGGGCCAGGCGGTCCCGGTAGCGGACCATGGCGGCGAACGCGAGGGAGTGGAACGCGATCTCATACGCGAACGACGGGTGGAGCCCGACCCCTGGCGTGGCGCCGAACAGGGCGGCCTGCTCGGGGCTCAGGACGAGGCCCCATGCCCCGCCGGTCGGGGTCCCGGGGAGCTCGGTGAGGAGGCAGCCGACGCGCCCGATCGCCATGGAGAGGGCCACGGCCGGGGCGAAGAGGTCGCCCGTGGACTCGCGGTAGCCGATGAGCCGCTTGCCGAGGTGCACCCCGAGCCATGCGCCGACGAGGCCCGCGAGGATGCTGCGGTCGCCGTTGGCCCACCAGTCCTCGAGCGCCGGCTGCCGCGTGACGTCCCAGGTGAGGATCCTCGAGCCGATGGCCCCGAACGCCACAGCGAAGCCCGCAAGGGTCCAGAGCCTGTCGTCCGCGAGCCCGCGGCGCCGCTTCTCGAGCGCGAAGAATGCAAGCGCGGCGGCGATGCCCAGCCCGACGAGCAGCCCGTGGACGGGGCCGTTTCCGGCGAAAGGAACCCCCATGCGGGACACCCTACTGGAGCCGGACGGGCGCCGCGTTCCGGCCTTGACAATCCACGTGCCGACGCGCGGAATGGTCCTAGACCGTGCCCCAAGATTCACGGTCCTGCAGAATGCGCCGGATGGCTGGGGATCCTCTTCGTCCCGGCAGGGCCATGCCCATCAGGGACATTACTCGAGGGCCGTCATGGCCCCCGCGTGGATTCATCCGCACTCGAAAGAGACCAGGAGACTGCAATGACAGTCGAGGAAGTCCGCAAGCTTGACGAGGACGGAATCGCCGCCTGGGACCACCACGATCCCGATCGCTTCGTGGCCATGTTCGCGGACGGCTTCGAGTTCCGCGACCCATCGCTTCCGGAGCCCATGACAAAAGCCGATCAGGTCCGGGAGTACATGAACTCATGGTTCACCGCATTTCCCGACATGCATATCGCAGCGACCAATCGCGTGTTCTCCGACGACAGCGTCGCGGGCGAGGTCGAGTTCACGGGGACCCACACCGGCCCCCTGAAGGCGGGAGGGCAGCAGATTCCCGCCACCGGCAAGCACATCCGATCAACGGGGACCTACTTCGTCCACGTGAAGGAAGGCAAGATCGACTCCTTCAGCGCCCATCCGGACACCATGAACCTCATGATGCAGCTCGGGGTCATGGGCTCCTCCGGCGCCGGCCGGTGAACCCGGCCCTCAGGGAAGCGGGCCAGGTCTCCTCGTGAGGCCTGGCCCGCTTCTGATCGCGCGTCAGCATCCCTCGAAGTCGCTCAGCACCTGGACCTTCGCCGCGGAGGCGGAGGCCGGGTCGAAGGTGTAGCCGATCCACTCCTTGGCGAGCCGGCGCGCGAGCTCGAGGCCGATGACGCGCTGGCCCATCGTCAGGACCTGGCAGTCATTCGAGAGGATGGAGCGCTCGACCGAGAACGAGTCGTGCCCCGTCGTAGCACGGATCCCGGGGACCTTGTTCGCCGCGATCGCGACGCCGATCCCCGTCCCGCAGAACAGGAGCGCCCGGTCGGCGCGGCCGTCGCTGATCAGCTGCCCCGCGGCGATCCCCACCTGCGGATAGGGCCTCGTGAAGTCCTCCGCCCCGCGGTGCACGCCGATGTCGATGACCTCGCCCACGCGCGGATCCGCCTCGAGGTCCGCCAGGAGCGCGTCCTTGTAGTCCACGCCGGCCTCGTCCGAGCCGAGCACGATCCGCAGGCCACCCGCGGCGGGACGCGGATCCAGCCCGCTCACGCGGACACCTCCTCGCGGGCGGCCGCGACGAGCGCGGGCCCGAGGGCGGCGAACACCGCCGCGAGCGAGGTCGCGCCGGGATCCGGCGTGCCGAGGCTCTTCTCCGCGAGCGGACGGGCCCGGCCCTTCCGCGGGAGCAGCCCGGCGGTCGCCGCCGCGGCCTCCTCGGCCGCCCGGCAGGCCCGATCCCAGGCCTCCGCGAGCGAGGCGCCGGCAGCGACGGCCTCGCGCAGCTCCGCCTCGAACGGCACGAGCGCGTCGACGAGCGTCTTGTCCCCCGGCTGCGCCCCGCCGAGGGCCTCGATCCGGGCGCCGAAGGCCGAGACCCCGGCCGCGACGCCCCGCGCCTCCGGCACCTCGAGGTCCCCGAGGGCCTCGCCCCACGCGCGCAGCCCGGCGCCCCACAGCACGCCCGAGGTCCCGCCGGCCCGGTCCGCCCACGCGTCGCCCGCGGCGGCGAGCACCGAGCCCGCGCCGCTGCCCGCCTCAAGGGCCTCGCGCGCCGCCGAGTAGGCGGCCCCGACGCCGCGGACCATGCCGCGGCCGTGGTCGCCGTCGCCCGCGATCGCGTCCATCGCGCCGAGCCGCGCCTCGAGGGACTCGAGGCAGTCGCGCGCCGCCCCGAGCGCCGTCGCCCACGCGGCGGCGTACTCGCGGGATTCCGCGGACGACGGCGCCGCCCCGCCCGCCGCGGCCGGCTCCCCGCCGTCGTGCTCGCCGACCGCGCCCTCGGCGACAGCGCCCTCCGCGAGCGACCCGCGGCGATACGCGGGCGTCTCGGCGGCGGCGAGCCAGAGGGGCTCGAGCTCGTCATCGAGCCACGTGACCGTGAGGGACGCGCCCGCCATGTCGAGGCTCGTGACGAGCTCGCCGACCTCGGGCGCGACGATCTCGTAGCCTGCCGCGCGCAGCCGCGGCGCGACCGCGTTCCACAGGACGAACAGCTCCTCGTGCTTCGTGCTGCCGAGGCCATTGAGGATCACGGCGATGCGGCCCCCGTGGTGCTCGGGTGCCTCCGCCAGGACGCCCCCGACGAGCTCGCGGCCGAGCTCGTCCGCGCTCGGGAGCGGGACGTCCCGCAGGCCCCGCTCTCCGTGGATCCCGAGGCCCAGGCCCATGTGCCCCTCGGGCAGCTTGAAGAGCGGCGCGTCCGCGCCCGGGAAGGTGCAGCCCGAGAACGCGGTGCCGAGCGTGCGCGTGCGGTCGTTGGCCTTGCGGCCCAGCCGCACGACCTCCTCGAGCGGGAGCCCGGCCTCGGCCGCCGCGCCGAGCACCTTGAAGACCACGAAGTCCCCGGCGATCCCGCGCCGGCGCGCGGCCTCCGCGGGAGGCGCGCTCGCGACGTCGTCCGTCACGAGCACGTTCTCCGCGCGGATCCCCAGCCCGGTCAGCCGCTCCGAGGCGAGGCCGAAGTTCATGACGTCGCCGGCGTAGTTGCCGTAGGCGAAGACGATGCCCGCGCCGGACTCCGCGGCGCGGGCCACCGAGACGGCCTGCTGGGCCGAGGGCGAGGTGAAGATGTTCCCCACGACCGCGCCGTCGGCGAAGCCCCGCCCCACGAGCCCCGCGAAGGCGGGGTAGTGGCCCGAGCCGCCGCCGACAAGGACGGCGACTTTGGGCCGCGCGGGACGACGGCGGCGGACCGCGCCGCCCGGGACCTGGCGGACGAGCCCGGCGTGCAGGTCGCAGAAGCCGGCGAGGGCCTCGTCGGCGAAGTCGGCGGGGTCGTTGACGATGCGCGTCATCGGCGTCTCCTGGGGGCAAGGGTGGGCGGCGCGGGATCGTGCCTGTGGTGAGGGGGATGAGGGGGATGTGGCCACTCAGCGTCAGTGCATGTGGCTGCCGCCATTGATGTCCAGGGTGATGCCGGTCAGGTAGGCGGAATCCTCGGAGGACAGGAACGTGATCGCGGCCGCGACCTCCTCCGTGGTGGCGTTGCGGCCCATCGGGATGCCGGCGTTGATGGCGGCCTCCTGCTCCTCGGTGCTGCCCACGCGGATGTTCGTGTCCACGGCCCCGGGCGCGATCGCGTTGACGGTCACGCCGGTGGTGCCCAGCTCGCGGGCCAGGGCCTTGGTGAGGCCGAGGATCGCGGCCTTGGCGGCGGAGTACGGGACCTTGCCGAAGACGCCGCCGCCGCGCTGCGCGGAGACGGAGGACATGTTCACGATGCGTCCCCACCCGGCGTCGATCATGGCGGGCAGGAACGCCTTCGTGACGAGGTAGGTGCCGGTCGCGTTGACGGCCATGACCTTGTTCCACAGGGCGAGGTCCGTCTCGAGGAACGGCACGGGGGAGGTGATCCCGGCGATGTTGGCGAGGGCGCCGACGACGGGCAGGCGGCCCGCGGCGACCTCGGCGGCGACGGCGGACGCGGCGGCATCGACCGAGGCCTCCTCGGCGACGTTGACCTCGTGGCCGAAGGCCGGGACGCCGAACTCGTTGGCGATGTCCTGGGCGACCTTGGCGGACTTCTCGCCGTCGAGGTCGAGGATGACGACGCCCCAGCCCTCGCGGGCGTAGCGGCGGGCGGTGGCGAGGCCGATGCCCTTCTCGGAGGTGGCCCCGGTGAGGACGGCGGTGCGCTGGATGCTGGTCATGGTGGTTCCTAAGGGTGGGTGGGTGGGTCTGAAAGGCAGCGTCAGATGAGGTCGCTGATGTAGCTGCCGGCCTTGGCGGCGGCGGCGGGGCGCTCCTCGTGCGTGAGGTCGTGCGCCTCGAGCTCGAGCGAGAAGTGCCCGTCGAAGCGGGAGTCGCGCAGGGCCGCGAGGGCGCCGGCGAAGTCGACGCTCCCGTTGCCGATGCTGAGGTTGATGTTCCCGGGGACGGCGTCGCGCAGGTGGACGTGGGCGATCCCGCTCCCCCCGGCACGTCCGGACAGGCCCGCGATGGCCTCTTCCGGCCGGCTCCCCGAGGCGACGACGTGGGAGAGGTCGACGACGTGCCGTACCCAGGTGCCCTCGAGCCGGTCGGCGAGGGCCAGGGCGCGGCCGAGCGTGCCGCACAGGCGGTAGTAGTGCAGCGACTCGGTCCAGAGACCGACGCCGAATTCCGCCGCGCGCTCGCCGGCTGCGGCGAGCTGGGCGGCGACGAGGTCGAGGTCCTCCCCGAGCGAGCGGAGGGGCTCGGGGGAGAGGGCGCCGCAGGGGAGCACGAGCGCGGCCCCGCCGACGGTCCAGGTGAGGCCGAGGAGCCGGTCGAGGTGCTCGGCCCGCGCGGCCTGGCCGGCGGCGTCGAGCGGGGCGTTGAGGTCGCCGATGTCCCCGTTGACGGAGCGGACCCGCAGGCCCGCCGCCTCGACCGCCTCGGCGACCCGGCCGGCGTCGTCCGCGGTGAGCGTGAAGGGCACGTGATCGCACACGCCCGGGAGGGCGCCGAGGTCGATCTCCTCGAACCCGAGGCCCGCGATCGTGGCGAGGGCCTCGTCCAGCGGCAGGTGCCGGAAGCTGATCGACGAGCAGCCGAGCCGTGCGTGGAACATCGTTGTTTCCTTCGATTTCTGGGGCCCCTCCACGGGGCGTGTGACTCCAACCACGCTACGGCCGTTAGTGTTAACAGTCAACCTAGAAAGGTCAGTGTTGACAGTCGCCCGTGATGCAGCGCACACTGGCATATCATGTTGACTGTCAACATAGGCAGCGGCAGATCTCTCCGACTCGGAAGGAACGCAATGAGCAACGAGGCTCTGGCCATGCGCGGCCCAGTTCACGGCACGAAGGACGCCAAGCGCGTGGCCGTCGGCTCGGGCGTGGGGGCCGTCATCGAGACCTATGACTTCATCGGCTTCGGCACCGCCGCCGCCCTGTACTTCGGCACCGCCTTCTTCCCGGGCGCAGACCCGGTCACCGGCACGCTGGCCTCCTTCGCCACCCTCGGCGTCGGCTTCGCCGCCCGCCCGCTCGGCGGCATCATCGGCGGCCACCTCGGCGACAAGGTGGGCCGCAAGCCGGTCCTCGTTGCCTCGCTCATCCTCATGGGCCTCGCGACCTTCGCGATCGGCCTCCTGCCGACCTACGCCATGGTGGGCCTCGCCGCCCCCGTGCTGCTCGTGATCGTGCGCATCATCCAGGGCCTCGCGTTCGGCGCGGAGTGGGGCGGCGCGATCCTCATGAGCTACGAGCACGCCCCGTGGAAGTCCAAGGGCAGGTTCACGGGGATCGTCCAGTCCGGCTTCCCCGTAGGCCTGCTCCTGGCCAACCTCACCTTCCTGGCCAGCGTGGGCCTCGGCGGCGAGTGGGCCTGGCGCGTGCCGTTCCTCGCGAGCATCGTGCTCGTCGCCGTCGGCCTCATCATCCGCTCGAAGGTCCCCGAGTCCCCCGTGTTCGAGGACGTCAAGGAGCGCGGCGACATCGTCAAATCCCCGATCACCGAGGTGATCCGCGACGACTGGCGGAACATCCTGCGCGGCATCGGCCTGCGCGTCGCCGAGACCGCCGGCTACGCCGTCTCGGTGACGTACATGATCTCCTACCTGCACAGCGAGAAGCTCGCGGACAAGACCCAGACGCTCACGGCCCTGTGCATCGCCGCCGGCCTCGGCATCGTCGCGACCTACTCGTGGGGCGCCCTGACGGACAAGGTGGGCCGCCGACCGGTCTACGTGTGGTCCTGCCTGTTCGCCGTCCTGTTCGGCGTGCCGATGTTCCTGCTCGTCAACACGGGCCTGTTCCTCTTCATCATCGCCACGATCGTCATCTCCTACGCCGTGTGCCAGAACTCGCTGGCCGGCGCGCAGGGCGCGTGGTTCCCCGAGCTCTTCCAGGCCAAGACCCGCTCCTCGGGCGCCTCGCTCGCGTACCAGATCTCAGCCATGGTCTCCGGCTTCACACCGTTCGTCACGACGCTCCTGTTCGTGAGCTTCGGCTGGGTCGGCCCCGCCCTCCTGTTCAGCCTCTACGCCGCGATCGGCCTCTGGGCCGCGATCGTGACCCGCGAGACGTGGGGCCGCCGCGAGCGCGCGGCCGCCGAGCAGATCTCCGCCCAGACCCCGCTCCCCGAGCACTCGCACGCCTGAAGGACACGACACCCATGACGACTCCGACAGTCGAGACGACACCAACAGTCGAACAGCGCGCCGCGGCCACGCCAGCCGAGCGCCGGGCCGCCGTCGAGGCCGCCGCCTACCGCATCCGCCAGCACGCCCTGTTCATGGGCGAGGTCCAGGGCCAGGGCTACGTGGGCCAGGCCCTCGGCGCCGCGGACATCTTCGCCGCCTTCTACGCGGACCAGCTCCGCTTCCGGGCCGAGGACCCCGAGTGGGACGGCCGCGACCGCTTCCTGCTCTCGACCGGCCACTACGCGATCGGGCTCTACGCGGCGCTCGCCGAGGCCGGGATCGTCCCGGTCGAGGAGCTCGAGACCTACGGCTCGGACGGCTCGCGCCTGCCAATGTCCGGGATGTCCACCTACACCCCGGGCATGGAGATCTCGGGCGGCTCGCTCGGGCACGGTCTCACGATCGCCGTCGGCCTCGCCCTCGGCCTGCGCCTGCGCGGCAACCCCGCGCGGGTGATCAACTTCCTCTCCGACGGCGAGCTCGACGAGGGCTCGACGTGGGAGGCCGCGATGGGCGCCTCGCACCACCGCCTCGGGCGGCTGACCGCCGTCGTGGACATCAACGCGCTCCAGGCGGACGGCCCCACCGAGGGCGTCCTGCGGACCGAGCCGGTCGCGGACAAGTGGGCCGCGTGCGGCTGGCGCGTCCACCGCGTGGACGGGAACGACGTCGCGGCGCTGCTCGCGGCGTTCGACGACATCGCCGAGCATGCCGCGGACGACGGCGCGCCCGCCGTCGTCCTCTGCGACACCAAGGTGGGGCGCGGGGTCCCGCTGCTCGAGGCGCGCGAGAAGGCGCACTTCATGCGCATCGAGGAGCACGAGTGGGCGATCTGCAACGAGCAGCTCGCGGCCCAGTTCGAGGCGACGCAGGAGGAGCGCAACGCATGAGCACGACTGCAGCACCCAAGCTCAAGACCTCGGCGATGATCGCCTCGTTCGCGGATCCGGGGCAGAAGACGGCCCCGGCCCCGTTCGGGCACGCCCTCGCGGCGGCCGCCGAGGCGGACCCCCGGATCGTCGGCCTCACGGCCGACCTCGGCAAGTACACCGACATGCACATCTTCGCGGCCGCCCACCCGGACCGGTTCTTCCAGATGGGCATGGCCGAGCAGCTGCTCTTCGGCGCCGCGGCCGGCATGGCCGAGGCCGGGCTCGTGCCCTTCGCCTCGACCTACTCGGTCTTCGCGGCCCGCCGGGCCTACGACTTCATCTGCCTCGACATCGCCGAGCCGAACCTTAACGTCAACATCGTCGGCGGCCTGCCCGGCCTCACCACCGGCTACGGCCCCTCGCACCAGGCCACGGAGGACATGGCGATCTTCCGCGGCATGCCGAACCTGACCATCGTGGACCCGTGCGACTCCGTGGACATCGAGCAGGCCGTCCCGCAGCTCGCGGCGTCCGAGGGGCCCACCTACCTGCGCCTCCTGCGCGGCAAGGTGCCCACAGTCCTGGACGAGTACGACTACACGTTCGAGCTCGGCAAGGCCAAGGTCCTGCGCGGCGGCCGGGACGTCGTCCTCGTCTCCTCCGGCCTCATGACGATGCGCGCGCTGCAGGCCGCGGAGGCGCTCGCCGCGCACAGGGTGGACGTCGCCGTCGTGCACACGCCGACGATCAAGCCCTTCGACGAGGAGACCGTCCTCGCCGAGCTTGCCGGGGACCGCCTCGCCGTGACGCTCGAGAACCACACCGTGGTCGGCGGGCTCTTCGAGACGGTCGCGTCCGCGCTCGTGCGCTCGGGCCGGTCGCAGCGCGTCGTGCCGGTCGCGCTGCCGGACGAGTTCCTCGACGCCGGCGCGTTGCCCACGCTGCACGAGAAGTACGGGCTCTCCGTGGACAGGATCGTCGCGAAGGTGCTGGCAGAGCTCGGGTGACGGCCGGGCTCGGGTGACCGCGCGCGTCGTGCGGCGGCGAAAGGACGACGGTGGTGCGCGGCCCGGGTGGGCGCGCACCGCCGCTATGATGACAGTTAACGGCTGCCAGCTGACAGTCAACGTTGAGGGAGGTCCGCCATGACGGCGACGGCATCGCTGCTCGGACTCGAGAAGAGGAGCCTGCGGGAGCAGGCGCTCACGGCGCTGCGCCGCGCGATCACGTCCGGCGAGCTCGCCCCCGGGCGGCACCTCGTCGAGACCGAGCTGTCCGAGATGCTCGGCATCTCCCGCGGGACGCTGCGCGAGGCGCTGCGCCAGCTCGAGCAGGAGGGGCTCGCGACCGCCGGCGCCCGGGGCCGGCTGAGCGTGCGGCACCTCGACGCGAAGGAGATCCGGGACATCTTCGCCGTCCGGGCCGCCCTCGAGTCCCTCGCCGCCAGGACCCTCATCGAGCAGCCCCGGCGGGCCAAGGCCGTGGGCGAGCTGCGCGAGGCCCTCGAGCTCATGGAGGAGGCCGCCCAGCGCTCGCTCGAGGACCGGATCGAGGCGGACCTCGACTTCCACCGGCTCCTGTGCAGGCTCTCGGGCAACGAGACGCTCCTGCACCAGTGGGAGTCGCTCGAGGGCTCGATCCGGATGTCGATCATGTTCGCCGGCCTCGAGCGGGCCACGAGCAACATGAGCGTGGCCCGGCACCGGGACGTCGTGGACGCGATCGAGTCCGGCGACGCCGACGCCGCGCGCCAGACGATCCTCAGCCACATGGACGGCGCGGCGGCGAACCTCATCGGCACCGAGTAGGGCTGGGCGAGACCTCCCCGACAGCGGTGCGCGGACGACGGCGGGGTGCCACCCGCCGTCGTCCGCGCTGTGTGACAGGCCTTGCCCGGCATGGCAGGCCCTCCCCGGCACGACAGGCCGTGGCGCGGGCCTGCCATGCCGGCGGCGGCCTGCTATTCCGAGTGCGGGCCTCTGGTGTCCAGGTCAGGTCCTCAGGCGCGTGACGCGGTCAGCCACTGGCTGACCCGGGCCAGAGCGGTGGGCCCGGAGGCGGAGGCCACGTCCTGGACCAGATCGGCGATGGAGACAGCGCGCAGCGCCTCTCGCCAGGCCTCCTGCGCGGCGCCCATGGCGCGGGCGATGGGACAGGGTGCTGTGCACGCCTCGGCGGGAGTGGCCAGCGGCCCCCGCTGGCGGATTTCGGTGCAGATGAAGGCGGGGGCGGGGCCGTCGATCGCCTCGACCACATCGAGCACCGTGATGGACGCGGGTTCCCTGGTCAGGATGTAGCCGCCCGCCTTGCCCTCGACGGAGCGCACGAGTCCCGCCCGTGACAGCGCCTGCAGCTGCTTGGCCAGATAGCTCGCCGAGACATCGTGCAGTTCCGCGAGCCGGGATGCGGGAACGGGCTCCTCGGTTGACGTCAGCACGACGCAGCAATGCAGGGCCCATTCGACCCCGCCGGACATCTTCACCCCATCACTCTAGCCAGCCCCCTTGACTCGGACAACTTCTGTCTGCGTATAGTACTCGGACAGAAAGTGTCCGAGTCTGGTTCTGGCAGGGCACACCTCCTACGGAAAGGCATGTCATGAAGTTCGCGGTCATCGGGGGTACGGGGCTGATCGGGTCCCAGGTCGTCAGCAATCTCACGGCTGCCGGGCATGAGGCGGTGCCCCACTCGCAGTCCACTGGGGTCGACGTCGTGAGCGGACGGGGGCTGGACGAGGCGGTGGCGGGGGTGGACGTCGTCGTCAACCTGACGAACTCCCCGACCTTCGACGAGGCCTCCCCGGCCTTCTTCCAGAGCTCGATGGACAACCTTCTGGCCGCCTCGCGGAAGGGCGGGGTCGGACACGTGGTGATCCTGTCGATTGTCGGCGTGGACCAGGTGCCGGAGCTGGACTACTACCGGGCCAAGGTGCTCCAGGAGGACATCCTCGCCGCCGGCCGGATCCCCTACTCGATCGTGCGGGCCACGCAGTTCATGGAGTTCATCGACGCGGTACTCTCATGGACCGCCGACGGCGACACTGTCCGGCTGCCTGCCACGCCGATCCAGCCGATCGCGTCCAGGGACGTTGCCCGTGCCGTCGCGGAAGTCGCGGCAGGGGAGCCCCTCAACGGAATCCGCAGCATCGCGGGCCCGGACATCTTCCCCCTCGACGAGCTGGGCAGGATCACCCTGTCCCGCAAGGGCGACGACCGCACGGTGGTGACCGATCCCGCGGCCGGCATGTTCGCCATGGTCAGGGGCGATGTCCTGACCGACAGGCACGCCCAGCTCGCCCCCACCCGCTACACCGACTGGCTGTCCTGAGGCTCGCGCCCCGCGTGTGGACCCTTGGAGCCCCTACCCCCGCCGGAGCGGCTTCACCGCGGGGCCGTTGAGCACCATCCCCTCGCACGAGAACCGCGAGCCGTGCAGCGGGCAGTCCCACGACCGCTCGGCCTCGTTCCACTCCAGGATGCCGCCCAGGTGCGTGCACACGCGGGAGACGCGGTGCTTGACCCCGGCCACCTCGCAGTCGCCCGCGGGCGGCCTGCCCCGCCCGGCGGCGAGGGACCTCGCCCAGCCCGCGGCGAGGTGGCCCACGACGCTCGCGTTGAACGAGGCCGCCTCCTTCGCGTCCTGCCCGCTCACGCGCGCGTGGTAGAGCTCGCGCGCCCATGGGATGTTCCCGCCGAGGATGTCCGCGGAGATCGAGAGCGCGGCCGCGACGGCGTTGGCGAGGCCCCACTTCCCGTACCCCGTCGCGACATGGATCCGCCCGCCGGTGCCCTGCACGGCGCCGACGAGCGGCACTGCGGAGGCGGGGAAGTAGTCCTGCGCGGCCCACACGTGGGTCGGCACGGTGCCGGGGAAGCGCTCGCGGACCCAGTCGAGCAGCTGCGTGCGCAGCGGGCCCGTCTGGGCCCGGCCCGGCTGGAAGCCGCCACCGACGACGACGAGGCGCGGCCCGCCGTCGTCCGTGCCGTGCGCCTCGGGGTGGCCGGGTAGGGGAGGCACCGAGCGGATGGAGCGAGAGGGCGTGTCGAGGGAGAGGTACATGCCCTGCGGGAAGCCCTCGTGCCGCTCGGGCCCCGAGAAGGCGGCGGCGAACGCGCGGCTCGGCGTGAGGAGGGCGAAGTGGCCGCCGCGGTTCAGCACGGGGGTCCCGGTCGCGATGACGATGCGGTCCGCCGAGAGCGGGCCGTGGTCCGTGGAGACCTCGATCGGGCCACCGCGCCGGGCCCGGGCCGTGTCCGCGCCCGTGAGCCGGACGCCCTGCATGAGGGCGCCGCCGCGGCTGCGCAGCTCGGCGGCGAGGGCGGCGAGGACGTCCATCGAGTCGACCTGCGCCTGCCCCTCGAGGCGCATGGCGCCGGCCGTGCGGAAGGGAAGCTCGACGGCGTCGGCCCGGCGGGCGTCGAGGCCGGCGGACGCGCAGGCGGCATGCTCCTCCTCGAGCGCGCCGAGCGCGCTGCCCCGCTCCGCGTAGGTCCACGCCGTGCGGGTCTGGTAGGGGACGCCGTGGTCGTCGAGGTAGCGCGTGAGCCACTTCTGGCCCTCGAGGTTGCCCTGGACGTAGGCGCGCAGGACGGAGTCGCCGTGGTGGCTGCGGATCCGGCTGAGCATGGTCCCCTGCAGGAGGCTGATCTTGCCGGTCGTCCCGCCCGTCGTGAGGGCGCCGACCGTGCGTGCCTCGAGGACCGCGACGCTGCGCCCCGCCCTGGCGAGCAGGACCGCCGTCGTGAGCCCGGTGATCCCCGCGCCGGCGACGATGACGTCGAAGTGGCCGTGCGCGTGGAACCCGTCCGATCCGAGGGCCTCGGCCCGATCCTGCCAGAGCGATTGCATGCCCGTTCCCTTCTCCCGGCCTCCCCGCCGGCCCGGGGGCCGGCCCGATCCTGAAGGGGCCTGGCCAGACGCCCCCAGCGCATCCGGACAGGCCCCGTGGGCGTGTTACCCCGCCGCGGCTGGTTGACGCGCGCCCGGTGCGGGTACTTGTGGGCCATGACCCAGAACACGAACGAGCCGAACGAGCCGAGCACGTACCAGCCGGAGACTGTCGAGCCCCAGGACTCGGGCGAGGAGGCGAACGACATCCGCTTCTCCGAGGAGCAGAAGCTCATCCGGGAGCAGGCCCGCGGCGTCCGCCCCGAGAAGCAGGACGTCCCCTCGGGTGTCCCGGGCATGGACCAGGCGGCGGCGGGCATCGACGTCCCGGACGCCGAGCTGCGCGAGGGCGACGCGAGCGACGACCCCGCGCACCACGGCAAGCAGACGTGAGGCGGGCTAGCTGACGGCGCCGGCGGCGTTCACGAGGCCGTTCGCCCAGTACGTGCCGGTGCCCTTGATCGACTCGTCGGCGGAGGACTCCACCTTCGCGCGGACCGACGCGTTGCTGTAGACCGGGTGGGCGCTCCAGGCGAGGGCGGCGGTGGCGGCCACGACCGGCGAGGCCATCGAGGTGCCGCTCGCGATGTCGTAGGCCTGCGAGCGGTCGTTGGCGTCTCCCAAGGCGAACGCGTGGTTCGGGAAGGTCGAGTAGACGCTGACCCCCGGGGCCGCGATGTCCACCCACTTGGCGCCGTAGCTCGAGAAGGAGGCCTTCGCGTTCGTGTTGTCGGTCGCGGCGACGGCGATGACGTTGGGGTAGGCGCCCGGGTAGATCTTGGCCTGCGTGCCGGCATTGCCGGCGGCTGCGACGAGCACGGCGCCCTTGCTCCACGCGTTGTTGACGGCGGCCTCGAGGGTGGCGGACGAGACCCGCATGCCGAGGCTCATGTTGATGACCTTCGCGCCGTTCGCGACGGCCCAGTCGATGCCCCGGGCGATGGTCGACGACGAGCCGGAGCCACTGTCGTTGAGGACCTTGACGTCGAGGATCGTGCACGCCGGGCACACGCCCGCGACGCCGACCCCGTTGTTGGCCTTGGCGGCGACGATCCCGGCGACGTGGGTGCCGTGGCCGTAGAGGTCGTCCTGCGTGTTCGACGTGCTGAGGTTGTGGCGGCCCACCACTTGGGACGTGATGTCCTCGTGGTCGAGGTCGACGCCGGTGTCGAGGACGGCGACCCTCGTCCCGCCGCCCATGGTGACGCCCCAGGCCTCGACGGCGTCGACGTCCGCCTCCCGGGTGCCACCGGCGACGGTGATGGTGCCCTCGGTGTTGGTGAAGGACTGGCCGTCGTTCTGCAGCGCGTACTGGCGCGAGAAGTACTGGTCGTCCGTCAGGGCCGTCGCGACCGCGTCCGGCTCGGCGTACTCGACGGCGGGGTTCTTGCCGAGTGCCTCGACGAGCCGGAGCTCGCGGCCAGCCGGTACCGTGATGAGCCGGGCGCCGGTGCTCCCGATGCCCGGGCCGTCGCTGAGCCCATGCTGGCGCAGCACGCCCGCCCGCGCGCCGTCGTCGCGGAACTTGACGAGGATCTGCCCCTCGACGATGTCCGGCGGCGTCGCCGCGCCCGCCGCCGGGGCCAGGGTGAGCGGGGTGAGCCCCAAGACCACCGCTGCGAGACTGGCCCAGATTGCTCTTCTCATCGTCGTGCTCCCTTGCTGCGCGGCTGCCGAGGCCCGCTGGGACGTGCGGTCCGCGGCGGGCGTGCGCCGATCGTACCCGGCAGATGCCGCCGGGGTGGAGAGGCGGCGACGCGTCCGACGTCGGCGGGCCGGGGCAGAGCGCGATCTGCGGGTGTGCCGGTGCACGCTCGGGCGCCCGCGGCCTACGATCCTAGAAACGGAAGAAGGTGCGCACATGTCCACGCTCAAGGAACGCCTCCACGCCGACCTGGTCACGCACATGAAGTCGGGGGACCGGACCGCGCTCGGCACCGTCCGCAACGTCCTCGGCGAGATCGAGACGAGGGAGAAGTCGGGCAAGGAGCCCGTGGCCCTCGACGACGCGCAGGTCACCGCCCTCCTCCAGAAGGAGGCGACGAAGCGCCGCGAGACCGCGGACATCTACATGAAGGCGGGCGAGGCCGACCGCGCCGCGGCGGAGATCGCCGAGGCCGAGGTCATCGAAGCCTATCTGCCGCAGCCGCTGACCCGGGCCGAGGTCGAGGAGATCGTGGACCGCGTCATCGCCGGGCTCCGGGCTGAGGGCCAGGAGCCGACGATGCGGCAGATGGGCGCCGTCATGAAGCCCGTCACCGCCGAGGTCTCGGGTCGCTTCGACGGCAAGGCGGTCAGCGAGATCGTCCGGGCGCGGCTCAGGTAGCTCGCAGGGAAGGACCGGTCTCGCCGCGAGGCCGGTCCTTCCCTGCGAGACAAGCGGTTCCTTGCCACTGCCTCGCGGTTCGGCACCGGTGTCGCAGTGGGAACATGCCTGTTCCCCGGCTCGTCCGGAAGCCCGACGGCGGGTGCCCCGTCCGCCCAAGGGAGAGGTGGGCGACGAGCTCGTCGCGCTTTCCCGGGACGGCGCCCAGCGTGCCGGCGTTGGCGAAATGCCGCCCACGCTAGTTCAGGCGTCGACCTCCATGCACTCGTTGATCTGGATCGTGCCGCCTTCCTTGACGAAGGGGTGGTCCCGCAGCAGGGCGCGGGCCTCGGAATACGAGCGAGCCCGGATGATCGAGTAGCCGTCGATCTCGACCGCGTCGGTCGGCTGGCCGGACGCGAGCTGCCCGGACTGCAGGAGGGGCGCACCGAAATCGACCAGGGCATCGCCCAGGGCCTCGTTGGCCCATGCGCGGAAGGCCTTGCGGCTGGACGTGGCGTATTCGGTGTCGGGGTACGCCATCCCGTGATAGGTGATGAGGAACCGTGCCATCGCTGCCTCCGCGTGCTGATGTGATGTAAATCACATTACCGCCGCCCGGGGCGCTGGCGAAGACTCCGCGGGGCCCACCTGGCGTCGAGCAACTAGGCGAGGGTCATGGGGCGGCGCGGCTGAGGCGCGACGTCATGGCTCATCCGCGCTACTTTCCTTGCAGGGATCGTGGACTATGGCTGAATCCCGGGGCATGGCGCCACCCGTCTGCCCTCCCGCGGGGGCCCTCTGCTTCCTCGAGTCCAAGCGGCCCGGCCCTCCGTCGTTGTCCCGTAGGATCTCGTCGCGAACTTGAGTACGCCACGTGCGTCCACGCTTCCGTGGTTTGCGTTGGTTGCTCGACTCCTGGGCATACCCTGGGGGAGTGATTCCGAGGTTCGGCATTCCTGAGGACGTTATTCGCGCTCAGATCATGGAGTGGCTTGCAGCTCGAACGCATGACGGTGCTGGAGCTGTCACCTGGGCCGAGCTTCGGGATTTTCGGCTAGCCGGAGAGCCGCTCCCGCTGAAAGACCGGGTTAAGGGGATCTGGAAACCGTCAGGGTTTAGTGCTGCACTCTCGATAACCACGACCTTTCGGCCAGCAGGCGCTGAGCGCCCCTATGACGATGGCGTGTATGACGAGGACGTTCTGCTCAGATACAAGTGGAATGGAACAGACCCTGCCGAGGCAACAAACCGCGCCCTTCGTTCTGCCATGGAGCAGGGTGTTCCCTTGATTTGGTTTGTCGGAATCGCCAAAGGGTTGTTTCAGCCGTACTTTCCGATTTTTGTGGTAGGTGAGGAGCCCGAGAATCACCAGTTCTTGGTGAGCGGAGACGCAGCTGCGCTTGGTTCCGAGAGCCTCGTGGAGGAACACCTGCGCAGGTATCTCGACGTACGGACGAGGTACAGGCTTTTTCAAGGGATCTTCCGCTCGCAGGTCCTTATCGCGTACAACCAGCGGTGCGCTGTTTGCAATCTAGGGCATCCACCTCTCTTGGATGCCGCTCACATCGTGCCGGACCGCGAGGAGGCAGGCATTGCGTCCGTTGTGAATGGAATGGCAATGTGCAAGATTCATCACGCGGCATTTGATTCGCGACTCCTTGGGATTCGGCCGGATCTCATCATTGATATTCGGTCGGACTTGCTTCGAGAAATAGATGGGCCAATGTTGCGGCATGGCCTGCAGGAAATGCACGGGCGGCGCCTCATGTCTGTTCCTCGATCGAGAATGAAGCGTCCGAGGCGGGACCTTCTCGAGATGGCTTGGGAGGCATACATCGCTGGGTAGCCTCGTCCGCTCGTTTAAGCCCATCCTGCATGAATTCGGTCGCCAAACACGGAAGTTGCACCGGCTCTTCCAGCCCGATGCCCTCTTGAGCACGAAAGCCAAAGCCGCCGCCCGCCGTCGTCCGCTCGCATGTAGTGAGACAGCCGACACGACCGAGAAAGGGGCGGCCGGGCCGTGGAGTCGTTGGTGGACATCGACTACAGGGTGATCTCTGACCGCGTCCTCATGCTCGACACCCGCCTTAACGGGTCGATCAACGAGTCCTAGCTCTCCAAGGAGATGCGGATGGGCCGCACGCCCATCCGCGAGGCCCTGCGCCGGCTCGAGAACGACAGGCTCGTCGTCACCGAGCCGTGCAGGGGCTCCTTCCCCGCGCCCATCGGCTTGCCGTTCGACCAGGCGGGACGGCGAGGCCGCGCACGACGGCGAGCCCCCGCCGTCGTCCGTCGGCTCACCCGAGCCGGTGGTCGCCGAGAAGGTCTAGGCGGACCGTCCCCACAGGTGAAGGGCCTCGGCATTGCCGAGGTCCTGCACGCGCCTGATCCAGTCCGCCGTCATGCCGGCTGGGGGACGATCCGGATGTACGGCTTGGGCTCCTTCCACTCGCCGAAGATCTCGCGGGCCTCGTCGTTCTTGACCGAGCCGGCGATGATGACGTCCTCGCCCTGCTTCCAGTTGACCGGCGTCGCCACGCGGTGCTTCGCCGTGAGCTGCAGCGAGTCGATGACGCGGAGCACCTCGTCGAAGTTCCGGCCGGTCGTCATGGGATAGACGAGGATGAGTTTGACCTTCTTGTCCGGCCCGATCACGAACACGTTGCGCACGGTCTGGTTGTCCGCGGGCGTGCGGGCCTTGGCGTCCCCGGCCGTGGCCGCCGGGAGCATGCCGTAGAGCTTCGCCACGGCGAAGTCGTCGTCGCCGATCACGGGGTAGTTGGGGCGGGCCCCCTGCGTCTCCTCGATGTCGGCAGCCCACCGCTCGTGGTCCGTCGTCGAGTCCACGGAGAGGCCCATGATCTTGACGCCGCGCCGATCGAATTCGGGCTTGATCTTGGCCATGTAGCCGAGCTCGGTCGTGCAGACCGGGGTGAAGTCCTTGGGGTGCGAGAACAGGACCCCCCACGAGTCGCCGAGCCAGTCGTGGAAGCGGATCTCGCCCTCAGTGGTCCTGGCCGAGAAGTCGGGTGCGGTCTCACCCAGTTGCAGTCCCATCGTTTCCTCCTTGTTGTGTCCTGCAGTTCTCACGGTAGGGAGGCCTTGTTCCCTGACCGTTCCCTGCCTAGCCTCAAGGCGTGGCGGCGTGGCTCATCGTCTTGCTGGGCTCGTTCCGGGTCGCCCACGACGGCCGGGCGGTCCCGACGACGCGTGGAAGCGGACCAAGGTCGCAGGGCTCGTGAAGATCCTCGCCCTCGCGGACGGGCGCCGGATGCATCGGGACGCCCTGGCAGACCTGCTCTGGCCTGACCTCAGCGCGCAGGCCGCCGCCTCGAACCTCCGCAAGGCGATCCACTTCGCCCGCGCTGCCCTGGGCTCCTCGGACGCCGTCCAGACACGCGGCGACCTCCTGATGCTGCTCCCCGACGCCGAGGTCTCGATCGACGCGGCCCGCTTCGAGGCGGAGGGGCGGGCCGCCCTCGCCTCATCGACCGGGGTCGACGAGGCGCTCGCGCTGTACCGGGGCGAGCTGCTTCCCGCCGACCGATTCGCCGTCTGGGCCGAGGGGCCCCGCGACCGGCTGCGGACGCTGTACCTGCGCCTGCTCAAGGCAGCGGGCCGATGGGACGATGTCGTCACCGAGGACCCGACCGACGAGGAGGCAGTCCGCGCGCTCATGGTCCGGGCGCTCGAGGCCGGCGACCGCCAGGGCGCGGTCCGCCAGTTCGAGCGGCTCTGCCGGGGCCTGCGAGCCGACCTGGGGGTGGGACCGGGCGCGGAGACGCTCGCGGTCTACGAGCAGGCGATCGCGGAGGACAGCCGGCGCACGGAGAATCAGGTGCGGTCGCTGCTCGCGCGGGCGCTCATCGCGCTCAACAGCGGGGACCTCGCCGAGGCGTCGTCCTCCGCCCGGCAGGCACGTGAACTGGCCTTCGCGGCGAACATGGGCCGGGAGATCGGCGAGTCCAGCGCGGTGCTCGGGATCGCGGCCAATATGCAGAACCGCTGGCCTGAGCTGTTCGAGGCCGAGTTCGTGGAGTTCACCCAGCACGACTCCCCGCATTCCGGCGAGGCGCTCGATGCGCAGCTGTGCCTTGCCGAATACTGCCTGTGCGGGCCCGGGGGGCACCGGGACATCATGCAGCGGGCGGCGCGGCTGCGCACCATCGCCGCGCGGGCCGGCTCGGTTCACGGCGGGGCTATGGCAGACCTCCTGCTGGGTGAGGCGGCACTGTTCTCCGGCGAGCTCGACGACGCGCGGAGCCGGCTCGAGTCCGCGCTCGGGCTGCACCTGCGCGCTGGGGCCAAGGCCGGGGAGATCCTCACGCGACAGCGGCTGGCCGAGCTCGATCTCCTGCAGGATCGACCCGAGGCGGCCGCACGGGAAGCGACACGCGCGCTGGCTGCCGCCGCGTCCACGTGGCTCGAGCCGCACCTCGTGGTGCGCCTGTACTGCGTGCTCGTCGGGGCGGCCACGTCTCCAGTGCAGGCAGTCCGGACCATCGAGCGAGCGGACGCAGCCCTGGCCGGCAAGAGTGTCTGTCCGCCCTGCTCGATGGGCTTTAACGTCGCTGCGGCGACAGGCTACGCCCTGGCAGGGAGGCTCGACGCTGCCCGCCGTCGGCTGGCAAGAGCCGAGCAGCTCGCCGGCCTGTGGCCCGGCGGGCCGTGGCACGTCGCGCTGTGGGAGGCACGCGGCGTCCTCCGCCGGGCCGAGGGCCACGACGATCAGGCCACCGCCCTGTTCCGCGAGGCGGCAGCCAGCTTCGCCGAGCTCGGGAGACGCCAGGACCAGCTGCGCTGCCTGGCCCGAGCGGAACGGAGACCGTTGCCGGCGACGAGCGCAACGTCTCACCGGGGCTTCAGGTGACCCTCAGCTGGAACTAGCCGGCCCGGCCCGTCGCCTCACGCCCGGATGCTGCCCCTCAGACTGCTGACGGCGTCGATCACCGCTTCGGGGTTGTTCAGCATGGGCAGATGACCGCCCGTGATCTCGGTGGTCTGCGACGAGCCGAGCCGGGCGGCGAAGCGCCGCTGCAGCGCGGCCGGCAGCTCGGCGTCGTCCGTCGTGACGATATAGCCGCGCGCGGGGACGGCGAGCAGGGCATCGTTCGATGCGGCCCGCGTCGTGAAGTAGCCGCGGGGCTCCGGGCTCATGTCGGCGATGAGCCGGCGCGTCGTGGCCTCGTCCAGACCGGCCGCGAGGCCCTTGCGGATCGCGCTCTCGGGCGGGCGGGTCCCCGCGACGCGCAGGACGAGCGGGAGGACCACCTTCTGCGGGAACGGGAGCGAGGACGTGAAGGAGGCGCCGCTGGCCGGGACGACCGCGGCGATGGCCAGCACCCCCGCGAGCCGCCCGGCCCCGGCGAGGCGGGCGAGCTCGCTCGCGATCACCCCGCCCGCCGAGTGGGCCACGAGGAGGAACTGCCCCTCGGGCGCGGCGTCCAGCGCCGCCTGCGCGTAGTCCGTCACGGTGCCGCGGCCTGCGGACGGCCGCGGGGCCACGATCGAGGGGACGGCCACGTTGTCTCGGACGTCGTTCCAGATCCAGTCCGGGAGCCCGGCGCCGGAGAGCAGCAGAAGGGGAGTGGTCATGCGATGGATGCTAGCCTTACGTGCCCCCAGCTGGAACCAGCCGGCCCAGCCCGTCGAACGGTCCCAGCACCCGCTGACTCAGTGGATCGCCTTGAGCCCCACGATGCCGCCGACGATCATCGCGAGGAATAGCACCTTGAGCCCAGAGACGGCCTCGTCGCCGGTGGCCATCGCGTACACGACGGTGAGCACGGCTCCGATCCCGACCCACACGGCGTAGGAGGTCCCCACGGGGAGCTCCCGCATGGCGAACCCGAGGCCCGCCATGCTCGCGAGGATCGCCACGAAGAACACGACGGTGGGCCAGAGCCGGGTGAGCCCCTCCGACTTGCCAAGGGCCGTGGCCCACACCGCCTCGAGGACGCCGGAGAGGACAAGGACGATCCAGGACATGACAGCCTCCATGGGCCGTCTTGTCGCGTTCCGGGTACGGCACCCCTCGTCCGGGAGCCCGTGGCCCGGGCCCAATGTCTACGGTATCGCGGCGGCTGAGAATACCCCCACGAGGTCGAGGCGTGCCGAACTCCCGGGTCAGCCTGCGGCCAGGACCGCGGCGGCAGGGGAGGCGGCCGCGGCGACGGGTCCGGCCACCGTGTAGCGGCTGGTGATGGCGACGCGGTTGAAGGCGTTCATCACCGTGGCCAGCCAGGCGACCGCTGAGATCTGCTCGTCCGTCAGCACTGCGGTTGCCGCGGAGTAATCCTCGTCGCTGACGTGGCCGTCCTGAACGCGGGTGACGGCCTCGGTAAGGCGAAGGGCCGCACGTTCCCGGTCGGAGAAGTATCCGGTCTCTGCCCAGGCCGACAGGACGGCGAGTCGGTCTGTGGTTTCGCCCTTCATCAGGGCATCGCGGGTGTGGAGCCTGAGGCAGAAGGCGCAGCCGTTGATCTGCGACGCCCGCAGCTTGACCAGCTCGACCAGGAGGGGGTCGAGCCCTGCTTCGGCCGCGCTCGCCTCGGCCAGAGCCGACAGGGTGATCAGAGCCTTGTAGGTGGCGGGGTCTTGCCGGGAGATGTCCACTCGCTGGTGTCCGGTCATGGCTTGTCTTCCGTTCTTCTAGAGGGGATTTTCTGTCGTGGAGAGGGCTGCGTGAGGGCGGTTGCGGACGAGGGCGAGGGCGACGAGGGCGACGACGAGGAACAGGATTCCCGTGACGAGAAGTCCCGCATGGACCCCTGTCCCGAGGGCGTATGCCGGTGCCTCTCCCGCCTGCACTTCGGAGAGCATCGCCGTGGTCGCCAGGGTTCCGAGCACCGAGACTCCGAGGACGGAGCCGAGCTGGCGGGCGGCGTTGACCGCGCCGGAGGCCATGCCGGCTTCGCTGGGGCTGACGCTAGCCAGGGCTGCAGCGGTCGCCGGTGCGGCAACGAGGCCGACTCCGGCCCCGAAGAGCACGAACAGCGGCGACTGCGTCGCGAACCCCGCCAGGGGATCCTGCCCGGCCAGGGCGAGAGCTGCGATGCCCGCGGCCGCTAGACCTCCTGCAAGGGGAGCCTTGAAGCCGGTCCTCCGGATTACGGGCCCCACGCAGGCCGCTACCACGACATAGGCGCCCAGCATCGCCAGCATTCGGAACCCTGCCTCGAGCGGGGTCAGGCCCTGCGCCTTCTGCAGGAGCAGCACCACGATGACCGCCACTCCGGTGAAGCCGAACAGGGACACGGCCGCGACCAGCATGACGGTGCTGAACGACGGGGAGCGGAACAGCCGCACGTCCAGCATCGGCTGGGCGACCCTGGTCTCGACGACGAGGAAGGCCGCCAGGGCGGCCGCCGCGACCACCCACGCCGCCATGACCACGGGGCTGCCGTGGCCGTTCCTGCCGCCCTCGATGAGAGCGAACACGGAGGCCGCCATCGTGATCGTGCCGAGCACCAGGCCCGGCACGTCGACGCGGACCCCCGGGGCGCGGGACTCGGCGACCCAGGGCAGGGTCGCTCCCAGCGTGATCAGGCCGAGCACAGCCGTCGAGAAGTACACCGCGTGCCAGTCCGCGGCCTGGAGCAGGGCTCCGGCCAGGACGGGCCCTATGGCCAGGCCGACCCCGGAGGCGGCCGCCCATCCGGTGATGACCTCGGTCCGCCGGTGCGGGTCGGTGAACATCGTTCCGAGGATGGCGAGGCTGTTCGCCAGGATCAATGCCCCTCCGCCTCCGCACACAAGCTGCCCGGCGATGACGGCCGCGGCGGATCCCGCAACGGCGATGACCGCGGCCCCGGCCACCATGGCGCCCACCCCCACGAGGAAGAGCCGGCGGCGGCCGAAGCGGCCGCCCAGCGCTGCTGCAGACAGGACGAGGCTCGCCACCATCAGCGTGTACGCGCTCGGAATCCACACCAGGGTCAGGGCATCGACGCCGAGTTGCGTCTGGATCGTGTCGAGCGCGGTCACCGAGGCGGTGATCTGCAGGAAGGTGATCATCGCCCCGAGCCCCATGGCAATCACGGTGGGTGCCGGGGCGCCGCGGCGCAGCCTCCCGCCCAAGGCGGCCACGGGAGGTCTCGCAGCCCGTCCCGTTGTCATCTCCCGTCCAGCCATGTCGTGGCGTTCGGGTTCTGCCGTGGTCAGCCGGTCCATGGCCGCCGTCCTTCCTCCAGTGGATCTGACTTTCAGAAACATAAGCCAGCCCCTCCATTGGAGCACCTGACTTACATCTACACAAGTCAGGAGTTACCATCGATGCATGGCTGATCTTCGGGAGGCGCGGCAGACATGGTCGATGCAGAACTGCAGCATTGCCCATGCCCTCGATATCGTGGGCAACAGATCGGCGATGCTGATCCTGCGCGAGGCCTTCCTGGGCACGCGCCGCTTCGAGGAGTTCGTGGAACGGGTCGGCGTCGGCGAGCCGGCCATCGCATCGCGCCTGCGCGCCCTCGTTCAGGCGGAGCTCCTGGAGCGCGTGCCCTACCGCGAGCCGGGCAAGCGCACGCGGCACGAATACCAGCTGACGCAGAAGGGCAGGGAGCTGCTGCCGGCCCTCACCGCGCTGCGGCTCTGGGGTGACAAATGGGCTAGCGACGAGGCCGGGCCCCCCGTCTTCGCCGTCCACCGCGACTGCGGTGCCCCCGTGCGGCTCGCCCTGGAGTGCGAGCGGGGGCACGCCGTCGGGAACGACGAGACCGACATCGTCGCCGGGCCGGGCCTGATCCGCATCGCCTGACGATTCTCGCGCCAGGCCCGGTGCTGCCCGCCCTATCGGCGGAGCTTGAGCAGCTTCATCGTGATGCGCGAGTCCACGCGGGCGATCGCCGGGTCGCCGAGGAGCTGGGTCGTGAGCCAGCGCTCGTACGCCTCGGAATCGGCCGTCTGGACCCGGATCACGTAGTCGGGGATGCCGAACATGCGTCGCAGTTCGGCCACCTCGTCCATCGCCGCGAGCCGCCGCTCGAAGGACTCGACCGTGGGGAGGTCCTTGGCCACGAGCTCGGCGTGGATGATGACCTCGAAGCCGCGGCCGAGGGCCGCCGGATCCACCGTCGCCGTGTAGCCGGTGATGACGCCGTCCGCCTCGAGGCGCCGCACGCGGCGCAGGCAGGGGGCCGGCGTGAGGCCCACGCGGGCGGCCAGCTCCTGGTTGGTCAGGCGGCCGTCCTCCTGGAGGTGGTCAAGAATTGCTCGGTCGAGGGAATCCACCCCTTGATGATTGCGCCTGCTTCGATAAGAGTGCAAGAAGTGGCAATCAAAGTGCTCGATGATTTTCCTACCCTTGCTGTATGGGAATCAGCAGGGGGCGCCGGGCGCCTCACCTCGCCGCCGCGGCGGGCGACGCCGGCGTCATCTGGGCGGGGCTCTTCGCCCTCGGCATCGGCTTCGGCGTCCTCGCGACGGGCTACGGCTTCGCGTGGTGGGTCGCCCCGGTCCTCTCGGCGGCGCTGTTCGCCGGCTCGGTCGAGTTCATCCTCGTGGGCATGCTCGCCGCCGGGGCGCCGATCGGGGCCATCGCGCTGACGACCTTCCTCGTCAACTCCCGGCACCTCTTCTATGGGCTCACGTTCCCGCTGCACCGGGTCACGGGCCGACTCGGGAAGGCGTACAGCGTCTTCGCGCTGTGCGACGAGGCCTACGCGCTCACGACGGCGAAGGACCCGGCCGCGCTCTCGAGCCGCCGGATCCTGTGGACCCAGGCCGGGCTGCACGCCTCGTGGGCGCTCGGCGCGCTCGCCGGCGGCCTCGTGGGCTCGACGCTGCTGGCCGGCCTCGAGGGGATGGACTTCGTCCTCACGGCCCTCTTCACCGTCCTCACGGTCGACGCCGTCCGCGAGAGCCGCGACTGGACGACCCTTGGCCTCGCGGTCGGCACGGCCGCCGCCGCGCAGGCCCTCGCGCCCGGGTCGATGCTCCTCGCGGCCATGGGTGCGTTCACGGCGGCGCTCGTCGTCCGCCACCGCCTCGCGCGCCGCCGCGCGCAGGACGGGCCCAGCTTCGGCGAGCCGGACGCCGTCGGGCGCGCCGCCGTCGTGCCCGAGCGGCCCCTCGAGGCGGCTCATCATGCCTGACCTCGGGTACCTCCTCACGGCGCTCGTGGCCGCCGTCGCCATCACCGTGGGCTTGCGCGCGCTGCCGTTCCTCATGGTCGGCTTCCTGAAGGACTCTGCCTTCCTCGCCGACCTGGGCCGCTGGATGCCGCTCGGCGCCGTCGCGATCCTGGCGGCGTCCTGCGTCTTCGCCATCGACCTCGGGGGCCACGGCCACGGCATCCCCCAGATCGCCGGCGTCGCCGCGACGGTCGGGGTGCACGTGTGGCGGCGCAACGCCGTCGTGAGCATCGCCGCGGGGACGGGCGTGTGCCTTGTGCTCGCGAATGCCGTGCCTCTGCCGTAGCCGAGAGCTGCATCCCCTGCGCCCCACGTGCCACTCCCGTCCCCACCTGACACAATGGCGCCCATGCGGACCTTCGGCGTGGAAGAGGAACTGCTCATCGTGGATCCCACGAGTGGGGAGCCCCTTGCACTCGCCGAGCGCATGCTCGCGATCATGGGCCGGCCGCAGGACGCCACGCACGAGTTCAAGCTCGAGCAGATCGAGATCCAGACGTCCCCGTGCCTGACCCACGAGGAGATCCTCGGCCAGCTCCACCAGGGGCGCCACGCCGTCGACCGCGCCGCGCGCCAGGTCGGCGCCCGCATCGCCGCCCTCGCCACGTCGCCCCGCAGCGCTGCCACGCACCTGAGCCCGGGGGAGCGCTACATCGCGCTGGCCGAGCAGTTCCGCATCACCTCCACCGAGCAGCTCACGTGCGGGCTCCATGTGCACGTCGCGATCGAGTCGCCGCAGGAGGGCGTGGAGATCCTCGACCGCATCCGCGACTGGCTGCCCCTGCTCATCGCGCTCAGCGCCAACTCCCCGTTCTGGCACGGGGCCAACACCGGCTATGCGAGCTTCCGCACGCAGGCGTGGAACCGCTGGCCCACGTCCGGTCCCCTGGACGTGCTGGGCACCGAGGCCGCCTACCGGGCGCTCGTGGCGGACCTCATCGGCACGGGCGGGATCTTCGACGAGGGCATGATGTACTTCGACGCGCGCCTCTCGCGCAACAACCCCACGGTCGAGACCCGCGTGGCCGACGTCTGCCTCAACGCCGCCGACTCCGCGCTGATCGCGGTCCTCGTGCGCGGCCTCGTCGAGACCGCCGCCCGCGAGGCAGGGCAGGGCATCGACCCCCTCGGGAGCCCGACGCCGATCGTGCGGCTCGCCTCGTGGCGGGCCAGCCGCTCCGGGCTCAACGGCGTCCTCGTCCACCCGGCCGAGCTCCGGCCCGTCCCCGCAGCCGACGCCATTGCCGCGTTCATGGCGCACATCGAGGACGCGCTGCGCGACTCGGGCGAGCTCGCCGCGGCGACCGCGGCGCTCGAGGCCCTGCTCGCCCGCGGGTCGGGGGAGCGCGTCCAGCGCGAGGCCGCCCTCGGCGGCGGGGGAATGGCCGACGTCGTCGCCGCCGCGGTCGCGGCCACCCACGCGCACGACGGCGGGTGGGACGACGGCGGCCGGCCCTCCTCGGGCATGGCGCGCCTTGCGTAATCCCAGTAGGTAGAGCCGACCCCTCGTGGGGTCGGCTTTTTCGTGCCCTGCTTACTCCTCTTCGTCTGCGCTTGACCTCCACTATATTTCCTATAGGATCTTTCCCGTGAGCCGCCTCACAGACGGCCTGAACGACAATTGCAACGGAGCACCATGCCGACGGAACCCGCCTACACCGCCGCCACCTGGCCGATCGCGACCTGCCTCCACGGCTTCCGCACCGTCGACGCCCAGGGCGTCGCGATGCACGACGCCCCTGCCGAGGTCTGGGACGACATGTTCGCCCAGGTTGCCGGCGTCGGCTTCAGCCTCGCCGAGCTCGCCGACAGCCACGTCCGCCCCGCCGACCTCGAGCCGTCCCGCCGGGACGAGTTCCTCGCCATCGCGGCCTCCCACGGCGTCGGCGTCCCGTCAGTCCACCTCCAGCGGCAGAGCGTCATCATGCCCGGGCACGAGGAGCGCAACCTCGAGTACGCCCACCGGACCATCGACGCCGCCGCAGAATGGGGCATGCAGGTCTTCTCGACCGGCCTGCACCAGCCCTTCAGCGAGGCCCAGCGCCGGGCGCTCTGGTTCTGGACCGCGCAGGGCCCGCAGGACCCGGACGACCGCGAGGTGTGGGACACCGCCGTCGGCCGCATCCGCGAGCTCGGCAAGCACGCCGCCGAGGTGGGCCTCATCATGTCCCTCGAGATGTACGAGGACACCTACCTCGGCACCGCGGACAGCGCCGTGCGCTTCATCGAGGACGTCGGGCTCGACAATGTGGGCCTCAACCCGGACGTCGCGAACCTCATCCGGCTCCACCGCCCCGTCGAGGACTGGCGCACCATCTTCGACAAGACCCTGCCGTACGCCAACTACTGGCACGTGAAGAACTACACACGCGACGAGGCCGCCGACGGCAGTTGGGCCACCTCCGCTCCCTCGACCATGGAGATGGGCCTCATCAACTACCGCCAGGTCTTCCGCGACGCCGTGGCCCTCGGCTTCAACGGCATCATCCTCGCCGAGCACTACGGAGGCGACAGCCTCGGCGTGTGCGCCACGAACCAGAAGTACATCCGCACCCTGCTCCCGGGAGGAACCGCAGCATGACTGACCTGACCATCGCCGTCATCGGCTCCGGCTACATGGGCGGCGGGATCGCCCAGGTCCTCGCGCTCTCGGGGGCCACGGTGAGGATCGCGGACGTCTCGGAGGAGATCGCCCGCAAGAACCACGAGCGCCTGATCGACGAGGCCCGCGAGTTCGCCGCCGACGGGCTCTTCCCGGCCGACGCCGTCGAGCGCATTGCCGCGAACCTCACCCCCGCCGCCTCGATTGAGGAGGCCGTCGCGGGCGCCGACTTCATCGAGGAGGCCGTCCCCGAGAAGATCGAGATCAAGCACGAGACCCTGCGCCGGATCAGCGCCGCCGCCAGGCCGGACGCCGTTATCGGCTCCAACACCTCGACGATCCTCATCGCCTCGCTCGCCGAGGCCGTCGAGCGGCCCGAGCGCTTCCTCGGCGTGCACTTCTCCAACCCCGCGCCGTTCATCCCCGGCGTCGAGCTCATCCCGCATGAGGGGACGGACGACGACGTGATCCCGCTCGTCGAGCGGATCGTCGCCGCGACGGGGAAGGAGACCGCGCGGGTCAAGGACGCGACGGGCTTCGTGCTCAACCGGCTGCAGTACGCGCTCTTCCACGAGGCGAGCCAGATCGTCGAGGAGGGCATCGCGACGCCCGAGGACATTGACACGATCGTGCGGACCACCTTCGGCTTCCGCCTGCCGTTCTTCGGGCCCTTCGCGATCGCGGACATGGCCGGCCTGGACGTCTACTCGTTCTGCTACGCGTCCCTGCAGACCCGCTGGCCCGAGCGCTTCGCGACCCCCAAGTCCCTGAAGGAGCTCGTCGAGGCCGGCAAGTTCGGCACCAAGACCGGGGCGGGCTACCTCGACGTCCCCGCCGAGCGCACCCCCGAGCTCGTGGCCTACCGCAACCGGGCCTACGTCGCGATGAAGAAGCTCCTGGACGAGCTGGGCCCCGCGCCCATCCACCCCGAGAACTGAAAGGCATCATGACCACCTCCGAATTCCCCGAGAACCGCTTCCCCGAGAACCGCAGCGTCATCCTGACCGGCGCCGCCTCGCCGCGCGGCATCGGCCGCTACGCCGCCCACTACCTGGCCGAGCGCGGCTGGAACGTCGGCATCCTCGACCTCGACGCCGAGGCGTCGCAGAAGGTCGCCGCCGAGATCGCCGAGAAGCACGGGGTCGCGGCCGCCGGCGCCGGGGCGGACGTCGCCGACGAGGCGCAGGTGCGCGCCGCGTTCGACGCGCTCGAGGCCGAGCTCCCGCAGCTCGTCGCCCTTGTGAACCTCGCCGGGGTCTCCTCGCCCGTGCCCTACCTCGACGTCACCGCCGAGGAGTGGCACCGCGTCATCGACATCAACCTGCACGGCGTGCACCACACGACCAAGCGAGCGGTCGAGACCATGGTGCGCAACGGCGTCGGCCGCGTGGTGAGCCTGTCCTCGGTGAGCGCCCAGCGCGGAGGCGGGACGTTCAGCAAGACGGCGTACTCGGCGGCAAAGGCCGGCGTCGTCGGCTTCACGCGCAGCCTCGCGCGCGAGCTCGGCCACCAGGGCGTCACGGTCAACGCGATCTCGCCCGGCCCGATCGACACCGACATCATGGGCGGCACCCTCACCGACGAGCGCAAGGAGAAGATGGCGGCCGACGGCGTGCTGCCGCGCATCGGCACGCCGCGGGACATCGCCGCCGCCATCCACTACCTCATCAGCGAGGACGCGGGCTTCGTGACGGGCCAGACCCTGAACGTCGACGGCGGCCTCTACATGCACTGATGGGCACCTCGAAAGGCCGCTGGTCCGTCGGCAGGATCGTCTTCCTCGCCGTCGGCCTCATCCTCGTCGCCGTGGGCCTCGCGCAGATCGTCCCGGCGCTGCTCGGCTAGGTCTTCTGGGCCCATCCCCACCCTCACCTCCTCATCCCAGGCATCCCCCTCAAAGGAGAGCGGACATGACCACGTCTCAGACCCGTGTCAAGCCGACGCTAGACATGGATCCTGTGCTCAAGACGGCCATCAAGAAGGCCGCCAAGCACCTCATGCCGATGCTGATCATCCTGTACTTCGTCGCGTTCCTGGACCGCACGAACGTCGGGTTCGCCGAGGCCGCCCTCAAGGTGGACCGCGGCGTCTCGGACGGCGCCTTCGCGCTCGGCGCCGGCATCTTCTTCATCGGCTATGCGATCTTCGAGATCCCCTCGAACCTGCTCCTGAAGAAGTTCGGCGCCAAGTTCTGGCTCGCCCGCATCGCCGTCACGTGGGGCATCGTCGCGGCCGCGTTCGCGTTCGTCACCGACGAGACGATGTTCATCGTCCTGCGGTTCCTCCTCGGCGTGACCGAGGCGGGCCTCTTCCCAGGCGTCATCATGTACCTCGCAGCGTGGTTCCCGAACAAGGTCCGCGTCGAGATGTTCGCCCTGTTCTACCTCGCGCAGCCGTTCTCGCAGATGCTCGGCGCCCCGCTCTCGGGCGGCCTCATCGCCCTGGGCGAGGGGACCGCGTGGCGCGGCTGGCAGGTCATGTTCTTCGTCGAGGGCATGATGGCCGTCGTGGCCGGCATCGCGGCCTTGTACTTCCTCACCAACAGCCCCCAGGATGCCAAGTTCCTCGACGCGAGCCAGAAGAGGGCGCTCCAGGACGCGATGGCCGCCGAGGACGCGCTCCGCAGCCAGGACGGACCGCGCGGCATCTGGGCCGCGATGGCCAACTGGAAGGTCTGGTACTTCACGGTCATCTACTTCTGCCTCCAGATCGCCGTGTACGGCACGACCTTCTACCTCCCGCAGCAGGTCGCCTCGCTCCTGGGCAAGAAGGTGGGCTGGGAGGTCGGCGTGGTCTCCGCCATCCCGTGGCTCGTGGGCCTCTTCGCCTGCTACTTCCTGGGCCGTGCCGCCAACACCGTGCTGCGCCGCCGCACGTGGGGCACAGCATGCTACGTCCTCACGGGCGTCTTCATCCTGGGCTCCGCGTGGGCCGGGGCGAACGGCCAGCCGATCCTCGGCATCGCATGCATCACGTTCGCCGTCGCGAGCTTCCTGACCGTCGGCCCCATCACGTGGGCCTACCCGACGGCGTTCCTCACGGGCTCCGCGGCCGCCGCGGGCATCGGCCTGATCAACTCGCTCGGCAACCTCGGCGGCTTCGTCGCCCCGATCATGCGCACGGGCATCAACGGCGCGGTGCCGACGCCGTCGGGCGCCTGGGGCGTCGTCTCCCTCGGCGTCTTCGCCTTCCTGGCGGCGGGCATGCTGTTCGCGACGCGGTACTTCAAGGGTGCCAAGTCGGACGAGCTGCTCGCCAAGGAGGACGCGCCGGTGGGGCACTAGCTCTCGCTTGGTGCGGCTGAGGCCCCGGTCCCTGTGTGGACCGGGGCCTTTCGGCTGTCCGTTCCCGATAGGGGCATCGTCCTTCAGGATGCCCCGCGGGGATGCTTTGGCGTCGTTGTCCGGGTGGACGGGAGCCTTCAGTCGATTCTGAAGAGCATTGTCGTTCTACTGCTCAACTGTTGACAATCTGCGAGGGTGGCGGTTTGATTGCTCCAGGGCTTGCAACGAGATGCAGGTCACATCAGCAAGCAGCGCAGAGGTTCATGCCCCGGGGACCGGTCCACCTCAAGCGCTGAAGCTACTCGAAGGGAAGCACCGTGAAGAAGATCAACAAGGTTCACGTCGCTGCGGCAGGTCTGGCGGCGATCCTGGCTCTGAGTGCCTGCGGCGGCGAGGCCACCAGCGCCCCGGCAACGTCGGAGAGCCTCACGAACCTCACGCGGGACATCTCGGAGGGCGTCCAGCCCGATGCCAAGGCTGTGAGTCTCCTGCCGCAGTCGTACAAGGACAAGGGCGAGCTCACGGTCGCGATGGACCTGCACTACCCGCCGACGACCTTCCTCGCCGAGGACAACCAGACACCGATCGGCCTCAACCCGGACATCGCCCGGCTCATCGCCAAGAAGCTCGACCTGGACCTGAAGTTCGTGGACACGAAGTTCGACACGATCATCCCGGGCCTGGACGGCGGCCGCTTCGACTTCACCGCAACCACCATGTCCAAGACAGAGGAGCGGCTCAAGGTCCTGGACATGATCGACTACTTCAAGGCCGGCACCTCCGTGGCCGCGGCGGCCGGGAACCCGCAGAACCTCACCGTCGAGAACCTGTGCGGGAAGAACATCGCCGTCACCCAGGGCTCGACCGGCCAGCTCAAGCGCCTCCCGGCCCTGAACGAGCAGACGTGCACCTCCAAGGGCCAGCCGGCGATCAACGCCGTGACGCTGCCCAACATCCAGGAGGCGCTGACCCAGCTGGCCTCCAAGCGGATCGACGGCATCCTCTACGACACGACCTCGCTCGGCTGGGCTGCCAAGCAGCAGCCGGACAGCTTCACCGTGATCGGCCGGGTCAACGTCGGCTCGAGCGACGTGACGGCGATCGGCCTCAAGAAGGACTCCCCGCTGGTCCCGGCCATGCAGGCTGCGATCCAGTCCATCCTGGGGACCCCGGAGTACAAGGAGGCCCTCAAGACCTGGGGCCTCGAGGCCGGTGCCATCACCGACGCCAAGCTCAACTAGGGGACGTCCATGCTGGAAACCATCACTCGCGGAAGCGAGCCCACGGCGAACGCGTCCGGCTCTGCGCTCAAGCCGCGGATCCGGCTGCGGACGCCCTCGGAATACGCGGGCTGGGCGTTCAGCATCCTGCTCGGCCTGGGGATCCTGGCCTCGGTCCTGACGAACCCCAACTTCAGGTGGGGCGTGGTCGGGAAGTACTTCTTCGCCGAGTCCATCCTGCGCGGCCTGATGCTCACGATCTTCCTCACCGTGGCGAGCATGGCCCTGGGCACGCTGCTGGGCCTGGCCCTGGCGGTCATGCGCTCCTCGCACGTGAAGCCGGTCTCGATCGCCGCGAGCCTGTACATCACGCTGTTCCGGGGCACCCCGGTGCTGGTGCAGCTGATCTTCTGGTTCAACATCTCCGCCCTGTACCCGGACCTGCGGATCGGGATCCCGTTCACCGACCTCGGCGTGGCCGTGGACACGAACGCGATCATGGGCCCGATCACGGCGGCCCTGGTGGGCCTGACCCTGAACGAGGCCGCCTACATGGCCGAGATCATCCGCGGCGGGTTCTCCGCGGTGGGCAAGGGCCAGCTCGAGGCCGCGGACTCCCTGGGCATGAGCGCCGGGATGCGGATGCGGAAGGTCATCATCCCGCAGGCGATGCCCTCGATCATCCCGGCCACGGGCAACCAGGTCATCGGCATGTTCAAGGAGACCTCGCTCGTGTCCGTCCTGGGCGTGGCGGAGCTGCTGCAGAGCGCGCAGCTGATCTACGCCCGCACCTACGAGACCATCCCGCTGCTGATCGTGGCCAGCCTCTGGTACCTGGTCATGACCCTGCTGCTGAGCTACCCCCAGTCCAAGCTCGAGCAGAAGTACAACCGCTCCGCGGCGACCCTTCCGAGGAAGGCCAAGCGTGTGGCGCTGACGAGCCCGGAAGGGGCGGCACGATGACCACCCCCACCGGCACCATCCCTGACGGCACGATCCACGTCCGGAGCCTGAAGAAGTCGTTCGGGCACAAGACGGTCCTGAAGGACATCAGCCTCGACATCGCCAGCGGGGAGGTCGCCTGCATCATCGGCCCCTCGGGCTCGGGCAAGTCCACCCTGCTGCGCTGCCTCAACGGCCTCGAGACCGTGGACTCGGGGGTGCTGAGGGTCAACGGCGAGGACTTCGGCTACCACGAGACCGAGCACGCCTACCACGCCCTTCCCAAGAAGAAGCTCGCCGAGCAGCGGACCCGGATCGGGATGGTGTTCCAGTCGTTCAACCTGTTCCCGAACATGACCGCCCGGGAGAACGTCATGGCCGGGCCGGTGCTGGTCAAGCGCGGGGACAAGAAGGCCGCTGCCAAGCGCGCCCAGGAGCTCCTGACCGACGTCGGGCTGGGCGCCTTCGGCGACCACTACCCGGCCCAGCTCTCCGGCGGGCAGCAGCAGCGCGTCGCGATCGCCCGGGCCCTGGCCATGGACCCGGAGATCATCCTCTTCGACGAGCCCACCTCCGCGCTGGATCCGGAGAAGGTCGGCGAGGTCCTCGCCGTCATGAAGAACCTCGCCAAGGCGGGCATGACCATGGTCGTGGTCACCCACGAGATGGGCTTCGCCCGCGAGGTCGGCGACACGGTCGTGTTCATGGACGAGGGCTACATCATCGAACGCGGCGACGCCCGCGAGGTCCTGGGCAACCCGCAGGAGGCCCGCACCCAGTCCTTCCTCGAGAAGGTTCTCTGACGACAATGAAGAAAGTGCTCAGGCCTCCCGCCTGACCTACTCGGTCGTCGGTTTCGAAGCGAAGGTCCCCGCCCACGGCCGCAGCGCCGTGGGTGGGGACATCCGCCTCTTCCGGATGCTTCACCTCAACCCGGCCTTCGACCCGCTCCTGAAGCGCTCCCAGCGCCTGTGGGCGGAGCTCGAGCAGGAGTCCGGACAGGACATCCTCCTGCGCTGCGGCGGGCTCTACATCTGCACCGAGAACGGTCCGTACATCTCGCGGCTTCGCGAGTCGGCTCAGGTGACCGGTGTTGCCCACGAGTTCCTCTCCCGGCAGGAGATGGCCGAGCGGTACCCGCAGCACAGCCTGCGCCCCGACGACGTCGCGGTCTTCGACCTCGCGGCGGGGCGCGGCGCACTCGACCGGGCGATCACCGCCGCAGTCGCCGTGGCCCAGGCCAACGGCGCCACCGTGCTCACCGACACCCGGGTGGACGACATCCGCGAGACCGCCGACGGTGTCGTCGTGACCTCCGGGGAGCAGCTCTGCGCCTTCGAGAGCCGACCGAGCGCGCCTTTACGACCGACCAGGTACCCGCTGCTCGGCCGCCGGGGCGCAGACAGCAGGATCTACACCGCGACTGGGACCGCCGCTGCCGCATCCCTGAGTAGCTGGAAGGCACTACGGGAACCGCCTTCGTCGATGACGTCAGAGGGCCCGATTCTGGTGCTACACCAGAATCGGGCCCTCGTGCGTTTGGCGCAGCGTCAGCGCAGGGAGCGGAAGGCGCCGTCGAGCGCCTCGAGGAGGCGGTCGGCGTCGTCCACGGAGAACGGCATGGGCGGCCGCAGCTTCAGGACGTTGCCCTGCGCCCCTGAGGCGGAGATCAGAATCCGCTGGTCCCGGAGGGCATTCACGATGCGAGAGGCGGTGTCCCCGTCGGGCGTCAGCGTGGTCCGGTCGGTGACCATGTCGACGCCTACGAACAGGCCGCTTCCGCGAACCTCGGCAACCTGGTCAAGCCCTTGGGTCATCTGCTTCAGTTCCCCGAGGATCTTTCCGCCGACCTTCAAGGAGTTCTCCATGAGGGACTCCTCGCGGATCACGTCCAGGACCGCCTGGGCCGCGGCGATGGCCACGGAATTGCCGCCGAAGGTGTTGAAGTAGCGGATGTTCTTCCCGAACTCGACCAGCAGTTCGGGCTTGAAGACAGCTGCCGCGATCGGGATGCCGTTGCCCATGGGCTTGCCCATGGTCACGATGTCCGGGACGATGCCGTGGCGCTGGAAGCCCCACCATGCCTCGCCCGTCCGGGCGAAGCCCGGCTGGACCTCGTCCGCGATATACAGGCCGCCGGCGGCGTGGACTTCTTCGATGATCGGCTGGAGGAAGCCCGCCGGGTCGGCGAAGATCCCGTCGGAGGAGAAGATGCTGTCGGCGATGAAGGCTGCCAGTCCGACGCCGTGGCGGTGCAGGTCGGCGATGGCGGCACGCACCTGGTCCCGCAGGTGGTCCTCGAGGGAATCCTCGCGGCCATAGCGCAGAGCGTCCGGGGGAGTGATGACCCGGACGTTCGGGCCCAGCGGGACACCCACGCCCAGAGACGGAGAGAACGACGATACCTCGGCGGTCAGGCCATGGTAGGCGCCGGAGGTGACGATGACGCCCTGGTTGCCCGTGGCGTACTTGGCCACGCGCATGGCAAGGTCGTTGGCCTCTGAGCCGGTGCACGTGTACATGACATGGCCCAGCTCTGGGGGCAGCGTGGACAGGAGCTGTTCCGAGTAGTCGAGGATGGACTCTTGGACGTAGCGGGTGTTCGTGTTGAGCTTCTGCATCTGCTCGTGGACGGCCGCCACGACGCGCGGGTGGGCGTGGCCCACGCACGGGACGTTGTTGTAGACGTCGAGGTACTCGTTCCCCTCGCTGTCGAACAGGGTGACGCCCTGGCCCCTGACGACTTCCACCGGAGTCTCGTAGAAGAGCCGGTAACCGGGACCGAGGCTCTTGTCCCGGCGTCGGATGCTCTTCTGCAGGTGTTCCGGGAGCTCGTCGAGCCGGCTCGGATCGAATCCGTTGACCATGGGCTTGGACGGCTTGCGCAAGGTCTGAGGAGAGGTGTTCATGATGCCTCCTGGAGGTTGGTGAGCGGGGATCACGATGCGATGCTCGGTGCAGGTGCCGCGGCCGTTGAAGCCAGGCGGTCCCAGTCCTTTGCCGAGTGGGAGAAGAGGTAGTCGCGGGCCTCGGGCTGCTGGACCGCGCGCCAGCCGGTGATCAGCGCTCGGAGGAGCAGCCGGGCCGGGGCTGATACGGTCAGGGCTCCGAGCTCCTGGGGGGACAGGGGGCAGAGGCCGTGGTAACCCTCTGCGATGGGAAGAGCGCTGTCCCAGGGATTCTCCGGATCCGCCCCCAGCTGGTTGGCCATGGCGACGCTGATGTCGAAGATCCTCGGCGAACGCACCACGTCGCCGAAGTCGATAACCCCCGCTACATAATGAGAGGCCTCGGGGTCGACCAGAACGTTGAAGGGGCTGAAGTCACCGTGGATGACATGCGAGCTCAACGTGTCAAGCAGCGGCACGACCGTCTCATCGAACCGATCGAAGATGTCCTCGGCAAGTGCGCGCTTCTCAGCCTCTTCGACGTACTCGAGCAGTGGCCGCATGCGGTGGAAGTGCTTGAGGTCCCAGATGAGCATGCGGTCCGCTCGTGGGTGGTCAAAGCCTTCCAATGCGGTGGCCAGGCGCGCAAGGCTCGAACCGCACTGACGCAGCTGGTCGGCTGATGGGGCATCCGAGGCGAGCAGGCGGCCGGGCATGAAGCGCATGACCCGCAGCACGCGGTCATAGGGTCCCTCGGCTGCCGGGACGACCACTTCGCCTGTGCCGGCGAGGCTCCTGACCAGTCGCTGGACCGGCAGTTCGGGGGCCGTCCATTCCAGATGCTCCATGCAGGCAGTCTGAAGGTTGACCAGCGCAGGGTCCTCGTCCGGTGAGGACAGCTTCACGAGATACGTACTGCCCTGGTCTTCCAAGCGGAACGTCTCGTCCTTCTCGGTCGGGATCCGATGGAGTCGGCCGCTCAGGCCATAGTGCACGTCGAGAAGCTCCAGGACGGCCCGTTCCCCGAGCGGGCGCTGCTCCCCTGTGAGCCCGCTTTCCGCGGCGACGATGCTGATGAAGTCGGAGTCGGCGCTAGTGTCCATGTCCAATGTCTCCTGCTGTAGAGGGAGAGGTGCTCAAGTCGGCTACGGGCAGGCGCCACGTGTTCTACTGCTCAACAGTATTTCAGCTTGCGCCTCGACCCGCAATCCTCTCCCTCAGCCGCGGGCAGGGCGTCTTCGGGGCCCGGACTGTTGGGGCTCGCCGAAGGCAAGGTCGAGGGTGAGTGGGGGCTCAGCTCCCGGCATGCCTCGAGGCGATGATCTGCCGGATCACGTCGCGGTACTCGACGATGGTGTCGGCGACGACTCGCTCCGCCAAGGCTGGGTCGCGTGACTCCAGTGCTGCCACGATCTTCTCGTGCTCAGCTTCGAGCTCATCAGGGTGCTCGTACTCATGCCGTTCGCTCGAGAGAATGAACATGAAGTACCGCAGTTCCACCATCAACTGCTGATAGAACGCCGTCAGCTTCTGACTTCCCAGGAGCCCGACGATGGCGGTATGGATGGCCAGGTCCTTCTCGACGATCTCGGCCGGATCTCCGGTCTTCAAGGCAGCTCGGAACGCCTCCATGGCGGCATGGACCTCGTCCAAAGAGGTGTCTTCCGAGATGCTGCGGGCGGCTGTGGTCTCCAAGTGGAACCGAGCGTTGTAGACGTCCATGATCTCGGCGTCGCTGGGGTCCCAAACGATGGCGCCGTGGTTCGGGCGGTGCCGAATGAGGCCTGCAGCCTGAACGATTCGAACGGCTTCCCGAACAGTGTTCCTCGAGAGGCCGAGGTTCTCGGCGAGGACGCTCTCTCGGAGCCTCTCGCCTGGCTTCAGGACTCCATCCAAGATCATGGACGTCAGCCCATCGGCAACCTGCTGCACTGTGGAGGAATGTACGATCTGGATCTGCTGGGCCATGCTTCATTCTAGGTCGTCAACAGTAGGGCAGTTATGCAACTCTCGAGGCGCCTTTTCAGTCTTGGCCGTGTTCGCGCCTAGAACACAACTGGTGAACTGCCCTACTGTTGACACGCCGCAGTCGCGCGCGTATCGTCGACAATCGACATAGAGTTCGTCGACAATCGACAACTTGGTCCCACAGACCCTCGGAGGCACCCCATGGCATTCGACACCCTGCCGAAGTTCGTCACGTTCGACATGAACGGGACGCTCATCAAGTTCGCGATCAACGACACGATGCGCGACGTCCTCGGTGACCGGCTCCCCGCGGAGGTCGCCGACGAGTACCTGCGGATCTGCAAGGCGTACCGGATCGACGAGTGCACGGGCGCGTACAAGCCCTTCCACCAGATCGTCCACGACTCCATGCAGCGCGCCTCGCGCTACGTCGGCATCGAGTTCCGCCCCGACGAGGCCCGCGAGGTCTACGACCGGATCCCGACCTGGGGCCCCTACCCCGGCGTGACCGCGGCGCTGAACAAGCTCGCCGAGGCCGTGCCGCTGGTCATCATCACCAACAGCGACACCGCCGTCGCCGAGAAGCTCGCGGCGAACCTCGAGGCCCCGTTCGAGGTCATCATCACGGCCGAGGAGATGCGCTGCTACAAGCCGCGCCTGGCCGCGTTCGAGTACATGTTCGACAAGCTCGGCGTGACCCCGGACGAGATCGTGCACGTCTCGGCGAGCCCGATGTACGACCACCGCTCCGCGGCCATCATGGGCATCGAGAAGAAGGTCTACGTCGACCGCGGCTTCGAGCACGACGAGCACTGGCTCGGCTACGAGCGCATCACCGACATCGCCGAGCTCCCCGTCCTCTTCGGCCTGCCGCGTCCCGACGCCTCCTGAGCGGTCGGGAGGCCGCCGCCGGCACCGGCCTCAGTCGGTGCCGGCTGGCGATATCCTCCCGCTCGCAGATCCTTTGTCAGAGCTTTCGAGGAGAGGCGTTTGATGAGGCTGGGCAGGTGGTGCGTAGCCTGGAAGAACAGCTGCTGAACTGCTCAACTGTTGACAATCTGCAACCTCACGGCGTTCCATTGACGGGACGGCCAGCAGAAGTTCCAGGTCTCATGCCCCCTCGGGCACATGTCCTGAAGGCTTCTCCGGCCCGCACACCCCGATCAAGACCTCGTGAGGAGAACCTGAAATGATCGACTTCGAGCCGAAGTACATCACCTTCGACATGCACGGAACCCTGATCCGGTGGCAGATCAAGGACCTGACCCGGAAGCTGCTGGCAGACACCGTGCCGGCTGAACTCATGGACGAGTTCCACAAGAGCTTCGCCTGGCAGCGCCTCGACGAGGTCCTCGGGCCCTGGAAGCCCTTCCCCGACGTCATCCACGACTCGCTCCGGAAGACCCTTGAGCGCTTCAACCTGCCGTACCGGAAGTCCGACAGCCAGGCCATCGTGGACGCCCTTCCGACCTGGGGGCCTTACCCGGAGGTGCCGGCGGCGCTGCGTGCACTTGCTTCTCGCTACCCGCTGGTCATCCTCAGCAACGCCTCTGACGAGCAGGTGATGAGCAACGTGGAGAAGCTCGAGGCTCCGTTCCACGCTGTGTACACCGCCGAGCAGGCCCAGGCCTACAAGCCTCGCTACCAGGCCTTCGAGTACATGTTCAACCAGCTCAACTGCGGCCCGGAGGACATCCTGCACATCTCCGCCAGCCCGCGCTACGACCTGATGGTCTGTAACGACCTGGGCATCAAGAACAAGGTCCACGTCAACCGCGGCTTCGAGCCCAGCACCCCCGGTTACAACTACTACGAAGTCAACCTGCTCTCCCAGGTGCCCCCGCTGCTTGGCATCTGAGCGTCCGCGAGCTGCAGGCAGCCAACAACTTCAGGGCGAGGAAACTCTAGGGGTTCGGAGGAGCTCCTCGCCATCGCCGACGGGGGACTCGCAATGTTGGGCGCCGCTCGGCCCACTCAGTGCCGGGCGGCGCCTTTCAAGGCGCTCCCTACCGAAAAGGAACCCCATGAGAGAACATCCATCCACCCATGCATCCCGGATCAGGATCGCCCACCGCGGGGACCTCGAAGTCCAGCTCAACCGAGCAGTCGAGCGAGCCATCACCGAGGCGCTTCGGAAGCCGGGACACGGGATCCTGGTCACCCGCCACGACTACCGCACCTTCACCGTCGAGCTCACCAAGGACGTCCCGCCCGGGCTGACCGCCGAGCGGGACCAGCTTTCGGTGCTCTCCTGAATCCGGCTAGACGGTATGAAGTGACCGCCCTCGTGTGGGTGGTTGCGGGCTGGAGCCTCGCTCACGCAGATTCGTGGGTTACCGGACAGAGTCCCCTGCCCGGCCTATCCGACATGCGTGGGAGGCCCCGGTGTTCACTGAGCGTACGAGTGTCGGGCTGGATGTGCACGCCCGTTCTGTCGCGGGAGCGGCGATCGACGGAGTGACCGGCGAGCTGGTGCAGGCCAGGCTCGCCCCGTCGGAGAAGGCGATCAGTGCATGGCTCGCCGGCCTGCCGGGCCCGATCGCCGTGGTCTACGAGGCTGGCCCGACGGGATTCGGGCTTTCAAGGGCCTTGACGACACAAGGGGTCAGGTGCGAGGTTGCCGCCCCTTCAAAGCTCCAGCGGCCCTCGGGAGACCGAGTGAAGACCGATGCCAGGGACGCGGTCCACCTTGCAAGGCTGCTACGCCTGGACGAGGTCACCCCCGTTTCCGTCCCGACGGTGGAACAGGAGGCCGCGCGTGATCTCGTCCGCGCCCGGGAAGACTGCCGCGGGGACCTGATGCGCGCCCGGCACCGACTCTCGAAGCTGCTGCTGCGCCACGGCATCGTCTATCCCGGTGGGGCCGCCTGGACCGGAGCCCATGATGCGTGGCTGCGCCGGGAGGCTCTGCCGCAGCTGTCTTCGCCGGCCACCCGGATGGCCTTCGACTCGGACTACGACGCAGTGCTGACGGTCAAGGCGCGCAGGGACCGTCCGACGCCGCCATCGAGGAGATGGCAGCCCAGAGCCACACCGCACCGCTCGTGCACCGTCTGGGCTGCCTGCGAGGGATCAGCACCCTGACCGGGTTTGCCCTCGCGGTCGAGATCGGGGATTGGCACCGCTTCACCGACGCGAGGGTCGCCTCCTTCGTCGGCCTCACGCCCTCGGAGTACTCCTCGGGCGCCTCCCGCGCCCAGGGCCCGATCACCAAGACCGGGAACTCCCACGTCCGCCGCCTCCTGGTGGAAGCCGCCTGGCATCACCGGGCACGCTATGTCGTCGGAAAGACGATGCAAGACCGATGGAACCTCGCCCCAGCCGCGGCCAGGCCCGGGGCGATGAGGGCAACCAGCGCCTGCATGCCAGATGGGTGAAGTTCCTCGAGCGGCGCAAACGCCCCAGTGGCAACATCGCCGTCGCTCGCGAGCTGGCGGGCTGGTGCTGGTCCCTGGCCGTGATGGAGGAGTGAGCACCCTCTGACCGGCTTCCTCCGGCCCTGAATGTCGGTGGCAGCGCGTGGAGCCAACCCGCGAAACACCTATGAGCAGGCCCCGGGCCCACGCTCGTTCCTAGACACGCGGACCGGCTCCAGCCGAACCACCGTCCTGCGGTAGCCAACCCGCGCGCATATCAGTCTGACCGCGCGTCGCCCTCCGACACGCTCGCCGACATAAGGGGCCCAGGAAGCCAAGAGGCGCCGCCGGGAACTCTTCCCGACGGCGCCTCGCCATGCCCTCTTGACAGCAGATCACTCCATATCAGATGTACCCCGCAACGCGCGGCGCCCCACGATACGCCTCCTGTCTGGGTTGGGGTCAGGCGTGCACCGCGAAGCCTCCGGTCCAGGAGATCTTCTCGGCGGCGGCGAGGGTGATCTGCAGGAAGGCCTTGGCTTCCAGCTCCCGGGCGCGGCGCAGCGAGCCGGCGTCGACGGCGCGCAGGCCCCCGGCGGTGACGATCTCTGCGACACGGGACTTTGCCTCGGCGTCGTCTCCGGCAATGAGCACGGTGGTGGGCTGGTCGCCGACCTGGCCTGAGGCGAGGGTGGCGGCGAAGTTCGTGTTGAAGGCCTTGACCACGCGGGACGTGGGAAGCGTCGCCTGGATCTCGGCAGCCGCGGAGGAGTCGGCCGGCACCGTCAAGGAGTCGAAGGTCTCGAAGTCCAGCGGGTTGGTGATGTCCACAAGGATCTTGCCGGCGAGCTGTTCTCCACGCTGGGCCAGAATCTCCGCCACGGCGGGGTAGGGGACCGCCAGGACAGCGATCTCGCCCGTGATGGCCTTGTCGGCGTCCTCCCTGCCCAGGAGCTGGACCGTGTTGCCGCCCTTCTCGACGACGCCGGCGATGGCCGGGCCCATGTTCCCGGTGCCCAGGATGCTGACAGTGGTCATGATGCTCTCCTTCGTGTTCGACCGCGTTTACTTGAGATTTCAACTAAACTAGCGCCGAATGATTGAAGGGTCAAGCATTACGAAAGATGGCTGGCTCCCGTTGAACGTTGGCTCCCCGCGAGGTAGCGTATCTGCGCATGAACGCAGATAAGAAGATATGCGGGCTCCATCCCGATTCGGAGTATGTGGAGCTCGCCGTCGAGGTGTTCTCCATGCTGGCCGATGCGACCCGAGTCCGGATCATCCTCGCCCTTCGCGAAAGTGGGGAACTGCCGGTCAACCGTCTGGCGGAGGTTGTGGAGAAGGCCCCGGCCGCCGTGTCGCAGCATCTGGCCAAGCTGCGGCTCGCGCGCATCGTCACCGCGCGACAGGAGGGCAATCGGGCGTTCTACCGTCTGGCGAACGAGCATGCCTCGCAGATGGTCTCCGACGCGATCTTCCAGGCTGAGCACTCCCTCGGCGGAGTCCCACGGCATCATCATCCCGAGGCCGATTCCCCGAAGAGGGCCAACGCATGAGCGCCCAACACACCCATGAGGCGCACAGCAGCCCCAGTGGACACGGGCATGATCATGCCCACGAACACAGCTCGGGGCTCTGGGGGATGCTCAAGGAGTTTTTCGTCCCGCACACGCATGACGCCGCCGACTCGATCGACGACGCACTCCAGGCCAGCCATGAGGGCGTGCGTGCGCTCAAGATCAGCCTCTTCGCGCTCCTCGCCACGACCATCCTGCAGTTCGCCGTCGTTCTCATCAGCGGCTCGGTGGCCCTGCTCGCGGACACGGTCCACAACTTCTCCGACGCCCTGACCGCGGTGCCGCTCTGGGTCGCCTTCGTCCTCGCCCGCAGGCCCGTGACGAAGAGCTACACCTACGGCTACGGGCGGGCGGAGGACCTCGCCGGAATCTTCATCGTCGCGGTCGTCGCGCTCTCGGCGATCGTCGCGGGGTGGCAGTCCGTCGAACGGCTCCTCAGTCCGCATCAGCCAGAGAACCTCTGGTGGGTCGTCGCAGCGGGCCTGATCGGCTTCGCAGGCAACGAGGCCGTGGCCGTCTACCGCATCAAAGTCGGGCGCCGGATCGGATCGGCCGCGCTGGTCGCGGACGGTGTCCATGCCCGCACTGACGGGTTCACGTCCCTCGCAGTCGTCTTGGGTTCGTTCGGCGTCATGCTGGGCTTCCCCCTGGCCGACCCGATCGTTGGTCTGCTCATCAGCGTCGCGATCTTCGTCCTGCTCTGGAGCACTGCCCGCAATCTGGGGCGTCGGCTGCTGGATGGGATCGAGCCGGATCTGGTCCGTCGGGCCGAGGACGCGCTTCGGGACACCCCAGGGGTTCTGGCTGTCGAGAGGCTCCAGTTGCGCTGGATCGGCCACCGCCTTCATGGCACCGCCGAGGTCCGGGTTTCCCCTGTCTCGACCGTGGAGGAAGCGGACCGAGTGCGCCGGGCCGCCCAGCACCGCCTCGGTCACGCGCTGCCGAACGTCGAGGACATCACGGTCGCCGCTGGCTCCCTCTGATCGAGCAGTGAGGCTTCACGCCTTGGGCCTGAGAACGGGAGAAGCAGGGCGCGCTTGATGACGCGACGCCCTGCTTCTCTTGCGCCTGACCCTGGTCTCGCGCCCGGCTCTAGGGCGAATCCTGGAGTCCGTCGTCAGCACGGACGGAGAGCACGGGGCACGTGGCGTCGAGGAGGATGCGCTGGACCGTGCTGCCGAGGATGAGCTTTCCGACCATGGAGCGGTGCCGGAGCCCCACGACAATCATCGTGGCCTCCCTGTCCTGGGCGATCTGGACGACGGCGTCTCCCGGGTCGGCGAGGACCGATGATTCGACCGTGAGGCCGAGGCCCTTGTCGGCCAGCTGCGCCTCGAGGTCCTCGAGTTCCTTGGGCTCGAATTCGTGGTGGCCGCGGCCGACGTTGACGACGAGCAGGTCGTCCCCGCGCAGCCGGGCCTCCGCCATGCCTGCCTTGAGCGCTGCCCGTCCCTCCGGGGCGGGCGCGTAGGCCACGAGTATGGTCATGATTCCTCCAAAAGCTGTCAGTGGTCGGTTCGGCCCTAGATGAGGCTCTGGAGCCATCCCTGCGGAAGGTCGATGGGCAGGAGGGACGGGAGGGCGAGGAGTGCCACGTACAGCACGAGGGTGTACGCGACGGCGACCTTGGTCCGGGCCCGGGCGACGACCAGCAGGAAGGCGGGGATGAAGACGAGCACCGCGATGAGGTATCCGAATCCGGCGGTCAGGGCCAGGAATCCCGTCATCCAGAGGAACGTCTTGAGGGCGAAGCCGGCATCGGGGGTCCAGCCGGGGCTCGTGCGCCGCGCCGCCCTCGTCCTCAGGGCCGTGCGGACCTCGATTCCCAGGAGGATGCCCGAGAAGATGAGGCCGGCCGCCCCGACGAGCTGGGGGACCAGCCTGGCCTCCGGGGAGAAGCCGGTCGAGGCGATGAGGGCCGCGGCGAAGGCGACGACGAACACGGCCGCGGCGGCAAGGGACCAGATGGAGTCCTTCAGCTCGCTCTCGTCGTCCTGCGGCCGCTCGTCGCGGTGGCCGTCGTCGAGGTTCGTGCGACGGCGGGCCCGAGCCCACTTCACGAGGGCCCAGAGGATGGGCAGGACGAGGATCGCGAGGAAGACGAGCACGCCGGGACGGGCCATCCAGCCGAGCCCGTCGTAGAGGCTGTCGGTCAGGAAGTAGTAGCGCTCGAGCGGGATGGCGAGGACGAAGCCGATGAGGAAGGGTGCCCGCGGGAAGCCGGTCGACTTCAGCAGCCAGCCGAAGGCGCCGAGGATGATCATGACCCAGAGATCGCCCAATTGGCCGCCCTCCTGGAAGGAGCCCAGGAGCATGATCGCGACGAGCCCGGCGGCCAGGGCGGCGAAGGGGACCTTCGTGAGCCGCGCGAGCTGCTTGACGCTCAGGAAGCAGAACAGGGCACCGAGGACGCTCGCGATCGCGAAGGACCACACGATGAGGTACATCAGGTCCAGATGGTCCGTGATGATCGAGGGCCCCGGCTGGATGCCGTAGGTCAGCAGCATGCCCAGGAGCATGGCGGAGGGGACGCCGCCGGGGATGCCGAACAGGAGCGTGGGGATCAGGTCCCCGGCCTCGACGGAGTTGTTGGCGCTCTCGGGACCGACGATGCCGCGGGGATCTCCCTTGCCGAACTGCCGCTTGTCCTTGGCCGTCGCAACCGCCTGCCCGTAGGCGAGCCACGTGCCCGCCGTGGCCCCCACGCCGGGGAGGACGCCGGCCCAGATGCCGATGAGCGCGCCACGGATCACCTGGGTCCAATGCGAGGTCCACTCCCGGATGCCGCGGAGCCATCCGCCGCCGAGCGTGATGTCGGAGTGCTGGCCCTTCCGCTGGCTCGCGCGGGAGGCGATCTCGGCGAGCCCGAACACGCCGAGGGCGACGGCGACGAGCGAGAGCCCGTCCCCGAGGAAGAGGCTGCCGAACGTGAACCGCTCCTCGGCGGTGGTGGGCGAGGTGCCGACCATGCCCAGGACGAGGCCCAGGAGGCCTGCGGAGACGCCCTTGATGATGTTCCCTCGCGACAGCACGGCGGCGAGGGCGACGCCGAGCACGGTCAGCATGAACAGCTCAGGGCTGGCAAAGGAGAGGACGAGGGGGCGCGCGAGCGGGATGGCCAGGGTCAGGCCGACGGCGCCGATGATCCCGCCGGCCATGGAGGAGAGGAACGCCAGGGTCATGGCCCTTGCCGCCTGGCCCTTCTTGGCCATGGAATAGCCGTCCAGCATCGTCACGCTCGCCGAGGCTGACCCCGGGGCGCCCAGGAGCACGGCGGACACGGTGTCGGAGGTGTGGACGACGGCGAGTGCCCCGATCAGGAGCGCAAGGGCCTGGGCGGGCTCCATGCCGAAGGTGATGGGCAGCAGGATCGCGACGGCGCCGGTGCCGCCGAGCCCGGGGATGAGGCCCATGACGAGACCGGCGACGGTGCCGATCAGGAGCATCAGGAGCAGGGATGGATCAGCGAGTGATGCCAGCGCTGCCATGGCGGAGTCGAGCATGGGAGTCCTATTCCACGTGGATGTTGTACTTGGCTGCGAGCAGCTCGGAGATGTAGGCCCGCACGGAGCTGCTCACGCGGTACGCGTCGCGGACGCGACCGGGCATGCCGGAATCGGCCACGAGCGGGTAGCCGCCGAGCACCTTTGCCGCCTTGTCCTGGAAGCCCTTGTCCGCCCCCAGCTCGGCGCACGAGCTGCGCAGCAGGTCCACCGCCTTGGCCGGCACAGCCTTCGGCACCCAGAGGCTCTTCTGGTATGTGTACGTGAGGCCCAGGAGGGTCCTGTAGGCCTCGTACTTCTGCCCGGTCGGCTTCGTCCCGTGGAGCTGCTCGTAGGCCTCGGGGACGGTCGGGACATCGGGGAAGTTCGGGTCGCGGACCACGTTGCCCGTGTTGTCGAGCTGTCCGAACGACATGAGAACGGTGGCCTTGCCCTCCTTGGTGAGGCCCGCAACGGCCGGGCCGTACGACGACGTCGTCTGGTAGTCGATGTCGATCTCACCCCGCTGCAGGGCGAGGTTCACGGGTCCCCGGCCCTCGAAGCCGAAGGTCGAGGTGACCTCGGCCTCCAGCAGATCGAACGCGACGAGCGTGGTGATGTCCAGTCCCGTGGCGCTGATGCCGCCGAATTCCAGGGGCGCCGATCGGCCGACGAGGTCCGTAAGGCCCCGGACTCCGGCTTCGGTGCGGGCGTAGATCACGCCGCCGGTGCCGTTGACGACGACGGGCTGCAGGTCCTCGAACGAGTACCGGACGGCGGAGCGGCCCAGGACCCACGGGACGACCGTCGACGCCGTCGCCACCAGCAGTTCGGTGCCGTCGTCGCGCGCCGAGCGGGCGAAGCGGTTGGTCCCGAGGATGCCCTCCCCGCCGGGCTCGTTGACCGGGGCAAAGCCCGGCCGCCCGGGGACTCGGTTGACCAGTTCGGTGCCGATGAACCGGGCCCACGTGTCGGTCCCGCCCCCGGAGGCCAGGGGGATCAGGAATTCCAGGGTCTCGCCGCTGAAGTCCCCGTCCTCGGTGCTCGACGGCGGATTCAGGAGCCGGCCGCCGAAGACGGCGGTGACGGCGCCGAGCGCCGCGAAGGACGCGACCGTGGTGATCACGGTGCGGCGCGACGGGGCCGGCGGCTCGTCCATCTCGGGGGCGGCGTCTCCGGGGATGTGCCCCGGAGGTTCCAAGGATGACTTCATCGTCACTGCGGGTCCTTCGGTTGGGTCCGGCCGCCGAGGTCACAGCGAAACCGGACACGGTCTAAGTGTGGCGGCTACCAGGCCGCGGGGAGCAGGAGTTCCGCGTCGGCGATGCGACGCGCGCTGCGCAGGGCGCCCACGACCGGAACTCCGTCCCGGTCCTCGGCCCAGGTCTCGACGAGGCCTGCAGGGGTCTGCATGGTCAGCCCCGACGACCCGTCCCCGCTGATGAGGTTCCGGACGAGGGTCCCCTCGTGCTGGGCCGCCATGGTGAGGGCCACGCTGCCGGTGATCGCGAGCGCCGGGTGGAGCCGGCCCATCGACAGCATGCGGACGGCGAGGTCTGCTCCGCTGCCGTCCTGGGCGGGGGCGACGATCGCCAGCTTGGGGACCGCGCGCTCGGCCTCAGCCCGGGTGGGAGCCATGCCCATCAGCACCGCCGCGTCCCGCCGGGCGTCGTCCAGGTGGACGAGCAGGTCGGGGCGGCTGTCGAGCTCGGCCGCCGTCTCCTGGCCGGTCAGGCCGAGGTCCGCGGCGTCGAGGATCACGACGGGGGCGCCGGCGTCGATGAGTGTCGCCTGCACCTGCCGGCCGTCGAAGGCCACCTTGTCCATGCGCTCCCCGGTGGGGAACAGCCGGCCGGTGGTCCGTCCACCGGGGTCCAGGAAGCCCATTCCCACGGGCAGGCCGGGGAAGGGGACGCCGGGGATGGTCTGCGTCCCGCCGTCCGGCAGCCGGCCGCCCGGCGTCGGGACCTTCTGCAGGATCAGCTGCCCTGTGTTCGTGTTCAGCGTCCTCACCGAGGTCGACTCGGGACCGGCTGGGACCCAGCCCCTCGCGACGGCGTAGGGGGCGACGACGGCGGAGCAGTTGCCGCAGTTGCTGCCCCAATCCACGCGCTGCTCGTCGATGCCCACCTGCGCGAAGGTGTAGTCGACGTCGGCGTCCTCGGACATCGAGGGGGCGAGGATGACCGCCTTGCTCGTCGTGGAGGTGCCCCCGCCCACGCCGTCGATCTGGCGCCTGTCGGGGCTGCCGAAGAGGCGCAGCAGCACCTCGTCGACGTCCTTCCCCGGCACCTCGAGGCTGTCCCACTCGAACACCCAGCACTTGCTCGTGCCGCCGCGCATCCATGTCGCAGGGATCTTGTGCATGCTCGTTCTTCTCCTGAAGCCTGTCCCGGAGGCGTCGTATCGCCCTCCGGCTGCCTTCAGTCTGGCTTTCGAGCGAGTGAATGACCATCACAGGTATTTACAGTCCCATGCACTTTTGCTTCAATCGGTGCTCACGAAGTTCGCTCCTGACCGCAGATTGAACAGTCTTCCGCTGTCTGGGCGCGTCGAGGAAGACAGTGATCGACCATGTGGATGCAAGGGGCGTCCTCTAGACTTCAAGAGGCTGAAGCAGATCTTCAAACGCGAGGAGGGCCATGCTCAACGTCCGCAGGCTCGAGCTGCTGCTCGACGTCGTCGAACTCGGCTCGATCACCGCAGCTGCCGAGAAGCATGTCTACTCGCCGTCCGGCGTCTCGCAGCAGCTGCGCCGGCTCGAGGAGGAGATCGGACAGCCGCTGCTCCAGCGGCAGCCGAGGGGCATGGTCCCGACCGAGGCCGGACACGTCCTCGCCGGGCACACGCGGCGGATCCTGCGGCAGCTCGCAGCTGCCGAGGCGGACCTCGCGGAGATCGCGGGCCTGCGACGCGGGAGCCTGACGGTGGGCACGTTCCCCACCCTCGGGGGGTCCTTCCTGCCACTCGTGATCAGCCGCTTCAAGCGGCAGTACCCTGCGATCGAGCTGCACGTCCGCAGCAGCCGCTTCGGCGAGCTCGTGGAGATGCTCGAGAACGGGCAGGTCGGCATGTCCCTGCTGTGGGACTACGAATGGAACAGGATCAGCCCGGAGAGCTTCGCCCTCACGACCGTCTTCGAGGACGAGACGGTGCTCATCGTCGGCAGGGAGCACCGGCTCGCGCGGCGCCGCCAGGTGCAGATGGCGGATCTCTCGGGCGAGGAATGGATCGTGCGGGCCGAGGAGCATCCCGTCGTCGAGGTCCTCGAGCGTAGCGCGCAGGCGGCGGGGTTCGTCCCCCGCATCGCCTTCCAGGCCAACGACTACCAGGAGGCGCAGGCGATGGTGAGCGTCGGGCTCGGCGTCGCGCTGGCGCCCCGCACCGCCGTCGTCAACAAGCATCCCGGGGTCAGCATCGTCTCCCTGGGGAGGACGGCTCCCTCGCGGCGGATCCTGCTCGCGCACCGGCACGACCGAGTCCGCCCCGCAGCAGAGATCGCCTTCCAGGCCACTCTGCTCGAGACCGCACGTGACGAGGGCGCCCAGAAGTCTGCAGTGGCTCCCTAGTTCGCGTCGACCCCGAGGACGGATTCCCGGAGCCGGGTCTGGGCCAGTGCCTGTCCGGCGTACGCCGCTCCTCGGGCCACCGAGAGGCCGAGGACCTGCGGCACGACCCTGATCTCCGGGACGCTCGGAAGGCTGTGCGCCAACCGCCTGCGCGCCTCCGGGAGGACCTCCTCGGCGAGCGGACTCAAGCGGCCCACGAAATAGACGGATTCCGGGTCCAGCGTGACCGCCACGGCACTCACGGCGGTGACGATCGCCGTCGTGAACGCCTCCACTACCTCGGGGAGGGACGGCGCCTCCATGGGCTCGGACCAGAGGGCCTCGATGCGCTCCAGCTCGAGTCCTCGGGCCTGGGCGAACCGCAGCAGGCCTTTGACGCTCAGCAGCCCGTCGAGGGTCTCGTCGCCGACGCCGGAGAAGAGGACGCCGAGGTCTCCGAAGGCAGGCGTACGCCCCTGGGTGATCTGGTGGTCGGCGCAGCTCGCGAAGTTCAGCGCCGAACTGAGCATGAACAGGGCAGCGTTCCCGATGTGCGCATCATCCTTCAGGATGCCCCGCAGGGAGGCGTTGGCGTCGCTGTCCAGCAGGACGGGAGCCTTCACCCGATCTTCAAGGGCCTTTTGGAAGCGGGAGCCCATGAAGATCTTCCGGGGTTCTGGCGTCCCGTGCGCCGAAGGGCCATTCCGGAGGCGGCCGGGCACTGCCGCGACGACCTGGCGCAAGGGCCCCTCGGCAGACTCGCGGGTCTGCGTCATCAAGTCAGCAAGCCAGCCGGCGGTGGTCTCGATGTCACCGCCCTCGATACTGGGGACGATGGCGTGGGTGATCTCGCGCCCTCTCAGGTCGGTGACGAGGACACCGGTGGTCTGCGCACCGAAGGCAACGCCGACGATGTGCCCCGCCGTGCCGGGCACATCCAGGTAGGTGGAACGCCGGCCGCGGCCGACCATCTCGTCGACTCCCTGCTCGACGACGAATCCCTCGAGACGGAGCTCGTCCACCTTCCGGGAGACCGTGGCCTGGCTCAGGCGCGTCAGTTCGATCACCCTGTTGCGGGTCAGAGGCGCCTCAGAAAGGACAGCGTCGAGGACTGACGCCTTGTTGTAGCCGCGTGCTGCAGGGTTGCCGCTCATAGGCCAACCTTAAGTGGGTAGATCGGTCAATGCCTCACCCATGGAATCGGCGGCGTCCCCGCCAACGGGGCAGCCCGCCCCGGCAGCACAGTGCCGGGGCGGGCCAGGGGAGGTCGTCCTAGCGGATCGTCGCTTCGGTGATGGCTGATTCATTGAGGCCCCAGTACGCCAGGGACTCCTTGTACTGCGGGCTCTCAAGCATGGACTGGATCGCCTTCTGCAGGGCCGGTGTCAAGGGTGATCCCTTCTTCAGTCCCATGGCGACGGTGGTGTTCGTGCGGGTGTCAATCCTGGGCTCCAGGACGGTGAAATGGCCGGGCTGCTGGGCCTGGGCCCAGGCAAGGCCGCTGGCGTCGTAGAAGACACCGTCAACGCGCTTGGAGTCCAGCTGCGTGAGGGCCTCCTGGATGTTGGGCAGCGTCACGCCGTTGATCGCCGGCTTGCCCTGAGAGGTGCAGGTCCACTCCGAGACGTTCGGCAGGTGCTTCAGCTGCTGGGTGGAGCCCTTGGTCACGGCAATGTTCTTGCCGCACAGTGACTCGTTGGTCAGGTTCTGCGGGTTGCCGTCGGGGACGGCCACGGCCGAGCCGCCCTTGAGGTAGTTGATCATGTCCATGACCTTGAGCCGCTCTTCCGTGGCGGACATGGTGGTGGCGGTGAAGTCGTAGCGGCCGCCGTCGATGCCGGGGACGATCGTGTCGAACGCCGTGTTCTCGAACTTGAGCTTGAGTCCCAGCTTCTTGGCCACGATGCGGGCGAGGTCCGGATTCACGCCGATCGGCGTGACATTGTCCTCCGCGAGGAACGTCATGGGCGGGGAGCTCAGGTCCATGGCGACGATGAGTTCGCCCTTGTCCTTGTAGGACTGGGGCAGCAGCGCCACAGCCGCGGGGTCAGGCTGAACGCCCTCCGAGATGTCTCGCGTGTTCTGCGTCTTGGGCAGTTCCGTCGCCTGGCCGCCGCTTGCGCTGCCGCCGCAGGCGGTGAGGGCCAACAGGGCAGCAAGCCCGGCTGCCGCAAGGTGCATCGTGCTTCTGGTCTTCATGGTGCTTCCGTTCGACTGGTCTCAGGCGGCGAGAACCGCTGAGCGAAGTGTGAAAGGGGGGTGTGAGCTGGATCTCGTTCAACATCCACCGTGAATAAAACTCCCCCTCGCGCCGCTTGTCAACCCTTCCTCCGAGCCGATTTCCAGTCCGACCCATATTGAGAACCGATCTCGGAAGGACTGTTGACGATCTACAACTTCGGCTATAGATTCAGAGTGCATAAAAAACCGCGGCAGGTGCGGGTCGGACTCCAGGGGATGAGCGCCGGCTTCACCTACGCCCTTCCGAAGGGACCCTCATGCCCACCAACTTCCGGCCGAAGTACATCTCCTTCGACTGCTACGGAACGCTCATCAACTTCAACATCGACCCCACCACCCGGCGCCTGCTGGATGGCCGGCTGCCCGAGGAGCAGTGGCCTGCCTTCAAGGCCATGTTCCGGGGCTTCCGCTACGACGCGGTGTGCGGCGACTACAAGCCCTACGACCAGATCTTCCAGGACTCCTTCGACCGCGTCTGCAAGCGCTGGGGCCTCGCCCCGACCGAGGGTGCCGGCGCGGAGTTCGCCGAGGCTGTTCGCGGCTGGGTTCCCCACGAGGACGTGCCGGCTCCGCTGAAGACGATGGGCGAGAACTACCAGCTCGTGATCCTGTCCAACGCTGAGGACAGCTACCTGGACATCACCGTTCCGCGGCTCGGCGCCGACTTCCACGCCGTCCTTACCGCTGAGCAGGCGCAGGCCTACAAGCCGCGCTATCAGGCGTTCGAGCACATGCTCGACACCCTGAACGCCTCGCCCGAGGACTTCCTCCACGTCTCCTCGCACACGCGCTACGACCTCATGCCGATGCACGATCTCGGCTTCCCCAACACCATCTACCTTGACCGCGGCTACGACCCGCACAGCCCGGGCTACAACTACACGACCGTCTACTCCCTCGAGGAGCTCAACAGGAACCTTGGCCTCTGACGGTTCCCGAGGCAGAAGGCGGCCATCATCCTGGACTCCTCACAGAGGCGCCTTCTGCCTCCCCGGGGGACATCAGCCCCTGACCTTTCCTTCGATCATTGAGAGCGTGACATCATGAGCGACACTGCCTTCATCGACGCCGTCGCATCAGAGAGCGGCCTCCTCTCGGAGCAATCCCAGCTCGCGGACTCGGCTGTCTTGCGGCTCCTGGATCAGTTCTACGGGCTGAAGGGCGAGCTCGTCCGGATCCCCACCGAGAAGGACGAGACCTTCCGCCTCCAGAACGAGGACGGAAGCTATCTGGTGAAGCTGTCACCCTCGGATGAGGACCCCATGATCGTCCAGCTCCAGACGGCGTGCATGGAGCACCTCGAGCGGACCGCGCCTGAGCTTCCAGTCCAGCGCGTCGTCAGAAATCTCGACGGGGGCTCGGAAGTCCTCGTTCCCGCCCCTCGGGGGCCGTTTGACCGAGTGCTCCGGGTCATGCAGTTCTTGCCTGGACAGCTGCTGGCCAACGACACGCCGTCCGCTGCCCAGCTCCGCTCTGTGGGTGCAAGCCTTGCCCGCCTGAACCGTGCGCTGCAGGACTTCGACCATCCTCGCGCCAACCGGAGGCTTCTGTGGGACCTCAAGCATTTCCACCGCATGCGGCCGCTTCTCGACTACGTCGATGACGGGGCACGGCGATCCTTGGCCGAGGGCATCTTCGACCGGTTCGACGAATGCGTGGTTCCGCTCCTCGGCACTCTCACCTCACAGGTGATCCACGGAGACTTCAGCCCCTTCAACGTCATCGTCAACCCGAGCAGTCCGGACTACGTGACGGGGATCATCGACTTCGGCGACGCTGTACGCACCCCCATGATCTTCGATATCAGCGTCACCATGGCCAACCTTCTCGGAGCAGACCCGGACGGGCCGTGGGAGCGCGCACTCAGGGTCCTCGAGGGCTATCAGAGCCTCCGTCCACTCCCCGCTCAGGAGCTCGAAGCGCTGGTCGCGGCGGCTCCGGCCCGCCTTCTTCTGCGGGCCCTCATTACGCAGTGGCGGGCAACCGAGTTGCCCGAACGACGCGATTATCTCCTTTCCCACTCCAAGCCCGACTGGGACCGGCTCGCCTTCGCCTCCGCGGCCCCGGCACCCAAGGTGAACTTCACATCCTGACCTGACGAACCAAGCCACAGGAGAGACCTTGAGCACTACTGCCTCAGTCCGCAAGCCATCCAAGGCCATGATCAACGGCTTTGACCCGGCCCGCCTCAGCGAGCTCCCCGACCACATCCAGGAGAACATCCGACGCCGGGAACAGAGCCTGGGCCCGAGCTACCGGCTCTTCTACAACACCCCGGTGGAAGCTGTCCGGGGCCAGGGAACCAAGCTCTACGACAGCCAGGGGAACGAATACCTGGATGCCTATAACAACGTCCCGAGCGTGGGCCACGCCCATCCGCGCGTCGTGGCGGCTGTCCACGAGCAGATGCAGAAGCTGAATACGAACACCCGATACGTCCAGGAGTCCATCCTCGACTACTCGGAGGAGCTCCTCTCGACCTTCCCAGCCGAGCTCGGGCACGTCATGTACACCTGCACCGGCTCGGAGGCCAATGACCTCGCCATGCGCGTGGCGAAGTACGTCACGGGCAACCAGGGCATCATTGTCACCGCCGGCGCCTACCATGGTCTGACTACTGAGGTAGCCGCGTTCTCGCCGTCGCTGGGCATGGGCGTGCCGCTGGGTGCGAATGTGCGGGTCATCGACGCGCCGGACGCTCTGCGCTATGGCCGCGATGGTTCCCTCGAGGACCACCTGCGGGACCAGGTGCGTGCCGCCATTGCTGATCTGCAGCGCCACGGCGTCGGTGTCGCTGCCTTCATCGCCGACAGCATCTTCTCCTCGGACGGTGTCTTCGCCGGCCCGGCGGGCTTCCTCCGGCCGATCATCGAAGAAGTCCACGCCGCCGGCGGCCTGTACGTCGCGGACGAGGTCCAGCCGGGCTTCGGCCGCACGGGCGAGGAGTGGTGGGGCTTCCAGCGCCACGGCATCGTCCCGGACATCGTGACCATGGGCAAGCCCATGGGCAACGGCATCCCCATCTCCGCGGCAGTCTTCAAGCCCGAACTGCTCGTCGAGTTCGGCAAGAACATCCGCTACTTCAACACCTTCGGCGGGAACACGGTCGCCATCGCGGCGGCTCAGGCAGTCCTCGACGTGATCCGCGAGGAGTCCCTCATGGAGAACGCCCTCAGGGTGGGCGACAAGATCCAAACCGGCCTGCGGGAGCTCAGTCAGGGCCTCGAGCAGGTTGCCGAGGTCCGCGGGAGCGGCCTGTTCATCGGCGTCGACCTCGTGACCGACCGAGCCACCCTGACTCCCGACGGCGAAACCGCCGCCTGCATCGTGAACAGGCTCCGCGAGGAACGGATCCTCATCTCGGCCTGCGGAGCCCAGGGCAACGTCCTGAAGCTCCGTCCCCCGATGCCGTTCTCTGCGGACGACGCGGACCGCCTGCTCGAAGCCATGGGCGGCATCTTCAAGGACCTGCACTGATCTGATGGGGCGGGCGCTGACGTCGTCAGCGCCCGCCCCCCACCACACGCTTTCCCCACCCCCGTGCTTTCCACGCTTCACAGACAGAAGGGTCTGTCATGAGACTCGAGAAGGTCACCGCCCTGGTCACGGGCGCCAACAGCGGCATCGGCCAGGCCGTGTGCTCCCACTTCCGCCGCGAAGGTGCCCGGCTGCTGCTCACCGGGCGCAAGGAGCAGATCGACAGCGCCCAGCCCGAGGACGTCTACGTCCCCGGAGACCTCAACGACGAGGCCTTCGTCGAGCGCCTGGCCCGCGAGGCTGCCGAGACCTTCGGCACCATCGACACCGTCGTGCTCAACCACGGCCTCCAGGTCAGCGGCCCGCTGACCGAGATGTCCTACGAGGACGCGAAGAACACGCTGCACAGCAACCTGCTCAGCTCGTTCCTCGTGATGAAGCACTTCGCGCCCCTCATGCCGGCGACGGGCGGCTCGTTCGTCCTCGTCAGCTCCCGCCTCGGCATGGTCGGCAAGCCCGAGGAGGTCCTGTACTCCGCGGCCAAGGGCGGGCTCATCATGCTCGCCAAGGGCGCCGCGATCGAGTGGGCGCCGAAGAACATCCGGGTCAACGTCGTCGCCCCCGGCCTGACCGCGACCCCGATCATCGAGGCGTCGTTCCAGCGCAAGGCTGATCCCGAAGCCACCCGCCGCGAGCGCGAGGGGCAGATCCCGCTCAATCGCCTCGCCACCCCCGAGGAGGTCGCCGACGCCGTGCTCTTCCTCGCCTCCTCCGAGTCCTCCTACATCACCGGGGCCACCCTCCCCGTCGACGGCGGCTACACCGCCTTCTGACGGTTCCCTCGACCACCACTGGGAGCCGGCATCAGGCCACGGGCCGACTCTCGGACCGGCTGACAGCGAGGAGCTCAGAGGCTCCGGCTATACCTTCACGCCCAGCATGCCCGGCAGAGTCGCCGGCGTTCATGAAAAGGATGCGGTCAATAGTGCAAGTCATTGCCCCAAAGAATAAGGCCCCTGTGACTGGAACGGAGGCGGCCCTGAAGCCGCGGCTCCGATTGCGGACGCCCTCGGAATACGCGGGCTGGGTCTTCAGCATCCTGCTCGGCCTGGGGATCCTGGCCTCGGTCCTGACGAACCCCAACTTCAGGTGGGGCGTGGTCGGGAAGTACTTCTTCGCCGAGTCCATCCTGCGCGGCCTGATGCTCACGATCTTCCTCACCGTGGCGAGCATGGCCCTGGGCACGCTGCTGGGCCTGGCCCTGGCGGTCATGCGCTCCTCGCACGTGAAGCCGGTCTCGATCGCCGCGAGCCTGTACATCACGCTGTTCCGCGGCACCCCGGTGCTGGTGCAGCTGATCTTCTGGTTCAACATCTCCGCCCTGTACCCGGACCTGCGGATCGGGATCCCGTTCACCGACCTCGGCGTGGCCGTGGACACGAACGCGATCATGGGCCCGATCACCGCGGCCCTGGTGGGCCTGACCCTGAACGAGGCCGCCTACATGGCCGAGATCATCCGCGGCGGGTTCTCCGCGGTGGGCAAGGGCCAGCTCGAGGCCGCGGACTCCCTGGGCATGAGCGCCGGGATGCGGATGCGGAAGGTCATCATCCCGCAGGCGATGCCCTCGATCATCCCGGCCACGGGCAACCAGGTCATCGGCATGTTCAAGGGCACCTCGCTCGTGTCCGTCCTGGGCGTGGCGGAGCTGCTGCAGAGCGCGCAGCTGATCTACGCCCGCACCTACGAGACCATCCCGCTGCTGATCGTGGCCAGCCTCTGGTACCTGGTCATGACCCTGCTGCTGAGCTACCCGCAGTCCAAGCTCGAGCAGAAGTACAACCGGGCGACCTCCAACCTGCCCCGCAAGGCCAAGGCCGTCCAGCTCACCGACCCGGAAGGCGCGGCACGATGACCACCCCCACCGGCACCATCCCTGACGGCACGATCCACGTCCGAAGCCTGAAGAAGTCGTTCGGGCACAAGACGGTCCTGAAGGACATCAGCCTCGACATCGCCAGCGGCGAGGTCACCTGCATCATCGGCCCCTCGGGCTCGGGCAAGTCCACCCTGCTGCGCTGCCTCAACGGCCTCGAGACGGTCGACTCGGGGGTGCTGAGGGTCAACGGCGAGGACTTCGGCTACCACGAGACCGAGCATGCCTACCACGCCCTTCCCAAGAAGAAGCTCGCCGAGCAGCGGACCCGGATCGGGATGGTGTTCCAGTCGTTCAACCTGTTCCCGAACATGACCGCGCGGGAGAACGTCATGGCCGGGCCCGTGCTGGTCAAGCGCGGGGACAAGAAGGCCGCTGCCAAGCGCGCCCAGGAGCTCCTGACCGACGTCGGGCTGGGCGCCTTCGGCGACCACTACCCGGCCCAGCTCTCCGGCGGGCAGCAGCAGCGCGTCGCGATCGCCCGGGCCCTGGCCATGGACCCGGAGATCATCCTCTTCGACGAGCCCACCTCCGCGCTGGATCCGGAGAAGGTCGGCGAGGTCCTCGCCGTCATGAAGAACCTCGCCAAGGCGGGCATGACCATGGTCGTGGTCACCCACGAGATGGGCTTCGCCCGCGAGGTCGGCGACACGGTCGTGTTCATGGACGAGGGCTACATCATCGAACGCGGCGACGCCCGCGAGGTCCTGGCCAACCCTCAGGAATCCCGCACCCAGTCCTTCCTCGAGAAGGTGCTCTGACGACAATGATCCGGCAGGGCGCTCTCTCGTTCTACGCACCCACGACGGTGGAACGACGGGCATCCACTCGGCCGAGCAGAAGCCCGGCGATGGCCTTGGCGATCTTCCTGCCGCCCCGGCTCGAGGGCTCGATGGGGTTGGCATAGTTAGCGTCGTCGCTGCAGATGAGCCTCAAATCGACCAGGGCGGCGCTGTGCGTGAGCGCCGCCCTGGTGATGATGTCGTTGAAGATCGCCACGGCCGTCCTGACCATCGGCTGGCCCGGCCCTGAAGGAGGCGTGTCGTAGATGGTGCAGAAGGCCGCCGGAAGGCCTCGTGCGCACACGGCCTCGACCATTGGAAGGTACGCGGCGGCGAACTGCTGCTGGGCGGCGGCAAGGAGGCCGAGCGCCTCCCTCACCGTTCCGGCGCGCTCCTCGAGCAGGTAACTGAACCCGAGCGCGTCGTTGCCGCCGGCGCTGACCACGAGATGCGTCGCCTCGTGCGGGAGGGAGCCGAGCTGGCGGACGACGCCGGGGGCCGTGTCGCCGTCGACCGCCAGAAGAGAGGCGCGCCACCCCGGCGGCAGCTCCTCCCTGAGCTGGGCGACGACGTCCGGCTCGCCGGGGACGTAGGCCTGGTTGTCGAAGACGGAGTCGCCCAGCAGAACGACGTGGCCCGAGGCGTCTGTCACCGGCGCAGCTCCTGGCGCGTCAGGACGCTGTCGCGTCGCCGTGTCGTCAGCCGACGACGATCTCCTCGCCGTCGAAGAGGCCGTCCTCCTCGTCCCAGGCCTTCTCCTCTGGGGCGAAGGCGAAATCCTCGGACGGGTCTTCTCTCCTCGGGTGGAGGGCTTTGCTGCGGTCGACGTTGACCATGACACTCCTTAACTCGGGTTAAGTCGAGGCGAATGGGAAAAGGGGAAAACAGCCGCTTGTGCGCGGCGCGTGTCGCCAAAAACTCTGAGTGGGAGGCTTCTCTTTGCGCCAGATGCCTCGCTCCACGTTCGGGGGTCGTTACTTCGCCCGCCTATGGCGGGGGTTCTTCGCACCCCGGGCGGGCCCGCCCATGGGGCCGGGGCCTCAGCCGGACCAGATGTCTCCGGCCGAGAGGCGCATGATCTGTTCCAGCGCCGTCTGCTCGCTCATCCCTGCTGTCATCAGCGCCAGCAGCGTTTCGTCCTTGCCGTGCTTCGGGTTCTCTTCGAGGTTCTCCTGATGCCGAACCAGCCCGGGCGTCCCCCCTGGGACCAACCGGGATTCGACGACGATCTTCATTGATGCATCCTCGCTTCCTGTGAGCAATCGCAGGGCACACCATCGGGGCAGGGTGGACGGGGCCAGCTCCGCGTGCTGGAGGCCTGGTCCGGTCTGGGACTGCTGACGGTGGTTCGTCCACATCGCATCCGCTGGCTGATCGGCCGCGGCCGCGTGAAGGGCGTCACATGAAAATAGCACCTAGACCGGTACGCCGCTAGTCCCGCGCGCTGCCGATGCCTGCCTAGGATGTTGCGGGCACACTGGTGGGGTGAGCGGAATCCGCTGGGTGCTGCACGTCGATCTGGACCAGTTCATCGCGGCCGTCGAAGTTCTGCGGCGGCCGGAGCTCGCGGGCAAGCCGATCATCGTCGGCGGTCGGGGCGACCCGACCGAGCGGGCCGTCGTGTCGACGGCATCCTACGAGGCTCGGGCGTTCGGCGTGGGCTCAGGAATGCCGCTGCGCATCGCCGCCCGGAAGGTGCCCGGCGCCGTCATCCTTCCCGTCGACCACGAGGCCTACCTCGCCGCGTCAGAGGAGGTGATGGCCACCCTGCGCGAGCAGCCCGGCGCCGTCGTGCAGGTGCTGGGCTGGGACGAGGCCTTTGTCGGCGTCGAGACGGAGGATCCCGAGGCCTATGCCCGGCAGGTGCAGGCCGCTGTGCTGGAGCGGACGCGGCTGCACTGCAGCGTGGGCATCGGCGACACGCTGGTGCGGGCCAAGGTCGCCACCGGTTTCGGCAAGCCGGCCGGCGTCTTCCGTCTCACGGCCAGCAACTGGCTCGACGTCATGGGCTCCCGGCCCACCAAGGACCTGTGGGGCGTCGGAGCCAAGGTCTCGGCCCGGCTGGCCAAGCTGGGCATCACGACCGTCGCCGAGCTCGCCGCGTCCGACCCCCAGGACCTGGTCCCGGAGTTCGGCCCCAGGATGGGTCCCTGGTACGCGGAGCTCGGGCGCGGGGACGGGGCCAGCGTGGTGGACGACACCCCGTGGGTCGCCCGCGGGCACAGCCGGGAGACCACCTTCCAGCGCGACCTGACCGAGCCCGCCCAGGTGGACGACGCCGTGCGGGAGCTGACGGCGCGGGTCCTCGAGGACGTCGTGGCGGAGGGGCGGCCAGTGGTCGGGCTGACTCTCAAGGTCCGGTACGCCCCATTCCTCACCAAGACCCATGCGAGGAAGATCCCCGAGACCTTCGACAGGGACGACATCCTCGCGCGGGCCCTGGGCCTCGCGGCCGAGATCGAGGCGGGCCGTCCGATCCGCCTCCTCGGCCTGCGCGCCGAGATGGCCATGCCCGACGACGCGCGGCAGGGGCACACGCCGACGCGCGGCGGCTGGTGAGAGGGCCTACGAAGCCAGTTCCTGCTCGAGGGCGTGGTGCACCTGAGCGAGCTCTGCCTCGAGCGCGTCGATCCGCTCGTGGCCGGGGGTGCCGCCTGAGCTGGCGGCCTGTTCGAGCTCCGCGCACAGGGTCGCGACGGCGGTGGCGCCGATGTTCGCGCAGGAGCCCTTGAGCCGGTGCGCGGCCTGCTTCGCGCTCCAGGCGTCGTCGCTGTCCGCTGCCCGGCGGAGGGCCGCCATGGCCTGCGCCGCTTCCCGCGAGAATGCCTCCGCAGCCTGGGGGAGTATGCCCTGGCCGTCCTCAGGGCCGAGCTCCCGGAGCAGGGCCAGCCGGTCCGGGTCCAGCACGGGCATGCCGGCGCCAGCAGGGTTTTCGGCCTCGGCGGGTGGCCCTCCGGCGCCCGTCGGGTGGGGTCCGGTGGCGGATGCCTGCTGCGCGGACGCAGGGGCCCAGGCGGCGAGGACGGCCTCGAGGCGGTGCAGGTCGACGGGTTTGGCGAGGTAGTCGTCCATGCCAGCGGCGAGGCAGCGGTCCCGGTCCTCGTCCATCGCTCCGGCGGTCATCGCCACGATGGGCAGCCGGCCCCGGCCGGCATCGCGGCTGCGGATGGCCCGGGTCGCCTCGAACCCATCCATGACCGGCATGTGGCAGTCCATCAGCACGAGGGCGTAGTGCTTGGCTTCAGTGGCGGCCAGCGCCTGCCGGCCGTCCGCGACGACGTCGACGGCGTAGCCGAGCTTGGCGACCATGTCGCGGGCGACGAGCTGGTTGACCTCGTTGTCCTCGACGACGAGGACGCTGCCCTTGGACGGCGCCACGGGTGCCGGAGGCGGGGCGGGCTGGCCGGTCAGGGAGAGGGCAGGCTCGGGGCGGTGCGCGGTGAGGCGGATGAGCCGGTCGAAGAGTTCGGAGCCCCGCACGGGCTTCATGAGCCAGCCGCTGATCCCGGCGGCGTCGAGCTCCTCGCGTCCCGGGCGGCCGGAGGAGGTGAGGAGGATCATGTTCAGGTCAGCCAGCTGCGGATCCCGGTGCAGCAGCTCGGCGAGCTGGAGGCCGTCGAGGTCCGGCATGTTCAGGTCCAGCAGGACGACGTCGAAAGGCTCCCCAGCCGTGGCGGCGTCCCTGGCCATCCCGAGGGCCTGGTGCGGGCCATGGGCGGAGTGGACTTGCAGGCCCCAGGACACGAGCAGGGAGCCCAGCACGAGCCGGTTGGTGTCATTGTCGTCCACGACCAAGGCCTTCATCCCGTACAGGGGCCGGGGGATGACAGCGGGGGGCTCGTTCCCGTCCACGGCAAGGGGGAGGATGAACCAGAAGGTGCTGCCGGCCCCGGCCCGGCTGTCGACGCCGATCTGCCCGCCCATCGCCTCGGCGAGCCTCCGGCAGATGGCCAGACCCAGCCCGGTGCCGCCGTAGCGGCGGGTCGTGGAGGCATCGGCCTGGGCGAAGGAGTCGAAGATGCGCTCCTGGTCCCGCTCGCTGATGCCGATGCCGGTGTCGCGGACCTCGAATCGGATCCGCGCAGTCTCCCCGTCGGTGCCCTCGACGGCGGCGCTGATGGCGATCTCGCCCTCGGGCGTGAACTTCACGGCGTTGGAGGCCAGGTTCAGCAGGATCTGACGGATCCTTCCAGCGTCGCCGACCAGGCGGGCGGGGACGTCGGGGTCGCAGTGGGTGATGAGCTCGACCTGCTTGGCGTGGGCGCTCTCGGCCAGCAGGGTCCCCACTTCCTCCAAGAGGGGGCGGGGCTCGAAGGGGGCGGGGTCGAGCTCGACCCTGCCGGCCTCGAGCTTGGAGAAGTCCAGGATGTCGTTGATCAGGGCCAGGAGGGCCTCCCCGGCGGTGTTCACCCCCTCCGCATACTGGCGCTGGGTCTCGTCCAGAGGCGTCTGCAGCAGCAGGGAGGTCAGGCCGAGGACCCCGTTCATCGGGGTCCGGATCTCGTGGCTCATGATGGCCAGGAACTCCGACTTCAGGCGGCTGGACTCCAGGGCGGCCTCTCTCGCGGCGAGCAGCTCCTCTTCGTTGCGCCGGCGCTCTGTGATGTCCCGTGCGATCGCAGCGACCCCTCGGATGCCCGCTGCTGTGCTGACCGGGAACATCGTCACGGCCGCAGGAACCAGGGTGCCGTCCCGCCGCGCCAGCTGGGCCTCGAAGGCGAGAGTCCTGCCCTCGCGAGCGACGGCGGCCAGATACTGCTCCCCGGTCTCGCGACGGTCCTGGGGGACGATGAGGGAGAGGTTCCTGCCCACCGCCTCCTCCGCCGTGTGGCCGAAGACCTGCTCGGCAGCCCGGTTCCAGCTCGTGATCATTCCCTCGCCGCTCATGCCCACGATCGCATCGCCGGAGGAGTCCACGATCGCCGCGAGGCCTTCAAGCTCCGCCGTGCGCTGGGCGACCTTGTCCTCCAGCCCCCGGGTCAGGGTCACGTTCTCGAGCAGGATCAGCACCTGCCGGGCGATGACCAGGCCCAGCACCGCGAGCCCGTCGGCCAGCAGGAAGGGGTCCGGCCCCTCGGCCAGCGGAGAAGCCACGAGGATGACCGCGGCCAGGACCGGGACGTAAGGCAGCAGCTCCAGTGCCAGGCTGTAGACCCGGCGGTCTCTGCCGCGCCCAGTATTGGCCGGGACGAAGGCCGAGAGGGCGATGAGCAGGAACGCGAGGATCCATCCAGCCGCAAGGGGAGTGCCGGTCAGGTCCGTGGCGCCCTCGAAGGCGAGCTTCACGTAGACACTGTCCGTGAAGGCCAGGACCAGCAGCCCGGCACCGACGCAGACCCATGGCAGCCGCTCCCCAGCGGCGGTGCGCATCGTCAGCACCAGGACGAGGGAGACCATCGTGACATCGACCACGGGATAGCCCAGCCCGACGAGCCGGGCGATCAGGTCCTGACTCGTGCTGTCGTAGACGGGCCCCAGCACGGTGGACCAGCTGACGAACAGCACGGCACCGCTGATCACCGCCGTGTCCAGCACGGAGCGGGCGAATGCCACTCGGGAGAGGCGGGGCCGCCGGAAGGACAGCAGCGCCGCCGCGGCCGGCACAGAGTAGCCGATGAAGCAGGCGTCCGCGGGAGAGGGGAGCGGGTACTGGTGGTCGAAGGCCAGGCCGTAGAAGGTCCAGATCGACTGGCCGGTGGACCAGACCCCCGTCGCGACCGCCATCAGCGTCCAGGCCCGCCTGTTCTCCGGCCGCCGGCGCGCGGCGCCCACGCTGGCCGCGAAGGCCGTGAGGGCAGCGAGCAGGATCGTCACGTCCCCCAGATCCAGATTCAGCTCGGAGCCGGGATCGGCCGAGAACAGCAGCGCCACAGCGGCAGGGACGGCCAGGGCCGCCGCAGCCATCGCCCACAGCACCGCTCTTCCTGCCGGCCCAGCGGAGGAAGAGGTACGTCGAGACGTGCCATCCACATCGAGCGGGCCCTCTGAGACCACCGTTCCCCCCTTGCGGCACAGTCGGCGGGCCCCCCGCCCGCCACGGCACAACTCTGCCACGGCCCCCTCATTCTCCCGGGGAAAGACGGCGCGGCAACAGGGCAGAACGCGATGCCGGCCGATCGCGCCAGGTGAGCCGGCCCCGGCGGGGCGAGGCCCGCCGTCGTCCGCCCTGTCCTTTCGAATCAGGGTGCGGTGACGTCCGCGCGCGAGCGGATGCGCACCTTCTCGATATGGTCGCGCATGGCGTCCGCGGCGGCCTCGGGGCCCTGGCTGCGCAGCGCCTCGAGGATGGCTGCGTGCTCGGCGACGGCCTGGTCGGCATCGCTCAGGCCGCTGCGGACGGTCTGGCGCATGCGGTGCACGCGGGTCGAGATGGCCTCGGACATGTCGATCAGGAACGGGTTGCCCGTGCCCTCGAAGATGAGGTGGTGGAAGTTCCAGTCAATGAGGAAGTACTCGCGCAGCAGCTCCACGGGCCACTTGCCTCCGTGCTCGTGCGCGGCCTCGCGGACCCGGTTGCCGATCGCGCGGTGGTCCTCGATGGCCCGCTCGAGGAGCGGCACGAGGGCGGCGGCGTTCCTCGCGGCGAGCTCGGCCGCGCCGCATTCGAGGACGAGCCGGGCGTCGAAGAGCGCCTCGAGCTGCTCGTCGGCGAGCGGGGGAGCGACCCGGTACCCCTTGAGCGCCTCGCGCACCACGAGCCCCGTGCGCTCGAGCTGCACGAGGGCCTCGCGGACCGGTGTGGGGGAGACGTTGAGGTCCCGGGCGAGGGCGTCGATCGAGAGCCGCGCGCCGGGGGCGATGTCCGCGGTCATGAGCATGTCGAGGATGAGGTCGTACACGCGGTCGCGCAGCCCCTTGCGCTCGAGGGCAGCGGCCCCGGCGAGAGGGTAGACGGTCTCAGACATGGGCTCCTCCTGCGCCCCCGATGCTATCAGCCGGGGTACCGGCGACCACGGCCATGACGTCATCCAGGATCGCGCCGAGGGCGCGGGGGTCGTGGGCGAAGCGGCCGAGGAACAGGCCGTCCACGCTCCCCGCGACCTCGGTGAGGAGGCCCGGCCCGGCGCTGCCGCCGTAGATGAGCGAGGAGCCCTCGAATCCGGGCAGGCCGCGGACGTGCTCCCGCAGCCGGGAGCACACCGCGGTGATGTACGACGGCGGGGCGGGCTCGGGCGCGCCGATCGCCCAGTGCGGCTCGTAGGCGGCGATGATCCTGCCGGTCATGCCCAGCGCTGCGGCGCCGGCCAGGGCGTCGTCGACCTGGCGGATGCACTCGCGCGCGGCCGCCTCGGCCGGGCCCTGCTCGGCCTCGCCGATGCACAGGAGCGGGGTGAGTCCGGCGCGGAGGGCGGCCGTCGTCTTGGCGCGCACGACGGCGTCGTCCTCGCCGAAGTGCCGGCGGCGCTCCGCGTGGCCGATCTCCACCAGCGAGCAGCCGACCTCCGCGATCTGTGCGCCGCTGACCTCGCCCGTGAACGCGCCCGAGTCCTGGGCCGCGAGGTCCTGCGCGCCGACGAGGGCGACGCCGTCGAGGATCTCCACCGCGGCGGGGATGGAGAGGTAGCCGGGGACGACGAACAGGCCCGCATGCCCCTCGCGGACGGCGGAATGGCCGTCCGCGAGGGCCGCCACGTCACGGCACCACTCGACGGTGCGGGCGTGGCTGAAGTACATCTTCGTGCTCACCCCGAGGAGGAAGCGGGGTGCGGGGGGCATCGTCACACGCCCTCGTAGCTGCAGATTTCCTGCACCTTCGCGTTCGAGGGGCTCTCCTCGTCGAAGACGTACGTGAGCCATTCGCGGACGTTGCGCCGGGCCTGCTCGATCCCCACGACGCGCTGGCCCATGCACAGGACCTGGGCGTTGTTGGACAGGACGCTGCGCTCGACCGAGAAGCTGTCGTGGGCCGTGACGGCGCGGATCCCCTTGACCTTGTTGGCCGCGACCGCGACGCCGAGGCCCGTGCCGCAGATGAGGATCGCCCTGTCGGCCTCGCCGCGGGCGACCATCTCGGCCGCGGTCGTGGCGATGGTGGGGTAGGCGGTGTGGCCCTCGGCGTCGACGCCGACGTCCGTGACCGAGACGACCGAGCCGTTGGCCTGGAGGTCGCGCTTGATGATCTCCTTGTAGTCGAAGCCGGCGTCGTCCGAGCCGACGACGATGCGCCATGCGGGCATGGTTCTCCTTGGGTTGTGGGTGGATCGTGGTTGCTGGTGCGACTGTTTTGATCAGGTCCTCGCGGACCCCGCCGTCGCGTCCTCCTCGAGGACGGCGAGGACGCGGCCCGCGATGAGGGCGAGCGAGACGGCGCCGGGGTCCGGGACGCCGAGGGCCTTGGTCCCGTGGGAGCGGGCCCGGCCCATGCCGGGCATGAGGTCGGCCGTCGCGGCGGCCGCGACGTCGGCGGCGGTGGCCGCGGCCCGCCACGCCTCGGCGAGGGGCACGCCGTCGTCCACGTGCCGCTGGAGCGTCTGCGCGAGGGGAACGAGGGCGTCCACGAGGGTCTTGTCCCCGACGTTGGCCTTGCCGAAGTCCATGACGGCGCGGGCGGCGGCGGAGACGCCGGCGGCGACGGACGCCGCGGACGGCTCGGCGTCGTCGCCCAGGTGCTCGCCGACCGTCTCGAGGATGAGGCCCCAGATGGCGCCGGAGGTCCCGCCGGCCCGGTCCGACCACGCATGCCCGGAGCGGGTGAGGAGGGTCTGGGCGCCCGCGCCCCGCTCGGCGAGGTCCGACGCCGTCGCGGCCGCCGCGGTGGTCCCGCGCCGCATGCCGATGCCGTGGTCCCCGTCGCCGGCGATCGCGTCGATGCGGCCGAGCTCGTCCGCCGCTGCGTCGATGGCGTCCCGCGCCGCCGTCAGGGCCAGGGCGATCCGGGCCGCGGCCCGCCGGGACTCCTCGCTCGCGGGCGGGAGGGGAGCCTCGACCGCCCTGGCGGCCTCGGCGTCGTCCGGCGCGACAGCCTCGAGGCCCGCGGGGTCGACGGCGCCGGTACGGAAGGCGGGGGTGTCCGCGGGCGCGAGCCACAGCCGCTCGAGCTCGTCGTCGAGCCACAGGAGCGTCAGGGACGCCCCGGCCATGTCGAAGCTCGTGCAGAACTCGCCGACCTGCGGGTCCACGAGCGTCGCGCCGGCCTCCTCGAGCAGGGCCGCGACGCGGGCGAAGACGACGTAGAGCTCCTCGTTCTTGACCGAGCCGAGGCCGTTGAGGATGGGCACGACGCGGCCGCCGCGGACTTGGACGCCGTCCGGCAATTCGGCCTCGTCGAGGAGGTGGCGGACGAAGAGCTCCGCGAGCCCGTCCGCGCTCGGGATGTCCGTGGTCTCGATGCCGGGCTCGCCGTGGATGCCGAGGCCGATCGCCATCTTGCCTTCGGGGACGGTGAACAGCGGGGCCTCGGCCCCCGGGAGGGTGCAGCCGGTGAAGGCGACGCCGAGGGAGCGGGTGCGGGCGTTGGCCAGAACGGCGGCGCGCTCGACGCCGTCGAGGTCGTAGCCGGCCGCGGCCGCTGCGCCGGCGACCTTGAAGACGGTCAGGTCGCCGGCGATCCCGCGGCGGCGCTCCCTCTCGGAAGGCGGCGCGCTGAAGATGTCGTCGGTGACGCGGACGGTGCGGCAGTCGATGCCGTCCTTGCGGACGGCATCCTGGGCGGCGCCGAAGTGCAGGACGTCCCCCGCGTAGTTGCCGAAGCTCAGCAGGACGCCGCGGCCCTGCTCGGCTGCGCGGATGACGGACTCGACCTGATGGGCCGAGGGCGAGGCGAAGAGATTGCCCATCGCCGCGCCGTGCGCGAGGCCCGGGCCGACGAGGCCGCCGAAGGCGGGGTAGTGGCCCGAGCCGCCGCCGATCACGACGGCGACCTCCGGCGTCGCGGAGCGGGTCGACCGGGCCACGCCCCCTGGGACGCGCCGGACCCAGCGCCCACTCGCGCGGACGAAACCGTCCACCATGTCGTCCGCGAAGGATGCGGGGTCATTCCACAAGCGGGTCACTGTGTCTCCTCGTCGAGTACGGGTCGCTGATCTTTCCTATAGGATATTGGAACAACGAGGGTCCGAGTCAAGCAACCCAGATGCGGGGTCACGTCTCAACGTTGCGAGGTCACGTCTCAACGTTGCGGGGTCACCTCCCAAGGTTGCGAGGTCACTTCTCAGCGGTCCGGGGATTGCGTGGCTGTATGAGGCCGGGCGCGGAGCGTGGCATGCCGCGCCGAACCTCTTGCGCTGCCTCGGTCGAGGGAGCGCGCGAGAATGGGCAGCGTGAACAAGCCCGGCCAGGATCTGCGCCTACCGCCGTCTCCCGGCGTGCCGCGCGGGCTTGTGATCCCCGCGGCCGAGATCGTGGAGCGTTTCAGCCGAGCGAGCGGGCCCGGCGGGCAAGGCGTCAACACCACCGACAGCCGGATCGAGCTTCTCTTCGACCCTGGCGCGAGCACTGCTTTCTCACCCGTTCAGCGCGAGCGGATCCTCAAGGCCCTCTCCGGACGCCTCGTTGGAGGGCGCCTGAGTCTCGTCGCGTCCGGAGAACGCTCGCAGCTGCGCAACCGGGAAGCAGCCAGGGAGCGGCTCGTCATCCTGCTGTCCGAGGCCCTCATGCCGCCCGGGCCCACGCGTAGGCCGACCGGCCCAACCCGTGGCTCTCAGGCCCGGCGGCTTGAGGCTAAGAAACGGCGGAGCGAGCTCAAGTCCGGCCGACGCACGCCTCCTTCATGCTGAGCTCTGCACCTTCCCAGAGGACCTGGTCGGCCCCCTCTGGAGGCTGAATGGGAGGTGACCCCGCAACGTTGGGAGGTGACCCCGCAACGTTGGGAGGTGACCCCGCAACGTTGGGAGGTGACCCCGCAACGGTCAGTGAGGGGCGAGGAGCCGGCGCAGGGCGAAGGCGTAGGCGAACCGGGCGCCGCCGGCCGCGAGCCGCCCGAGCGGCCCGCCGAGCCGCCCCAAGGCGAAGTCCTGCTCCCAGCGCACGGAGGACCCGCCGTCGTGCGCCGAGACCGTGACGAGGACCTGCCCACGGATCACCCGCCCCGACTTCGCGATCCGGGCCCGGCCCGGCGCGCCGGCGGCGGGAGGGGCCACCTCGGCGATGGTCATGACGTCGTCGAACCCGAGGGGGCCGAGGCCCGTGTGCGCGATGAAGCGGTGGCCGGCCCGCAGGTCGCGGGCGGCCACCGCCCCGGAGGTCATGCGCGTCAGCGGCGCGACGCGCGAGTGCGCCCGCAGGTCGAGCACCCGGTCCCACGCGGCGGACGCCGGGAGCGGGGACTCGAGGGTGATCCTGAAGCGGTGCACGCGGCGCTCAGGCGCCGAGGGCCTGCTCGAGGTCCCCGATGAGGTCCCCGACGTCCTCGAGGCCCACGGACAGCCGGATCACGCCGTCGCTGAGCCCGATCGCGGCCCGGCCTTCGGGGCCCATGGCCCGGTGCGTCGTCGTGGCCGGATGGGTGATGAGGGACTTCGCGTCGCCGAGGTTGTTCGAGATGTCGATGACCTTGAGCCCGTTGAGCAGCCTGAACGCGGCCTCCTTGCCCTGCCCCTCGAGTGCGTTGAGCTCGAAGGTCAGCACCGTGCCGCCGGCGCTCATCTGCTTGCGCGCGAGCTCGTACTGCGGGTGCGAGGCAAGGTGCGGGTACTTGACCCAGCGGATCTCGGGCCGGGCCTCGAGCCACTCGGCGATCGCGAGCGCCGAGGCTGAGGAGTGCCGGACGCGCAGGCCCATCGTCTCGAGCCCCTTGGTCAGGACCCACGCGTTGAAGGACGAGAGCGCCGGGCCAGTGTGCCGCATGAGCTGCTTGACCGGACCGTCGATGAACTCCTTCGTGCCGAGGACCGCCCCGCCGAGCACGCGTCCCTGGCCGTCGATGTGCTTCGTGCCCGAGTACACGATGACGTCGGCGCCGAAGTCGAGGCTCTTCTGCAGCAGCGGGGTCGCGAAGACGTTGTCGACGACGACCTTCGCGCCCGCCGCGTGGGCCAGGTCGGAGACGGCCTGGATGTCCACGAGCTCCTGCATGGGGTTCGACGGCGACTCGAAGAACACCGCCGTCGTCGGCACCGAGAGCGCCTCGCGCCACTGGTCCAGGTCCGGCCCGTCCACAAACACGGTCTCCACGCCCCAGCGCGGGAGGATCTCGTTGAGGATCACGAAGCATGAGCCGAAGAGGCTCCGGGCCGCGACGACCCGGTCACCGGCGGCGAGCAGCGCCGCGAGCGCGGTGAACACGGCGGACATGCCGGACGCCGTCGCGAAGCACGCCTCGGTGCCCTCGAGCAGCCGGAGCCGCTCCTGGAAGGTGGCCACGGACGGGTTGCCGTAGCGGGAGTAGACGAACCGCTCGTCCTCGCCGGTGAAGGCCCGCTCCGCCGCCTCGGCGGAGTCGTAGACGAAGCCCGAGTTGAGGAAGACGGCCTCGGAGGTCTCCTGGAAGTTGGTGCGGAGGAGTCCGCCGCGCACAGCCTGGGTGTCTTCGCTCCAGTCGGCGGCATTGATGTCGAACGTCACGTAACTACTTAGTCCTGTCCCAGATTGGTCGGCAGCCCGCGGTTCTTCCATCCATTCACGGTGCGCTGCCCGTCCGGTCCGGGATGTCCCTCGAAGCCCTCGAGGATGTTGTAGGCGGTGAAGCCCAGGTTCGTGGCCACCTCGGCGGCGTAGCTCGAGCGGTTGCCGGACCGGCAGAGGAAGACGAGCTCGGCGGAGCCCGGCTCGGGCGCCTGGAGTGTCAGCTCGTTGACGAAGTCCGGGTTCGGGATGCCCCCCGCGAAGACCCACGGGATGAACAGCGGGTCGTTGTCGGTCGAGTGGGTGTCAGGGATGCCGATGTGCGCCCACTCCTCCTCGGTGCGCACGTCCACGAGCACGGCGCCCTCGAGGAGCTTCTCCCACGCCTGCTGCGGCGTGATGTCCCCGGCGTAGCTCACGCGTGCCCCTCGCCCTCGTACTCGAGCGAGTCGACGGCGGACGCCACGGCGGCGTCTGCCCGCGCGATGGCGTGGGGCAGGATGACGGCCTGGGCGACGATGACCTCGGAGCCGTTGAAGGTCGCCGCGGGGCTGCCGTGCAGCACGTAGCCGTCGGCGAGGGCCTGCGAGATGCGGGCGCAGAACTCGCGGGTGTCGGGACCGGTCAGGAGACGGTAGGCGAGCTTCTCCTCGCCTGGGGTCTCCGGCGCTGCCGGGTCATTGAGCGGGGTGACGTCCGCCCCGGCCGGGGCGGTCGCGGTGTCGGTCATGACGGGCTCCTTCGGGCTTGCGTATCGAACGAACGAATGCCGAGTACTCACCTGAGGCACCCCGCCACATGGAGGGTTGCCGGCCAGCAAGTCAGGGCTTGGCGCTGGCGCTCATTACTCTCGATCGAACGTAGCATGGGCCGCCCGGAGCAACCATGGGCGTGCGGTAACGATTGGCAACGTGGGCTTCACAGAGCGTCCGCGGCGCCCGTGAGTGCCTCCCGGGCCACCGGGCCACGCACGACGGCGGGGCTCGCCTGGGGTGGTGGGCCTCGCCGTCGTGTGGTGGCTGGGTTGGTGGGGGTTAGCGGGTGCGGGTGGGGCGGTTGGCGATGACGGGGGCGGCGCCGGTGTGGCCGTCGCGGGCGGCGGCGATGGCGCGGATCTTCTCGCGGGAGGCGTACCAGCCGATGACCATCAGGACGCAGGCGACGGCGGTGGCCAGGAGGGTCCAGGGCGAGTCGGCCAGGACCATGACGAGGACGGCGGCGAGGAAGAGGAGGGTGGCGTAGCCGGTGTAGGGGGCGCCGGGCATGCGGAAGGCGGGGCGTTCGGTCCAGCCGCGCTTGGCCCAGCGCTGGAGCTGGATCTGGCACAGGACGATGGTGGCCCAGGTGGTGATGATGCCCACGGAGGCGACGTTGAGCACGATCTCGAACGCGTCGGCGGGGACGAGGTAGTTCAGCGGCACGCCCAGGAGGGACACGGCGGCGGTGATGGCGATGCCGCCGTAGGGCACGCCGGCCTTGTTCATGCGCAGGGCGAAGGCGGGGGCGGAGCCAGCGGCGGCCATGGAGCGCAGGATGCGCCCGGTGGAGTAGAGGCCGGCGTTGAGCGAGGACAGGGCGGCGGTGAGCACGACGAGGTTCATGATGACGTCCACGCCCTGGACGCCGATGGAGCCGAAGAAGGTCACGAAGGGGCTCACGCCCTTCTGGTAGGAGGTGAAGGGCAGCAGCAGGGACAGGAGGATGACGGAGCCGACGTAGAACACGGCGATGCGGGCCACGACGGAGTTGATGGCCTTGGGCATGACCTTGGCGGGGTTCTCGGTCTCGCCGGCGGCGGTGCCGACGAGCTCGACGGAGGCGTAGGCGAACACGACGCCCTGCATGAGCAGGATCATCGGGGCGATGCCCATGGGGAAGATGCCGCCGTTGTCGGTGATCAGGGAGAACCCGGTGGGGGCGCCGGTGGGGGTGCCGAAGAGCACGAAGTAGATGCCCAGGGCCAGGAAGGCCAGCAGGGCGGCGACCTTGATCAGGGCGAACCAGAACTCCATCTCGCCGAAGACCTTCACGGAGACGAGGTTCAGGGCCAGGACCAGGACCAGGGCGATCAGGGCCCAGGCCCACTGCGGGACGGCGCCGATCCAGGGCACGTAGCGGCCGAAGAAGTTCATGTACAGGGCCGCGGCGGTGATGTCCACGATCGTGGTCATGGCCCAGTTGATCCAGTAGAACCAGCCCGAGACGTAGGCGGCCTTCTCGCCGAAGAACTCCCGGGCGTAGGAGACGAAGGAGCCCGAGGAGGGGCGGTGGAGGACGAGCTCGCCCAGGGCGCGCAGGATGAGGAAGACGAACGCGCCGCAGATCGCGTAGGAGAGCACGAGCGAGGGCCCGGCCGCGGCCAGGCGGCCGCCGGCGCCCAGGAACAGGCCCGTGCCGATCGCGCCGCCGATCGCGATCATCTGGATCTGCCGCGCCTTGAGGCCCTTGTGGTACCCCGCGTCCTCGGCATGGAGCACATGGTCCGCCGCATGCGCGTGGCCATGGTCCTCGAGATGATCAGGGATCGGGGCGACTGACAGCTCATGGGGGTCAGTGGGCATGGGTGATCCTTTCGCGGGGTCGAGCAGGAACCAGAGGAGTCGGACGGGCGAGCAGGGGTCAGAAGATGGACCAGCCGGTCCGGTCGGTGAGCTCGGCGAGGGCCGAGGTCCCCGCGAGAGAGTTGCCGTGCGCGTCGAGGCGCGGGCTCCAGACGCAGATGGCGCCGACCCCCGGCACGATGGCCAGGATGCCGCCGCCCACCCCGCTCTTGCTCGGCAGCCCGACGCGGTAGGCGAACTCCCCGGCGGCGTCGTACATCCCGCACGTGAGCATGACGGCACCGATCCGCTTGGCGACGGACGGGGAGACGACCCGCCCGGCCGGCCCCACGCCGTCGTTCGCGAGGAACAGCCCCGCGCGCGCGACGTCGGCGCAGGACATCTCGACCGAGCACTGGCGCACGTAGTGGCGCACGACGGCGTCGGCCGGGTTCCGGAGGTTGCCCAGGTCGGCGAGGAAGTGGGCGAGGGCGAAGTTGCGCTCGCTCCGGGCGAGCTCGGAGGCGAACGCGTCCTCGTTGACCGTCGCCTGGCCCGAGGGGGACGCCAGCAGCCGGAGCACCTCCCCGCTCGCGTCGCCGAACGCCTCGATGAGGTGGTCCGTGACGACGAGCGCGCCCGCGTTGATGAACGGGTTCCGGGGGATGCCGCCCTCGGCCTCGAGCTGCACGAGCGAGTTGAAGGCCGTGCCCGAGGGCTCGCGGAGGACGCGCTGCCAGAGGCCGCCGCCGCCGTCGTGCCCGAGGGCCAGGGCGAGCGAGAACACCTTCGAGATGCTCTGGATCGAGAAGGGAGTGGCGGCGTCCCCCGCCGCGTAGACCTCGCCCGAGACGGTGGCGACGGCGATGCCGAAGCTCCTGAAGTCGACCTCGGCGAGGTGCGGGATGGAGGCCGGCACGGTGCCCTCGGAGCGCACCGGCCGGTGCGCGCGCACGAGGTCCTCGAGGAGGCCGCCGAGCTCGAGCCCGGGCACGACCCCGACGGGACGCTCGGCCCCGACGGGACGCTCGGCCGTGGCGAGGCCGCTCACGAGCCGGCCCCCGCGCCGTCGAGGGCCCCGCGGGACCACAGCCCGAGGTGGAGCTGGGCGATCGTGGCGTGCGAGGGGTTGCCGAAGTCGAGGCCCGTGAGGCGCTCGGCCTTCGCCACCCGGTAGTACACGGTGTTGCGGTGCACCCGCATGGCCTGCGCGCACGCGGTCACGTCCATCGCCGCCTCGAAGTAGCCGGCAAGCGTCTCGGCGAGCTCCCGGTCCGTGATCAGCAGCTCCGTGAGCGCCCGGTGCCTGAACGCGGAGGGCGCGAAGCGCGTGACGGCCTCGTGCAGGAGGACGTCCGTCTCGACGTCCTCCATCGCCGCGACCTGCAGGCCGCTGCCCCGCAGGAGGGAGTCCAGGACGGCGGAGGCCTCGGCGTGCGAGGCGTGCAGCGCGGCGAGGCTCGGGACGATCCTGCCGACGGCGACGAACGCCGTGACGCCGAGGTGACGCTTCGCGTCGGCGACGATGAGGCCGCCGATCGAGCGCAGCGCGGAGTCGGCGGTCCGCGACGCGAGGGAGGGGAGGACGACGGCGGTCCGCCCGCCGTGCTGCCCGACGATCGCCGAGCCCTTGAAGGCGGCCGCGTGCAGCGCGACGAGGTCGGCGAGCTGGCCGCGGACGAGCTCGGCGTCCTCGGCCATGGCGTCCGCGGGGGAGACGCTGACGAGGAGCAGGCACGACGGCGCGTCGGCCGCCACGCCGAGGGTCTTGGCGCAGGCCTCGGCCTCCGCCGGCCCGGCCAGGAGCCGGCCGATGCGGTCCTCGTGCATCGTGACGGACTGCTGGTTCCGGTACCTGATCAGCTCGGACGCTGCGCGCCGCGCGGCGCCGGTGAGCGCGTACGTGACGTCGTCGTCGAACCCAGCCCCGGTCTCCTGGAGCCAGATGTAGCCCATGATCCGTTCGCCGGCGAAGATGGCGATCGCCGCGCGCTCGCGCAGCCCCTGCTCGGGTCGAGCCGGCACGCGGACCACACCGCGCGTGCGGTGCATCTCGCGGTAGGCGCCGAGGTCCTTGAGCATGAGCTCGTACTCGCGCGGCCCGCGCCGGGTCAGGATCGAGGCCATGCGGAGCTCGTCGATGTTGTTCGAGACCGTCGAGTACGCGAGCACCCGGTTGGCGGCGTCCTCGATCACGACGTGGCTCGACGTGATCCTCGCGGTGGTCTGGGCCAAGGCGAACAGGTCCTCCTCGAGGAGGGCCATGGCCGCGGCCTGGGGCTCGGCCTCGTCCGCCCGGGACGCCGCGGCCGCGACGATGCGGTCCCACTGCACCTCGGGTGCGACGAGCAGGAGCCCGACGCCGGCGTCCCGGCAGAGCTCCTCGGCCTCGGGGGTCCGGTCCCCCTTGACGGCCACGGCCGTCGCTCCGGCCCGGACCAGCCGCCCGATGGCCGGGACGGCGGCCCGCCCCCGCGCCCCGACGAGGCACACGAGGGCCGAGCGCACGTCTGGGGCCGCCGAATCGTCGGCCAGGTCCGCCGCCTCGAGCACGAGGACGCGGGTGACGGCGGGATCCCCGCCTGCCGCGTCCAGCCTGTGGTGTGCCCATCCCGGCGGGAGGTCCGCGAGGATGCTGTTGATGGTGGAGCCCACTGCCTCTTCCTTGAACCGTCGCTGCCCCGTCGGAGCCGCTGTGACCCACCATGTTAGGCCGCTCACAGTCCGGTCCTTGTGGGTGCGGGCACAGGAAAGAGCGCGGCTTCTTGGGCGCGGGTCCAAGGCGGGGCCCGCAGCGGCGGAGGGCGCACGACGGCGGGTGCCCACCCGCCGTCGTGCGCCCTCCCGGCGCCGGGCTACTTCACCGGCGAATCGGCGAGGATCGCGTCGATCTGGCCGACGGCCTCGCGGAGGCCCTCCTCCATGCCCATCTCCACCATCCGCTGGAGCTGCTCGAGGCTGCGGAAGGTCGCGACGAGGGTCATGCGGGTCGTGCCGCCGTCCTCGTCGAGGGTCACGACGGTCGTCGACGTGTCCTCGGGGTCCTGGGGCGAGCCGTCCTCGTTCGCGAACCCATCGATGAACTCGAGCCGGTCCGGCGCCTCGACGCTCGTGACCTCCCACCAGCCGTGCGGCTGCTCGCCGTCGGGACCCGTCATGTAGTAGTGCGAGCGGTGCCCGGGGGAGAGCTCGTGCGTGACGAAGGTGGCCGGGTACGTGGGCGGCCCCCACCAGCGCTCGAGCTGGCGCGCGTCCTCCCAGACCTGCCACACGCGCTTCTTGTCCGCGGCGAACTCCGCGACGAGGGTCAGGGTCAGGTTCTCGGTGTCCTTGCTGCTGCTGACGAAGGTCATGGCAGTGCGTCCTTCCCGGTGTCATTGCCTGGATTGTTGCCTGGATCATTTCCCGGCTCGGAGAGCAGGTCCCCGAGGCGGTCGACGCGGTCCCGCCACAGCGCCTCGTAGGCGTCGAGCAGGCGGGCCGCCCTGCGGAGGGCGGCGGGGTTGGAGTGCACGATCTGCTCCCTTCCGCGCCGTTCCTTGGTGACGAGCAGTGCCCGCTCGAGCACCGCGACGTGCTTCTGGACCGCCGCGAAGCTCATGGAGTAGTTCCGCGCCAGCTCGGAGACCGACTGCTCCTTCAGCATCGACTGCCGCAGGATGTCCCGCCGGGTCGCGTCGGCGAGGGCCTGGAAGATGCGGTCGATGTCCGCGTCGCCGAGCTGGTGGGGGGAGCTGAGCTGATCTACAACCATTTGGTTGTAGATTAGCCCGCACGACGGCGGGTGGCAAGGCCCGCTCGCGGCGCGCAGCTAACCGTTCACACGGCCCAGCCCAGCGGGTAGGGTGCCGAAGGTGGACGAGAACTTCGATGTGATCGTGGTTGGCGGAGGGTTCGCGGGCGTCGCGGCGGCCCGTGAGCTCGGACGCAAGGGGGTCCGGGTCCTCCTGATCGACAAGAACCCCTACCACCAGTTCCAGCCCCTCCTCTACCAGACGGCCACCGTGCAGCTCGGGGTCTCCGAGGTCGCACGGCCGCTGCGGGACATCTTCCGCGGCGACAAGCACGTGCGCGTGCGCGTCTCCGAGGTCACCTCGGTGGACACCGAGGCCAAGCGCATCACGACGGCGGACGGCCGCACCTACCAGGGGCGCATCGTCGTCATCGCCTCGGGCGCCGAGGCCAACTTCTTCGGCATCCCCGGCGCGCAGGAGCACGGCTTCCCGCTCTACTCCGTCGAGGACGCCGTGGACCTCGGCTCCTCGCTCGTCGCCGCGCTCGAGCAGGCCGACAAGCAGGACGACGGCGGCGAGCTGAACGTCGTCGTCATCGGCGCGGGACCGACCGGCGTCGAGACCGCGGGCGCCGTCGCCGAGACCATTCGCTACGTCATCCCGCAGTACTTCTCGCCCGAGCTCGCGGCCCGCTCCCACGTGCACCTCGTGGACATGCTCCCGAACGTGCTCAACGCCTTCGCCGACAAGTCCAAGGCCTACGCCCAGCGCAACCTCGAGCGCATGGGGGTCCGGATCCAGCTCGGGGTCGGCGTCGCCGAGGTCACGCCCGAGAAGGTCGTCCTCGTGGACGGCACCGAGATCCCGGGGGACATCGTGGTGTGGGCTGGCGGTCTCAAGGCCGGGCCGGTCATCGCCGCCTCGGGCCTGCCGCAGGGCCGCGGCGGGCGCGTCGACGTCAACCCGGACCTCACCGCCCCGGGTGCCGACGGCGTCTACGTGCTCGGCGACGCTGCCAACATCACCGATGCGCGCGGCGACCTCCTGCCCCAGCTCGGCTCCGTCGCCCTGCAGTCGGGCAAGTGGGCGGCGAAGAACATCCTCGCCGACCTCGCCGGGCGCCCGCGCGAGCCGTTCCGGTACGTCGACAAGGGCTACATGGCCATGGTCGGCCGCGGCTCCGCCGTTGCCGAGATCGGCCGGAAGCGCGTGCTCATGACCGGCCCGCTTGCGTTCCTCGCCTGGCTTGGAGTGCACGTGGTGCTGCTCTCGGGGAGCCTGCAGAAGATCCGTGCGCTCGTGAGCTGGCCGAGCGACTTCCTCACGCACCGGCGCTCGTACGTCCTGCTCCCGCGCGAGGTCCGGGACTGACGCTCCCGCTGATCCGGCCGGAGCCACGAGGCGACTCGGGCTCTGGTCGCCATCGGCGGGCCCTCTCTACACTGGCAGTACCAACACGCGGAATTCGGCTGGGGTCTCCCGCGACCGTCTCCTTCCGAGGGAGCAGCAACGATGTTTCGCAGTCACACCCCGTCCCGCGCCACCCAAGGCCTCAGGCTCCGCCTCGCCGCCGCAGGGCTTGCAGCACTCACCGCCGTCCTCGTTTCGGGACCCTCCGCCGCAGCGGCGCCCTCGTGGTCCAGCTCCAGCTTCGTGGTGCCGCTGACGTCCGCCGAGGGCATTGCCGCCGGAGCGGGTCACACGTTCTATCAGGGCGAGCTCTTCACCGGAGACATCTACCGCGGCAACATACGCACCGGCACCCTCTCGCCCTTCATCGACGCGCCAGCCGGCAGGCTTGCCGTCGGGATGAAGGCTGACATCGCCCACAACCTGCTGTTCGTCGCAGGCGGGCCCGCAGGCCAGGCCTACGTGTACAACACGAAGACAGGGGGCGAGGTTGCCGCCGTCCAACTGGCCGGGGGCGCTTCCTTCATCAACGACGTGGCCCTCACCACCGAGGGGGCATGGTTCACGAGTTCCACCGAGGCCGCGTTGTACTTCCTCCCGGTCGGCCCCCGCGGGCAGCTCGGTGCGGTTGAGCGGCTGCCGCTCACTGGTCCGGCCGCCGATGCAAGCTTCGACTTCAACCTCAACGGCATTGCAGCCAGCCCCGGCAACAAGGCCCTGATCGTCGCTCACACCGGGCTCGGGGCGCTCTTCACCGTCGATCCCCGAACTGGCGCGAGCGCCCCGATCACGGTCAACGGTGTGGTCGAAGGTGCTCTTCCGGGGGCGGACGGCATCCTCGTCCGAGGACACACTGTGTGGGTCGTGCAGAATACCGCGAATGGCAACGTCGCGAGGCTGGCAGTGAACTCCGACTTCTCCGCCGCGACCATTGAGGCGGTCAATGCAGGCAGCGAGTTCCAGTCGCCGGCGACGGCGGCCCTGTTCGGCAACACCCTCGCAGTCGTGAACGCGCAGTTCTTCTCGGGCGCGGGAACACCGTTCGAGGTCGTCCGGATGCCTGCCCGCTGACTCGAGGGATGCGACGTCGGCTGGCTCCCCTCAGCCCGCGAGCAGGTGGTTCGGGAGCCGGCCGCCGGGGGCCTTCCCGCGGATCTCGAGCAGCTCGCGCGCGTGCTGCCACAGCCGCCGGTCCTCGTCCGAGACCGGCTCCCAGTGCGGGACGGGCACGGCCGCGCCGGTCTCGTCGCGGGCGACCATGATGGTGAGGCAGTACGTCGTGAGGTTCAGCTCGTGGCCCTTCGGCGAGCCCGAGCGGACGTGCACGGCGATGTGCATGCCCTTGTTCCCCGTGTAGACGAGCCGGGCCTCGACCTCGACGACGTCGCCGATGAGCAGCGGCCGGTAGAAGCGCACGCCGCCCGAGAACACCGCCACCGTGTCGCGGCCGCTGTACCGCGAGGCGCACACGTAGGCGGCCTCGTCGATCCACTTCATGACGGTGCCGCCGTGGACCTTGCCGCCCCAGTTCACGTCCGTGGGCGCGGCGAGGAAGCGCAGCACCACGCGCTCGGCCGTCCCCGCGTCGGAGTACACCTGGCCCTTCATGGACTCGACGATCTCGTCCCGGACCTTGATCCGCGCGACCGCGCTGGCCTCGGCCTCGCGCTCCTCGTCGCTCTCGGGGACCCAGCGGGGCACCTCGACCGGCTTCCCGTCGGGTCCCACGGCCACGAAGATCACGAGGCACTGGCTGCGCATCGTCGGCGTCCCGCCCTTGGGATCGCCCGAGGAGACGACCGTGCGGATGTGCATCGACGTGCGCCCCGTGTAGACGATCGTCGCGGTGACCTCGACCATGTCGCCGACGTTGACCGGGTCCGCGAAGTGGATGTTGCCCACGTACGCCGTCACGCAGTAGGTCTTCGCCCAGCCCACGGCCGCGGCGTAGGCGGCCTTGTCCACCCACTCGAGGACCGTCCCGGCGTCGACCGAGCCGGCGCGGCCGAGGTCCGTCGGGGCGGCGAGGAAGCGGAGGGTGACCTCGTTGCTCAGGGGCGCGTCGGCGTCGTGTGTCATGGAAGACAGTGTTCCGCAGCGGCGAGGGGTGCGCGACGCTTTGTCGGCGACGTCACGCGCCGTGCGCCGAATCGGGCCGGGGATCAGTCCCGGTCGCGGTCCCCGAAGCCCGTGTGGGAGTGGCCGGTCGCATCGGGGATGCCGCCCGCGCCGGACGTCCCGAGGCCGACGGCGTGGCCGCGCCGCGGCTTCTTCACCTCGCCGTTGGGCTGCTCGACCTCGCGCCGCGGCTCGCCGGGAGGGGTGTCCGCGTACCGCTTGGGATCGCGCAGCACCGTGAAGTCCTGGTTGTGGCCGTAGTGCTGCTCCTGGGCGTAGCCCTCGTCCAGGGGGGCCTGGTCGTCGAGGGCGGGGAGGCCCGGAGGGGGTGTCGCGCGGTCGCCGTCCTGCATACCTGCACGCTAGACGCACGACGGCGTGCCGCGCCAGAGCAGTCCGGCTCGCGGAGCGCCCCGGCATCCCCACGCCGCGGGAACGCGCGTGCGCGCGCCGGGCTACGCGATGCGGTCGAAGAGGCCCGCGAGCTCGGCCGTGAGGGCCCGGACCAGCTCGGGGTCGGTGCCGATGGCCTTGCCGTCGAGCCGGTTCACCGGGGTCAGGAGCCGCACCGAGGAGATGAGCCACACGGCGTCGGCCTCGAAGAGGTCCTCGGGCTCGAGCGGCCCGTAGCCGAGCTCCCACCCAGCCTGCTTCGCCGCCGCGAACAGCGCGCCCTGGGACGTGCCCGGCAGGATGCCCGAGTCGAGCTGCGGGGTGACGAGCCGCTTCGAGGTGACCCGGCCGGCATCGTCCTTCTCCGCATGGGCGACCAGGACGGTCGAGGTGGGGCCCTCGAGGACCTTCCCGTCCGAGGAGGTGAAGATGACGTCGTCCGCGCCCTGCCGGTGCGCGTGCCGCAGGGCTGCCATGTTCACCGCGTAGGAGAGCGTCTTCGCGCCGAGCAGGAGCCACGGCGCCCGCTCGGAGATGTCCGAGTCGTAGCCGCGCTCGAGGAGGATGACGTCGATGCCCTGCTCGCGCTGCCGCTTCGCCGTGGCGTGGGGGGCCGAGGCCGCGACCCAGCACGTGGGCGCGTGGGCGCCCTCGACGCCGCGGGTCGCGACGAGCCGCACCACGACCTCCTGGAGCGGCCCGACCTCGCGCTGGTACTCGTCGAGGGCCGTTACGACCGCGCGCTCCCAGGCCTCGTGCTCCGGGACGTCCAGCTCGAGCAGCCGCGCGCTCGAGGCCAGCCGCCGCAGGTGTGCGGGGAGCTTGCGGACGTGGCCGTCCATGACCAGGAGAGTCTCGAACACGCCGTCGCCGCGCGTCGCCCCGAGGTCCGTGGCGAACAGCTGGGGCTTCGAGGCGTCCTCGACGCGGCCGTCCGGGTGCGCGGGGTCCAGGAAGACGAGCACGGTGGAAGTCATGGGGACAGCTTAGGCGTCAGCCCGTGCCGAGCCTGTCCCGGCCCCGGACGCCCGTAGGCTGAGCACATGCTGTTCCAGCTCCCGCTCGTGGGGTTCCTGCCGGACTGGGTCACGTTCCTCCTCGCCGTCGTCGACCTCGTGATACGCCTCGCCGTGCTCGGCATCATCCCGGGCAACCGGCGCCCCACGACGGCCATGGCCTGGCTCCTGGCCATCTTCTTCATCCCGACCCTCGGGCTCATCCTGTTCCTCCTGTTCGGCAACTTCCGCCTGTCCCGGCGGCGGCGCCAGCAGCAGCAGGAGGTCAACGCGCGCATCCGGGCCGCGCTCGCGGGCTCGCATGACGTCGACATCCGGGTCCCGGGGCCCGAGTGGCTGCAGTCCGCGGCGGAGCTCAACCGCAACCTCGGCTCGCTGCCGATCGTGGGCGGCAACACCGTCCGGCTCATCCCCGGCTACGAGGACGCCATCGAGGAGATGACCGACGCCGTGCGGCGGGCGGAGCGGTTCGTCAACGCGGAGTTCTACATCATGAGCTCGGACGAGGTCACCGACGGGCTGCTCACGGCGCTCGAGGAGGCCGCCGAGCGCGGCGTCGAGGTGCGGGTGCTCTTCGACCACATCGGCACGCTGCGGATCCATGGCTACCGGGACCTCATCCGAAGGCTCAAGGCCTCCAAGATCCAGTGGCGGCGCATGCTCCCGCTCCTGCCGGTGCACGGGCAGTGGCGCCGCGTGGACCTGCGCAACCACCGCAAGATCCTCGTCGTCGACGGTGAGGTCGCCTTCACCGGCTCGCTCAACCTCGTCGAGCGCTCGTACCGCAACCCACGGCACCGGCGGGTGGGCCGGAAGTGGGTCGAGCTCATGGCCCGGCTCGAGGGCCCGGCCGTGACCACTCTCAACGTCGTCTTCGCGACCGACTGGCTCTCCGAGACCGACGATCTGCTCGAGGACCAGCTCGTCCCCGCCGAGCACGTCGGGGAGCACGCCGCGCAGGTCGTGCCGAGCGGGCCCGCCTTCGCGAACGAGAACAACCTGCGCCTGTTCAACACGCTCATCTACTCGGCGCAGCACCGGCTTTCAATCTGCAGCCCGTACTTCGTGCCCGACGACTCGCTCCTGTACGCCGTCACGACCGCCGCCCAGCGCGGGGTCGACGTCGAGCTGTTCGTCTCCGAGCAGGGCGACCAGTTCCTCGTCCATCACGCGCAGCAGTCCTACTACGAGGCGCTCCTCGTGGCCGGCGTGAAGATCTACCGCTACCCGAGGCCGTTCGTGCTGCACGCGAAGCACTTCACCGTCGATGACGAGGTGGCCGTCCTCGGGTCCTCCAACATGGACATGCGATCGTTCTCGCTCAACCTCGAGGTCTCGCTCATGCTCCCCGGCTCGGCGATCGTGGGCCAGATGCGCCGGGTCGAGGACATGTACCGGGAGATCAGCGAGCCCCTGCACCTCGACTCGTGGCGCAAGCGGCCCCTGCTGAGCCGGTACGTGGACAACGTCGCGCGCCTCACGGCCACCCTCCAGTAGCGCCGAGATGGGGGCCTCCACCGCCGAGATAGGGTCTTCTGACGCCGAGGTGGGGGACTGTGACCGCGACATGGGGGCCCGCGCACGACGCCGCGGGGCGGCTCAGTCGGGGAACGCGGCTCCCAGCGTGCTGAGCACCGCGAAGGCCTTCGTCCGGATCTCCTCGTACTCGTCGTCCGGGTCCGAGTCGGTCACGACGGCGCCGCCGACGCCGAGCGTGAGCCGCGCGCCGCCGTCGTCCGCCTGCTCGACGACGAGCGTGCGGATCACGACCGACGTGTCCGCGGCCCCGGTCCGGGAGAAGTAGCCGATCGCGCCCGAGTAGACCCCGCGGGGGCCGCGCTCGAGGCGGTCGAGGATGTCCATGGTGCTGACCTTGGGGGCGCCCGTCATCGACCCCGGCGGGAACGCCGCGGCGAGGGCCTCGGCGCGGGAGGCCCCCGGGCGGAGCTGGGCGTCGATGGTGCTCACGAGCTGGTGCACGGTCGTGTAGCTCTCGACGGCGAACAGCCGGGACACGGCGACCGAGCCCGGCACGGCGAAATGGCTCAGGTCGTTGCGCAGCAGGTCCACGATCATGAGGTTCTCGGCGCGGTCCTTGGGGTTCGCCGCGAGCTCGGCGCGGACCTGCTCGTCGCGCAGGCGCCCGGCCTCCGTGGCGAGCTCGGCGGCGGGCGAGCGGCGGCGGGTGCCCTTGATCGGCTCGGCCCGCAGCGCGCCGTCGGCCGAGATGGAGACGAACCGCTCGGGGGACGTGCTCGCGACGGCGAGCGGCCCGAACCTGGCGAAGGCCGCGAACGGCGCCGGGCTGCGCCGGCGCAGCGCGCGGTAGACGGACCACGCGTCGGCCGCGGGGGAGCCGGCGGGGACCCGGGCCTCGAGGGTCGTCGTGAGGCAGACCTCGTACGTGTTGCCCTCGGCGATCTCGGCCTGGGCGGCGCGGACGGCGCCGAGGTAGTCCGCGGCCGGATGGCGGGCGGTGAAGGCGGGGTCCGCGGGGACGCGGGCCCCGGCCTCGGGGCGGGCCTCGAGCCGGGCACGCTCGGGCGCGGTGCTCTGGGCGGCGGCGCCTTCGACTGCGGCGCTCTCGTCCACGGCCCTGGCGGCGGCGTCGAGCCACTCGGCGGCGTCGGGGGACTCGAGGGCGAGGAGCCACACCTCCCCGCCCTCGTGGTCGAGCACGACGCCGCGTCCGGCCCCGACGAGCTGGGCGTCGGGCACGCCGGCGGGGACGTCGCTGCCCCCGCACTCGCGCTTGAGCTCGTACCCGAGGTAGCCGATCCAGCCGAGCGCGAACCCGCACGCGAGCCCCTCGGGGCCGGGCTGCGGGCGGCCCCAGTCGGCTCCGAGCCAGCGGAAGAACGGCTCGGCGAAGCGCGCCGAGACGCCGCCCCCGCTCACCTCGGTCGTCCCGCCCCGGTGCACGACGGCGCGGCCCAGGTCCCCGCCGTCGTCCGCCATGATGCTGAACCGGCTACGGGGGCCGGCCGCCGGGGTGCCCGCGTCCGAGGAGTCGAGCCAGACGGCCCGCGCCGAGCCGCCGTACAGGGCCTCGAACAGACGGGGCGCGTCGGGCCGTGCGGCCACCCGCCGCGCCATGAGCGGGACGGCGTCGCGCAGGGCCCGCTCGGGGGCGAGCGCCTCGCGCAGCGCCGGCAGGCTCGCGAGCGCGTCCACGGTGCGGCGCGTGCGGGACTCAGCCTCGCCGTCGACGACGGTCACGTCCGCGGCCGAGGGCACGTGGTCGTCCGCGAGCCACGCCTCCTCCTGCGCCGCCCACCGGTCCCAGTGCGGCGCGTAGGTGTCGCCGTCGCGCGCGAGCGCGCGTTCCTTGCGCTCGGCCTCGGTCGCCTCGACCCAGACGACGGCGTCGAGGAGGCCGCGGGCCGCCCGGGCCCCGGCGCCGACACCCTCGACGATCACGATGTCAGCGGGCTCGGTCACGCGCTCGTCGCCCTCGCGGCCAGCCGCCCAGTCCCAGGCGCGCCAGCGAGCGGGCTCGCCGCGCCGCAGGGGGGCCAGGACGCGGTCCGCGGAGGCCTGGATGCCGGCGGCGAGGCCGTCCCACCCGGGGTAGAGGTCCTCGAGGTGGAACAGCGTGACGCTTCGGTGCTCTCGCAGCGCCGTCGCGAGCTCGACGGCCAGGGTCGTCTTCCCTGCCCCAGAGCGTCCGTCGACGGCGACGATCACCGGTGGGCGCGCGGCAGCGCGGGGTGCGGCGGGCATGCGGCTTCGGCTCAGGCGCCCGTGAGCAGCCGGGTGCGCGCGTCGAGCTCGCGGCGGACGTGCTCGACGATGCCGGGGAGCGCCGCCGCGATGAGCTGCCACGTGATCTCGAAGTCCGACTGGTCGCCGAACCACGGATCCTCGATGCCCTTCTCGAGCGGGTCGAGATGCTCGACGGCGGGGTCGAACTCGCGCAGCATCCTCACCTTGTCCTCGGTCCCCGCGGGCGCGTGCTCGCGCAGGTGGCCGTAATGGTCGACGTCGAGCGCGAGGATGAGGTCCCGGCTCGTGTACCAGTCGGGGTCGAACTGGCGCGCCGTGTGGCGCGTGTTGGTGCCATGCAGGCCGTGCGCGTCGAGCACCCGCGCAGCGCGCGGGTCGATCGGCCGTCCGACCTCGTAGTTGGTGGTGCCCGCGGAGTCGACCTCGGCCCTGCCCTCGAGCCCAGCCGCGCGCAGCGCCTCGACGAGCATGAACTCGGCCATGGGCGAACGGCAGATGTTCCCGGTGCAGACCGTGATGATCCGGTAGGGGCTCGCCGTCGAGTTCATGGGCTCAAGCATAGGGGCGCTGCTGCCTCTGGCCAGCATCGGGCTGGACCAGATGACTCCCGTTCCCGCTCAGACGAGCGCGAGGAGGATCCCGACGCCGACGAACAGGGCCCCGAAGACGCGGTTGACCACGCGCTGCCCCCGCTCGCTGCGGGTGAAGCGCTGGAAGCCCTTGGCCGCGAGGGCGAAGAAGAACCACATGACGAGGACGTCCACGGCCACGATCGTCGCCCCGATGACCGCGTACTGGCTCCACAGCGGCTGGTCGGCGCGCACGAAGCCGGGGATGAAGGCGAGGAAGAACACGACGGCCTTGGGATTCAGGAGGTTCACCCACAGGCCCCGCCGGAACATGGACCAGGCCGGCTCGTTCGCGACCGCCGTGACCGCCTCGGCCGAGGGGTCGGGCCGGCGCAGGACCTGCCGGATGCCCAGGTACACGAGGTACGCCGCGCCGAGGTACCGGATCACGTTGAAGGCGACAGGGGAGCTCGCCACGAGGACGCCCAGGCCGGCCGCCACGATCGCGAGGTGGACGATCAGTGCCGCCTGCTGCCCGAGCACCCCGTAGACGGCACGGCGGAAACCCGAGGTGAGCGCGTTGCTCATGGTGTTGATGGCGCCCGCGCCGGGGGTGAAGCTGATGAGCATGCTGGCGCCCAGAAGGGTCGCCCAGAGGGAGAACGGCACCATCCAAGGGTAGGTGCCCCGCCGTCACCACAGGACCTCGAGCCCCTCGAGCCCAGAGAACGCCCTCGGGCCTACGCCCGGCCGATCACCTCGCCGTTCGGGATGAGGAACCACCCGTCCGGGCTCGAGCCCCAGCGGTGCCAGCCGGCGGCAATGCGGGCGAGGTCCGCCTCCTCGGCGATGCCGTAGTCGATCGCCTGCTCCGCGAAGGCGGAGTGCAGCACGCGCTCGCTCCAGACCCGCGCCTGCCAGGAACGCTGCTGTGGCGTCGCGTAGAGCCAGTTGCTGCTCGTCGGGGAGACGTCGGTGAATCCCGCCTCCTGCATCCACGAGACGAGCCGCCTCCCGGCGTCCGGCTCGGCGCCGTTCTTCCGCGCGATGCGCTGGTAGACGTCCATCCACTCGTCCAGCTCGGGGATGTCGGGGTACCAGCTCATGCCGTGGAAGTCGGCGTCCCGCACTGCGACGATGCCGCCCGGCCGGGCGACGCGCCGCATCTCCCGCAGCGCCGCGACGGGGTCGGTGAGGTGCTGGAGCACCTGGTGGGCATGCACGACGTCGAAGCTCTCGTCCTCGATCTCGAGGTCGTAGACATTGCCGACGGCGAAGCTCGCGTTCGTGACGCCGCGCTCCTCGGCGAGCGCGCGGGCCTGGGCGACGATGTCCTCCGAGCGGTCGAGGCCCAGGACCTCCCCGGGGGAGACGAGCTTCGCGAAGTCGCACGTGATGCTCCCGGGGCCGCAGCCGACGTCGAGCACGCGGAGCCCGGGGGAGAGGTGGGGGAGGAGGAAAGCGGCCGAATTCTGTGCCGTCCGGGACGCGTGGGCCCTCACAACGCTCTCGTGATGACCGTGCGTGTAGACGTCGTTTGGAGTGCTCTGACTGCTCTCGGCGCCGTTCATGGCATCACGTTACAGGAGCGTGTGAGGTTCGCTACGAACAGGGCCGTTCTGTCAAATTGGCGCCCCCGGCCCACGTAGGCTGGGGGGCGAATCCTATACGACCCCCGTGGGCAACGGTGCCCTCGTGACCGAGAGGAGCGCCGATGTCCCTGATCGACAACCCGAGCCACCGTGCCCGCACTGCCCGCCGCGGCCGCATGCACCTCGGCGAGGACATCCTCCTGGCCCGCCACGGCAGCCGCATCCAGAGCCTGCGCCTCGACCGCCGCGCCGACCGCATGGTCGCGACGCTGACGGACGGCACGATCGACTGCGCCTCCAACCGCCTCCTGCCGAGCGGCCCCACCCCGGTCGAGGTCCTGCGCGCCACGGTCGAGGCCGTGCGCACGGACACTGCCTCCGTCAGCCGCGCGGAGCTCAGGACGCTCGCGCGCTTCAGCGCCGTCTGGGTCGCGATCAGCGTCGTCCTGACGGGCATCATCGTGGGCCTCTCCTCGGTGTCTGGCAGCCCGGAGCTGCTCCAGGCCAACCTCATGTACCCGGCCTACTGACGCCCCCCTCGATCAAGCGCAGCCCGGCCCCCGCAGGAAGTCCCGCGGGGGCCGGGCTGTGTCTGCGTAGGCGTCAGGACGCCGCGGCCGTATCGTAGGCGGCCTTGATGGCCGAGCCCCAGTACGGTCCGTACATGACCTTGACGCGGCTGTAGCCGTAGGAGTTGACCGAGTTCTGCACGCCGCTCGAGCCGCTGCCGATGAACCATGGGCCCCCAGAGGAGCCGCCGTTCATGTCGCAGGGGATGCCCTGGGTGCCGAACGAGGGGTTGTACGGGTCGCCGCTCGCCGTGCCGGAGCAGGAGATGAGCGACTGGCCGTTGAAGGGCTTGGCGGCCGGATAGCCATACGCCTTGTAGGACAGCCCGCGGCTCTGGCCGAAGGCGACGCCCGAGCCGCCCACGGTGTCGGTGAGCTTCGCCGTCGAGCCGGGGAGGGCGACGACGGCGAATCCCGTGTCGTAGGAGATGTTGCCCCTGTCCTTCCACTCGCTCGTCGTGTGCAGGCTCGTCGCAGCCCACTTGCCGTAGGGCGCGGAGCCGTTGAGGTACTTCGGGACGAAGACGAAGTTGGTGACATACGCGCCGGGGCCCTCGTTGAGGCAATGGCCGGCGGTTGAGACGGTGCTGCGGTTGGCCGAGGCGACAGCGTTGCCCGAGCACACGTAGTTCTGTCCGCCGAGCGTGAAGAACACCTTGCCAATGTGGGAGACCGGGCTCTCGTTCTTGTGCAGGGTTGTCGTCTTGCCCGCCAGCGTGGTCGGCGAGCCCTTCGCGACGGACGACTCCGGCGACTTCACGCCCCGCTCGAGGGCCCTCTGGGCCAGCACGCCCCCGGGGATCGCCGAGCGCATGCGCTCCGCCGTCCAGTACTCGGCGGCGGCCGCGGGGTTCTCGACCCTGTGGCTCGCAGCCTGGGGACTGGCGTTGCCGCGTGCCTCGCCGCCGGGCGCGGCGCTCGCGGCGCTGGCGCCAAGGGCCATGAGGACGGCGGAGGCGAGGGAGACAAGGCTCATGGTGAGCTTGGTGGCCATCGGGTCCCTTTCATGGTCGCTGGGGCCCGGGAAGGCGACCGTCCCCCAGAGGCGCGTCGCGACTCTTGGGGGACATGGTAGGGTGCGCCCGGCCCGCGTGGGGAGGCCCCGTTCACATTCGGCCACCACTCGTTTTCAAAACGGCCGCGTCAGGGCACGGCCGATGTCCGTCGCTACGCTGTGACGGTGACCTCAGCCCCTCCCGCGTCCGCGTGGAACCCTCGGCTCGCCCTGCTCGTCGCGGCCACGTACTTCATGGAGTTCCTCGACGGCACGGCCCTGGCCACGGCCCTGCCGGCGATCGGCGCCGACTTCTCGGTGGCCGCCGCCGACGCGAACGTGGCCATCACCGCCTACCTCGTGACCGTGGCGATGGGCATCCCCTTCGGCTCGTGGCTGGCCGAGCGCTTCGGCCCGCGGGGCGTCTTCACCGGCGCGATCGGCCTCTTCACGCTCGCCTCGCTCCTGTGCGCGCTGAGCCCGAGCCTCGGCGCCCTGACCGCGTTCCGGGCGCTCCAGGGCTTCGCGGGGGCGATGATGGTCCCCGTCGGGAGCCTCGTCGTCCTGCGCGGGACCCCCAAGGACGAGCTGCTCAAGGCCACCGCGTTCCTCGTCTGGCCGGGCCTGCTCGCCCCCGTCGTCGCGCCGCTCGTGGGCGGGGCCCTGACCCAGTACCTCTCCTGGCACTGGATCTTCCTCGTCAACCTCCCGCTCGGCGCCGCGGCGCTCGTGGCCGCGCTCCGGCTCGTCCCGGCCGGCGGTGCCGACCCGGGCCGCCGGCTCGACTGGCTCGGTCTCGGGCTCACGACGGCGGGCGTCGCCGCCGTCGTCGTCGGCCTCGAGCTGCTCGGGCACGGCGGCGAGGCGGGCACCGGGGCGGCGGCGCTCGCCGTCGGCCTCCTCGCGCTCGTGGCGGCGGTCGCCTGGATGCGCCGCGCGCCGGCTCGGCTGTTCGACTTCAGCGTGCTGCGCGTGCGCACCTTCCGGGCCACCCAGACCGGCGGCTTCGTCTACCGGCTCACCATCTCCGCCGTGCCGTTCATGCTCCCGCTCATGCTCCAGGACGGCTTCGGGTGGGACCCGGTCCGCGCGGGCCTCATGGTCGCGGCCGTGTTCATCGGCAACATCGGCATCAAGCCCGCCACGACGCCGCTCATCCGCCGGTTCGGCTTCAGGCCCGTCCTCGTGGGCGCAGCGGCCGCCTCGGCCGGGACCTTCGCCCTGTGTGCGCTCGCGACGCCGGACTGGCCGGACCCCCTGCTCTTCGCCGTCCTCGTGGCCTCGGGCATGTTCCGCTCGATCGGCTTCTCGGCGTACATGACGGTCCAGTACGCCGACGTCGATTCGCCCCAGCTGCCCAGCGCGAACGCGATCTCGAACACCCTCGTGCAGCTCGCGCACGCGCTCGGGGTCGCCGTCGGCGCCCTGCTCATCCGCGCTGCGGCGCAGGCGTTCGACGGCGCTGACCCCGCCGCAGCCTACCGGGTCGCCTTCGCGGCCATCGCGGTGCTCATGCTCGTCTCGGTCGCGGACAGCCTGCTCCTGCCCCGGCACGCGGGGACGGTGGTCAGCGGGCGGCGGTGAGCCCGCCGGCCCGCCCGGGGGTCGGGACCGCGTTCAGGCCGTGACCACGTGCCGCTGCCGCCCGAGCCCCTCGACCTCGACCTCGACGGTGTCGCCGGGGGAGAGGTAGGGGAAGCGGCCGGACAGGGCGACGCCGGCGGGGGTGCCGGTGAGGATCACGTCCCCTGCCTCGAGCAGCATGTACTGGCTGCAGTGGTGCACGAGCTCCGCGGGCGTGAAGATGAGGTCCGAGGTGCTCGAGTCCTGGCGGGGCTCGCCGTTGACCCAGCTGCGCACGCGCAGTGACCCGGCGTCGACCTCGTCCGCCGGGACGAGCCACGGCCCGAGCGGCGTCGACCCCGGGGCGGACTTGCCCTTGGTCCACTGCCCGGCGGCGCCGGGGAGCTGCCACCCGCGCTCGGAGAGGTCGTTCGCCGCCGTGTAGCCGGCGATGTGGGTGGCGGCCGCCTCCGGGGAGGCCGTCCGGTGGGCGTCGCGCCCTATCACGATCGCGAGCTCGGCCTCCCAGTCGTACTTGACGGCCGACGGCGGGTAGGGCGCCGCGTCCTCGGGGCCCGCCACCGTGCTGCTCGGCTTGAGGAAGACGACGGGGACGGCCGGCGGCTCCGCCCCGGACTCGGCCGCGTGCGAGGCGTAGTTGAGCCCGATCCCGACGACCGCGCGCGGTCGGGCGACCGGCGCGCCCACGCGCAGGCCCGCCGGGTCGAGCTCGGCGAGCCGCCCGGCGGCGAGGGCCGCGCGGACCCGGGCCACGCCGTCGTCCGCGAGGAAGGCGCCGTCGAGGTCCTGGGTGAGCGTGCGCAGGCTGAAGGCGTGCTCGACGCCGTCCGGCCCGGTCGCGAGCACCACTGGCTGCTCGTCGCCGGGCTCACCGAGTCTGAGGAACTTCATCGGGCCTCCAGAATCCATGATGCGAAATAAAAATATCGACAAGCGAAAGCATACCGGCTCTGGGATGCCTGCGGCGCAGGAAGAACTTGAGTCAACCCCGCTCAACTTCATTTGACATGGCACATGCCCCGCGTAGACTTGAGTGCAGACCGCTCAACTTGAACGGTTGGGCGAGCCCAGTCCGATCACCAGCAGGAGGAACCATGTCCCGTGCAGTAGGCATCGACCTCGGAACCACCAACTCCGTCGTCTCCGTCCTCGAGGGCGGCGAGCCCACGGTCATCGCCAACGCCGAGGGCGGCCGCACCACGCCGTCGGTCGTCGCATTCTCCAAGACGGGCGAGGTCCTGGTCGGCGAGATCGCGAAGCGCCAGGCGGTCAACAACATCGAGCGGACCGTCGCCTCGGTCAAGCGCCACATGGGCACCGACTGGTCCATCGGCATCGACGAGAAGAAGTACACGCCGCAGGAGATCTCCGCGCGCATCCTCATGAAGCTCAAGAACGACGCCGAGTCGTACCTGGGCGAGAAGGTCACCGACGCGGTCATCACCGTCCCGGCCTACTTCAACGACGCCGAGCGCCAGGCCACGAAGGAGGCCGGCGAGATCGCGGGCCTGAACGTCCTGCGCATCATCAACGAGCCCACGGCGGCCGCCCTCGCGTACGGCCTCGACAAGGGCAAGGAGGACGAGCTCATCCTCGTCTTCGACCTCGGCGGCGGCACGTTCGACGTCTCGCTCCTCGAGGTGGGCAAGGACGAGGACGACTTCTCCACGATCCAGGTGCGCGCGACCGCCGGCGACAACCGCCTCGGCGGCGACGACTGGGACCAGCGCGTCGTCGACTACCTCATCGACAGGCTCAAGGTGAAGGGCATCGACCTCTCGAAGGACCGCATCGCCCTCCAGCGCCTCCGCGAGGCGGCCGAGCAGGCGAAGAAGGAGCTCTCGTCCTCGACGAGCACCAACATCTCCCTCCAGTACCTCTCCGTCACCCCCGACGGCCCCGTGCACCTCGACGAGCAGCTCACCCGCGCCAAGTTCCAGGAGCTGACGAAGGACCTGCTCGAGCGCACCAAGAAGCCGTTCCACGACGTGATCCAGGAAGCCGGCATCAAGCTCTCCGACATCAACCACGTCGTGCTCGTCGGCGGCTCGACCCGCATGCCCGCCGTCTCGGACCTCGTCAAGGAGCTCACGGGCGGCAAGGAGCCGAACAAGGGCGTGAACCCGGACGAGGTCGTCGCCGTCGGCGCCGCGCTCCAGGCCGGCGTCCTCAAGGGCGAGCGCAAGGACGTCCTCCTCATCGACGTCACCCCGCTCTCCCTCGGCATCGAGACCAAGGGCGGCGTCATGACGAAGCTCATCGAGCGCAACACGGCCATCCCGACGAAGCGCTCGGAGACCTTCACGACCGCCGACGACAACCAGCCGTCCGTGTCCATCCAGGTCTTCCAGGGCGAGCGCGAGTTCACCCGGGACAACAAGCCGCTGGGCACCTTCGAGCTCACGGGCATCGCCCCGGCCCCGCGCGGGGTGCCGCAGATCGAGGTCACCTTCGACATCGACGCGAACGGCATCGTCCACGTCTCGGCGAAGGACAAGGGCACCGGCAAGGAGCAGTCGATGACCATCTCGGGCGGCACGGCGCTGTCCAAGGAGGACATCGAGCGCATGGTCGCCGACGCCGAGGCGCACGCCGCCGAGGACAAGGCCCGCCGCGAGGCCGCCGACACCCGCAACGCCGCCGAGCAGCTCGCGTACTCCGTGGACAAGCTCATCGCGGACAACGCGGACAAGCTCCCGGAGGAGGTCAAGACGGAGGTCAAGGCCGACGTCGACGCCCTCAAGAAGGCGCTCGAGGGCACGGATGACGACGCCGTGAAGGCCGCGTTCGAGAAGCTCCAGCAGTCCCAGACCAAGCTCGGCGAGGCCATCTACGCCCAGGCCCAGGCCCCGACGGATGGCGCTCAGGCCGGCACGGCCGACGCCGGATCCAAGGCGGGCGGCGATGAGGACATCGTCGACGCCGAGATCGTGGACGAGGACGAGAAGAGGTAGCGATGGCTCCCCACCACGGAAACGAGCACGAGCACGAGCGCGAGCGAGAAACAACCGCAGGGGAGCGCCAGGAGCCGGTCATCCGGGACAACCGCAAGGTCGACCCGGTGACAGGCCAGGCCCGGCACCCCGAGCAGGACGGCTCCGCGAAGCCGGCCGAGGCGCACGAGGAGATCCAGCCCGTCGACGAGGCGCACGACGCGGGCGACGCACTGGCCCAGGCCGAGCAGATCCTGAGCGAGGCAGCGGCGGGCGCCGAGGCCGAGGCCCAGGACGCCGTGGCCGCCGAACTGCGCGAGGACCTGCTCCGGCTCCAGGCCGAGTACGTCAACTACCGCAAGCGCGTCGAGCGCGACCGCGCGGTGGCGGGCGAGGTCGCCGTCATGGGCGTGCTGAGCTCGCTCCTGCCGGTCCTCGACGACATCGACGCGGCCCGGCAGGCGGGAGACCTGGCCGAGGGGCCCTTCGCCTCGATCGCCGGCAAGCTCGAGTCGGTCCTGAGCGGGCACGGGCTCGAGCGGATCGACGCGGCGGGGGTGGAGTTCGACCCGAACATCCACGAGGCCCTCATCCAGCAGCCGGGCGAGGGCATCGAGGTCGACACGGTCCAGCAGGTGCTCCGCAGCGGCTACCGGACCTCGGGACGCGTCCTGCGCGCGGCCCAGGTCATCGTGGCGACGCCCCAGGGCTGACCCGCAGTCGCTTCGGGTACGCATCTCGGCGGGGATCCCCGGCGGGATGCGTACCCGAAACCGTAGGACACTTGAAGCAGGATTCGAGCTAAGGAGCGTTCGTGGCAAGTCAGGACTGGGTGGAGAAGGACTTCTACGCCATTCTCGGCGTGTCCAAGGACGCCTCCGCCGAGGACATCAAGAAGGCCTACCGCAAGCTCGCCCGCAAGTACCACCCCGACACCAACGCCGGTGACCCCGAGGCCGAGAAGAGGTTCAAGGACATCACCGAGGCGCACCACGTGCTCTCGGACCCCGAGGAGCGCCAGCAGTACGACGCGATCCGGGCCATGGGCGGCGCCCGCTTCGCCCCCGGCGGGGCCGGCGCCGGCGCCGCGGGGTTCGAGGACCTCTTCGGCGGCCTCTTCACGGGCGGGGCCGGCCGCCACTCGCGCGGCTTCAACACCGGCAACCTCCCGCCCGAGTTCGCGGACCTGTTCGGCGGCGGGTTCGGCGGCGGCTTCGGCCAGGGCGGCTTCCAGGCCCCGCCGCAGCGCGGCGCTGACCGGGAGGCGACGACGACGATCTCCTTCGCCGGCTCGATCCGCGGCACGACGATCGGGCTGCGCGAGCAGAACGGCGAGGTCATCGAGGTCCGCATCCCGCCCGGCATCCGCGACGGCCAGAGGCTGCGCGTGCGCGGCAAGGGCGGTCCCGGCTCGGCCGGCAGCGGAGACCTCATGGTCACCGTCAAGGTCAAGCCCCACGACTTCTTCGAGCGCGAGGGAGACAACCTCCGCATCCACGTCCCGGTGACCTTCGACGAGGCCGTCCTGGGCGCCCAGATCGAGGTGCCCACCGTGGACGGCACCACCGTCAAGATGAAGGTCCCGCCGGGGAGCAACTCGGGCCGCACGCTCCGGCTCAAGGGCCGCGGGGTCAAGACCGCCAAGGGCGCCGGCGACCTCCTCGTGACCATCGACGTCGTCGTGCCCCAGAACCTTCCCCGCGAGGCCGAGGACGCCGTGCGCGCCTTCGCCGAGGCCGTGGCCAAGAACGGCCAGTCCGACCCGCGCGCGCACCTTGCGGAGAAGGCGAGGCTCTAGGCCATGGCCATCGATCCGCTCGCACCGATCTTCGTGATCTCCGTGGCGGCGGAGCTGGCCGAGATGCACCCGCAGACCCTGCGCCAGTACGACCGCCTCGGGCTTGTCTCGCCCTCGCGGCAGCCAGGCAAGCAGCGCCGCTACTCGCAGCGCGACGTCGAGATGCTCCGCGAGGTCCAGCGCCTGTCCAAGGACGGCGTCTCGCTCGAGGGCATCCGGCGGATCCTCGAGCTCGAGGACCAGGTCGCGGCCCTGCAGGCCCGCGTCCGCGAGCTGCAGGCCGACCTCGTCGAGGCCCAGCGGGTCAGCGGCGACCCGCGCCGCGTCTTCGCGGCGGGCATCGCGGGCGACGTCGTGTCCCTCGCCCGCGGGCAGCGCCCGCAGCCGCGCTCCCAGGCCCTCGTGGTCTGGCGGCCGCAGCGCTGATGCCCGGGGGCCGACCTGCGGGGCGGGCCTTCGCCGCCCAAGGTTCGCCCAACGTTCATCCGGCGATCCCCTCTGGCTGTGGTTCCGGCGCCGCGCGCCGTCGTACGTTCGATGCGTGAGTGACCCCCAGAGCGAGGAGCCCCGCATGAGCACGAGCCTGCACCCCGTCGTCCTCCCCTCCGAGGCCCTGGCGGCCGGCAGCGAGGCCATCGTCGACGCCAACGTCGATGTCGTCAACGCCATGTACGAGGAGCTGCTCGACGAGCGCGAGATCGCCGCGGACGCGCTGCGCAGCTACTACGTGGACTTCTACCTGACCCAGTCGCTCGACGGCGGGTTCGCCCAGTACGTCGCGCACTCCGGTGACCACCACGGCATCGACGGGTACGTCCGCGACGGGCTGCGGGCCATGGGCGCCGAGGGGCACCTCGCGCTGTTCGAGGAGCTCGTCGCGGCGTTCGAGGCGCTCAGCGAGGAGGACGCCGAGGCGTACCTCGACGGGGATGACCACGTCGACTCGCTCGCCGCGCTCGAGGCGCTCGACGACCGGTTCGAGCCGCTCCTGGCCGAGGAGGACCTCGTGGCGCTCAACGGCGCGTGGCTGCGCGGGGCCGAGGGCCTGCTCGCGCTCGACGAGGACGGGATCGAGGACGAGATCGCCCGGCGGGTCGGGCTCATCGAGGACCTCGAGGAGCGCCGCGCCGCGGCCGAGGAGGACTCCCTCGTGGACGTGCCGGACTTCGAGCTCGTGATCCGCGAGCTGTGCGACGTGGCCGGCCACGAGCTTCAGGCCATCACGATGGGAGACCCGAACTACCTCCACCACGGGGTCAAGACGCTCGCGTGGCGGTTCACGACCGAGCAGGGCGAGTACCTCATGGTCGAGGAGGACGACGAGGCGTACATGATCGACCCCGCGACGCAGGAGATCCTCGCCGCTGTCGAGTTCGAGGAGCTCGACGAGGACGAGCTCGACGTGTACGAGGACGACCCGCGCAGCGGGCCGAGCAGCGAGGCGTCCGAGCGCGAGGCCGAGGGCCAGCCGGCGGGCTGACCTCGGCGATTCAGGCGTCCGAGCGCCCTACGACGCGAACTGCGGGCAGGCCTCGTTCGAGCAGCCCCGGTCCCGCGGCGTCCAGCGCTCGCCGTCCTGGTGCCACACGATGTGGCGGTGCTGTCCGCACAGCTCGCACGACGGCGCGACGTAGCTGTGCTTCTCGTCTTCCGAGTACGTGCGGAAGTCTGACATGGTCCCTCCCTCACCGTTGGGGCACCCAGCCTACTCCCGGGTCACAGCCGAGGCCAGAGCCGGCAGGCAGCCCCAGCGGGATCAGGAGTTCTGCGCGAGGGCGGCCTCGAGGACGTCGAAGAGGGCATCGTCGACGTCCTCGAGGGCCCGCAGCCGCACCCGCGACGTGAAGGGGTCGTCTGGCCGCGCCCGGACCGGCTCGAGCCGCTCGTGCGCGGGCCCGTCCCAGCGCAGCGTCACGTCGACCGCGGACTTCGTCGCGGCCGTGACCTGGGCGAACTTGCGCCGGGGCGAGAGCAGCGAGACGTACGTCTTGCGCATCTGGACGGCGACGCCGTCGTGCGCCTGAGCCCACGCGAGGACCGCCTCGGCGAGGGGCCGCAGGTGCTCGCGGTCCGCGTACTGGCCGGCGAAGAGCTCGTCGGCGTCCCGGAGCATGAACTCGGGGTAGCCGAACACCTCCCACGAGACGGCGTACCGGGCGTACCCCGTGACGCCGTGCTCGTCGCGCATCCACGCGGCGAGCTCGGCGTCGGTGGCGAGCCCGCGGGCGCGGGCCTCCTCGGCCCACGCATGCACGTCCCGCCCGGTCTTGCGCACCAGGAGGCCCTGGCAGAACTCGATCATGTCCTTCCACGTGCGTGCAGCCTCGGCCATGGGCCGATGCTACGCGAGCCTACTTGAGCGGATCGGTGATCATCTTCCCGTCCGGCGCGGCGACGTACCAGACCCCGGCGACACCCTGCCCCGTCGTGTCCCCGGCCGCAGAGTCCTTCGCGTAGTAGTACAGCGGCAGGCCGTTGAGCGTGACCCAGTGCTTGCCGTCCGGAGCCGTGATGGTCCCGACGGTACCCGTGACGCCCTCGACCTTGGGCTGCGCCGAGTCCGTGGTCACGGGCGGCCACAGCGTGATGCAGCCGCCCACGCATGCGGACTTCCCCGAGTTCGGCTCGTCCTTGGTGTAGAAGTACACCGTCTTGCCCTCGCCGTCGACGACGATCGTGTGCGTCCCCGCTGTCGCGGTCTTGAGGGCTGCCTCGGACGCGGGCGCGGCCGTGGGCGAGGTCGTCGGGGCCGCGCCGCCGCCGTACGGGTCAGGCAGGGGGCCAGTCGTCGCGGTGGTCGTCTGCCCGCCTGTGGTGGGCGACGCCGTCGTCCCCGGCCCGCCCGCGCAGCCGGCGAGCCCGAGCGCGGCCGCCGCGCAGAGCGCCGCGAGCCTCACCCGGACGCCCCTCGACGCCGTGAATGCTGCTGCCATGATCGGCTCCTTCCTGGACGTGGCGGTCCGGCGGGCCGCCGCTGCCCCCTCACACGCCGCCGGGCGCAGAATGGTTCACATCCGGGTGAACCGATCGGGCCCGGCGGGCGTGTCCATCCGTGCAAGGAGGCCACGATGCCCATGGACGAGGACGCCGTCGCGGCGCTGTACCGCGACCACGGCGCCGCCCTTCGGCGGTTCGCATGCGGCGCCGTCGGGAGCGAGCAGGCCGAGGACATCGTCCAGGAGGCGATCATCAGGGTCTGGCGGCAGGGCCCGCCCGACGCCTCGAGCCTGCGCGCCTACCTCTACCGCACCGTCCGGAACCTCATCGTGGACCAGCACCGGCGCGCCGCGCGCCGGCCGCGCGCCGTCGCCCAGCTCGGCGAGGACGGCCTCGACGCGGCCGTGGACGGCGAGCCCGTGGAGGAGCTCGTGGACCGCGTGGTCATGGAGGAGGCGCTCGCCCGGCTCACGCCGGAGCACCGGCAGGCGCTCATCGCCATGCACTACCGCCGGCTGAGCATTGCCGAGGCCGCGCTCGAGCTCGGCGTCCCGCCGGGGACCGTCAAGTCCCGCTGCTTCTACGCGCTGCGCTCGCTCCGCGCAGCGCTCGACGAGATGGGGGTGGACCGGTGAACGGCGAGCTGCACCGCCGCGCCCGCCTCGACCTCGGTGCCTACCTCCTGGGCGTGCTCCCGCGCGCGGAGGCCCGGGCCCTCGAGGCACACCTCGCCGACTGCCCGGCGTGCCGCGCGGAGCTCGCCTCGCTCGAGTCCCTCCCTGCGCTCCTGGACGCGGTGCCCGCACCCCGCGCCGTCGCCCTCGCGCATGACGCCGCCCGCCCGCCCGAGTCGGCCACAGCGCCGGCCGCGCTGCTCGCCCGGGTGAGGCGCCGCCGTCGCGCGCGCCGCATCGCCTGGGGCGCCGGGCTCGCCGCCGCCGCGGCGGCTTTCTTCGCCGCGGGCGCCGCGCTCGGGCCGGTCCTCCGGGCCGGGGACGCGCCCGACGCCGGGCCCTCGCCGAGCGCGTCCGCTTCGCCCTCGCCGAGCTCGCCGGCCGCGACCTACACGCTCGCCTCGGCCGAGGGCGCGGACGTCGAGCTCTCGCTCGGGCGCCGCGCGTGGGGCACGCAGCTGGACCTCGTGTGCCGCCGCATGCCGGCCAACGGCGTGTTCAGCGTCTGGGTGGTCGCGGCGGACGGGAGCCAGGAGCGGGCGGCGAGCTGGTCCTCGACGGGCTACGCGCGCGCCGCCGTCCTGACCGGCGCCACGTCCATCCAGCTCGCCGACATCCGCGCCGTCCAGATCCGCGACGAGGCCGAGCGGACGGTCGCGAGCCTCACCCTGAGCTGACGGCCCCCGGCGGCCTCGCCGCCTCGGGGAAATTGCCCCTTGACGCGATGTGATCCGCACCTCTACCGTCTCTTATATATCAGTTGTATGAGCACGGACCATCCCGGAAGGACGCACCTGTGACCGCAACCCCTACCCTCCCGCGCCCGACCGCCGAGACGCCGGAAGCACGCGCGACGCCCACGGCCGTGCTGACGCTCTCGTGCCCCCAGCGCGCCGGGATCGTCCACGCCGTCTCGAGCTTCCTCGTCGAGCGCGGCTTCGACATCACCGAGCACCAGCAGTTCGACGACGCCGCGGAGGGCGCGCTGCACCTGCGGACCGCCTTCAGCTCCGAGGGCCAGATCGACGCCGACTCCCTCACGGCCGAGTTCGCGGAGACGGCCGAGCACTTCGGGATGGAGTACACGTTCCACCCGGCCGCGGCTCCGCGCGTCCTCGTCATGGTCTCCAAGGAGGACCACTGCCTCCACGACCTCATCTACCGGTGGAAGGCCGGCAACCTCGCGGCGGAGCTCGTCGCCGTCGCCTCCAACCACCCGACCCTGCGCCCCATGGCGGAGGCCGCCGGGCTTCCGTTCATCCACATCCCGGTCACGCCCGAGACCAAGCCGGAGGCCGAGGCCCAGCTCCTCGCCCTCGTCGACGAGTACCGCGCCGACCTCGTGGTCCTGGCCCGCTACATGCAGATCCTCTCGGATGACCTCTGCCGGAAGCTCGCCGGACGGGCCATCAACATCCACCACTCGTTCCTGCCCGGCTTCAAGGGTGCCAAGCCGTACCACCAGGCCCACGCCCGCGGCGTCAAGCACATCGGGGCCACGGCCCACTACGTCACCGCGGACCTCGACGAGGGCCCGATCATCGAGCAGGAGGTCATCCGGGTCGACCACCGGCTGACCCCGCAGGACCTCGCGACCCTCGGCCGCGACGCCGAGACCCTGGCCCTCGCCCGCGCCGTGCGCTGGCACGCCCAGCGGCGCGTCCTGCTCAGCGGCCACCGCACCATCATCTTCGCCTGACCCGGCGCCAGAACCACACGAACCACGAGAGGGAACCATGCCTTCACCACGCGTTGTCATCATCGGCGCCGGCATCGTCGGGGCCAACCTCGCCGACGAGCTCACGTCCCGCGGCTGGACCGACATCACCGTCCTCGACAGGGGGCCGATCCCGCTGACCGGCGGCTCCACGTCCCACGCCCCAGGCCTCGTCTTCCAGACGAACTCCTCCAAGACCATGACCGAGATGGCCGCCTACACGGGGCAGAAGTTCGCCTCGCTCACGCGGCCCGGCTTCTCGGCGTTCAACGCCGTCGGCGGCCTCGAGATCGCCACGAGCGAGAGCCGGCTCGCCGAGCTCAAGCGCCGCCACGGCTGGGCCACCGCGTGGGGCGTCGAGGCGCGCCTCGTCGACGCCGCCGAGGCCAAGGCCCTCCACCCGCTCATCGACGAGAGCATCGTCCTGGGCGGCCTGCACCTCCCCGGCGACGGGCTCGCCTCCTCGCTGCTCGCCGTCGAGCTCCTCCGCGAGCGCTCCGAGGCGCGCGGGGCGAAGTTCGTGGGCAACGTGACCGTGACCGGCATCGAGCGCGGCGGCGGCCGGGTCACGGGCGTCCGGACGGGCGACGACGTCGTCCCCGCCGACATCGTGATCTCCGCGGCCGGCTTCTGGGGCCCCCAGCTCGGGGAGCTCGTCGGGATGCCCGTCCCGCTCGTCCCCATGGCCCACCAGTACGTCAAGACCACGGCCGTGCAGGAGCTCGCAGAGCAGGCCGACGGCGTCGCCCTCGGCGGCAGCCACATCCTCGGGACCGGCAACAGCGCCGCCCTGCCGATCCTGCGCCACCAGGACGAGGGCCTGTACTTCCGCCAGCACGGCGAGGCCCTCGGCATCGGCTCGTACGCCCACCGCCCGATCGCGGTCCGCTACGACGAGCTCCCCGCCGTCGACGGCAAGGACATGGCCGACCACGCGATGCCCTCGCGGCTCGAGTTCACGCCCGAGGACTTCGAGCAGGCCTTCAAGGCCTCCCGCCAGCTCCTCCCGGCCCTCGACCGGGCGGGCATCGCAGACGCGTTCAACGGGATCTTCTCCTTCACCCCGGACGGCGGATCGCTCGTCGGCGAGTCGCCCGAGGTGCGCGGCTTCTTCATCGCCGAGGCCGTGTGGGTCACGCACTCCGCGGGCGTCGCGAAGGCCGTCGCCGAGCTCCTCGTCCACGGCCAGTCCGAGACGGACCTGCACGAGCTCGACGTGGCCCGCTTCGAGGAGATCCAGCTCCAGGAGGACTACGTCCTCGAGACCTCGAAGCAGAGCTTCGTCGAGGTGTACGACATCAAGCACCCGCTCGAGCCGCGGAAATCGCCCCGCGGGCTGCGGGTCTCGCCCTTCAACGCGCGCCAGCGCGAGCTCGGCGGGGTCTTCCTCGAGGCCGCCGGCTGGGAGCGGCCGCAGTGGTACGAGGCCAACCGCGGCCTGCTCGACACGCTGCCCGCCGAGTGGCAGCCGCCGGCCCGCGACGACTGGGCGGCCGCCTACGACTCGCCGATCGCCGCCGCCGAGGCGCACGCGACGCGGACCAACGTGGCCATGTACGACATGACGGCGCTCAAGCGGCTCGAGGTCTCCGGCCCCGGGGCCCTCCGCCTCCTGCAGCGCCTCACGACCGGTCAGATCGACAAGAGCATCGGGTCCGTCACCTACACGCTCATGCTCACCGAGGCCGGCGGCATCAAGAGCGACCTGACCGTCGCCCGCATCGAGGAGGACCTCTTCCAGATCGGCGCCAACGGCGGCCTGGACCTCGACTACATCTCGCGCGAGGCGGCGGACCAGACGGCGGCCTCGCCGCAGGACTGGGTCCAGGTCCGCGACACCACCGGCGGCACGTGCTGCATCGGCGTCTGGGGTCCCAAGGCCCGCGACCTCGTCCAGCCGCTCACGCCGGCGGACCTGACGAACAACGGGCTCAAGTACTTCCGGTCGGTGTCCACCTCGATCGCGGGCATTCCCGTGCGGGTCATGCGGCTCTCCTACGTCGGCGAGCTCGGCTGGGAGATCTACACCTCGGCCGAGTACGGGCAGCGCCTGTGGGACGCCCTCTGGGGCGCCGGCCAGTCGTTCGGCGTCATCGCGGCCGGTCGCAGCGCCTTCAACAGCCTGCGCCTCGAGAAGGGCTACCGCTCGTGGGGCACGGACATGACCACTGAGCACGACGCCGTCCAGGCCGGCCTCGAGTTCGCGGTCCGCCCGGCGAAGGGCGACTTCGTGGGCAAGGCGGCCTTCGAGGCCGCCGTGGCCGCCGCCGCGGAGTCGGCGCCGGCGCAGCGCCTGCGCTGCCTGACGGTCGACGACGGCACGTCGGTCGTCCTGGGCAAGGAGCCGGTGTTCGTGGACGGCGCCGTCGCCGGCTACGTCACGAGCGCCGCGTTCGGGCACACCGTCCGCAAGCCCGTCGCGTACGCGTGGCTCCCGGGCGAGGTCGAGCTGGGCGCCTCGGTGGAGATCGAGTACTTCGGCCGGCGCATTGCCGCGACCGTGGTCGCCGAGCCGCTCGTCGACCCGGAGATGGCCAAGATCCGCGCCTGAGCCCGCCGGGGCCGCACCCCCGGGACGATGTCCCGGGGGTGCGGCCCCGCCGTCGTGCCCGGCCGCGGGCGAAGGCTCTGGAGAATCCCATGGTGTCCTTGCGATCCTTAGAGGAGTCAGGACAGGTTCCTCCAAGGAGCAGCCATGCCAGCGTCCTCAGCAAGGCCGGGCTTCAGCCGCCGCCTCCTCTGGGTGGCGGGCGCCGCCGCCGTCGTTCTCTCCGGCTGCGTCGGCCAGCCCTCCGCCACTCCGACCGCCACGACCCCGGGGAGCACGGTGAGCCCCACGGCGACCGCACCAGTGACGCCCACGGCGACCGCGTCGCCGACGGCCCCCACCCCTGGCCCCGACACGGACCAGACGGCCCCGCCGCAGAGTGGCGACCGGGTCATCTCCGCGGCCCTGCGGCACGACTGGGGCGTCCCCGCGACGGGTTCCCCGTGGAGCATCCCGCACCAGGTCCGGCCGCCCATCGCCCAGCCGCCCGAGCCCGGCCTGCCCTACCTGTACTCGATCGGGGTGGGCGCGCACCCCACCGGCGAGACGCGTCCCTACGACCAGATCAGCTTCCGCTTCAAGGGCGCCTTCCCGGGCTACGAGATCGAGTACGTGCCCGAGCTGACGCAGGACGGCAGCGGCGCGACGATCCCCATGCCGGGCACGGCCGCGGTGCTGCGGATCCGCTTCACCCCGGCCCAGGCCCACACCGAGGACGGGGCCTCGAGCGTCGTCTCGGCGCCGGACGGGGCGGTGGGCTACACGGCCATCACGAGCTATGCCGACGCGGGGGACTACGAGGGCTACGTCACCTACGGCGTGGGCATCGGGCGGGCGGGCAGCACTGCCCAGAGCCAGATCCGCGTGATCGAGGTGGAGAAGATCGAACAGGGCCAGCACCTGTTCGTCGTCGCGGTCCAAGTGGACCAGACGCCGTGGAGGGGCTAGAGGGCGCTGCGGACGAGGTCCTCGAAGTGCGTCACGTGCTCCTCGGCGAGCTGCGCGGCGCGGTCCGGGTCGGCGTCGAGGATCGCGTGCAGGAGGCCGGCGTGCTCGTGGACGTTGCCCGTGATCGGGGCCAGGCCGCTCAGGACGAAGTTCCACATGCGCTGAGACAGGCTGAAGTACTGGACGAGGGTGGCCTCGACGTAGGAGTTGCGCATGATCGCGTAGATCGTGCGGTGGATGCGCTCGTCGAGGGCCATCGAGGCCTCGTTCGAGCCGATCTCGGCGCGCGCCAGGTCCTCGAGGCACGCGCGCAGCGCCGCGCGGTCCTCGTCCGTGACGTGCTCCGCGGCCTTGCGCGCGGCGAAGGCCTCGAGCACGCGCCGCGCGTCCGAGATCGCGCGCAGGTCCCTGATGTTCACGTCGGAGACGATCGTGCCGCGCCGCGGGTAGACCGTCAGCATGCGGTCGGACTCGAGGCGCTTGACCGCCTCGCGCATGGGCGTGCGCCCGACCCCGAGCTCCCGCATGAGGGCGTCCTCGTCGAGGGCCGAGCCGGGCGGAAGGCGCATGTCGATGATGCGTTCGCGCAGTTCGAGGTACGCGTGTTCCGCCAAGGTGCGGCCCACGGTGCTGACAGTTCCCACAGCCAAGATATATCAGACGTATGGCGAGGCGGCCATGACGAACGTTATTGCCGCACCGCGGTGATGTCGAAGATGACCCGCCCGGCCTTGAGCGCCTTGTTCTCGAAGCTCGTCAGCACGCGCCCCTCGAAGCGCGGCGCCCAGCCGCCGATCTCGTCCTGCTCCCCGGTCGGCTCGCAGTCCACCCCAGAGGCCCACGCGGCGGTGAGCGGGCTCGCCGCCCCCGACCGCTCGCCGTCGTGCGCGTTGCGGAAGTCCGGGGAGGCGGCCACGACCTCGCGCATCTGCTGCGCGTAGCCGGACCAGTCCGTTGCGAGCCGCCAGGTCCCGCCCCGGGCCAGGACGCGCGCGGCGAGCTCGGCGAAGGTGTCCTTGACCATGCGGCGCTTGTGGTGCTTGGTCTTGTGCCAGGGATCCGGGAAGAACACCCAGAGCTCGTCGACCGAGCCGGCCGGGAGCATCGAGCCGAGCACCTCGGGCGCGTTCGCCTGGACCACGCGGACGTTCGTGAGGCCGCGCTGGCCGATGCGCAGGAGCGTGTTCGCGAGCCCGGGCCGGTAGACCTCGACCGCGAGGAAGTCCCGCTCGGGGTTCGCCTCAGCCGCCGCGACGATCGCCTCGCCCAGGCCCGAGCCGATCTCGACCGTCAGCGGGGCCGTCCGCCCGAACTCCTCGGCGGCGTCGAACACGAAGTCCGGGTGCACCGACGTGTCCGCGACGTGCCGGGGGACGTCGACGACGAACGCGTCCGCGTGCTCGTCCCACGCCTGCTGCCGGCGGCCCTGGAGGCGCGTGCCGCGGCGCACGAAGCTCACGGGCTGGCGCCGGTACGTGCCGAAGGAGGCCTGGGAGCCGGGGGTGACGGGGTTCGGGTGCTGCTCGCTCATCGCCTTTAAGGCTACGTGCCGCCGGGGCGTGCTGGGCACGCGCACGACGGCGCCCCGGCGGCTCTCGCCGTCGGGGCGCCGTCGGCGCAGAGCCGGGGAGCCGGCTCTGTCAGTGGCTGAGGTCCTTGGCCTTCGTCTCGGGGATGGTGAAGATCACGACCACGCTGACGAGCAGGAGCGCGACGGCGTAGACGTTGAACATGTTCGCCGCGCCGATGCCGGCGAGCCACTGCTGCAGGTAGGGGGCCGTGCCGCCGAACACTGCGACGCAGATCGAGTAGGGGACGCCGACGCCCACCGTGCGGATCGTGGCCGGGAACAGCTCGGCGTAGACCGCCGGGACCACCGAGGCCGAGCCGGCGATGAAGACGAGCATGACCGACATCGAGACGGCCAGCTGCCACGGCGAGTCCTTGAGCAGCCACGTCATGGGGAAGTGGAGCGCGGCGCTGCCGAGGGCGCTGGCCCACAGGACGGGTCTGCGGCCGAAGCGGTCTGAGACGATGCCCCACACGGGCAGGGCGGCGATGAACACGACGAGCGCGATGACGCTCGCCCAGAGCGCCTCGCCGCGGTCCATCCTGAGCGTGGTCGCGGCGTACGAGGGGGCGACGACGCCCCAGATGTAGTACACGACCGTCAGCCCGACCGTCAGGCCGACCACCTGGAGCGCCTGCCTGCGGTGCCGGACGATCTGGGGCCACAGGGGCTCCCGCTTCTCCGCGGCGGTCTCGTGCTCGAAGACGTCGGTCTCCTTGAGCTTGGCCCGCATGATGAGCGCGTAGAGGCCGAGCCCCGCGCCGAGCAGGAACGGGACGCGCCAGCCCCACGCGGCCATGTCCGCCTTGCCCAGGGCCGCCGAGAGGACGGCGCCGAGGAGCGTGCCCGCGAGGATCCCGACCGTGCCGGAGGTGTAGATGAGGGTCGCCCACAGGCCGCGCTTCTCGCGCGGGGCCATCTCGGAGAGGTAGGTCTGCGACGACGGCAGCTCCCCGCCGTGCGCGAGGCCCTGGATGAGCCGGGCCACGAGGAGAAGGAGCGATGCCCAGGCCCCGACGGCCTCGAACGTCGGGGCGACGCCGATCAGGAGGCTGCCGAGGGCCGCGAGCCCGACCGCGAGGGTCATAGAGGACTTGCGGCCGATCCGGTCGCCGACCCAGCCGAAGACGAACCCGCCGAAGGGCCGCGCGACGAAGCCGACGGCGAAGATCGCCAGCGTGCTCAGGATCGCCGAGGTCGGATCGGCGCTGTTGAACAGCTGCGACGCGAAGAAGGGCGCGAAGGTCGCGTAGATGGCCCAGTCGTACCATTCGACGGCGTTGCCGATGCCGGTGCCGATGAGGGTGCGGCGGGTCGAACGCACGGCCGGGGTCGTGACTGCTGTGGTCATGGGATCCTCTGAGGTGGGAGCGGCGGAGCCGAGGGCGGGGGGCTTCGTGTGGGGTCAGGGACGGGCCGGATCAGGCGCCGGCGAGTTCGGCAGTGCGGGCCAGTGCGAGGCGCGCGTAGAGCGCCGCGCCGTCGGCGAGCACGCCGTCGTCGAACGCCGCATAGGGGGAGTGGTTGAACGGCGCGTCCCGGTAGCCGCCGCCGGGAGCGGCCGCGCTGAGGCCGATGAAGCTCCCGGGGACGTGGGCGAGCACGCGGGAGAAGTCCTCGGACCCGCTCAGCGGCTGGGCGAGCCGGCTGCTCCGGCCCTCGAAGAGCTCGGCGAGCTGGCGCTCGGCGAAGTCGGTCTCGGCGTGGTCCGTGACAGTGAGGGGGTACTCGGGCTCGTACCGGACGTCCACCTCGAGCCCGTGGGCCGCGGCGATCCCGCCGAGCAGGCGGGGGATCGCCTCCTGCATGCGCTCGCGGGACGCGTCCGAGAAGGTGCGGACCGTCGCGTCGAACTCCGCGGTGTCCGGGATGACGTTGCGGCGCGTGCCGGCGGCGAGCCGGCCCACCGTGACGACGACCGGGTCGAACATGTCGAACTGGCGCGTGACCATGGTCTGGAGCGCGAGCACCATCTCGGCGGCGACCGTGACCGGGTCCTTGGCGCTGTGCGGGGCCGAGCCGTGGCCGCCGGCCCCGCGGACGGTGACGAACACGCCGTCGGACGCGCTGAGCATGACCCCGGGCTTGGTGAGGAAGCGGCCGTGCGGCTCGAGGGCGGAGAAGACGTGCAGCGCGTAGGCGGCGTCGGCGCGGCGGCCGGCGGCGTCGAGGACGCCCTCGCGCACCATGACGGACGCGCCGTCGAAGCCCTCCTCGCCGGGCTGGAACATGAAGACGACGTCGCCTTCGAGCTCGTGCCGGCGGTCGGCGAGCAGGGTCGCGGCGCCGAGCAGCATCGCCGTGTGCAGGTCGTGCCCGCACGCATGCATCGCGCCGTCGATCCGGGACGTGAAGTCGAGGCCCGTGCGCTCCTGCACGGGGAGGCCGTCCATGTCGGCGCGCAGCAGGACCACGGGCCGGGCGGACGACGCCGGCAGTGCGGTACCGCGCAGGACCGCGGTCACCGACGTCGTGTCGGTGCCCGTGGAGACCTCGAGGCCGAGTCCGTCGAGGGCGGCCAGGACCTTCTCCTGGGTGCGGGGCAGGTGCAGCCCGATCTCCGGCTCGCGGTGCAGGCTGTGCCTCAGCCGCGCGATCTCGCCGTGCATCGACTGGGCGTCACTCAGGAGCGTCATGGGTCCCTTCCTGTCGTTGGTGCAGTGTGGCGTCAGCCACACTCCCTCGTGGCGTCCAGTGTCGAGGGGTTCCCCTCTCCCGTCGCAGGATTGCCGGATATCATGCATCGCATGGCGGATTCCGAGCAGAATCGTGCGTCACGAGAGGAGGTCCCGCGCCTTTCGGAGCAGGACCTCGAGCTCATCAGCGCCCTGCAGATCGCGCCCCGCGTGAGCTGGCAGGACGCCGGGGCGATCCTCGGCGCGCACCCCGCGACCCTCGCGGCCCGGTGGGAGCGCATCCGCGCCGCGGGCCTCGCCTGGATCACGGCGTACAGCGTGGGCGACCCCGCGGCCATGAACCTCGCGTTCGTCAACGTGGACTGCGCCCCCGGCCGGACCGACGAGGTCTCCGAGGCGCTCTGCGGCATGCCCGAGGTCCAGTCCGTCGAGCTCCCGGCCGGCCACCACGACCTGCTGCTGACCGTCTTCACGGAGACGCTGCCGGAGTACGCCCTCCGGGTGGGCCCCGCGATCCGGGCTGTGCCCGGCGTCGAGCGCGTCCACTCGAGCCTCGGCAGCAGGCTCCATCAGGCCGGCCACGCGTGGCGCCTCGCCGCCCTCGAGGCCAAGAAGGCCGCCGCCTTCGCCGAGCTCGCCGAGGCCCGGCCTGCCGCGGGGACCCTGCCGCCTGCATGCCGGGATCTGCTGCCGCTGCTCGCGCGGGACGGCCGCGCCTCGGCCGCGGAGATGGCCCGCGCGCTAGGGCGCAATCCCTCGACCGTGCAGCGTCAGCTCACGCGGATCCTCGGCTCGGGCCTCGTGTCCTTCCGCTGCGACGTCGCGCAGCTCGCGGTCGGCTTCCCCGTCAACTGCACGTGGTACGCGCGGGTCCCCGCGGGCCAGCATGCGGCGGCCGCCGCGGCCCTGCGGTCGCTGCGCTCCGTGCGCCTCGCGGCGTCCGTGACGGGCCCGGCGAACTTCATCGTGACGATGTGGCTGCACTCCGTCGCAGAGGTCATGAGCGCCGAGCTCGCCCTCCAGGAGCGCGTGCCGGGGATCGAGCTCACGGAGAGCCTCGTCATGCTGCGGATGGCCAAGCGCATGGGCGTCTTGCTGGGTCCTGACGGGCGCTCCCTGGGCACCCCGGCGGCCGGCCGCACCCCGGCGACCCACGACGCCGTCGCCCCCCTCCCGCTCGACGCCCCCTGAGGGCGAGGGGCCCACGGTGCAGGGCAGGGCGGCGCCGACCGGCACCGTTGAGTGGCCATATCCGCATCGCTGACTGGCCGTATCTCCTCGGTTGAATGGCCGGTGCGGGGCCGCTGCTAGACTTGATCGAGTGGGCGCTCAGGCGCCCCGCGTCGATGAACGCGTTGACAGGCCCCCATCCCCCCGTTTTCACGGTGCCCCGGGATGCCGCGCGGCCAGGCTCCCTTTCCTCGGCGATCCCCGCGTGCCGCTTTGGCCCGCGGGGCCGTTCCGAACCTGGAGTTGCCGACAGCCATGGCTGAACCGACTTTCCTCTCCCTCGGCGTGCCCGCCGTCCTCGCCTCCGCCCTCGCGGAGAAGGGCATCGAGGCGCCGTTCCCCATCCAGACCAAGACCCTGCCCGACACCCTCGCGGGCCGCGACGTCCTCGGCCGCGGCCGCACGGGCTCCGGCAAGACCATCGCGTTCGCGCTGCCCCTCGTCTCGCGCCTCGCGGCCTCGGGCGCCAAGGCGTCCGGCCGCCGTGCCGGTGCCCCCTCGGGGCTTGTCCTCGCCCCCACCCGCGAGCTCGCGACCCAGATCAATGCGACGGTCGAGCCGCTCGCCGCGGCCCTCGGCCTGACGACGACCGTCATCTACGGCGGCGTCTCCCAGGCGCGCCAAGAGCGTGCGCTCGCGGCCGGCGTCGACATCGTCATCGCGTGCCCCGGCCGCCTCGAGGACCTCGGGCGCCAGCGCATCGTCTCGCTCGCGGACGTGGCCGTGACCGTCCTCGACGAGGCGGACCACATGGCCGACCTGGGCTTCCTCCCGGTGGTCAAGCGGATCCTCGACCAGACCCCGAAGGGCGGCCAGCGGCTCCTCTTCTCCGCGACGCTCGACAACGGCGTGGACAAGCTCGTGACCCGGTACCTGAGCAATCCGCTCACGCACTCGGTCGACGCCCCGCAGGCGGCCGTGAGCACCATGGAGCACCACGTGCTCCTCACGGCGGACGCGACGAGCAAGAAGCACCTTGTGGAGGCGCTCGCCTCGGGCCAGGGCCGCCGCGTCCTCTTCATGCGCACCAAGCACCATGCCAAGCGGCTCGCGAAGCAGCTCACGCAGGCGGGCATCCCCGCCGTCGACCTCCACGGCAACCTGTCCCAGAACGCCCGCGACCGCAACCTCGCCGACTTCTCCTCGGGCGAGGTGCGCGTGCTCGTCGCGACCGACGTGGCCGCGCGCGGCGTGCACGTGGACGAGGTCGAGCTCGTGGTCCACGTCGATCCGCCCGCCGAGCACAAGGCCTACCTGCACCGCTCGGGCCGCACCGCGCGCGCCGGCTCGGAGGGCACGGTCGTCACGATCGCGCTCCCCGAGCAGAAGCAGGACGTGCGCAAGCTCATGAAGGACGCCGGCGTGAGCGTCGAGTTCACCCCGGTCACCACCGACTCCCCGCAGGTCGAGGCCCTCGTCGGCGAGCGCGCCGAGTATGTGGACCCCGAGGCCCGCGCCGCTTCCGTCGCCGCCCGCCAGCCGCAGCAGGGCGGCGGCTCGTCCACGGGCGCCAACGCGCAGCGCAAGCGCGCCCGCCGCGGCCGGGGCGGCTCGGCCGGCGCGACGAGCTCGGGACACCGCAACGACGTGCCCGGGGCCCAGGGCCAGGACGGCCGCGCCCAGCGGGGCCAGGCGCAGCGCGGGCAGCAGCAGTCCCAGAGCGGCCGGAGCCAGGGCGGCGGCCAGCGCGGGCAGTCGCCCGCCGGCCGGAGCCAGGGTGCATGGGACGCCCAGCCGCAGGGCGGCCAGGGCCGCGGCGGCTCGGGCCGGGGCGCCGAGGCCGGCCGGCAGCAGGGCCGCGACCAGCAGCAGGCGGGGCGGGCGCAGCAGCCGCGCTCCGGCCAGGGCGGGCAGGGCGGTGCGGGCGGCGGACGTCGCGGCCCGCGCCGGGCGAGCGCCCCGGCGTCGAACGCCCGCTGACGCCCCGAGGTGAGGCACGATCGGGCCCCGGGGCCTGCGGAATCCGCAGGCCCGGGGCCCTTCGTCGCGCGGGCCCTTCATCCCGCGGGCCCTTCGCGCGGGGCCCGGTCCTAGACTGGCTCCATGGGCATCCATGAAGGCCACGCCGGTGCCGAGGGCGTGCGGCAGCTCTCCCACGAGGACGCTTGGGCGCGCCTGCGCAGCATGGTCGTCGGCCGCCTCGCGTTCTCCCTCGACGGCCGGCTCGAGATCATCCCCCTGAACTATCTCGTGGACCGGGGGACGCTCCTGTTCCGGACGGCCCCGGGCACCAAGTTCGCGGCCTCCATCGAGCGGCTCCCGGCCGTGTTCGAGGTGGACGGCTACGAGCAGGAGCAGCGCGAGGCGTGGTCCGTCGTCGCGCGCGGCCACCTCGAGCCGGTGCTCGAGACGGCCGAGGTGATCGACGCCGTCGCCCTCCCGCTGTTCCCGTGGCAGGGCGGCGAGAAGGGGTTCTTCGTCCGTGTGGTGCCTGAGGAAGTCACGGGCCGCCAGTTCCCCATGGCCGATCCGGCCCATTGGGTCTCGCCGCTCACCGGCATCCGGCGCGCCCCTACCGAGTAGCGCTGGCCCGGGCGCGCATCGGCCACGAGCACTTCGGCCAGGAGCGCGCGACGGCGGGTGGCCCGCACGGCCGCTCGGCGGCAGACTGGGGGCATGAAGACCCTCCTGAATCTCATCTGGTTCATCTTCGGCGGCTTCGTCCTCGCCCTCGGGTACTTCCTCGCCGGCGTCGTGTGCTGCCTGCTGGTGGTCACGATCCCGTGGGGCATCGCCTCTTTCCGGATCGCCTCCTATGCGCTCTGGCCCTTCGGCCGCACGATCGTGGACCGCGGCGGCCGCGTCGGCATCCCGTCGACGATCGGCAACGTGATCTGGATCCTCGTGGCCGGCCTCTGGATCGCGATCGGCCACGTGGCCACCGCCATCGCGATGGCGGTGACGATCATCGGCATCCCGCTCGCGATCGCGAACCTCAAGATGATCCCGGTCTCGCTCATGCCGCTTGGCAAGGAGATCGTCCCGACGGATCGGCTCCTCGCCGGCTTCGGCCGCTGACCGGGGCCATCCGCGTCTTGGTGCTCGGCGCAGCGTGCGGATAACGTGTGCTCGGAAAACAAGGAGGCACCATGCCCGAACTCGACAGCTCCCTGGCCGGCGAATGGCGGTTCGACCCGGCGCACACGCGCCTGGGCTTCTCCACCCGCCACGCCATGGTCACCAAGGTCCGCGGCGCGTTCAACGACGTCGAGGGCGTCATCAACGTCGACGCCGAGGAGCCCACGAACTCGACCGTTCGCGTCACCATCAAGGTGGCGAGCATCGACACCCGCAACGAGCAGCGCGACCAGCACCTGCGCACGAACGACTTCTTCGACGCGCCGCACTACCCGGAGATCACGTTCGTCTCCAAGCGGATCGACCAGATCGAGGAGAACAGCTTCATCGTCAACGGGGACCTCACGATCCGCGGCGTGACGAGGGAGATCGCCATCCCGATCGAGTTCATCGGCGTCGAGCGGGATCCCTTCGGGAACCTGCGGGCGGGCTTCGAGGGCTCCCGGCGGATCGACCGCAAGGACTTCGGCGTCAACTGGAACGCGGCCCTCGACTCGGGCGGCGTGCTCGTCTCCGACCGCATCCTGCTCGAGTTCGAGGTCTCGGCCGTGAAGGCCAACGGAGCCAGTGCCGAGCAGAACGCCGCCGAGGAGACCGCGGCCCAGGAGGCGGAGGGGCAGGTCTAGTCCCATGGACCCCGCGGGGCATCTGCACCCCTTCGTCGTCGTCGCGTTCATCGAGCCCGCGCCCGTGGGCGAGCGGTTCAGCAAGCGGCACTGGCCCTTGCACGTGACGCTCCTGCGCTTCGACATGGCCCCCGAGGCCGCCCATGCGGCGGCAGCGGGGGCCTTCGCGTCCTTCCGCCCCGTCACCGTGCAGGTGGGGCGCGACGCCGACTTCGGCTACCGCGGGCGGGTGCGCGTGAGCCTCGTGGACCTGCATCCGGCGCTGGCCGACCTGCATGAGCGGATCCGCCGCGCGGTGGCCGAGGCCGACGGCAACATCCACAGCCCGCAGCACACGGGCCGCGGTTTCCGGCCGCACATCACGGTCCAGAACGGGCGCCGCGCCGCCCAGGGGGACAGCATCGTCCTCGACTCCCTCGCGCTTGTCGACATGGCGCCGGACGGGAACACCGAGTGGCGCCTGCCCGTCGCCGAGTACCCTGCCGAGCGTGGTCGCCGGGCCGAGGGCGGGACGGACGACGGCGGGTAGCTCCGTCGGCGGGCCGGCCCGCCCGGGCGTCACCCGCCCTTGCGTCACCCGCCGAGCATCACCCGCCCGCGCGGCTCCGCCGCGGCACGGGGTGGTCGAGCGGCTCGCCGCCCCGCAGTCGCGACAGCTCGCTGCTGAGGTTCTCCCGGGCGGGCGCGAGCCACAGCTCGCGGGCCCGCTCCGTGTGGAAGAGCGGGTCGAGGCCGAGGAGGTGCCCGACGACGGCGGCCCTGCCCTGGCGGAACTGCTCGTCCGCCACATGCGCGAACTCCTCCCGGACCTGGACCGTGTAGCGGCGGTACCCGCCCGGGTCCCGGCCCAGCACGGAGAGGTCGGCGTCGCACAGGAGCCGCCCGCCGCCGTCGTCCGCCTCGGGGGAGTGCCCCGCGGTGAGCCGGACGAGCCGCGCGACCTCGGCGACCTCCGCGTCCGGCAGCCCTGCGTCCGCGAGCCGGTCCTCGGCGAGCCGCGCCGAGTCCTCCTCGTCCTGGCCCGGCCGCCCCGGCGCGGCGGTGTAGACGGCGTCGTGGAACCAGGCGGCGAGGACGACGGCGCGGCGCGCCTCCGCGGGCAGGCCGCCGATCCGCTCGAGGGCCTCGAGGACGGCGAGCAGGTGCGCCCGCGTGTGGTACCGCCGGTGCGGCTCGGCCCAGCGCTCGAGCAGCTCGACGCCGAGCGGGGCGTGCCCCGGCAGGAGCGTGCTCCAGCGGTGCAGGAGCGGCGTGAAGAGGGCCTTGCTGCGCTCGCGGGCGGGGACGCGCAGGCCGCTGCGGATGAGCGCGCGCACGAGCGCCCCGCCGTCGACCGGCCGGGCGCCGAGGGCCACCATCTCGGCGTAGCGCCGCTCGGGAACGTCGTAGTGGTCCTCGTCGAACGCCCCGGCCGGAAGCCCCGCGGCATCGGCGAAGTCCCGCAGCTCCGCGAGCGAGGAGTCGCTCACGAGGTGCGAGAACACGGTGCCGTGGGCCGGCCACACGGGCGGGTCGATGAGGATCGCCATGGAAGCGAGTGTGCCACGCGAGTCGCTTACTCGGCGGGGCGGATGTTCTGGTTCCCGCGGAAGACGTTCTCGGGATCGAACTCCTTCTTCACCCGTGCGAGGCGGGCATAGTTCTCGTCTCCGAAGGCGGCGCGGACGCGGCCCTGCCCCTCGTCGCCGATGAAGTTCAGGTACACGCCGCCGTTCGTGTACGGGGCGATGTCCGAGCGGAAGCGCCGCGTCCAGTCCCGCGCGCGCTCTCCGCCGGCGAGGTCGGCGGCGATGCCGAAGGGGTGCGAGACCCACGCCGACTTCCTGTGGGCGAGCGGCGAGCCGCCGGCCGGCCCCTCGGCGACCGCGCCGTCCCACGGGACGATGAGCTGCTGGGACTCGGGGCTCGGCAGTTCCTGGGATGAGGCCGCGAAGATGTCCAGGGCGGCGTCGCTGAGCTCGTCGTGGTAGTCCGCTGACCAGTAGTTGAAGTGGTCCGCCGGGTCGTCGATGCTGCACTGGAAGTCGGCGTAGGGCGTGATCCCGGCGAAGTCCGCCGCCGGGTCGAGGTCCCGGAAGGGCTGGATCGCCTCGAGTCCCTCCTCGCCGGGGCCGTTGTACACGAAGCCGATGAGGACTGCGGGCCTGCCCCACAGATCCTCGGGGACCGAGTCGTCACCGGTCGGCGCGGTGAACAGGACGAGGGCGGTGCCGAGCCGCTGGTCGGCCGTGTGGGCCAGATCGCGGTACGCGCCGAGGATCTCGCGGGTCCGGTCCCCAGGCCAGACGAGGAGGCCAGCCGCAACCTCGGGGCCCAGGGGCTGCAGCCGGTAGGTCAGCGACGTGACGACGCCGAAGTTCCCGCCCCCGCCGTGCAGCGCCCAGAACAGCTCGGGGTTCTCGTCCGCGCTCGCTGTGACGAACTCGCCGTCGGCCGTCACGAGGTCCACCGAGACGAGGCTGTCGCACGCGAGGCCGCACGTGCGCTCGAGCCAGCCCGAGCCCCCGCCGAGGGTGAAGCCGGCGATACCTGTCGTGGACGCGCGCCCGCCCGTCGAGGCGAGGCCGTGGGCCTGCGTCGCGGTGTCGTACTCGTGCCACGTGAGGCCGGCGCCCGCCCGGATGGTGCGGGCCTCTGGGTCCACCTCGGCGGCTTTCATGGGCCGGACGTCGATGACGAGACCGGCGTCGTTCGTGCTGTAGCCGGCCACCGAATGCCCGCCCGCGCGGACGGCGATCGGCAGGCCCTCCCGGCGCCCGTAGGCCAGCGCCTCCGCCACCTCGGCGGGCGTCGCGCACTGGGCGATGACGGCGGGCCGCTTGTCGATCCAGGCGTTGAACAGCCTCCGTGCCTCGTCGTACCCGCTGTCCTCGGGGCGGATCCAGGCCATGGCGGACTCCTTCGGTGCACGGTCCCTCCGCCCGAGGGCATGCTACGCCCCGCGCCGCCGGCCCGGAATGGCCCGGACGCCGCTCAAGCCGTATCGGCTTTCAGCTGAACCGGGCGAATGGCGCGGCGTAGCGGAAGGTGCCCCGCGCGCCGTCGTGCGCGGCGAGGAGGCGGACCTGGAAGTAGTCGCCCCACGCGGGCTCGGGCGAGGCGATCCCGTGCCGGGACGCCGGCTCCCAGCCGTGCCGGCCGTAGTAGGCGGGGTCGCCGAGCAGGGCGATGAACCGCTCGCCCCGCGCCTCGGCCGCGGCGGCCGTCGCCTCGAGCAGGGCCGCGCCGATGCCCCGCCGCTGCCGGTCGGGGCGGACGGAGATCGGGCCCAGGCCGAGCGCCGGGACCGCCGGTCCGCCGTCGTCCGGATCGAGCCAGCCGCGCGTCGTGATCGAGTGGCCCACGACGGCGCCGTCCTCCTCCGCGACGAGCGCGAGCTCCGGGAGGTACCCGGCGTCCTCGCGGAGCCAGCCGACAAGGGCGGCCTCGCCCGGGTCCTGGGTACCGTCCGCGGGTGGCGCCGCGTAGGGGGCGGCGGCGAAGGCGGCGGCCGTGACGGCCCGCACGGCCGCGGCCTCTCCCGGCGCGTCGGGGCGTTCGGGGCGCACAATGAGGCTCATGCGGCCAGTCTGCCACGTGCCGTCGGGCCGCTCCCGGCCGCTTGGACTTCGAAGTTGAGCGGAGTACACTCAAGTTAAGTGCGCTGACCCTCATCAGATCAGTCTCGGGGGCGGCGCAGCAGTTGGTTGCGACAGGCGGAAGGAGCACTGTGGACGTCAAATTCACCACCAAGAGCCAGGAGGCCCTGTCGGCGGCCGCCATGAACGCGAACACCGCCGGCAACCCCCAGGTCGAGCCGCCGCACCTGCTCAAGGCGCTCATGGACCAGCGCGAGGGCGTCGCCGTCGCGCTCCTGCGCGCCACGGGCGCGGACCCGGACGCCGTGAGCGTTGCCGCGAGCACGGCCATCAAGGCGCTGCCCTCGAGCTCCGGCTCGACCGTCGCGCAGGCCCAGCTGGGCCGGCAGGCGCTCCAGGCGATCCAGGCCGCCCAGCAGCAGGCCGAGCAGATGGGGGACAGCTTCGTCTCGACCGAGCACCTCCTCATCGGTCTCGCGGCCGACGGCGGCGGGGCCGGCAAGGCGCTGCGCGACGCCGGCGCCTCGCGCGAGGCCCTCGTTGCGGCGCTCCCGGGCGTGCGCGGAGACCGCAAGGTCGATTCGCCCGACCCGGAGAACACGTTCCAGGCGCTCGAGAAGTACGGCACCGACCTCACCGCAATCGCCCGCTCCGGCAAGCTCGACCCCGTGATCGGCCGCGACTCCGAGATCCGCCGCGTGGTCCAGGTCCTCTCCCGGCGCACCAAGAACAACCCCGTGCTCATCGGCGAGCCCGGCGTCGGCAAGACCGCCGTCGTCGAGGGCCTCGCCCAGCGCATCGTCGCGGGCGACGTCCCGGAGAGCCTGCGCGGGAAGAGGCTCGTGAGCCTCGACCTCGGCTCGATGGTCGCCGGGGCCAAGTACCGCGGTGAGTTCGAGGAGAGGCTCAAGGCCGTGCTCGAGGAGATCAAGGCTTCCGAGGGGCAGATCGTCACGTTCATCGACGAGCTCCACACCGTGGTCGGCGCGGGCGCCACCGGGGACTCCTCGATGGACGCCGGCAACATGCTCAAGCCCATGCTCGCCCGCGGCGAGCTGCGGCTCATCGGCGCGACGACGCTCGACGAGTACCGCGAGAACATCGAGAAGGACGCCGCCCTCGAGCGCCGCTTCCAGCAGGTGTACGTGGGCGAGCCGAGCGTGGACGACACGATCACGATCCTGCGCGGGCTCAAGGAGCGCTACGAGGCGCACCACAAGGTCTCGATCGCGGACTCGGCCCTCGTGGCCGCCGCGACCCTGTCCAACCGCTACATCAGCGGCCGGCAGCTGCCGGACAAGGCCATCGACCTCGTGGACGAGGCCGCGTCCCGGCTGCGCATGGAGATCGACTCGGCGCCCGAGGAGATCGACAAGCTCCGCCGCGCCGTCGACCGCCTCACGATGGAGGAGCTGGCCCTCGAGGGCGAGACCGACCCCGCCTCGGTCGAGCGGCTCGCGGCGCTGCGCGCGGACATGGCCGACAAGAAGGAGCAGCTCGCCGCGCTCAACGCGCGCTGGGAGGCCGAGAAGGCCGGCCTCAACCGGGTCGGCGACCTCAAGGCCCGGCTCGACGAGCTGCGCTCCCAGGCCGACAAGGCCCAGCGTGAGGGCGACCTCGCCGAGGCCTCGCGGATCCTGTACGGGGAGATTCCGACCCTCGAGCGCGAACTCGCCGCCGCGGACGCCGTTGCCTCGGGCGCCGGGCAGGAGGGCGCGGGCCGGCAGACCATGGTCGCGGAGGAGGTCACCGCGGACGACATCGCCGAGGTCATCTCGGCGTGGACCGGCATCCCGGCCGGCCGCATGCTCCAGGGCGAGAGCCAGAAGCTCCTGCACATGGAGGAGGAGCTCGGGAAGCGGCTCATCGGCCAGACCAAGGCCGTGGCCGCCGTCTCGGACGCCGTCCGCCGGGCGCGGGCGGGGATCAGCGACCCCAACCGGCCCACGGGCTCGTTCCTCTTCCTCGGCCCGACCGGCGTCGGCAAGACCGAGCTCGCCAAGGCGCTCGCGGACTTCCTGTTCGACGACGAGCGCGCCATGGTGCGCATCGACATGAGCGAGTACTCCGAGAAGCATTCGGTCGCGCGCCTCGTCGGGGCGCCTCCAGGGTACGTCGGGTACGAGGAGGGCGGCCAGCTCACGGAGGCCGTGCGGCGCCGGCCGTACTCGGTGATCCTGCTCGACGAGGTCGAGAAGGCGCACCCCGAGGTCTTCGACATCCTCCTGCAGGTGCTCGACGACGGCCGCCTCACCGACGGCCAGGGGCGCACCGTGGACTTCCGCAATGTGATCCTCGTGCTGACCTCGAACATGGGCAGCCAGTTCCTCGTGGACCCGGAGCTGAGCCCGCAGGCGAAGCGGGACGCCGTCATGGGCGTGGTCAATGCCTCGTTCAAGCCCGAGTTCCTCAACCGGCTCGACGAGGTCATCATGTTCGACGCCCTCACCGTGGACGAGCTCTCCCGGATCGTCGAGCTGCAGGTCGCAGCGCTTCAGTCGCGCCTGCACGAGCGCCGGCTCGAGCTCGAGGTCACCGACGGCGCCCGCGCGTGGCTCGCGATGTCCGGCTACGACCCCGCGTACGGCGCGCGGCCCCTGCGCCGCCTCGTCCAGCGCGAGATCGGGGACCGGCTCGCGAGGGAGCTGCTCGCGGGGGAGATCTCCGACGGCGACACGGTCCTCGTGGACGTCGCGGACGTGACCGTGGACCTCAAGGACCTCACCGGGGCCACGAGCGGCCTGAGCGTGGTGCGCAAGCGCCCGGCGACCCAGGAGGCCGCGGCCGAGTAGTGCGAGGAGTTGGGGTCGCGAGGAGCGGCGGTCAGGGCAGCAGGGACGCCGTGAGCGTGTTGCCGGCGGTGCTCTCGACGAAACACTCCATCCGGCGGTCGCCGTTCTGCCAGCCGTCCTGCGTCGGGTAGACCGTGCGCTGCTTGAGGGTGCTCGTGTCCGCCGGCAGGGTCAGGTTGGCGTCCCGACACAGCTGCCCTGCTTCCGCCTCGAGGGCTTCGCGGCCGGGGTACTCGCCCTCCTTTGCCGCCCCGACGGCCACGAGCTGGGCCGAGTGCGGCTCGGTGCACGGCACCGTGCGGTTGTTCTGGACGGAAGGGTCGAAGTCGGCGAAGCAGTCGCCCTGGGCATAGGGCACGGCCGACGTCGCTGACGGGGAGCTGGGTCCGCCCATGCATGCCGAGAGGCCCCAGATGATGAGGGCCACGAGCGCGAGGGCCGCCGCGGCGGCGAGCGGGCGGTTCACCCGCTCGCCGCCGCGCCGCCGGCGCGTGGGCTTCCGCTTCCGCGCGAAGGCAGAGCCCGCGAAGGCAGAGGCAGGGGACCTCCGGGGCCGGGGCGGAATGTTCCGCGCGGGCGCCGCGTTCATCCTGTCGTAGCCGTCGGGGGTGCTCATGTGCGTCACTCACTTTCGGATCAATAACCGGCCGGGAGGGCGCGCCGCACGAATACGCAGTCGGCCGCGATTACATGTAGTCTAGACCTACGACAAATTGATCAATGACTCCGGGGCCTCGCGAGCCTGCCCTTCGCGACTACCTCCGGGACGAGGCAAAAGAGGGGGTCACGCCATGGGGCGCGGCCGTCAGAAGGCTAAGGCAACCAAGCAGGCTCGGGACATCAAGTACTACAGCCCGAGCACTGACTATGCGGCACTAGAGCGCGAACTGGGCGCCGGTGCCAGCCACTCATCCCACCGCTACGCGGACGACCCGGAGCCGGACTACTCCGACTACGAGGACAAGTACGCGGATCAGTTTGCCGACGAAGACGACGACGAGGATTCCCGCCGGATCGGCTGACCCCCTGGACGCGTTCGATCACCCCGCCGTTGCCGGGGCCCATGCTGCGGCCCTGCGCTCCATCGCGCGCGAGGTGACGGAGACCGTCGAACCCCAGCCGACCGCCGTCGCCCGCGACGGGATCCTGGGCATGCTCCGGGCAAGAAACGTCCTCGTCCTCACGGGGGCGGGCGTCTCCACGGCCTCGGGCATCCCGGACTACCGCGGCCCCGAGGGGTCGTGGCGGCGGCACCGGCCCATGACCTACCAGGAGTTCCGGCACGACCCCGCCGCGCGGCACCGCTACTGGGCGCGCAGCTTCGTCGGCTGGCGGCACATCGACCGCGCCGTCCCCAACCGGGCGCACCGCACGCTCGCGGCCCTCGAGGCCGCGGGGCACGTGGCCGGCGTCGTGACCCAGAACGTCGACGGGCTCCACGCCGCCGCGGGCACGCGCCAACTCGTCGCGCTGCACGGCGACCTCGACAGGGTCGTCTGCCTCAATTGCGGCAACCTCGAGGGGCGTTCCAACCTCGACGAGCGCCTCGCCCAGGCCAACCCCGGCTACCTCGAGGCGGCCGCGCTCGATCCGACCGCCGTCCGCCCCGACGGCGACGTGGACCTCTCCCGCGGCTGGGTCGACCGGTTCCGCATGGTGGGCTGCCTCGTGTGCGGGTCGGTCGAGCTCAAGCCGGACGTCGTCTACTTCGGCGAGGGAGTCCCCGCCGAGCGCAAGGAGCGGGCGACGGCGATGCTCGCCGCCGCGGCCGGCCTCCTCGTCCTCGGCTCGTCGCTCGCGGTCATGAGCGGGTACCGGTTCGTCCTCGACGCTGTGCACGACGGCAAGCCCGTGGGGATCATCAACCAGGGCCCGACCCGGGGAGACAACCGCGCCCGCTGGCGTTGGCGGGAGGACGTGGGCGAGGCGCTCGAGGACCTGGCGGAACGCCTCTAGGCCCGCGACGCCTCAGTGCTGGATGAGGGATTCAGCGGTCTGCCGCTCCACTCGTGGGTCGGCGTGCCGGTGAAGGATCTTCCACCCGTCTGCTTCGCGCCGGTACACGCACGTGACCCGGACCGCGACGTCGGTCGGGTCGTCCCGTCCGCCGACCTTGCTGCGGACGCGCTCGATTTCCACGGTGTAGGCCAGATCCTCTCCGGCAGACTTCGCGATCGTCTCGATGGATGTCACGTCTCCGTCCCGAAAGGACGACGCCGCCCGCTCGAGCTGCTCGTAAACGGCTGCCCTGCCATGCGCGACTCCACCGAACGGATTCGCCCAGGTGATGTCGTCGCCCCCAGACATGATCGCGTGGTAGCCGCTCGGGTCGCCGCGGACGATGGCGCCGAGCGCTGCCCTGGCCTGGACCAGCAGGTCATCGAACTCGGTGGCTCCCATCGGGGCATCGTCTCCTTCACGTGGATGCCCCCAGTGTGTCAGCGGCCGGAGCCCGTGCCCAGAGCTGCCGACAGGCGCAGAAGAGGCATTCCGGGTGCGCCGTTGCGCACCCGGAATGCCTTTCTGCGTGGGGTCAGGCGTAGGCGTTGACCAGGCGGACCGCGCCGCCGTCGACTCCCTTGGCGCCCTGGACGTAGTCGGGATTGCCCGAGTTGGCGGCAGCACCGGCGTCGTCCGCAGTGACCTGGCCCATGACCCACGAGGACACGCCCCGCTCGGCGAGGCGCGCCAGGGCCGCGTCGGCGGCGTCGGGGGCCACGATGGCGACCATGCCCACGCCGAGGTTGAGCGTGCGCTCGAGGTCCGCCTGCGGCACGCCGCCGAGCTCGGCGACGAGCTTGAACACCGCCGGCAGCTCCCACGTCGAGCGGTCCACGGTGGCAAGGAGGCCCTGCGGGAGCACGCGCGCGAGGTTCGCGGCGAGGCCGCCGCCGGTCACGTGCGAGAACCCGCGCAGCGCGAGGTCCTCGCCGCCGCCCGTCCCGTTGAGGGCCCGGACGAGGTCGAGGCAGTCCGCCGCGTAGACCCGGGTCGGCTCGAGGAGCTCCTCGCCGAGGGTGCGGCCGAGCTCGGAGACCTGCCGGTCGAGCTGCCATCCGGCGTGGTTGATGACCCGGCGCACGAGGGAGTAGCCGTTCGAGTGGATGCCCGAGGAGGCCATGGCGATGACGACGTCCCCCTCGCGCACGCGCTCGGGGCCGAGCAGTGCGTCGGCCTCGACGACGCCGGTCGCCGCGCCCGCGACGTCGTACTCGTGCTCGCCGAGCAGGCCCGGGTGCTCCGCAGTCTCGCCGCCCACGAGGGCGGTGCCGGCGACGGAGCAGGCCGCCGCGATGCCGCGCACGATGTCCGCGATCCGCTCGGGCACGACCTTGCCGCACGCGATGTAGTCGGTCATGTAGAGCGGCTCGGCTCCGACCACCACGATGTCGTCCACGACCATGCCCACGAGGTCGAAGCCGATCGTGTCGTGCACGTCCATGGCCTGCGCGATCGCGACCTTCGTGCCCACGCCGTCGGTCGACGTCGCGAGGTAGGGCTTGCGGTAGGTGAGCAGGCGGGAGACGTCGAAGAGCCCGGCGAAGCCGCCGACGCCGCCCACGACCGAGGCGTTGTGCGTCGCCTTGACGGCGTCCTTCATGAGCTCGACGGCGCGGTCCCCGGCTTCGACGTCGACACCAGCGTCAGCGTAGGTAATCGCCGGGTAGGTGATGCCGCCAGTGGGCTGGTCGGGGATCGGGGTGGTGCTCATACGGTCTCTTTCCTGTCGGCCTCGGTCAGCAGGGGTTCGAATTCGGAGTCGGGGCCGGGGTCGCAGCCGGTGGCCCCGGACTTCTCGGCGGGGTCCTCGGTCTCCGCGATGCTCGGGGTGGAGCTGCCGTTCGAGGTGGGAACGCCGCGCTCGAGGAGGTTCTTGCCGAGCTTGTCCGCGCTCGGCAGCTCGATCGGGTACTTGCCCGTGAAGCACGCGGTGCAGAGCCGCTCGCGCGGCTGCTGGGTCGCCGCGATCATGCCGTCCTCGGAGATGTAGCCGAGCGAGTCCGCGCCGATGGCCTGGGAGATCTCGTCGATCGTGGCCCCGTTGGCGATGAGCTCGGCGCGCGAGGCGAAGTCGATGCCGTAGAAGCACGGCCACTTCACGGGCGGCGAGGAGATCTTGACGTGGACCTCGCTGGCCCCGGCCTCGCGCAGCATCCGCACGATGGCCCGCTGGGTGTTGCCGCGCACGATCGAGTCGTCGACGACGACGACGCGCTTGCCGCGGATCACTGACTCGAGCGCGTTGAGCTTGAGCCGGATGCCGAGCTGGCGGAGGGTCTGCGAGGGCTGGATGAAGGTCCGGCCCACGTAGGAGTTCTTGACGAAGCCGTGCGCGAACGGGATGCCCGACTCCTCGGCGTAGCCGACGGCGGCCGGGGTGCCGGACTCGGGCACGGGGATGACGATGTCCGCCTCGTGGGTGTTCTCGCGGGCCAGCTGGCGGCCCATCTCGACGCGGGACTCGTACACCGAGCGGCCCGCGATGGCGGCGTCGGGGCGCGCGAGGTAGACGTACTCGAAGACGCAGCCCGCGGGCGTGGGCTTGCCGAAGTTCTGGGTGCGGACGCCGTTCTCGTCGATCGCGATGAACTCGCCGGGCTCGATCTCGCGGATGAAGCTCGCGCCGACGGTCGCGAGGGCGGACTGCTCGGAGGCGACGACCCAGCCGCGCTCGAGCCGGCCGAGGCACAGCGGGCGGATGCCGAAGGTGTCGCGCGCGGCGTAGAGGGTGCCCTCGTCCATGAACACGAAGCAGAACCCGCCGCGGATCTTCGGCAGGAGCGCCATCGCGGTCTCCTCGAGGGTCTGCCCCTTCTCGCCGGCCAGGAGCGCGGTCACAAGGGCCGTGTCCGAGGTGTTGCCCTGCTTCATCTCGCCTGTGAGCTGGCCGCCGGTCAGCTCCTCGATCATCGAGCGCAGCTCGGCGGTGTTCGTGAGGTTGCCGTTGTGGGCGAGGGCCACGGTCCCGTTCGCCGTGCCGCCGAGCGTGGGCTGGGCGTTGGCCCAGTGGCTCGCGCCGGTCGTGGAGTACCGGCAGTGGCCGACGGCGATGTGCCCCGTCAGGGTGTTGAGCGTGGACTCGTCGAAGACCTGGGAGACGAGGCCCATGTCCTTGTAGACGTTGATGCGGGTGCCGTCGCTCGTCGCGATGCCCGCGGACTCCTGCCCCCGGTGCTGCAGGGCGTAGAGGCCGTAGTAGGTGAGCTTGGCGACTTCTTCGCCGGGAGCCCAGACGCCGAAGACGCCGCAGGCGTCCTTGGGGCCTTTGTCGATGGGATCTAGATCAAGGGAGAGGAGTCCGTCGCCGCGTACCACTGGTCAATTGTCTCATGGCGAAAGGGCCGCTCCGCCCGCGTGTCGGGGCGGCTCCTAGCGCCGAGGGCCACTCGAGGCCCGGGGCATCAGGGTCGGCATGGCCCTGCGGATCTCGGGGGCCCGCCCGGGCTCGGTGATGAGCTCGATGGCCGTGCGCGCGATCTGCTCGAGAGGCACGTGCACCGACGTCAGCGGGATGGCGAGGCGGGCCGCGAGCGGGATGTCGTTGTAGCCCACGACGGCCAGGTCGTGGCCGATCGCGAGGCCCTGCCGCTCCGCGGCGGTGACGATCCCGAGGGCGAGGTTGTCGTTCGCCGCGAAGACCGCCGTCGGACGGTATCCGTCCGAGGAGAGGAGCTCCTCGCCCGCGGCCATGCCGTAGTCCATCCCGTAGCTGCCGGCCCGCACCCATTCCTCAGGGAGGGCGATGCCGGCCTCGTCGAGGGCGCGCTTCGCGCCTGCGAGGCGGCCGACGGCGGTCGACGTGAACTTCGGCCCCGTGACCACGGCGATGTCCCGGTGGCCGAGATCGACGAGGTGGCGCACCGCGAGGTACCCGCCGACCTCGTCGTCGCCCAGGGAAGAGGGGCTCACCCCATCCGTGCGCAGCACGAGGGTATGGGGCACGCGGCGCTCCCGCAGGAGCCGCGGGAGGCTGTCGTCCAGCCGGGCCGTGGCGAGGATCAGGCCGTCCACATTGCGGTTCAGGAGCGTCTCCGCGGCGCGGCGCTCGTCCTCGGGATCATCGCCGCTCGTGGCCACCATGGCGAAGTAGCCTCGCCCGGCAGCGGCCCGCTCGAGCTCCTCGAAGGTCAGCGCCATGACGGTGTCGCTCAGCCGCGGGACGAGGACGCCCAGCGTGCGCGTCTCCCCGCGCCGCAGGCTCGCCGCGAAGGTGTTCCGACGGTAGCCGAGCTCCTCGGCTACCTTCCGGACGTGCTGGGCGGTAGCGGAGCGCGATGTCGGATTCCGCTCGTCGAGGGCCCGGCTCGCGGTCGAGATGCTCACTCCGCTCGCTGCGGCGACGTCGCGCAGCGTGACAGTCACCTGCGGTGTCTCGCTCACATCTCCTCCTCGGGCCATCTCTCTCCCCACTCTAGATTCCCGCCGGCGGAAGTCGGGTCTTGACAGTGAGCTGGGCCACGATGCACCCTTGAAAACGTTCCCGCAAACGTTCCCACAATGGAACGTCCACGAGCAAGACAGAGGAGTCTTCACATGACGATCGATCTCCGCGGACTTGTCCCCGCGCCCGTGACGCCCTTCACCCGCGACGGAAGCGTCGACGTCGACGCCATTCACCGCCTCGGCGGATGGCTCGCGAGCGTCGACGGCGTCAAGGGCCTCGTGGTGCTCGGCCACGCCGGCGAGGGCACCTTCCTGACCCAGGCCGAGCAGGCCCTCGTCATCTCATCGTTCCGAGACGCCGTCGAGGACCGGCTGCCGATCATCGCCGGCATCACCGGCGAGGGGAACAAGGTCGCCGCCGAGGAGGCCCAGCGCGCCGTCGCCGCGGGCGCCGCCGCGGGCCTCGTCTACCCGTCCCACGGCTGGCTCCGCTTCGGCTACCAGAAGGGCGCGCCCCAGAGCCGCTACCGCGAGATCTTCGAGGCCAGCCGCCTGCCGCTCATCCTGTTCCAGTACCCCGATGCCACGAAGGCCACGTACGACCTCGAGACGCAGCTGGACATCGCGGGCCAGGAGGGCGTGTTCGCGACCAAGAACGGCGTCCGCAACATGAAGCGCTGGGACACCGAGATCCCCGTGCTCCGGGCGGCCTTCCCCGAGCTCCAGGTCCTCACGTGCCACGACGAGTACCTTCTCCACACGATGTTCGACGTCGACGGCGCCCTGGTCGGCTACGGCGGGCTCGCGCCCGAGCCCCTCGTCGAGCTCATCGCGGCGGGCAAGGCCAAGGACTACGCGGCGGCCCGCGCCATCCACGACCGCCTCCTGCCCGTGACGAAGAACGTCTACCACCGCGGCTCGCACATGGAAGGCACCGTCGCGCTCAAGGAGGGCCTCGTCGCGCGGGGCATCCTCGAGCACGCGACGGTCCGCACCCCGCTCCTGCCGCTCGCGCCCGGCGCCCACGAGGAGATCGCGCTCGCGCTCGCGTCGGCCAACCTCGGCAGCGTCACCGTCCCCGCCTGATCCCCTGCCCCGGGCCGGACGGCGGTCACGGCCGGCCCGGCAGCCGCACGACGGCGGGTGACCGCCCGCCGTCGTGCGCCTCCTCACACCCCACTCCCCACTGGTCAACGACGACCCACAGCGACCACGCTGTAGAAGGAGGCTCGCCATGAGCGAGAAGACCACCACACCGTCCCCGCCCGTCACCGAGGAGGCGCCCGTGCAGCCGTTGCAGAGCGGCGCCAGCACCGGCCGCCGGCGCCGCGGCATCCTGGGCTATCTGGCCCTCATGGGGCCGGCCTTCGTGGTCGGGGCCTGGCAGTTCGGCCCGGGCAACCTCACCACGGCAGTCCAGGCTGGAAGCCGGTACGACTACACGCTCCTGTGGGTCATCGGCGTCTCGACCCTGCTCATGATCGTCTACACCGACATGAGCGTGCGGCTCGGCATCGTCTCGCCCGTCTCCCTCATCACCTCCATCAAGGAGCACCTGGGCCGGTGGGTCGGTGCCGCAGCAGGGGTCGGCGTCTTCGGGATCACGCTCATGTTCTCGGTGGGGAACGCCGTCGGCTCGGGGCTCGGACTCTCGATGGTCTTCGGCGGATCCCCCGTTGTCTGGAGCGTCGTGTGCACCGTCGGGGTCGCGTTCGTCCTTGCCTTCCGGAATGTCTACGGGATCGTCGAGCGCGCGCTGCTCGTCATCGTCGCGCTCATGGCCGTTGCGTTCGTCGCGAGCGCCGTCGTCGCCCAGCCCGACTGGTACCGCGCCCTCGACGGCGCCATCCCGAGGCTGCCGGCCGGCAGCGAGATCCTCGTCGTCGCGCTCGTCGGCACCAACTTCTCGATCAACGCCGCGTTCTACACGGCCTACGGCGTCAAGGAGAATCGGCGCACCCGGGCCGACTACCGCGACGTCACGCTCGTGGACACGATCCCGGGCATCGTGGCCCCGGGGATCATGACCGGCCTCGTCATCGCCGTGGCGGCCTCGGTCCTCGGCCGCACGGGCGGCGAGGCTGGGACCATCACCGCCCTGGCCTCCGTGTTCGCCCCGCTGGCGGGACCCGTCGGGTCGACGCTCTTCGCGCTCGGCCTCTCCGGGGCGGCGTTCTCCTCGATGATCGCCAACGCGACCGCCGGCGGGACGATGCTCTCGGACGCGTTCGGGCATGGGGCACGGGCAGGCTCGGCGGCGGCACGCGTCGCCACCGCGATCATCCTCGCCTTCGGGCTCGCCATCACGCTCATGTTCCAGGCCTCGCCCGTGGGCCTGATCGTCATCGCGCAGTCGCTCACGGTGCTCATCGCCCCGCTGCTCGGCGTCCTGCTGTTCGTCATGGCCAACCGCGCCTCGCTCATGGGCGATCTGCGCAACCGGTGGTGGCACAACGTGCTTGCCGCCGTGGGGCTCGTCTCGATCGTGGCCACGAGCATCCGCCTCGTCACGGCCCTGCTCGGCTGAACGCGCGCTGGTGACCCCGCCCTCGGCGGGGTGTCAGCGCTAGGAGGTGGCGCCGTCGTCCTCGCTGCGGCCCGCCTCGCCGCCCTCCGCGCCGGAACCCGGCGCACCGGGGGCGCCACCGGCGCCGGTGGCGCCGGTGGCGCCGCGGCCGGGGGCCGCGGGCTCGTCGGCGGACTCCTCTTCGACCTCCTCGACCGTGGCGCGCTGGGCCCGGCGGAGGCTGATGCGGTCCAGGACGAGCGCGGTGATGGCGCCGAGCAGCACGCCCGCGGCCGCGAAGAGCACCATGAAGTAGCCGAACACCGACTCCTGCGTGTAGTCCTTCGGCGCGGGCGCCGCGAAGGAGACGAACGCCGCCGCGATGATGCCGAGGACGCCGCCGGCCACGATGAACGGGACGTACCGCGGGGCGCGGCGAACGGAGATCTGGCGCTGGGGAGTCATGGAACAAGCCTACCGAGCCTTCGTCAGTGGCAGGGACGCGGGAGTGCGGGGCCACGAAAGCGCCAAGTGCCGGGCACCCACGGGTGCCCGGCACTCGGTTGAGCAGACGGCGTCAGTGGCCGTGCGCGGCGTCCGGCGAGTCGACCTGGACCTCGTTGCCCTCCTTGTCCACGATCTTGCCGTTCTCGCAGCGGTCGCCGTCCTCGAGGCACTCGAGGACCTGGATCGGGATCATGCGGGTCGGGGCCGCGGCGAACACCGAGGGATCCTCGGGGGTCCCCCCCTTGAACACGTTGAAGACGAGGTTCAGCAGGATCGCCATGATCGCGGCCGAGGAGATCCCCGAGTCGAAGATGACCTGGAACCACGTCGGGAACGAGTGGTAGAACTCCTTGTTGATCACCGGGATCATGCCGAACGCGATGGACGTCGCGACGATGACCAGGTTCATGTTGTCCTTGTACTCGACCTTCGCGAGCGTGCGGATGCCCGACGCTGCGACCGTGCCGAAGAGGACGATGCCGGCGCCGCCGAGGACCGGCGCGGGGACTGCCGCGACGACGCGGCCGAGGACCGGCAGGAGGCCCAGGAGGACGAGCACCGCGCCGCCGGCGGCCACCGCGAAGCGGCTCTTGATGCCCGTGACCGCCACGAGGCCGACGTTCTGGGCGAACGCGCTCTGCGTGAACGAGTTGAACACCGGGGCCACCGCGGAGGAGAGCATGTCGGCGCGCAGGCCGTTGGCAATGCGCTTCGAGTCGACCTTCGTCCCGGCGATCTCGCCGACCGCGATGATGTCCGCCGTCGTCTCCGTGAGGATGACGAGGACGACGATGAGCATCGAGATGACCGCGGCGGGCTCGAACGTGGGCAGGCCGAACGCGAACGGCTGGGGGAGCGCGGCGATCGCGCCCTGGCCCACCTTGGAGAAGTCGGCCATGCCGACGACGGCGGCGAAGCCCGTCGCGACGATCATCGCCAGCAGGATCGACAGCCGCGAGACGAGCGCGTTGCCGAGCTTGCTCAGGAGCATGATGACCGCGAGCGTGAGGGCCGCGAGGCCGATGTTCTCGACGCTGCCGTAGTTCGGCGCCGAGGCGTTGCCGCCGAGGGCCCAGTTCGCGGCGACCGGCGTGAGCGAGAGGCCGATCGAGGTGATGACCACGCCCGTGACGACCGGCGGGAAGAAGTGGATGATCTTCGCGAAGAACGGGGCGATGACCAGGCCGATCGCGGACGCGGCCATGACCGCGCCGAACACGGCCGGCAGGCCCCCGCCGCCGCTCACGATCGCGAGCATCGTCGCGACCGAGGCGAAGGACGTGCCCTGGACCAGCGGGAGCTGCGAGCCGAACCACCTGACGCCGAGCGTCTGCAGGAGGGTCGCGAGGCCGCCGATGAAGAGGCAGGACGTGATCAGCAGCGCGATGTCCTGGCCGCCGAGCCCCGCGGCCGTGCCGACGATGAGCGGCGGCGCGATGATCCCGCCGTACATCGTCAGGACGTGCTGGAAGCCGTAGGCGAAGGCCGAGCCGATCGGCAGCCTCTGGTCTTCGGGGCGGGCCGCCTCGGCGTGCATGGTGCCGGGGGCGGGCGCAGGGTGTCGGGACATAGCGGACCTCCTTGTCAGCTGTGAAATTCCGAGTGCGCAACTGGGGGTGGGTGTGGCCGTGGGCGTCCCGGCGCAGGGAGGGCTGGGACGCCCACGGCAGTCTGGTTGCCTGGTCAGGGCATGCGGGAGGAGGACGACGGCGGCCGGAGTTCACCGCCGTCGTCCTCGCTTCCCGTGCGGGGCTGGGACCGCAGGCTCAGCAGAAGCCGGCGATGCCCTCCCACGCGTTCCCCGCGTCCGAGATGGACTCGCGCTGGAACGTGGCCTCGATGAGGCCGTACGGGCGATCCGCCGCGTAGAAGACCTCGTTCGGGTTGTCGAGGCCGAACGGGGTGAGGTCGACGACGAAGTGGTGGTTGTTCGGCGTCGAGAAGCGGATCTCGTCGATCTCGGGATGCGCGTCGAGGACCTTCTGGGCCATCTGGTAGAGCGTCTGCTGCAGCGCGTACGAGTACTCCTCGGCGAAGCCCTCGAGCAGGAGCGCCTTGACGTCGTCGTACGCCTTGTTGAAGTCCACGGTGCCCGCGGCGATCGCGTCGGTGCTGTAGCGCCAGCGCGCGGTGACGTCGGTGGCCAGGATGCGGTCCGTCGTCTCCTGCAGCGTGGTGAAGCGGTCCTTCGGGTAGCCGACGAAGCCGGACTGGGTGGACTTGAGGACTGTGAGGTCGTTCAGGCCCGAGATGACCTGGATCGTGTCGCCGTCCTTCGTCACGACGGCGTTGCGCACCTCCTGGCCCTTGCGGACGAACGAGTGGTCGTGGCCCCGGCCGCCGTCGCCGCGCGTCGCGATCCGCTCCCACGCGTACTGCTCCGCCTCCCAGCGCCCGCCCGTGACCCACTCGAACTCGCCCGTGAAGTGGTTCGCGAGGCGGATGAGGAACTCCTCGGGGGAGCCGATGCCGTCGCGGGCGAAGCCGTAGACGGTGTTCTTCTGGGTGTCGGTGGCCACGACGTGGGCGTTGTCACCGTCGAAGTGCGCCGCGGCGAAGTCGCCGCGCAGCTGGGACGTGACGTTGAGGTCCTCGATCTCGTGGCGGTCGGTGTCGCGGGTGATCTTCACGACGCGGACCTCGGCCTTGCCGTACTGGTTCGGGCCCAGGACGATCTTGGCGTGCTCTGACATTTCTCTAACTCCCTCGATACGTAGAAAAGGCGAAAGGACTCAGCAGGAGCGGCACGTGGTAGTGCGCCTCCGCAGCGTCGACCGTGAAGGTCAGCGATACCTCCGGGAAGAAGGTGTCCTGCCCGATGCCGGCGAAGTACGTCCCCGTGGCGAAGGTCAGGCGGTAGTCGCCGCTTTCCAGTCGTTCGGGGCCGAGGTCTTTCACCCGCCCGTCCGCATCGGTGGTGCCCGTTCCAATCTGGGACCATGCCTCGCCGTCGCGGGCGTAGAGTTCGACGGCGACACCTGCGGCCGGCTTCCCGGCCGCGGTATCCAGAATGTGGGTGGTCACATGGGAGACGCTCATACGCTCAGGCTCCTCTCGAGCAGGCTCTGCTCCAAGCGCAGGAGCGCGATCTCGCGCAGCTGCTCGGCGACGATCGGCTCCTCCTGCTCGGGCGTGTGCCCGAGCCGCTCCCTGAGCGCCTCGAGCATCTCGCCGGCGCTGCGTCCGGCGGCCCGGATCAGGAAGACGCGTCCGAACTTCTTCTCGTAGTCGCGGTTGCCCTCGGCCAGTGCCGTGATGGTCGCCTGGTCCTGCTGGTCGACACCGGCCTGCTCGCTGCGGGACATGCCCGCCTCGGTGCTCTTGCCGGCCGCCCGCTCGCCGATGCGCGGGTGGTGCGCGAGGGCACCCTCGATCTCCTCGGGGGAGAGGGGATCGGCCGCTGTGCGGGCTCGCTCGAGGAGGTCCTCGAGCGAGGCGAAGGGGCGTGCTTGGGCGATCTCGTCGACCCAGCGGTCGACATCCAGACAGGGGCGGAGGATCTTCTTGGCGTCCTCGGCCGGGGCATTGTTGAACTGTTCAAGCAACATGGCTTGACTATTCCTCAATACTCGAATGCTGGCATCCACGGTGACGGCTATACGGAACATCGGTTGCTGGACCGTCGAGGACGAGAATCCAGGTTCCGTATCGTGGAACTGTTATTTCAGCATGTGCAAGTATTCTGGCTCACATCTGGTGTGACTGTCAACACGTGAGCGTGTTTGGGATACAGGATTTTGACGAGATGGGGGCCTGGACCGCCGAGATGGGGGCGCGGACCGCCGAAATGGGGACCTGGACCGCCGAGAAGGGGTGGTAGGACGCCGAGATGGGCACGATACCGAGCAGCCCCCGAGCCGAGATCGAGCTGAACGTCGCTGTCGAGTGCTGGGCTTCTGTCAGTGATGAGCCTTCTCGACATCCGCGGCCCTCGACCACAACAGCTGCCCTTCCCCGCATGTGCGGCCCTGGCCGGGGCAGCCGATGCGGCTTAGGGCAGCTGTTGCTCCAGGAATTCAGCCTTCCGAAAGTCAAAAGGTATCCGCGGCGCAAGGGACGAGTCTCATCTGTGGCATCGATCTCGCGGTCACAATGACCCCCATTTCGGCGTGCGGGGAAGGCGGCGCCAGACGCGGCGAGGGCCCCGAACTTAGAGTCCGGGGCCCTCGCGGGGGTTCAGGGGAGGTTCAGAGGCCCAGCCGGGTGCGCAGCGCGGCGACGTGGCCCTGGGCCTGGACGCCGTACTCGATCGACTCGATCTCGCCCTCGGGGGAGACGACGGCGGTCGAGCGCAGGATGCCCTCGACGACCTCGCCGCCCACGATCTTCTCGCCCCACGCGCCCCACTCCCGGGCGACGGCAGCGCCGTCGTCCGCCAGCAGCGGGAAGGTGAGGGCGAACTCGTCGGCGAACGCGGCGATCGCCTCAGGGCCGTCGGGGGAGATGCCCACGACGCTCACGCCGGCGGCGTTGAGCGCGTCGAGGCTGTCGCGGAAGTCGCAGGCCTCGGTCGTGCAGCCGGGGGTCGATGCCTTCGGGTAGAAGTACACGACCACGCGGCGGCCCCGGTAGCCCTCGAGCGAGACCTCGCGGCCGGCGGCGTCGGGAAGGGTGAAGCCGGGGGCCTGCTGGCCCGCGGTGAGCTTCGTCGTGACGGTCAAAGTTCCTCCTGCGATCAGGCGGTCCCGCGACGGATCAGCTGGCCCTTGGGCTCGGCGAAGTCCACCTCGGTGCCGCGCACGAACGTGCGGCGAACCACGCCGGAGAGCGCCTTGCCCTGGTACGGCGTGATGTGGTTCTTGTGGTGCAGTCTGTCAGCATCGACGATGAAAGTCTCATCCGCGGCGAAGACGGCGAAGTCGGCGTCATACCCCGGCGCGAGGGTTCCCTTGCGCTGGAGGCGGGCCAGCTCGGCCGGCTTGCGGCCCATCCACTCGACGACCCGCTCGAGGCTGATCCCGCGGCGCCGGGCCTCGGTCCAGATGATCGACAGGCCCAGCTGGAGCGACGCGACGCCGCCCCAGGCCACGCCGAAGTCACCGTTCTCGAGGTCCTTGAGGTCCACGGTGCTGGGGGAGTGGTCGGAGACGATGCAGTCGATGATGCCGTCCTCGAGGCCCTTCCACAGCAGCTCGCGGTTCGAAGCCTCGCGGATGGGCGGGCAGCACTTGAACGCGGTCGCGCCGTTGGGGATCTCCTCCGCGAGCAGCGTGAGGTAGTGCGGGCATGTCTCGACGGTGAGCTTGACGCCGTCGCGCCTCGCCGAGGCGATCATCGGCAGGGCGTCCGACGACGACAGGTGCAGGATGTGCGCCCGGGCACCCGTCCAGCGGGCCCGCTCGATGACCTCCGCGATGGCGACGTTCTCCGCGCCGCGGGGGCGCGAGTGCAGGAAGCTCTCGTAGACATCGCCCTCCGGGTTGGGGGCGCGGTCGATCGCGCGGGAGTCCTCGGCGTGGACGATCATGAGCCCGTCGAACGAGGCGATCTCGGAGAGGTCCTTCTCGAGCTCATCGACGTCGAGGTGCGGGAACTCGTCCACGCCCGAGTGCAGGAGGAAGCACTTGAAGCCGAACACGCCCTCGTCGTGGAGCGGGCGCAGGTCGCCCGTGTTCCCGGGGATCGCGCCGCCCCAGAACCCGACGTCCACGAAGGACTGCGTCCGGGCCGCCGCGCGCTTCTGCTCGAGCGCGTCGACGTTGACGGTCGGGGGGATGCTGTTGAGCGGCATGTCGATGATGGTCGTGACGCCGCCGGCCGCGGCGGCCTTCGTGGCGGACGCGAAGCCCTCCCACTCGGTGCGGCCCGGCTCGTTGACGTGCACGTGTGTGTCGACGAGGCCGGGGATGAGGGTCTCGTCCTCGGCCAGCTCGATGACCTCGCGGCCGGCCAGGCCGTTGCCCAGCGGCTCGAGCGCGACGATGCGCCCGTCCGTGATGCCGACCTCGCGGGGCGCGATGCCCGCCGTCGTGAGGACCCGCTGGCCGCGGATCACCAGGTCAAATTCGCGTGAAGCCTCGCCAGTGCTCATGTCGCCGGCTCCTTCCTTCTCTCACTGTCAACGATAGATCCGGCCAGATCGGTGCCGATCCGGCGCAGGAGGGTTCGGGCCTCGCGGATGCAGGTGGCGACATCGGGCTCGATGTCGGTCAGCGCGTGCACTGAGCGGAAGCCCACCGCGGCGCGCGCCGCGGGGTCCAGCTGGCTGCGGCCGCACACGGCCACGACGGGGACGCCGAGTGCGGCCGCCTCCTTGGCGACGCCCACGGGCGCCTTCCCGGACAGCGACTGCGCGTCGAGGCTCCCCTCGCCCGTCACGACGAGCGCCGCGCCGTCGATCGTCTCGCGCAGGCCGGTGAACTCGACGACGACGTCGATCCCGCGCCGCCGCGCGGCGCCGAGCGCGAGGGCCGCGAAGCCCACGCCGCCGGCCGCGCCCGCGCCGGGGGCGTCCTTGGCGCGCACGGCCGCGTCGCCCATCGTCTCGCCGAGGACGGCGGCGAAGTGTGCCAGGGCGGCGTCGAGCTCGGCGACGTCCGACGGCGTGGCCCCCTTCTGCGGGCCGAACACGGCGGCGGCGCCGCGCTCGCCGAGGAGGGGGTTGTCGACGTCGGCGGCGAGCGTGAGCTGGGCGCCGGACGGGCCGTCGAGACGCTCGTCGAGGCCGGACAGGTCGGCCTCGGCGAGGCGGGCGAGCGCGGCGCCTCCGAGCGGGAGGTCGCGGCCGGCGTCGTCCGTGAAGCGCGCGCCGAGGCCGGCGAGCATGCCCGCGCCGCCGTCGGTGCACGCGCTGCCGCCGACGCCGATCACGATGTCGCGGCAGCCGGCGTCGAGCGCGGCGCGGATGAGCTGGCCCGTGCCGAGGCTCGTGGCGCCCTTCGCGTCGAGGATGCGGCCCGGGAGGACGTCGAGGCCCGAGGCCGCGGCCATCTCGATGACGGCCTGCGTGCCCCTGACGGCGAACTCCGCGGTGAGCGTCCGGCCGGTGGGGCCGGCCACGCAAGCCCGGCGCGGGGCGAACCCCGCGCCGAGCGCCGCGCTCACGGTGCCCTCGCCGCCGTCGGCCACGGGGACCAGGACGAGCTCGGCCTCGGGCAGGACCTCGCGGATGCCGTCGGCGAGCGCCCCGGCGACCTCGGCGGCCGTGAGGGAGCCTTTGAACTTGTCCGGGGCGAGGACGATCTTCACTGTTTCCTGCCTTCGGCCGACTAGTCGAGCAGGGCGACGATCGCGGTCGGGGCGTCCTCGCGGCGCGCCGCGAGCTCCTCGAACTCGGTCACGTTGTCCAGCTCGGTGCCCATCGAGATGTTCGTGACGCGCTCGAGGATCGCCTCGACCACCACGGGCACCTTGTACTCGGCCATGAGGGCGCGGGCCTTCTCGAAGGCCGGGCCCAGGTCGTCCGGGTGCTCGACGCGGATCGCCTTGCAGCCGAGCCCCTCGGCCACCTTGACGTGGTCCACGCCGTAGCCGGCGGCGGTGCCGGTACCCGGCTCCGAGTTGATGTTCTCGAAGGCGAGCGAGACGTGGTAGTCCATCTCGAAGCCGCGCTGGGACTGGCGGATGAGGCCCAGGTACGAGTTGTTCACGACGACGTGGATGTACGGCAGCTGGAACTGCGCGCCCACGGCGAGCTCCTCGATCATGAACTGGAAGTCGTAGTCGCCCGAGAGCGCTACGACCGTCTCGCCCGGCTTGCCGCGCACGACGCCGAGGGCCGCGGGGCCCGTCCAGCCGAGCGGGCCCGCCTGGCCGGCGTTGATCCACTTGCGCGGGCCGAACACGTGCAGGAGCTGCGCGCCGGCGATCTGGGAGAGGCCGATCGTCGTGACGTAGGTCGTCTCCGGGCCGAAGGCCTTGTTCATCTCCTCGTAGACGCGGAACGGCTTCATGGGCACGTTGTCGTAGTGCGTCTTGCGCTGGAGCCGGCCGCGCTTGTCCTGCGCCGCCTCGGCCCAGGCCGCGTAGTCCGGCAGGGTGCCGGCGGCCTGGCGCTCGCGGGCGACCTCGAGGATCGTGTCGAGGAAGGCGCCCGCGTCGGAGACGATCCCGAGGTCAGGGGCGAACACGCGCCCGATCTGGGTCGGCTCGATGTCCACGTGCACGAAGGTGCGGCCCTCGGTGTACTTGTCGATGGAGCCGGTGTGACGGTTGGCCCAGCGGTTGCCGATGCCGATCACGAAGTCGGACTCGAGGAAGGTCGCGTTGCCGTACTTGTGCGAGGTCTGCAGGCCGACCATGCCGGCCATGAGCCGGTGGTCGTCCGGGATGGCGCCCCAGCCCATGAGGGTCGGGACCACGGGCACGTTGAGCAGCTCCGCGAGCTCGACGAGCTGGGCGGCGGCGTCGGCGTTGATGATGCCGCCGCCGGCCACGATGAGCGGGCGCTCCGCGGCGGTGAGCATGTCAAGGGCCTTCTCGGCCTGCCGGCGGCTCGCGCGGGGCTTCTCGACCGGGAGCGGCTCGTAGGCGTCGATGTCGAACTCGATCTGCGCCATCTGCACATCGAAGGGCAGGTCCAAGAGCACGGGGCCGGGGCGGCCGGAGCGCATGAGCTGGAACGCCTTCTGCACGGCGCCGGGGACCTGGCCGGGCTCGAGGATGGTCATGGCCATCTTGGTCAGCGGCTTGGCGATGGACTCGATGTCCACGGCCTGGAAGTCCTCCTTGTGCAGCTTCGCGACGGGCGCCTGGCCCGTGAAGCACAGCATGGGGACCGAGTCCGCCTGGGCCGCGTAGAGGCCCGTGATCATGTCCGTGCCCGCGGGGCCGGAGGTGCCGAGGCACACGCCGATGTTGCCGGCCTTCGCGCGGGAGTAGCCGTCCGCCATGTGCGAGGCGCCCTCGACGTGGCGGGCCAGGGTGTGGCGGATGCCGCCGTGGGCCCTCATGGCCGAGTACAGGGGGTTGATCGCGGCGCCGGGCAGGCCGAAGGCCTCGGTGGCGCCCTCCTTCTCGAGGATGGCCACGATCGCGTCGACAGTGCGCATCTTTGCCATGTCGGTGCTCCTTGAAAGTCTGGTTCTGGCGCTGGCCTCGACAGGTGCCGGGGCCAGCAGGCGGGAAGAGGGGAGGCTTCGGCTATTCCTTGCCGGACAGCTCGGCGGTGAGCTTGAAGAGGCCCGAGTGGTCGAGCCCGCCGTCGCCGCGGGCGACGAGGGCGGCGACGAGCTGGGCGACGGCGGAGCCGAGCGGGACGACGACGCCGGCCTCGCGGGCGGCGGAGGTCACGATGCCGAGGTCCTTGTTGTGCAGGGCGAGGCGGAAGCCGGGGTCGAAGTTGCGGTCGAGCATCTTCTGGCCCTTCTGGTCCAGGACCTTCGAGCCGGCGAGGCCGCCGCCGAGGACCTTGAGCGCGGCGTCGGTGTCCACGCCGTAGGCCTCGAGGAACACGACGGCCTCGGCGAGGGCCTGGATGTTGACGGCGACGATGAGCTGGTTCGCGGCCTTGACCGTCTGGCCCGAGCCCGACGGGCCGACGTGCACGATCGTCTTGCCGACGCCCTCGAGGACCGGCAGGGCCGCGTCGAAGTCCGCCTTCTCGCCGCCGACCATGATGGACAGGACGCCGTCGATCGCGCCCTGCTCGCCGCCGGAGACCGGGGCGTCGAGCGGGCGGAGGCCGGCCTCGCGGGCCTGGGCGGCGAGGCGGACGGCGACGTCGGGGCGGATGGAGGAGGCGTCGATCCAGAGCGCGCCCTGCGGGGAGTGGGCGAACACGCCGTCAGCGCCGGCCACGACGCCCTCGACGTCCGGCGAGTCCGGGACCATCGTGATGACGACCTCGGCGTCCTTGACGGCCTCGGCGATGCTCGCCGCGCCCTTGCCGCCCTCGGCGACGAGCTTGGTGGTCTTCTCCTCGCTGCGGTTGTAGCCCGTGACGGTGTGGCCGGCCTTGACGAGGTTGATGGCCATGGGAAGGCCCATGATGCCGAGGCCGATGACTGCAACGTTGCTCATGGTGTTCTCTCCTGCGGAGTCTGTGGGAAGGGAGGTGCGTGGGGCTCAGCCGGCGACCGGGCGGATGGCCCAGGCGAAGGCCTCGGCCTGCGGGGCCTTGTACTCGAGGCCGATGTAGCCGTCGTAGCCGAGCTCGCGGGAGCGGGAGATCCACTCGCCGAGGGGGAGCCGGCCGCTGCCGGGGGCGCCGCGCCCCGGGTTGTCGGCGATCTGGACGTGGCCGAAGTCCTTGGCGTGCTCCTCGATGACGGCCGCGACGTCGTCGCCGTTGACGGCGAGGTGGTAGAAGTCGGCGAGGAGCCGGATGTTCTCGGCGCCGGCCTCGCGCACCCGGCCGATGACGTCCATCGCGTCGGCCGCGGTCTTGAGCGGGTAGGCCGGGGTGCCGGAGACGGGCTCGAGCAGCACCGTGCCGCCGACCTTCGCGACGCCCCGCGCGGCGGCGACGAGGTTCGCAAGGCCGAGCTCGTCCTGGGCCTCGGGCGTCGAGCCCTCGAGCCGGTTGCCGTAGAGCGCATTGAACGCCTTCGTGCCCGTCCGCTCGGCAATGCCGACGACGACGTCGATGTTGGCGGCGAACTCCGCCTCCCGACCGGTCCAGGACACGAGCCCCCGGTCACCGCCCGGCATGTCACCGGCGAAGAAGTTCAGGCCGCTCAGCTGCACGCCCGCGTCCTGGATGGCGGCGACGAAGGCGTCCACGTCCTTGTCGGCGGGGACGGCCTCGGCGAACGGCCACCAGAACTCGACGGCGTCGAAGCCCGCTGCCTTGGCGGCGGCGGGGCGCTCGAGCAGGGGCAGTTCGGTGAGGAGGATGGAGCAGTTCACCGTGTACGTCATCGTCGGTCCCTCTCGTCGATTCCTAGATTCCAAATCGTGGAAGAAAACTTTCTCTTGATGAAAGTGTAGGGGGATAGTCCGGGGCGGGTCAACCCATGCGGGATACCAGAAACCGCGGAGGCGGCCCGCGGCCCACTGGGGTGCCGCCGTCATCCCTCCGCGAGGGCGCGCTCGGTGAACTTGAGGACCACCGGATGCGCGGGGTCGATGAGGTGCCCGCCTCCGACCGTCGCGGACTCGGCCAGGGGCAGGAGCTCGACGAGCCTCTGGCCCACGCGGTGGAGGGCGTCGGGGGAGTCCGCGGCGGAGACGACGAGCGCCGGCCTGCGGATCGCGCCCAGGTCCTCGGGGCCGAGCCGCAGGGGCTCGAGGCTCAGGTCGAGGCCCCGCCCGTGGATCTCGGCGAGCACGGCAGGGCCCTGCTCGGCGAGGACCGTGCGCAGCCCCTCTGGGAGCTCCTCCCAGAACCCCTCACCCAGGGCGGCCGCGAAAACGCTCCGGCTGGCGTCCGCGGCCCCTCCCGCCGTCTCGCGCAGCACGCGCTCGCGCAGGCCCGCGGCCCAGGCGTCGGCCTCGGCGTCGACCGTGAAGACAGCGGGCTCGAGGAGCACGAGCGCTCGGACGAGGTCGGGCCGACGGCGCGCGAGCTCGAGGGCGATGAGGCCGCCGGTGCTCCGGCCGATGACGACGGCGGGGACGGCCTGCAGGGACTCGAGGACCTCGGCGGCGTCGAGGACATGGTCGGCGAGGTCGACGGCGTCGAACGGATCGGGGCGCTCGCTCGCGTGGAAGCCGCGCCGGTCGTACACGATGCAGCGCCCGAGCCTGGACAGCACGGCGGCCGCGTCGCGCCAGAACAGGGCCGTCCCGGGGGTCCCGTGGATTCCCAGGATGGCTTCGCCGTCCCCGGTCTCCTCGTAGTGGAGCCGGACACCGTTGACCCGGACCGTGGCCATGGGTACAGGCTACGCCGCCGCGCCGGCCGAGCCCCGGCACTGGCGGCCCCGTGCCCCGCAGGGCAGGATGGGTTCATGGCGAGGTACACAGGGATGGAGCATGCATCCAGCCGGGACCCGCATGACTGGGGCCGGGCCATGGCGGTGGCCCTGAACCGGCTGCTCGATGCGGCACGGCAGGACAGGAACTACGTGGGGCACGAGCATCTGCTCGGAGAGGACCTCACGATGCGGATCGAGGCCGAGGGCGACGGCGCGACGGTCCACCTCACGTGGGCGCCCGTCGAGGCCGACGAGAGCGGCGCCGGCGGCAAAGCTGACGCTGACGCGGAGGCGCACGTCGCGGTCGAGGAGGCCATCGAGGGCTCAGGCCGGGGCGGCTGAGCCGGCTGAGCCCTTCGTCCCCGGTGATCCTGCGGAGGACTTGATCCTTTCCAGAGACGCGCTTGAGACTCTGATGGAAGAGTGGGGTCAGGACGGGGCGGCGGGGAGGCCGCCACGCTGGCGGCACTATTGGGGGGGATCGTGGTTTCGAACATCCGCTCGGCGAGCACCCTTCCCGGCGGGCGGCCTCGGCAGGGTCAGCCGAGCCCGGCTCCCTCGGCCCGCCTGCTGTGGCTGCTCCTCGGCATCGTCATCGCCGTCCCGGCCGCGGTCGCCGTCGGCCTGACGACGGATCCGGGGAGCGACCTCTCGATGGACATCGGCGACACGGCGGAGCTCGTCGCCGTCCTGGCCGCCCTCGCTGCGTGCATCTACGCCGCCCGACGGCGGCGCGCCGAGAACCGGCGCGCGTGGATCCTCATGTCCGTCACCATGCTCATCTCATCCTCGGCTCTCTCCCTGTGGATGTACTACGGGCAGACGCTCGACCACCACTACCCCTTCCCCTCGTTCGCGGACATCGGCTTCATCGGCTACTCGATTCCCGCTGCCGCGGCCCTGCTCTCCTTCCGCCGACCCGCCGCGTCCCCGGTGGCCTTCGCTCGGGCGATGCTCGACGCAGCGGTCATCGCCGTCTCGGTGCTCTTCGTCAGCTGGACCACCGTGCTGGGCAGCGTCTACCGGGACCAGAGCGCTGACACCCTTACGTATCTCACCGGGCTCGGCTTCCCGATCGCCGACGCTGTGATGGTCTCGCTCGTCCTCGTGCTCACGATGCGGTCCGCCCCAGGGGAGCGGCTCCCGTGGTTCTGCCTCTCTGGCGGCCTCTTCGTCCTTGCGATCACGGACAGCATCTACGTCAAGCTGACCCTTGAAGGGGTCACCGGCATCAACGGCTCGCCCCTCGCCGCCGGGTGGGTCCTTGCCTACCTTCTCATCGCCTTCGCCGCCGTGGTCCCCGAGACGGTCTCGTGGACCCGCGACAGCCGCGCCTTCCGTCTGGCCATCGAGATGCTCCCGTACGCGCCTGTCGCCGGCGCCATCGTCCTGGCGGGTAGCGGCGCGACCGCCGGGGACCCAGTCCTGCTGATCATCGGGGCCCTCCTGCTCGTCCTCGTCGTGGGCCGGCAGCTGCTCATCGTGCTCGAGAACGTGACCCTGACCCGCGGGCTCGAGGACAAGGTCGAGGAACGCACCGTCGAGCTGCTCGCCGCCCGCGAGGCGGCACTCGAGTCGACCCGGCTCAAGTCCGAGTTCCTCGCCACCATGAGCCACGAGATCCGCACCCCCATGAACGGCGTCGTCGGCCTCACGGCGCTGCTGCTCGAGACGCCGCTGGACGAGCGCCAGCGCAGGTACGCCGAGGGCGTGGCCCGGGCGGGGGAGGCCCTGCTCGCCCTCATCAACGACATCCTCGACTTCTCCAAGCTCGAGGCCGGCAAGGTCGTGCTCGAGCCCGCGTCCTTCGATCCGCGGGCCCTGGTCGAGGAGGTGGCCGGGCTCGTCGCGGAGGGCGCGCAGGCCAAGCGGCTCGAGGTCATCGCCTACTGCCACCCCGACGTGCCCGCGCGGCTCGTGGGCGACGAGCGCCGCATCCGCCAGATCCTGCTCAACCTGGCCTCGAACGCCGTCAAGTTCACCTCACGCGGCGAGGTGGCGCTGCGCGTCACCTCCTCACAGCACCGCGGGCGCAAGGCCGAGGTGCGCTTCGAGGTGCGCGACACCGGAATCGGGATCGCCGAGCAGGACCAGGCACGGATCTTCGACTCCTTCGCCCAGGCCGACGCCTCGACGACGCGCCGCTACGGCGGGACCGGCCTCGGCCTGGCCATCTCGCGCCGGCTCGCGGAGGCGATGGGCGGCGAGATCGGCGTCAGGAGCCGTCTGGGCCGGGGCAGCTCCTTCTGGTTCACGCTCCCCCTGCCCGTCGCCGAGGCGGAGGAGGAGGCAGCACCGCCGCGCCAGGACCTCCTGGCAGGGCTCCGGGCGCTCGTGGTGGATGACAACGCGACCAATCGCCTGCTCCTCGAGACGTACCTCGGCGCGTGGGGCCTCAGCGTGGAGTCCGTGGACGGCGCTTCCGAGGCCCTCGAGCGTGCCCGGGCGGCGGCCGAGGCCGGGCGTCCCTTCGACCTCGGGCTCCTGGACCTGTGCATGCCGGGCATGAACGGCCTCGAGCTCGCCTCCGCCATGAGCGCGGACCGGGCTCTCGAGGGGACCCGCCTCATCCTCCTGAGCTCCGACAGCGAGGTGGACAAGGCGGAGCTGGACCGCGCGGGGGTGGGCCAGTGGCTCCTCAAGCCGCTCCGCAGCTCCGAGCTCTACGACAGCCTCATACACCTCGTGCGACCGAGCACGCCAGGCGCCCCCGCGCCGGCGAAGGCGCCGCGGCCGGAGCCCAGCGCGCAGCCCAGGGTCCGCCTGCTGGTCGTCGAGGACAACGAGGTCAACCAGCTCGTGGCACGGGACATGGCGACCAAGCTCGGCTACGACGTCGATGTCGTCGCCGACGGCCTGCAGGCGGTCGAGGCCACCGAGCGGACCGCGTACTCGGTGGTGCTCATGGACTGCCACATGCCTGTCATGGACGGCTTCGCGGCCACGCGGGCCATCCGGGAGCGCGGTGGGCGGCATGCGTCCCTGCCCATCATCGCCATGACGGCCGGAGCGATGTCCGAGGACCGGGAGCGCTGCCTCGCCGCCGGCATGGACGATTTCCTCCCGAAGCCGGTCGACTTCGAGGATCTCGAGCACGTGCTCGCGCGCTGGTCCGACCAGACGCCGCGGCGTCCTCAGGGGGAGCTCCACGAGGCCCCCGAGCCCGAGCTGGCCCTGACGGGAACGGCCGTCGCCGCGGCCCTCGATCAGAAACGGATCGCCGTCCTCCGTAGCCTGGGCCCCGAGGACGGGGGTGGCCTGCTGCCTGCGGCCGCCGAGGCGTTCCGCCGCGAGGCGCGGTCTGGCGTCGAGGAGCTGCGGGCTGCGGCGAAGGACGGCGGAGGCGAGCGCCTCCAGCGCGCCGCTCACCGGCTCAAGGGCTCCGCCGCCAACATCGGCGCGATGCACGCCGCGGCCCTGTGCGCCGAGCTCGAGGGGATAGGCCGCTCGGGGGGAGCGCCGGAGGGCGGCCTGCTCGACAGGCTCGACGCCGAGCTCGCGGCTGTCGACGCGGCACTGGACGCTGAGGTGGACGGGGAAGTCGGGGACCAGCCGGACGACGGAGTCGGGGAACGGGGGGCAGGATCGTGAAAGTGCTCGTCGCCGACGACGACCCCGGCTCGCTGCTCGTGGCCCGGGCCGCCGTCGAGCGCCCCGGCCACGAGTGCCTCGTGGCGCCCGACGGCGACTCGGCGTGGGAGATGTTCCAGCGCCACGCGCCCCAGGCGGTCGTGACCGACCTCATGATGCCCGGGATGGACGGGCTCGAGCTGTGCCGGGCGATCCGCGCCCACAGCCGGGACGCCTACACGTACGTGATCGTGCTGACCTCGCTCGATACCCCCAACGATGTCCTCGCTGGCCTCCGGGCGGGCGCCGACGACTACGTGGCCAAGCCCCTCGACCCCTTCATCCTGCACTCGCGCCTCCTCGTCGCCCAGCGCGTCACGAGCCTGCACGCCCAGCTCGCGCGCTACCGCGCGGTGCTCTCCGAGCAGGCCCGGACCGACCCGCTCACGGGCCTGCCGAACCGGCTCAAGCTCACCGAGGACCTCGAGGCGCTGCACGAGCGCGCCGAGCGCTACGGCCAGGACTACGCGCTCGCGATGTGCGACGTCGACAACTTCAAGGGCTACAACGACACCTACGGGCACCCGGCCGGGGACCGCGTGCTGCAGGAGGTCGCTGCCGCGCTCGCCGGCAGCAGCCGCAGGGCTGACGGCGTGTACCGCTTCGGCGGGGAGGAGTTCCTCCTCGTCCTGCCGAACCAGACGTGGGCGGGGGCCGAGGCCGCGACCGAGCGCGCCCGGGCCGCCGTCGAGGACCTCGCGATCGAGCATGCCGGCGGCCCGGCCGGCGTCGTCACCGTGAGCGCCGGCGTCGCGGCCTTCACCGAGGGCCACCGCCCCGACCTCGACACGATGCTCGCCGAGGCCGACAGGGCCCTCTACGCCGCGAAGGCCGCGGGCCGCAACCGGGTGGTTCTGAGCGGGGACGAGGAGCCGGCGGGGCGCTGACGTGCGTGCGCCCTTGAAGGCCCCGCGACGGGGTGGGACGGTGGAGCGCATGGGACGCCTCGTGATCCAGGACTTTGTGAGCGCGGACGGCTTCGCGGCCGACGCCGACGGGAACTTCACGTTCTACGAGAAGCTCGAGACCGGCATGGACGAGTTCACCCGCGACCAGCTCGCGTGGGTCGAGGGGCTCGAGACCATGGTGATCGGCAGGAACACCTACCTCATGTTCGCCGAGTACTGGCCCGGCGCGACCGAGGAGCAGGACGCCCTCGCGCCGGCGCTCAATGCGCTGCGCCGGCACGTTTTCTCCTCGACCCTGGACGCCGCGCCGTGGGGCGAGGACGAGCCCGCGGTCCTCGAGCGCGGCGACGCGGTCGAGGCCATCCAGCGGATCAAGGCCGAGACCGGGGGCGACATCGTGCTGTGGGGGAGCCTGCGCCTCGGGAAGTCCCTCCTCGCGGCCGGGGAGGTCGACGAGGTGCGGCTCGTGGTCCTGCCGGTCGCGCTGGGAGACGGGATCGGCGTCTTCCCGCCGATGGGGGACGGCGCGCTCCTGCGGCTGAGCTCGGCCCGAACGTACGACGACGGGCTCGTCGAGCTGGTCTACGACCCGCGGCCCGCGGGCTGAGGCAGCCGGGCTGAGCCCGTCGGCCGCGGGGGACCGGGGATGGCGACGGAGGACGACGTCCGCGAGCTCTGCCTCGCCCTGCCCGGCGTCACCGAGCGGCCGAGCTGGGGCCAGCCGGCATGGTTCGGCAGGACCCTGTTCGCGCGGATCTGGGAGCCGGGGGTCGTGACGCTCAAGACCGAGGAGCGCGAGGCGCTCGTGGGCACCGACCCCGAGACGTTCTTCTGGACGCCGCACCACGAGCGCTCGCCGCTCCTCGTGCTCGTCCGGCTCGAGCGGATTGCGCGCGACGAGCTTGAGGAGATGGTCTGCGAGTCGTACCGGATCGCGGGAGGGCCGGGGCGCTGAAGCGCTGGCGGGGCTCACGGACGGGCCTGGCGTCAAAGTCCCCCGCCCCCGGCGTTGCGCGACCGGGGGCGGAGAGTGGGTACGACGGCGCGGGGCCGGCTCAGTGCCAGGCCGGCCCGGCGCCGTCGTGCTGGTGGGGGCCCGCCGCGGGCAAGGGGGAGACGGCGGCGGGCCGGGCGCACGACGGCGAGCGGTCGCCGTCGTGCGCGGGGAACCTCAGGTGAGGCGGATCTGGCGGTTGACGTCCTTGTAGAGCAGGTACCGGAACGGGCCGGGGCCGCCCGCGTAGCAGGCCTGCGGGCAGAAGGCGCGCAGCCACATGAAGTCGCCGGCCTCGACCTCGACCCAGTCGTCGTTGAGGCGGTAGACGGCCTTGCCCTCGAGGACGAAGAGCCCGTGCTCCATGACGTGCGTCTCGGCGAACGGGATCGTGCCGCCGGGCTGGAAGGTCACGATGTTCACGTGCATGTCGTGCGCGAGGTCGTTGGGGTCCACGAAGCGGGTCGTGGCCCAGACGCCGTTCACGTTCGGCATGGGCGTCGGCTCGACGTCCTTGTCCGAGGTCACGAAGCTCTTGGCCTCGTAGCCCTCGAGCCGCTCGTAGGCCTTGCGGATCCACTGGAACGAGGCGATGTCCTCGGACTCGTTGGCCACGGACCAGTCCGCGCCCGCCGCGAGGTACGCGTAGCCGCCCTCCTCGAGGTGGTGCGCCTCGCCGTCGAGCGTGAGCGTGAGCTTGCCCTTGGTCAGGAACACGACGCCCTCGACGCCGGCCTCCGGCTCGGGCTTCGTGGAGCCGCCGCCGGGGCCCACCTCGACGATGAGCTGGCTGAAGGTCGTCGCGAAGCCCGCGATGGGCCGGGCGATGATCCACGAGCGCGTGTTCTCCCAGCCGGGGAGGTTGCTCGTGACGATGTCCCGGAGCACGCCCTTGGGGATGACCGTGTAGGCCTCCTTGACGATGGCCCGGTCTGTCAGGATCTGGGTCTGCGGCGGCAGCCCGCCCTCGGGGTAGAAGTAGCCCATCAGTGCCCTCCTTTAGGACGTGTAAGTGGTGGCCGCGAGCGCGGCCGTGTCGTTGATGGCGGAATCGCCGCCGAGGGCCAGGCGCGGGTGCGCGAGGCGGGTGAGCTCGGCCTCGTCGAGGTCGGCGAGCGCGCGGACCTCGTCGGCGGAGGCGGCGCCGCACTGGACGCCGCGGAGCACGAAGGCGGCGAGCGCGCGGGCCGTGGCCGGCTCGTCGAGGACGGCGCCGACGGTCTGCTGGACGTAGTTGCGCAGGCGCTCGGTGGCCTTGGCCAGGCCCTCGCGGTAGAACGCGTAGGTCGCGATGTACCGCGTGGGCAGCTGGTGGGCGTGCAGGTCCCAGCCCTGGTAGTAGCCGCGCTCGAGCGAGCGGCGCACGAGCCGCGCGTGCAGGGCCCAGGCCTCGCCGCGCTGGGCGGCGTCCCCCACCGGGAGGATGTTGGTCGAGCCGTCGGAGAGGCGGATGCCCGTCCCGGCCACGGCCAGCTGCATGACCTCCTTGGCGAAGTCCGCCGCGGGGTGCTCCATCGACTGGTACGCCGCGGCGATCTGGAGCGACGCCGAGTAGTCGTAGGTGCCGTAGTGCAGGGCCGTGATGCGCCCGTCGGCCTTGTGCGGCAGCTGCGCCACGGGGTGGCTGCCGTCCGCGCCGATGATGAGCTGCGGCGTCTCGACCTGGACCTCGAATCCGAGCCGGCCGGGGCGCAGGCCGAGCGAGGACTCGAGGCGCTCGACGGCGTAGACCATCGCCTCGACCTGCTCGACCGTGCTCACCTTGGGCAGGGTCAGGATCAGGCCCTCGGGGAGCGCGCCGTTCCCGGCCGCGAGCAGCCGGGAGACGAAGAGCTCGAGCGTTCGCAGGCCGCGATGGCGCGTGGCCTCCTCGAAGCACTTGAACCGGATCCCGGCGAAGGGGGGAGCGGTGCCGGCCGCGACCGCGGCGGCGAGCTGGTCCGCCGCCCGCACGGCCTCGGCGTCCTCCGTCGCGTCCGGATCGCCGCCGGCCTTGGCCGCGCGGCCCGGCGCGAGGTAGCCGTCCTCGAAGTCGATCCGCAGGTCCTCGATCGGCTCGGCGCGCAGCTTGGCCTCGACGCGCGGGGCCACCTCCGCCGCGAGCTCGGGGGAGAGGCCCACGAGCCGTGCGAGCGCCTCGAGCCCGCCCGCCTCTTCGGCCGCGGCGAGGGCCGCCTCGCCCCACTCGCCCGCGAGCGAGGGGGTGAAGCGGTCCGCGGGGACGTACACCGTGTGGACGGGCTGGCGGGTGCCGGACTCGCCCGGGTAGCCGCCGGCGAGCAGGCGGTCGGTGTCCCGGAGCCGGGAGTCGATCCGCTCGTAGTCGCCGTCGCCGAACACCGGCGGGGGGAGGAACTCGCTCATCAGCCCACCAGCTCGTAGGCGGGGGTCGTGAGGAAGTCCGTGTAGTCCTCGGAGAGGCAGATGTCGGCGATGAGGCGGCTGGCCGGCTCGTAGTAGGTCGAGAACTGCTCAGGGTCGACCTCGCCGCGCAGGCGCTCGGTCTCCTCCTCGAGGATCCTCGCGACGAGCTCGCGGGTCACGGTGTTGCCCGTGTCCGTCAGGACGACCTTGTTGTGGATCTGCTGCCAGACCTGGGAGCGGGAGATCTCGGCCGTCGCGGCGTCCTCCATGAGGTTGTGGATCGCGACGGCGCCGTTGCCCGAGAGCCACACGGCCGTGTAGGCGACGGCGACGTAGAGGTTGAGCCGCAGGCCCGCCTCGGTCGCCTCGCCGGTGGCGGAGGAGACGTCGAGGAGCTGCTCGGCGGTCACGTTCACCTCGGGGCGCTGGCGGTCCACCTGGTTCGGGCGGTCCCCGAGCACTGAGTCGAAGACCTCGCGGCACGTGGGCACGAGGTCCGGGTGCGCGACCCACGAGCCGTCGAAGCCGTCGTTGGCCTCGCGCGTCTTGTCTGCGCGGACCTTCTCGATCGCCGCGGCGGTGATCTCCGGCTCCCTGCGGTTCGGGATGAACGCCGCCATGCCGCCCATCGCGAAGGCGCCGCGGGCGTGGCAGGTCTTGACCAGGAGCTCCGTGTAGGCCCGCATGAACGGCGCCGTCATCGAGACCGACGCCCGGTCCGGCAGCGTGAACTGCTCGCCGGCGTCGCGGAAGAACTTGATGATGCTGAACAGGTAGTCCCAGCGGCCGGCGTTGAGGCCCGAAGCGTGGTCGCGGAGCTCGTAGAGGATCTCGTCCATCTCGAAGGCGGCCGGGATCGTCTCGATGAGCACCGTCGCGCGGATCGTGCCCTGCGGGATGCCGAGGTAGTCCTGGGCGAATACGAACACGTCGTTCCAGAGCCGGGCCTCGAGGTGGCTCTCCATCTTCGGCAGGTAGTAGTACGGGCCGCGGCCCGAGTCGATGAGGATCTTTGCCGTGTGGAAGAAGTGCAGGCCGAAGTCCACGAGCGCGCCGACGGCAGGCTCGCCGTCGATGAGGACGTGGCGCTCCTCCATGTGCCACCCGCGGGGGCGGGTGACGACGACGGCGAGCGGCGCGTCGGTGCGCAGGCGGTACTCCTTGCCTTCGGGCGAGGTGTAGGAGAGCGTGCCGAGGGCGCCGTCGCGGAGGTTGAGCACGGCGTCGACCACGTTGCCCCAGTGGGGGCTCGCGGCGTCCTCCATGTCGGCGAGCCACACCTTGGCGCCCGAGTTGAGGGCGTTGATGGCCATCTTGGCGGGGCTTGCGGGCCCGGTCATCTCGACGCGGCGGTCCGAGAGGGCCTTCGGCGCCGGCGCGACCTTCCAGTCCCCGGCCCGGACGTGCGCCGTCTCCGGGAGGAAGTCGAGCTTCCCCGTGCGGGCGGCCTCGGCGCGGCGCTCCTTGCGGGCCGCGAGCCGGGCGTTGCGCGCGCCGGCGAAGCGCCGGTGCAGCTCCTCGACGAAGGCGAGGGCGTCGTCGGTGAGGATCTCCTCCGCGCGCGCAACAGGCGCGGTGTCGGTCACGGTGATGGCCATGCCATTCTCCTTCTCTTCTCCCGGGGTCCGGTCTCCGGGCGGGACAGTCAGTGGGCCTGGGGTGCCTTACGCGTGGGACGCCGCGACGATGGCCGCGGCCACGTCCTGGGCGACATGCGGGTCGAAGACGCTCGGGATGATGAAGCTCGGGTTGAGCTCGTCGTCGCTCACCCGGGCAGCGATGGCCCGGGCAGCCGCCACCAGCATCGCAGGGGTGATGTCGGAGACGCCAGCGTCGAGGAGGCCGCGGAAGACGCCCGGGAACGCGAGCACGTTGTTGATCTGGTTCGGGAAGTCGCTGCGGCCCGTCGCGACGACGGCGGCGTGCTCGGCGGCGGCGATCGGATCCGTCTCCGGGTCCGGGTTGGCCATCGCGAAGACGATCGCGTTCTCGGCCATCGTGGCCACGTGCTCGGGGCCGAAGAGGTTCGGGGCGGAGACGCCGATGAAGACGTCGGAGCCCTTGAGCGCGTCCTGGAGGCTGCCCGAGAAGGAGTCCGGGTTGGTGTTCTGGGCGATCCAGATGCGGTGCGCGTCCGTGTGCTCCTGGCCGCGGTGGATCGCGCCCTTGCGGTCGCACGCGATGATGTTCCGCGCGCCCTGGGCCTGGAGGAGCTGGATGATCGCGTTGCCGGCCGCGCCGACGCCCGAGACGACGATGCGGACGTCCTCGATCTTCTTCTCGACGATCTTGAGGGCGTTGACGAGGGCCGCGAGGGTCACGATGGCCGTGCCGTGCTGGTCGTCGTGGAAGACCGGGATGTCGAGCTCCTCGCGCAGGCGGGCCTCGATCTCAAAGCAGCGCGGCGCCGCGATGTCCTCGAGGTTCACGCCGCCGTAGACGGGGGCGATGGCCTTGACGATCTTGATGATCTCCTCGGTGTCCTGCGTGTCGAGGCACACGGGCCACGCGTCGACGTTCGCGAACTGCTTGAAGAGGGCCGCCTTGCCCTCCATGACCGGCAGCGCGGCGGCGGGGCCGATGTTGCCGAGGCCGAGCACCGCGGTGCCGTCGGTGACGACGGCGACGGTGTTGCGCTTGACTGTGAGGCGGCGGGCGTCCTCGGGATTCTCCGCGATGGCGCGGCACACTCGGGCGACGCCGGGGGTGTAGGCGCGCGAGAGGTCGTCGCGGTTGCGCAGGGCCACCTTCGGGACGACCTCGAGCTTGCCGCCGAGGTGCATGAGGAAGGTGCGGTCCGAGACCTTGCGCACGCTCACGCCGTCGAGCGCCTCGAGGGCTGCGGCGACCTCGCCCGCGTGCTGCTCGGAGGTCGTGTTGCACGTGATGTCAACGACGAGCTCGTCGTGGTGCGACTCGCTGATGTCCAGCGCGGTCACGGGCGCGCCGGCGGCGGCGACGGCCGCGGCGAGCTCGCTCGTGATGCTGATGCGGCTCGGAGCGCCGACGCGGAGGGTGATGGAGTTGCCGGGGCTGGGACTCGCCATTGAATCGTCCTTACGTCGGGAGGCATCCGCCTCAACATGTTTTCCGTACTACGGATATTATTCTCTGCATCTTGGAAAATTCAAGTCCCCGCGTCGGGCGGTCTGGCCTGTCCCGGAGACTCGCGCTGCGGTATCGTGGAGAAGCCGCAGGTTTCCGGGATGCGGATAAATTTTGCCGGAGAGATCCCGCAGGACTCCCAGGAGGGAACATGGCAGAGAAGGCATCGGGCGGCGTTCAGTCCGTCGAGCGGGTCTTCGAGCTCCTCGAGCTCATCACCGACGCGGGCGGGGATGTGACGCTGAGCGAGCTGTCGTCGTCGACCGAGCTCCCCCTGCCGACCATCCACCGGCTGCTGCGCACGCTCGTCGCGCTCGGGTACGTCCGCCAGCTGCCCAACCGCCGCTACGCGCTGGGCCCGCGGCTCATCCGCCTCGGCGAGGGGGCCAACAAGCAGCTCGGCGCCCTCGCGCGGCCGCAGCTCACGCAGCTCGTGACGAAGCTCGGCGAGACCTCCAACATGGCGGTTCTCGACTCGGACATGGTCATCTACGTTGCCCAGGTCCCCTCGCAGCACTCGATGCGCATGTTCACCGAGGTGGGCCGGCGCGCCCACACGCATGACACGGGCGTCGGCAAGGCCATCCTCGCGCAGCTCGACGACGACGTGGTGCGCGGGATCGTCGAGCGCACGGGCATGCCGACGCCGACCTCGCACAGCATCGGGAACATCGACGACCTCCTCAAGGACCTCGCGAAGATCCGCGAGCGCGGCTACGCGATCGACGAGCAGGAGCAGGAGATCGGCGTGCGGTGCTTCTCCATGGCCGTGCCGAACGCGCCGACGCCCACCGCGATCTCCGTCTCGGGGCCTGTCAGCCGCGTCGACGAGGCCTTCGGCGAGCGGGCCGTCCCGCTCCTGCGGGCGGCGGCCGCCGAGATTTCGGCGGAGCTCAACCGGGCCTAGCTGCCCGTACTGCACTTCTCGCCCCATCCGCCGGGATGGGGGTCTGGGACCGCGAGATGGGGGCAGAAGTCCCGTTCTCGCATTGAAGTGCGCTAGAAGCGCACTTCAAGGCGAACGGTGAACGTCGCTCGGCTCAGGTCCCGAGTGAAGACGCGGTCAAAGGAGCCAGTTTTCGGGGCCCCAAGGCCCGTCCTTCAGGGGCCTAAGCGCCCATCTCGGCGGTCTGCGCTCCCATTTCGGCGTCACAGCCCCCACTTCGGCGCCGGAAGTCCCCATCTCGGCGCGGCTCGGATTCCGAGCAGCGGAAACGAAATTTCAAAAATCTCCCCAAACCTATGGCGCCGGTCACACGCCCCCTGCTACGCTCATGGAGTCACGGCGGGCATCCGGCCCCTCCTTCAGGGAGGACCGGGCGCTATCTACCAGGCAACCTCACATCAGAGACAAGGAAGCCTGGTCGGACGCGGTGCGTGCATGGCGATGGCCAGACTTCCCCTAGCGAGGGAGTCCCTCCATGACCACGACCGTTGATCCCAGCGCCACGGCAGCAGCCCGGCAGCCCCTCCCGGGGGACGGCGGCCTCCATCTGGCCCGCGCCGTCCAGCTCGCGGCGCAGAACGTCCTCGATCACGGCGGCCCCTTCGGCGCCGTCGTCGTCACGGCGGATGGGCAGATCTTCGACGGCATCAACCGCGTCACCGCGACGAACGACCCGACGGCCCACGCCGAGGTCACCGCGATCCGCAACGCGTGCCGCCAGCTTGGCACCTTCGACCTCACGGGCGCCGTCCTCTACTCGAGCTGCGAGCCGTGCCCCATGTGCCTCGCGTCCTCGCTATGGGCCCGGGTCGACCGCGTGTACTTCGCGGCGGACCGGCACGACGCGGCCGACGCCGGCTTCGACGACGCCGTCTTCTACGAGTACTTCGACACCCCCCTCGAGCAGCGCAGCATGCCCGTGGTCGCGGCCGAGGCCAAGGGGATCGGCCGCACGGCGCCCTTCGAGCAGTGGGCGAGCTTCGCCCAGCGCATCGAGTACTGAGGACGTGCGCCATGAGCATCGTCACCAGCACCACGGCCACTGACGAGCGCGATCCGGACCGCGCCGCAGGCAGCACCCAGACCCAGGGCACGACGCCGGCCCCTGGCTCGGCGTCGACCCCGCCTCCCGCGGGCCCCAAGGCGAGGACGGCGGACGGCGGGCGGCCCTCCCCGGCGGGCGGCCGGCGTCGTCCACCAGCCCTCCTCGACCGGCTCTTCGGCATCACCGAGCGCGGCACGACCGTCGCCCGCGAGATCCGCGGGGGCCTCGTCACGTTCTTCACGATGGCCTACATCGTGATCCTCAACCCGCTCATCCTGGGCGGCTTCAGCGCCGACTCGGCCCCGGTCGACGTCGTGGGCGGGTTCCTGCCCGCCGCGCAGGTCGGGGCGGTCACGGGCCTCACGGCCGGAGTCCTGACGATCGTCTTCGGCCTCGTCGCCAACCTGCCGTTCGGCCTCGCGGCCGGGCTTGGGATCAACTCGTTCCTCGCCGTGGCCGTCGTGCAGGACGTGACGTGGCCGGAGGCCATGGGCCTCGTCGTCATCAACGGCGTGCTCATCGTCATCTTCGGCGTCACGGGCGCCCGGACGGCGATCTTCCGGGCGGTGCCGAAGGAGCTCAAGGCCGCGATCACGGTCGGGATCGGCCTGTTCATCGCGTTCATCGGCTTCGTTGACTCGGGCTTCGTGCGCCGCACTCCGGCCGGCCCGCCCGTCCAGCTCGGCCACGACGGGTCCATCACCACGCTGCCCACGCTCGTGTTCGTGATCGGCCTGCTGCTCATGGGCATCCTCGTGGCGCGCAAGATCCAGGGGGGCCTGCTCATCGGCATCGTCGCCACGACGATCCTCGCCGTCGCCATCGAGGCCGTCTTCCACCTCGGCCCGGCCGGCCCGGACAACCCCGACGGCTGGCACCTCAACACCCCCGTGCTCTCGGGCCAGCTGCTCGCGGCCCCGGACCTGTCCCTCGTGGGCCAGTTCAGCCTCTTCGGCGCGTTCGAGCGCATCGGCGCGCTCGCGGCCGTGACCCTCGTGTTCACGCTCGTGTTCACGAACTTCTTCGACGCGATGGGCACGATGACCGGCCTCGCCAAGAGCGCGGGCCTGGCCAGGAAGGACGGGACCTTCCCGCGGCTCAAGGGCGCGTTCATCGTCGAGGGCTTCGGCGCGGTGGCCGGCGGCGCGGCGTCGGGCTCGTCGAACACCGTGTACGTCGACTCGGCGGCCGGCATCGGCGAGGGCGCCCGAACGGGCCTGGCCTCGGTCGTGACCGGTGCCCTGTTCCTCGGGGCCATGTTCCTCACGCCGCTCACGTCGGTCGTGCCGCTCGAGGTCGCCTCGTCCGCGCTCGTCGTCGTCGGCACGATGATGGCCGCGCAGATCCGGGAGATCGACTTCCGCAAGTTCTCGGTCGCGCTGCCGGCGTTCCTGACGATCGTCACCATGCCGCTCACGTACTCGATCGCGAACGGCATCGGCGTCGGCTTCGTCACGTGGGTCCTCGTGCGCGCCGCGAGCGGCAAGGGGAAGAAGATCCACCCGCTCCTGTGGGTCGTCGCCGCCGGGTTCGTCGTGTACTTCGTGCGCGGCCCGCTCAGCGCCCTCATCGGGGCCTGACCCCTTACTCACCCACCCCAAAGCCGCGCCCGACGGGCCCCGGAAGTGACGCTCCGGGGCCCGGCGGGCGCACCATTGACCTAAGCTTTCGCTCCCGGCGCGTGCCGGGTTCCGGCCCCTCGGGGGGCCGAGGAAGGGGGAGCCATGCTCGAGCTCCTGCGGGCGCTGCCTCGCTGGCAGTCCACCTCCGGCGGCGGGCCATGCGCCGTCGCCACTGTCGTCTCAGCCTCCGGGTCCGTCCCCCGGCCCGTGGGCACCTCGATGCTCGTCGCGGCCTCGCCGGACGGCACCCCGCAGGTGCTCGGGAGTCTCTCGGGCGGGTGCGTCGAGGGCGCCGTGGTCGCCTCGGCGCTCGAGGCGATGCACGACGGCGCCGCCCGGCTCGAGCGGTTCGGCTACAGCCTCGAGGACGCCTTCGCCGCGGGGCTCACGTGCGGCGGCGAGCTCGAGGTGCACATCGCGCCCCTGCCGGCGTCGGCCCTCGCCGAGCTCGCTGCCCGGGCCGCGCACGACGCCGACGGCGCGACTTCTGTCAACAACGGAGCCGGCGCGCCGCTCGCCGTCGTGCGCCGGCTCGACGGTGCCGCGCCCGATGCGGGGCACGGCCCGGCCCGCGGCGGCGAGCACGACGGCGCCGCTGCACTCGCGCTGCTGGGCCCCGCCGAGTGCGCGGCGCCCGCTGCCCTCGCCCATGCCCTCGGCGGGCTGTTCCCCGGGCGGCCAGGGCTCGCCGCGCGGGCCGCGGCGCTCGTGGCACCCGTCGTCGCGCAGGGAGTCACCGCCGTCGTGGCCCTCGAGCCGGAGGGAGGGTGCGCGGTCGCAGGACCCCATGTCGGCGACACACACCCCCATCTCGCGGTCACAGGACCCCATCTCGGCGGCACAGGACCCCACCTCGGCGAGACGGAGGTGGGGCCGCTGCGGCTGCTCGTCGAGTCCCGGCTCCCGGCGCCGCGCATGCTCGTCGTGGGCGCGAACGACTTCGGCGCCGCCCTCATCCCGGCGGCCCGGCTCCTCGGCTACCGCGTGACCCTCGTCGACGCCCGCCCGGCCTTCGCGGGCCAGGCCCGCTTCGCCCCCGGCGGACCGGCGGCCCCGGACGAGGTCGCCGTCGCCTGGCCGCACGAGTACCTCGCGGCCGAGGCCGCGGCCGGCCGGCTCGACGCCCGCAGCGCCGTGTGCGTCCTGAGCCACGACCCCAAGTTCGACATCCCCCTGCTCGACACGGTCCTCGGCCTGGACCTCGCCTACCTCGGCGCCATGGGCTCGCGCCGCAGCCACGAGCAGCGCATCGCCGCGCTCCTCGAAACCGGCCACGGGCCGCTCGACCTGGGCAGGCTGCGCTCGCCGATCGGCCTCGACCTCGGGGCCGTGACGCCGGCCGAGGTCGCGGTCTCGATCCTCGCCGAGATCGTCGCGTCCCGGCACCCCGGCGCCGGCATCAAGCCCCTGCGCGACCGCGGCGGACGGATCCACGCGGACGCCGGCCACACCTCCGCAGCACAGAAGGGACAGCCCTCATGGACCTGAACACGATCGAGGCCTGGGTCCCCACCGCGGACCCGGACGAGTGGCGTGAGGGCGACGCGTGGCTCGCCGGCGGCACCGTCCTCTACTCCTACGGGAGCCAGACGCTGCGCCGCCTGCTCGACCTCACCACGGCCGGCTGGGAGCCGGTGACACAGGACGACGGCGGGATCACCCTCGCGTCGACCTGCACGGTCGCGCGGCTGTGGGAGCTGGGCGACCCCGCCTCGGCGACGGCCGCGCGCTGGCCGGGGCTCGCCGTCGTGCGCCCGTGCTGCGACGCCTTCGTGGCCTCCTTCAAGATCTGGAACCTCTCGACCGTGGGCGGGAACATCGCGACGTCCCTGCCCGCCGGCCCGATGACGAGCCTGATCGCAGGCCTCGACGGCGTCGCGACCCTCTGGGGGCCCGGCGGCAGCGTGCGCGAGCTGCCCGTCGCCGAGCTCGTCACGGGGGACGGCACCAACGCCCTCGCCCCGGGGGAGCTCATCCGCTCGATCCGCCTGCCCGCGCACGCCCTCGAGGCCAGGACCGCGTTCCGGCGCCTGTCCCTGAGCAACCTCGGGCGCTCGGGCGTGCTGCTCATCGGGCGGAGGGACGGCGACGGCGGGTTCGTCCTGACCGTGACGGCCTCCGTCCGCCGGCCCGTGCAGCTGCGCTTCCCCGCCGGCGCGCTCCCGGACGCCCCCGGCCTCGGGGCCGCGATCGACACCGCGATCCCCGCCGACCTCTACCACGACGACATCCACGGCCTCCCCGCGTGGCGCCGGGACATGACCTACCGGCTCGCCGAGGAGCTCCGCCGCGAGCTCCTCGACTCGACGGGCCCGGGACTGCAGGAAGGAGCCTGAGACATGGCCATCGAGATCAACGGGCTGCCCTCCGAGGCCGCCCCGCGCCCGGGGCAGTGCCTGCGCACCTTCCTGCGCGAGCAGGGCGCCCTCGGCGTCAAGAAGGGCTGCGACGGCGGCGACTGCGGCGCGTGCACCGTGCACGTGGACGGCGTCCCCGTGCACTCCTGCCTCTATCCGGCCGTGCGGGCCGAGGGCCACGCCGTGACCACGATCGAGGGGCTCGCCGCGACGCGCGGCGAAGGCCACTCGCTGCACCCCATGCAGCAGCAGTTCGTCGACGCCCAGGGCTTCCAGTGCGGCTTCTGCACTGCGGGCATGGTCATGACGGGCGCGACGTTCGACGCCGGCCAGCTCGCCGACCTGCCGCGGAACCTCAAGGGCAACCTGTGCCGGTGCACGGGGTACGCCGCGATCGAGGCCGCCGTGTGCGGCACCGGGCAGGGCGGGCCGGCGGACGGCGGCTTCGGCCAGGACGTGCCCTCGCCCGCGGCGGAGCGCATCGTGACGGGCGCCGAGCGGTACACCCTCGACGTCACGGACGCCGAGGTCCCGGGCGGCCAGGGCGCGCTCCTGCACGCCAAGCTCCTCCGGTCCCCGCACGCCCACGCGCGGATCCGCTCGATCGACACCTCGGCGGCGCTCGCGGTCCCCGGCGTCGTGGCCGTCTTCACCCACGAGGACGCCCCGGACCTGCTGTACTCGACCGCGCAGCACGAGCTCGTGACCGACGACCCGGACGACATGCGCCTCTTCGACACCGTCGCGCGCTTCGTCGGCCAGCGCGTGGCCGCCGTTGTGGGCGAGACCGTGGCTGCGGCCGAGGCGGGCGTGCGCGCCGTCGTCGTCGACTACGAGGTGCTGCCCGCCGTCCTGAGCCCCGCCGCAGCCCTGGCGCCGGGCGCGCCGCTCGTCCACGGGGACAAGGACCCGGTGGCGACGCGCATCTCGGACCCGGGCCGCAACACGGTCGCCCAGCTGCACTCCGAGGTCGGCGACGTCGAGGCGGGGCTCGCTGAGGCGGACGCGGTCTTCGAGGACACCTTCCGCACCCAACGCGTCCAGCATGTGGCCCTCGAGACCCACTGCTCGATCGCGTGGACCGAGGGGGACCCGGCCGACGGCGGGCGGCTCGTGGTCCGCTCCTCGACCCAGGTGCCGTTCCTCGCCCAGCGGTCCCTGGCCCGGATCTTCGGGCTCCCGCGCGAGGCCGTGCGGGTCGTCACGGGGCGCGTGGGCGGCGGCTTCGGCGGCAAGCAGGAGATCCTGACGGAGGACGTCGTCGCGCTCGCCGCGCTGCGGCTCGGCCGCCCCGTGCAGCTCGAGTTCACGCGCTCCGAGCAGTTCCACGGGACGACGACGCGGCATCCGTTCGAGATCCGCGTCCGGGCCGGCGCGCGCCGGGACGGCACGCTCACGGCGCTCGCGCTCGACGTCGTCACGGAGACGGGCGCGTACGGCAACCATGGGCCCGGGGTCATGTTCCACGGATGCAACGAGTCCGTCTCCGTGTACCGGTGCGCGAACAAGAAGATCGATGCGCGCGCCGTCTACACCCACACCGTGCCCTCGGGAGCCTTCCGGGGGTACGGGCTGAGCCAGATGATCTTCGCGGTCGAGTCGGCCGTGGACGAGCTCGCCCGGGCCCTCGGCATGGACCCCGTGCAGTTCCGGCGCCGCAACATGGTCCGCAAGGGCGATCCGATGATCGCGTCCCATCCCGTGCCCGAGAAGGACGTGCTCTACGGCAGCTACGGGCTCGACCAGTGCATTGCGCTCGTGACCAAGGCCCTCCGGCGGGGCCGCGAGCGGGCCAGGGAGTTCCCCGGCGGCCCGCTCGGCACGGGCGAGCTCGGCCACGAGTGGCTCGTGGGGGAGGGGACGGCGCTGTCCATGATCGACACCGTCCCGCCCCGCGGCCACCACGCGCACTCGCGGATCGCGCTCCTGCCGGACGGGCGGATCGGGCTCGACGTCGGCACCGCCGAATTCGGCAACGGCACGAGCACCGTGCACGTCCAGCTCGCGGCGACCGCGCTGGGGGTGGGCGCGTCCGAGGTCGTGCTCCGGAACGCGGACACGGCGCTGACGGACCACGACTCCGGCGCGTTCGGCTCCACCGGGACCGTGGTCGCGGGCAAGGCCACGCTCGCGGCCGCCCAGGAGCTCGCGGCGCGGATCCTCGCCTTCGCCCGGCAGGAGCTCGGGGGCGAGGGATGGACGCTCGCCGACGGCGCCGTCGTGCGTCCCGGGAAGAGCGTCCCGCTCGCGGAGCTCGCGGCGGAGGCCGCGCGGGGCGGCACCGTGCTCGAGGCGGAGGGCCGATGGGGCGGGACTCCGCGCTCGGTCGCCTTCAACGTCCACGGCTTCCGCGTCGCCGTGCACCGCGGGACCGGGGAGCTGCAGATCCTCCAGAGCGTCCAGGCCGCGGACGCGGGCGTCGTCGTCAATCCCCGCCAGTGCCGCGGGCAGGTCGAGGGCGGCATCGCCCAGGCCCTCGGCGCCGCGCTGTGGGAGGAGGTGCGCCTCGACGAGACCGGTCGCGTCACGACGGACATCCTGCGGCAGTACCACATCCCGACCTTCGCGGATGTGCCCCGCTCCGAGGTGTACTTCGCGCACACGTCCGACGAGCTCGGGCCGCTCGGGGCCAAGTCGATGAGCGAGAGCCCGTTCAACCCCGTGGCCCCTGCCCTCGCGAACGCCATCCGCTCGGCCACGGGCCTGCGCTTCACGGAGCTGCCCATCACGCGTGACCGGATCTATCTCGCGCTCAAGGAGGCCGGCCTCGCCGAGCCGCTCCCCGCGGCCGGGGCCGTGACGGCCTAGGCGTCGCCTGCGCGGGCAGGCCGCCGCCCGCCCCCGCAGCGTGGACCTCTTGACCCTCCTTCTGGTATCCCGATAGAATTTCATGTATCAAAAAAATTTTTCCGAAATGCGGAAGATATGAGTCCATCGGATCCTGGAAAGGGGAGAGACATGTCCTACGACACGACCGCCGCACGGGGAGGCTCCGTCCTCCCCGGGACGCCCGCCGAGCGGTACATCCCGAAGGTGACGAACGTCGACCCAGACTTCTCGCTCCGGCCCGACCGCCACGAGCGCGCCCGCGCAGAGCGCGGACCGGCGGCGGGGCGCGGCTCCTGGGCCGCCCGCGTCCCGGTGATCAACTGGTTCGTCCCCCGCTGACCCACGCCTACGCAGCGACTGCTCCGCAGCCGTCCTCCTGAACCCTCAGGACGATGGCTGCGGAGCAGTCGTTAAAGCTCGTGAATCACGCGCCCGTGAAGTAGTGCGGCTCGGCCACGGGCTTCGACTCGGCCGAGCGACGCTCCCGCAGGAACACCGACGCCCCGACGATCACGGCCACCGCGAGGAACTCGCTCTGCCAGTTCTGGAAGGACTCGAACCAGAACTGGCTCGTGCCGAGGTACTCCCAGACGGTCACGCCGGGCTCGCCGTGGGCCATCTGCTCCTCGCTGTAGGCCTCGGCGCCCCGGACGGCGTGCAGGATGAAGGAGAGCGCGAAGAGGACGGCGAAGAGCATCGAGAGCGAGTGCTCGTAGACGGTGAGGATCCAGCCGCCCTTCTTCACGGGCCAGGGCGTGTCCGGGTTGACCTGGGCCGCGCGGGGGTCCTGGTCCTGCTTCGCGGGCTTCCCGAGAGGCTTGGACTCCGACGAGCCGCGCTGGTACAGGTACGCGGTGAGGATGACGTACATGCCCATCTGCAGGAATTCGGACTCCCAGTTCTCGAAGACGGCTTCGCCGAAGCTCCCGCTCGCGACATAGCCCCAGAAGGTCTCGAGGGCCTGGCCGTGGGCCATCTGCTCCTCGTTGTAGTGGTGCCAGCCGCTGACCGCGGTGCCGATGAGGAAGGCGAGGAACAGGGCGAGGTTGGCCAACAGGAGCCCGTTGTTCTTCAGGAATCTCTTCACGGAGGTCCTCCTTGCGCATCGTGCCCGAGACCGGGCGGTCTGCCTCTCTCCTACCCGCGGGGGCCGCGGTCACGCAGGGCAAAAGAAACCAGGGCAGCACAAGGCGACCCTCCCGTTGCGCGAGGAGGGCCGCCATGGCCGCCGTTGTGGACCCGGCGGCCGAGCCCCGCGCGCCGTCCGTCCAGGCCCATCGGGATGGCGCGCGGGGCGGTCTGTGAGGAGCCGGAGGCTAGCTGTCGCCCCCGGCGCTGCCGGTCGTGCCGGCGGTGACGTCGAGCAGCCGGTACCGCTCGATCGCCTCGCGCGGGGCCCCGGCCGGGACCTCGCCGCGGCGGGCCAGCTCGGCGAGGGTGCGCACCACGATGGAGTGCGAGTCGATCTTGAAGAACCGGCGGGCGGCGGCGCGGGTGTCGGAGAAGCCGAAGCCGTCCGCCCCGAGCACCGCGTAGTCGCCCGGGACGAACTGCCGGATCTGGTCCGGCACCGACTTCATGTAGTCCGAGACGGCGACGATCGGGCCCGAGGTGCCCGCGAGCTGCTGCGTCACGAACGGCACCGGGGCCTCGAGCTCTGGGTGCAGGAAGGCCTGCTCCTCCGCGGCCAGGCCATCCCGGCGCAGCTCGGTCCACGAGGTCACGCTCCACACGTCCGCCGCGACGCCCCAGTCCTCGGCGAGGATGCGGCGCGCCTCGACCGCCCACGGCACCGCGACGCCCGAGGCGAGCAGCTGCGCGCGGGGAGCGTCCGCCGAGAGCCGCGCGACGGCGTCGTCCGCCTCGCTGCCCTCACCCAGGCCGCCCGCGGGCAGCCGGTACATGCCCTTGAGCAGGGCGTCGACGTCGAGGCCCTCGGGCTCGGCCGGCTGGACGATCGGCTCGTTGTACACCGTGAGGTAGTACATGACGTTGGGATCGGGGTGGGCGCCGCCGTACATCCGCTCGAGGCCGGCGCGCATGATGTGCCCGATCTCGTACCCGTACGCGGGGTCCCACGTGATGACCGCGGGGTTGGTCGAGGCCAGGATCGGGGAGTGCCCGTCGGCGTGCTGGAGCCCCTCGCCCGTGAGGGTGGTGCGCCCGGCCGTGGCGCCGATGATGAAGCCGCGCGTCATCTGGTCCGCGGCGGCCCAGAAGGAGTCGCCGGTGCGCTGGAAGCCGAACATCGAGTAGAAGACGTAGATCGGCACGAGCGGCTCGCCGTGCGTCGCGTAGGACGTCCCGGCGGCTGTGAACGCCGCGACCGCCCCGGCCTCGTTGATGCCCGGGTGGATGAGCTGGCCCGCCGGGGACTCCTTGTAGGCGAGCACGAGGTCGCGGTCCACCGAGAGGTAGTTCTGGCCGTGCGGGTTGTAGATCTTCGCGGTCGGGAAGAACGCGTCCATGCCGAAGGTCCGGCTCTCGTCCGGCACGATCGGGACCACGCGCCGGCCGAACTCCTTGTCCCGCATGAGGTCCTTGAGCAGCCGCACGAACGCCATCGTGGTCGCGGCCTGCTGCTTGCCCGAGCCGCGGGCGGCGACGGCGTACGCGGACGACGGCGGCAGCGTCACCTCGGCGTGACGGCTGCGGCGCTCGGGGACGGCGCCGCCGAGGGCCGCGCGGCGGCCGAGGAGGTAGCGGATCTCGGGGGCGTCCATGCCAGGGTGGTAGTAGGGCGGGCGGTACGGGTCCGCCTCGAGCTGGGCGTCTGTGACCGGGATCCGGAGGTAGTCGCGGAAGTCCTTGAGGTCCTGCAGGGTGAGCTTCTTCATCTGATGGGTCGCGTTGCGGCCCTCGAAGTGGGAGCCGAGGCCGTAGCCCTTGACCGTCTTGGCCAGGATGACCGTGGGCTTGCCCTTGAACTCGGTCGCGGCCTTGTACGCGGCGTAGACCTTGCGGTAGTCGTGGCCGCCGCGCTTGAGGTTCCAGATGTCCTCGTCGCTCAGGTCCGCGACGAGCTCCTTCGTCTCGGGGGTCCGGCCGAAGAAGTGCTCGCGGACGAACTCGCCGTCCTCCGCCTTGAACGTTTGGTAGTCGCCGTCGGGGGTCTCGTTCATGAGCCGGACGAGGTGCCCCTCGCGGTCCTTGGACAGGAGCGAGTCCCACTCGCGGCCCCAGACCACCTTGACCACGTTCCAGCCGGCGCCGCGGAAGAACGCCTCGAGTTCCTGCATGACCTTGCCGTTGCCCCGCACGGGCCCGTCGAGACGCTGGAGATTGCAGTTGACCACGAAGGTGAGGTTGTCGAGCCCCTCGTTTGCCGCGAGCTGGAGCAGGCCGCGGCTCTCGGGCTCGTCCATCTCGCCGTCGCCGAGGAAGGCCCACACATGCTGGTCCGAGGTGTCCTTGAGGCCCCGGTTCGCGAGGTAGCGGTTCGACTGGGCCTGGTAGATCGCGTTCATGGGGCCGATGCCCATCGAGACCGTGGGGAACTCCCAGAAGGAGGGCATGAGGCGCGGGTGGGGGTAGGAGGAGAGGGCGTGGCCCTCGTGGGACTTCTCCTGGCGGAAGCCGTCGAGGTCCTGCTCCGTGAGGCGTCCCTCCATGAACGCCCTGGCGTACATGCCGGGGGAGGCGTGGCCCTGGAAGAAGACCTGGTCGCCGCCTCCGGGGTGGTCCTTGCCGCGGAAGAAGTGGTTGAAGCCGACCTCGTAGAGGGTCGCGGCGCCGGCGTAGGTCGAGATGTGGCCGCCCACGCCGACGCCGGGGCGCTGCGCGCGGTGCACGAGCACGGCGGCGTTCCAGCGCATCCACGCGCGGTAGCGGCGCTCGATCTCCTCGTCGCCGGGGTACTCGGGCTCCTGGTCCGCGGGGATCGTGTTGACGTAGTCGGTCGTGTGGACCAGCGGGACGCCGACGCTCTGCGCGCCCGCGCGAGCGAGGATGCTCCTGACCATGAACTGCGCGCGCTCCGTGCCGCGCTCGGCCACGAGCGAGTCGAAGGATTCGATCCACTCGGCCGTCTCTTCCGGATCGCGGTCCAGCGGTGCGCCGGAGCCGCCGAGGATGTGCTGGGTATGCTCGCCAGTCAACACGTCCAACCTCATTTCTGCGCGAGGGGTGCGCGCGCTCGTCCTCGGAACCTCGTTATCCCGGGGAAGATGTCCGCAGCCGCTCCACTGTTTCGTATAGTGGAAACTAAATACTGCAATGTGGATTAAGAGTCGCGTGTCGGGGTGATGCGCGTCAAGTTGGTGTCGCCCGCTTCTCTGGAGCGGGCGCGGGAGGGAGCGGGAGATGACGAACGCCGGCAACAACACCGAGAACGCGGAGAACACCACGCGGACGACGGCGGAGGCTGGCTCCCAGCCGAGGGTCGCCGTCGTGACCGGGGCCGGGTCGGGGATCGGCCGCGCCGTGGCGCGCAGGCTCTTGGGGGAGGGCTGGAGCGTCGTTCTAGCAGGGCGCCGGAGCGAGCCCCTCCGCGAGACGGGGGAGGGCTTCGGCGACCGCGCGCTCGCGGTGCGGGCCGACGTCACAGTGCCCGCCGACGTCGAGCGCGTCTTCGCCGAGGCCGTTGCCGCGTTCGGGCGCGTCGACGTGCTGTTCAACAATGCCGGCATGTTCGGACCGGCCGGGAATGTCGGGGAAGTGTCGCCGGAGGACTGGGAGGCGACCGTCGCGGTCAACCTCACGGGTAGCTTCCTGTGCGCGGGCGCGGCCTTCCGGACCATGGCCGCGCAGAGCCCGCGCGGCGGGCGGATCATCAACAACGGCTCCATCTCGGCGCACTCGCCCCGGCCGAGGTCCGTGGCCTACACCGCCACGAAGCATGCCATCTCTGGCCTGACCAAGAGCATCGAGCTCGACGGCCGGGAGTTCGGGATCACGTGCGGGCAGATCGACATCGGGAACACGCGGACGGAGATCATGGACACCCTGGGCGTCGGCGAGGGCGCCCTCCAGGCCGACGGGACCCGCCGAGTCGAGCCGACCTTCCCCGTCGAGGAGGCGGCGCGCGCCGTCGTCCTCATGGCCTCGCTCCCGCGCGAGGCGACCGTCGGATCGCTGCTCATCACGGCCTCGGGGATGCCCTTCGTCGGACGGGGGTAGCGCCCTTCGGGGGCGCGGCCGCGCCTGGGGGGAGGTCCGGAACCCCGACGCGCTCCCCAGCAGTGCGAGTTCCGCCGTCACGTGCTCTTCAAGCGCACTGCAGGGCGAGACACGCACTGCTGGTCGACCCCCGGTATGGGCTCAATGGACCATGTTCGACGGTATACCAAAGATTTCACAAAGTGGAAACAAAATTTCCCCTTGCGGAATTGATAGAAGCGGTCCTACCGTGGAAGCACAGCCCCTCAAGGGTGAGGGGCGCCACACTTCCCAAGGATTGGTATCCCCATGAAGCTCCAAGATCCGGCGGCGCTGAAGGCGAGTTCGGCGCCCGCGAAGAAGAAGCGGCTCTGGCAGTCGCTCTTCTTCCAGATTCTGATCGCCGTCGTGGCGGGCATCTCGATCGGCCACTTCTGGCCGGATCTCGGTGCCGACCTCAAACCCCTGGGCGACGGGTTCATCCGCCTCATCAAGATGATCATCGCCCCGCTCATCTTCCTCGTGATCGTCACGGGCATCTCGGCGGTCGGGGACGTCAAGGCCGTGGGCCGCGTGGGCGTCAAGGCGCTCCTCTACTTCACGGCGGCGACGCTCTTCGCGCTCGTGTTCGGGCTCGTCGTGGCCAACGTCGTACAGCCCGGCGCATCCCTGAACATCGATCCCGCGACGCTCTCACGGGACGCCCTCGACGCCAAGACCGGCGGGGCCGCCCCCAAGGACGCCGCGACGTTCATCCTCGAGGTCATCCCGGTCAGCGTCATCGACGCCTTCGCGGGCAACCACCTGCTCCAGGTGCTGTGCTTCTCGGTCTTCTTCGGTGCCGCCGTCGTGGTCATCGGCAAGGACCGCTGCGCCCCCGTCCTGTCCTTCTTCGAGGTCATCCTCGAGCTCGTCTTCAAGATCATGGCCTGGATCATGCGCGTCGCCCCGATCGGCGCGTTCGGCGCGATGGCCTTCATCATCGGCCAGTACGGCGTCGAGACCCTCGGGACCTTCGCGCTGCTCATCGCGGCCTGCTACGGCGCGGCCATCGTCTTCATCGGCCTGCTCTTCATCGTCGCGTGGTCCTTCGCCCGGGTCCCGCTGTGGCAGTTCCTCAAGTACACCCGCGAGGAGTTCCTGCTCGCCCTCGGCACCGCCTCGACCGAGTCGGTCATGCCGCGCATCATGGGCAAGCTCACCAACGCCGGCTGCTCCCGCGCCACCACGGGCCTCGTGATCCCCACTGGCTACTCGTTCAACCTCGACGGCGCGGCGATCTACCTCTCGATCTCCCTGCTGTTCCTCGCCCAGGCCTTCGGGCACCAGCTCGACCTCGGCCAGCAGCTCGCCGCCCTCGGCGTCCTCCTCCTGACCTCGAAGGGCATGGCCGGCGTCCCCGGGTCCTCGTTCCTCGCCCTGTCCGCGACCGCCGGGGCGCTCGGGCTCTTCCCCGTCGCGGGCGTCGCCCTGCTCCTCGGCGCCGACCGGCTCATGGACTCGATGCGCGTCGTCGTGAACCTCCTCGGCAACTGCGTCGCGACGTTCGTCGTCGCCAAGTGGGAGGGCCAGTTCGACCGCAAGGCCATGAAGCGGGCCTTCGACGGCGAGCTCACCAACGAGGACTCCGCGATCCTGCTCGGCCGCGAGGCGGAGTTCGAGCGCCAGGAGGAGGAGCGCGCCAAGCGCGGCGAGGCGCCCTCGCCGAAGTGGAGCGGCGGCCCCTATGAGGAGGACCTCCCCGAGTTCCAGATGTCCCGCCACGGCTCGGGCCACGCAGGCGAAGGCCACGTGGCCGAACCCGCCGCCGCAGACCAGCCGCGCTAGACGAGCGGCAGGACCTCCCCGAGGTCCGTGCGGGTTCCCGAGGCGCTGAGCTTGCCCGAGCTCAGCGCCTCGGCCCATGCCAGGGAGCCGGTCGCGAGCGCGAGCCACGTCGCGGCGTCCGTCTCCACGACGTTGGGCGGGGTGCCGCGCGTGTGCCGCGGCCCCTCGACGCACTGCGCGACCCCGAACGGCGGCACGCGCACCTCGACCGAGTTGCCCGGGACCCGCGCGGCGAGCTCCTCGAGCGTGTACCGCACGGCCGTCGCGAGCGTCTGGCGGGCGACGGCGGTAGTCGCCTCGCCCGTCTGGCCCGCCGAGCGCTCGGCGAGCCAGGCGGCGACGGCGGCGCGGCCGGCGTCGTGCGCGATCTTGCGGCGGGCAGCCATGAGTTCCTCCGTGTTCAGCAGTACCTGCGGCTAGTCCAGCAGCGCCGAGACGGCGGTCCCGAGCCGGATCCGGCCAACCTGCCGGCCCCCGCCGAGGACGGGCTCGACGACGCGCTCGAGCACGCGCGCGACGTCGGGGATGTCGACGGCGTCGGCCGCGGCGAGCATCGTGAGGCCGACGAGGGTCGTGGCCCGGACGTTCCCGTCGAGGACCTTGACGGCCGCCGTCGCGCCTTGGGGCGTCGAGAGGACGAGGAGCCCCTCGGCGCCGATCTTGGCGAGGATCCCGAGCTCCTCCATAACCACCGTGTTCTCGCGGTCGCGGCCCTGAACGGCCCACGGGTAGTCGAGCATCGAGGTGGCGACCGTAGCGGCGCGCGCGTTGGCCGAGGCGTCCCCCGGGGCCTTTGCGAGCCGCGAGTAGGCGCGAGCGAGGCCCGTGAGCGAGACGGCCGCGACGGGCGCGCCGCAGCCGTCGATGCCGAGATGCGCGATGGCCTCCTCGGTGTACTCCTCGACCGTGGCCCGCACACGCTGCTGCATCGGGTGGTTGGGCTCGAGGTAGCTGCGGCGGTCCCAGCCGTTCTCGACGCAGGCCCACAGGAAGGCCGCGTGCTTGCCCGAGCAGTTGAAGGCGAGCCTCCGCCGGCCCTTGCCCGAGCGCACGAGCCAGGCCCGCGCGTTCTCGTCCGCGGGCCACTCGGCCGGGCACAGGAGGTCTTCCTCGCGCAGGCCCGCCGCGGAGAGCATGCCCTCGACGACGTCCATGTGGTCGAGCGAGCCCGTGTGCGAGGCGCACGCGAGCGCGACCTGCGTCCCGCGCAGCGGGACGCCAGCCTGCATCGCGGCGAGCGTCTGGAAGGGCTTGAGCGTCGAGCGGGCGAAGACCGGCGTCCGGATGTCCCCGAGCTCGGTCACGACCGTCCCGTCCCCGGCAAGGACGACGGCGGAGCCGAGGTGCCGCGACTCGATGAAGCCGCTGCGCTCGATCACGGCGAGCTCGACGGCGTCGTCCGCCGAGAAGGTTGCGTGGGGGGCCATGCGAGAAGTCTATGGGGGAGGTCCCCCGATGCAGGCGAGCGCGGAGTGCGCCGCGCGGGGCCCGGCGGATACCCTTGGGGGCGTGAAGGTTCTCGTGATCGGCCCGGGTGGCCGCGAACACGCCATTGTCCGCTCCCTCCTGGCCGATCCCGCGGTGTCCGAGGTCCACGCCGCGCCGGGCAACGCCGGCATCGCCCAGGTCGTCCCGACGCACGCGATCGACGCCAACAGCCCCGAGGCCGTGACGGCGCTCGCGCAGAAGCTCGGCGTCGACCTCGTCGTCGTCGGCCCCGAGGCCCCGCTCGCCGCGGGCGTCTCCGACGCCGTCCGCGAGGCCGGGATCCCCGTGTTCGGCCCGAGCAAGGCCGCGGCCCAGCTCGAGGCGTCCAAGGCCTTCGCGAAGCAGGTCATGGCCGAGGCCGGCGTCCCGACGGCGATGGCCCGCGTGGCCGCGACCGCCGAGGAGGCGGCGGACGCCCTCGACGCGTTCGGCGCGCCCTTCGTGGTCAAGGACGACGGGCTCGCGGCGGGCAAGGGCGTCGTCGTGACCTCCGACCGGGACGAGGCCCTCGCGCACGCCCAGGCGTGCTTCGACGCGGGCGGGACCGTGGTCATCGAGGAGTTCCTCGACGGCCCCGAGGTCTCCCTCTTCGTCCTCTCGGACGGCCGGAACGTCGTCCCCCTCGCTCCCGCGCAGGACTTCAAGCGCATCTTCGACAATGACGAGGGCCCCAACACGGGCGGCATGGGCGCGTACACCCCGCTCGAGTGGGCGCCCGAGAACCTCGTCGCCGAGGTCGTCGAGCGCGTCGCGCAGCCGACCATCGACGAGATGGCCAAGCGCGGCACGCCGTTCGTCGGCGTCCTCTACTGCGGCCTGGCCCTCACGTCCCGCGGGACGCGGGTCATCGAGTTCAACGCGCGCTTCGGCGACCCCGAGACCCAGGCCGTCCTGGCCCGGCTCAGGACGCCGCTCGGCTCGCTCCTGCTCGCCGCCGCGACCGGCCGGCTCGACCGCGCGGAGAAGCTGCGCTGGGCGCCCGAGACGGCCGTCGCCGTCGTCCTCGCCTCCGAGCACTACCCGGACACGCCCCGCACGGGCGACCGCATCCGCGGGCTCAAGAAGGCCGCCGCGGTCGAGGGCGTGCACGTCCTGCACGCCGGCACGAAGCTCGGCGAGGACGGCAAGGTCGTCTCGGCCGGCGGCCGCGTCCTCGCGGTCGTGGCCCTGGGCGAGGACCTGACCCAGGCGCGCGAGCGCGCCTACGAGGGCATGGCAGAGATCAGGCTCGACGGCGGGCAGTACCGCCGGGACATCGCCGCCAAGGCGGCGCGCGGCGACGTGCGCGTCCCGGCCCCGTCCGGCCGGCGCGCCGCGCACGTGGCGGGGGCCGAGTGATGGCGGGCCTGGACGCCCAGAGGGGCTTCGCGGCGCAGGCGCCCGAGCTCGCGGGCTGGAAGCACGTCTACTCGGGCAAGGTCAGGGACCTGTACGAGCCCGCGGAGGGGCCCGGTGGGGCGCCGTTCGAGGACGCCGTGCTCGTCGTCGCAAGCGACCGGATCAGCGCCTACGACCACGTGCTCGAGAGCACGATCCCGGACAAGGGGCGGATCCTCACGCAGCTGAGCCTGTGGTGGTTCGAGCAGCTCGACGTCCCGCATCACGTTCTCGCCTCGACCGCCGCCGAGGGGGTCCCGGCCGAGGTCGAGGGCCGCGCGATGGTGTGCCGCCGGCTCGAGATGTACCCCGTCGAGTGCATCGCGCGCGGCTACCTCACCGGCTCCGGGCTGGCCGAGTACCGCGAGTCCGGGACGGTCTGCGGGATCCGGCTCGAGGACGGCCTCGTGGACGGCTCGCGCCTGGCGAAGCCCATCTTCACGCCCTCGGCGAAGGCCGAGGTCGGGGAGCACGACGAGAACATCACGTACGAGGACGTCACCGGCATGGTGGGCGACGACGCCGCGGCCCGGCTGCGCGACCTGACCCTCGGGATCTACTCCAAGGCCGAGGGCATCGCTAGCGAGCGCGGGATCATCCTCGCCGACACGAAGGTCGAGTTCGGGCTCGACCCCGTGACGGGCCTCATCACCCTCGGCGACGAGGTGCTGACCCCGGACTCGTCCCGGTTCTGGGACGCGGCGACGTGGGAGCCCGGCCAGGCGCAGCCTTCCTTCGACAAGCAGTACGTGCGCGACTGGCTCACCTCGGCCGAGTCCGGATGGGACCGGGCCTCCGGTGACGAGCCGCCCGCGCTGCCCGCCGACGTCGTCGAGCGCACCCGCGCCCGCTACATCGAGGCGTACGAGCGCATCACGGGACGCCGCTTCGCCTGACGCCGTAAGGGGAGGGCCCGGGCTCGGAGAGCCGACCCCGGGCCCTCCCTCATTCCTCGTCGGAGTGCGGATGCTCCGCCCGCTGGGCCGCGAGCCTGATCTCGAGGATCGCGTCCATGGTCTGCTGGACCTTCTCGGACGCGCCCGCGTAGCCGAACTGCTCGCGGGCGTCCTTGAGCATCTCGAGGGCCTCCTCATTGCTGCCGAGGGCCTTGAGCGCGCGCCCGAGGAGCAGGGCGACCTCGCCGGCGGTGTGCCGCCCGAGCACGGACTTCTCCTTGTGGATCGTCCGAAGGAGCTCGATCGCCGGGCGGATCTCGCCGTTGAGGTACAGCCAGCGGGCCCTGATGAAGCGGACCTCGAGCTGCTCCGTCCGCGAGCCGCCCACGATGCTCAGGGCGAGCTCGGCCCGCTCGATCGCGCCGAGGGTCGCCGGCTCGATGATGCCGCCCGAGAGGCGCACCGCGGCGGAGGCCTTGTTGAATCGGGCCCACAGCTCGATGTCGTTCGCGGGGGAGAGGAGCTGGGCTGCCCGCTCGTGGTGCTTGACGCCCTCCTCGTAGTCGGCACGCATGAAGGCCACGTTGCCGATGACCCACTCGACCTCGCCCGCGAGCTGGCCCATCGCGTCCTCGTCGATGAGGGTCTCGAGGATGCGGCATTGGTTCCAGGCCTCCTCGAGCTTGCCGCTCTCGGCGAGAGCGGCGATGAGGGCGCGCAGCGCGCCGATGTAGATGGTCGAGCCGGCCGGCAGCTGGGCTCCGATCCGGACGGCCTCTCGCGCGTGCTCGATGGCGGTGCTCAGCTGGCCGAGGCCGTGGCTCACGGCAGCGAGCATCTGACGGGCCCGCACTGCCAGGCCCGAGGACTCGGCCACGATGGGGTGCTCGAGGAGGTGCTGGACGATCCGCTGGCACTCGGCCAGCTCGCCCTGCTTCATGAGGCACTCGGCTTGCATGTAGGTCATGTTCCACCACGCGCTGTTGTTCTTGCCGTCGAGGGCGAACTGGGCGGCGGTGGCCGCGTGCGTGGCGGCCTGGGCGTAGTCCCTCAGGTCCCACGCCTGGCGCGCGTAGAGGCCGGCGAGGACGTACTCGGCGTCGTTCGCGCTCACGGGCTGGCTCCAGGCCTCGAGCGCCTTCGGCGCGAGCTGGAGGCGACGGGCGAGCTCCTGGATGACCTCCGCCGTGGGCTCCCGGCGACCGGTCTCGAGCAGCGAGATATAACTGGGCGAGTACAGGTCCTTCCCGAGCTCGGCCTGGGTGAGCCCGCGCTCGAGGCGCTCCGCCCTCAGCTTCTCGCCGAATCCACTCCCCACAGCGACCTCCTTGCCCAACGCTGCCGGATGACCGGCGTGTTTCCTTGCTTCGACCGCTGCGCGAACGCCTCGATACAGCGGGAGCTGTTGCTTGACAGCCCGTGTGGAAAATATTTTACTTGGTGTGTCAATCATGACAAAGCACGCTCTGCCCGAAACATCGCACCCGTTCTGGAAATAGTCTCCAGAACACAAAATAAGGACAAGATCATGCTGAAGAAACTCACCGCTGCTGTTGCCCTGGGGGGTTCCCTCGCCCTCTCGGGCGTCGCCGTCGCCCCGATGGCGACCGGCGAGTCGTCGGATACGTCGACGTCACCTGTCGCGATCGGCAACTGGCCGGACCCTATGTCCCAGCCTGCGGATAGCGACAAGCCCTCGAAGAAGGGCTGACGGCCCTCGACTCGGGAGCCTGTACCAGGGAGTGACAGCCTGGGCTAGGAGGCTGGCCAGACTGCAACCGCGTCGATGCCCCGGGGAGCGATCCCCGGGGCACCGCCGTTTCCAGGCCCCGGGGATTATGGGAATGGCAAAGGCCCCGCCGCCCAAAGGGCTGCGGGGCCTTCCGTATGGTCGGGATGACAGGATTTGAACCTGCGACCTCTTCGTCCCGAACGAAGCGCGCTACCAAGCTGCGCTACATCCCGATCCGCGCCTCAGGTCTCCCCGAAGCAACTCATCCAGAGTACCCGATACCGGCCACAGGACGAAATCGAAACGGCCCCCGGCGGGGCGATCTCAACGATGCGGGGTCACGTCCCAAGGATGCGGGGTCACGTCCCAAGGATGCGAGGTCAGCTCCCAAGGATCCGGGGTCGATGTCCTGACATTGCCCATGGATCGCAGGGAGGTGACCCCGCATGGCAGGGAGCAACCCGCATCGCAGGGAGGTGACCCCGCATCGCAGGGAGGTGACCCCGGATCGTTGTCAGACGAGGGAGTCCCGCCACGCCCCGTGGAGCGCGGCGAATCGTCCTCCCCGCGCGAGGAGCTCCTCGGGCGAGCCGTCCTCGACGATCCGCCCGCCGTCCATGACGAGGACGCGGTCGGCGATCTCGACCGTCGAGAGGCGGTGGGCGATGATCACGGCGGTCCGCGCGCCGCCGCCGTCGTCCGCCGCGCGCTCCCGCCCGGACCGCCCGGCCAGCAGGCGCGCGAGGCCCGCCTGCACGAGCCGCTCCGAGGGGACGTCGAGCGAGCTCGTGGCCTCGTCGAGGATGAGCACGGCCGGATCGGCCAGGACGGCACGGGCGAAGGAGATGAGCTGCCGCTGGCCGGCCGAGACGCGCCCGCCGCGCTTGGTCACGTCCGTGTCGTATCCCTCGGGGAGGTCCGCGATGAACTCGTGCGCACCGACGGCCCGCGCCGCCGCCTCGATCTCGTCGCGGGAGGCGCCGGGCCGGCCGAGCGCGATGTTGTCCGCGACGCTCCCCGAGAACAGGAACGCCTCCTGGGTGACCATGACGACGGCGCGTCGCAGGTCGCGCGTCGCGAGGCGCCGCAGGTCGACGCCGTCGAGCGTCACGGCACCTGCGGTGGGGTCGTAGAACCGCGCCACGAGCTTGGCGAGGGTCGACTTCCCGGCCCCCGTCGCCCCGACGAGGGCGACCGTCTGGCCTGCGGGGATCTCGAGCGAGAACTCGGGCAGGACCTCGGGGCCCTCACCGTAGGAGAATGCGACCGACGCGAACGAGACGGCGCCGCGCGCGCGGGGCAGCGGCACAGGGTCGTGCGGCGGCCGGACCGAGGGGACCTCCTCGAGGAGGCCCGAGACCTTCTCGAGCGCGGCCTGCGCGCTCTGGAACGAGTTGTAGAACATCGCCATCTGCTCGAGCGGGGCGAAGAAGCGCTTCGCCGAGAGCACGACGGCGAGCAGCACCCCGACGGCCAGCGTCCCCTCGAGCACGCGGAAGCCCGCGGCCAGGAGCACGGCCGCGACGGTGACGTTGCCGACGAGCGCGAGCCCCGGCTGGAACACGCCGTGGAGCTGGATCGAGCGCAGGGTCGCGGCGGCGTAGTCGTCGGCGAGCCGCCCGTACTCGTCTGCATTGCGGCGCTCCCGGCGGAAGGCCTTGACCGCGCGGATGCCGGTCATGGTCTCGACGAAGTGCACGATCAGGCGCGCGGAGACGACCTGCGAGGCCCGGTACGCCCGCTGCGAGTGCACCTGGTACCAGCGCGCGAGCACGGCCATCGGCACGGCGGCGGCGAGCATGATGAGCCCCGAGCGCCAGTCGAGCAGGAACACCGCCACGGCCGTGAACCCCATGAACATGAGCCCGGAGGCGAGCGCCCCCACGCCCGAGTCGAGGAGCTCGCGCAGGGCCTCGAGGTCCGAGGTCTGGCGGCTGATGATCCGCCCAGAAGTGTAGTGCTCGTGGAAGTCCAGGCTCAGGCGCTGGGTGTGCCGGAAGACGCGCACGCGCAGGTCCAGGAGCATCGCCTGGCTCAGCGCCGCCGTCGAGGTCACGTAGCCGGCGGTGAGCAGCGCCGTTGTGAGCGCCGCGGCGAGGTAGGCCCCGCCCGCGAGCCACATGACGCCCGCATTGCCGGTGGCCAGGGCCGGCAGCGCGCGGTCGATGCCGAAGGCGATGATGGCGGGGCCGGCCGCCCGCGTGGCCTGCGAGACGACGACCATCGCGAGGGTCGCGACGAGGCGCCCACGGACCGGGCGCATGAGGTCGCCGAGGAGCCGCAGCGAACGGCGCCGGACCGCCCGCGACGCCTCGCGGGAGAGGTCGAGGGAGTCCTCGCCGGCCGTCCCGAAGCCTGTCCCCGCGCCCGCCGTGCTCATCGCGCCTCCTCGAGGTCGCCGCGCTCCGTGTCTAGGTCCCGCGGCTCGTCCGGCAGGCTCGCGATGACCCAGCGGTAGTGGGCGCTGCGGGCGAGCAGCTCGGCGTGCGTGCCGACGTCCTCGATCACGCCGTCGTAGAGCAGCGCGACCCGGTCCGCGAGGGCCACGGTCGAGGGCCGGTGGGCGACGACGAGCGCCGTCGTCTCCGCGAGCGCCTCGCGCAGCCGCGCGGTGACGCGCTCCTCGGTCGCGACATCGAGGGCCGAGAGCGGGTCGTCGAGCACGAGGACGGCGGGCCGGGCGGCGATCGCGCGGGCGAGGGCGATGCGCTGCCGCTGGCCGCCCGAGAGGCTCAGGCCCTCCTCGCCGATGCGGGTGTCCAGCCCGTCCGGGAGCGAGTAGGCGAACTGGGCCTGGGCCACGTCGAGGGCCTCCGCGAGCAGCGCCTCGGCCTCCGGCCCCTCGCGCACGGCGGCGCCGAGGAGCACGTTGTCCCGCACCGAGGACGAGAAGAGGGTCGTGTCCTCGAACGCGACCGCGACGAGGCGGCGCAGCCGGACGAGCGGCAGGCGGCGCACGTCCACGCCGTCGATCTCGACCGAGCCCGCCTCGACGTCGTAGAGCCGCGGGACGAGCTGCAGGAGCGTGCTCTTCCCCGACCCCGTCGCCCCCACGAGCGCCATGGTCTCGCCCGGGCGCACCTCGAGCGTCACCCCGGCGAGCACGGCGGACGACGGCGCGTCCCCGCCCGGGCGGGCGGCGCCGTCGTCCGCTGCGCCACCACCCGCAGCGGGGGAGCGCGCGAAGCCGAAGACGACGTCCCGGAAGGCGAGGGCGCCGCGCGGGGCGGGCACCTGCTCGGGGTCGGGGGGATCCGCGATGGTGCTCTTGGCGTCCATGAGCTCGAAGTGGCGGTCCACGGCCGTCTTGGCCGTGAGCGCCATGCCGACGAGCATGCCGCTCGACTCGACCGGCTGCGCGATGGCGGCCGCGGTCGCGAAGAAGGCCGCGAGCGAGCCGATGCTCAGCTGTCCGGTCGCGGCGAGCCAGATCCCGGTGACGAGGCCCGCGCCGAGGGCGAGCTCGGGGAGGAGCGTCACGACAAGGCTGAACACGGCCTGATGGCGGGCCTTGGCGACCTCGGTCTCGCGCAGCCGGCCCGCCTGCTCGGCGAAGCTCTCGAGCGCCTCGCGGCCGCGGCCGAAGGCCTTGAGCACGCGGATGCCGTGGACGGACTCCTCGACGGTCGTGGCCAGATCGCCCGCGAGGTCTTGGCTGCGGCGGGTGGCCAGGGAGAAGTTCCGCCGGAAGACCGCGCCGTAGACCATGATCGGCACGGCGGCAGCGAGGAAGATGAGCGCGAGCTGCCACGAGAGCATGAACAGCAGCACGGCGCCGATCGCGACCGTGCTGACCGACACGACGAGGTAGATCGCCCCGAACGCGAGCCAGCGCCGCAGGAAGCCCAGGTCCGCGACCGAGCGCGAGAGCAGCTGGCCCGAGCCCCAGCGGTCGTGGAAGGCCACGGGGAGGTCCTGGAGGTGGTCGTACATCGCGACGCGCAGCTGCCGCTCGAGCTTCACGCTCGGCTGGATCACGAGGAGCCGGCGCAGCACCATCATCCCGGCCTCGAGCACGCCGAGGAGGAGGACGACGCCGGCCGCCGCCCACACGGCCGACGGCTTGGTCCCGCTCGCGACGAGCTGGTCGATCACGCCGCGCAGGACCTGGGGGACAGCGAGGGCGAGGGCCGAAGTGGCCAGGGCCGCGGCGAGGCCGGCGCCCAGGCGCGGGAGGATGGGCCGCACGATCGGGCCGAGCCGCGCGATGCTGCGGAAGAACGGCGTCGGCGGCACCGGGGCGCTGGCGGGGGCGGCGTCGGGGCCGTGTGCAGGGGCGCGCTGTGGCATGCCGGGGGCTCACCCGCCTCGGGGTCGGAAGGAACGGTGGCTGCGGACACCACCCTACGCCCGAGAACCGGGCCGGTGCTCACAGGCCGGACAGCGGGGGCCTGGGCGGCGACGCGGGCCGGCCTCAGACCCCGAGGAGCGTGAGCAGCACCGCCTCAGGGCGGCATGCGATCCGCACGGGCGCGAAGCGCGACGTGCCGATGCCGCCCGAGACATTGAGCGGGACGGTGCGGCCGGAGTTGTCCCAGTCGGTCAGGCCCTTGGCCCGCCACGTCGGGAGGTCACAGTTCGACACGAGCGCACCGTAGCCCGGGATGCAGAGCTGGCCCCCGTGCGTGTGGCCGGCGAGGATGAGCTGGGCGCCCGCGTCGGCGAAGTGGTCGAGGACGCGCTGGTAGGGCGCATGGATGACGGCGACCTTGAGGTGGGGCTTCTCCTCGTGGCCCGACGCGCCCTGCGGCCAGCCCGCGTACCGCTCCCGGCCCAGATGGGGATCGTCCACCCCCGAGAAGTCGAGGCGCACGCCGTTGAGCGGTACCGACTGGGACCGGTTGGTCAGGTCGATCCAGCCGGCGGCGCCGAAGCCCGCGAAGAGGGCGGGCCAGTCGAGCTCGACCCTCTTCGGCAGTGGTGTGCGCGACGACGGGCCCAGCAGGTAGCTCGCCGGGTTCCGCAGTGTCGGGGCGAAGTAGTCGTTCGAGCCGGGGACGAAGACCCCGGGGAAGCGAAGGAGGGGCCCGAGCGCCGCGAGGAGCGGCGGCACCGCCTCCGTGTGGCTCAGGTTGTCCCCCGTGTTGACCACGAGGTCCGGCTCGAGGTCGGCGAGGCTCGCGAGCCAGCGGGCCTTGGCGGCCTGGCCCGGGACGAAGTGGATGTCGCTCAGGTGCAGGACGCGCAGCGGCCGCGACCCGGCGGGCAGGACCCGCAGGGTCTCCTCGCGGAGCGTGAACTGGTCCTTCTCCCACCACCCGTACGCCGCGGCCGCGAGGCCCGCGCTCAGGCCCATCCCGGCCACGAGGGCCGCGCGCCGCGCACCGGTGCCGATCGCGGCGGAGGCGCGTGACGCCGTCGGGCGTCCCCCCGGAACCGCCACGCCGCTAGCCGTTGCCGTTCCCGTTGCCGTTCCCGCGGCCCGGATCCGAGGACTTGCTCGGCTCCTGGCTCGGCTCGGGCGCGGGGCTCGACGGCGCGGTGGTCGCCGGGGCGGAGGGCCGGGGCTGCGGCTGGCTGCCCTGGATCAAGGACGGCGGCGGGGCCTCGAAGCCGTCGTGCTTGTAGAGGCCGGCGACCTGGGCCATGTAGTCGCCCCACTGCGGGCCGGCGATGTACGCGCCGTCGACGACCTTGTAGAACTTGCCGTTGATCGTCACGTTGCGGCCGTAGCGCGAGCCGGGATCCTGCAGGGCCTCGCCGAAGAACGACGCCGTCACGAGCCCGGTCGTGTAGCCGAGCACCCAGGTCTGGCTGTTGAAGTTGTTCGTGCCGGTCTTGGCCGCCGCGGGGACGCCCGTCTTGGGGATCTGGTAGCCCGAACCCTTCGCGAGCACGTCCTGGAGCGCGAAGTTGACGCCCTTGGCGACGTCTGGCTTGATCACGTTCTGCTGGCAGCTCGGCGCCTGGCCGCCGATCCTCTGGCCCTTGATGTCCGTGACCTCGGTGACGGACATGGGGGTGCAGTACGTGCCGTTGCTCGCGAAGACCGCGAACGCGCTGGCCATGGACATCGGCGAGACGTTGTACGGGCCGAGGAGGCTCGAGAGCGTGGACATGTCGAGCTTGTCCTTGCCCTCGCCGTTGTGCAGCTGGACGGCGTCGACGATCCGCTGGATGTCGCAGAAGTCGTTCAGGCCGGCGGCCGTCGCGTAGGTCGCCGTGTTGATCGAGTTGTAGAGGCCGTAGTTGATGGGCATCGGCCGGTAGTAGCCCTCGTCGTTGTTCTGCAGGGTCGGGGCGGCGCCGAGGCCCTCCTCGGCGCTGTTGAAGGCGCCGGTGACCCGGTTGCAGGTGGTCTTCCACGCGTAGTTGAGCGGGTAGACGCGCCGAGAGGCGTCGACGGTCTGCGTCGCGGACTTGCCCTCGGTGAGCCACGCGGCGAAGGTGAACGGCTTCATGGTCGAGCCGGGCTGGAAGCCGCCCGCCCCGCCGAGGTCGTTGCCGTTGGCGTCCTTGCGGTCGACGTTGAAGTTGTACGTCGTCGTGAAGGTCGAGCCCTGGCCCGGGAGCATGCGCGAGTTCTGGGCCATCGCGAGGACCTTGCCGGTGCCGGGCTCGATCGTCAGGAGCGAACCGCCCCACTTGTCCGGGTTCGCGCCGGCCGTGGCGTCGACGCGGGCCTGGGCCGGACCCTGGAGGCGCGGGTCGAGCGTCGTCTTGATCGTCAGGCCGCCGCGGAAGACCTTCTTCTCGCGCTCGTCCGGGGTGGAGCCGTAGGCGGGGTCGTTGAGGATCGTATGCAGGACGTAGTCGCAGAAGTACTGGGCCTGGGCGGCGTAGGCGCAGCCCTGCTTCGGAGGGTTCGTCTTGAGCTCGATCGGGGTCGCGATCGCCTCGTCGTGCTGCTGCTTGTTGATCTTGCCGTGCTGCAGCATCGCGTCGATCACGAGGTTGCGCCGGGCGAGGGCGTTGTCCGGGTTGACCTCGGGGTTGTACAGCGTCGGGCTGTTCACGAGGCCCGCGAGGAGCGCTGCCTGCGGGATCGAGAGGTCCTTCGCGTCCACGGAGAAGAAGTACTGGCTCGCCGCCTGGATGCCGTAGGCGTTGCGGTTGAAGAAGACGATGTTGAGGTAGCCCTCGAGGATCTGGTCCTTCGAGTACTGCTTCTCGAGGGCGATCGCGAGCTTCATCTCGCGCAGCTTGTCGCCCACGCCCTTCTGGCCGTTGAGGACGACGTCCGTGTCCTTGCCCTGGGCGATGAGCGACTCGTTGATGACGTTTGTGACGTACTGCTGCGTGAGGGTCGAGGCGCCCTGCCGGTTGCCGCTGACGTTTGCCACGACGGCGCGCAGGATGCCGGTCGTGTCTACGCCGCCGTGCTCGTAGAACCGCGAGTCCTCGATGGCGATGATGGCGTCCTTGATGTTCTGCGACATCGCGTCGAGCGGGACGTGCGTGCGGTTCTCCGCGAAGAGGGTCGCGATCTCCGAACCGTCCGCGGCGAGGACCTTGGTGACCTGCCCGGGGGTGTCCACCGTGAGCTCCCCGGGGAGGCTCTCGAAGAACTGCACAGAGCCGTTGGCCGCGCTTCCGGTGACGGCCGCAGCGGGCACCATGAGGCCCGCCACGAGTACCCCGCAGATCGCGCTCACGCCGAGGAAGGCGAGGATCTTGCCGAGGGTTGTGGCCGTGTCGAAGACAGGGTTCTTGCCAGACGCCATGTGTAGGAGTCTACCGGGAGGGGCTAATCTGGCCTCATGACCGCCTGGGAATACGCCACCGTGCCCCTCATCGTCCATGCCACCAAGCAGATCCTCGACCAGTGGGGAGAGGACGGCTGGGAGCTCGTCCAGGTGGTTCCCGGGCCCGGCGGCAACGGCATGGTTGCCTATCTGAAGAGGGAGAAGCAGGCGTGACGGATTCGACAGCACAGGCAGCACAGGCCACCGCAGCGGACGGAACCGAGGTGACGAGCGCCGTCGAGCGCCGCCTCGCGGACCTCGGCCTGGCCATCCCCGAGGTCGCGGCCCCCGTCGCCGCCTACGTCCCCGCCCTCGTCACGGGCTCGACCGTCTACACGTCCGGCCAGCTCCCGTTCGTCTCGGGGCAGCTCCCCGCCACCGGCAAGGTCGGCGCAGAGGTGAGCGCCGAGGACGCGAAGAAGTACGCCGAGCTGTGCATCATCAACGCGCTCGCCGCGGTCAAGTCGCAGATCGGCGACCTCGACCGCATCACGCGGATCGTCAAGGTCGTGGGCTTCGTGGCCTCCGATCCGTCGTTCACGGGGCAGCCCGGGGTCGTCAACGGCGCCTCCGAGCTGCTCGGCAAGGTCTTCGGCGAGGCCGGCACCCACGCCCGCTCCGCCGTCGGCGTCTCGGTCCTGCCGCTGGACGCCCCGGTTGAGGTGGAGCTGATTGCCGACTTCGCTTAGGCGGCGCTTCGTCCTGCCCAAGCGGCTCCAGGGCGCGGCCCGCAGCTGGCTCTCCGACGAGGACCGGGCGCCGCGCTCGCCGCGCCCGGCCTCCTCGGTGGCCCTCGTCCGCGACTCCGCGGACGGGACCGAGACCTGGCTCGCCTACCGCCCCGGGGACTCGCCGCTCGGCCTCGTCGCGTTCCCCGGCGGGTCCGTCGAGAACGCCGACGAGGACACCTTCGACTGGTTCGGCCCGTCGGTCGGGCACTGGGCCGAGCTCCTCGGGACCCCTGACTACTCGCTCGCTCGCGTGCATGTCGTCGCGGCGATCCGCGAGCTGTTCGAGGAGACGGGCGTGCTGCTGGCCGGCTCCGACGAGTCGACCGTCGTCGAGGGCACCGGGACCGCCGACTGGGTGCGGGCGCGCGAGGCCCTCTCGGGCCAGGAGATCGGCTTCGCCGAGCTGCTGGCCAAGCGCGGCCTCGGCCTGCGCACCGACCTCCTGCGGCCCCTCGTGCACTGGGTGACCCCCGACTTCGCCCACCGCCGCTTCGACACGCGCTACTTCGCCGCGACCCTGCCCGTCGGGCAGACCCCGACGCTCCTGCCGAGCAAGGGCGTGTGGGGAGAGTGGGTGACCGCCGCGAAGGTCATGGCCGAGCGGGACACCTCCCATCTGGGCGACCGCGTCGGCCAGCCGGACACGCGCGGGCAGGTGCTCCCCGAGCTCCTCGTCCCCGCGACCGAGATCATCCTCGCGAAGATGGCCAAGGCCAAGGGCTGCATCGCCTACCTGAACCTCAAGCGCACGACCCACACGTACCAGGCCGAGCTCGTCGAGGACGCCGGGCAGCTCTTCCTCGAGGTCGAGGCCCCCAGCGCCGCGCCGCCCACCGAGGCGCTCAGCGTGGTCCCGCCTGGAGCGCGTCCGGCGGAGGCGCCGCAGGGCGACTGACGCCCGCCCGGACAGCGAAGGAGCCGGCCCCCGCTGGGGGCCGGCTCCTCCGTGCTCCGGGATGCCCTGCGCGGGTCAGCGCGAGCGCTGGCGCAGACGCTGCATGTCGAGGATGACGACGGCGCGGGCCTCCAGCCGGATCCAGCCGCGCTGGACGAACTCGGCGAGGGCCTTGTTGACGGTCTCGCGGGAGGCGCCGACGAGCTGGGCGAGCTCCTCCTGGGTGAGCTCGTGGGCCACGAGCACGCCGTCGGTCGCGGGGCGGCCGAAGCGGTCCGCGAGGTCGAGCAGGGCCTTCGCGACGCGGCCGGGGACGTCGGAGAACACGAGGTCCGAGAGCGAGTCGTTCGTGCGGCGCAGGCGGCGGGCGAGGGCCTGCAGGAGCTGGGCCGAGACCTCGGGGCGGTTGCGCAGCAGGGCGTTGAGGGACTCGTTCTTGAGGCCCGCGAGTCGCGTCTCGGAGACGGCGGTCGCGGTCGCGTTGCGCGGGGCCGGGTCGAAGAGGGCCATCTCGCCGAACAGCTCGCCCGGGCCGAGGATCGCGAGGAGCGACTCGCGGCCGTCGGGGGACGTGCGGCCGAGCTTCACCTTGCCGGAGACGATGAAGTAGAGCTGGTCGCCCTGGTCGCCCTCGCGGAACACCGAGGCACCGCGGGAGAGGTCCACCTCCGTCAGCTCGTCCGTCAGCAGGCGGAAGGCGTCGTCGTCGAGCGTTGCGAAGAGGGGCGCGCGGCGCAGTACCTCGATGTCCAAAGCAGTCTCCTAGTTCCGTTCAGTGCACTTCTTTTCAGTTCCACGTGCCGGGCCGGGCCGGGCGCACGTGCTGGCTCCGCCGTCATTGTTTCAGATCCCTCTCCGTTTTGTGACGAACTTGGCAGCCGACACAGGCCGCTCGAGGCCGGATTGGGCGCCTGCACAGCCCCGTCTTCCGCAGAAACACGCGGTTTGCCGCCACTGGGAGGCGGCCGCGGTCTCACAGCAGAGTGTCAGACGCCACGGATACACTCCGAAGGTGCTGTTCGGATTGACGATCCTCGACGTGGTCCTCGTGCTCGTGCTGATTGGCTATCTGGCCCACGGCATCCGGGCCGGCTTCGTCGTGAGCCTTGCCGGCATCCTCGGCTTCCTCGCGGGGGGAGCCGCCGCCTTCTTCGCCGTCCCGCTCGTGAGCCAGGCGCTCGCCGAGAGCGGCTGGCGGGCGGCCGGCGTCGTCATCACCGCCGTGGCGCTCATGGCGGCCGGCAACGCCGTCGGCTCCGCCTTCGGCCACCGCATTCGGCGCGGCATCACGTTCAAGGGGGCCGGCGCCGTCGACCGCGCCCTGGGCGGGGCCGTGAGCCTCGTCGTGACGGCCCTCATCATCTCGATGACCGCGTTCACGGTCTCGAGCATCGGCATCCCGTGGGTCTCGCAGCAGATCGCCGACTCACGGGTCGTGCGCGGAATCGACGACCTCACCCCCGAGGCCCTCAAGGAGCAGGCCGCAACACTGCGCGCGTTCGCCATCGGGGACGGCCTCCCCAAGCTCATCGAGGGCATCGGCGGGCCCGTCAACCCGGTCACGGTCCCGGACGAGGCCGCGGACACGCCCGAGCTGAGGGCGGCCTCGGAATCCGTCCTGCGCATCACCGGCACCGCGTTCCAGTGCGGCCAGAACCAGACGGGCAGCGGCTTCGTCGTCTCCCGGGACCGGGTGGTGACCAACGCCCACGTCGTGGCAGGGGTGGGGGAGCCCGTCGTCGAGCTCCAGGGCGGCGGAGCCCGCACCGGCCGTGTCGTGTACTTCGACGCGGTGCACGACCTCGCCGTGCTCGCCGTCGACGGGCTCGACGTGCCCTCAGTCCCGCTGACGTCCACGAGCCCGGCCGGCACGAGCGCCGCGTTCGCCGGCTACCCGCTCGGCGGGCCGTTCCAGACGCGTCCCGCGGTCATCCAGGGCACGACGACGGTCCTCGCCCCGGACATCTACGGCGCCAACGAGACGCCCAAGCAGGTGTACCAGCTCTCCGGCAACGTCCAGCAGGGCAACTCGGGCGGGCCGCTCCTGACCCTCGGAGGGCAGGTCACAGGCGTGATCTTCGCCAAGAGCGAATCGACCGAGGGCGTGGGATACGCGATCACGATGGAGGAGCTCCGCCCGGTCGCGGCCGCCGCCCAGTCGATGACGGCGCCGGTCCAGCCGGGCGTGTGCACGCGGAAGTAGGCCGCCCCGGCCGCCGGTGCTGACGCGCGGGGAGGCGGCCGGTCAGACCGTCGTGGCCTTGCGCTCTTCTGTGAGGTCGGCGAGGTACTCGACCGCGAAGCGGTAGCCAAGGACGCCCGCGCCCGCGATGACCGCCTTGCTGATGTCGCTGAGGTAGGAGTGGTGGCGGAAGGGCTCGCGCGCGTGCACGTTCGTGATGTGCACCTCGACGGTGGGGAGCTGGACGGCAGAGATCGCATCGCGGATCGCGACTGAGGTGTGCGTGAAGGCCCCCGCGTTGATGACGATGCCGAGCGCCGTGCTGCGGGCCGCATGGATCGCGTCGAGGAGGCCGCCCTCGTGGTTCGACTGGACGCAGTGCACCTCGAGGCCGTGGGCCGCCGCCGCCTCGGCGCACAGGCGCTCGACGTCGGCGAGGGTCGCCGTGCCATACTTCTCGGGCTCGCGCGTGCCGAGGAGGTTCAGGTTCGGGCCGTTGACGACCAGGATCATGCCGCGGGGGGTCTCTTCCGTCATGGGCCTTACTCTAGGCTGTCCCGCCGGCAGCCCTGCTCGCGTCCGGAGCCCGGCCTCACGCCCTCGCGTCACCTCCGAGCGCGCCGATCAGGCCGACCAGGGCCGTCGCGACCAGCAGCACCTGTCTCGCTACGAGACCGGTCCGGGGCTGCGAGACCGGTCCATCCAAGGCCGGTCCCGCGAGGACGCGCCGGTTCCGAACCAGTGGAAGCCCCGGACGGAGGGTGGCGCGGGCCGTCGAGGGTCAGTCACGTCGCTGTGCCTGGTGCCCGAGCGCCCGTCGGTTCGGCCCCACGATCCTCTCCGGACTCCCTCAAGTGCTCCTCCACAGCCGCATGTTCCGGCCTGTCATCCACATGGGAGGGTCCGAGGCTCTCTGGCCCCGCCTGCAGCGGGACAGTGAACGCATGGACACGAGAGTCTTGGAAGCCCGGCTCGCCGAGGTCTGGCCGGACGGGGATGTCTGCACCGCCGCGCACCTCCGAATGGCAGGGATCGGCGACCGGCAGTTGGCCGCGGCCGTGGCAGCCGGTCTGCTCGTCCGCGTGCGGCGCGGCGCCTACGCGGTCGCCTCTGCCTGGCGGACCCTCGCCCCATGGGAACGGCAGTCTCGCAGGCTCGAGGCCCACATCCGCACTGTGAGCGGGGCCGTCTACTCGCATTCGAGCGCTGCCATCCTGCACGGAGCACGGGTCTGGGACGCGGGGAGTACGTCCACGTCACGACCTCCTACCGGAACGGGCAGCGCAACCACGGCATCGACGTGACTTCGCACTGCCATCCGCTGCCCGAGACGGCAGTCGTCGCCGTCAACTCGTCGTGGGGATCCGTTCTGGCGACGTCGCCGGCGCGCACCGCGGTCGACTGTGCGAGAACGCTCCCACTCGAAAAGGGCCTGGTCATCATGGACAGTTTCCTAACCGCGAGTGCGAGCAAGAAGGACATCGCCGCCGAGCTTGAGGCAGCGACCACGACTCGGGGAATCTCTGTGGCACGCCGCGTTCTCGCCCTTGCCGACGGCCGGTCGGGAGTCGGTGGGGGAAACGCGTCTGCGCTTGCTCATGACGCTGCTCGGCATCCCCGAACCCGTGCTGCAGTTCTGGCCCAAAAGGCACTCCACACAAGGCAGTGCTCGCAGAGCGCCGCCGCGAAGCGGCCATCATGGAACGGGGCTGGCGCTTCATCAGGATCAGGTGGAGCGACCTCGAAAGGCAAGGGCCGGCCTCGTGCGAGGCCGGCCTTCGGCGGCGGTTCGGGATCAGCCGGCAGGGTCAGCCGGCGGCAACCTCCTCGGCGTGGATCAGGAGCGCGTGCTCCGGGCGGAGGATCGGCAGCGGGAGGCCGACCTCGGCGAGGAACCGGCCCGTGGCCGTCGCGCCGTCCGCCATCCATGCGGGCGGGGCGATCTGGGTGAACGTGTCCTTCCAGTCCGCGTCCTCGGGCGTCGGCAGGACCGCCGAGACCCGGTAGGTCCGCTCGGGGTCGAGCCCCGGGACGCCCACGCGCCCGGGCATCTCGGCCGCGAACGTGCCCAAGGCGACGGCCGCGAAGAGGCCCTCCCCGCCGTCGTGCGCGACGACGCCGTGCAGGCGCAGGTTCGGCTCGGCCACGTCCGCGTTCACGCGCACGCCCGAGTGCAGGAGCCCGCGGTGCCGCTTGAAGAGCGCGATCGCCCGGCGGAGCGTGGCCCGATCCGCCTCGATGGCCTGCCTGATGTCCCACTCCATGCCGAAGTGGCCGAAGAGGGCGGTCACGGCGCGGAACGAGATGTCGTGCACGCGCCCTGTCGTATGCGAGTGCGTCGGGCCCACGTGCGCGCCCACGAGCTCGGGCGGCAGGACTGCCTGGGTCCAGCGCTGGATGGTCTGCCGCTCGAGGGCGTCGTTGCAGTCCGACGCCCACACCCGGTCGGTGCGCTGCAGGATGCCGAGGTCCACGCGGGCCCCGCCCGAGGAGCAGGACTCGATCTCGACATGGGGGTGGGCCGCCTTGAGGGCGTCGAAGAGCCGGTACGCGGCGAGCGTCTGCTCGTGAACGGACGGACGGCCGCCGCTGCCGTGCTCCGTGAGGTCCCGGTTCTGGTCCCACTTGAGGTAGGAGATGCGGTTCCCGGACAGGAGCGCGTCGAGGCGGTCGTAGATGTACTGCCACGCCTCGGGGTTGGCGAGGTCGAGGACGTGCTGCTGGCGCCACTCGAGGGGGAGCCGCCCGCCCTCCTTGTGCGAGACCGCGGCCGGGCCCACGATCCACTCGGGGTGCTGCCGGGCCACGTCGGAGTCGAGGTTCACCATCTCGGGCTCGACCCACAGGCCGAACTCCATCCCGCGCGAGGTCACGGCGTCGACGAGCGGGGTGAGGCCATCGGGCCACAGGCCCTCGTCGACGTACCAGTCGCCCAGGCCGGCCGTGTCGTCGCGGCGCCCGCGGAACCACCCGTCGTCGAGCACGAACCGCTCGACGCCGAGCTCCGCCGCGGACTCCGCGAGCTCGATGAGCGGCTCGATGCGGTGGTCGAAGTAGACGGCCTCCCACGTGTTGAGCACGACCGGCCGCGCCCGGCCCGACCCGCCGACCTCGCCCTGCGTGCCCACGTGATGGGGGCGCGCGCGGAACCAGTCGTAGAAGCGCTCGGTCACGCCGTCGAGGCCGCGGTCCGAGAAGGCCGCGTAGAGGACGGGGGTCGTGTACGAGGCGCCGGGGGCGAGCAGGACCTCGCCCGGGCCGAGGAGCTCCGACGCGCCGAGCATGCGGCGCCCGTCTGCGAGCGAGTCGAGGTACTGCTCGTGGTTGCCGGACCAGCCGAAGTGCACGGCCCAGACCCGACCCGAGCGGTTGGAGAAGCCCGCCGTGCCCGCGGCGACGAGGAGCGAGGAGTCGTGGCCCGTGCGGCCGTGCCGGCCTGTGCGCACCCAGGTCCCCTGGGCGATGGCGTGCCGCTGGGGGTGGTTCTCGCGGCACCAGCGGCCCGTGAGGTCGAGGAGCTCCGCGGTCTCGCCGGGCACGGGCAGCACGGCGCTGAGTTCCTCGAGCTGGTACGCGCTGCCGCCTGTGTTGGTGAGCGTGTGGGAGAGCTCGAGGAGCCCGCCGGGGTTGAGGCGGAGCGAGGTCTCGAGCTCGAGCCCCGCCTCGTCGTCGCGCTGGCGCACGACGGCGGTGCTCGCCCCCGCGGGACCGTCGCCGGGATCGGTGGTCATCTCGGCCGAGACGACCCGCAGGGCGGGGGAGAAGCCGAAGCCGGGCAGGCCCGCTCCGCTGCCGACCGAGGCGGTGCGGTGCCCGCGGAGGCCGGGACGGCCGAGCCAGCCCGAGGAGGCCTGGGGGACGAGGCCGGCGACGACCGCGACGTCGAGCGCGGAGTGCGGGACCGGCGGGGCCAGGAGGCCGAGGTCGGGGAGGTCAGCACCCAGGTCAGCGCCCCAGTGGACGATCTGGGCCTCGCCAGAGTCGAAGGCGAGCACGAGGCTCGTGCCGGCTGCCCGGAGGTGCAGTGGGGTCAAGGAGTGCATGGGTTCGCTTTCACGTGGTGCCGGAGGGTTGCTGCGGGCGCTGGGGCCGGTCCCGGCGGACGGTGCCGCGGGGACCGGCCCCTGCGAGGCGTCGGTCCTACTGGAAGAGGGCGTTGACCTGCTCGTTGGCCTGGCTCAGGGAGCTGGCCGGCGCCTTGCCGGAGACGACGGCGTCCATTGCGGGCTTCATGATGCCATCAACCTTCGCGGCATTGTCCGCGATGGGGAAGAGGAAGGTCGTCTTGTCCGCCACGTGCTGGGTGAACGGGGTCACGTCCACGCCCTTGGCCTTGAAGGCCTCGGCGGCCTTCTCCGAGGAGGACTTCACGGCCGGGAAGACAACGGCCTTGGACGCGACCACGTCCTGGCAGGCCGCGGAGCCGAGGTACTCGACCCACTTGACGGCGGCGTCCTTCTTCTTCGTGCCGGCCCAGATCGAGTCCGCGAGGCCGTTGAACATCGAGGCGCGCTCGCCGTTCGGGCCCTCGGGGGTCGGGGCGATGCCGACCTCAACGCCCTTGTAGCCGGTGTACTGGCCGATCATCCACGAGCCGCTGGTGTTGATCGCAGCCTTGCCCGCGGCGAACGTGTCCGCGACCGAGCTGCCCACCGTCGTCTCGAGCTTGGGCATGTAGCCCTTCTCGATGAGGCCGGCCCACCAGGCGATGGTCTGCTGGAACCTCGGGTCGTCGTACTGGAACTCCTTGCCCCACGGGTTCTTGTCTGTGTGCGTCCAGCCGGTCGTGGCCGTGAGGAAGCTCCACTGCGTCTGGCCCTGGCCCGAGCCGGCGTTCTCGAGGCCGAGGCCGTAGACGGCCACGTTGTTCTTGTCGAAGCCGGGCTCGTCGCCGCGGACGCCGTTCTTGTCCACGGTCAGCCGGGCAATGACCTTCTCGTAGGACCCGCCGTCCTCGGGGTTCCACGTGAGGGACTTCATCTGCTCCTCAGAGACCCCGGCGTCGGCGAGCATCTTCTTGTTGTAGAACAGCGCGACGGTGTCCCAGTCCTTCGGCAGGCCGTAGCGCTTGCCGTCCTGGCCGGCCCAGAGGTCCGCGAGGCCCTCGTTGTACTGGGCGAGGTCCACGCCGTCCTTGGAGACCGCGTCGTCGAGGGCCAGGAGCTGCTTTTTGTCCGCGTACTCGGCGTACTTCGAGACGTGGTTGGTGAACACGTCCGGGGCCGTGCCGGCGACGAAGCCGTTGGTCAGGGTTCCCCAGTAGTCGTCCCAGCCGCGCTGGGTGACCTTGACGGTGATATCCGGGTTGGCCTTCGTGAAGTCGTCGGCGCACTGCTGGTAGGCGGGCAGCTGGTTCGCGTCCCACAGCCAGTAGCTGATCTCGCCCTTCGCGGAGTCGCCTCCGCCCGAGCTGCCGCTTCCGCAGGCCGAGAGGGCGAGGGATGCGGCGGCCGCGAGGGCGACGGCGCCCCAGGCCTTGTGTGCGAGTGCTTTCCTCATTTTTCCGGGGGTCCTTTCAGGACAGGGGTGTGGTGGGGGTATGGGTGGTGCGGGAGGGGGAGGTGCGGGGAGTCGGGGACGGGCTACTTGATGCCCGAGAAGCCGATGGAGTTGACGATCTTCCTGCCGAACGCGGCGAAGAGGATCAGGACGGGCAGGGCCGAGACGAGGGTCGCTGCCATGAGGCCGGACCAGTCGGGGGCGCCCTGCGGGGACTGCGATTTGAACACCCCGAGGCCGACCTGGAGGACGCGCGCGTCCGGCTCGGTCGCGACGAGGAGGGGCCAGAAGTACTCGTTCCACTGGCCGATGAAGGTCAGGAGCGCGAGGGTCGCGATCGGGGCGGCCGCGTTCGGCAGGATGATCTGGAAGAAGATCCGCAGGTGCTTCGCGCCGTCGAGCATCGCCGCCTCCTCGACCTCGCGGGACATGTTGAGGAAGAACTGGCGCAGGAAGAAGATCGCGAACGGGGTCATGAAGACGTAGGGCAGCACGAGCCCGAGCATCGAGTTCAGCAGGCCGAGGTTCTTGATGAGCAGGAAGTTCGGCAGGGCCGTGAAGATCGGCGGGACGAGCATCGTGCCGAGGAAGAGGCTGAACACCGCGTTGCGGCCGCGCCAGCGGAGGCGGGCGAAGGCGTAGGCGGCCATCGCGCTGAAGAAGACCGCGCCCGCCGTCGTGATCGAGGCGAACAGGACCGAGTTGCGCAGGTAGACCCAGAAGTCGATGGCGGCGCCGGAGCCGCCCTCGGTGATCGCCTCGGAGGCGGTCTGCAGGCCGAAGACGCGCTTGAACGCGCCGAGGCTGAACTCGGCGGGGAGCAGGCTCCCCGAGTTGGCGGCCAGGGCTCCGTTGGTGGAGAGGGACGTGCGCAGGACCCAGTAGAAGGGCAGGACCGTCACGAGGATGGCCAGGACCAGGAGCGCCCAGGCCCCGGCGCGGCGCCAGGAGAGGGAGTGGCGGGTGGGGCGGAGGAAGCTGCGGGCGGGGCGGAAGAAGCGGCGGGCGGCGGCGCTGCTGCCGGAGGCGGGCCGGGTCGCGCGGCTGGTTGCGGTGCTCATGGCGGGGACTCCTTAGTCCAGGTCCGACTCGTTGCCCTTGAGGAACTTCATCTGGATGAAGGCCACGAGGGCGAGGATGAGGAAGAGGATGACGGCGATGGCCGAGGCGTAGCCGAAGTCGGACTCCGTGAACGCCTTCTGGACGATGTAGAACTGGATCACGCGGGTCGCGTTGACCGGGCCGCCGGCGGTGGTCACGGCGACGGTGTCGAAGACCTGGAACGAGCCGATGACGGTCACGACGAGGACGAGGACCAGCACGGGCCGCAGGAGCGGCAGGGTGACCTTCCGGAACGTCTGGAAGGGCGAGGCGCCGTCGAGGTTGGCGACCTCGTAGAGGTGCCGTGGGATGGCCTGGAGGCCGGCGAAGATCAGCAGGGCGGTGTAGCCCATGTGGCGCCACGTGTTGATGAGCGCCTGGGTCGGGATGGCCCACTCCTCGCTGCCGAAAAAGGCCACGCGCGGCAGGCCGAGGCCCTCGATGAGCTGGTTCGCGATGCCGATCTGGTAGTCGAGCATCCAGAACCACAGGAGCGCCGCGATGACGTTGGACATGAGGTACGGCAGCAGGAGCGTGCCGCGGACGAGCGTCGACTTCGCCACCCGGTCCATGAGGAGCGCGATCCCGAGCGCCAGGACCGTCTGGAGGGCGATGTTGATCACGACGTACTGGGCCGTGACGCCGAGGGCGTTCCAGAAGAGGGGGTCCTTCGCGAGGGCCTCGTAGTTCTTCCCCCCGACCCACTCGGGGTCCCCGAGGATGCTGTACTCCGTGAAGCTCAAGTAGATGCCGCGGAGGGTGGGGACGAGGAAGAAGACGATGAAGCCGATCATCGCCGGGGCGATGAAGAGCATGGCGATCGTGAAGTCCCCTCCGAAGGCCCGGGCGCGTCGCGGCGTCTCCGCCCCCGAGTCGGTTCTGCGCGGGGGCCTCCCGGGCGCCCGGCGGGCAGACGGCGCACTGGCAGTCGTGGTGGTCATCGTCGATCCTCCGGAATGTGATGCGGCTAACAGCGTGAATAGGAATCTACACGAGTAACTCGACAGGGGGCAAGAGGATTTCATTGGAGCTGCTGACCTCAGCTGGCTTGCGCGTCAGGTCTATTGACTCGAGTAACTCAACGCTGCGAGACTCGGCGCATGACCTTCACCCTCGGTATCGTCGGCGCGGGACAGTTCGCCGGCCAGTTCGCCAAGCTCTTCGCCGCCCACCCGGAGATCGCCGCCGTCCACGTCACGGACGTCCTGCCCGAGCGCGCAGAGGCGCTCGCGGCCCGGCTCGGCCTCGCGGGCACGTACCCGAGCTTCGGGGCGATGCTCGACGACGGCGGGCTCGACGCCGTCGCCATCTTCACCCAGCGCTGGACGCACGGCCCGCTCGTCGTCGAGGCTCTGCGGGCCGGCAAGCACGTCTACTCGGCTGTGCCCATGGCGGTCAGCGAGGGTGAGATCGCCGAGATCATCGAGGCCGTCCGCGAGACCGGCCTGACCTACATGATGGGCGAGACGAGCTACTACAACCCCGCGACCGTCTATGCCCGGCGGCGGCATCACGATGGAGCCTTCGGCCGCATCTTCTACGCCGAGGGCGACTATGTGCACGACATGGACCTGGGCTTCTACGAGGCCTACCAGTACTCTGGCGGGGCGGAGTGGAAGCGGACCGCGAGCTACCCGCCCATGCTCTACCCGACCCACTCGGTGGGCGGAGTCCTCGGGGCCATCGGCGGCCACGCCGTGAGCGTGAGCTGCATCGGCGTGCCCGACGAGCGCGGGGACGGCGTCTTCGACCGGGGCGTGAGCATGTTCGGCAACGACTTCTCCAACGCCTCGGCCCTGTTCGAGCTCGCCGGGGGCGGGTCGATGCGCATCAACGAGTTCCGCCGGGTCGGCTACCCCTCCCACCTGCGCGAGAGCCGCTTCCGCTACTTCGGCACCGAGGGCAGCTTCGAGCAGCTCGTCGAGACGGCGGTGTGGCAGGACAAGGAGGGCTTCGAGGACGTCTCGGCGCAGCTCAGGGCCCAGCGCACCGTCGACCTCGACGACCCCTCGCTCGCCGAGGTCGCCCCGGCCCTGCGCGAGGCCTTCGTCTCGGGGCTGGCCCCGGTGCACGACGCCGGGCGGCTCCCCGTCGAGCTCCGCGGCCTGCCCAACGGCCACGAGGGCAGCCATCACTTCCTCGTCGACGACTTCGCCACCGCGGTCGCGAACGGCGCGCTCCCGAGTGTCAACGCGTGGGAGGCTGCGCGCTATACCCTCCCGGGCATCGCCGCGCACGAATCCGCCCTCCGCGGCGGAGAGCGGATCCCCGTGGCGGACTTCGGCGACGCCCCAGCCCGTCTGGGCCGAGGCGCAGCGGGGCAGGTCCCACACGGCGCCCTGCAGGAACGCGGCTAGCATGGTCGCCATGACGCACCAGCCAGCTCCTGCCAGGCCGGCCGTCACCCGCAAGGACGTCGCCCGGCTCGCCGGCGTGAGCACCGCCGTCGTCAGCTACGTGATGAACGGTGGGCCGAAGCGGGTCTCGCCCACGACGGAGGCCAAGGTGCGGCAGGCGATCAGCGCCCTGGGCTACCGGCCCAACGCGGCCGCGCGCGCCCTCAAGCTCGGCTCGTCGGAGATGCTCGGAATGGTCGTGCCGGACGCGACCAACCCCTTCTTCGCCTCTCTCGCCCGGGCGGTCGAGGTCGCTGCCGCCGAGCGCGGCTACGCCATGCTCCTGGCCGACTCGGACGGCTCGCTGCGCACCGAGCGGCGGCTCGTCGAGAACCTCGTCGGCCGCAGGGTCGACGGCGTCTTCCTCTGCAGCGTGCTCTTCGAGCCGGACCTGACGGACCTCGAGCAGGCCGAGATCCCCGCCGTCCTGCTCAACCACAGCGCCGAGAGCCCCGGCTTCAACTCTGTCGGCGTCGCCTTCCAGGACGGCGGCCGCATGGCCGTCGAGCACCTCGTTGGCCACGGCCACCGGCGCGTCGGGCTCGTCATGGGCACGAACACCGGCGGCGACCTCGACGCGCGCGAGGTCGGCTGGCGCCAGGGCGTCCGGGAGGCCGGCCTGCCCGAGGGGCCGGTCCTGCGCGTGCCCTTCACGCGCGAGGGCGGGTACCGCGCGGGTCAGGACCTCATCGCCTCCGCCGACAGGCCCGCGGCCGTGTTCGTCAGCTCCGACCTGCAGGCCGTCGGGCTCCTGCGCGCGGTCCACGAGGCCGGGCTGCGGATCCCCGACGACCTTGCGATCTTCTCCTTCGACGGCTCGGCCGAGGCGGAGTACAGCTGGCCCCCGCTGAGTACGGTCGCGCAGCCGGTCGAGGCGATGGCCCGCGCCGCCGTGGACGCGCTCATCGACGCCGAGACCGGCAAGCCCACCCAGAGCCAGATCTTCCCTGTCGAGCTCGTGCTCAGGAGCTCATGCGGCTGCCCGTGAGGCTGCCCGTTCCCTGAGGCGAGCACGACGGCGGCGGCACACCCTTGAGGGGTGCGTCGCCGCCGTCGTCCTTCATCCAGACCGGCCGGTGCTACTTCCGCAGGTCCGCGGCGATCTGCTGCATGACGCTCGGGTCGGCGAGGGTCGTCGCGTCGCCCGGGTCGCGGCCCTCGGCGACGTCCTTGAGCAGGCGGCGCATGATCTTCCCGGAGCGGGTCTTGGGCAGCTCGGGGACGATGAGCACGTGCTTGGGCTTGGCGATCGGGCCGATCTCCTTGCCGACGTGGGCGCGCAGCTGGGCGGACGCCTCGTCTGCACTGCCTGTCTCGGCATCCGAGCGCAGGATCACGAACGCCACGACGGCCTGGCCGGTGGTCTCGTCCGCGGCGCCGACGACGGCGGCCTCCGCGACCCACGGGTGCGAGACGAGGGCGGACTCGATCTCGGTGGTCGAGAGGCGGTGGCCGGAGACGTTCATGACGTCGTCGACGCGGCCCAGGAGCCAGACGTCGCCGTCCTCGTCCTTCTTCGCGCCGTCGCCGGCGAAGTACATGCCCTCGAACCGGGACCAGTACGTGTCCTTGAACCGCTCCGGGTCGCCCCAGATCGTGCGCAGCATCGACGGCCAGGGCTCGCGGACCACGAGGAAGCCGCCGTGCCCGTTCGGGACCGAGTGGCCCTGCTCGTCCACGACGTCCACGGCGATGCCGGGCAGGGGGACCTGGGCGGAGCCTGGCTTGGCCGCGGTCACGCCGGGGAGCGGGGCGATCATCATGGCCCCCGTCTCGGTCTGCCACCAGGTGTCGACGATGGGCGCCTTGTTCCCACCGATGACCTCGCGGTACCACATCCACGCCTCGGGGTTGATCGGCTCGCCGACCGTGCCGAGGACGCGGATGCTCGAGAGGTCGTACTTGTCCGGGATCTCCCGGCCCCACTTCATGAAGGTCCGGATCGCGGTGGGGGCGGTGTAGAGGATCGAGACCTTGTACTTCTGCACGATCTCCCACCAGCGGCCCTGGTGCGGGGAGTCCGGGGTGCCCTCGTACATGACCTGGGTCGCGCCGTTGACGAGCGGCGCGTAGGCGACGTACGAGTGCCCGGTGACCCAGCCGACGTCGGCCGTGCACCAGTACACGTCCGTCTCGGGCTTGAGGTCGAACACCGCCGAGTGCGTGAAGGCGGTCTGGGTGAGGAATCCGCCGGTGGTGTGGAGGATGCCCTTGGGCTTCCCGGTGGTGCCCGAGGTGTAGAGGATGAAGAGCGGGTGCTCGGCGTCGTGCCCGACAGCGGTGTGCTCGGGCGAGGCGGCCGCGAGGAGCTCGGACCAGTGCAGGTCGCGGCCCTCGGTCCAGTCGATGTCCTGGCCGTTGCGCCTGACGACGACGACGTGCTCGACCGTGTGCCCCGGGGCCGAGAGCGCCTCGTCCACGGCGGGCTTGAGCGAGGACGGCTTGCCGCGGCGGAACGTGCCGTCCGCGGTCACGACGAGCTTGGCCTCGGCGTCGTCGATCCTCGAGCGGAGCGCGTCCGCGGAGAAGCCGCCGAACACGACCGAGTGGACCGCACCGATGCGGGCGCACGCGAGCATGGTCACGACGGCCTCGGGGATCATCGGCAGGTACACCGCGACCCGGTCGCCCTTGGCCACGCCGAGGGACTCGAACGCGTTCGCCGCGCGCTTGACCCGCTCGGTCAGCTCCGCGTAGGTGATGGTCTCGGTGTCGCCCGGCTCGCCCTCGAAGTGGATCGCGACCCGGTCCCCGAGCCCGTTCTCGACGTGCCGGTCCAGGGCGTTGTACGCGGCGTTGACCTCCCCGCCGACGAACCACTTCGCGAACGGCGGCTCGGACCAGTCCAGCGTCTGGCCGAAGTCCTTCGACCAGGTCAGCAGCTCGCGGGCCTGCTTCGCCCAGAACGCGGTCCGGTCCGCCGCGGCCTCGGCGTAGATGCCCTCGCCCACGTTGGCGGCTGCGGCGAACTCGGGCGACGGCGGGAACTGGCGCTCCTCGTGGAGCAGGTTCTCGAAGGCGTCTCCTTTGACGGTTTCCTGGGACATGGGAGTCCTTTCGGCTCGTTCCTCGCGGTCTCCAGCGGCGTGGCCCCGCCCGCGGGAGCACCCGCGCGGCTGTGAGGTCGAGCACACCGCTGCCTGCTCCCACACTAGCGCCCTCCGGGTAGCCGGGACGTTGCGCGCATCACACTTCGGCGCCCGGCGGCCGCTGCCCTGCGGTGGGCGGTAGACGCACGACGGCGAGCGGTCGCCTTCCGCGCGATGGCGGCGGTGCACGGCGTCTAGGTGGGGCCCGCGCGGTTGGCTAGGCTGGCATGGAGAAGAGGCGAAGGAGTGACCATGTCTGAAGCGAGCTACGGCCCGGCGGAGAAGCCCCGGCCGGGTGGACCCGGCGCCAGCCGGAACGAGGCCGTGGGCCATCCCGGCCCCGGCGAGCGACGCCGGAACGAGGCGGTCCTCGGGCCGTTCACCGTCCGTGACCTGACCCTGCTGGGCGGGGTGCTCATCACGTTCGTGGGGTCGCTCCTGCCGCTCCTCCAGCGCAACGTGCTGCTGAACCTGTGGAACGCGCAGAATGTCTTCTTCCTCGCGATCGGGTTCCTGCTCCCGGCGGCCGCCGCGGGGCTTTTCGTCTGGCGTCGGCTCGATCCGCACCGCTCCCTGCGCGTCGGCTCGCTCTCCGTGGACCAGTTCGCGTCCGTCGTGGCCGTGCTGTCCTGCTCGTACTATTTCGTGTTCACCGTCACGACGTTCACGCCCGGCGCCGTGGTCGGGCTCCTCGGCGGCGTCGCGCTCGTCGCGGCAACGACCGCGGCCCGCGTCGTCCCGCCCTTCGCCGGCGACTTCGACGGCCGCCCCGCGACCCCCGCCCACATCGTGGCCCGGGATGCCGTCCAGCCCGTCCACCGTCCCGCCGGCGCCGACACGTCCGCGCGGGTGGGGGCGGCCGCTGGCCCCTCCGCAGAGGACCGCGCCGGCGCCTCCGCCGACGAGGACCGGTCCGCCGCGTGGTTCGGCGCCGGCTGGGCCGCCTCGGCGGCAGGATCCGGCGCCGCCGCCGGAGCGGGCCTGGCGGGCGCTGGCGCCCGCGAGGCCGGCGCTGGGGCCAAGGAGCCGGGGCCCTCGGCTGGCTCCGCACCCACGGGGACCGCTGCGGAGAGGCCGGTGCCTGCGGGCGCGGCTCCTGCTGGCTCGGCACGCGGGGGTGTGACCCCGTCGGCCGACGACGTCGCCCGCCCCGACGAGGCTCCCTCGACCGCGGCACAGGCGGCCGTGGGCGTCCGGGGACCCAGCACCAAGGAACCCGGCGCCGTCGACGCTCGCGAGGCCCGGGAGTCCGAGGGGGCGGCCGGTGTGGAGGCGCGCGAGGCCCGTGAGCCGGAGCGGGCTGCCGGTGTCGAGGCGCGCGAGGCCGCGGCTGCGGGCGGCGGCCGCGCTGGGCAGCGTCCGGCGGCGGCCGATGCAGCGCCAGGTGCCGCCGACGCTGCTGCACCGGCAGGCGCAGGGGCCGGCGGCAGGGCCGGCGCGCCCTCGCAGCTGGCCCCCCAGGACGCCGGCCCGGAGACAGCCGCCATGCCCGCCGGACGGGCTCGAGGCGAGGTCGAGCGCGAGAACGGCAGGCAGTTCCGGGACCGGATCGCCGAGGAGCCGGAGGAGACGGCCGCCCTGCCGGGACCCGCCCGGGCACGAGCTGACGAGCCGGCCGGAGAGTATGAGCCGGCCAGGGCCGAGACCGAGGCCTACGAGCCTGCTGCCCCTTGGCCGGCCCGCGGGGCAGCCGACGAGCGGCGGTCCGAGCGGGCCCAGCCGTGGCTCGAGGGCACTGCGTACGGGGAGGCCGACGGCGAGGCGTATGGCGCGCCCGAGTCCGCCGGCCCGGCGACGGCGGTGTTCCCGTCCACAGCGGGCGCCGGGGCAGGCGGGGGCGGCGGAAGCGCGGCCGGCGCCCTCGGCGGTTCCGAGAGCATCGGTGCCAGCCGGCCGTTCGACGAGCCGGCCCAGCACTACGAAGCCTTCTGGTTCGCCGTGAGCCAGCCGCGCACCGCGGTGGACGCGATGACCGGCGAGCCGCTCTTCATCCTCGAGCCGGGTCAGTGGATCCTCGCCCTCCAGGACAGGGGGAACGAGTTCGTCGTGCAGAACACGGACGGCCGCGTGGGAGTCCTGCGGGAGCTCTCGGGAATCGAGCGGGGCTGAGCACGACGGCGGCGCAGGCCCGGCGTAGGCGCAGGCTCAGCCCGGACGAGTCGCCCTTGGCCCTCAAGCGGAGGGCACGCAGGATCAACCGCGTGCTCGCCGAGGTGTACCCCTATGCCCACGCCGAGCTCGACTTCAGCGACCCGTTCGGCCTGCTCGTCGCGACCGTGCTCAGCGCACAGACCACGGACGTCCGTGTGAACCAGGTGACGCCCGTCCTGTTCGCCCGGTATCCAGACGCCCGCGCGATGAGCGAGGCCGAGCTCGCCGACCTCGAGGAGATCATCCGTCCGACGGGCTTCTTCCGGGCCAAGGCCAAGAGCCTGCACGCCCTGTCGGCGCGGATCGTCGACGAGTATGACGGCGTGGTGCCCGGCACCCTGGCCGAGCTCGTCACCCTCCCGGGAGTGGGGCGCAAGACCGCGAACGTCGTGCTGGGCAACGCCTTCGGCGTGCCGGGCATCACGGTCGACACGCATTTCGGGCGGCTCGCGAAGCGCTTCGGCTGGACTGCCTCGGACGATCCCGTCGTCGTCGAGCGGGACGTCATGGAGCTCTTCGAGCCGGCCGACTGGACGATGCTCTCCCACCGGGTCGTCTTCCATGGGCGCCGGGTGTGCCTGGCCCGCCGGCCCGCCTGCGGCGCCTGCCCTGTGGCCTCCCTGTGCCCCTCGTTCGGCTCCGGCGAGACCGATCCCGAGAAGGCCCGGCGCCTCCTGCGGTTCGAGCTGGCTCCTGGCAAGGAGGAGCTGAGGGCGGAGATGATCGCCAACGCAGACAGGGCCGCGGCGATCCGCCAGCGCACTGAGGCCACCGCCGCGCGTGGCGCGGAGGCCGGGGCCGCCGATGCCGTGGGGGAGGAAGGGTGAACGCCCGCGCCGACCTCGAGGCCCTCGTCGCGGACATCACCGCCGGAAGGAAGGACCCCTTCGACCGCCGCTGGCATCCGAGGACGCTCAAGGGGCCGTCCCGGGCGGCGGCGGTCCTCGTGCTCTTCGGCGCCCTCGACGACGTCCCCGCCCAGTCGGATCGGCCCCTGGCCCCTTCGGAGCTGGACATCCTCCTGCTCGAGCGGGCGGCGACGCTCGGGTCCCATCCTGGGCAGGTCGCGTTCCCCGGAGGGGGTCGGGATCCCGAGGACGGCTCGCTCGTGGAGTGCGCCCTCCGCGAAGCCAGAGAGGAGACCGGCCTCGACCCCGAGGGTGTGGACATCCTCGGCGAGCTGCCGCCGCTGGGCATGGCGTTCACGGGCTTCCTCGTCTCGCCGGTCATCGGCTGGTGGTCGTCGCCCTCCAAGGTCCGCGTCGTGGACTACGGGGAGTCGGCGCAGGTCTTCCGCACTCCCGTTCGCGACCTCCTGGACCCGCGGAACCGGGTCATGGCCGTCCTGCACCGCAGCGGGGCGCGGTTCGCAAGCCCTGCATTCACCGTCAACGGGGTCCTCGTGTGGGGCTTCACCGCGATGGTGCTTGACTCCCTCTTCGAGGCCCTCGGCTGGGCCGTCCCGTGGGACCGCGGCCGCGAGCATCCCGTCCAGCCCTAGCGAACGGCGGCTGCCGGCTGGGAGAGAGCCGGGCCGGCCGGCTGCTGCGCCGCCTCCGCCGCGGCCTCCCCGAAGGTGAACGTGACATCCCGGACACCGGCGGCGGCGTCGAGGCGGTCTGCCCAGTAGTTGTCCTCGAGTGTCGCCGCCCTGGCGAGGGTTCCGAGTGCGGACAGTTCGGCGCCAGCGCTGCCGGGCAGGGACAGCTGGCTCTGGAAGCCGCCGGGCCCAGTCACGGATCCGGCGGCCAGATCGAGGGTCACACCCGGCGCGAGGCCAATCGGCTCGGGCTCTCTGATGGACGGCCACGCGCCCTCGGGGAGACCAAGGACCTCGGCGATCCTCGCGCGCCCGCCATCGGCGCCGGCCGGAGCCTCTTCCTCCGGGGCGGGCAGCTCCGGCTTCGGGAGCAACTCGCGGGCGGCCGTGGTCATGGACTCTTGGGACCCTCGGACGGCCCGGGCGACAACGGTTCCCCCACCCTTCTCCATGGCAGCGCGCACGGTGCCCCTGGTCGCGAGGCCCCGCCCGGACTCTGGCGGGGTTCTGCACTCCGCCGTCCTCAGGAGCGTGCTGCGGACCGTGGAGCTGTGATTCCATCCGAGCACGAGCGTCCTCTCGGCGGCGCCTTTGCCGAGCTTTCCCGCCACTGCCGCGATCTGCTTGTTCGCGATCTTGCCGGCCAGGGCTAGCGGCCCGTTCGTGGCAAGCGTGAAGAGCCAGTGGTCGGTGACCTTCTGTGCCCCCTCTCCGAGCCGGCGCAATGGCTGGGGCAGCCTTCCCATGGCCCACTGGGACATCCTGGCGGCGAGACCGTCGAGGGCCTCCTTGATCTTCGTGATGCGCCCGGCCACGGATCGGGCGAGGGAGGCAAGACGCTGGAAGAGGGACGCGAACCTCCCCCCGGCAGCCACCACGCGGGCGATGGCGGCCGCGCCGCCGACGAGGGCCCCCGCCCCGAAGGTCACGAAGGACAGTCCGGCGCTCACGGCGGCGGTGATGGCGGCGTCCCTGCCCAGATTGATGATCTCCTGCTGGGCCTCGCGGTGGGCCTCGTCGATATGGCCTGCCAGATCGCGGCACGCCGTCGACAGCTCAGTGGCTCCGGCAGCCAGATCGCTGAGCCCGGTATCTAGCGTCCGCGTCCGGTCCGCGGCCGCCGCGGCCATCGGGCCGCTCATCGTGGCAAGCGTGCCCGCGGCGCTGGTCATCGCCGTCGTCCGGGCCGCGGCCAGGCCCGCGGCGAGCTGTGACCACTGCACCGCGGCGGCCTCGAGCCGCCCGGTGCTGCCGTTGGGCCAGACCGTTCCGATCAGGGCGACGGCCGCCTGGACGATGGGGTCGCCATGCCCGACGGGCACGCCGCCCCTGGCCTCCGGGAGGGAACGCATCACGGCCTCCGGCCACGCCTGTGCGGGGGTGGGCGCCGGCGCCGGCTCTCCCCCGAACCAGCCTTCCGTCGCGTGGTAGGCCGCGGCGGACTCGTTGAGGGCATGCACGTGGTCGCCGAGCCTGTTCCCGACCTCGGCGGCGAGGCCCAGTAGCCGGGCCGCTGCCGGATCGTAGGCGGACGCCCAGTCGCTCCCCGCCGGGTCGTTGCCGGCCATGCCCCCGCTCCCCGCGAGCCCTTCCGCCGCGGCGTCGGCGGCCGCGAGCAGATCCCCCTGCGCCCGCGCCACGTGGGCGGCGCAGTCGACGAGCCCCTGCGGATCCACGGCGATCACTGCCATCCTGTTCCCCCGTCCCGCTCGTTGCGTGCTTCGACGTCCACGCTAGGACCGCCGTCGGCCCGATGGCCCGGGAAAGTCACCCTCTGTGGACAACTCCGCCATTCCGGCCTGCCTGTGGAGGAGAAGTGCCGGCGAGGGCGGCTACTTCGCCTGGTCGTAGGAGTCGACGACGGCCACGCTCAGGGGGAATTCGACCGGTGCGCCCGGGAACAGCAGGCGTCCCGCGGATCGCGCGGACTCCTCGACGGCGGCGGCGCACGCCTCCGCTGCGGACTCCTCGGCGTGGAGCATGACCTCGTCGTGGAGGAAGTACACGAGCTCGGCGCGCAGCCCGTCGCGCCGGAGCCGGAGCAGCCTGAGCCGCAGCTCGGCGATCCAGCACTCGGCCCACTCGGCCGCGGTGCCCTGGACGATGAAGTTGCGCGTGAAGCGCCCCCGGTCGCGGGCGATGGCATCCGCCCGGCGCTGCTCCTCGGCCGTGGCCGTCCGCTGGGATGCCAGCCACCGCTCTGACGGCGGAGGCGTGCTCCGCCCGAGGTGGGTCGTCACGCGGAGGCCGCGCTCGCCGTCGCGCGCTGCCTGCTCGACGAAGCCCACGGCGCGCGGGTAGAGGCGCGCGAGCTGGGGCATGAGCCGGCCGGACTCGCCGGTCGTCGCACCGTAGATGGCGCCGAGCAGGGCGACTTTGGCCTGGCCGCGGTCGCCCCCGAAGCCCGCGGCGGCGATCCCGGCGTAGAGGTCCTTCCCCCGGGCCGCGGCGGCCATCGCCTCGTCGCGGGCGAGGGCGGCGAGGACCCGCGGCTCGAGCTGCGAGGCGTCCGCGACGATGAGCCGGTGCCCGGGCAGGGCCCGCGCCGCTGACCGCACCTGTGCGGGGATCTGCAGGGCCCCGCCTCCCCGGGACGACCACCGGCCGGTCACGACGCCGCCCACCACGTACTCGGGCCGGAACCGCCCGTCCGCGACCCATGCATCGAGCCACGCCCAGCCGTTCGCTGTGAGGAGCCGAGCCATCTTCTTGTACTCGAGCAGGGGCGTGATGGCCGGATGCGAATACTCCCTGAGCTCCCACGCGCGCGTCGTCCGCGCCTCGATCCCGGCGCGGTGCAGGGCACGCATGAGCTCCTGCGGAGAGTCGGGATTCATTCCCGGGGCGCCGAGGAGCGCCCGCAGCTCCGCCGCCTTCGCCTCGAGGAGCGCGGGCCTGGAGCCTGCGGGCGGGCGGGGGCCGAGCCGTTCGGCGAGGACGGCATCGTGCACGTGCGCGTCCCAGGGCACGCCGGCATGCTGCATCTCCGCGGCGGCGAGCGAGCCGGCGGACTCGGCTGCGAGCAGGAGCGCCAGCCGCGGGCGGTGCGGGGAGCGGGCGAGGGCGGCGAGCTGTTCGGCGAACTCGGCCGCGAGCGTCTCGGGCGGTGGTCCCGCGGTCGCCGCGTGCTCGAAGAGCGAGCCCTGGTGCGGGGAGGGAGGAAGCCCGGGCAGGCCGTTGGGCGGGGCGGGCTGCCCCGCCTCGGCGACGGCGGGCCCGGGGACGTACCCCGAGGCGTAGGCGGAGTGGGCGAGGATCGCCGCGGACAAGGAGAGGTCGTGGCAGCGTTCGAGCGGGACGCCCTCCGCGAGGAGCCGGGGGTACCAGTCGGGCGTCCGCCGCCAGACCCAGCGGGGGCGCTCAGCGGCCTCGATCGTCCGGGCCGCCTCCGCGAGGCCGTCCTGTGCGAGGCGCTCGGGTGCCCCCGAAGGGCTGCCCGCGGCGTCGAGGCGCTGCAGGAGCACGGCACCGTCCGGGGCGGAGGCGACGAGCACATGCATCCATCCATTGTCCCGGGCGGGGAGGACAAGACTCGTCCTCCACACGGAGCCGCCCCGGCGTGTTGTCCACATAGCCCCAGGCTCCGGTTCCCCGGGTCTGGGCCCGGGGCGAGGGTGGGCGCATGGCAACGGAACAGCTGGGCAGGGGGACGGCCGGGGAGGCCTGGATCCCCGACGACGGGGCGGTGGTCTGCTGCATCACCGCGGACCTTGCGCTGCGGGAGGACTGCGCCCGCGTCGCCGCCGCCGCGGGGCTCGGCTTCGACGCGGTCTCGACGGCCGAGGAGGCCGGTCACCTGTGGGCGGGCGGCTCCCTCGTCCTTCTCGGGGCTGACGTCGCCGACCTGCCGCCGCAGCGGCGCCAGGACGTCATCCTCGTGGGCCGCGGAGGGGACCGGGCCGTCCTCTGGGCGCGGGCCGCGGTCCTCGGGGTCGAGCACGTCGCCGAGCTCCCCGAGGCGTCCGGCTGGCTCGTCGAGTTCCTGGGGCGCCGGCGCAGCAGCACGGTGCGGGGCAGCGTCCTCGGCGTGATCGGCGGCTGCGGCGGGGCCGGGGCGAGCACGACGGCGGCGCTCCTCGCGGCGGCCTGCTCCCTCGGCGGCAGCCGGACGCTCCTCGTCGACGGGGACCGCCTCGCGGGAGGGCTCGAGCTCTGCGTGAGCGCCCGGGCTCCCGAGGGGCTGCACTGGCCGGATGTCGTGGCGGCAAGCGGTCCCATCAATCCCGACCAGCTCGAGGCATCGCTCCCGCGCGTCGGCGGCCTCGCCCTGCTGTCCTGGCCGGCGGGTGCTGAGCCCGCGGCGAGGGTCCCGGGCACCGCCGTCGCGGGCGCCCTCGACGCCGCCAGGGCGGCGTTCGATGTCGTCATCGTGGACGTCGGCCGCGGGCGCGAGGCGATTGAGGACTTCGGATGGGCCAGCGATCGCCTGGTCGTGGTGGTCCCGAGCAGGCTGGGCGGCGTGCTCTCGGCCGCGCAGCTCGTCCACGAGCTCCCGCCAGTCCCGGTGGGCGTCCTCGTGCGCGGCAGGCCAGCGGAGGGCATGGACGCCGAGCAGCTCGCGGATGCAGTCGGCTGCCCGCTCGTGGGGCGGGTCCCGACGCTGCGCCGTGCGCCCGCCGCCGCCGAGTCGGGACGGCTCCTCGAGCTGTCCCGGCGCCGCGACGTGCGGAGGCTCGCCGAGGCGGTCGTAGCCCCTGACCCGGAGCCGGACGACGGCGAGGCGCTCCGGGTGGGGCTCCGGCTCGCCGGACGGAGGCGGCGGCCATGAGGCTCCAGGGGGCCGTCGACGACGGGCTGCTCGACGCCGTCCGCCGCTCGGTGCTCGCCGAGCCCGGGCCGGTGACGCCCGCGAGGATCGCGGCCGCCGTGCATGCGAGCGGCCGCCTCCTCGGAACGGCGGGAACCCTCGCCGCGATCGACGCCATCTCCGCCGAGCTGCGCGGCCTAGGACCGCTCCAGGCCCTCGCGAACGATCCGCACGTCACGGACATCTTCGTCAACGGGCCCCGCGACGTGTGGGTGGACCGCGGCCAGGGCCTCGAACGGGCCGGGGGCGTGCCCTTCGACTCCGAGGATGCGGTGCGTGCGCTCGCCGTCAGGCTTGTCGCCGCCGGGGGCCGGCGCCTCGATGACAGCAGCCCCTGCGTCGACGTGCGCCTGCCCGGAGGGTACCGCGTCCATGCAGTCCTGCCGCCCGTCTCGACTGCCGGCACGCTCCTGTCGGTCAGGATCAGCCGCGAGCGGACTCTGAGCCTGGACGAGCTCCAGGCAACGGGCACCGTGCTGCCCGTCCAGCGGGAGGTCCTGGAGGCCCTCGTCGCGCAGAAGCGCAGCTTCCTCGTCAGCGGCGCCACCGGGGCGGGGAAGACGACGCTCCTGAGCACGCTCCTGGGCCTCATTCCGGACGACGAGCGACTGGTCCTCGTCGAGGACGCAGCCGAGCTCGCGCCCGAGCATCGCCATGCCGTCACACTCGAAGCCCGGCACGGGAACGTCGAGGGCGCCGGCCGGGTCGATCTGGCCGAGCTCGTGCGCCAGGCCCTGAGGATGAGACCGGACTGGCTCGTGGTCGGGGAGTGCCGCGGCGCCGAGGTCAGGGAGCTCCTGGCGGCCCTCAACACCGGCCACAGCGGGGCCGGGACGATCCATGCCAACAGCGCGGAGTCCGTCGTCGCCCGGCTCACCGCCCTCGGCGCGCTCGCGGGCATGACCCCCGAGGCGACGACGCTCCAGGCCGCCAGTGCGCTTGACGCCGTCGTACACCTCGAGCGCGCCCCTCAGGGCCGTCGAGTCGCGAGCATCGCCGTCGTGGCCGAGGTGGCGGGACGCCTCTTGATCTGCGACGCCCTCGTGCGCGACGACGGGGGCGAGCCGGGCCACTGTCGGCAGGGGCCCGGATGGGCGGACCTCGCCTCGATGCTGGGACTGGGTCGCCGTCTGGGAGCGGTCGCATGAACGAGCTCGTCCCCGCCGCGATCCTCGGGGCCGCACTGTTCCTCTCCTTCCTCCTCGTGCGTCCTCTCAGGCGTGGACCAGAGGCGGCGTCGGCGGCGGATCGCTCAGGTCCCGGTGGGAGGAGGGGCGTGCGTCGGGGATCCCGGGGGCCGGCAGGAGACCTCCAGAGCGCTTCCCTCCTCGTCGCGCAGATCTCCGCGCTGCTCAGGGCGGGCCGGTCGCCGGCCCAGATGTGGGCGCAGGCCGCCGAGATCCACGGTGAGGCCCGAGGTGGCGCCCACGGAGGCGACGGGACCCGCCGCACCGCCGCGCCGGCGGGGCTGCGAGCAGGGCGGGCAGGCAGCTTGGGTCCGGCCCCTGCGACGTGGGAGGAGACGAGCTCGCGGGTCCTCGCGGCCGCCGCGCACGCGGCATCGCTCGGCCGCCCCGTCGCACCGGCCATCCGAGCCGAGGCAGGAGTCGCCGCGAGCCGCAACGCAGAGCATTCCGGCGGGGCACGTGGGCGCTCCGCTGCGATCTGGGGCAGCGTCGCTGCGTGCATCGAGACGGCGGAGGCCTCGGGTTCCCCGCTCGCGGCGGTCCTCGACCGGCTTGCTGCACAGTTCGAGTCCGACGCCGACGCGGCCGCCGCCCGGGGCGTGGCGCTCGCGGGGCCGAGGGCGACGGCGAAGGTCCTCAGCGTGCTCCCGCTGGCCGGGCTCGGACTCGGCATCCTCATGGGCGTGGACCCGCTAGGGCTCCTGCTGTCCACGCCCCTCGGGGCGGCGTGCCTCACGGTCGGGAGCGTCCTGACCCTCCTGGGCCGGTGGTGGTCGTCGAAGCTCGTGAGCGCGGCATCGGAGGAGCGATGAGCCTCATGGTCCTGGCCGCCGGGGTCGCCGCGGCGATCTCGGCCACCGCCCTGTGGCTGGCCGGCCCTTCACACGGGCTGCGTCGGGCCGTCGCTCCGGGGACCCGAGCAATGCCCGGGCGGGTCCGACCGGAAGGCGTAGGCGCCGCAGCGGACACTTCGGCTCCTGCCCCCGGCCGGGACGAGGCCACGCGGCGGAGCGGGCCTGAGAACGCCTCGCTCCTGCTCGAACTCATCGGATCCATGCTCGAGGCCGGCCTGCCGGTGGCCCGCGCCCTCGAGGTCGTCGCCCCGGCCGCCGGGGCCTCCGCAGCGCCCCTCGCGCGCGTGGGGGCGGCGCTTCGACTCGGAGTGGGCTGGCAGAGCGCCTGGCCACCCGTCGAGCCCCGGACTGTCCTCGGCGAGCTCAGGGAGGCTCTGCACTTCGCCGCCGGGACCGGAGCGCCTTCGGCCGAGCTCCTCTATGCCCGGGCGAGACAGCTCCGGCGGACCCGCCACCGGGAGCTTGAGCGGCGGGCGGCAGCACTCGGAGTGAGGCTCGTTGTCCCGCTCGGCGTGTGCTCGCTCCCGGCGTTCCTGTGCCTCGGAGTAATCCCCGTGCTCCTCGCGATGCTTCCCGGCGGTTGAGTGCCGCCCCCATCAACGTCCTGCCGCATCCCGCGTCAGGAGGCGCCGCCGACGCGGCGCGCCCGTCCCCGCCACCCGGTGGGGAGCCAGCAAGGAGGAACCATGTCCATGTCCACCACCGCCAGCGCGCCGGGAGCCTCACCCGAGGCCCTGCCCGAACTCGACCCCTCCCGCCCCGACGGCCTCGCGCAGGTCATCGAGCTCTTCCCCGGATCCACGGCCTTGGGACCCGATGTTCCCGGTGGGGGCCCGGCAGCGGGGCGCGGCCAGGCACCTGGCAGGGCGTCTGCCATGCACCGGGCCGCGACAGCGGCACGAGGCCGCATGCGTCGGGCCCGCCGCCGATGGGCAGTGCGCGTGCAGCTCCTGCGCCTGTGGCTCGGCAGCCGAGCCGCCGGGGAGCACGGCATGGCAACGGCGGAGTACGCCATCGCCACCTTGGGAGCCGTGGCCTTCGCCGGCCTCCTCGTGGTCATCCTGCGCAGTGAGGAGGTCCGGGGGTTCCTCCTCGGCATCATCCGCGCGGCCTTGGCGATGCCGTGAAGTACCTCCGTGGGGCCGTCGGGTCCCCTCGGGGCCCGGCGGCCTCGCGGGGAACCGTCACGGCGGAATTCGCGGTGGCCATCCCGGCCGTGATCGTCCTCCTCGGCGTGCTGCTCAGCGCCGTGGCCGCGGGGGTGTCGCAGCTGCGCGCCGAGGAGGCGGCGCGGGCAGCCGCCCGCAGCCTCGCACGGGGAGGAGGAGCTCAGGGGGCGGGCCAGGAGGTGTCCCGAGTCGCGGGCCCGGAGGCGGCGCACACGGTCGAAGCCGCGGGTGCGATCGTGACCGTCCGTGTCACCCTTCCCGTGCCTGGACCTCTCGCGGCGGCTGCCGGCCTACGAGCCAGCGCGGCCGCGAGCCTGACGGCGGAAGGGCCGCCATGAGCGGCAGGGCCGGCCGGCCGAACCGCGTGGCACGGGGGACCGCAGGGGACACTGCGGTAACGCCGCCGGCGCGTCGCAGCGCCGAGCGGGGCGCCGGAACGATCCTGGCGCTAGGCCTCGGCCTGCTCCTCATCGTCGCCTCCGGAGCGGTCGGCGTCCTCGGCCAGGCGCTCGCCGCTTCGTCGCGGGCGGCCGCCGCCGCTGACCTCGCCGCGCTCGCTGCCGCCGACGCCGAGCGGGGGCTCAGGCCGGGCCACGCATGCGCCGTGGCGGCCGAAGCGGCGGGCCTCAACGCCGCGACGATCGCCTCCTGCGAGGTCGAGATCCCCGGGAGCACGGTCCGGGTCGTCGTGAACGTCGACGGCGGGTCGCTGTGGGGTCCCGTTCCGGGCCGTGCCAGGGCGGGACCGCCACCCTGAGCGAGTCCAGCAGCGTTCGAGGGCCCGACAGCCTTCATCTATCGAGCGGAGCGGCTTCCCTGCGGCGGTCAGCCCACCCTCGCTGTGGATCAGAGCATGGTCGGCGGCGGTCAGCCGACCGTCGGCGCAGGAGCGGATGCCGCGCTGCTCAGGACCGCGCCGAGGAGCGTCACCGCGCCGGACTTGTCCAAGGGATTGTTCTTGTTCCCGCACTTGGGGCTCTGGACGCACGAGGGGCAGCCGGACTCGCATTCGCAGGCCTCGATGGCCTGCTTGGTCGCCGTGAGCCATTCGCGGAGCCTGTCGTAGCCGCGCTCGGCGAATCCCGCACCGCCCGGGTGCCCGTCGTACACGAAGATCGTGGGCTCCTCCGTGTCCGCGTGGAGCGCCGTCGAGACGCCGCCGACGTCCCAGCGGTCGCTCGAGGCGACGAGGGGGAGCAGGCCGATGGCGGCGTGCTCGGCCGCGTGCAGGGCCCCCGGGAACTGTGCCTCGGCGAGCCCGGCGGCGGCGAGCGTCGGGCCCGGGACCGTGATCCACACGGCCTTCGTGAAGAGGTCCCGGGCCCCCAGCTCGAGGGGCTCCTCGCCGAGGACCTCGTTGGAGATGAGCGCCTTGCGCTGGAAGGAGACGACTTGGGTGGTGACCTTGACCTCGCCGAAGTGGACCCCGACGGGGCCCCACTGCTCGGAGCGCAGGCCGCTCAGGACCTCCACCGTGGTGATGTCCCGGGCTGTCGTGTAGTAGTCCGGGTTGACTCTCCGGACGACGACGCAGTGCTCGGCCTCGTTGAGCTCCTCGACGAGGTAGCTCGCGCCCTGGTGCACGTAGATCGCACCCTGGTGGGCCTGGTAGTGCGTCTGCGGCGAGTCCATCGAGCCGAGGAGGAGGCCGGTGTCCGCCTCGATGATGCTCACGGGCCCGCCGCCTGCGGCGCGCAGGTTCACCATGGCCGCGGCACTCTCGGGGTGCGTCCAGTACCAGCCCGACGGCCGCCGCCTCAGGTAGCCCTGCGCCTCGAGCTGGCCCAGAAGGGACTCCGTGGTCGGGCCGAACAGGTCGAGGTCCGCCGGGCCGATCGGCTTCTCCGCCGCCGCCGCGCACAGGTGGGGGCCCAGCACGTACGGGTTCGAGGGGTCGAGGACCGTGGCCTCGACCGAGACGTCGAAGATGGCCTCGGGATGGTTGACGAGGTACGTGTCGAGGGGGTCGTCGCTCGCGACGAAGGCGGCCAGCGCCTGCTGCCCGGCGCGCCCCGCACGCCCGATCTGCTGGAAGAGCGACGCCCGGGTCCCCGGCCAGCCGGCCACGAGCACCGCGTCGAGGCCGGCGATGTCGATCCCGAGCTCGAGAGCCGAGGTGCTCGCCACGCCCAGCAGCTCCCCGGAGCGGAGCCTCCGCTCGAGCTCGCGCCGCTCCTCGGGAAGGTATCCCGAGCGGTAGGCCGCGACGCGTCCGGGCAGGCTCGGGTCCACCTCGTCGAGGAGGCGCTGGGAGATCGAGGCGATCGCCTCCGCGCCACGGCGCGACTTGATGAAGGCGATGGAGCGCACGCGCGAGGAGACGAGGTTGGTCAGCAGGTCGGCGGTCTCCGCGATCGCGGTGCGGCGCTGCGGGGCGCCGTTCTCGCCCTTCGACTCGGTCAGGCCGGGCTCCCAGAAGGCCACCTCGGTGGCGCCGTGCGGCGAGCCGTCCTCGGTCACGGCCGAGACGGGCGCGCCGATGAGGCGCGAGACCGAGGCCTCGGGATCGCCCGAGGTGGCCGAGGCGGCGACGAAGACGGGCTCGGACCCGTAGTACGCGCAGACCCGCCGCAGCCGACGCAGGAGGTTCGCGACGTGGGAGCCGAACACGCCCCGGTAGGAGTGGGCCTCGTCGATGACCACGTAGCGCAGCCGGCGGAAGAACGCGGCCCACCAGGCATGGTTGGGCAGGATCCCGAAGTGGAGCATGTCCGGGTTGGCCAGGATGACGTTGGCGTGCTCGCGGATCCACCGCCGCGCGGCGGGCTCCGTGTCGCCGTCATACGTCTCGGCGCGCACCGTCGGGAGGCGGAGGGCCCGGATGGCGGCGAGCTGGTCCGCGGCCAGCGCCTTGGTCGGCGAGAGGTACAGGACCACGGCGCCGTCCGCATGCACCCGGCCCGGCTCGGCCGCGACCCTCAGCTCGGCGCGGTGGACGGCGTCCAGGGCGGGCAGCTGATAGGCGAGGGACTTCCCGGAGGCTGTCCCCGTCGCGAGCACGACGTGCTCGCCCGCATGGGCGCGGGCCGCGGCCTCCGCCTGATGCGTGTACGGCTCATCGATGCCCAGCCTTGCATAGGCCTGGACGAGGTCCGGGTGCGCCCACTCGGGCCACGGGGCATGCAAGGCCTCGCGTGCCGGGATCGTGTGGACATGGCGCAACTGCTCCGGAGCGGGGGAATGGCCCAGGAGGGGGATCAGCGAGTCATGCGCGGCCACGGAAGCATTCTGCCAGCCCGGAGAAGGGCACCCGTCAGACGCAGGGGGACGATCGGCCCCCGACGGCGTCCCCTCCAGCCGGACCGGGCCGCGGCCCCAGGGAGGATCCCCTGTCCCCGGTCAGTCGCTGAGGGAACCGCCCTCGGTGGTGCCGGGGTTCGTCAGCATCAGGACGCTGGAGACGTCGTTCCAGCCCAGGTGGTGGTACAGGTGCTGCCCGTCGCTCGAGGCGATGAGCAGGCCCTGCTCGAGGTCGTGCTCGCTCATCGCGGCCGTGAGTGCCCGCATGATGAAGCTCCCGAGGCCCCGTCGGCGGAATGCGGGCTCGGTGATGATCCTGTCGAAGACCGCGTACCCGTGGGTCACGGCGACGTGGCCGCGGGCGGCCAGGACCCCTCGGTCCGTCGTGACGGTCACGGTCGCGCTGTGGTCCTCGATCTCGGTCGAGAGCCTGAGCTCGTCGTCGTTGAGCCACGGCTCCTCGACGTCCTTGCCCTCGAAGTCCATGACCATGAGCTCCTGGTCGGCTGCGAGGACCACGAGGCCGTGCTTCTCCGCGAGGGCGCGGTAGCGGACGTGGTCCTCGGTGAGGATCGTGAGGATCCGCGGCTGGGCCTCGGCGGTGAACGCGGCGAGGGTCGCGAAGTCGTCGTCGCTCGGGTCGGCGGCGAACGTCTCCCAGTCGCCGGACTTGTCGGCGAGGCGGACGGCCCGGAACGAACCGACGTTGCGCACCTCGTAGCGGCGCGTGGAGGCCCAGCCCTCGACCCAGATGTCCAGAAGTTCGCTCAGCGATGCCTCACCCATAGCGATGACCATACCGGCCGCACTGTGGACTGATAAGGCCCGTGACAGAACTGTCACCGGCCGTTCACTGCCACGCTTGCGTACCCTTGATGGGTGGCCCTGCACCGTATTGTCCTCTTCTACTGCTTCACCCCGCTCGCCGATCCGGAGGCCGTCCGGCTGTGGCAGCGCACCCTGTGCGAGGGCCTCGGGCTCACGGGGCGCATCATCGTCTCGCCGGACGGGATCAACGCGACCGTCGGCGGCGAGCTCGGCGCCGTCAAGCGCTACCTGCGAGCCACCAAGGAGTACCCCGGGTTCCGCGGGATCGACGTCAAGTGGTCCGAGGGCGGGGCCGAGGACTTCCCGCGGCTGTCCGTCAAGGTCCGCCCGGAGCTCGTGACGTTCGGGGCCCCGGAGGAGCTCGTCGTGGACGAGGGCGGGGTCGTCGGCGGCGGCGAGAAGCTGACCCCCGGGCAGCTCCACGAGCTCGTCGACGCCGGCCGCGCCTCCGGCCGCGAGGTCGTCTTCTTCGACGGCCGCAACGCCTTCGAGGCCGAGATCGGCCGGTTCAAGGGCGCGGTCGTCCCCGACACCGCGACGACGCACGACTTCCTGGCCGAGCTCGATTCGGGCAAGTACGACGGCCTCAAGGACCAGCCCGTGGTCACCTACTGCACGGGCGGGATCCGCTGCGAGGTCCTCACGGCCCACATGCGCCAGCGCGGCTTCCAGGAGGTTTACCAGCTCGACGGCGGGATCGTGCGGTACGGCGAGCAGTTCGGCGACGCGGGCCTGTGGGAGGGCTCGCTCTACGTCTTCGACCGGCGCATGCGCCTCGAGTTCAGCCCCGACGCGGTCACGATCGGCCGCTGCGCGCGCTGCGAGTCGCCGACGAGCGACTTCCACAACTGCGCCAACCCGGCCTGCCGGGAGCTCACGCTCTACTGCTCCGCGTGCGCGGCGTCGTCCGAGCCGCTCGTGTGCCCCGGCGGGTGCGGGTACTCTGCCGAGCTGGACCTGCCCGGGGCAGGCGCGCCAGGTACGGACTTGCCCCGGGCGGACGCGCCCGGCGCGGACGCGCCCGCCCCCGCCGGCGTCAGGGGCGCGTGAGCCGGAAGGCGACGTTCGACGGCGCGTTCCCGGCGGCGGCGAAGACGACCTCGACGGTGCCCGCCTCCGGGACCGTGATGACGCGGGCGTGCGCCCGGTTGCAGCCGAAGTCGAGCGCGAGCGGGACGCTGTCCCCGACGCGCACGGTCACGCTCGCGGACCCCGGCCCGCGGCACACGAACCGTACGGTCGTCGTCCCCGCGGCCACCGCGGCGTGGAGGGCCTGAGGCTGCGCGCCCGGGTGCACGGCGGCCGCGCCGAAGCCGACGGACTGGCCGTGCTCGTCCGGGAGCATCGCCCGGGCCCACGAGCGCAGGACGCGGCCCTCGAAGAGCTCGTCGAGCGGGGCGTCGCGCGGGTACCAGCCCCGGCTCCGGCTCTGGGCGGCAGCCGACGCCGCCGCTGCCGCGGCCGACGCGCTGGCCTCGGCGGCCGCGCTCGCGGACGCCTCGCGCTGCCCGAGCGGCGGCAGGCCGTCGTCGTACGCGTAGGCGCACCCCGTGAGCCATGCGCCCGCGCAGGCCGCGAGCACGGCCAGAGGCGAGGCCCTCGCCGCGGTGCGCCCCCGACGGCGTTCACCGCCTTGGCGGTGAACGCTCTGGCTCTGACCGACCACACGTCCATTGTCCGCACCCGGCCCGTGCCCCGCCACGCGCCCGAGCCAGTGGGAGCCGCGGGCCCCTGCGGACCGGGCAGCACCAGGCGGCCGCCCGAAAGGCCCGCCCGGCCGGGGCGCCGCCTAGACTTTCCCGGGTGAACAGCGCAGAGCCCGTCCAGCCGGCTCCCCTCGATGCCCCCGCCGCCGACCGGCCCGAGCCGCTGCGCGCGCTCGCGGCCGACCTCGCCGCGGCGGGCTTCACCGTCGACGGGGTCGCGGAGCTCCTCGGCCCGTCCGCGCACGCGGCCCTCGGCCGCGACCAGATCGTCCCGGCCCTCATGGCGACCGCCCGCGCCGGTGAGGATCCGCGCCGGGCCCGGCTCGCCGCCGTCGTGCGCTTCTTCCTCCTGGCCCGCCCCCTGTCCGCCCGGGAGCTCGACGCCGTCCTGCCCGCCGTCGGCGCGGAGGGGCTGCTCGCGCTGCGGCTCGCCGCCCCGGCCGACGGCGGACGCCTCGCCTCCACGGTCGACCTGCGCCCGTACGCGTGGGACGGCGCCGCGGGCCAGACGCAGCTGTGGGTCGCCTCCGACCTGGCCGCGCACCAGCGCCCCGGTGTGCTGCGCGCGGACCACGTCCTCGGGATCGGCCATGCGTCGGCGACGCTCGTCCAGGCGACGGCGCGCAGGCCCGTCGCCCGGGCCCTCGACCTGGGCACCGGCTGTGGGATCCAGGCCTTCCACCTGCTCGAGCACGCCGAGCATGTCGTGGCGACGGATGTCTCGGAGCGGGCGCTCGCCTTCACGCGGTTCAACCTCCTGCTCAACGCGCCCGCGCTCGGGATCGACCCCGAGAACCCTGGGGAGCGCATCGAGCTGCGGCTCGGATCCCTGCTCGAGCCCGTGGCGGGGGAGCGGTTCGACCTCGTCGTCTCCAACCCGCCCTTCGTCATCACGCCCCGCACCGCCGGGGAGTCCGCGGAGGAGCAGTTCACCTACCGGGACGGGGGCCTCCCCGGGGACCAGATCGTCGCGGACCTCGTCGCGGGCCTCGGGGGCGTGCTCGCCGAGGGCGGGACGGCGCAGCTGCTGGGCAACTGGGAGATCCCCGACGGCGCCGAGTGGCACGAGCGCGTGCGCCGCTGGATCCCCGAGGGCCTCGACGCGTGGGTCCTCCAGCGCGAGGAGCTCGCCCCCGAGCAGTACGCCGAGACGTGGCTCGCGGACGCGTCCCAGCAGCGGGACCCCGCGGCCTACGAGGCCTCCTACGCGGCCTACCTCGCCGACTTCGCCGCCCGGGGCACGGGTGCGATCGGGTTCGGCGCCGTCTGGCTCCGCCGCCCGGCCTCCTGGCAGGCGCGCCTGGACCGGTTCGAGGAGCTCACGCACCCGCTCGAGCAGCCGATCGGGCCCCACTGGGGCGCCGCCGTCGAACGGGCCGACTGGCTCGCCGGGGTCGGCGACGGGCTCGCGGGGGAGCGGCTCACCGTCGCCGACGACGTCACGGAGGAGCGGCACCAGCGCCCGGGCGCCGAGCACCCCGGGGTGATCCTCCTGCGCCAGGGTGCCGGGTTCCGCCGCACGAACCTCATGAGCACGGAGCTCGCGGGCTTCGTCTCGGCGTGCGACGGCGAGCTCACGGCCGGGCAGATCGCGACGGCGCTCGCGGCCCTCCTGGGCAGGGACGATGAGGCCTTCCGCGAGGGCCTGCTCGCGGAGGCCGCGAACCTCGTCCTCGACGGCTTCCTCGTCCCCGCCGAGCGGCCCGGCGCCGCCCCGGCTGGCGCCCCGACGGAAGCCGCGCAATTATGAAGAGAAAGCTTGACACCATAGCAAGTGTGGCGTTAATTACACTCCAACATCACATCGACGAAAAAGCAGCATGAGCGAGAAGAAGCGCAGCCCCCGCACCGAGAACCCGGTAAGGATCACCGATCCGAAGGCCATCCGGGCTCTCGCCCATGCGGCGCGGCTCGAGGCCATCAACGAGCTCTACTCGAGCCAGAAGAGCCGCACCGCCACGGAGCTCGCGGCCTTCACCGGGCTGACGCCCAGCGCCATGAGCTACCACCTGCGGGCGCTCAAGAAGTGGGGCATCGTCGTCGACGCGCCCAGCGACGGGGACGGCCGCGAGCGGCGCTGGAAGGCCGCCGGCACAGACCTCAACCTCGACACCGCGACGACCGGCCAGACGCCAGGCCTCGCGATCGTGGACATGGAGCTCGAGTCGCTCCGCCGGCGCATCTCCGCGCATGCGAGGCACCGCGAGGACGCCCTCCGCCACGGCCAGCCGGACGAGAGCCCCGTCATGGTCGTCTCGGGCAACGTCCTCAAGCTGACGCTCGAGCAGCGCGCCGAGTTCAAGCGGCGCATGTCCGCGCTCCTCGACGAGTTCGAGCCGGACGAGACGCCCGGGAGCGAGGAGCCGGAGGGTGCCGAGCGGATGTACGTCCTGTGGTCCATGCTCCCCGAGGTCCGGGAGAGCGCCGCCGCCCCCGCGAAGCCGCGCTCCCGGCGCGCGAAGGCGGCCCCGACCGACAGCTGAGCCCGCGCCTCCGGCGCGGGGGATGTCCACATAGGACGGGCGGCGCTTGCGCTCCGGCCGCCGTCGTATGGTGAACTAGGGACTTGCGCGGCCGCCGCCGCGCCCCCAGCGCGCCCCAGGGGCGGGCAGGACTGTTGCTGTTTCCGAGGAGTAGCGTGGCCACGAAGGCTAAATCCGGCAAGAAGCTCGTGATCGTGGAGTCGCCGGCCAAGAGCAAGACCATCGCCCAGTACCTGGGCGAGGGCTTCGAAGTCGATGCCTCGATGGGCCACATCCGCGACCTCCCGCAGCCCTCGGACCTCCCGGCCGAGCTCAAGAAGACCTCGGTGGGCAAATTCGCCGTCGACATCGAGCACGGCTTCGAGCCGTACTACGTCGTCTCCCCGGACAAGAAGAAGAAGGTCGCCGAGCTCAAGGCCAAGCTCAAGGACGCCGACGAGCTCTACCTCGCCACCGACGGTGACCGCGAGGGCGAGGCCATCGCGTGGCACCTGCTCGAGGTGCTCAAGCCCAAGGTGCCCGTGCACCGCCTGACCTTCCCCGAGATCACCAAGGAGGCCATCCAGCGCGCGATGGCCGAGCTGCGCGACGTCGACGAGTCGCTCGTCGACGCGCAGGAGACCCGCCGCGTCCTCGACCGGCTCTACGGCTACGAGATCTCGCCGGTGCTGTGGCGCAAGGTCGCGGGCGGCCTGTCCGCGGGCCGCGTGCAGTCGGTCGCGACCCGCCTCGTCGTCGAGCGCGAGCGCGAGCGCATGGCCTTCCGCACCGCCGAGTACTGGGACCTGACGGCGACGCTCGCGCCGGCGTCCGGAGCCGGGGCGGACGACGGCGGCGCGCGCCAGAGCTTCACGGCGCGCCTCGCGTCGGTCGACGGCAAGAAGGTGGCCAGCGGACGCGACTTCGACGACCGCGGCCAGCTCACCGCCAAGAACGCCCAGCTGCTCGACGAGGCAGCGGCCCGCGCGCTCGCCGACGGGCTCGAGGGCGCGGAGTTCGCCGTCCGCTCCGTCGAGGAGAAGCCGTACACGCGCCGTCCGGCGGCCCCGTTCACGACCTCGACCCTCCAGCAGGAGGCGGCCCGCAAGCTGCGGTTCTCGGCGCGCGTGACGATGCAGCTCGCGCAGCGCCTGTACGAGAACGGCTACATCACCTATATGCGTACCGACTCGACGGCCCTGTCCGACCAGGCCGTCACGGCCGCGCGCCGCCAGGCCTCGGAGCTGTACGGCACCGAGTACGTCCCGCGCTCGCCGCGCGTCTACGCGTCGAAGTCCAAGAACGCGCAGGAGGCCCACGAGGCCATCCGCCCCTCGGGGGACTCGTTCCGCACCCCGGCGCAGGTCGCCAAGCAGCTCTCGGGCGACGAGTTCCGCCTCTACGAGCTCATCTGGAAGCGCACGGTCGCGTCTCAGATGGAGGACGCGAAGGGCTCGACCGCGACGGTGCGCCTCGGCGCGGTCGCCGTCTCCGGCGAGGCCGCCGGGCGGGACGCCGAGTTCGCGGCCTCCGGGACCGTCATCACCTTCCGCGGCTTCCTCGCCGCGTACGAGGAGGGCCGCGACGAGGCGCGCGAGGACACCGAGAACGCAGGGAGTGCCGGGAACGCCGGGGCGCAGGCCGCCGGCGAGGGCGGCCGCCTCCCCGCGCTCACCCAGGGGCAGGCCCTCGACGCCCTCGAGCTCGCGCCCAACGGGCACCAGACCTCCCCGCCGCCGCGGTACACCGAGGCCTCGCTCGTCAAGACGCTCGAGGAGCGTGGCATCGGCCGCCCCTCCACCTACGCGGCGACCATCTCGACCATCATGGACCGCGGCTACGTGCGCTCTCGCGGCACGGCCCTCGTGCCGAGCTGGATCGCGTTCTCTGTCGTGCGCCTCCTCGAGGAGCACTTCCACGACTACGTCGACTACGACTTCACGGCGGAGATGGAGGAGGACCTCGACCGGATCGCCGCGGGCGAGCAGGCCGGCTCCGAATGGCTCAGCCACTTCTACTTCGGCGACGACGACAACCCCGGCCTGACCCGGATCGTCAACGGCCTCGGGGAGATCGATGCCCGCGAGGTCAACTCGGTCGAGATCGCCCCGGGCATCGTCCTGCGGGTGGGCAAGTACGGCCCGTACCTCGAGAAGCCGCTGCCCGAGGGCGCCCCGGAGGGCACGGTCCCCGAGCGCGCCAACGTCCCGGACGACCTCGCCCCCGACGAGCTCACGGCCGAGAAGGCGCGCGAGCTCATGGAGAGCGCGGGTCCCGAAGAGCGCGTCCTCGGCACCGACCCGCTCACCGGGCACACCGTCGTCGCCAAGAACGGGCGCTACGGCGCCTACGTCACCGAGGTGATCCCCGAGCCGACCCCCGAGCAGCTCGCCGCCCAGCCGGTCGAGTACTACAAGAACGGCAAGCCCAAGCCGCCGAAGAAGCCCGCCAAGGTCAAGCCGCGCACGGGCTCGCTCTTCAAGTCGATGACTGTCGACACGGTCACGCTCGAGGAGGCTCTGGCCCTCATGAGCCTGCCCCGCCGCCTCGGTGAGGACGCGGAGGGCAACGCCATCACGGTGCAGAACGGCCGCTTCGGCCCGTACCTGAAGAAGGGGACCGACTCGCGGTCGATCGGCAGCGAGGAGGAGATCTTCACGATCACCCTCGAGCAGGCCCTCGAGATCTACTCCCAGCCCAAGACCCGGGGCGGCCGCACTGCGACCCCGCCGCTTGCGGAGTTCGGCGAGGACCCGACGTCGGGCAAGCCGATCGTGGTCAAGGAGGGCCGCTTCGGCCCGTACATCACGGACGGGGTCACGAACATCACCGTGCCGCGCAGCACGGCCATCGAGGAGCTCACGCGCGAGCGTGCGATCGAGCTGCTCGCCGAGAAGCGCGCGAAGGGCCCGGCCAAGCGCCCGGCGTCGCGCGGCCGCTCCGGCGGAGGCCGGACGAAGGCAGGAGCGAAATGAGCGAAACGCACGGGACCAGCGAGGACGGAACAGCGACTGGGACTCCCGGAACGCCGGCGGAGGGCGACGGCGGGGTCCCCGCACACCTCGACCCCGCCCCGCTCACGGAGCTCGAGGAGGCCCTAGCGGCGGCCGCCGAGAACCAGGGCGGCGAGGGGGAGAACGCCGAGACGGCGCCGATCCTCGCGTTCCTCAACGGCCTTGTGTGCCTGCTCGTGCCCGAGCCCGTGCCGGGGGAGACAGAGTACGTCGAGCCGCTCGTCCTCACGAACGGCGAGGGCAAGCCGCTCGTCGCGGCCTTCACCCACCGCGCGAGGATCCGGCCGGACTTCCTCGAGCACGCCCCCACGGTCGTGGAGACGCAGGGGGCCCTGCTCCTGCAGAACCTCGGCACCGAGCTCGGGGTGGTCCTCAACCCGGGCAGCGCATACGGCTTCGAGCTCAGCAGCGAGCACGTGGCCGCCGTCCTGCGCGACTTCCGCCCGGCAGAGCCGGGCGAGACCGTGCCGGGAGAAGCCGTGCCGGGCGAGACCGGCTCGGGCCAGGCCGGGGAATAATAAGCTCATGCGTCTAGGCGTCCTCGACATCGGTTCGAACACCGTGCACCTGCTCCTGGTGGACGCCCATCCCGGCGCTCAGCCCGTCGCGTACGCGTCGCACAAGCGCCCGCTCTCCCTTGTGAGGTTCCTCGACGCGGACGGGAGCATCAACGAGGCGGGCCAGCGCGAGCTCGTCGACTTCGTCCAGGAGGCCTGGGCGTTCGCGGGCAGGCATCACGCGGAGGACCTCCTCGCGTTCTGCACCTCGGCGATCCGCGAGGCGACGAACGGGGAGGCCGTGCTGGACCGGGTCCAGCGCGAGGCGCACGTGATGCTCCAGGAGCTCACGGGGCCCGAGGAGGCGGCGATGACCTTCTTCGCCGTCCGCCGCTGGTACGGCTGGGGCGCCGGGACGATCCTCGACCTCGACATCGGCGGCGGCTCGTTCGAGCTCGCGATGGGCCACGACTCCCTGCCCGCCGTCGCCACCTCCGTGCCGCTCGGAGCGCAGCGCCTCACCCGGGACTGGCTGCCCGAGGACCCGCCGAGCGCCAAGAGCATCAAGGACGTGCGGCGCTACATCCGGGAGACGCTCAAGCCCGTGGTCAAGGACTTCGAGCCCTTCGGGCCGCCCAACCTCGTCACCGGGACGTCGAAGACCTTCCGCTCCCTCGCCCGCATCTCCGGGGCGGCGCCGTCCGCGGCGGGCCCCTACGTCCGCCGCATCCTGACCCGCACGGACCTCGGCCTGTGGGCCCAGCGCATCTCGGCCATGGCCGCCTCGGACCGCATCCACCTCCCGGGCGTCTCCGAGGCTCGCGCCCGGCAGCTCCTCGCGGGGGCCCTCGCGGCGGAGGCCGCGATGGAGCTGTTCGAGATCGAGGAGCTCGAGATCTGCCCGTGGGCGCTGCGCGAGGGCCTCATCCTCCGCCGCCTCGACCAGCTCGTCTTCGAGGGCCCGCTCGAGCCGCCGGCGCACATCGAGCCCATCGCGAGCGAGCGGCTCAGGGCCGCGCGCCTCCACCCGTCGAGGGCGCGCGCGTGACGGGCGCCGAGCAGATGCCGGCAGAGCAGATGCCGGCAGAGCAGATGCCGGACGGACACACGCCGTTCGGGCGGACGTCCGGGGGCCAGAGAGCGGCCGGGACCGAGGGGGAGCAGATGCAGGACGTGGTCAGCGATGAGGTCCTCGACCGACACATCCCCGTGGCCCTCTCGAGCGCGTCCGTGTACCCGCTGAGCATCCACGACGCGTTCGCGGTGGCCTCCGACCTCGGCTTCGACGGGGTCGAGGTCATGGTCACGAACAACGCCACAAGCCAGAAGGCGGACGAGCTCATCCATCTGGCCGAGCGCTATGGCCAGCCGATCGTCTCGATCCACGCACCGACCCTCCTGCTGACCCAGCAGGTCTGGGGGCCGGCGTGGAACAAGATCAGCCAGTCGTGCAAGATGGCGCTCGAGGTGGGCTGCGACACGATCGTCGTCCACCCGCCGTTCCGCTGGCAGGGCGCCTACGCGGAGACCTTCGCCCACGGCGTGCGGGACCTCGCGGACGCGTTCGGCGTCCGGATCGCCGTCGAGAACATGTACCCGTGGCGGGTCCGCGGTCGGGAGACCCTCGCGTACCTGCCCCACTGGGACCCGGTCGGGCAGGGGTACCGCGACGTGACCTGGGACTTCTCGCACGCCGCGACCGCGCGGGAGGACAGCCTCGCCGCGCTCAAGGCCCTCGGAAGCACCGTGCGGCACGTGCACCTCACCGACGGCTCGGGCCGGACCTTCCGCGATGAGCACCTCGTCCCCGGCCGTGGCACGCAGCAGGTGGCCGAATGCCTCCAGTACCTCGCGGGCAACGGCTTCGAGGGCGCCATCGTGGCGGAGATCAGCACCCGCAAGGCGCGCGGGGCGGGGGACCGGGAGCGTCTGCTCGCCGAAACCCTCGAGTTCGCCCGCACGCACCTCGGGCAGACCGTCACGCGCTAGGGGTTTTAAACGCAGAACGCCGGGACGGTATAGCAGGAAACATTGGGGGGAAATCTCCTGCACCGCCCCGGCGTCTGGGACCAATCCGGAGAACCGGACGGGCCCATCACTCGCACCTAATGAGTGGTTCCACCATACGCCCGGCGTCTGGGAGGATGCCACGGTTTTGGCTGGGAGTACCCTGTGAGACCGGGCCGGAGGGGCCGCCCCGAAGCCCCGGAAAGCGGGAAGGGCGCCGGCAGGCGGGAGGTGTGAACCAACCCGTGCTGCCGGCGCCCTGTGCAGCGGATCCGGGGAGACCCGCCGCTTCCATCACTCGCACCCTGTGAGGTAGTCCCCACTCTAGGAAGCGCCTATGGGAGGACCCCGGGCGATTCATGGGAGCAAGCTGGGAATGCGAGCCGATGCCCCGGCTGGCAGGATGGGGGCATGACCAACAAGATCGCCTTCCTCGGCTGCGGATCCATGAACGAGGCCATCATGTCGGGCCTGCTGGCCTCGGGGGTCCATGCGACCGACGTCGTGGCCACGGTGCGCCGCTCCGAGCGGGCCGCCCAGCTCGCCGCGAAGCACGGCGTCACCGTCATCGCCACGAGCGAGGAAGAGGAGGCGAACCTTGAGGCCGTCCGCGGCGCCGGGGTCGTGATCCTCGGCGTCAAGCCGGTTGGCATCGCCGACCTCGCGGCGTCCATCGCCCCGGCGCTCTCCCCCTCGACCGTCGTCGTGAGCGTCGCCGCCGCCGTGTCGATCGCCCAGCTCGAGCGGGCGCTCCCGGAGGGGCAGCCCGTGATCCGCACGATGCCCAACACCCCCGCGCGCGTGGGCCGCGGCGTCGTCGCCCTCGCCGGCGGGACGCACGCGGGTCCCGAACATGTAGCCCGCGCGACCGAGCTGTTCTCCGCCGTCGGCTACGCGGTGACCGTGCCCGAGGACCAGATCGACGCCGTCTCCGCCGTGAGCGGTTCGGGCCCGGCCTACGTCTTCTACCTCGCCGAGGCGATGGCCGCCGCGGGGGAGGCTCTTGGCCTCGACCCGGAGCTGTCCCTCATCCTCGCGCGCGAGACCGTGGTGGGGGCGGGCCTCATGCTGGCCGAGCCCGGCGCCGACCCGACGGCCCTGCGCCGCGGGGTCACGAGCCCGAACGGGACCACCGAGCGCGCCATCGCCGTCTTCGACGAGCGCGGGCTGCCCGGCATCGTCGCCGACGGGGCGAAGGCCGCGACGGCGCGCAGCCAGCAGATCACGGCCGAGCTCGGCTGATCGCCCGACCCGAGCATCGGTGAGGTGAGGTCGTGCGCGCCGAACCGCACCCCATCACGGGCCAGCCCTTCGACTCGCCGGTGCCTCCGGGGGCCGGGTGGCCCGGCGACCCCGCGACCGCAGAGACGCCCGTCGCCCGCTCGGCGTCGGACGTCGCACGCCTCGCGGCGGCCGCGACGACCGTGGAGGAGGTCGACGCGCGGAGCTCCGTCTGCCGAGGATGCCCGCGCCTCGTCGAGTGGCGGGAGGCCGTGGCCGTCTCGGGCCGCCGCGCGGCCTTCGCGGCCGAGCCCTACTGGGGGCGGCCCGGCCCGTCCTTCGGGGACCCCGCGGCGCGGAAGCTCATCGTCGGACTCGCGCCCGCGGCCAACGGCACCAACCGCACGGGCCGGATGTTCACCGGCGACCGCTCCGGCGACTGGCTCTACGCCGCCCTCCACCGCACGGGCTACGCGAGCCAGCCCGTCTCGCTCGCCGCGGGGGACGGCCTGGTGCTGACAGGGCTCCGCATCCTCGCCTCGGTGCGCTGCGCCCCGCCCGCGAACCGGCCCACCCCGGCCGAGCTGGCCGCGTGCGGGCACTGGCTCGACCGGGACCTCGCCCTCACGGCGGCGTCGCCGCAGGGGCTCGACTCGGTGCTCGCGCTCGGCGGCATCGCGTGGAACGCCGTGCTCGCCGCGGGGCGGCGCCTCGGGTGGGACGTGCCGCGGCCCAAGCCCGCGTTCGGGCACGGGGCCGAGGCGCTGCTCGGCCTCCAGGGCGAGGGCCTCTCGGGGCGAGGCGCCGTCCGGCTCCTCGGCTGCTACCACGTGAGCCCGCACAACACCTCTACGAAGCGCCTCACCGAGGAGATGCTCGACGCCGCCCTGCTGCGGCTGTGAGGTGCCTGCGCCCCTCCTACGGCCTCGCGGCGAAGCGCTCGAGGAGGTCCACGTGGCCCGAGACGATGAGCATGTCCCGGCTGCTGACCTTGGTGTGCGGCTGCGCGTAGGTGAAGTCCTCGCCCGGGCTCTTCACGCCCACGATCGTCACGCCGTACTTCGAGCGGACCTGGGACTCCGCAAGCGTGAAGCCCTGGGTCTCCTTCGGCGGGTACATCTTGACGATCGCGAAGTCGTCGTCGAACTCGATGAAGTCCAGCATGCGCCCGCTCACGAGGTGCGCCGCACGCACGCCGGCGTCCGCCTCGGGGTAGATCACGTGGTTCGCGCCGATGCGGGTGAGGATCTTGCCGTGCGAGGGCGTGATCGCCTTGACCCAGAGGTGCTCGATGCCCAGGTCCACGAGGTTCGCCGTGATGAGCACCGAGGACTCGATCGAGGTCCCCACGCCGACGACGGCGGACTGGAACTCCTGCGCGCCGAGCTGGCGGAGCGCGTCGATGTTGGTCGCGTCCGCCTGCACGACGTGGGTCAGGGTCCCGGACCACTTCTGGACAAGGGACACGTCCCGCTCGATCGCGAGGACCTCCCGGCCCTGCTTGACGAGCTGTTCGGCGGTCGCCGAGCCGAACCGGCCGAGCCCGATGACGAGCACCGGCGCCGAGGGGTGCGGGCGGCGGGTCGACGGGCTGGTGGAGGGACTGGGGCTAGCCAATGATCGGCCTCTCTTCGGGGTAGTGGTAGAGCTGGATGCGCTGCCGGACCGTCAACGCCGACGCGAGCGTGATCGTGCCCAGGCGGCCGGCGAACATGAGCGCCGAGAGGACATAGGCGCCCGCGGGCGGGGCCTCGGCGCTCAGGTTCGTGCTGAGCCCGCAGGTCGCGAACGCCGAGATGACCTCGAACATGATCCGGTCCAGGGGCTCGGCCGTGATGGCGGCCATGAGGAAGCAGCCGACGAGCACCATCGTCGCGCCAGCGACCATGACCGAGATCGCGACGCGCAGGGCACTCTCGGGGATCGTGCGGCCGTAGGCCTTGACGTCGGCATCGCCGCGCACCTCCGCCATGATGGCCAGGAACATGACGGCGATCGTGGTGACCTTGATGCCTCCGCCCGTCGACGCCGAGCCCCCGCCGGCGAACATGAGGGCATCGGTGAGCAGGAGGGTCGTGCCCTCCATCTGGTTCTGATCGACGAGGTTGAATCCGCAGGAGCGGGTCATGACGGAGGCGAAGAGGGCGTGCAGGATCTTGTCCCCCGCCGTCATGCCCGCGATGGTGCGCGGGTTGTCCCATTCCATCCAGCCCCACAGGATGGTGCCCAGGCCCACGAGGATCGCCGAGACCTGGATCGTGAGCTTGACGTGCAGGCTCCAGCGCGACCAGCGCAGCCCCGCCTGGCGCAGGCCGAGGATCACGGGGAACCCGAGCGAGCCCACGAACCCGCCGATCATGAGCGGCACGAGGATCCACAGGTCCTCCTCGTACGGGACGATCCCGTCCGAGTGCGGGGTGAACCCCGCGTTGTTGAACGCGGAGATCGAGTAGAAGACGCCGTGCCACAGCGACTGCCACCAGCCCTCGCCCAGCACGAGGAACCGGCCTGTGAGGACCACCGCGAGCGTCCCCTCGATCACGACCGACGTCACGATCACGACGCGCAGGAGCTCGCCGACCTCGCCGAGGCGGCTCGAGTTGTTCAGCGCCTCCTGGGCGATGAGCTTGCTGCGAAGGCCCAGCCGGCGGGACACCATGAGGGTCAGGAGCGAGGCGATCGTGAGCGTGCCCAGACCGCCCACGAAGATCCCGAGCAGGATCACGAGCTGCCCGAAGAACGTCCAGTGCACCGCCGTCGAGACGACCGTCAGGCCCGTGACGCACACGGCGGAGACTGCGGTGAAGAGGGCCTGATGGAGCGGGGTGACCTCGCCGTTCGCGGCCGAGATCGGCAGCGAGAGCAGCGCGGTGAAGACGAGGATCACGGTGGTGAACGCGAGCATCGCGAGGCGCGCCGGCGACGAGGCCGCGACGCGGTCCACGAAGTCGCGCAGGCCCGTGAGGGGACCGAGCCCCTCGCGCTCGGGCGCCGGCTCCCACACCTGGGGTGTCTGGGCCATGGGGTACGTGTCCCTCCGACATCCTCGCCGCCCGGGGGCGGCCACTATCTGTCTCAGTAAACCACTCGCACGCCCCTGTCGCGGCACCGTTGGCACGACGGCGCCCGCCCGCCGTCGTCGGCATCGCGCCGGCTGCCTGTGGCCGGTCGGGTAGCCTTGCAGCATGTCCGATCCCGCAGCGCAGCCGGAGGCCGCCGGCCTCCCCGGCGCCGCACCGGGGGACGGGCACCGGACCCGTGTCGCGTGGAGCGAGGAGCTGCTCGCCTACGACTTCGGCCCCGGGCACCCGATGAACCCCGCGCGGCTGGACCTCACGGCCCGCCTGTGCCGCGACCTCGGCCTCTTCGGACACCCGGCCGTGCACGTCGCCGCTCCGCACGTTGCGGACGACGCCGAGCTGGGCACCGTGCACACGTCCCAGTACATCGCCGCGGTGCGCCGCGCGAGCGAGGACCCGGCGCGGGCCGACCCGCTGCGGGGACTCGGCACCGAGGACGACCCGGCCTTCGCCGGAATGCACGAGGCGGCGGCCCGGATCGCGGGCGCGTCCCTCGAGGGGGCCGAGGCCATCCTCGACGGATCGGCCCTCCACGCCGTGAACTTCGCCGGCGGGCTGCACCATGCGGCGGCGGACCGGGCGAGCGGTTTCTGCATCTACAACGACGCCGCGGCGGCGATCCGGCGGCTCCTGGACGGCGGGGCCGCGCGGGTTGCCTACATCGACATCGACGCGCACCACGGCGACGGCACGCAGGCCATCTTCTGGGACGAGCCGCGCGTCATGACCATCTCGCTGCACGAGAGCGGCCTGAGCCTCTTCCCCGGGACGGGCTTCGCGAACGAGACCGGCGGGCCCGACGCCCCGGGGACGGCCGTCAACGTCGCCCTCCCCGCGGGCACCGGCGACGCCGGATGGCTGCGCGCCTTCCACGCGACCGTCCCGCCGCTCGTCGAGTCGTTCCGGCCCGACGTGATCGTGAGCCAGCACGGCTGCGACGCGCACGGCCTCGACCCGCTCACGAACCTCGCAGTCTCGGTGGACGCGCAGCGCGCGGCCGCCCTGACCATCGCCTCGCTCGCGCGTCGATTCTGTGAGGGCCGCTGGCTCGCCACGGGCGGCGGGGGGTACGAGGTGGTCGAGGTCGTGCCCCGGGCGTGGGCGCACGTGGTGGGGATCGCCGTCGGGCGCCCCGTGCAGCTCGGCGCGCCGACGCCGCCCGAGTGGCGCGACTACGTCCGCGAGCGGTACGGCCGCACGGCGCCGGCGGTGATGGGGGAGGGCACGGACCTGTGGTGGCGCTCGTGGGACATCGGGGTCAACCCGAACGACGCCCTCGACCGGTCGGTCATGGCCACCCGCAAGGAAGTCTTCCCGCTCCACGGGCTCGACCCGTGGTTCGACTGAGGCGCCACGCACGCCGCCGCGGCCGCCCGAGGTTCGGGCTGCCCGTCACATACCGAGGAATGAGTAGGCTGGGGACATGGTGACAGACATCTTCGCCGTCATCGCGGACCGGACGCGCAGGGACATCCTGGACACGCTGCGCACGGGCGACAAGGCGGTCGGCGAGCTGGTCGAGGCCCTCCAGGCCAGCCAGCCCACGGTGTCCAAGCACCTCAAGGTCCTCCGGGACGCGGGCCTCGTCACGACCCGCGCACAGGGCCAGAAGCGCTTCTACACGCTGCGCCTCGAGCCGCTCGGCGAGGTCGGGGGCTGGATCGAGGGGCTGCGCACGACGGCGGGGTCCCCGGACGCCGCCGCCTCGTCGGCCGCCGAGGACGGCGCGGAGGCCGCGGCCCACGAGAGCGTGGTCCTCGACGCCCCGGCCGTTGCGCAGCCTGTGTCGGCTGCCGGAGCGGCCGCCGGCGAGAGGCAGGCCGCCCTCATCGGGGAGCGTCCGGCGGCTGCTTCCGCGGGTGCCCGGGCCTTGGAGGCCGACGGCGGGGGCGAGCCGGCCGCCGTCGTGCGCGCCGCGAGCGGGGCGCCTGTCGTACCCGCGGCGACCTCCGGGCCCATCGGGCCGGCGGCGGGGGACGAGAGCCGCCCGGCACAGATCCAGCGGACGGTCGAGCGCACGGTCGAGCGGGCCGCGGCACGGGCGACGGAGCTCATGGCCAACCTGCCGAAGTTCGGCCGGCGCCGGTAGCGCCCGTTTGCTGGGAAACGTCAGGCGCGCGGTGCGGCGATCGCCGTCGTGAGGCGGTGTGCCTCGGCCATGAGGAGCTCGCCGAGCTCCTCGCGGCGGCCCGGGCGGAAGCGCGGCTCGATGCCCGTGAGCGAGAGCGCCCAGGCCGGGCGGCCCGCCGGGTCGAAGACCGCGGCCCCGAGGCCGTAGGAGCCCTCGACGATGAGCCCCGGGTTGACCGCGTAGCCGAGCTCGCGCGTCTCGGCCAGCCGCTCGCGCAGCGGCCCCGCGGCGTGGGTGGGCCCGAAGCGCGCGGTGCGCTCGCCGTCGTCCTCGATGATCGGCCCGGCCTCCTCCTCGGGCAGGAACGCGAGGATCACGAGCCCGGCCGAGGCGACGCCGAGCGGGAACCGCACGCCCTCGTAGAGCACGAACGAGCGGACGGGGAAGCTGCCCTCCTCGCGGGCCAGGCACACTGTCTCGTCGCCGCGGCGGATCGAGAGGAACGCCGACTCCCCCGTGGCCTCGGCGAGGCGGCGCAGGGCGGGACGGGCGAGGTGCTCGACGGCGAAGCGGCCCGCGGCGACCGTGCCCATGACGTACAGCTCGGGGCCGAGGTGCCAGCGGCCCGTGGCCTCGTCGAGGTCGAGGAGCCCCTCGGCGGCGAGGGCGCGCAGGAGGCGGTGGACGGTGGGGCGGGTCAGGCCCGACGCGCGGACGATCCCCGCGAGCGAGAGCCCGGTGCCGCCGGTGCGGGCCACGATGCGCAGCAGCTGGGCCACCCTGCCCACGACCTGCGTGCCCTGCACATCCGCCACGAGTCCCCTTTCCCGCCGTCGGACTACTGGAGGAGAGTCTAGGCGGGCTACTTCTCCTCGGGCGGATCGCCCCGGTGTTGCCGCAGCGCGCGGCCCGCCTCGAGGTCCTCCTCAGCCTTCTCGTGCTTCTTGTCCAGGACCTTCGTGTCCTTGGGCGGCAGCTGGAGCTCGTCCTCGGCCTCGATGCCGGCCTGGAGCTGGCGGCCGCGCTCGAGCTCGGCGTCGATCTCCGCGCCGAAGAGCAGGGACATGTTCAGCAGCCACAGCCACAGCAGCAGGATCACGACGCCGCCGAGCGCGCCGTACGTCTTGTTGTAGTTGGCGAAGTTCGCCACATAGAACCCGAAGCCGGCGGTCGCGATGATGAACACGACGAGCGCGATCGCCGAGCCGACGCTCATCCAGCGGAACTTGGGTTGGCGGACGTTCGGGGTGAAGTAGTACAGGACCGCGATGAGCGCGATCGCGAGGGCGAGCGCCACGGGCCACTTCGCGATGTCCCACACCATGACGGTGGCGGCACCGAGCCCGATCACGGAGCCGACGGCCTCGGCCACGTCGCCGCTGAGCACGAGCATGGCCGCGATGACGGCGACGACGATGATCGAGAGCGCCGTCACGCCGAGCATCGTGCCGCGCAGCTTGACGAACCCGCGGCCCTCCCCGATCTCGTAGATCCTGTTCATTGCCCGGCTGAACGCGCCGACGTACCCGGACGCCGACCACAGGGCGCCCGCGACGCCGCCGATGAGCGCGAGCCCGGCCGCCGGGCTGTTGACGAGCTCCTCGAGGGGACTCCGCAGGGTGTCTGCCGTGGTGCCTGGGGCGATGCCCTCGACGATGTCCATGAGCCCCGACACCGTGGTCTGGGCCTGCCCGAAGAGTCCGAGGAGGGACACGAGCGCCAGCAGGGCGGGGAAGAGGGACAGGATGCCGTAGTAGGTCAGCGATGCCGCGAGGTCGGGGCACTGGTCATCGCTGAACTCGCGGAACGTCTTCTTGGCGATGTACTTCCACGACGGCTTGGTGATCTCCCGGAGTTCGTCCGGCTTCGCGCCGTCGTCGGGGTGGGGAGCCTGATGCCCCTTCCGGGCCGTCTCGGCCGCGTCCTGCTGCTGCTCGCTCACGGATCACTCCTCTGCTCGCTTGCAGGGAATCGATCCCCCGGACAGGGCGTGTCGAAACCAGCGATCTGGCTGCCTGGCCGGGACCGGAGCGCCGCTTGAGGGCCTGGAGGAGGCATCCTCCGGCCCACCCCGATGCGGGGTCACCTTCCAGCGTTGCGGGGTCAGGTCCCTGCGTCGCGGGGTCAGGTCCCTGCGTTGCGGGGTCACCTTGGCGAGAGGTGACCCCGCAACGTTGAGACGTGACCCCGCATCGTTGAGACATGACCCCGGATTCTTGAGATGTGACCCCGGATCGTGAGAGGTGATCCCGCATTCTTGGGAGGTGACCCCGCATTGTTGGCGGGCGGGGCTAGGCCTTCCCTCCCCACCAGGAGTTGCCCCACGTGAGCGCGGCGAGGTCGGCCTGGCCGCGGAGGCTCGGATGGAAGTAGTCGAGCCGGCTCACGTGCTCCGTGCCGAACTGGAAGGCGAACGTCGCCCCGCCGTCGTACAGGCAGAAGCCGGGAAGTGCGGCGCACTCCTGGCCGAGGATCGTGTTGAAGTCGATGACGCGTTGCCGGACCGTCTGGCGATCCTGCTCGGTGTTGGAGGGAGCGAGCATGGACTGGCAGATGTCAGCCACGGACCAGACGAACCGGGCCGTGGAACTGCCGTTGAAGAGCTGCCACAGGCGGTAGATGTCCGGGATGCTGCTCACGAAGACGTGACCGCCCGGCAGCCCCGCGTGCAGGGTCGCGAGGCCGTCGCGGACCTGCTGCCGGAATGTGTCGGGGGAGGTCATCGTCGAGGGCGAGGATGTGCAGGCGTCGTTGGCGCCGATCAGCACGGTCGCATAGTCGGGACCTGCGGACAGCGTGCCCTGCGAGACCGCCGCGGAGGCCTGGCCGGCGAGGTGGGCGGCCCGCGCCCCGGGGCTCGAGTTGTTGTAGGCGACGACGCCCGGGTTGAGCGTTGCGCGGATCCGCTCGCGGTGGCTGTAGATGCCGTCCCAGAACGCGCTGCCGGTGGACCACGAGTTGGCGGGGTGGTTGCCGTACCAGCAGCAGGCGTTCGTGGCCTGGGTCACCGAGTCGCCGAGGGCCACGATGCTGGCCGGAGGCGGAGGAGGGGCCGCGGAGGCGGGAATGCCCGAGACGAGCGAGAGGGAGACGAGGAGAGTGAGGAGGACTATGCGGGCGGCCTTGTGCATGGCGACCTCCGGAAGCCGGCCCGTCGCATGCCTCCACGCGGCGTCTGGGAGCCGGCGTCTTCGTCCACGGTAGCCGCTGGTGTGAGGAGCCGCGAGAGAACCGGCGCTATCTCTTGACCGGCCGAGCGGGCGGGTAGCAACGGCTAGCGCGCCTCGCCGATCCGTCGCGTGCCCACCTGCTGGTGCGCCATGCCGTCCCTGCCGGCGAGGTTCTCGGTCGAATGGTGGTAGCGCGTGCCGGCCACGTCCACCCAAGCCTGGGGCGAGTGCTCGCTGGCCACCACCCACAGCCCCTTGCTGTCCATGCTGAGGATGCGGAGCACCCCCGCATCCGTGACAGCGTAGGCGTACTTCCGCTCGTCGTCGTCCAGGAACTCCTGGCTCGCGCCGCCGGCCCAGACAATCTCCACGGTCATTCGGCCATCGCCTTCCCTGGGCCGCGCCGCCGTCCGCGACAAGGGCCCGTGCTCCCTGACGCTACTCCTCGCGGCGCCCGGCCAGAAGGCCTGCAGCGACCGGGCGGCAACCCGAGGGCGGGCTCAGGCGAGGCGCGCCACGGTGCGCCGCGTGGGTCGGGCCGGCTCGCTGCCCGCGAAGAGCTCGGGGGAGGCGGCCTGGATGCGCTCGATGTCGTCGAAGACCGCGCGCAGGTGCGTCCGGAGCGCGTCGATCGCGCTCGAGGTCTCCTGCGCCTCGATCGCGTCGACGACGGCGGTGTGCTGCTCGAGCAGGACGGCGAGCGGGCGCGTCCCGGACAGGCTCAGGCGGCGGGCGCGGTCGAGGTGCGCCTTGGCGGAGTTCACGGCCGCCCACGCCGAGACGTGGCCGCCGAGACGGAGGAGCTCGCGGTGGAACTCCTCGTCGAGCTCGAAGAACCGCTCGGCGTCGTTCGCGTCGACGGCCTCGCGCTGGCGGGCGAGGTTGCCGCGCACGGCGGCAAGGTCGTCCGGGCCGCGACCCGAGGTGTCCGCGAGCGAGGCGCACTCGATCGCCTCGCGGACGAACTGGGCCTGCGAGACCCGAGCGATATCCACGAGCGAGACGAAGGACCCGACCTGCGGGTAGACCTCGATGAGGCCCTCCTCGCGCAGGAGGATGAGGCTCTCGCGCACCGGCGTCCTGCTCACGCCGAGCTCCTTGGCCAGATCGTTCTCGGAGAGGGGCTGGCCGGGCGGGAGCTCGAGCGAGATGATGCGCCGGCGCAGGGTGTCGAGCACGCTGTCCCGGGTCGAGGAGCGCGACGACCGCTGCTCGGCTGGTGTTCGCATGCAACGAGTCTAACCCGTTGACACACTAGAATGGCAGTGCTTGTATGGTAGCAGTCCGGAGAGCCTCCGGGACCTGATCCCCCTCCACATCCCCGAGCTCATCGCCTGCAAAGGAGCACTGATGACCGAGAGCATCGCGCCGCCCGCCACCGGGACGCACCGCACCACCCGCGAACTCGCCAAGGTCGCAGCGTCCGGCTGGCTGGGTACCGCCATGGAGTTCATGGACTTCCAGCTGTATTCGCTTGCCGCTGCCATCGTCTTCAACAAGATCTTCTTCCCCGATGTCAGCCCCGTGATCGGCCTGATCGCCGCGATGGCCACCTACGGCGTCGGCTATGTGGCCCGCCTGGCCGGCGGCATCTACTTCGGCCGCATGGGCGACCGCCTGGGACGCAAGAAGGTCCTCGTCATCACCATCGCCCTCATGGGCCTCTCGACCACGCTCATCGGCATCCTCCCGACGTACGCGATGATCGGCATCTGGGCCCCCATCCTCCTCGTCGCGCTCCGCCTGGCCCAGGGCTTCGGCGCCGGCGCCGAGATCGCCGGCGCCACCGTGATGCTGGCCGAGTTCGCCCCGGTCCGCCGCCGCGGCCTCATCGCCTCGCTCGTGTGCCTCGGCACGAACTCCGGCACGCTCGCAGCCTCGGCCGTCTGGGCGATCCTCGTGGCCGTGCTGTCCGAGGATCAGCTGCTCAGCTGGGGCTGGCGCATCCCCTTCCTGGCCAGCTTCCTCATCCTGGTCTTCGCCCTGTGGGTCCGCCGCTCCCTCAAGGAGAGCCCCGTCTTCGAGCAGCGCGAGGACGTTGTCGACGGCGTCGCCCTTTCCAAGGCCGAGGCGTCAGTCAAGGAGGGCAAGCTCGAGCAGGCCCTGCACCAGCGCAAGGGCAAGGCCTTCCTCATCGCGCTGGCCCTGCGCTTCGGCCAGGCCGGCAACTCGGGCCTCGTCCAGACGTTCCTCGTCGGCTACCTCGCCACGGTCCTCCTCGTCGACAAGACCGTCGGCACGACGGCGATCATGTACGGCTCGATCATCGGCTTCGCCACCATCCCGCTCGTCGGCATCCTGGGCGACCGCTTCGGCCGCCGCCCGCTCTACCTCGCGCTCACCGCTGCCACGGCCGTGTTCGCCATCCCGATGATGTTCATGATCACGAGCGGGAACACGGCGCTCATCACCGTGGCCATGATCATCGGCCTCAACCTCGGCGTGCTGAGCCTGTTCTCCATGGAGAGCGTCACGATGGCCGAGTTCTTCGGCGCCCGCACCCGCTTCACCCAGCTCGCCCTGGCCAAGGAGATCGGCGGCATCCTCGCCACCGCGATCGGCCCCCTGCTCGCCGCGACGCTCACGGCCGTGACCGGACACTGGTGGCCGCTCGCGGCGATGCTCGTCGGGTATTCGCTGATCACGCTCGTCGCCGCCCTCGTCGGCCCCGAGGTCCGCGGCCGCGACCTGGTCCGCCTCGAGGACGCGGTATGAGAGCCGTCGTCGTCCATGGCCCCCGGGACCTCCGCGTCGAGGAGCGCCCCGACCCCGCCCCGGGGTCGGGGGAGGTGGCCATCGCCGTCGAATGGGGCGGGATCTGCGGCTCGGACCTCTCCTACTGGAAGCACGGCGCCTCCGGCACCGCCACCCTCAAGGGCCCCTTGGTCCTCGGCCACGAGATCGCCGGGCGCATCGCCCGGATCGGCGCCGACGTCCGGGGACTCGAGGTCGGCCAGCCCGTCACGGTGCACCCCGCCCAGCTCGTCGGCGGCGGCGTCATGGAGGCCCGGCTGGCCGGGCGAACCAACCTGTACCCCCGGGTGAGGTACTTCGGCTCCGCCGCCTTCGACCCGCACACCGACGGCGGCTTCGCCGAGCTCAAGCTGGCCCGCGCGGACCAGATCCGGCCCCTGCCGAAGGCGGTGGATACACTTCATGGCGCGCTCGCCGAGCCGCTGGCCGTGGCCATGCACGCGGTCAAGCGCGCCGGCGTCCTCGCGGGCAAGGACGTCCTCGTCAACGGGGCCGGCCCGATCGGTGCCCTCGTCGTCGCCGCGGCGAAGCACGCCGGAGCCCGCTCGGTCACCGCCGCCGACATCAGCGACGCGTCGCTCGCGCGGGCGCGCGCCATGGGAGCGGATGACGTCGTCAACGTCGCCGCGGGCAGCCTGCCGGAGGACTTCGTGGTGGTCTTCGAGGCGACCGGCGTCCCCGCCGTCCTCGGCGGGGTCCTGGGCGCGACCGCCCGCGGGGGCACGCTCGTCCAGGTTGGAAACCTTCCCGGGATCCCCGCCCCCTCCGTCCTCGGAGATCTCGTGACCCGCGAGATCACGTGGATCGGCTCCTACCGGTTCATCGACGAGATCAGCGACGCCGTGACCGCCATGGCGTCGGGCCTCGACGTCAGCCCCATCATCAGCCACACCTTCGAGGCCGAGCAGGCTCAGGCCGCCATGGAGCTCGCCGCCGACCCCCAGTCGGACAGCAGCAAGGTCATGCTCCACTTCGGCACCGCCTAGGCCACGGCGCCCTCGACACAGAAACCAGAAGGACCACCGTGAAGATCACCGATGCACGCGTCGTCGTGTCATCCCCCGGCCGGAACTACGTCACCCTCGTCATCGAGACGGAGGACGGCGTGACCGGCGTCGGGGACGCGACCCTCAACGGCCGCGAGCTCGCCGTCGCCGCGTACCTCAGCGAGCACCTGTGCCCCATGCTCATCGGCCGCGACGCGCGCCGCATCGAGGACACGTGGCAGTACTTCTACAAGGGGGCATACTGGCGCCGCGGCCCGGTGACCATGACCGCGATCGCCGCGATCGACGTCGCCCTCTGGGACATCAAGGGCAAGGCCGCGGGCATGCCCGTGTACGAGCTCCTCGGCGGGGCGGCCCGCGATGGCGTCATGGTCTACGGCCACGCGAGCGGCAGCACGCTCGAGGCGCTCAGCGCGGACTTCCAGGCCCATCTGGACCTCGGCTACAAGGCCATCCGCGCCCAGGCTGCCGTGCCCGGGCTCGACAAGACCTACGGGATCGCCCCGGCGGACAACATCTACGAGCCGGCGAGCGGCAACGTCCCGCAGGAGGACCGCTGGGAGACCTCGGCCTACCTCGACTTCGCGCCGGCCATGATGCTGCACCTCCGCGACGAGTTCGGCTACGGCGTGCACCTCCTGCACGACGTCCACCACCGGCTCACCCCGATCGAGGCCGGCCGGCTCGGCGCGGCGCTCGAGCCGTACCGCCCGTTCTGGATGGAGGACCCGACGCCGGCCGAGGACCAGTCCGCGTTCCGGCTCCTCCGCAGCCACACGACGACGCCGGTGGCCGTGGGCGAGGTGTTCAACTCGATCTGGGACTGCCAGCAGCTCATCACCGAGCGCCTCATCGACTACATCCGCACGTCGGTCTCGCACGCCGGGGGCATCACGCACCTGCGCCGGATCTTCTCCCTCGCGGACCTCTATGGCGTTCGCTCGGGCTCGCACGGGGCCGGGGACCTGTCCCCGGTCTCGCTCGCCGCGGCGCTGCACGTGGACCTGTCCATCCCCAACTTCGGGATCCAGGAGTACATGGGCCACCGCGAACCGGCGTCCGAGGTGTTCCGCACCTCGTACACGTTCGTGGACGGCTACATGCACCCGGGCGACGCCCCGGGGCTCGGCGTCGAGTTCGACGAGGAGGCGGCCGCCGCCTACCCGTTCGACCCGAAGTACCTGCCCATCAACCGCCGGCTCGACGGGTCGGTGCACGACTGGTGAGCGCGAACCAGGCCGCCGCTGGCGGCACCCAGCCGTTCGACGTCGTCGTGCTCGGCGAGGTCCTCCTCGAGATCGCGACCGACGCGCCCGCCGCCCAAGGCACTCCGGCGACGCTCGGCGTCTCCGGCGACGCGCTCAACGTCGCGGCCGCCGCTGCCGCCGCGGGCGCCCGGGTGGGCCTTGTGGCGGTCCTGACCGACGACGAGCTCGGCCGCTCGATCGCCGCCCGGGTCGCGGAGCTCGGCGTCTCGACCGAGCTGCTGCGCTTCCGCCACGGCCAGCAGGGCATGTACCTCCTGCACTGCGACCCGAGCGGCCAGCGGGAGTTCTCCTACGCCCGCGCCGGCAGCGTCGGCTCGACCCTCGGCCCCGCGGACCTCGACCCGGACGTGCTCGCCGCGGCCGGCGCCGTCGTGGCCAGCGGCATCACGTGCGCCATCTCGGCCACGGCCCGCGCGGCGGTGCTCGAGGCGGCCCGCCTCGCGCGGCGGTTCGTTTACGACCCGAACCACCGGCCCCGGCTCGCCTCCGCGGAGGCCGCCGCGGCCGACCTGCGCGAGATCGCCCCGCGCGCCTTCCTCGTCACGCCGTCCTCGCCGGGGGAGACCGCGGCGCTGCTCGGGGCCGGCACGCCCGCCGAGGCCGCCGCCGTCCTGCGCGGCTGGGGCGCGCGGAACGTCGCCGTCACGTGCGGCGCCGAGGGAGTTCACGTGGTCGGGGCAGGCTCAGGAGACACGGACGACGGCGGGGCCTGGGTCGAGGCGGTCCCCGCGCCGGCCGTCGTGGACCAGACCGGCGCCGGGGACGCGTTCCTCGGGACCGTCGCGGCCCGCCTCGTGCTCGGCGACGGCCTGCTCGACGCGGTCCGGCTCGGCGCGGCGGCGGCCTCGCTCGTCGTCGGCGGCAGGGGCGGGACGTCCTCGCTGCCGAGCCTCGAGGCGACGCGGGCGCACGCCGCTTCCGCCGGCACTCATGCGGAGAAGGGGTCCGCGGCATGGAGCGCCTGAGCTACGCGTCGCTGGCCCGCAGCTCCGGCCCCCGGCCCCGGTTCGGTCCCGGCGAGATCACGCCAGGGATCGTGCACCTGGGCGTCGGGAGCTTCCACCGCGCCCACACCGCGGTTTTCACTGAGGACGCGATGGCGGCCACGGGCGAGCGTGCGTGGGGGACGGTGGGGGTCACCCAGCGCTCGGACGCCGTCGTGCGCCAGCTCGCGCCGCAGGACTGCCTCTTCACGCTCTCCGAGCGCGGGGACGGCGCGGCCCCGCTGAGCGTCGTCTCGGGCATCACAGGGATGCTCGCGGGGCGGGCCGAGCCGGACGCCGTCGTGGCCAGGATCGCCGACCCCGGCATCCACGTCGTGACGCTCACGGTCACCGAGAAGGGCTACCGGATCGACCCGCTCACCGGCGGGCTCGGCCTCGAAGACCCCGAGGTTCGGGCCGACCTCGCGGGCGCCTCGCCGGTCACGGCCATCGGGCAGCTCGCCCGCGGCCTCGAGGCCCGGCACCGCGGCTCCGGCGCGCGGCTCACCGTGGTCCCGTGCGACAACCTCCCGGCGAACGGGGCGCTCACGCGGCGCCTCGTGGGGGAGTTCGTCGACGCGCTCCCCGCCGGCGAGGCGCCCGGACTGGCCGACTGGATCGCCTCCTCCGTTGCGTTCCCGAGCACGATGGTGGACCGCATGGCGCCGGCCACGACGCCGGCCGACCTCGACGCCGTCGAGCGCGTCCTCGGGCTGCGCGACGAGGCCGCGGTCGTCGCCGAGCCCTTCCGGCAGTGGGTCATCGAGGACGGCTTCGCCGGCCCGCGACCCGCCTGGGAGGCCGCCGGCGCGGTCCTGACCGACGACGTCGAGCCGTGGGAGACCGCCAAGCTGCGGATCCTCAACGCGGGCCACTCCCTCCTGGCGTACCTCGGCCTCGCCGCGGGCCACGCGACGATCGCCGAGGCCGTGCGGGACGAGGCCTTCGAGGCCGCCTGCCGGGGCCTCATCGGGGATGAGGTGCTGCCGACGGCGGTCCTCCCTGAGGGGCTCGACGGCGAGGAGTACGCGCGCTCCGTCGTCGCCCGGTTCGCCAACCCGGCCCTCGGGCACACGACGGCGAAGGTCGGCACCGACGGCTCGCAGAAGCTCCGGCTCCGGCTCCTGCCGACCGCCGCCGCCTGCCTCGCGGCGGACCGCGAGCCGCGCTGGGCCGCGCTCGCCGTCGCGGCATGGATGCACCACGTTGCGACGGCGTCCGCCGCCGGCGGCGCCCTGGCCGACCCCCTCGCGGGGACCCTGACCGCCGCACTGCGCGACCGGCCCGCCGGCGCCTCGGCAGCCGACGTGCTGCTGGCCCTGCCCGAGGTCTTCGACCCGGCCCTCGCTGCCGATCCGCGCTTCGCCGCCCCGGTGCGGCACTGGTACGAGCTCCTCGACGCCCACGGCGCGACGGGCCTGAGAAGGGAGATCCTCCATGGCTGACGCCCCTGCTTTCGCAGACGCCACCGACGTTCTGAACGTCTCGCCCGTCATCCCCGTCGTGACCCTCGACGACCCGCACGACGCCGTCCCCGTCGCCCGGGCGCTCGTCGGCGGGGGAGTGGGCATCATCGAGCTCACGCTCCGCACCGAGACGGCGCTTTCCTCGCTCGAGCGCATTGCCGCCGAGGTCCCCGACATCGTCCTCGGGGCCGGAACGGTCCTGACGCCCCGGCAGGCGAAGGCGGCGGCCGACGCCGGGGCGCAGTTCCTCGTCTCGCCGGGCGCGACGCCCGCGCTGCTCGACGGCGCCGCCGAGGCCGGCGTGCCGCTCCTGCCGGGGGTCGCCACCGTGAGCGAGGCGCTCCAGGCCCTCGAGCACGGCCTCAGCGCGCTCAAGTTCTTCCCGGCCGGGCCGGCGGGCGGGCCCGAGTACCTCGCCGCGCTCGCGGCCCCGCTCGCCGGGGTGACCTTCTGCCCGACCGGCGGGATCGGCGCGGCCACGGCGCCGGACTACCTCAGGCTGCCCAACGTCGCGTGCGTCGGCGGGAGCTGGCTCACGCCCCGGGACGCCGTGGCGGCGCGGGACTGGGGCCGGATCGCGGAGCTCGCGCGCGGCGCGGCGGCGCTCGGGGTCACCGCCGGCTGACCGTGACCTTGAAGCCCGGCGACGCCCCTGACGAGGCGGCCGCCGGAGTGGATCCGGCGGCCGCGGAGCTGGGGCCTACTTGGCGGCCGCGACCGGCTCCTTCTGCTCCGCCACGGGCCTCGAGCCGGCCGAGGGTGACGTGCGCCTGCGGAACGTGAACCACTTGCCCAGACCGCCGGCGCCCGAGCGGTTCTTGTTGAAGATGTCGAACGCGACGGCGAGGAGGAGGACCAAGCCCTTGATGAGCTGCTGGTAGTCGGTTCCGAGGCCCAGGATGGACATGCCGTTGTTGAGCACACCCATGATCAGGCCGCCGATCATGGCTCCGGCGACGGTGCCGATGCCGCCCTGGACGGCTGCGCCGCCGATGAAGGCCGCGGCGATGGCGTCGAGCTCGAAGCCGGTGCCGCCCGCGGGCTGGGCCGAGTTGAGCCGGGCGGTGAAGATCAGGCCGGCCAGCGCGGACAGGACGCCCATGTTGACGAAGAGCCGGAAGGTCACGCCCCTGGTCTTCACGCCGGAGAGCTCGGCAGCGTGCAGGTTGCCGCCGAGGGCGTAGATATGGCGGCCGAAGACGCTGTTGGCCATCACCGCGCTGTAGCCGACGACGAGCACCGCCAGGACGACGAGGACGATCGGGGTCCCGCGGTAGCTGGCCAGCAGGAAGGTCATGGCGAGCATGAGCAGGGCGCTGAAGCCGATCTTGGTGAAGAACCAGGCGGCCGGCTCGTTCTCGAGGTTGAACTTCAGGCGGATGCGGCGCTGCCGGACCTCCTGGATGAGGAACGCCGCCGTCGCCCCCACGCCGAGGATCACGGTGAGCCACTCCACGACCGAGTTCCCGCCGCTGATGTCCGGGAGGAAGCCGCCGCCGAGGGCCCGCAGCTCGTCGGGGAAGGGGGTGATCTGCTGGTTCTTCAGGGTGATGAGCGTCAGGCCGCGGAAGATCAGCATGCCGGCGAGGGTGACGATGAACGCGGGGATGCCGACGTAGGCGATCCAGTAGCCCTGCCAGGCCCCCACGAGGGCCCCGACGAGGAGGCACGCGGGGATGGCGAGCCACCAGGACCAGCCCCAGTGGACGATCATGACGCCGGCCATGGCGCCGATGAACCCGGCGATGGACCCGACGGACAGGTCGATGTGGCCGGCGATGATCACCATGACCATGCCGATGGCCAGGATGAGGATGTAGCTGTTCTGCACCACCAGGTTGGTGACGTTCTGCGGCTGCAGCAGGATGCCGTCGGTGAGGCCCTGGAACAGCAGGACGATCAGGATCAGGGCGACGAAGATGCCGACCTGCCGGAGCCGGTTGGCCAGGAAGCCCAGGGATTCTCGGAGGGCGGACATTGGCTATTCCTTCTCTTGGGTCATGTAGTGCATGAGGGTCTCCTGGGTGGCCTGCTCGATCGGGACCTCGCCCGTGACCCGGCCTGCGGCCAGGGTGTAGATGCGGTCGCAGATGCCGAGGAGCTCGGGCAGCTCGGAGGAGATGACGATGATGGCCTTCCCCTCGGCGGCGAGCTTGGCGATGATCGAGTAGATCTCGTACTTGGCCCCGACATCGATGCCCCGCGTGGGCTCATCCAGGATGAGCACCTCGGGGTCCGAGAACATCCACTTGCTGAGCACGACCTTCTGCTGGTTGCCGCCGGAGAGCTTGCCGACGACGGCGGCGACGGAGGGCGCCTTGATGTTCATGCTCTTGCGGTAGCCCTCGGCGACCAGCGTCTCCTGGTTCCTGTCCACCCACCCGCGCTTGACGAGCTTCCGGAGCCCCGCCATGGAGACGTTGCGCTGGATGTCCTCGATGAGGTTCAGCCCATAGTGCTTGCGGTCCTCGGTGGCGTAGGCGAGCCCGTTCTCTATCGCCTGAGGTACCGTGGACGTGTTGATCTCCCGGCCGTTCTTGAGGACGCGGCCCGAGGTGGCCTGGCCGTACGTGCGGCCGAAGACGCTCATTGCGAGCTCGGTGCGGCCGGCGCCCATGAGCCCGGCCAAGCCGACGACCTCGCCCTTGCGGACGGTGATCGTGGCGTTCTGGACCACCATGCGGGAGGGGTCCTGGGGATGCTGGACGGACCAGTCCTCGATCCGCAGCACCTCCTCCCCGATCGTGGGGTCGCGGTCCGGATAGAGGCTCTCGAGGTCACGGCCCACCATCCCGCGGATGATGCGTTCCTGGGTGATCCCGTCCTTGAGGCGCAAGGTCTCGATGGTCTTGCCGTCGCGGATGATCGTGACCGCGTCGGCGACGCGGCGGATCTCGTTGAGCTTGTGGCTGATGATGATGCTCGTGACTCCCTGCCCCTTGAGGTGCAGGATCAGGTCCAGAAGGTGACCGGAGTCCTCGTCGTTCAGGGCGGCTGTGGGCTCGTCGAGGATGAGCAGCTTCACCTGCTTGGAGAGTGCCTTGGCGATCTCCACGAGCTGCTGCTTGCCGACCGTGATGTGCTGGATGGGCGTGGCGGGGTTCTCGCTCAGGCCCACTCGGGCGAGCAGCTTGGACGCCTCGAGGTTGGTCTTCTGCCAGTCGACCCAGCCGCGGCTGGCCTGCTCGTTGCCGAGGTAGATGTTCTCGGCGATCGAGAGGTACGGGCTCAGCGCGAGCTCCTGGTGGATGATCACGATCCCGCGCTTCTCGCTGTCGCTGATGCTCGAGAAGTGGCAGGGCTCGCCCTCGAAGAGGATTTCGCCGTCGAAGCTGCTGTGCGGGTAGACCCCAGAGAGCACCTTCATGAGGGTGGACTTGCCGGCGCCGTTCTCGCCGCAGATCGCGTGGACTTCGCCACGGTTGACGTCGAGGCTCACGTCCTGGAGCGCCTTGACTCCGGGGAAGGTCTTGGTGATGCCGCGCATCGACAGAATGGGTGTCTGCATCTGGTTCTCGCTGACTCCTGCGCTGCAGGGGTAGGGCGGGGCCTCGCCTCCTGCGGCGAGGCCCCCGCCCGGGAGGCTACTTGACGTCGGCTTCCGTGTAGTAGCCGGAGTCGATGAGCTCCTTCTGGTAGTTGTCCTTCGTGACGATCACGGACTTGAGCAGGTAGGAGGGGACGACCTTGACCTTGTTGTTGTAGGTCTTGGAGTCGTTGATCTCCGGCTCCTGGCCCTTGAGGACGGCGTCGACCATCTTCACGGCCTGGGAGCCGAGCTGGCGGGTGTCCTTGAAGATCGTCGAGTACTGCTCGCCGGCGATGATCGACTTCACCGAGCCCTTCTCCGCGTCCTGGCCGGTCACGATCGGAAGGCTGCCCTTGGCGTAGCCGCCGGTGCTGGTCAGGGCCGAGATGATGCCGATCGAGAGGCCGTCGTAGGGGGAGAGCACGCCGTGCAGCTTCGTGCCGGAGCTGTAGGCGGACGTGAGGAGGTCCTCCATGCGCTTCTGCGCCACGGGGGCCTGCCAGCGCAGGATGGCCGCCTGCTCGAAGTTCGTCTGCCCGCTCGGGACCTTGAGGGCGCCGGAGTCGAGGTACGGCTTGAGCGTGTCCATCGCGCCGTTCCAGAAGAAGCCGGCGTTGTTGTCGTCCGGGCTTCCGGCGAAGAGCTCGATGTTGAACGGGCCCTTGCCCGCGACCTGCTTGCCGCTCGCGTCCACGAGCCCGAGGCCGGTCAGGAGCGAGGTGGCCTGCTGCACGCCGACCTGGTAGTTGTCGAAGGTCGTGTAGTAGTCCACGTTGGGCGTGCCGTTGATGAGCCGGTCGTAGGCGACGACCTTGACGTTCTGCTCCTTGGCCTTGGCCAGGACGTCGGTGAGGGTGGTGCCGTCGATCGCGGCGATGATGAGGGCCTTGGCACCCTTGGTGAGCATGTTCTCGATCTGCGAGACCTGGGTCGGGATGTCGTCGTTGGCGAACTGCAGGTCCGTCTTGTACCCGAGCTTCTTGAGCGACTCCTCAACGTTCTTGCCGTCGGCGATCCAGCGCTCGGAGGTCTGGGTCGGCATCGAGATGCCGACGAGCGAGGTGCTGGGGTCCGCGGATCCGCCCCCTCCGCCGCCGCCGCCGGCGGCGCTGCCTCGGGTGCCGCAGCCCGTAACGGCGAGCATGAGGGCCAGGACGACGGCGAGCGCGGCCCAGAGCTTCTTGAAATTCACGATGTGTCTCCTCCCGGGGACCTCGCGGTCCGCGTGCTGGGTGCTGTGAGGCAGGCGCCTGGAGCTGGCCCGCGTCGCCTTCCCTCCCGTTCGAGGGAGTAGGCTGCCACGTCCCGCGGCGGCGCTGCCGGCGGTGAGAACGTTCACAACGGCACCACGATAAGGGCCTCCCAGAATGTGAGTCAAGCAACATGTGAACGTTCACCAAATGTCGCCTCCGGCCTTGACGCCGGCTCCTGTGAGCGTTCACACTGATCTCGACCTCCTTTGCTCCGTTCGTTCCCCCTTCCCTCATCCCGGCTCCCCAGCCGACAGACTGGAGAATCCCCATGAGCACAACACCGGCCGGGGCCGCGCTGCCCCGATACGTCATCGGCGTCGACTACGGCACGCTTTCGGGACGCGCCGTCGTCGTCCGCGTGAGCGATGGCCGGGAGATGGGCAGCGCCGTCCACGAGTACGCCCACGCCGTCGTGACCGAGCGCCTGCCCGGGGGCGGCGAGCGGCTGCCCGCGGACTGGGCCCTGCAGGTGCCCGATGACTACCGCGAGGTCCTACGCCGCGCCGTGCCCGAGGCCGTGAAGAGCGCCGGCGTCGACCCGGCCGACGTCATCGGCATCGGCACGGACTTCACCGCCTGCACGATGGTGCCGACGACGGCGGACGGCACGCCGCTGTGCGAGCTCGACGGGTTCCGCGACCGCCCCCACGCCTACGTCAAGCTCTGGCGACACCACGCGGCCCAGCCCCAGGCCGACCGGATCAACCGGCTCGCCGAGGAGCGCGGCGAGGCGTGGCTGCCCCGCTACGGCGGCCTGATCTCGAGCGAGTGGGAGTTCGCCAAGGGCCTGCAGCTGCTCGAGGAGGACCCCGAGGCCTACGCGGCGATGGAGCACTGGGTCGAGGCCGCGGACTGGATCGTCTGGCAGCTCACCGGCCAGTACGTCCGCAACGCGTGCACCGCCGGCTACAAGGGCATCTACCAGGACGGGGAGTACCCGTCGGAGGATTTCCTGGCCGCGCTCAACCCCGACTTCAAGGACTTCGTCTCGGCCAAGCTCGAGCACCGCGTCGGCCAGCTCGGCGAGGCCGCGGGAAGGCTGAGCGAGCAGGCCGCCGAGTGGACCGGCCTCCCCGCCGGGATCGCCGTCGCCGTCGGCAATGTCGACGCGCACGTCACCGCTCCCGCCGCGAAGGCCGTCGCCCCGGGGCAGATGGTCGCGATCATGGGCACGTCCACGTGCCACGTCATGAACGGCGAGGAGCTGCGCGAGGTCCCGGGCATGTGCGGCGTGGTCGACGGCGGGATCCTCGCCGGGCGCTGGGGGTACGAGGCCGGGCAGAGCGGCGTCGGAGACATCTTCGGCTGGTTCGTGAGGACCGGCGTCCCCGCCGCCTACGCCGAGGAGGCAGCGCGCCGTGGGCTCGGCCTGCACGAGTACCTGACCGAGCTGGCCTCGCTGCAGCGGATCGGGGAGCACGGCCTGCTGGCCCTGGACTGGCACAGCGGCAACCGCTCGGTGCTCGTGGACCACGAGCTCTCCGGCCTCCTCGTCGGCCAGACCCTCGCCACCAAGCCCGAGGACGTCTACCGCGCCCTGCTCGAGGCCACGGCCTTCGGCACGCGGACGATCATCGAGGCCTTCAACGCCTCCGGGGTCCCCGTGAGGGAGCTCATCATCGCGGGCGGCCTCGTGAAGAACCCGCTGCTCATGCAGATCTATGCCGACGTCACCGGGCTCCCGCTCTCCACGGTCGGATCCGACCAGGCCCCCGCGCTCGGCTCGGCGATCCACGCCGCCGTGGCCGCCGGGGCGTACGACGGCGTCGAGGCGGCGTCCGCTGCGATGGGAGCCGATGCGGCGGCCGTCTACACGCCGATCCCCGAGAACGTGGCCGCCTATGAGCCGCTCTTCGCCGAGTACACGGCCCTGCACGACTACTTCGGCCGCGGCGGCAACGAGGTCATGCACCGCCTCAAGGCGATCCAGCGGAAGGCGATGAGCGCCGAGACCGTGGGGGCTAACGCATGAGCGCCCTCCTGGACACCATCGCCCGCCTGCGCGCCGAGGTCTGCGCCCTGCACTCTGAGCTGACCCGCTACGGGCTCGTCGTCTGGACGGCCGGAAACGTCTCGGCCCGGGTGCCCGACGAGGAGCTCATGGTCATCAAGCCCTCCGGCGTCTCCTACGACGACCTCACCCCCGAGTCCATGGTGGTCACCGACCTCCACGGAACCCCGGCGGACGGCGAGTGGGGCAACCCCGGGCTGGCCCCGTCGTCGGACACCGCCGCCCACGCCTACGTCTACCGGCACCTGCCCGAGGTGGGCGGCGTCGTCCACACCCACTCGACCTACGCGACGGCATGGGCCGCGCGGGGCGAGCCCATCCCGTGCGTGCTGACCATGATGGGCGACGAGTTCGGCGGCGACATCCCCATCGGCCCCTTCGCCCTCATCGGGGACGACTCGATCGGCCAGGGCATCGTCGAGACGCTCAAGAACTCGAACTCGCCCGCGGTGCTCATGCAGAACCACGGCCCCTTCACGATCGGCAGGGACGCCCGCTCCGCCGTGAAGGCCGCCGTCATGTGCGAGGAGGTGGCCCGCACCGTGCACATCGCCCGCCAGCTCGGCGAGCCCGAGCCCATCGACGCCCGGCTCATCGCCTCCCTCTACGACCGCTACCAGAACGTCTACGGCCAGTAGCGCCGAGCCCAGAACCCTCAGGAGAACCCCATGGCCGATGCGCCTAGCGCAGCACACATGTCCCTCGACGGCTACGAGGTCTGGTTCCTCACCGGCAGCCAGCACCTCTACGGCCCCGAGACCCTCGCCCAGGTCGCCAAGCAGTCCCGCGAGATCGCCGAGGCGCTCAACGCCTCCTCCGACGTGCCGGTGAGGCTCGTGTGGAAGCCCGTGCTCACCGACTCCGACGCGATCCGCCGCGCGGCCCTCGAGGCCAACTCGGCGGACCACGTCATCGGCGTGACCGCGTGGATGCACACCTTCTCCCCGGCCAAGATGTGGATCCAGGGCCTCGACGCCCTCCGCAAGCCCCTGCTGCACCTGCACACCCAGGCCAACGTCGAGCTGCCCTGGTCGGAGATCGACTTCGACTTCATGAACCTGAACCAGGCCGCCCACGGCGACCGCGAGTTCGGCTACATCCAGGCCCGCCTCGGCGTGCCGCGCAAGACCGTCGTCGGGCACGTCTCCCACCCCGAAGTGGCCCGGCAGATCGGCGTCTGGCAGCGCGCGGCCGCCGGATGGGCAGCCGTCCGCGGCCTCAAGCTCACCCGCTTCGGGGACAACATGCGCAACGTCGCCGTCACCGAGGGGGACAAGACCGAGGCCGAGCTCCGGCTGGGCGTCTCCGTCAACACGTGGTCCGTCAACGAGCTCGCCGAGGCGGTGCACGCCGCCTCCGAGTCCGACGTCGACGCGCTCGTCGCGGAGTACCAGGACCTCTACGACGTGGTCCCGGAGCTGCAGAAGGATGGCGACCGGCACGAGTCCCTGCGCTACGGGGCCCGGATCGAGCTCGGCCTGCGCTCCTTCCTCGAGGCCAACGGCTCGGCCGCCTTCACCACCTCGTTCGAGGACCTCGGCGAGCTGCGCCAGCTCCCGGGCCTGGCCGTGCAGCGGCTCATGGCCGACGGCTACGGCTTCGGCGCCGAGGGCGACTGGAAGACCGCCATCCTGGTCCGCGCGGCGAAGGTCATGGGCGCAGGGCTGCCCGGCGGCGCGTCCCTCATGGAGGACTACACGTACCACCTCGTGCCGGGCGAGGAGAGGATCCTCGGCGCGCACATGCTCGAGGTCTGCCCCTCGCTGACCACGTCCAAGCCGCGGCTCGAGATCCACCCGCTGGGCATCGGCGGCAGGGAGGACCCGGTGCGCCTCGTGTTCGACGCCGACCCCGGGCCGGGCGTCGTCGTCGCCCTCTCCGACATGCGGGACAGGTTCCGGCTCGTCGCGAACGCCGTCGACGTCGTCGACCTCGACGAGCCGCTGCCGAACCTGCCGGTGGCCCGCGCGCTCTGGAAGCCGCAGCCGGACTTCGCCACGTCCGCCGCGGCGTGGCTCACCGCCGGCGCCGCCCACCACACCGTGCTGAGCACGGCCGTCGGCCCCGAGGCCTTCGAGGACTTCGCCGAGATGGCCCAGACCGAGCTGCTGCTCATCGACCAGTCCACGACGCTGTCCCAGTTCAGGAAGGAGATCCGGTGGAACCAGGCGTACTACAGGCTCGCGGGCGGCCTCTGAGCCCCGGCCCGGCGCGGATCCGCTCGATGAACGGGGCCCTCGAGTACGAGATCTCGGCCGGCGACTACACCGCCGTCGTCACCGCCCGCGGCGGGGCGCTGCGCACGCTGACCTTCGGAGGACGGGACCTCGTGGTGCCCTTCGCCGCGGGCGGCCCGATCCCGGACTACCGGGGCGTCATCGCCGCCCCCTGGCCGAACCGGATCGCGGACGGGCGCTACGCGTTCGACGGCGCCGAGCACCGCCTCCCGGTCAACGAGCCCGAGCGGGGCTGCGCCCTGCACGGGCTCGCCTTCGGCCGGGATTGGCGGCTCGTGGACGCCGACGGGCGCTCCGTCACCCTCGCGCTGGACCTCGCCGCGGCCCCGGGCTACCCGTTCCGGCTCCGGCTCGAGGCCTCCTACACGCTCGACGACGGCGGGCTCGCCTGGGAGGTCGCCGCGCTCAACACCGGGCGGACAACCGCGCCCTACGGCGTCTGCCCGCACCCGTACCTGCTGGCGGGGGAGTCGCCGCTGGACGAGTGGGAGCTCGAGATTCCGGCCGAGACCTTCCTCGAGGTCACCCCGGACCGGCTCCTGCCGGTCGGGACCCGGCCGGTCGAAGGGCACGCGTTCGACTTCCGCCGGCCCCGGCGGATCGGGGCGACGGAGATCGACCACGCCTTCACCGGCATCCAGTTCGACGACGCCGGAAGCGCCCGGGTGGAGGTCTGGGACCCGGCGGGCACGGGCGTGGCGATGGAGTGGGACGCCTCCTGCCCCTGGCTCCAGGTCCACACCGCGGACAAGGAGCCGCCGCTCCCCACCCGGCTCGGGCTCGCCGTCGAGCCGATGACCTGCCCGCCGGACGCCTTCAACAGCGGCACCGACCTCGTGCGCCTCGCGCCCGGCCAGGAGCGCCGAACCCGCTGGCGTATCGTGGGGCTGACGCGCTGACGCATGCGCGATGCGCGCAGGAAAGGGCCAGATGACACTCGAACCCGCCGTCAAGCGGGCACCGGTGATGAAGGACGTCGCCAAGATGGCGGGCGTCTCGTACCAGACCGTCTCCCGCGTGCTCAACGGCCACCCCAACGTCAGCGCGAGCGCCCGCGAGCGGGTCGAGGCCGCCATCGCCGCACTCGGCTACCGGCGCAACACCGTCGCCCGCAGCCTCGTGACCCGCCGCTCGCAGACCATCGGCGTCCTGGCGTCCGAGCTCGGGCAGTACGGCCCCTCGCACGCGCTCCTGGGCCTCGAGCAGGCGGCCCGCGACGCCGGGTACTTCGTCAGCATCGCCACGCTGCGCGAGGTCACGCCGGAGGCCGTCCAGGACGCCCTCGGCCACTTCGCCGACCAGGCTGTGGACGGCATCGTCGTGATCGTCCCTCACCCCGGCCTGCTCGAGGCGCTGGACCGCATCGAGCACGCGTTCCCCGTCATCGCGGCGACGTCGGACCCGGACCGGCCGGAGGCCGGTGCCGGGGTGGACCAGCGGCTGGGGGCGCGGCTCGCCGTGCGGCACCTCGTGGAGCTCGGGCACACGCGGATCGGGCACCTCTCTGGCCCCGCGGACTGGTACGACGCCGCCGAGCGCGTCCGCGGGTGGCGCGAGGCCCTGGACGAGGCGGGGCTTCCCGCGGACCTCCTCATCGAGGGCGACTGGACGGCCGCACGCGGCTACGAGGTCGGGCTCGAGGTGGCTCGCTCCCGGGAGGCGACCGCCATGTTCGTCGCCAATGACCAGATGGCCCTCGGCCTGCTCCGTGGGGTCCAGGAGTCGGGGCTTGCCGTCCCCCGGGACCTGAGCATCGTCGGCTACGACGACCAGCCCGAGGCTGCCTACTTCTTCCCGCCGCTCACGACCGTCCGGCAGGACTTCGAGGCCCTGGGCCGGCGTTGCATCGAGGCGCTCCTCGCGGCCCTCGACGAGGGCCGCCCCGCTGCGCGCAGCGTCGAGCCGCAGCTCGTCGTGCGGTCGACGACGGCGGCCCCTCCCGACGTCGTCGCGCGCTAGGCGTCCCCGGGCGCGAGCCATTGTCCAGCGCGGGGGCACACCCTACGATGCTTCCCGGGAGAGGGACTGGTCTCGCCCGACCATGCCTGAGGGGCGCTCCATGACCGACTTCTTCACCCTCCAGCCCGGCGAGACCCCAGCTCCAGTGCCGTCGGGGCCGATCCTCTGCACGGGGACGGCGGCCATGCGCCGCATCCACCGCGTGTTCCTCTGGGCCTACGACGAGGCGCCGGGCCTCGTGCACTCCGCCGAGCCCGGCGACACCGCGCGTGCCGCCTACGTGGGGGAGGTGCTCGGGAACTTCGACATGATCCTCCACGTCCACCACGAGGGCGAGGACCTGCTCATGTACCCGCAGCTCGCAAAGCGGGCACCCGCGTGCGCCCTGCACGTGGAGCAGATGCTCGAGCAGCACCGGCAGGTCGCGCGGCGGCTCGAGGCCATCGAACCGCTCCGGCTGCGCTGGATGGAGACGGCGGACGCCGACATCCGCGACGAGCTCGCCGAGCGCTACGAGGAGCTGTCTGCCGTCCTCAAGGTGCACCTCCGCCGCGAGGTCACCGAGGTGATGCCCGCCGTCGACCGGGTGATGACCGCGAAGGAGCTGGCCGAGGCAGCGCAGCACGGGACCAACAGCTTCGACAGGCGCCTCATGATCGCCTACCTCGGGATGGTGCTGGCCACGAATCCGCCCGGCGAGCGCGAGGAGCTCTTCAAGGAGATCCCCGCGCCGGTCCGCCTGGCCTACCGCCTCGTGGGGCGCAGGATGTACCGGAAGCAGTACGCGACGCTCTTCCCGGGGCGCACCATCCCCGAGACGCTGTAGCCGCTGGCCTATGGCCCCGCGGACTCAGTCCCGCCGGCCGCGCCTTTTACGGCCGCGCAACGAGCCCGTCCCTGCGCCGAAACGACCGCGCCCGAAACTGGCCTGAACCCCCGCGATCCACAGGGGGCCCAGGACAGGAGGTCGGCATGGCCACGTCGTTCACCACGGGCGCAGGGACGGCCGTCGCTCCCGCCGTCCCCCCGGCGCGGCTGCGGTCCGCCCTGCACACGGCGCAGGAGGGTGCCGCGCACGACGGCGCCGGGCTCGGCCCCGAGCTCCTCGCCGAGCTGCGCCTCCTGGCCCGCCAGCCCGGGCTCCTCGTCGCGTGCAACTACGGCGGCACGCTCACGGCTGTCGACGGGCAGACGACCGAGACGCTCCCGCTCGACGCCGCTGCCGTCGCCCTGCGGGCCCTCGCCTCGCTCCCGGAGACCCATGCGGCGGTCGTGTCCGGCCGCTCGCTGCGGGACCTCGCCGCCGTCTCTCGGCTCCCGGCCGAGGTCCACCTCGTCGGCTCGCACGGCCACGAGTTCGATCTCGCGTTCGCCTACGGGGTCCCGCTCGCGCTCGAGGCGCGCCTGGCGTCCGCCGCGTCGGCGCTCTCCGAGGCGGCGGGCGCGCTCGGCGGCGTCGCGATCGAGCGCAAGCCCGCAGCCGTCTCGCTGCACCTGCGCGAGGCCGAGCCGCCGTCGGCCGCGCGCGCCGTCGAGCTCGCGCGCTCGGTGGCCGCCGCCCACGGGCTCGAGCCGCTCGAGGACGGGGCCGTGCTCGACCTCCTGGGGCTCCCGCCCGCCAAGGACGCCGCCCTCGCACGGCTGCGCGGCCAGCTCGGCGCGACGGCGGTGCTGTTCGCGGGCGACGCCGAGAGCGACGCGCGGGCCATCGCCTCGCTGGGCAGCGGCGACCTCGGGCTCTTCGTCGGGAGCAGGCCCGGGGGAGCGGGGGCCGCCCACCGGCTCAAGGACCCGGCGGCCTTCGCGCACGTCCTCGCGACCCTGTTCGAGCTGCGCCGCGCCTGGCTCTTCGGCGAGGAGGCCGTGGGCCTCGAGCGGCACACGATGCTCGGCGACGGCTCCTCGACCGCGCTCCTGACCCCGGACGGGACGCTGTGCTGGATGACCCACCCGCTGCCGGACTCGGGCTCGCTCTTCGCCCACCTGCTCGGCGGCGAGCCAGCGGGGCACTTCACGGTGGGGCCTGCAGCCGAGTCACGGCTCCTGGGCCAGCGCTACGTGGACGGGACCATGGTCGTCGAGACACGCTGGGCGGACCTCACGGCCACGGACTACCTCGAGCCCTCGCCCGAGGGGATCACCCAGCTCGTGCGCGTCCTGACGGGGCCCGGGCGGGCGCGGATCGTGTTCGCGCCCCGGCCGGACTACGCGGGCGCGCCGTTCGGGATCGAGGCCCGCGGCGAGTTCCTGCACGTCGTCGGCACGTCCGAGCCCGTCGTCCTGCACGCCCCCGGCCTGCGCTTCGCCATCGCGAGCGACGGCCGGCACGCGACGGCGACGGCGGAGGCGGACCTCTCCGGCGGCCCGCTCGTCCTCACGCTGCGCTGCGGCGACCCCGATCCCGCGGAGCCGGACCCGGCCCACGAGCCCCTGCGCCGCGCCGCCGTCGTGCGCGCCGCCCGCGAGTGGGTCGCCTCGCTCGAGCTGCCGGCAGTCAAGCCCTCGCTCGTGGCCCGCTCGGCGCTGACCCTCCGGCACCTCGTGCACGAGCCGACCGGCGCCGTCCTCGCCGCGCCGACGACCTCGCTGCCCGAGGGCATCGGCGGCACGCGCAACTGGGACTACCGGTACTGCTGGCTCCGCGACGCGTCGCTCACCGTGCGGGCCCTCGTGGATCTCGGCTCGACCGCCGAGGCCGACGGCTTCCTCGATTGGCTCGGCCGGATCCTCGCCGCGGCGGCGGGACCCGAGTGGCTGCACCCCCTCTACTCGGTCACCGGGGCGCAGCTGGCCACCGAGGCCACAGTCGAGCACCTGCCCGGCTACGCGGGCTCCCGGCCCGTCCGGGTCGGCAACGCCGCGGACCACCAGGTCCAGCTCGACGTCTTCGGGCCCGTCGCCGAGCTCATCGACGCGCTGTCGGAGCGCACCGGCGAGCTGCCCGAGTCCCACTGGGACCTCCTGTGCCAGCTGGCGGCGGCCGTCGAGGCCCGCTGGCACGAGCCGGACCACGGCATCTGGGAGGCCCGCATGGCACCGCGGCACCACGTCTACTCCAAGGTCCAGTGCTGGGTCACGCTCGACCGCGCCCTCACCGTCGCCCGCCGCCACGGGCGCGAGCCGGGCCGGGGCTGGGAGCCGCTCGCCGCCGTCGTGCGCGAGGAGGTGCTGCGGCGCGGCTGGCACGAGGGCTCGGCGTCCTACACGGTCGCGTACGGCAGCCCCGACCTCGACGCCGCCGTGCTGCACGTGGGCCTGTCCGGGATGCTCGATCCGCTCGACCCGCGCTTCCTCGCGACGGTCGCGGCCGTGGAGCGCGAGCTGCGCGTCGGGCCGACGGTGTTCCGGTACACGTACGACGACGGCCTGCCGGGCCTCGAGGGCGGCTTCCACCTGTGCACGTCCTGGCTCATCGAGGCGTACCTCGCGGTCGGGCGGCGGGAGGACGCCGAGGAGCTCTTCGCGCGGCTCGCCGCGCTCATGGGCCCGACAGGCCTCCTGCCCGAGGAGTACGACCCGGCCACCGAGACGCACCTGGGCAACCACCCGCAGGCGTACTCGCACCTGGGCTTCATCCGCTGCGCCCGGCTGCTGGGAGCCTATGCGGCATCGCAGCACGCTGGAAGGACCCCGGAATAATGGCGTGTTGCGATGCGGGGCTGGGAGGGACAGCCCCGCTCAGTCGGAGAAGACCGTCTGCGGCGGCGTCGGGTGGACGTGCTGGACGATCTCGGCCGCGACGTCACGGAGCTTGACGTTCCGGTTGTTCGATGCCCGCTTCAGGACGTCGAAGGCCTCCTCGGTCGAGCAGCCGCTGCGCGCCATGACCACCCCGATGGCCATGTCGATCACGGTCCGGTTGAGCATGGCCTTCGCGCGGTTCTCCGCGCGGTCCCGCTCGTCGGCGTAGCGCACGGCGAGGTTGAGGGCCCACGAGCTCTCGTTGCGGAGCCTGCCGATCGTGGCGAGGAGCTCGCGGCGCCCCGCAGGGCGGGTCGGGACCTCGCCGAGGATCGCGAGGCCCGCACGGGCGTCCCTCCCCGCCCGGGCCGGTACCACGAGGAGGCCGTGGCCGTCCTGGGCCGCCCAGCCCTCGGGGGCGGGGTGCGCATGGGACGTCGCAGAGGCGTCGAGGACCCTCACGAGGTGGGGGTCCTTGCGCGCGAGCCGATCCTGGAGGGAGGCCTCGAGCGCGTCGCTGCTCGCGGCCGTGAGCGCCGGCCGATTCCTGCGCTGGAGGACGATCCCGCAGTGGTACGTCCCGTAGCGCGCGAGCCGCGCCTGCGTCCGGTCGGCGAGAGCCGCCAGGAGCGGGGGGAGGTCAGGGGTGGCCAGCAGCAGATGGATCAGCTCATGCGCGGCCGGATGGTCCGCTGGCCGGGCAGCCATGGTCTCGCTCCTTCGGGCAGGGCCCGGCATACGCCGAGGCCTCGGTTGGACCGTGCCCGATTCTTGAGCGGTGGGTACGTCGTTTCGCGATGCAAAACGCTTGTACTGCGGTTCATCTTCGTCGGCGGCGGGGAGCGGGTCAAATCGATTCCATGGAAAGTTCCGGTCTGTGGCGGCGGAGGCGGGTTCCCGCCATCAGTTCCCGCGGACGGGCCCCGTGCTGGCCCGGACGACGAGGCGGGGCTCGACGTCGACGTCGTGCTCCGGATCCCGCCCCTCGAGGAGTGCCCAGAGCCGGGTCCAGGCCTGCTCGCCGAGATGCGTATGGGGGACGGAGGCCGTGCTGAGGGCGGGGGAGGTGTAGCGGGCGAAGGGGATGTCGTCGAACCCGGTCACGGAGAGCTGCCCGGGCACCTCGACGCCCTCCTCGTGCAGCGCGGCGAGGAGGCCCATCGCGACGAGGTCGTTGAAGCACACGGCCGCGGTCGCGCCGGAGGCGAGGACCGCCGCGGCGGCGGAGTGCCCGTCCTCGAACATCGCGCCGCAGGGGATCCCGACGACCTCCGCGCCCTCGACAGGGTGCAGGGGCCGGCCCAGCCCCTCGCGCCGGGCCTTGTCGCCGTGGCTCGCCGGTGGGCCCGCGACGTAGGCGATCCGCCGGTGCCCGAGGTCATGGAGGTGGTCGACGATGCTCCGGATCCCGGTCGCGTAGTCGACCGAGAGGACCGGGATGCCGGGCACGTTCGAGGTCCGGTTCACGAGGACCGCCGGGGCGAGCTCGGGCAGGAGCGCCTCGAGCTGGTCGGCGTCCATGCGCGGCGCGACGAGGACGAGCGCGTCGCAGCGCCGCCGCGCCTCGCGCGCGAGGATGACCTCCTCGGCGTGGTTCTCGACGGAGTCCGCGACGAGCACGCGGTAGCCGTCCCGCGCCGCGGCGCGCGAGAGCCCGCGCAGGGTCTCCTGGAACATGGGGTTCGCGAGGTCCGGGACGACGATCGCGACCGTCTGGGTCCGCCCGATCGCGAGGCTGCGGGCCACGGTGTTGGGGGAGTAGTTGAGCTTGGCCGCGGCGGCGCGCACCCGCTCGCCGATCGCCGGGTCCACCGTCGAGAGCCCGTTCATGACCCGGGAGACCGTCGCTCGGGAGACCCCGGCCTCCGCCGCGACGTGGGCGATGGTCACGCGCCCCGCGGCGCGGGTGCTCATGCGGGCCATCGGTCCTCCGTGATCGTGCCTGCGCACAGGATAGCAACCGGTTACGCATTGCCTGCAGGGACGTCCTTACCCGGTGTTACGGCGTGTTGCGATGCGGCGTTTGCCCTGCGGGCCGGGGCCGGGCTATGGTCCAACGCATGATCAAGCGTTGGTATGCGTATTTTGCGTTGGCTCTGGAGGGCCAAGCGTAGCGTTTCGCGTACCGACTCCAGAGCCAACAGGGCAGGGACCTCACGGTCCTTGCCCTTTGCCATTCCAGCGGCAGGCTCTGGTCCCTCGAGGGCCTGTCACAGCAAGGACAGGAACCCCATGAATCCCCAGGCCACCAGCATCCAGAGCACCGGCAGCATCCAGGCCGCCGCCCCCTCCGCCTCCGCGACCGGCAACCTCCGCGTCGCCGAGTTCACCGCCCTGCCCACCCCGGGTGAGCTCCTCGCCGAGCTCCCGCTCACCGCGGCGGCCGGGCAGACCGTCACCCGGGGCCGCGACGAGGTCCGCGCCATCATGGACGGCCTGGACGACCGCCTCCTAGTCATCGTCGGCCCGTGCTCGATCCACGACCCCGAGGCTGGCCTCGACTACGCCCGCCGGCTCGCCGCCGTCGCCCGCGGCCTGCGCGAGGACGTGCTCGTCGTCATGCGCACCTACTTCGAGAAGCCGCGCACCACCGTGGGCTGGAAGGGCCTCATCAACGACCCCCACCTCGACGGCAGCCACGACATCGCCGGCGGGCTGCGCGCCGCGCGCGAGTTCCTCCTCGGCGTGCTCGGCCTCGGCCTGCCCACCGCGACCGAGTTCCTCGAGCCGATCAGCCCGCAGTACACCGCGGACGCGATCGCGTGGGGCGCGATCGGCGCGCGGACCTCGGAGAGCCAGATCCACCGCCAGCTCGTCTCGGGCCTGTCGATGCCCGTGGGCTTCAAGAACGGCACCGACGGCGGGCTCCAGGTCGCGCTCGACGCGTGCGGGGCCGCCGCCGCGCCGCAGGCCTTCCTCGGGATCGACGACGACGGTCGGGCCGCCCTCGTCTCGACCGCCGGCAACCCGGACACGCACGTGATCCTGCGCGGCGGCTCGGACGGGCCGAACTACGGCGCCGAGCACGTCGCCCAGGCGTCCGCGAAGCTCGCCGGCAAGGGGCTCAACCCGCGGCTCATCGTCGACGCGAGCCACGCCAACTCGGGCAAGGACCACCACCGGCAGGCCGAGGTCGCGCTCGAGATCGGCGCGCAGCTCGCCGCCGGCGGGGAGGCTGCGGAGGCCGTGGCCGGCGTCATGCTCGAGAGCTTCCTCGTGGGCGGGGCGCAGCCGCTCGACGTCGCGGACCACGCGGCCGGGCGCACCCAGCTCGTGTATGGGCAGAGCGTGACCGACAAGTGCATGGACTGGGAGGTCACCGAGGAGGTCCTGGGCCAGCTCGCAGAGGCCGTCCAGGCCAGGCGCGTTCACAAGAACCACTCCAGCCACTAGAGTTCTTTGTATGACTGCGATGGGCGACTTCTCTTCCTCGCGCTTTCTCACTGTGGCCGAGGTGGCGGAGGTGATGCGTGTCTCGAAGATGACCGTATACCGCCTCGTCCACGCGGGGGAGATGCCGGCGGTGCGCTTCGGGCGCTCCTACCGGGTCCCCGAGGCAGCCGTCGAGCAGTACCTGCGCAGCGCCGTCGTCGAGGGCCGGAGCGAGACCGCCTGACGCGTGCGGTATTCTGTTCAGGATCGTTTTACGTCACGTCACCAGCAGTTGGTTGAAAGCCGCCTGAGCGCGCGCCCGGCCAGCGGCGCGGGGCACCAACTGTAAGGAACTTACTGTGGGTTCGGTTATCAAGAAGCGCCGCAAGCGCATGGCCAAGAAGAAGCACCGCAAGCTGCTTCGCAAGACTCGTCACCAGCGCCGCAACAAGAAGTAGGCGCCCGGCCTCGACGAGGCCTGTGACGCGAGGCCCGTCCCTCCGACGAGGGGCGGGCCTCGCCGCATTAACGCGAGGTGGGGGCCTGCGTCGCCGACGTGGGGGCCTGTGCCGCCGACGTGGGGGCGTGGGAACGCCGAGGTGCGGCTAGCCGCGGATGCGCGCGAAGCCCTTCCACAGGCCGTACGCGACGCCGCCGAGGGTCGCGAGCTTGAGTCCCAGGGTCGCCGCGCGCCTCCCCGAGCGGAAGTCGTAGACCGGCCAGTTGTGCGTCCGCGCATGGGCGCGCAGCCGCACGTCGGGGTTGATCGCCACGGGATGGCCCACGAGGGACAGCAGCGGGATGTCGTTGTGGGAGTCCGAGTACGCCCAGCAGTTCCGCAGGTCGAGCCCCTCGCGCTTGGCGAGCTCCGCGACCGCGACGGCCTTGGCGGGCCCGTGCAGCATCTCCCCGACGAGCCGCCCGGTGTAGGCGCCCCCCTCGATCTCGCCGACGGTCCCCAGCGCTCCGGTGAGCCCGAGCCGCTCCGCGATGACCGAGGCGATCTCGATGGGCGTCGCCGTCACGAGCCACACCCGGCGGCCCACGCGCAGGTGCTGCTCGGCGAGGGCCCGGGTCCCGGGCCAGATGCGGGACTCGATGAACTCGTCGTACACCTCATTGCCCAGCGTGCGGACGTCCTCGCTCATGATCCCCGTCGCGAGCGTGAGCGCGGCTGCCTGGATGGCATGCACGTCCCCGAGGTTCTCCCCGCGGAAGATGAACGCGGCGTGCTTCCACGCGAAGCCGAGCGCGTCGCGGAGCCGGAACGCGCCGCGGGCGTACATCGTGCGGCCCACGTGGAACAGGCTCGCGCCCTTCATGAGGGTGTTGTCGACGTCGAAGAAGGCCGCCTCAGCGGGCCGCTCGGGCCGTGCGGGGCGTGCGCGGACCCGGGCCTTCTTCTCGTCAGGCATGCCACGAGTCTAGCGAGGACGCCGGCGGGCGCCCGGATTCCCGGCCCGGCCGCGGCGGCGGCGCGCTACCGTATGGGCGCGCTACCGTATGGGGGTGCACACGCCGGAGATAGTCCTCGTCACCAAGAACCAGTGCCACCTGTGCGAGGCGGCGCGCGACGTCGTCGCCCGCGTCGCCGCCGACGCCGGGCTCGGGTGGTCGGAACAGAGCATCGACGACGACGCCGAGCTGCACCGCCGCTTCGCCGAGGAGGTCCCGGTCGTCCTCGTCGACGGCGTCCAGCGGGACTTCTGGACGATCAACGAGGCCCGCCTCCGCAGGATCGTCGCGGCGGCCCGCGAGGGTTGAACGTCGGCGGCTCAGGTTTTTGCGCCCGCTGCGGCCCAGTCCTAGAGTGAATCAGGCCGCCGGGGCGGCACAGGCCGAGGGAGGACTCACGTGACTGGACAGGGCAGGACGCCGGGGGAGTCCCCTGCCGGCAAGGGCCTGCCGCCCGCCGTCGTGGCCCGCCTCACCGTGTACCTGCGAGCCCTCAACGGCTTCATTGCCGACGGCGTCGAGCGCGTCTCCTCGGACGCCCTCGCCGAGGCGTCGGGCGTGAGCTCGGCGACCCTGCGCAAGGACCTGTCCCAGCTCGGCTCCTACGGCACGCGCGGCGTCGGCTACGAGGTCGAGAACCTCCAGCAGCACCTGTCCGTGGCGCTCGGGCTCACGCGGGACTGGCGTGTGGCCATCGTCGGCGCCGGAAACCTCGGCCGGGCGCTCGCCCGGTATGGCGGGTTCGGCACGCGCGGCTTCGACGTCGTCGCCCTGCTCGACACGGACCCGCAGATCATCGGCAACGAGGTCGGCTGGCTGCGCGTCGCGGACGCGGCGAACCTCGAGGCCATCTTCCGGCGCACCCGCACCAACATGGCCGTCCTCGCGCTCCCCGCCTCGGTGGCCCAGGCCGTCTGCGACCGGGTCGTGGCCGCGGGCGTGCGCAGCATCCTCAGCTTCGCCCCGACCATCCTCCAGGTCCCCGAGGGCGTGACCCTGCGCAAGGTTGACATGGCCACCGAGCTGCAGATCCTCGCCTACCACGCCCAGCGCGGGGAGTCAGGCGGGCAGAGCGGCGAGCCCGCCTCGGGGAGCGACGTCAGCGCATGAAGCCGACGCCGAGGCGTGCGGCCCTGCGGGCCGCGAAATAGGCGTTGGCCGTCGGCATCCAGGCCGCGACGACCGAGGCGACGAAGCACGCCGAGGCCACGTAGCTCGGCACGTACGCGAGGACCGGGCCCGTGTAGACCATCTCGAGGGGAATGCCCAGCGTGACGAGCAGCGCGAGGGAGCCGGCGATGGACAGCAGCCCGAGGCACGCGAACACGGTCGAGACGATGCGCACCCAGTTCATGCCGGTCCGGATGCCCAGGCCCAGGAGGACGTAGATGCCTGCCTGGAACAGGGCCGAGATCCACATGCCCGGGACCAGGAAGGCCGTGATCTGCTCGATGAGGCCGGGCGGGAGGGCCTCGCCCGAGATGGCCGACGCCTGGGAGAAGATCTCCCGCATGTAGACGAGCACCTCCTCGAGGATCAGCGGCACGGCGATGAGCGGCAGGATGCCCGTGGCGATCATGAGCCAGAACGAGACAGAGACGCTCACCGGCCGCTGGATCCCGAAGGAGGGCATGCCGGGGAACGTGCCGCTGGGCAGCTGGCTCGGCCACGGGCCCTGGTAGGCGTCCGACGGCGCGTGGGCGCCTGCCTGCTGCGGCTCCTGACCCTGCGGGTAGCCCGGGCCCTGAGGATAGGCGCCGGCCTGGGGATTGTGCTGCGTCATGTGTCACTCTCCCTGATCTGGTGGTTGATTCACTGTCCGTACGGGTTGCCGAGACTGGGGCCTCGCGGCGTGTAGGGGCCGGTGAAGCCGTCCTGGCCCGCCAGGAATGCCGTGACCGGCGGGCGGAACAGGAGAACGATCGTCGTGATCGCGAGGGCGATCGTGATGAGGGCGAAGATGCTGCCCCCCACGATGCTTCCGAGGGTCAGGCACAGGAACACCGTGCCGAGGGTGCGGGCCCAGCGGCGGCCCTTGCGCAGGAACACGGCGCAGAGCACGAGCACCGCCGCGTTGACGATCGCGCAGGCGAGCACGAACCACACGAAGGCGTCCATCGCGCTGCGCAGCTGCTCGAACGTCACGCCTGTGGCCGCGCCGCCGGCCTGCTCGAAGACCGAGCGCAGCTCGTCGTCGGGAAGGTTGAGCAGCATGGCCGACGTGACGGCGGAGATGACGACCTCGGCCACGGCCGTGAGGATGAACATCAGCGACGCTGTCCGGACAGCGCTCTGCGATGCGGCCGCGGACGGTGCGCTGCCGAACTGGCCGTAGCCTGTCTTGCCGTATGCGGGCGGCTGCTGGCCGTAGCCGCCGAAGGGGGGCGGCTGCTGCCCGGGTTGCGCGTACTGCGGCGGCTGCTGGCCGGGCTGGCCGTACTGAGGCGGCTGCTGCCCGGGCTGCCCATACTGAGGCGGCTGCTGCCCGTACTGCCCGTACCGCGGCGGCTGCTGCCCCTGCTGCGGCGGCTGGGGCGCGTACTGCCCGTACCGCGGTGCGGGCCGGCCGCCCTGCTCGTGGCCATTGGCACCCTGGGCCCCGTTCGCGCCGTTGCCCTTCGGCTCGTCCGCGCCCTCGTCGCGGCCGGGCCCGCCGCTGCCGCCAGGTGAGGAGTCGTGCGTCATCCGGTCAGGCCCGTCCCGCCACGCGCTGGAACCACGCCTGCGAGTTGGGCACCCACATGAGCACGGTGGCGACCGCGGCGACGACGAAGCCGAAGAAGTTCGCCCCGCCGTCGCCGCCCAGAGCAAGGAGGGACAGCAGAAGCGAGACGCCGGTGAGGACCGTCAGCGCGAGGCGCGCCCACTGCTTGCCCTCCTTCATCCTCAGGGCGAGGATGACCTGCGCCGCCGCGAGGACGATGCCGAGCAGGACGAGCACGAGCAGGATCGCGCCGAAGCCGCCCATCGCCGCGGTGAGCGCGATGCCGGCCAGGAAGCCGAAGAGGCCGAAGACCACGCCGAGGGCACCGCTGATGAGCCAGATCCAGTACGAGACCTTCAGTTCGGTGGGCAGGCCCTCCACCCTGAACATGCCTGAGAAGCCGCCGGCCGGCATGACGTCCTGGAACGAGCGCGGCCTGTCGGCCGGCATCTGGAACGGGCTGCCCGCCTGCGCGGCGGCGGGCTCACCGTAGGGCTGCTGCCCGTATGACGGCGGTTGGTTGCCGTAGGGCGGCTGGCCGTACGACGGCGGCTGGTTGCCGTAGGGCGGCTGGCCGTACGACGGCGGCTGGTAGCCGTAGGGCGGCTGGTCACCGGAGGGTTGGCCGCCAGAGGGCCCGGCGCCGTACGGCTCCTGGCCGTACGGGCTCTTCTGCGGCTGGCCGTAGGGGCTCTCATACGGGTTGGGCCGGGGCTTGCCGTCGGGGTCCTGCGGACCCGGCTGCTCATTAGGGGTGCTCATGCCGTCACTGTATCCGCGCGGCGGCATGCCGACTAGGTCCGAGGGACGCCCGTGGCCCCGCCCCGGCGAGGGCCGGGACGGGGCTGCCGGAACGGGGCTGCAGGGCCGGGATGGACCGGCCAGGCAGGGAGGATCAGGCCTGCGGCGCGATGAACGCGAGGTCGAGGGAGATGACGACCTTGTCCGAGACGAGCACGCCGCCGGTCTCGAGGACGGCGTTCCACGTGAGGCCGAACTCCTTGCGGGAGATCGTGGTCTCGCCGGAGAGGCCTGCGCGCGTGTTGCCGAAGGGGTCGAGGGCCGTGCCGTTGAACTCGGTCTCGATCGTGACCTGACGGGTCACGCCCTTGATCGTGAGGTCGCCAGTGACGTCGAAGTCGTCGCCGTTGGCCTCGATCGACGTGGACGTGAAGGTGATCTCGGGGAACTGCTCGACGTCGAAGAAGTCGGCGCCCTTGACGTGTGCATCCCGGTTCGCGTCGCCCGAGTCGAAGGACGCCGTCTTGATGACCGCGGTGGCACGGGTGCCGACGCCGTCTCCGACCTCCACGGTCCCGGAGACATCGGTGAAGCGGCCGCGGACCTTGCTGATGCCCGCATGGCGGACGGTGAAGGCAACCTCGCTGTGCGAGGGGTCGAGGGTCCAGGTGCCGGTGGTGAGTTCGGGGGCGATGGTCGTCATGGCAATCTCCTTTTGATTGAAGCATCAACTAACTGATGACTCCATAGAATCATGCATATGCATCTATCGCAAGGCCCTGTGGCCGACGTCACTCAGGCAACTCCCGGGTGGACGTGCTACTTCTACAATTCGTAGAACCAACACGGCCCGGTCTGCCGCGATTTCGCCGCTGCCCGGTACCTTTGAGAAACTGGATGTCATGCCCTCCTCAACCGTCCATCTGCTGCGCCACGGCGAGGTGTTCAACCCTGCCGGCGTGCTGTACGGCCGGCTCCCGGACTTCCACCTGTCCGAGCTCGGCCTGCGCATGGCCGAGTGCCTCGCCGAGCACTTCGCGCAGCAGGCGCACGACGGCGCGCGGTTCGCCTACATCGCGGCCTCGCCCCTCACGCGGGCCCAGGAGACGGCGGCCCCGACCGCCGCGGCGCTCGGGCTGACGGTGGAGACCGAGCCGCGCATCATCGAGGCCGAGAACCACTTCGAGGGGCTCAGGGTCAGCCGGCTCGAGCTCATCAAGCCGAAGCACTGGCGCTACTTCGCCAACCCCCTGCGGCCCTCGTGGGGCGAGTCCTACGAGGCCCAGGCCGCGCGCGTCCTCGAGGCCGCGGCGGATGCCGCGCGCATCGCCGTCGAGCGCGGGGGAGACGGCGCGCAGGCGATCCTCGTCGCCCACCAGCTGCCCATCTGGGCCGCGCGGCTCAAGGCCGAGGGCCGCCGCCTCGCCCACGATCCGCGCCGGCGCGAGTGCACCCTGACCTCCGTGACGAGCCTCGACATCGACGCCGCGACCGGCGCCGTGACGGCCGTGCGCTACGCGGAGCCGGCGGCCTGGCTCCTGCCCGGCGCCGCCACGACCCCCGGCGCCTGAGACGCGAGAGAGCAGAGCATGACCCAGCACGATCCCGCCCCCGGAACCAGCCGCGGCCTCTCCCGCAGGCGGCTGCTGGCTGCCGCCGGCGCGGTCACGGCCGCAGGCCTCGCGGCGGTCCTCTCCGGCTGCGCCGCCGAGGACCCGCTCGCCGCGCAGGCCCGCGCCGGCGACAACAAGAACTACGTCGCCGGGGACGGATCGGTGACCGAGTACGCCGCGGGCCAGCGCAAGGACCCCATCGCGTTCACGGGCACCCTCTACGACGGCACGCGCGTGGCCTCCTCCGAGTTCGCGGGCGGGGTCACGGTGCTGAACTTCTGGTTCGCCGCGTGCGCGCCGTGCCGCGTCGAGGCCCCCGAGCTCGAGGCCCTGCACGCCGAGTTCGCGCCCCAGGGCGTGCGGTTCTTCGGCGTGAACCTCCGCGACGAGAAGGGCACCGCCGAGGCGTTCGAGCAGACCTTCGGCATCACCTACCCGAGCTTCAACGACCGCGACGGCCAGGTCCTCCTCGCCGTCTCGGGCATGGTGCCGCCGGGCGCCGTGCCGACGACGCTCGTGCTCGACAAGCAGGGCCGCGTGGCCTCGCGCATCCTCGGCCAGCTCGAGCGCGGCACGCTCAAGGCCCTCATCACCTCCGCGGCGGCCGAGTAGCGTGGGCGTCCCGGCCAACACCTTCAGCGACGCCGTCCTCAACGGCTCGCTGCTCATCGCGCTGCCCGTCGCGCTGCTCGCGGGCCTCGTCTCCTTCCTGTCCCCGTGCGTCCTCCCGCTCGTGCCCGGCTACCTCGGCTACGTCACGGGCCTGACCGGCGTGGACCTCGAGAAGCAGCGGCGCGGGCGCATGGTCGGCGGGATCGGGCTGTTCGTGCTCGGGTTCACGGCGGTCTTCGTCGCGACCGGGGCCGTGTTCGGCCAGCTCGGCTCGTGGCTCGCGATCTCCTCGGGCTGGCTCACCCGCGTGCTCGGCATCGTCGTCGTGCTCATGGGCATCGTCTTCATGGGCGGGCTCGGGATCTTCCAGCGCGAGGCGCGCGTCCACGCCCGCCCGCCCGCGGGCCTGTGGGGCGCGCCCCTGCTCGGGGTCACGTTCGGCCTTGGCTGGGTCCCCTGCATCGGCCCGACCCTGGCTGCCGTCCAGCTCCTCGCCTTCTCGGACGGCGCGAGCGCCTACAAGGGCGCCCTCCTGACCTTCGTCTACTGCCTCGGCCTCGGCATCCCGTTCGTGCTCATCGCCCTCGGCGTGCGGCGCGGGCTCGGGGCCATGGCGTTCTTCAAGCGCCACCGCCGGGCCCTCCAGGCCGCCGGCGGAGGCCTGCTGATCCTCGTCGGCGTCCTCATGGTCTCCGGCGTGTGGAGCCAGTGGATCAGCCAGCTGCAGATCTGGATCGGAACCGTGGAGCTGCCCGTCTGATGAGCGAGAAGAACACTGCACCGCCGGACAAGCAGCTCCAGCCCGAGGCGCCGGGCAAGCAGTCCCAGCGCCCCGACGTCGCCCTTCCCGCCCTCGGCGTGCTCGGGATGCTGCGCTGGGCCTGGACCCAGCTGACGAGCATGCGGACGGCGCTCTTCCTGCTCCTGCTCCTGGCCGTCGCCGCCGTCCCGGGCTCGCTGTTCCCGCAGCGCCCCGCGAACCCCGCCGTCGTCACCCAGTACCTCAAGGACCACCCCGACTACGGCCCGGTCCTCGACGCGCTGCAGATGTTCGACGTCTACTCCTCGGCGTGGTTCTCGGCCGTCTACCTGCTCCTGTTCATCTCGCTCATCGGCTGCATCGTCCCGCGCGCCATCGCCCACTGGAAGCAGTGGCGCTCCAAGCCCCCGCGCACGCCCGCGCGGCTGAGCCGCCTGCCCGAGTACGGCACGCTCGTCGTGCCGGCGGACAGGGGCCTCGCGCCGGACGAGGCGGCCGAGCAGGCCGCCGGCGTGCTCAAGCGGCGCGGCTACCGTGTGGACCTGCGCCCGGCTGGAGACGGGACGGGATTGGCCTCGGTGGGCGCCGAGAAGGGCTACCTCAAGGAGCTCGGCAACCTCTGCTTCCACGCGGGGCTCATCGGCGTGCTCGTCTCCGTCGCGGTGGGCGGGCTCTTCGGCTACAGCGGCCAGCGCACGCTCGTCGAGGGCGAGACGTTCGTCAACACGCTCGTCGGCTACGACACGTTCACGCCAGGGACGAACTTCCAGTCCTCCTCGCTCGAGCCGTACTCGCTCCAGCTGGACAAGTTCGAGGTCCGCTACGACCGCGAGTCGGTCAGGCAGTTCGGCCAGCCGCTGGACTTCACGGGGTACCTGACCACGAAGGACTCCCCGGACGCCGAGGCGCAGCAGCGCATCCTCAAGGTCAACGACCCGGTGGCCATCGGCGGGACGAGCGTGTACCTCGTGGGCAACGGCTACGCGCCCATCGTGACCGTGCGCGGCGGGGACGGGCAGATCGCCTACCAGGGCCCCATCCCGTCGATCCCGACCGACGCCGTCTACACCTCGACCATCGTCATCAAGGCCCCGGACGCGCGGCCCACGCAGCTGGGCTTCGTCGGCTTCTTCCTCCCGACCTCGGTCGAGGGCCAGGACGGCGTGTCCTTCAGCGCCGACCCGGACCCGCTCAACCCCCAGCTCAACCTCAACTCCTACGTGGGGGACCTGGGCCTCGACGCCGGGAAGCCGCAGAACGTGTACGCGCTCGACGTCGCGAAGCTCACCCAGGTGAACGGCCGGGACAAGCCCGCGGGCGGCATCGTGCTCGGGGCGGGCGAGACGTACACCCTCCCCGACGGGCAGGGCTCGATCAGCTTCGACGGGCTCAAGCGCTTCGTCGCGCTCGACATCCACCACAACCCGGGCCAGGCCGGCGCGCTCGCCTTCGCGGTCTTCTCCCTCGCGGGCCTCGTGGTCTCGCTCTTCCTGAGCCGCCGGCGGCTGTGGGTGCGCGTGGGCCGGCACGTGGACGGGCGCACGATGGTCGAGTACGGCCTGCTCGCCCGCGGCGAGGACCACGGGCTCGCGGCCGAGGGCCGCGCCGTCCGGGCGGCCCTCGCCGAGGCCTGGGGCCTCCCGCCCGGAGCGGGCGAGGCGCCCGGCGCTGGCCAGGCGGAAGGCACAGCGCGCGCGCCGGGCGCCGACGCCGACGCGAGCCCCACGACTACCACCCCCACGCACAAGGACGCATGATGCCTGAGATCAACCCCTTCCTCGGCTCCTACAGCGAGCTGTTCATGCTGCTGACGGCGGGGACCTACGCCGTCGCGTTCTTCGCGTTCGCGTGGGACGTCGCCACGAGCGGTCGCGTCGCCCAACTCGACGCCGCGCGGCTCGCCGACGAGAAGGCGGCGGCCCGGGCCGCGCAGTCCGCCGCCCAGGCGGGCGGCGCCGCGGGAGGCGGCACCGCGGTCGCGACCGCCGTCGTCGCCGACCCGGGGCTCAAGTACGTGGGCAAGCGCAAGGCCGCACGCGTGGGCGTCGCGCTGAGCATCCTGGGCCTCGTGCTGCACGCCGCCGGCGTCCTGACCCGCGGCATCGCGGCCGGGCGCGTGCCGTGGGGCAACATGTACGAGTTCTGCACGACCGGCGCCTTCCTCGTCGTCGCGGTCTTCCTCGCGGTCCTCATCCGCCGCGACCTGCGCTTCCTCGGCATCTTCGTCCTGGGCCTCGCGACGGTCATGATGGTCGCCGCCGCCGTCGCGTTCTGGACACCGGTGGGCCACCTCGTCCCGGCCCTGCAGAGCTACTGGCTCGTCATCCACGTCTCGATCGCGGTGCTCTCCTCGGCCCTGTTCACGCTCACGTTCTCGCTCGGCGTGCTGCAGCTCATCCAGGGCCGCCGCGAGGCCCGCATCGCCGCCGGCGAGCCCGAGCGCGGCGGGTTCATGCGGCTCGTGCCGAGCTCGCTCACCCTCGAGACGCTCAGCTACCGGATCAACACCATCGCGTTCGTCGGCTGGACCCTGACGGTCATGTTCGGCGCGATCTGGGCCGAGAAGGCGTGGGGCCGCTTCTGGGGCTGGGACACCAAGGAGGTCTGGAGCTTCGTGATCTGGGTCGTGTACGCGGCGTACCTGCATGCCCGCGCGACCCGCGGCTGGAGCGGGGCCCGCGCCGCGTGGCTCTCCATCACCGGCTACCTCTGCGTGATCTTCAACTTCACGGTCGTGAACATGTACTTCTCGGGGCTGCACTCCTACTCGGGGCTCTGATCCCTGGGGCTCTGTGCGGGCCCCGGTACTCCGGGCCCTGGTGCTCCTCGCTCTGGCGCTCGGCGCCGATCCGGTCGCACAACAGGCTTGGCCCGGCATGGCAGGCCCGCGCCATGGCCTGTTGTGCCGGGCGCGGCCTGTGCAGCCAGAAGTACCTCGTGAAGGGGATCGCGACGACGGGACTCAAGTGACGCCGTCGGCCGCGTGGCTCACGGGGGGTGGGCGCCAGGGGCGCGCTAGGTGAGAGCGCGCCGGCCTCAGAGCCCGCGCAGGAAGTCGGGGTCGTCGTCCGGGGCAATCGGGCGGCGGCCCCGCCCCCTGCCCGCGGCGGGCGGGGGAGTGGCCTTGCGCGGGCGCCCGAAGATGAACCAGAGGGCGGTGCCGACGGCCGGCAGGAGGGACACGAGGAACCAGCTGGTCTTGGAGAGGCCGCCGCGGACGGAGCCGCGGTCGCTCAGCGCGCAGTCGACCACCCCGTAGAGCCAGACGGCGAGGACGAGGATGATGGGCAGAGCGCGGATCATATGGCCATTTTAGTAAGCTCGTCCAGTGGCTTCACTCAAGTACTTCCTGATCCGCACCGTCCTCTTCGTGGTCCCGTTCGCCGTCTTCATGGCCCTCGGGATCGGCGGGCTCCTCTCGGCGGTCTACGCCGTGCTCATCGCCTTCGCCATCAACTACCTCTTCCTGCGCCGCCAGCGCGACGACGCCGCCGAGGAGGTCCGGGACGTCTTCGGCGGCCGCAAGCAGGTGCGCACGAGCAGGGAGCTCGAGGACGCCGAGGCCGAGGACGCGCTCACCGAGGAGCCCCGGCCCGAGGAGCCCCGGCCCGAGGAGCCCCGGCCCGAGGAGAAGCCCCGGAGCCAGCGCCCGGGCGAGGAGCCCGAGGGCAAGCAGGAGCCCGAGGGCAGGCCCGAGGACCGGGCCTAGCTAGACCGAGACCCCGAGCACGATCGCGAGCGAGAACAGCGCCGCGTAGCCGAGGTTCATGAGCCCGGTCTGCTGCAGGACGGGGATGAGCCGGATCCCGCGCTTGCCTCCCAGCATGAGCCAGACCGGTGTCAGGCACGCGGGCACGAGCAGCAGCACGAGCAGCATCCACGGGTTCCACGGCACGAGCACGAGCGGGGAGAGCACTGCGATCCCGAGCATCCACACGTAGGCCTTCCGGGCCCGCGTGTCGCCCAGCCGCACGGCCATGGTCCGCTTCCCGGAGACGCGGTCCGTGGGGATGTCCCTGACGTTGTTGGCCATGAGCAGCGCGTCCGCGATGAGGCCGGTCCCGACCGCGCCGATCCACGCGGCAGGGCTGAGCGTGCCCGCCTGCGTGTACGCCGTGCCGAGCGTGGCCACGAGCCCGAAGAACACGAACACGAACACGTCCCCGAGCCCGAGGTAGCCGTACGGGTTCTTCCCGCCCGTGTACCCCCACGCCGCGGCGACGCAGCCGAGGCCGACGAGGAGCAGCCACCACGTCTGCGACAGGATCACGAGGAGCAGCCCGAACACCATCGCGGCGCCGAACGCGATGAACGCCGCGCGCTTGACGGCGGCCGGCTCGGCCGCGCCCGAGCCCGTGAGCCGGAAGGGCCCCACCCGGTTGTCGTCCGTGCCGCGGACGCCGTCGGAGTAGTCGTTCGCGTAGTTGACGCCGACTTGGAGCAGGAGGGCAACGAGCGCGGCCAGGACGGCGTTGAGGGGCCTGAACGCGCCGAGCCCGAACGCCGCGGCGCTGCCGATCACCACGGGCGCGACGGCCATGGGCAGGGTCCGCGGCCTCGAGCCGGCGATCCACTGGGCGGGAGTTGCCACGTGTTGAGTCCTCTGGTTCTGGGTCTGGTACTGGTCGGTGCGGGAGGGCGTGGTTGCGTGGCTCATGGCTCCGGATGGTCTGCGGAGCGCTGCGCGGAGCGTTGCGCCGAGCGCAGGAGCTCGGCCAGGGCCGCGCGGTCGGGCTTGCCCGTCGCGAGGTGCGGGAGGGCCTCGAGCACGACCCACACCTTGGGCGCGAGGCGGCCCAGGCGCACGACGGCGTCGGCCCGGACCGCGGTCAGGTCCGCCTCCGGGGCGAGCACCACCGCGGCCGCGAGGGCCTGGCCCCACTCCGGGTCGTCCACGCCCGCGACGAACGCCTCGCGCACCGCGGCCAGGGCCTCGAGCTCGGCCGCGACCCGCGCGGCGGAGGCCTTCACGCCGCCGGTGATCACGACGTCGTCCGCGCGCCCGAGCACGTGGAGGCGCCCGTCGTCGTCCACCTCCCCCAGATCCGAGCTCACGTACCAGCGCATGCCGCCCTCGTCGGTGCGGAAGTGCTCGGCCGTGCGCTCAGGGTCGCCCACGTAGCCGGCCGCGACGACGGCGCCGCCGAGCCACACGCGACCGTCCACGAGCTCGACCTCGACGCCCTCGAGCGGCTCGCCGTCGTACACGCAGCCGCCGCACGTCTCCGCGGAGCCGTAGGTCGTCACGACGTGCACGTCCTCCTCGCGCGCCCGCTCGAGCAGCCGTGGGGGGATCGGGGCGCCGCCGAGCAGGACGGCGTTGAAGCGCCGCAGGGCGGCCATGACGCGCGGGGACGCGTCGTCGAGGAGCCGCCGCAGCTGCGTGGGCACGAGCGAGGTGTAGCGGATGGGGTCGGTGAGCTGCTCGGCCGCCTCGGCGAAGGCCTCCGGCGTGAAGCCCTCCGAGAGGTCCATGGGCCATGGGCGCGTGCCCGCGAAGAGCGAGCGGACGAGGACCTGGACGCCCGCGACGTACTCGAGCGGCAGGGCGAGCAGCCACTGGCCCTCGCCCCTGAGCGCGATCGCGGTGCCCATCGAGGAGGCCGCGAGCGCGTCGACTGTGAGGGCCGTCGCCTTGGGCGCGCCGGTCGAGCCGGAGGTGCGCACGACGACGGCCGTCCCCTCGGGCAGCCCGGCGGCGGCCTGCGACGGGCGCCAGAGCCGCCACGCGGCGTCGTCCGCGGCGCCGGCGAACGCGCTGCCCGAGGCCCCTCCCGCGGGGCCGAACTCGACGGCGGGGCCCTCTCCCGCGAGCGCGGCGGCGAGGGCGGTGAGCACTGGGTTCAGGTTCACGGCCGGCGCCTCTAGAAGTAGTAGGGGAACGGGGTCCAGTCGGGCTCGCGCTTGGCGAGGAACGCGTCGCGGCCCTCGACGGCCTCGTCCGTCATGTACGCGAGGCGAGTCGCCTCGCCCGCGAAGACCTGCTGGCCGGCGAGCCCGTCGTCGGCGAGGTTGAAGGCGAACTTGAGCATGCGCATGGCCTGGGGCGACTGGCGGGCGATGTCCGCGGCGTACTCGAGCGCGACCTCCTCGAGCCGCGCGTGGTCCACGGCCTCGTTCACGGCGCCCATCGCGACCATGTCCTCGGCCGAGTACTCTCGGGCGAGGAAGAAGATCTCGCGGGCTCGCTTCTGCCCGATCTGGCGGGCCAGGAGCGCCGAGCCGTAGCCGGCGTCGAACGATCCGACGGTCGCGTCGGTCTGCTTGAACTTCCCGTGCTCGCGGCTCGCGATCGTGAGGTCCGCGACGACGTGCAGCGAGTGCCCGCCGCCGGCGGCCCAGCCGTTGACGACGGCGATGACCACCTTGGGCATGGTCCGCATGAGCCGCTGGACCTCGAGGATGTGCAGCCGGCCGGCGCGGGCCGGGTCGATCGTCTCGGCTGTCTCCCCCGACGCGTACTTGTAGCCCTCGCGGCCGCGGATGCGCTGGTCCCCGCCGGAGCAGAAGGCGTGGCCGCCGTCCCGGGGGGAGGGGCCGTTGCCCGTCAGGAGCACCGTGGCGACATCCGGCGTCATGCGAGCGTGGTCCATCGCGCGGTAGAGCTCGTCCACGGTGCTGGGGCGGAAGGCGTTGCGCACCTCGGGCCGGTCGAAGGCGATCCGCACCGTGGGCAGGTCGCGGACGACGGCGCCGGAGGCGTCCCGCTCGACCTGCCGGTGGTAGGTGAGGTCCTCGAAGCCGAACCCCTCGACCTCACGCCAGCGGCTCGGGTCGAAGGTGTCGGAGACTTTCTCGGGGAGGCCTGGCAGTTCAGTCTGTGCGGGGGTCACGTCTAGAGAGTCTAGTCGGGCCCGCCGGGCGGGTGGACGATGGTCGCATGGAGGTCGTGGCCGTCGACACACCCCAGCTCGGGGACCGCAGCTACCTGGTCCACGACGGCGAGGTCGCGCTCGTCGTCGACCCGCAGCGGGACACGGACCGGATCGAGGAGGCCGCGCGGGCCGCGGGCGTGCGGATCACGCACGTCGCCGAGACCCACCTGCACAACGACTACCTCACGGGCGGGCTCGTCCTTGCCCGCGCCCACGCGGCGGCCTACCTCGTCGGGGCCGAGGAGCAGGTCGCCTACGAGCGCGAGCCGGTCGCGGACCGGCAGGAGTTCCGCGTGGGCGCCCTCTCCGTCACGGCCCTCGCGACCCCCGGGCACACCCACCACCACGTCGCCTACATCGTCCGCGGCGGCGGCAGGACCGCGGTGTTCTCCGGCGGGAGCCTGCTCTATGGCTCGGTGGGCCGCACGGACCTCGTCGCGCCCGGGGACACGGAGGGCCTGGCGCGCGACCAGTACGCCTCGGTGCGCCGCCTCGCGGACGAGGCCGGGCCCGACGCCGAGCTGTACCCCACCCACGGCTTCGGGTCCTTCTGCTCGATCGGGCCCGCGGCACGGGCCGATTCCTCGACCGTCGGCGAGCAGCTGCGCGCCAACCACGCGCTCACCGACCCGGACGAGGACCACTTCGTCGCCGAGCTCCTCGCGAACCTCACGGCCTATCCCGCGTACTACGCCCACATGGCCCCGCTCAACGCCCATGGCCCCGGGCCCGCGCGGCTCGCGGTCCCCGAGCCGCTCGACGCGCACGAGCTCGGGCACCGCCTCGAGGCGGGCGAGTGGGTCATCGACGTGCGCCGGCGCGTGGCCTTCGCGAGCAGCCACCTGCGCGGGAGCGTGAGCTTCGAGTACGGGCGCGGGACGAGCTTCACCGCCTACGTCGGCTGGGTCATCCCGTGGGGCCAGAAGCTCACGCTCGTCGGCCCGCGCGGGGACGTCGAGAAGGCCGTGCGGGACCTGACCCGGATCGGCATCGACTCCCCGGATGCGGCCCTCGGCGAGGACCCGGGCGCCCTCGTCCCGGGCGCGGAGCTCGCGTCCTTCCCCCGCACCGGCTGGGAGGAGCTCGCGAGCGGCAGGCTGGAGGGCGACGTCGTCCTCGACGTCCGCAGGGTCGAGGAGCATGCGGAGGGGCACGTCGCGGGATCGGTCAACGTCCCCCTGCACGAGCTGCTCGGGCGGCTCGACGACGTGCCGCCCGGGCGCGTCTGGGTCCACTGCACGTCGGGGTACCGGGCGGGGGTCGCGGCGAGCCTGCTCGCGAGGGAGGGGCGCGACGTCGTGCTCGTCGACGCCCGCTTCGAGCGCGCGGGAGAGCTCGGGGTGCCGATCGAGCGCTAGCGGCTCACGAGATGCAGAACTCGTTCCCCTCGGGGTCCGCCATCGTGTACCACGAGTGCGGGCCCTGGCGGGCCTCCCACAGGAACTCCGCGCCGCGGGACTCGAGCCTGGAGCGGACCTCGTCCTTGTCGTCCCCGTCGAGGTTGATGTCGAGGTGGATGCGGTCCTTCACCGTCTTGGGCTCGGGCACGGGCTGGAAGAGTATGCGCTGCCGGCCCTTCTGGCCCACCTCGTCGGGCGGGCAGATCGCCGCCCCGTCCACCCAGACGAGCCGGCCGCGGTGCACCGTGGTGTCCGCCTCGGTCGCGTGGCCGGCCTCGATCATGCTGCGGATGAAGGCCTCGTCCGTCGGCTCGACGATCCAGCCGAGGGTCTCGGCCCACCAGTCGGCCTGGGCATGCGGGTCGTGGCAGTCGACGGCCACCTGGATTCTGTACGCCATGACCCCACGGTAGGTTTCGCGCGGTGACATCGGAAGGCGCCCGAGGACAGGGGCCGTCCGCTGTGACCTTCGGTGACCGCGCGTGACTCCACATGAGTGCCTGCTTGACTCGCGCGGCGCCTGCTTGACACGCCAGTGGCGTCCCGGGACCCTAGAACGCATGGTCCGCTGATCCGCTTCCCCGACCCCTGTCCGCCCGGGCTCGGCGCGTGCCCGCGCGAGCCCGTGAGCTTGATGAAGCGAGGCCAGACCATGACCGCACCTCTTCAGCACACCCACCAGACCGCCGTGCACGTCACCGTCACCGGCGTCTCCCACGGCTACGGCGACCGGCTCCTCCTCGACGGCGTGGACCTCGTCGTCGCCGACGGCGAGCGGATCGCCGTCGTCGGCGAGAACGGCGCCGGCAAGTCGACGCTCCTGCGGCTCCTCGCCGGCGTCGAGCGCCCCGACGCGGGCACCGTCGCCGTGCACGGGCGCGTCTCCCGGCTCGCCCAGACGTACGACGCCGGCGCGACCGTGGGCGGGCTTCTCGCCGAGGCGTCGGCAGCGGCCGCGCACACACCGGACGCGCACATCCCGGAGGGGGAGCTCGAGGCGCGGGTCCGGGCGTCCATCGCGCTCGAGCGGCTCGGCGTCGGCCGCCTCGCGCGCGAGGAGGCCGACCGCACCCTCGGGAGCCTCTCCGGCGGGGAGGCCGAGCGCGTGTGCCTGGCCCTCGCGCTCGCGGACCCGGCCCCGATCCTGCTGCTCGACGAGCCGACCAACCACCTCGACGCCGCGGCGCTCGCGTGGCTCGAGGCGGAGCTCGCGGCGCGCAGCGGGATCGTCGTGGCCGTTTCGCACGACCGCGACTTCCTCGAGCGCTTCGCCCGCGTGGTCCTCGAGGTCGACGCCGACCGGCGCGCCGTGCGCCGCTACGGGACCGGCTACGGCGGGTACCGGGCCGCGAAGGCCGCCGAGCGGCGGGCCTGGGAGCACGAGTACGCCGAGTGGGTCGCGGCCAAGGAGCACGAGCGGGCCAAGGCCGCCGCCGTGACCGGCCGCGTCGCCTACGGGCGCATGACGGACAAGGACAAGTCCGGGTTCAACTACTTCGGCCAGCGGGTCAGCGCGGCGGTCGAGAGCCAGATCCGCTCGGCCCGCGAGCGGCTCCGGCGGCTCGAGGCTGCGCCGGTCATGCCCCCGCCCCGGCCCCTGCACCTCGCGGCCGCCTTCGAGGTCGAGGAGGGCGCGGCCGTGTCCGTCGAGGGCGCGTCGGTCCCGGGCAGGCTCGAGCCGGTGGACCTCGAGCTCGGGCCGGGGGAGCGGCTGCTCGTCACGGGGCCCAACGGGGTGGGCAAGTCGACCCTGCTCGGCGTCCTCGCGGGCGCGATCCCGCATGGGGGCTCCGTCCGGTCGGCGGTGGGCGAAGGGACGGCACCCAGCGAAGGGGAGTCGCCCCGCGGCCCGCGGCGGGCCGCCGTCGCCCTCCTCGCCCAGGAGCTGCCGCCGCCCGCGGACCCGCACGCGCGCCTGCTCGCGGCCTACGCGGCGGGCCTCCCCGGCGACCTCGACGAGCACGCCGAGCGGCTCCTGCACGTGGGCCTGTTCAGGGTGCAGGACTTCTTCGTGCCGGTCGGGTCGCTCTCGGCCGGGCAGTACCGGCGCCTCGCGCTGGCGCGCCTGCTCGCCGGCCACGCCGAGCTCCTGCTCCTCGACGAGCCGACCAACCACCTCGCGCCGCTGCTCGTGGGTGAGCTCGAGGCGGCCCTCGAGAGCTACCGCGGCACGCTCGTCATCGCGAGCCACGACCGTGCCCTCGGGCGCTGGTTCTCGCGTCTCGAGGGCGGGCGCGAGCTGCGGCTCACGGCTGCTCGAGGTGGACCAGGAACTCGACCTGCCCGGCCGGCTCGACCTTGACGAAGCCGAGGTCCGGGGCCTGGATGCCGTAGTCGGAGACGGTCACGGGGATCGAGCCCGAGGCGGAGACGCGCTCGCCGCCGCGCACCACGGACAGCGTCGCGGTCACGTCGCGCTTCTGGCCCGCGAGCTCGAGCGTGCCGGCGACGGGGACCTGGACCGGGTTCGCCCCGATCTGGGGCAGGGTGACCGGGGTCCCGAGCGTGAAGGTCGCCGTCGGGAACTGGCTCGTGCGCAGGGCCGTCGAGCGGAAGTAGCTGTCGCGGTTGCCGCTGTCGGTCGTGATGCTCGCGACGTCGACGACGACCGTCGCCGCCGTCAGGACGCCGTCGGCCACCGTCGCCGTGCCGCCGACCTTCTCGGTGCGGCCGACGACGGTCACGTCGGCGCCGTTGAGCACCTCGTCGATGCGGTAGCCGGCCTGGGAGCCGGAGGCGACGTTCCACGTGCCGTTGTCCTCGGCGGTGGGGCGCTCGGCAGTCGTCGCGAGGAGCGTCGGGGAGCTTGCCGTGGGGCTGGACACGGAGAGCGGAGCCCTGGCTTCGGGCTGCATCGCGGCGTAGATGCGCGGCCCGGCGACGACGGCGACGACGGCGACGACGGCCCCGAGCAGCCCGATCAGGAGCCAGAGTCTGCGTTTCTTGGTCACGGAATCCCCTCACGTAGGTTGACGCTTCACGTGATCCACGGGCAGGGGCACGGAGTGGTTCCCGCCGGTGCCTGTGCGCCTACTGTGCGAGCGAGGAGAGGTCCAACGAGTACATGAGGACCACGCTCAGGGCGTTCTTGAGCGCGTGCAGGAAGAAGCTGAACATGAGGTTGTTCGCCGTCCACGCGTACGCGAAGACCAGCACGAGCCCGAGGCCCAGGTACGGCGCGAGCGACTGGAAGGTGATGGCCTCTCGGCCGGCGATGTGCAGCGCCGCGAACAGGAGCACCGAGGCGGTGTAGCAGATCCACCGGTTGACGTAGAGGCTCAGCTTGCCGATGAGGAGGTGGCGGAAGATGTACTCCTCGACGAAGGGCCCGATGAGGATGAGCAGCGGCGCCGTGAGGTACCAGGGCACCTGCTGGGCCATGTCCTCGAGCCCTGTCTGGTTGACGGAGACCTGGACCCCGCCGGCGAGCATGACGACGAGGACGGTCACGATGAGCATCGCCACGAGCATGAGCGGCAGGACGCCGAGGGTGAACCACGGCCGCGTTCCGAGGATCCGCAGGTCGCGCGCCACATACTGCCGGGCGGCGAGCAGCGCGACGACGAACACGACCCCGTAGACGCCGAGGTTGAGCAGGAACGTCGCTGCGGTCGGATCGGCGGCCACCGCGGCGAGCTGGCTGAGGGGCAGCAGCGCGGCGGCCAGCGGCAGGGCCAGGTACAGCAGGACGGCGAGGCCGTCCAGTGCCGTGTAGCGGCCGAAGCGGCGCGGCCTAGCGGGTGCGGAGGTCGAACGTGGCAGCATCGTCGAGTCAACGAACAGGGGATCTGCCCCGTTCCGGGTTGACCCGGAGAGGGCAGGGTGAGAATCTTTATAGAACGAACGGTCGGTAACTAATGTCGGTGCCGACGCCCACGCTCGAGGACTATGCATAAGGAAGTGCACATGGCTGAGGCCTTTCTGATCGGCGGCGCGCGCACCCCGGTGGGGCGCTACGGCGGCTCGCTCTCCTCCGTCCGTCCCGACGACCTCGCGGCACTCACCGTCCGGGCCGCCGTCGAGCGCGCGGGCATCGACCCCGCCGCGGTGGACGAGGTCATCCTGGGCAACGCGAACGGCGCGGGCGAGGAGAACCGGAACGTCGCGCGGATGGCGTGGCTCCTGGCCGGGTACCCGGACAGCGTCCCGGGCATCACGGTGAACAGGCTGTGCGCATCGGGCCTCTCGGCGATCATCATGGCGAGCCACATGGTCAAGGCCGGCGCCGCGGACCTCGTGGTCGCGGGCGGCGTCGAGTCGATGTCCCGCGCGCCGTGGGTCATGGAGAAGCCCGCGGCGGCGTTCGCCAAGCCCGGGGCCGTGTTCGACACCTCGATCGGGTGGCGCTTCACCAACCCGGCCTTCCTCTCCGGGGAGCTCTCCCGCGACGGCAAGGCCACGTTCTCGATGCCCGAGACCGCCGAGGAGGTCGCACGGGTCTACGGGACGTCCCGCGAGGACTGCGACGCGTTCGCGGTCCGCTCGCACGAGCGGGCCCTGGCCGCGATCGAGGCGGGCCGCTTCGCCGAGGAGATCGTCCCCGTGACGGTGACCGGGAAGAAGGGCGCCCAGACCGTCGTCGACACCGACGAGGGGCCGCGGCCGGGCACGACGGCGGAGGTCCTCGCCGGGCTGCGGCCCGTCGTCAAGGGCGGCTCCGTCGTGACCGCCGGCAACGCCTCGTCCCTCAACGACGGGGCCTCGGCGATCGTCGTCGCCTCCGAGGGCGCCGTGGAGAAGTACGGCCTGGCCCCGCGCGCCCGGATCCTCGAGGGCGCCTCGGCGGGCGTCGCGCCGGAGGTCATGGGCATCGGCCCGGTCCCGGCCACGCAGAAGGTCCTGGACCGCGCGGGCCTGTCCGTCGGGGACCTCGGCGCCGTCGAGCTCAACGAGGCGTTCGCCTCCCAGTCTCTCGCCGTCATGCGCGAGCTCAAGCTCGACCAGGACATCGTCAACGCCGACGGCGGCGCGATCGCCCTCGGCCACCCGCTCGGCTCCTCGGGGTCGCGGCTCGTCGTGACCCTTCTCGGCCGGATGGACCGCGAGCTCTCAGGCGGGAGCCGGAGGCTCGGCCTCGCGACGATGTGCGTCGGCGTCGGGCAGGGCACCGCGCTGCTCGTCGAGGGCCTCTGATGGCCGCCGAACCGATTCAGGACGACGGCGCTCCGCGCCTTGACGCCTCCGGCTTCACGACGCTGCGCATCGCCGAGGGCGCGGACCGGCTGCATGCGACGCTGCACCGGCCCGAGGTCCGCAACGCGATCGACCAGGTCATGGTGGACGAGCTGCACGCGGTCTGCGCGCACCTCGAGGCGCATCCCAAGGTCCTCATCCTCTCCGGGACCGCCGCGGACCGGGACGGCGGGGCGAAGGGCATCTTCGCCTCCGGGGCGGACATCGCCCAGCTGCGCGAGCGGCGCCGCGACGACGCGCTGGCCGGGATCAACTCCACGGTCTTCGACCGGATCGCGAAGCTGCCGATGCCGGTCATCGCCGCGCTGGAGGGCTACGCCCTGGGCGGCGGCGCCGAGCTGGCCTACGCGGCCGACTTCCGCATCGGCACCCCGTCGCTGCGGATGGGCAACCCGGAGACGGGCCTCGGGATCATGGCCGCGGCCGGGGCGACGTGGCGGCTGCGCGAGCTCGTCGGCGAGCCTCTCGCGAAGGAGGTCCTGCTCGCGGGCCGCGTGCTGACCGGACAGGAGTGCCTCGACGCGGGCCTCGTGACCGAGCTCGTCGAGCCCGAGCAGCTCCTGCCCGCCGCGCACGCGCTCGCGGACCGCATCGCCGCGCAGGATCCGCTCGCGGTCCGGATCTCGAAGGCCGTCTTCCACACCCCGCGGGAGGTCCACCCGCTCATCGACACCCTGGCCCAGGGGATGCTCTTCGAGTCCCAGGCCAAGTTCGACAGGATGCAGGCGTTTTTGGACAAGAGCAGGAACAAGACCAGGGACGGGAAGCAGTGATGGGCACGATCAACCTGGCCGAGGGCCTCCCGAAGCGCGTCGGAGTCCTCGGCGGCGGGCGCATGGGCGCCGGCATCGCGCACGCGTTCCTCATGGGCGGGGCGAAGGTCGTCGTCGTCGAGCGCGACGACGACGCCGCCGCCGGGGCCCGGGAGCGGGTCGAGGCCTCGGTGGCCAAGAGCATCGAGCGCGGCGGTGTCGAGTCCTCCGCCGCGGAGATCCTCACGTCGTTCGCCACGAGCACCGACTACGCGGACTTCTCCCTGTGCGACCTCGTCGTGGAGGCGGTCCCCGAGGACCGGGAGCTGAAGACGACGGCGCTGACCGCCGTCGAGCGCGAGCTGAACCCGCACGCGTTCCTGGCCACGAACACCTCGTCCCTGTCCGTGACGGGCCTGGCCGAGTCCCTTGCCCGGCCCGAGCAGTTCCTGGGCCTGCACTTCTTCAACCCCGTCCCGGCCTCGACCCTGATCGAGGTCGTCATCGCCGCGAAGACGTCCCCGGAGGCCGAGGCCGCCGCGCGCGGCTGGGTCGAGGCGCTCGGCAAGACGGCCGTCGTCGTGCGCGACGCTCCCGGCTTCGCCTCCTCACGCCTCGGCGTGGCCATCGCGCTCGAAGCCATGCGGATGGTCGAGGAGGGCGTCGCGTCCGCCGAGGACATCGACAACGCGATGGTGCTGGGCTACAAGCACCCGACCGGGCCGCTCAAGACCACCGACATCGTGGGCCTCGACGTGCGCCTGGGCATCGCCGAGTACCTGCATTCGACGCTGGGTGAGCGCTTCGCCCCGCCCCAGATCCTGCGCGACAAGGTCGCCGCGGGCGAGCTCGGCCGCAAGACGGGCAAGGGCTTCTACGACTGGACCTGACCCCGCATCGCAGGGACCTGACCCCGCATCCTTCATGGGGGATGGGGGGTCACGTCTCAACGATGCGGGTCACCTCTCAACGATGCGGGGTCACCTCCCGACGATGCAGGCCCCTCGGTTCAGGGGCGGCTGGCCCCCGTCCGCGCTGTCCTCGAGGGTGAGCCATCGGTGGGAACAGTGGGAGGCGTTCCTGGAACGTCCGTCCACCAGCCCGCCCAGGCCGTGAGGGCGAGGATCTTCGGTTCGCTGGTGGATGCCTGCTCGGTGCCGTACGCCACTGTCGGTCTCCTTCTGGCTCAAGTTCCCGGGTCCTTCCAGTGTCTGGAGCCGGTGTTTCCGCCAGATGTCGCTCGTGCAACGGGGAGGGAAGAAACCTCTCTCGCTGATGGGGCGCCGCTGCCCGCCCGGCGGGCGGCTACGCTGGGCCGCATGGACACCGCCGAGCCGCTCGAGCCCGTCGCCTGGGAGGGCGCGGTCAACGCCCGCCGCGTGCGCGGGGAGGTGTTCCGGATGGGGCGCAGGGAGTGGCTCACCGAGCGCGGGTGGCGGCAGATGCGCGACGACGGGATCCGCACCGTCATCGACCTCCGCAACCCGGGCGAGCAGCACCGGCGCCCAACCGACCCCGAGGTGCCCTCCGGTGCGACGGCGGGCATCGCCGTCGTCAACGCCCCGACCGAGGACCCGGCGCATCCCGAGCACGCCGAGCTGTTCGCCGACCGCGTCCCGCCCTACCTCAACCACCCCGACGGCTACGCCCACATCGTCAGGCTCTTCCCCGAGCGGCTCGTCGCGGTCTTCCGCGCGATCGCCGAGGCGCCCGCCGGCGTCGTGCTCCACTGCTCGGCGGGGCGGGACCGCACCGGCCTGGTCGTGACGATGCTCCTGGCGCTCGCGGCGCCCGGCGGGGCGCGCGAGGCGGCGGCCGTGCACGACGAGGCGAGCGTGCGCGGGATCAACGAGTGGCACCGGATCAGCCCCGTGCGGCACCCCTACGAGCGCTACCATGACGATGCCGAGCTCGCGCCGCTGCTCGCCGGCCGGCGCGAGGCGCTGACCGGCTTCGCGGACGGGCTCGACGTCGAGGGGTACCTCCTGGCGCACGGCCTCACCCGGTCCGAGCTCGCCGCCGTGCGCTCGAAGCTCGCCGGCTGAGCCTCAGTGCCGCGGGAGCTGGGCGGGCTTCACGTGGCTCACGACGGCGGGGTAGTAGCCCCGGGCGTAGCCAGTCGCGTTCGGGTGCAGGTTGAACAGCGAGCCCGGATCGTTCGGATCCAGCACGAGCGGCGTGAACCACGGATCCGCGGTGCCGAGCTCGTGACCGGCGAACTTCTCGACGACGGAGACGAACTGCGTGTTGGCGACCGGGCCGAGGCCCGCGGCGATGGCACCATTGAGCGCGTTGATCGCGGCGTTGAAGGCCGCCGCCTCCTCGAGGCTCAGGATTCCCGCTCCGGGGAGAGGCGCCGCGGGGTCCGCGGTGATCAGGTGCGGGTATCCGGCCCAGGCGATGCGGGCGTTCGGGGCGAGCGCCCGCAGCGTCGCGGCCGTCGCGGTGACGCCCTCGCGGAAGGCCGGGAGCGCGGCCGCGACCGTGTCGAACAGCGCGTCGCACGTGCCGCCGGCCTGCTTCAGCGCGAGGCATTGCCACAGGATCGACTCGAATCCCAGGTCGTTGCCGCCCGCCGTCAGCGTGACGAGGTCGGTGGCCGGGCCCAGGTCGCCGCGGCTCGCGGCCAGCTGGGCCTCGAAGACGATCCTGTCGAGCCGGGCCCCGGAGCACGAGTAGTCGCCGTCGAGCTCGACCCCTCGCAGCGCGTCGAGGAGCGTCACGTGGTCCGGCCCCGAGACAAAGCACTGGATCGCGAGCCCGGCGTACTCCGGATTGGGCTCGAAGGACGGGGCGCTCGCGCCCCAGCCGGCCGAGTAAGAGTCGCCGAGGTTCACGTAGTCGAGGGGCGGGGGCGCGGCGGCGCTTGCGGGGGCGGCCCCGGCCGTGGCAAGGACGACGGCGACGGCGGCGCCGATCCGGCGGATCCGGGCGGGAGCGGTCATGGCGACTCCTGATGTACTCATGGCACAACCAGAACCTGCGCCGCCCCAAAGCGCGCGGACGCCGGTCGCTGCGCCGGTCGGTCCAGACCCGAGACATCCTCCGCCCTCGCGTGGGGGCGCGTACAGGGCCGGAGCAGAAGCCCCTCGTCCTCCACGGGCCGAGCGTGTATTCTTAGTTCATTACCGAACGGCCGGTCAGTAATTGGGCGGCCCACGGAAGCCAGCCTCGCCTCTGAAGAAGGATCCGTCGACGATGACCACTGCCCCGGAAGCCCCCGCCACGGACGCCGCATCTGCCATGGTCGTCCCCAGCTACATCCGCGATGCCTGGTGGACCCCTGCCCAGGAAGCGGCGGGAGCACGAGCCGCCCACGGTGCCGAGGTTCGCGATGCCAGCACAGGCGAGCTCCTCGCCGTCGTCAACGCCGACGGCCTCGACCTCGCCGGCATGGTCGAGCACGCGCGCACGGTGGGCCAGAGGGAGCTCGGCGCGCTGACCATCCACGAGCGCGCCCTCAAGCTCAAGGAGCTCGCCCAGTACCTCAACGCGCGCCGCGACGAGGTGTACGAGCTCTCGTACCGAACCGGCGCGACCAAGGTCGACTCGATGGTCGACGTCGACGGCGGCATCGGCGTGCTCTTCACCTTCGGCTCGAAGGGCCGCCGCGAGCTGCCCAACACGAACGTGATCGTGGACGGGCCCATGGAGAACCTGTCCCGCGACGGCTCCTTCGTCGGCGAGCACATCTACACCCGCATCCCGGGCGTCGCCGTGCAGATCAACGCCTTCAACTTCCCGGTGTGGGGCATGCTCGAGAAGTTCGCCCCGGCCTTCGTCGCCGGCGTCCCCACGATCGTCAAGCCCGCGACCCCGACCGGCTACGTGGCCGAGGCGATGGTCCGGCTCATGGTCGAGTCTGGCATCCTCCCGGCGGGCTCGATCCAGCTCGTCTCCGGCTCGGCCCGCACCCTCCTCGACGAGCTCGACTACCGCGACATGGTCTCGTTCACGGGCTCGGCCTCGACGGCGAACATGCTCAAGTCGCACCCCAACGTGCTGCACGGCGGCGTGCGCTTCACCTCGGAGACGGACTCGCTCAACGCCGCGATCCTGGGGCCCGACGCCGTCCCGGGCACCCCCGAGTTCGAGGCGTTCGTCAAGTCCGTGGTCACCGAGATGACGGTCAAGGCGGGCCAGAAGTGCACCGCGATCCGCCGGGCGATCGTCCCCGCGGAGCTCGTGGACGCCGTCGTAAGCGCCATCGCCGCCCGCGTGGGCGAGCGCGTCGTGCTCGGCGACCCGCGCGCCGAGGGCGCGACCATGGGCGCGCTCGCCTCGCTCGGCCAGCTCAAGGACGTCCGCGGGGCCGTCGAGTCGCTCGTCGCGGCCGGCGGCCGGATCGCCGTCGGCTCCCTCGACGCCCCGGAGGTGCTCACCGCGAGCGGCGAGCGGACGGTCGTGCCCGACGGCGCGTTCATGTCGCCCCTCGTCCTGACGTGGGACGACGTCCGCGCCCCTGCCCTCCACGGCACCGAGGCGTTCGGCCCGGTCTCGTCGGTCGTCGGCTATGCCTCCCTCGAGGAGGCCATCGAGCTCGCGGCGCTCGGCTCCGGCTCGCTCGTGGCCTCGGTGTGCACGAACGACCCGGCCACCGCCCAGGCGCTCGTGACCGGCATCGCGGCGCACCACGGACGCGTGCTCATGCTCAACCGCGAGGATGCCAAGACCTCGACCGGGCACGGTTCCCCGGTCCCGCACCTCGTTCATGGCGGCCCCGGCCGCGCTGGCGGCGGCGAGGAGCTCGGCGGCATCCGCTCGGTCAAGCACCACATGCAGCGCACGGCCCTCCAGGGCTCCCCGAACATGCTCACGGCCGTCACGGGCGTGTGGCACACGGGTGCGGACCGGCGCCTCGCGGACCCGGCGGACCCCTCGGCGCACCCCTTCCGCAAGTCCCTCGCTGAGCTGCGGATCGGCGACGCCGTCCGCTCGGACCTGCGCCAGGTCACCCTCGAGGACATCACCGCCTTCGCGAACGAGACCGGCGACACCTTCTACGCCCACACGAACGAGGAGGCCGCGGCGGCCAACCCGTTCTTCCCGGGCATCGTGGCCCACGGCTACCTGCTCGTGAGCTGGGCGGCGGGGCTGTTCGTCTCGCCCGAGCCCGGCCCGGTCCTGGCCAACTACGGCCTCGAGAACCTGCGCTTCATCACGCCGGTCCCCGCGGGGGACTCGATCCGGGTCACGCTCACGGCCAAGGAGATCACCCCGCGCGTCACGGACGAGTACGGCGAGGTCCGCTGGGACGCGGTCCTGACCAACCAGGACGACGAGATCGTGGCCACCTATGACGTGCTCACTCTCGTGGCGAAGGAGTGGCCGCAGGCCTAGCCACACGGTCTCGTCGGGGCTGGACCGCGGGGCGCTTAAGGAGTGCCCCGGGATTAAAATGGGCCGCGTCAGTTCCCCTCGTGGAGGTGCTCCATGACCAACCTCGCAACAAGACCGACAACCACCATCCTGACCGTGGCGGACGAGGCCCGCGCCAGGAACTTCTACGAGGGAGCGCTCGGGCTCCCTGTCCGCGGAAAGGATCCGACCGGGATGACGATCCTCGGTCTGGAGGGATCCGCATCGCTCGGCCTCATGGTGGATCCGAAAGCGGTCCACTCGGGCCACCCCGCCCTGACGTTCGAGGTCGATGACCTCGACAGGACGATGGCGGATCTCGAAGGGCACGGCGTGCACTTCGAGGACTACGACCTGCCTGACATCAAGACGGATGACCATCACATCTGGACCAAGGGCGGCGATCGCTCCTCGTGGTTCGCCGATCCCGACGGCAACATCATCTGCCTGCATCAGGGCGGGGTCATCGAATACAACATGTGACGACGCTCGTCGCATAATGCACGACGGCGGAGGGCCGGGCAGGTGCCCGGCCCTTCCGCATGCGCCCGGGACGCTCCTTTCAGCGCTCCTCTGCGCCCGCGTCCGGTGCGTCCCAGCATTCGATCCACAGCGGGCCGCCCGCCGTGGCCGCGCGCGAGACCGGTTCGAGGCCGCCCGTGGCGGGGTCGATCCGGTAGGCGCTGACGTGGTCGGACAGCTCCCCGCACACGAGCAGGAACCGGCCCGAGGGATCGATCGCGGAGCCGCGCGGCTGGGCCTCCGTCTCGGTGTGGCCCGCGAACGCGAGCCGCCCGTCGGCGTCGACCGTGAAGGACGCGAGCATGCTCGTCGAGCGCTCCGTCGCGACGAGCACGCGCCCGTCCGGGGTGAGCCGGAGGTCCGCGCACCACACGACCCCGACGCCCGGGTCCGGCGTGCTGGGGGAGCGGACGATGCCCGGCGCGAGCCCCAGGCCCTCGACCGCGGATGTGCGCTGGAGCAGCGAGAGCCCGCCGGTCTCGGGGTCGCGCACGAGCACGTCCACGTCCCCCGAGAGCTCGTGCAGCACGTACACGCGGTCGCCGGCGGCGTTGAGCCGCAGGTGCCGCGGGCCCGAGCCGGGCATCGCGGCGAGCTGCCCCGCGGGGCGCACGACGCCGTCGCGCGTCGCCTCGAGCGGGAACCACGAGACGCGGTCGTCGCCGAGCGAGGCCGTGTACACGTGGCGGCCGTCCGGGCTCGGGACGGCGCAGTGCGTATTGGGGCCGGAGCGGTACTCCGTTGCCCTCGGCCGCGGCGTGGCGGCCGCCTCGGCCGCATGCGGCCCCGCGGCCTCGGGCACGGGGAACCGCGCCATGAGTCCCTCGTGGTACGAGGCGCTCAGCAGCTCCCGGCCGCCCGGGGCCAAGGCTAGGAAGCACGTGCTCGCGGGTGCCTCGCTCTCGGCAGACGGCGTCGCCGCCCCGGTCTCGGGGTCGAGGGCGAGCGCGATGGTGCGCGGCGGCGTGCCGTTCGCCCCCGCGTACAGCGTGCCCGCGGGGTCGAGCGCGAGCGCCGAGACCCGTCCGAGCCCCTCGGCCCGGGACAGGGGCTCGAGTCGGCCCGAGGCGGTGTCGAACGAGAGGGTGTCGACGGCGCCGCCGCCGGCGCACGCGATGAAGACGAGGGTCCGGGACATGCTCAGAGCCCGAGGGTGTCGAGGATGGGGAGGTGGGTGCGGACGGCGGTGCGGGCGTCTGCTGCGGTGGGGGCGTTGAGGGCGAGGGCGGCGAGGTCCTGGGCCTGGGGGAGGGTGATGGTCTTCAGGACGGTGTTGACGGCGGCCAGGGCGCGGGGGGACATGGAGAGGGTGGTGACGCCGAGGCCGACGAGGACGGCGGCCAGGGCGGGGTCGGCGGCGGCCTCGCCGCAGACGCCGACGGGCTTGGGCCGGCCGTCGGGGTTCTCGGCGGTGCGTTCCGCGGCGCGGGCGGCGCCGTCGCAGGTGGCCTTGATCAGGTGCAGGACGGCGGGCTGCCAGGGGTCGTTGAGGGTGGCGAGGGGGCCGAGCATGCGGTCCGCGGCCATGGCGTACTGGGTGAGGTCGTTGGTTCCGAGGGAGGCGAAGTCGGCGTGGTGGAGGATGTGCTCGGCGGTGAGGGCGGCGGAGGGGACCTCGACCATGACCCCGGCGGTCTTGAGGCCGGCCTCGCGGGCGAGGCGGGTGAAGTGGGCGGCCTCGTCGGGGGTGGCGATCATGGGGGCCATGACCCAGACGTCGGCGTCATTCTTGGCGGCGGCGTCGGCGATGGCGGCGAGCTGGCGGGCCAGGACCCCGGGGGTGGTGGAGTCGGTGCGGTAGCCGCGCACGCCCAGGGCGGGGTTGGGCTCGTCGGCGTTGGTCAGGAAGGGCAGGGGCTTGTCGGCGCCGGCGTCGAGGGTGCGGACGACGACCTTCTTGCCGGGGAAGGCGGCCAGGACGGCGGAGTAGGCGGCGACCTGCTCGTCGTGGCGGGGCTCGGTGTCGCGGTCCAGGAAGCAGAACTCGGTGCGCAGCAGGCCCACGCCCTCGGCGCCGGCGGCGGCGGCCTTGGCCGCGTCCTTGCCGGTGCCGACGTTGGCCAGCAGGGGCACGGGGTGGCCGTCGGCGAGGGTGTTGGGGCCCTCGAACACCGCCAGCGCGGCGGCCTGGGCGGCCCAGGCGGTGGCGGCGTCGCGCTCGGTGGGGCCGGGGTCGATGGCGACGGTGCCGGCGGCGCCGTCGACGTAGACCAGGGTCCCGTCCGGGATCTCGTCGACGCCGGGGGCGGCGACGACGGCGGGCAGGCCCAGGGCGCGGGCGAGGATCGCGGTGTGGGACTGGGGGCCGCCGCCGGAGGTGACCAGGGCCAGGACCTTGGTGGGGTCCAGGGTCGCGGTGTCGGCGGGGGCGAGGTCCTCGGCGGCCAGGACGAACGGCTCTGGCGAGTCGGGGATGCCGGGGGCGGGCAGGCCCGCGAGCTCGGCGACGATCCGGGCCCGGACATCGGCCACGTCGGTCGCGCGCTCGGCCATGTAGCCGCCGAGGGCCTTGAGCTTCTCCGCCACCGCGGTGCCGGACTCCCACACCGCGCGCTCGGCGGTGCGGGGCCCGCCGTCGGCGGCGGGGTCGAGCAGTTTCACGGCGCCCTTGACCAGCATCGGGTCCGCGGCCATGAGCGCGGTGGCCTCGAGCACCCCGCGCGCGTCACCGGTCGCGGTCGCGGCGCGGGCCTTGAGCTCGGCCTGGACGGCCTTGGCCGCGGTCCGGATCCGCTCGGCCTCCTCCAGCGGGTCGGCCCCCGCCACCGCCCCCGCCGGGGGCTCGGAGACCGGCGCCGGCATCTGCCGCACCCGGCCCAGGACACGCCCCGGGGTCACACCGACGCCGTGAAACTGCTGCATGAGGGATTCCTTTCGGGAGGGCCGAAGGGGCCGGGGGCGCCTCGTGAGGAGTGAGACGCAGGTAACTGTCGCGTTACCCTAGCGGCTATAGCACTGCTATAACAAGCCCCTGTCGTGATGTCCGTCACAGAACGCGGGCCGCGTCGGCAGATCAGGGGTGGAGTGACGCAGTTCACTTTTGGGTCTTGTTATAGCGTTGCTATATCCACTACGCTAGCGGCCATGCGTGAATCAGGGACCGGTGCCAGCGACGGCGCCGCCGGGGAGAAGACGCCGCGCGCCTCGCCCCGGGAACGCCTCATCCAGGCGGCCATGGAGCTCGTGGCCGCCTCGGGAGGGGCAGCAGTCTCGACGCGGCAGATCACCGACCTCGCGGGCGTCACTGCCCCGACGCTCTACCACCACTTCGGGGACAAGGACGGCCTCATGGAGGCCGTCATCGCCCGGGGCTTCGAGGAGTTCGTCGAGCGCGAGGTCAGCATTGAGCGCTCGGACAGCCCTATCGAGGACGTCAAGAGGCTCTGGGACGTGCATGTCCAGTTCGGCGTCACCCACGCGCAGCTGTACATGCTCATGTTCGGCGGCAGCGGTCCGAGCCGCCGCCGGCCCGTCGTCGTCACCGAGGCGGAGAGGCTCCTCGAGGCCGAGCTCGTCCGGGTCGCGGCGGCGGGACAGCTCGCCGTGCCGCCCCTCGAGGCGGCCCGGGCCATCCTCGCCGCCACGATCGGCGTGACACTCATGCTCATCGCCGATGCCCCCGCTGACGCGGAGGGCCCCGAAACCGTGGCCGACAGCCAGCTCTCGGCCCAGACGCGGGACGCCGTCCTGCGCTCCATCCTCACCGACCCCGGCATCCTCGATGCCCCCACCGCAGGGGCGCCGGCGGGGAAGGGCGGGCCGCCCAGCTACGTCGCTGCGGCCATCGCCCTCAACGCCACGCTCCAGTCCTCGCACCCGGACCAGCTCTCCGGCACCGAGATGAAGCTCTTCCTGGAATGGCTCCACCGGCTCTCCACGGCGCAGTCGCCCCTCGGCGAGGCCCGGGAGCCGCACCAGGGGAGCTGACACCCCCTCTTTCGCAGCCGCACGCTGCCTCCGCCAGACACAAGCAGGAGAATCCATGTCGACCACAGCAGCGCCGTCACGCCTGCACACGGCCAGGGCCGGAGTGCAGAAGTTCGGCACGTTCCTCTCGGGCATGATCATGCCGAACATCGGCGCCTTCATCGCCTGGGGCCTCATCACCGCCCTCTTCATCGAGAAGGGCTACCTCCCCGTCCCCGAGCTCGGCGGCTTCGGGACGAACGCCGAGGGCGTCAAGAACGTCGGCCTCGTCGGCCCGATGATCACCTACCTCCTCCCGCTGCTCATCGCCTACACGGGCGGTCGGATGGTCTACGACGTGCGCGGCGGCGTCGTCGGCGCGATCGGCACGATGGGCGTCATCATCGGCGCCGGCATCCCGATGTTCATCGGCGCGATGATCATGGGCCCGCTCGGCGGCTGGACGATGAAGAAGCTCGACTCGATCTGGTCGCACAAGATCCGGCCCGGGTTCGAGATGCTCATCAACAACTTCTCGGCCGGCATCTGGGGCGCGATCCTCGCCCTGCTGGGCTTCTACGGCATCGCCCCCGTCGTCGCGGCCTTCAGCGCGGCCGCCGGGAACGTCGTGCAGTTCCTCGTCAACAACGGCCTCCTGCCGCTGACCTCGCTCCTCATCGAGCCCGCCAAGGTCCTGTTCCTGAACAACGCCATCAACCACGGCGTCCTGACCCCGCTCGGAACCCAGCAGTCGCTCGAGCAGGGGAAGTCGATCCTCTTCCTCCTCGAGGCGAACCCGGGCCCGGGGCTCGGCCTGCTGCTTGCCTACATGCTGTTCGGCCGCGGGGCCGCGAAGGCCTCCGCCCCCGGCGCCGCGATCATCCACTTCCTCGGCGGCATCCACGAGATCTACTTCCCGTACGTGCTCATGAAGCCGATCCTGATCCTCGCCATGATCGGCGGCGGCATGACCGGCATCGCGACCCTCGCGCTGACCAACTCGGGCCTCGTCGCCCCGTCCGCACCGGGCTCGATCATTGCGGTCCTGGCCCAGACGTCCCGCGACTCCTACGTCGGGGTGATCCTCGCCGTCGTGCTCGCCGCGACGGTCACCTTCCTCATCGCGTCGCTGATCCTGCGCGCGTCCAGGAACCGGGAGGAGGGCGACCTCGCGGCCGCCACCGCCCAGATGGAGGGGATGAAGGGCAAGAAGTCCATGGCCTCGACCGTGCTCGGCGGCGCGGCCACTGGCGCCGGCACGGCGACCCTGACGGGGACCGGCGTGAAGAACATCGTCTTCGCATGCGACGCCGGCATGGGCTCCTCCGCGATGGGCGCCTCGGTGCTGCGCAACAAGATCAGGGCCGCGGGGCACGACGACGTCTCGGTCACCAACGCCTCGATCGCGAGCCTCACGGACACCTACGACCTCGTCGTCGTCCACCAGGACCTCGCCCTCCGGGCCCGCGAGAAGACGCCCAGCGCCCAGATCGTCACCGTGGACAACTTCATGGGCAGCCCGCGCTACGACGAGATCGTCGACGCGCTCGACGCCGAGGGAGCGGCCCCCGGCACCACCGCGAGCGCCGCCGAGGCACCCGCGGCCGCCGCGCCGTCGTCCGCCACGGCAGCACCCGCAGCCGCCGCCGAGGCCCCGGCCCGCGCGGGCGCTCAGGTCCTGGCCCCGCAGTCGATCCTGCTCCAGGGCGCGGCGGCGGACATGGCCGGCGCGATCGACGAGGCCGGCCGGCTGCTGCTCGCAGTGGGCGCCGTCGACGGCGCGTACACCGCTGCGATGCACGAGCGCGAGTCCTCGGTCTCGACCTACATGGGCAACTTCCTCGCGATCCCGCACGGGACCAACGAGGCGAAGGACCACATCAAAGCCTCGGCCGTGACCTTCGCCCGGTACGCCGAGCCGATCGACTGGAACGGCAAGCCGGTCAAGTTCGTCGTCGGCATCGCGGGCAAGGACAAGGAGCACCTCGGGATCCTCGCGAGGATCGCCAAGGTCTTCGGCGACAAGGAGCAGGTGGCGCGCCTCGAGGCGGCCTCAAGCGTGGACGAGGTCCTCGAGATCCTCGGGAAGGTGAACGCGTGACGGCGCAGGGGCAGAAGACCGCCGTCCACTTCGGGGCGGGCAACATCGGCCGCGGCTTCGTCGGGCTCCTCCTGCACAACGCGGGCTACCGGCTCGTGTTCGCCGACGTCGCGGCGCCGCTCATCGACGCCCTCAGCAGCACGCCGTCGTACACCGTGCACGAGGTGGGCGAGGGCGGCGGCGAGCACACCGTCGACGGCTACGAGGCCGTGAACTCCGCCTCCGACGAGGCCGGCCTCGTCGAGCGGATCGCGCGGGCCGACGTCGTCACGACGGCGGTGGGGCCGAACATCCTGAAGTTCGTCGCCCCCGCGATCGCGCGCGGCCTGGCCGCGCGCCCCGCGGGGGAGGCGCCCCTCGCGGTCATGGCGTGCGAGAACGCGATCAACGCCACGGACATCCTCGAGCGCGAGATCCGTGCCTCCGCCGCCGCCGACGGCCTCGACGGCGCCGGGGTGGACGCCCGCGCGGTCTTCGCGAACACCGCCGTGGACCGCATCGTGCCCAACCAGGAGCCCGGCGGCGGGCTCGACGTGCGGGTCGAGCCGTACTTCGAGTGGGCCATCGAGCGGGGTCCGTTCGGCGGCGCCGTGCCCGAGATCCCGGGCGTGACGTGGGTCGACTCCCTGGGGCCGTACATCGAGCGCAAGCTCTTCACGGTCAACACGGGCCACGCCGCGGCGGCGTACTTCGGCCGGGCCGCGGGCGCCGAGAAGATCTCGGACGCCCTCGCGGGCCCCCGCGTGCGCGAGCGCGTCGAGGCGGTGCTCGCCGAGACGAAGGCGCTGCTCGTGGCGAAGTACGGCTTCGCCCCCGAGGAGCAGGAGGCCTACGTGCGCAAGATCCTGGACCGCTTCGCGAACCCGGAGCTGCCGGACACGGTCGAGCGCGTGGGCCGGGCGCCGCTGCGCAAGCTCAGCCGGCACGAGCGCTTCGTCGGCCCGGCCGCGGAGCTGGCCGAGCGGGGCATGGGCGCCGAGGCGCTGCTCGAGGCCATGGGCGCGGCGCTCGCCTTCGACGCGGCCGACGACGACGAGGCCGCGCGCCTGCAGGCGCTCCTCGCGGGGGACTCGCCCGATGAGCAGCTCGCCGAGGAGATCACCGGCCTCGCGCCGGGGCACCCGCTGCACGACGACGTCGTGCGGCTCGTCAGGACGGCCCGCACGGCCCGCCAATCCTGACCGGCGCCAAACCCCACCGACGCGGGGTCACCTCCCAACGTTGCGGGGTCACCTCCCAACGTTGCGGGGTCACGTCTCAGCGTTGCGGGGTCACGTCTCGGCGTTGCGGGGTCACGTCTCGGCGTTGCGGGGTCACGTCTCGGCGTTGCGGGGTCACGTCTCGGCGTTGCGGGGTCACGTCTCGGCGTTGCGGGGTCACCTTTCAAGGATGCGGGGCCATTGTCAGCTCAATGACCCCTCATCGTAGGGAGGTGACCCCGGATCGCAGGGAGGTGACCCCGCAAGGTGGTCAGAGGGCGATGCGGAGGATCCTCGAGTCGGCGCCCTCGTTCGTTGCGAGCCACAGCTCGCGAGCGGTGCCCGGAAAGCGCGCGGCGTCGGGCACCACGACGATGTCGCGCAGCCGACCGTACTCGCCGCGGAAGTGCTCGCTGGCCCCGGGAAGCTGCCCGCCGCCGTCGGGCGCGAACCCCGCGCCCGGGAGCGGGACGCGCCACAGCCGCTGCCCGCGCAGGCACGCAAGGTACGCGACGTCGTCGGCGATCGCGAGCGCGCTCGGCGAGGCGTCCCCCGTGCTGGGCCACACGTGCGCGGCGGGCACGCTCCCGTTGCTCACCCGGGCCCCCGTCACGTCCGGCCAGCCGTACTGCTGGCCGGGGGCGATGAGGTTGAGCTCGTCGTCGCGCTCGGGCCCGAACTCGCTCGCCCAGAACCGCCCGCGCGAGTCCCACGCGAGGCCCTGGACGTTGCGGTGCCCATAGGAGTAGGTGCGGTTGCCGAAGGGGTTGCCGGGGGCGGGGGAGCCGTCGGGGGCGACGCGCAGGATCTTGCCGCCGAGGCTGTCGCGCTCCTGCGCCGAGGCGCGGCGGGTCGCATCCCCCGTGCCGATGTACAGGAGCCCGTCCGGGCCGACCTTGAGCCGGCCGCCGTTGTGGATCGAGGCCTGCGGGATGCCATCCACGAGGATGCGCTCGCCGCCGAGCCGAGAGCCGTCCCAGCGCAGGGCGACGACGCGGTTGGCTCCCTGGGCGGAGTAGTAGACGAAGACCGTGCCGTCGTCGGGGAAGGAGGGCGCGAGCTCGAGCCCGAGCAGCCCGCCCTCCGCCGTGCCGGTGCGGATGGCGATCCGCGCCACCTCGCGATGCTGGCCCCCGCCCGCCGCGATCTCGAGGATGCGCCCCGTGCCGCGCTCGGTCACGAAGGCCGAGCCGCCGGGCAGGAAGGCGATCGACCAGGGCGTGTCGAGGCCCTCGGCCACGGTGCCGACGACGCGCGGCAGGCCGGGCGTGCCCGCACCTACGGTCGGGGCGCCGCCGGTCGGGGCTCCCGTCGGCGGGACGGCCGTGGGCACCGCCCCCGTGGGCGCTGGGCCCCCGGTCGCGGAGCCGTCCGGGCTGGGCGCGGGGGCGGGCGACGGCGTGCACGCGCCGAGCGCGGCGAGGGCGCCGGACGCGGCGAGCGCGAGGGCGGCCCGCCGGCTCGGCTCAGGGCGTTCCGTGCCGTGACTGCCCACCGCATGCACCCCCTGCCTGGGAGAAGGCATGAAAAAACCTGCATCGCGCCATTGAGATGCAGGTCACGCCAAGAAGTCTAGTGGGCGGCGGGCGGGAAACCAAGAGCGGGACTCCGCCCGGCCCCGCCCCCAACCTCCCGCAGACTCCCGCGTCAGCTGCGCGTGTGCAGCCCGTCGAAGAGCACGGCCACGACGTCGTCGGCGAGCTTCTCGGGCGAGAGCGGGCCGCCGGGGCGGTACCACTCGACGATCGAGTTGATCGTGCCGAAGAGCAGGCGGGAGGCCGTGCGCGGGTCGATGTCGCTGCGGACCGTGCCCTCCTCGCGGGCCTGGCCGATGAGCTCGGCGACCTTGCGGTCGAAGGCGCGGCGGCGCTCGAGCGCGGCCCGTTCCGTCTCGGTGTTGCCGCGCAGGCGCAGCAGGAGGGTCACGAAGGGCAGCTTCTCGGTCAGGACGCGCACCGTCGAGCGGACCACGAACTCGAGCCGCTCCTCGGCCGTGCCCGTCTGGGAGGCAGGGGCCTCCCAGACGGACTCGAGGCCGCCGAGGGCCTGCTCGAGCGCGAGCGCGAGCAGGTCCTCCTTGGACGGCACGTGGTGGTAGATCGCCGACTTCGAGATGCCCAGGTTCTCCGCGAGGATCCCCATGCTCGTCGCGTCATAGCCGTGGCGGTTGAACACCTCGACGGCGATGTTGAGCACGGACTGCTGGTCGTAGCCGGGACGGCCCCGGCGGCCAGCGGGCGAAGCGGTCGTGGAACTGGGCATGGAGTACAGCCTAGGCCTCGTTGCGGCGATCGTAGATCCGGCGCAGCTTGCCGTTCGAGCGCTCGAGCGAGCCGGGCTCGACGACGTCAATGTGGCACGAGGAGCCGATGTGGATCTTGATCTGCTGCTTGAGGGTGGCGCCCGCGTGCCGGCGCTGCTCGGGCGTCGTGCCCTCGCGCGGCTCGATCTTGACGGTGAGCTCGTCCATCCGGCGCCCGGCGGGTCGGGTCAGCTCGAGCTGGAAGTGCGGGCTGAGCTCGGGGATGCGCAGGGCGATCTCCTCGATCTGGGACGGGAAGAGGTTCACGCCGCGCAGGATGATCATGTCGTCCGTGCGGCCGGAGATGCGGCCCATCCGGCGGTGCCCTGGCCGCGCGGTGCCGGGCTGGAGGGTCGTGAGGTCCTTCGTGCGGTAGCGGATGATGGGCAGCGCCTTCTTCGTCAGGGACGTGAAGACGAGCTCGCCCTGCTCGCCGTCGTCGAGCGTCCTGCTGAGGTCGAAGGGGTCCACGATCTCGGGGCGGAAGTGGTCCTCCCAGATGTGCGAGCCGTCCTGGGTCTCGACCGCCTCGCCCGCGACGCCCGGCCCCATGACCTCGGAGAGGCCGTAGATGTCGCACGCCTTGATGCCGAACATCTCCTCAAGCTCATGCCGCATCTCCTGCGTCCACGGCTCAGCGCCGAGCACGGCGTATTTGAGCGAGGTCGCGCGCGGGTCGAGGCCGCGGTGCAGCATCGCGTCGCCGATCGTTAGCAGGTAGGTCGGCGTGCACAGGATCGCGTCCGGCGCGAAGTCCTCGATGAGCTGGATCTGCTTCTCGGTCTGGCCGCCGGACATGGGGATGACCGTGCAGCCGAGCTTCTCGGCGCCGCCGTGCGCGCCGAGCCCACCGGTGAAGAGGCCGTAGCCGTAGGCGTTGTGCACCTTCATCCCCGGGCGGACGCCGGAGGCACGCAGGCACCGGGCCACGAGCGTGGCCCACGTGTCGAGGTCCTCCTTCGTGTATCCCACGACCGTGGGCCGGCCGGTCGTGCCCGAGCTCGCGTGCACCCGCGCCACCTCGGACATGGGCACGGCGAACATGCCGAACGGGTACTCGGCCCGGAGGTCCTCCTTCGTGGTGAAGGGGAACGTCGCGAGGTCGCCGAGCTCCCTGAGGTCCTGGGGGTGGACGCCCGCCTCGTCGAACTTGCGCTTGTAGAGCGGGACGCGCTCGTACGCGTACGCGAGGGTCTCCTTCAGGCGCGTCAGCTGGAGGGACTCGATCTGGTCCCTCGACATGCTCTCCTCGGCGTCGAGGACCGCGGGGGCGGGAGCGTTCGAGGTCTCGGGGGCGGGTGCTGTCTGAGTCACGGCTTGCTCACTTCTGGATCGGGCGGGGGCGGGCGGGGAAAGGGGGCTGGGGAGGACGCTCAGCGCTTGGGAATCGTGCGGGAGCGCCCGCGGAACTCGGCCACGAGCCGGCCGGGGTCCTCGTCGGTGTGCGGGTGGCCGTCGGGCCCGGCGAAGACCTGGACGTCGTAGATGCCGCTGCGGCCTGCGTGGGCGCGCCGGGCGGCGACGGCGGTGATCCGCTCGCCCTCGTGGGCGGGGGCCAGGAAGTTGACGTCGACGCCGGCCGCGACCGTGATCGTCGAGGCCTGGTCCTCGTCGGGGCTGTGCGGGTTACACGCGAGGGCGAAGGCCGAGTCGGCGATCGCGAAGATCATCCCGCCGTGGGCGATGCCGAAGCCGTTGAGCATCTCGCGCCGCAGCGTCGTCGCCACGGTGGCCGTGCCCTCGCCGAGCTCGAGGACCTTCAGGCCCATCCACTCGGTTGCGTAGTCGTCCGTCAGGATTGGGTGAGCCAGCGTGTGGGCGGGAGCAGCATCGCTCATGAGTGGGCCTCTCGCAATTTTTACCGAACGTTCATTAGGTAATCTTATCCCGCCGCATGTGTCAAGGAGCACAGCTCCCGATTGGTGGCTGAAAAACACCAGCGGAAGCGGCGGCGGGGGCGTGGCGCGCGGCGGCCCAGCTGGAAGGATGGACCCATGGCACGAGGCATCTATGTCAGCGCTACCACTCCGGGATCGGGGAAGTCCCTCGTGGCCCTCGGCCTCGCCGAGACCCTCCACCGGCAGACGGACAGGATCGGCTTCTTCAAGCCGATCGTCCTCGGCGACGACGCCTCGGCGGACCCCATGGTCGCCCTCATGCGCCGCCGCTACGGGCTGGACGCCGCCGCGTGCCGGGGCGGCCTGACGGCCCAGGAGGTGCGGCAGCTGCTGGCCTCCGGCGACCGGAGCGAGGTGGAGGCGCGCGCCGTCGAGCTCTACTCGGAGATCGCCCGGCGGTGCGACGTCGTGATCGTCGAGGGGACGGACCTGACGGGCCAGGACTCCGCCGTGGAGTTCGACCTCAACGCCCGCCTCGCGAACAACCTCGGCTGCCCCGTGGTCGCCGTCGTCAGCGCCAAGGGCCTCACCCCGGAGGAGACGGCCGACGCCGTCGACGTCGCCCGCAAGGAGCTCGCCGCCGAGCGCTGCAGCCTGCTCATGATGATGGTCAACCGCGCCGCGCCCGACGACGTCGAGGCCATCCGCTCCTCGGTCCGCCTGGGCGCCATGAGGCGGCCCGTCTACGTCCTGCCGGAGCTGGAGGAGATCACGCGTCCGACGACGGGGGAGGTCGCCGGGGCGCTCGGGCTGCGCCAGCTCGCGGGATCCGCGGACATGGAGCGCGAGGTGCGTGGGATCAAGGTCGCGGCCATGACCGTCGCGAACTTCCTGGGCGCGCTGCGCGAGGGCGACCTCGTGATCACCCCCGGCGACCGGGCCGACGTCGTGGTCGGGGCGCTCGCGTCGACGTTCTCGCCCGAGTTCCCGGTGCCCTCGGCCATGGTCCTCACGGGCGGCCTCGTCCCGGACTCGACCATGCTCCCGCTGCTGGCCCACGCCCCGTTCCCCGTCTTCACGTACGGCGAGGACACGTACCACGCGGCCCGGGACGTCGCGGAGGTCCGCAGCGAGATCTGGAGCGGCCACCAGCGCAAGGTCGCCTCCGCCCTCGGCGCCTGGTCGCGGCACGTGGACGAGGAGGAGCTGCTCGAGCGGCTGCAGCTTCCGCGCCCCGAGCGGATGACGCCGCTGCGCTTCCTCCACGAGCTCATCGGGCGGGCACGGGCCCAGCGCCGGCACATCGTGCTGCCCGAGGGCACGGACGTGCGCATCCTCCGGGCCGCAGAGATCCTCGCGCGACGGGACGTGTGCGACCTGACGCTGCTCGGGAGCGAGGGGGCGGTCCGCGAGCTCGCCGCGGCCAACGGCATCTCGCTCGAGGGCATCGCGGTCGTCGACCCGGCCACGAGCGAGCTCCGCGGGCGCTTCGCCGAGGAGTACGCGCGGCTGCGCGCGCACCGGGGCGTGGACCTGGCCAGGGCCCTCGAGGTCATGCTGGACGCGAGCTACTTCGGGACCATGATGGTCCAGCTCGGCCTCGTCGACGGCATGGTCTCGGGCGCCGCACACACGACGGCGCACACCATCCGGCCCGCGCTCGAGTTCGTCAAGACGGTCCCCGGCGTGCGGATCGTCTCCTCGGTGTTCCTCATGCTCATGGCGGACCGCGTGCTCGTCTACGGCGACTGCGCCGTCGTCCCCGATCCCGACGCCGAGCAGCTCGCCGACATCGCGCTCGCCTCGGCCGAGACCGCGGCCCAATTTGGTGTCGCCCCCCGCGTGGCGATGCTCAGCTACTCGACGGGCGGCTCGGGCTCTGGCGCCGCCGTCGACAAGGTGCGCGAGGCCACCGAGGCCGTCCGCCGGCGCCGGCCCGACCTCCCGGTCGAGGGGCCCATCCAGTACGACGCCGCCGTCGAGCCCACGATCGCGGCCTCGAAGCTGCCGGGCTCCGACGTCGCCGGGCAGGCGACGGTGTTCGTCTTCCCGGACCTCAACACCGGCAACAACACGTACAAGGCGGTCCAGCAGTCGGCGGGGGCGGTCGCCGTCGGCCCCGTCCTCCAGGGCCTCAACAAGCCCGTCAACGACCTCTCCCGCGGGTGCACGGTCGAGGACATCGTCAACACGGTCGCGATCACCGCGATCCAGGCCCAGAACTAGGAGGCCCCATGCTCATCCTCGTCATCAACTCCGGATCATCCTCGCTCAAGTACCAGGTGCGGGACCTCGAGGCGGGCACGGTGCTCACCGAGGGGCTCATCGAGCGGGTCGGCGTGGGCAACGGGGGAGGGGGCGACGGCGAGCCCACCGGCCCGCGCGACCACGCCGAGGCCCTCGATCTCGTGGACGGGGAACTGCACGAGGTCCTCGGCGACCGCACGGTCGACGCCGTCGGGCACCGCGTCGTCCATGGCGGCGAGCGGTTCGCCGAGCCCGTGCTCGTGACGAACGAGATCATCCGGGCGATCGAGCGGCTCAACCCGCTCGCGCCGCTGCACAACCCCGCCAACGTCCTGGGCCTGCGGGCGATCGCCCAGAAGTGGCCGGACATGCCGCAGGTCGCCGTCTTCGACACGGCCTTCCACCGCACGATCCCCGAGCGCGCCTGGCGCTACGCCGTGCCGGACTGGCTCTACACCCACCATGGGATCCGCCGCTACGGCTTCCACGGCACCTCGCACGAGTACGTCTCCCGCCGTGCCTCGCAGCTGCTGGGAATCGAGCCCGAGGCGTTCGACGGCGTCGTCCTCCACCTCGGCAACGGCGCCTCCGCGACGGCGGTCGCGGGCGGGCGCAGCGTCGACACCTCGATGGGCTTCACGCCCCTCGAGGGGCTCGTCATGGGGACGCGGTCGGGGGACATCGACCCCTCGATCCTCGTCTTCCTCGCCCGCCACGGCCACGGACCCGACGAGATCGACGACCTGCTCAACCGCGAATCGGGGCTCAGGGCCCTGGCGGGGTCCAACGACATGCGCACGGTCGTCGAGGCTGCGGAGGCCGGGGACCGCCGGGCGGCCCTAGCCCTCGATGTCGCCTCCTACCGGCTCGCGAAGTACATCGGGGCGTATCACGTGGCGGTCGGCGGGGCGAAGGCCGTCGTGTTCACGGCGGGCATCGGCGAGAACTCCGCGGCGTTCCGGGCCCGGGTCGCGGCCCAGCTCGGGGCGCTCGGCATCGAGCTCGACGATGCCCGCAACGCAGAGCGCTCGAAGGAACCCCGAGTCATCTCCACGCCGGGGTCGGCCATTCCGCTCCTCGTCGTCCCCACGGACGAGGAGCGGGCCATCGCGGAGGCCACGGCAGCGGTGGTCGAGCGGGCTTCGGCCGGATCGCGGCCCGTCGGCTGAGCAGGGGCAGCGGGAGACCCGCCTGCTCCTGCCCGGCCGGCCTACTCCTGCCCGAGCTGGGCCTGAATGGCCGCCAGATCGTAGTAGCGGTGCTCCTCGGCGATCCGTCCCTGGGCATCGACTCGGCTGAAGGAGGCGAACTTCTGCTCGATGCGTCGCCCGGTGGGCGGCAGCTCGCCGTCGGGCAGCGCGAGCGGCCCGGACTGGGTTCCCGTCAGGTCGAATTCGGCGGCAACCGTCTCGCCGGACGCCACGACGTTGGTCACCGTGGCGTTCAGGTCGGGCATCGCGGTGAAGAAGGCGGCGACGTCCTCCTCGATGGCTGCACGCCCGCGCAGCGGGTCAGGATACTGGGGATCGACGACGACGGCGTCGTCCGCATAGAACGCGGTGAACCCGGTCGCGTCGTGGGAGTTGAAGGCAGACAACTGGTCGCGGACGAGCTGCTCAAGGGACGTCCGTCCTGCGGCATCTGCTCCCGTTCCCTGCATTGAGGTGGACATGGCGAGCTCCTTTCAAGCGGTGGGACACGACCATGGTCGATCCGGCCCGGAGCCCGGTCAACGCTTCGTCGAGGCAGTCACTGAACGCGTCGACAGCGACGCGTCGAACCTGTCCAGCATCCGGTGGAAGCTCTCCTCGACGTCGCGGGGGAGGCCGAAGCCGCCGGCCTGCTCGAGGCTCACCCAGCCGTGCAGCGCGGCCCGCAGCGCCCACACGGCGTCCACCTCGTAGTCGCCCTCGAGACCGTAGCCGCGGAGGGCATCCGTGACCACGGTGAGCACCCTGCCGGCCGCGGCGACGAGTGCCTCGTCGCGGCTGTCGGGGCTGCGGAGGGTGGCGGCGTACCGCCCGGGATGCTCGAGCGCGTAGGCGCGGTAGGCGGACGCGAGGGCCTGCAGTGCCTCGGCCCCGGAGCGCCCGACGGCGGCCGCCGAGAGCCGGGCGGCGAGCTCCTCGAGCGCGAGCAGGCAGACCTCGTGCTGCAGCGCGTCGAGGCCCGCGACGTGGTTGTAGAGGCTGGGCGTCCTGACGCCGAGCTCCTGGGCGACCGCCGCGAGGCTCAGCTGCGCGAGTCCGCGCTCGTCGGCCAGGGCCGCAGCGGCGGCCACCACCCGGCTGCGGTCCAGGCCGGCCCTAGGCACCGGCGTCGACCTCCCTGAGGAAGCGGACGATCTCGGGGGAGACGAGCTCGGCGTACTCGGCGTGCGGGTAGTGCCCCGACCCGGGGACCATGACGGCGCGGCCGCCCAGCCGGGCGGCGACGTGCTCCGCCTCGGCCCGCGGGTCCGGGAAGTCCGGGTCGCGCTCGCCCATGACGACGAGGGCCGGCGCCCGGACCAGGCCCAGCCTGGCCTCCGCCTCGGCGTGCGAGGTGCGCGTCGTCGCCGTGAAGGCGCGCCAGTAGTGCCGCCGTCGTGCACTGCCGACGACGGCGGCGAGGTGCTCCGCGAAGCCCTCCGGCCTCCGGCCGGGGTACAGGTTCGCGACGTAGCGCTTGAGGACGAGTGGGCCCCATGGGCGCACGAAGGCGAGGCGCAGGAGGGCCGCCACGGCCCGGCCCGTGGGAGGGTTGCGGACGAACGGGCCGATCAGGACGAGCCCCCGGACCAGCTCCGGGGCCTCGGCAGCGGCCCAGACGGCGGCACCGGCGCCCATCGAGCTCCCCGCGAGCACGGCCGGGGTGCCCAGCTCGCCGAGCAGGGCCAGGATGTCCCCGCCGGTCGGGACGTCGCCGTACTCGCTGAAGCCCGCGTCGCTGTCGCCGTGCCCGCGCAGGTCCATGACGGCCACCGAGAAGCCGGCCCGGGCCAGGTCGGCCGCGAGGAAGCGGTAGGACAGGCGGAGGTCGCCCATGCCCGGCACGCACACGACGAGCGGGCCCTCGCCGTGGAGCTCGTAGGCGACCCGCCCCTCGGGGCGGGAGAGGTGGCGGGGCGGCGCCATGCCGAAGCGGGCAGCATCCTGAACGTCGCTATTGCTCATAGTTAACAGACTAATGGCATTAGTTTCGCGGCGTCAGCCCTCCGGTTTCACGTGTCCAGAAGGTCCCTCGCGCCGAGGGCGTCGGCGACGAACGCGTAGTCCCACGCCCGCTCCCGCCACGCCTCGTAGCGGCCCGAGGCGCCGCCGTGTCCGGCATCCATCTCGGTCTTGAGCACCACCGGCTGCCCGCTCGTCGTCGCCTCGCGCAGGGCCTGGACCCACTTCGCGGGCTCGACGTACAGCACGCGTGTGTCGTTGAAGCTCGTCACGGCGGCGACCTTGGGGTACGCGGCGGGCCGGACGTTCTCGTACGGCGAGTAGGACTTCATGTAGGCGTACACCTCGGGGTCCTCGAGCGGATTGCCCCACTCCTCCCACTCGAGCGCCGAGAGCGGCAGCTCCGGATCGAGGACCGTGCTCAGCGCGTCGACGAAGGGCACCTGGGCGACGGCGGCCGCGTACTTCTCCGGCGCGAGGTTGAGCACGGCGCCGATGAGCAGCCCGCCGGCCGAGCCGCCCATGCACGCGATCCGCGCCGGGTCCGCCCAGCCCGAGGCCACGAGCCAGTCGGTCGCGGCCACGAAGTCCGTGAACGTGTTCCGCTTCGCGAGCTTCTTGCCGTCCTCGTACCAGCGCCGGCCCAGCTCGCCGCCGCCGCGCACGTGCGCGGTCACGAACACGATCCCGCGGTCCAGGAGGCTCAGGCGCGCGATCGAGAAGCCGGGGTCCATGCTGACCTCGTACGAGCCGTAGCCGTAGAGGAGCACGGGGTTCGTCCCGTCGGGGACGAGCGACGCCCGCCGGAGGATGGACAGCGGCACCCGCGTGCCGTCGTCGGCCGTGGCCCACGCCCGCTCGGCGACGTAGTCGGCCGGGTCGTACCCGCCGAGCACGGGCGTCTCCTTGCGCAGGAGCAGCTCGCCCGTGGCGAGCACGTAGTCGTAGATGCGCGGCGGCGTGACGTAGGAGGTGTAGCTCAGGCGTGCCATGGGGGAGTGGTAGTCGGAGGCGCCCGCGCCCGCCGTGTAGAGCTCCTCGCCGAACGCCGGCTCCGCGAACGACGGCGTGCCCCCCTCGGCCGCGGACCGCACCACCTCGTCGCGGGCGGCGAAGCGGACGGTCTCGATGGTGTCCCGGCGGAGGGAGAGGACCACGTGCGTTGCGGTGACGGACGCGCCCTCGATCTTGACGGCGTCGTCGTGCGGCACGACGGTGGACCAGCGCTGCTCGGCCAGCGGGCGGGCGAACTCGGCGAGCGGGGCGAGCGAGACCATGTTGTTCACGGCCTTCCGGTCCGCCTCGTCTCCCGGCCCCGCGCCGCGGTTGTGCGTGAGCAGGACCTGCGTGGCGCCGTCGTGCTCGAAGAACTCGGGCGAGTAGAGGACGCGCTCCTCGCGGCCGATCAGCACCTCGAGCTTCGCATCGGGGTCCTCGAGGTCCAGGTAGCGGGACTCCGAGTACTCGGAGTTGCCGATGCCGACGTGCAGCCAGCGGCGGTCCGGCGAGGTATCGATCCCGGTCCACTGCGCGACGTCGTCCTCCTGGTAGAGGACCTCGTCCTGCTCGACGGGGGTGCCGAGGACGTGCACGCGCACCTGGTAGGGGCGCCAGGACTCGTCCGCGACCATGTAGAACAGGCGGCCGCCGTCGGGGGCGAACTCGAGCCCGTAGAAGACGTTCTCGATCACCTCCGGGAGGAGCTCGCCCGTGCGCAGGTCCTTGATCCGCAGCGTGAACGTCTCGTCGCCGGACGTGTCCACGGCGTAGGCGTAGAGGTGGCCGTCCCTGGTCACCGCCGCGGCCCCGACGCTGAAGAACGGGTGGCCCGCGGCCTCGGCGTTGCCGTCGAGGAGGACGTGCTCGCCCGGGACCGGGACCCCGGGCTCGACGGCCGGCGGCGTCCAGTCGGCCGTGAGGTCCCCGGTGTCAGTGGCCGCGACACGGCAGTAGATGGGGTACTGCTGGCCCTCGACGGTGCGCGAGTAGTACCACCACGCGTCCTTGCGGCTCGGCACGGACAGGTCCGTCTCCTGGGTGCGCCGCTTGATCTCGTCGAAGATGGCGTCACGGAGGGGCTGCTGGTCCGCGGTCACGGCGTCGGTGTAGGCGTTCTCCGCGCGCAGATGCGCGATGACCTCGGGGCTGTCCTTGTCCCGGAGCCACTCGTACCCGTCCACAAAGGCGTCGCCATGGTGGGTGCGGGCGTGCGGGACCTTGCGGGCAGCGGGCGGCAGCGGGGTCGAATCCGTCATGGCCCAACCCTAGCCCCGCCTTGGGTCGATGCCCCGTCGAGCCGATAGCATCGGCGGGGACGGCGTGAGGGGGCCGCGTGCTTCAGCCCCTGCGGAAGGAGTGCGGCCCATGGCGGACACCGAGGTGCCGGTGCGCAGTGCGAACGGGGGGCGGCGTGCCCGCCGCGGCCAGAGGACCCCCCGGCGCCGGGCCCGAGCCCTCTGGTGGTGGCTCGGGGGCGTGGCGCTCGTGCTCGCCGCGTGCGGCGTCCTGGCCGCCCAGGCCCTGTGGCTCCGCTCCGACCTCCTGCGTGCCGCCGAGCTCGCTTCCCGCCTCGAGTCCGAGCTCGCCGAGCGCCGCCTCCCCGAGGCCCAGGCCACGCTCGACGAGCTGCGCGAGAGCGCTGGCGGCGCACGCTCCGCGGCCTCCGGGCCGCTGTGGGACCTCGCGGGCCTCCTGCCGTGGATCGGGCCGAACGTCCGTGCGGGGACGGCGGCGGCCCAGGCCGCTGACACGCTCGCCTCCGGGACGCTGGCCCCGCTGGTCGAGCTCGCCTCGACCGTCGACCCGGCCGCGATCCTGCCCGGCAGCGAGCCCAAGGACCTCGCGCCCCTGGCCCAGGCGGTGCCCAAGGTCGAGGCCGCCGCGCAGGCCGTGCGCTCGGCCGAGGAGCTCCTCGCCGCGGTGGACACGTCGGAGCTCGTCCCCCAGCTCGCCGGGCCGGTGCGCTCGGCGCACGACGACGTCGCCCGGCTGCGCGGGCTCGTCGACACCGGGGAGGCCGCCATCCGCATGGCCCCGGGCCTGCTCGGGGCCGACGGGCCGCGGACGTACCTCGTGCTCGTGCAGAACAACGCCGAGGCCCGCGCCTCCGGGGGCATCCCGGGGGCCCTCGTGGAGGTGACCCTCGACCGCGGCGCGATGACGCTCGGGAAGCAGGGCTCGGCGAGCGGCCTGGGCTCCTTCCTTCCCCGGATTCCCGTCGACCCGGTTCAGCAGCGCATCTACAGCACCCGGCTCGGCCGCTACATGCAGGACGTGAACCTCACCCCCGACTTCCCGACGGCGGCGGCCACCGCCGCGGCGATGTGGGAGCGCGAGGGCGGCAAACACGTCGACGGCGTCGTCTCGCTGGACCCCGTGGGCCTCGGCCGCCTCCTCGGGGCGCTCGGGCCGGTCGACCTCGAGGGCCGCGAGTTCGCGCCCTTCCGGGCTGCGGGGCTGCCCGCGACGCTCACGGCGGAGAATGCGACCCGGACCCTGCTTTCGGATGTGTATCGGATCGAGAAGCCGGAGCTGCAGGACGTCTACTTCGCCGCCGTGGCCCGGGAGATCTTCGCGTCCTTCTCGTCGGCCGACGCCGACCCGGCGGCCCTCGCGCGGGCCCTCACCGCCGTCGTCGGCGACGGAAGGCTCTTCTTCTACTCCTCGCACCCCGAGGAGCAGGCCACCATCGCGGGATGGGACGTCGGCGGGGCGATCGACCGCCCCGGACCCGACGACGCCAGATTCGGCGTGTACTTCAATGACGGCACCGGGGCGAAGATGGACTATTACGTCCGCAGGACGGTGGAACTCGTCCGGGAATGCGCGGCCAACGGCACGCGAATTGTGGCCAGGGTCACGCTGGAGAACACCGCGCCGGCGGATGCTGCGACATCGCTTCCGGCATATGTGACAGGAAAGGGTGCCTTCGGCATCCCGCCCGGAAGTGTGCAGACGAACGTCATCGCCTATGGGCCCGGGAAGGCAGCCGTCGAGAGCGTGCGCCTCGACGGGCAGCCGTACACCCTCCACCCCGACGTCCACGCGGGCCGGCCGCTGACCACGGCGGTCACCCGTCTGGCCCCCGGGCAGAGGGCCACGCTCGAGTTCGCCTTCGTCCGGATCCCCGAGGGGCCTCTCGCGCTCGATGTGACACCCGGGGTGCAGCCAAAATCGCAGGTGGTGCGGCCTCCGTCCGGCGAGTCCTGCGCCGCCTCGGGGTAGCGCCGAGGACGCCGCGTGACCAGCCGCGGAATTTCCTGTGACGCGGATATTTCTTGCTCGTCTGTTAAGTTTATTGACCGTTATTTGTGCGCTTTTCGGTTTTTTCCTCATCGTGCTAGTGTCCGAAAAGTGCCTTTGGGGCATCTCGGGTGTCATCGTGAGATCCATCGGGTGCGTGTGCCGAAGTCTCCGCGACGGCCGTGGCCCACTAAGGGCTTCGACAACAAAGTCTTGAGGGGGACTTGACCATGAAGAAGATCTACGCAGCACTTGCACTGGCCGGTTCGATCGCACTCGCCGGGGCTGCCCCGGCCGCCGCCACCAACTACCCGGCCCCGACTCCGGCAGCCGCCGTTTCCGTCAGCATCGTTACTCCCGGAGTGGCCTTCACGTTCTCGGGCTCCGGCCTCGCGGGCAACGAGCCCGTCATCATCGATGTCGTGGCCATCCCGGGCGGTCCCAACGCCGCCGGTGGTTCCGCGGGCGCCGCGCTCAGCGTCCCGTCGGGCCTCATCGTCCTGGCCGAGAACCAGCGGCTCACCACGACCACTGATGCCAATGGCAACTTCTCCACCTCCATCGTCATCAACGAGCCCGGCACCTACCGTCTGACCGGGACCGGCCAGACGTCCGGCGTCTCGGTCTCGGCGACGGTCACCGTGACCGGCGGCGGTCTCGCCAACACCGGCGGTGGCGCCGCGACCGGCGGCCTCGCCAACACCGGCATGGACCCGGCCCTCGTGGGCTGGTCGCTCGTGGGTGCCGGCGCCGTGGCTGCCGGTGCCGCCGCGGTCGTCGTCGCGCGCCGTCGCAGCAGCGCTGCCACCCGGATCTGATCCGGTTCCAACCAGAACAGCTCGACATGGCGGGGCAGGTGCGCGAGCACTTGCCCCGCTTTGCTGTCCGCGCGCGGCGGGACGCCTGTGAGGACAAGGGCGGACTGCTAGGGTGGGCCGGTGAACCCCACTCCACCCCTTTCGCTCCTGGTCGTCTGCACGGGCAACATCTGCCGCTCGCCCTTCGCGGAGCGCTGGCTGCAGCAGGCCTTCGACGCCCTGGCCCCCGGCCAGGCCGTCGTGGCGAGCGCGGGGACGCGAGCCCTCGCGGGGCATCCCGCCCACCCGTCGGTCGCGGGCCTCGAGGAGAGCTCGGGCCTGAGCTTCGAGAGCTTCACCGCCCGGCAGCTGACCGCGGCCATGGTGCGGGAGGCGGACGTGGTCCTGACCATGACGGCCCAGCACCGTGCCCAGGTGCTCGACGTCGCCCCGGCGGCGCTCAAGCGCACCTTCCTGCTGCGGGAGCTCGCCCGGCTGCTCGAGTCCACGCCCGGCCTTCCGGGCCCGGCGGAGGGCGGCCTGAGGGCCTCGTGGCGGGGCATGGCCGCGGCCCTGTCGGCTGGACGGCGCGCGTCCGTCCCGGACGACGACGTCGTGGACCCGTATGGCGGCGGGCCCGAGGACTACCGGCTCATGGCCGAGCAGATGGTCCCCGCACTCGCCGTTTTGATGAAGCACGTCCAGGCCCTCGTCTGACGTCCGCCGGGGACGCCTCCGGTAGACTCTCGTGACGTATGCGCGCTGGCGGTCTAGGGGGAGGAAACCGTACGTGGAGTATGAGAATGAGCAGCGGGGCGCGCAGGATCTGACCCTGGGCGACTATCTGAGGGTCGCTCGCCGCTACTGGCGGGGAATCGTGGCCATCACGGCGCTCACGACCGCCCTCGCCTTCGGCTGGTACCTCATGCAGCCTCGCATCTACGCGGCCGAGTCCAGCGGCGTCGTCATCACCGTCGGTGGCGACAACCTGAGCCTCTCGCTCGCTGGCGACAACCTCGCGAAGTCGCGCGCCAAGAACTACAAGTCGGTGGCTGAGTCGGCCCTCGTCGCGGAGCGAGTGGCCCGCGACCTCGGCCTGAACCGCACCGCACCGGAGCTCGTCGCCGCCGTGTCCGTGACGGTCCCGCAGGACACGACGGAGATCCGGGTCACGGCGAAGTCCACGGACCCGTCCGAGGCCCAGCGCGTCGCCGACGCCTGGATCACCGCGCTGTCGGAGCAGGTCCGCGAGATCGAGCAGTCGGCCGGCGAGGCTGACCTTCCGCCCGTGCGGGTCGTGACGCTGGGCCGGGCCGTCCCGCCGGAGGAGCCCGTCTCGCCCAACGTGCGCCTCACGCTCGGAATCGGCGTCGGCGGCGGCCTCCTGCTCGGCCTCGCCTACGCGATGATCAGGCACCACGTGGACCGCCGCATCCGCAACGCGGCGGAGATCGAGCAGCTCTTCAGCCTGCCGGTCGTGGGCACGCTGCCCGTCGACCACAGCCTCGACGCCAACGCCAAGGTCCTCGACGGCCAGAACGGCAGCCGCGCGATCAACGAGGCCTTCCGCGAGCTCCGCACGAACCTGCACTTCATCGACGTCGACAACCCGCCGCGGGTCCTGCTCGTCACGAGCTCGGTGCCCTCCGAGGGCAAGTCCGCGGTCGTGTCCAACCTCGCCGCGACCATGGTGGCCGCCGGCGAGAAGGTCGTCGTCGTCGACTGCGACCTGCGCCGCCCCACGATCCACTCGATCTTCGACGTGGTCCCCGGCGTCGGCCTGAGCGACGTGCTGGCGGGCCGGGCAGACGTCGAGGACGTCCTGCAGGAATGGTCCGGCTCGCCGAACCTCCAGGTCCTCGGCGCGGGCCGCATCCCGCCGAACCCCTCCGAGCTCCTCGGCTCGCGGGCCATGCGCTCGCTCCTCGAGCGGCTCGCGCAGGATGCCTTCGTCCTCGTCGATGCCCCGCCGCTCCTGCCCGTCACGGACGCCGCGGTCCTCTCGCGCGCCGTCCACGGCACGCTCGTGGTCACCCGCGCGGGGCAGACGACGACGGACAGCCTCGGCCGCGCGCTCGGCAACCTCGAGAAGGTCCGCGGCACCGTGCTCGGCGTCGTCCTCAACTGCGTCCCCACGAAGGGCCCCGAGTCCTACACGTACGGCTACTACGGCACGTACGGCGCGGACCCGGAGGGTCACAGCGCGGAGGGTCAGAGCGCAAAGGGTCGCGGCACGAAGGGCTCGGGTACCAAGGGCTCGGGCACCAAAGGCTCGGGCAAGGGCCGCTCGTCCCGGGGCGGGGCCGAGCTGACGCCGGCCGCGGCCCCCGTCGAGGCGCCAGCGCCCGTGGCAGCGCCGGCATCGGATGCCGGCCAGGCCGACTACCCGGAGCCCGCCTACGCGCAGGAGCAGTACGAGGCCCCGGCACAGGCGCACGCCGCCTACGACGACGAGCCGTTCGACTACGCGGTGTCCTATGACGAGGCCGGGGAGGACACGCGGCCCCGCGAGGACGCCGAGTGGCCGCCGTACCCCGCCCCCGTCCCCGTCGACCGCCCGGAGGGCGGCCGAATGGAGGACGAGGACCCGATCTGGCTCCCCGCCAAGGTCAGGGACAGCTACCGCGGCCGCCGCTCCGCGGGCCCCGACTACGACTCCTAGGCCGGGCGCCAGGGGACGGCTGGCAGCACCACCAGAAAATGCGGGCCCCGGGGATGCGATGAGCATCCCGGGGCCCGCTGTTCTGCTGCCGTACATCAGCAGCGCTACGGCTACGCCTGCGGAGCCTGGACCATCCCGGAGCCCACGTCGGCCGGGTCCGTCCCGGAGGCGAGCCCGCTGTGGGTGCCGGAGGCGACGAGCTTGGACTGGAGCAGGACCGGGCTGAGGGGGCCCTGGGCCAGGAGCTTCTCCGCCCAGAGCGCCGTCACGCCGGCCACGTGCGGGGTCGCCATGCTCGTGCCGCTGATGGTCTTCGTGCCGCCCGCAAGCCAGGCGCTCTTGACCCCGACGCCGGGGCCCGCGACCGTCGCGAGCGTATTGGAGAAGGGCGCGACGGTGAACCCGCTGCCGTTGCCCTCGGCCAGGGCGGCGACGGAGACGACGCCGTAGGCCGCGGCCGGCGGGGCCACGTTGATCTCGTAGGCGGGGTTGCCGCTGCGCTCGCTCTCGTTGCCGGCCGCCGCGACGACGAGCGTCGTCTGGGCCACCGAGGCCCTGGCGTTGAGCAGGTTGGCGACCTGCTCGAAGAGCCGGATGTTCGCGCGGTAGTCCTCGAGGGCGATCGACGTCGCCGCCGGGATGGGCAGGCGGTTGACCCTCACGAGCTCCTCGACCCAGCCCGGGAAGTCGATGCCGAGCGACATGGAGATGACGTTGGCCCCGTTGTCGGCGGCCCACAGCATCGCGCTCGCGAGCGTGTCGCTCCCGCCGCCGCTCGGGCCGCCCAGGACCTTGCCGATGAGGGCCTTCTGCACGCCGCGGGCGACGCCGATTCGCTCGCCGTCGAGGTCGCGGCCGAAGATCGTGCCCGCACAGTGCGTTCCGTGCCCGTGGTCGTCCTCGGCGCTGCCCGCGCCGGTGAAGTCCTTCGTGGTCAGCTGCACGCCCGCGAAGGCCGGGTGGTCGGCGTCGATGCCGGTGTCGAGGACGCAGACGGTGACGCCCGCGCCCGTGAAGGGCGACGTGTCCGCGCCGACGGCCTTGACGCCCCACGTCGTGGCGGCGGCAGCGGCCTCCTCCGCCTCGAGCGGCTCGACGAGCTTGAGCGGCATCGCCCTCGCGATGCTCAGGACGGTGGGGTCGTTGCGCAGGGCGCTGATGGTGGCGGCGGAGGGGTTCTCCTCCGTCTCGAGGACGGCGGAAGCCGCGGCCTCGCGGGCCTCATCGTCAGCGCCGAGCCCGCGGGCGCGGGGGCCGTCGAAGGGATCACGCGTGGCCCGGATGCCGGGCGCGCGGAGGATCACCAGACGTGGTGCGGGTGAAGGAGAGGGAGAAGGAGCAGTCATGGCGGGCCTCACAGCAGTCGGTGCCTCTCGGTGGGCGTACCCGGGAGAATGCTCCCGGATTAGTCCATCGAATGTAGTAAAAGGGTAGGCCTGGGCGGGAATCCGGTCAATGTATCGCGAGCGCCTTTGCGGGGAAGGGATCTGCGCGCTTGACCCCGGGTGTGGCGTCGCATATTCTGAACGAACGGTCGGTAATTATTTAGAGGAGGAGACATGGCAGCTGCGTCCCTGCAGCCCGTGCCCCAGCCCCAGCCCGGCAAGGACACTGACGTCCTGACCGAGGCCGACGCGGCGGGCCAGGCATACTTCGATCGCATCATCGCCGAGGACTCGCGCATCGAGCCCCGCGACTGGATGCCCGCGGCCTACCGCAAGACGCTCGTGCGCCAGATCTCGCAGCATGCGCACTCGGAGATCATCGGCATGCAGCCCGAGGCCAACTGGATCACGCGCGCGCCGAGCCTCAAGCGCAAGGCCATCCTCATGGCCAAGGTCCAGGACGAGGCAGGCCACGGCCTGTACCTCTACTCGGCCGCGGAGACCCTCGGGACTTCGCGCGACGAGCTGAACCAGCAGCTCCTCGACGGCAGGGCCAAGTACTCGTCGATCTTCAACTACCCCGCCCGGACCTGGGCCGACATGGGCGCCATCGGCTGGCTCGTCGACGGGGCCGCGATCGCCAATCAGGTCCCCCTGTGCCGCGCGAGCTACGGCCCCTACGGCCGGGCCATGGTCCGCATCTGCAAGGAGGAGTCCTTCCACCAGCGGCAGGGCTTCGAGATCCTGCTCGAGCTCTCGAACGGCACCCCGGCCCAGAAGCAGATGGCGCAGGACGCCGTCAACCGCTTCTACGCCCCCGCGCTCATGATGTTCGGCCCGCCGGACGAGGACTCGCCGAACTCCAAGCAGTCCATGGCGTGGAACATCAAGCGCTTCTCGAACGACGAGCTGCGCCAGCGCTTCGTCGGCATGATCGCCGAGCAGGTCAAGGTCCTGGGCCTGACCCTCCCGGATCCGGAGCTCCGCTACGACGAGGAGACCGGGACGTGGATCCACATGGACCTCGACTGGGCTGAGTTCAAGGCCGTCATCGCCGGCAACGGCCCCTGCAACGCCCAGCGGATGGCGCGCCGCCGCGAGGCCCACGAGAACGGGGCATGGGTGCGCGAGGCCGCGAGGGCGTACGCCGAGAAGGCCGCGAAGAAGCAGGCCGCCAAGAACATCACGATCGGAGCAGCATAAGTGAGCGAGCAGACCAACATCTGGCCCCTGTGGGAGGTTTTCGTGCGCTCCAGCCGCGGCCTCTCCCACGTGCACGCGGGCTCGCTGCACGCGCCGGACGCGTCGATGGCCCTGCGGAACGCGCGCGACCTCTACACGCGCCGCAACGAGGGCGTGTCCATCTGGGTCGTCCCCTCGGACGCCATCTCGTCCTCGGACCCCGACTCCAAGGGCGCCTACTTCGAGTCGCCGCAGGGCAAGGACTACCGCCATGCGACGTACTACACCAAGAGCGAGGGCGTGAAGCACCTGTGAGCCACGAGACCCACGCGCCCGCCCATCCCGACCACTCCCTCGACAGCTTCGGCGACGCCGCGGCGTCGGCCACGCGGGTCACCCCCGGCAACGCCCTGCGCCCCGAGGACATCGCCCTCGCGAAGGACGCCCCGGCCGAGGAGGTCGCGCAGTACGCGCTGCGCCTCGGCGACGATTCCCTCATCCTGGCCCAGCGCCTGAGCCACTGGATCTCGCGTGGCCCCGAGATCGAGGAGGACATCGCCCTCGGCAACATCGCCCTCGACGTCCTCGGCCACGCCCGCTCGTTCCTCTCCTACGCGGGCCACGCGTGGGGCAAGACCGAGGACGACCTCGCCTACTGGCGCGAGGAGGAGGAGTTCCGCTCAGCGTGGCTCTTCGAGCAGCCCAACGGCGACTTCGGCGTCACGATCGCGCGCCAGCTCGTCGTCTCCGTCTACCAGTACCTCCTCTACTCGCGCCTCGTGGACTCGTCCGACGCGACGCTCGCCGCCATCGCGGCCAAGGCGCTCAAGGAGGTCGACTACCACCGCGACCACGCGATCCAGTGGACCCTGCGCCTCGGCGACGGGACGGAGGAGTCGCACCGCCGCATGCAGGCGGCGCTCGAGCTCGTGTGGCCCTACGTCGGCGAGCTCTTCGAGGACGATGCGCTCATCGACGCCGTGGGCGACGCGGGCGTGCGCCCGTCGAGCCTGCGCGCGGAGTTCGACGCCGGGATCGCCCAGGTCCTCGAGGAGGCGACCCTCACGGTCCCGTCCGTGCCCTTCGCCTCGGGCGGCGGGCGGCGCGGCGAGCACACCGAGCACCTCGGCTACATCCTCGCCGAGATGCAGGTCCTGGCCCGCAAGCACCCCGGCGCGACGTGGTAGCACCACCAGCAGCAGAGAGCAGAACGAGGAGGCCGGCCATGATCACGACCGACGACGAGGTCCTCGCCCTCGCGGCCACCGTCACCGACCCCGAGATCCCCGTGCTGAGCATCGCGGACCTCGGGATCCTCCGTGACGGTCGCCTCGCCGCGGACGGCACCGTGCACGTGACGATCACCCCGACCTACTCTGGCTGCCCGGCGATGGACGCGATCCGCGAGGACCTCACGGCGGTGTTCGCCCGGGCCGGTCACGAGCGCGTCGAGGTCGACCTCGTGCTGTCCCCGGCCTGGACGACCGACTGGATGACGGCCGAGGGCAAGGCGAAGCTCGAGCAGTACGGCATCGCCCCGCCCACCGGCGCAGCCCACGTGGCCGGCGCCGCCCGGCCCGTCCGCCTCGGCCTCACCGTCAAGTGCCCCCAGTGCCATTCGCTCAACACGCGCGAGATGTCCCGCTTCGGCTCCACATCCTGCAAGGCGCTCTACGTCTGCCAGGACTGCAAGGAGCCCTTCGACTACTTCAAGGTGCTCTAGATGACTGACCAGCTGAGCGCGGCGTCGGCCGCAGAAAGTACAGCCGCAGACGACACCGTCGCCGCGGACCACACCGGTGCGGCCGGCGAGGCCGCCGCGGAGGGGACCGCACGCCGTCGTGCGTCCTTCCACACGCTCGAGGTGACCGAGGTCCGCCGGCTCACGAACGACGCCATCGAGGTCACGTTTGGCGTCCCGGCGGAGCTCACCGAAGAGTACGACTACATCCCCGGCCAGTACGTGGCCCTCCGCACCCGGCTCGCGGACCCCGCCCAGGGCGGCGAGGAGCGCGAGGTGCGCCGCAGCTACTCGATCTGCGCCGCCCCGCGCCGCTTCGAGGACGGCAGCAGCGAGATCCGGGTCGCGATCAAGCGCGACCTCGGCGGCATCTTCTCGACGTGGGCGAACGAGAGCCTCGCCCCGGGCGACCGGCTCGACGTCATGAGCCCCGCCGGGGCCTTCATCTCGAAGCACCGCATGACGGACCTCAACGACCCCTCGAGCATCGACACGGACGCCGAGCACACGTTCGTCGCCGTCGCGGCCGGCTCGGGGATCACGCCGATCCTCGCGATCGCGAAGACCGTCCTCGCGGCCGACGAGAACGTCCGCTTCGACCTCATCTACGCGAACAAGGCCGCGATGGACGTCATGTTCGTCGAGGAGCTCGCTGACCTCAAGGACAAGTACCCGTCCCGGTTCGCGCTGCACCACGTGCTCTCGCGCGAGCAGCGCATCTCGCCGCTGCTCTCGGGCCGCGTCGACTCGGAGAAGCTCACGACGCTGCTCAGCACCGTGATCCACGCCGAGGACGTCGACGAGTGGTTCCTGTGCGGGCCGTTCGAGCTCGTCCAGCTCGTGCGCGACACCCTGGCCGCGCGCGGCGTCGAGCCAGAGAAGGTCCGCTACGAGCTCTTCACGACCGGCACGCCCACGCACCTCGAGGGCAACATCGGCCGGCCCGTCGTCGAGGACGAGTCTGGGGCGAACTTCGAGATCGAGTTCCGTCTGGACGGGCTCTCGGGCACCGTCAAGAGCCCCGTCTCCGCGAACGAGACGATCCTCAACGCCGCCCTGCGCGTGCGCCCCGACGTGCCGTTCGCGTGTGCCGGCGGTGTGTGCGGCACGTGCCGTGCGAAGCTCGTCTCGGGCTCCGTCGAGATGGCGGAGAACTACGCGCTCGAGGCCGACGAGCTCGAGCGCGGCTACGTCCTGACCTGCCAGTCCCGCCCGACGACGGACGCTGTGTCCGTCGACTTCGACGCCTGATCCGCCGGGAGAGTGCCGATGATCGACCTGACCGTTGCCGAGGGGGTCGCCGAGGTCGTCCTCGACGCCCCGGCCAAGCTCAACGCGCTCGACGAGGCCGCGCTCGCCGAGCTCTCGGACGCGTACGACGACGCCGCTGCCGCCGCCGCGCGCGGCGAGGCGCGGGCGCTGCTCCTGCGGGGTGAGGGCCGGGCCTTCTGCGCCGGCCGGGACATCTCCGGGGTCACCCCGGCGGACGACGACGTGCTCGGCTACCTCGGCGGAATCGTGACGCCCCTGCTGCAGAAGATGGCCGCGTTCCCCGCGCCGAGCTTCGCCGCGGCCCAGGGTGCCTCGCTCGGGGTGGGCCTCGGCCTGCTGCTCGCGACCGACGTCGTCTACGTGGCCGAGGACGCCAAGATCGGCTCGCCGTTCGCGAACCTCGGAGCGACCCTCGACTCGGGCGGCCACTGGTACTTCACCGAGCGGCTCGGCATGCACCGCGCGCTCGACCTCGTCTACACGGCCGAGCTCATGAGCGGCGCCGAGGCCGTCCGCGCCGGGATGTTCAGCCGGTCCTTCCCCGCCGACGAGCTCCTGCCGCGCACGCGCGAGACCGTGGCCCGCGTGGCCTCCGGCGCGACCGGCGCCTTCCGCGCGTCGAAGGAGCTCGTGGCCCAGATCCGCGACCGCCGCCTCGGGCTCTGGGAGTCGATGGACGCCGAGAACAGGGCCCAGGCGCAGCTGTGCGCCTCCGAGGACTACGCCGAGGGGTTCAAGGCCTTCCAGGAGAAGCGCCGCCCGGTCTTCGCCGGCCGCTGACCCTCGATGAGGGGACATGACCCCTCAACGGAAGGGATGTGACCCCTCAAGGGAGGCCTCCGGTTGAGGGGTCATGTCCCGGCGCTGTGGGGTCACTCCGCCGCGATGAACGCGTGCACGCTCGCATGGTTCATCGCCGTCGACGCCTCCTCGGGGCTGGGACACTCGGCGGACATCCGCATCGCCGTGCCCGCCGCGGGCACGGCGCGCACGGCCAGGCGCGTGTGCGCTTCCGTGCCGTCTATGTGGGTGACGCGCAGCGCCGCCCCTGCCATGTCCACGAGCGGCCCCGAGCGCGAGCCCAGCGTCGAGACGACCGTGAAGCCCTGCTCCGTCACGTCCGCCCGCGCGGCCTCGCCCCGCAGGTCCTCGATCGCGGCCTCGAGCGCCGCGTGGGTCGCCGCGGTCTCCGTGTCCTGGGGGGCCGCCTCGCCCGGCGAGGCCGTCCGCGTCGGCGGGATGGGCGCCGTCGTGCCCGGAGCCGCGTCGTTCGCCGCCGGCGACTCTCCCGCTGTCGTCGTCCCCGCCGTCGTCCGCGCCGCCCTCAGCGGCACTGCGCGGAACACGAGGGTGCAGCCGGTGTCGGCGACGTAGCGCAGCTCGTCCCGAGCGGCCGTGAGCCGGTACGAGGCGTTCGGCTCGGGGTGCCATGCGGGCGGCGCGGTGAAGGGCAGCGGGTCGGCGAGGCCGTACGCGTCGAGGTCCGTCCGCGCGGTGGGCGTGCCCGCGGTGGTCGGCGGCGCCGTCGGGCTCGGGGAGGGCGAGGCGACCGACACTGGACCGGCGGGCATGAGCAGGCCCGCCACGGCGACGACGAGGCCGATCCCGACGAGCACGCAGGCCGCGACGAGCGCCCACATCCACAGGGGCCTGCCGCCCGGCTGCCCGGGCGCCGGCGCGTCGCTGCTCATGGCACTCCTGACTGGTCGTTGGGCCTGGGACAACGATCCCACGTCATCGGGTGTCGAGATCCTCGAAGACGAGGAACGTCTGCGTGTCGAGGACGCCGGGCATGCTCTGGAGCTGGTCGAACACGACGCGGCGCAGGTCCGTGTTGTCCACCGCGCGCACGAGGATGATGACGTCGAAGTCCCCGCCCACGAGTGCGATGTGGTGCACCTCGGGGATCGCGCGCAGCCGCTCCCGCAGCTCGCGCCACGACTGCTGGCGGACCTTGAGCGTCACATAGGCGCTCGAGCGCAGGCCCGCACGCAGCGGGTCGACGAGCGCCGTGTACTTCGTGATGACCCCGTCCGCCTGGAGCCGCGAGATCCGGTTGTACGCGTGCGCCCGCGAGATGTGCACGTTCTCGGCGATGGTCGTGACCGAGCGGCGCGCGTCCTCGGTGAGCTGGGCGAGGATCGCGCGGTCGACGTCGTCGAGCGGCCGGGGCTCGACCGGCGCCTGATGCCGCTCCTCGGTCGTGTGCAGATCGTCCACTCGGGCCTCCTGTGATCCGGGTCATGGTGTCGGTTCGTCTTTGGCGAGGCGCCTTCCGGCACCACTTTTCCACGATTCTCCCCGAATGTGGATACGAAAAGCAGCTCAAGCGGATACTTGAGGCAACACGTGCGGCCCGTCCGCACCGGTCCAGCGGCGCACCGAGGAGGAGCCATGACCATCCCCGCCGAGGCCCAGCAGGCCATCAAGAGCTTCGGGATCACCCTCGAGGACTACCTGCTCCCCGTTCACGGGCGTGTGCAGCAGATCCAGATCCTCGACCCGTCCGGGCGGCTCCTGCCCGAGGAGGAGCGCGGCTCCGCCCCGGGGCACGAGTACCCCATCCCGCCCGGCGAGGAGCTGCTCGAGGCCTACCGCCACCTCGTGATCGGCCGCCGGGTCAACGACCAGAACTCGGCCCTCGTCCGCCAGGGCCGCATGGCCGTCTACCCCTCGAGCCACGGGCAGGAGGCGTGCCAGGTCGCCGCAGCCCTGTGCCTGGGCGAGGGCGACTGGATGTTCCCCACCTACCGCGACTCGGTCGCCGTCATGACCCGCGGCGTCGACCCGGTCGAGACCATGACCCTGTTCCGGGGCGACTGGCACGGGGGCTACGACCCCAAGGAGCACCGCGTCGGCATCCAGTGCACCCCGCTGACGACCCAGCTCCTGCACGCCGTCGGCGTCGCGCACGCGGCCAAGCTCCGCGGCGAGGACACCGTGGTCCTCGCGATGTGCGGCGACGGCGCGACGAGCGAGGGCGACTTCCACGAGGCGCTCAACTTCGCCGCCGTGTTCCACCTCCCGGTGATCTTCTTCGTCCAGAACAACCAGTACGCGATCTCGGTCCCGCTCGCGCACCAGACGGTCGCGCCGTCGCTCGCGCACAAGGCCATCGGCTACGGCATGGCCGGCGAGCGCGTGGACGGGAACGACGCCGTCGCCCTCCTCGCCGTCCTGGACCGCGCCGTGCGCCTCGCGCGCTCGGGCTCGGGGCCGCTGCTCGTCGAGGCCTACACGTACCGCATGCAGGCGCACACGAACGCCGACGACGCGACCCGGTACCGCCCGGAGGCCGAGGTGCAGGCCTGGGCGGCCAAGGACCCGCTGGTGCGGATGCGCGAGTACCTCCGCGGCGAGGGCGTGCTCACGGACGACGCCGAGGCCTCCTTCGCGGCCGACGCCGAGGACGTCGCGCGGCAGCTGCGCGAGGGCCTCGGCGCGGACGCCGCCGTCGACCCCGCAGACCTCTTCCGGTTCGTCTACACCGAGCCGACGCCCCAGCTGCGCGAGCAGGCGGCTCTGCTTGCAGAGGAGCAGGACCGCGAGCTCGCCCGAGACGAAGCCTCCGGAAAGGAGCACTGACCATGAGCACCGTCGCCGAGGCCGCCGCCGCGCGCGCCGCCGCCAGCGCGGGCCCCGAGCCCCTCACGTTCGCCAAGGCCCTCACCGCCGCCCTGGCCGATTCCCTCCGCACGGACGACTCCGTCGTCGTCTTCGGCGAGGACGTCGGCACCCTCGGCGGCGTCTTCCGGATCACCGACGGGCTGCAGAAGGAGTTCGGCGAGCAGCGGGTCTTCGACACCCCGCTGGCCGAGTCGGGGATCGTGGGCATGGCCGTGGGCATGGCCATGAACGGCCTGCGCCCCGTGCTCGAGCTCCAGTTCGACGCCTTCGCCTACCCCGCCTTCGAGCAGATCATCAGCCACGTCGCCAAGATGCACAACCGCACGCGCGGCAGGGTCCGCCTGCCCATGGTGCTGCGCGTGCCGTACGCGGGCGGGATCGGCGGCGTCGAGCACCACTGCGACTCCTCGGAGGCGTACTACGCCCACACGCCGGGGCTCAAGGTCTGCACGCCCGCGACCGTCGCCGACGCCTACCGCATGCTCCGCGAGGCCATCGCGAGCGACGACCCCGTCGTGTTCCTCGAGCCCAAGAAGCTCTACTGGTCCAAGGACCTCGTGGACCTCGAGGCGCTGCGCGCGGAGTTCGACGGGCGGCCTGCGGGCAGCGACGGGCGCGCCGTCGTCGCCCGCGCCGGCACGGACGCGACACTCATCGCCTACGGGCCCACAGTGGGCACGGCGCTCGCCGCCGCCGAGGCCGCCGCGGCCGAGGGCCGCTCGGTCGAGGTCGTGGACGTGCGCTCGATCGTGCCGTTCGACGACGAGACCGTCACGGCGTCCGTGCTCAAGACCGGCCGCGCCGTCGTCGTCGCTGAGGCCCCGGGCTTCGCGTCCGTGGCGTCGGAGATCGTCGCGCGGGTCCAGGAGCGCTGCTTCCACTCGCTCGCCGCTCCCGTGCGGCGGGTGACCGGCTTCGACATCCCGTACCCGCCGCCCAAGCTCGAGCACTGGCACCTGCCCAGCGTCGACCGCATCCTCGACGCCCTCGACGACCTTCAGTGGGAGGACTGATGACCGTGGCCAACCAGACTGCGACATCCCGGACCTTCGCCCTGCCGGACCTCGGGGAGGGGCTGACTGAGGCGGAGCTCGTGCGCTGGCTCGTCGTCGTGGGCGACGAGGTCGCCGTGGACCAGCCCATCGCCGAGGTCGAGACCGCCAAGGCCGTCGTCGAGGTGCCCTCGCCCTTCGGCGGGACGGTCGCCGAGCTGCATGGCGAGCCGGGCGAGACCATCGACGTCGGGGCCCCGCTCATCACCGTCGCCCAGCCCGCCGAGATGGGGGCTCCTGCCGCCGAGATGGGGGCCAGAGAGGGGGCCGCCTATCGGACCGAGGAGCGCGCGGGCTCCCGCAAGCCCGCCACGCCGGCCGCGCAGGCGTCCGGTTCCGGCAACGTCCTCATCGGCTACGGGACCCCCGGCGGGGCGAGCGGCGGCCGCACCCGGCGACGCAAGGGGGGCTCGCCGTCGTCCGCTGCGGCGCGGGAGGTGCCGCCCGCATGGCAGGGAAGCACGACGGCGCCAGGCCGGGCCGTGCGGGTCGTCTCGCCGATCGTCCGTCGGCTCGCCCGGGACCTGGGCGTCTCGCTCGCGGGGGTCACGGGCACCGGGCCCGACGGGCTCATCATGCGGCGTGACATCGAGTCTGCCCCCACCTCGGCGGCACAGGCCCCCACTTCGACGGTGCAAACCCCCATCTCGGCGGCGCAGGCCCCCATCTCGGCGGGGGTGGACGGGCGGACGGGGCTGCCGGTCGCGTCCCGGACCCCGGTCAAGGGCGTGCGCAAGGCCGTCGCGCAGGCGATGGTCCGCTCGCGCACCGAGATCCCCGAGGCGACGGTCTGGGTCGACGCGGACGCGACGGCGCTCGTCGAGCTCCGCGCGGACCTCAAGCGCCGCGACCCCCACGGGACGCCGAGCCTGCTCGCGTTCATCGCCCGATTCGTCCTCGCGGGCCTCGCGAAGTACCCCGAGCTGAACACCCGCGTCGACGGCGGGGGCGACGCCCAAGAGATCGTCACGTTCGACGGAGTGAACCTCGGCTTCGCGGCGCAGACGGACCGCGGCCTCGTGGTCCCGGCCATCCGCGGCGCCCAGGCCCTGAGCGCGCGCGGCCTCGACGCCGAGATCCGGCGCCTCACGGCCCTCGCCCGCGAGGGCAAGGCCTCCCCGGCGGACCTCACGGGAGGGACCTTCACGCTCAACAACTATGGGGTGTTCGGCGTCGACGGCAGCGCCGCGATCATCAACCATCCCGAGGCGGCGATCCTCGGCGTCGGGCGCATCGTGGACCGGCCCTGGGCCGTGCGCGGCGAGCTCGCGGTGCGCAAGGTCGTCCAGCTGACCCTCACCTTCGACCACCGGGTGTGCGACGGCGGGACGGCCGGCGGCTTCCTGCGCTACGTCGCCGACGCGGTCGAGCAGCCGGGAAGCGTCCTCGCCGACCTCTAGGCCGCCGCATGGCAGAATCGGGGGAACCGGAATCTGGCAGCAGGCCCGGCGCAGGGCCCGAGGAAGGACGGCAGCACATGGCCGCATGGCGGGAGCTCGGCGGGGACACTCATGTCCTCGCGCTCGAGCCGCTCAGGCTCAACATCGGACTCGTCGTGGGGACGGAGCGGGCGCTCGTCGTCGATACCGGCCAGGGCCCACGCCAGGGCGCAGAGATCCTCGCAGCGGTGCGGGAGAAGACCGACCTGCCGCTCGTCGTCGTCAACACGCACGCGCACTACGACCACTACTTCGGCAACGCCGTGTTCGCGGCCGACGGCGTGACGGAGTTCTACGCACACGAGAACGCCGCCGCGACCATCGCCGAGATGGGCGACGCCGAGCGGGCGGCTGTCGCGGAGGCGGAGCCGGAGATGGCGGCGGGGGAGGGCGAGAACACGCAGATCGTCGTCCCGACGGCGATCGTGCGGGACCAGCCCGTCCTCGTGGACCTGGGCGGGCAGTCCGTGACGCTGTTCTACCTCGGCCGGGGCCACACCGACGGCGACCTCCTCGTCGGGACGGGGACGACGCTCTTCAGCGGCGACCTCATCGAGGAGGGCGCGCACCCCGAGTTCGGCGACTCGTACCCCGAGGAGTGGGCGGACGTCCTGCGGCACATCTCCGCCCTGCGGCACCGGTACGAGAACCTCGTCCCGGGACACGGCGGCCTCTGCAGCGACGCCTTCGTGCGCACCATGGCGGATACGATGGCGACGGCGGTGCGCTCGGCACGGCAGGCAACCCGGGAGACGCCCCAGGACGCCACGAAGGCGATCCCGATTCTCCCGTACGGGCCGGAGCAGTCTCGGCTGTTCATCCACCGGCTCAAGGCCAGCTCCGTGCGCTAACGTAGTGCCGCCAAGGATGGGCGGACGAGGGGAACAGCATGGCTGAGCAGGGCGGCAACCACGTGCCGATGACGAGGCGCGAGGCGCGTCGCCGACGCGAGGCTCTGGAGGGGGCCCAGGCGCCCGCCCCCGCGGAGCCGCCCGCGGAGCCCGAGGCCCCGGCCGAGGAACAGCCCGCGGATCCGGAGCGACTGGCGGGGCCCGCGGAACCGGAGCCCCCGGCCGAGGCCGCTGAGCCCCAACTCCCGGCAGACCCCGAGTCCCTGGCCGAGCCGGCCGCAGAACCCGCCCTCGCCGAGACTGGTCCGGCCGCCGTCCTGGACCCCCGGACCACTGTCGTGCCGACCGTGCAGCAGCCGCCCCTTTCCGAGGTGCCCGCCGCCCGCGCGCCGCTCGCCGAGGTGCCCGTGGTTGACCTGCCCGTGACTCCCGAGCCCCAGTGGGCTGCCCCGGCACCGCCGCAGGAGGCGCCCGAGCCCGCCGCCCAGACGCCTCAGCCCGCCGCCCCGGCGCCGCAGCAGGAATCGCCTGAACCGCCGCCGTCGGCCCCGGCGACTCCCGCGGGCGCGGCCCCGGCCGGCTTCGTCCGCTCCGCCCCGGTCACGCCCCCGAGGGGCTGGCGCGGGTTCATCTACCGCCTCACAGGCGGCGCGGTGAATCTCGGGCCGAGCGCCCAGCAGCGCTACGAGCAGGCCCTCGAGGAGCAGATCGCCCGCCGCCTCGACGGCAGCTGGAACACGGCGTTCCTGTCGCTCAAGGGCGGCATCGGCAAGACCTCGACGACGGTCGGCGTCGGCCTCACGCTCGCCGAGCTGCGCCCCGACCCGCCCTGCGCGATCGACGCCAACCCCGACGCGGGCGACCTCGTGGAGCGCGCCCTCGGCGAGGGCTCCTACGAGTCCGAGCGGCAGCACTCGATCACCGCCCTCATGCGCGACTGCGACAAGGTGACCTCGCGCTCCGAGCTCGGCGCCTACCTGCACCAGGCCGGCGGGCTCCACCTGCTGGCGGGCGAGCAGGACCCCGAGCTCTCCGACTCGCTCACGGGGGACGAGTACCGCCGCGTGCACCAGCTCGTCTCCCGCTACTTCGGGGTGACGCTCACCGACTGCGGCACGGGCGTGAGCCACCCGGCGATGCAGGGCATCCTCCAGGACGCGGACAGCATCGTCGTCGTCGCCGGCTACGCCGTGAGCGGCGCCAAGCGTGCGCGCGACACGCTGCACTGGCTCGCCGCGCACGGGTACGAGCGCCTCGCGAAGGGCGCGATCGTCGTCGTCACCGACAAGGACGGCGTCTCCGGGAGAGTCGACAAGGAGGCGATCGAGGACACGCTCGCCGGCATGTGCAAGGCGCTCATCACCGTCCCGCACGACAAGTCCATGGCGGACGGCGACCTCGTCTCCCTCGCGACCCTCAAGCCGGACACCCGGCACGCCTACCGGGAGATCGCGGCCGCGATCGTCTCGGGCTACGAGCGCTGACGCCGGGAGGCCGAGGAGCAAAGGCAGGGCCCGGCGCCTGCCCCCACAGGCGCCGGGCCACCACAGTCATGGGCGCCGCGGCTGCCCCCAATAGCAGCCGCGACGCCAGCCCCGGAGCAACCCGCGCAAAGGTGCGGCATTTCTCCAGTGACTGTAGTTATGAAGCATAGCGACGCTCTCGCTTGGAAAGCAATGGGGACATGTTCCCCGCGCCCAAGGTGGGAGGGTGGCCCGGTGCCTGGCGCGGGGCTAGCGGCGCCGCGCGGCTCCCGCGAACAGCCAGGCCGCTCCGACGCCGAGGAGGTACCCCGTGATGACGATGAGCGCGCAGCCGGCCCAGAAGTAGTTCGTCGTGCTCGCCTCCTGCCCGACGAGCGGCGCGATGCGCACGAGGGCCACAGCCGCGATCGTAGCCGCGACCATCCCGCCGGCCGCGGGCACGGCGAGCCACGCGTGCGAGGACGCCCAGTGCGCCCCCGGCCCGTCCCACACGTTCCAGCGCCACCCGGCGCGCATCACGATCCACCCGGCGGGGGCCATGAAGGCCGCGACGACGAGGAACGCGGCGACGACGTCGGCGGGCCGGTGCCATTGGTTCACGAGGGTCGAGGCCCCCGAGGCGACGGCGAACGTGCTGCCCGCGAAGGCGAGGAACGGGCGCCATCGGGGCGAGGCCACGAGGAACACGGCGGCCGCCGCAGAGGCCGCGAGCGTCGTGTGCCCCGAGGGCAGCGAGTTCTCGGTGAGGGTCTCAACCCCCCGGAAGGGCCGCGTGAGGAGGTCTGCCTTGAGCACCTGCGTCGTGACGTTCGCGCCGGCCGCGGCCACGACGGCGACGAGCGCGGCGAACCACCGGCCCCGGAAGACCGCCGCGTAGCCGAGCGCCACCGCGGCGACCACGACCGAGATCGCGGGCATCATGTCGAGGAAGCGCAGCGTCGCCTTCCCGGCCGCGCCATACATGCCCACGGCCTCGACGAGCGCGGACTCGTCGATGTACTGGCCCGTGGTCGTGCGCACGAAGAAGAGGTACGTGCCCATGAGCCCGGCGAGGGCCGTGAGCGAGGCGAGGAGGAAGGGCCCGGGTCCGGCCGCCCCCGCGCCGCCCGGGCGCCCCGGCGGGTCCAGGACTCGACGGTGGGTGGGGGGAGCGGCCATGTCTTCAAGCGTCCCACAGGAGGCTGGGAGATGCCTCCGGCCTCTCGGGAGAGGGGTGCCTGACGGGCACTTGACACGTGTTAGGAGTCACATCTACGATTCCTAACACGTGTTAGGCGCGGCCCGTGTGCCGTACAACCTTCAAAGGAGAGTCATGGGCGACTCCATCCGGCTGCGGGACATCTCGCGGCGAACCGCCCTCGGTGCCCTCGGTGTAGGAATCCTCGGGGCGACGGCGGCCTCGTGGCCCCGCCTCACCGGAACCGACATCCCCGGCCGCAACGACGGCAGCCTCAGCATCGCGATCCTCGGCACGGCGGCCGACGCCGCGGCCCGGCAGAAGGCGGTGGACGCGTTCCGGCGCCTCCACCCCGAGATCAGGGTCCGCGTCCAGGCCATCCAGGCCGTGGACTGGAAGGACTTCTTCAGCAAGATCCTCACGATGGTCGCCGCCGGCAACCCGCCCGACGTCGTCTACGTCGCCACCGAGGGGGCGCAGCTCTTCGCCGAGAAGCTCGCCGAGCCCCTCGACGAGTTCGTCCGCCGGGACGCGGACGCCATGGCCGAGTACTTCGCCGACGTCCACCCGAGCCTCGTCGAGGCGTTCATGTACCGCGGCAGCCTGTACCAGCTCCCCCTGGACTGGAACGCGGCCAACATGTACTACAACACCTCGGTCTTCGCGGCCTCTGGCCTCTCCCGCCCCGCCGACGACTGGACGCACCTCGACTTCCGCGCGGCGCTTGCCGCCATGCGCCGCGCGAACCCGGACGGCTTCACCCCGTACTACTGGACGAACCGGCTCTTCGGCGGCGTCGTCCCGTGGCTCTACGCCAACGGCACGTCGTTCCTGACGGAGGAGCGCGCCGCGGGAGGCGACTGGCTCTGGGACCGCTTCTACGGGACGGATCCCTCGCGGGCGTCCCGCTCCGGCGGGTACCTCTGGGAGACGCCCAACGCGGAGGACCCTCGCGTCGTCGAGACCTTCGACTTCCTCCGGGGGCTGGTCCAGGACGGCCTCGGGGTCCGGCCTGAGGAGGGCGGCGGGAACTCCCTCGTCGGGCTCTTCGCCTCGGGCCGGATCGGCACGACGCCGGCGGGCGGCTACTGGGTCCAGGGCCTCGCCGAGGCCGGCATGGGGCCCGAGGCGTTCGACGTCGCGTTCTTCCCGCGCTGGGCGAGCGGGCCGGCGTCGGCCGCGCAGCGCCACCAGTTCGGCACCGCCGGTTACGCGATCATGAAGACCGCGAAGGACAAGGACGCCGCGTGGGAGTGGGTCAAGTTCAGCGCCTCGCGCGAGGCCATGGAGCTCATCTTCTCCACCCCCTCCACGACCCCGGCCCGCCGCTCGATGGTCAACGAGGCCCTCTACGCGGGCAAGGGCCCGGCGCACTGGAAGGTCTTCTACGACACCCTCGACCGGTTCCCCACGACCGGCCCCATCCCCGCGCCGCCCCAGCAGGCCGCCGTCGAAACCGCCCTCATCAAGAACGTCTCGCTCGCCGTGAGCGGGGACGAGCGGCAGCTCAAGGCCGCGCTCGCCTCGCTCCAGGGCGACCTCGAGCTCGCCCTCAGGAGGACCCCATGAGCACCGCGCTCGCCCGGCCCCGCCCCGCCCGCCCCGGCCCGGCCCCCGCTCCCGGCGCGTCGCCGTCGGCGGCCCGCGGCTCCCGGGCCATGGCCTGGCTGTTCCTCGCGCCGACGATCGTCGGGATGGGCGTGTTCACGCTCGTCCCCATCGTCGCCTCCGTCCTCCTCGCGTTCTTCCGCTGGGACATCATCAGCGCCCCGCAGTTCGCCGGGCTCGCCAACTTCACCGAGATCGCCTCCGACCCGACGGTGCGGGTGGCCTTCGGCAACACGATCGGCTTCGTGGTCGTCGCCGTCGTGCTCCAGCTCGGCGTCGCGCTCGGGCTCGCCGTCCTCGTCCAGGAGCGGCTGCCGAACTGGCTGCGCGTGTTCTTCCGGTCCGCGTTCTTCTTCCCGCTCATCCTCTCCGCGGCGAGCGTCTCGATCTTCATGAAGTACCTCTTCAACGAGCAGTTCGGGGTGGTCAACTGGCTCCTCGGCACGGTCGGCGTGCCGGCGGTCCCGTGGCTCACGACGCCGGCCGGGTCGGCGTGCGTCGTCGTGCTCGTCTACGGGTGGCAGAACTTCGGCTTCTCGTTCCTGCTGTTCCTCGGCGCCCTGTCCTCGATCCCGCAGGAGACCTATGAGGCCGCGTCGATCGACGGCGCCACGGGCTGGCGCAGGCACCGCCACGTGACCCTGCCGCTCATCAGCCCCACGACCCTCGTCGCCTCCGTCATGGCGATCATCAACGCGCTCCAGGTCTTCGACCAGCCCTACGTCCTCACACGCGGCGGCCCCGGGGACTCGACCCGCACCGCCGTCATGGTGATCTTCGAGACCGCGTTCCAGCGCCTCGAATTCGGCAAGGCCTCCGCCATCGGCGTGGTCCTCATGCTCCTCATCATGGCCGTGACGGCCCTCCAGTTCCGGCTCAGCAAGCGCTTCGTCTTCTACCAGTGAGGCCTGACATGACCACCACCGCCTCTTCCGCCCCCGCCCCCTCGAACCGGGGTGCCCGCCCGGGAACCCGCGCCGGCCGGGACCTCCACCCTGACGCCCCGGCGAGCCGCCGCCGTCGTCCGTTCGACTGGTCCCTCGCCGGCCGTGTCGCCGTGCTCGTCCTCGCCGCGGCCCTCACGCTCGGGCCCGTGCTTTGGACGCTCTCCACGTCGCTGCGCCCGCCGGCCGACTCGCTCCGGCTCCCGCCGTCGTTCCTGCCGCTGAACCCCGACGTCACCTCCTACGCGCAGGTGTTCAAGCAGGTCGACATGGCCCTGCTCGTGCTCAACAGCGCGCTCGTCACCGGGCTCATCGCCGTCGGCCAGATGGTCTCCGCCGCGCTCGCGGGGTACGCGTTCGCGTTCCTGAGATTCCGCGGCAAGGGCGCCCTGTTCTCCCTCGTGCTCGCCACCATGATGGTCCCCGTGCAGGTCACGATCGTGCCGGTGTTCATGCTCATCCGCGGCATGGGCCTCTCCGACACGCTCCTGGCGCTCATCCTCCCGGCCATCCCCACGGCGTTCGGGACATTCCTCATGCGCCAGTACTTCCTCGGCCTGCCCGCCGAGCTCGCGGAGGCCGCGGCGATCGACGGCGCGTCCCCGTTCCGCATCTTCCGCTCGGTCTACGCGCCGCTGGCCATGCCGGGCCTCGCGATCGTGGGCATCCTCGCGTTCAACTTCCACTGGAACGAGTTCTTCCGGCCCCTGATCCTGACCATCTCCGAGCAGAACTTCACGCTGCCCCTCGGCCTCGTGTCCCTCCAGGGGAATATGGGCACCGGGAGCATCTCGGTGGTCCTCGCCGGCGTCGTCCTGTCCATGATCCCCGCCCTGGCCGTCTTCCTCGTCGGCCAGCGCTCCCTCCGCGACGGCCTCACGGCCGGTGCGGGCAAGTAGGAGGCACCCGTCCATGACCTCGGCCCATACAGCGCACACGGCACCTGCCGCAGCCCCCGTCGCCGGGGCGCCTGCCGCCGTCGGCCACCCCGACCGCTCCTTCCCCCGCCTGCACCCGCGCCCCGCCCGGGGCTGGGTCAACGATCCGAACGGCATCGTCTTCGCCGACGGGCGCTGGCACGTCTTCTTCCAGTACAACCCGGAGTCCGCCCGGCACCACCGCATCCACTGGGGGCACGTGAGCTCCCCGGACCTCGTCCGCTGGGAGGGGCACCCGATCGCCCTGGCGCCGCAGGAGGGCGGGCCGGACGCCTACGGGTGCTGGACCGGCGTCGTGACCCTCGACGCCGGGATCCCCACGGCCGTGTACTCCGGCGTGGAGGACGCGTCCGGGCGCTCGCAGGTCACGCTGGCCCGCGGCTCGGGGGACCTCGGGGAGTGGACGCAGGAGGGCGCCGTCGCCGCCGGGATGCCGGAGGACCCGCGCGTCGTCGCCGTCCGGGACCCGTTCCTCTTCGAGTTCGGCGGCCGGCGCTGGGCCATCCAGGGCGCGGGGCTGGACACCGGGCACGCCGCCCTGCTGCTCTACGCCGCCGACGACCTCGAGGCCTGGGAGTACCACGGCGTCTGGCTCACGTCGGAGGAACCCGTCGCCGCCGGGCTGCCGGCCGCGAACGTCTGGGAATGCCCGCAGCTCGTGCGATCGGGCGAGGCGTGGGTGGCCGTGGTCTCGCTCTGGCGCGACCACGAGCTCACCGGCGTGGGGCACCTGGTCGGGTCCCTGGCGCTCGACGAGGCAACCGGCCTGCCCGCCTTCTCGCCCCGGACGCACGGCATCACCGACCTGGGCGGCTCCTTCTACGCGCCCCAGGCGATCCAGGCCGGGGACCGCGTGCTCGTGTGGGGCTGGGCGAAGGAGGCAGCCCCGCCCGGGGTGCGCGGTCGGTCGGAGGAGGACTGCGACGCCGCGGGCTGGTCCGGGCTCCTGACCTTCCCGCGCGAGCTGCGGGTGCGCGATGACGCCCTCGAGCTCGCCCCGGCGCCCGAGCTGGCGGCGCTGCGGGCGGAAGAGCTGCCGGGGTTGGCGCACGACGGCGCCGCCCGGCGTGCGCTGCCCGACCAGGCCGAGGCGGTGGTCACCGGCTCCGGCCCGGTGCGCCTCATGCTGGGCGGGGCGACGGTGTGGAGCGGGGAAGTGGCCGAGGGGGAGGAGCTGCGCGTGTTCGTGGACGCCTCGATCATCGAGGTGTACCGCGGCGGCGGTGCGGCGACGACCCTGCGGGCCTACCCCGACGGCGCCGAGGAGTACCGCCTCGAGCTCGGCGCCGGGGTCACGGCCAGGGCCTGGCGCCTGGCCGTCCCGGCCTGACCCTCGCGGCGCTCGGCGGCCTAAGGGGACGACGCTCCTCAGGCGGGCGCGGGCCCGGTGGACTCGCGCGGGACGAGCTCGCAGGGGATGAGGACCGGCTCGCCCGCCGAGCGCTGTGCCCGGCCCGGCCCGCCGTCGTCAAGGGCTGCGAGCACCGCACGCATGGCCTCCTCGCCGATCCGCCGCAGCGGCAGCTGCACGGTGCTCAGCGGCGGAATCATGACGGCGGCGACGCGTCGCTCGTCGTCGTAGCCCATGATCGAGACATCGCGCGGCACGTCGAGGCCGAGGCGGGCGGCGGCGAGCACCATGCCCACCGCGGCGCGGTCGTTGCCCGCGAGCAGCGCGGTGGGGCGCTCCGACGCGGGCGCGGAGAGGAGGGCCGTGGATGCGGCGTGCCCGGGGGCGATGTCGAAGCCGCCCTCGAGCACCCAGTCCTCGCGCACCGGGAGGCCGGCCTCCGCCATGGCCGCGCGGAAGCCCGCCTCCCGCAGCGCGACGGCGGGGGAGGAGTACTCGCCGCCGAGGAAGGCGATCCGCCGGTGGCCCAGGGCGATGAGGTGGGCGGCGGCGTCGTGCCCCCCGGCCACCTCGTCGGGCTGGACGGACGTCAGGGCCCCGGCCCCGGGCGGGGAGTCCGGCGAGGCGTAGCAGTTGGCGAGCGCGGCGGGCAGGGTCAGCATGCCCTGGGGGACGTGGAGCTCGTGCAGGCCCACCGTGACATAGATGAGCCCGTCGACCCGCCGGTCCAGGAGCGTCTTCACGGCGTCGAGGTCCCGCTCCGCGTCCTGCTCGGTGTCTGTCGCCAGGGTCACGAAGCCCCGGCTGCGGGCGAGGGCGTCCGCCCCGGCGATGATCTCGCCGTCGAATGGGCTCGTGACGGCCGCGTCCGAGACGAGCCCGATGACGCGGGTCCGCTGGTCGCGGAGGCTGCGGGCGATCGCATTGGGGGTGTAGTTCAGCTCGGCCGCCGCCGCGAGGATCCGCCGCTGGGACTCCTTGGCGACGTTGCCCTCCCCGCGTCCGTTGAGCACGAGGGAGACGGCGCTGCGGGACACTCCGGCGCGCCGCGCGACGTCGAGGGCTGTGGCCTTGCGGGTCATGGCCGCAGTGTACCTGACACGTGTGCGGTCGCCGAGGTGCCCGGCCCTCTCACAGGAGCCTCCGCTAGGGTCGGGGACGTGGAGCAGGCATGGGAACAGTGGTGGGCAGCCTTCGCGTCGGGATTCGCGCGGACGGTGCCGCCGTCCGTCGGAACCCTCGAGCTGGCCCTCGTCCTGGCCGCTGCCGGGGCCCTGTGCCTCGTGCCAGCCCTGTGGCGCCACTTCGGCCGCTTCGTCACGATCGTGCACGAGCTCGGTCACGCGCTCGCCGGGATCGCGACCGGCATGAGGATCACGGGGATCACCCTGCGCATGGACCAGGGCGGCACGACCCACGGCGTGGGCCGGGGCCGCTCGGTCTGGTTCGGCTTCTGGGGCTACCCCGCCCCCGCGCTCGCGGGCCTCGGCCTCGTCTGGGCCGCCTCGGCGGGATGGGGCCGGGCCTCGCTCTCGGGCGCCGTGCTCGTGCTCGTCGTCGCGCTCGCGCTTGTCCGCAACGGCCAGGGCGTCCTGATCCTCGCGGGGGCGATCGTCGCTGCCGGCGCGATGGTCGTCGTCGTGCCGCCCGAGGCCCAGACGCACGTCGCGCTCGCGGGCGGGATTGGCCTCCTGCTCGGCGCAGCCCGCGACTGGTGGAACCTCGTCTCGGTCCACACCGGCCGGCGCCGCGAGCTCGCGAGCTCGGACGCCTTCATCCTCGCCCAGCGCACGGGCGTCCCCGCCGTCCTGTGGCTCGGCGCCTTCGCGGCCGTGATCGGCGGCTGTGGGGCGGCGGCCTGGACCATCCTGGCCTGACTCTGGAGTTGGAGCCTCATGCCGGGGAACTGCGGCGGCCCCCGGCTCCCAGATCCCCGCGTCACCCGCCACCCCCGTTCTTCAGCAGTCTCTAGAGTGGCAGCATGACCGAACCAGCCCCGCGCCTGCCCGACCTCGAGGAGCTCACGGCGCGCGCCGCCGTCGTGCGCGTCCCCCTGCGCGTGCGGTTCCGCGGTGTGACGGAGCGCGAGGCGCTCCTGCTCGAGGGGCCGGCGGGCTGGGGCGAGTTCGCCCCGTTCCTCGAGTATGGCGACGCCGAGTCGGCGCGCTGGCTCGCGAGCGCCGTCGAGGCGGCGTGGGAGGGCTTCCCGGCGGCCGTGCGGCCGCGCGTGCCCGTCAACGCCACCGTTCCCGCCGTCCCGGCCGCCCGCGTGCCCGACGTCCTCGCGGCGTTCGGCCCGGTGGAGGCAGTCAAGGTCAAGGTCGCCGAGGCGGGCCAGACCCTCGCGGACGACCTCGGCCGCGTCGCCGCCGTGCGCGAGGCCCTGCCCGAGGCGGCGCTGCGCGTGGACGCGAACGCCGGCTGGAGCGTCGCGGAGGCCGTCGAGGCGCTCGGGCAGCTCGAGCCCTTCGGCCTCGAGTACGCCGAGCAGCCCGTGGCCGGCGTCAACGGCCTCGCCGAGGTCCGCGCGCTGCTCGCCGCGCGCGGCACGCCCGTTCGCATCGCGGCCGACGAGTCCGTGCGCAAGGCCGAGGACCCGCTGCGCGTGGCCCGCGCCGGCGCCGCGGACCTCATCGTCGTCAAGGCCGCGCCGCTCGGGGGAGTGCGGCGGGCCCTGGCGATCGTGCGCGAGGCCGGGCTGCCCGCCGTCGTGAGCTCCGCCCTCGACACCTCGGTGGGGCTCGCCGCCGGCACGGCGCTCGCCGCGGCGCTGCCCGAGCTGCCCCACGCGTGCGGGCTCGGCACCGGCGCGCTGCTTGCGGCCGACGTCGTGGCCTCGCCGCTCGTGCCCGACGGCGGCTTCCTGCCGGCCGGCCCCGCGCTCGCCGCGCGGGCCATCCCGGATCCGGGCCTCCTCGAGGAGTGGGCCGCGCCCGAGGAGCGCCGGCGCTGGTGGCTCGAGCGGCTCGGGCGGTGCCACGCGGTGCTCGCGGCCTGACCCTAGCGCAGCCTCGTCCCCGGTGGAAGGGCGCCGGCGGAAAAGGGAGTTTGCCTTCAGTTAACCTCTGGGTGGATCCCGCGTCGTCTCGGACTGGTTCCGTGGGGACGTTCGTGCCCAGACGCTCCGGAGGATCCCATGCCCGCTGAGAACCAGCGCCCCACCCTGCTCGGTCTGCCCATGCTCGGCCACGTCCGCGGCAAGCGCAGCGCCGTCACGTGCGCGCTCAAGTGCGACAACGCGTGCGCAGGCGAGGTGTGCAACACCTCGAAGAACAACTACTTCCGCGACATCGTCGAGGGCCAGCTCTCCCGCCGCTCGGCCCTCGGGCTCGGCCTCGCCGGCGCCCTCACGCTCGCGCTCACGGGCACCGGCACCGGCCGGGCCGATGCCGCCGGGCTGTCCCAGGCCGTGAAGACCGCCGCCCCGACCAAGCTCGACTTCACGCCGATCTCGCCGGTGAACTACACCGTCGACGAGTTCACGGTCCCCGGCGGCTACGCGTGGAAGCCGATCATCCGCTGGGGCGACCCGCTGTTCCACGACGCCCCTGCGTTCGACGCCGCGAACCAGACCCCCGAGGCGCAGGCCCGCCAGTTCGGCTACAACAACGACTTCTCCGCGATCATCGAGCTCGAGGGCTCCAAGGGCCGCAACGCCGTGCTGTTCGCGAACCACGAGTACACGAACAACGCCCTCATGTTCTCCGACGCCGAGCTGGCGGCCGACCCCGCGCGCGCCCGCGCCGTCGCCCGCGCTGCCCACGGCCTGACCGTCGTCGAGCTCGAGCGCAAGAACACCTCCGAGGCCTGGAGCTACGTCAAGGGTGCCCCGCGCAACCGCCGCTTCCTCATGGACACGACGTACGAGCTCACCGGCCCGGCCGCCGGGTCCGACCTGCTCAAGACCAAGGACGACCCGGCTGGCCGCTGGGTCAAGGGCACGCTCGGCAACTGCTCCGGCGGCGTGACCCCGTGGGGCACGGTCCTCTCGGGCGAGGAGAACTTCAACGGCTTCTTCGTGGGCAAGAACGTGAACTCGCTCGACGCCAAGGCCGTGAGCCCGGAGCAGAAGCGGTACGGCCTCACCACCTCGGCGACCTCGCAGAGGTGGGAGCTCGACGACCCCCGCTTCAACGGCAACAACGCCGGATATGAGAACGAGCCCAACCGCTTCGGGTGGATCGTCGAGGTCGACCCGCTCGACCCGACGTCGACCCCGAAGAAGCACACCATGCTCGGCCGCCTCAAGCACGAGGGCGCCAACATCCACGTCGCCGCCAACGGCAAGGTCGTCGCCTACACGGGCGACGACGAGCGCTTCGACTACCTCTACAAGTTCGTCTCGCGGGACACCTACCGCGCCGGCGGAACGGCCGCGGACCGTGAGCACAACAAGACCCTGCTCTCGGCCGGCAGCCTCTACGTCGCGAAGTTCTCCGGCGACTCCCCGGCAGCCGAGATCGACGGCTCCGGCAAGCTGCCGTCCGATGGCGCGTTCGACGGCACGGGCGCGTGGCTCCCGCTCGTCGTCGACGGCGTCTCGGCGATCGATGGCATGACCACCGAGCAGGTCCTCGTCTACACGCGCCTCGCCGCGGACCTCGCCGGGGCGACCAAGATGGACCGCTGCGAGGACGTCGAGCCGAACGCGCTCACGGGCAAGGTCTACGTCGCGTGCACGAACAACTCGAACCGCGGCGTCGGCAGCAATGCCGTGGCCGACGAGGTCAACCCCCGCACGCAGAACCGCGACGGGCACATCGTCGAGATCACCGAGGACGGCGGCGACCAGACCGCCACGACGTTCACGTGGAACCTCCTCATGCTCTGCGGCGACTACGCCCAGGGCGACACGGTCTACTTCTCGGGCTTCCCGAAGGAGCAGGTCTCGCCGATCTCGTGCCCGGACAACCTCGCGTTCGACTCGGTTGGCAACCTGTGGATCTCCACCGACGGCGCCCCGAGCGGCATCGGCTACAACGACGGCCTCTTCAAGGTGACCCTCGAGGGCGCCGAGCGCGGCAAGGTCGAGCAGTTCCTCTCCGTCCCGCGCGACGCCGAGACGTGCGGCCCGATCGTCCGCGACGCCGAGCGGCACGTGTTCGTCTCGGTCCAGCACCCGGGCGAGGAGGGCACCTACGCGGCGCCCAACTCGTACTTCCCGGACTATGTGCCCGCCGGCGTCCCGGCCGGCCCGGGCCAGTTCTCCGGCCCGCGCCCGGCCGTCGTGCAGGTCTTCCCGGCCGCGCAGGCCCGCTAGCCCTGGCGGCCGGATGGGGCCCGCCCCGGCCGGCCTGCCTAGGATGGGGGCGTGAGCCCCCTCAGTTCCCTCGACGCCGCCCGCGAGGCAGTCTCCGGACTCCTCGCGGGCGGCGTCCGTTTCGCCGTCGTCAGCCCTGGCTCGCGCAGCGCCCCCATGGCCTACGCCCTCGCGGAGGCGGAGGGGCGCGGGCTGCTCGAGCTGGCCGTGCGCGTCGACGAGCGCGCGGCCGGCTTCACGGCGCTCGGCGCCGCGCTGTCCTCGTCGCGGCCGACGGCGGTGCTCACCACGAGCGGCTCGGCCGTCGGGAACCTCGTGCCGGCGATCATGGAGGCCAACCACGCGGAGGTCCCGCTCGTCGTGCTCTCGGCGGACCGGCCAGAGGACCTCCACGGCACGGGCGCCAACCAGACCACCGAGCAGTTCGACCTCTTCGGCGAGCACGTGCGCTTCGCGAGCTCCGTCGCGGCGGGCGAGCCGCCGTCGTCGGCCGTGAGCACGGCGCTCAGCGCGGCCTCCGGCGTGCTGAACGGCATCCCGCCAGGCCCCGTCCAGCTCAACCTGTGCTTCCGGGACCCGCTCGTGCCGGAGGACGGCTGGGAGCCCCCGGTGGGCGGGTCGGCCGGCTGGGAGCTGCAGCTGGGGTTCGAGCGGCCCATCGTCGCCGCGTACGGGGGCCTCCCGCCGCGGCGCACGGTCGTGCTCGCCGGCCACGGCGCCGGGCCGCTCGCCGAGGCCTTCGCGGCCGCGCACGGCCTGCCGCTGCTCGCCGAGCCGTCCTCGAACGCGCGGTACGGGAGCCACGCCGTCGGCCCCTACCGGCTCCTGCTCGACGGCCACCCCGGGAAGGAGATCGAGCGCGTCGTCCTGTTCGGCCGGCCCACGCTCTCCCGCCCGGTGACGGCCCTGCTCGCCCGCGAGGGCGTCGAGACCGCGCTCTACCACCCGCGGCCGGTCGCGTGGTTCAGCGAGGGGCGGCGCCGCGAGCGCCTCGTCGCGGACCTCGACGAGCTCTCGGTCTTCGCCGGCCGGGGCGCCGAGGGCTGGCTCGACGCGTGGCTGCTCGCCGGCGCGGCGGCGCAGGAGGCCATCGACCGCCTGCTCTCGGCGCCCGGCGCCGCGCTGAACGGGCCGCGGCTGGCCCAGCTCGTGTGGCGGCACGCCGCGGGCCAGCTCATGCTCGGCTCCTCCAACGGGATCCGGGACGTCGACCTCGCCGCGGCCCCGCACACCGAGCCCGCCGCGCGGGTCTTCGCGAACCGCGGCCTCTCCGGCATCGACGGCACGGTCTCCACCGCCGCCGGGCTCTGGCTCGGGAACCGCGCCGAGACGACCGTGCTCCTCGGGGACCTGACCTACCTGCACGACGCCGGCGGGCTGCTCCTCGGCCTCGGCGAGGCCGAGCCGAACCTCCGCTTCATCGTGCTCAACGACGCCGGCGGGGCGATCTTCGGCCTCCTCGAGCACGGGGCCGTCGGCGGGGACGCCGCGACCCGCCCGGGTGCGGCGTCCGCCGTCGAGCGCCTCTTCGGCACCCCGCACCGGGTGGACCTGCGCGCCCTCTCGGCCGCGTACGGGCTGCGGCACACGGTCGTGCGGACCCAGGCCGAGGCCGCGGCCGCGCTCGCGGCGCCCCGGTCCGGGGGACGCGAGGTCGTCGAGGCGCGCGTGGACCGGTCTGGCCTGCGGGGGCTGCACGCGCGGATCCGCGAGGCGGTCGGGGAGGCGACGCGCCACGGCGGGTGAGCGCGGCTCCGACGTCGCTCTGGGCAGGCCGCGCGGCCCTCACGGGGTCGGGGTAGGCGTCGGCTCGGCGGGCGCGGGGGAGGTCGTCTCAGGCGTCGGGGGCGCCGGGGACGTCGTCTCGGACGGCGACGACTCGGACGGCGTCGTCCCGGCTGGCGCGGGCGCGGTTGTCGCCGCGGTCGACGGCGGTTCCGTCGCCCCGGGGACTGAGCCCTCGGCCGGCCCCGGAGTCGGGGACACGGCCGGCTCGACGGGCGGGGCCTGGCCGAGGATGCCGACGATCTCGGCCTTGAAGGACTCGAGCTGCGCCGTGATCTCGCTCAGGGAGAAGGTCCTGATGGCGTGCGCGAAGTCCGTGAGCCGGCCCCAGACGTCGCCGAGGGCCAGCAGCTCCTCCTCGCCGGGCCGTTCCTCGAGCGAGAGCACGAGCTGGTTCGCGATCGCGGCGGTGATGCACCGGTAGCAGTCGTAGTTCGCGGCCACGGCGAGGTTCTGCGGGACCACGACCCGCGCGTCGTCCATGATCAGCACGACCTGGAAGGCGACCGCGACGGCGACGCAGTCCGTGCACGAGGCGTAGGCGTGGGCCTCGTTCACGTTGGGCACCTCCTCGCCCTCGGCCCACACCAGCGCGAAGGCGAGGTCGTAGGTCGCGGCGCCGTCCGCCGTCGCCACGGCGAGGGCCTGGTTGTCGCCCTCTGCGGGGGGCAGCGGCGCGTCGAACGGGAACACCCACGCGTCGGACTGGTCCCCGCCGGCCGTGCCCGGCCCGGCGCCGCCGTCCGCGGACGACGTCATGCTGGCGCCGGCTTCGCGGGGAACAAGCACCATGGCGAGGGCGGGTTTGTCCCGGGTGGGCAGCTCGGCGCCCTCCTCGAAGACCGCCACGAGAGGCTTGCCGCTGGCCAGCCGCCCCTGCGCGGCGGTGCCACCGGCCGGCCGGACGGGCGTCTCGCCCGTCGCTGCGGGGCGCATGCCCGCCGCGGTCTGGACCCCGTCGACGAGGGCGGCGAGATTCCCCCTCTCATCGGGCTCGATGGGCCGGTAGCTTCCCTCGTGGGGCCACCATGCCCACGCGGCGGCAGTGATGAGGGATGCGCTCAGCGCGGCCGCGGCCACCCGCTTGACCGTGGAGCCGCGGCTCCACCGCGCGAGGCCCAGGAGCCATCGCGTGGCCATGCGGCCGAGGATCAGCGCGCACGCCACCACGGGTAGGCCGACGGCAAGCATCTCGAAGGAGTGGCCGGCCACGTCGAGGGAGCGGCCCCAGCCCCACGCGGCGGCGACCACGCCGGCGTCGTCCCGGAGGGCCGCCCAGGCACTGCCCACGAGGCGTGGGACCGCCGCGACGAGGGCGATCAGCAGGAGCGCCATGAGCGGGATCGTCACGAGCACCCAGAGCGTGATCACCGCCCGCGCCCACGGCTTGAGCACCCTGTTCTCGGGCGAGTTCCACCGATGCGGCAGGAGCCCGAGGAGGGCCGGCCTGATCCGTCGGTAGAGATCCGGGACGCCGGTCAGGTCGGCCAGCAGGTGGTAGCCGTCGAAGCGCAGGAGCGGGAGGAGCTGCTGCACCATCTGGAGGATCTGGGTCGCGACCAGGAGCAGGACCGCCTCCCAGCCCGTCCACCACCAGACGGCGAACGTGAGCACCACGACGATCGCATTGAAGTACAGCCCCCCGAGGTCTGTGCGGACGCGGCCGGCCCGCCCGAGGCGGTAGCTGTCCGTGACGTCGGTGTAGAAGGCCGGCCACACGATGTAGAGGCCCGCGCCCATCGCGCCCGGCACGGCGCCGCCGTAGCGGGCCGCCGCCGCGTGCCCGAACTCGTGGAAGCCCCCCGAGAGCACCGACACGAGGAAGACGAGCAGGAGCAGGTGCGGCCGCTCGAAGGCGTCGTAGGCCGAGGCGCCGAGGCCCCGGTCGAAGAAGACCCACGCCACGACGGCGAGGAAGCAGGCCAGGGCCGCTGAGACGGCGAGGGGCCTGAACAGCACCCGGAACGGATCGGTCAGCCGCCGGGTGGTCTGCGGGTCGGTGATCGCGAACCGCGGTTTGAGGCCGAGCAGGGGATTCGAGCGCTTGAGCTCAGGCTCGGAGCCGTCCGGGTTCGCGATGAGGCCGAGCGGCCTGAGGTGGCCGTCGACCAGGGCCCGGACGTCGGCCTCGGTGACGGCGCGGCCGAGACCGCGCCCAACGAGCTCGGCGATCTCGGCATGGCCGCGCCGGCCGTCCGCGGCGTTCAGCACGAGATAGAGCAGGGGCGTGAGCTGGAGGACCTGCCCGTCGTGCCGCCTCACGAGGGCAGGTGGGGTCCGGTACCCGGACCCCACCATCTCGCCGAGGAGCTGAACGCCGTCGACGCGCGCTGGGGCGTCGACGAGCGTGCTCATGGCGTCGGCTCAGTGGAGGACTGGTCGATGTCGGAGACCTGGTCGGAGGTCGCCACGGCCTCGCCGGTGATGGACTGCGTGATGATCGCGTCCTGCTGGGCGATGGCCGTCGACTGGGAGTCCTCGGACAGGATGTTGGCAGCCACAGCGGCGTCGATGGGCGCCGCGACGTTGGCGTTCGCCGCGACGGCGCCGTTGATCGGCGCGGCAAGGTCCGCATCCAGGTCGACGTTGACGTCGACGTTGAGGAGGTCGCCCTTGAGCAGGTCGCCCGTGTTGAGCCGGGTGATCGCGTCCGTGACGTCGTCGACCACCTCGCCGGTCGTGCCCACGAGGTTGCCCGCGGCGTCGAGGACCTGGCCGGTGAGCGGATTCAGTGCGCCGATCACGTTGCCGGCGGCGTCCACGACATTGCCCGTCGCGGCATCGAGGGTGCCGACGACGTTGCCGGCACCATCGAGGATCGACGCGCCGTCCACGATGTTCGTGACCGTGCCGATGAGGTTGCCGGCCGTGTCGACGACGACGCCGGTCGTCTCGTTGAGCGTGCCGAGGACGCTGCCGTCGGGGGCCAGGACGTTGCCCGTCGCGGAGTCGAGCGTGCCGATGATCGTGCCCGCCGAGTTGACGACCACGCTGCCGTCGACCGGCTCGACCGCGGCAGCGGCCGCGGCGCCGTCGGCCAGCTCGGTACCTGCCGGTGCGGCCAGGAGGCTGGCCTGCTGGTCGCCTTCGGCGGCGGGCTCCTCGGTGTCGCCCTGGTCGATCGAGCTGTCCTGGATGCCGGTTGCGACGGCGTCCGCCTGGACCGTCTGGGTGACCTGGACGCCCTGGTCTGCCAGCGACTCGGCGATCGAGCCGTCGCTCAGGAGGTTGGCGCTCACGGCTCCGTCGATCGGCGCCACGACGTTGGCGTTCAGCGCCACCGCCAGGTCGATGGGCGCCGCGCCGTCGATCGCGAGGTCGATGTCGGCCGCGAGGTCGAGGATGGAGACCACCTCCTTGTCCGGCAGGGCCGTCACGCCCTCCTGGGCGAGCTCGTCCGGGGTCAGGGGTGCGGAGTCCCCTTCCGGGGTCAAGGGTGTGAAGTCGTCGGTAGTCATGATTCCCCCTCTACGGCCGTCCGGCGCAGGAGGCGCCGAGGAAGCGGCCGTTCTCTTGTCGTCACTACCACGGGGGCAAGTACCCAGCGGCCTGCTGCGCCAAACCGCTGCCTCGGGTGAGACGCCGAGAGGGCCTCGGTAGGGGGATTAAACGGTCACGGTGAGGGTCGCCGTGTACCCGGCCGCGGCGCTGCCCGTCATGGCCGCGAGCTGGTGCACGGCGCCGTCGTCCCGGAAGACCGTGTCCCGGCTGAGCGGCGTGTTGGGGAAGTTCCGCCGGCTCGTGGCGTAGGCGGGGGTCGCGTAGACGTCGTTGCACGCGGCCTCGGTGAGCGCGACCTGGCTGACCTTGAGCACCTGCCCCGTCGAGTTGATGTTGGTGAGCGAGTCGAAGACCTCGAAGTGGATGTGGGGCCAGCGGCCGTTGTACGCGCCCGGGAAGATCGTCGTGAAGGTGACCTGGCCGTCGGCGTTCGCCTCCTGGACGCCGCGGAGGAAGTTCTCGTCGAGATAGCCGGGGTCGTACATCGAGTACCGGCCGTCCTTGTCGCAGTGCCACGCGTAGACTGCGGCTCCCTTGAGCGGGGTGCACCCGTTGGCGTTGTCGAGGAGCGTGAGTGTGAGCGTGAGCGGGACGCCCTCGGCGCGGTTGATCTCCCCGCCCCCGAAGCTGCCGGTGATGTCGCTGCGCACGATCCCGGACTCCTCGAGGACGTTGGGCCCGTTCGTGCCGTCGCCGGGGAAGGGCCCGCCGGTCTCGCCGGGCATCTCGACGCCGCACTCGGCGATCGCGCGCGTCACCGTGGGGGAGGGGGTCGCCGCGGCGCTGCCCGTCGCCGTGCCGCTCCCGGGCGCGGAGGACGACGGCGAGGCGGCCGCCGCCGTCGTCGTCGCCGTCGGGCCCTGGCCCGTGCCGGGCGTGCACGCGGCGAGGGCGGCGGTCGCGCCGGCGCCGAGGGCGAGGCCGAGGGCCCGCCGGCGCGTGAGGAGTGTGGCCAGATCGAACTCGAGGCCGCGGTCGTGGTCCGGGTGGGGCGTGTGCGTCATGTGTTCATGGTGGCCGGGAACCCCAGTCGGCGGCTATGGCCTTGGGGGAAGGGGCTCGCTGTGACGACCGAGCGTCAGGGTGACGAGCGTCACGCCCGCACATTCGTCGCCTGAGCGACAGGATCTCTGGGTCTTCTCTCGTGAGAGCCTCAGCTGCGCTGTCCTCTCTGTAGGCTCGCGGCTGGATCGGTGGTCTGGTCGCGATTCGGCGCGCCTGGCCGTCCGGAATCCCAGAATGCCCTCGGCGCTCCGGACTTGATTCCGCCCCCGGTCTGTTGTCCAATGGTGAAACATTAGTTGCCTGTGATGCACATCTCATTCCACTGGGGACGGGGTAGGATGAGGCGTCGCTTAGCACTTTTGACAGGTACCTCCAAGTAAAGGTAGAGATATGACTTTCTCCGCGAAGCTCGCCGCCACCGGCGTCGCAGTTCTCGCCGTCGGGGCCCTCACGCTCACGGCCTGCACCAACGCCTCGGAGACCGGCGGGTCTGCGCAGACGGGCGGAACGGCGTCCGCGGCACCGGCGTTCGACCCGGCCTCAGTGAAGAAGGACGACTCTCTCGCCGCCCAGGTCCCCGACGCGATCAAGTCCAGGGGCAAGCTCATCGTGGGATCGGATACCTCCTACGCTCCGGCCGAGTTCCTCGGCGGGTCCGACAACCAGACGCCCATGGGCTACGACGTCGACCTCGCCAAGGCGATCGCCGCGAAGCTCGGCCTGACCGCGGACATCCAGACCGCCGAGTTCACCGGCATCCTGCCGGCCCTCGGCCCCAAGTACGACCTCGGGATCTCCTCCTTCACGATCAACTCCGAGCGCCTCGCCGCCGTGAACTTCGTGAGCTACTTCAAGGCCGGCACCTCGTGGGCCGTCCAGCGCGGCAACCCCAAGAACTTCTCCCTCGACGACGTGTGCGGCAAGAAGGTCGGCGTCCAGACGGGCACCGTCCAGGAGGATCCGGACCTCGCGGACCGCAACAAGAAGTGCAAGGACGAGGGCAAGCCGCCCATCGAGATCGTCACGCTCAAGACCCAGACGGACATCAACACGCGCCTGGTCAACGGCTCGATCGACGCGATGGCGGCCGACTCGCCCATCATCGGCTACGCGATCACCCAGACGAACGGCGCCGTCGAGAAGATCGGCGACACCTACGACTCCTCGCCGCAGGGCATCGCCGTCGCCAAGAGCGACATGGCCTTCACGCAGCTGATCCAGAAGACGGTCACGAGCCTCATGGAGGACGGGACGTACAAGAAGATCCTCACGGCCTGGAACAACGAGGACGGCGCGATCCCCGCCGCCGAGGTCAACCCGGCCGTCTGATGACCATGACTGTTCACAAGGCCGAAGAGGCCACCGCGAAGGGCGGTGCGCCGGAGCTCATCAAGGCGGTTCCGGTGCGCCATCCCGGCCGATGGGTCGGCGCCGCCCTCATCGTCCTCCTCCTGGTCCTCGCGGGCCAGAGCCTCGCCACGAACCCCCAGTTCCACTGGGAGACGGTGGCCCTGTACATCCTCGACGTCAACGTGGTCCGCGGCGTGGGCTGGACGCTCCTGCTGACGGTCCTGTCGATGGCCATCGCGATCGTCCTCGCCATCCTCCTGGCCTTCATGCGGCAGTCGGACAACCCGATCTTCCGCTGGGCCAGCTGGGTCTGGGTCTGGTTCTTCCGCGGAACCCCCGTGTACACCCAGCTCATCTTCTGGGGCCTCGTCGCGGTGCTCTACCCCAAGATCGCCCTGGGCGTCCCGTTCGGGCCGGAGCTGTTCAGCTTCAGCACCCAGGACGTGCTCACGGCCTTCTGGGCTGCCGTGCTCGGCCTGGGCCTGAACGAGTCTGCCTACCTCGCGGAGATCTTCCGCGCGGGCCTCAAGTCCGTGGACAAGGGCCAGATGGAGGCCGCCGAGGCCCTCGGCATGCGCAAGGCCAGGATCATGTGGCGGATCATCCTGCCGCAGGCCATGCGCGTGATCGTCCCGCCGACCGGCAACGAGACGATCGGCATGCTCAAGACGACCTCGCTCGTCCTGGCCGTGCCGTTCACCCTCGACCTGACCTTCGTGACGAACTCGCTCGCGAACCGGACCTACCTGCCCATCCCGCTGCTCATCGTCGCGGCCACGTGGTACCTCGTCATCACGAGCATCCTCATGGTCGGCCAGTACTACATCGAGCGGCACTACGGGAAGGGCATCGACGTCCTCGCCCCCGTCGCCGTGAATCCCGCGGCGGTGAAGGCGGCGCAGGCCGGCAGGACGACCGCCGTGACCGGCGGCGAGACCGAGGAGAGCGGACGATGAGCGCACCCGCTGCGGAGACCACCCACCACCTCGCCCCCGGGGCGAAGGAGCTCGTCCGGATCGAGGGCGTGCACAAGTTCTTCGGCGAGCACCATGTGCTGCGGGGGATCGACATGACCGTCCGGCAGGGCGAGGTCGCCGTCCTCATCGGCCCGTCCGGGTCGGGCAAGTCAACCCTCCTGCGCTGCATCAACCAGCTCGAGACGATCAGCGCCGGCCGGATCTACGTCGACGACGAGCTCGTCGGCTACCGGGAGAAGAGGGGGCGCCTGCACGAGCTCAGCGTCAAGGAGATCGCGCGCCAGCGCCGCAACATCGGCATGGTGTTCCAGCGCTTCAACCTCTTCGGCCACATGACGGCCGTCGAGAATGTCATGGAGGCCCCCGTCCAGGTCAAGGGCCAGGACAGGGCCACGGCGAAGCGGCGCGCGCTCGAGCTCCTCGACCGCGTGGGCCTGTCCGACCGCTCGAACCACTACCCGGCGCAGCTCTCGGGCGGCCAGCAGCAGCGCGTCGCGATCGCCCGGGCGCTCGCGATGGACCCCGAGCTCATGCTCTTCGACGAGCCGACCTCGGCGCTGGACCCCGAGCTCGTCGGCGATGTGCTCAACGTCATGAAGGACCTCGCCAAGTCCGGCATGACCATGGTCGTCGTGACGCACGAGATCGGCTTCGCCCGCGAGGTCGGAGACACCCTGACCTTCATGGACGGCGGCGTCGTGGTCGAATCGGGCAACCCCCGTGAGGTCATCGCCAACCCCCAGCACGAGCGCACGAAGGGCTTCCTCAGCCGGGTCCTCTGACGATGGGCCACACAAGGGAAGGGACATGACCCCTCAACCGGTATCTCCGGTTGAGGGGTCATGTCCTCTTGGCTGAGGAATCACTTCCCCACCGTTGAGTGGCCACGTCTCGTCATGTGACCGGCCAAGATCCGGCCCACTGACCGGCCAGATCTTGCCCGCCGACTGGCCAGAAGTTCTAGCGCTCGATGCCGAGCGCCTCGAGCATGGGGCGAAACTTGGCCCAGGTCTCGGCGAGCTCGGCCTGCGGCTGCGACGCCTCGACGATGCCGCAGCCGGCGTACAGGCGCATCGTGGTCGGCGTCTCGATGACCCCGCCGCGCAGCGCGATGCCCCACTCGCCGTTCCCCGCGCCGTCGAGCCAGCCCACGGGGCCGGCGTACGGACCCCGGTCGAGCTCCTCGAGCTCGCGGATGAGGGCGCCCGCGACGAGGGTCGGCGTCCCGCACACTGCGGCCGTCGGGTGCAGCGCGTTCACGAGCGCGAGCGACGTCGGCACGTGCCCCTCGACCTCCGCGAGCTCGGCCTTGACGTCCGAGGCGAGGTGGAACACGTTGGGCAGCTCGAGGATGAACGGCTCCTCGTGCGAGTTCATGGCCTCGGAGAACGGCTCGAGCGCCACGGTGAGGGACTGGATCGCGATCTCGTGCTCGTGCCGCTGCTTCGCCGAGCCCGCGAGCACCCGCGCGGGGTACCCGTCGCCCTGCCCGACGGCGTCGCGCCGGTCGAGCGTGCCGGCGAGCACGCGCGCCTGCGCCGTGCGCCCCTCGACCTGGATGAGCATCTCCGGCGTCGCACCCACGAGGCCGTCCACGCCGTACACCCACGTGTCCCGGTAGGCCGCCGCGAGCCGCCGCAGCACCTCGGCGCGCGGGATCCCGGCGGCGTCCTCCACGACGATGTCCCGCGCGAGCACGAGCTTCTCGAGCTCGCCCGCGCGGATGTGCCGCACCCCGGCGGCCACGGCATCCATCCAGCGCTGCTGGCCGAGCGCGCCCGGCAGGAGCGCGGCGTGGCGATGCGCCGCCGGTGGCAGGGCTGCAGACGGCGAGAGCGCGGACGACGGCGAGTGCGCGCCGTCGTGCGCCGGGTCGGCCGACGGCGAGCGGGCGCCGTCGTGCGCCGCAGCCCGCGGGCCGCCCGCGGCGACGATCCGCGCGACCGCGTCCCGCAGCGAGGCCTCGGTTGGCACGGTGCCGTCGGTGCTCAGCTGCGTGGCCCACGCGCGCCCGTCGCGGATGCCGAGCACGATCTCGGGCACGATGAGCCGCGAGAGGAACCGGGAGGTCTTCGAGAATGCGAAGCTGCCGAAGGCGAGCGGGCCCGTGCCCGGGTGGCCGACGGCGTCGTCGACCTCGGCCTCGAGCACGAGGTGCTTCCACCACGCCTCGGCCTCGATGAACCGCTCGGGGCCGGTCACCGTGAACCGCGCCGCCTCGCCGAAGCCCAGGTGGCCCTCCCCGCGCCGCGTCCAGCACTGGACCGCGCCCTCCGCTGCACCCTCTGCCTCCCCCTTTGCCTTCGGCGCGTCCGCGAGAAAAGCGGCCAGATCCTCGGCGGGGAAGTCGTCCCCCAGGTCGATGCTGAGGGCGCGGAGGGGGTGGCTCATGATGGATCAAGAGTACGCGCTAATCTTTGGCACAATGGTGCGGGTGATCAGCGCAGGCAGCAGGGCATCCCTCGAGAAGCGTCCCGACGAAGTCGCGAGCATGTTCGACGAGGTGGCGCCCCGGTACGACGTCGTGAACGACCTCCTCTCGCTCGGCCAGACCCGCCGGTGGCGCAAGGTCGTCGTCGACGCGGTCGACGCCGCACCGCACCAGCGCGTCCTCGACCTCGCCGCCGGAACGGGCACCTCCGCCGAGCCGTACGCGGACGCCGGCGTGGACGTCGTCGCATGCGACTTCTCGCTCGGCATGCTCCGGGTCGGCAAGCGCCGCCGCCCGGACATCGACTTCATCGCCGGGGACGCGACGAACCTGCCGTTCGCCGACAACGCCTTCGACGCCGTCACGATCAGCTTCGGGCTGCGCAACGTCAACGACCCGCACAGGGCCCTGCAGGAGATGCTCCGCGTGACCAAGCCGGGCGGGCGGCTCGTCGTCGCGGAGTTCTCCTCCCCGGTCAACCCCCTGTGGCGCACCATGTACCTCGAGTACCTCATGCGCGCCCTGCCCGAGATCGCCCGCCGCGCGTCCTCCAACCCGGACGCCTACGTGTACCTCGCCGATTCGATCCGGGCCTGGCCGGACCAGGACAACCTCGCCGCGTGGCTCGTCGCCGACGGCTGGGAGAACGTGACGTACCGGAACCTGACCGGCGGGATCGTCGCGGTGCACCGGGCGCACAAGCCCGAGGCCCCCGCCTCGACACCGGGCCCGCTCGCCAAGGCCCGCCGCGCCCGCCGCGGCACGCGCTGACCCGATGGAGGTCCTCGTCATCGGGGCCGGCCCCGCCGGCTCCACCGCCGCCCACTACCTCGCGCGCTCCGGCGTGCCGGTCACGGTCCTCGAGAAGACGCGCTTCCCGCGCGAGAAGGTCTGCGGCGACGGCCTGACCCCGCGCGCCGTCCGCGAGATCCAGCTCCTCGGCCTCCCGCACGCCGAGGCGGACGGCTGGCGGCGCAACCGTGGCCTACGCCTCATCGCCGGCGGGCGCACGCTCGAGCTCCCCTGGCCGGCCCTCGGCGACTTCCCGGACTACGGCCTCATCCGCACGAGGCTCGGCTTCGACGCCGAGCTCGCCGAGCATGCCCGCACCGCGGGCGCCAGCATCCTGGAGGGCCACGCCGTCACCGAGGTGATGGACGACGGCGGCCGCGTCGTGGGCGCGCGCGCCCACCTCCTCGACGGGGACGGCCGGCGGACGGGCGAGACGCGCGAGTTCCGCGCCGACGTCGTGCTCGCCGCCGACGGCAACTCGACCCGCGCCGCCGTCTCGCACGGGCTCGCCAAGCGCGACGACCGCCCGCTCGGCGTCGCCTACCGCACGTACTTCACGAGCCCCCGCCACGAGGACGACTGGATGGAGGGCTGGCTCGAGCTGCCCGGCCGGGACGGCAAGCCGCTGCCCGGCTACGGCTGGGTCTTCGGCGTCGGCGACGGCACCTCGAACGTGGGCCTGGGCATCCTCAACTCCTCCAAGGAGTTCGGCAAGCTCGACTACCGCCAGGTGCTGCGCGACTGGACGGCCGGCATGCCGGGGGAGTGGGGCTTCACCGAAGAGAACCAGGTCGGCCCGGTGCGCGGCGCCGCGCTGCCGATGGGCTTCAACCGCACCCCGCACGTCGTGCCGGGGATGGCCCTGCTCGGCGACGCGGGCGGGATGGTGAGCCCCTTCAACGGCGAGGGCATCTCGTACGCGATGGAGTCCGCCCGGTTCGCGGCCCAGTACCTCGTCGACGCGGCCTCGGCCCAGCGCGCGGCGGGCCTCGCGCGCCCGTCCGCGGCCGACGTCGACCGTCGCCTCGCCGCCTACGCCGACCGGGTGCGCGCGGAGTGGGGGAGCCACTTCACGCTCGGGCGGATGTTCGCCGCGCTCATCGGGCACCCCGCCGTCATGCGCGCCGCGCTCGCGACCGGCATGCCGATCCCGCCGCTCATGCGGCTCGTCGTGCGGCTCCTCGCGAACCTCGCCGACCGGCCGGGCACGAGCCCGGCGGACGCCGCGATCCGTGTCCTCGAGTCGCTCGTCCCCGCGACCTCCAACACCCACCGCCCCCGCACGCCTGCGCCCGCCCGGCGCCCCGAAAGCTAGGCTTGACCCGTGACGACTTCTCGAGACCACAGCTGGACGCATGCCGGGCACGGACGCCCGCAGTCCGCTGAGCCGGCCCCGACCACCACGGCGATCGCCGCCGGCCTCCAGCTCCCCGTGGGCTTCGCCGCCATCGCGGAGGACGCCGAGCTCGGCCCGGCGATCACGACGAGCATGGCCCGGGTCGAGAAGCGCCTGCGCGAGGCAATCGCGAACTCCGACCCGCTCGCGGATGCGACGAGCCGGCACCTCGTCGAGGCCGGCGGCAAGCGGATCCGCCCGCTCCTGACGATCCTGTGCTCGCACCTCGGGGACCCGGAGCGGCCCGAGGTCCTGCAGGCGGCCGCCGTCGTCGAGCTGACGCACCTCGCGACGCTGTACCACGACGACGTCATGGACTCCGCCCCGTACCGCCGCGGCGCCCCCACGGCGCACGAGGTGTGGGGCAACACCGTCGCGATCCTCACGGGCGACCTCATCTTCGCGCGCGCCTCGATCCTCGTCTCCGAGCTCGGCGGCCGCGCCCTGTCCATCCAGGCCCGCACCTTCGAGCGCCTGTGCCTCGGCCAGCTGCACGAGACCGTCGGACCGCGCGAGGGGGAGGACCCGGTCGATCACTACCTGTCCGTCCTCGCGGACAAGACCGGCTCGCTCATCGCGGCCTCGGGCCAGCTCGGGGCGATCTTCTCGGGCGCGCCGGACGAGTACGAGTCCGTGCTCGTGGAGTACGGCGAGAAGGTCGGCGTCGCGTTCCAGCTCGCCGACGACGTCATCGACGTGACCGGCGGCAAGGCCTCGTCCGGGAAGTCCGCTGGGACCGACCTGCGCGAGGGCGTCCCCACGCTCCCCGTCCTGCTCGCCCGCCGCGCTGCGGACGACGGCGACGCCTCCGCAGCGGGCGTCGTCGCCCTCGTCGACGGGGATCTCACGAGCGACGAGGCCCTCGCCCGGGCGGTCGAGGCCCTGGCCGCGCACCCAGCGACGCGGGAGGCCTGGGCCGTGGCCCGCGAGTGGGCCGACGCCGCGAAGGCCGCGCTCGCGCCGCTGCCCGAGGGCGTCGTGAAGGCCTCGCTGGCCGCCTTCGCCGACGCGGTGGTCGACCGCACCGTCTAACCCCGCCCCATCCAACGCTGCGGGGCCACCTCCCAACGATGCGGGGTCACCTCCCAGCGTTGCAGGGTCACCTCCCAACGATGCGGGGTCACCTCCCAGCCTTGCAGGGTCATCCCTGACCGTGGATGCCTTGTGGAGGGGAAGTGCGCTCGCGCCTAGCGATGCCTCTCGGCCCATCTGCCTGTGGATAACGCTGAGCCGGCTCGGACCATTGGTGCCAGCATGTGGCCATGAACGCTCCCGCGCCTCACGCGGCGCTCCTCGACACCCCCTTCACGGCCGCCGATGCCCGGCACCACGGCCTGGACTACTTCGCCCTGCTCCGCGAGGACGTTCGGCACGTGAGCCGAGAGCTCTACGTCCCCGGCGAGGGCCAGGCTGAGCTCCTCGATCGAGTCCGAGCGCACCTTGCCGTGACGCCAGGCGCCTGGGCATCGCATCGGACGGCCGCCGCCATCCACGGGTTATGGCTTCCAGGCACTGCTGACGACCATTCGCTGCTCCACCTCAGCAAGCCCACCGAGCTCCCGAGAGTCAGACGTGCCGGCGTTGTCGGGCACCGGGTGAAGATTCGCCCCGACGAGGTGGTCGACGTCGAACCCGGAATCCGGGTGACCAGTCCGGCCAGGACATGGCTGGATCTCGGCAACGAGCTAGGGCCTGTGGCGCTCGTGGCCCTCGGTGACCAGCTGATCCGCATCCCGCGGGCTGACTTCGAGGGCCGGGAGCGCCCGTACGCCACGAGGAGCCTTCTGGCTGCGCTGCTCCAGGCGCATCCGAAGATGCAGGGCGTGGCTAAGTGCCGTGCTGCGCTGGCAGACATGCGCGTCGGGGCAGACTCCGTGCCGGAGACGCTCTTGAGGCTCTGTCTCCTCGCTTATGGATTCCCTGAGCCGGAACTCCAGATCGTGCTGCGGGCGTACGACCCCTTCTCGCCCAGTGGCGACATGGGCTACCGAAGCGTCAAGGTCGTCCTCCAGTACGACGGCGGCCATCACGAGAGCGATGAGCAGCGCGAGCGCGATGCCCGCCGGGACGCTGCTTTCCGAGCTGCCGGATGGGTCGTCATCATCGTGACGGCAGAGGACAGACACGACGATTTCGGCCGGGTTCGGGCCGAGCTGCGGAAGTACCTCGGCAGCCGCTGACCCCGCATCGTAGGGAGGTGACCCCGCAACGCTGGGAGGTGACCCCGCAACGCTGGGAGGTGACCCGGCAACGTGGGTTAAAGCGGATGGCCCCGGGAGGCGGTAGAACCGCTCCCCGGGGCCGTTTCCGTTCGCACCCGGATCCACTGGAGGCTAAGTAGTGAACCCACGATCAAGCATATGACAGATCCGTCAAAAAGCAAATAGACCCCGTCAATGATGTGTGAACTCCAGAGTCACACCGAAGCAGGGCTAGCCCTCGTCGTCCTCGGAGAAGACCCACTCGAACATGTCGAACGTGAACTCGGAGAAGGTTCCGTCCTCGGACACCCACTCGCCCCGCGCGTTGTTCTTGCGGTACACGATCGGGTCAGGCACGCGCAGGTCCCCGGACCGGAACCCCCACGTGAACTGCTCCTCCTCGTCCTCGAGGAACATGAGGAACCCCTCGTCGTCGACCTCGAGCTCCTCGGGGTCCCAGAAGTAGTGGTACGCCTCCATGAGCTCGCTCCCGCCCAGGGCGAGGTAGAACTCGCGCAGAGCGAGCGGGATCGAGAAAGCATGCTCCTCGAGCGCGCCGTCGAGCTCCTCCTCGGAGAGGCCGTCGCTGGGCTGCCAGGGATCCTCGAGGTACTTGGGGACAAGCGCGCGGAACTTCTCCAGGAACATCTCGCTCATGCTGCTCATCCTAGTCGCGGGCGCGGCCCTCGTTTCGGCCGGGTAAACGCCCTCGGGGGTACGCTCCACTCATGACTGACGACATCCTCGTGGCCTGCGCCCACGGAACCAGCAACGCCGAGGGCAAGGCAGCGATCCTCGAGGTTGTCGAGCAGATCCGCGCCGCCCGCCCGGGCCTGACCGTCCTCGACGCGTACGTCGACGTCCACGGCCCCGAACTGCCGGAGGTCGTCGCCGGCCTGCCCGAGGGGGCGCGCGCCGTCGTCGTCCCGCTCCTGCTGAGCGTGGGCTACCACGTCAAGGTGGACATCGCGAAGGCGGTCAAGTCCCGCCCTGGGACCCTGGCCGCGGGGCCCCTCGGCCCCGACGAGCGCCTCGCCGGGCTCCTCGCGGAGCGGCTCCGGCAGGCGGGCCTCGAGGCGGAGGACGCCGTCGTGCTCGCCGCCGCGGGGTCCTCGAACCCGCGCGCCGCGGTCGACGTCGAGCGGCTCGCCGACATGCTGCGGCGCCTCGTCCCGAACCGGATCCTGCCCGGCTACGGGGCGAGCGCGAGGCCGAGCGTCCCCGACGCCGTGTCGGAGCTGCGCGACGAGGAGGAGGGGCGCGTAGTCGTCGCGAGCTACCTCCTGGCCCCCGGCTACTTCCACGACCAGCTCGCCAAGGCCGGTGCCGACGCCGTCGCCGCGCCGCTCCTGCCCTCGCCCGTCATCGCCGAGCTCGCCCTGGACCGCTACGACGCGGCCCTCGCCGCCGCGCAGTGACCCCGGGCCCAGCGGCCCCCGGTCCAGGGTCCGAGCCCGGGAGGCGACCCTCCGCCGCGCTCCTCGTTGTGCTCCTCGCCGCGATGGGCGTCGGGCCCATCCTCAACTACGGCCTGAGCGCCGTGAGCCCGCTCATCATCGCGGACCTCGGCATCAGCCAGTCGCAGTTCGGCATGCTCGCGGGCGCCGTGTTCGCCTCGGCCGCGGTGAGCAGCTTCTCGCTCGGGCGGCTCAGCGACAGCACGACGACGCGCCAGCAGCTCGTCGTCATCTTCGGCGGGACCGCCGTCGCCCTCGTCGCCGCGGCCCTCGCTGGCACCTACTGGCTCCTCCTCGCGGCCGCGCTCCTGGCCGGGCCCGCCCAGTCGCTCTCGAACCCCACGACGAACCGCGTGATCGCCACGGAGGTCCCGCACGCGAAGCGCGCCGGCTGGATCGGCGTCAAGCAGTCGGGCGTCCAGGCGAGCCAGCTCTTCGCGGGCCTCTTCTTCCCGGCCGTCGCGCTGTGGCTCGGCTGGCACGGCGCCTTCGGCCTCGCCGCCGTCGTCGCCCTCGGGCTCCTCGCCTTCGCGCTCCGCACGGTCCCGCGGCAGGCCCCGCGTCCGCGGACGACGGCGCCGCGCGGCCGGGGCGGCGCGCTCGGCTTCCCGGTGTGGCTCTTCGCCGGCTTCGCGTTCTGCTCGGGCCTGGGCATGCAGGCCACGAACGTCTACCTGCCGCTCTTCGCCGTGCGCGAGCTCGGGTTCCCGCTCGTGCTCGCCGGCGCCGCCGCGGGCGTCTCCGGGATCGTCGGGGTCTCCTCGCGCATCCTCTGGGGGCGGCGCATGGCCCGCGGCGCCCGCCCGTCGGGCCTCTTGGCCATCCTCGCCGTCGGCGCGGTCGCGGGCATCGCGTGCCTCCTCGGCGCCGGCGCGTGGCACGCGCCCGCGCTCCTGTGGGCCGGCGTCGCCCTCCACGGCGCGACCGTGCTCGGGGCCAACGTCATCACCAACGCCGCCGTGCTCGTCGTCGTGCCCCCCGAGCGGATCGGCGCCGCGTCCGGCGTCCTCTCGATGGGCATGTACGCGGGCTTCGCCCTCGGGCCGCTGCTCATGGGCGTCCTCGCCGACGCGACGGGCGCGTTCGACGCCGGGTGGCTCGCCGTGGGCGCGGGCTACGCCGTGTGCCTCCTGCTCGCCCTGTGGCTGCGCCGGTACGGGGCCACGCACCCATGGAGCTCGTTCCAGCGCTAGGTGAGTCAAGCCTTCCCCGTCACATTGCGCGGGTATGCGACGAAATGTGTCCTCGGGTGACCCTCCATGTCACATGCCGTAGGGCGGGACCGCGTGGCGTCCGTACCCTCGAATGCATGAGTGAGACTGCTGCACCCGAGCGCACGGAGCGACCCGCCCGCGCGGCTCAGGCCCCGGCGCGGCCGGCCCGTCCCCGCGCGTCCAAGCCCAATGGGCAGTGGAAGGTGGACGGGACCACCCCGCTCAACGCCAACGAGACCTGGAAGCAGGAGGACGGCGGGCTGAGCGTCCGCGAGCGCATCGAGACGATCTACGCCAAGGGCGGCTTCGACTCGATCGACCCGACGGACCTGCACGGCCGCTTCCGCTGGTGGGGCCTCTACACCCAGCGCAAGCCCGGGATCGACGGCGGCAAGACCGCCACGCTCGAGCCGCACGAGCTCGAGGACCGCTACTTCATGATGCGCGTGCGCATCGACGGCGGCGCGCTCACCACCGAGCAGCTGCGCGTCGTCGGCCAGATCTCGGTCGACTTCGCCCGCGGCACGGCGGACATCACGGACCGCCAGAACATCCAGCTCCACTGGGTCGAGGTCGAGAGCGTGCCGGAGATCTGGCGCCGCCTCGAGGCCGTCGGCCTGCACACGACCGAGGCCTGCGGCGACGTCCCGCGCGTCATCCTCGGCTCGCCCGTCGCCGGCATCGCCGCTGACGAGATCATCGACCCGACGCCGCAGATCCACGAGATCGCCGAGCGCTACATCGGCGACGAGTCCTTCGCGAACCTGCCGCGCAAGTTCAAGTCCGCGATCACGGGCCACCCGTCCCAGGACGTGGTCCATGAGATCAACGACATCGCGCTCGTCGGCGTCGTCCACCCCGAGCTGGGCCCGGGCTACGACCTGTGGGTCGGCGGCGGGCTCTCGACGGCGGCGCACCTCGCCGTCCGCCTCGGCACGTTCGTCGAGCCCTCCCGCGCCGCCGAGGTGTGGGCCGGCGTCACGAGCATCTTCCGCGACTACGGCTACCGCCGCCTGCGCAACCGCGCGCGCCTGAAGTACCTCGTCCAGGACTGGGGCGCCGAGAAGTTCCGCGAGGTCCTCGAGACCGAGTACCTCTCCGCGCCGCTCCCCGACGGCCCCGCCGCGGTCAAGCCGTCGACGCCGGGCGACCACGTGGGCGTGCACGCGCAGAAGGACGGGAAGTTCTACATCGGCGCCACCCCGACCGTGGGCCGCGTCTCGGGCGAGATCCTGCTCAAGCTCGCGGACCTCATCGAGGCCCACGGCTCGCAGCGCCTGCGCACGACCCCGCACCAGAAGCTCGTCGTGCTCGACATCGAGAAGGACCGCGTCGACTCGCTCGTCGCCGGCCTCGCGGAGCTCGGGCTGTACGCGAACCCGAGCCCGTGGCGCCGTTCGACCATCGCCTGCACGGGCATCGAGTACTGCAAGCTCGCGATCGTGGACACGAAGGACACGGCGACTGCTGCTGTGGCCGAGCTCGAGAAGCGCTTCGAGGCGGAGCCGGCCAAGGACGGCAGCGGCGCGAACGCCCTGCTCAAGCCGCTGACCCTGCACGTCAACGGCTGCCCGAACTCGTGCGCCCGCATCCAGACGGCGGACATCGGCCTCAAGGGCCAGCTCCTGCCGGACGGCAACGGCGGCCAGACCCCCGGTTTCCAGGTCCACCTCGGCGGCGGCCTCGCCTCCGACACCCGCGAGGAGGCCGGCACCGGCCGCACCGTGCGCGGGCTCAAGGTCACCACGGAGGACCTGCCCGACTACGTCGAGCGCGTGACCCGCCGCTACCTCGCCGACCGCACCGGCGAGGAGCAGACCTTCGCCGAGTGGGCCCTGGCAGCCGACGAGGAGGCCCTGCAGTGAGCACCGTGACGAAGCGCTCCCCCGAGGAGCTCAAGGCCCTGGCCGAGGCCGGCGCGGCCGAGCTCGGCTGGGACGCCTCCGCCGAGGAGGTCATCGGCTGGGTGGCCCGGAACTTCGCGACCGAGGCCACGACCGTGGCCTGCTCGATGGCTGACGCCGTCCTGCCGGCCCTCGTCGCGGACCAGCTCCCCGGCGTCGACGTCCTCTTCCTCGACACCGGCTACCACTTCCCGGAGACGTACCAGACCCGGAACGAGGTGGCCGAGAACCTGCGCGTGAACATCGTCGACGTGACGCCGCGGCAGACTGTCGCCGAGCAGGACGCCGCCGAGGGCAAGGACCTCTTCGCCCGCGACCCTGCCCGCTGCTGCGCCCTGCGCAAGGTCGAGCCGCTCTCCCGCTCGCTCGCCGGCTACGAGCTGTGGTTCACGGGCGTGCGCCGCGACGAGGCCCCGACCCGCACGAACACCCCGCTCGTGACGTGGGACGAGAAGAACGGCCTCGTCAAGGTCAACCCGGTCGCGCCGTGGAGCTTCGACCAGCTGGTCCAGTACTCCGAGGACAACCTCCTGCCGGTCAACCCCCTCCTCGCGAAGGGCTACCTCTCGATCGGCTGCGCGCCCTGCACGCGGCCCGTCGCCCCAGGAGAAGACCCCCGTGCCGGGCGCTGGTCCGGCACTGACAAGACAGAATGCGGGCTCCACGTATGAGCACTCGAGTTGAAGAGACGGTAGACAGCGTGACGCACGAGTTCCCGGCGGCCGAGCCGGCCGCGGCTCAGGCGGCCGTGGCCGCCGAAGTCGGCCCGGCCCTGCCCCTGCTCGACGCCCTCGAGGCCGAGGCCATCCACATCATCCGCGAGGTCGTCGCCGAGTTCGAGCGCCCCGCGATGCTGTTCTCGGGCGGCAAGGACTCCGTCGTCATGCTCCACCTCGCCGCGAAGGCCTTCTGGCCCGGCAAGGTGCCCTTCCCGGTCCTGCACGTGGACACGGGCCACAACTTCCCGGAGGTCCTGGACTTCCGCGACCGCACTGTCGCCCGGCTCGGCCTCAAGCTCGTGGTCGGCTCCGTCCAGGAGTTCATCGACCGTGGCGAGCTTGCGGAGCGCGCCGACGGCACCCGCAACCCGCTCCAGACCGTGCCCCTGCTGGACGCGATTGAGCGGAACAAGTTCGACGCCGTGTTCGGCGGCGGCCGCCGCGATGAGGACAAGGCCCGCGCCAAGGAGCGCATCCTCTCCCTGCGCGACGAGTTCGGCCAGTGGGACCCGCGCAACCAGCGCCCCGAGCTGTGGAACCTGTACAACGGCCGCCACACGGTGGGGCAGCACGTGCGGGCCTTCCCGATCAGCAACTGGACCGAGCTGGACATCTGGCGGTACATCGCCCGCGAGAACATCGAGCTGCCCTCGATCTACTACGCGCACGACCGCGAGGTGTTCCACCGCGACGGCATGTGGCGCGCGATCGGCGAGTTCTCCCAGCCGCGCCCGGACGAGGACGTCGTCGTCAAGACCGTGCGCTACCGCACCGTCGGCGACATGTCCTGCACCGGCGCCGTGCTCTCCGACGCGTTCACCGTGGACGACGTCGTGCGCGAGGTCGCCGCCTCGACCCTCACCGAGCGCGGGGCCACCCGCGCCGACGACCGCATCTCCGAAGCGGCGATGGAAGACCGCAAGAAGGACGGGTACTTCTGATGACCTCGACCCCGATCGACATCGTCGAGTCCGCCGAGGCCGTGCTGGGCTCCGGCTCCCTCTTCCGGTTCGCCACCGCTGGCTCGGTCGACGACGGCAAGTCCACCCTCGTGGGCCGGCTCCTGCACGACTCGAAGGCCATCCTCGCCGACCAGCTCGACGCCGTCGCCCGCACCTCCGCGGACCGTGGCTTCGGCGGCGAGAAGGGCGGCCTCGACCTGGCCCTCCTGACCGACGGCCTGCGCGCCGAGCGCGAGCAGGGCATCACGATCGACGTCGCGTACCGCTACTTCGCGACCGACCGCCGCAACTTCATCCTCGCGGACTGCCCGGGCCACGTGCAGTACACCAAGAACACGGTGACGGGCGCGTCCACCGCGGACGCCGTCGTCGTGCTGATCGATGCCCGCAAGGGCGTGCTCGAGCAGACCCGCCGGCACCTCTCCGTCGTCGCGCTCCTGCGGGTGCCGCACGTCGTCGTGGCCGTGAACAAGATCGACCTCGTGGACTTCTCCGAGTCCGTGTTCTCGGCGATCGCCGAGGACGTCGCGCGGGTCGCGGGGGAGCTCGGGCTGCGCGACGCCGTCGCCGTGCCGGTCTCCGCGCTCGACGGCGACAACGTCGTCGACCGCTCGAACCGCACCCCGTGGTACGCCGGGCCGACGCTGCTCGAGCTCCTCGAGACGCTCCCGAGCACCGACGAGCTGGACGACGAGCACGAGGCGTTCCGCTTCCCGGTCCAGACCGTGATCCGGCCGCAGGGCGCGCTCGCGCCGGGCCTGTCCGAGGACGAGTTCCGTGACTACCGCGCCTACGCGGGCCAGGTCACCGAGGGCGTCGTGCGCGTGGGCGACCGCGTCGCCGTCGTGACCCCCGGCCAGGCGCCGCGCGAGACCACCGTGGTGGGCATCGACGTCGCCGGCCGCACGCTCGAGGAGGCGGCCGCGCCGCAGTCCGTCGCGCTGCGCCTCGCCGACGAGTTCGACATCTCGCGCGGCGACACGATCGCCGCCGCCGGCACGCTCCCGGAGAGCTCCGCCGACCTCTACGGCTCGCTGGCCTGGCTCTCGACCAAGCCGCTGCGCGAGGGCGCGAAGGTGTACGTCAAGCACGGCACCTCGACCGTGCGCGGCCTCGTGCGCGCCGTGACCGGCAAGCTCGACCTCGAGTCCTTCGAGGTGTCCCCGGCGTCCGGCCTCGAGCTCAACGACATCGGCGAGGTCCAGATCCGCCTGGCCGCGCCGCTGCCGCTCGAGCCGTACGCGACGCACCGCCGCACCGGCGCGTTCCTCGTGATCGACCCGCAGGACGGCAACACGCTCGCCGCCGGCATGGTCGGCACGCACCCGGGCGACACCGAGGACGAGCGGTACTGGATCTGACGTTCTCCTCCTGAACACACCAGAACGACGACGGCGTCCGCCACCTCCTCGAGGTGGCGGGCGCCGTTTCCGTTGGGCGCCCCGGAGTGGCTCTACGCTCGTTCCATGGCCGCCGCCCCGACCCCGTTCGCCGCCGCCCTCGCCGCGGGGGAGACGCTCGTGCTCGACGGCGCGCTGGCCACCGAGCTCGAGGCCCGCGGCTGCGACCTCGACGACCCGCTCTGGTCCGCGAAGGTCCTCCTCGAGGCGCCCGGGCTCATCGCCGCTGTCCACGGCGACTACTTCCGCGCGGGCGCGCGGGTCGCGACGACGGCGAGCTACCAGGCGTCGGTGCCAGGCTTCGCGCGGCGAGGCCTGAGCGGCGAGGAGGCTCTCGGCGTCGTGCGCGAGAGCGTGCGTCTCGCCGACGGCGCGCGCCGCGCCCGCCTCGGCGACCACCCGGCGTCGCCCGCCCTCTTCGTCGCGGGCTCGGTGGGCCCCTACGGCGCCTACCTCGCCGACGGCTCGGAGTACCGCGGGGACTACACGCTCACTCGGGCTGAGTACCTCGACTTCCACAGGCCCCGGGCTGAGGCGCTCCTCGAGGCCGGCGCCGACGTGCTGGCGTGTGAGACCCTGCCGAACGCCGCCGAAATCGGCGCGCTGGCCGAGCTCGTCGGCGAGCTCGGGGCGGCCGCCTGGTTCAGCATGACCCTCCGCGACGCGTCGCACCTCAGCGACGGCACGCCGCTCGCCCGCGTGGCGGCGGAGCTCGCGGGCCGGCACGGGGTCGTCGCGCTCGGGGTCAACTGCGTCGCGCCGGCGCTTGTCGGGCCCGCGCTGGCCGAGCTCGCCGCGCACACGGACCTGCCGCTCGTGGCCTATCCGAACTCCGGGGAGGCCTACGACCCGGCGGTCAAGGCCTGGCGCAGCGGCGCGCACGACGCCGGCCTGCTCGCCTCGCGCGCGGGGGAGTGGGCGGCGCTCGGGGCCCGGCTCATCGGCGGCTGCTGCCGGACGACGCCGGCGGACATCGCCGCCCTCGCACGCGCCCTCGAGTGAGCGGATCCGCGCACAGACCATCCGTTTGGACGGGTAGCCGTACCCCCAACCCGCGTGATCCAATGGGCGGTGTTCGACCGGTCGCCCGAGTCCGACGCCGGCCTCGGAGAGAGGAAGGATGACGATGACCGACAGCAAACAGGACGGATCCCCGGCCGCCCCCGACAGCGTCACCTCGCACGGCAGCGAGAGCGAGAACCCGGCGATCGACTCGCCCCAGCCCAAGGCCCACCGCCCGCGGACGAACGCGGACTGGTGGCCGAACCAGCCCGACCTCTCCGTGCTCCACGCCCATCACCCGGCAGGCAACCCGCTCGGCTCGGGCTTTAGCTACCGCGAGGAATTCCAGAAGCTCGACGTCGAGGCGCTCAAGCAGGACATCATCGAGGTCCTGACCACGCCGCAGGACTGGTGGCCCGCCGACTTCGGCCACTACGGCGGCCTCATGATCCGCATGAGCTGGCACGCCGCCGGCACCTACCGCGTCTTCGACGGCAGGGGCGGGGCCGGCGACGGCAGTCAGCGCTTCGCCCCGCTCAACAGCTGGCCGGACAACGCCAACCTCGACAAGGCCCGGCGCCTGCTGTGGCCGGTCAAGCAGAAGTACGGGCAGAAGGTCTCGTGGGCGGACCTGCTGGTCCTGGCGGGCAACGTCGCGCTCGAGTCCATGGGGTTCAAGACCTTCGGATTCGCCTTCGGCCGCGAGGACGTGTGGGAGCCCGAGGAGATCTTCTGGGGCCCCGAGGACGCGTGGCTGGGCGACGAGCGCTACGTGAGTGAGTCGGAGATGGCACCCGTGGTCGGCGCCACCGAGATGGGCCTCATCTACGTCAACCCCGAGGGCCCCAAGGGCAACCCGGACCCGGCCGCGGCGGCGGCGTTCATCCGCGAGACCTTCGGGCGCATGGCGATGAACGACGAGGAGACCGTGGCGCTCATTGCGGGCGGGCACACCTTCGGCAAGACGCACGGCGCGGCCGACGCCGACGCGCATGTCGGCCCCGAGCCCGAGGCCGCGAACCTCGAGAACCAGGGCCTCGGCTGGCTCAGCACCTACGGGAGCGGCAAGGGGCCCGACACGATCACGTCCGGCCTCGAGGTCACCTGGACGGACCGCCCGACGCAGTGGAGCAACAGGTTCTTCGAGATCCTCTTCGAGCACGAGTGGGAGCTCACCAAGAGCCCCGCGGGTGCACACCAGTGGGTGGCCAAGGATGCTCCCGAGATCATCCCGGATGCCTACGACCAGGAGAAGAAGCATCGCCCGACGATGCTCACGACGGACCTCTCGCTCCGTGTCGACCCGACGTACGAGAAGATCTCCCGGCGGTTCCTCGAAAACCCCGACGAGTTCGCGCTCGCGTTCGCCAAGGCCTGGTACAAGCTCCTGCACCGCGACATGGGCCCGGTCGGCCCGCACCTGCTCGGGCCCTGGGTCCCGGAGCCGCAGCTCTGGCAGGACCCGATCCCCGCCGTCGACCACGGGCTCATCGACGACTCCGACATCGCGTCCCTCAAGACGAAGCTCCTGGATTCCGGCCTGTCTCCGGCCGAGCTCGTCTCCACGGCGTGGGCCGCCGCCTCCACCTTCCGCAAGACCGACCGGCGCGGCGGCGCCAACGGCGCCCGGATCCGGCTCGAGCCCCAGCGCAGCTGGGAGTCGAACCAGCCCGAGCAGCTGGGCCGTGTGCTCGAGGCGCTCGAGGGCGTCCAGTCGGAATTCAATGGGGCGCAGGACGGCGGGAAGAAGGTGTCCCTCGCGGACCTGATCGTCCTCGGCGGCTGCGCCGCCGTCGAGAAGGCGGCGCGTGACGCCGGCGTCGACATCACGGTGCCGTTCCGGCCGGGGCGGGCCGATGCCTCGCAGGAGCAGACGGACGTCCAGTCGTTCCAGTACCTCCAACCGCGCGCCGACGGGTTCCGGAACTACGTACGGCCCGGGGAGAAGCTCCAGCCCGAAACGCTCCTCGTCGACAGGGCCTACCTGCTAGACCTCTCCGCCCCGGAGATGACGGCGCTGGTCGGCGGCATGCGGGCGCTGGGGGCGAATCTCGGCGGCTCGCAGCACGGTGTCCTCACGGACAGGCCGGGCGTGCTGACGAACGACTTCTTCGTCAACCTCCTGTCCCCGGGGACCCAGTGGAAGGCCTCGGAGTCCGAGGAGGGCGTCTACGAGATCCGCGACGTCGGCAGCGGGGAGACGAAGTGGACGGCAACCGCCGTCGACCTCGTCTTCGGCTCCAACTCGCAGCTGCGCGCCCTCGCCGAGGTCTATGCGAGCGACGACGCGAAGGAGAAGTTCGTCCGCGACTTCGTCGCCGCCTGGGCGAAGGTCATGGAGCTGGACCGCTTCGACCTCCGCTGAGATGGGCTGCACTGCAGGGCCGGCCGCTCACGTGGCCGGCCCTGCACCGTACCGGGGAAAAGAGACCCGGTCAGGATCGGCCGCCTCTGCGCGGCGTACCAACGACTCCCGGGGGATGTCCATGGCGCTCCGTCGCACACTCCGCACCGTACTGCCCGCTCTCGCCGCCGCCGGCGTCCTGGCCCTCACTGGCTGCGCCGGGGGCTCGGCGGAGAACCCGTCACCGAGTGCATCGAGCAGCTCGTCGGCATCGGTCCCGACCAACGACGCCCGCCCGACGCCGGCCTCGTCGACGGAACCCGCGCGCAACATTCCGGTCCCCGAGCTGCCGGAAGCGGCGAAGCAGAACACGCGAGAGGGCTTTGAGGCCTTCGTGCGGTACTACGTCTCTCTCCTGGACTACGCGTATCAGACCGGTGACACAGAACCCGCCCTGGACAATGCCCACGAGGGCTGCACCCTGTGCGGAACCTCTGCGAAGAACATTGACGCGACGACCGCGGCCGGCGGGTGGATCACCGGGGGACGCCTGAACCTGTCCGGATTCTCCACGGAGGGGACCCCGGACAGCAACGGTCGATGGACGGCGACCGTCGAACTCCATCAGACGGAGATCAGCAGCGTCTCTCCTTCCGGCACCGTCTCGACGCCGACGCCGGCAACAAACGCGACACTTCTGGCAACAGCGGAATATGCCAACGGTCGGTGGTCGATGGTCGACCTCGGACAGCCTGGTGCCGCCCGCCAGTGAATGTCGGCCGGACGTCCTTCTCCTCTCGGGGACGGGCCGGAAGCCCCCGTGTGACGCTCCATGACGCAACGTGACTGCCCGTGACCGCACCCTTGGGGCGCGACTACGCCGTCCCTACGCTTGAACCCATGATCCCGCAGCCGCCTGTCGACCGCCGGGGCACTGTGCCCCGATGTCGGACCTCACGATAGGCCCCATCACCCCCGTCGGCAGGCCGATCTTCGGCCTGCGATTCTGCGAGACCAAGGACCATTCATGAGCGAAACGACCAAGACCCCAGAGACCGTGCGCATCACGGCCGAGTCGGCCGACCAGGAGGCGAAGCGAGGCCGCGGCCTCAAGATCGGGATTGCCGCCGCCGTCGTGCTCCTGCTCGGTGCCGGCGCCGCCATCGCGACCGTCGCCTCCAGCGCCAGCCAGTCCCAGCCGTCACAGAGCGCGGCAGCCGCCGTCGGAACGCCGGCCCCGCAGCTCCGCCTCGGCTACTTCGGCAACGTCACGCACGCGCCCGCCCTCGTGGGCGTGCAGAACAGCTTTATTGCGGACGCGGCCAAGGCGGCCGGCACCGAGACCTTCAGCACCCAGGTGTTCAACGCCGGCCCTGCCGCGATCGAGGCCCTCAACGCCGGCGCGATCGACGCGACCTACATCGGCCCGAACCCGGCCATCAACTCCTTCGTCAAGAGCAACGGCGAGTCCGTGGCCGTGATCGCCGGCGCCGCCGCCGGCGGGGCGCAGCTCGTCGTCAAGCCCGAGATCACCTCCCCGGAGCAGCTCAAGGGCAAGGTGCTCGCGAGCCCGCAGCTCGGCGGAACGCAGGACGTCGCCCTGCGCGCCTACCTCGGGGAGCATGGCTTTGCCACGAACCCGAACGGCGGCGGTGACGTCACGATCAACCCGACTGAGAACGCCCAGACCCTCAAGCTCTTCCAGGACGGCAAGCTCGACGGCGCGTGGCTGCCCGAGCCGTGGGCCTCGCGCCTCGTGCTCCAGGCCGGCGCGAAGGTGCTCGTCGACGAGAAGGACCTCTGGGACGGCGAGGGCACGGGCAAGCCGGGCCAGTTCCCCACGACGATCCTCATCGTGAACAAGAAGTTCGCGGCGGAGCACCCGCAGACCGTCGAGGCGCTCCTCAAGGGCCACGTCGAAGCCGTCAACTGGCTCAACCAGGCCAGCCCGGCGGACAAGGCGAGCACGATCAACGCCGCCCTCAGGGCCTCCTCGGGCGCCGAGCTCCCGGGGGACGTCATCGACCGGGCCCTCGCGAACATCACCTTCACGACCGACCCGCTCGCGGGGGCCTTCCCGAAGCTCCTGCAGGACGGCGTCAAGGCGGGGGTCACGAAGGACGCCGACATCAACGGCCTCTTCGACCTCCGCGCACTCAACGCCATCCCCGGCCACGAGAAGGCCAGCGCCGCCGGCCTCGGCCAGGACTGACCGGGCCCGGACCAACCCGGCCAGGAACCCCACAGAAGGAATCGACATGACCGTACTGCTCGAGAACCTCGGCAAGCGCTTCGGCGCGGGCGCACCCGTCCTCGACGGCGTCAGCGCGAGCATCGCCCAGGGCGAGTTCGTCGCGCTCCTCGGCGCCTCGGGCTGCGGCAAGTCGACCCTGCTGAACATCATCGCCGGCCTCGAGCGCCCCACCTCGGGTGCGCTCGAGGTCCCGGCGGACGGCGCGGCGTTCATGTTCCAGGACGCCGCGCTCTACCCGTGGCTCACGGCCCGCGGCAACATCGAGCTCGCGCTCAAGCTCCGCGGCGTCGGCAAGGCCGAGCGCAGGGCGCGGGCGACGGAACTCCTCGACCTCGTCCACCTCGGCGAGGCCGGCGACAAGCGCCCGCACGAGCTCTCGGGCGGCATGCGCCAGCGCGTCGCCCTCGCCCGGGCCCTGTCCCAGGACCGCCAGGTCCTGCTCATGGACGAGCCCTTCGCCGCCCTCGACGCCATCACCCGCGACCTCCTCCACGAGGAGCTCACGCGCATCTGGCGCGAGACCGGCCGTACCATCATCTTCGTGACCCACAACGTCCGCGAGGCGATCCGCCTCGGGCAGCGGGTCCTGCTCCTCTCGTCGCGCCCGGGCCGGGTCGTCGCCGAGTGGGCGGTTCCGGAGGAGACGAAGAACGACGCCGCCGCTGTCGCCGCCCTCACGGGGGACGTCACCGCCCGCCTGCGTGAGGAGATTGCACGCCATGCCAAGTAATTCCACCCTCGAGAGGGACACGGTGAGCACTCAAGCACCAGGCCACGCGCAGCCGCAGTCCTCCGACGCGGAGCTGCGGACCCTCGAGGCCGGCCTCGACCACCTCCAGTCGGACACGTCCCGCCGCCGACGGGACTGGACCCGCGCGCTCCTGCCGATCGCCGCCGTCGTCGTCCTCGTCCTGGCCTGGCAGCTGTACGTGAGCCTCGGCCTCAAGCGCCGCGACCTCGTCCCGGGCCCCTTCGACGTCCTCGCCTCCCTCGCGGAGCTGTGGGGCGAGGGCAAGGTCCAGGAGTCGGTGTGGACCTCGCTCCAGCGCGGCCTGCTCGGCTTCGCGGTGAGCGTCGTCGTCGCGACCCCGCTCGGCCTGCTCCTCGGCCAGGTCAAGACCCTGCGCCGGGCCTTCGGGCCGCTCATCTCGGGCCTCCAGGTCCTGCCGTCCGTCGCGTGGGTCCCGGCCGCGATCATCTGGTTCGGCCTCACGGACGCGACCGTATATTTCGTGGTGCTCATGGGCGCCATCCCGTCCATCGTCAACGGCCTCATCTCCGGCATCGACCAGGTGCCGCCGCAGTACCGCTCCGTCGCGAAGGTCCTCGGGGCCTCCCGCGCCGAGCTCGCCCTCCAGGTCATCCTCCCCGCGTCCCTCCCCGGTTATGTCGCGGGCCTCAAGCAGGGCTGGGCGTTCTCGTGGCGCTCGCTCATGGCGGCCGAGATCATCGCCGTCGGGGGGACCATGGGCTTCGGCCTCGGCTCGCTCCTGGACCAGGGCCGCACGCTCAGCGACATGGGCGTCGTCATGAGCGCGATCCTCATCATCCTCTTCGTGGGCATCCTCATCGAGCTGGCCGTCTTCGGCCCGATCGAGCGCCGGCTGCTGGCCCGCCGCGGCCTCCTCTCCGGGAGCACGCGCTAGCCCCACCTGCACGGCCTGCCCCACGGCCCCGTCCCTCGCGCCCGTCCGGGCGAGGGGCGGGGCCGCTGCCGTGCCGGCCCCGCATCGCGGCGCGGGACGCTATGTGACGCAGGGTTACCTAGCGTGAACGGCTGTGTCGATGTGTTGCCGCTGCCCCGGGGCGGCAGCCTACCGTTGATTCATGGCACTCCAGGACCTCTATCCCGCGGCGCTGCGCCTGCTGGGGCGCCCCGTCCTCGTGGTCGGCGGCGGCCGGGTGGCCGCGCGCCGCGCGCAGGGCCTCCTCGACGCCGGCGCGATCGTCACCGTCGTCGCCCCGGAGGCGCACGACGACGTCGCGCGCCTCGCGAGCGCCGGCCTCCTCACGCTCGTGCCCCGCGCCTACGAGACCGCGGACCTCGACGGGGTCTGGTTCGTGCAGACCGCCACGGGCGTCCCCGCCGTGGACGCGCGCGTGACCGCCGAGGCCGAGGAGCGCCGGATCTGGTGCGTCAACGCCGCCGACCACGAGGCCTCCGCCGCGTGGACCCCCGCCACCGTCCGCGTCGACGACGTGACCGTGGCCGTGAATGCCGGGGGAGACCCGCGCCGGGCCAAGGCCCTCAAGGACGCGATCGCCCTCGCCCTGCGCACCGGCAAGCTTCCCCTGCGCCGCCACCGGAAGAACTCCAGCCGCCGCCCCGGCCGTGTGGCCCTCGTCGGCGGCGGCCCCGGCGACCCCGGGCTCATCACCGTCCGCGGCCGCCAGCTCCTCGCGGAGGCCGACGTCGTCGTCGCCGACCGCCTCGGCCCGCGGGACCTGCTCGGCGAGCTCGCTGAGGGCGTTCGCGTGATCGAGGTCGGCAAGGCGCCCGGCGCCCACCAGGCCACCCAGTCCGAGATCAACGCGATCCTCGTCCGCGAGGCCCTCGCGGGGCACGTCGTCGTCCGCCTCAAGGGCGGGGACCCGTACGTCCTCGGCCGCGGCGGCGAGGAGGCGGAGTTCTGCCGAGAGCACGGCGTCGACGTCGAGGTCGTCCCCGGCGTCACGAGCGCCGTCTCGGTGCCGGCGGCCGCCGGCATCCCGGTCACGCACCGCGGCCTCGCGACCGGCTTCAGCGTCGCCACCGGGCACGACGAGCTCACGGAGCTCCCGGCCCGCCCCGACCACACCATCGTGCTCCTCATGGGCGTGCGCCGGCTCCCCGAGTCGGTCGCCGTCCTGCGCTCGCGGGGGCTCGGCGCGGAGACGCCCGTCGCCGTCGTCGAGCGCGGCTGGACGCCCGAGCAGCGCGTCACGATCGCGACCCTCGGTACCATCGTTGACCGGGCCCGCGCCGTCGGCGTCGCCAACCCCGCCGTCGTCGTGATCGGCGATGTGGTGCGCGTGAGCCCGTACGCCCGGGCGCACTTCCCGGCACCCCTGGCCTCCCGCACGACCCCCTGACCATCAGCACTTCCGGACTCTTCAGAACGAACAGAAGGAACACAGCCGTGTCGAACTCCCCCCTCGCTCAGCGCGCCCTCCGCGTCGCCGTCGTCGGCTCCGGTCCCGCCGGCGTCTACGCCGCCGACCTCCTGACCAAGAGCGCGCCCGTCGCCTCGGGCGAGCTCACGCTGAGCATCGACCTCTTCGACCGCTACCCGGCCCCGTACGGCCTCATCCGCTACGGCGTCGCGCCGGACCACCCGCGCATCAAGGGCATCGTCAACGCCCTGCACAAGGTCCTCGACCGCGGCGACATCCGGTTCTTCGGCAACGTCGACTACGGCACGGACCTGAGCATCGAGGACCTCCGCAAGCACTACGACGCCGTCATCTTCGCCACCGGCGCGATCAAGGACGCGGACCTCAACATCCCGGGCGTCGAGCTCGAGGGCTCCTTCGGCGCGGCCGACTTCGTCTCGTGGTACGACGGCCACCCGGACGTCCCGCGCGAGTGGCCGCTCGAGGCCAAGGAGATCGCGGTCATCGGCAACGGCAACGTGGCCCTCGACGTCGCGCGCGTCCTCTCGAAGCACGCCGACGAGCTGCTCGTGACCGAGATCCCGGACAACGTGTACCGGATCCTCAAGGAGTCACCGGTCACGGACGTGCACGTCTTCGGCCGCCGCGGCCCCGCGCAGGTCAAGTTCACCCCGCTCGAGCTGCGCGAGCTCTCGCACAGCCACGACGTCGACATCGTCCTCTACCCCGAGGACTTCGAGTTCGACGAGGCCTCCGACCGCGAGATCCAGACGAACAACCAGGTCAAGACGATGGTCGGCACCCTGACGAACTGGATCGCCGAGCAGCCCGAGGACCCGGCCGAGCTCACGGCCTCCCGCCGCCTGCACCTGCACTTCCTGCAGAGCCCGGTCGAGATCTACGACTCGCCCGAGACGCCGGGGAAGGTCGCCGGGATCCGCTTCGAGCGCCAGGAGCTCGACGGCACCGGCAACGTCCGCGGCACGGGCGAGTTCCTCGACTACCCGGTCCAGGCCGTGTACCGCGCGATCGGCTACTTCGGCTCGGCCCTGCCCGACGTCGAGTTCGACCACCGCCGCGGCGTCATCACGAACGACGGCGGGCGCGTCCTCGACGCCGACGGCACCCACGTGCCCGGGCTCTACGCGACGGGCTGGATCAAGCGCGGCCCGGTCGGCCTCATCGGCCACACCAAGGGCGACGCCCTCGAGACGATCAACTTCCTCCTCGAGGACCGCGAGTCCCTGCCCTTCGCCGCCGAGCCGGCCGAGGAGGCCGTGACCGAGCTGCTCGCCGCCCGCGGCGTCGAGTACACGACGTGGGAGGGCTGGATCGCCCTCGACGCGCACGAGAAGGCCCTCGGCGCTGCCGCCGAGCCCGCCGTCACGCACAAGGGCGAGGTCGCGCGCGAGCGCGTCAAGGTCGTCTCCCGCGAGGAGATGGTCGCGATCTCGAACGGCGCGGCGATCACCGCCGGCTGACGCCTGCCGAGTCCGCCCCCGCTCCCCAAATGTTGGGTTGAGCAGGGTTCGCACCCGCGGCACCCTGCTCAACCCAACATTTCGCGTCAAGGAGCCGGACCCAGTCAGGCCTTCGCGACCTTGCGCACCGCGAGGGCCAGGTAGAGCTGGACCCTGTCCGCCGTCACGGCCGGGTCGTAGCCCGTGAGCTCGGCGATCTGCCCGAGCCGGTAGCGCACGGTGTTCCGGTGCAGGTTGAGCTCCTCGGCGACCTGCGCGACCGAGCCGTTGAGGTTCAGATACGTCTCGAGGGTGTGCACGAGCTCCGACCCGTGCTGCGCGTCGAAGCGCACGAGCGGCCCCACGGCCTCGCCCGCCATGTCCGCGAGCGGCACGTCCTCGCTCGCGAGCAGGAGCGAGGTCAGGCTGAGCCGCTCGGGCTCGTTGACGTCGAGCCCGCGCGTCGCGGCCTCCTTGGCCTCGAAGTAGCTCCACCGCAGCCCGTTCGGCTTCGTGTAGGAGCCGCCGATCCCGATCGTCGCGTGGATCCCGGCCTCGGTGAGGTGGTCGGCGAGGAGGCGGCCCAGCCGCGGCGCCCGCGCGCCGTCGTCCTCCACCACGACGACGAGGTCGTGGTCGAGCGTCGCCGAGACCGCGTTCTCGAGCGCCGCCGGCAGGGTCGTGCCGCGCAGGTTCTTGTGGTGCGCGGCAGACTCCGCGAGCAGCACGACGTTGCGCCGGGTCGAGTTGACGCCGACGCCGGCGAGGCGGCGCGAGGCCTCGTCCGCCTCGAGGGTGCCGCGCACGACGTCGTTCATCACCTGCCCGGCGAGCGCGCGCTGGGCCTGGCGCTGCTTCATGAGGTTGTTGAGCTCGAGGCTGATGAGGTTCTGCGCGTAGGAGATGATGCCCGTGTCCTCGAAGGGCTTCTTGGCCCAGAGTGTCGAGGCGTCGCGCCGGCCCGTCGGGATGGGGTAGGCGACCCAGCGGTCCATCGACGGGGTCCCCGCGTCGGGGCTCGAGGCGTAGAGCTGGGCGGTGAACTGGGTCAGGACGAGATCCGTGGAGAGCATCTCGCCGAGGTTCTTCAGCACGTCCGCGAGGCCGCCGCCCGTCAGGAGCGAGCGCGCGAGCACCTGGTGGCCGGCGATGAGCCGCTCGAGGCTCGCATAGTGGTCGGCCGAGTGCGAGTCGGCGACGAGCTTGCCGATGGCCATGAAAGGCGTGTGGTACGGGACCTCGAGGACCGGCACGCCCCAGCGGTTGGCCTCGGCGATGAGCGCCGGGGGGATCTCGTCGTGGCCGAGGCCCACGCCGAAGCCGATGCCGAGCGTGCCCGCGCGCTGGAGGACGCGGACGAACCGGCGCTGCTCGACGGCGCTGCGCTGGCGCGCGCCGGTCGTGAGCACGAGCTCGCCGCCGGAGAGGAACGGGGCCGGGTTCTCGAGCTCCGTCACGGCCACCCACTGGATCTCCGTCCCGAGCGTCGACCCGGCAGATCCGGCGAGCCGGAGTCCCAGTTCGGGGCGTGCGAGGAGGTCGGAGAGCGTGAGCGCCATGCCCACCATCATAGGCTTCAGCGCTGGCCGATCGCACTACGTCTGAGAGGCAAGGTGGTGCGATCGGCCATTCCTGCTGTGGCGCCGCTCGCATACCGTGGAAGGCGACGCAGGCGAGGAGCGCCCCGGGCGCCGCTGCACTGAAAGGAAAGACTTCACATGGACATCCAGTACCGTCTCGAGCAGAAGCGGAAGGTCCTCCACGACTTCCCCGGCCCCAAGTCCCTCGAGCTCGCGGCCCGCAGGGCCCAGGCCGTCGCCGCCGGCGTCGCCTCGTCCGTGCCCGTCTATGTGGCCGATGCCGACGGCGGCATCGTCCACGACGTCGACGGCAACTCCTTCATCGACCTCGGCTCGGGCATCGCGGTGACGACCGTGGGCGCCTCCGACGCCGCCGTCGTCGGCGCCGTCAAGGAGCAGGTCGAGCACTTCACGCACACGTGCTTCATGGTCTCCCCGTACGAGGGCTACATCGCCGTGGCCGAGAAGCTCAACCAGCTGACCCCGGGCGAGCACGCCAAGCGCACGGTCCTGTTCAACTCCGGCGCCGAGGCCGTCGAGAACGCCGTCAAGATCGCCCGCGTCGCGACCGGCCGCAACGCCGTCGTCGCCTTCGACCACGCCTACCACGGCCGCACGAACCTCACCATGGGCCTGACGGCGAAGGCCATGCCCTACAAGCACGGCTTCGGCCCCTTCGCGCCCGAGGTCTACCGCGTCCCGATGAGCTACCCGTTCCGCGAGGAGAACCAGCAGATCACGGGCAAGGAGGCCGCCGAGCGCGCGATCCTGCAGATCCAGAAGCAGATCGGCGCCGACCAGGTCGCCGCGATCATCATCGAGCCCATCCAGGGCGAGGGCGGCTTCATCGTCCCGGCCGAGGGCTTCCTGCCGCGGATCGCGGAGTTCGCGAAGGAGAACGGCATCGTCTTCATCGCGGACGAGGTCCAGTCCGGCTTCGCCCGCACGGGCGAGTGGTTCGCCGTCCAGCACGAGGGCGTCGTCCCCGACCTCATCACGACGGCGAAGGGCATCGCGGGCGGCATGCCGCTCTCTGCCGTGACCGGCCGCGCGGAGCTGCTCGACGCCGTCCACGGCGGCGGCCTCGGCGGCACCTACGGCGGCAACCCGGTCGCGTGCGCGGCCGCGCTCGCCGCGATCGAGACGATGGACACGCAGGACCTCCGCGGCCGTGCCCGTGAGATCGAGGCCACGGTCAAGGAGCGCCTCGGCCGGCTCCGCGACGAGCTCGGCGAGGGAGGCATCATCGGCGACATCCGCGGCCGCGGCGCCATGCTCGCGCTCGAGTTCGTCAAGCCCGGCAGCGCCGCGACGACGAAGCTCCCGGATGCCGACGCGACGAAGAAGATCGCCGAGTACTGCCTCAAGGAGGGTGTCATCATCCTCACGTGCGGCACCTACGGCAACGTCGTCCGCCTCCTGCCGCCGCTCGTGATCGGGGACGAGCTGCTTGCCGACGCCCTCGATGTCCTCGAGGCCGCGATCCGCAGCGTCGCGTAGCTATCCCGGTAGAGTCTGCGGTAGACCGCAGACCGGACGTGGGCGCCCGGCATGTGCCGGGCGCCCACGGGCGTCTCTGCCCTGACGTGAGTGTCCAGCACCAGGAGGTGGGCCATGCGCTACATCGTCGGATACCAGCCGGATGCCCGGGGGGCGGATGCGGTGGCCCTGGCCGTCGCGATCGCCCGCGCGCAGGGCGCCGAACTGGACCTCGTCTTCGTGCTGGCCGGGGACGTGCCGTACATTCCCGCGAGCCCCGACGGCAAGCGCGTCGACGTCGACGAGCAGCTGATCCTCACGGCCCAGGGGGACGCCCTCCGCCTCGTCCCCGAGGGCGTCAAGGCCACCTTCCACGTGCGCCGCGCACACTCCTTCGCGGCGGCGCTCATCGAGGCCGCCGTCGAGTCCGAGGCGGCCCTGATCGTCATCGGCGCGGCGAGCACCGGGCTCTTCAAGCGGTACACCGTGGGCAGCGTGGCCAACGCCCTCCTGCACGCCTCGCCCGTCCCCGTGGCCCTCGCACCCCGCGGCTACCACCGCACGGACCCGATCGAGCGGCTCACGGCCTTCATCGGCAGGCGCGAGGGCGCGGACGCCGCGATCGACGTCGCCCTCGTCGCGGCGAGCCGGCGCAACGTCCCGCTCCGCTTCGTCTCCCTCGTCGAGCTCGACGAGCCGGGAGAGTTCGGCGAGAACATCAACGCCGCGCACCGGCACGCGAACACGGTGCTCACCGAGGCGGCCCACAGGCTCCCGGAGGGGCACGAGGCGACCGTCGAGGTCGCCCACGGGCGCACGTTCGAGGAGGCCGTGGACAACCTCGACTGGCTCGAGGGCGAACTCGTGATCGTCGGCTCCTCGCGCCTGGCCCAGAACCGCCAGATCTTCCTCGGCTCCATGGCCAACAAGGTCCTGCGGGCCCTGCCCGTCCCCATGGTCGTCGTCCCGCGCGACTACGAGCGCGCCGAGTCCCACCCCCTGGGCTAGGGAGGAGCCATGGTCGGCTTCGCCGCAGGCATCGCCTCGTCCCCGGACCATCCGGAGGCCGTCCCGCTGCACGGCCTGGCTATCCGGCACCACAAGAGCGGCGCGGCCGTGCTCTCCGCCCAGGTCCCCTCCGGCGGCCACCTTCTGCACCTGTCCATGGCGACGTGCGTGTTCAACGACCTCCATACGGCGGCTGCCGTGCGTGGCATCGGCCTCGGCAGGGTCGAGGTCCGGGCTGACGGCGCCTTCGACGCGGAGCTCACACGCTCGACCGGGATCGCCGTCGAGGTGGACCTCGAGGGCGCCGCCCCCGAGGCCGAGCTCGAGGCCCTCGTCCGCGAGGTCGTCGAGAACGCCCTGCCCGGTGCGACAGGCATTGCCCGGCACGGACAGGCCTTGCCCGGCACGACAGGCCCGCGCCAACGCCTGCTGTGCCGCTTGAAGCCTGTCGAGCAGGTGACAGGCTCATATGGAGGCGAGCACAGGCAGCCGCGGTGTGAGACGAAGTTGTCCACAGACTCACCGCGGCCCGCCCCATAGGCCGGGCCGCACGGCAGGCTGCAGGGATGAAGCCCACCCAGATGCGCGGCCTCATCGAGGCTCGCTGGCCCGAACCACACGTTGCGTCGACATCCGAGCTAGCTGCCGCCGGAATCGACCACCGCGTCCTGACGGAGGCGGTGCGCCGCAAGGAGCTCGTTCGCCTGAGGCGAGGGGTGTACGTTCGGCGGGCCTACTGGCTGACCCTGGCCCCCTGGGATCAGGAGAGGCTCAGGATCGAGGCCCATTGGCTATCGACCCAGGGTGGTGCGGTCTACAGCCACTCGACTGCGGCGAGGATCCTGGGCTGCCGCACGTGGGGTACTGACGGCGCAGTCCACGTGACGGTCCCGTACTCAGGGTCGAGGACGAGCCACGGGGCGGATGTCCGAGCACACTCCCTGTACGTTCCGGAGGAGGACATCGTCCCCGTCCGCCTCGGTCCGGGAAGACTGGCGCGGTCGACGTCCCTGGAGCGATCCGTGGCGGATGTCGCCAGGATCCTGGACCCGGAACGCGCCGCCATCATCGGGGACCATGCGCTGAGGCTCGGCGCGTCACTGGACGGAATCAGGGCCGCGGCGGAAAGGTCGGGGGCGGCTCGTGGGGCACGGCGGATCGAGAACCTCCTCGGCCTCCTTGATGGCAGGTCCGAGTCTCCCGGGGAGACCCGGACGCGGTTCGCTCTGGCCGCTGCGGGACTGCCCAGCCCCATCCTCCAGTACCGGATCGAGACGTCGGAGGGCGAGTATCGAGCCGACTTTGCCTGGCCTGACCTGCTGGTGATCCTCGAGTTCGACGGGGATGCCAAATACTTCGACTACCGCCCCACGCAGGAGGTCCTGCTCGCCGAGCGCCGACGAGAGCTCGCCCTCGTCGCTGAGGGGTGGACGGTGGCGAGGGTGCGCTGGGCGAACCTCTCGGTCCCCGGACAGATCGCCTCCACGGTCCTCTCTGCGTTCGAGAGGGCGCGCAAACTGGCCGCATGACGGTCGAATTCCTCAGCCAGGAGCCCGACAGGCCGTGCCCTTCACAACAGGCCGGCGCCGACGCCTGTTATGAAGGCAAGGGCCTGACGTGAGGGCAAGCGCCTGCCATTCAGTCAGGGCCCGGCCTGCTGGTCCTGAGCAGTCCCCTAGTCGCGCGCGGATCCACCGGCCGCCAGCCCTGCGGCCCGGAGGCCGGCCCGCCGGCGCCGGGCCATGAGGAGGGTGTCGGCGGTCAGGACGAGGATCGCGAGCCACACGATCCCGAAGCCGATCCACCGCCCGGGGGCCATGTGCTCGCCGAGCAGGGTCACGGCGAGCAGGAACTGGGACAGTGGGGCGATGTACTGCAGGAGCCCGATGGTGGTCATGGGCAGCCGGCGCGCGGCCGCCCCGAAGAACAGCAGGGGAGTGGCGGTGATGACGCCGCTCGCGGCGAGCAGCCAGAAGTGTCCCGGGCCGTGGCCCGTGAGGGTGAGGGTCCCCGCGGCGGCGAGCCAGGCGACGACACCGAGGGCCGCCGGCGTGAGGACCACCGTCTCGACCGTGAGGCTCGTGACGGCGTCGACCGTCGCGCCCACCCGGTTCTTCACGAGCCCGTAGAAGCCGAAGCTGAACGCGAGGATCAGCGCGATCCACGGGACCTGCCCGTAGGCGACGGAGAGGACGAGGACCGCGACGCTGCCGATGCCGACGGCGGCCCACTGCAGCGGCCGGAGCCTCTCCTTGAGGACGAGCACACCGAGCAGCACCGAGACGATCGGGTTGATGAAGTAGCCGAGCGAGGCCTCGATGGCCTGGCCGTTGAGCACGCCGTAGGTGTAGGTGAGCCAGTTGACGCCGATGAGCGCCGCGGCGAGGGCGAGCGCGCCGAACGCCCGTCCGCTGCGCAGGACGGCGCCGAAGGCCCGCCACGAGCGCGCGACGGTGAGCAGGGCGAAGCACACGATGAGGGAGAACAGGACCCGGTCGGCGACGATCTCTACGGGGCCGGCGGGGGCGAGGGTGATGAAGTAGAGGGGAAGCAGGCCCCACAGGCCGTAGGCTCCGATGCCGAAGAGGAGGCCGACCGAGGAGGCCGGGGGTCCCGAGGGATTCGCCGGGGCCTTCCCCGAGGCTGCTGGGGTGGGGGCGGGGGCATCGGCGATCTGCTTCTCGGTCACGAGCGTAGAACATCCATGCCCCTGTCATGTATTCCCCGGCCCGCACCGGGGGCGCCAGCGGTAGACTAGGCGGTTGTGCGTGGCCGCCGGCCGCCAGCCAGCATCCCGGAAGGAAACCCTGTGCCTGAAGCCCCCGCCGAGCCCACCGTGCAGCGCGATTCCGTGCAACGGCCGTTGCGGGTCGCCATCATCGGTGCCGGCCCCGCCGGCGTCTACGCAGCGGACATCCTGACCAAGTCGAACGAGGTCAAGGACGGCGAGGTCGAGGTCAGCATCGACCTGTTCGACCAGTACCCGGCCCCGTACGGCCTCATCCGGTACGGCGTCGCGCCGGACCACCCGCGCATCAAGGGCATCGTCAACGCCCTCCACAAGGTCCTGGACCGCGGCGACATCCGCTTCATCGGGAACGTCACTTACGGCCGTGACCTGACGCTGAGCGACTTCCGCGACTTCTACGACGCCGTCATCTTCGCCACGGGCGCGATCCGCGACGCCGAGTTGGACATCCCCGGCATCGGGCTCGAGGGCTCCTTCGGCGGGGCGGACTTCGTCTCGTGGTACGACGGCCACCCGGACGTCCCCCGGGACTGGCCGCTCGAGGCCAAGGAGGTCGCGGTGATCGGCAACGGCAACGTGGCCCTCGACGTCGCCCGCATGCTCTCCAAGCACGCCGACGACCTGCTCGTGACCGAGATTCCGGACAACGTGTACCAGGCCCTCAAGCGCAGCCCCGTCACGGACGTCCACGTGTTCGGCCGCCGGGGCCCTGCCCAGATCAAGTTCACCCCGCTCGAGCTGCGCGAGCTCTCGCACTCCCGGGACGTGGACATCGTCCTCTACCCGGAGGACTTCGAGTTCGACGAGGCCTCCGACGAGGCGATCAAGACGAACAACCAGGTCAAGACCATGGTCAACACGCTCGCGAACTGGATCGCCGAGGACCAGGACACGGGCGCCTCGCGCCGCCTGCACCTGCACTTCCTGCAGAGCCCGGTCGAGATCTACGACTCGCCCGAGACGCCGGGGAAGGTCGCCGGCATCCGCTTCGAGCGCATGGAGCTCGACGGCACCGGCAACGTCCGCGGCACGGGCGAGTTCCTCGACTACCCGGTCCAGGCCGTGTACCGGGCCATCGGCTACCACGGCTCCGAGCTCGCGGAGCTCGAGTACGACGAGCGCCGGGGCGTGATCCCGAACGAGGCCGGGCGCGTCCTGCGCCCGGACGGCACCCCGCTGCCGGGCGTCTACACGACGGGCTGGATCAAGCGCGGCCCGGTCGGCCTCATCGGCTACACGAAGGGCGACGCCCTCGAGACGATCGGCTGCCTGCTCGAGGACCGCGACGACCTCCCGCCCGCGACGAACCCGGACGAGCACGCGATCATCGCCCTGCTCGAGGAGCGCGGCGTCGAGTACACGACGTGGGAGGGGTGGAACGAGCTCGACGCGCACGAGAAGTCGCTCGGCGAGAAGTTCACGGCGGAGAGCGGCGTGCAGCGCGAGCGCGTCAAGGTGGTCCCGCGCGAGGACATGATCCGTATCTCCCGCACCCCCGAGAGCCGCTGAGCGGAGCGGGACGGGGGATCTGCCCCCGTCTCGCATCCTGAGACATTCTGAAGGTCTCGCCCACTGGACGCCTATAGTTGTCGGGTTTGTGCCATCCCCCCGAACACCAGGAGTCTGGAATGCAGATCCTCCGGACCAAGCCGATCGAGACCACGATCGCGGACTCCCACGAGCCGGGCCGCCGCCTCAAGCGCACCCTGAGCACGTGGGACCTCATGATCCTCGGCGTCGCCGTCGCCGTCGGTGCCGGCATCTTCTCCGTCGGCGCCAAGGCCGCGGCGAACTTCGCCGGCCCGGCCGTCACCCTCTCGTTCGCCGTCGCCGCCGTCACGTGTGCCCTCGCGATCATGTGCTACGCCGAGTTCGCCACCGCGATCCCGGTGGCCGGCTCCGCCTACGTCTTCACCTACGCGACCATGGGCGAGCTCCTGGCCTGGATCATCGGCTGGAACCTCATCCTCGAGCTCTTCACCGCAGCGGCCGTCGTCGCGAAGTACTGGGGCCTGTACCTGAGCAAGGTCTTCGCCCTCGTGGGCATCGAGATCCCGCCGAGCATCCCGCTCGGGCCCGTCGAGCTCGTCTGGGGCCCGTTCCTCGTCGTCTCGGTCTTCACGGTCCTGCTCGTGCTTGGGACCAAGCTGTCCGCGCGCGTGGGCAACGTGTTCACGCTCGTGAAGATCGCCGTCGTGCTCTTCGTCATCGTCGTCGGCTTCTTCTACGTCAGGGCCGAGAACTACGCGCCGTTCATTCCCGACGCCGTCCCCGCCGAGGGCGCGGGCGGCACCGAGGTGCTCAAGCAGTCGCTGTTCTCGTTCCTCACGGGCGCGGCCCCCGCCCAGTACGGCCTGTTCGGCGTCTTCGCCGGCGCGGCCCTCGTCTTCTTCGCCTTCATCGGCTTCGACGTCGTCGCCACCTCGGCCGAGGAGGTGAAGGACCCGCAGAAGACCCTTCCGCGCGGCATCTTCGGCGGCCTCGCGCTCGTGACGCTCCTGTACATCCTCGTCTCCCTCGCGCTCACCGGCATGGTCTCCTACACGACCCTTGCAGAGGCCGAGTCGCCCACGCTCACCACGGCGTTCGAGGCCGTGGGCAACACCGACGCCGCGAAGGTCATCGCGTTCGGCTCGCTCGTGGGCCTCACGACCGTCATCATGGTCCTGCTCATGGGCCTGTCCCGCGTCATCCTCGCGATGAGCCGGGACGGCCTCCTGCCCCGCGCGCTGTCGGTGACCAGCGAGAAGCGCGCGACGCCGGCCCGCCTCCAGGTGATCTGCGGCATCGCCGTCGCCCTCGTGGCCGGCCTCACCAACGTGGACGTGCTCGAGGAGATGATCAACATCGGCACGCTCTCGGCCTTCGTCGTCGTGAGCCTCGGCATCCTCGTCCTGCGGAAGAAGCGCCCCGACCTCAAGCCGGCCTTCCGGGTCCCCGGGGGCAAGGCCGTGCCCGTCCTCTCGGCGATCCTGTGCCTCTATCTGATGACCAACCTGGCGGTCGAGACATGGATCTACTTCACGGTCTGGCTCCTTCTGGGTTTCGCCATCTACTTCCTGTACGGTCAGAGAAATTCGCGTCTCAATGAGCGCTTCGCGGGGCCCCGCGAAGCGGTCGAGGCGAGGACCGACATGGGGGAAAGCAGTGGGCAATGAGGTCAAACCAGCCGTGCCACGGCATTTTGCAGAATTTGTCATACAGATGATTGCTTCGGTCTAGGATAGGTCACATGGCGCGACCTCCTCGTCCTGAGCGGAAGACTGAACTGCTCGAGCAGATCCTCGACTACCTCCTGGAGTCGACGCTTGCAGACCTGACCTTCCGCAGCCTTGCTGATGGGCTCGGCATCAGCAGCTACGTGCTCGTCTACCACTTCGGGAACCGCGAGCAGCTCGTCGGTGAGATCATCCGCGGCATCACCTCTCGGTTCGAGGGGATCGACGCCGGAGCGCCCTCGGCGGGCGTCCGCGAGCTCGTCGAGTGGGCCCGCGGCGCCTTCGCCCTGACCCTCGACCACCGCGGCCGGCACCTCCAGCGGCTCGAGTTCGAGGCCGCCGTCCAGGACGTCGTCGCCCCCGAGCCCCGCCGCGTGGGCGCGGAGCTCACCGAGCGCTGGTCCGGATTCCTGAGCGACTGGCTCGTGGGCATCGGCATGGCGCCGGAGCGCGCGCGGCCCGTCGGGCGGGCCTACGTCGGCGCCATCATGGGCACGCTCTACGACTTCGTCATCACGGGGGACAGGGAGGCCGCCCTCGCGTCCTTCGACGTCCTCGCGGAGGACTTCGCCTCGCGCCTCGCAACGGGTGGGGGGCCCATGGCCTCCGCCCGGCGCGGGGAGCTGAAGTCCTCCTGAGGCGCGACGACTGACAGAAGGGGCCCGGTGCATCGCACCGGGCCCCTTCTGTCATGGCCGCTGATCATCCTCTCTGCGCCACTGGATCCCGTGTTGCCGACATCGAGGCGAAGAGCTCCCGAAGCCCGAACGTCCACGGCTCGAGTTCCTCGGCCCTTCCGACCTCGTTCACGAGAGTGCCGAGAAGGCGGCTGGAGATCGAGACCCGGTCGCCGAGCACGTGGGTGAAGCCCTGGCCGGGTTCGGCCCTGTCCCGGGTGGGAGCGAAGAGCGTGCCGGTGAACAAGGCGAAGCCGTCGGGGTACTGGTGGTGCGGGCCATACGTGGCTGCGACGAGCTCCTCGAGCGGGCGGCTGATCCTGGCCAGGCTGTTGCGGCCCTCGAGGACGAATCCGTCGGGGCCCTCGACGTGCAGCAGGATCTCCTCAGACCGGAGCGAATCCAGATCGAACTCCCTCTCGAACAGGCGGATGAGCGGGCCGATCGCGGTGGAGGCGTTGTTGTCCTTGGCCTTTCCCAGCAGCAGGGCGCTCCTGCCCTCGACGTCTCGGAGGTTCACGTCGTTGCCGAGGGTCGCCCCGACGGGCCGGCCGCCCGAGTCGACGATGAGCACGAGCTCCGGCTCGGGGTTGTTCCATTCGGAGAAGGCCGGGATGCCGATCAGCGCCCCGGTGCCCACCGCGGACAGGACCGGGGCCTTCGTGAAGACCTCCGGGTCCTTGCCGATGCCGACCTCGAGGTACTGAGACCACAGCCCTTCCCCGACGAGGACCTCCTTGGCCCGCTCGGCCTCCGCGCTGCCCGGGCGCACGCCGTCGAGGCTGCCGCCCAGGGCACCGCCCACCCTGGCTCGCAGCTCCGCGGCCCGGGAGGGATCCCCTCCTGCCCGCTCCTCAATGACACGCTCGATCATGCTGTCCACGAAGGTGACGCCGCACGCCTTGACCACCTGTAGGTCGATGGGGGCCAGGAGGCGTGGGCGGGATGCGTCGCGGTCCAGCGTGGCCTCGAGCAGCTCAAGGGTGTCCCACCGCGGGGACTGACGTCCGACGGCGGCGCGCACCCGCTCGGCGGGGGAGGGGGTTTCGACGAGCTCGGCGACCGTGGGCGCGACGGCCTGGAGGTCGAAGGCCTCCTCCCCGATCACGGCGACCACACGCGGCGCGCGGGCAAGCGGATCCCACACGCGGCCGACGAGGAGTGCGTCCTCGGCATCGTCCGGCAGGAGTGCACGGGCCTCGGGTCGCCTCATGCCCGGTCTCCGCCCGGCCGGTGCCACACGCCGTCGATCCGCTGCGGCACCCGCCACGGATTCCCATCGCGCAGCGGCTCGGGCAGCCGGTCCTGCGGCCAGGACTGGAAGGCAACAGGGCGCAGGAAGCGCCGGATGGCCGCCGTTCCCACTGACGTCGACATCGAGGTGGAGGCAGGGTAGGGGCCGCCGTGCTGCTGGGCGTAGCTCACGGTCACGCCCGTGGGCCAGCCGTTCCAGAGCACCCGGCCGCTGATCTCGGCCAGGCGGACGCAGAGCCCATCGAGGTCGTCGTCTGCCTCGGCGTGGACGCCGGTGGTGAGCTGGCCCTCGAGCAGGTCTGCGAGCTCGACCAGCTCCGCCTCGTCCCGGTACTGCACCACGATGCTGGCAGGACCGAACATCTCCTGGCGCAGGATCCCCGGGTCGCGCCGGACGGCGTCGCCCGTCGTCGCGAGGACCGTGGGCTGCGGGGCCTCGTCGAAGCTGCCCTCCAGCAGCACCTCGACGCCGTCGCGGTCGGCGACCGAGCGGACGGCCCTCGTGTAGCCCTCGTGCAGGCGCTCGGTCAACAGCGGTGCAGGCCTGAAGCCTTCCAGGGCCTCCGCGATGCGGTCGCGGACCTCCCCCGCACCGCTTGACGGAACGAAGAGCAGGCCAGGCTTGGTACAGAACTGCCCCATGCCGAGCGTGAAGGACGCCGCGTAGCCGGCCAGGATCTCGGGCCGACGGGCCTCCCAGGCGCGCCGGGTCACGAAGACGGCGTTGATCCCGCCGAGTTCGCCGAAGAAGGGGATGGGCTCCGGGCGGGCGGCGATGCGGTCCAGCAGCGCCCTGCCGCCCGCCGTCGAGCCCGTGAACCCGACCGCCTTCACGAGCGGGTGCTCGACGAGGGCCACCCCGGCCTCCCGGCCGGTGACGAGGGCGAAGAGCCCGGCGGGCGCCGAGGCCTCCTCGAGACCACGGCGCACGGCCTCGGCTGTGAGCGCGGCAAGCTCGGGGTGCCCGTCGTGGCCCTTGTGCACGACGGCGCAGCCGGCGGCGAGTGCCGAGGCGCTGTCCCCTCCCATGACGCTGAAGGCGAAGGGGAAGTTGGAGGCCCCGAACACGCCGACGACGCCGAGGGGGATGTTGACCCGCCGGAGGTCCGGCCGGGGGCCCATGCCCCAGTCCGGGTCCTCGTGGTCGATGACGGCGTCCAGGTGCTCCCCGGCCCGGACCTCCTGTGCGAGGAGGCGCAGCTGGAACACGGTGCGGCGAAGCTCCCCACGGAGCCGCTCGGGCCCCAGGTGCGTCTCCCGGGAGCCGACGTCCACAAGCGGGCCGGCCGCCTCCTCGAGGGCGGCCGCGATGGACTCGAGCCAGCCGGCGCGGGTGGCGAGGTCCACGTCGCGGGCCAGCTCGAAGGCGGTCTGGGCGCGCTCGACGGCGGCGTCCAGCTCTTCGCGGGACGTGGCCGATGGTGTGGACGTGGGCGCGGGAGCGGTCATCGGGCCCCACCCGCCGCCACGAGGCCGGGAGCTGTCACGGCCGCGCGGCCGCCCACCTCCAGCCAGCCCGGCCCGGACGGGAATTCCCACCGCGCCCTCGAGGGGGCGAGCATCTCCGCGCCGGTGCCCGGGAGCAGGGGAGCGGAGTAGCGGCCGCGGACGATCCTCACAGGCTCGGCGAAGTGCTCGTGCAGGTGGTCGACGTACTCGATCATGCGCCCCTCCTGACTGGCCGAGATCGAGGCGTAGTCGAAGAAGGAGAAGTGCTGGACGAGCTCGCACAGGCCAACGCCGCCCGCATGCGGGCATACCGGCACGCCGAAGCGTGCCGCAAGGAGCAGATTGGCGATGTTCTCGTTGACGCCGGCCACGCGTGTCGAGTCGAGCTGCAGGACGTCGATGGCCTTGGCCTGGAGCAGCTGCTTGAAGATGATCCGATTGGCCACAGCCTCGCCGGTGGCGACGCGGACCGGCGCGACGCCGGAGCGGATGGCGGCGTGGCCGAGGATGTCGTCGGTGCTGGTGGGCTCCTCGATCCAGTAGGGCTCGAACTCGGCCAGCTGCCTCACCCACTCGATCGCCTCCGGCACGTCCCAGCGCTGGTTCGCGTCGATGGCGATGGGCAGGTCCCCGACGGCCTCGCGGGCGAGCCGCAGCCGGCGTCGGTCGTCCTCGAGGCTGCCGCCGACCTTGAGCTTGATCATGGAGAAGCCTTCGGCGGCAGCCTCCTTGCTCAGGCGCACGAGCTTCTCGTCGCTGTAGCCCAGCCAACCCGGGGACGTTGTGTAGGCGGGGTAGCCCTCGGCCTTGAGCGAAGCGATCCGCTCGGCCTTGCCGATCTGGCCGGCCTGCAGGATCTCCAGGGCCTGGGCCGGCGAGAGGGCGTCGCTGATGTGGGTGAAGTCGACGACGTCGACGATCTCCTCGGGGGACATCTCGCTCAGCAGCAGCCAGAGCGGCTTGCCCTCGCGCTTGGCCCGCAGGTCCCACAGGGAGCTGACGAGCGCCCCGCAGGCCATCTGGCTCACGCCCTTCTCCGGGCCGAGCCAGCGCAGCTGCGAGTCATGGACGAGCCTGCGGGAGGCGCCGCCGAGGTCGTTGATCAGCTCCTCGGCGTTGCGTCCCCGCATCAGCTCGGCGTAGGCCTCTATGGCCTTGACGATGATCTCGTTGCCCCGACCGCACGTGAAGACGAAGCCGTGGCCCTCCTCGCCCTCGTCCGTTCGGGTGATGACGTAGGCGGCGGAGTAGTCGGGGTCCACGTTGACCGCGTCAGAGCCGTCGAGCTCGAGCGAGGTCGGGAAACGGACGTCCTGGACGGTGATAGAGGCAATGCGGGACATGGAACTCTCTGTCTCTTCGGCGAGTGCCCTGAGGGCTGGAAAGAATCCTATATGAATGCCTTGAATCATATAGGAATGCCTCAAGCCGTCAAGGGGGGCCAACGAAGAAAGCCCCAGTCATGGTGGCTGGGGCTTCAGGGTGCCGCGTGGGACTAGGGGATGAGGCGCGGCCTGGGCATCGCGGGGGCCTGCAGGGGCCCGAGGGCTGCCGGCCCCTCGAAGGCCTGGGCGAATCGGTCGAAGGACTTCAGGATGTGCCTACCCATGGCCTCCTCCGCGCCCACGGGGTCGCAGTCCCCGATGGCCGCTGCAATCTCGCGGTGCTCGGCAAGCGTGATGTCCCCTTCCACGTCGGCCGGGTACAGGCGGAACGTGTGCAAGTGGCAGTGGGTCTGGGCATATGCCTGCCGGACGACCGGGTTCTCCGCCGCGGCGAGGATCAGGTCGTGGAAGCGGGCGTCGTGGGCCACGAGGTGCTGCCGGATGTCGCCTCCGTGCGCGATCCGTTCCTCGAGGGCGTCGAGTTCGCGCTGCAGGATGCGTCCGGGGTTTGAGAGGCGGTCGACGGCGGCGGACCTCGCCGCCCAGGGCTCGACGAGCAGCCGGAACTCGAAGAGCGAGCGGAGCTCCGACGGCTCGAGCAGGGGCGTCGTGCTGTACCCGCGGCCGGGGCTGTAGACCACGAGGTTGTCGCCTTCGAGCCTCTGGAGCGCCTCGCGCACCGGGGTGGGCGAGACCTGGAGGCGGCGGGCCAAGGCGTCGATGTTGATGCGCTCGCCGGGCGCCAGCTCCCCGTCGAGGATCGAGGCCCGCATGACGGTGTAGGCCTCGCCTGCGGCGGCCTTGGCCTTCGGCGCCTCGGCGGCTGAACCCTCGGCCGTTCTGCGTGCCGCCATCGTGCCTCTCTTCCCTTCGGGTGCTGGGGGAAGTCTAAGCGAGGCCGGGCCGGTGCCGGGTCGAGCCGGCGTGGGGTGGCGGCCCGTTGAGGATCCGGGGTTGACCTGCATCACATGACCTATATGATTGCATCCGTTCCTATATGATTCCGCGGCGGCGGCTCCGCCATCCCCATCCTTCGCTGATCCAGCGACCGGCCATGTCCATGTCAAAGGAGACCCGCATGACTGCCCTCGGTAGCCCCACCGGGAAGGCGCGCACGGACTCAGGCGCGCCCCCAACCCGTACTATGACAAGAATGCGCTGGGCCATCATCTGGCTTGCCTTTGTGGGCCTGAGCATCAACTACCTGGACCGCTCGAGCCTCGGCGTCGCGCTTCCCTTCATGGGGGAGGACTTCCACCTGACGGCCACCCAGCAGGGCCTCATCTTTGCGGCGTTCTTCTGGGCCTACGACTTCTTCCAGCTCGCCGCCGGCTGGTACGTCGACAAGGTCGGCCCGCGCCGATCCTTCACCCTGGCTGCCATCTGGTGGTCGATCTTCACGATGGCCACCGCTTTTGCCCGCGGCTTCTGGAGCCTCTTCGCCGCGCGCTTCCTGCTCGGCGTCGGTGAGAGCCCCGCCCCGAGCACCTCGGCCAAGGTCGTGGCCACCTGGTTCCCGGTGCGAGAGCGCGCCTTCGCCACGAGCATCTGGGATTCGGGGTCCCGGGTCGGCGCGGTCATCGCCCTTCCGATCGTCACGCTCCTCGTCTCTCTGACCTCGTGGCAGGGCGTCTTCATCATCATTGGCGCCCTCGGCCTCATCTGGGCCGTCGTGTGGTGGAAGGTCTACCGCGATCCCCAGGAGCACCCGAAGGTGGGCGCCGGAGAGCTCGCCTACATCCAAGCCGGCGGGGCCCGGGGCAGCGGGAGCGACGAGGAGGCCGCCGCGAGGCTGCCCTGGCGTGCGCTCTTCAGGTACCGCACCATCCTCGCCATGATGTTCGGCTTCTTCTGCCTCAACAGCGCGATCTACTTCTTCATCACGTTCTTCCCGAGCTACCTCGTCAAGGAGCGCGGATTCGACCTGCTCAAGCTCGGCTTCTTCGGCGCCATCCCCGGCATCTGCGCCGTCCTCGCGGGCTGGCTCGGCGGCTACCTCGCCGACAGGGCGGTTCGCAGCGGCCACTCAGTGAACAAGGTGCGCAAGACCGCCATCGCCGGCGGCCTCGCCGGCGGCTCGGTCATCATGTTCGCGGCCCTCGTGCCCGAAGCCTGGATGGCGCTCGCCCTCCTGTCCGTTGCGTACTCGAGCCTGACCGTGGCCGCCACGGGCATCTGGTCGCTCCCCGCCGACGTTGCGCCCAGTTCCCGCCACGTCGGCTCGATCGGCGGGCTCCAGAACTTCGCCTCGAACCTCGCGGGCATCTTCACCCCGATTCTCATCGGCCTGCTCGTCGACGCGACGGGATCCTTCGTGGCGCCTCTCGCCGTGATCGGCGGCATCGCCCTCCTCGGTGCGGTCAACTACGTGTTCTTCATGGGCCGCATCGAGCGGCTCAAGGTGCCCGCGGCCGCCTAGCCAGGCGCCGCCAAGACGTGGCGGACATGCAGAAGGGCCCGGTGCAGGTTGCACCGGGCCCTTCTGCGGCTTCGGGAAGCGTCAGCCGATCTTGTTGGCGGCCTCGGCCTGCGACGGGCTCTGCTGGCCGAGCTCCGCGCGGAGCTTGGCGCCGAGCTCGGCGTCGACGTTGGTCCAGTACTGGATCGCGCGCTCCTTGATGTCGGCGCGCTTCACGCCGCCCACCGCGCCCGCGATGGTGTTGAGGAAGCGGGCGCGCGCGGCGTCGTCGAACACCTCGCGGTAGAGGATGCCGGCCTGGACGAAGTCGCTGTCCTCAGCGTGCAGGGAGTGCGCGGCGAGGGTCAGCTCGCCGTCGTTCTCCCAGCCGCCGCCCGGGTTCTGCGGCTCAACAGCGGCGGGGCCGCCGAAGGTGTTGGGCGCGTAGACCGGGGTCTCCGGGGAGTTGAAGCTGATCCGCGAGGCGCCGTCCTGGCTGTAGTTGCGCACCTCGGTCTTCGGGGCGTTGACCGGCAGCTGGGCGTGGTTCGTGCCCACGCGGTAGCGGTGCGCGTCCGCGTAGGAGAAGATGCGCGCCTGCAGCATCTTGTCCGGCGAGGCCGCGATCCCCGGGACGAAGTTCGACGGCGCGAAGGCGGCCTGCTCGATCTGCGCGAAGTAGTTCTCCGGGTTGCGGTTCAGGGTCATGGTGCCGACCTTGATGAGCGGGTAGTCCTTCTTGGACCACACCTTCGTCAGGTCGAACGGGTTGTAGCGGTAGGTCTTCGCCTCCTCGTACGGCATGACCTGGACGAAGAGCTCCCAGCTCGGGAAGTTGCCCTCGGCGATGTTCTCGTAGAGGTCCTGGATGTAGTAGTCGGCGTTCTCGCCGGCGATGCGCTCGGCCTCCTCGCCGGTGAGGTTCTCGACGCCCTGGTTGGTGTGGAAGTGGTACTTGACCCAGAAGCGCTCGCCCTCGGCGTTGATCCACTGGTAGGTGTGCGAGCCGTAGCCCTGCATGTGGCGCCACGTCTTGGGGAGGCCGCGGTCACCCATGAGCCACGTGACCTGGTGGGCCGACTCGGGGGAGAGGGTCCAGAAGTCCCACTGCATGTCGGCGTCGCGCAGGTGGCTGCCCGGGAGGCGCTTCTGCGAGTGGATGAAGTCCGGGAACTTGATGCCGTCGCGGATGAAGAACACCGGGGTGTTGTTGCCCACGAGGTCGTAGTTGCCCTCGGAGGTGTAGAACTTCACCGCGAAGCCGCGCGGGTCGCGCCACGTGTCGGGGGAGCCGTTCTCGCCCGCGACGGAGGAGAAGCGGATGAGCATCTCGGTCTCGACGCCCGGCTGCAGGAAGGCGGCCTTGGTGTACTTCGAGACGTCCTCGGTGGTCTTGAAGGTGCCGAAGGCGCCGCCGCCCTTGGCGTGCACGACACGCTCCGGGACCCGCTCGCGGTTGAACTGCGCGAGCTTCTCGACCAGGTAGTGGTCGGTGAGGATGATCGCGCCGTCGGCACCGACGGACTTCGAGTGCGAGTCCGAGGTGACCGGCGCGCCAGACTGGGTCGTCGAGTAGTTGACCGTCATGTCTCTCCTTTGTGTTCCTTGTATTTGCTGTTCGTTGAGCCGGAAGATCGGTGGGCCGCTGGCGGTCGGTGCGCTCAGCCGGCGGCCGGGGCGGGTGTCTGCGAGGCGGCGCAGTCGGCGCAGATGCCGACGTAGGTCACGTCCGCGATCATGATCGTCATGCCGTGGGAGTCGCTCGGGGTGAGGCACGGAGCGTGCCCGACGGCGCACTCGACGTCCTCGACCCGGCCGCAGATCGAGCAGATCGCGTGGTGGTGGTTGTCGCCCACGCGCGTCTCGTAGAGGGCCGGGGAGTGCGGCGGCTCGAAGCGGCGGAGCATCCCGAGGTCGGTCAGGTCCCCGAGTACGACGTACACCGACTGGGGCGTGATGTCGGGCAGTTCTTCGCGGGCGGTGGCGAGGATCGCCTCGGCCGGGGAGTGGGGCTGGCGGTCGACGGCGGCCAGGACGGCCAGGCGCTGCTTGGTCACCCTGCGCCCGTGCGCGCGCAGGGCCGCAGCCCACTGCGTGTGCTCGGTGCTTGGTTCCATGGCTCCATTGAACCACTTATTTTGATCCACTCACAATAAGGTGAGCCTTAGCTGGGTAAGGACTACGCTGGTGGCCTCGAGGAGGGAGCGGGATGCGCCGATTCGGCGAGCGTCAGGTGGTCCATGACGACATCAATCTGTGGGCATACTCGGGCGGGTCCGGGCCCCGCACGTTCGTCCTCGTGCACGGCATCGGGGTCTCCTCCGTCTACTACCGGCCCCTCGCCGAGCAGCTCGCCCGGCACGGCCGCGTGCACGTCCTCGAGCTCCCGGGCTTCGGCAAGGCCCGCACGCCGCGCCGGCCCCTCTCGATCGAGGAGTTCGCCGAGGAGGCCTGGAAGGCGCTCGACGCCCTCGGCGCGAGCGAGCCGATCCTCATCGGACACTCGATGGGCTGCCAGGTCGTGGTCGAGATGGCCATCCAGCGCCCCGGCCCCCAGCCCATCGCCCTGCTCGGGGCCACCGTGAACGTGCGGGAGCGCACGGTCCCCCGCCAGGCGCTGCGGCTCGCGCACGACAGCCTGATCGAGCCCCTCGGCGTGACCCCGATCATCTTCGGCGACTACGTCCGCTGCGGCGTGCCCTGGTACGTCGAGACCCTCCGGGAGATGATGCGGCACCGGATCGAGGAGCGCCTGCCGCTCGTCGAGGCCCCGGTCCTGCTCGTCTGCGGCCGCCGCGACCCCATCAGCCCTCCCGACTGGAACGAGACGCTCGCGAGCCTCGCCCGGCGGGGCCGCACCGTCGTCGTCCCGCGCGAGGCGCACGTCGTCATGTACCGCGGCGCGCGCGTCGTCGCGCACTACCTGCTCGAGGAGGCCGAGCGCGCCGGGAGGCTGCCGTGACGGGGCCCCGCACGCTCCGGCGCTGGGCCTGGATCGCCTCCGGGCTCGCCCGCGACGCCGGCTACGCGACGCTCGGCCAGCTGCGCGGCCTCTCGCCCCTGTGGTCCTGGGTCCCCGCCCGCGCGCCGGCGCCGCCGGCGCCCGCGCGCCGGCCGCCCGCCGTCGTGCTCCTCCCCGGGATCTACGAGCCCGCCGCGTTCCTCGCCCCGCTCGCCCGCTGGCTCGAGGCCCGGGGCCACCACGTGGTCTCGGTGCCCGGGCTCGGCTGGAACCTGCGCACCATCCCGGAGTCCGCGCAGATCGTCGGCGCGTACCTGACCGGGCTCGGGATCCGCGACGCCGTCGTCGTCGCGCACTCGAAGGGCGGGCTCATCGGCAAGCAGCTCATGGTCGCCGGCGAGCCGGGCCTCGTGGCGGGGATGGTGGCCGTGGCCACGCCCTTCGAGGGCCACCGCTTCTCGCGTCTCGGGCCGACGCCGGCCCTGCGCGGCTTCCGCACGCGGGACCCGGTCATCCTCACGCTCGCCGCGGACCTCGAGGCGAACACGCGGATCGTGACCATGCGGGCCGAGGTGGACCCGGTCGCGTTCCACGGGACCGAGCTCCCCGGATCCGTGAACCTGACCCTGCCCGTCGTGGGGCACTTCCGGATCCTCGGGCACCCGCTCTTCCTGACCCGGCTCGCGGAGGTGCTCGAGGGCGGGCGGTTCGGGCAGGGCAGAATGGGCGCCGAGCGAACCGGGGACCTGCAGCGCGGGGACCAGGCGCGCGGGGACACGGCGACACCGTGAAACGTTGAGTCCAGCAGGAGGGATGCACCGTGCACAAGCACTACAACGGACTCAAGACAGCGGCGCTCTTCGGCGTGCTCTGGGCGGTCCTGCTGGGCCTCGGCGGGCTCGTCGGGGCCTGGACGCGCAGCGGCTCGCCGATCTGGATCTTCGCCCTGCTGGGCGTGGCCATGACGTTCTACAGCTACTGGAACAGCGACAAGATCGCGCTGCGCTCCATGCAGGCCTACCCGGTGAGCGAGGCCGAGGCGCCAGGGCTGTACCAGATCGTCCGCGAGCTCTCGCAGCGGGCCAACCAGCCGATGCCGCGCATCTACATCTCGCCCACGCAGTCGCCGAACGCGTTCGCGACCGGCCGCAACCCGGAGAACGCCGCCGTCTGCTGCACCGAGGGCATCCTCCGCCTGCTCGACGCGCGCGAGCTGCGCGGGGTGCTGGGCCACGAGCTCATGCACGTCTACAACCGCGACATCCTCACGTCCTCGATCGCCGCGGCCGTGGCCGGCGTCATCACCTCCGTGGCCCAGTTCGCCATGTTCTTCGGCGGCGGGGGCAGGGACCGGAACGTCAACCCGATCGCCCTGCTCGCCCTGAGCCTGCTCGCGCCCTTCGCGGCCTCGCTCATCCAGCTCGCGATCTCCCGCACACGTGAGTTCGACGCCGACGAGGACGGCTCGCAGCTCACCGGCGACCCGCTCGCGCTCGCCTCGGCGCTGCGCAAGATCGAAGGCGGCGTCCGGATGGCGCCGCTGCCGGCGGACCAGCGGCTCGTCAACACGTCCCACCTCATGATCGCGAACCCGTTCCGCGGCGGCATGGGCCTCGCGAAGATGTTCGCGACGCACCCGCCGATGGCCGAGCGGATCGCCCGGCTCGAGCACCTGGCCGGGAGGCCTCTGGGCCGCTGACGGCCGGACTCCCCGGGGGCGACTAGGCTTTCGGGGTGCGACGATTGCTGGCCGATACGACACCCCTGACGGAGAGCCCGGACTTCCGGCGCATGTGGGTTGGCCAGCTGCTGAGCATCCTCGGCGCCCAGCTGAGCGTCACGGCCGTGAGCCTGCAGGTCTACGACCTCACGCGCTCGAGCTTCCATGTCGGCCTCCTGGGCCTCGTCGCCCTCGTCCCGTTCGTCCTCGCGGGCCTCTACGGCGGCGCGATCGTGGACGCGCACGACCGCCGCACGGTCGCGATCGCCTCGGCCGGGCTCCTATGGGGCACGAGCGCCCTCATCGCCCTCCAGGCCTGGCTCCGGCTCGACAGCATCGAGCTCATCTACGTCCTCGTCGCGCTCCAGGCCTTCGGCTCCGGGATCAACATGCCCGCCCGGAGCAGCATCATCCCGCGGCTCATCCGGCCCGAGCTGCTCGCGGCCGCGAACGCGCTGAACATGATCACCTTCGGTCTCGGCGGGGCCGCCGGGCCGCTCCTGGCCGGCGCGTTCGTCGCGACGATCGGCTACGGCTGGACCTACACGCTCGACGTCCTGTCCTTCACCGTCGCGATGTGGGCGCTCTTCAGGCTCCCGCCCCTCCCGCCCGAGGGGGCCGTGCGGCGCGCCGGGCTGCGCTCCGTCGCCGAGGGCTTCGCGTTCCTCTCGACCCGGCCCAACATCCGCATGACCTTCCTCGTGGACCTCGCGGCCATGGTCTTCGCGATGCCTCGGGCACTCCTGCCGGCCATCGCCGCCCTCGCCCTCGGCGGCGGCGCCGCGACGGCCGGGCTCCTCCTGGCCGGCATCGCCGTCGGGACCTTCCTCGGCGGGCTGTTCTCGGGCCCGGTCGCGCGGCTGCGCTGGCAGGGGCGCGGCGTCGAGCTCGCCGTCGTGGCCTGGGGCGGGAGCATCCTCGCGTTCGGCGCCGTCGTGCTCGCCGCGGACGGCTCCCCGGGCGCGGCCCCCGAGGCGGCGACGTGGTGGGTGGTCCCCGCGTTCCTCTGCATGGTCGCGGCGGGCGCAGCCGACGCCGTGAGCGCGGCCCTGCGCTCGACCATCCTCCAGGCCGCGACACCGGACGCAATGCGGGGGCGCCTGCAGGGCGTGTTCACCGTGGTCGTGGGCGGCGGGCCCAGGATCGGCGACGTGTTCTCGGGCGGCGTGGCCGCATGGCTCGGGGAGGGGCGGGCCGTCGTCGCCGGGGCCCTTCTGTGCATCGTCCTCGTCGGCGTCCTGCATCTCGCCCAGCCGCGCTTCGCGCGCTACGACGCGACGGCCCCCGCACCGTAGCCCTGCTGCGGACTTGCTCCGGCAGTAAACCGCTATTGTGGATGCGGATTTTTCTGCCCGTCAGCGTTATTCTCGACACTGGCCGGTGCGCCGCTGACGGGCCCGGCAAGCTTGAGAACCAGGACAACTGCATGTGGGGGGAGCATGGCAACGACGCCGCCCGAGGGCTTCACGCCGGAGTACGACAACGACGGAACGACCGTGATGCACTACGAGGGCCCGACGGTCGAGGGCGACGGGTGGAACATCCTCACGTCCTGGTCACCGGACTCTGGTTTCCTGCTCTGGCCTGCGAGGATCGGTGGCGAAGAGCAGTTCACACCGGCCCAGGCGCTTGAAATGGGCCGCGCCCTCATCACAACCTCTGAGAAGTACGGTGCTCGTTGGCCTGACTGAAGCCCGAAGGACCTGCTCATGCTGAAGGCCCGCCCCTTGGGGGCGGGCCTTCGTGCTATTTCAGCGGAAGTTCACGAACTGGAGGTCGGCTTCCTCGAAGCCCTTGAGCAGGGCGATCGTGGCCTGGAGGTCGTCGCGGGACTTCGACGAGACGCGCAGCTCGTCGCCCTGGATCTGCGCCTTGACGCTCTTGGGCGCCTCGTCGCGGATGAGCTTGGAGATCTTCTTCGCATGCTCCTGCGAGATGCCCTCCTTGATGGAGGCCTCGATGCGGTACTCCTTGCCCGAGGCGAACGGGTCGCCGGCGTCGAGGGACTTGAGGGAGATGCCGCGCTTGATGAGCTTGGACTCGAAGACGTCGAGGACGGCCTTGACGCGCTCCTCCGAGTTGGCCTTCATGAGGATCTTCTCGCCGCTGAAGTCGATCTCGGCGCCGACGCCCTTGAAGTCGTAGCGCTGGGCGATCTCCTTCTGGGACTGGTTGAGGGCGTTGGCGACCTCCTGCTTGTCCACCTTGCTGACAACGTCGAACGTCGAATCTGCCATGGATGCCTCCGGGATGGGGTGTGTGGATACTGCCATCCAGCCTAGCCCGCCGTCCTCCGCGCCGGGGCTGCCCGCGGGTGCCCGCTCCCACAGTTCACTCACAGCCGAACCCCAGCGGGCTCGAACCGGACGCTGGCAGCGTTGGATCCACTGGACGAACCGACGTAAGGAGGATCCGTGGCTGGAACGCCTGCCAACGAGTCTGACCAGCGGGGGCGCGCGAACTGGTCGCGGCGGTCGATGGTCGCCGCGGCCGCGGGCAGCCTCGGGGCCGCCGCCGGCGGAGTCGTCGCGGCAGCCAGCGGGGTCGTCGCGGCGGCCACGCTCGCGACGGGGATCGTCATGTCCCCGACGCCGGCGCCCTCGGCCCGCCTCGACGGCGTCCACGCGGACCTGCAACGCGCCGTCGCCCTCCACCAGATCACCGAGGAGCAGGCGGCGTTCCTCGAGGCCCAGCTCGCGCGGGAGATCCTGGCGGACGGCGGCGACGAGGACCCGGACGACGGCGACGGGGAGCCGAACGCCGTCACCGCGCCGCCGTCGTCGAGGGCCTGAGAGGGCGCTGGCCCAGGCCCTCCCGCCCGATTCGATTTGTGGCGGATTGTTCTGTAAGGTTGTCTTGCTCGCACCGCGGAACACCGGGCCACTGGATCCGGTCTCTGTGGGGCTGCGCGCTCTGGCAGATTACCCGAGCGGCCAAAGGGGGCTGACTGTAAATCAGCTGGCATTGCCTACGGGGGTTCGAATCCCTCATCTGCCACCAACGGGAGAACGCTCCCGGTCTTCGGACCGGGGGCGTTCTTCGTCTTCCGCCCCACCCACATCCGCTGCCCTTGGCCGCATGTGCGGCCGTAACCAGGGCAGCAGAAGCGGGTCAGGGCAGCAGAAGCGGGCCAGGGCAGCACATGCGGGCCAGCGTCCGTGGCCCTACGACGGCCCAGCCGTCAGCCGCCCACGTGCACGATGGCCGGGTCCGGGTGCATGAGGAACCCGGTGTGGCTGATGTTGTGCGCGTACGCCCCGGCCATCCCGAAGACCACGAGGTCCCCGGCGCGCACGGCCGGGACGGGGACGCGCCGGGCCAGCACGTCCTTCGGCGTGCACAGCTGCCCCACGAAGGTGACGGGCCCGCCGTCGGACGCCGGGCGCTCCCACGGCGCGTCCCAGCCGTCCTCGGCCAGGACGGCGAGCGGCTGGCTGTGGCCCTTCGCCGCGGGGGTGCGGAGGTGGTGCGTCCCGCCCGAGCAGACCGCGAACCACTCGCCATGGCTGCGCTTGACGTCCAGGACGCGGCCCGCGTACCAGCCCGAGTAGGCGGACACGGCCCGGCCAGGCTCGATCCGCAGCGTCACCCCGGGATGGGCGGTGGCCACGCGGCCGATGTGGGCGCCGTAGTCCTCCCAGTCGAAGGTGCGCGACGGGGTGGAGTAGTCGACGTCCATCCCGCCGCCCACGTTGACCTCGCGCAGCGCGATCCCGTGGTGCGCGGCGAACCCGGCGACCCACGCGGCGATCCCCTCGGCCTGCGCCGCGCACTGCTCGGGCCCGAGGCCGCTCGCGAGGTGCGCGTGGACGCCCAGGACCTCGATGCCGGGGAGCCCGGGCAGCTCGCGCGCCGCGGCGTCGGCCTCCTCCGGGTCCATGCCGAACGGGCTCGGGGCGCCGCCCATCGTCAGGGCCGGCCCGGCCGCGGGGCCGGGGTCCGGCGAGGCGTGCCCGGCGGCCGGGATGTTGACCCTCAGCAGGACCGCGGCCCGCACTCCGGCCGCCCGGGCCGTCGCGTCGAGCCGCCGCAGCTCGTGCAGGCTCTCGACGTGGACGCGGGCGACGCCGGCCGCGACGGCGGCGGCGAGCTCGCCGTCGGTCTTCCCGGGCCCGCCGAAGGCGAGCGGGACGCCGGGCGCGACGGACCGGACGTGGGCGAGCTCGCCCCCGCTGGCCACCTCGAGCCCGTCCACGTGCCTGGCCACCGTCGCGATGACCTCCGCGTCGGGGTTGGCCTTGACCGCGTGCAGGAGCTCGACGCCGGTCCCGGCGAGCGCCGCGCGGATCCGCGTGACGTGGGCGCGCAGGTGGGCGAGGTCGTAGACGTAGGCGGGCAGCGCGCCGTCGTGCGCGAGCTCCCGGACGGCGGCCTCGACGGCGGGGGTCAGCGGGCTGCCGGCGGGGAAGGCGCCAGCCAGGGCACGGGCGCGGCCTGGGGCGGTGGGGCTCCCAGCGGGGGCGGCAGGGGCGGGGGAGAGGGCGGTCATCGGATCTCCTCGGGGACGGCGCGGCCGAACGGGTTGGGGAAGGGCACGTAGCCTGCGAAGCGGTCCGCGCGGCGCTGCCAGCGGACCATGAGGTTGGTCTTGGCCGGCAGCGGGACGCCGGCGAGGAGGGCCCGCAGGCGCGCGGGCTCGCCGAGCTCGGCGCTCGCGGACGCGACGGCCTCGCCGAGGCCGTCCCACAGCTCCGCCTCGAAGGCCGGCGCGCCGGGCACGAGGTCGGCGAGGGCCCCGGCCATCTCGGCGAGGTGGTTCACGAACAGGCAGTAGGCGATCCGGTTCCAGCCCCGCTCCTCGTCGTAGCCGGCGTTCTCGGCGATCTGGGCGGGCAGGGACGCGAGAGCCTCGGCGTGCCGGTGCGTGAGGAGCTTGGTGCCCTCGAGGTCGCGGGCGAGCACGCGCACGGGCAGCGAGTCCTCGCCCAGGACCACGAGGATGTTCTGCAGGTGCGGCTCGAGCACGATCCCGTGCACTGCCCAGAGCCGCAGGACCGGCGGCACGAGCAGGGCGAGGTAGAGGCTCCACCACTCGCGCGCCCAGGCCGCCGGATCGGCCGGGGAGGCCGCGTCCATGAGCTCGGCGAGCCGCGTCCCGGCCGGGACGGAGTCGGGCAGGGCGGCGAGGCTCGCGGCGAGGTGGACGCGCTCGCCGGCGGCGTGGTGCGGGGCGATGCCCGCGCGGACGATCGAGCCGAGGCCCTCGAGGAGCGCGTGCCGGTCCTCGGCGGTCCCGAACCCCTCGGGCAGCGCGACGCTGCGCGCGGCCGGCTCGGGCAGGACGGCGAAGCCGGCGTGCCGGGCGGAGACCTCGGCGAGCGGGGCCTCGAGGAGCTGCGTGAGGGCGACGGCGCCGGAGAGCTCGTAGTCGGCGTTCTTGCGCAGGCAGTTGGTGATCCGCACGCTCAGGCTCGTCTTGAGGAAGACGTCCGCCTCCGGCTGGTAGAGGGTGCGCACGCTCGCTGTGGGGTACAGCGGCAGGCCCGCCTCGCCCAGATCGAGCAGGACGCCGTCCGCGAGGGCCCCGGCGAGGACCGGGCTGAGGCGCGGATCCGAGCTCAGGATCTCGAACTGCCACGGGTGCACCGGGATGGCCTTCCAGCCCTCCGGGACGCCCGCCGCCGCCTCAGCGAGGAGACGCTCGGTCGCGGCGTGCTCGTCGAAGCCCGCGCCCGGGGTGCTGTGCTCGACGACGCGGTCCGCCCGGGCGGCGAGCCAGCGCAGCGGGAACGCCGTGCGGGTCTCGGGCGAGAACCGGCGCCACTGCGACGGGTCCCCGGAGCGCCACTTCGGCGCGGGATGGCGGGGGTGCCCGGCGATGAGGCCCTGCTCGGAGTCGACGAAGACGGCCGGGGCGCCCTCCAGCGGCGCCCCGGACGTCACGGCACGCTCGAGGGGCCGCGTCGCCAGGATGTCGGCGAGGCCGTCGCGGCTCGCGGCGGCCTGGGCCGCGAACTCCTCGTTGGGCACGCCGGTCCGGGCGGTGAGCTCGGCGCCGACGAGCCGCGCGAGCGCGTCGAGCCCGAGGTCCTCCCACTCGCCGCCGCGCTCCTCGCCGCTGCGGTAGAGCTGGACCGGGCCGTCGAAGCGGTGGGCCGCGACGGGGGAGACGCGCAGCACGCGGGCCCGGAGGAGCTTGCCGAGGTGCGGGAGGCGCACGAGGAGGTGACCGGCGTCGAGCGCGGTCTGGCCGTCGGGGCCGGCCGTCTCGCGCACGAGGCAGCCGAGCAGGGTGTGGGCGGACGCGGTGTCGGCGTCGAGGACGCGTCCGGCGGCGAGGAGTGGAGCAGTCACAGGGAACTCCGTTCGAGGGTCGGGACGGGGGTCTGGTGCTGGCGGACATCAGGGGTGCGGCCTGCCGTGCGGGGCGCGGTGAACCTCCGGGCGCTGAGGGCGAGGGCAGCGCCCGCGAGGACGGGCAGGACGAGCGGGGCCGCCGCGCCGAGCCCGAGGGCCCCGGCGGCCATGGCGCCCGAGGCGGAGGCCCCGGCGAGGACCGCGCCGGCCTTTGAACCGGACTCGACGCGGCCGAAGAGGCGGCCGGTGCTTCCTGCGGCTGCGGCCGCCGCCTCGCTCGCGAGGAGCGACAGGGCCGGGAGGCCGAACGCGAGCGCCGCGCCGAGCAGGAGGCGGCCGACGCCGAGCCACACCGCGGGTGCCTCGCCCGCGGTGAGCAGGGTGGTGACAGCGGGGCCCAGGGCCGGGGCCAGGGCGGGGCCGGGGACGCCGCCCAGGGCAGGGCCCGCGGCGGGGGCCAGATGGGCCGCCGCCGAGGCCGCGGCGAACGCGTAGCCGAGGGCGAGGCCGAGCCGGGCTCGCCCCCGCAGGAGCCGGAGCATCCCCCAGGCCGCGGCGAGGTAGACCACGTGCGGGGCCGCGAAGAGCGCCCCGGCCGCGGCGGGCGGCAGGCCCGGGACGAGCTGGGCGGCGAGGGGGATGAAGTACGGGTACGTCACCACCGTCACGAGCACAAAGCCGGCCTCCGCGAGGCACAGCCCCCACACGCTGATGGCCGCGGGGCGCTCGGGAGCGGCTGGCGACGGGGCGGTGTTGGACGACGCTGCGGTGTCGGACACCGGGGCGGCGCCGGCCGGAGACACAGACCCCGCTCCCGGCGCTGCCAGGACGAGCGTGCCCACTGCGGCGGCCAGCGGCAGGAGCGCGGCGAGCCCGTACATGGCCCGGACGTCGAGCACGGCCGAGAGGACGCCCGCGAGCAGCGGCGCCGCGACGAGCGCCGTCCGCGCCGAGCCCTGCATGAGCGCGAGGGCCCCGGCCAGGCGGTCGCCCGTCAGGCCCGCGCCGAGGTAGGCGGTGCTCGCCGCGTACGTCCCGCCGAGCAGGCCCTGGAGGGCGAGCGCGAGGGCGAGCGTGCCGACGTCCTGCGCGCAGGCTGCGAGCGCGAACGCGGCGGCGAGCCCGAGCTGGGCGCGCACGAGCAGCGGCTTGGGACCGTGGCGGTCCGCGAGCCGCCCCCACACCGGCGCCGCGAGCGCGGTGCACAGCGTGGGCAGGACGTAGAGCAGGCCCGCCCACGCCGCGCCGGGGTCCCCGAGCTCGGGCAGGAGCCGCGAGAGGTACGGCGGCAGGCCGAGGGCGGCGAAGGCCGAGGCGCAGTGGGCCGCGGCCACGGCGGCCACATGCCGCCGGCGCAGGGTGCCGGGTGCATCGGGGGCGACCGTGGCCGGCGCGCTCACCGGCGCGCTCATGGGCGGGCTCCCGGGCCGGCTCCGAGAACGTCGGCCGAGCGCCGCAGCCAGTTGGGCCCCGTGCGCAGGTAGTACTTGTTGACGTCGGCGCAGCCCAGGCGCTCCTTCGGCAGGAGCGTCCCGGCCGTGACCATGCCCTTGACCGGGAGCGCCTCGGCGTCGAGGATCCGCTCCCGCAGCAGGCCCGCGGCGGCGACCGATCCGGCGTCGTGCGGGTCGCACCAGCGCTCCGCGGCCTCCTCGAGCCGCGTGCGGGCCAGCGCGAAGAGGGAGGCCCGCAGGCCGCCGTCCCCGCCGGCGAGGCCGTCCGCGACGGCCCCGACGCACAGGTGCAGGGTGATGGTCGTGACCATGTCGGCGAGCTCGCCCGGGTCCTGGACAGCGATGCGCGGGTCTGCGAACGTCTCCGCGGGCACGCTCCGGCCGAGCGCCGCCGAGAGCCGGGCCAGGTCGATGCGGCCGCTGTCGTTGTCCTTGTACACGAGCCGCAGGCCAGCCGGTCCCTGCGCGACGGTGATGTTCTGCTGGTGCGCCTCGAGCGCGATCCCGTAGCGCAGCCACAGGGCCACGTGCCAGTCCAGGAGCAGGCCCACGTACGCGTCGAACCACGCGACGGCGTCGAGGCCGGCCTCCGCGGCGAGCAGGTCCAGGACCGTCCCGCCGCCCCCGGGCGCGGGGGCCGGGAGCGCCGCGAGCGGGGCGAGCCGGTCCCCCTCGAGGCCGCGCGGGAATTCCCGGACGAGCACGGCGCGCAGGTCGCTCGCGCTGTCCGCCCAGCGGGTCTCGTGGGCGAGCAGGACGCACTCCGCAAGCTCGGGCTCCTGGGCCAGGACCTCGCCGAGAAGGGACTCGAACACCTCCCCGCCAGCGAGCGAGCCCGGCTTGATGGTGCGCCGGTTGCGGCTGCCGAGCGTCGCCGTCGGCAGCGGGAGCTTGAGGTGGACGCGCGGGTCGTCCACGAGCGCGACCGTGCGGGTCGAGAGGGTGGGCACGACGGCGGGCCCCGGCGCGTCGACGCACGGAACCTCGCCGCGCGCGGCCGTAAGCGGGTGCACGGGCAGCGCGACGAGCTCCTCGTCGGCCCCGGCGGGGAGGCCGAGCTGGCTGGGGCTCGGCCACCAGGCGGGCAGGGCGGCGCCGAGGGCCGCGGAGAAGCGGACGTCGGTGCGCGGCACGACGGTCCAGCGGAGCCGGAACTCCGGCGCGTACTCGGGGGCGTAGGCGCGGACCTCCTCCTCGGAGAGCCCCCAGCGGCAGCGGCCTGTCGGGTGCACAGGGTGGTCGCGCAGGGCCGCGACGGCCTCGAGGGGCAGGAGCCCCGCGCAGCCGCGCGCCGGCTGCCCGGCGAGCCGTGCGTAGAGGCGCGGCGCGGCGTCGTCGTGCAGGCGGACGACGGCGGACGTCTGCCGGCACTCGTCCGTGAACGCCGCCCACCCGGCCGCGGCCTCGGGGTCCTCGGCGGGATCCGCGACCGGGGCGAGGGCGGCGAGGGCGCCCTCGAGCGTGTCCTCGAGCACGAGGCGCGCGCCCGGGCCCTCGACGGCGATGCACGCCTCGGCGAGCCGCCAGGGGGCGAGGAACCCGTCGGGCCGCACGGGCAGGTGGACCGCCCGGCCGTCGGGCAGCGGCGCGGACCACCAGGGGCCGTTCCACGCGCGGCGGTCCCCGGACGCGGGCAGGCCCCGTGGCCGCGTGCCGAGCTCGCCCCGGGACTGGATCCCGAGGTGGTCCTCGCGCAGCAGCGTGTCGAGCACGCGCAGCATGAGCGCGTCCAGGGACGGCAACGCGCCGGGCGCTGCAGTGTGCAGGGAAGGCGCGGCAGCAGGCAGGGCTGCGGCTCGTGCAAGGGGCGCAGCGGCGCTCACGCGCTGACCACCCAGCGGTTGGCCGCGACGAAGTCCTCGACGGCATCGGAGGCGCCGTCGGCCGTGGGCGCGATCGCGTGCACGACCGAGAGGTAGTCCCGGTTGGTCCCGTGCAGCGGCGCCGTGACACCGGGCTCGCGCAGGCGGCGGTGACCGAGCACGACGCCGCCGGGCAGCTCGGCGGTCTGCGGCTCGGGGGACTCGGAGAGGGTCCCGGGGGCCCCGGCGGTCAGATAGCGGATGTGCACGTGGCGGTCGATGCCGGCCGCCGCCGGCACGTGCGTGGGCAGCGGCTCGCCGAGGTGGACGCGCAGGAGCGCCTCGAAGAGGTCCACGCCGAGCAGCTCAGAGCAGATGAGGTCCATCGTGTCCCCGATGAGCCGGTAGTTGACTTCGATGATCCTGGCCCGGTCGCTCTGGACGACGAACTCCGTGTGGCACGCTCCGAAGCCCACGCCGAGGGCGGCAAGCTGCGCCCGCAGGTGCCCCTCGACGGCCGGCGGCAGCGCCCCGACCCAGTCGCGGCGGGACTCGGTGAAGTACGGCGGCTCGCCGAGCGTCGTGCGCCACGAGCTCACGTGCCGCAGCTCGGTGCCGTCCCCGAGGGTCTCGTACGTGTACAGCGGGCCGGCGAGGTACTCCTCGGCGACGAGGGTCGCGTCGGGGCGGCGCTCGCGGATGTCCGCGACGCGGGCGGCGAGCTCGGCGAGGTCCGCGACGAGCACGACGTCCTCGCTCGCGACCCCCTCCCGGGGCTTGACGACGGCGGGGAACGGCAGGAGCGCGGCGGCCTCGACGGCGTCGTCGCCCGGGCCGATCTCGGTGCTCTCGACCGTGTCGAGCCCGGCCGCGGCGAGGACGCTGCGGGTGAGGGACTTGTTCTTGCACCGCAGCGTGGCACGCCAGTCCTTGCCCGGGAGGGCGAGCAGCTCGGCCGCGAGCGCGGTGGGGGTCTGGAGGTGGTCGCTGTTGCTCAGCAGGGCCGCGGGCGAGCCGTGCCGGGAGGCGAGGGCCTCGACGCGCGCGGCGACGGCACCGGCGTCGCGCACCTCGGCACGCTCGACGGCGGGGCGCACCCCGGCCTCGAGCCGCGCGTAGGCGGCGGCGTGGGCCTCGGGATCGTCGGTGAGGACGACGACGGGCCGGCCCAGCCGCGCGGCGGCCGGCAGGAGGCCGAGGGTCACGGAGTCGGTGGGGTTCAGGGCGGTCAGGTACAGGGTCACGGGCCGGGCTCCAGACGGGGTCGGCGGGGCCGCCCGCGGCGGCCCGGTTCGGTAGTTAGGCGAGGCTAACCTAAATCACCATCCGGCCACGGAGTCAAGCCGCAGCGCCGAGCCCGCGACCAATTTGCTCACAAAACGCTTGCGTATTACAAGTGATGTCGCGGCGTGCCTCCAGCGGCGCCCGCCGCCCGCCCGGACCGCAGCCGAGAGGACACCGAAGGATGCTCAAGCCCAACGCCGTGAAGGCCAAGCTCGGCGCCGGCGAGGAGGCCTTCGGGCTCTTCTGCTCGCTGCCCGTGCCCCAGATGGTCGAGATGATCGGCTGCGCCGGCTTCGACTTCGTGGTCCTGGACACGGAGCACGCCCTCGTGGACCCCGAGAGGCTCGAGAACCTCGTCCGCGCCGCGGAGGCCGTGGGTCTCACGCCGTTCGTGCGGGTCCCGGAGGGCGACGCCGGCGCTGTGCTCAGAGCGCTCGATGCCGGCGCCCTCGGCGTCGTCGTGCCGCACGTCCGCTCGGCGGACGACGCCGCCGCGGCCGTGCGCGCGGCCCGGTACCACCCCGAGGGCGAGCGGTCGCTCAACGGAGGCCGCCCGGCCGGCTTCGGCGCGATCCCGGCGCAGGAGTACATCCGGCGCGCCAACGCCGAGGTCATGGTCGTGGCCCTCGTCGAGGACGCCGAGGGGGTCGCCGCGATCGAGGAGATCCTTGCCGTTCCGGGCCTCGACCTGGTCATGCCCGGCCCCGGGGACCTCTCCCAGTCCTACGGCGTGCCGTGGGAGACGCGGCATCCCGCGGTGCTCGACGCCGTTGACCGCCTCGCTGATGCGTGCGCCGCGGCGGGGGTGCCCTTCTGCCCGATCGCCCGCAGCGCCGAGTCGGTCGAGCGGTGGCGCGTGGCGGGGGTCAGGGCTTTCTCGCTCGGCGAGGACCGGGACCTCGCCGCGGGCGCCCTCCGCGCGCAGCGGCGCCTCGCGGAGGCCGCGCCCGTGGTGTGAAGACCGGCCGCTGCGGGGAATGATCTCCCAGTACCGCGCGTTGGAATACAGGAACCGCCATCAACAGTGAGGAGAGCGGGCATGGCAACGCAGAACATCACGGGCGAGCAGTTCGCCGAGACCATCGAGAACAACGACATCGTCCTCGTGGACTTCTGGGCGTCCTGGTGCGGTCCGTGCCGCCAGTTCGCGCCGACCTACGAGGCCGCGTCCGAGAAGCACCCGGATGTCTTCTTCGCCAAGGTCGACACCGAGGCCGAGCAGCTCCTGGCCGCCCAGGCCAACATCACGTCGATCCCGACCCTCATGGCCTTCCGCGAGAAGGTCCTCGTCTTCTCGCAGCCGGGCGCCCTCCCCGCGTCCGCCCTCGAGCAGGTCATCACGGCGGTGAAGGACCTCGACATGGAGGACGTGCACCGGAAGGTCGCCGAGGCGCAGGCCCAGGGCCAGCAGAACTGACCCCCGTTCCGGCCGGCGCACGCCGCGCGGCCGGCCACAGACGACGGCGCCGCTCCCCACCCTGGGGAGCGGCGCCGTCGTCTGTGGGCCCGGCTGCGGAAGGCTAGACGCGCTCTAAGGTGACCGGCTCGGCGAGCAGGGCGCTGAGGGACTCGTTGAGGTCCTGGAGCGCGATGCCCTTCGAGTGCCGGTCGAGGTCCTCCTCGCTGGCCCAGGCCTCGGAGAGCACGATCCGCTCCTCGGATTCCTCGGTGATCTCGTACTGGAGGCAGCCCGGCTCGCGCTGGACCTCCTCGATCGCGATGTCCAGGGCCAGCTTCACGCGGAAGAACTCGCCCTCATTGGGGATGAAGGTCGCCGTCAGGCGCACGGGTTCGGTCATGGTCTCCAAGACTAGTGCCAGCGGTGGTCCTGGACGCTCATGCGAGGACCGTACCGCGGTGCCCTGATGCCCGAGGCGCCGAGCAGCCGCACCACGCGCTGCCGGTGACCCCGCCACGGCTCGAGCAGGCGGAGCATGCCGGCGTCGTCCGTCCGCTCGCCGGTGAGCGCGTAGCCGACGAACTTCGCGAGGTGGTAGTCGCCGACCGAGACGGAATCGGGGTCGGCGTGCGTGCGCTGCGTGACCTCGGCCGCGGTCCACACGCCGATCCCGGGGATCGACTGGAGCGCAGCGGAGGCCTCCTCCGCGGTGCGGGCGGCGAGCCGCTCGAGGGCCGATGCCGAGCGCAGCGCTCGCATGACGGTCGCCGAGCGCTGGGGCCCGACGCCGGCCCGGTGCCACTCCCACGAGGGAATGCGCAGCCACGCGGCGGCGTCGGGGGCGACCATGAGGCCGGCCGGCGCGAGCGTCCCCGCCCCCGGGGCGGGGGTCCCGTAGCGCCGGACGAGATAGCGGTACGCGCGCCGCGCCTCGAGGGTCGTGACCTTCTGCTCGAGGACCGTGGGCACGAGGGCGTCGACGATCCGGCTCGTCGCGGGCAGCCTGAGCGCCGGGTTCCGCCGCCGGGCCTCGCGCGCGGGGGCCGGGAGCGTCGCGAGGTAGGCCTCGTCGTCGAACGCGGACCAGTCGTCGGTGAGGCCGAGCATGCCCGGCGCCGCCTCGACGGCCGACGCCGCCCCGTCGCCCCACGCGCGCGCCCTCAGCCGCGCGCCGTCGTGCGTCACGAGGAGCGACGCCGTGCCCTCCGCGGTGCGGAAGGCCGCCCACAGCCCGCCCGCAGCCCGCGCGAAGCACGGGTCCCCGTCGCCGCGCTGGAGCGGGAACCAGGTCGCGGCCAGCGAATAGCGGTCGGGGGCGTCCCACGTCCCCTCCGCCTGGGGGCTGTGGCCCACGAGCGGCCGGCCTGCAACGGGCCGGCCCGCGGCAGGCCGGCTGGCCGAGGAGGGGGGAGCGAGGGTCACAGGACCATCGTGTCACGGCAGGCCGACAGGATTCGCGCCGAGCGCGCCTCCCATGTCCGCAGACCGCGCGCGGTTCCCTTGACGGGGAGTTCACGCGCCGAAACAATCCCACTGTGGCGCGCGTCACGCGCCCGTCCACTCTGCGGAAGGATGGCCATGTCCGGAAAAGTCGTGCACTTCGAGATCCCCGCAGACGACAGGGATCGCGCCCGGAATTTCTACACCGAAGCCTTCGGCTGGACCCTCACGCCGGTGCCAGAGATGGACTACACGATGGTCGGTACGACGCCCAGCGACGAAAGGGGCGCGCCCACCGAGCCGGGTGCCATCAACGGCGGGATGTTCACGCGCGGCGACGAGTTCCCGAAGACGCCGGTCATCACCGTGGATGTCGAGGACATCGACGCTGCCCTGGCCCGCGTCGAGCGCTTCGGCGGCAGCACGGTCACGCCCAAGATCCCCGTCGGGGACATGGGCTTCGCGGCCTACTTCAAGGACACCGAGGGCAACGTCATGGGGCTCTGGCAGAACGCCGGGCCCAACCCAGGGCAGTCCTCCCAGCCTCCAGCCCAAGGCTGAGGGCAGGGGCTCTGGCGCAACGGCCGCCGGCGGAGCGGGCATGGCCCCCGAGATCGCACGCTCGGCGCCGTCCTCGACGGCCTTCGTGGGGCGCGCGCCCCGCGGGCCCCACGACGAGCCCGTGCGTGTGCGCTCGTGGGACCGCTTCGAGGAGGTCTTCGGCGCCGCTGACGCCCCCGGGGCCCCCGACACCGCGGAGGTCGCCCTCGCCGTCGCCGTGCGCGGCTTCTTCGCCAACGGCGGGGCGGACGCCGTCGTCGTCCGCATCCCCCGCCGCGGCGGCGCGGGCGGTCCCGCCCAGGACGCGGAGGACGCCGCGGCGGCGACCGCGGACTTCGTCGGCGACCAGCGGCGCGCCACCGGGACGGGCCTGTACGCGCTGGACGCCGGGCCGGCCGGGGCCGAGGACGTCGACCTCCTCGTGATCCCGCCCTACCTCCCGGCCGCGCCTCAGGAGCCGTTCGGGGACATCGACTACGCGGGCCTCCTGCCCGAGGCCCTCGCGTGGTGCGGCGCCCGCCGCGCGTTCCTCGTGCTCGACCCTCCGGCGGCGTGGGAGTCCGTCGCCGACGTCGACCCCGCGCACCCGGCGCTCGCGCACGGCTCGCCGGACGCGGCCCTCTACTTCCCGCGCCTGCGGCGGGCCGACGGGCTCCGCCGGGTCCCGCCGTCGGGCGCCGTCGCGGGGGTGATCGCGCGCACGGATGCCGCGCGCGGACCCTGGAAGTCTCCCGCGGGCCTCGCCGCGCGGCTCGCCGGGGGCGAGCCGGAGATGGCCGCGGGGGCGGACGCCTCGACCATGCTCAACAGCTACGGGGTCTGCCCGCTGCGCACCTTCACGGGATCGGGGCCGGTCGTGTGGGGGGCGCGCACGACGGCGGCCGGCTCGGCCGAGTGGCGGTACATCGCCGTGCGCCGCACCGCGCTCGCGGTGCTCCAGGACGTGGAGCGCGGGACGGCCTGGGCGGCGTCCGAGCCGAACGGCCCCAGGCTCTGGGACGCGCTCCGCGAGGCCGTCGAGGACTACCTGCAGGCCCTCTGGCGGGACGGGGCGTTCCCCGGCTGGACGACCGAGGTGAGCTACTTCGTCCGCTGCGGCGAGGACACGGCATCGCGCGAGGAACTCGCCGCCGGGACCGCCGTCGTGCTGATCGGCCTCGCGATCCAGCGGGCGGGGGAGTTCTCCCTCCTGCGGGTGCCCGTCGCCACGGCGGACGCCGCCGCCGCGACGCCGCCAGCGGCTAGAGTTGGGGCGTGAAGTACGCCAACTCCGTCGTCGAGCTCATCGGCCGCACCCCCCTCGTGAGGCTGAACAAGGTCACCGAGGGGATCAAGGCAACGGTCCTCGTCAAGCTCGAGTACCTCAACCCCGGCGGCTCCATCAAGGACCGCATCGCGCTGCGGATGATCGAGCAGGCGGAGGCCGACGGGCGGCTGGCCCCCGGCGGGACGATCGTCGAGCCCACGAGCGGCAACACCGGCGTCGGCCTCGCCCTCGTCGGGCAGCAGAAGGGCTACAACTGCATCTTCGTGGTCCCGGACAAGGTCGGCGAGGAGAAGCGCGCGGTCCTCTCCGCCTACGGCGCCGAGGTCGTCGTGACCCCCACCGCCGTCGCCCCCGACTCGCCTCAGTCCTACTACGGCGTCTCGGACCGCCTCGTGAAGGAGATCCCCGGCGCCTTCAAGCCGGACCAGTTCTCCAACCCCGGCGCCCCCGCGAGCCACTACGAGACCACGGGCCCCGAGATCTGGGCGGACACGGACGGCAGGGTGACACACGTCGTCATCGGCGCGGGGACCGGCGGCACCATCACGGGCACGGGGCGCTTCCTCAAGGAGGTCTCCCAGGACCGGCCGGAGTCCGAGGGCGGGCGCGTGAAGGTGATCGGCGCGGACCCCGAGGGCTCGGTGTACTCGGGCGGCACGGGCAGGCCCTACTTCGTCGAGGGCGTCGGCGAGGACATGTGGCCGGAGAACTACGACAGGAGCGTCCCCGACGAGGTGCTCGCCGTGAGCGACGCCGACTCGTTCGCCATGACCCGCCGGCTCGCCCGCGAGGAGGGCCTCCTGGTCGGCGGCTCCTCCGGCATGGCCGTCGTCGCGGCCCTGCGCGCGGCGAGGGACCTGCCCGAGGACGCGATCGTCGTCGTCATCCTCCCCGACTCCGGGCGCGGCTACCTCGCCAAGATCTTCAACGACGACTGGATGCGCTCCTATGGCTTCCTGCCGAGCGGCTCCGAGAAGACCGTCGGGGAGCTGCTCCAGGGCAAGGACGGGCGGATGCCGGACCTCGTGCACACGCACCCGAACGAGTCGGTCCGCGAGGTCATCGACATCATGACGGAGTACGGCGTGAGCCACCTGCCCGTGCTCTCCGCCGAGCCGCCCGTCGTCATGGGCGAGGTGCTCGGCGCCGTCGACGAGCGCACTCTGTCGGCGAAGCTGTTCCGCGGCGAGGCCAAGCTCACCGACAAGATCGGCGAGCACATGGGAGACCGGCTCCCCGTGATCGGCTCGCTCGAGGGGCAGGCGACGCTGCTGAAGATGCTCTCCGAGGAGGACGCCGTCATGGTCACCTCCGTCGGCGCCCCGATTGGCATCCTGACCCGCCATGACCTCCTGGCGAACCTGAACAAGTGAACCTGAACCAGCGAAGGGGACACCGATGACCGAGCAGCAGCCGACCACCGGCTTCAACACCCGCGCCATCCACGCGGGCCAGGCCTTCGAGCCGCGCACGGGCGCCGTCGTGCCCCCGCTGCACTTCTCCTCGACCTACGCCCAGGACGGGATCGGGGGGCTGCGCGAGGGCTACGAGTATGGCCGCGGCACCAACCCGACCCGGGACTCGCTCCAGGAGCAGCTCGCCGCGCTCGAGGGCGGCCGCCACGCGTTCTCCTTCGGCTCGGGCCTCGCCGCCGAGGACGCGCTCATCCGGGCGCTGTGCGTGCCCGGGGACAGGATCGTGCTCGGCAACGACGCCTACGGGGGCACGTACCGCCTCATCTCGCGCGTCCTGGGCCCCTGGGGCATCGAGAACCAGCCCGTGGACATGTCGGACCTCGATGCGGTGCGCGCGGCGGTGGGGGCCGGCGCGCGCATCGTGTGGCTCGAGACGCCGTCGAACCCGCTCATGAAGATCACCGACATCGCCGCTGTCGCGCAGATCGCCCACGACGCCGGGGCGGTCTTCGTCGTCGACAACACCTTCGCGTCCCCCTACCTGCAGACCCCGCTCGCGCTCGGGGCGGACATCGTCGTCCACTCGACCACGAAGTACATCGGCGGGCACTCCGACGTCGTCGGCGGCGCCCTCGTGCTCGACGACGACGAGATGGCCGGGAAGATCGGCTTCGTCCAGTTCGCCGTCGGCGCGGTCTCGGGGCCGATGGACGCGTTCCTCACGACGCGCGGGCTCAAGACGCTGGGGGTGCGCATGGAGCGGCACTCGGACAACGCCCAGCGGATCGCCGAGTGGCTTGTCGGCCGGCCCGGCGTCGAGAGCGTGCTCTACCCGGGCCTGCCGGACCACCCGGGCCACGAGCTCGCGGCGCGCCAGATGCGCCGGTTCGGCGGGATGGTCTCGGTCCAGTTCACCGGCGGGGAGTCCGCGGCCCGGAAGGTCGCCGAGTCCACCGAGCTGTTCACGCTCGCCGAGTCCCTTGGCGGCATCGAGTCGCTCATGAACTACCCGTCCGAGATGACGCATGCCTCCGTCAAGGGCACCGAGCTTGCCGTCCCGGTCAACCTCGTGCGCCTCTCCGTCGGCATCGAGGACGCCGACGACCTCATCGCAGACCTCGACCAGGCCATCTCCCGCCTCTAGCGACCCACCCCCAAGGATTCCCTGACATGCCGCAGCCCTCCTCCGCGCCCTCCCTCACCAAGGCCCCGTGGTTCCGCCCGGCCGCGATCGCCGTCGGGGCCCTCGTGGCCCTCACGGTCCTCGTGCTCGTGGCCAAGGGGCTGCGCAGCACCGACGGCGTGGCCTCGTTCATCCAGGCCTACCCCGGACACGCCCCGCTGCCGGAGGGCACCGCCCAGGGGCTTCCGGCGTGGCTGAACTGGCAGCACTTCCTCAACCTGCTCTTCCTCGTCCTGATCGTGCGCTCGGGCCTGCAGGTCCGCTACACGACGCGGCCGCAGGGCTACTGGAAGCGGAACAACAAGGGCCTCATCAAGACCAAGGGCCAGCCCAAAAAGATCAGCCTCGACCTCTGGTTCCACCTGTGCCTCGACGTGCTGTGGGTGCTCAACGGGCTCGTGTTCATCGTCCTGATCTTCGCGACCGGCCACTGGGTCCGGCTCGTGCCGACCACGTGGGACGTCTTCCCGCACGCCCTCTCCACCGCGATCCAGTACGCCTCGCTCGACTGGCCGCTCGAGAACGGCTGGGTCAACTACAACGCGCTCCAGCAGCTCACGTACTTCGCGGTCGTCTTCATCGCGGCCCCGCTCGCGATCATCACGGGCCTGCGCATGTCCGGCGCGTGGCCGGCGAAGGCGCCGCGCCTGAACAAGGCGTTCCCCATGGAGTGGGCCCGGGCCGTGCACTTCCCGGTCATGGCGTTCTTCGTGGTCTTCGTCATCGTCCACGTCACGCTCGTCCTCACGACCGGCGCGCTGCGCAACCTCAACCACATGTTCGCGGCGCACGACGGCGGCGACTGGCTCGGGTTCATCTTCTTCGCGGTCGCCTTGCTGGTCATCGTGGGCCTGTGGCTCCTCGCCCGGCCGCTCTTCCTGCGGCCCGTGGCCTCGCTCATGGGAACGGTGACGAGGAACTAGCGCGGGGGCCCGCCGCCGGCGCTCAGGAGTAGCGGAGCTTCTCGGAGGCGATGTACCAGCGGCCGTGCCGCTCCTCGCAGGCCAGGACGCCGGAGCCGGCGAGGTCGAGCTCGGAGCCGTCGGCCGTGGTCCCGGAGACGGTCCACTCGACGAGGACCTCGGCCTGCCAGCCGTCCTCGACCACGCCTGTCACCGTGAACCGGAGGGGCAGGCCCAGCCGCATGAGGTCGTCGATCGCGACGGCGGGGGGTATGGCCGCCTCGTCCTCGGCGTCGCCGAGCGTGACGGTCGCGCTGGGCAGGTACAGGTCCTCGAGCGCTGCGGCGTCCCGGGCCGCGAAGCCGTCGATGAGTGCCCCGCACAGCTGCGCGAGCGAACGCTCCCCGGCCTCCGGGCGGTCCGTCATGGCCGTTCCCCTCCACCCCGGCGCCCCGCGGCCCCGCGTCATCTGAGAGTGCGATCGCGCCGCGTCATGACGCCTGTATGAACTTCGTGCCCGAGGTTCCGCCGGGCCGGCCCGGGCTCGCGCGCCGACCTGCCAGAATGGGCCGCATGAGCGAGCGAACTCCGTTCTTCCCCGCCCGCGAGCACCGTCTGGGGCTCGCCGAGCTGGGCGTCCTGGACCGGCGACGCACCCTGCTCGGGCTCGCGCTGGCGTTCGCCCTTCCAGCCATCGTCGAACTGGCGGTCGTCGCGACTGGATACACCAACTTTCCGATCATCATGCTACTGCAGCTCGCCGCGGCCGTCGTGGTGGCGGTCGTTGGCGGACTGTGGCCCGCCGTGACCGCCGTGGTCGTCGCCGCGCTCGCGCTCAACTGGTTCTCGACCGACCCCGTGGGCAGCCTGCTCGTCGCCGAGCCGGAGGCCGTCGTCGAGCTCGCCGTCTTCCTCGCCGTCGCGTGCTCGGTGGCCCTCGCGGTCGGCGCGTCGGTGCGGCGCTACGAGCAGGCGACCCGCGCCGCCGCCGAGTCGGACGCGATGAGCGAGCTCGCGCTCGGCATCCTCGGCTCGACCGCGGACACCGAGGAGTTCCTCGAGCGCGTGCGCGCCACCCTCGGCCTCCGCGCCGTCACGCTCCTGGCCCGCCACACGGACGACGACGAGGGGCGGCTCGGCGGCCCCGCCGTCCCGCCCGAGGCCCTCCGCCGCGGCGGGTGGGACGTCCTCGCGAGCGTCGGCGAGGCGCCGCCCGTGACCCACGCGGCCGCGGACGACGCCGTCGCCCCCGACGGCTGGTACACCCTCCTTGCCGCCGGGCGCCGGCTCGATCCGGGGGAGCGGCGCATGATGCAGGCCTTCGGCGCCTACCTCGTGGCCATGCGCCAGCGGGCCCAGCTCGCCCTCAGCCGCGAGGACAACCGCCGGCTCGAGGAGGTCAACACGATCCGCACCGCGATCCTCCGTGCGGTCTCGCACGACCTCCGTACGCCCCTGGCCGGGATCAAGCTCAGCGTGAGCAGCCTGCGCCAGCCCGCCGTCGAGTTCTCCCCCGAGGAGGAGGCCGAGCTCCTCGCCACGATCGAGGACTGCACGGACCGGCTCGCGCTCCTCGTGGACAACCTCCTGGACATGTCCCGGATCACGGCGGACACGGTCCGCCCGTTCCTGCAGCCCGTGCACTGGCGCGAGGTCCTCCCGCGCGCGCTGCCCGAGGGCGGCCGGGTCGTCGACGTGATCCCTGCGCAGTCGCCCCCGGTCGAGGCGGACCCGGTGCTCCTCGAGCGCGTCGTCGCCAACCTGTTCGAGAACGCCCTGCGCTACGCGCCCGGGCAGGTCGTCGAGTTCGCCGCCCGGAGCGGCGTGCCCGGTCCCGACGGCCGGCCGTGCGGCGAGCTGCGAATCATCGACCACGGCATGGGGGTCCCGCCGCAGGACCTGCTGACGATCTTCCGCCCCTTCCAGCGCCTCGGCGACGCCCCCGGGGGCGGCGGCGTCGGCCTGGGCCTCGCCGTCGCGAAGGGCTTCGTCGAGGCCATGGGCGGCCGGATCGAGGCGGAGGAGACCCCGGGTGGCGGGCTCACGATGGTCGTGTCCCTCCCGCTGTCGCAGGGCGCAGTGCCCGCGCGGACGCCGGGCGCCGGGAGGGCCGGCGATGCCCGCTGAGCTGGCGCCCACGACCGTCCTCGTCGTCGAGGACGAGGCCCAGATCGCGCGCGCCCTGCAGATCAACCTGCGCGTCCACGGCTACGAGGCACTGACCGTCCCGAGCGGCGAGGCCGCCCTCGGCCTCGCCGCCGAGCGGCACCTCGACATCGTCGTGCTGGACCTCGGCCTGCCCGGGATGGACGGCGTCGAGGTGATCCGGCGCCTGCGCGAGTGGACCTCGGTGCCGATCATCGTGCTCTCGGCCAGGCACGGCTCGGAGGACAAGGTCGAGGCCCTCGACGCCGGCGCGGACGACTACGTGACGAAGCCGTTCGGCCTCGAGGAACTCCTCGCCCGGCTCCGCGCGGCCGCCCGCCGGGGCCAGCGCGCCCCCGAGGAGCCGGCCCGCGTGCAGACGGGGGACCTGAGCGTGGACCTCGCGGCCCGCCGCGTGACGCGGAACGGCCGGCAGGTCCGCCTGACGCCGACTGAGTGGAGCATCCTCGCCCTCCTCGTCCGGCGGCCCGGGGCGCTCGTGACCCAGCGCGAGATCCTGACCCAGGTGTGGGGCCCGGCCTACGCGAAGGAGACCCAGTACCTGCGCGTGTACCTCGCCCAGCTGCGGCGCAAGCTCGAGGAGGATCCCGCGCATCCCCGGCACCTCCACACCGAGGCGGGGATGGGCTACCGCTTCGACCCGTAGCGGCCCGGCCCGTCCTCGCCCGCGGCCCGCGGGGGCGGCGCTACCCTGAGGGCATGAAGTCTGCTGTGATCCAGGCCGTGTGCCGCGTCCACCAGCTGCTGCCGGACGAGGGGACGGTGGGCGTGACCGCTATCGACAAGCGCCCGGTCGAGGGCTCGGTGCGCGTGCGCCGGCTCGGCCTGCACGGCGACGTCCAGGCGGACCGCGCGAACCACGGCGGCGAGGACAAGGCGCTCTACGCCTATTCCGCGTCCGACGCCGCGTGGTGGGCCGAGGCGCTCGGCCGCGACGTCCCGCCGGGCTTCTTCGGCGAGAACCTGCGCATCGCCGGCCTCGAGCCGTCGGAGGCCGTCATCGGCGAGCGCTGGCGCACGAGCGGCGGGGTCGTGTTCGAGGTGACGATGCCGCGCATCCCGTGTGCGACCTTCGGCCGGCGCATCGGCGTCGAGCGATGGGCGCGGCGGTTCACCGAGGAGGGTCGGCCCGGGGCGTATCTGCGCGTCGTGGACCTCGGCGAGGTCGGCGCGGGGGACACCCTCGCCGTCGTCCACGTCCCGCCGCACGGGGTCACGGTCGGGGAGTGGTTCCGCGAGCCCACCCGGGAGCGCGCCGAGACCCTCCTCGACGCCGACGCCGAGGGCGAGTTCCGCATGGCTCCGGCCCTGCGCCGCTACGTCGAGAAGGCCGTGGAGCGTCCCTAGCGGGCCTCGTCCACGATCCTGGCCGGGGTGCCCCTGTGCCCAAGTTCACCGCCGGCTCCACGCTGAGGGGGGAGGGCGCCGTCGTCCATGCCGTATAGTGGATGTATCCCCCACTATCCGGAATTCCCTTCTCCTGCCCAATTCTTGAGGCAGGACTGGTTGCGTGTTGGGGCCCGCGGAGCGGGCAATTTCATAGGGGAGTCCGGCTGAAGCAAAACGCTGTACGGGTGCATGTGACGCCGGACGCAGCGAGGAAGCCTTGCCACGGGATTGAGAGAGCGCCGGGCTTCGTCCCCGACCGACGAGCCCCCGGCTCCTGAAACCCGACAGGACACACGCATGTCTGAATCCACCCAGGACCTCACCCCCGAGACCGAGCTCCCCGCCGACGAGACCGCCGCGGCCGCAGAGGCCACCCCCGAGGCGCAGGCTGCTGAATCCCCGGCCCCCGCGGCCGAGAAGCCCGAGGCGCAGGCCCCCGAGGCCGAGGCGCCTCAGGCGCAGGCCCCCGCCGACGACGAGGGCGACGGCGTTCGATTCTCCGACCTCGGCATCGACGCCCGCGTCCTCACCGCGCTCGACGACGTCGGCTACGAGAAGCCCTCGCCCATCCAGGCCGCGACGATCCCGCTCCTGCTCGCGGGCCGCGACGTCGTCGGCCTCGCGCAGACCGGCACGGGCAAGACCGCGGCGTTCGCCGTGCCCGCGCTGTCCCGGCTCGCCGAGCTGCATGACCTGAACGGCCCCTCCCGCTCGACCCAGGCGCTGGTGCTCGCACCGACTCGCGAACTGGCGCTGCAGGTGGCGGAGGCCTTCACGTCCTACGCGAAGCACCTCGAGGACTTCACCGTCCTGCCCGTCTACGGCGGCTCGGCCTACGGCCCCCAGCTTGCGGGCCTGCGCCGCGGCGCCCAGGTCGTCGTCGGCACGCCCGGCCGCGTCATCGACCACATCGAGAAGGGCTCCCTGGACCTCTCGGAGCTCCAGTACCTCGTGCTGGACGAGGCCGACGAGATGCTGCGCATGGGCTTCGCCGAGGACGTCGAGCGGATCTTCCAGGAGACCCCGGAGGACCGCCAGGTGGCCCTCTTCTCCGCCACGATGCCGTCCCAGATCCGGCGGATGTCCAAGCAGTACCTCAACAACCCGGAAGAGGTGACGGTCAAGTCCAAGACCACTACCTCGGCCAACATCCGGCAGCGGTACGTGCAGGTCATGGGCCCGCACAAGCTGGACGCGCTCACCCGCATCCTCGAGGTCGAGGAGTTCGACGGCGTCATCGCCTTCGTGCGCACCAAGATGGCCACCGAGGACCTCGCCGAGAAGCTCAAGGCGCGCGGCTTCCAGGCCGCCGCGATCAACGGCGACATCGCCCAGGCCCAGCGCGAGCGCACGGTCGAGGCGCTGCGTGCGGGCAAGGTCGACATCCTGGTTGCCACCGACGTCGCGGCGCGCGGCCTCGACGTCGAGCGGATCAGCCACGTGATCAACTACGACATCCCGACGGACACGGAGAGCTACGTCCACCGGATCGGCCGCACCGGCCGCGCCGGCCGCAGCGGCGACGCGATCCTGTTCATGACCCCGCGCGAGAAGTACCTGCTGCGGGCCATCGAGAAGGCGACCCGCCAGGCCGTGGAGCAGATGCACCTGCCCACCGCCGAGACGGTCAACACGCTGCGCATGAACAAGTTCGCCGAGCAGATCACCGAGACGCTCGAGTCCGAGGACGTCTCGATGTTCCGCGACCTCATCGCCTCCTACGAGGAGGAGCACAAGGTCCCGGCCGCCGAGATCGCCGCGGCGCTCGCCGTCATGGTCCAGGGCGACGAGCCGTTCTTCGTCAAGGAGCTCCCGGCGGCGCCGGAGTTCCAGCGGCGCGAGCGCGGCAAGGACGGCTTCGGCTCCCGCGGCCCGTCCCGCACCCTCACCGAAGGCAACGCGACGTACCGCATCGCCGTCGGGCGCCGCCAGCGCGTGCTCCCGGGCTCGATCGTGGGGGCCCTCGCGAACGAGGGCGGCTTCCACTCGAGCCAGATCGGCGGGATCGACATCCGCGCCGACCACTCGCTCGTCGAGCTCCCGGCGGAGCTCTCGGCCGAGCAGTGGCAGGCCCTGTCCAAGACCCGGATCGGCGGCGAGCTCATCAAGCTCGAGCTGGACTCGGGCCGCCGTCCCAACCGCGAGGGCGGCTACGAGGACCGCAGTGACCGCGGCGGCCGTGGCGGCTACGGCGGGGGCCGGGGCGGCTACGGCGGGGGCCGCAGCGACCGCGGCGATCGTGACTTCGGCGGAGACCGCGGCGGACGCGGCGGCTTCGGCGGCGACCGTGGTGACCGCGGCGGCCGTGGCGGCTTCGGCGGGGACCGGGGCGAACGCGGTGGCTTCGGCGGCGACCGCGGTGGCCGGGGTGGCTTCGGCGGCGACCGCAAGCCGCGCCAGGGCAAGGACGGCGGCCGCGGCCGGAAGTGGTAGCAGCCGGACGTGGTGAGGGCCGGTAGCGGTACCGGCCCCGTGACCCGCGCGGGAATCTGAACCTCATTCAGGGCCCCGGACCAACAGGTCCGGGGCCCTGCTGCCTTCGTCCCCCAGAGGGGTGGCTCCGATTTGGACCCGCCCTCACGGGTGCTGTAGAGTATCTGTCTGTTGCCCCCCTAGCTCAGTGGTAGAGCGCCATCTTGGTAAGATGGAGGTCACGGGATCGATTCCCGTGGGGGGCTCTCGCAAGGAGGGTCCGTGTCAACCGGTCGTTGGCCGGATGGCACGGCCTTTTTCCTTGTGTGTGGCGGTGTAGCTCAGCTGGTTAGAGCGCACGACTCATAATCGTGAGGTCCCGGGATCGAGTCCCGGCACCGCTACGATCAAGGGGTCCGTCCCGAGGACGGGCCCCTTTGTCGTCCCCCAGCTTTGTCGTTCCACAGTGCAGAAGGTGACATGCCCGAGCCCGCCCTGCCCCCTGCCGCGTCGCGCCCCGACAGCCCCCCCAGCTGGTCTCGCCTGATCTACGGCTGCATGGGCCTGGGCGGGGCCTGGGGCTCCTCGCACTACGGCGCGGCCGAGGTGGACCACGCCGCCGAGGCCATCGAGGCCGCGCAGGGGATCGGGATCGACCGCTTCGACCACGCGGACATCTACCGCGGGGGCACGTCGGAGTCAGTGTTCGGCGAGGTCCTCGCGCGCAGCCCCGGGCTCCGCGAGCGGGTCTGGATCCAGGGCAAGGTCGGCATCCGCCTCGGCGAGGACGGGCTCGACGCCTACTACGACCTGAGCGCCGAGGCCATCCAGGACCGCGTCCGCAGCACCCTCGGGCGACTGCGCACCGACTACCTCGACTGCCTGCTCCTGCACCGCCCCGACCCGCTGCTCGACCCCGCCGAGGTGGGCGCCGCCGTCGTCCGCCTCCTCGGCTCCGGAGCGGTCCGCGCCGTGGGCGTCTCCAACTTCTCCGGCGCGCAGATGGCGGCCCTCGAGGAGCACCTGCCCGGGCCGCTCGCGGCGAACCAGCTCGAGCTCAGCCTCGGCCGGCACGACTTCGTCGACAGCGGCATCCTCGTCAACCACGCCGAGGGCGCCGGCGTCGCCTTCCCCCACGGGACGCTCGAGCACTGCGCGCGGACGGGCACCGAGGTGCAGGCGTGGTCGCCGCTCGCGGGCGGGCGGTACACGGGGCGCCCGAGGGCGGTGCACGGCCAGGCGGGGCCCCTCGCCGAGGCGGAGGTCCGCACGGCGCGGCTCGTGGCACAGATGGCCGAGGCGAAGGGGGTCACGCGGGAGGCCGTCGTCCTGGGCTGGCTCATGCGCCACCCCGCCCGCATCGCGCCCGTGATCGGCTCGGCGAACCCCCAGCGGATCGCCGCGTGCGCGGGTGCCGAGGCTGTCGCGGCGTCGATGACCCGCCCCGAGTGGTACGCCCTCTACACAGCCGCGAGGGGCCGGCGCGTGCCCTGACCTGGGTCCGGGAGGCGCTGCGGCTAGCCCCGCGGCAGGTCGATCTCGAGCGCGCGGGCGGCGACGTCGTCGAGCGCCCTGCGCACCGCGCCGAGCGTCACGGCACGGCCGCCGAGCGGGGAGACCTCGACCCTCGCCGGCGTCGCCGTCAGGGCCGGGAGCTCCGCGCGGAGCCGGGGGAGGAGCCGTGACGCCGCGCCCGCGACGGCGCCCCCGATCACCACGAGCTCGGGGTTGAACACGGTCGAGAGGATGGCGACGACCCGCGCCATGACGAGCGAGATGCGGTCGAGGATCGCCTTCGCGGCCTCGTCGCCCCCGGCGGCGGCGGCGAAGACGGCCTCCGCGCTCACGTCCTCCGGCCGCAGGCCGCTGAACGTGCCGCCGAGCCCGGCGAAGCCCCCCTGTGCGGCCGCCTCGGCGCCCCACTCGCGCGCGAGCTGCGCGATGCCCGCCGGCGCGCCCACGCCGTCGACCATGCTCAGGAACGCGAGCTCGCCGAAGCCGCCGCCGTGCCCGCGCAGGAGGCGCCCGGACTCGAGCACGCCCGCGCCGACGCGTTCCCCGGCGAGCATGACGGCGACGTCCTCCACGCCCCGCGCGGCACCCCGCCACTGCTCTGCGAGGGCCGCGAGGTTCGCGTCGTTCTCGAGCAGGACCCGCCAGCCGAAACGCGCGCCGAAGGCCTCGGCGAGGCCGAGGTCGAACTGGCCCCAGAAGGCCTGGCCCCCGACGACGCGCCCGTCCCGGTCCACGGGTGCGGCCATGCCCGCGCCGACGGCGAGGACGTCCCCGGGGTGGCGTCCGCACGCCTCGAGCGCCCGCAGGGCCGTCGCGGCGACGGTCTCGATGCGCTCGGCCTCGGGGTCGGAGGGCATCCGGCTCGTGGCCTGCGCGAGGGACTCGCCGCGCAGGTCCGCGACGATCACCGTCGTCTTGGCCACGCCGAGGTCGATCCCGAGCACCACCCCGGCGTCGGCGCGGAAGGCGAAGTGCCTGGCCGGCCGCCCCTTCTGCGGCCCGGGGGCGCGCGGGACGTCTGGCTCCACGGCCCAGCCCCGCCGCACGAGGTCCTCGCAGACGGCGATGACCGTGGCGCGCGTGAGGCCCGTGTGGTCCATCAGCTCGCTCACGCTCAGCACGCCGGGGGCCGTCCGGAGCACCTCGAGCGCGGCGCGGGCGTTGACCCAGCGGACCACATGCGGGCCCGGAGCGGTGATGTCCTGCACGGCCTTGACCTCCCTCGCGGACGCTTCACATAATGTTCCTGCGACTAAATTTAGAGTCTAAATAAGGAGCTGGCCAGCAGGCCGGTCCACGCCGCCCCACAACACCTCCTGAGGAGCACCGGTGTCCACCACCCCCGTGACCCCCGTCCCCGACGCCGACTGGTGGCGCCAGGCCGCCGTCTACCAGATCTACCCGCGGAGCTTCGCCGACGCCAACGGCGACGGCATCGGCGACCTCAGGGGGATCATCTCGCGCGTGCCCTACCTGAAGGAGCTCGGGGTTGACGCCGTGTGGCTCAGCCCCTTCTACCCCTCGGCCCTCGCCGACGGCGGCTACGACGTCGACGACTACCGGAACGTCGACCCACGCCTCGGCACCCTCGAGGACTTCGACGAGATGTCCCATGCCCTGCATGCCGCCGGCATCCGCGTGATCGTCGACATCGTCCCGAACCACACCTCGAACCGGCACGAGTGGTTCAAGGAGGCGCTCGCCTCGCCGAAGGGCTCGCCGGCCCGCGAGCGGTACATCTTCCGCGACGGCAAGGGCGCCAACGGCGAGCTGCCGCCGAACGACTGGACCTCGATCTTCGGCGGCGGCGCGTGGGAGCGTGTCACCGAGCCCGACGGGACGCCGGGGCAGTGGTACTTCCACCTGTTCGCGAAGGAGCAGCCGGACCTCAACTGGGACAACCCCGAGGTGCACGAGGACTTCAAGAAGACCCTGCGCTTCTGGTCTGACCGCGGCGTCGACGGCTTCCGCATCGACGTGGCCCATGCCCTCAAGAAGGACATGGACGCGGCGCATGACGACCTCGAGACGATCCACCGCGCCGACCTGTTCTCGATGGGGGAGCACCCCCTGTGGGACCGGGACGAGGTCCATGAGATCTATGCCGAGTGGCGAGCGGTCTTCAACGAGTACAACCCGCCGCGCACCGCCGTCGCCGAGGCGTGGGTGCACGCGGACCGCCGGGCCCGCTACGCCTCGCCCGAGGGCCTCGGCCAGGCCTTCAACTTCGACCTGCTCGAGTCTGACTTCGACGCCGTGCAGTACCGCGAGATCATCGCCAAGAACCTTGCCGAGGCGGCCGCGACCGGGGCCTCCTCGACGTGGGTGTTCTCCAACCACGATGTCGTCCGCCACGCGACCCGCTACGGACTGCCGAAGGGCGGCGGCCACAGGGGCCACGGCCAGGACGGCAGGGCCTGGCTCCTGCGCGGCGGGGACCCCTCGGAGGTCGACGTCGAGCTCGGCCTCCGCCGGGCCCGGGCAGCGACGGCGGTCATGCTCGCGCTCCCCGGCTCGGCCTACCTCTATCAGGGCGAGGAGCTGGGCCTCCAGGAGGTCGGCGACATCCCCGACTCCGAGCGCCAGGACCCCACCTTCTTCCGCAACCGCGGCGTCGAGATCGGGCGCGACGGCTGCCGCGTGCCCCTCCCGTGGGAGGCCGCGCCGGCCGAGGGCACGTCGTTCGGCTTCGGCTCGAACGGCTCCCACCTGCCGCAGCCGGCATGGTTCGGCCGGTACGCCGCGGACCTCCAGGCCGCGGACACCGGGTCCACGCTCTCGTTCTACCGCCGCGCCCTCGCGCTGCGGCACGAGCTCCAGGGCGCCGAGCGCCTCACGTGGCACGAGAGCGCGGACGACGACGTGCTCCACTTCGAGCGACCGGGCGGCTGGCACGTCGTGGCCAACTTCGGGGACGCGCCGGTGAGCCTGCCCGAGGGCGAGCTCGTGCTCGTGAGCGCCGAGAGCGAGGACGGCAAGCTCCCGGCCAACGCAACGGCCTGGGTGCGCTCGCTCGCCTGATCCCGCCGCGGCTTGCCACGCGAGAGGCCTGCGGCGGAAGGGCCCTGCCCTTCCGCCGCAGGCCTCTGGCATGAAAGCCTTGAGCAGTCCGAGACGATGCCGAGGAGGAAGCCATGCCTGAACTCAATCTCGACTACGGCCCGGGGGCCCGCCACGAGAGCCACGACTTGGACGAGGAGCGCTCGTGGGCGCTCCTGGGAGCGTCCGGCCTCGGCCGCGTCGGCTTCGTCTTCGAGGGGCGCGTGAAGCTGTTCCCGGTCAACTACATCGTGCTCCACGGCGCGCTCTACTTCCGCACGTCGCGGGATGGGGAGGTCGCCGCGAGCCTCCCGCAGCAGGGCGTCGCGCTCCAGACCGACTCGGCGAGCCCGGCGCTCCAGTCCGGCTGGTCCGTCCTCGTGTCCGGCGCCGCGGAGGCCGTCGAGGACCGCGAGGAGCTCACGGTGCTGTTCGGCCACATGACCGAGGAGCCCTGGGCAGGCGGCATCCGCGACCTCTTCGTGCGGATCGTGCCCGAGAGCGTGAGTGGCCGGCAGGTCTATCTCGCGCACTGATGCAGGCCCTGCTCCGCAATTAATCCAGTGTATTGACATATTAGGGATTATGGCGTGGACTTAAGGCGTCACGGGGTGGGGGGCCCGATTCTTCGACCGAGCACTATGAGTCAGGGGAGTCAGATGGCCGAGCAGAAGGGCGCGGGCACGGACGTGCCCGGCCGACATACCGAGGCGGCGCTCGCCGTCCGCGCGGGAGCAGCGGAGCCGGGCGAGGGTCGCGAACCCGAGGCGCGGGAGGCGGAAGGCGCGCGCAGCGGGCCCCGGCCGGACGACCGCTCCGGCATCCAGTGGTGGGAGACGTGCGGCGGCTGGAGCGTCCGCTACGCGATGGGCACGTTCTGAGCCGCTGGGCTGCCTCCCAGGCGCAACGATGGGCCGGGCCAACCGGCCCGGCCCATCGCACGATACTGCGCCTCCTGCGGCCGCTCAGACGGTGACGGTCTCCGAGTAGGCCGTCGAGTCGCCCTTGAGCGACTGGCTGCGCTTCCCGTCGATGCTGGCGGGGACCTCGCCCGCGATCGTCACGCGGTTGAGGCGGCGGGGCTGCTCGCCGTAGTTCGCGGGAGCGTAGTGCTGCGTGATGCGGTTGTCGAAGAGGACGAGCTGGTTCGGCTCCCAGTTCACGCGGACCACGTTCTCGGGGCGGGTCACGTAGGCCTGGAGCAGCCGCAGGATGTCCTTGGACTCGGTGTTGGAGAGCCCGACAATCCGCAGACGCTGCGCGAAGCCGCCGATGAACAGCCCCCGCTCCCCGGTCAGGGGGTGGACGCGCACCACGGGGTGCGCGGTCTCGAAGTGGATGCGGGTGAACTCCTTGCGGCGTTCCTCGGCGTTCGCGTGCTCGAGGTTCTTCGGCACCGAGTAGTCGTAGTCGTTCGTGTGGATTGCCCAGAGCGTGTCCGCGAAGGCCCGCAGCTCGTCCGGGAGGTCCCGGTAGGCGCCCGCCGCCGAGGCAATGAGCGTCTCGCCGCCGTACTCGGGCAGCGTGATGGCGCGCAGGGTCGAGGCCTGGGGCGGGTTCACGACGAACGTGACGTCCGTGTGCCAATTGTTCGCGGAGCCGTCCTCAGAGTCGACAGGGAGGACCTCGGCGGCTCCGTCGACGCTCTTCACGGTGGGATGGGCGTTCGTGAGCGGGCCGAAGTGGCGTGCGAACCGCACCTGGTCCTCGTCGGTGCGGATGTTGGCCTCGCGGAACACGAGGGCCTTGTGCACGTTGAGCGCCTCGCGGACCGCCGTGACCGTCTCGGGCGAGAGGTCGCCCGAGATGTCGAGGCCGCGGATCTCGGCGCCGATCCGCTCGCTGAGCTTGCGGAACTGCAGGGTCCCGTCCGGGGTCTGGACGGCGTCGGTGAGTGTGCTGGTCATGGGAAGCGCCTTTCGTCGGTGTTCTTCGATGGATGGGATGGCTGGGTGCGGTGCGGGTGCGGGGCTCACGCGTTGACGGCGGTGCGCCAGCGCGAGAAATGCCGTTCGAGGGCCACGAGGCCGCCGTTGACGGCGACGCCGAGGAACGCGATGGCGAGGATGCCGGCATACATGTCCGGGATGAGGAAGCTGGACTGGGCGTTGACGATGAGGTATCCCAGCCCGGCCTTGGCCCCCACCATCTCGGCCGCGATGAGCACGAGGATCGAGGAAGTCCCCGCCATGCGGACGCCCGTGAAGATCGTGGGCACCGCGGAGGGCAGGATGACCTTCCGGAACAGGCTCAGCCGCCCCAGCCCGAGCGAGCGGGCCGCCCGGACGAGGAGCGGGTCCACCGTCCGTACGCCGGCAATCGTGTTGAGCAGGACCGGGAAGAAGGCCGCGTACGCGACGATCGTGATCTTCGACTCCTCGCCGATGCCTAGCAGGAGCGTGAACACCGGCAGGAGCGCGAGGGCCGCCGTGTTGCGGAACAGCTCGAGCAGCGGGTTGACGAAGCTGTCCAGGCGCCGGTACCAGGCCACGAGCAGGCCGAGCACGACGCCGGAGGTCACCGCGATGCCGAAGCCCGTCGCCGAGCGGGCGAGGCTCGCGCCGGCGTGCGCCTGAAGCTGGCCCGTCGCGAGGAGGCGCCCGACGGCGGCGAGCACCTCGTGCAGGGGCGGCAGGAACACGCGCGTGCTCGGGCTGGCCAGGAGGGGGCCGAGCTCCCACAGCGCCAGGAAGGCCACGATGGCCGCCGACTTCCAGCCGAGGCGCCCCACTGCCGCGGCTGCGCGCCGGACGGACAAGGTCCGTTCCGACCAGGTCCGGGCCAGTGCGGTGGGCTGCGACGGGCGGGCGTCCCGGGGGTGGCCGGCGGCGTCGCCGTGCAAGGGCGTCGCGGCCGTGGCGCTGTGGGGCTCGTCGAAGGGGAGCGCAATGCGCTCCTGGGTATGAACGGGCGCGGTCATGATGCGGAGCTCCTCTCGGAGTCGGAGTCTGTGTCGGTCTCGTGCAGGAGGGCCCAGACCCGGTGGCGGGCCTCGACGAAGGCGGGCGTCGCGCGCACGTCGGTGTCGTCGTCGTGCTCGGGGAGGTCGATCCGGACCTGGTCCTTGAGCCGCCCCGGCCGCGTGCTCAGGACGGCGACGCGCTGGCCGAGGTAGACGGCCTCGTCGATCCCGTGGGTGATGAAGACGATCGTCTTGCCGGTCGCGCGCCAGATGCGCAGGAGCTCGTCCTGGAGCTGCTCGCGGGTCTGCGCATCGAGGGCCGCGAACGGCTCGTCCATGAGGAGCACGTCGGGCTCGAACGCGAGCGCCCGGGCGATCGCGACCCGCTGCTTCATCCCGCCCGAGAGCTCGTGCGGGTACCGGTCCTCGAACCCGCCGAGGCCGACGAGCGCGAGGTACTTCCGTGCGCGCTCGGCCCGTTCGCGCCGCGGCAGCTTCGTGTCCTCGAGGCCGATCTCGACGTTGGCCTGGGCTGTGCGCCACGGGAAGAGCGCGTACTGCTGGAACACGACCGCGCGGTCCCGTCCCGGCCCGGTGACCGGGGCGCCGTCGACGAGGACCTCGCCCTCCGTCGGCGTCGAGAGCCCCGCGAGCAGGTCCAGGACCGTCGTCTTGCCCGAGCCGGACGGGCCCACGACCGTGAGGAACTCGCCGGGGGACACGTCGAGGCTCAGGCGGTCGACGGCGGTGAGCACCGAGCCCTGCGGCTGCTCCTTCGTGGGGCGGACGTCGAAGCGCTTGACGACGCCGCGCAGGCTGATCTTGGGCTGGGCGACCGGGGACGGTGCCGCTGTCTGGACAGGGGCGCTCATGCCGCCGCCCCCGTGACGAGGCCGTTGAACTCGTTCGTGAAGAGCTTCCCAGGGTCGAGGGGCCCGGTGATGATCCCCGAGTCGCGGAGCCAGGGCTCCCAGCGGGTGAAGTCCTCGGCATGGATCTCGCCCTTGGGCGGGACTCCCGGGCTCTTCCAGTACTGGAGGGTCTCGGTGGACTCGTTGCGGCCCCGGGCCTGGATGATCTTTGCGTAGCGGGCGATCACGTCCTCTCGCGGAGTCGTTCGCGTCCACTCGATCGCCTTCGCGACGCCGGTCGCGAACGTCCGCACGATGTTCGGGTTCGCCGCGATGAAGTCGTTGCGGAACACGTACGGCCCGCCCGCGAAGGTGCCGAAGATCTCAGAGTCGGTGAACAGGCGGCGCAGGCCGCCGGCGGCCGCGGCATGCTCCTGGAGGGGACCACCGAGGGTCCCGGCCTCCACCTGGCCGCGGCGAATGGCCTCCTCGGTGTCGTTCGGAGGGACGACGACGAGCTGGACCTGCTTGATCTCGTCGGGGCTCAGGCCGTTCTTCTGCAGGTAGGTCGTGATGACCGCCTCGTGGTGCGCGCCGAGGGTGTTGACGGCGATCTTCTTGCCCAGGAGGTCCCGGGCGGAGCGGATGGGGCTCGACTCGAGGACGTAGTAGCCGTTGAAGGTCAGCTCGTCCGAGCCGTAGTAGTTCACGATGGCCGTCACGGGCGCGCCCGCCTCGATGAGCTTCACGACGGCGCCGGCGAACGCGCCGCCGAAGTCCGTCTGGCCCGTCGCGGCGGACTGGATGTCCTGGGGCCCGCTCGTGGTGTTGCCGATCCACGAGAGCGTCACGTCTCCGAGGTAGCCGAGGTCCGCGGCGAGCTCCGGGAAGGTCACGGCGTTGGCCGAACCCTGGTACCTGAGCACCTTGGCTTCGGTGCCTCCGCCGGCTGAGGCTTCACCCCCGCACGCCGAGACCGCCGCGCCCACGGCGACGGCTGTCGTCAGGCCCAGGATGAACTGGCGTCTCTTCATGGTCGGTTCCTCTGCTGTGGTTCGGGTTCGGCGTGTGGGTGGAATCGGCTCGTCGACCGGGGTGGACACGATGGAAGCGCACTCGACGGGGGTGGGGAAAGCGCGCCGTTCATGCCGCGACGCGAGGCTCAACGCGGCGTCGTCCGGCTCAACGAGGAGTCGCGGAGGGCCATCCTGGGACACATGGCGGCGCGTGACGCCGGGGGTCGGCGTGCGACGCGCCCGCTGGCGTGGATGCCCCCTCCCTGTGACCGACGCGGCATAATGTGCCAGCCGGGGGCCTCGGGGGCTACCGTTGAACCATGACCTCAACGACTGCCGCCGACTCGGCACGCCCGGCCAGCGAGGGCCGCCCGTCCCGATCGATCAGCCCCGAGATCGCCCGTTCGTGGCTGCTCGTCAATGCGATGAAGACGGAGCTCTTCGACGAGTCCGCGGCCTCCCGGGCCGACGCGATCGTCCTCGACATCGAGGACGCTGTGGACCCCTCACAGAAGGACCAGGCGCGCGAGAACGTCTCCCGCTGGCTCCACGGCGGCGGCCGTGCCTGGGTGCGCGTCAACGACGCCACGAGTCCCTTCTGGGCCGACGACCTCGCGGGCCTGCGCGGCAACCCCGGCCTGCTCGGCATCATGCTCGCCAAGACCGAGTCCGCGGACCAGGTGACCGAGAGCTTCCACCGCATGGACGGCAAGACGCCGGTCATCCCGCTCGTCGAGTCCGCCGTGGGCATCGAGGAGGCCAACCACATCGCCAAGGCGCAGGGCGCGTTCCGCCTCGCGTTCGGCTCTGGCGACTTCCGCCGCGACACCGGCATGGCCGCGACGCAGGAGGCCATGGCCTACCCGCGCGCGAAGCTCGTCGTCGCGTCCCGCGTGGGCAACCTGCCGGGCCCGATCGACGGCCCGACCGTCGGGACGAACCACCCGATCCTGCGCGAGCAGAGCGCCATCACCGTCATGATGGGCATGACCGGCAAGCTGTGCCTCGCGATCGACCAGACCACCGTCATCAACGAGGTCATCAGCCCGACGCCGTCGGACGTCGCGTGGGCCTCCGACTTCATGCGGGACTTCGAGGCCAACGGCCGCGTGATCCGCGACGGCTCGGACCTGCCGCGCCTCGGCCGCGCCGAGAAGATCATGAAGCTCGCCACGGCCTTCGGCGTCCAGCCGGCGCTCTGAGCGCCTCGGACCGCGATCCCTGTGCTGAACGACTTCTGGGAGACCGCGTCCCCGCTGTACAGGAAGGTCGTGCTCTCGGGCATGGCCTTCCTGGGCGTGGGGATCGCGCTCAACATCGCCGCGAACCTCGGCCGCATCACGTGGCTGCTGTACGCGTCCATGGCGATCATCGGCGTCGGCCTCGTGACCCACCTCGCGGGGATCGGCATCCGCGCCCGGGACGCGAAGCGCCGCGCCCGGCGCTGACCGCCCCGCCGCCGTCGCCCTCCCCTTTGCGGGGTCACCTCCCAACGTTGCGGGGTCACCTTCCAGCGACGCGGGGTCACCCGCCCTACCCGATAGGCTTTTCCCCATGGCCATCAACCCTGACCTGCAGGGCCGCGTCTACCCGCCCGCCGAGGCGTACGACGTCGGCCGCGAGAAGATCCGCGAGTTCGCGCGCGCCGTCAAGGCGCAGCACCCAGCCCACTTCGACGTCGAGGCCGCCCAGGCCCTCGGGCACGCGGACCTCGTTGCCCCGCCGTCGTTCGCGATCATCGTCGCGCAGCGCGCGGACGCGCAGCTCATCGAGGACCCGGAGTCGGGCATCGACTTCTCCCGCGTGGTCCACGCCGAGCAGCGGTTCACGCACCACCGCCCGATCGTCGCCGGCGACCGCCTCGTCGCGGAGCTGCACGTGGACCAGGTCCGTGCGATGGGCGGCGGCGCGATGATCACGACCCGCGCCGAGATATCCGGCGAGGACGGCACCAAGGTCGCCACCACGACGTCGTCCATTCTCGTGAGGGGAGAGGGCCAGTGAGCGCCGTCGAGAGCACCGTCAGCAGGCCCGAGTTCGAGACGCTCGAGAAGGGGCAGGAGATCGGCCGCCGCGAGGTCTCCGTGACCCGCTCCGACCTCGTGCGGTACGCCGGGGCCTCAGGCGACTTCAACCCGATCCACTGGAACAACGACTTCGCCGTCTCGGTCGAGCTGCCCGGGGTCATCGCCCACGGCATGTTCACGATGGGCGCGGCCGTCCAGCTCGTCGTCGACTGGGCGGGCGACCCGGCCGCCGTCGTCGACTACCAGACCCGGTTCACGAAGCCCGTCCCCGTCGAGGACACGACCGGCACGGACGCGCCGGGCGCGGTCGTCGAGGTCGTGGGCACCGTCGGGGCGCTCGACGCCGAGGCCCGCACCGCGCGCATCGACCTCGCCGTGACCTGCGCCGGCCAGCGCGTGCTGACCAAGGCGCAGGCGGTCGTGAAGCTCCCGTGACCCTCCTGTCCTCGCTGACCACGTCCCAGGTGGGCGGTCCCGCGGCCCGGTACGAGGAAGCGCGCACCGAGGCGGAGATCATCGACGCCGTGCGCACGGCGGACGACGCCGGGGAGCCGCTGCTCATCATCGCCGGCGGGTCGAACCTCGTCGTGTCCGACGACGGGTACCCGGGGACCGTGCTGAAGGTCGCCTCTGAGGGGCTCGCCATTGACGACGCCGACACGTGCGGCGGCGCGTCCCTCACGGTCCAGGCAGGGCACGTGTGGGACGACGTCGTCGACTACGCCGTGCGGCACGCCTTGAGCGGGCTCGAGGCCCTCTCAGGCATCCCCGGCTCGACGGGCGCGACGCCCGTTCAGAACGTCGGCGCCTACGGGGCCGACGTCTCCCAGACCATCTGGCAGGTGCGCACGTGGGACCGTCAGGCGGCGGCTGTGAAGACGTTCGTCCCTTCCGAGCTGAACTTCGGCTACCGCGACTCGCTGCTCAAGCAGACCACCGTCGAGGGATCGCCGCGGTACGTCGTGCTGAGCGTGTCCTTCCAGCTCCCGCTCGGCCGCATGGGCGCCCCCGTGCGCTACGCGGAGCTCGCGCGCGTCCTCGGCGTCGAGCAGGGGGAGCGGGCCTCCGCCCTCGACGTCCGCCGTGCCGTCCTGAACCTGCGCGCGTCCAAGGGCATGGTCCTCGACCCCGAGGACCGGGACACGTTCTCGACCGGCTCATTCTTCACGAACCCCGTGCTGAGCGAGGCCGACGCCGCCTCCCTCCCCGAGGGCGCGCCGCGCTACCCCGCTGGGGACGGGCGGGTGAAGACCTCGGCCGCATGGCTCATCGAGCGCGCGGGCTTCCCCAAGGGGTACGGGCTCGCGGCGGACAGCGTCACGGGCGGGCGCGCCTCGCTCTCGACGAAGCACACCCTGGCCCTGACCAACCGGGGCGACGCGAGCGCCAAGGACCTCCTGGCCCTCGCCCGGGAGGTGCGCGACGGCGTCCGGGCCCGGTTTGGGATCGAGCTGCACAACGAGCCGCTCCTCATCGGCCTGGAGCTGTGAGCCGCCCGCCCGTGTGACGGCTGCCCCCCTCAGGCATGATGGGGGCATGGGACGGTCAGCCCGGCCACTGGGCACGACGACGCTCGCCCGCCTCCGGCTCGCCGCGCAGGGCCTGCTTCCGGCCGCCTCCGTGGGGGAGGCGCTCGGGCAGGCCGCCGACCCGGCCGAGGCCGTCCGCCGCATGGGCGCCCTCCAGAGCCAGGACCTCCAGTCGGGGCTGCTCGCCGCGGGCGTGCGGACGAAGGTGGGGACAGCGTCCGGCGTGGCGAACGCCCTGGCGAGCGGCGCCGTCGTGCGCACGTGGACCATGCGCGGCACCCTCTTCCTCGTCCCGGCGGAGGACGCGCGCATGTTCGTGCGGCTCGCCGAGGATCGGATCATGCGCTTGGCGGCCCCGCGCCACCGCGACCTCGGGATCGCCTCCGACGACGTCGACGCCGCCCGCCGCGTGGCCGAGTCGGCGCTCGCGGGCGGGAAGGGGCTGACCAGGCCAGAGCTGTTCGAGGCGTTCGAGGCGGCGGGCCAGGCCACGAAGGCCCAGCGCGGAATCCACCTGCTCTCGATCCTGAGCCATCGGCTCGTGCTCGTGCAGGGGCCCCTGCGGGGGAGGCAGCAGGAGTTCCGGCTCGCGGACGAGTGGCTGCCCGCCGACTCCGGTCCGTCCGGAGACGACGCGCTCGAGGCCATCGCCCGCCGCTACATCGCCTCCCACGGGCCGGTCGACGAGCGCGACTTCGCCTGGTGGCTCGCCCAGCCGCTCGGCGTCGTGCGCGGACCGTTCCGCGCCGCCGCCGCGGAGGCCGCCGTCGTCTCCTCCGACGGCCGCGAGCTGTACTGCCTGCCAGAGGTCGCCGAGCTCGCGGGGACCCGCGTGGGGGAGCGGGCAGTCGTCGCGGTGCCCGGCTACGACGAGCTCGCGATCGGGTACCCCGACCGCTCGGTGGCGATTCCGTCCGAGTACCTCGACCGCGTCATCCCGGGCGTCAACGGGGTCTTCAAGGCCATGATCATGGTGGGCGGCCGGGCCGTCGGGACGTGGACCAAGAGCGGGAAGGCCTCGGCACCGCGCCCCGAACCGGTCCTGTACGAGGAGCTGTCCCAGTCCGCCTCCGCGGGGGTGGACAGGGCCCTCGCGCGGATCCAGGCCTACTGGGCGGGGTAGACCGGGGCGCTTGCGTGGGTGGGGCTCACTGGCCCGTGCTTGCTGGGGTCATCAGGCATATCTGCTGCCGAAGCCCGCATGGGCTGCCCTTCGCCGCATCCGCGGCTCGGAGCAGGGCCGCACTTGCGGCGGAGGGCAGCTGATGCGTTTCCGCCGGGCTTCGGTGGGGCGCAGCTGCTCGGGACCCGTACGGCCAATCCACGCCGCAGTTGTCCACAGGCGGGCGTCGGCTCGTTGCCCCGGGGCTCGAGCGCACGCGAGGATCGCCGCATGGACAGACGGATTGCGGAAGCCCTCATCCGGGCTAGATGGCCGGGTACGGATGTCGTTTCCACAGCTGGCCTTCGCGCCGCCGGCATCGATGACCGGCTCGTGACCAGCGCGGTCCGCGCGGGCGCCGTCGTGCGGCTGCGCCGTGGGGCGTACATCCTGGCCCGCCGCTGGCAGGCCCTCGCTCCATGGGAGAAGGACCTGGCGCGCGTTGAGGCACACTGCGAGGCCACCGGGGCCGCAGCCGTCTACTGCCTCTCCAGCGCCGCGAGGCTCCACGGGCTTGCGGTGTGGAGCCCGAGGCTCGGGAGGGACGTGGCAGCGCCTGTCCATGTGGCGACAGACTATGCCGGCTCAAGGACGAGCCGTGGCCCGGACGCCTTGTCCCATCAGCTCAGCCTCCGGCAGGAGGACGTTGTCATCGTCGTGCGGGGCACGAGGCGCCTGAGGGCCACATCATTGGCCAGGACCGTAGCGGATTGCGCCCGGTTCCTGCCATTCGAGGAGGCCGTGGTGATCGGCGACAGCGCCCTCCATCGGGGCGTCCCGATGGACGACATCGTGCAGGCACTCGCGGCAGGATCAACGCGTGGTCGGAGGAGGGCGATCAAGGTTCTGAGCTTTCTCGAACCTGCGACGGAGTCTGTCGGTGAGTCCCGTACGCGGATGCTCCTCGAACAATTGGGCTTCGACAAGCCCGTCGTCCAGCTTGAGCTGCACACCCCGGACGGGACCTACCGGGCGGACTTCGCGTGGGTCAAGCTCAAGATCATCATCGAGTTCGATGGCGAGGGCAAGTACTTGGACTACCAGCCGACTCCGGCGGTGCTGCTGGCCGAGCGGCGCCGGGAGAGCCTCCTCATGGAACAGGGCTGGATCTTCGTGAGGCTCCGGTGGGCCGACCTGGAGCGCCCGGAGGACGTGCGACGCAGGCTCGATGCCGCCATCGCCCGCGCGCAGCGGCGTTCGGCCTGAGGGGACAGCGGCCTGCGGTCGCAGAGGACCGGAACAGCTGCCCTCAGCCGCATGTGCGGCCCGGATCCCGGCCGCTGATGCGGCTGAGGGCAGCCCGTGCGGCTGAGGGCCGGAGTTGGGCACCCCCGATGGCTGCAGCACAACGCCAAAGGGGGGCCGGATCCCAGCGGATCCGGCCCCCCTCGATGCTGGCCCCGGCGTCAGAGCGTGCCGGTGGCGATCTTGAGCATGCGGCGCAGCGGCTCGGCGGCGCCCCACAGGAGCTGGTCGCCGACGGTGAAGGCCGAGATGTACTCGGGCCCCATCTCGAGCTTGCGGATGCGGCCCACCGGGATGTCGAGCGTGCCCGAGGCGGCCACGGGGGTCAGCTGCTCCATCGAGGCCTGCTTCTCGTTGGGGACCACCTTGGCCCACTCGTTGTCTGCGGCAAGGAGCTTCTCGATCTCGGCCACGGAGAGGTCCTCGCGCAGCTTGAGCGTAAGCGCCTGCGAGTGCGAGCGCATGGCGCCGATGCGCACGCACAGCCCGTCCATGACGACCGGCTCGAGCGCGGAGCCCGCGGCGGTGCCGAGGATCTTGTTGGTCTCGACGCCGGCCTTCCACTCCTCCTTGGACTGGCCGTTGCCGAGGTCCGCGTCGATCCAGGGGATGAGCGAGCCCGCGAGCGGGACGCCGAACTGGGTCGCGTCCACGCCGCCGCGCTGGGCGGCGAGGACCTTGCGGTCGATCTCGAGGATGGCCGACGCCGGGTCGGACAGCTCCGCGGCGACCTCGCCGTTGAGCGTGCCGAACTGGGTGAGGAGCTCGCGCATGTGGCGCGCGCCGCCGCCCGAGGCGGCCTGGTACGTCATGGACGTGCCCCACTCGACGAGGTTGTTCCGGAACAGCCCGCCGAGGCCCATGAGCATGCACGAGACGGTGCAGTTGCCGCCGACGAAGTCCTTCACGCCGGAGGCGAGGCCCTCGTCGATGACCTGACGGTTGACCGGGTCGAGGACGATGATCGAGTCCTCGTTCATGCGCAGCGTCGAGGCGGCGTCGATCCACAGGCCGTCCCAGCCGCGCGCGCGCAGCTCCGGGTGCACCTTCTTGGTGTAGTCGCCGCCTTGGGCGGTGACGATGATCGGGAGCTTGGCGAGCGCGTCGACGTCGAACGCGTCCTGCAGCGCACCGGCGCCCTCAGCGAACGACGGGGCAGCGCCGCCCGCGTTGGACGTCGAGAAGAAAACGGGGTCGATCGAGGCGAAATCGCCTTCATCCTGCATGCGCTCCATGAGGACGGAGCCGACCATGCCACGCCAGCCGACGAAGCCTACCGAAGAAGTCATGGGTTCTATTCTACGGACGACGGCGAGTGCTCGCCTGTTGTGTCCATCTCACCGTAGGCTGCCGCGCTCCCGGCAGCCTACGGGAGCCTCACTTGAGGGGATCGGGGAGCCCACGCTTGCGCCGCAGGGCCTTGGCCCGGGCCTCCCGGAGGGTCGCCTGGACGCCGATCCACGTGAAGGCGGCCGAGACGGCGGCAGCGAGAAGACCGAGCCACACGGGGCCCTCGGGGGTCCAGAACGAGAAGACGAAGGCCACGGCGCACGCGAGGGTCAGCGCGACCATCACGACCGAGAGGATCGTCATGCCCCACACGCTGCGCACCTGGGATTCGAGGCCGTGGGTGGAGTTGCCGTACTCGTCGAGGGTGTAGCTGTGGAGTTCGCCGTCCTTGCCGCGGGCGAGGATGCGATGCCCGCCCTTGGTGGCGAGCTCCCGGTGGAGCGCGCGGGCCTGCTCGTCGCGGAGGGCCCTCAGGAGATCCTTGGCCATGGTCAGCCGCGACGGACGTCGTCGATCGCGGCGAGCAGGGCGGCGTCGTCGGCGGGCGACTCGTCCACGGCGTCCGTGCCCGGAACGTAGGTGCCGATGGTCCAGCCTGTCGCGCCCGCCTTGACGAGGAGGCGGCGGCCCTGCGGATCATCGGGGCGTGCCAGCGACGCGCCGCCATCGCGGTTCTGCTCGAGATGGTTGCGGATGATGAACAGCATCGCCTGGGAGGCGGAGAGGTCCGGCCGCTGGGCCATGGCCCACCAGGTGTGGAAGGCGCGGGGCTGCAGGAGGACGCCGATTCCCTCTGCTTCGAGGAAGGCCACGCGGTCGACCGAGTCGGCCGTCAGGAGGGAGAGGTTCACGAGCCGCTCGGTGCGCCCCAGAGCCTGGACGAGGGCAGCGATCGGGCCGGACACCTCGAGCTCGTCGTCAGGGGTTGCCGTGGCGAGGCCTCGGGCCACGAGCGAGGATGCCCCCGCGGACACGATCAGCTCGTTGCCGAGCTGGTCTGCCAGGCCAAGGGCCACCGCCGTCGATTCGGTCGACGGCCCGGGCTGGAAGGCGAACAGGGCTGCGAACTCGGCGAAGCCGAGGCCGATCTGGTCGGGGTAGTCGGTCGACGGCGTCTGGGTCTGCTCTGCGGTACTCGTCATGGAAGCCTCCTGTGGGTCAGAATCCGAAGAAGTCGCCGACGGCCTTGGCGCCGTCGGAAATCGCCCCGCCGACGGCCTTGGCTCCGTCAGCCACCGCGCTGGCAGCACCGTCCACGGCGTTCTTGACGGCGGGCACGTTGTCGTAGAGCGTCCATCCTGCCGTGATCACGCCGGCGACGACGTTGGCCGGTGGCGGGGCGAAGACCGACGCGACTCCCAGCGCGGCCTTGGCGGACGAGGCGATGCCGCCCGCAACGTTGCCCTCGCTGAACTTGTCGATGGCCGAGATCCCGTCGATGCCGGCCCCGAGCACGCCGAGGCCCTTGGTGGCGACGTTGAATGTCTTGAAGGCCTTCGAGTCCTCGGCAAGGCCAGCGAGCTTGTGCCAGTTGCCGCTCACGGCGTCGCTCGAGGCGTTGAAGACCCGGCTCAGGCCCGAGGCGATGGATTCGTCGGGCCAGTACTGCGGCTTCGCGACGTCCCACGCGAGCCGCGCGTAGGAGGAGAACGGGTTGACGGCTCCCGCCCCGAAGGTCTTGGCCATGACCGAGAGGTCGAAGACTCCAGCCCGGATCTTCGGGAAGGCCTTGATCATCGACCACGTGGACCAGCCCTTGCGGAACGGCGAGTTCTTGTCCTCGAGCCAGTTCGGGATCCACGGGTTGTCGTTGAACTCCGAGGTCCCGCCACCGCCGGGGCCGCCGCTCGGCGCACCCGGCCCGGGCGCGCTCGCGGTGCGCGACCCGTACTCGGCGCTCGTGGCCTCCTGCGCCTCGGCGTTGGCGGCCAGGGTGCGTGCGTTCTCGCTCAGCGCGGCGGCGAGCTTTGCGAACGCCGGACGGTGCAGTTGGGCCCACTGCCGGGCGAACTCCTCGGCGTCCTTGCCGCCCCACACCTGTGGCAGGCGCGATGTGAGCTGGTCGATCGAGCCCTGGACGTTCTTGATCGACGTGGACTTCATGGTGAACTGCTTGCCGAGTGCCCTGAGCTGCTCAGGGTTCGCCCCTTGCTGGATGGTCAACGTTCCCCCCTTTCGTGCAATGTCTGCAGCCAACGTACCCGCGTACCAATCCGCTCCGCGATGGGGACGTCTCCCCTCGGGGCGAGCGCAGGCGGGCGAGCGCCGCCGTCATTCAGGGGTCTGTGCCCGGCATGCGCTCAGGCCTGCCGGAAGCGCTCGATGTGCTCGAAGACGGCGGCCTCCCCGAGCAGGCCCTCCTCCTCCGCCCGCTCGGCCCCCGTGGAGAGGAGGCCGACGGCGTAGGCGGCGCCCTCGCGCCTGACGAGCAGTCGGTGCCCTGGGTCCGAGTGGTTCAGGAGCGATGCACGGGCTTGAGGGCGCGCGTCGAGGTGCGCCCTGACGAGGGCGAACTCAGCGTGGGCGCCCGCGAGTCCGGGCTGGCAGGCCCGGAGGAACCAGCCCGAGGCCACGCGCTGGGCCAGGATCGCGTGGTCACTGCCCTCGATCGAGAAGACCGTGTCCGCTGCGCCAGGGGCCTCGAGGTCGATCTGGATCCAGCGGGTCGCGGAGCCGAGCGCGTGGGCCATGGCCGCGACGGCGCCGCCCAGGGAGAGCCCGCCCTCGCCGTCGGCCCTGGCGAGGGCACGGGCGACCAGGGACGAGACGCCGGCCGCGATGCAGTCCGGTTCCGCGAGCTCCCGATCGAGGCCGATGGTCATCGCGGTGGCCTCGGCCTGTGCACCGCCGGAGAGACTGACGAGCGCGGCAATCTCGGCGACGCCGAAGCCGAGGGATTCGGGGAGGACAGTGGCCGGCACCGCGTCACTCGGATGGGCCGTCTGCGTCATCTCAAGCCTCCTCAAGCAGGGAACCGAAGCTCGTCCGGCCTCGCGGACCTCCACTCGGGCCACGCTATCGGCGCAGGGGTGCGACGGCGATGGGGAGCACTCCCCATGGAGGGCGTCGGCCCTGCGGAACCTATCCCCGCCGAAACCTATCCCCTGCGGAATTCCGCGATGCGGTACCGCACCCCCGAGACCGAGGTGAGCCATCCGCCGTCGTCCGGGGTCACGGCCTCGAGCCGCCACTGGGTCCCGAGAGGGGGCGCGAAGGTGTCGCCGTCCGCGTCGCTGTCCAGGATCGTCACCATCGCGAGGTCCGCGAGCGGCATGGCCTCTTCGAAGATCTCCCCGCCGCCGATCACCCACACGAGGTCGCCGCCCTCGGCCTCGGCCGCCGTCGCGAGCGCCTCCTCGAGGGAGTGCACGACGACGGTGCCGGGCGCCTCCCAGCTGGGCTGGCGGGTGATGACGATGTTCGTCCTGCCGCTGAACGGGCGGTACTTCTCGGGGATCGAGTCCCACGTGCGCCGTCCCATGACGACGGGATGGCCCGTGGTCGTCGCGGCGAAGTGCTTCATGTCCTCGGGCACGTGCCACGGCATGCCGCCGTCCCGGCCGATGACGCCCTCCTGCGTCTGCGCCCAGATGAGCCCGATCACACCGCCACCTCAGCCCGGATCGCCGGATGGTGCCGGTACCCGACGACCTCGAAGTCCTCGAAGCGGTAGTCGAAGATGCTTTCGGGCCGGCGGCCGATGGCGAGCTGCGGCGGCTCGAACGGCTCCCGCGAGAGCTGCTCGCGGACCTGCTCGAGGTGGTTGTCGTAGATGTGGCAGTCCCCGCCAGTCCACACGAAGTCGCCCACCGTGAGGTCGAGCTGCTGGGCCACCATGTGCGTCAGGAGCGCGTAGGAGGCGATGTTGAAGGGGACGCCGAGGAACATGTCCGCGCTGCGCTGGTACAGCTGGCACGAGAGCCTCGCGGGCCCATCCTCGGAGGGCGCGACGTAGAACTGGAAGAACGCGTGGCACGGCGGCAGGGCCATGTTCTCGATCTCGGCCACGTTCCACGCCGAGACGATGTGCCGGCGCGAATGGGGGTTGGTGCGCAGGGACTCCATGAGCCCGGCGATCTGGTCGATGTGCCGCCCGTCCGGCGTGGGCCACGAGCGCCACTGGACGCCGTAGACGGGACCCAGCTCGCCGGCGTCGTCCGCCCACTCGTCCCAGATCGTGACGCCCTGCTCCTGGAGCCAGCGCACGTTCGAGTCCCCCCGCAGGAACCACAGCAGCTCGAGGGCGACCGACTTGAAGTGCACGCGCTTCGTCGTCACGAGCGGGAAGCCCTCGGACAGGTCGAAGCGGATCTGCCGGCCGAAGACGCTGCGCGTCCCCGTGCCGGTGCGGTCGTCCTTGTGGACGCCGTGCTCGAGCACGTCGCGCAGGAGGTCCTCGTAGGGGGTCGGGATGCTCACCCCGCCAGTCTAGCCACCCGGTCAGTCATCGAACGGGCGGACCTGCTCGAGCGCGACGACGCGGTGCGTGCCGGCCAAGGGCACGTGGAACACGATGAGCTCCCCGGGCGCGAGGTACGGGTCCGAGGACGGCAGGCTGGCCTCGAGCCCCTCGTCGAGGTACGCGGCGAACTGCTTCAGCAGGGTCGGGAGCACGGGCCGGTGCGAGCACAGGAGGGCCGGCTTCCCCTTCTCGAACAGGCGCACGACGGCGGCGGCGGCCTTGTGCGGGCGGCGCTCGTGGCGGTGCTCGGTCAGGTCCTCGACCAGCCGGATCTTGATCTTCTTCTTCGAGCCGCGCACGTACGGCAGCACCGTGTCGACGCACCGGCGCCACGGGCTCGTCACGACCCGCTCGGGCCGCCAGACCCGCAGGAGTCTGCCGACGGCCTGGGCCTGCCGGACGCCGGTCGCGGCGAGCGTGCGGTCGCCCTCGGCCTTGGTCCATGAGCTGCGCGGCTTCGCCTTCGCGTGGCGCAGGAGGATGAGCGGCCGGGTGTCGAGCGCGCCTCTCGCGTCCGCCTCCTCGAGGGCGTCGAGGGGCTCGACGTCCGAGCGGTTGCTCAGCAGGACCCGTGCCTCCTCGACGCTGCACCAGTGCACGACGTCGACCTCGTCGCCATCTGGCTTGATCTTGTCCCCGGGGCCCACGCGCATGGCCCAGTAGTGGACCGACTTGAGGCCTGCGGCGACCTCGTAGTGGGTCGTGGGCAGCGGGACGCCGAGGGGGACGTCGAGCCCGATCTCCTCGCGGATCTCCCGCGAGGCGCACTCGTGGAGCGTCTCGCCGTCGTCGAGCTTGCCCTTGGGCCAGGACCAGTCGTCGTAGCGCGGCCGGTGGATGAGGAGCACCTCGAGCCCGCCTGCGTTGTGCCGCCAGGGGATCGCCCCCGCGGCGCGCACGGCGACGGGCTGGTCGCTGAGGGCCGGATGCTCGTCGACAGGGGTGTCGGACATCAGCGGCGGCTCGCAGCGCGCTGCCGGGCCCTCGAGGCGAGCAGCCAGGACTGGATGTCCTCGAGGTGGTTGTCCCCGTCGAGGTGGTGGCGCGTCCACACGCCCTCGCGATCGAGGTGCCAGGACGCCGTCGAGTCGGCGAGGTAGCGGTCCAGGAGCCCGATGAGGTCCGTGATGTCCTCGCGGTTGCGCAGCTGCACGAGGGCCTCGACGCGGCGGTCGAGGTTGCGGTGCATCATGTCTGCCGAGCCGATGTACACGACCGGGTTGCCTCCGTTCGCGAACGCGAAGACCCGCGAATGCTCGAGGAAGCGGCCCAGGACCGAGCGGACGGTGATGTTCTCGCTCAGGCCCGGCACGCCCGGGCGCAGCGCGCAGATCCCGCGGACGATCACGTCGACCTTCACGCCCGCCTGCGAGGCCCGATAGAGCGCGTCGATGACCGCCTCGTCCACCATCGAGTTGACCTTGATGATGACCCGGGCGCGCAGCCCGGCCCGTGCGTTGCGGATCTCCGCCTCGATGCGGTCGATGAGGCCCGAGCGCACCGAGCGCGGCGCCACGAGCAGGCGCTTGAAGGTCGACTTCGGCGCGTACCCGGAGAGCTGGTTGAAGAGCTTGGAGAGGTCCTCGCCGACCTGCTCGTCACAGGTCAGCAGGCCGAGGTCCTCGTAGTAGCGGGCCGTGCGCGGGTGGTAGTTGCCCGTGCCGATGTGGCAGTAGCGGCGCAGGCCGTCGTTCTCCTGGCGCACCACGAGGGAGAGCTTGCAGTGCGTCTTGAGCCCCACGATGCCGTACACGACGTGCACGCCGGCCTGCTCGAGCTTGCGGGCCCACGAGATGTTGGCCTGCTCGTCGAAGCGGGCCTTGATCTCGACGAGGGCGAGGACCTGCTTCCCCGCCTCGGCGGCGTCGATGAGCGCGTCCACGATCGGCGAGTCGCCGGACGTGCGGTACAGGGTCTGCTTGATCGCCTGGACCTTCGGGTCGGCCGCGGCCTGCTCGAGGAACGCCTGCACCGACGTCGAGAACGAGTCGTACGGATGGTGCAGGAGGATGTCGCGGCGGCGCATCGCGGCGAACACGTTCGCGGCCTTGGACGTCTCGGACTCGTTGAGGAACCGCGACGTGTGCGCGAGGTGCTTGGGGTAGTGCAGGTCCGCCCGGTCGATCCCGGCGATGACGCTGAGCCCCCGCAGGTCCAGAGGGGTGGGCAGCTGGTACACCTCGCTGTCCTCGACCCCGAGCTCGCGCACGAGCAGGGCGAGGATGTTCGGGTTGATGTCGTCCGTGACCTCGAGCCGCACCGGAGGCCCGAAGCGCCGGCGCAGGAGCTCCTTCTCGAGCGCCTGGAGGAGGTTCTCGGCGTCGTCCTCCTCGACCTCGAGGTCCTCGTTGCGAGTGACGCGGAACGTGTGGTGCTCGAGGACCTCCATGCCCGGGAAGAGCTGGTCGAGGTGGACCGAGATGAGCTCCTCGAGCGCGATGAAGCGCGCCGTGCGCCCGGGGACGGTGCCGGCGCGGGGGCCGTCGATCGCGATGAGCCGGGGGAGCTGGTCCGGCACCTTGAGGCGCGCGAAGAGCTCCTTGTCGCTGATCGGGTTGCGGACCACGACGGCGAGGTTGAGCGAGAGCCCCGAGATGTACGGGAAGGGGTGGGCCGGGTCGACGGCGAGCGGGGTCAGGATCGGGAAGACCTGCTCGGCGAACATCTGGCTCAGCCGGGCCCGGGACTCGTCGTCGAGCTCGGCCCAGTGGACGAGGTGGATGTGCTCCTGCTCGAGCGCGGGGCGGATCTGGTCGGCGAAGACGCGCGCGTGCCGCTCCTGGAGCCGGTGCGCCTCCTCGGAGATCTGGTCGAGCACCTCGATGGGGCTCAGGCCCGCGGGGGAGGGGACGGCGAGGCCGGTCGCGATGCGGCGCTTGAGGCCGGCCACGCGGACCATGAAGAACTCGTCGAGGTTCGAGGCGAAGATCGAGAGGAAGCCGACCCGCTCGAGGAGGTACAGCGAGGGGTCCTCCGCGAGCTCGAGGACGCGGGCGTTGAACGCGAGCCAGCTCAGCTCGCGGTCGAGGAAGCGGTCGGGGCCCACGACCTCGCCCTCGGGCTCGAGCCGGGGCGCGAACTCCGGGATGTCGATCCGGTCCTGGGTCGCGCGGGAGGCGGGCACCTCGGAGGAGCCGAAGACGGGCTGGGCGCGCGGGGCGGTCACCGCGAACGACGCCGCCTCCGCGCCGACCGTTGTGGCGTCGCCGAGCGCTGTGCTGAGCCCGGCCGACGCCTGCAGGGACGCGCCGTCGGAGGCGGGGGGCGCGTCGAAGGCGGCGCTGGCGGGATAGGTGATGTCAGTCTGCGGCTCCGTTGCTGCACTGCTCTCGTTCTGGGCGGCTTCAGTCATGGTTCCTCCGCAGGAGCTGGTCTCTTGCTGACAACCCTACTAGCGTGCGGCGCCCGCGGGGGCATACAGGATGTCCTGGTCCCAGAGGGTGAATCCGAGGCGGCGGTACAGGGCCACGGCGGCCCGATTGTCCGCGTCGGTGTAGAGCATGACCGTCGCGAGGCCCTGGGCGTGCAGGTGGTCGATGCCGTGGAGGGTCAGGGCCCGGCCGAGGCCGCGGCCCTGCGCCTCGGGCACGACGCCGACGGCGTAGACCTCGCCGATGGCACGGTGCTCGCCGTGGGCCGGGTGGACCTTGGTCCAGTGGAAGCCGAGGATCCTGTCCTCGGGATCGACGGCGAGGAAGAACCCCTCGGGGTCGAACCAGTCCTCCGCCATGCGGGCCTCGAGGTCGCTGCGGCGCAGCGCCCCCTGCTCGGGGTGGGTCGCGAAGGCGGTCCGGTTGGCCTCGAGCCACGCGTCCTCGTCCTGGCCGGGCCGGAAGGCGCGGATCGTCACGCCCTCGGGCAGCGGCCCCTCGGCCTCGTGCGGGTGGCGGACGAGCACCATCTTCCAGAGCTGGCGCTCGGCGACGAAGCCGTACGCGGCCGCGAGTTCGGCGGCGGCCTCGTGGTTGCCGTGGGACCAGGCCTTGAGGCCCGTGAAGCCCGCCGGCCCGCGCAGCTCGCGGATCGCCTCGATGAGCCGCGCGCCCACGCCCTGGTTGCGGTAGTTCGGATGGACCGCCAGCTCGGCGACCCCGGAGCCGTCCGGGGCGAAGGCGATCGCCGCGACCCCCGCGAGGTCCTCGGGCGCCGAGGACCCCGAGGTGTCGTCGAGCGCGTGCACGGCGACCGTGAGCAGCTCCTCGGAGCGGGTCTGCGGCGAGCGCATGAGCACCGTGGTCTGCTCCGAGAGGGAGGGGTTGCCGTCGGAGTCCTCCGCGGCCGCGAGGAGGTCGCGGACCTCGGACCAGAGGGCCTGCGGGACGCGGCCTTCGACGACGGTGGCGGGCCAGTCCTGCGGATATGCGCTCGTCATGGACGCAAGGCTAGCGAAAGACGCCCGGAAGGACACCGATCGTGGCCGCTCCCGCCCTTTTTGACGCCCGGCGGGGCCCTCGGGTAATGTCGTGGTCCTGCCGCAGCACCGCGGCACGAGGGGGATCCACCAGTGGGGTGGCTTTGATACGTTCGACCCGTATGTCCTCCACCCTTTGACGAGGGCCCCGCACGGCGACCGCTACGGCGCGTGCGGGGCCCTCGTCGTCGTCCGCGGGTCGACGAGGGGCCGCCGGGGAGTCAGCACGTCCAAGAGGCGGGGCCGCGGGCCTGTACAGACAGGCCCGCGACGACAGCGCATCCCGTTGCCAAGTGTTTCCCCGATGTTCACCGGAGATCGGCCCGCACGCCGGCGATCGGGCCGATGCCCACTTGTACGCTCAGCTCATGACCTCTGAGACCGGTGCGGCGCCTCCCCTGCACCGCCAGCTCGAGGCGGAGATCCGCAGCCGCATCGCGTCGGGGCGGTGGCGTCCCGGGACGAGCCTGCCGAGCGAGGCGTCGCTGAGCGCCGAGTTCGGCGTCTCCCGCGGCACGGTGAGGCAGGCGCTCATGGGCCTGCGCGACGAGGGCCTCCTCTTCGGCGGGCGCGGCAGGCGCCCGATCGTGCGCTCGGGGGCAAAGAGCCAGCCGTTCTCGACCTTCCTGTCCTTCACGGAGTGGGCCCGCAGCCAGGGCCTCAACCCCGGGCAGCGCACGCTCGAGGTCGCGCGGCGGGAAGCCGGGGCGGAGGCGTGCTGCGCCCTCGAGCTCCCCGACGGCGCCCAGGTCGTCGACATCCTGCGGCTGCGCCTGCTCGACGACGAGCCGGCCATGCTCGAGCGCAGCTCGTTCGTGCTCGACGTCGGGCGGCTCATCTTCGACTTCGACCTCGAGTCCGGATCAGGGTCCATCGTCGAGTTCCTCGGCCAGCGCGGCGTCGCCCTGGACCGGGCGCACCACACGATCGACGCCGTCGCGGCCTCGACGGCGGACGCTCAGCTGCTCGGCATCGCCGGCGGATCGCCGCTCCTGCGCGAACGCAGGACGACGTTCGACGCCAGCGGGCGCCCGGTCGAGTATTCGGACGACCGCTACCTGCCGGCCCTGACGAACTTCAGCATCGAGAACCGCGTGGGCCGCGCCGCGCCGCTCGTGCGGCACAGGCCGTAGAGGGATTCGTCAGACGTCGCTGAGCTCGTCCTCGCTCAGCCGTGTCAGCGTGAGCCGGTAGCCCACGTTGCGGACGGTGCCGATGAGGCCCTCGTGGTCCGGGCCGAGCTTTGCGCGGAGGCGACGGACGTGCACGTCGACGGTCCGCGTGCCGCCGTAGTAGTCGTAGCCCCACACCTCCGTGAGCAGCTGCTGGCGGGTGAACACCCGGCCCGGGTGCTGGGCGAGGTACTTGAGGAGCTCGAACTCCTTGAAGGTCAGGTTCAGGGCCTCGCCGTTGACCTTGGCCGTGTAGCTCGCCTCGTCGATCACGACGCCGGCCGCGCGGATCTCCGTCTCGGGCTCCTCCGCCGTGGATGTCCGCGAGATCGCGAGCCGCACGCGCGCCTCGACCTCGGCCGGGCCGGCGGAGTCGAGGATGATGTCGTCCACGCTCCAGGCCGAGGACACGGCGGCCATGCCGCCCTCGGTCAGGATGAGGATGAGCGGCGCCCCGAGGCCCGTGGCCCGCAGGAGCTGGGTGAGGGACCGGGAGCCGACCAGATCCTTGCGTGCGTCGAGGAAGATGACGTCGCACGGGTCCGCGTCCAGCAGGGCCGTCGGCTCCGCCGGCAGGATGTGGACGCGGTGGTTGAGCAGCTCGAGCGCAGGGAGGACGTCGACCGACGAGCCCTGGGCGTTCGTCAGCAGCAGGATGTGCGACACGGTTCCTCCCGAGGATCTGGCTGCACGTCGTCGGGCAGGGGTACCTTTGTTTGCCGATTATAGGCGGCGGCCGCTCGCGGCTGTCGGATGTGTCACGGCGGCCGAGTCGCAGCCCCTGCTCCCATGAGGCAGGATGGCAGTGTGATGGAGACGGCAGCATGAGTAGGGTCACAGCCGCGACAGCTGCTATACGGCCGAGGGGGGCCACCGCGTGAAGCCTTGGGTCGGGTCGGTGTCCGGAGGGGCCATCGCCGTCGCCGGAACATCCGCCATCGTCGCGGCGGGCTGGGGTGGTCCGCTCGCGCAGCTCGCGGCCGTCACGGCCGTGGCCCTCGCCGTGGGCTTCGGCTGGCCGCACTTCCTCGGCATCCCCGCGAAGAAGACCAACAGCGCCGTGATCGCCGCCGCCGGCATCGCCTCGGCCGTGGCCGCGACGTTCACCCCGGGGCCCGAGTACCTCGTGTGGACGCCGCTCGCGGTCGGCGCCGGCGTCATGGCGGTCGCGGTCGTGCAGCTGCTCCGCGGGACGGGCCAGAGCCACCGGCTCGAGTCGGCCTTCGGCGCGGGCGCGGGCGTGCTCCTGTGCAGCCTCGGCGCTGGCTGGATCGCGACGGCCCGGCTCACGGGCGCCGGGTCGATGCTCCTCGTGGCGGGGATCAGCACCGCCGTCGCCCTCCTCGTCGGCATGATCCGCTGGCCCGACACGCTCGTCGCCCCCCTCGCGATCGCGTTCGCAGGCCTCGCGGCGCCGCTCGCGGGGCTCGTCCTCGCCGACGTCGCCGTCGTGCCCGCCGCCGTCGTCGGCGTCGCCGTCGGCGCGGTGCTCGCCGCCTTCCGCCGGCTCAACAGCATGCGCCCCTTCAGGCTCGCCCCGCCCGGACTCGTGGCGCTGGGCCTCGCGCCGGCCTTCGCCGTCGGCGCGATCGCCTACTTCCTCGACCGGATGCTCGTGCCCTGAGCCCATCGCGGCACGGGTTCTCCGGGGCCAGCTGGAGGGCCCGTCCCCCGGGCGTCACATGGGCGGACCTGTGGCAGCCGTCACGGACAGGCGCGGGGGCCGAGGCGCTACGATGACGCTATGAGCGTTGTTGCCTTCGAGATCTTCTTCCTTGTCCTCCTTGCCGTCGCCGGAATCTCCATGGCGTGGTTCGCCGGCCTCGTCGTCTGGAAGCTGTTCAAGGGCCAGCGCTGACGCTGGAAAAGACACCACACGACCCTGAGCCAGGCCTGAAGGAAGCACAGTGCCCATCGAGATCCCGTCCGGTCTGACCCCCGAGCTCGTCCCGCTGTCGTGGCTGATCGGGGAGTGGGAAGGGCGGGGCCGGCTCGGTGCCGGCGAAGCCGGCGACGAGCACTTCGTCCAGCGGGCCGTGTTCGCCCACAGCGGCTTCCCCTACCTGAGCTACACCGCCGAGAGCTGGCTCGCCGACGAGCAGGGCAACCGGATCCGTCCTCTCTCGACCGAGACGGGCTTCTGGCAGCTGGACCGTCCGCTCACTGACGCGGACGGGGGGCCTGGGCTCGTCCCCGCCGACATCGTCCCGGCGTACAAGTCCGCCGAGGAAGTCGAGTCCCTGCGCAACGGGCAGGACGCGTTCGACATCGCCGTCACGATCCTGCACCCCGGCAGCATCGCCGAGCTCTACTACGGCCAGATCAAGGGCCCGCAGATCGAGCTCTCGACGGATGCCGTCCTCCGCGGGGCCCACTCCCGCGACTACAAGGCCGCCACCCGCATCTTCGGCCTCGTCAACGGCGACCTCTTCTGGCGCTGGGACGCCGCCCTCGGCGGCAACGCCCTCGCCCCGCACGCCTCGGCGATCCTGCGCCGCGTCTCGGCCCCGGCGGCCAACCAGCCGCCGTCCGAGGGCGGCGACGCGTCCTAGAGGGATGGAACCGACGCACACGCGCGTTGACACTGACATGACCTACACATCCATCCTGCTCGGCCGGCCCGGCGCCGTCGCGGACGGCGGCCTGGACTCCGGCGTCGCCGCCCACTACGGCGACCCCGTGCGCGAGCAGCGCGAGCTCGCCGCCGGGCGGGCCGCCGTCGACCTCTCCCACCGCGGCGTCGTGACCGTCGCCGGCCCCGACCGGCTCACGTGGCTCACGACCCTCTCCTCGCAGCAGGTCGCCGGGCTGCGCCCGGGCGAGTCGAGCGAGCTGCTGCTGCTCAGCGTCCAGGGCCGGATCGAGTACGACGCCCGGATCGTGGACGACGGCGAGCGCGCGTGGCTGCTCGTCGAGCCGGCCGAGGCCGAGGGGCTCGCGGCGTGGCTCACGTCGATGAAGTTCATGCTCCGCGTCGAGGTCGAGGACGCCTCCGCCCGCTGGGCGGTCCTCGCGGCGACCCGGCGGCTTGACGCCCTCGCGCCGTTCGGCCCCGCCGCCACTGATGGCGCCCAGCTCGTCTGGGAGGACCCCTGGCCGCGCATCGCCCCGGGCGGCACGAGCTACGCGGCCATCGAGGAGTCGGGCCACCCGGGCCTCGAGCGGCCCTGGTTCGAGCACGTCGTCGAGCTGTCCCGGCTCGAGGAGGCCGTCGACGCGCTCGCGGCCGACGGCGTGGGGCTCGCCGGCGCGATGGCCGCGGAGGCGCTGCGCATCGCCGCGTGGCGGCCGCGCTGGGGCGCCGAGACGGACGATCGCACGATCCCGCACGAGCTCGACCTCCTGCGCACCGCCGTGCACCTCTCCAAGGGCTGCTACAAGGGCCAGGAGACCATCGCCCGCGTGCACAACCTGGGCCACCCGCCCCGGCGGCTGACCCTCCTCCAGCTCGACGGCTCCACCCACACCCTCCCCGCCGCGGGCAGCGCCGTCTACGCCGCGGGCGCCGGCCCGGACACCGGGGCCAAGCCCGTCGGCCGCGTGACGTCCGTGGCCCTGCACTGGGAGATGGGGCCCATCGCCCTCGCCGTCCTGAAGCGCAGCACGGACCCGGCGGCCCAGCTGGCGGTCCACGGCGAGGCCGAGGGTGAAGTCTATGCCGCCTCGCAGGAGGTCATCGTCGCCCCCGACGCCGGCGCCGCCGTCGCGCGTCCCACCGGATTCCTGAGGAGGAACGCATGAGTGAGCACGCGCGCCACGCGCAGGACGCCGAGAAGGGCGCAGCCCCGGACGACGACGTCATCGCGCTCGCCGGGAAGCTCTTCGACGCGGCCCGTGCCGGGGACGAGGCCGTGCTCGGCGCCTACCTCGCGGCCGGCGCGCCGGCGTCGCTCGCCAACCAGTCCGGCGACACGCTCATCATGCTCGCCGCCTACCACGGCCACGCGGGCGCCGTACGCCTCCTCGGCGAACACGGCGCCGACGCGAACACGGCGAACGACCGCGGGCAGACCCCGCTCGCCGGCGCGGTCTTCAAGGGGTACGCCGACGTCGCCGAGGCCCTCCTGGCCCTCGGCGCGGACCCCGACGCCGGCGCCCCCACGGCCCGCGAGGCGGCCCAGATGTTCGGCCGCACCGAGATCCTCGGCCTCTTCGACAGCGCCCGCTGACCCCCGGTCCGGGGCAGCTCCACGCACCCCTTGCCGGCCCACATGGGGAGAACTCCCCGCGGGCTGGGTGAGCGCTCCGACGCTGCGGTAGCCTCGTGGTGCCGGCGCGCCTGAGGACGTCTCTGACGTCAGGGCCCCGGCCAGCACAGACTGCAGGGAACTGCACAGACTGCAGGGAATTGGGGCCGGACGCCAATGTGCCATGGCTGGCCCCGTTCCGCGAGGGGAACGGGAGAATCAAGTGCGTCGAGCTGGGGGGCTGCTGCGCCGCCATGCCGCGAAGGTGATCACGGGGACCGCGATGTCCCTCGTCGCGGCGGTCCTCGTGGCCGCCGCCATCTTCTACCCGGGCTTCCGCTCCGTCTCGGCCGAGCTCAACGACGGCGGCGTGTGGGTCACCAACGGCTCGATGAACATGGTGGGCCACCTCAACTTCTCCTCCAAGGTCCTCGACGGCGGGGTGGCCGCCCGCTCGGCGAGCTTCGACGTCGTCCAGGAGGGCCGCGCCGTCGCCGTCCAGGACAAGGGCGTCGGGACCCTGAGCCCCGTCGATGCGGCCGAGGTGCGGCTCACGGCGGACCTCTCCTTCGGCGGCAGCGGCACCGCGGCGTTCGGCACGACGACGGCGGCCCTCGCCGACCCGGGCAAGGGCAGGCTGTGGGCGCTCGGCCTCGACAGCCTCACGGGCTTCAACCCCGAGACCACGGAACCGACGGTTGAGGACGTCCCCGGCGTCGTCGCGACCGTGACCGCCGAGAACGAGGTCGTGGGGGTGTCCCCGGCCCGGGCCGAGATCGTCCGCGTGCCCGAGGGCGGCGAGCCGCGCTTCTCGACGGTCGAGGGCCTGAGCACCTCCGCGAAGGTGCAGCTCGCGGCCGTCGGGGGCGACGCCGTCGTCCTCGATGCCGGGTCCGGGACCCTGTTCCTCCCCGGCGGCGACCGCGTCCAGCGGGACGACTTCCGCAGTGCCCAGCTCCAGGAGAGCGGGCCCGACGCCGACGCGGTGGCGGTCGGGACGTCGAAGGGCGTCGCCCTCGTGCCGCTCGGCGGCGGCGAGCCGCGGATTCTCGAGGCTGCCGGCGGGCGCGAGGGACTGCCCGCTCGGCCCGTCCAGCAGGGCGGCTGCGTGCACGGCGCATGGGCCGGCACGGGCGTCTACCTGCGCGCGTGCGGCTCCGGGGCGCCCGAGCTCAAGGACATCCCCTCCGCGCGCCCGGACTCCGAGCTCGTGTTCCGCACGAACCGCGACCTCGTCGTCCTCAACGACGTCCGCGGCGGCAACGTCTGGCTCGTCACCGACCAGATGCAGCTCGTGAACAACTGGCAGGAGATCGTCCCGCAGAAGCAGACCAAGACGGGGGATCAGGAGGATTCCGCCGAGGTCATGCTCCAGAAGGAGCTGCCGGACCGCAGCGAGGAGAACAAGCCGCCGGTGGCGATGCCGGACGACTTCGGGGTCCGGCCCGGCCGGACCGTCATCCTGCCCGTGCTCCTGAACGACACCGACCCCGACGGCGACGTGCTCTCCGTGCGCGCGATCGGCCCCGCCCCGCGCCTGGGCCAAGTGCAGACGATCTTCAACGGCGCGGCCCTGCAGGTCGTGGTCGGGGCCGAGGCCACGGGGTCGGAGGCGTTCGAGTACGAGGTCTCGGACGGTCGCGGCGGGACCGCGACCGCGCGCGTGAACCTCACCGTCCGCGGGGACACCGCGAACGCGGCGCCGCGGCAGGTACGGGTCAACACGATAGCCGTCGAGCAGGGCACCTCTGTGTCGCAGAACATCCTCGGCGACTTCGTCGACCCGGACGGCGACGAGGTCTTCCTCGCCGGGGCGAGCACGGCGGGCGACGGCGACTCGGTCCGGTTCCAGACGGACGGCACCGTGATCTTCCAGGACGGCGGGAAGGCCGTCGGCAAGAAGGAGGTCACCGTCCGCGTCTCCGACGGGCGGGACGTCGCCGAGGCCACGATCCGCGTCGACGTCCGGCCCCGGGGCACGCTGCCCCCGCAGACCACCCCGGACCACGTCCGCACGGGCACGGGCGAGCCGATCGTGGTCTCCCCGCTCGCGAACGACATCGACCCCTCGGGGACGGGCCTGCGCCTGCTCAAGGTCGAGCCCGTGCCGGGACTCGACGTCGTCATGAACTCCGAGGACGGCACGTTCTCGGCGACGGCGGCCGAGCCGAAGGTCTACTACGCCGTCTACCTCGCCTCGAACGGCGCCGCGACCGCGCAGGGCCTCGTGCGCATCGACGTCGAGCCCCGCAGCCAGGACTCGGGCGCGCCCGTGGCCGTGCGCGACGTCGCGCTCCTGCCCGCAGGCGGCAACGTCCTCGTGGACCCTCTCGCGAACGACACGGACCCGGCCGGCGGCGTGCTCGTCGTCCAGTCGATCTCGCTCCCGCAGGGCGCGCCCGTGACGGTCTCGATCATCAACCACGCGGTGCTGCGCATCACGGACACCCGCGGGCTCAAGGAGCCGCTCTCGATCGGGTACGTCGTCTCGAACGGGGACAAGACCGCGAGCTCCACCGTCACGGTCACCCCGGTCCCCGCGCCCGAGAAGCTCGAGCCGCCGGTCGCCAAGAACGACGAGGTCGTCGTGCGCGCGGGGGACACCGTCACGATCCCCGTCCTCGGCAACGACTCGCACCCGAACAACGTCCCGATCTCGCTCGACCCCGCGCTCGTCGAGGTTCCGGACCCCGCCATGGGGCAGCTCTTCGTGGACCAGGACAAGCTCCGCTTCTCGGCCGGGCCCACCGCCGGGACCGTGTACGGGATCTACCAGGTCGTGGACCCGGCAGGCCAGAAGGACTCGGCCAAGGTCTCCATCACCATCCGCGCCGCCGATCCGACGCAGAACGCCCAGCCCGTGCCCAAGAACCTCACCGCGCGCGTGCTCGCGGGGCACACCGCCAAGGTCGCGGTGCCGCTCGACGGCGTCGACCCCGACGGCGACTCGGTGACGATCACGGGGATCGAGAAGGCCCCCGCGCTCGGGACGGCGATCGTCAAGGACGGCTACATCGAGTACAGCGCCGCGAACAACGCGAGCGGCAAGGACACCTTCACCTACGTCGTCGAGGACCGGTTCGGTGGCCGCGGGGTCGCGACCGTCATGGTCGGCGTGGCCGCCGTGCCGAACTCGAACCAGAAGCCCATCGCCGGGGACGACACGGTCTCGGTCCGGCCGGGCCGGCCCGTCTCCGTCGACGTCCTCGCGAACGACACCGACCCCGACGGGGACACCGTACGGCTCGTCGGCGACGGCTTCGAGATCCCGGAGGGGGCCGAGGCCCGCGTGGACGAGGGGCGCGTGGTCGTCACCGCGCCGAACCGCGCCGGCACCGCGACCGTGCGCTACACGATCGACGACGGGCGCGGCGGCCGGGCCGTGGGCAGCATCGTGGTCGAGGTCACGCCGGACGCCGAGCTCAAGGCCCCGATCGCGCGCGACGACCGCGTCAACGCGATGGACGTCGCGGGCAAGACGACGTTCCAGGTGGACGTCCTCAAGAACGACGAGGACCCGGACGGCGTCGCGAGCGACCTCTCGGTCTCGGTGCCGCAGAGCGCGGCCGACGCCGGGACCTCCGTGAGCGGGCGGACCGTCACCGTCGCGCTCTCGCAGGAGCCGCAGGTCATCCCGTACACGGTCACGGACGTCGACGGGCTCACGGCGACCGCGATCCTGTGGGTGCCGGGCCTGAGGGACCAGCGGCCCGTGCTCAAGACCCTCGACCCGGCCAAGGCCAAGGCAGGCGAGGCCCTCGAGCTCAGACTCTCGGACTACGTGGCCGTCCGGCCCGGCCGGACCCCGCGGATCACGACAGAGGGCTCGGTCACCGCGGTCGCCGCGGACGGCAGCCCCCTCGTCAAGGACGCCGGCACGCTCCGCTACACCGCGCTGCGCGAGTACGGCGGCCTCGCCTCGATCACGTTCGAGGTCACCGACGGCTCCGGGCCGGACGATCCGGACGGGCTCAGGAGCGTCCTGACCGTCCCGATCGAGGTCGAGCCCACGGCGGACAAGCCCAACACGCCGCCCACCTTCGCCACGAGCACCCTCGAGGTCGCCCAGGGCGAGGACGCAGCGCAGCTCGACCTGCGGGCCGCGACGAGCGACCCGGACCCGGGCGACATCGACCGGATGGCGTTCCGCCTGGCCTCCGAGGCGCCCGCCGGCCTGCAGGTGAGCCTCGACGGCTCGGTCCTCAGGGCCAAGGCCGACGGCGCCGCGAAGGGCGCGGGCGGGCAGGTAACCGTCGAGGTCGACGACGGCCGCAGCAGGGTCTCGGGCGCCGTGACCCTGCGGGTCGTGGGCTCGACCCGCCCGCTCGCCCTCGCCAACCCGGACGCGGTCCCCGAGGCCAAGGCAGGGGCGCCCGTGGACGTGCCAGTCCTCGCGAACGACGCGAACCCGTTCCCCGGCACCCCGCTCAAGCTCCTGAGCGCGAACGTCGCCGGCGGGGGCAGCGCGCGGGTCGAGGGCGACCGCGTCGTCGTGACCCCGAGCGCTGGCTTCCACGGGCAGCTCACCGGCTCCTACCGGATCCAGGACGCGACCGGCGACCCCGACCGGGAGGTCGAGGGCTCGTTCACGGTCACTGTGCGGGACCGGCCGGACGCCCCCAGCGCGCCCGTCGTGGACAGCATGGCGAGCCGCCAGGTCGTCCTGCACTGGGCGCCGCCGGCGAACAACGGCGCGGAGATCACCGGCTACAGGGTGCTCTTCGACGGCCGCGGCCAGCCGTGCCCGACCAACACGTGCACCGTGACGGGCCTGACCAACGGCACGCAGTACACGTTCACGGTCCTCGCGATCAACGCCGTCGGCGAGTCCGCTCCCGGCCCCGCCTCGGCCCCGGTCACGCCGGACGCGAAGCCCTCGCAGCCCGCGCCGCCGCAGCTCACGCGCGGGGACAAGAGCATCAGCCTCGCCTGGACGCCGCCGGCCAACGAGGGAACGCCGATCACGAACTACACGATCGAGCTCTCCTCGTCCCAGGGCATGATGCAGAAGACGGTCGGCAACGTCACGTCCCTCACGTGGGACGGGCTCACGAACGGCGTCGAGTACCGGGCCCGCATCCAGGCGAAGAACGGCGCCAAGGACCCGTCCGACTGGTCCGGGCTCTCGGCGGCGGCCAAGCCCGCCGGCGTCCCGCTCGCGCCGTCGGCACCCACGGCGACGCGCACGACGTCGGCCGTCAACGGCGGCGTCGTCGACGTCACGTGGGCCTCGGAGCCGCTCAAGAACAACGGCGACCCGGTCACGGGGTACGTCGTGAAGGTCTACCGCAACGGCGCCTTCGAGAAGCAGACCCCGCGCACGACCGCCACGGCGCAGCAGATCACGGGGCTCGACAACGCGAGCACGTACACGTTCTCGCTCGTCTCCTACAACACCGTGGGCGCGTCCCCCGAGGGGGCGCGGAGCAACGGCGTCGTGCCCTACGGCAAGCCCGGCGCGCCGACGGGCCTGACGGCGACCCCGACCAACACCTCGAACGCGGGGCAGCAGGTGCAGCTTGCGTTCACCGCGCCCGCCAACAACGGCGACCCGATCTCCGGCTACCAGTACTCGGTCAACGGGGGCACGTGGCAGAGCCTGGCCGCGAACAGGGTCGTGGGCGGGCTCACGAACGGCACGCAGTACAGCTTCGCCGTCCGCGCCGTGAACTCGGCAGGACCCGGCCCGGCGAGCAACGCCGACTCGGCCAACCCCTACGGCCAGCCCAGGACGCCCGTCGTGAGCGCGAGCCAGGACGGCATCCGGGTCCAGATGAGGTGGAACACGGGCGCGAATGGCGGGTACGACAACGGCCGCGAGAGCGTGGTCACGGTCGTGATCGACGGGAACCAGGTGGCCAACGACGGCGCCGCCACCGTGGGGAACGGCCCCGACGAGGCGCACTCGATCAGGGTCACGGCCTGCGTCAAGGGCGATCCGGCGAACTGCACGAGCAACTCCGCCTCGGCCCGCACGGCCTCGCCGACGGCGAGCCTGGCGAAGGGCGCCCTGACCCAGGGGGCCTCGGGCTGCCCGTCCAACAACTGCTACTGGTTCGACGTCACGGGCCGGAACTTCCACCCCAACGCGACGGTCACGGTCAAGTGCTGGAACGACGGCGGCGGCGCGCACGTCTTCGCCCAGTACAGGGACCAGACGGACGCGAACGGGTACTTCCGCAACGCGAACGACTGCTACCTCGGCAAGGACTCGAACAACTACTGGAGCAACGGCTGGGTGACCGTCGACGACGGCCAGGGCGGCACCGCGAGATCGAACAACAACAACTGGTAGCCGTTCCCAGCCGGGGGACAGGCGCCAGGCCTAGGATGGCACCCGTGAAGACGAGCAGGAGCGACGTGGGCGCGGGCCGGACTGGGGAACGGCGAGCAGGCGAGGAATCCGCGAGCGGGGGGACCGCCGTCGTGCGCGGCGATCGCCCCGAGGCCATGGAGCGCCCGTGGCCGACGCTGTGGTCCCTCGTGATCGGGTTCTTCATGATCCTCGTCGACTCGACCATCGTCTCGGTGGCGAACCCGGCGATCATGCGGGGGCTCGGGGCGGACGTCGGCGCCGTCATCTGGGTCACGAGCTCGTACCTGCTGGCGTACGCGGTGCCGCTGCTCATCACGGGCCGCCTCGGGGACCGCTTCGGCCCCAAGGCGATGTACCTCACGGGACTCGTGATCTTCACGCTCTCGTCCCTGTGGTGCGGGTTCGCCGGAAGCATCGGGATGCTCATCGCCGCCCGGGCCGCCCAGGGCATGGGTGCGGCGCTCATGACTCCGCAGACCATGGCGGTCATCACGCGGATCTTCCCGCCGGACCGGCGCGGCGCTGCGATGGGGCTGTGGGGTGCGACGGCGGGCGTCGCGATGCTCGTGGGGCCGATCCTCGGCGGGCTGCTCGTCGACGGGCTCGGCTGGGAGTGGATCTTCTTCGTCAACGTGCCCGTCGGGATCGTCGCGTTCGTCGCGGCGGCCCGGTTCGTGCCCTGGCTCGCAACCCACCCGCACCGGTTCGACCTCGTCGGCGTCGTGCTCAGCGCGGCGGGGATGTTCCTCATCGTCTTCGGCATCCAGGAGGGGCAGACGTATGCCTGGGGCAGCATCGCCGGGCCGATCACGGTCTGGGGCGTGATCGTCGCCGGCGTCGTTGTCATGGCCGGCTTCGTGTGGTGGCAGAGGACCACGCGCGGTGAGCCGCTCCTGCCGCTCGGGCTGTTCCGGGACCGCAACTTCTCGCTCGCGACCCTCGGGATGTCGACGGTGGGGTTCGCCGTGACCTCGTTCGGCCTGCCGACCATCTTCTACTACCAGCTCGTGCGCGGCATGACGCCTACGCAGTCCGCGCTCATGATGGTCCCCATGGCGCTGCTCTCCGGCGGCCTCGCGCCGCTCGGCGGGCGGCTCGTGGACAAGGGCCACGCGAAGGCCATGAACATCGCGGGCCTGACGCTCTTCGCGCTCGGGCTCGTCCTGTACGCCGTGCTCCTGACGCCGGACATGCCGATCTGGCTGCTCCTGATCCCGAGCGCCGTCGTCGGGCTGGCCAACATCGGCATCTGGGGCCCGCTCGCGACGCTCGCCACCCGCGGCCTGCCGCCGCACCAGGCCGGTGCCGGGTCCGGGTTCTACAACACGACCCGGCAGGTCGGCGCGGTCCTCGGCAGCGCGGCCATCGCGGCGCTCATGCAGGCCCGGCTCGCGGCCGAGCTGCCCGGGCCCGGATCCGGGGCCCCCACTGGAGAGTACGCTGGCGGCACCCTTCCCGCCGAGCTCCACGCGGGCTTCGCCGCGGCGATGGCCCAGTCCGTGCTGCTGCCCGCCGCGGTGCTCGCGCTGGGCCTCGCGGTCGCGTTCTTCTTCGTCCGGGTACCCCCCGCCGCCCCCGCGGTCACCCTGGCCGAGCACTGACCCCCTTCCCGGCGAGATGGGGTCCTGTGACGCCGAAGTGGGGTCCTAGGACGTCGAGGTGGGGGAGTGGGACGCCGAGGTGGGGGAGTAGGACGCGAAGGTGAGGGCCCGCAATGTCGTATCTGCTGCCGAAAGCCGCATGTGCGGCCGGGATCGAGGCAGCAGATGCGGCCGAGGGCAGCTGTTGCCGCGGCGGCAGTCACTGGCGCGTACGACGGCGCACGCCTTGGCGGGCGCCCCGACCTCGGCGTTCCTAGGGCCCCATTTCGGCGGTCAAGGCCCCCATCTCGGCGGTCAAGGCCCCCACCTCGGCGTCAGCGGCCGGGGGCCAGGGCCACCGAGGCGATCCTGCCCGACGGCGTGATCCCGAGCCCGTCGGCGAGGCGCAGGCCTGCGATCTGGTGCGAGGGCACGTCGAACTGCACGATGAGCCCCTCCGCGAGGGCCTCGTGGATCGCGACCGAGGCGATGAACTTGCCGAGCCCGCGGTGCCTGTGCGCGGGCGCGACGAGCACGCCGAGGTCCGCGAGCAGCCCCTCGACCTCGGCGTAGGCCGCGCAGGCGGCCGGCCCGTCGTCGAGCAGGAGCGTGAAGCGGTGATCGCGCCGCATGAGCTCCGCCGAGGCGGCGTCGTCGGGCGGGCAGCGCATCTCGAGCTCGATCGCCTCGGGCGCGGCCCGGGAGATCTCCGGCTCGGTCCCCGGCTGGTCGAGCGGGAGGTAGTCGGCGAAGCCCAGGACGCCGGAGCGCAGCCGGTGCCCGCCGGCCCCGGCGAGGCGCAGGAGCGCCCCGCCGGCGAGCAGGTCGTCGTCGGGAAGGCCCGCCCCGGCCTCGACGAGGGGCGTCGGCCCGCACAGGGCCAGCTGCCCGAAGAGCTCGACGGCGACCAGCTCGGCGGCGCTGTCGCGGCACCCGAGGAGGCGCCCGCCGTCGTCCGAGAAGCTCAGGTCCGGCAGGCCGAGCCTTCGCGCCCACGCGAGCCGGACGACGTCCCGGCTCCCCTCGTGGAAGGTCTCCGCCATGCGCCCCTCCCCTCGGCTCAGCCGAAGAGGACGGCGGCCTCGTCGTAGCGGTGCTGCGGGACCGTCTTGAGCCGGCCGAGCGCCGAGTCGAAGGCCACGTGCGCGATCTCGGTGCCGTTGAGCGAGACCATCGTGCCCCATCGGCCCTCGACGACGGAGTCGATCGCTGCCATGCCGAGGCGCGTCGCGAGGACGCGGTCGAACGCGGTCGGGACGCCGCCGCGCTGGATGTGCCCGAGGATCGTGGCCCGGGTTTCGATGCCCGTGCGGGCCTCGATCTCGGGGGCGAGCTGATCGGCGATGCCGCCCAGCCGGGGGCGGCCGAAGGTGTCGAGCCCGCGCTCGGAGTGCGGGGCATTCATCCCCTCGAGCACGAAGCCCTCGGCGACGACGACGACGGGCGCGCGGCCGCGGTCGTGGGCCATCTTGACCCACTCGACGACCTGGTCGATGCTGACCTTCTGCTCGGGGATGAGGATCGCGTGCGCGCCCGAGGCCATGCCGGCGTGCAGCGCGATCCAGCCGACGTGACGGCCCATGACCTCGGCGATCATGCAGCGGTGGTGCGACTCGCCGGTGGTCCGCAGCCGGTCGATCGCCTCCGTGGCGATCTCGACGGCCGTGTCGAAGCCGAAGGTGTAGTCCGTCGCGTCGAGGTCGTTGTCCACCGTCTTGGGCACGCCGACGATCCTGAGGCCCGCGTCCGTGAGGCGCTTCGCGGCCGCGAGGGTGCCCTCGCCGCCGATCGCGATCATCGCGTCGATCCCGTGCCGCTCCATGTTGGCCTTGATGACGTCGGGCCCGCCGCCGGCCTCGAACGGGTTGGTGCGGGACGTGCCGAGGATCGTGCCGCCCTGCTTCGCGATGCCGCGCACCATGGTGCGGGGGATGTCGACGATGTCGCCCTCGACCACGCCCCGCCAGCCGTCGCGGAACCCGACGAAGGACTGACCGTGGACGGCGATGCCCTTGAGCACGGCGCCGCGGATGACGGCGTTGAGTCCTGGGCAGTCGCCGCCGGAGGTGAGGATGCCGATCTTCATGAAGGCCCTTTTCGGTTGGCGGCCGCCCCGCGTCGGAAGGTCGAAGGGGGATGGCGACGGTGGCGCGGCCGGAACTGGTGATTCAAGAGCGCCACGTTGAGCCCACCGGACATTCTAGCCACCCCAGCCGTCAATCGTGACGCAGAGCACAGCCGCATGACGCCGGCGGTGCACGACGCCGGCCTCCCGCCGCGGGCGCGGGCCCCGCCGCACGCCGTGCCCAACGCGCGCGTGAGGGCCCCCGATCCTCGCGGATCGGGGGCCCTCACTGGGGTGGCGTTTCAGGCGTTCGGCCCCTTCGGCCCGGACGGGCCCCTTCCGAGGGCGCGCCGCTGCAGGGCGTCCTCGAGGATGATCCGGCCGTCCTGGTTCGGGATGAGGATCCACGCCACGATGTAGGCGAGGAACGCGGGCCCGGGCAGAAGGCACAGGAGCAGGAACCCGATGCGGACGAACGCGACGTCCACGTTGGCCTTGGCGGCGAGGCCGGCCAGGACTCCTCCGAGGATCCGGCGCGGTCCGCGCCGGAGGCCGCTCGAGCGGATGGCTGCGAAGAACTTGTCCATGGATCCTCCTGATGTCTCACTCGGGGCGTGTGTCACTCGGTCGGGGCGGACGCGGCGCCGGGAGTCGCGGCCCCGCCGTCGGTGCCCTCGGATCCGTCGGCGCGGCCCCCGCCGTCGGCCGCTACCCTGCGCCGGCGCCCGGCGGCTAGCAGGCCGCCGACCACGAGGCCCAGGCCCGCGAGGAGCATGACGCCGGCGGCAGCGTACCCCGGTTCCACGTGCAGCCAGCCTAGCCGGTCCGCCAGGATGAGCGCCCCGATGGCCATGACAACTGCCCCCCACACGATCGTGCCCACGGCGGGGCCCTGCTTCTCGGCGATGTTCCCGATGTTCTCGGACCTCTGGTCGTAGTCCTGCATGCTCATGTCAGTGCTCCTCTTCGATCCGGACGCTGCTCAGGGCGGCGTCGAGCTCCAGCACGAGGGTCGCGCCAGGGCGGTCGGCGTTGTAGGTCTGGGTGTCCCGCTGCGAGATCCCCGCGACCGTGCGGGGTCCGAGCCGGACCTCGGACAGGCTGGCGTCCGTGCGGACCTCGACCGGGATGCCCTGCGGGATCTCGATCGCGACCGAGCTCAGCGCGACGTCCAACCGCACCGTCCTGTCGTCGGCGAGCGGCCCGGCGTTGTCCAGCGCGGAGAGGTCAACCGTGCCCTCCGCCGCGGCGATGTCGTACCCGCCGGAGACCTCGGCGATGGTGGCCGGCGCGTAGGCGACGCGGGACGGGCCGCGGGAGTCGGCGAAGCGGTTGATGCCCTGGGCGATCCCGGCCGAGACGATGGCCACGATCGCGAAGAGGGTCAGGATGCCCGCGGTGCGCCCGCGCAGGCCCGCGACGACGATCCCGAGGCCGAGGGCGATGGCCGCGATCGCCCAGATCCCGCCGGTCGCGCCCACGCTCGGCATGCCGGCCCGGTCGAGGGCGAGCAGCGTGCCCGCGATGAGCGCGGTCAGGCCGACGACGACGGCGACGTACGCTCCGCCCGGGCCGCGCCTCCGGGGGACAGGCGGGGGAGGCGGGACGGGGGCGGGGGTAGGGACCGGTGTCCCGTAGAACGGCGGCGGGGCGGACGCGTGGCCGGGCGCCCCGGGACCGCCCGGGGTGCCTGGAGGAGTCGCGTACGACGGCGCGCTGGCCGCCTTCGCGTAGAACGTGTCGCCGGGCGCGGGGACGCCGGGCTGTGTGGCGCCGGGGTGGGGCATGCCGGTCTGACCCGTGCCGGTCTGGGGCATGCCGGGCTGGAAGCCGGGGCCGCCCCCGGGGGCAGGGGCAGCCGCCATCGCGCTGCGCCGACGGGATCCGCGGACGATGCTGTAGACCGCGAAGGCGACGACGGCGACCCAGAAGAGCCCCCAGAACGCCCCACCCACGCCGCGCTCGCCGAACCAGAAGCCGGCGCGGGCGCCGCCGAGGCCGAGGATCGTCACGAGGACCGCGCCCGTCATGCCGGCGGTCCAGCGGCCGCGGCCGGCCTCCTGGAGGTGGATTCGCCCGTCGGGCTCCGGCAGCAGGAGCCAGGCCAGGCCGTAGGCGAGGACGCCTATGCCGAGGAACAGCGCGGCGACGATGAAGAGTCCGCGGATGAGGATCGGGTCGACGCCCCAGCGGTATGCGAGGCCGCTCGAGACGCCGCCGAGCCAGCGGTCGCCGCCGCGCACGACGCCGAGGCCGCGGATCCAGCCGAAGAAGTCGGTGGGGCGTCCCGGCGCGGGGGCCGGGCCGGGGACGGGCGCGGGCTGGGGGCCGCCGGGCTGAGTGCTGCCCGGCTGCCTGCCGCCGGGCACGTCCTCCGGCTGGGGCCCGGGGAGAGGGTCGGGGCGGTCGGGGTCAGGGTGCTGATTGCTCATGCGTCCATCGTTCCGCCGCGCGCTCTGCCCACCCATCGGGGGAACCCCTGACCGCACCCTGAACGGACCCGGGGATGCGGCCGGGAACGCCCCTGACGCGGTCCAAAGGTGCTTGGATTGAGGGCATGAACACCGTGCCCGTGCGCCCGCCCCTCGTCCGGGGGGAGGACCGCCTCCTCGCGGGCGTGTGCTCGGGCCTCGCGCGGCACCTCGGGGTCCGCGTCGACGCCGTCCGCTGGATCATGGCAGCCACGGCGATCCTCGGCGGCGCGGGGATCGTCTTCTACGCGTGGCTCTGGATTATGGTGCCCACCGCGGCGGAGGCGGCCAAGCGCGCCGCCCGCCGCCCGGCGTCGCCCATCGCCCCCACCGTGAGCGCCGTCCCCGACCCCGCGCTGCGGCAGCTCGCCGTCCCTCGGTACGCGCGCGAGATCCTGCTCGGGCTCGTCCTGCTGCTGGGCGCGTTCGTGCTCGGAGGAAGCCTCATCGGCATAGACGTCCCGCTCGACACCGTCGTGCCCATCGCGGCGATCCTCGGCGGCGTCGCGCTCGCGTGGATGCAGCTCGACGAGGCCCGCCGGGAGCGGCTCGTCCGCGGCGCCGGGACCGAGCGCTGGACGGGCTGGCTCCGGCTCGGCGCGGGGCTGGCGCTCGTCGTCGCCGGCGTCGCGCTCGCGGTCTCCGGCAGCCAGTGGAATGTCCTCGGCACGGCCCTGCTCGCCTCCTTCGCGGTCCTCGCCGGCGTCGCCCTCGTCCTCCTGCCCTGGGGGCTCAAGTTCTGGCGCGAGTACGGGGCGGAGCGCGCCGCGCGGGTCCGCGAGGAGGAGCGTGCCGAGATCGCGGCGCACCTGCACGACTCGGTCCTCCAGACCCTGGCCCTCATCCAGCGCCGCGCGGGCAGCGAGGCGGACGTGACGCGCCTGGCCAGGGCGCAGGAGCGGGAGCTGCGCGAGTGGCTGTACCGCGACTCGCGGACCTCGAGCGGCTCGTTCGAGGACCGGCTCACGTCGGTCGCGGCCGAGGTCGAGGACGCGGTCGGCGCGCCGATCGACGTCGTCCTCGTCGGCGAGGCGCGGGACGCCGCGGACGGGCAGGCCCGGCGCGACGCCTACGAGGCCCTGCTCCAGGCCGCGCGCGAGGCCATGCTCAACGCCGCCCGGCACGGCGGCGGCGGGCCCGTCTCGGTCTACGCCGAGTCGCGTGAGGGGACGGTCGAGGTGTTCGTGCGGGACCGCGGGCCCGGGTTCGACCTCGACGCGGTCCCCGCGGACCGGCTCGGCGTCCGCGAGTCCATCATCGGCCGGATGCGCCGCCACGGCGGCGAGGCGGCGATCGCGAGCGGCGCCGACGGCACCGAGGTGCGGCTGCGGCTGCCCGGAACGGAGGAGACATGACGACCGACCCTCACGCGGAGCAGGCCGCCCCGGCGCCCGGGACCCGCGAGCCAGGCCCTGTCACCGTCGTCATCGTCGACGACCACACGATCTTCCGCTCGGGCCTCAAGGCCGATCTGGACGAGCGCGTCGCCGTCGTGGGCGAGGCCGGGACGGTCGAGGACGCGGTCGCCGTCATCGACTCGGTGCGGCCGCAGGTCGTGCTGCTCGACGTGCATCTGCCCGGCGGCCTCGGCGGCGGGGGGCGGGAGGTGCTCACGCGGTCGACGGCGCTGCTTCCGCACGTGCGCTTCCTCGCCCTGAGCGTCTCGGACGCCGCGGAGGACGTCGTCTCCGTGATCCGCGCTGGGGCGCGCGGCTACGTGACCAAGACCGCGTCCGGCCCCGAGATCACCGACGCCGTCCTGCGGGTGGCCGAAGGCGACGCCGTGTTCTCGCCCCGGCTGGCCGGCTTCGTCCTCGACGCGTTCGGGACCTCGGCCGTTGCGGACGTGGCCGACGACGAGCTCGACCGGCTCTCGGCGCGCGAGCTCGACGTCATGCGCCTCATCGCGCGCGGCTACACCTACAAGGAGGCCGCGAAGGAGCTGTTCATCTCGGTCAAGACCGTCGAGACGCACGTCTCGGCCGTGCTGCGCAAGCTCCAGCTCACCAACCGGCACGAGCTCTCCCGCTGGGCCGCGGACCGGAAGATCTGGTAGCCCCGGAAAAACGACTGCTCCGCCGCCGTCGTTCTGAACAGCCAGAACGACGGCGGCGGAGCAGTCGATGGAGAGGCGCTGGGCGCTACTTGGCCGTGCCGAGGAATTCGGCGAGGCGGCCGACGCCCTCCGCGAGGTCCTCGTCGCCGAGGGCGTAGGAGAGGCGCACGTAGCCGCTCGGGCCGAACGCCTCGCCCGGGACGATCGCGACCTCGACCTTGTCCAGGACGAGCGCGGCGAGCTCGGCGGAGGTCGCCGGGCGGATCCCGCCGAGCTCGCGGCCGAGGAGGCCGCGGACGTCGGCGTACGCGTAGAAGGCGCCGTGCGGCGTCGGGCAGTCGACGCCGTCGATCGCGTTGAGCGCCGAGACCATCGCCTTGCGCCGGCGGTTGAAGGCGACCTTCATCTCCTCGACCGCGTCGAGCGGGCCGGCGACGGCGGCCAGGGCGGCGATCTGCGAGACGTTGGAGACGTTGCTCGTCGCGTGCGACTGGAGGTTGGTCGCGGCTTTGATGACGTCCGCCGGGCCGATCATCCAGCCCACGCGCCAGCCCGTCATGGCGTACGTCTTCGCGACGCCGTTGAGGATCACGACCCGGTCGCCGAGCTCGGGGGCCGCGGTCGCGATCGAGGTGAAGGGCACGCCGTCGTACGTGAGGTGCTCGTAGATCTCGTCGGTGATGACCCACAGGCCCTTCGACGCGGCCCACTGGCCGATCTCCTTGACCTGCTCGGGCGAGTAGACCGCGCCGGTCGGGTTGGACGGCGAGACGAAGAGGAGGATCTTCGTCCGGGGCGTGAGGGCGGCCTCGAGCTGCTCGACCGTGACGAGGTAGCCCTGCTCAGGGCCGGCGAAGACCTCGACCGGGACGCCGCCGGCCAGGCGGATCGCCTCGGGATAGGTGGTCCAGTACGGCGTGGGCACGATGACCTCGTCGCCCGGGTCCAGGAGCGTCGCGAAGGAGTTGTAGACGGCCTGCTTGCCGCCGTTGGTCACGAGCACCTGGCTCGCCGCGGCCTCGTAGCCCGAGTCGCGCAGGGTCTTCTTCGCGATGGCCTCGCGCAGCTCGGGCAGGCCGGCGGCGGGGGAGTAGCGGTGGTACTTGGGCTGCCGCGCGGCCTCGACGGCGGCGTCGACGATGTACGCGGGGGTGGGGAAGTCCGGCTCACCGGCGCCGAAGCCGATCACCGGCCGGCCCGCGGCCTTGAGGGCCTTCGCCTTCGCATCAACGGCCAGGGTGGCGGATTCGGCAATGGATCCGATGCGCTGGGAGACACGCGCGGAGGTCATGGGTGGTCCTGTCTGTGTGGGGGCATGGCACTGACCCTCCTACTCTATTCGCTGGCGCCCCGCGGCCGGCGGCACAGGGACCCGGTTCGACGCACGGGCGGAATATGCGTAGACTTGATCCTCGGTATCGGAACCGCGAGAGTGGCCCGTGCCTGGGATTTCTGGCTCGTCCTCAGGGACGACGGCGGTGCGCACCGCCGCGCCGGATCCTTGGTATGGTGGTCCAGCGGCAAGTCCGCACCGAAGGGTAGTGGCGCAATTGGTAGCGCAGCGGTCTCCAAAACCGCAGGTTGCAGGTTCGAGTCCTGTCTGCCCTGCGCAAGGAACGGCCCGGCTTGTCCGGGCCATTCCAGCACCCACAGAACGGATCCGGCGGGGAAGTCCTGCGGGCGAGACGGATGAGCGAGGAATCGGTGACCGAAACAGCTGCGAGCAGCTCTCCGGGCCGCCCCAAGCAGGCCAGGAAGCTCAGCTTCTTCGGCCGCATCGCCCTCTTCATCCGCCAGGTGATCGGCGAGCTCCGCAAGGTCGTGACGCCGACCCGCCAGGAACTCCTCACCTACACGATCGTGGTGCTGGCGTTCGTGGCGGTCGTGATGGTGATCGTCTTCGCCCTCGACTTCGTCTTCGGCATCGGCGTCGGGTGGGTCTTCGGGGGCGAGTCCGCCGACAGCTAGCCGGGGTCCGCAGACCGTGGTCCGGTGCCGGGAGAACCGGCGCCCGGGTCAGGGTGTGCGGATGACGCATTTAAGTCGCATTGAGGAAAGCAGGAGACGAAGTGTCTGAGCACGAGCTCGAGGAACGCGGTACCGAGCAGGAGGAGACTGCCCTTCCCGCAGCCGACTTCGGCGACTCCGCGGACGACTCCGACCAGGGCGCCTTCGAGCCGGCGTTCTCCGACGTGGCTGATGCATCGGCTGAGGACGAGTACGGGGCCGAGGACGAGTCGGCCGATGAGGACACTGTCGACGCTGCGGAGCCCGGCGGCGAGGAGTCCGAGTACGGCGACGCCGAGGAGGGCGTCGGCGCCGAGGAGGGCGCGCCGTCGGCCGCCCCCGAGCAGGCCCTCGACCCCGCCGCGGCCGCGGAGGAGTTCAAGGCCAAGCTGCGCCGCCAGCCGGGCGACTGGTACGTCATCCACTCCTACGCCGGCTATGAGAACCGCGTGAAGGCGAACCTCGAGACCCGCATCCAGACGCTGGACATGGAGGATTTCATCTATGAGATCCAGGTCCCGATGGAGGAAGTCGTCGAGATCAAGAACGCCCAGCGCAAGATCGTGAACCGGGTCCGCATCCCGGGCTACGTCCTCGTGCGCATGGACCTCACCGACGCCTCGTGGGGCGCCGTCCGCCACACCCCGGGCGTCACGGGCTTCGTGGGCAACGCCCACAACCCCGTCCCGCTGACCCTCGACGAGGTCTTCTCGATGCTCGCCCCGGTGTTCGAGCAGGAGCAGGCCGCCGAGGCGAAGGCCGCGGGCAAGGCCGGCCAGAAGGCCGCCGCCGCGCCGGTCAACGTCGACTTCGAGGTCGGCGAGTCGGTCATCGTCAAGGAGGGCCCGTTCGAGACCCTCCCGGCCACGATCTCCGAGATCAAGCCCGAGTCGCAGACTCTCGTGGTCCTCGTCTCGATCTTCGAGCGCGAGACCCCCGTGACCCTCGCGTTCAACCAGGTCTCGAAGATCTAGGGACCCGACAACACAAGACTTCGCCCCGGGACCGGATGCTTTGCCGGACCCGGGGCGGCCGACTGCCTCGCCAGGGCAGTCATCACCTGGGCGGCGCTCCTGCTGCTCAGGAAGCACTGGAAAGAAGGACCTACATTGGCTCCCAAGAAGAAGGTCACCGGCCTTATCAAGCTGCAGATCCAGGCAGGTGCCGCCAACCCGGCCCCGCCGATCGGCCCTGCGCTCGGTCAGCACGGTGTCAACATCATGGAGTTCTGCAAGGCGTACAACGCCGCGACGGAATCCCAGCGTGGCAACGTCATCCCCGTGGAGATCACGGTCTACGAGGACCGCTCCTTCACGTTCATCACCAAGACCCCGCCGGCCGCCGAGCTCATCAAGAAGGCCGCGGGCGTGCAGAAGGGCTCCGCGACCCCGCACACCGTGAAGGTCGCCAAGCTCACCGACGCGCAGGTCGAGGAGATCGCCAAGACCAAGCTCGAGGACCTCAACGCGAACGACGTCGAGGCCGCGAAGAAGATCATCGCCGGTACGGCCCGCAGCATGGGCATCACCGTCGAGGGCTAAGCCCTCACCCACACAACAAAGAATGACGCCGGCGAGTCCCGCCGTCGTCCGTGGCAGGGCCGAGCGCGGCCCACTGAGACCACAACTGCACAAGGAGAACAAGAGCAGCATGGCAAAGCGCAGCAAAGCATATGAGGCAGCCGCCGCGAAGATCGAGGCCGGCAAGCTGTACGCCCCGGCCGAGGGCGTGGCCCTCGCCAAGGAGATCAGCACCTCGAAGTCCGACTCTACCGTCGAGGTCGCGTTCCGCCTCGGCGTCGACCCGCGCAAGGCGGACCAGATGGTCCGCGGCACGGTGAACCTCCCGCACGGCACCGGCAAGACCGCCCGCGTCGTCGTCTTCGCGACGGGCGACAAGGCCGCGGCCGCTGAGGCCGCCGGCGCCGACTTCGTCGGCTCGGACGACCTGATCGAGCGCATCCAGGGCGGGTGGACGGACTTCGACGCCGCCGTCGCGACCCCGGAGCTCATGGGCAAGGTCGGCCGCCTCGGCAAGATCCTCGGCCCGCGCAACCTCATGCCGAACCCGAAGACCGGCACGGTGACCCCGGACGTGGCCAAGGCCGTGACCGACATCAAGGGCGGCAAGATCGACTTCCGCGTCGACAAGCACTCGAACCTGCACTTCATCATCGGCAAGGCCTCCTTCGACGCCCGCCAGCTGGCCGAGAACTACGCCGCCGCCCTCGACGAGGTCCTGCGCCTCAAGCCGTCGGCGTCCAAGGGCCGCTACATCCAGAAGGCCACGGTCACCACGACCTTCGGCCCCGGCATCCCGGTCGACCCGAACGTCACGAAGGTCGTCCTCGACGCCTGAGTGAGCGCACCGGCACGCTGAGCGAGACTGCCCGGCACGGCAGCCATACAGCACGCCCCCTCCCGCCGCGGGAGGGGGCGTGCTGCATTTTCTTTAACAGTTCCAGGGTTTCGCACGTCGTAGACTCCGACCATGAGCGCCGAGTACCGCGTTCAGCGGCTGAGCCTTCCTGCGTCCCTCGAGGCGCGGGACGCTGCCCCCTTTCTGGAGTTCTGCCGCCTCGCCGACGAGGTCCAGAGGCAGATCTGGGGGCACGAGGACCGCTGCGCCCCGGCCGCCTACCGCCTGCGCGCATGGCGGGACTCCGCCTACGAGTCGACGGCGCTCTTCTTCGTCCGGGCCGGGGACCGCATGGTCGGCCGGGCCTGGTGCCGCGTCCCGCTGCAGGAGGACCTCGGCCGGGCACAGGTGCGCGCCGAGGTCCTCGACGGGCACGCGGGCCGGGGGATCGGCCGGCTCCTGCTCGATGCGGCCGTCGAGGAGGCGCGACGGCGGGGCCGCACCCTCCTCGACACGTACACCGAGCACCCGGCTTCGACGCTGCCGGCGCGCGCCGCCGCGCCGAGCGCCGTCGTTGCCTCCACCGGGACGGGTGCCGTGCCCGCAGAGGCGCGCTCGGTCCGCTTCGCGCAGGCCGCGGGGTTCGCGCTGAGCCAGGTCACGCGCTTCAGCGAGCTGGTGCTGGACGAGCACGAGGCCTCCTGGCCGGCCCTCGAGGCGGCCGCAGCGGCGAAGGCCGGGTCCGACTACGAGGTGCTCCTCTGGGAGGGCGTCCCGCCCGAGCACCGGGCGGCGATGGCGGAGCTGTTCGGGCGGATGTCCATCGACGCCCCGCAGGGAGAGGACGTGTACGAGCCGGAGCGCTGGGACGCCGACCGGGTTGCGGCGCTCGACCGCATGCTCAACGAGGCGGGAACGGTGCCGCTCTACGCCGTCGCGCGGCACCGCGGCACGGGGGAGTTCGCAGCGTACACGGCGCTGTGGGTGCGCGAGGGCAAGGAGGACGTGGCTGACCAGGACGACACGCTCGTGCGCCTCGGCCACCGGGGCCGCTCCCTAGGGATGCTCATCAAGCTCGCGAACCTGCGCGCCTACCGGCAGCGCTTCCCGCAGGCGGCAAAGGTCCTGACGTTCAACGCGGCGGAGAACGAGCACATGCTCGCCATCAACACAGCCCTCGGGTTCCGGCCTGCGGGGGCCGACGGCGAGTGGTACCGGAGGCTCGCATGAGCGACGACGCCGTGGGCACCGCCCGGGGCGCCGCCGTCCCCGAGCCCGCTCCCGGACCCCGCGCCCGGCCGCGGCCGCGGGGCACCGCGACCGGGGCCGAGGTCCGCGCGCTCATCGCCGCGGCCGCCGCGATCGCCGCGGGCCTCGCCGTCGCCCTCGCAGCCTTCGCCGACCGGCGCCCTGCGCTCTCGGGCGACCAGGGGGTGGGGGACATCGCGGCGATTGTGGCGGGCGTCGCCTCCGCGCTGGCCTTCGCGGTGGCCTACCGCCGCTCCTACGCCGATCCGGACCGGCGGTGGCTGGCCGAGCGGCCCCTGTGGCGGCGGCTCCTCGGGCTCGTGGCGCTCGCGTTCGCCCACGCGGCGATCGCGTTCATGGTGACCTGGGCGAGCTTCCAGATCTTCCAGCGGGCCTTCACGGGCGTGAGCGTGGACACCTTCGCGGCCGCGCTGCTCACGGCGGTCGCGGCGGCCCTCGCGGCCTACTCGAGCCACCAGTCGGGCTCTCGGATGGACAGCTACGCCCTCTCCAACCTCCTCGCGACGTACCTCGCGGCCGGGGTGCTCACCTCCATGGTCACGACGAGCCGGACGAACTGGTGGGAGGTCAACTTCAGCGTGCTCGGAGCGGCGGACTATGGGGTCGCCCTGGCGTTCAACGCGACCCTCGTGACCGCCGGCGCGGTCATCGCGCTCCTCGCCGAGTACATGACCCGCGACCTGCGGGCCCTCGACCTGCACCGCGCGCGCTCGGGGGAGGGCGCGGCTGCGACGCGCGAGCGCCCGCTCATCGCGTGCTTCGTCCTCACCGGGATCTTCCTCACGGGCGCGGGGCTCGTGCCCGTGGACGTGTTCATGCCCGTGCACAACTCGCTCGCGACGGCGATGACGGCCGCCTACACGGTCCTCGTGCTCGGGGTCCGGGCCTGGCTGCCCGGGCTGAGCCGGACGTTCTACCTGGCCGGGTACGCGATGCTCGGCGCGGCCGCGCTCTCGGTCCTGCTGTGGTGGCCGCTCGGCTACTACACCATGACCGGGATGGAGCTCGTCGTCGCCGGCGTGATCCTCGCGTGGCTCGTGCTCTTCACGCGCCACCTGGCTGCCGCGGTCGAGGACGCGCGGCGGGCCGACACGCAGCCGGCCTGACCCCCCGCGCCGCGTGCTGCCGCCGGGCGGCGGGTGGTGCGAGACTGGGCGCATGCTGCTCGACGAGCTCGTCTCCACGGCAGAGGCGGTCGCCTCCACGCGCTCGCGGCTCGCGAAGGTCGAGGCGCTCGCGCAGCTGCTGCGGCGGCTCGCCCGCGAGTCGCCAGACGAGGTGGGGCTCGCCGTCGGGCTCCTAGTGGCCAGGCCGCGGCAGGGCCGGGTCGGCGTCGGCTGGCGCGGGCTCTCGCAGTCCCGGGGGGATACGCCGGCGGCCGCGGTGCCGTCGCTCACCGTCGCCGACGTCGACGCGTTCCTCGACCGGCTCGCCGCCACGTCCGGTACCGGGTCCGGGGCGGCGCGCGCCGAGCTCCTGGGCGGGTTCATGCGGCGCGCCACCGAGCGGGAGCAGCGGTTCCTCGTCGGGGTGCTGCTCGGGGAGATGCGCACGGGCGCCCTCGAGGGCGTGCTCGCCGACGCGATCGCGGCCGCGGGCGGCAGGCCGGCCGCGCTCGTGCGGCGCGCGGCCATGCTGTCGGGCGACCTCGGCGAGACGGCCCGGATCGCCCTGGCCGGGACTGAGGAGGACCTCGCGGGCGTCGGGCTCGTCGTCGGCCGGCCCGTCCTGCCGATGCTTGCGGCCACGGCGAAGACCCCGAGCGAGGCGCTCGCGTCGACGGGGGAGGCCTCGGTCGAGGTCAAGCTCGACGGCGCGCGGATCCAGGTGCACCGGGCGGGCCACGACGTGCGCGTGTTCACGCGCAGCCTCGCCGACATCACGCACCGCGTGCCCGAGGTCGTCGACGTCGTGCGGGCCATGCCGGCGCGGGACGTCATCCTGGACGGCGAGACGCTCGCCCTCGACGAGGACGGGGCCCCGCGGCCGTTCCAGGAGACCATGTCCCGGTTCGGGGCCGACGCGGCGCGCGAGGCGGTGCTCCGGCCCTGGTTCTTCGACGTCCTGCACGTCGACGGAAGGGACCTGCTCGACGAGCCGCTCGCCGTGCGCCGCGCCGAGCTTGTCAGGCTCGCGCCGGAGCACATCGTCCCGGGCGAGGTGACCGGCGATCCCCAGGCCGCCGAGCGCTTCTCGCGCGAGGCGCTCGCCGCCGGGCACGAGGGCATCATGGTCAAGGCCATCGGCTCGCTGTACGCCGCGGGCCGCCGCGGCTCGAGCTGGATCAAGGTCAAGCCCGTCCAGACGTACGACCTCGTGGTCCTCGCGGCCGAGTGGGGCAACGGCCGCCGGCAGGGCTGGCTGTCGAACCTGCACCTCGGCGCGTACGACCCGGAAGGGGAGTTCGGCGAGCCGGGCGGCTTCGTCATGGTCGGGAAGACGTTCAAGGGCCTCACCGACGAGATCCTGCGCTGGCAGACCGAGCACTTCCCGACCATCGAGGCCCGCCGCGACGCGCACGCCGTCTACCTCGAGCCGGTCACCGTCGTCGAGATCGCGATCGACGGCGTGCAGCGGTCCTCGCGCTACCCCGGAGGGATCGCGCTGCGCTTCGCGCGCGTCAAGCGCTACCGCGACGACAAGCGGCCCGGCGAGGCGGACACCATCCAGACGCTGCGGGCCCTGCTGCGGTAGCGGCGGGCGGCTCACGACGGCGGGTGGGCCGGGCGCGCGGGGCGCGCGGCCGGCGTCGTGCGCACCGGCGATTTGGTGAGGCGTGCAACGTCCCGTACAGTTGAAGGACCAAAGACCGCCGGTCGTTGGATGCTGCGTGCCGAAAGCCGGGACGCGCTCCCAACTGAAAGTCCCCGTCCGGGGGCGGCCTGCGCAGGTGAACCGAGCGAAAGCCTACAGGCCGCACAGCGGCCCGCATGCCACGCCCCGTGCATCTGCGCGGGGCGTTCCTGTTTCCCGGGGGCCGGACAGCCGGCACTGTTTCCCCGGAAGGAGGGTTATGGCAACGCCTACCAAGGTGGCAGCAGTCGAGGAGATCACCAAGGATTTCCAGGAGTCGACCGCTGCGGTCCTGACCGAATACCGCGGGCTCACCGTCGCCCAGCTCAAGCAGCTGCGTCGTTCGCTCGGCACCGAGAACAAGTTCTCGGTCGTCAAGAACTCCCTGACCGCCATCGCAGCCAAGGAAGCCGGTGTCGACGCGTTCGACGGCCAGCTCGCCGGGCCGACCGCGATCGCGTTCATCAAGGGTGACGCCGTTGCGGCCGCCAAGAGCCTGACCGACTTTGCCAAGGACAACAAGCAGCTCATCATCAAGACGGGCTACTTCGAGGGCAAGGCGCTCGACGCTGGCGAGGTTGCCGCCCTGGCAGCCCTGGAGTCCCGCGAGCTGCAGCTCGCCAAGGTTGCCGGCGTCCTCAAGGCGCCGATGGCCGCGGCTGCGCGCATCATCGACGCCCTGCGTCTCAAGCTCGAGGAGGAGGGTGGCGCTCCGGCTGCCGCCGAGGCTCCCGCTGCTGAGGCCGAGGCCCCCGCTGCTGAGGAGGTTGCGGCTCCGGCCGAGGCCGCCGCAGCCACCGAAGAGGCCTGACCTCTTCCCCCAACCCCCACTCTCTCGGTGCGCCGCCTGACTGTCTAGCGGGGCACCACCAAGCGAAAGGACGCCAACCATGGCGAAGCTCACCCAGGACGAGCTGATCGAGGCCTTCAAGGAGCTCACCATCATCGAGCTCTCCGAGTTCGTGAAGAAGTTCGAGGAGGTCTTCGAGGTCACCGCTGCTGCCGTGGCCGTCGCCGGCCCGGCCGGCGGTGCCGGCGAGGCCGCCGTCGAGGAGGAGAAGGACTCCTTCGACGTCATCCTCGAGGCCGCTGGCGACAAGAAGATCGCGGTCATCAAGGAGGTCCGTGGCCTCACGTCGCTCGGCCTCAAGGAGGCCAAGGACCTCGTCGACGGTGCTCCGAAGGCCGTCCTCGAGGGCGCCAACAAGGAGACCGCCGAGAAGGCCAAGGAGGTCCTCGAGGCCGCCGGCGCCACGGTCACCCTCAAGTAGTTCCCGCCCGCACCGCAGGCCCCGCGCCTGCACCGCGTGCTCGAAGGGCCCCGCAGTCCGATCCAATCGGACTGCGGGGCCCTTCCGCGTCCCCGCCGAGGCGGCGGAGCCGGGGGTCAGGCCGGGTCGCTGATGTCCGCCACCGTCGCGCCGAGGGCACGGACGAGCTGCCCGGAGTCGACGAACGCGCTGCGCCCATGCGCTCCCGCTCCCATGGAGACGCGCCCGGTGATCGCCGCGTCCGCGACGACGGGCCACGCCGTCGTGGACCCGAGCGGCGTGATGGTCCCGCGCTCGTAGCCGGTCGCCTCGAACGCGACGTCGGCTGGCGGCAGCGAGAGCCGGTTCACGCCGAGCAGGGCCCGCAGCTTGGGCCACGAGATCTGCCGGTCGCCCGGGATGAGGGCGAACAGGAACGTCCCGTCGGGGCGCTTGACCACGAGGGACTTCACGATCTCCCGCGGCTCGATGCCCAGGATCGCCGCGGCCTCCTCGAGGCTCCGCGCCGCGGCGCGCTCCGCCACGTGGACGTCGAGGCCGTGCTCCCTCGCGGCGGCGAGGAAGCGCGAGTGGCCGTCGGCGCCCGGGGGAGCGCCGCCGTCGTGCGTCACCACGGCTGCTCAGTCCCTGTACAGGAGGAGCGCCTCGCCCTGCCCGCCGCCGCCGCAGAGCGAGACGGCGGCCCGGCCCGAGCCGCGCCGGGCGAGCTCGTGCGCCGCGTGCCCCGCGAGCCGCGCGCCCGAGGCACCGATGGGGTGCCCGAGGGCGATCGCGCCGCCGTGGATGTTGCACTGCCCGAGCGGGTAGCCGAGCTCCTTGAGCGACTGCACCGCGACGGAGCCGAACGCCTCGTTGATCTCGATGAAGTCCAGGTCCGCGGTGGTCCAGCCGGCACGCTCGAGGGCGTCGGCGATTGCGTTGGCGGGCTGGGAGTGGAGCGAGTTGTCCGGTCCGGCGACCTGCCCAGGGCGCCCGACGACGGCGAGCCAGGACAGGCCGTGGTCCTCGGCGTAGGCGCGGCTCGTCAGCACGAGCGCGGCGGCGCCGTCGGAGAGCGGCGAGGAGTTCCCGGCCGTGATGGTGCCGTCGGTCGCGAAGGCGGGCCGGAGCGGGGCCAGGGTCTCGACGGTGGTGGCGGGGCGGACGCCCTCGTCGTCCGTGAGGGTGACCGGCTCGCCCTTGCGCGGCTTGACGGTCACGGGGGCGATCTCGCCCTCGAAGACGCCCTCGGCCTGGGCCTTGGCGGCCCGCTGGTGCGATGCGGCGGCGACCTCGTCCTGCGCGAGCCGGTCGATCCCGAGCGTGAGGTTCTTCGACTCCGTCGAGAGGCCCATGGATTGGCCGTCGAAGGCGTCCGTGAGACCGTCGTGGGCCGCGACGTCGAGGGCTCCGACCGTGCCGTAGGTCCAGCCCTGGCGGGAGCCCGGGAGCACGTGCGGGGCGCGGGTCATGGACTCCTGGCCGCCGGCGACGACGACGGTCGCGTCACCCGCGCGGATCATGCGGGCCGCGTCGATCACCGCGGTCAGGCCCGAGAGGCAGACCTTGTTGATGGTCACGCAGGGCACGTTCCACCCGACGCCGGCCGCGACGGCGCTCTGCCGGGCCGGGTTCTGGCCGGCGCCGGCCTGGAGCACCTGACCCATGATGACGGCGTCGACAGCGGCCGCTCCCGTGCCGCTGCGCTCGATCGCCGCCCGGATCGCGTGCGCCCCGAGCTCGACGGCGGTGAACGGGGCGAGCTGGCCGTTGAGCCTGCCCTGCGGCGTGCGGGCCGCGGACAGGATGACAACGTCGTTGTTGTCGGAGCTCATGGTTCCCTCTTCCTTGACGGTTCCTGCGGGTTGGGTCTGGTACCTGTGCTCAGGCTACCCCCGGGGCCACGCGCCCGCATTCGGCTGTGCCCGCCGTGTGCCCTCCGTGTGCCCGCCGCATTCTGCTGGGATCGCAGCGGTGTACAGTTGTCTCGCGCGGCAGGGCAGAGGGGCCTTGCGGGCCCGGCTTCCTTCCCGAGGCACTTGACCGGAACCCGGACGTGCGCTAGACACGCGCGCACGTTTGGGGTATCTTGGATCTTTGCGTTCTCCCTTTTAACCTCCAGCCTTCATATAGCGGTGGGCTCGTGGGCGGCGGTCCTTCAACAGAAGAAGTTGGCGGGTAGCCGCGCGTCGGGGGAGGGTGCGGACAATCCTGAAGGTCTGTGGAAGGATCCCTCTTGGTCGCCTCGAGCACCTCTGACTACCAAACCGCTAGCACCGACGGTGCGAACCGCCGTCTCTCTTTCGCCAAGATTCACGAACCGCTGGATGTTCCGAATCTCCTTGCCCTCCAGACCGAGAGCTTCGACTGGCTCGTCGGCAACGAGCGCTGGCAGGCGCGGGTCGCGCAGGCCCAGGCCGAGGGCGACGACAGCGTCGCCACGACGAGCGGCCTCTCCGACATCTTCGAGGAGATCTCCCCGATCGAGGACTTCCAGGGCACCATGTCCCTGAGCTTCTCCGAGCCGGAGTTCGCCGACCCGAAGTACACCGTCGCCGAGTGCAAGGACCGCGACGCCACCTACTCGGCCCCGCTGTACGTCAAGGCCGAGTTCATGAACAACAACACGGGCGAGATCAAGCAGCAGACCGTGTTCATGGGCGACTTCCCGCTCATGACCGAGAAGGGCACGTTCGTCGTCAACGGCACCGAGCGCGTCGTCGTCTCGCAGCTCGTCCGCTCTCCGGGCGCCTACTTCGAGCGCACCGCCGACAAGACGAGCGACAAGGACATCTTCACCGCGAAGATCATCCCGTCCCGCGGCGCGTGGTTCGAGCTCGAGATCGACAAGCGCGACCAGGTCGGCGTCCGTCTCGACCGCAAGCGCAAGCAGTCCGTGACCGTCCTGCTCAAGGCGCTCGGCTGGACCGAGGGCCAGATCCTCGAGGAGTTCGGCGAGTACGACTCGATGCGCGCGACGCTCGAGAAGGACACCACCGAGACCCGCGAGGACGCGCTCCTCGACATCTACCGCAAGCTCCGCCCGGGCGAGCCGCCCACGGTCGAGGCCGCGCAGTCCCTCCTGGACAACCTCTACTTCAACCCGAAGCGCTACGACCTCGCCAAGGTGGGCCGCTACAAGCTCAACCGGAAGCTCGGCGTCGAGCGCGCCCTCGGTGAGAAGGACGCCTCCGTCCTGCACATCGAGGACATCGTCGCGATGATCAAGTTCCTCGTCGCGCTGCATGCCGGCGAGAAGTCGATCAAGGGCACCCGCGACGGCGCCGAGACCGACATCCGCGTCGAGGTCGACGACATCGACCACTTCGGCAATCGACGCATCCGCGCCGTCGGCGAGCTCATCGAGAACCAGGTCCGCACGGGCCTGTCCCGCATGGAGCGAGTCGTGCGCGAGCGCATGACGACGCAGGACGTCGAGGCGATCACGCCGCAGACCCTCATCAACATCCGCCCGGTCGTGGCCGCGATCAAGGAGTTCTTCGGGACCTCCCAGCTGTCGCAGTTCATGGACCAGAACAACCCGCTCTCGGGCCTGACCCACAAGCGCCGCCTCTCGGCGCTCGGCCCCGGCGGCCTGTCCCGCGACCGCGCGGGCATGGAGGTCCGTGACGTCCACCCGTCGCACTACGGCCGCATGTGCCCGATCGAGACCCCTGAAGGCCCGAACATCGGCCTCATCGGCTCGCTCGCGTCCTACGGCCGGATCAACCCGTTCGGGTTCATCGAGACGCCGTACCGCAAGGTCAACGGCGGCATCGTCTCCGACGAGGTCGCGTACCTGACCGCCGACGACGAGGCCGAGGTCCAGATCGCCCAGGCCAACTCGCCGCTGAACGAGGACGGCAGCTTCGCCGAGGACATGGTCCTCGTCCGCCAGCGCGGCGGCGGCGGCGAGCCCGTGCTGATCCCGGCCGACGAGGTCGAGTTCATGGACGTCTCCCCGCGCCAGATGGTGTCGGTCGCGACGGCCCTCATCCCGTTCCTCGAGCACGACGACGCCAACCGAGCCCTCATGGGCGCGAACATGCAGCGCCAGGCCGTGCCGCTTGTCCGCTCCGAGGCGCCAGTCGTCGGCACCGGCATGGAGCGCGCGGCCGCCGTGGACGCGGGCGACGTCGTCGTGGCCAAGAAGGCCGGCGTCGTCACCGAGGTCTCGGCGGACCTCGTCGTCGTGCTCAACGACGACGGCACCGAGACGAACTACCGGATCGGCAAGTTCGCCCGCTCGAACCAGGGCAACTGCTACAACCACCGCGTCCTCGTCGACGAGGGTGTCCGCCTCGAGGTCGGCGGCATCATCGCCGACGGCCCGGCGACGGACCAGGGCGAGCTCGCGCTCGGCAAGAACCTCCTCGTGGCGTTCATGTCGTGGGAGGGCCACAACTTCGAGGACGCGATCATCCTCTCGCAGCGCCTCGTGGCCGAGGACGTCCTGTCCTCGATCCACATCGAGGAGCACGAGATCGACGCCCGCGACACGAAGCTGGGCGCCGAGGAGATCACGCGTGACATCCCGAACGTCTCGGAGGAGGTGCTCTCCCAGCTCGACGAGCGCGGCATCATCCACATCGGTGCCGAGGTCGAGGCGGGCGACATCCTCGTCGGCAAGGTCACCCCGAAGGGCGAGACCGAGCTGACCCCGGAGGAGCGCCTCCTGCGCGCGATCTTCGGCGAGAAGTCCCGCGAGGTCCGCGACACGTCCCTCAAGGTCCCGCACGGCGAGTCCGGCACGGTGATCGGCGTGCGCGTGTTCGACCGCGACAACGACGACGAGCTGCCCCCGGGCGTGAACCAGCTCGTGCGCGTCTACGTGGCCGCCAAGCGCAAGATCACGGACGGCGACAAGCTCGCCGGCCGCCACGGCAACAAGGGCGTCATCTCCAAGATCCTCCCGGTCGAGGACATGCCGTTCCTCGCCGACGGCACGCCCGTCGACGTCGTCCTCAACCCGCTCGGCGTGCCCGGCCGCATGAACGTCGGCCAGGTCCTCGAGACGCACCTCGGCTGGGTCGCCAAGACCGGCTGGAAGGTCGAGGGTGAGCCGGAGTGGTTCAAGAACCTGCCGAACATGCCGCGCGAGACGGGCCCGAACCAGACCCTCGCGACGCCGGTGTTCGACGGCGCCCGCGAGGAGGAGATCGCCGGCCTGCTCGACTCGACGAATGTCACGCGTGACGGCGACCGCCTGATCAACTCCTCGGGCAAGGCCCAGCTGTTCGACGGCCGCTCCGGCGAGCCGTTCCCGGACCCGATCTCCGTGGGCTACATGTACATCCTGAAGCTCCACCACCTCGTGGACGACAAGATCCACGCGCGCTCGACCGGCCCGTACTCGATGATCACCCAGCAGCCGCTCGGGGGTAAGGCGCAGTTCGGCGGCCAGCGCTTCGGCGAGATGGAGGTGTGGGCCCTCGAGGCCTACGGCGCCGCCTACACGCTCCAGGAGCTCCTGACGATCAAGTCGGACGACATCCACGGCCGCGTGAAGGTGTACGAGGCGATCGTCAAGGGCGAGAACATCCCCGAGCCGGGCGTGCCCGAATCCTTCAAGGTCCTCATCAAGGAAATGCAGTCCCTGTGCCTGAACGTGGAGGTCCTCTCCGCCGACGGCCAGACCATCGAGATGCGCGATGCCGATGATGCGGTCTTCACCGCTGCGGAGGAGCTGGGCATCGACCTCTCCCGCGACGAGCCCAGCTCCGTCGAAGAGGTCTGACCTCCTCCCCGCACCGGCACGAACGACTTAGAGACACGAGAGATAAGGGACCACATTGTCCAGCGAATCCTCCTTCGGCCTCATGCAGATCGGCCTCGCGACCGCGGACGACATCCGCGCCTGGTCGCACGGCGAGGTCAAGAAGCCGGAAACCATCAACTACCGCACCCTCAAGCCCGAGAAGGACGGCCTCTTCTGCGAGAAGATCTTCGGCCCGTCCCGTGACTGGGAGTGCTACTGCGGCAAGTACAAGCGCGTGCGCTTCAAGGGCATCATCTGCGAGCGCTGCGGCGTCGAGGTGACCCGCGCCAAGGTCCGCCGCGAGCGCATGGGCCACATCGAGCTCGCTGCGCCCGTGACGCACATCTGGTACTTCAAGGGCGTCCCGTCGCGCCTCGGCTACCTGCTCGACCTGGCCCCGAAGGACCTCGAGAAGGTCATCTACTTCGCGGCCTACATGATCACGAAGGTCGACGAGGAGCGCCGGCACGAGCAGCTGCCGAACCTCCAGGCCGAGCACGACCTCGAGCGCAAGCGCCTCGTGGACAACCGCGACTCCGACATCGCCGCCGTCGCCCGCGACCTCGAGGAGGAGCTGGGCCGGCTCGAGGCCGAGGGTGCCAAGGCCGCGGACAAGAAGAAGGCCCGCGACCTCGCCGACAAGACGATGGCGACCATCCGCAAGCGCGCGGATGCCGACATCGAGCGCATGGAGGCGGTCTGGGACCGCTTCAAGAACCTCAAGGTCGCAGACCTCGAGGGCGACGAGGCGCTGTACCGCGAGCTCCGCGACAAGTACGGCATGTACTTCGAGGGTTCGATGGGCGCCGAGGCGATCCAGAAGCGCCTCGAGTCCTTCGACCTCGAGGCCGAGGCCGACAACCTGCGCGACATCATCCAGAACGGCAAGGGCCAGCGGAAGACCCGTGCGCTCAAGCGCCTCAAGGTGGTCAACGCGTTCCTCACCACCGAGAACAAGCCGCAGGGCATGGTCCTCGACGCCGTCCCGGTGATCCCGCCGGAGCTGCGCCCGATGGTCCAGCTGGACGGTGGCCGCTTCGCGACCTCCGACCTCAACGACCTGTACCGCCGCGTGATCAACCGGAACAACCGCCTCAAGCGACTGCTTGACCTCGGTGCGCCGGAGATCATCGTCAACAACGAGAAGCGCATGCTCCAGGAGGCTGTGGACTCGCTGTTCGACAACGGCCGCCGCGGCCGCCCCGTGACGGGCCCGGGCAACCGCCCGCTCAAGTCGCTCTCGGACATGCTCAAGGGCAAGCAGGGCCGGTTCCGCCAGAACCTGCTCGGCAAGCGCGTCGACTACTCGGGCCGTTCGGTCATCGTCGTCGGCCCGCAGCTCAAGCTGCACCAGTGCGGCCTGCCCAAGCAGATGGCCCTCGAGCTTTTCAAGCCGTTCGTCATGAAGCGGCTCGTGGACCTCAACCACGCGCAGAACATCAAGAGCGCCAAGCGCATGGTCGAGCGCTACCGCCCGCAGGTCTGGGACGTGCTCGAGGAGATCATCACCGAGCACCCGGTGCTGCTCAACCGTGCGCCCACCCTGCACCGCCTCGGCATCCAGGCCTTCGAGCCGCAGCTCGTCGAGGGCAAGGCCATCCAGCTGCACCCGCTCGTCTGCGCCGCCTTCAACGCGGACTTCGACGGCGACCAGATGGCCGTGCACCTGCCGCTGAGCCCGGAGGCCCAGGCCGAGGCCCGCATCCTGATGCTGTCCTCGAACAACATCCTCAAGCCGTCGGACGGCCGTCCCGTGACCCTGCCCTCGCAGGACATGATCATCGGCCTGTACCACCTCACGACCAAGCGTGAGGGGGCCGAGGGCGAGGGCCGCGTGTTCTCCTCGGTGGCCGAGGCGATCATGGCGCACGACGCCCGTGAGCTGCACCTCAACGCGCAGGTCAAGATCCGCCTCGAGGGCTTCGTCCCCTCCGCGGAGCGCCCCGCGCCCGAGGGCTGGGAGCCCGGCACGCCGGCGCTGATCGAGACGTCGCTCGGCCAGGTCATCTTCAACGAGACCCTGCCCGAGGACTACCCGTGGGTCGAGTCCGTCGCGGACAAGGGCCAGCTCTCCCGGATCGTCAACGACCTCGCGGAGCGCTACCCGAAGGTCGTCACGGCCGCCACGCTGGACAACCTCAAGGACGCGGGCTTCTACTGGGCGACCCGCTCGGGCGTCACGGTGGCCATCTCGGACATCGCCGTGCCCGACGCGAAGCCCGGCATCCTGGCCGGCTACGAGGACCGCGCGGCGAAGATCCAGAGCCAGTACGACAAGGGTCTGATCGACGACGAGGAGCGCCGCTCCGAGCTCATCGAGATCTGGGACAAGGCGACCACCGAGATCGCGTCGGTCATGCGCGAGTCCATGCCGAAGATGAACACCATCAACCGCATGGTCTCCTCGGGCGCCCGTGGTAACTGGATGCAGGTCCGCCAGATCGCGGGTATCCGCGGCCTCGTGGCCAACCCGAAGGGTGAGATCATCCCGCGCCCGATCAAGTCCTCCTACCGCGAGGGCCTGTCGGTCCTGGAGTACTTCATCGCGACGCACGGTGCCCGCAAGGGTCTGGCCGACACGGCTCTCCGTACGGCCAACTCGGGCTACCTCACGCGTCGACTCGTGGACGTCTCCCAGGACGTCATCGTCCGCGAGGAGGACTGCGAGACCGAGCGCGGCCTCAACGTCACGATCGCGGTGCCGGACCACAACGGCGAGCTCGTCAAGGACGAGAACGTCGAGAACACGGCGTACACGCGCACCCTCGCGGTGGACGTGACCGACTCCGAGGGCAATGTCCTCGCGGAGGCCGGCGCCGACCTCGGCGACGTGCTGATCGACACGCTCATTGCCGCCGGCATCCAGGAGATCCGGGTCCGCTCGGTGCTCACCTGCGAGTCCGCCGTCGGCACGTGCGCGAAGTGCTACGGCCGCTCGCTCGCCTCGGGCAAGCTCGTGGACATCGGCGAGGCCGTCGGCATCATCGCGGCCCAGTCGATCGGTGAGCCCGGCACGCAGCTGACCATGCGTACGTTCCACACCGGCGGCGCCGTCTCGGCTGGCGGTGGCGAGGACATCACCCAGGGTCTGCCCCGTATCCAGGAGCTCTTCGAGGCCCGCACCCCCAAGGGTGTGGCCCCGATCTCCGAGGCCGCCGGCCGCGTGACGATCGAGGACACCGAGAAGCAGCTGCGGATCGTGCTGACGCCGGACGACGGCACCGAGGAGATCGCCTACCCGGTCTCCCGGCGTTCGCGCCTGCTCGTCGAGGACGGCGACCACGTCGGCGTCGGCCAGCGGCTCGTGAACGGCCCGATCGACCCGAAGCAGGTCCTGCGCATCCAGGGCCCGCGCGAGGCGCAGAAGTTCCTCGTCGACGAGGTCCAGGGCGTGTACCGCAGCCAGGGCATCGGCATCCACGACAAGCACGTGGAGGTCATCGTCCGCCAGATGCTGCGCCGCGTCACGGTCATCGAGTCCGGCGACACGGAGCTGCTCCCGGGCGAGCTCGCCGAGTCCCGCCGCTACCGCGACGAGAACCGCCGCGTCGTGTCCGAGGGCAAGAAGCCGGCCTCCGGCCGTCCCGAGCTCATGGGCATCACGAAGGCGTCGCTCGCCACGGAGTCCTGGCTCTCGGCCGCGTCCTTCCAGGAGACCACCCGCGTCCTCACGCAGGCGGCCATGGAGGGCAAGAGCGACCCGCTGCTGGGCCTCAAGGAGAACGTCATCATCGGTAAGCTCATCCCCGCCGGCACCGGCCTGCCCCGCTACACGGAGGTCACGGTCGAGCCCACGGAGGAGGCCAAGGCGACGCTCTTCACGGGTCCGAGCGCGTTCAGCGACTTCGCCTACGACCCGCTCAGCGGCGACGGCGTCCAGGAGTTCCACGCGATCCCGCTGGACGACTACGACCTGGGCGGCGACTTCCGCTGATGTCGCGCCGCCCGCCGTCGTGAGCTGCTGAGACGCACGACGGCGGGCACGCACCACGGGCGGCCGGCACCCCTTCGGGGGCGCCGGCCGCCCGCGCGTATACACCCCGGCCCGTCCCCGTCGAGATGGGGGACTGGGACGCCGAGATCGGGGACTGGGACGTCGAGGTGGCGCCGAATGCCGAGGCGGGCAATCGGGGCCTATGTCGCATCAGCTGCCCTGGCCGCCCGCATCAGCGGCCCTGGCCCGCATCAGCGGCCCTGGCCCGCATCAGCGGCCCTTGACCGCGAGGGCGGCCCGGAGCCGGGCCGCCCTCGCGGCCAAAGGCCGCACAAGTTGCGGGACAGCGAGCTCGCGGCCAAAGGCCGCACAGGTTGCGGGACAGCGAGGCAATGCTTCTCGCGATGCCCGGAGGAGACCGGTCAGCCCCCATCTCGGCGTCCGCCCCCCACTTCGGGGTCACCCGCCCCCATCTCGGCGGTCTTGTCACCCCATCTCGGGGGTCAGAAGCCCCCATCTCGGCGTCCGTGGACCCGACATCGGGAGCCTCCCGGAGGTCCGGTTCGGCGCGGATGAGCGCGCGTGATAAGCTTTCTTCGATTGTTTCTGTGTGGCAGTGGATGAAGGCCGTCGGAATCTGGGCGGAGACGCCGAGCGAATCGACGGGGCCTGTTTCCGGGTTGCGGGGTTGGTGCGCAACGAATGCCACACTTTTGCACGCCTACGGTCGGTTGCCGCAGCGAGTGCGAAGCAACCGACATTGCCCGCCGCCCCGTTGAGGGAGACGCGGGCGAACAGTTCAACGAAGTACGGAGAACACGAAAGTGCCTACTATTCAGCAGTTGGTCCGCAAGGGCCGCACGCCGAAGGTCTCCAAGACCAAGGCTCCTGCCCTCAAGGGCAACCCGATGCGCCGTGGCGTGTGCACTCGCGTGTACACCACGACCCCGAAGAAGCCGAACTCTGCCCTCCGCAAGGTCGCCCGTGTGCGCCTCACCGGTGGCGTCGAGGTCACGGCCTACATCCCGGGCGTCGGCCACAACCTGCAGGAGCACTCGATCGTGCTCGTGCGCGGCGGCCGTGTGAAGGACCTCCCCGGCGTCCGCTACAAGATCGTCCGCGGTGCCCTCGACACCCAGGGTGTCAAGAACCGCCAGCAGGCCCGCAGCCGCTACGGCGCGAAGAAGGAGAAGAAGTAATGCCTCGCAAGGGTCCTGCACCGAAGCGTCCCCTCGTCGTCGACCCGGTCTACGGCTCGCCGCTCGTGACGCAGCTCATCAACAAGGTTCTCGTGGACGGCAAGAAGTCCACCGCTGAGCGCATCGTCTACGGCGCCCTCGAGGGTGCCCGCCAGAAGACGGGTGGCGACCCCGTCGCCGCGCTCAAGAAGGCCATGGACAACGTCCGCCCGACCCTCGAGGTCCGCTCGCGCCGCGTCGGCGGCGCCACCTACCAGGTTCCGGTCGAGGTCAAGCCGGGCCGCGCCACCGCGCTGGCCCTGCGCTGGCTCGTGGGCTACTCGAAGGCCCGCCGCGAGAAGACGATGACCGAGCGTCTCCAGAACGAGATCCTCGACGCTTCGAACGGCCTCGGTGCCGCGGTGAAGCGCCGCGAGGACACCCACAAGATGGCCGAGTCGAACAAGGCCTTCGCCCACTACCGCTGGTAATACCAGCGTTCGCCGCCGGCCCCACGAGGGCCGGCGGCGAATGTGCAGCCAATTAGGGACAAACAGGGAGACACCGTGGCACTCGACGTGCTTACCGACCTCAGCAAGGTCCGCAACATCGGCATCATGGCGCACATCGATGCCGGCAAGACCACCACGACCGAGCGCATCCTCTTCTACACGGGCGTGAACCACAAGATCGGCGAGACGCACGACGGCGCCTCGACGACCGACTGGATGGAGCAGGAGAAGGAGCGCGGCATCACCATCACGTCCGCGGCCGTGACCTGCTTCTGGAACAAGAACCAGATCAACATCATCGACACCCCCGGCCACGTGGACTTCACGGTCGAGGTCGAGCGCTCCCTGCGCGTGCTCGACGGCGCCGTCGCCGTCTTCGACGGCAAGGAGGGCGTCGAGCCGCAGTCCGAGACGGTGTGGCGCCAGGCGGACAAGTACAACGTCCCGCGCATCTGCTTCGTCAACAAGATGGACAAGCTCGGCGCCGACTTCTACTTCACGGTCGACACGATCATCAAGCGCCTCGGTGCCAAGCCGCTCGTCATGCAGCTCCCGATCGGCGCCGAGAACGACTTCGTCGGCGTCGTGGACCTGCTCTCCATGAAGGCCTTCGTGTGGCCGGGCGACGCCAAGGGCGACGTGACCATGGGTGCTGCGTACGAGACCCAGGAGATCCCCGCCGACCTTCGCGAGAAGGCCGAGGAGTACCGCCACCAGCTCGTCGAGGCCGCCGCCGAGGCGTCCGAGGAGCTCACGGAGAAGTACCTCGAGGGCGAAGAGCTGACCATCGACGAGCTCAAGGCGGGCATCCGCAAGCTCACGGTCAACTCGGAGATCTACCCGGTCTTCTGTGGCTCCGCGTTCAAGAACCGCGGCGTCCAGCCGATGCTCGACGCGGTCATCGACTTCCTCCCGTCCCCGCTCGACGTGCCCGCCATGATCGGCCACGACCCGAAGGACGAGTCGGTCGAGATGACCCGCAAGCCGAGCGCCGAGGAGCCGTTCTCGGCCCTCGCGTTCAAGATCGCTGCGCACCCGTTCTTCGGCCAGCTCAACTTCATCCGCGTGTACTCGGGCAAGGCCACCTCCGGCCTGCAGGTCCTGAACTCCACGAAGGGCAAGAAGGAGCGCCTCGGCAAGCTCTTCCAGATGCACGCCAACAAGGAGAACCCGGTCGAGGAGGTCTCGGCGGGCCACATCTACGCCGTGATCGGCCTCAAGGACACCACGACGGGTGACACGCTCTGCGACGTCAACAACCCGATCGTCCTCGAGTCGATGACTTTCCCGGAGCCCGTGATCTTCGTGGCCATCGAGCCGAAGACCAAGGGCGACCAGGAGAAGCTCTCCACCGCCATCCAGAAGCTCTCTGCTGAGGACCCGACGTTCACCGTCTCCCTCAACGAAGAGACCGGCCAGACCGAGATCGGCGGCATGGGCGAGCTCCACCTCGACATCCTCGTGGACCGCATGCGCCGCGAGTTCAAGGTCGAGGCCAACGTCGGCAAGCCGCAGGTGGCCTACCGCGAGACCATCAAGAAGAAGGTCGAGAAGGTCGACTACACGCACAAGAAGCAGACTGGCGGTTCCGGCCAGTTCGCCAAGGTGCAGGTCACTTTCGAGCCGCTCGAGACCTCCGAGGGCACGTTCTACGAGTTCGAGAACGCCGTCACCGGTGGCCGCGTCCCGCGTGAGTACATCCCGAGTGTGGACGCCGGCATCCAGGACGCCATGCAGTTCGGCATCCTCGCGGGCTACCCGATGGTGGGCGTCAAGGCGACCCTCATCGACGGCGCCTACCACGACGTCGACTCCTCGGAGATGGCGTTCAAGATCGCTGGTTCGCAGGTGTTCAAGGAGGGCGCGCGCCGCGCCAACCCGGTCATCCTCGAGCCGCTCATGGCCGTCGAGGTCCGCACGCCCGAGGAGTACATGGGCGACGTGATCGGCGACCTGAACAGCCGCCGTGGCCAGATCCAGGCCATGGAGGACGCTGTCGGCGTCAAGGTCGTGCGTGCCCTCGTGCCGCTGTCCGAGATGTTCGGCTACATCGGCGACCTTCGCTCCAAGACCCAGGGCCGCGCTGTCTACTCGATGCAGTTCGACAGCTACTCCGAGGTCCCGAAGGCCGTTGCCGACGAGATCATCCAGAAGTCGCGCGGCGAGTAGTTCTGGACCGCGACCCGTCGCCGTCGTGCGCGCGCCTTGCGCAGTCTGCGCAGTGCAGAGAAGCACGGACGACGGCGGTGGGTCGCCCTCCGCGCGGGGGCCATCTCCCGCGTGATTTCACGAAAAAACACAGCCCCAGTAGACTTGCTGGAGTTTCAGCCGCGACAAGCGCGGTTGGAAGCAGTCTTCTGAATACGTTCTAGGAGGAACACGTGGCGAAGGCAAAGTTCGAGCGGACTAAGCCGCACGTCAACATCGGCACCATCGGTCACGTTGACCACGGTAAGACGACGCTGACTGCTGCCATCTCGAAGGTGCTTGCCGACAAGTACCCGGATCTGAACGAGAAGCGCGACTTCTCGTCGATCGACGCTGCTCCCGAGGAGCGCCAGCGCGGCATCACCATCAACATCGCCCACATCGAGTACCAGACGGAGAAGCGCCACTACGCTCACGTCGACGCTCCGGGCCACGCTGACTACATCAAGAACATGATCACGGGTGCGGCGCAGATGGACGGCGCCATCCTCGTGGTTGCCGCCACGGACGGCCCGATGGCCCAGACCCGTGAGCACGTTCTGCTCGCCCGCCAGGTTGGTGTTCCCTACCTGCTCGTCGCGCTGAACAAGGCCGACATGGTCGAGGACGAGGAGCTCCTCGACCTCGTCGAGATGGAGGTGCGCGAGCTCCTCTCCTCGCAGGGCTTCGACGGCGACAACGCCCCGGTCGTGCGCGTCTCGGGCCTCAAGGCCCTCGAGGGCGACCCCAAGTGGGTTGCCTCGGTCGAGGAGCTCATGGAGGCTGTCGACGAGAACGTTCCGGACCCGGTTCGTGACCGCGACAAGCCGTTCCTCATGCCGATCGAGGACGTCTTCACCATCACCGGCCGCGGTACGGTCGTCACGGGCCGCGCCGAGCGCGGTACCCTCGCCCTCAACTCCGAGGTCGAGATCGTCGGCATCCGCCCGATCCAGAAGACCACGGTCACGGGTATCGAGATGTTCCACAAGCAGCTCGACGAGGCCTGGGCCGGCGAGAACTGTGGCCTCCTGCTCCGCGGCATCAAGCGCGAGGACGTCGAGCGTGGCCAGGTTGTCGTCAAGCCGGGCTCGATCACCCCGCACACCGACTTCGAGGCGAACGTCTACATCCTCTCCAAGGACGAGGGTGGGCGTCACAACCCGTTCTACTCGAACTACCGCCCGCAGTTCTACTTCCGCACCACGGACGTGACCGGTGTCATCACCCTCCCCGAGGGCACCGAGATGGTCATGCCGGGCGACAACACTGAGATGACCGTTGCGCTCATCCAGCCGATCGCCATGGAGGAGGGCCTCGGCTTCGCCATCCGCGAGGGTGGGCGCACCGTCGGCTCGGGCCGCGTCACCAAGATCATCAAGTAGTCCTCACCGGACTGCAGCCCACGGGCTGATCTGAGGAAGACCCCGTCGCGTATGCGGCGGGGTCTTCCTCGTGCCTGGACTTTCCTCATGCCTCCTCGGCGGCCGTGGCCTCCGGGCGCCGGCGGCTCTGGGCGAGGCGCCGGAGCCAGTAGTAGGAGGCCTTCGGGGTGCGCTCCTGGCTCTCGAAGTCCACGTGGATGAGCCCGAAGCGCTGGGTGTAGCCGGCCGCCCACTCGAAGTTGTCCATGAGGGTCCAGACGTACCAGCCGCGCAGGTCCACTCCCTGTGCGGCGCCGCCGGGCCCGCAGGCGGTGAGCGCCGCCTCGAGGTGACCGGAGAGGTAGTCGATCCGCTCGTCGTCGTACACGAGACCGTCCGCCTGCTCCGGCTCCGGGAAGCTCGCCCCGCTCTCGGTGATGTACACGGGCGGGAGGGCGGCGCCGTAGCGCTGCTTGAGCTCGCGCAGGACGACGCCGCAGTGCTCGGGCGAGATGGGCCAGCCGAAGCCGGTGCTCGCGTACTCGGGGAAGTCGGCGAGGTGGAACGGGACCGCCTTCATCGCCTTGGTCGCCACCACGCCATCGGGCGTCGGGCCGGGCCCGCGGCGGATGCGCGCCGGGTAGTAGTAGTTGACGCCGTAGAAGTCGATCGGCTGGTGGATCGTCGCGAGGTCCTCGGGCCTGGGGTCGCGCAGGGCGTGGAAGAATTTCCGGGCCAGTAGGGGCGGCTTGGGATAGCGGCCGAGGAGCACGGGGTCGGCGTAGAGCCGGTTGACCATGAGGTCGACGACGCGCGCGTGGATCCGGTCCAGGAGGTGCATCCCCGCGGGGTGCACGGGTGCGTGCATGTTGGTGATGCCGACGGCGCCCCGCGCGCCGGAGGCCCGCAGTGCCTGGACCGCGAGGCCGTGGGCGAGGAGCTGGTGGTGCACGGCCGGCATGGAGTCGAAGAGCAGCTGCTTGCCCGGGGCGTGGATCCCGACGGCGTAGCCGTTGAGGGTGACCGAGACGGGCTCGTTGAGGGTGATCCACCGGTCCACGCGGTCGCCGAAGCGGCGCCCCGCCTCGGCGGCGTACTCGCCGCAGCGCTCGGCCGTCTCGCGGCTGAGCCACCCGCCGTCGAGCTCGAGGGGGAGCGGCGTGTCCCAGTGGTACAGCGTCGCCATGGGGGAGAGGCCGAGCTCGAGCATCCGGTCGATGAGGCGGTCGTAGAAGGCCCAGCCCTTCTCGTTCCACGCGCCCCGTCCGTTCGGCTGGACCCGCGGCCACGCGATCGAGAAGCGGTAGGAGTCCACCCCGAGGTCCGCGGCGAGCCGCAGGTCCTCGTCGCTGCGGTGGTAGTGGTCGCACGCGACCGCTGCCGAATGGCCAAGCGCGATGGCCCCGGGCTTCTCCGTGAAGCGGTCCCAGCCGCTCGGGCCGCGCCCGTCCTCGTTCAGGGCGCCCTCGATCTGGAACGCGGCCGTCGCGACGCCGAGGACGAAGTCGGGCGGGATGCGGGCGGCGAGGCGGTCGACGGCGGAGGGGGCCAGGGCGGGCGTCTCGCCTGGGGCGGCTTCCGCGGGCGGCGTGGCGAGGCCGAGGGGCGGCGGTGCCTCGTCGGCGTCCTGCGGGTCCGCGGTGGGCATGGGACCATGATCCTCACGCGGCGCCGGGAGGGCAATGGGGGGTCCGGGGGCCGCGGCCGGCCGCTCGAAGGCCCGATTCGCTATCCCCGCGGATCTCTGGCAGACTAGATGAGTTGTTCAAGCGCTCCTTCGCGTCCCGATCCGGATAATGCCGGGTGCAGGGTCCAGGCTGGGGCCCAAATATGACCCACTTCCGCAGGATTGGCTACGGGTACGTGCGTGCGAAAATCGCGACACGCCCGACCGCGGGGGTCGGATAGGCCGGCTGTCTGAGGAACCCGGGAGGCCCGGATTCAGGCAGTGCGGCCAGTGGTGGTCAGGACCTTGAATGCTTCGGCAGCCACGTGAGCTGAAACAGAACAGTGCAGTGCTAGACAGACGAAAGCGAGTCAGGCGATATGGCGGGACAGAAGATCCGCATCCGGCTGAAGTCGTATGACCACGAGGTCATCGACACTTCGGCTCGGAAGATCGTTGAGACGGTCACGCGCGCAGGCGCAACGGTGGTCGGCCCCGTGCCGCTGCCGACGGAGAAGAACGTGTACTGCGTCATCCGCTCTCCGCACAAGTACAAGGACAGCCGCGAGCACTTTGAGATGCGCACGCACAAGCGGCTGATCGACATCATCGACCCGACGCCGAAGGCCGTCGACTCGCTCATGCGTCTCGACCTGCCGGCCGACGTCAACATCGAAATCAAGCTCTAGAGGGAGGTGCTGAGAGAACTATGACCACGACCCGCAACGTGAAGGGCCTGCTGGGCACGAAGCTCGGCATGACCCAGGTCTGGGACGAGAACAACAAGCTCATCCCCGTCACTGTCGTTAAGGCTGACTCCAACGTCATCACGCAGCTGCGCAACGCCGAGACCGACGGCTACACCGCGGTCCAGATCGGCTACGGCCAGATTGACCCCCGCAAGGTCAACAAGCCGCTCACCGGCCACTTCGAGAAGGCCGGCGTGACCCCCCGCCGCCACCTCGTCGAGGTGCGCACGGCCGACGCCGAGGCATACGAGCTGGGCCAGGAGCTCTCGGTTGAGCTCTTCGAGGCCGGCCAGAAGATCGACGTCGTCGGCACCACCAAGGGCAAGGGCTTCGCCGGTGTCATGAAGCGCCACGGCTTCTCCGGCGTCGGCGCCTCGCACGGTGCCCACAAGAACCACCGCAAGCCCGGCTCCATCGGCGCTTGCGCCACCCCGGGCCGCGTCTTCAAGGGTCTGCGCATGGCTGGCCGCATGGGCAACGAGCGCCACACGACCCTCAACCTCACCGTCCACGCCGTGGACACCGAGAAGTCGCTGCTCCTCATCAAGGGTGCCCTTCCGGGTGCCCGCGGCTCGGTCGTCCTCGTCCGCACCGCCGTGAAGGGAGCCTGAACTCATGGCTAACACTGTGAACGTCGAACTTCCCGCCGAGATCTTCGACGCCCAGACCAACGTGCCGCTGCTGCACCAGGTCGTCGTCGCCCAGCTCGCCGCCGCGCGCCAGGGCACGCACTCGACCAAGTCCCGCGGCGAGGTTGCCGGCGCCGGCCGCAAGCCGTTCAAGCAGAAGGGCACCGGCCGCGCCCGTCAGGGTTCCGTCCGCGCCCCGCACATGACCGGCGGTGGCGTCGTGCACGGCCCGACCCCGCGCGACTACAGCCAGCGCACCCCCAAGAAGATGAAGGCCGCCGCCCTCCGCGGTGCCCTCTCGGACCGCGCCCGCAACGGCCGCATCCACGTCGTGGAGTCCCTGGTCACCGGCGAGAAGCCGAACACCAAGGCCGCCCTCGGCGTCCTGCGCTCCGTGTCCGAGCGCAAGAACCTTCTTGTCGTGCTCGACCGCGCTGACGAGCTTGGCGCCCTGTCCGTGCGCAACCTCACCGAGGTGCACGCACTGTACGCGGACCAGCTCAACACGTACGACGTGCTCGTCTCCGACGACGTGGTCTTCACCAAGGCCGCCTTCGACTCGTTCGTTGCGGCGAAGTCCAAGAACGAGGAGGGCTCCAAGTGAGCAGCACCTACAAGGACCCGCGCGACGTCATCCTCGCGCCGGTCGTCTCCGAGAAGAGCTACGGCCTGATCGACGAGGGCAAGTACACGTTCCTCGTGGACCCGCGCTCGAACAAGACCGAGATCAAGCTCGCGATCGAGAAGATCTTCTCGGTCAAGGTTGACTCGATCAACACTCTCAACCGTGCCGGCAAGCGCAAGCGCACCAAGTTCGGATGGGGTCAGCGCAAGAGCACCAAGCGTGCGATTGTCACCCTCAAGGACGGCACGATCGACATCTTCGGCGGTCCGCTCGCCTGAGCGGAGACCACTTTAACGAGGAACAGGTAAATGGCAATCCGTAACTACAAGCCGACTACGCCGGGCCGCCGTGGCTCGAGCGTGGCCGACTTCGCAGAAATCACGCGTTCGACGCCGGAGAAGTCCCTGGTTCGCCCGCTCCCCAAGAAGGGCGGCCGCAACAACACGGGCAAGATCACGACGCGCCACAAGGGTGGCGGGCACAAGCGCCAGTACCGTCTGATCGACTTCCGCCGCCACGACAAGGACGGCGTCGACGCCAAGGTCGCTCACATCGAGTACGACCCCAACCGCACGGCTCGCATCGCCCTCCTGCACTACGTCGACGGCACGAAGCGCTACATCATCGCGCCGAACAAGCTCGCCCAGGGCGACATCGTCGAGTCCGGCCCGGACGCCGACATCAAGCCCGGCAACAACCTGCCGCTGCGCAACATCCCGGTCGGTACCGTGATCCACGCCGTCGAGCTCCGCCCCGGTGGCGGCGCCAAGATGGCCCGCTCCGCCGGTGCCTCGGTCCAGCTCGTGGCGCGCGAGGGCAAGTACGCCCAGCTCCGCCTGCCGTCGGGCGAGGTCCGCAACGTCGACGTCCGCTGCCGCGCGACCGTCGGCGAGGTCGGCAACGCCGAGCAGTCGAACATCAACTGGGGCAAGGCCGGCCGCATGCGCTGGAAGGGCGTCCGCCCGACCGTCCGCGGTGTCGCCATGAACCCGGTCGACCACCCGCACGGTGGTGGTGAGGGCAAGACGTCCGGTGGTCGTCACCCCGTCAACCCCAACGGCAAGCCCGAGGGCCGCACCCGCCGCCCGAACAAGGCGAGTGACAACCTCATTGTCCGTCGTCGTCGTACTGGCAAGAACAAGCGATAGGAGCCTGGACACATGCCACGCAGCCTGAAGAAGGGTCCTTTCGTTGACCAGCACCTCTTCGTGAAGGTCGCCAAGGAAAACGAGAAGGGCACCAAGAACGTCATCAAGACCTGGTCCCGCCGCTCGATGATCGTCCCCGACATGCTCGGGCACACGATCGCCGTGCACGACGGACGCAAGCACGTCCCGGTCTTCGTCACCGAGTCGATGGTCGGGCACAAGCTCGGCGAATTCGCCCCGACGCGGACTTTCCGCGGCCACGTGAAGGACGACAAGAAGGGCAAGCGCCGCTGATTCCTGCCGCAAGGCAGGCCCAGCAGCGCTGAGCTCTGAGAAAGAGAAGGAAAGCAATGGAAGCCAAGGCTATTGCGCGGCACATCCGCGTGACGCCGATGAAGGCCCGGCGCGTCGTCAACCTTGTTCGTGGCAAGCAGGCGAATGAGGCTCTGGCGATCCTGAAGTTCGCCCAGCAGGCAGCTTCGGAGCCGGTCTACAAGGTCCTCGCGTCCGCAGTCGCGAACGCCCGGGTCCTCGCCGACCGCGACGGGATCGCGTTCGACGAGAGCGACCTCTACATCAGCGAGGCGTTCGTCGACGAGGGGCCGACCATGAAGCGGTTCCAGCCGCGTGCCCAGGGCCGCGCGTACCGCATCAAGAAGCGCACCAGCCACATCACCGTGGTCGTCGCGACGCCCGAGAACGAGGAGGCCCGGTAAATGGGACAGAAGGTCAACCCGCACGGGTTCCGACTCGGCATCACCACGGACCACGTCTCGCACTGGTTCGCGGACAGCAACAAGCCCGGCCAGCGCTACAAGGACTTCGTCCGTGAGGACGTCAAGATCCGCCAGCTCATGACCACGGGCATGGAGCGCGCCGGCATCGCCAAGGTCGAGATCGAGCGCACCCGCGACCGCGTCCGCGTGGACATCCACACGGCCCGCCCGGGCATCGTCATCGGCCGCCGCGGCGCCGAGGCCGACCGCATCCGCGGTGAGCTCGAGAAGCTCACCGGCAAGCAGGTCCAGCTGAACATCCTCGAGGTCAAGAACCCCGAGATCGAGGCTCAGCTCGTGGCCCAGGGCATCGCGGAGCAGCTCTCGAGCCGCGTCGCGTTCCGCCGCGCCATGAAGAAGGCCATGCAGTCGGCGCAGCGCGCCGGTGCCAAGGGCATCCGCGTGGCCTGCTCGGGCCGTCTCGGCGGCGCCGAGATGTCCCGCTCGGAGTTCTACCGCGAGGGCCGTGTGCCGCTGCACACGCTCCGCGCGAACATCGACTACGGCTTCTACGAGGCCAAGACCACCTTCGGCCGCATCGGCGTGAAGGTCTGGATCTACAAGGGCGATGTGACCTCCAAGGAGCTGGCTGCCCAGGCCGCCGCCGCTCCGTCCCGTGGCCGCGGCGACCGCGGCGACCGTCCGGGTCGCCCCGGTGGCGAGCGCCGCCGTCGTCCGTCTGGCGACCGCCAGCAGCAGGCTCCGGCCGAGGCTGCTGCCCCGGCCGCCGAGGCAGCTGCCCCGGCAGCAGAAGGAGGAGAGGCTTAAATGCTTATCCCGCGTCGTGTGAAGCACCGTAAGCAGCACCACCCGGGTCGTTCCGGCGCTGCGACCGGTGGCACCAAGGTCACCTTCGGCGAGTTCGGCATCCAGGCCCTCTCCCCGGCCTACGTGACCAACCGCCAGATCGAGTCCGCTCGTATCGCCATGACCCGCCACATCAAGCGTGGCGGCAAGGTCTGGATCAACATCTACCCGGACCGTCCGCTGACCAAGAAGCCTGCCGAGACCCGCATGGGTTCCGGTAAGGGTTCGCCGGAGTGGTGGGTCGCCAACGTCAAGCCGGGCCGTGTGCTCTTCGAGCTCTCCGGTGTGAACGAAGACGTGGCGCGCGAGGCCCTTCGCCTTGCCATCCACAAGCTCCCGTTGAAGGCGCGCATCGTGCGCCGCGAAGGTGGTGAATGAGAATGGCAGTCGGTTCGAAGGATCTGACGGCTGAGAAGCTCGACCAGCTGGACAACGAGCGCCTGTTCGAGGAGCTCAAGAAGGCCAAGGAAGAGCTGTTCAACCTGCGCTTCCAGTCGGCCACCGGCCAGCTCGAGAACCACGGCCGCCTGCGCGCCGTGAAGAAGGACATCGCGCGCATCTACACCGTCCTGCGTGAGCGCGAGCTCGGCATCCGTGCGGAGGCTGCGCCCGCCGTCGTGGACGCCAAGGACGAGAAGAAGGCGTCCAAGAAGGCTGACAAGGCCGAGTCCGCCGAGGAGGACGCCAAGTGAGCGAGAACCAGGAGAACACCGTGGCAGAGAACGCTGCCCCTGCCCACGAGCGTGGTTACCGCAAGACCGCCCGCGGCTACGTCGTGTCCGACAAGATGGACAAGACGATCGTCGTCGAGGTCGAGGACCGCGTGAAGCACTCGCTCTACGGCAAGGTCATCCGCCGCACCGAGAAGCGCAAGGCCCACGACGAGAACAACACCGCCGGCATCGGCGACCTCGTTCTCATCGCGGAGACCCGCCCGCTCTCCGCCACCAAGCGGTGGCGCCTCGTCGAGATCCTCGAGAAGGCCAAGTAACCAGGCCCCTCGCGGATCCCGCGGATTTCGGAAGGCCCGTCCCCTCGCGGGGGCGGGCCTTCCGCCGTCTCCCGTATCGGCATGTATCTCGACGTGGGTCCCTGGACGGCCCCGGCAGTTCGGTTCCCGCCGTGAAGTGCGCTTCAAGCGCACTTGATGGCGAAAGCCGAACTGCGCGACGGCCGAAGCCCGGAGACGACGAGCAGGCCGCGGAGGCGGGAAGGCCTTTCGAGGTCAGACCAGGTCCAGCGGATCACGGGATGGCCGAGCGCGAGGAGCCGGTTCTCCCGCCTCTTCTCGCGCTTGATGACCACGACGGGGTCCTGGCCGTCGGTCATCCTTGCATTGAAGTACTTGCCCCAGCCATCCATCTCGCCGACCCGCTCCTTGCCGGATCCAGTCGCCGGCGCCCCTGGTCCGGTGGGCCACGCGAAGTCGGTGTGACCGATGATGCCCAGGGCATCCGAAAACTCCCGCTGGAGTTCCGGCTCGGGGAAGCCGAAGAGCAGCATGAGCGCCCGGCTGACCGACTCGCCGGGAGACTGCGCGCCTGCCCGGGCGAGGGCGGCGATGGCTGCCGCGCGTCGTCGATGGGTCTGGAACGCTAGCGCCTCGATAGATGCGAGCACCGATGCCCGGTCCAGCAGCGGGGTCCAGGGGTCGAGGCGCAGCACGCCATCCGCAACTGTCAGTGCCCGAGCAAACTTGGCATGGACCATGGACTCGACGAGGGCCTGGGCGACGGGCACGGCCGCGTATTCACCGACGGGTTCGCGCTCGAGGACGACGTGGTGGTGCCGCCGAACCCGCGGGGGAGCCAGCGAGCGAGCGCGCTCGGCGAGGTCAGAGGCCCCCGCCACGGCGAACGTCGCGGCATTGACGCCAAGCCTCGTGGTCGACGACGTTGCGACGTCGATGGTGGGAGGAGCCTTCACGACGGGGAGGCCCCTGAGGAAGAGTGCCGTCTCTCCGCAGTAGACGGCGCCGGGGTTGGCCCACGAGTGTGCCGCGAGGGCGAGCCTGAACCGCGAGGGCTCGTCGAGGGAGACCCAGGCCTCGGTGGACACGTAGCTGCCCCGGCGCAGCCTGATCAGGTCGCCAGCGGCGAAGGGACGCCTCGGGTCCGTGTCCCGTACAAGGAGGTCGAGCAGGTCCGCGGGCTGAGGGTTCGCTGGTGCAGTCATGCCCTCAGCCTCGTGGCAGTCTGCCTCCTCGGACCGGTGGAACGGGGCCTATGTGGATGACACGCCGCAGTTGATTCCCGGGAGGAGATGTCGGGCAGTTCAGCTCTCGCCGTGGAGTGCTCTTCAAGCGCACTTCTCGGCGAGAAGCGCACTGCCCGTGGCCGGACTGCGGGGGTGCCGGGCGGCCGGGGGCGGATGCGGAGTGGACAGGGGCGGCGTGGTACGATATTGAGCTTGTACGGCTGGCTCCGCCATGCCGTCGCAACACCTCGTGAACTTTTCGTGCCACCGCATAATGCCCTTCATCCCGGAAGGGAGCGCCCCGGCGCTGCCCTCGGGCAGGAAGGGGACACATGCGTGCGGCACGGAGGTTCAGGTCCGACTCTGGCCACATCCAGGCGGATCGAGAGACACCCCATCAACCGTTCCGCAAGGCTCGTACCGCAGCAGGACCGCGGCCCGAGAACCGGCGAGACGTAAGGAGTAGAAGTGATTCAGCAGGAGTCGCGGCTCAAGGTCGCCGACAACACGGGTGCGAAGGAAATCCTCACCATCCGCGTTCTCGGTGGTTCCGGTCGCCGCTACGCAGGCATCGGCGACGTCATCGTCGCCACCGTCAAGGACGCGATCCCTGGCGGCAACGTGAAGAAGGGCGACGTCGTCAAGGCTGTCGTCGTCCGCACCAAGAAGGAGCGCCGCCGCGCGGACGGCTCCTACATCAAGTTCGACGAGAACGCGGCAGTCATCCTCAAGAACGACGGCGACCCCCGTGGTACCCGCATCTTCGGCCCGGTTGGCCGCGAGCTGCGCGACAAGAAGTTCATGAAGATCGTCTCGCTGGCTCCGGAGGTGCTCTGACTCATGGGCGCAAAGATCAAGAAGGGCGACCTGGTCCAGGTCATCACCGGCTCCAAGCAGGACAAGGGCGGTGACAAGGGCAAGCAGGGCAAGGTCCTGAAGGTGTTCCCCGAGACGAGCAAGGTTCTCGTCGAGGGCATCAACCGCGTCACCAAGCACGTCAAGGCCGGCCAGACCCAGCGCGGCACCAAGACCGGCGGCATCGAGCAGGTCGAGGCCCCGATCCACGTTTCGAACGTGGCCCTCGTGGACCCCGAGACCAAGAAGCCCACCAAGGTCGGCTTCCGCCTCGAGACCGTGGAGAAGGACGGCGTCTCCAAGACCGTCCGCATCCGCTACTCCAAGGCCACCGGGAAGGACATCTGATGACTGAGACTGTCGAGACTCCGGTCAAGATCGTGCCCCGTCTGAAGACGAAGTACGCCGAGAGCATCAAGCAGGCCCTCAACGAGGAGTTCAAGTACGAGAACGTCAACCAGGTCCCGCGCCTGGTCAAGGTTGTCGTGAACATGGGCGTCGGCGACGCCGCCAAGGACTCCAAGCTCATCGAGGGCGCTGTTCGCGACCTGACCCTCATCACGGGCCAGAAGCCGCAGGTCACCAAGGCCCGCAAGTCGATCGCCCAGTTCAAGCTGCGTGAGGGCATGCCGATCGGCGCCTTCGCGACGCTGCGCGGCGACCGCATGTGGGAGTTCGTGGACCGCCTCGTGACGCTCGCTCTGCCGCGTATCCGCGACTTCCGCGGCCTCTCCGGGAAGCAGTTCGACGGCAACGGCAACTACACGTTCGGCCTCACCGAGCAGGTGATGTTCCACGAGATCGATCAGGACAAGATCGACCGCCTCCGCGGCATGGACATCACGGTTGTCACGACCGCCAAGACCGACGCCGAGGGCCGCGCGCTCCTCAAGGCGCTGGGCTTCCCGTTCAAGAACGAAGACTGAATCACTACATGAAAGGTCCGTCCCGCGCCCGAGTGGCACGGGAGGGAAACCGTCATGAGGAAGGGCACGAGCCCACATGACTATGACTGATCCCGTCGCAGACATGCTTACCCGTCTGCGCAACGCCAATGCGGCCTACCACGACGCGGTGACCATGCCGTCGTCGAAGCTCAAGGTCCGCGTTGCTGAGATCCTTAAGGCCGAGGGCTACATCGCCGGCTACAAGGAAGAGGACGCCGAGGTCGGCAAGAAGCTGACCCTGGACCTCAAGTTCGGCCCCAACCGCGAGCGTTCGATCGCCGGTGTGCGCCGCATCTCCAAGCCGGGCCTCCGCGTGTACGCGAAGTCCACGAACCTCCCGCACGTCCTGGGCGGCCTCGGCATCGCCATCCTGTCGACCTCTTCTGGGCTCCTGACCGACCGTCAGGCCGCCAAGAAGGGCGTGGGCGGCGAAGTCCTCGCATACGTCTGGTAAGGGAAGGAAGAAGAAGATATGTCCCGCATTGGACGTCTCCCCATCACCGTCCCGGCCGGCGTCGAGGTCAAGGTCGACGGCTCCCTGGTGACCGTGAAGGGCGCCAAGGGCGAGCTGACCCACACCGTGGCCAGCCCCATCGAGGTCGCACTCGAGGACACCACCATCTCGGTGACCCGCCCGAACGACGAGCGCCTCTCGCGCTCGCTGCACGGCCTGACCCGCACCCTCATCTTCAACATGATCGAGGGCGTGACCAAGGGCTACGAGAAGAAGCTCGAGATCGTCGGCACCGGTTACCGCGTGCAGGCCAAGGGCTCGGACCTCGAGTTCGCGCTCGGCTTCTCTCACCCGGTGAACATCACGGCGCCTGAGGGCATCACGTTCACCGTCGAGGGTCCGACGAAGTTCTCGGTCTCCGGCATCAACAAGCAGCAGGTCGGCGAGGTCGCTGCCAACATCCGCAAGCTGCGCAAGCCCGACCCGTACAAGGGCAAGGGCATTCGCTACGCCGGCGAGGTTGTCCGCCGCAAGGTCGGAAAGGCTGGTAAGTAACCATGGGTCTGGGCATCAACAAGAAGCGCGTGGCCAAGTCCAAGCAGCAGGCTCGGGCTCGCCGTCACTTCCGCCTCCGCAAGCGCATCGTCGGTTCGGCCGAGCGCCCCCGCCTGGTCGTGAACCGCTCCTCGCGCCACGTGTTCGTCCAGGTTGTCGACGACAGCAAGGGCATCACCCTGGCCTCGGCCTCGACGCTCGAGGCCGACCTCCGGGCGTTCGACGGCGACAAGACCGCCAAGGCCAAGCGCGTCGGCGAGCTCATCGCCGAGCGTGCCAAGGCTGCCGGCATCGAGGCCGTCGTGTTCGACCGCGGTGGCAACAAGTACCACGGCCGCGTGGCTGCGATCGCGGACGGCGCACGTGAAGGTGGGCTGGCCCTGTGACCGCAGAGAACGCAAACGCAGAGAAGGTTAACGTGACCGAGCAGAATGCAACCGAGGCTGCTGAGTCCGCTCCCGCCACCGAGGAGCGCCGCGGCGGTCGTCGTGGCGAGGGTCGCGGCCAGGGCCGCGGCGAGCGCGGTGGCCGTGGCGGCCGTGACCAGCGTGACGCCGAGAAGAGCCAGTTCATCGAGCGCGTGGTGACCATCAACCGCGTTGCCAAGGTCGTCAAGGGCGGCCGTCGCTTCAGCTTCACCGCCCTCGTGGTGGTGGGTGACGGCAACGGTCTCGTCGGCGTCGGCTACGGCAAGGCCAAGGAGGTCCCCGCGGCCATCGCCAAGGGCGTTGAGGAGGCGAAGAAGTCCTTCTTCCGCGTCCCGCGCGTCGGCACGACGGTCCCGCACCGCGTGCAGGGTGAGGCCGCCGCAGGCGTCGTCATGCTGCGCCCGGCCGCCCCGGGTACCGGTGTGATCGCCGGTGGTCCGGTCCGCGCCGTGCTCGAGTGCGTCGGCATCCACGACGTCCTGTCCAAGTCCCTGGGTTCCTCGAACGCCATCAACATCGTCCACGCGACGGTTGAGGCGCTCAAGAGCCTCGAGGAGCCGCAGTCCGTGGCCGCCCGCCGTGGCCTGGCCCTGGACGAGGTGGCCCCGGCCGCCCTGGTGCGCAACCTCCAGAACTCGAAGGCAGGTGCATGAGTCGTGGCGAAGAACCTGACTCCCTCCGACGCGACGTTGGAGATCACCCAGATTAAGGGCGTCATCGGCGCCAAGCAGAACCAGCGCGACACCCTGCGCTCGCTCGGCCTCAAGCGGATCGGCCACACGGTCGTCCGCAAGGCCGACGCGATCACCGTGGGCTACGTCAACACGGTTCCGCACCTCGTGAAGGTTGAGGAGGCGAAGTAGGAATGGCAGAGAACGAGAAGAGCTCCGCGCTCAAGGTCCACCACCTGCGTCCTGCTGCCGGTGCCAAGACTGCCAAGACCCGTGTCGGTCGTGGTGAGGGCTCCAAGGGCAAGACCGCTGGCCGTGGCACGAAGGGCACGAAGGCCCGCTACCAGGTCAAGGCCGGCTTCGCCGGCGGGCAGCTCCCGCTGCACATGCGCCTGCCGAAGCTCCGCGGCTTCAAGAACCCGTTCCGGGTCGAGTACCAGGTCGTGAACCTGGACAAGCTCTCCGAGCTGTTCCCGGAGGGTGGCGCCGTGAGCGTGGAGGCCCTCGTCGAGAAGGGCGCCGTCCGCAAGAACGAGCCCGTCAAGGTCCTCGGCTCCGGCGACATCACCGTCAAGGTCGATGTCACGGCGCACGCCTTCTCCGCGTCCGCCGCGGAGAAGATCGCCGCCGCCGGCGGCTCCACCACCGTCCTCTAAGGACGGAACCGGAGCGCAGCGGCGAGCTGTGAAGCGCTAGGCCGCCGTCGCCGTCGTACGTGTTATGCGTACGACGGCGGCGGCGGCCTTTCGCGTTCGGCGAGCCGGGCGTGCGGAGGGAGAGCACAGGTACGACGGCGGCGGCGGCCTTTTCGCGTTCGGCGAGCCGAGCGTGCGGAGGGAGAGCACAGGTACGACGGCGGCGGCGGCCTTTTCGCGTTCGGCGCGTCCTGTGTGCCGCTCGGCGCAGCGAAACGAGTGCTGATTATCCGCTCAGAGGCCCCTGCCGCTAGACTCAAGAGCTGGACCCCAGCTCCGGTAGGCCACCCATGCCCCGGAGCCCACGACCCTACATTCCTCGGATGGGGAGGAGAAGCGTGCTTTCTGCGATCGGCCGGGCTTTCCGGACGCCCGACCTGCGGCGCAAGCTGCTGTTCACGCTGGGCATCATCACGATCTTCCGCCTGGGCGCCTTCATCCCCGCGCCGGGAGTCAACTACGCCAACGTTCGCCAGTGCCTCGATCCCGCGGTGACGGGCGGGCAGACCGGCATCTACCAGCTCATGAACCTGTTCAGCGGCGGCGCGCTGCTGCAGGTCTCGGTCTTCGCGCTCGGCATCATGCCGTACATCACGGCGTCGATCATCGTCCAGCTCCTGCGCGTGGTGATTCCGCGGTTCCAGGAGCTCTATGACGAGGGCGCCGCGGGCCAGAGCAAGCTCACGCAGTACACGCGGTACCTCACGATCGCCCTCGGCCTGCTGAATGCGACGACGCTCGTCTCGCTCGTGCGCTCGGGGCAGCTGTTCCCGAACTGCCAGCTGCCGATCATCCCGGACCAGAGCATCATCACGACCCTGCTCGTGGTCATCACGCTCACGGCCGGCACGGGCCTCATCATGTGGCTCGGGGAGCTCGTGACGGAGAAGGGCATCGGCAACGGCATGTCGCTGCTCATCTTCACCTCGATCGTGGCGGCGTTCCCGACCGCGCTCGGGGCCATCTGGACCTCGAAGGGCCCGGGCACCTTCTTTGTGGTCCTCGCGATCGGCCTCGTCACGACGGCGCTCGTCATCTTCGTCGAGCAGTCCCAGCGCCGCGTCCCGGTGCAGTACGCGAAGCGCATGATCGGCCGCCGCACGGTCGGGGGGACGAGCACGTACATCCCGATCAAGGTCAACATGGCCGGCGTCATCCCCGTGATCTTCGCGTCCTCGATGCTGTACCTGCCTGCCCTGATCGCGCAGTTCAACACCCCGACGGACGGCTCGCCGATCCCTGGCTGGGTCGAGTGGATCAACAACAACCTCACCCGCGGGGACCACCCGATCTACATGGCGGTCTACTTCGCCATGATCATCTTCTTCACATACTTCTACGTCGCGATCACCTTCAACCCCGAAGAGGTCTCCGACAACATGAAGAAGTACGGGGGCTTCATCCCCGGCATCCGCGCCGGGAAGCCCACTGCGGACTACCTGCAGTACGTACTTTCGCGCATCACGCTGCCGGGCGCCCTGTACCTCGGCATCGTGGCTCTCATCCCGCTTGTCGCCCTCGTGCTCGTGAACGCGAACCAGAACTTCCCGTTCGGCGGCACGTCGATCCTCATCATGGTGGGCGTGGGTCTCGAGACGGTCAAGCAGATCGATGCGCAGCTCCAACAGCGACACTACGAAGGACTACTGCGATGACGAGAATGCTGCTCATTGGCCCTCCCGGATCCGGCAAGGGCACCCAGGCCGAACGGATCTCGGACCGCCTCGGCATCGTCGCGATCTCCACCGGCGACATCTTCCGCTTCAACGTCAAGGAGCAGACCCCGCTGGGGCTCGAGGCGAAGAAGTACATGGACGCCGGCGACTTCGTTCCGGACAGCGTGACGAACGACATGGTCCGCGACCGCCTCTCCCAGGACGACACGGCCAACGGCTTCCTCCTTGACGGGTACCCGCGCACCGTCGCGCAGGTCGAGTACCTTGACGGGATCCTCGCCGAGAAGGGCCAGTCCCTCGACGTCGTCCTGCAGCTCACGGCGGACGACGAGGAGCTCGTGACCCGGCTGCTCAACCGCGCCCAGGAGACGGGCCGCAGCGACGACACCGAGACCGTGATCCGGCACCGGCTGGACCTCTACCACGAGCAGACCGAGCCGGTCGTGGCCCGGTACGAGGAGCGCGGCGCGCTGACCCGCGTCGACGGCATCGGCGCCATCGACGACGTCACCGACCGCGTGCTCGCTGCGATCGAGAGCGTCCGCTCGGCCTCCTGACCGGGGGTCGCAGTCGGCGGGACGCACGACGACGAGGGGCGCCGCCCGCGGGGATCACACCTTGCGGACGGCGCCCTGTCCATGAGACGAGAGTGTCGAGGACGCGAGGGTGTCCACGACAGGAGAGAGGACGGCTGTGATCGGCCAGCGGAAGATCGAGTACAAGAACAACGGGCAGCTGCGCATCATGGCTGAGGCCGGGGCGCTCCTGTGCCGTGCCCTCGATGCAGCCGTGGCCGCCGCCGTCCCCGGCGCGACGACGGACGACCTCGACGCGGCCTTCGCCGCCGTCGTGGACGCCGCCGGCGCGCAGTACAACTTCCTCGGCTACCACGGGTACCCCAAGCACATCTGCGTCTCGGTCAACGACGAGGTCGTCCACGGCATCCCCGGTGAGCGCGTGCTCGCTGACGGGGACGTCGTCTCGATCGACGGCGGCTGCGTGGTCCGCGGCTGGCACGCCGACTCCGCGCGCACGGTGATCGTGGGTGAGGCGGACCCGGAGGACGCCCGGCTCTCCGAGGTCACTCGCCAGGCCATGTGGCACGGTATCGCCGCCTTCGCGCACGGGAGCTACATCGGGGACATCGGCGACGCCATCGACGACTTCGTCTCCGGCCAGGACGGCGCCCCGCTCGGCATCCTCGAGGACTACGTGGGCCACGGCATCGGCTCCCAGATGCACATGGCGCCCGACGTGCTCAACTACCGCACCGGGCACCGCGGGGCCAAGATCAAGCCCGGCATGGCGCTCGCGATCGAGCCGATGCTCGTGCGCGGATCGATCGACACGAAGGTGCTCGACGACGAGTGGACCGTCGTGACGACCGACGGCTCGCGGGCCTCCCAGTGGGAGCACTCCGTGGCGCGGCACGCCGGCGGGATCTGGGTTCTCACCGCGCCCGACGGCGGCGCGTCCGAGCTCGAGCCGCTCGGCGTCACGCCGGTGCCGATCCCGGCATAGCGCCCCCAGCCACGCGCGACGGCGCCGCCCGCCTGCGGAAGGCGGGCGGCGCCGTCGTGCGTCTGGTGTGGTGCGCGCGTCCGGCCGCCCCTCGGCGCGGCAGAATGGGCCGCATGGGTTCCCTCCTCGACGTCCCCGGCCTGCGCGTCGGCCATGCCCAGCGGACCGGCGGCGGCTGGCTCACGGGCGTGACGGCCGTGCTCGCCCCGCCCGGGACCGCAGGCGGCGCCGACGTCCGGGGCGGCGGCCCCGGCACCATCGAGACCGACGCCCTCGACCCCTCGACCCTCGTGCAGACCGTCGACGGCGTCGCGCTCTGCGGCGGGAGCGCCTACGGGCTCGCCGCGGCCGCCGGCGTCCAGCTGTACCTCGAGTCCGTCGGGCAGGGGTACGGCGTGCTGGGCGGCGTCGTGCCGATCGTCCCGGGCGCCGTGATCTTCGACCTCGGCCGGGGCGGGGACTTCGCGGCCCGCCCCGACACGGCGATGGGCTTCGCCGCGGCGGCGGCCGCCGTCGGTCTCGGAGACCTGAAGGACACCGACGACGTCGGGCTGCGGGGCTGCGTCGGGGCCGGCACCGGTGCGGTGCTTGGCCGCGGGCTGTACAAGGGCGGGGTCGGGATGGCCTCGCAGGCCCTGGCCGGGGGACCCGTGCCGGGGCCGCCGGGGGCGCCGGAGGTCGTGCTGCCGGAGGGGATCGTGGTGGGGGCCCTCGCCGTCGTCAACGCCGCGGGGCTGCCCGTCTTCCCGGGGCAGCCGGTCGCGGCGGTGGGAACCGGGGCGGCGCCGGTCGGGCCGAACACGACCCTCGCCGTCGTGGGCACGAACGCGGCCCTGACCCCGGCGGAGTGCCGCCGGCTGGCGACCGCCTCGCATGCCGGGCTCGCCCGGGCCCTCGATCCGAGCCACACGAGCGTCGACGGGGACACCGTCTTCGCGCTGTCCACGGGGGCCGTGCCACTGGCGCCGGTAGGGGACGTGGGGCGGACGGTGGCGCACGTCATGCTGCAGGCCGCGGCGGCGGAGGCCGTGCGGCTCGCGATCCTCGACGGCGTCGCCCGGGCCACCCCGGTCGAGACCCCGGCGGGCAGGTGGGACCCGTACCCCGTGCCGTGAGTGGATCCGCCGAAGGCGGGTCCGGGGACGCCGATCCGTGCAGCTTTCCCCAGAATCCTGCCACCGGCGTCGGCATGTCCCAGCTTGAGACCGCGTGTCGCACTCTCCTGTGCGGCCCTTTTGGGGAAACCTGCGCGCCGGCCCGACAGGAGCCCGCCGATCCGCGCAAGAGAAGGTTGCTCGAGTTGTCCACATGGAGAAGGCATCCCCGTTCGGGCCGCTCGGGAACGCCCACGATGGCAGAGTGGACAAGCTCCTCGAGGCCATGCGGCGGCACAATGGCGTGGCCCGAGCCAAGGAGTTGCGAGAGGCGGGGGTCAGCCGCAGGGAGCTCGAGGCTGCTCTGACCGCGGGCCTCGTCCAGCGCGTGCGCCCAGGGCTGTACGTTCTGCCCGACGCAGACCCGCTTCTGGCTCGTTGCGCAGCGACCAACTCTTTGCTTACGTGCGTGTCCGCTGCCAAGCAGCATGGCCTATGGCTGCTCCACCCCTCAGAGGTCGTGCACCTCCTACGTCCGGATGGCAAGTTCCGTTCAGACAGGGCCGTGGTTCATCGGGGAAGCTGGGCGCCGGGAGAGCCCGGTTCATTCACCGCATCCCTCATCGACACTCTCATGCATGCGTTGACATGCCTCCCGGAACTCGAGGCGCTCGTGATGGTCGAATCAGCCATTGCCCAGAAGCGGGTCTCGATCTTGGAGCTGCGCTCACGCCTGCGCGGACCGGGCAGCCTTCGGGGCCTCGCGATCCTCGACCTCGTCGACCACGGGGCCGATTCGCTGATCGAGACGCTGGCCCGGGTCCACCTCAGGCGAGCAGGGCTGCGGGTCGAGCCGCAGGTCAAGGTGGAGGGCGTCGGCTGGATGGACCACCTTGTCGAGGGCTGTGTGGACGTGGAGCTTGACGGGCAGACGCATCAGCAGCCGGCCAGCCGATACAACGACTATGCGCGGGACATCAGCGCCCAGGCGAGAGGATACGCCGTCGCACGATTCGGATATGCAGACGTGGTCTTCCGGCCCCAGCTTATGGTGCACCAGGTGCAGGAGGTGGTGGCGCGGCGTCTGGCCATGGGTGCGCTGCCGGCGCGGGCCGCGTGACGCTCCACAATCAGGAGTGTTGCCTTGTATGGTCCAAGGCACCTAACGCGGGACGGCTGGAGTGTGCAGCTTTCCCCAGAAAGGGGGGCAGGAGCGCCGACGCGCTGGCCGAATATCCAGCACACAGGCCTGCGGCCGTGGCTTCTTGAGAGACTTGCCCGACTCGCGGGACTGCTTTTTGGGGAAACTTGCTCGTCCGATATCAAGGGCTGTTGGGGAAATGCGCTGGGCGGGCACGACAGGAGCGGGCCGGACCAGGTCGCATGAGCGCCACCGCCGTGTACCATGGGCGGATTTAACTTCACGCCCCGGGTGGCGTAGCATTGATTGTTGGCTGTCGGCCCATCCATGCCCTCTGGGAGGTGCAGGGGCGTCAGCCAGAAACCATACACGTCCGTCAGGGGCCTCGTGCGCCCGGCGGCACAACAGTTAGCGGAGGCTATGGCCAAGAAGGACGGTGTCATCGAGATCGAGGGCGTCGTGACGGAAGCGCTGCCCAACGCGATGTTCCGCGTTGAGCTGACGAACAAGCACGTCGTGCTCGCACACATCTCTGGGAAGATGCGTCAGCACTACATCCGCATCCTCCCTGAGGACCGCGTGGTGGTGGAGCTCAGCCCGTACGACCTGACCCGCGGCCGGATCGTCTACCGCTACAAGTAAGCAGCGTCCGCCGGGGGCACCCGGAGGCAATGCTGACCACCTGCGACAACACGCAAAGGAAGCGCCATGAAGGTCAAGCCGAGCGTCAAGCAGATCTGCGACAAGTGCAAGGTGATCCGCCGCAACGGCCGGGTCATGGTGATCTGCGAGAACCCGCGCCACAAGCAGCGCCAGGGCTGACCCGCTGCGGGACCTCCCGCACGGAAGCAGCTCGGGCAACGCCCACGCAATAACTAGAGAAGGCAGCACAAGCTGCGCTGGGACGATTCAGGGCCCGGACAGCTGACCCCCGGCCCGGAGGCTGGGGCCGCACACGAACAGTGCGGGTGTACTGCCTACGACCTCCGGAATACACAAGGAGAACCGCCACTATGGCTCGTCTCGCTGGCGTTGACATTCCCCGCGAAAAGCGGCTGGAAATCGCGCTCACTTACATCTACGGCGTGGGTCGCACCCGTGCGAAGGAGACGCTCGCTGCCACGGGCATCAGCCCCGACGTCCGCGTGAAGGACCTCTCGGACACTGAGCTGGTCCAGCTGCGTGACTACATCGAGGGCAACTACAAGGTTGAGGGTGACCTCCGCCGCGAGGTGGCCGCCGACATCCGCCGCAAGGTCGAGATCGGCAGCTACGAGGGTCTGCGCCACCGCAAGGGCCTCCCGGTCCGCGGCCAGCGCACCAAGACCAACGCTCGTACCCGCAAGGGTCCGAAGCGCACTGTCGCCGGCAAGAAGAAGGCCGGCCGCTGATAGCGGTCGCGTCACCTGAGAACTTCACGTAGGAGAAACGCTAAATGCCCCCGAAGACTCGTGCGACGTCGGTCCGCAAGCCGCGCCGCAAGGACAAGAAGAACATCGCGCTCGGTCAGGCGCACATCAAGAGCACCTTCAACAACACCATCGTGTCCATCACGGACCCGACCGGTGCTGTGATCTCGTGGGCCTCGGCCGGCGAGGTCGGCTTCAAGGGCTCGCGCAAGTCCACCCCGTACGCCGCGCAGCAGGCCGCTGAGTCCGCCGCGAAGCGCGCCCAGGAGCACGGCCTCCGCAAGGTCGACGTGTTCGTCAAGGGCCCGGGCTCCGGCCGCGAGACCGCCATCCGCGCCCTGCAGGCTGCTGGCCTCGAGGTCGGCTCCATCCAGGACGTCACCCCCAGCGCCCACAACGGCTGCCGCCCGCCGAAGCGCCGCCGCGTCTAACAGGTTGTCGGGGCCGGCCGGTGCCGTCCGGCCGGCCGCGCGCCGTCGTGCGCTTTTTTCGAGCCAGAAGCACGACGGCGCGTGGCCGGCTGAGGCGGCCCGGCAGGCTTCATTACTGAGTTCAGACCACTTTTCCAATCCATCTGTGTTGCGTCATATAGCGGATGCTCGCTGAAAGGAAAACCTAGTGCTTATTGCACAGCGCCCCACCCTGTCTGAAGAAGCAGTATCCGAGAACCGCTCCCGCTTCGTCATCGAGCCGCTGGAGCCGGGGTTCGGCTACACCCTCGGCAACTCGCTGCGCCGCACGCTGCTGTCCTCGATCCCGGGGGCGGCCGTGACCAGCATCCGGATCGACGGCGTGCTGCACGAATTCACCACGGTTCAGGGGGTGAAGGAGGATGTCACCGAGATCATCCTCAACCTCAAGAACCTGTCCATCTCCTCGGACCAGGATGAGCCCGTCGTCGCGTACCTGCGCAAGCAGGGCCCCGGCGTCGTGACGGCCGCGGACATCGCTCCGCCGGCCGGTGTGGAGATCCACAACCCGGACCTGCACATCGCCACCCTGAACTCCAAGGGCAAGTTCGAGCTCGAGCTGACCATCGAGCGCGGCCGCGGCTACGTCTCCGCTGCCCAGAACAAGTCCGCGGACGCGGAGATCGGCCGGATCCCGGTCGACTCGATCTACTCGCCCGTGCTCAAGGTGACCTTCCGCGTGGAGGCCACCCGTGTCGAGCAGCGCACCGACTTCGACAAGCTCATCGTCGACGTCGAGACGAAGCCGGCCATCAAGCCGCGCGACGCCGTCGCCTCCGCCGGCACGACCCTCGTCGAGCTGTTCGGCCTCGCCCGCGAGCTGAACACCGCCGCCGAGGGCATCGAGATCGGCCCGTCCCCGACGGACGCCGCACTCGCCGCGGACATGGCGCTGCCGATCGAGGACCTGGACCTCACCGTGCGCTCGTACAACTGCCTCAAGCGCGAGGGCATCCACACCGTGGGTGAGCTCGTGGCCCGGTCCGAGGCGGACCTGATGGACATCCGGAACTTCGGCGCCAAGTCGATCGACGAGGTCAAGGCCAAGCTCATCGAGCTCGGCCTCTCGCTCAAGGACTCGCCTCCCGGGTTCGACCTCGCCGCTCGCGCTGCCGCGATCGACGAGGACGAGGCTCCGTTCGGCGACGACGAGCTCTAGAGAACACTTTTGCCCGCGGCCGGGTGAGACCGGCGGCGGACCACACGAGGAGAAACGACAATGCCTGCACCCGCCAAGGGTCCGCGTCTGGGCGGTGGCCCGGCGCACGAGCGCCTCATGCTCAACAACCTTGCTGCTGCTCTGTTCGAGCACAAGCGCATCACCACGACCGTGACGAAGGCCAAGCGCCTCCGCCCGGTGGCCGAGCGCCTCATCACGTTCGCCAAGCGCGGCGACCTCGCCTCGCGCCGTCGTGTCCAGGCCGCCATCTCGGCGCGCACGAACACGAACAAGGGCATCATCCACGAGCTCTTCACCGAGATCGCCCCGCAGCTCGCCGAGCGCAATGGCGGCTACACCCGCATCACCAAGATCGGCAACCGCAAGGGCGACAACGCCCCCATGGCCGTGATCGAGCTCGTCCTCGAGCCGGTCTCTGCGAAGCAGGCCGTGGTGCGCGAGGCCGAGAAGGCCACCGCCAAGGCTGCTCCGGCCGAGGTCGAGGAGACCCAGGCGGCCGAGGCTCCCGTCGAGGTCGAGGAGACCCAGGCTGAGGCCGCCGCCGAGGCTCCGGCCGAGGAGAAGAAGGCCGACGACGCCAAGTAAGGCGCCGTGACTCGGCCCCACTAGACTGGGGCGCATGAGTTCCGAGAAGGCCCCCGTTCCCGCTTCAGGGAACGGGGGCCTTCCCGCGTCCGGCGACGGTGAATCTGGCGCCGATGCCGGCGCCGAGGCGCGCGTCCGCGTTCGCCTCGACCTCGCGTACGACGGCGGCCCCTTCAGCGGGTGGGCCGTCCAGCCAGGGCTCCGCACGGCCCAGGGCACGCTCGAGGAGGCGCTCGCCCTCATCCTCCGCCGGCCGGTGCGCGTCGTCGTCGCCGGCCGCACCGACGCGGGCGTGCACGCGCGCGGGCAGGTCGTGCACCTGGACCTGGCCGAGGGCGAGTGGCAGCAGCTCGTGCGCCGCTCGGCCGAGGCACCGGAGACCGTCCTCGTCCGGCGCCTGCGCGGAGCCCTGAGCCGTGCGCTCGGGGAGGCGACGGGCGCACTCGAGGTGCGCTCCGCCGTCGTGCCTCCCCAGGGCTTCGACGCGCGCTTCTCCGCCCTGTGGCGCCGCTACTCCTACCGGATCGCGGACCGGCCCGAGCACTGGGACCCGCTCCTGCGCGGGATCACCCTCTGGCACAAGGCCCCGCTCGACGTCGGCCGGATGAACGGCGCCGCCGCGCAGCTGCTCGGCCTCCAGGACTTCCTCGCCTTCTGCAAGCCCCGTGAGGGCTCCACGACCGTGCGCGAGCTCCAGGAGTTCTCCTTCGAGCGGACGCACGACGGCGTGGTGCTCGCCCATGTGCGCGCCGACGCCTTCTGCCACAACATGGTCCGGGCGCTCGTGGGCTCCGCGCTGCGCGTCGGCGAGGGCCTTGAGCGGACGGAGTGGCTGCACGAGCGGATGCTGGCGCGCGTGCGCGACGCCAAGACGCGGCTCGCGCCGGCCCACCCGCTCGTGCTCGAGGAGGTCGGCTACCCGGAGACGGCCGAGGGGCTCGCCTCCCGCGCCGAGCAGACCCGGGCCCTGCGGGACGCGATCGACGCCGGCTGAGCCGCGCTGGGCCGCTTCGGGGAGCGCCTACGACGCCGCCGGGATCCTGAGCGTGAAGAGGCTCCCGCGCTCCGGCTCGCTCTCGAATCCGAGCTCGCCGCCGTGCCGCTCGGCGATCATGCGGGTGATCGCGAGCCCCAGGCCCATGCCCGGGATGTGGGCGCGTCTGGCGGCGTCACTGCGGAAGAAGCGCTCGAAGACGCGGGGCTGGTCCTCGGGCCGGATGCCCATGCCCGTGTCGGCGACGCCGATCGTGATCCACCCGTCGTCCGCGTGGGCGCTGAGCGTGACCGTCCCGCCCGAGGGCGAGTACTTGATCGCGTTCGAGAGGAGGTTGTCCACGGCCTGGCCGATGCGGAAGGGGTCCGCCTGAGCCGGGAGCGGGTCCTCTACGTCGACGTCGATCCGGATCCGGGCCGCCTTCGCCACCGGTTGGGCGGACTCGGCGCGCTCGAGGAGCGTCTCGGCGAGGTCCGTGGGCACGGGACGCACGGGCAGCCTCTCGGACGAGGAGGCAAGGAGGTCGGTCGCGAGGCGCAGGAGCCGCTCGGCGCTGGCATGGGCCACGCCGAGGCGGCTGACGGCGGGCTGGGAAAGCCCCGGGTCGTCGAGGACGAGCTCGACGTGGCCCAGGACCGAGGTCAAGGGGGAGCGGAACTCGTGCGCCACGGTCCGCACGAGCTCGGCCTTGGCATCGACGGCGCGCATGAGGTCCGTGACGTCGTCGAACGTCGCCACGGCGCCGCCGTTGGGCCCGTCGAGGGGGAGGCTGCGGACGGCGAGGGCCCGGGCGGCGTCGCCCTCGCCGAGCCAGAACACCTCGCCATGGAGGGGCTCGCGGTTGGCGGCGCGGCGGAGCGGGTGCTGGTCGGGCTCGACGGGGGTGCGCCCGTCCTGCATCCGCAGGGGGAGGTCGGCGAGGTTGACCGCCCTGAGGCCGCCCGTCACGCCGGCATCCTCGAGGAGGGACAGGAAGCGCCGGTTCGCCCGCAGGGGGCGGGCGTCCTCCGAGAGGGCCACGATGCCTGTGTCGACAGCGTCGAAGATCGCGGCGAGCAGTCGCTCCGCCGTCTGCGCCTGGTCGAGGAGGCCGCGCAGTTGCTCCCGCTGGCGCTCGAGTTCCCTTGCCTGGGTGCGCAGCCCGGCCCCCGCGGCGCGGATGGCGAGGGCGACGGTGAACATCCCCAGCGGCAGGACGATGGTGCCGGTCACCTGGCCCGGGGTGGGGTTGGGCAGGCCCGACAAGAGGTTGGGCAACGCGATCGCGAAGGGCGCGAGGAGGCTCAGGGGGAGGACCCACGCGGCGCGCATGGTCGAGGCGGCCAGCCAGATGACCGGGAAGACGGCGAGGTTGCCGACCCCCACGATCTGGCCCTCGCCATTGCGCAAGATCCAGATCGAGACGAGGTCGAGGAGCGGGATGGCCAGGGGCGCGTTCTCCGGCAGGCGCTCCCATGGCACCGACAGGCACGCGATGCCGAGCACGACCTGGAGGCCGAATCCGATGACGAGGCCCCACGGCGCCTTGGCCCCCGCTGCCGGGAGTTGGGTGGTCGCGGCGACGACAATGAACGCGGTGAGGGGCAACTGGCAGAACGCCACCCGCGCACGCGGCCCAAGCCGGCGGAAGACCAGGCTCGCCCGGCTGACCAGCGCCTGCTCGCTGACGGTCACGGTGCTCCTTCGCAATGGTTTGCCATGTCAAGTCATGCCATGCTTCTAGCAGTCATTCTGCGACACAAAAACTAAGCTGGGAATGACGCGCGTGTCGACAGGAGGACAGGAATGGACGAAATGGGCACGGCTCTCGTCGTCGAGGATGACGACGACGTCAGGCAGCTACTGCGCGACATCCTCGAGCAGGCGGGCTTCACGGTGCACACGGCGTCGTCAGGCCGCGAGGGGGTCGAGCTCGCGCGCGAGCACAGCCCGGTGGTGGTGACGCTCGATATCGGGCTGCCGGACTTCGACGGGCTCGAGGTGCTCCGGCGGATCCGCCAGATGACGGACGCCTACATCGTCATGCTCACGGGCCGGGAGGACGAGACGGACACGCTCCTGGCCCTCCAGGCCGGGGCCGACGACTACATGACCAAGCCCTTCCGGCCCCGCGAGCTGCGGGCCCGGCTTGCTGCGATGCTCCGCCGGCCGCGGTCCTCGGTCGCGCTCGCGTCCACCGGGGACCCGGCGGCGGCCGCTACGCCGCACGCCGCGGCGCCGCCCGCCGTCGTGCCCCGCGCCGCCCAGCCCTCCCACGTCATCCAGCACAACGGGCTCACGGTGGATACCGCGACGCGGACGGCGACCCTCGAGGGCCAGGAGCTGGACCTCACCCGCAGCGAGTTCGACCTCCTGCGGGCGCTCCTGACCGGGGGCGGGCGCGTCCTGACCCGGTCCGAGCTCGTGCGCGTGGCCCGGGGCGACAGGTTCCGAGTCGACGCCTACATCAGCGAGGCGGACGAGCGTGCCGTCGAGGTCCACATCGGCAACCTGCGCAAGAAGCTTGCCGACGATCCGCGCAGCCCCCGCTGGCTCATCACGGTGCGCGGCGTGGGGTACCGGCTAGCGCCGTCGCGGGGATAGGTGACCCCGCATCGTTGGGAGGTGACCCCGCATCGTTGGGAGGTGACCCCGCGTCGTGGGTGGCGGGGCGGCAGGTTCTACGTGAGCTCTGCGCCGTTCGTCTCGAGGGCGCGCGCCGTGTCGTCGCCGCAGGCTTCCACGTCGCGAAGGAGGGGGCGCAGCGCCCGGACGCCGCCGGTGCGCAGTCCCGTCTCGAGGCCAGCTGCAAGACCCTCGAGACGGCGCGCCCCCACCATCGCGGAGGACACGCGCATGCTGAGGATGGCATCCATGGCGCCCTCCGCGTCGTCCCGGGAGACGGCAGAAGCGAGCGCCTCGCGGCGGCGGGGCCACATGCCCGCGAACTCGCGGGCAAAGGACGTCGCTGCCCTGGGGCCAATGTCCTCAGCCAGCTCGCGCAGGACCACATGGTCCAGGAGGGGGCCTCCTCGAGCTGTGCTGTCCTCGTTCCCGGACGCGGCCATGATCGACTCCTTGATAAGCATCCGAGACCTACGCTCCTGAGAATATAGCAATCGTGTTGATAACGGCAGGGCCGAGAATTGCGATGAACAGCACGGGGAAGATGAAGAACAGCAGCGGGAAGAGCACCTTCACGGGCAGTTTCATGGCCTGCTGCTCGGCCCGCTGGCGGCGCTTCACGCGGAGCGACCGGGCCTGGACGCGCAGCACGCGGCCGATCGCGATGCCGTACTCGTCCGCCTGGATGACGGCCTGCACGAAGCTGCGGACCTCCGGCACCGTGGTGCGCTCGGCGAGCCCGAGATAGGCCTCGCGCCGGTTGCGGCCCACCTGCATGTCCTGGAGCGTGCGCACGAGCTCCTCCGCGACGGGCCCCTTGCCCGTGCTCCCCGCCCGAGCCAGGGCTGCCTCGAAGCCGAGGCCCGCCTCGACCGAGATGAGCAGCTGGTCCATGATGTTCGGCAGCTCGCGCTGGATGGCGGCCTGCCGCTCCTTCCCGCGGCTGTACAGCAGGAGGTCCGGGATGAAGTAGCCGAGGAACACGAGGAACAGCGCGAGGAGGCGCAGGATCGGCGACGGCCCCGTGACGAGCATGAGCCCGCCTGCGGTGGCCCCGGCCAGCCCGAGGGCAGGCTTGGCCGCGAGGAGCCGGCCGAGAGGCATCGAGGCCGGGCGCCCGGCGAGGGCGAGCATCCTGTCGAGCCGGCGGATGTAGGACTCCGGCGTGAGGGCTCGCGCGATCCGCTCGAGGACGACAGCGCCGCCCGCCGAGGTGGGCGCGGCGCCGGCCGGGGCGAACCCGCGGGTGAGGTTGGTGCGCACTGCCTTGGCCCCGCCGCGGTCCGCGGAGAGGGCCATCCAGCTCAGGGCTGCGACCGGGAGTGCCACGAGGAGGGCTGCGGCGAGGATCAGCATGGTCTCTCTCCTAGAACCTGATAGCGATGAGCTTGCGCAGCCAGAGGCCGCCGATGGTCATGAGCACTGCCGATGCGCCGATCATGGCCCAGCCGAGGGGATCGGTGAACAGGGGGGTCATGTACGAGGGGTTGATCACCATGAGCAAAGTGACGATGCCGAGCGGCAGGGCCATGAGGATGTAGGCGGAGAACTTGCCCTCGGCCGCGAGCGCAGCGATGTGGCCCTTGATCTCGCCGCGCTCGCGGATCGTCTCGTTGACCTGGTCGAGCACCTCGGCGAGGTTGCCGCCGACCTGGCGGTTGATCTGGATGGCCTGCGCGATCCAGACGAAGTCCTCGCTCTGCATGCGCTCGGCTGTCTCCTCGAGGGACTCGAGCAGGTCGCGGCCGAGGGACGTGTCCCGCACGATCCGGCGCATCTCGTGGGCCGTGGGCTCGGGGCTCTCGGCGGCCGCGGCGTCGATCGCGCGAAGGATGCTGTGGCCCGCGCGGAGGCCGCCGGAGAGCAGGTGGAGCATGCTGTCCAGCTGCCCCGCGAAGGCCTTGCGCCGCTTGGCGATGCGCATGCCGACGAGGAAGCGTGGGGCCAAGGGTGCGATCACCGCCAGGAGGAGCCCCAGAGGCAGGCTGCCGAGGACGAGGCCCGCGGCGAGACCGACGAGGGCGCCTGCGCCGGCGAGGATCGTGAGCTCGGCCTGGCCGATCCGCATCCCCGCGAGATCCAGCTTCTCAGGGGCGACGAGCTGCAGCCGCCGGCCGCCGATCCACCCCTGCAGGGCGGTCGTGGCCCCCGCCGCCGCCCGCTCGATGAGCGAGCCCGAGGGGGCATGCGGGCGCCGCCGAGACAGGGGCAGCTTCGCGACGCCGGGCCGGATGGCCAGGACGGAGGCCGCGCCGCCGGCGGCGAGGATGAGCGCGGGGCCGAGGATCAGTTCCATGCCGCCCCCTGGCCGACGCCGACGGGCTGGGCGCCGAAGACGCTCGGGCGCACGTGGATCCCATGGTCCTCGAAGCGCTCGAGGAAGCGGGGGCGGACCCCCGTGGGGATCGGCTTCCCGAGGAACTTGCCGTTGGCGTCGACGCCGGCGGCGAAGTCGAAGACGAACGCGTCCTGGAGCGTCACGACGTCTCCTTCCATGCCCTGGACTTCGGTGATGTGGGTGATGCGGCGCGTGCCGTCGCGCAGGCGCGAGATCTGGACGACGAGGTCCACGGCCGAGGCGATCTGCTCGCGGATGGCCCGCAGCGGCAGGTCCATGCCGGCCATGAGCACGAGGGTCTCGAGGCGCGCGATGGCGTCGCGGGGCGAGTTCGAGTGCACGGTCGAGAGCGAGCCGTCGTGGCCGGTGTTCATGGCCTGGAGCATGTCGAGCGACTCGCCGCCGCGGACCTCGCCGACCACGATGCGGTCGGGCCGCATGCGGAGCGAGTTCTTGACGAGGTCGCGGATCGTGACCTCGCCCTTGCCCTCGGTGTTGGACGGGCGGCTCTCGAGCCGCACGACGTGCTCCTGCTGGATCTGGAGCTCGACGGCGTCCTCGATCGTGACGATGCGCTCGCCGTCCGGGATGAAGGAGGAGAGCACGTTGAGCAGCGTCGTCTTGCCCGTGCCCGTGCCGCCCGAGACGATGACGTTGAGCTTCGCCTCGACGCACGCGCGCAGGAGCTCGGCCATGTCCGGCGTGAACGTGCCGAACCCGATGAGGTCCTTGACCGTGAGGGGGATCTTGCCGAACTTGCGGATCGTCAGCGACGAGCCGCCCACGGCGAGCGGCGGGATGACCGCGTTGACGCGCGAGCCGTCCTCGAGGCGCGCGTCCACGAGCGGGGAGGACTCGTCGATGCGGCGGCCCACGCGGGAGACGATGCGCTCGATCACGGTCCGCAGCTGCGCCTCGGAGGAGAACCGCAGGCCCGAGAGGGTCAGGCGGCCCTTCTGCTCGATGTAGATCTGGTCGTGGCGGTTGACCATGATCTCGGTGACCGTGTCGTCGTCGAGCAGGCGCTGGAGCGGGCCGTAGCCGAGCACGTCGTCCTCGACGTCGCGCAGCAGGCGGGAGCGCTCCTGGGCGCTCAGCGGCACCTGCTCCTCGTCGATGACGTGCATGAGCTCCTCGCGGGCGGCCGCGCGGAGGTCCTTCTCGGTCGCGCCGGAGTCGCCGAAGCGAGCGCCCATGCGCTCGAACAGGGCCGTTGCGGCGCGCTGCTTGATGCCTGCGAGGGCGTCGGCGGGCACGGCCGGGGAGGCCGTCTTCGCCACGGGCGCGAACGTGTTGGCCAGTGCCGTCGAGGTGTTCACCGCTCCGGCCTGGGGCGCTGCGGGCGCCTCGGGGACGGCGACGGACGACGCCGGGGATGCCGCCGCCGTCGTCGGCATCGGTGCGGGCACGGACGCGCCGGGGAGCGGAGCGCCGCCGGGGAGCGCGGCACCCGTGGAGGCGAGGCGTTCGGAGAGCTTCATGCGACCACGACCCGTCGGTGGGAGCGCCGTGCGGCGCGGGAGCTGTCACTGGGGGAGAGCCGCTCGACGACCTCGCCGAGTGCCGCCGTCGCCCGGTCCCCGCGGCGCGGCGACTGGAGGACGGGGATGCCGCGGTTGGTCGAGTAGGCGACCGTGCGCGAGCGTGGCACGCTAACGTCCACGGGAACGCCCAGGGTCACCTCGATGTCCTTGACCGTCAGGCCGACCTTCGGGTCCGCCATGTTGAGCACGAGGTGGCGAGACTCGGGCACGAGGCCCAGGTGGGCGAGGACCTCGAGGCTCGAGCGGAGCCCGCGGACGCCCGGGACGTCCATGCCGGTGACCCAGACCGCGTCCGAGCAGGCCTCGAGGCCCGCGAGGGTGATCTCGCCCAGGCCCGGCGCCGTGTCGATGACGACGTAGTCGAACTGCTCGGCGAGCTGGCCGATGAGGTGGCTGACCTGCTCGGGGGTGATCGAGTCTGCCTCAGCGGGGTTCCGCGGCGCGCACAGGGCGTAGAAGCCGCCCGGGTGCAGCGTGAGGAACGCCTTGAGCACGAGCGAGTCGCGGGCCGCGGCCGGGGTCACGGCGTCGGTCAGGGTGTGCTCAGGCGCGAGGTCGAGGCCCGAGGCGACGTCCCCGAACTGCAGGTCGAGGTCGAGGACGCACACGCGCAGCGGCGCGGTCCGGCCGAGGCCGACGGCGACGTTGGTCGCGAGGGTCGTCTTGCCGACGCCGCCCTTGGGGGAGAAGACGCCGATGACGCGTCCCCGGTGGGCGGTGGATCCCTCCTGCGCCTGGGCGGCGGCGGAGCGGCCGCGGCTCTCGGCGGCCTGGGCGCCGCGCTGGAGGACGACGCGGAGCTGCTCGGCGTCGATGGCGGGGGAGACGACGTCCCGGATGCCCGCGCGCATCGCGGTCAGGGCCAGCTCTGCGTCGGCCTCGGCGGCGAGCAGCATCGTGACTCCGGGGAAGCGGATGTCCATGACGGTCGCGAAGCGCAGGGCCGGCTCGAGGGCCACGCCCGGTCCGATCACGAGGACCTCGGGGACGGCGCCCAGGGCGGCGAAGAGCTCCTCCGGCTGGTCCGGAAGCCCGGCGCCGGCGAGGACGCGCAGCGTGCCCGGCAGCCCGCCGTCGACCGCCGCACCCATGCGCTGGGCGAAGTCGGCGTCCGGGGAGACGAGGACGAAGAGGCTCACTGGTACACCTTCTTCCGGTCGATAGGGCTGGTGGCGGAACGGGTGGCGTCGGCGGGCTCCTTGCTGAGCCAGATGCTGCCGTACTCGGCGGTGAAGACGATCTTCTGGGCCTGCTCGTCAGTCACAGCAACGGTGAACAGGAGCGATCCGGCCGGGAGGGCGGTCCCTGTTTCCGCCGTCTCGGGCTGCGGGGCCCGCTGCACCGAGGTGAGCAGGACCCTGTGCATGGCGAGTGAGGTGCTCTCCGGGCCCTGGCCGGACGGGACGGCGCCGTTGTCGAAGGAGAGGAAGAGGCCCACCGTGTCTCCGGCGGTGAGCCGGCCGCCGACGGCGCGCTGCGGGTCGAGCTGGAAGGAGACCTCCTGGAGGCCCTTGGGCACCGGGACGGTGCCGGGCTGGGCGAGGGTCTCGGGCGAGGCGAGGCGATCGGAGAGGAGCTGCTCGCCCGGCGTGAGCGCCGTCGTCGTGACCGTGCCGGCCTGCCCGTCGAGCGAGGTGAGGGCGGTGGGGACGACCGCGTCGGCCGGGAGGGTGCGCGTCTCGAGGGACGCCGCAAGCTCCTCGACCTTGGTTCCCTCGGGCACCGCCTTGGCCACGACGAGCACCTCGGTGGGCGTGAGTCCGGCCATGGCCCGGCGGTCTGCGCCGCCGGCGTAGGAGAGGACCAGGGCCACGCCGAGGACCGCGGCCACGAGGGCGACGGTGCCAGCGACGAGTCGGGACTTCATGATGCTCCTGAGGGTGAGGGGTGCTAGCGGGTGATGCGGACGACTCGGGTGCCGAGACCGTCGACCGGTCCGAGCGTGTAGCCGTCCGCGAGGGAGACGTAGGTGATGAACTTGCCGATGATCCCGCGGCATTCGCCACGGCACTCGAGCGAGGACGGGACGTCCGGGCTGGTGTTGCGGAAGGTGTTGGGCAGGCTTGAATCGCCGCTGAACTTCCAGCCGACGACCGAGTAGGCGGCGAAGCCCATGAGCGAGTAGACGGCCGAATTGCCGGTTCCTGTGACCGCGGTGAAGACCGGGAGGAGCACGACGACCTTCCGGCCGGCCTGCAGCTCGCTGCCCCACTTGGTCAGCGTCGCCGAGCAGTTTCCGGGAGCGTTGTTGCCCGGGTCGCTGCCGCCCTCGGCGAGGGCCACGTCGATCGAGCCGCCGCACTGGCCGGCGTCCTGGACGAGCCAGCCGAAGCCGCCGGGGGCCACGGCGCCCGAGGGGCCGTAGTTGCAGTCGGGGTTGAGGTTCTTGCCGTGGTCCTGGAGCAGCTGCATGCCGCCGTCGACGAAGCCCTGGACCTGGCAGACCGAGAAGGCCAGCGGGAAGGCCGTCCGGCCGGCCCTCGGGCTGCCCCACACCGCACCGGCCCGCGCGCCCACCGCAGCCTCGGAGCTCCCGAGGACGTTGGCGAGGTAGAGCGCGACGGCGCCCGGCCGCGCACCGGCCTCGAGCGCGCCGGTGACGACGGTGACGCGGCGGGCGGACGTGTCGACCGTGAGGCTCGAGATGAGGCTCGAGGCGTCGCCCGCGTTGCGGTCTGCCAGTTCCTTGGCCAGGGGCGAGCCCTGCACGCACGCGGGGTCCGCCGTGGAAGCCGCGCACTTCTGGGCGAGCGCCAGTGCAGCGGCGTCGGCGCCGCTCTGCAGCTGGGCTCGCTCGGCGAAGAGGAGCCCGCCGTCGACGGCGATGGCTCCGAAGGCGAGGATCACCGGGAGGAGGATCGCCGTGAGGACGGCGATGGCTCCGCGCTCGCGGTGAGCGCCGGCGTCGTGCTTCCGTGCAACCGTGATCAGCCGCCGCACAGCATGACCCCCTTGCCCTGAAGGTTGAACGAGCCGAAGAAGCCCGTGCTCGGAACGGTGTAGGACACCGTCACGGTCACCCGTGTATCGGGAGTGCAGGACGCAGGGGAGACCGTGATCGCCGAGTCGGGGATGGTGCCCAGGGGGGACGCGGCGGACTTGGCTGCCGTGCGGGCTGTCGTGGCGCTGTTTTCGAGGGCCATGGCGCGCACCCCCTCGCGTGCGGCGAAGGTGAGTGTCTGCTCGGCGTTGAAGACGCGGCCGAAGTCGATGATGCCCAGGAGGATGGCCACGAGGACCGGGAGCACGAGGGCCATCTCGACGGCTGCGGCGCCCCGCTCGCGATCGGTCCTGCGCATCGGTCCTCCTCTCGTGTGGTCAGTGGCTGGGATCTTGGGTGTTCCGGAGGGATCAGGAGGTGGGGACCTTGCCGGCCACGTTGTTGAACATGGTCGACAGGTTTCCGCCGAGGGCCGTGACGGCGACGATGATCACGACGGCGATGAGGGCGACCATGATGCCGTACTCGACGGCGGTGGCGCCCTTCTCGCCCGAGACGGCGCGCTCCTTGAGCTTGATGCCGGCGGTGTGCAGGGTGGCGATGAGAGAAAGCACTTTTGCTCCTGTGGGTGCGGTGCGGATGGGGTTGTCGGCTGGCCGATTACCAGTCCCACTCAAGACGATAGGAGTGGATTTCCCATGGACAGAGCGTTCTTGGGGGATGCTCGCAGAAGCCTTGAAGCGGGGTTTTTTCCTGCGCTTTCGCTGAGGGAACGCAGGGCGGTGCGTCTGCCAGAAGTGCCTGGCCGAAAATGAGAACGCCTCCCGGCCGGCAGGACACCTGCGGGCCCGGAGGCGTTCAGGAGGAATCAGGTGGTAGGGATCTTGCCCTTCACGTTGTTGAACAGGGTGCTGAGGTTTCCGCCGAGGGCCGTGACGGCGACGATGATCACGACCGCGATGAGGGCGACCATGATGCCGTACTCGACGGCGGTGGCGCCCTTCTCGCCGGAGAAGGCGCGCTCCTTGAGCTTGATGCCGGCGACGTGCAGGGTGGCGAAGAGAGAAAGCATTTTTGCTCCTGTAGGTGCGAGTGGTTTCTATTCCGGCTGGCTGACCACCAGCTCCACTTATGACGATAGGAGCGCATTTCTCAGGGGCAGAGCGTTCTTGCGGGATGCTTGCAGAAGGCTTGAGCACGGGGTGTTCCTTGCGCTTCCGCTGGGGAAACTTATGGGTTGAGGGCGCGCGAGTAGGAGCCCCCTCCCTGTTCTGGGTACAGGGAAGGGGCTCCGGTCTGAGGGCCCTGCTCTACATGAACGCGTTGACGACGTTTACTGCGGCGGGACCGAGAATGACGATGAAGAATGTCGGGAAGATGAACAGGACGAGCGGGAAGAGGATCTTCACGGGCATCTTCAAGGCGTGTTCTTCGGCCCGCTGTCGGCGTTTCTGTCGCATTTCAAGTGCTTGTGCCCGCATGACGTTGGCGATCGCGATGCCGTACTGGTCTGCCTGAACGACCGCCCGCAGGAAGGTCGTCAGATCAGGGGAATCGGCGCGAGCAGCGAGATCGAGGTAGGCCTCGCGGCGTGACCGGCCCACTTGGATATCCTGGAGCGTCCGCACAAACTCGTGAGCCAGCGGGCCGGTGGTGTTCTGCGCCGCCTTGGTCATTGCGCTTTCAAAGCCGACGCCAGCCTCGACAGAGATCAGCATCTGGTCGAGCACGTTCGGCAGGGCGATCTGGATGGCATGTCGTCGTTTCTTGGCGGTGTTGATGAGCAACAAGTCGGGGAGGAAATAGCCGAATGCGCCAAGTCCGATAAGCAACGCAACCAACGGGCCGGAGAAGTTCGGCAGCAGGAACAGGAGTCCGACCACCAGCCCGCCTGCCGCGAGGATCGTCTTGAACACAATGATGCGTTCGAGAGGCCACGCCTTCGGCCGGCCAGCTCCCGCGAGCTTGCCATCCAGCCAACCGGCGTATCCGACCGGTACTGCCTTATGAGCGAGCCGGGTCAGCGCTTCAGGGATAGAGGCCGCGGAACTCTGGGGGGTATTCTTGGCCAGCCCGAGGTTCTGTTCGATGAGCCGGCGTGACGTGCGGTCGGCGACGACGAGGGCCCACGTCAGGTAGGCGGCAGGCGCCACGACGAGGAGAATGGCGCTCAGGGCGATGATGTTCATGTCTGTGCTCCTAGTACTTGGGCCGAACGAGCCGCAGCATCCAGAGTGTCCCGATGGTGAGCATCACGGCGGCGACGCCGAGCATGATCCAACCCGGAAGCGTCGTGTAGAACACATGCGCGTATGTCGGGTTGATGAACGAGATGACGATCAGGAGGACGACGGGCAGCCCGTCCAAGACGATGGCCGAGAGCCTGCCTTCCGCGGTGAGGGCCCGCACCTGCCGTCCCAAGTAGGCCCGTTCCCGGATCGTATTGTTGACGTTATCCAGAACCTCGGCAAGGTTGCCTCCGACCTCACGCTGTGTCTCGATGGCCTGGGCGGTCCACAAGAAGTCTTGGCTTTTCATGCGCGCCGCGGTCTCGGCCATGGATTCCCCCAGATCTCGTCCGATCCGGGTCTCATTAACCACACGGCGCAGCTCGTCGGACATTGGCTGGGCGGACTGATCCGCGGCGGTGTCGACAGCCCGGAGGAGGCTATGGCCGGCGCGCAGGCTGCCAGTAAGGAGCTGGAGCATGTCGGGCAGCTGCTCGGCGAACTTGCCCTGACGCTTCGAGGCCTTGAGGTTGAGCCAGACGAGCATGCCGATGACAAACAGCACTGCCAAGAGGACACCGAGACCGAGATTGACAAGGAGCGCTCCCAAGACGGCCAGACCGAAGGCGCCGGAAACGCAGATGACGATGAAGCTCGCTGCTGTTAGGGATACACCTGCTTGCTCGAACTTGTCCGCCGCCAAGAGCTTGAGCTGGCGCCCGTGGAGCTGCTTGTTGACAGCTTCCACGGCCTTGACTGCAACCGCGGACAACGCCGATTCGTCCTGCTTGGCCGACTTTGGCCGACGCCGGTCCTTATCAACAGTCCGTCTGGACTTTATCCAAGTGACGACCGCTCCAGCGAGCCCCGCGTACACGCCCGCCAGGCCGATGACGAGCAACAACGTGCTATCCACGGCCCACCCTCCCGAACTGGCTTCCGAAAACCGCCGGACTCAGCGGGATGCCCAGCTCCGCGAAGCGCTCCGTGAATCGAGGACGGACACCTGTGGGGATCGGGCGTCCGAGAAAGCGACCTGATGAATCCACTCCGGCGGTGTAATCGAAGAGGAAGGCGTCTTGGAGAGTGACGACATCCCCTTCCATTCCCTGGACCTCCGTCACGTGTGTAACGCGCCGGGTTCCATCGCGAAGACGAGTCAGATGGACGATGAGGTTCACGGCGGATGCCACTTGTTCACGGATGGCCCGGAGCGGCAGGTCCATGCCAGCCATGAGCACGAGGGTCTCCAGGCGGGCGATCGCGTCGCGCGGGGTGTTTGCGTGGACTGTGGACAGCGAGCCGTCGTGGCCGGTGTTCATGGCCTGGAGCATGTCCAAGGTCTCCCCTCCACGGACCTCGCCGACGACGATGCGGTCGGGCCGCATGCGGAGCGAGTTCCGGACGAGGTCGCGGATCGTGATGGCACCGGTACCCTCGATGTTGGGCGGGCGGCTCTCGAGCCGGACGACATGTTCCTGCTGTAGCTGGAGCTCGACGGCGTCCTCGATCGTCACAATGCGCTCGCTGCGCGGGATGAAGGAGGACAGAACGTTGAGGAGCGTCGTCTTGCCCGTACCGGTGCCGCCCGAGACGATCACGTTGAGCCGGGCAGCGACGCACGCCTGTAGGAGCTCGGCCATCTCGGGCGTGAGCGACCCTATCGAGATGAGTTTCTCGACGCTCAGGGCCTCCTTCGAGAATTTGCGAATGGTGAGGGCCGCTCCGTTGACTGCAAGCGGCGGGATGATGGCGTTGACGCGCGAACCGTCGGCGAGTCGGGCATCGACGAGCGGCGACGATTCATCGATGCGGCGGCCAACGCGCGACACGATGCGCTCGATGACCTTGCGGAGCTGCTCCTCGGACGCGAACGTGGTGGAGGTGGGGGACAGTCGGCCATCGCGCTCGACGTACACTTGGTCCGCTCGGTTGACCATGACCTCCGTGACCGACGGATCGTCGATGTATCGCTGGATGGGGCCCAACCCGAGGACATCGTCCATGACCTCATTGATAAGGCTGTCCCGTTCGCTCGACGTGAGCGGGACGTCCTGCTCGGCGACGACGGTTCTGAGCTCGTTGCGGACGTAATCGTGCAACTGGCGCTCGTCAAGCGACTGATCGGCGATGCGGGCGCCGACGCGCTCGTAGAGATCCTCTGTGACCTGTTCCTTGAGGTCGCGCAGGGCTCGGCTCGATGCCTCGGACATTCCGGGTGCGGAGAGAGTCGCCACCTGCCTGGCCTCGGCGTCGGCTGCGGCCTTCGCGTCGACGCGCACTGACAGCGTCGATGATGGCGTTCTGTCGAGGACTTGGGTGTCCGTCACCACGGTCCCGCTGTGGGGGTCTGCTGTGGCGTCGGGCTTCTCGCCACCGCTGGCCCGTGCGGCCTGGAGCCTATCGAAAAGACTCATTGGAACACCTCCCGGCGATGGGTCTGGCGATGGTTCTTGTCCCACTGCGGCTTGAACCGCTCGGCGAGCGAGCGCAGCCCCTTGGCGACGGGATCCCTCAGGCCGTCCTGGAGCAGGGGGACGCCCCTGTTGGTGCTGAGTGGAATTGCCCGCGAACGAGGCAGCACCACGTCGACGGGGACCCCCAGTGTGGCCTCGACGTCCTTGACGCTGATACCCGCCTTGCGGTCCGCCATATTGAGTACGACGATCCGCTTCTCCGGCAGGAGGTGCAGATCCTCGAGGACTTCCAGTCCCGTCTTGAGGCCGCGGACGCTGGGGATGTCCATCCCGCAGACCCAGACGCCGTCGGTCGCCTGCTCGAGGACGGCAAGCACGTGCTCGCCGAGCCCAGGGGAGGTGTCGATGACGACGAACTGGAACTGCGTAGTGAGATGCTTGATGAGCTCCGCGACGACCGGAGCGCTGATGCGGTCCGCATCCGCCGGGTTCCTTGGCGCGCAGAGCGCATAGATGCCCGCGGGATGCGCCGTCAGGTACGTCTTGAGGGAGAGGACGTCCTGCGGGCCGGTCGCCGCGTCGACGATCGTCCGCTCTGGGGTTAAGCCAAGGCCGCTTGCGACGTCGCCGAACTGCAGGTCGAGGTCGACGACGACCGAGGACATCGGCGCGATCCTGCCGAGAGCCACCGCGATATTTGTCGCGATGGTGGTCTTGCCCACTCCGCCCTTGGGCGACATGACCGCGATCACACGGCCTTGCCCCTGTTCCAGTCTGGATGCCCCCTCCGCGAACAGGGAGCCAGCAGACCGCGTGGCAGCCGCCTGGGCGGCCTCCTCGAGATGGTCTCGCAAGATCTTGGAGTCCATGTCCGGGGCCACAAGGTCCCGTACGCCAGCACGCATGGCCGACAGCGCAAGATCAGGCGTGGCCTGTGCGGCATAGACCGTGCTGACGTGAGGCATGACGACATCCAGCGCGGCGGCAAACCGCAGGACGTCATCGGTGCGCAGGTCCGGCCCGAGGACGAGGACTTCGAGCGGCTCGCCCACGAGTTGACCTATGACATCGGAAACGTCGGCGGGGAGGTAGTCAGCCTGAAAGGCCTGGAGGGAGCCGGCCAAGCCAGCTGCGGCCAGCCGGGTCTTGTGTTCGAAATCCGCATCAGCGGTGATCAGGGCGAAGCGGCTCATCGGAACACCTTCGTCCGGTCGACTGTCCCTGCGTTGTTCTCGAGGGCAGTGCCGGGTTCTTTCGAGAGGTAGATGGTGCCAAATTCGACCGCGAAAACGAGGCGTTCCGCCTCGGCTGCCGGCCGAGCAAGCGTCACGAGGTACACCCCGCCGCCGGATTCACTGGACTTGGCGCCTCCCGAAGCCTTTTCCGAAGCCGCAGCGGAGTTGTCGGGAGCTGCTGCTCCTGATCCTAGCTGCACGCCCGTGACCAAGACCTTGTGGAAGGTGAGCTGGGTCTGGCCTCCGTTCGCGCCCTCACCGGAGAGCGAGATGAACACGCCAACGGTGTCGCCAGCGGAGAGCGCCCCCCCGACGACGCGCTCGATCGGAAGCCTGACGGTCACCTCCTGCATGCCCTCGGGGACGGCCACGCGGCCCTTCCCCTCGACCTCATCGGGTGACGAGAAGCGGGAGGCCAGGAGCACTTCGCCCGGCTGGAGGGCAACGGCGGCGACTTTCCCCTGGAGGTCGTTGAGATCTGTCACGGCCCCGTCAGCAAGTGCGGCAGCAGGCAGAGACTTCTTGGTGACCGCGTTGCCCAGCGCTGCAGCCGGCGTATTGGCGGCAACTGTTGCCTGCACGACGTAGACCTCACGGGTCTCCGTGCCGGCGAAGGCGCGACGCTCGGCGCCATTAACGTAGGTAATGAGAAGTACGGTGCCGATGATTGCGACAATCAAAGCGGCCACGCCTCCCAGTAGGCGGGTCCTCACGGGAATCTCCTTAGGTTAGTGATGAGTTCGTGCTAGTCGATGAGCTGATAGCTCTCGGTGCCGTAGTTGCCGCCACCAAGCTGCTCCCACGATTCGAGGGATTCGAACTTGACAAAGCGGCCGATGATGCAGCGCTCGCTGCCCGCGCAATTGACGTTGGAGGGGAGCGAGGCCGGGATGTAAGTGAAGGGCTTGTTGCCCCCACCACTGAACTGCCAGCCGGCGATCTCGAGCGTGGCGTAGCCCAGGATGTGGTACTCGGCCTTATTTCCCTGGTACGCGGCGTAGTCGAAGATCGGGAAGGAGACCTCGACGCTCTTGCCGGCCTGGAGATCGGTGACCCAGCCTTCCAGGACTGGCTTGCAGTCGGTGTCGGTGCCGGTGTTGCCGGGATCAGACGCGATGGTTTCGTCCACCGCAGTCGCGGCCTCGCACGAACCTGACTCCTTAAGCCAGCCCCATCCCCCGGGGATGGTCTGACCGCTCGCGTTGCGCGTGCACTCGTGGTCGGTTGTCGAGCCGGCGTTCTTGCCGGCGCCGGGCTTGTATGAGAATTCCTGGAGGTCGCCGGATTGCGCGCCGCTCGAGAGGTCGAAGCATGTGTTCGACAGCGCCAGTGGGAAGCCCTTCCCTGCTCCCGGGTAACCCCATTCCGCCGTTGCTGCGGCCTCGACCTGCGCCGAGACCATGCCGAAGATCGGCGCGAGCACGAGGGAGAGACCCGATGCAGGCGTCGACGACTGGACCGTCACGGTTGTGCTCGATGGAAACGTCACTGAGGCAGGGATCGTTGTTCCGTGGTTCGAGTTCGCGGGGGTGTATTGCGCCGCAAGCCCGTCGGCAGAGCTCGTGCAGCTCCCAGGGTCCTTGACGCAATTGCCCGCGATCGCTAAGGCCGAGGCGTCCGCACCGTTCTGCAGCTGCGCCTTCTCGGCCGCCATCCGGCCGATGTCGACCGCCAAAGCGCCAAAACCGATGAGGGCAACCATGAGGACCGCGACGATGACGGCCACGGCTCCGCGTTCGTCGGCCCGGGGCTCCTGGTTCTTGCGGATACCTATCAGCCGCCGCATCGCATGGCTCCTATTCCAGTGAGATCGACGGGGCCCCACCCGAACCAGTTGCCCGTGAGCAGGTCCAGCTGGCCCGTGACCGTCGACGTGACTTGGGACTCCGAAGTCGGGCAGGTTCCGGCATCGACGGCGATCGTGTATCCGGCCGCGACATTTTGTGCGGCACTGGACGCCTCAGTGGCGTCCTTAGTGATCGCCATTGTCCTGGCTGCTTCGCGGGCGGCATTGGAAAAGACAATTTGGGCATTGTAAATGCGCCCGAATTCGATAATTCCGAAGACGAGCGTCAGCAAGATTGGCAGAATGAGTGCGAACTCGACGGCGGCAGCGCCGCGGTCACGGTCCCCTCTATCTGAAGCTGTCATGGCTCCCCCGGTTGAATGATGGGAATAGGGTGCGGCGAGCGCCGTGAGATGTTCGGGACCTCATGGCGCTCGCCGCGCGACGGAAGGGCTAGAGGCTACTGTCCGGCGGGTGCGGGTGCGGCCGGGAGTGCGTCGCTGACCTGCTGGAAGAGGGCTGCGATCTGGGGCCCGAGAACCGCGACCACCACCATGACGAGGACGGCGATGAAGGCGACCATGATGCCGTATTCCACCATGGTCGCTCCCTTCTCCTTCTCGTTCTTGCCCGTGATGTCGTTCCAGAAGGTCATAAGGGAGACCAGAAACTTGTCCATGATTTTGTCCTTTGCATTAGGTGATGCGGGTGGATTTCGGTCCCTTGAGCGGCGTCCCCCAAATTAGGTCCGCCGGGTTCCGATGCACTAAGCATTCCGGCCGGAAAAGTTGAAAACCATCCGTAGTGGTACTCGACTTCGGGACAAAACAGATGTTTTGTATACGTGGCGCGAGGGGAACCTACTCGGTTCCGCGGATGGGGGTTACTTGGACGCCCGCTGGCTGTACTCGGAACTCGGCCCCGGATCCCTTGCAATCATTGGGGAGAGCGCGAGAGCCCTCCCGCCAGCTCGCTTTGACCCGCCAAGTGGCCCCGGGGTACCCTTGATAGTCGTTGTGCGTGTCCTAGCTCGATGGTGCGCGCCGCGGGAGTGTCCAGTTGCAGGACGCCGGCTCCCGGGGCGCATTCGAGACACACGGGATGACTGGTCTGGGAGCCCTCACCTCTGGTCCGGTAGCGCACCGAAGAACGGGGTGTATCTCACCGGCGCCCCACCAGACCAAGAACGAAGGCAATAACTGTGCGTACGTACACTCCGAAGCCCGGCGACGCCGACCGTCAGTGGCACGTCATTGACGCCACCGACGTCGTCCTGGGTCGCCTTGCCAGCCAGACCGCAACACTGCTGCGCGGGAAGCACAAGCCGACCTTTGCGTCCCACATGGACATGGGCGATTTCGTCATCATCATCAACGCTGACAAGGTCGCCCTCACCGGCGCCAAGCTGCAGCAGAAGCGCGCCTACCGCCACTCGGGCTTCCCGGGCGGTCTGACCTCGGTCACCTACGCCGAGCTCCTCGAGAAGAACCCGGTGCGCGCCGTCGAGAAGGCCGTCAAGGGCATGCTCCCGAAGAACAAGCTGGCCGCCCAGCAGCTGTCCAAGCTCAAGGTCTACGCGGGCCCGAACCACCCGCACGCTTCGCAGCAGCCGAAGACCTTCGAGATCACCCAGGTCGCCCAGTAGTCCTGGCCACTACCTAGACATTCACCAAGGAGAATCACTGTGGCTCAGAACGAAGAGCTTGCCCCGGCCGCTGAGGCCGAGGAGAACCTGACCAGCTACACGAGCGAGAGCGCCCCGGCCGGCGAGGCCGCCGTCAAGCGCGAGCGCCCCGCCCTCACGGTCTCCGGCGCTGCTGTCGGCCGCCGCAAGGAGGCCGTGGCCCGTGTCCGCGTTGTCCCCGGCTCCGGCCAGTGGACCATCAACGGCCGCTCGCTCGAGAACTACTTCCCGAACAAGCTGCACCAGCAGGAGGTGAACGACCCGTTCAAGCTCCTCGACCTCGAGGGCGCCTACGACGTGATCGTCCGCATTCACGGCGGTGGCCCCTCGGGCCAGGCCGGCGCTGTGCGCCTCGGTGTCTCGCGCGCTCTCAACGAGATCGACGTCGAGAACAACCGCCCGGCCCTCAAGAAGGCCGGCTTCCTGACCCGCGACGCCCGCGTGGTCGAGCGCAAGAAGGCCGGTCTCAAGAAGGCCCGCCGCGCGCCGCAGTACTCCAAGCGCTGATTTCAGCCTTCTGGAAGGCCCGTCCCGCATTTGCAGGGCGGGCCTTCCCGCTGTCCTGAAGTCGAGTACCCCACACCCCCGGCAAGTGGTGCCTTTCGACACCGCGCTCCGTAGAGTCCCCCCACTCGCACCTACGACCCCTGGGGGACACATGAGCACTTCCCGCGCGCGATCACGCGCCCTCACCACGGCCGCCGCTGCCTCTCTCGCAGCCGCGGCGTCCTTGGTGGCCATCCCGGCCTACGCCGACACGCTCGCCGCCGACGGCGACACGCTCACCCCGGGCGCCGACGTCGCCCTCGGCGAGATCCCGTGCGGCCAGGCTGTCCCGTTCGACGCCGCGCTCGCCCTCGTGCGCGCGGGCGTCCCGGGCACGACGCCGGTCTTCGCCAATGGCGCGACCGTCGCCTTCGACGCCGGCACCGCCTCGGGCATGCCCCAGGGCGCATGGCTCGGCTACCCCAACGACTGGCCGGTCATCCAGCTCCCCGAGGACTGGAGCTCTCTGCCCGACGGCACCGTGAGCCCGGCCGCCCACTACCAGATGTCCCTCGAGTCGACCGTTGAGGGCCCCGGCGAGGTGACCCTGCGCTGGTACGCCGGCGGGCCGTCGGCGAACACCGCAGAGGAGGGCGCCTTCGTCACCGCGGACCACCGCATCACGTGGACGACCGTCGGCTGCAGCACCAACACGCCCCCGACGACGCCAGGCCAGGTGCAGGCCAGCACCACCGTGACCCGCACCGGAGTGGGCCTGAGCTGGGCCCCCTCCGTCGACCCGGACGGCGACGCCCTGACCTACACCCTCGAGACCCGCGACCAGGACGACGCCGCGTGGAGCACGGTCCTCACCGGCCTGGCCGGCACCGCCGTCACCCTCGCCCAGCCGCCGGAGGGCCGCCGCGCCTACCGGGTCATAGCCGTCGAGCAAGGCACCCAGACGCAGAGCCTGCCGGGCACGCCCGCGGCGACGATCGTCGTCGACCGCGGCGTCCCGAATTCGCCGACGGCGACGACGAGCCGCGCGCCGGAGTACACCACCCCGGGCGGCACGCGCTGGTGGCGCGACAACGTCGGCATCACGTTCGCCTCCGCGGGCGACGCGAAGCTCCCGGACGGCTCGGCCGGCAGCGGCGTCGTCTCCGTCACGGGTACGACGACGGTGGCCGCGGCGGGTGCCTTCACGCGCACCGGCACGGCCACCGACGCCGCCGGCAACACGGCGTCGTCGACCGTCTCCGGCGCGCTCGACGCCGTCCACCCCTCCGTCGCGCTCGCCTGCCCCGCCGAGGCGACGCTCGGCTCGTCTGCGTCCGCGGCCTGGACGGCGTCGGACGAGGCGGGCGGCTCGGGGCTCGCGACGGCGGCGGCCGGGCAGCTCGCCCTCGACACCTCGACCATCGGCACGCGCACCGCGACGCTCGCCTCGGGCCAGGTGCGGGACCGCGTCGGGCACTGGTCCGAGGCCGCCGGCTGCTCGTACCGGGTCGTCTACCCGTTCCAGGGCTTCTTCCGCAGCGTGGACACGGACCGGGTCAATACCGCCAAGGCCGGGCGGGCCGTTGCGCTGAGCTTCAGCCTGGGCGGGAACCGCGGGCTCGGCGTGCTTGCCGAGGCGCCGACGTTCACGGTGACGGGCGGGCCGCTCGCGGGCGAGGAGATCGTCCAGTCCGGCAAGCTCCCCGGGCCGGGGCTCACCTACGACGCCGCCACGGGCCAGTACACGTACCTGTGGCAGACCGACCGGACATGGATCAACCGGAGCGGGACCGTCGCGCTGCGGCTCGCCGACGGCACGGTGCACACGGCCGTGTTCTCGTTCAAGTAGCGCCAACCGAGTACCAGGGGGCCTCGGAGTGCGTACACCCGAGGCCCCTGTAGGTACTCAAAAAGCGGTACTCGACTTGCCAAACCAGTGGTGCGTTAGCCCCCGCAGGGGGACAGACTTCTCTACATCGACTTCCCCGACGGGCCCAATGAAGGGACTCAGATCATGGACCGCAGCCGCCATACCACCGCCGAAGCCGCCTCCTTCCTGGTGGTCCTGGGTGGGGGAGCTGCAGTCACTGATGCCGCCGGCAGAGGGACTGCGTCTGCGACGGCGCCGTCCTGTTCCTTCAAGTAGAAATCTCCAGGGACATGTCCCGTTTCAGAAAGGGGAGTTCCATGGCCCACTCACTCATTCCGAGCAGGCGGCTCGGACGTCCGGCACCGCTCTCCCGCACCGGCGGGGCCGAGCCAATGGAGTCGGCCCAGCACTGCCGGCTCGACTGGATCGGCGAGGAGCTGGCGGCCCTCGGGCCCTATGTCGAGGAACTCAGGGGCCGCGTCGCGGCCCTCCGCGCGGCAGGCAACGATGCCGAGGCCCGCGCGCTGCACGCGAGGGCGGTCTGCGAGGCAGGCCGTACCCTCGTCACTTTGGACCTCGCTCGCACCGACGTGCGGCGCAGGGGACGGGCGGAGGAGCTGTGGGGGGACGTCACGGGCAGCGTGGTCTACGCGTTCGTGACGTCTAGCTCTCCCTCGACCGTCGGGGAAGTGAGGCGGGAGGTGCGGCGGCTGCTGGGGGCGCCGTACCCGGGCGAGCCCTACGACCCGGAGCTCGCCCTGTGGCGGGAGTTCCTGCGCTCATGCGTTGAGGGCCACCACGCGGGCGATCCCGCGCCGGAGCCGGCGCCGCACATGCCCGGGACGACGGGCCGGTCCTGGCCCGGGAGCCAGGTGGTCGAGCTCGTCTCGGCGATGCACCGGCTCGGCCTGCTCTCGGTGGCCGGAGCCTACGCCGCGGCGCGGGTCTGGGGAGTCGTCGACATCACGGACAGGACCTCCTGGGAGGCTGCCTGGTACCGCAACGCCGAGGTCCTCGAGCTCGCCATCCCGGAGCCGCGCCTCGCCGCCGAGGAGCTCACGGGCGCCGTCCGCGCCGTCCTCGACGACTGGACCTTCCCGCTGCTCGGGATGGACCTGCCCGCGGCACAGCCGGCCCAGGCCCCGCGTGCCATAAAGGAGGGCGTGTGGTTCCGACGTCGGCGCACTACGTAGACTTGGCCGGGTGACTAGGCTCTTCGGCACAGATGGCGTGCGTGGGCTGGCCAACGGCCTGCTCGACGCGCAGCTCGCACTCAAGCTCTCCCAGGCGGCCGCCGTCGTCCTCGGACACCGGCAGGTGGAGGGCGGCACCCGGCCCCGCGCCGTCGTCGCCCGCGATCCGCGGGCGTCCGGCGAATTCCTCAGCGCCGCCGTCGAGGCGGGCCTCGCCAGCGCTGGCGTGGACGTCTTCGACGCCGGCGTCCTCCCGACCCCGGCGGCCGCCTACCTCGTCGCGGACCTCGGCGCCGACTTCGGCGTCATGATCTCCGCGAGCCACAACCCGGCCCCGGACAACGGGATCAAGTTCTTCGCCCGCGGCGGGCACAAGCTCCCCGACGAGACCGAGGACGAGATCGAGGCGCTGCTCACGGCGGAGCCGCTGCGCCCGACCGGCGGCGCGGTCGGCCGCATCCAGCGCTTCTCGGACGCCGAGGACCGCTACATCGTCCACCTCCTCACCACGCTCCCGCACCGGCTCGACGGCCTCACCGTGGTCCTGGACTGCGCGCATGGCGCCGCGGCCGGCTGCTCGCCGCAGGTCTTCAAGGACGCCGGCGCGAAGGTCATCGTCATCGGCGCGGAGCCGGACGGGCTCAACATCAACGACGGCGTCGGGTCGACGCACCTCGAGCAGCTCCAGGCCGCCGTCGTCTCCCACGGCGCGGACCTCGGCATCGCACACGACGGCGACGCGGACCGCTGCCTCGCCGTCGACCACGAGGGCGCGGTCGTGGACGGCGACCAGATCATGGCGATCCTCGGCCTGGCCCTCAAGGAGGCGGGCAAGCTCAAGGACGACGTCCTCGTCGCGACCGTCATGAGCAACCTCGGCCTCAAGATCGCCCTGCGGAACGCCGGCGTCTCGATCCGCGAGACCGCCGTGGGCGACCGCTACGTGCTCGAGGAGATGCGCGCCAACGGGTACTCGCTCGGCGGCGAGCAGTCCGGGCACGTCATCTTCTCCGACTACGCCACGACCGGCGACGGCGTCCTCACGGGCCTCCAGCTCGCCGCGCGCATGGCGGGCACCGGCAAGACGCTCAAGGAGCTCGCCGCCGTCATGACGCGCCTGCCGCAGGTGCTCATCAACGTCAAGGGCGTGGACAAGGCGCGGGTCGCGGCGGACGACGGCGTGGCCGCGGCTGTCGCTGCGGCCGAGGCCGAGCTGGGGGAGACCGGGCGGGTGCTCCTGCGCCCCTCGGGCACCGAGCCCGTGGTCCGCGTGATGGTCGAGGCGGCCGATGAGGAGACCGCCCACGCGATCGCCGAGCGGCTCGCGGGGGTCGTGCAGAGCCAGCTCGCCCTCGCGTAGGTCTCTTCAGGGCAGGGGAGCGGGGCCGGCACCAGGTGTCGGCCCCGCTCCTTTTAACTGCCCGCCTACTTGTGGATGATGATCTGGCCCTGGCTGATGGCCGTCGCCGGGGCCGCGTCGTCGCCGCCGCCCAGGTTGCTGTCGTAGACCACCGCGTCAGCGGCGTCGGTGATCTTGATCCGGAACCTGTCCGGCGTACCGTCCTCGGCGGTCAGCAGGAACCTGTAGCCGCTGACCCCGTTGACCGTGCCGGCGCCCTTGTAGATCGCCTTGTTCCCCGCGACCACGAGCCAGTCGTAGCCCGTGGACTTGAAGTTCAGCGACCCGGCGTGGAACTGGAACTCGGTGTTGCCCGACGGCGTGGTGGCGCCCTTGTTGTACTTCGAGACGAAGCCGAAGGTCGCCTTGCCCGTGAGTGTCGGGTCCGGGGTGTACGCGCCGGCCGGGGAGTTGATCCAGCCGCCGCCGGTCACGAAGCCCGCCGACGGGTCGTAGACCACGACGTAGGTGCCGGCCGCGACGGAGTCCGAGCCGCCGTCGTCGTCCGTGACCGTCGCCGAGACCCAGTACAGGCCAGCGGCCGTGAAGGCGTGGCTGCCGGAGCCGCTCGTGCTGCCCGCGGGGAGCGCGACGTCCGACGACGTGGCGTCGCCCCAGTCGAAGTGCGCCGTGAACGTGTCCGCCGCGCCCGGGTCGGTGAAGCCGAAGGACGCCGTCACGGGCGTGCCGACGGGGACCGGGCCGTAGGTGTCGAGGGTGAGGGCGTCGGCGTCGGGCGCGACGTTGGTGACCGTCACGGTCGGGGTCGCGACCGCCGTCGCGGTCCCGCCGAGCACCGTGCGGGACGCGCTGACCGTGAGCTGGTCCGCGCCGTCGTCCAGGCCCGCGTAGTCGACGGTCGGGCCCGAGGTGCCGAGGAGCGAGCCGATGGCCGGGGCGTCGTCCGCCCACGTGATCGTGTCGTAGTTCGTGGCCGTCGCGGTGAGCGCGACCGTCGAGCCCTCGGGCACCGAGGCGTCCGGGACCGAGACCGTCGGGCAGCCCGTGACCTCGACCGTGACGGGGGCGAAGCCGACCGTGGCGCCCTGGTCGTCCGTGTAGGCGATGGAGGAGTGGATGTCCTTCGTGCCGCAGGTCGTCGCGGCGTGGGCCACGGTGTAGGAGAGGGTCGCGTTCTCGTCGCCGAGGTCGCCGATGTTCCACGTGATCTGGTTCCCGGCGATCGCCGCGGAGCCCTTCGATGCCGTGATGTTCGGTGCGGCGGCGAACACGAAGTCGGGGGAGAGGGTCGCGGTCACGCTCGCATTTGTCGCCCCCGGCAGGGTCACGCCGGCCACGAGATCGTCGACGAGGTCCGCGAGGCCCGCAAAGTCCGCCGTGCTGAAGACCCGTGAGGGATCGCCGGCGATGCTGCCGAGCTCGCCGGGGTTCGCGCCGGCGACGCCGACGGCGTACGTGACGATGCCCTGTGCCCGTGCGTTCGCGGCCGCCGTGCTCGTGGCGCCGGGGTCGTTGCTGAACCCGTCGGTGAGCGTGATCATCACGAGGTTGCGGGACGGATCGGCCCCGAGCATCGAGGTGGCCAGATCGATGCCTTCGTTCGTGTAGGTCAGGCCGCCGAACAGGCGGTTCGGGAACGCGGCATCGAGCTGGGCGTGGTTCGTCGTGAGCGCGACTTGGGTCGTAGCGTCGTCGGAGTACTTGACGATGCCGGCGCGGCCGCCGTTCGTGAAGAGGCCCTCGGTCACGAGGCCCGCAAGGACGTTCGTGTTGAAGGTGGCCATCTGCGAGTGCTCGCCCGCATCGATCGAGCCGGACTCGTCCACGACGAACACGACGTCCGTGGGCGTGGTCTCGATCGTGGACTCGCCGTCGAGGGTCAGGGTGACGGTGGTCTCGCCGCCGAGGTCGATCGGATCGGGGGCGTTGCCAGAGCCCGGGGTCGGGGCGGCGAAGGCCGTACCGGGGGCCGCGACCGTGGCGATCGAGAGGACAGCGGTGGCCGTGGCCGCCGCGAGGACGCGCCGAAGCCGCGTCTGGGCATGGCGGGGTAGGGACATGGACATGCGGAATCTCCCAGGGTGGGGCACGCGCAAAAGGCGTGCGTCATCAGGTGCGATGAGTGCCGGCCGCGAGGAGCTCGGCCGGTAGTTGCGGGACGTCAGGTGCTGAGTCGGTGCTGGCCCAGCATCCCCATGCCGGGCCGGCGGAATAAATCCTACGACTGGATTAATTGGCTGGCAAGGCTGGATTTCGTCACCCGATGGCTCACACGGTGGCTGCGGATGCTGGAGCCATGGAACTCAACGACCTCCTCACCAGCACCGCCTACCGCATCGACGCCGAGGGCACCCGCACCCAGTCCCGCATCCTCGACGTCCTCGCCGCCGCCGTCCGCCGCATCGCGCCCGGCGCCGCCGCAGCCCTCGTCGACTGGGAGGGCACCGAGATCGCGCGGCAGCGGGCGTTCGGGATCGTCCACGGGATCGTCCTGCACGAGCTCGACGAGCGGGACCGCGACATGGTCCTGTTCAGGCTCGATTCCCTCGCCGCCTCCCGCGCCCTCGCCCGCGTGGCGTGAGTCCTGCTAGGTTGGCCGTGTGCTCCGGGTGCGCCTGATCGGCAGCATGTCCCTGGAACGCGACGGCGTCCCCCTGCCGGCACCCCGCGGCCGCAAGTCGTGGGCCGTGCTCGCCAGGCTCGGCCGGACCGCCAAGCCCCTTCCGAGGCACGTCCTCGCCGACGAGCTCTTCGCCGACGCGGACGATCCCCTCGGCGCCCTCCGCTGGACGCTCGCGGAGCTCCGCCGCGCCGTCGGCCTTCACGAGGCATTCCGCGGCGACCCGCTCCCGCCCCTCGTCTCCGCCGGCATCGAGACGGACGTGGGCGAGCTCGCCCGCGGCGTCCTGCCCGAGCCCTGGCCGGAGGGCCGGTTCCTCGAAGGGCTCGACGCCGGGGCCGGGGCGTCCTTCGCGGCATGGCTCGCCGTCGAGCGGCACCGCGTGGACGGCGAGCTGCTCGCCGCGATGCGCGGCGAGGCGCTGCGGGCCCTCTCAGGACGGGAGGCCGAGCGGGCCGTTGCGCTGGCAGGCGCCATGGTCCGGCGCGCCCCCTACGACGAGGGCCACCACGTCCTGCTCGTCAAGGCGCTCGCGCAGTCCGGGGACGTCGACTCCGCCGTCCGGCAGGCCGAGGCCTCCGAGCGGCTCTTCGCCCGCGAGCTCGGCGTGACGGCGTCCCCGGCCATCCGCGCCGCGACCCGCCCGAGCTACGCCGCGCCCGTGCCGGGCGTCGGGCAGCGCACCATTGCGACATCCCAGCTCGAGGCCGGCCTCGCCGCGCTCGCGGCCGGGGCGGCCGATGCAGGGGTCGAGTGCCTGCGCTCCGCAACCCAGGCCGCCGAGCTCGCGGGCGACGCGCGGCTGTTCGCCCGTTGCCTCACCGAGCTCGGCACGGCGCTCGTCCACGCCGTCAGGGGATACGACGACGAAGGCGCCGTCCTGCTCAGCACCGCCCTCGAGCGCGCGGGCGCGGCAGGCGACGGGCAGCTTGCCGCGAAGGCCTACTCCGAACTCGCCTACACGGACATCCTGGCGGGCCGGCGGGCGAGCGCCACGCAGAACCTCGCGACCGCCGAGACCCTCGCGGGCGAGGACCTCGCGCTCCGCGCAGCGATTGCGGGGTTCGCCGCGATGAACCTGCACGACGGCGGGGACGCCCGGGCCGGGGCGGAGCGCTTCGGTGAGGCCCTTGAGCTGAGCCGGGCGGCGGGTGCCGCGCGGCGGGAGGCCTGGGTCCTGGGCCTGGGTGCCCGGAGCCTGTACGCGCTCGGCCGGATCGGTGATGCATCACAGTGGGCCAGGGACTCGTGCCGGGCGGCCGACCACGAACGGTGGACCGCCTTCCGGCCCTGGCCCGAGGCGTGGCTCGGCCACATCGACCTGACCCTGGGACGCGACCCCGTGAGCGTGCGCGAGTCGGCCGAGGCGACGTTCGTCCTCGCCCGCCAGATCCAGGACCCGTGCTGGGAGGGCCTCGCGGCCAAGACCGTCGGCCTGACGCACCTCGCCACCGGCGACCCCGCGACGGCCCTGGCCTGGATGGAGAACGCCGCGACCCTGTGCCGGCGCGTCACGGACTCGTACCACTGGCTCGACGTCGAGATCCTCCTCGCACTGGCCGAAGCGGCGTGGGCCGATGGCCGCGCGGAGCGGGCCGTCGGCGCCGCCCACCGCGCGCTCGGCCTGGCCGCGGAGGGGGCCATGGAGGCGCACGTCGTGCGCGGCCAGGCATTCCTGGCACGAACCGCCGGTGCCGCCTGATCCTTGACGCTAGGGTGGCCACATGCGCACCCCGCCGCCCGCCGTCGTCCGCGTCCTCCAGAAGCTCGGCGCCGCGCTGCAGCGCGCAGCCGGCGCGCTCCAGCCGCCGCAGGCGCGCTTCCTCGAGGTGAGCGGCGGCGTCGCCGCCGTGCTGCTGCTGAAGGCGGCACTCGAGACGCGGCTCGTGGAGCCGCTCGCGGCCAGACGGGCGACGGCTGCGGAGGTTGCCCGGGAGCTCGGGCTGCACGCGGACATCGTCCACCGGGTGCTGCGCGGACTGGCCGTCTACGGGATCACGCGCCTCGGCAGGGACGGCCGGTTCTCGCTGACCCGGGTCGGGGAGCTCCTGCTCGAGGACCACCCGCACTCGATGGCCGGCTGGATCCGCTACATGACCTCGGACGCGAACCTCGCCGGCTGGCGGCGTCTCCCGGAGAGCCTGCGGGACGGGCGGCCGGCATTCAACGCAGCGACCGGCCGCAGCATCTGGGAGCACTTCGCCGAGCACCCCGAGGAGGAGGCCGGCTTCGCGCGGACCATGAACGAGCTCACACTCGTGTCCGCGCCGTTCATCGTCGCTGCCTACCCGTGGCCGGAGTCGGGGACCGTGTGCGACGTGGGCGGCGGGACCGGGGCGATGCTCGCCGAGGTGCTGCGGGCGCGGCCCGCGCTCGACGGCGTGCTCGTGGACCAGGCGGGGCCGCTCGCCTCGGCGGGGGAGTACCTCGCCTCCCGCGGGGTCGCGGCGAGGGTGCGGACCGTGGAGGGGGACCTGTTCGGTGGGTTCGACGCCGCGGCCGACGTATACCTGCTCAAGGACGTCCTGCACGACTGGGACGACGCCCAGTGCCGGGCCATCCTCGGCTCCGTGCGGGCGGCGGCGCCCGCCGGGGCGTGCGTGCTGGTCCTCGAGTGGCTCCAGGAGCCGAACGTGGCCGCGTTCCCGGTCTCGGTCTCGGACCTCATGATGCTCGCGCAGACCGAGGGCCGCCAGCGCTCCGCCGCCGAGCTGCAGGCGCTTGGCGCGGCGGCCGGCTTCGCGCCGGGGCGGGTCATCGACACGGGGGTGTACGGGATCGTGGAGCTCGTGGCTGTCTAGCGCGCGGCCCGCTCGGATGCGCCCGCGGGACCGGCGCTGCCGGTATCCGCGAGCAGCAGCCGCGGGATGGCTGCGAGGGTCATGAGCGGGAGGGGGCCCGTGAACACCGGGGCCCCGAGCATGACGGCGGGGGCCAGCAGGAAGGCCCATCCCCTCCGGGCCGCCATCAGTGTCAGCGCGAGGGCAGTGACGCAGCGCAGGACGAAGCTCACAGTGCTGTCAGGGGTGTTGCTCCGGTTCGTGATCAGGAAGCGGATCCAGTCGATCCACTCCTGCGGGCTGATGAGTGCGGAGACGAGGACCACGAGCGCCGTGGCGCCGGCCCCCCACGCTGCTCCTCGCCAGTCGCGGCGTGCGGCATGCCAGAGCAGGCCGACGCCGGTCGTCACCTTCGTCAGGATGGGGAAGGCCCAGGCCTCGGAGCGGCGCACGGCCAGCGCGGCCGCGGCTCCGAGGAGCAGGTAGATGTTCCCGACGATCAGTTCCGGAAGACAGGTGACGGCGACGGGGATGGCGAATCGCAGCGGAAGAGGGCGGACCAGCCAGAACAGCACCGCGGCCAGGAACAGCGTCCACAGGAGGCTGAACGCGGGCCACGGCAGCAGGGCGACCGGCCGGATGATCTGCAGGAAGGCGGGGGAGTAGAGGTAGGCGTCCGGCTGGCCGGGTCGAGTCCCATACTCGAAGGGGCCCTGCGCCGCGAGCCAGTAGGCGTGTGAGTCCTCCCCCCATCTGGCGTCCGTGAGCAGGTGGCGGACGATCATGTTGAGCGCGGCGAGTGCTGGAATCCACAGGATGAATGGTGCTGCCTTGGCCACGAGCGGGAACCGGCGCGCGAAGACGCTTGCCAGTCCCCACCTGGAGGCGCCCTCGGCGGTCACGGGCCGTGGGGGTGACTGGATCATTGCTGTTCCTCCGAGGAGCCGGGCATTTCCGCTTCCATCGTGGGGCAGCTTCACCGCCCGCTGGGCTAGGACCAGTCAAGGATTGGCACAGCATTTCCTCCAGTGGCCGCGGAGGGGCCCATGATGCTCGCTGCAAGGCCACCATCAGGGCGGCGTTGGAACGGCCGAAACCTGGCCGGCGCGCATGGCATAGTTCGGGCGCTCCTGACGCCGAGGATGCCGGCGGCGGGCTGAAGGGTCTCAGCCTCGGGGCATGCCGTGGGGCCCCAGCGCATCGCGCTGAGGCCCCACGTTCAATACAGTTCTCTGCTACCAGTCGAGGGACCGCTTGCTCGTCTCGGGCAGTCGCGAGCAGGCGACGAACGCCATGATGCACACGGCGACGAGGTAGAAGGCCGGGGAGAACTTGTTGCCGGTCTGGGCAATCAGCCATGTGGCGATGAAGGGAGCCGTCCCGCCGAACACCGTATAGGCGAGGTTGTAGGTCGTGGCCGACGCCGTGTACCGGACCTTGGTCGGGAACAGCTCGGACATGAGCACCGCGGTGACGATGCCTGTGAGGACCGCGCCGATGCCGAGGAGGAACTGCCCCAGCACGGCGAGGCTCAGGTTTCCGGTGGTGCCCAGCATGAAGGCGGGGAAGACCGCGGCGATGAGGATCGCGCAGGCGCCCATCGTCGTCCTACGGCGCCCGATGCGGTCTGAGAGGCGTCCCGCGAACGGGCAGAGGAGGCCGGCCAGCACCTGGCAGATACAACTTGACAGCAGGGCCGCCGGCTGGCTGAGGCCGCCCACGACCTGCAGGAACGTCGACATGTAGGTCGTGAAGGTATAGAAGGACAGGGCGGTGGCGGCGATGAAGCCGGCCAGCGTCAGGATGGTCCGCCAATGCTCGCGGATCGTCTCGCGCAGGGGAGAGGCAGCGACTTCCTTGTCCTCTTCGATGTGCTGGAAGAGAGGCGTTTCGTCGAGCTTAAAGCGGAGGTAGAACCCGAAGAAGCCGAGGGGAAGGGCCAGGAGGAAGGGGATGCGCCATCCCCACTCGCTCATGGCGGTGGGCCCGAGGATCTGTGCCAGCACAAAAGTGAAGCCGGCCGCGAAGGCGAAGGACCAGAACGTGCTGACGGGGACGAAGCTCGCGTAGGTGGCCTTCTTCTCCCGCGGTGCATGCTCGATCACATAGGCGCAGGCGCCGGCGTATTCGCCGCCCGCCGAGAAGCCCTGAACGCAGCGGGCCAGCACGAGCAGGAGCGGCGCCCAGATTCCCAGTGCGGCGAAGTTCGGCAGGAGGCCGATGAAGGCCGTCGAGCCCGAGATGAGCAGGACTGTCAGCGAGAGCGTCTTCTTGCGCCCGATGCGGTCTCCGAGCCTGCCGAAGAAGATCCCGCCGATGGGCCGCAGGGCGAACGCCACGGCGAACACCGCGAACGTCTCGAGCAGGGCCGAGGTCGGGTTGCTGCCGGGGAAGAAGTTGGCCGCGAGGACCGTGGCCAGATAGCCGTAGACGGCGAAGTCGTACCATTCGATGAAGTTGCCGATGGCAGCCGCGGAGATGACTTTCTTCATCACGGCTAGGTCGGGGGCTGCTGTCTTCTCAAGGGGTTCGATAGCGGACATGATCCCGCCTCCTGTTGGGCGGCGGGCCGCTCTGCGTGCGGGCCGCCAGTCGGGCGCTTAGTGGACAGGTTGACGCTGTGGATCCCGGGCTGTGGTCCCGGTCACTTCGAGCGGCATATACGAACTGTATTAGAGCCAGCGTCATCTGAACAGGGGCCGGACCAAGATCTTTGGAGGTAATCGAGTGTTTCCAGCGTGTTTCCGGGGTTCTGCAGCCGCTGGAAGTAGCGATTCGGAGCCACTCTTCCCATTGACAAATACCGGTCGTATTATTTCGAGCACAGACGAGGCATCCTTCGCCTCGGTCTCAGGAAGGACAACCAGTGACGGCAGAGAAGACCATCAGCCCGGGAACGGTGCACGAGGACAGCATCGTGATCGACGGGCTCATCATCGCGAAATGGGAGCGGGACCTCTTCCTCGACATGCGCAAGGGCGGGCTCACGGCGGCCAACTGCACTGTCTCGGTCTGGGAGGGTTTCCAGGAGACGGTGAACAACATCCTTGAGGTGAACCAGCTCATCGAGGACAACAATGAGCTCGTTAGGCCGGTCAGGACGACGGCGGACATCCGCGCGGCGAAGGCCGAGGGCAGGACGGGCATCATCCTGGGCTTCCAGAACGCCCACGCCTTCGAGGATCAGCTGGGCTACGTCAGCATCTTCAAGCAGCTCGGCGTCGGCGTCGTGCAGCTGTGCTACAACACCCAGAACCTCGTCGGTACCGGATGCTACGAGCGCGACGGCGGGCTCTCGGGCTTCGGGCGCGAAGTAGTGGCGGAGATGAACCGCGTGGGCATGCTGTGCGACCTCTCGCATGTGGGTGCGACGACCTCGAAGGAGGTCATCCTCGAGTCCTCCAAGCCCGTCTGCTACTCCCACTGCCTTCCGTATGGGCTCAAGGCGCACCCGCGGAACAAGACCGACGAGGAGCTTCGCTTCATCGCTGACCACGGCGGCTTCGTCGGAGTCACGATGTTCGCGCCCTTCCTCGCCAAGGGAACGGACTCGACGATCGACGACTACGCCGAGGCGATCGAGTACGTCATGAACATCGTCGGTGAGGACTCGATCGGCATCGGCACCGACTTCACCCAGGGGCAGGACCAGCGGTTCTTCGAGTGGCTCACGCATGACAAGGGGTACGCCCGGCGCCTGACCGAGTTCGGGGAGATCATCAATCCTCTGGGCATCCGAACGGTCGGCGAGTTCCCGAACCTCACTGAGACCCTCCTCAAGCGGGGCCATTCAGAGCAGCGCGTGAGGAAGATCATGGGTGAGAACTGGATGCGGGTCCTCAACGACGTCTGGGGCGGCTGATGGGAGCGCCACAGGTCCCCATCGACGTCGACTCCGAGACGGGCAGGTGGAGCACCGACTCCCTGCCCATGGTCTACGTCCCCGTCCACTTCTTCGTGAACAATCACCTCGCCGTGGAGAAGGAGCTGGGCGTGGACCGCTACGCCCAACTCCTCTACGACGCCGGCTACGCCTCGGCCTGGCATTGGTGCGAGCACGAGGCCGCAGGGCACGGCCTTGCCGGTGCGGACGTCTTCGAGCACTACTTGACGAGGCTCTCGCAGCGCGGCTGGGGCCGGTTCGAGATCCTGGACCTCGATCTCGACGCCGGCACCGCCTCCATCGCCGTCCGGCACTCTGTGTTCACCCGGCCGGAGGGCGGGACGGGCGACTATATGTTCACGGGATGGTTCGCCGGCGCCATCGACCAGATCCTCAACGCTGCCGGCAGTGAGGTGCGCACCCGGGCCGAACAGCTCTTCCACGAGGGCCAGGACGACGCCGCCTATGGCCTATTCCGCGTCGGGCCGCGCTAGCTCCACGGAGGGAAGGATGTCGCCGCCCAGATCAATGGGACCGCCCGGATTCTCTGTGACAAAGCTGAGGATGCGGTCGCGGAAGAGGACCACGTGGCGGGACGCGATGGCTTCGGCTGTATCCGGGTCGTGGTCCTCGTACGCGTCGATGAGTTCGGTATGGTCCTTCTGGACCTGAAGGAAGTGGTCGTGGAGCGACTCCCAGGACGTCGCACCCCCGAAGGCGAGATAGCCCAGCCTCTGGCCCTGGTCGTGGATCGAGCAGGCCATGCTGGCGAGGTAGCCGTTGCGCGCGGCGGTAGCCTCCAGCCGATGCAGCTCCGCATTGCTGGAGGCCACCTCCGCCGGTCGCTGGCGCTCGATGGCCTTGACCACCTTGGCCTCCGCCCGGCGAAGCTGTGTGATGTCCGACGGCGTCGCGCGCGTCGCAAGGAGCCGGGAAATGGCCCGGGCTGCGACCATGTGCGCCTGGAACAGGCTCGAGAGGTCCAGCAGATCGAGGGGCCTGACGAAGAATCCGCTCTTGCCCTGGTCTGCCACAATGAGCCCCTCGGACGCCAACAGGAACAGGGCCTCCCGGGCCGGGGTCCGACTGATGCCAAGCTTCTCGCTGATCCGCATATCGTCCACCACGGAGCCAGGCGCGAGCTCAAGGGTCATGACCTGCTTCTTGATCTCCGCATACGCGCGTTCCATGACAGATCTCTGGCGGCCGGCCATGCCCTCACCCCTCGTATTACGACGGTATACGTGTAGGGGTACACTACCTCACCTTGTCCGCGGAAGGCCGGTCACGCTGGAGCCAGAGGGCCCCCGACGCCAAGTTTCTATCAACAGCCGCGACTAGCATCCGCACCAACGGCACTCCGTCCTCCGAGCTCGATGGCTCCGCCAGACAGGGCGGGTGTCCTTCGCGGAGGACATCAGCTACGTCGCGATTGGCCCCGAAACCTGGACAGGTGGCCACGCCCTCACCCAAACGTGGTGATCAGACCTTCCCGGCCTCTTCCGCGAGGCGCCGCTCGAGGGCATTGGCGACCCGCCGGCGGTACAGCCCCACGCCCGAGATGGACGTCAGGAGCAGGCCCGCGGCGGCGAACATGACGGGGCCCGGGCTGATTTCGAGGGGCTTCCGGGATACCTGGCTCGTGGCGACGTGGCCGTCGTCGGGTGTGGCTTCATTCCTGGTGTGAGACGCGCGGAGGCTCGCGGAGGCGGATGGACTCGCCGACTCGGTCGCCGCGGAGGGGGACGGCGAGGGCTCCGCGGTGGCTTCGCCCGGGGCAGGGAGGCCCTGTTGGCGCACGGCCGGTGCCGGGGCCGTCTGACCGCTGCCGCTGGGGACGGGAATCGTAGTGGCCCCTTGGACCGGGCCCGGCGCCGTCGGGACTTGGCGGGTGGGGGCTGCGGGTGCCTGCGGGGTTGTCGTACTCGGGGCCGCCGTCGGCTGCGGTGCAGGCGCCGTGCTGGTGGTGGTGCCGGAGGGCGTCGGAGTCGCCGTTGTCGACGGGGTGGGGGACGACGACGGAGATGTCGCCTTGAGCGAGTACGACAGGGTCGGGAGGGGGGACGAGAGGAGGGAGTCTTCGGCCTCGATGCATGCAGTCACTGGCAGGCGCTCGGGCTCACACTGAGCAGCCTCCGCCGGAGCCGCGGCAGAGAGGCCCGCACCCGTGACTGACGCAGCCAGGGCCATCCCGGCAGTCAACGGAGCAATCATGGGTCACTAGCCTACACAGTGTTCAAAGAATGCGACGTCGTGCTTGTCACGCTCCCGGTGGGCGGGCGCACGGCCTGGGGATCATCCATCGGCACCGGTGCGGATCCTCCCGCGGCGGATCGGGGCAGTCGCTCCGGCCGTCCCTAGTCGTCGGGGTTCGTCCGGCTCTCGAACTTGGGGAGCATTTCCAGGACGCGGGCTCGGAGCTCTCGGATGCGGAAGGGCTTGGCCATGGCGGCGGTGATCCCGGGGTGGGCGCCGGAGATGAGGTCCACTCGGCCGGTGAGCAGCAGGATCGGGATGTCGGTGAATCCGCGCAGGTCAGCGGCGGTGTCGAGGCCGTTTCGGTCCGGAAGGCCGTAGTCCAGAAGGACGACGTCGGGGCGGTGCTCGCGCGCGGCCTGGACACCGGTGCCGCTGGTCGAGGCTTCGCGGACTGTGAGCCCCGCACTGGACAGGGCGATGCTGATGAGGCGTCGGACGTCGTCGTCGTCTTCGATGACCAGGGCGATGCATTCAGCGGGCATGGGTGTCCCTCTCCCTTACGGGGTGCGGTGGTCGGGTGCGGGATGGGGGTCGGGGAGGTGGACTGCGAAGGTGCTGCCCTGTCCGGGGGAGCTCGTGCAGTCAATGGTGCCGCCGTGGGCGGTCGCGATGGCCTTAGCATCGTCGCGTGGAGGAGGAGCCCTATCTGGAACAGCTGGCCTGCCGCCATGCCCGGGTGCCAGACCGCGACGATGACTGCGGCAAGGCCGGCGGCCAGGGTCAGGGGCAGCCGGCTCAGGATTACCCCGCCTTCCGGGAGACATCTCGTACAAGAACCTGCGTGCTGCGAACGGCCGCGCATCCCTGCCCCGAGATTCTCCCAACCGCGCTCTCCCCCACTGGACCCGGAAATGCTGCCACCCCCCATTGACACCCTCCGCCGTCCCCTTACAAGACCGTCAGGCAAATTTCAGTAGACGTCCCGTGTAAAATGCTTGCCTCTTTCCTTCCGTGGTCCAGCAGACGGAGGCTCTTGGAAAGAGGGCAGGCATTTGGTGCGGAGCAGGCGAACGTTCTCTCCGGGGGCACTCCCTAGAGGAGAGGCACGTGCAACGGGTTTAATCAAACGCGAAGCAGGGCCGCCAGGTTCATGCGGATCAACTGGCGGCTCAATGATGAATGGGTCTGCCGGAGGTGGCGGCGGTCAGAACTGGTCGGGAGAATCGATCGATTCTGCGACAGTGATCTCAGGGGCTGTGTTGGGATCCCCGCCTACGGAACCAATGAATTTCTGAAGTTCAGGGTCCGAGAAGAAACTCTGGAACGCGTTCACTGATTCCCATTCGTCATTGACGAGAACGAACCCGTCGCCAACGGCGAACCGGTGGTGGAGGGCCCCATGCTCCTTCGCCCGCTCAGCGATCTTGCGGTAGTCGTCCGCGCGTTCGTCGAGAGACTTCATGAATGCGTTGGTGTCGCCGGAAACCTTGACCGCGACAATGACAGACATGGCGATTGACCTCCTGCGTTCGTGAGACCGCTGCTCATGTTAGGAAGCTCCGCGAAGGCAGACAAGAGCGGGAGTTGACTCGTGGAGCCTCTGGAGAGAGTGGGTCCCCGTGAAGGGGCCGGGTACCTCTAGTCCCGGGAGGCCTTGAGGGAGTCCCGGATCTCAGTCAGGAGCGCAATCTGCGGATCGACCTTCTCGCCCTGGTCCTCGTCCTTGATGGCCAGCTTGCGATTGCGGCGCTCGATGAAGTGGTTCATCGGCATGACGACGACGAAGTAGATCGCCGAGGCGACGAGCAGGAAGTTCACGACGGCGGTCAGGAACACGCCGAACCTGACGTCGCCGAAGGCGAGGAAGTCGTTGAAGTTCGGCTCGCCCACGAGGAGCGAGATCAGCGGCATGAGGACGCTCTTGACCAGCGCGTCCACGACGGCGCTGAACGCCGTACCCATGATGACGGCCACGGCCAGATCGATGACGTTGCCCTTCATAATGAAGGATTTGAATCCACTCAGCATGCCCACACCCTATCGGGGCGCTAGACGCCAGAGGAAAGGGCGGGACGGAGTTGCAGTCCGTCCCGCCCTGCGGGAGAAAGCCCGAGTGTCAGACGGCGCAGCCGCCGTTGGCGATGGTGGAATCGATCTTTGCGATCTCCGTCTGCACGCTGCCCAGCTGTCCCTGCAGGGTGGTGACCGTCGTCGTCTGGGCGGCGATCGCCTCCTTGTTCTGCTTCTTCTGGGCTTCGAGATTCGCTAGCACGGTCTTGGCCTCGGTGACCTTCTTGTCGAGAGTGGTCAGCTGCGCCTGGAGATCCTTGAGCCGGGCCTCGGTGGCGCTGATCTCGCCTTCGAGGCTTGTGAGCGTCGCGAGCAGCGGCGTGACCCGGGCGTTCAGTGCGAGGATCTCGGCCTCCTTGGCGGCGATCTGCGGGTTCAGCACCTCGAGCGCGGCCACGAGCTTGGCGATCTCGGCATTGAGGTTGGTGACCTCGCCCTGCTTCACGGCGACGGCCTGGGTCGCCGCGTCCAGCTCCCCCTTGAGGGTGGACAGCTGCGACTCGAGCGTGGCGATCTCAGCGCCCTTGGCCGTCACCGCGGCCTCGGCCTCCAGGAGCCGCTGGTCCGCGGCGGCCTTCGCCGCATTGAGTTCGGTGAGCTTGGCCTGCTGCTTGGCCACCTCCTGCTGTGCGGCCTCGAGATTCTCGGTGAGCCCAGGGAGGGCCGCCTCGAGGTTCTTCACGACGGCCTCCTGGTCCACGACGGCCTTGGCAGCTGCCGTTGCGGCGGCTTGGAGACCGGAGAGCTCCGCGGTGAGGGTCGCCAGGACGCCTTGCTGGACCTGCACGGCGGCGGTGGCGTCCTGGAGGCGGATCTGGCCGGAGCTGAGCTGCGTCTGGAGCGCCGCGATCTCGGCCTCCTTCGCCGTCACGACGTTGTTCGCGGTCGTGAGGCTCTCCTGGAGCGGAGCGGTCTGCGTCTGCAGCGCGGCGCTCTCCTGCTTCTTGACCAACAGGGCCGCGTTGAGCGTCTGCACCTGGGTCTGGAGGAGCGCGAGATTGCCGTTCAGACCATTGATGAGAGTGGTCTTGTCGGCGATCTGTGTGGTGAGGATGGGAAGCTCAGCCTCGTACTGGGCGATGAGCGCCTCGCGGTTCTTCTTCTCGCCGTCCTTGTTGTCCTTGATGGCCTTGAGGCGGGCGATCTCCGTCTCGAGGAAGGTCTTGCGCGCCTGGAGGGCTGCGAGTTCGCTGATCGCCTGCCGCAGCTGGTTCTGGACTGTGGTGATCTGCGCCTGCTTGGCGGCGATCTGGTTCTCGAGGCCGGTGATGTCCTTGAGGGCCTGGTCGATCGCGGCCTGGTTCGCTGCCACGGCATCAGCCGCCTTCTGGGCATCCTGCTCAAGGGCCGTCAGAGCAGTACGGGCATCGGCCAGCTGAGTCATCGTGGCGTCCACGGCCGCGGCGGCGTTCGCCTGCTCAAGCTGGAGTGTGCCGAGCAGGGTCTCGGCGTCCGCGATCTCGGCGGTCTTGTCGGCCACGGCCTTCGCGGCGGCCTGGGAGGCCGTTGTGAGCTGGGCGAGCGTGCCCTGCGCCTTCTCCACAGCGGCGCGCTGGGCGTCGAGGGCGTCCTGAGCGGCGGTGGCGTCTCCTTCGAGGCGGGCAAGCTCGGCAGCGGCAGCCTCCACTGTAGCGGCTGCGCCCGCGGCATCATCCGCCGCCTTGTCGGCGGCCTGGACGAGGGCCGCGAGCTCGGACTGCGCAGTGGCAATCTCCAAGGTCTTGGCCGCCACCGCGGCCCCGGCCGCATCGGCGGTGGCCTTCCGCGCATCGAGCTCGGAGGTGGCGGTGGCGAGCTGAGACCGCGTCTCCGCAAGGTCGCCCTCGAGGCCGGCCTTCTGGGCGGCGAGGTCGGCGCTCGCGGCCTTGGCGGCGGCCAGTTGGTCCAGCAGCGGGTTGAGGGTGTCCTGCGTCTCCTGGAAGGAGGCCTGCAGGCGGGCCAGCTCGGCCCTTGCTTCCACGATCTCCTGCTCGGTGTCGGTCGTCGACACGGCGAGCGACGAGAGCTCAGTGTTCTTGCCGCTGATGTCCGTGTTGAGCTGCCCATTCTGCGCGTCGAGATCGGCGATCTCCTTCTCGAGCCCGGCAATACCGGCCGTGAGCGTGTCGGCCCGAGTCTGCAGCGCCGTGCGCTGGGCCTGGAGCTCGGCGATCAGCACGGCGTTCTTCCGTGCCGCTGCCTTGAGCAGGCCCTCTTGAACCACGCCCCGATGGGAGTACTGGTTGACGACGCCGCTGCATATGCCCGCCTGCGAGCCTGCCGGAGCGGCGACGGCGGCGGGTGCGGAGACGGCGAGCATCCCGCTGAGGATCCCGGGGACGACGACGGCGGCCGCGAGTCGCGCGATCTGAGGTGTGGAGCGGTTCATGGCGGGTCCCCTTGGGAGCGGTTCTGCGGCGGTGCAGATGGTGGTGACGAGTGCATTTCTCACGCTACGGACTGGGGTGCGGGTTGGTCTGCGGGTCCGCGCACCCGACTTTGCCCGCGGACTACGCGTCTTTCCGGAACATCACTACTTGGCCGTCCCAGCCGGGTACTCAGGCCAGGGAACGCCGCCGCCCCGGCGACCTGCTCGGGCAGAGCACTGGACCGGCCGCACCCCTGCTGATACAGCTGAAGCATGCGCAAGTGGATCGGCACAGCGTGGGCACTCGCGTTGTGCGCCGCCGTGCTGACCGGCTGCGGGATCTCCATCCCCTCAGACCCCGAGGGCACCCTGGATCGGGTCAGGGGAGGGGTGCTGCGGGTCGGCGTGACAGAGAACCCCGGGTTCGTGGAGCTTCGCGGCGGCGGCGAGCCGCGGGGAACCGAGCCCGAGCTCGTCCGCGAGTTCGCCGCCGCCCTCGGCGCCGACGTCGAGTGGGTCGAGGGCACCGAACGGGAACTCGTGGAAGGGCTCCGGGAGGGCGAGCTCGACGCCGCGGCGGGCGGCTTCCGCGACGACTCGCCGTGGCAGGAGAAGGCCGGCATGACCCGGTCCTACGGAGAGACGGTGGACGAGCAGGGCAGGAAGGCCAAGCACGTCCTGCTCGTCCCCGAGGGAGAGAACGCCTTCCTCCTCGAGCTGGACACCTTCCTCGAGGATCGGAAGCAGCGATGAGCAGGCAGGCGGCCCCGGCCCGGTTCGGAAGAACGGAGCTGCCCCCCGAGCAGCGGGAGGCGCTCCGCAGGGCCAAGCGCCTCGAATGGATCTCGCTCGGGACCCTCTCGGGCACGGCCGTGCTCGTGTTCCTGGTGCTGGGCAACTCCCAGGCGATGAAGGTGGCATGGGTCGAGGACATGCTCTCGCTCCTGCCGCCGCTCGCGTTCCTCGTCGCCGGACGCTTCATCCGGCGCCAGCCGGACCGGGAACACCCCTATGGCTTCCACCGCTCCATCGGCATCGCCCACCTCGTCGCGGCGGTGTCGCTCGTCGCGATGGGCGGCTTTCTCGTCGTCGACTCCGCGATCGACCTTCTCCAGGCAAAGCCCCCCACGATCGGCGGGGTGGCCCTCTTCGGCCAGACCGTCTGGCTCGGCTGGCTCATGATCGCCGTTCTCGCCGTCACGTCCGTCCCGCCGGCCATCCTGGGCCGGAAGAAGATGAAAGTCGCCGAGCAGCTCCACGACAAGGTCCTCTACGCCGATGCCGAGATGAACAAGGCGGACTGGCTGACGGCCAGCGCCGCGATCATCGGGATCCTCGGGATCGGCGTGGGGCTCTGGTGGGCCGACGCCGCCGCCGCGATCCTGATCTCGGTGGACATCCTGTACGACGGCGTGAGGAACCTCCGCGCGGCGGTCGCCGGACTCATGGACAAACGGGCGAGGACTTTCGACGACAAGTCCCCGCACCCGCTGAAGGAGCGGATCGAGGGCTACCTCCGCGGCCTGGATTGGGTTGTCGCGGCGGAGTCACGGGTCCGGGACCTGGGCCACGTCTTCCATGTGGAGGCGTTCGTCGTGCCCCGGGACGGTACCGTGCCGCCGCTCGACGTGCTGCAGAGGACCCGCCAGGCCTGCGGTGCCCTCGACTGGAAGATCCACGACATCGTGCTCGTCCCCGTCGAGGAGCTGCCTGGCCGTTCCGTCCAGGACGGCGAGGCCTAGGCCCGGGACGCCGCGGGCTACTCGGGGGCCGAGCCCTTCTCGATCTTCCGCGCGAGGCCGATGATCTTCTCCAGGTCCCGCCGCGACTCGAGTCCGTGGACCCGGCCCCGCACGCCCTGCGCGAGCTCCTGGATCTCCTTGGCAGCGTCGGCCCACTCCCGCCGTTCCATCCCCTCTTCCTCGTCCATCGTTCCTCCACCCCCATCTGTTCCATGATTTTCACGCCGCCAGCGCTGCTGGCAAGACTTCAGTACGTCGGCGCCGCCGGCAGCCCGAGGTACTCCTCGAGCGTGGCGATGCCGCGCGCGTGCATGTCCGCCGCCGCCTCGACGCCGATGTACCGCAGGTGCCACGGCTCGTAGTAGTAGCCGGTGGTCTCGTGGTGCCACCACGGGTACCGCACGATGAACCCGTACTCATGCCCGTGCGCCGCCACCCACACCGCCGCGGGGGTGTCCTTGAAGCAGGGCATGAGCGAGCACGCCCCGCTCGGGTCCGCGATGTCGAAGGCGAAGCCGGTCTGGTGCTCCGAGTAGCCCGGGCGGGCCGACGCGACGTCTGCCGCCTCCTGCCCCTGCCGTGCGACCCAGCCATCGTATGTCGTCGCCTGCGTCGCGTAGGACCGGTAGCCGCTCAGCAGCACCATCTGCACCCCGTCCCGCGCCGCCGCGGCGAACATCGCCTCGGCCGCACGCGCCGTCGTCGGGTTCAGCTGCGCGCCCTCGCCGGCCGCCGCGAGCGGGACGGCGGGCACGGTGAGCGGCGGCGCGTAGTCGATCGGCGTGAGCGGGGTGCGCTTGTTCACGACGACGAGCGGGCTCGCCGGGTCGGCCGCCGCCGCCGGCCGCACCGCCGACGTGGGGGCCTGCGACGCCGAGATGGGGGTCTGGGACGCCGACGTGGGGGCCTGCGCCGTCGAGGTGGGGGTCTGGGACACCGAAACGGGGGCGGACGACGGCGGGCCGGTCACCGCCGTCGCGGACGTCGCCGTCGACCGCGGCGCCGCGGGGGAGCAGGCGCAGAGCGCGAGGGGGAGGGCCACGGCCAGGAGCACTAGCGCACCCGTGCTACGACCTGCCACGGCTCACACCTTTCTCAAGAGCATGCGCCGGATCGAGTGGTCCCCGTCCTTGGTGAGCACGAGCTGCGCCCGTCCCCGGGTGGGGAGCACGTTCTGGATGAGGTTCGGCTCGTTGATCCGCTTCCAGATGCTGCGCGCGGTCCTGACGGCCTCCTCGTCGGAGAGCGAGGCGTACCGGTGGAAGTAGCTCTCGGGCTGGGCGAACGCGCCCGAGCGCAGCTTGAGGAACCGCTCGACGTACCACTGCTCGATGTAGCTCGTCTTCGCGTCGACGTAGAGGGAGAAGTCGAAGAAGTCGCTCAGGGCCAGGCCGGTGGTCCCGTCGTGCCGCGGGCGGGCGGGGGCGAGGACGTTGAGGCCCTCGACGATGAGCACGTCCGGCCGCCGGACCACGACCTCCTTCCCGGGAACGATGTCGTACGTCAGGTGCGAGTACCAAGGCGCGCGGACCTCCTCCGCGCCGGACTTGATCTCGGCGACGAAGCGCAGGAGCCCGCGGCGGTCGTAGGACTCGGGGAAGCCCTTGCGCTCGAGCAGGCCGCGCCGCGTCAGCTCGGCGAGCGGGAGCAGGAAGCCGTCGGTCGTGATGAGCTGCACGTCCGGCGTCGAGGGCCAGCGGCGCAGCATCTCGCGCAGCACACGCGCGATCGTGGACTTGCCCACGGCCACGGAGCCGGCCACGCCGATCACGAACGGCGTGCGCTGGGTGCGCTCGCCGAGGAACGTGTTCGTCGCGGAGTGGAGCTGCTCGGAGGCCTCGACGTAGAGATTCAGGAGGCGCGAGAGCGGGAGGTAGACGTCGCGGACCTCGCGCAGGTCGAGGGGGTCGCCGAGGCCGCGGATGCGGTCGACGTCCTCCTGGTTGAGGGGCTGCTCCATACGGTCCGCGAGGCGGGCCCACGTGGCACGGTCGAGTTCGACGAAAGGCGTTGCGCCATCGCCGTCGAACTCGGATCTCTGCAGACTCACCATGGTGATTCTGCCAAGTGGCGTGCGCTACGCGAAATAAGGCGGGAACCTGCCCGCCGGTAGGATGGACGGCATGTGTGGAATCGTCGGCTACGTTGGCCGCGCCGAGGCGCGCCCCAGCCACAGTGCCCTGGACGTTGTGATCGAAGGACTGCGCCGCCTCGAATACCGCGGGTATGACTCCGCGGGGGTGGCCGTGGTGGTAGACGGCTCGATCGAGTCGCGCAAGAAGGCTGGCAAGCTCGCCAACCTCGAGAAGGAGCTCTCGGAGCGCCCGCTCCCCGAGAGCATCACGGGCATCGGCCACACCCGGTGGGCCACCCACGGCGGCCCCACGGATGCCAACGCGCACCCGCACCTGGCCGACGGCGGGAAGCTCGCCGTCATCCACAACGGCATCATCGAGAACTTCGCCTCCCTCAAGGCCGAGCTCACGGCCAAGGGCGTCCAGTTCCTCTCCGAGACGGACACTGAGGTCGCCGCGGCGCTCATCGGCGACATGTACCGCGGCGCGGCCGACGGCGACATCACCAAGGCGATGCAGCTCGCCTGCCAGCGGCTCGAGGGCGCGTTCACGCTCCTGGCCGTGCACGCGGAGCAGCCCGGCGTCGTGGTGGCCGCGCGGCGGAACTCGCCGCTCGTCGTCGGACTCGGGGACGGCGAGAACTTCCTCGGCTCCGACGTCTCGGGCTTCATCGACCACACGCGCCGTGCCGTCGAGCTCGGCCAGGACCAGATCGTGACGATCACGTCCGAGACGTTCGAGGTCACCGACTTCTTCGGCAAGCCCGCCCAGGGCAAGGAGTTCGAGGTCTCGTGGGACGCGGCCTCCGCGGAGAAGGGCGGCTTCCCCTCCTTCATGGAGAAGGAGATCCACGACCAGCCGGCCGCCGTGCACGACACCCTGCTGGGCCGCTCCGACGCCTCCGGCCGGCTCGTGCTCGATGAGCTGCGCATCGACCCGGAGGAGCTCAAGCGGGTCGACAAGATCATCGTCCTCGCGTGCGGCACGGCCGCGTACGCGGGCCTCGTGGCCAAGTACGCGATCGAGAACTGGTGCCGCATCCCGACCGAGGTCGAGCTCGCGCACGAGTTCCGCTACCGCGACCCGATCGTCGACTCGAACACCCTCGTGGTCTCGATCAGCCAGTCCGGCGAGACCATGGACACGCTCATGGCGGTGCGGTACGCCCGCGAGCAGGGCGCCAAGACGGTCTCGATCTGCAACACGAACGGGTCCACGATCCCGCGCGAGTCGGACGCCGTGCTCTACACGCACGCCGGCCCGGAGATCGCCGTGGCCTCGACCAAGGCGTTCCTGGCCCAGATCACCGCCGCGTACCTGCTGGGCCTCTACTTGGCACAGCTGCGCGGGAACATCTTCTCGGGCCAGATCAAGGACGTCCTCGCGGACCTCGCCAAGATCCCGCAGAAGATCCAGAAGATCCTCGACTCCGCGGGCCCGCTGCGCGAGCTCGCCCGGAGCATGAAGGACGAGAAGTCGGTCCTGTTCCTGGGCCGCCACGTGGGCTTCCCGGTCGCGCTCGAGGGCGCGCTCAAGCTCAAGGAGATCGCGTACATCCACGCCGAGGGCTTCGCCGCGGGCGAGCTCAAGCACGGCCCGATCGCGCTCATCGACGACGGGCAGCCCGTGTTCGTCGTCGTGCCGTCCCCGCGCGGGCGCAACTCGCTGCACTCCAAGGTGGTCTCCAACATCCAGGAGGTGCGGGCCCGCGGGGCGCGCACGCTCGTGATCGCGGAGGAGGGCGACGAGGACGTGCGCGAGTACGCCGAGCACGTCTTCTACGTCCCGGAGACTCCGGTGCTGCTCATGCCGCTGCTGACGACGGTCCCGCTGCAGATCTTCGCTGCCGAGCTCGCCTCCGCGAAGGGCTACGACGTGGACCAGCCGCGCAACCTGGCCAAGTCGGTCACAGTGGAGTAGCCCCTTCTTGCCCGCGACGACGGGCGCGGGGAGGTACGACGGCGATGGGCCGGCTCGGATGCTCGGGCCGGCCCATGCTAGTCAGGGCTTGCGGTGCCGGCCGTGGCGGTGGACCTCCTTGCCCTCCTTCTCGTACGGGTCCCGGGTCACCTCGATCCAGTAGCTCTCCCGGCCCTTCAGCCGGCCGGCACCCGGGCCGGGGCCGGGGATCTGGGCCGCGGCGAGGTTCGGCATCGCCGGGTCGCGTCCGGAGCCGTGCGTGGCCGCCCCGGACCAGTGCAGCCGCTCGGTGGCGGGGGACTTCCAGATGCGGAACAGTCGCATCTGAATCACCTCCTCGGGGATGTAGTACCCATTGTCCCGCCTGATGTGCGGAAACGTCAGAGGCACGGGGCGTCAGAGCAGGACGTCGAGCGTCACGAAGCTGTAGCCGGCCGCGCGCAGCTGCGCGATGAGCGCGGGGAGGGCGTCGGCGTCGAGCGTCGAGCCGTCCTGGGGGTGCGAGCCCACGTGCATGAGCACGATCATCCCGGGCGTCTGCGCGGCCATGACCCGCGAGACGACGAAGCCGGGCCCGCGCCTGCCGCCCATCGTCCCCTGCCAGCCGAGCGAGTCCACGGTCCAGCGCACCGCCGCGTACCCGTTGGCGTTGACCGCGGCGATCGTGCGCGCGTCGCGATCGCCGTAGGGGAAGCGGAACAGCGGCCGCGGATCGGCGCCGCCGGCCAGGATCGCGGCCTGCGCCCGGACGAGCTCGCTCGCGATCTGCGCATCGCTCAGGCCCCTGAACGCCGCGTGCGTCATGGAGTGGTTGGCGAGCCGGTGGCCGGCGGCGGCGATCTCTGCGACCCCGGAGGGGTTCCCCAGCGCCCACTGGCCCGTGACGAAGAACGTGGCCGCGACCTGCTCGGCGCGCAGGGTCGCGAGGATCGGGGCGAGGCCCGCGCTGCCCGCGCCGGCGTCGAAGGTCAGGGCCGCAATCCGGCGGGTGGTCGGGATCCGCTCGATGTCCAGCCCGCGCAGGGCGTCGGGGAGGGCGTTCGACGGCGCCGGCACCGGCTGCGGGCTCGGCACCAGGCTGCCGGGCTGGGGCGGGGGAGCGGGCGCGGGGAGCTCCGAGGGGTTCGCGGGCTCCTGGACGGGGCCGGCCGGCTCCTCCGGCGGCTCGATCCTGGCCCCCGGCGGCGGGGGGACGATGCCGCCCGGCTCATCCGTCGCCGTCGGGCTGGGCTCGCCCGGGGCGACGGATACCGATGGGCTGCTCCCGCCCAGCGGCCCGGCCGTCGTTGCGGGGGCGCTGGTGGTGGGCGGCGCCGTCGTGCCTTCGAGGCCGCTCGGGCGCAGGACGGCGACGGCGATCGCCGCGGCCGCGAGCAGCAGGGCCGCGATCACCGAGATGACGAGGGCGAGCCGACGCCCGCCGAGAACCGCCACGGGGCGCTCCTAGCATTCCTGTGCTACGACACTACGCCCCGGAGCCCCCGCGCGCGAGGCGCCCTCCTCTCCGGCCCTCAATCCGAAGGCCAAGGGTTCCCACCCTGCGCCCAATGTCCCACTCCGCCCTGTTCACGTCATGCGTATCAGGTACTCGAATTCGCGGTACAAGCGGGCCAGCAGTACGCGGGCAGCAACCCGAGTACTCATCCCGCGCGCTTGACGGGTCCGGGGGGGCATCTGCCCGTCTGGTCAGGGGCAAGTATCCGGAGGCCCCCCTTCCAAGTATCCGGAGGCCCCGCTTCCAAGTAGTCTGCGGCCGCGGTTTCCGTGGGATACGCGTAGCCGCAAGTGTAGGAACCGCCCTGTGCGCTCTGACACAGTCGAATGGCATCGGGCAGCGATTCCACGAAGCCCGGACTCCATCAGCCCGAGGCTTTCCGCGAACAGCTGCGGCCTCACCCAGCAAGGGGGACATCCCATGAACAAGCTCTCCAGCAAGAAGAAGATCGCCGTCGCCGCTGCCACCGCCGGCATGCTCGCACTGGGCGGCGGCGCTGCCATCGCCTACTGGACCACCACCGGGTCCGGCGGCGGCTCGGCGGCAGCGTCCGACGGCGGCGGCACGGTGACTCTCCACGCCACGTTCGACGGCGGCATCGCGCCGGGCACGTCGAAGTCGGTTGCCTACACCGCCGACAACGCGACCGACTCGAGCACTCAGGTCGGCGCGCTGACGGCCACCGTGACCACGAGCAACGCCGGCTGCCTTCCCGCCTGGTTCACGGTGACCGCTAACACCTCCAACTCCCGCGTGCTCGCCAAGAGCACCGGCACCTCGGTCGGCACCGGCACCCTGACGTTCAGGGACCTTGACGTCAACCAGGACGCCTGCAAGGGCGCCACGATCACGGTGACCGTCGGGAGCATCTAGTCGGGCGGCCGGCGGGGGCTTCTGGGGCCCCCGCCGGCTCCATGCGGCAGGCAGTTCCGCGTTTCAGGAGGGGTGGAAGCAGTGCACGGTCTCACAGGCTCGGTCCGGGCCTCATGGCGCGCCGCCGGTCCGGCCACCAAGCTGCTCCTGCCGGGGCTGCTCATCCTGGCTCTCGTGATGCTGATCCCGGCGGGATCGATCTTCGCCGCAGGCCCGACGGCCAAGCCGTCCTTCACCGTCCAGGTCAGCCCCGCGAGCCAGTCCGTGGTCCGAGGCTCCGCGGCGAGCTACACCGTCACCGTCTCCTCCGTCGCGGGATTCGCCGGGACCGTGGCGCTCAAGGCCGATGGGCTGCCCTCCGGGTCCACCTCCTCATTCGCTGCACCATCAGTCAGTCTCGCCTCAGGCGGCTCAGCCTCCTCAACCCTCACGGTGACGACGTCGGGCACATCCCCGGTCGGCACTTACAGCATCAAAGTGCAGGGGACCTCGGGGAAAACCAGCGCCTCAACCACCGCGGGGCTCACGGTCAACTACCCCGTCTCGGGATCCTTCACGCTGGCCAGCTCTCCCTCGAGCCTGGCCCTCGCGCCTGGGTCCTCCGGCGTCTACAGCCTCGCCATCGCCCGCTCCGGGGTGCCAGGCCCGATCTCGCTGAGCATCCTCAGCGGGCTCCCCTCGGGGGTTACCGGGAGCTTCAGCCCCAATCCGGCGGGCGGCGACTCGGCCACTCTCCAGATCACTGTCAGCCCCGTGGCCACGGCCAGTACCGCGACGCTGTACCTCGTCGGCTCAGGCAAGGACGCCGCCGGCAAGACCCAATACGCCTACGCGAGCGTCCGGCTGGAGATCATCACGAATGCTCGGGACTTCACCATCTCCGGGGAGACCGCAGCCCCTCTCGCGCCGGGCCTGACCCGCCCGATCGACCTCAGCCTCTCGAACCCGAACACGCGGCCCATCTCCGTCACCAACCTCTCGGTGTCCATCGCAAGCGTCGAGCGGACCGCTGCCGCCGCCGCCGCCGGCCTGCCCTGCAGCGCCGGGGACTACGCCGTCGTCCAGTACCAGGGCCCGTACCCGCTCAGCGTCGCACCGGGCAGCAGCTCCCTCTCGGGCCTCGGGGTGGCGTCCGGCCAATGGCCCGCGGTCCGGATGCTCGACACGCAGGCGAACCAGGACGGCTGCAAGGGAGCCGTGCTTCGCTTGTCCTACTCCGGCTCGGGACAGGGGAACTGACATGTCCACGGCAACCCGCCGCCTCGCACGCGTCGCCATCGCGACCGGCCTCCTCGTCGGCGCCACGGGCACGGCCTACGCCTTCTGGGGCACCATCGGGAGCGGCGGCGGCTCCGCCGACGCCGGCCAGCTCCAGGTCCTCACCACGGAGGCGAGCGTCCAGCCCTCCGGCCAGTCCCTGCTCGCGCCGGGGACCAGCGCCGACGTCGTCGTCCGGGTCGTCAACCCGAATCCCTACGAGGTGCAGCTCTACAGCGTCACGGCCGACGGCGCCGCCACCGCAGATGCCGCCCACCCGCAGTGCGTTACGACGGGCGTCTCGTTCCAGGCGCCAACAGCCCCGCTGTCGCCCCAGGTCAGCATCCCCGCGAACGCGACCCAGACCGTCACCCTGTCCGGTGCCGCGGCCATGGACCTCGGCTCGGACCCTGGCTGCCAGGGCGCCGTCTTCCGCCTCCCCCTGACCCTCGAGGTGCGCAAGTGATCCAGGACCATCCGCGGCCAGCCGCAGAAACCCCCACGCCCTCGCGCCGCGCCGCGTCCATCGGCCGCCGGACGGCGGCGGTCCTGGCCGCCGCCGTGCTGCTGACCGGCCCGGGGGCCGGCGCCTTCGCCTTCTGGCAGGCCAGCTCGAGGACGAGCGACGCCGTGGCGGCGGCCGACACGCTGCCCCAGGGTGCCAGGCCGACGGTGGCGACGAGCGGGCACGACGTCGCCGTGTCGTGGGACGCCGCGACCACCGCCGGCGGCAGGGCTGTCACGGGCTACGCCCTGACCCGGTACGACGCCGCCACCGGCGGCACGGGGATCCCCGCGACGGGCGCCTGCGCCGGGACCGTCAGCGCGCTCTCCTGCACGGAGGCGGGCCTGCCCGGAGGAACGTGGTACTACACGGTGACCCCTGTGATGGGCCGCTGGACGGGAGCCGAGGGGCCCCGTAGCGCCGCGGCCGTGACCGACGCCGCGGCGCCCACGGTGACCGTCGCCTCCGTCTCGCCCGGCCCCAACGCCGCGGGCTACAACAACACCAGCCCGGTGATCGTCACGCTCGTCGCGCAGGACGAGGCGGGCGGCTCCGGCGTCGCGAGCGTCGCCTACGTCCTCGACGGCGGCCAGCAAGTCTCCGTGCCGGGGACGACGGCGGACGTCACCGTCAGCGGCGACGGCAGCCACACGCTCGTGTACTCCGCGACGGACCGGGCCGGGAACACCTCGGCCAGCCAGTCCCTCACCGTGAGGATCGACACCGCCCGCCCCGGCGCACCCACCCTCGCCGTCCCCGCCGTCGTCAATGGCGCGAACGCGGCGGCGGTCCCGGTCACCGGCGCTGCCGAGGCCGGCAGCACCGTGACGGTGACGGCCAGGGACGGATCGGGGACGACGTCGACCCGATCGGCGATCGCGGACGGCTCCGGGTCGTGGGCCCTGGCCCTCGACGCGAGCGGCCTGGCCGACGGAACGCTGACGTTCTCGGCCACCGCCACGGATGCCGCCGGCAACGCCAGCCTGGCGACGTCGGCCACGGCCGGCAAGGACGCCACGCCGCCCGGGACCCCGACGCTCAGCGCGCCGGCCCTGGTCACGGGCGCAACGGTCTCGTCCGTGAGCGTGAACGGAACGGCCGAGCCCGGCGCCGCCGTGGCCCTGCGCATCGCCGATGCCGGCGCCGCCCACATCCTGACGCGGAACCTCACGGCCGACGCCGGCGGCCTGTGGAGCGCCTCGGGTCTGAACCTCGGGGGGCTGGACGAGGGCCAGCTGACCTACACGGCGACGGCGACCGACGCCGCGGGCAACGCGAGCCTGACGGCGTCCCGGACGGGCACCAAGGACGCGGTCTCGGCGACGCCGACGTTCACTTCAATCACCGGCACGACGCTCGCCAACGGAAGCATCGGCATCACGTCCGAGCAGGCCAAGGCCGTGCGGATCGACGGCAGGTCCGACGCCGGGGCCACGGTCACGGTGACCGCGGCCGACTCGTCTGCCCCCACGCGGACCGTCTCCTCGACCGTCACCGCCGACGCGGGCGGCGTATGGTCAGTGACCTACAACCTGAGCGCCTTCGCGACGGGTCCGGTGACCTTCACGGCCCGGGCCACCGATCCCGCGGGCAACGTCAGCGGCCTCGCCACGGCGTCCGGGCGCATTGGCGCCAGGGTCAGCAACGTGACGCTGCAGAACGTCTCCGGCACCTCTGGGAAGGCCGACACGGGCGACCGCGTGGTCATCGAGTTCTCCTCCAGGATGAACGCCTCGACCTTCTGCGCCTCGTGGACGAACTCCGCGGTTACCAACACCCTCTCCGGTGCCAACGTCGTGACCGTCACGATCGTCGACGGAGGCGTCTCGGGCGGGAGCAGCCTCCCCGACCGGCTCACGGTCGGCGCAACCTGCGGGACGACGAGCTTCGTCCTCGGCGAGGTCTCGCTCGACGCCAACTACGTCGACGGCGGAAACCTCATCTTCAAGGGCAACGGCAACTCGACGGCGGCCTCGCAGGTGAGCCTGACGCCGTCGGGCATCCTCACGGTGACGCTGGGCGCCAACGCGACCAACGGCAAGAACATCACCCAGCCGACCCAGCCCATCCCGCCCGGGGCGACGCCGAAGTACACCCCGGCGCAGGGCCTGGTGGACGACTCCGGAGTCCCCCTGAGCACGACGCAGGTGTCGGGGACGGCCTCGAGCTTCTAAGAGATGAGTCCTGAGCATGCCCATCTTCCACCAGGCGCAGCAGTTCGCCGAGATCATCCAGCTCGACGCCCCCTTCGATGAGGACGAGGACAAGGCGCTCAGACTGAAGCTGTTCCTGAAGGCCGTGAAGCGCTGGGTCCGGGACATGCCCGAGGGGGTAGAGATCCGCGGCGAAATCCGCGTCGGCCTCCACGGCACGACCGGCACCGAGCTCTGGATTGTCCTGCTCGACCCGCAGGCCCGGGAGATCGGCCGGGTGCCCGTCGGTGCGACGGAGATCGGCACCGATCCGGCGAATTCGTTTGTGGCCGTCCGGATCGCCCGCGAGGCGTCTGCGGTCGCCAAGCTGAGAAGCTTCTGATGGACGCCGGATCCCTTCACAGAACGCGCCCGCCCCCGCACGATGGCAGGATGACGACGTCGGACGGTGACGACCAGCCTGATGCAGCCGCTGAGCCTCAGGCCACCGGCTCGGTGAAGGTAGACGCCGGGGCCCTGACGACGGCCATTGTCGCCGCTGGCGCCGCCTTCTTCGCCCAGCCCGGGGACTGGACGTTCCTCTCGGTGGTCCTGGGCATCGCCTTCCTGCTGGTCCTCCTGGCCTACCATCGGCCCCTCGACAGCGACTCGACCGTGCAGGGCATTTTCGTGCGCGGGGCCTTCGCGGGGACGGTTGCCCTCTCGCTCTGCATCATCGCCGGGCCGCCGCTGCAGGTGGCGGCCGAGAACGCCGGGATGGCCCGCGAGCGGTACGAGGCGGCCGACGCCGTGACCGAGTGGGTCAGCTGGGCCTGGGTCCCGATCACTCTCGTCGTCTATTGGTTCGAGCCGAGGATCACGAGGGCCCTGATGCGAGGCAGGCGGGGACCCCGCGCTCGCGGCTAGCACCACGACCCGAATGAGTCAGGCCCGGAGGAGGCCCCGGACGTAGGCGGCCTGGCCCACGTGCTGGGTCGTGTCGTTGAGCACGTTCACGAGCCGGACGGCCGCCGTGATGTGCGGGGTCCAGCGGAGGTCGACAATCCTCCCGAAGTCCTCGATGCGCAGGTCTCGCAGGATCGCGACGACGCGGGTGTGGACGGCCTCGTGGTAGCCGCGGAGCAGGTCCGCGTCGCCGACCGTGAAGGCCTCGACCTCCTCGGGCCGGTGCCCCAGGCCGGTCGCGCCCGGAGCGTAGGGGAGGCCGAAGCTCTCCTCCCACGCGGGCCACACCTGGCCGGGCGGGATCTCGTGGTTGCCGCGTGCAGGTGGCCGGCCCCCGGCGAGGACGGCGGCGAGCGAGGCGAAGTGGTCGTCCTCGATGCGCGTCAGGTGCCACACGAGCCAGCCGATGGGGTTCGCCTTGGGACCGGGCCGGTGGAGCAGGTGCTCGGGGCCCATGCCCAGCAGGGCGTGCCCAACCCCCTCGCGGACCCGCTCGAATCCGTCCTCGAGGATGCGGGCCGCCCACAGCGACTGTGCGTTCATGTGCCCCAAGGTAGACCCGGCGCGCGCGGCAGGGGAGGGGCCAGGGGGTGGGAGGCGAGGCCACGCCGTCGGACGCTCCGGGGGCTCCGGCGAGCTGGAAAATGCCCCTCGTTTCGGGCAATGCCCCGCGCCGCGGGTCGGGGCATTCTCCCAAAGCCGGGGCGCTGTCACACGCTACGGGGCTCCATGCCTTCGACGCCGAGCGTGGACGGCTCCTCGCCGGCCGAGCGGAAGCCGATCAGCTGCGGCCCGGGGGCCGTGCAGCATTCGGTGTCCGCTGGGGCGCCCACGGACGACGGCGCGTCGCGCCTCGTGTCGGCGTCGGCGGAGCAGACGCCGGTCTCGGGGAGCTCGAGCTGGACGGTGTTCGCGGCCTGGCGGTCCCCGGCCAGGGCGGCGGCGACGGACCGGACCTGCTCGTAGCCGGTGGCCAGGAGGAACGTGGGGGCGCGGCCGTAGGACTTCATGCCCACGATGTAGAAGTCCTTCTCCGGGTGCGCGAGCAGCCTCGCCCCGTGCGGCGGCACGGTGCCGCAGGAGTGGAACTCGGGGTCGATGAGAGGCCCGAGGCCGCGAGGCGCCTCGACGGCGGGATCCAGCTCGAGGCGCAGCTCCCGCAGGATGTCCAGGTCCGGCCGGAAGCCGGTGCAGGGGACGACGACGTCTGCCTCGAGGGTGCGCCCGTCGCCGGCCTCCACGACGACGCCCGAGTCGAGGGCCTTGAGCGAGCCGATGCCGAAGCCCGCGTGCAGCTCGATGGTGCCCGCCTCAACGAGGCGGCGCAGGCGTGAGCCGAGCTGGCCGCGCGCCGGCAGCCCGTCGGCGTCACCCCCGCCGTAGGCCTTCGCGGCGGACATGCCCCGGACGGCCCATAGGATGGACGTCCCCGGCTCGGCCCTGACGAGCTCGGCGAGGCTGACGAGCGTGTTCGCCGCGGAGTGACCGGCGCCGATCACGAGGACCCGGCGCCCGGCGAAGCGCGCCCGGTCGCGGCCGACGACGTCGGGCAGCGGTGATGAGATCCGTGCGACGGCGTCCGCCTCGCCCGCCGCTGGCAGGCCGGAAGTCCCGAGCGGGTTGCGGTGGGCCCACGTGCCCGAGGCGTCGAGAACGGCCGCGGCCTCGACGTCCCGCAGTGTGCCGTCCGTGTACTGCACGCGCACGCTGAAGGGAGCGGCGTCTCGGTCACGGGAGTGGGTCTTGTCGAGACCTTGCCGGGTCACGGCGACGACGCGGGAGCCCGTCTGCAGCCGCGAGGCGATTTCCGGCAGGCTCGCGAGGGGAGCGAGGTAGCGGTCGACGAGCTCGGCGCCATAGGGGAGGGCGGTGGGCCTGGGCGCCTCCCAGCCGGACGCCTCGAGCAGGCGGACGGCGGCGGCGTCCAGGTTGTACCGCCAGGGGGAGAAGAGGCGGATGTGGCGCCATTCGAACACGGCGGCCCCGGCGGCGGGACCGGCTTCCAGGACGAGGGGCTCGAGCCCGCGTTCGAGCAGGTGCGCGGCCGCCGCGAGCCCGACTGGCCCCGCACCGATCACGACAACGGGAAGCGTGGCCTTCTCATCCATGGAGTGTCCTCTTCGGGTCGTTTCTGTGTTCCTGGCGAAGGGGGCTAGCAGCAGTCCTCGTCGTCACAGCATCCGCTGTCTCCGCAGCATCCTGTCCTCACGTGGCTCACCCCCTTCCCTGGCTCGGGCCTACTGGGCGTCCGGGTGCCGGGCCGGCAGGAGCTCGGAGATGAGAACCTCGACCCGGCCGCGGATCTCGTCCCGGATCGGCCGGACGGAGTCCACGCCCTTGCCGGCCGGGTCCTCGAGGACCCAGTCCTCGTAGCGCTTGCCCGGGAAGTACGGGCACTCGTCGCCGCAGCCCATGGTGATCACGACGTCGGACTCCTTGACCGCCTCGGTGGTGAGGACCTTCGGGACTTCGGCGGACATGTCGATGCCGAGCTCCGCCATGGCCTCGACGGCGGCCGGGTTGACCCTGTCCGCGGGCTGCGATCCAGCCGAGCGGACCTCGATCTCGCCCCGCGCGAGGGACGTGAGGAACGCCGCCGCCATCTGGGAGCGCCCGGCGTTGTGCACGCAGACGAACAGGACGGAGGGCTTCTTGGCGGTCTCGGTTCTCACGTGGATTCTCCTGGGCTGCAGTTCATTGATGGTTGTCGATGGAGGGAGTATTGGGCGTGTATCGATGGATGTCAATGTGTGCCGTGGTCCAAGGCAGGCCGGTGTCACGCGGCGGACAGCCTCCCCGCGAAGTCGCAGACGCGCCGGGACAGGTCCTCGTACGCGTGCTCGAACGCCTCGTCCGTCCCGCGGCGCACGGGATCCGGCACGGACCAGTGGACGCGGCCGAGGCCGGCGAGCTCCTCGTGCGCGCTGTCGCAGACGGTCACGACGAAGTCCCCGTCCCCGAGCGCCTCGTCGAGCCGGCGTGGTGAGGCCTCAAGGATGAGCCCGTGGCGACGGGCGACGGCGGCCGCCCCCGGCGCGATCCGCTCGGCCGGGTGCGTGCCCGCCGAGGCCGAGGGGACGGCGCTGGCCTGGGACCACAGCGCATCCGCGAGCTGCGAGCGCGCGGAGTTGGCCGTGCACACGAAGAGGACGCGCCGGGCGCGGTGCTCGATGCCGGGAACCAGTCCGCTCAGGGCGCCGTCGGCGAGCCGGAGGTAGCTGCGGCGCCGGTCGCCCTCGGACCGGTGCCGCGTGACGAGGCCCGCGGCCTCGAGGGTGCGCAGGTGGTGCGAGAGCAGGTTCGAGGGCATCCCGAGCTCGGCCTGCAGCTCGGTGGGCGAGAGGTCACCCGCCGTCAGCAGGTCGACGATGCGGAGCCGGCCCGCGTCGGCCAGGGCCGCGTGCTTCGCGACGCGCTCCCTGAACTCCGGAGTTTGCTCAATGTCCATTGGTTCAAGTTTGACTGAGCTAATTCTGCTGGGTCAAGCTGGTCCCCATGAGTTCCTCCCAGCAGCCGCTCTGGCGCCGCGCCGTCGCCGAATTCCTCGGCACGGCCCTCCTCGTGACCGTCGTCGTGGGCTCCGGCATCGCAGCCCAGCGGCTCTCCCCGGGCGACGTCGGCCTGCAGCTGCTCGAGAACAGCATGGCCACCGTCTTCGGGCTGACCGTGCTCATCCTCGTCCTCGGGCCGATCAGCGGGGCGCACTTCAACCCCGTCGTCTCGATCGCGGACTGGATCCTCGGCCGGCGCGCCGGCGCGGGTCTGAGCCTGTCCGAGCTCGGGGCCTACGTCGCCGCACAGGCCACCGGCGCCGTCGGCGGGAGCGTCCTCGCGAACGCGATGTTCGACGTCGGCACGTCCCTCTCGACCAAGGAGCGCGCGACGCCGGGCCGCCTCCTCGGCGAGGTCGTCGCCACCGCGGGGCTCATCCTGCTGGTCTTCGCTCTGGCCCGCACCAGCCGTGGCCTGCTCGCCGCCCCGGCCGTCGGCGCCTACATTGGCGCCGCATACTGGTTCACGTCGTCGACCTCGTTCGCGAACCCGGCCGTGACGTTCGGCCGCGTGTTCAGCGACACCTTCGCCGGCATCGCGCCCGGCTCCACGCCCGGGTTCGTCGGCGCGCAGCTCGTGGGCGCCGCCGTCGGGCTTGGCCTGGTCCTGGTCCTCTTCCCGGCGGCGGGGCACGCAGCGGACGACGTCATCGTCCCCCATCCCGCGGAGGCCGGCCCCGGACATTGATGTCCTTCGATGCATGCCCATAATGGGGTGCATGAACCCTGCGCAAGCACTTGACCCCGCCGTGGACACGTCCTGCTGCCCGCCGGCCGCGGGGGCGGGGATCGGGCCCGAGGAGGCCGCGCGGAGGGCGCTCGTGTTCAAGGCGCTCTCCGACCCGAACCGCCTGCGCCTGCTCTCCATGGTCAAGGCCGGCGAGTCGGGGGAGTGCTGTGTGTGCGACCTGACGGAGCCGCTGGAGCTCGGCCAGCCCACCGTCTCACACCACCTGAAGGTTCTGGTTGACGCTGGCCTCCTGCACCGGGAGAAGCGCGGCACGTGGGCGTACTACTCCCTCGTGCCCGGCGCGCTCGAGCGGGCCGCTGCACTGGCCACCGATCTGTGACCTCCTCGCGGCGGCGCCCGGGCGTACCCTGATTGCAGGCTCACCTCCTGCCAGGCCAGAGGGCGGGCCAACGGGGAGGGCCAGGGGGCTGGCAATCAGGAGACGCGATGTCCTGCGCTGGACGCGGAATCGTTCTCGTCGTGGCTGCGGCCATGGGGCTCTCGGGCTGCGCCCCGGCCGAGCCCGCGCCGCCGCCCAGCGCCGCGCCGTCGTCCTCGGTCCCCGTCGACGAGCCGGTGGACTCCTTCTCCTTCGCCGTGATCGGCGACGTGCCCTACGGCCCGGCGGACACAGCGGCCTTCCCGCGCAGGGTCCGGGACATCAACCAGGACGAGGGGCTGGCTTTCGTGGTCCATCTGGGGGACATCAAGGACAGCGAGAGCCCGTGCACGGACGAGCACTTCGAGACTATCCGCGGGTACTTCGAGGACTTCACCCGCCCGCTTGTCTACACCCCGGGCGACAACGAGTGGACGGGCTGCCATCGGCGCGAGGCGGGGGAGTACAACCCGCTGGAGCGGCTGTCGGCGGTGAGGCGCATCTTCTTCGGCGAGGACCGTGCGCCACTGGCTCGACGGCTCGCCGAGAGGTCGCAGGCCGGCCGCGGGCTGCCCGAGAACGTCCTCTTCTCCCTCAGCAGCACGTCCTTCGCCACTCTCCACCTCGTGGGGTCCGGCAACGGCACGGACCCCTGGGCCGGCCTCGGCCTCACGGCCCAGACGCCGGAGCAGGCGGCCGAGGTCGTGGACCGCACGGCCGCTGCCGTCCAGATGATCGGCGCGGTCTTCGCGCAGGCCCGGGAGAAGGGGGACAGGTCGGTGCTGCTCTTCACCCAGGCGGACATGTTCCCGCCGGGGACCCCGAACCCGGGCTTGGCGGCGTTCCAGCCCGTCGTGCAGGCCCTGGCCGCGGAGGCCGCGGCCTTCGATGGCCCCGTCTACCTCTTCAACGGCGACACCCACACCTACGTGGCGGACATCCCCCTCGACGCCGGCTCGCCCTGGCTCGCGTTCTACGGGCTCTCGGCGCCGTCGCCGCAGATCCACCGCATGACGGTCACAGGGGGAGAGGGTGTCAGGAGCTGGACCAAGGTCAGGGTCTTCCCGTCCTGGAGCTCGGGCGAGGGCGAGGTGGCCGTCGCGTGGCTGACGGTGCCCTACAGCGGCTGACCCCGCCACGCTGCCGGCCGCCCGCGGGCGGGGGACAGCCCGCGGCTAGAGTAGCCGCATGGCTATCATCGGCATCGGCGTGGACGTCGTGGACATCGCACGGTTCGAGCGTCAGCTCGAGCGCACCCCCGGCCTGAGGGACAGGCTCTTCGTCCCCGCCGAGCGGGAGCTGCACCCGCGCTCGCTGGCTGCCCGGTTTGCGGCCAAGGAGGCCGTCGCGAAGGTCCTCGGCGCCCCGGCCGGGATGAACTGGCAGGACTGCTGGATCGGCTTGAGCCCCGCCGGCCCCGAGCTCCAGATCAAGGGCACCGTGCTGGCAGTGGCGGAGGGCCGCGGCGTGAAGCGCTGGCACCTGAGCATGAGCCACGACGGCGGGATCGCCACCGCGATGGTCGTCGCCGAGGGCTGAGGGCCCCGGTCTGCCCCCTGCGGCAGGGGCGACGGCCGCTTAGCCGACCAGTGAGTCAGAGCTGAGCGAGTGCCAGGCCCGGTTGTGGTAGACGAGCGGGCGGGCCTGCCCGGTGTGGCTGTCCGCGGCGGATTGGCGGCTGACCTGCAGCACCTGCACCGCGACGACGGTGGAGTCGCCGGCGGTCATCTCGCTGACGATGACTCCCCGGAGCCAGGCACTGGCCCTGGGCAGAACGGGCTCTCCAGTGACCAGACGTGACCAGGTGGAGGTGTCCTCGAAGCGGTCGATGCCGCCGGTGGCGAACGTCGTGGCGAGGTCGACCTGGTCAGCCCCGAGCAGGTGGACGACGACCGTCCCGGCCTCGCGGATCTCCGGGGCCGCGGACGAGTGCGCGGACAGCGAGAAGGCCACCATCGGCGGGTTGGCGGAGACGGAGAAGACGGAGCTCGCCGTCAGGCCCACGGGGCCGCTCGCGCCCTGGGCGGTGATGATGGCGACGCCGGCCGGATGGTTGCGGAAAGCCGCCTTGAAGTCGTCGACGTCGACCATTTCCGGGTGGCGATTGACCGTGCGGGGCAGCCGGCGGGCCGCGAGGACATGCTGTGTTGCCATACGAGTGCCTTGGGGTTGTGGGCGTCGAAGCTGGGCGCTTCAACAGCCGAATTCGATTGGTAAGCCTTACCTAACCCCCCTGACGCACCGTAGCAGGGCTTTCAATTACCTCACAACCAGCTGACGTAATAGACGGGTCTGTGACGGCTCACACTCCACGGGACTCGGCGAGGCGGCGCATCCAGTAGCGGAACCAGTTGTCGCCGAAGGGCAGGTACACGCGCACCTGGATCCCCCGGACCGTGAGCTCGTCGAGGACTTCCGGCCTGACCCCGAGCAGCTGCTCGATCGTCACGGGGCCGAGCGCACCCAGGATCGCCTCGCGGAGGACGCCGTCGTGGGTCGCGAGGGCGAAGGGCGCTTCCGCCGCGGAGATCCTGTGCGCCAGGCGCAGGTAGGCGATGTCCGTCGGCTCGCCGAAGGGCAGGGCCAGATCGGACGACTCGACGTAGGCGCCCTTGACCAGCCGGATGTGGACGCCGGCCTCGAGGAGCCGATCGACATCCCGGGGCGTGCGGCGGAGGTTCGCCTGCGCCGTGGCGCCGAGCCGGTCGGCCAGACCCCTGCCCGCGACGTCGAGCACGCATCCCAGCACGGCGTCGGCGCGCGCGTGGTCCTCGGCGCCGACCTGGATGCGCCGGTGCGCCGGCAGCGCCTGCGCGATCGTCGCGAGGTGCTCGGCGCAGGCCGCCGGGTCGATGTCGAGGCCCAAGTGGGAGAGGTCGACCGAGAGCCACACGTCCTCCGGCAGCTCGGCGAGCTCGCCGGCCAGCCGCCGGTAGTCCTCGGCGACCCGGGCCGCGACGGCCGGGTCGGCCACCTGCTCGCCGAACTGGTCGATGCTGCAGCCGATTCCGCGTGCATGCAGCTGCCGGGCTGCGCGGACGGCGTCGGCCGCCTCGGTGCCGGCAACGTAGCGCGACGCCGCCCGCCAGGCCGCGTGCTGTCCCTGCGGCACGGCCTTGACGGTCCGCTCGAATCCCTTGCTGGTGGCCAGGCGAAAGAGGACTGTGCGATCGATCGACATGGCCACATCCTGCCATCAGTCGCCGTCGGCCTCCCCGCCAGCTCGGGGCGCGGGCAGGATCTGCAGGCCGGTTGCCGCCGGGGCAGAGGCGGACGACGGCGCGCAGCAGCTGTCCGCTTCAGCCTCGCCGGCCGCTGTGCTCGGCACAGTGCAGCACACGTCGCCCCGCCAGGCGTTGACGCCCTCGCGGACGGCGATCCCGGCGATCACGAGCGCGGCGCCGGCGTCGGCCCACCACCAGCCCAGCGCGCTGTTCAGGACCAGCCCGACGAGCAGCACCGCGGAGAGGTACGTGCACAGGAGCGTCTGCTTCGAGTCCGCCACCGCCGTCTTCGAGCCGAGCTCCCTTCCGGCGCGGCGCTGGGCCCACGAGAGCACCGGCATGACTGCGAGGCTCAGCGCGGCGACCACGATCCCTGGTGTGGAGTGCTGGGCCTGCCCGGCGCCCAGGAGGGATCGGCCGGCGTCGATCGCGACGAACGCGGCGAGCGCGAAGAAGGAGAGCGCGATGATCCGCAGCGTCAGGTGCTCGCGCCGCTCCGGGTTCTTCGAGGCGAACTGCCAGGACAGTGCCAGCGCCGAGGCGACCTCGATCACCGAGTCCAGGCCGAAGCCGATCAGCGCGGAGGAGTCGGCGACGCCGCCGGCCCACAGGGCAACGACGGCCTCGACGACGTTGTACGTGATGGTCGCGGCCGCGAGCAGCCGGATGCGCCGGGCCAGGACCGCCCGGCGTTCGGCGGCGGAGGGGGCCTGCAGGAGGGAACTCATCCCAGGCGCCTCCCGTCCGAGGCGCAGCAGGCCGGGTCGACGGCCAGGACGACGCCGATGAGGTCCCGGATGGCGTGGCCCAGCCGGGCGTCCGCCAGTTCGTACCGGGTCCTGCGCCCGTCGGGAACGGCCACGACGAGGCCGCAGCCCCGCAGGCACGTGAGGTGGTTGGACATGCTCTGCCGCGACACGCCCAGGGCTTCGGCGAGCTCGGACGGGTAGCCCGGCCCCTCCGACAGCGCCAGGAGAATCCGGGCTCGGGTCGGGTCCGAGACGGCATAGCCGAAGCGGGCCAGGACAGGGGCCTTCGCGACTGATCCGGGGGCAAGCGTCGTCTCCACGCCACAACAATACATTGATCGATGTATCCACGCGATCCTGTACAGAACGCTGCTATGGGGGTCTCGCCGATGCCGGACAGGCGCGACGCCTCCCATGGTTAGGAGCGTTTGGCCCCGAGCCCTGTCGGTCCCCTGGGCCTGAAGACGGAGAGCCCAGGGTGACCAGGAGGGCGGCCAGGGCCGCCGAGGCGTGCAGGATCGGGGAGGCGGCGGAAATGTGGGCATGTACATCAGGAGCACCGTGGCCGCCAGCAGCGTGATCGCGAGCTTGGCCAGCACCCAAGAGTGGCGCACGAGGCCCCAGACCGTGCCCAAGGCTTGGACGCTGCCGGTCAGCGGGGTCAGAGGGAAGCCAGGAGATCGGCGCAGGCGGCTTCGCAGCGCCGGCAGACTTCGGCGCAGATCCGGCAATGCTCGTGCATGCCGGCGTGGCGTTCGCATTCCTCCGCGCAGGCCTTGCATGCGATGCGGCAGGCCTCCAGGGCGGCGCGGGTGAGCTTGGCGTCGTATCCGGTGTGACGGGAGAGGATGTTCCCCGTGGTGGCGCAGATGTCGGCGCAGTCGAGATCCGTGCGGATGCACTTCACCAGGTCCGCCACCATGTCCTCGCTCAGGCACGCGTCCGCGCAGGCCACGCTAGTCTCGGCCACCCAGGCTGGCCAGAGTCCAACATCACGCGTCCTCGCCTCACAGGATTCGCCAAGGTTCTGCCGTAGTTCCGTCGTTGCGGACCTGCCGTGCAGCACGATGTACCGGTGACCCTTCCAGCGTCGGGAGCCGGTGCTCCAGCGCCATAAGAAGGGGCTTCGAATTCCATCGACGCTGGGAGTGCTGTGCACATGAATCGCTTAGTCAGGCTGGCAGTGGCCGGCCTTGTGTCCTGCTTGGCCGTGCTGTTCGGGATCAGCCTCCCGGCCGAGGCCGCGGGGCGGGCCGACATCTCGCTGAGCGCCTCGAGTGGGCCGGCCGGGGCATGGCTCACCGTGACCGGCTCCGGGTTCGCCAGGCAGGCAGGGGGAACGGTGACGGCCGGATCCTTGGCCGTCCCGATCACCACCGACGCCGACGGCGCCTTCACCGCGGCCGTGACCATCCCCGCCACCTCGGCGGCGACGGTCACGGTGACCGCCGCGACCGGGAAGCGCTTGGCGTCGGCCGAGTATGCCGTGACCTACAGCCCGGCGTCCCTCCGGGCCGGCCAGCAGGCCGCAGCTGCCGGTGAAGCCTTCACGGCCATGAAAGCCCCGGCGACGGCCACGGCCACCTCGCTACCGCCGAAGAGCGCCGACGCCCTTCGGTTCGGGGTCTCCACCCCGGGCGGCCCGCTTGCCTCGGCCGAGCTGGACGCCGTGGCCACGATGGTCAACGAGAGCCCCTCGATCGTGATGTCCTACAAGGACTTCAGCCAGGCGGCCCCTATCGCGGACCTCAACGCCGTCGACGCCCGCGGCGCCACGAGCCTGGTTACGTGGGAGCCGTGGCTGTGGAGCGGGAACGGCGCCAACCAGCCCGCCTACGCCCTCGACCGCATCACGGCCGGGGACTTCGACACCTACATCCGCAGCTGGGGCACGGCCCTGGCCTCGTGGGGCAAGCCTGTGATGCTCCGGTTCGCCCACGAGATGAACGGCAACTGGTATCCGTGGGCCGAGGCCGCCAACGGCAACGGCCCCGGCGACTACGTGGCCGCGTGGCGGCATGTGCACGACGTCGTCGCCTCCACGGGCGCGACCAACGTCCAGTGGGTCTGGGCGCCGAACGTCCCGTACTGGGGGTCCACCCCGCTGACCGGCCTCTACCCCGGCGCCGGCTACGTGGACGTCGTCGCCCTCGACGGCTACAACTGGGGCACCTCCCAGTCCTGGAGCGCCTGGACCTCGCCCTCGGCGCTCTTCGCCCAGGGCCTGAGCGAGCTCCGGTCCCTGGCCCCGGGCAAGCAGATCATCGTCTCCGAGACCGCCTCAGCCGAGGCCGGCGGGTCGAAGGCCACGTGGAACACCGACCTGGTCGCCTACCTCAACGCCCAGCCCGACGTCACCGGCTTCGTGTGGTTCCACCACAACAAGGAAGTCGACTGGCGGATCAACAGCTCCACGAGCTCCGCCAACGCGCTGGCCGCCGCCCTGGCCGCCAGGAACTCGTAGCCGGATGCACGCCGTGCCGCGCCCGCCGTCGACCTCGCCGCCTCATGAGCGCGGCGGCGCGCGCGGCACGTCGAACCGAGGGGAGGCCCCGATGGGACGCATTGTCAGCCACCAGGCCGTGGTCCGCATCCTCGCGGCCCTGACGATCATCCTCGGCGTGAACTACATCGTCTGGCGCTGGCTGTTCTCGGTGAACTGGTCGGCGGCCTGGATCAGCGTGCCGCTGGTCATGGTCGAGACCTACAGCCTCATCGACTGCTTCCTCTTCGGCGTCACCATGTGGCGGCTGCGGAGGCGCCCCGCGCCCCCAGCCGCGCCCGAGGGCCTGACCGTGGACGTCTTCATCACCACGTACAACGAGCCCATCGACCTGGTCATGACGACGGCGCTCGCCGCCCGCCGCATCCGGTACCCGCACAACACGTGGGTGCTGGACGACGGCGCGCGGCCGGCGATGCAGCAGGCCGCCGAGGACGCCGGCATCGGCTACATCACCCGCTCCCCGGAGTGGGAGAACCGGCCGCGGCACGCCAAGGCCGGGAACCTGAACAACGCCCTGGCCGCCACCCAGGGCGAGTTCCTCCTCATCCTGGACGCGGACCAGATCCCGGACCCCGACATCCTGGACCGCATGCTCGGGCACTTCACGAACGAGTTGGTCGCGCTCGTCCAGACCCCGCAGTGGTTCTACAACGTCCACGACGCGGACATCCTGGGCAGCCAGGCCCCGCTGTTCTACGGCCCCATCCAGCAGGGCAAGGACGGCTGGAACGCGGCCTTCTTCTGCGGCTCCAACGCGCTCATCCGGCGCGAGGCGCTCATGCAGGTAGGGATCATGGTACGTACGTCCGCCTCGCCGTGCGCACGGCGCGCCGGGAGCTGCGCCGGGACACGCCGGTCGGCGTCGTCACCGCCGACCTGGCCGCCATCCGGGCCGACCTGGGCGAGATCGGGCGGCTCTCCGGGCAGACCATCCCGGCCGACGCGCTCGGCTCGAGCGACGTCGTCGACCGCCTGTCCCGGCGGGACTGGTCGCCCATCGGCGCCATCCGGTCCGTCCGCAGGATGGTCCGCGCCCTCGACGTCGACCGCGCGGACGAGGCTATCCCGGTCATGCCGATGGCCACGAACTCCGTCACGGAGGACATGGCCACCTGCATGCGCCTGCACACCCAGGGGTGGGAGAGCGTCTACCACCACGAGATCCTGGCGAAGGGCCTCGCCCCCGAGGACCTCCGGACCATGATCACCCAGCGGCTCCGCTGCGCCCAGGGCACCATGCAGGTGTTCCTGCGGGAGAACCCGCTCCTGCAGAGGGGGCTCAGCGCCGGGCAGCGGCTCATGTACTTCGCGACCATGTGGAGCTACCTCTCGGGTTTCGCCGCCGTCGTCTACCTCGTCGCGCCGATCATGTTCCTGTGCTTCGGCGTGATGCCGGTGGCCGCGTTCAGCGTCGACTTCTTCGCCCGGCTGGTCCCGTTCCTCGTCGTGAACCAGATCCTGTTCTGGGTCGCTGCCCGGGGGAGGAGGACCTGGCGGGGGCAGCAGTACAGCGTGGCCCTCTTCCCGGTGTGGATCAAGGCCTGCGTCACCGCCGCCGGCAACGTCCTGTTCGGTCGGAGCCTCGGCTTCGCGGTCACCCCGAAGACGAGGCAGGACGGCGGGCCGCCCTGGTTCCTGATCCGCCCCCAGCTGATCGCCATCGCGGCCCTCATCGTGGCCGGGGTGACCGGGCTGATCCGCATGTTCACCGGCCTCGGCGCCCCCGCGGGCACCCTCGTCAACGTCGCCTGGGTGGCCTACGACCTGGTGATCCTGAGCGTCATCATCCGGGCGGCCACCTACAGGGGCTTCACCCCCGCCTCGAGGTGAGCCGGCCCAGCGCCCGGGATGCTGGGCGTCCCTTCCTGCTCGTCATGGATCCCGAACCGCCACGATCCTCGGCGTGTCGGGCACGGGGACGCCGTGTCGAAGGCCATGACGAGCACGAAGGGACGCGTCAGCGAGCAGGACGAGCCGCCGTCTGGGTTCTGTACACCTGCTCCCTGCCAAGAGCACACTCGTCTGAAGGTAGGCCACCGTTGTGGAGGCGCAGATGAGGTCCACACTCGGCGCACGGCTGAGGAAGCTCTACGACAACACCCCGCTGCCGGCCGACCAGGCAGTCGGCATGGCGGTTGAGATGCTCCTGAGCCGGCTGCGGCCAGCGCCGATGCCAGGTCCCCGGCCGCTCCTGAGGACGGCGGGTGCCGGGCTCGCGGTGCTCGGAGGCGGCCTCATCGCGTGGGCCATGAGCGAACGACGGCGGCGCTCCCGCGGCCCCTTCGACCTCGAGCACCCCGACGAGCTGGTCACCACCGGACCGTACGCCTACACGAGGCACCCCATGTATGTGGGATGGTGGCTCGTCCATCTGGGCGCGGGGCTCTACAGGGGATCGTCCTGGAGCCTCGTGACGCTGCCGGCGGCACTGCTCGTCGAGCATCCCGGGGTCCTCCGCGAGGAGGCCACGCTCAGGGAGCTGTTCGGCCAGGCGTATCAGGAGTATGCGGCGGGAGTTCCCCGCTACATCGGGGAACGCAGACGCCGTGGAGCAGGCCGCCCGATCGCTCGTCGACGCCGGGCACGGCGCGATCGGCATCGCCTGCGACGTCGCCGGGGCGATCGTGAACTGCTCCTCCCTCGGCGGTCTCGTGGGCCTGCCGGAGCGCGCCGCCTACCACGCCTCCAAGCCTGGGGTCATCGGGCGAAGAGCGCCGCCGTCGAGTACGCACCTCGGGGCATCCGCATCAACGCCGTCTGCCCGGGCGTCGTCGAAACGCCCATGGTCGCCGGCATGCTCGAAGGCCAGGCCGAGGCCATGGCCCAGATCATCAAGCAGCAGCCCATCGGCCGCCTCGGCCGGGCCGAGGAGGTCGCCGCCGCCGTCGTCTGGCTCTGCAGCTCGGCGGCCAGCTTCGTCGTCGGCACCGCGCTGCCCGTGGACGGCGGCTTCACCACCCACTGACGGCGGACGCCGCTCAGCTGCTCGCGGGCGTCCCTGCTCGGTCGATCAACTCGGGCGCGGTCCAGCTGGCGAGCAGCCGCATGGCCTCAGCCGTGGGGGAGCCCGGCTCGACGGTGAAGACGAGCATCACGAGGCCCGGATCGGTGGCGAGCTCAAAGGACTCGTAGCCGAATTCGAGATCCCCGAGCTCCGAGTGGGTCAGCAGCTTCGCCCCGGAGCGGTACCGGAAGATGTCGTGGGAGGCCCAGAGGGCCCGGAACTCCTCGCTCTGCGTCGACAGGGTTCCGATGACCTCGACGAGCTCGGTGTCGTAGGGGTCCTGCGCGGTCGCTGCATGCAGGAGTGCGACGACGTTGTGTTTCGAGTGCAGGCCCGGCCGATCCGGTTGAACGCGAGCTTGCCCCGCTCCAGGCGCGCGTAGTAGTCCGAGCTGACCCCGGCGAGGTGGGCGACCTCTTCGCGGCGCAGGCCGGGAACCCGGCGGCTGCCGCTGTAGCACGGGACGCCGGCCTGCTCCGGGCTGAGGCGGGCGCGCCGGGACGTCAGGAAGCTGCTGATCTCGGCTCGGGAATCCATATTTTCAACGCTACGCCGGGCCGCCGGATCCAGGCATGGCCCACTGGACCAGGGTCCGGCAGGTCCTGTCTCGTTCCGCCGGCACGGGCTTGGCTGGAAGCCCACCATCACACCATGACCCCGAAAGGAACCATCCTCGCGATGTTCAAGAACACCACGCCCCTGAACCGACGGCTGCTTCTGCAGGGCTCCGCGGCCTACGGGGAGAGCGAGGGCCTGCCGCGGAACCTGGAGGACCCCAGCCACCGCGTGGGAGAAGGCCGAGACGCGGCACTTCAGCCAGAACGCCTACGATCTGGCCCTGGAGCCCAAGGAGCTCATGGTCATCCCGGGGGCCTCGCACTTCGACCTCTACGACCGACCCGAGCACGTCGAGCCGGCGGTGGCCGATGGGCGCGTTCTTCGCCGAGCATCTGAGCGACGACGCTGGCTAGTCCTTGCCCTGCCCCTTGCCGCCATCCTTGCGTTCCCCGTCCTTCTTCTCGTCTGGCTTGTCCTCGTCGGGCTTCTGCTCCGGGGGCCGTGACTGGGTGGGAGGAGTCACGGGGGCAGTGGGCGCCTCGGCCGCAGCAAGCTGTGCCTGGACGTCGGCCCGGACCAGGGCGATGGCCTCGGCGATCCGTGTCCGCCGCTCGGCGCCGATCCTGCCCTCGCCGGCGCTGCGCTCGACGTCGGCCGACAGCCGGTCGAGCGTGGTGAGCGCCGTCGCGAAGTCGCCTCCGCCGGCGGCTTGGCGGACTTCCGCGACGGTCGACTGGAGCTCCCGCGCCGTATCAGCGTCCAGTCCGGCGGGGGAAGGTCCACAGCCGGCGAGGGTGGCGGCGAAGGCCAGGGCTGCTGCGGCCCGGCGCTGCCGCTTCAAGGACGCGGGAGTCATGGCCGCACGCTTTCTTCGAGCTGCCGCAGGTGGTCCTCGAGAGATCCGGTAAGCGTCGGGGACGGTGCCGGGGCCGATGGTGGTGACGAGGGCGTTCCGGTTGCGAGGGCGACGGCGAGTACCACCCCAGCGGCGAGTACGAGAGCCAGAGAGACCCACAGGAGAGCCAGACGCCGGCTTGCTCGCCACCGCCTAATGCTCGGGGCGATGGGCTTCGGTTCGGCGGCCCTCCCAGGAGATCTGTCCGGGGGCGGAGGAGCTGCCGTCAATCCGAGTGTGGAATTGGTCAGCTGGCCCGTGGCCGGCCGGGGGAGGAGCGGCCGCCGCTGGGGGCCCTGACGCTCGTCGACGTGGGGGATAGAGGCCGAGCGGGTCAGGACACGAGTCGCAGGCGCTTCCCCGACGGCGGACGACGGCGAGGCAGGCTGCCGCAGAAGGCGGGCGACCGCGCCGGCGCTGGGCCTGTTCCTCGGATCCCGGGCCGTCATCGAGGGCAGCAGGGAGCCCCATGGCTCTCCCAGCTGTTCCGGGATCCGGGGATCTCGCGAGAGGCGGGCGGCGGCCGCCTCAAGGGCAGGCCCGGGAAATTCGGGTCTCCCCGTGAGGCATTCGAGCAGGACCAGCCCGAGCGCGTAGACGTCGGTGGGCGGGCCGACGTCGTGGCCCTGGCCCTGCTCCGGGCTGAGGTATGCGGCCGTCCCGACGGTGGCGTTGGCGACGGTGAGCCTGCTCGCCGCCGCAAGCCGGGCGATGCCGAAGTCCGTCAGCTTCGCTCCGGTCGATCCCTGCTCCCAGCCGAACGGCAGAAGGATGTTCCCGGGCTTGACGTCTCGGTGCACGATGCCGCGGCTGTGGATGTACTGGAGCGCCGCCGCTACATCGGCTCCCAGTCGGCGTGCCTGTCCCTCGGCGAGCGGACCCTCGCGCAGCCGGGCGTGCAGGTCGGTGCCAGTGACGAGCTCCATGACCAGGAACTGCACGGGGTCGTTCCCGGGATCGGGCGAGGCACCTGTTCTGGGGTCGATCCCGGCGTCGTACAGGGTCACGAGCCCGGGATGGCTGAGGCCGGCAAGGAGCCGCATCTCTGAGCGGCGTCGCTCGAGGGCCCCGGGATCGGCCTCCTCACTGCTGTCCGTGCGGAAGGCCTTCACCGCCACGCTGCGGCCGAGGACTTCGTCGTAGGCCCGGTACACGGTGGCCATGCCGCCCTGACCCAGGACGCTGACCAACCGGTATCGACCGCCCAACAGGGCGGTCATCTGGCCGGCCATGCCCTCGTCCCTCGTGCTGGCTTCGTCCACTGTCCTGGCCCCTCCGCCCTGCCGCCCTCCTGCCAGAGTATTCGCGGCCAACGAGGCCCTCACGGGCTTGTCAGCGTTTCACGTGGACACTGCCCCATGGAGCAGGTGGCAAACAGAACCGGGTTTCCCGCGATTTCAAGCCGCCGGGAGCCACTCGGAGCCTGCGGGAACGGCTCTCGTGTCACGCTCTTCAGCTGTCGTGGGGCTGTCCTTACAGTGGGAGCCGCGGCCCCTTCTTTCTCGAGAGCGCTGGACATCAATGTCCCAGCAGCGTCCCCTGAACGGCTTGGTGCTGGCATGCCTGAAGGTTCCATGAGGCAAAGGAGTGGATCATCATGTCCGAAGAAAACAAGGCCCTGGCCCGTCGTTCATGGGAGGCTCCCAACAACCCGGACATCATCGACGAGGTGTACGCCCCGGACATGGTCTGGCACGATCCCGGCCTCGAGATCCGGGGTACACAGGAAGCCAAGCAGTTCGTCGCCGGATACAAGAAGGCCTTCCCCGATCTCGATGTGACGGTCGAGGATGAGATCGCCGAAGGGGACAAGGTCGTCAGCCGGTGGACGATACGCGGCACGCACCAGGGCGAGACGGAGGACTTCGGCCCTGCCACCGGGAAGCGGATGGAATTGAAGGGAATCTCCATCAGCCGCATCCAGGACGGCAAGATCGTCGAGGAGTGGAACAGCTACGACAATCTGGGCGTGCTGCAGCAGCTGGGGCTGGCCCCTGGACAGTAGCCCGCCGGGGGCCGTCGTGGAGGTGCCTTCATGCACGACGTGATCATCAGCGGGGGCGGCCCGACGGGGATGATGCTGGCCAGCGAGCTGCGGCTCCACGGCGTGGACGTGCTGGTGCTGGAGAAGGACGCGGAGCCGAGCCAGCTGGTCCGCTCGCTCGGCCTGCATCCGCGCAGCATCGAGATCATGGACCAGCGCGGTCTGCTCGGCCGGTTCCTCGAGCATGGGCGGCAGTACCCCCGGGCCGCCCGCTTCGCCGGGATCGACAAGCCCTGGCCGGCCACGCTCTACACGGCGCACGACTACGTCCTCGGCATCCCGCAGCCGGTCACCGACCGCCTGCTGGCCGAGCGCGCCGTCGAGCTCGGCGCCCAGGTCCGCCGCGGCCGGGAGCTGACAGGCGTCGAGCAGGACGACGGCGGGGTGACGGCCGTGCTGGCCGACGGCGCGCGGCTGCGCGCGCGCTGGCTGGTCGGGTGCGACGGCGGCCGGAGCCTCGTGCGCCGCCTCCTCGGCGTCGGGTTCCCGGGCCAGCCGGCGCAGACGGAGTGGCTCCTGGGGGAGGTGGAGGTGACGGCGCCGGCCGACGAGCTGGCCGCGGTCTCGGACGAGGTCCGCAGGACCCACAGGGGCTTCGGCATCGGCCCCGCCGGGAACGGGCTCCACCGCGCCGTCGTGCCCGCCGCGACCGTGGCCGAGGACCGCACCACGCCGCCGACCCTCGAGGAGTTCCGGACCCAGCTGCGGGCCTACGCGGGCACGGACTTCGGCGCCCACTCGCCGCGATGGCTCTCCCGCTTCACGGATGCGACCCGGCTGGCCGAGCAGTACCGCACGGGCCAGGTGTTCCTGGCCGGGGACGCCGCGCACGTCCACCCGCCCCTGGGCGGACAGGGGCTCAACCTCGGCATCCAGGACGCGTTCAACCTCGGCTGGAAGCTCGCCGCCGAGGTGAGGGGCTGGGCGCCGGAGGGGCTGCTGGACAGCTACCACGCCGAGCGGCGCCCGGTCGCCGACGACGTGCTGACCCTCACCCGCGCCCAGTCGGAGCTCATCTCCCCGGAACCGGGCCCCCAGGCGGTGCGCCGGCTGCTGACCGAGCTGCTCGACTTCGAGGACGTGAGCCGGTTCCTCGTCGAGAAGGTCACCGGGATCGGTATCCGCTACGACCTCGGCGAGGGCCATGAGCTGCTCGGCAGGCGGCTGCGCGACCTCCGGCTGTCGCGGGGTCGCCTCTACGAGCTGACGCATGAGGGCCGCGGGCTGCTGCTCGACCAGACGGGCGGGCTCTCGGTGGCTGGATGGGCGGACCGCGTGGACCACGTCGTCGACGTCAGCGAGGAGCTGGACGTGCCCGCGGTGCTGCTGCGGCCCGACGGCCATGTGGCCTGGGCCGGCGACGACCAGGACGACCTGCTCGGCCACCTGCCGCGATGGTTCGGTCCCGGCACCGAGAAGCGCCCGCGGCCGGAGCCATAGTCCGGACGGGAGTCGGTCGGCCTCCGGAAGCGCTGGTATTGTTCTCACCCCGGGCACGGCCGGGACCAGCAGAGCATCGAGAGGACGTGCAATGGGGCACGAGGACGCGGACGCGAACTCCAAGGATCGGGTGGCGGAAGCCGCAGAGAACATCCGGCTCCTGGCCGAAACGGTCCTCGGGAGACTGCACGGGCTCGAGTCCCGCAAGGCCGTCGAGCGCATCATCCGCCTGGCGAAGGATCTGGAGAAGGACCAGAGGGGGCGGCCGGCAGCCGGATGAAAGAGGCCTTCTGGGCCTAGAGGCGCCGAAGCCCTTGCTGTGGGCGGTCAGTGCTCGTCGTAGTGGTCTTCGTGCTCGGCATGGCGATGACCGTCGTGCATGTAGTCCACATGATCGCCGTGCTGGACCTTCTCGTGGGTGCAGTCCGGCCCGCCGTGCCGGTGGTCGGCGGGCGTGTGCTCCGCGGGGTCGTCATGCTCGTCGTAGTGGCCGTTGTGTTCCGCATGCCGGTGGCCGTTGTGGATGTAGTCCACGTGGTTGCCGTGCTGGACGGTGACGTGGTCGCAGCCCGGCGCGCCGTGCTGGTGCTCAGTGAGGGTGTGTTCGGCGTGGATTTCTTCAGTCATGGCTCATATAGAGACATCGCGTCTCTGTGTGGCGCAAGGCCTCGCCCACTTCTTCGAACCGCTAGCGCCCGGCCGGCTGCGGCACGGTCTGCGGCATGCCCGCGCCGAGCGGGGCGAGCGGGCGCGGCGCCGCTGCGGGGCGCACGACGGCGTGCTCCCCGGCCGGGCGGGGGGCGTCGCGGTGCGCCGTGCGCGCCTTCTGGACCGAGGCGAATCCGAGGACGAGCCCGAACAGGCCGCACGAGGCCCACAGCAGGAATCCGAGGTCGAGCGCCGGGCCGGCCAGGATCCCGGCAGCGGTTGCGGCAAGAGCAGTGACGGCAGCAGCCAGCGCAGCGCGCTTCATGAATGTGTCCCCCCATGGAACCCCGGCGGAGCCGGTACCTACACGACGTCGCCGGTTCAGTTCAAGTCACATCCCGGCGGCTCTGCCATCTTATCCCGCCCCGCGGAGGAGAAAATCCACTCGCCGCATTTTTTACGCCCAGTTCAGACGAGCTTTTCCGCAAGCCAGCCCCCAAGCTCCGCCTCACTAGACTGGCGAACCATGATCGAGCTCTTCACCGGTGCCCAGGTCCGCGCCGCCGAGCGGCCACTGCTCGACGCCGGCGAGGGGCCCGCGCTCATGGCGAGGGCCGCGCACGGGCTCGCCAACGCCGTCGTCCGCGAGCTGCGGCGCACCCGGGGACGCGTGTACGGGAGCCGGGTCGCAGCCGTCGTCGGCAAGGGCAACAACGGCGGGGACGCGCTCTTCGCGCTCGCCGAGCTCGCCCGACGCGGGGTGCGCACGACGGCGGTGCTCGCCTCGGGCTCGGCGCACGCCGAGGGCATCGCGGCCTTCGAGCGCGCGGGAGGGCGGGTGACGAAGGAACTCGAGCCGGTGGACGTCGTCGTGGACGCCGTGCTCGGCACGGGCTTCTCGGGGGAGTACCGGCCCGCGCTGGAGCGGCCGGACGCGCTCGTGGTGGCCTGCGACGTCCCCAGCGGCCTCGACGCGGACACCGGGCACGCCGGCGAGGGCGTGTGGCGCGCGGACGTGACCGTGACGTTCGGCGCGGCCAAGCTCGGGCTCCTCGTGGGCCGGGGCCGCGAGCTCGCGGGGCGCATCGACGTCGTGGACATCGGGCTCGGCCCGCGCCTGCCCGAGCCCGAGGCGCGCGTGCTCGGCCCCGGGGACGCTGCCGTGCTCCTGCCCGGCCCGCGGGACGGCTGGCACAAGTACTCCCGTGGCGTGCTCGGGATCGTCGCCGGCTCCGAGCGGTACCCGGGCGCGGCCGTGCTCGCGTCCGCGGCGGCGTCCGCGGCCGGGGTGGGCATGGTGCGGCTCGTCGCGCCGGACCCGGTGCGGATGCTCGTGCTCGCGGAGTGCCCGGAGATCGTGGGCTCGGCGGAGCCGCACGGGCGCGTGCAGGCGTGGGCGGTCGGGCCCGGGATCGCGGACGACGCCGGCCAGCTCCGCGCGCTCGAGGCCGCCCTCGCGTCGGGGCTGCCCGCGGTAGTCGACGCGTCCGGGCTCGAGGCCCTGGGCGAGGGGACCGCGCTGGGGGAGCACGTCGTGCTGACCCCGCACGCGGGGGAGCTCGCCGCGCTCCTGGGCCGCCTCGGGCCGGACGCCCCGGAGCGCGCTGAGGTCGAGGCCCGGCCGCTTCAGTGGGCGCGCGAGGCCGCCGCCCGCACGGGCGCGACCGTGCTGCTCAAGGGCCCGTCCACGGTCTGTGCGGCCCCGGACGGCGCGGCGTTCGTGCAGCCCGACGGGCACCCGTACCTCGCGACCGCCGGCTCGGGGGACACGCTCACCGGGCTGCTCGGGGCGCTGCTCGCAACGGCGGGCGGGGGAGCGGGCACGGGCGACGGCGGCACCCCCCGCCCCGTCGAGCTCGCCGCCGCGGCGGCGCTCGTCCACGGGACGGCGGGCCGAATCGCTGCCCAGGCCGGGCCGTTCGGGGCCAACGTGCTGGCCGGGGCCATGCGGGAGGCCGTCCGGCGGCTGCGCCCGGCCTGAGCTCATTGATCGTGGATGGCCCTGTTCGAACCCGCGTGGCTCGCCGGGGCTTCAGACGTCGAGGGGTGTCTGAAACTGCACAATTCAGGGCGGACACAGGGTGCAGACCTGCGTCTGGCCGCCTGAGTTGTGCAGTTTCTGACACCCAGACGGGCCCCGGTCCATCCGGCGTGGTCGTGCGGGAGGCCGTCCGGCGTCTGCGCCCGGCCTGAGCCGGAGGCGCACCCTAGTAGAGTGCGAGGCGGTGGTCCAGTCACGGGATTCCGCCCGTAACGAAATGCGACACAGATGTGATCTGGGCTACTTTCTTCCCCGTGACTACCACCGCACTTTCAACCGCGCTCGTGTCTGTCCGAAACGTCAACAAGTACTACGGCCAGCATCATGTCCTGAAGGACATCAGCATGGAGGTCTCCCAGGGAGAGGTGGTCGTGGTCATCGGCCCCTCCGGCTCCGGGAAGTCCACGCTCTGCCGCGCGATCAACCGTCTCGAGACCATCGAGGACGGGGCGATCTTCATCGACGACAAGAAGCTCCCCGAGGAGGGCAAGGATCTCGCGAAGCTGCGGGCCGACGTCGGGATGGTCTTCCAGTCGTTCAACCTGTTCGCCCACAAGACCATCCTCGAGAACGTCACGCTGGGACCGATCAAGGTCAAGGGCGTCAGCAAGGCCACCGCGGAGAAGGAGGCGATGGCCCTCCTCGAGCGGGTCGGCGTCGCGCACCAGGCGCCCAAGCTCCCCGCCCAGCTCTCGGGCGGCCAGCAGCAGCGCGTCGCGATCGCCCGGGCGCTGGCGATGAAGCCCAAGGTCATGCTCTTCGACGAGCCGACCTCCGCCCTCGACCCCGAGATGATCAACGAGGTCCTCGACGTCATGGTCCAGCTCGCCAAGGAGGGCATGACCATGATCGTGGTCACCCACGAGATGGGCTTCGCCCGCAAGGCCGCCGACCGCGTCGTCTTCATGGCCGATGGGCAGATCGTCGAGCAGGCCACCCCCGAGCAGTTCTTCACCAACCCGCAGAGCAACCGGGCGAAGGACTTCCTCTCCAAGCTCCTCACCCACTGACACCTGAACCCAACCCCATCGCATTTGGGCCGAGAGGCCCCTGAAGAATCCTGCATCAACCCGGGCCGGGCAAGCTCCGATGAAGAAGCTTGCCTGGGCCGGCAGGCGCGTGAAGAAGATCGCATCTGGGCCAGACGCACGCTCCAACGACGAAGCGTGCGCCTGGGCCAGGCCTGAACAAAGGAATATTGGAAATGGCACTCTTGGGAACCAAGAAGGCTGTGCTGGCCGCCGCCACCGCGGCGCTCGCACTCGCCCTGTCCGCCTGTGGCGGGGGGACCGGCGGCGGGACCGCCTCCCCGGTGGCGAACCCGACCTTCGAGGCCGGCAGCTCGATGGACACGTTCGCCAAGGCGGGCACCATCAAGATCGGCACGAAGTTCGACCAGCCGCTCTTCGGCCAGAAGGGCCTCGACGGCAAGCCCGTCGGCTTCGACGTCGAGATCGGCAAGGCCATCGCGGCGAAGCTCGGCATCCCCGCAGACAAGATCGAGTGGGTCGAGACCGTCTCCGCGAACCGCGAGGCGTTCATCGAGCAGGGCCGCGTCGACCTCGTCGTCGCGACCTACACCATCAACGACGCCCGCAAGCAGAAGGTCGACTTCGCGGGCCCGTACTACGAGGCCGGCCAGGCGCTCATGGTGAACAAGGACAACACCACGATCACCAAGCCCGAGGACGTCACGGGCAAGAAGGTCTGCTCCGTCACCGGCTCGACCCCGGCGAAGACCATCGTGGAGAAGTACGGCGCCGAGCTCGTCCCGGCCGCGACCTACTCCGCGTGCCTCGAGCCGCTGCGCAACAAGCAGGTCGAGGCCATCACGACGGACAACGTCATCCTCGCCGGCTTCGTCGACAAGGAGCCGGACGCCTTCAAGCTCGCCAGCGAGGAGACCTTCACGAAGGAGCCCTACGGCATCGGCCTCAAGAAGGGCGACACGGTCTTCCGCAACTGGATCAACGACCAGCTCGAGGCGTTCGAGAAGGACGGCACGTACAAGAAGGCGTGGGAGGGCACCGCGGGCAAGGTCATCAAGACCGTCCCGGAGCTCCCCAAGATCGACCGCTAAGGGAAGCCCATGGACGTGATCATCGAGAGCCTCCCGATCTACTGGGATGGCTTCCTCCGCACCCTCTTCCTCGCCGTCGTCTCGGGCATCATCGCCCTCGTGACCGGCACCATCCTCGCCGCCATGCGGGTCTCGCCCGTGAAGGCGCTGCGCGGCTTCAGCATGGCGTTCGTCGAGATCGCCCGGAACACGCCGCTGACCATCGTGTTCTTCTTCTGCGCGATCGTGCTGCCCCGCCTCGGGGTCCGCTTCGAGCAGTTCGAGGTCGCGGCCATCATCGCGCTCTCCGGCTACACGTCGGCGTTCGTCGCCGAGGCCGTGCGCTCGGGCGTCAACAGCGTCCCCGTGGGCCAGGCCGAGGCCGCCCGGAGCATCGGCCTGACCTTCGGACAGGTCCTGAACCTCGTCGTCCTGCCCCAGGCCCTGCGCACCGTCGTCCCGCCGCTGATCAACATCCTCATCGCCCTCGTGAAGAACTCCTCTGTCGCCGGCGCGTTCTTCGTGCTCGAGCTCTTCGGGCACGCCCGCCAGCTCGCCAACGACCACGGGGACGCCGTCATGTGGGTCCTGACAGGAACGGCCGTGTTCTACCTGCTCATGACAGTCCCCCTGGGCATCCTGGCCCACCGCGTCGAGAAGAAGGTGGCGATCGCCCGATGACCAGCGTCCTGTACGACGTCCCCGGCCCGAAGGCCCGCCGCGTCTCGCTCACCGGATCCGCCATCGGCATCGTCCTCATCGTCGCCGTGCTCGCCTGGGCCGTGTGGACGCTCGCCCAGCAGGGCATCTTCGAGGCCGAGCGGTGGGAGGTGTTCGCCATCCCGGACGTGTGGCGCCTCCTCGCCGAGGGCCTCTGGGCCACCCTCAGCGCCGCGGCCATCGCCGCCGCCATCGCGTTCCCGCTCGGCCTGGCCCTGTCGCTCCTGCGCATCTCGGACATCCCGGCCATCCGGATCCCGACCCAGGTCGTCCTCGAGTTCCTGCGCGGCATGCCCGTGGTGCTCATGATGCTCTTCGTGCTGCTGGTCTTCGCGACGAACCAGTTCATCGCCGTCGTGGCGGGCCTGGTCCTCTACAACGCCGCGATCTTCGCCGAGATCATCCGCGCCGGCATCCAGTCCCTGCCCAAGGGCCAGCGCGAGGCGGGCCTCGCGATCGGCCTCACGAGCTTCCAGTCGCGCATGGCCATCGAGCTGCCGCAGGCCATCCGGCGCATGCTGCCCTCGCTCGTCGCCCAGCTCGTCGTCCTGCTCAAGGACACCTCGCTCGGCTACATCGTGGCCTACGAGGAGCTCCTGCGGAAGGTGCAGATCATGGCCGACTTCCTCGGCCCCGACTTCCTCTTCCCCGTGTTCTTCGTCGCGGCCGGGATCTACATCCTCATCAACCTCAGCGTCTCGCGCCTGGCGATCTGGATCGAGCGCCGCGGGTCGAAGAAGGCCGCCGGCGGCATCGCCCACGTCCCGCCCGCCGGCCCCGCCACCACCGAGGAGCAGGAGGCCTAGCCCACCCCCGCGCCGACGCATGAGGGCCACCTCCTTCGGGAGGCGGCCCTCAAACGTCTTCCAATCAAGCAGGAAGGGGTGCCATCGTGGCGTCATGAGCCGTACATCCGGTGGTCCGGAGTCGTCAGGAGGTGCAAACCCGCCTGGGGGTGGTGCCTGGCGGAGCAGCGCCCGCGGCCGTCGCCTCCTCGCTGTCGCTGTGGCGATCGTGCTCGCGCTCGGAGCTGCGCTGGTGGTGATCCTTCTCACCACCCAGCGCCCCTCCCCTCCAGGGGCCGGCCCTACTCTGCCGGAGCTGCGGCCGGGGCCGATGAACATCCTGATCATGGGCAGCGACATCCGCGGGAGTGCGCGGCAGGCCCTGCAGGGCCAGGCGGCCACTGGGGGCGCCACGGACCAGCACGCTGACATGATCATGCTGATCCACATCCCGGAGGATCGTCGCCGGATCTACGGGATCTCCATCATGCGCGACAGCTGGATGCCCATCCCGGGCCACGGTGACTCGAAGATCAACGCGGCTCTGGGGTCCGGCGGGCCACAGCTCGTCGTCGACACCGTCAGCGGGCTCCTCAAGACTCAGATCGACCACTACGTGCTGACGGACTTCGACGGCTTCAAGGCGCTCACGGACGCGCTCGGAGGCGTCGACGTCAACGTGACGATGCCGTTCACGGCGGACTTCGACACGCACCACACGTTCACGCAGGGGATGAACAGGCTGGATGGCCAGGCTGCCCTCGAGTTCGTCCGGGCGCGCTACGTGTTCCCGGACGGCGACTTCCAGCGTGTCCGGAATCAGCAGACGTTCGTCCGCGCGGTCATCACGCAGTTGCTGAGCACGGGAAAGGTCCGGGACCCGGCGAGCGCCATCGGGATCATCACCGCCGTCTCGCCCCATCTCGTGGTGGACCAGTCCTTCGACCCGATGACCATGGCTGCCCTCGGCTACGCGCTGAGGGACGTGGACCCGGCGTCGTCCGTCTTCTTCACCCTCCCGACGTCCGGCACAAGCACATCGCCGGATGGGCAGTCCATTGTGCTGCCCGACTATGAGGGGATCGCTGAGGTCTCGGCGGCCCTGGCCTCCGATGGGCTTGCTGACTACGCCGCGGCCCACGGGTTGTGACCCCAGACAGCGGTAGGAGATGAGATCCCCTGCCCCGGTCCGGTCTAGTAGAGGAAGACGTCGACGACGAGTGCCGCCACGGCGCCGAGCACGGCGAGAAGGACCACGCGCCGGCCAGGGCCTGCCCGCAGTGGGCCAAGGCCCAGGACAAGGGCCAGCGCCGCCAGGGCAAACACGGCCGATCCGGTGTCCTGCCAGCTGACCGGGAACACGGGGATGGGGGCATCGACGAAGAACTGCGGGGCATTGACCGCCCGGAGGATGGCGTTCCACGCGAAGGGCCCGGCGAAGGCCCCCACTGCCACGGCCGCCAAGGTCGCCGGCCGTCGTTCGCGTGCAAGGAACGCGAGGATCAGCGCCCCGAGGGCCGACAGCGCCGCGCCATAGGCGATAGTCGTCCACGCCAACATCACTGCCTCCCTCACGCTCATGTCCTGGGCCTCTGGCAGGTCCAAAGCCAAGGCGGGCCTCCATCGCACCGCCGGGCAGCATTCAAGCACCGGGCACCCGCTCCCACCAGAGAGTAACGAGGATGTGTGCATATCTATGCACACATGCACTTTAGGGGTGGTGTCGGATGCTCGCGGTTCTGCAGGATGTGACGTACCGGCGGCTGTTCGGGCACGGCGCTGACGATCAAGATGCTCGCGCACGTGGGCTTCGCGCCGATGTCGGAGATGTGGGTGATGCTGACAGATGACGCCCTGAGACGGAGATCAGCCAACGCCTTGGAAAGGCTCCTGCAACGGTGGTGACATGGCAGCGTGACTGGCGAGCAGACCGCGCCCGGCTTCGCAATCTGGAAGGAAGGAACCTCCCATGAGCCCGCCGCAGATCCACGACGTGATTCCGCTGCGAGAGGCGACCAAGGCATGGTTCAAGATCTCCCTGCAGACCTTCGGCGGCCCCGCCGGCCAGATCGCCGTCATGCAGCGGTCCCTGGTCGACGAGCACCGCTGGATCGGGGAGCGCCGCTTCCTGCACGCCCTGTCCTACTGCATGCTTCTGCCCGGGCCGGAGGCCCAGCAGCTGGCCGTCTACATCGGCTGGCTGCTCAACGGCACCCGCGGCGGGCTGATCGCCGGGACCCTGTTCGTCCTGCCCGGCGTGGTCGCCCTGCTGGCCCTGTCGGCGGTCTATGTCGCCTTCGGCGAGACCCCGGTGGTCACGTCCCTGTTCACCGGCCTGTCGGCGGCCGTGCTGGCCATCGTGGGCCAGGCCGTACTCAAGGTCGCCGCGCGGGCCCTGCGGCACTGGACCATGACCCTCCTGGCCGTGGCCGCCTTCCTCGCCCTGACCGTGTTCGGCATCCCCTTCCCGGTCGTCGTCCTGGCAGCGGCGGCCATCGGTTGGGGCATTGGCCGGCTGCGCCCGGCCATCATGGCCCAGCCAGCGAAGCCCGAGGCCGAGGACGGGACCGCCCCATTGATCTCCGATGACGCCCTGCACCACACCCAGCCCTCCTGGAGGCGGGCCGCGCTCATCGTGGCCGTGGGCGTGCCGCTCTGGCTCGCACCGGTCGCCGTCGCCTTCGCCCTCACCGGCGCTCACAGCGTGTTCACCCAGCAGGGCCTCTTCTTCGCCGGCACCGCCCTGGTCACCTTCGGCGGGGCCTACGCCGTCCTGGCCTACGTCGCCCAGCAGGCCGTGGCCGCCTACGGCTGGCTCGCCCCCGGTGAAATGGTCCGCGGCCTTGCCCTGGCCGAGACCACTCCAGGCCCGCTGATCATGGTCGTGCAGTTCGTGGCCTTCCTCGGCGCCTTCCGCGCCCCCGGCGCCCTGGACCCATGGACCGCCGCGGTGCTGGCATCGCTGCTGACGACCTGGGTCACCTTCGTCCCCTGCTTCCTGTTCATCTTCCTCGGCGCCCCCTATGTCGAACGCCTCCGCGGCAACGGCAACCTCTCCGCCGCCCTGACGGGAATCACCGCCGCTGTCGTCGGAGTCATTGCCAACCTCGCCGTCTACTTCGCCGCCCACACCCTCTTCGCTGCCACCAGCACCATGGACTGGGGCCCCATCCACCTCGAGCTCCCGCGACTCGACAGCCTCCAGCCAGTGCCCCTGCTCATCGCCGCAGCAGCCATGGTCATGATCTTCAGGCTCCGCTGGAGCGTCCTGCGTACGCTCGGAATCAGCGCCGCCGCCGGGCTCATCCTCGGCCTCCTCACATAGCCCAAGATCGCCCGTCCGCGGCAGCAGTGCTTTGCCAAGTCAGGGAACCGAGAATGCCGAATGGCGACGGTTCCGAATATGAGGCTCCACCAGGACAGGGTGGCGGCCGTGAACTCCACGACCACGGCTGCCACTTTCTTGGGCAACCGGGTCAGTGAGGGGATTGCGCCCAACCACCATAGTGCGGGACGGCTTGCCGCGGGAGAATCAGCGCTATAGGGGAGTCGTTGTACGAGCGCCGGGACGATGTCTCACACCACCCGAGGCGGGCTGTCCATGAAGGACTTCGACCAGTTGCAGGCACAGCTTGGGCCGGCGCGGGCCCTGAATCGGCCGGGCGTGGGCGTCGAGCACGTGCTGGTCGTACTGCCGTCCTTCAGTGTCGGCGAGTCGCTGCTGCACCATTACGCCTCCCGGATTCCGGCGCTGGAGCACCGCTATCTGGTCACCCTGCTGATGCTGCACCGGATCCAGTCCTGTGAGCTGGTGTTCCTGACCTGTCAGGCACCCGGCCAAGAGGTGATCGACTATTACACGTCGCTGGTGCCCGCAGACCGCCGGGCAAGTGTGCGGGCCCGCTTCCGGCTGACGGTTGTGCCTGACGACACGCCGCGTCCCATCGCGGCCAAGCTGCTTGACCGGCCCGAACTGCTCAAGGAGCTGCGGAGTTCGTTCGGGGATCGGCCTGTCTTCATTGGCCCGTGGAATGTGACCGACAGTGAGGTCGAGGTGGCCCTGCAGCTGCAGGCGCCGATCGACGGGACTCCTCCCAGTCTCTGGCCGCTTGGGTACAAGAGCGCAGGCCGACGGCTGTTCGCCGAGGCAGGGGTCCCGACCCCCGTTGGGCGTGAGGACGTCCGCACCGTCGAGGATGTGGTGGATGCCATCGCCGCGATCCGGGCTGCCCGACCGAGCTCTCGTGGCGTAGTGATCAAGCTCGACAACAGCGGCGCCGGTGACGGCAACGCAGTCATCGACCTGCGGCAGGTTGGCGGTGGACCCGCAGCGGACGAGCATGTCCGTAAGCGGGTGGCGGCGCTGCCGGAGTGGTATCTGCGCGACCTTGGTGCCGGGGGCGTGGTCGAAGAGCTGATCGCCGGCGCCCAGTTTGCCAGCCCCAGCGTGCAGCTGGACATCTCGCCGTACGGTGAGGTGGCGGTGCTGTCCACCCACGAGCAACTGCTCGCTGGCGATAACGGCCAGGTGTATATCGGGTGCCGGTTCCCGGCCGACCCGGAGTATGCGCGTGATCTGGCGTATCACGGGCAGGCCGTCGGCGCCCAGCTCGCCGCGCGTGGTGCCATTGGGCGCGCGAGTGTCGACTTCGCGGCCGCGAGCGATGGCGCCGGTGGCTGGCAGGTGTTCGCGCTGGAGGTCAACCTTCGCAAGGGCGGTACCACCCATCCCTTTGCTGTGCTTCGGAACCTAGTTCCCGGCGCATACGACGCCGACGCCGGGCAATGGGTGGCCGACGACGGCACCCCTCGTTGGTACTGGGCGACTGACAACCTGGTCGACCCGGGCTGGCTCGGGCTTCCGCCCGCAACCGTGATCAAGGCCGTCGCTGATGCCGGCCTGCAATTCGATGATCGAACTGGGACCGGTGTGGTGCTGCACATGCTGTCCTGCTTGGCCGTGGATGGCCGTTTCGGTCTGACCGCGATTGGACGGACCCCCGAGCAGGCGGCCGACTTGTACTACGCCACCAAGTCCGCAGTCCCGACGGTTACACCACCATCGGGATGAAGGGGGGTCGTCGATCTGGCGGATGAGCCCAGTCGATGGAACTGTTGCATCACCCCATCCCTGGCATGCCGGGCATGCCTGGCATCTCCGGCATCCCCGGCATCACTGGCGCCATTGGCGTCAGCGCCACGCCAATTGCGATCGCGACCAACGCGAAGGCGACCGTGCGGTTGGCAAGCCGTTGCCAGGGAAGCATCTTCTCCACGGCGATGAATGCGCCCACCAGCGCCATCCAGCCGACGCTCATGACCCCGAGAGCGAACAGCGCCACCATGAGCGCCCAGCAGCAGGTGACGCACCACGTGCCGTGCTCGATCCCCAGACGCAGAGCCCCGACGTACCCATGCCGGAAGCGACGCAGGATGAAGTCCATGGGCGTCCGGCATTTCATGAGGGCAATGTTCTTGGCCGGCGTGAATTGGTAGACCGCCGCGCCCATAATCACCGCCGCTGCCACATACCGGCCCCCCGGATCGGAGGCGAGGAAGCCCGGGGCGAGGGCCGCGACGGCAGCGTAGAGCGCGTAGGCGACGAGGCCGAACACCGTCCACGCGATCAGATAGCCAACCACGAAGACGGACGTGGAACCCCGCGGAGCAGGACGTCCCGTCGCACGGCGATGGCGACTGATTCGTCCATACGCGACCACCATTGGTGCCACCGAGGGAAACATCATCGCGGCCAGCATCACCACCCACGTGGTGAGGAAGAAGCCCAGAGGTCCCGGCTCCGTCCAACGCCCCATGTCCATCCCGGACATCTGCACGGCAGTGACGGCCCAGCTCACGGCTGCCAGCACGAGCAGGACCGCGACCAGGCCGGCAGCGCGCAGGTCAATCCCGAAAAATGTGGCGCGCGCCGAAGCGTGCGCCACATTTCCCGGACTCATGTTCCGGCGCCACGGCAAACCCGCGGTCATGCCCGACCCTTAGGGGCGCCCTCGGCCATCTCGCTGGCGAAGGAGAACTCTGCGCTCTCGCCGTAGACCCCTTCGTAGTCGATGCCGAAGAGACCATTGCGCCCGGGAGCCTTTCCGATCATGAACTCATCGGCGAAGCCGTACATCGCGTTCTTGACCGTCGTCACGCCACCACCGGGTCCCGGCAGCGACTCAAACCTGATGTTCGAGCCTTCCCCTACAGAGGCGGACGGGTTCTCGCCATCGGTGAACGTGACACTGGCGCGCTCAACACCCAGCCATTCCCCATACAGCGCGGCGAAATCCGCGAACGGGCCACCCTCGTCGCCGTGGAGGATGCGTTCGACGGCAGTTGCCTGTGCATCCGATGCTCCCTCGTCGACGACGACGCCCAGCTTCCAGTTGCCCGCGCTCAGGTTTGACGGGAACAAGTTGGTGAAGGCGAAGTCGACTCCCGAAAGATCGGTGCCATCGAGCTTCCCGCTGGCGATATGGAACACGGCGATGCCGCGGCACTCGCCGTTCGGGCCGGTCGGCGGACCGTCAACCGGGCACGGGCAAACCAAGGAACAGCTGCAGCTTGCAACATACTTCCCGGACATTTCCCACGACATAGGACCCTCCTCGCTGGCGTTATCGCCTAGCGGAGCGCCCCCAGCTGCGCAGCGCCGGACACACATGCTGAACGGGACCGGAAGCCCGCTCATAAAAAACGGTACGCCCGCTCTCGGGCGTGTCACAACAGGCCGTTCAGACGTCAGCGCCAGAATTCCGTGAGCTGCCCGGCGAGGCTCTGGCCTTGGTCATAGCCGGCTCGAGCGGCGGCCGGACGGAGCGACAGATCCATGGCATTGGCGCCGAACAGGTGCTCGGAGTTGCCGTCGGGGAAGATCGTTTCGACCCTGCTGCCGTGTGCGCGGAGTTCGTCCACCTGGTCTGCGAGATGCATGCCCCAGTCCACCGGAGTCCGCGATCTGCCGCCGAGAGGTGACAGCACGAGCACCCGCGAGTATCCGGCGGCCAGATCGGCATTGTCGGCGTTGGAGCGGTACCCGCCGTCGATGTACCGGCCTCCGCCGATCCCATAGGCGAAGCCATTGGCGCAGCTGGCAGCCACGGCGTCCACCAGGTCGACCCCGCTGTGGCTGTCGAACACGACGGGTTCACCGGTGCGGGCATTGACGGCGGTGATGACCACCGCCTGCTGAGGCCAGTGCGGGCTGGGCAGCCGCGAGGCGACGGTGGCGCGCCACTGTGTCTGCCGGGTGCCGTCCGACGACGACTCCGCCTCGAGCGCCGCGGCGCCCATTCTGCGGCGCATGTCCGCCGCATCCTCAGCGGCGACGATGATCCTGCCCGTCCGCTCCATCAGGTCCCCCGCGGACCTGATCGGGGCGGACCTGACCGGAGCCTGTCCACCGCCGGATCGGGCGGGACCGGCCGTTGGCTGGGCTGTCGTAGCAAGGACTGCGGCATACAGATCGGTCGGGGTCGCGCCGGTGATCTGGGCCGCGGCCGTCGAGCCTGCCGACGTCCCGATGATCAGATCGGCCGCGGTCACGTCCAGACCGGCGTCGAACAGGCCGGCGACGACGCCGATCAGCCACGCGTTGCCTGTCGATCCGCCGCCGCCGAGGACCAGCGCTCGCTCGGTGGAGGTGGGGTGCAGAGGTGAAGAAGGTGTTGTGTTCATGGGAGTCGCCCTTCGGAATTGCCTGGGGGGCGCTCCCAGTGGCGACTACCTCAGTCGCGCGATCGTGGACTGCGGGGGAGCACCCACTGCGGACACTGCGTTCACGGGTCTCACCTCCTGTCATGGAACACGATCGCCCCCATGCTGACACTTCGGCAAGGCAGACGCAAACGCCGCATGCCATCATGCGAAGAGATTCGCTCAGGGAATTGTTCTGCGAACAAGCGCGGATAATGCGAAAGCCAGCGGTCAAAGCATTGAGTGGATGAGTCTGAGCGAATCCACGCAAAAAGGCCGAAAGGCAGCGCATCTTCACCCAACGATGAAGACCGCGGAAAAAAGAGAACTGGCCTTGACGATTGTTTCAGTCAGTCAATGCGGCCGAAGCTCTTCAGCAGCGCCGGCCTAGCCGGCGGCCGGTCGTAACGGCATCCAACCCCCCAAACGGTTCCCCCATGAACACGCGAAACGCAACCAATATGGGTCCTCTCGCCTAGACCCGTCAAGGCCTACGAGATCCGAGCGGGGCGTGCGGCGAATTACGTCCCTATTCTTCGCAATTGCCCTATTGACACGTCTCTGCCCGCCTTGCCAGCATTCGGTCTGTCAGTTTCGTCTGATCCCCAAAGTGCTGCGAATGGATCAGCGGACGGCGATCGTGAATATTTTGATCAGCCTGTGTTTGTTATCAGACTGCGTCTCGTGGGGGACGGGACGGGATGACTGGCTGGCCCGTGGGTGGTTGCACCGGGCTCGCGATCGCACCTTAAACGCTTTTGCCTATCGACAGGCCGCGCTCCATCGCGCCCTCAAAGCCCGAAAGAAACGGAGTTCAGCAATGAGCGTGTCAACCGAAGCTCCCGCCACGCATGCCCGAACGAGCCGGACCACCGGCACGCCCCAGACGCGGGCCACAGTCCAGAACTCCTTCGCCCCGGGAGCGGTGGATCTGCCCTCGCTCGTCCCGACCATGTTCACCTTCATGTTCCGGAACATCGCCAGTGACGGCTTCATCTTCAGCGATCCCCAGTCGCCGGGCGATATCTCCCGTGACTCGAGGCCGGGCTGCATCATCGCGGCCCCGTCCTTCCCGGCGGAGACCCCTGGGACCGACGAGGACTACGTCTTCAACTGGGTGCGGGACGGGGCCATCACGGCCATGGAGGTGGCCAAGGCCATCCTGCCCACCGACCAGGACGGGTCGGTGCAGACGCTCAACGACTACGTGACCTTCGCCGACCTCTGCCACTCCAACGCCCAGCCGACCAAGGGCCACGCGTGCTTCGCCATTGCCGGCGACGCCCGCCCCTGGACCGAGCAGAACGACGGCCCGGCCCTGCAGTCGATCACGCTCCTGGCCGCCTACGACCAGCTCGACGCGAACGCCCAGAAGCTCGCGGTCGGGCTCGTGAACGAGAACGTGGCCTTCCTCCTCGGCGTCTACGAGGACCCCACCACGAACCTGTGGGAGGAGCACACCGGCTACAGCTTCTTCGCCCGCTCCGCCCAGCTGCGCTGCTTCGAGGAGATCCAGGCAACGACCGTCGCCGGGATCGAGAAGCCGGCCGCCCTGCAGCCGGCCATCGATTGGCTGCGCCAGGCCATCGCGGGCCACTGGGACGGGAGCAAGTACGTGAGCATGATGGCCGATCCGGGCAACGGGGCCCCGCCATCGCCCCAGGACCCGGTCGTCCCCGGCTACGACCCGAACATCGACATCGTCCAGGCGGCCGTCTACGGCGCGGTTCCCGTCACCGACCCAAGGCTGCTGGCCACGGCGGCCCAGCTGCGCTCGCAGTGGGAGGAGGGCGGAATCGCCTTCTACCCGATCAACAAGGCGGACAAGGAGCAGTTCGGCATCGGGCCGATGTTTGGCCGCTACCCGGGGGACGTGTACGACGGCGACGCCGCGCACCCGGTGCTCGGCGGCCACCCCTGGGCCCTCTCGACGTGCAACGTCGCCGAGCTGCACTACAGGCTGGCCGCCGAGATCGTGGCCAGCGGCACGGTGCCCATTGACGAGCTGTCCGCGCCCTTCTTCGCCCAGTCCGGCATCGACGGGACGACGGAGCCGGCGGCGGCCGCGGCCGCCCTGGCGGCCACCGGCGACGCGATGGTGCGCGCCGTCGTCTACCACAGCGACCACCTCGAGCTCTCCGAGCAGTTCGACGGCACCACCGGCTACGAGCGCAGCGTCCGCAACCTGACGTGGAGCTACGCGGCCTACCTGTCCGCCATGCGAGCCCGCGCCGACGTCGTCTGAGCCCGTAGCACCAGGAGGAGTGACATGTACGTGAGATTCCCCCACGGGGCGGCGAACCGCACCGACCCCGCGGCGGCGGCGGAGGTCCTCTACGACGCCGTGATCGTCGGCGGCGGGATCGCCGGCTCCATCATCGCCTCGCGGCTGAGCGAGGCCGGCAAAAGGGTGCTCATCCTCGAAGCGGGCTCGGCCGAGGACATCACCCTGAAGGGCTACGAGGGCTACCTCGAGCGCTTCTACTCGGCGACGAGCAAGGACAACCAGGCGCCCTACCCGGTGGTGGCCAACGCCCCGATGCCCCGCGGCACCGACGCCCGGCGCATCGCCCCGGGCACGCCGGACGCCTCGGCCTACATCGTCCAGAACGGGCCCTTCGCCACGGACACCACCTACACGAGGGTCCTCGGCGGCACGACCATGCACTGGGAGGCCAAGACGCCGCGGATGCTGCCGGACGACTTCCGCATGCGCACGCTCTACGGCGAGGGGGCCGACTGGCCGCTGACCTACGAGGACCTCGCCCCGTACTACAATGAGGCCGAGCGCGAGATCGGCGTCTCGGCCGACGTCGAGGACCAGGCCTACCTCGGGACCACCTTCGACGAGGGCTACGTCTACCCCATGAAGGGGCTGCCCCTCTCGTACCTGGACCAGATGGTCGCGAGGGACGTCGACGGGATGCCGGTCGAGCTCGACGGCGAGAAGCGCCAGCTGCGGGTCCGGCCGTGGCCGCAGGGCCGGAACGGGATACCGAACCCGGCGTACGACGGCGGGAAGGGTTACGTTCCGCGGGGGGCGGTGAGCACCTTCCAGGTCGAGCTCGGCGGGCGCTGCCAGGGCAACAACAACTGCGTGCCCCTCTGCCCCGTGCAGGCCAAGTACCACGCCGGCAAGACGCTCGCCGTGGCCCTCCAGAGCGGCCGGGTCGACCTCGTGGCCCAGGCCGTGGCCTACAAGGTGCACGTCGACGGGCAGACCGGCCGGGTGACCGAGATCGAGTACCGCCGCTACGACAAGCCCGACAGCACGAGCTTCACCACCCTGAGGGCCCGGGGCCGGCTGTTCATCCTGGCCGCCAACGCCGTGGAGAACCCCCGGCTCATGCTGGCCTCCGGCCTGCGGAGCTCGAGCGGGATGATGGGACGGAACTTCATGGACCACGCCTACCTGCTCGCGTGGGCCCTTCTCCCGGAGGTGGCCGGCACCTTTCGGGGCACCAACTGCACCGGCGGGATCACGGACCTGCGCGCTGGCCACTTCCGCCGGCGGCAGGCCGCCTTCAGCGTCGACATCCACAATGACGGCTGGGGCTGGGCCCGCGGGGCACCCATGACGGACCTGATCGACCTCGTGGACGCCGGCGGCCGCTATGGCGAGAGCCTGCGGCAGGGCCTCGTGGACCGGGTGTCCCGGCAGCTGCAGCTCGCGTTCATGGTCGAGGTCCCCGCCAACCCGAGCAACCGGATCACCGTGGACCCGGCCTTCACGGACCACCTGGGGAACATGCGGCCCATCCTCACCTACGACATCCCCGACTACACGATGCGCGGGGTGGCGTACGCCCGGCAGCTGTCGAAGCGGATCTTCGCCCGCCTCGGGGCCGAGGACCACACGGAGTACGACCCCGCCTTCTGGGGCTACGCCGTCCACGAAGGGGAGGGCTACGAGATCCGAGGGGGCAACCACCTCGCCGGCACCCACATGATGGGCCGCGTCCCGACGACGTCCGTGGTCAACGCGGACCAGCGCTCCTGGGACCACCAGAACCTCTACATGGTCGGCGGGGGGAGCATGCCCACCGTGGGCACCTCGAACGTCACGCTCACCGTCGCGGCCCTGTGCCTGCGGAGCGTCCGCGCCATGCTGGCCCAGCTCGAGGCCGAGACCGCACCGATCAGGGTCGCCTCTAACGGCGCCGTCCGTCCCCACCCCCAGGAGGTGTCCCAGTGACCGCGACGACCATCAACACCCGTGACGACCTCATCGCCTACCTGCACGCGGCGATCGCGCTCGAGCACGCCACGATCCCCCCGTACCTGACCGCGCTCTACTCGATCCACCCCGGCACGAACTCCGACGCCGCCCACGTCATCCGGGTAATCGTGGTGGAGGAGATGCTGCACTTGACCCTCGCCGCCAACGTCCTGAACGCCATCGGCGGGACCCCGGACCTGACCCGCCCGGGCTTCGTGCCGGACTACCCGGCCTACCTGCCCGACGGCGAGGACGACTTCACCGTGGACCTGCGTCCCTTCTCGCGCGAGGCTATCGAGACGTTCTGCAGGATCGAGCGGCCCGGCTCCGCTCCCGCGGGCCACTCGCGGCTCGTGCGCATTGCCGACGGCGGGCGGCGGCCCCTGGTCTCGAGCCCGACGGTCGAGGGGATGCGCTTCTACAGCATCGGCGAGTTCTACGAGGAGATCATCGAGGGGCTCGAGGAGGTGGCCGCGGCCGATCCGGGGCTCTTCAGCGGCGACCCGGCCAGGCAGGTGGGGCCCGAGTACTTCTACTCCGGCGGCGGTGCGGCGATCCCGGTCGTGGACCTGGACTCGGCCCGGCAGGCGCTGCAGTTCATCTCCGAGCAGGGCGAGGGCCTCGACTCGGGCATCTACGACGACGACGGGGAGCTCGCGCACTACTACCGGTACCGGCAGCTGCAGCTCGGCCGCTACTACCAGGCCGGCGACCACCCCGACTCGCCCTCTGGCCCGCCCCTCACCGTCGCGTGGGACGAGGTGTTCAGGGTCAAGGTCAGCGCCAAGCTGGCCGACTACCCGCCCGGATCGGAGCTCGCCGCCATGGCGCAGGGCTTCAACGCCGACTACGGGGACTTCCTCGCACTCCTCACCCAGGCGTTCAACGGCCAGCCCGCCCTTCTGCTCGACGCCGTGCAGTCCATGTTCCGCCTGCGCGACGGGTTCAACCGGCTCGTGCGCAACCCGCTGCCGGGCAGCGGCGGGCTCCACGCCGCCCCCACCTTCGAGGTACCGACGGCGGACCGGACAGCGCTCGATGCCGCCCGGACCGCCGGCGACGCGCAGGCGGTGGGCCGGTGACCGCCGAGCCGTTCGGTGAGTTCCTCCGCCTCTCGGCCGACCTCACGGACTTCGAGGAGACCGACCTGCTCGGCACAGGGCTGGCCCATGAGTATCTGGCCAAGGTGAGGGCCGCCTGCGGCGACGACGTCGTCGTCGGCCTTCTGGACGCCTACCGCGCCGCCCGCGCCGAAGCGACAGGTGACGACGGGCGGTGCGACCCGACCCTGCTCGACCGGGCCCTGCGCCACCGGATCTTCAGTGACGAGCGCCTCGGGCCGGTGGCGCGCAACATCGTCAAGCTCTGGTACGCGGGGATGTGGTACGGGCTGCCGCCCGAGTGGACCGACCGGTACGGGGCCCACGCCGCGGCCGAGACCTCCACCGTCACCTCCGCCTCCTATCAGGAGGGGCTGCTGTGGCGGGCCATCGGGGCCAACCCCCCGGGTGCCAAGGCGCCCGGCTACGGCTCCTGGGCCAAGCCACCCCGGATCGAGCACCGCTTCCTGAAAGGGGCACAACGATGACAATGCAAGAGGACCGCCTCTACCGCCTCGGCCCGGACAGAGTGAAGATCGGCGTCTGCTGCACCCTCTGGTGGAACGACGACTTCCCGACCATCGACGCCGGCATCACTTTCGGCCAGGCCGTGAGCGAGATGGCGCTCGCGGGCTTCCAGGGCTGCAGCATCGGGCACAAGTACCCCTCCGACAACGCCACGCTCAAGGCCGCCCTCGACCTCCGCGGCCTGGAGATATCCGAGCCGTGGACGAGCACGTACTTCACGATCAAGAACATGCGGCAGAAGACGATCGCCGCCTTCGAGGAGACGCTGGCCCGCCTCAAGGCACTCGGCGGGACCGAGCTCGTCGTGGCCGAGTTCGGGGCCTCCTCGCACCTGCTCCCCGTGGACGTGTTCGCCGACCGCCCGGTCTTCACGGACGCCCAGTGGGATGACCTGACCTCGGGCCTCGAGGAGCTCGGCAAGATCGCCAGGTCGGCCGAGATGAGGCTCAGCTACCACCACCACATGGGCACGGGCGTCATGTACCGGGCCGACATCGACCGGCTCATGGCCTCGACGGATCCGGAGCTGGTCCACCTGCTGCTCGACACGGGCCATGTCGCCTTCGCCGGCGACGATCCGCTGGACGTGGCCCGGGCCCACGCGGACCGCATCGGCCACGTGCACCTCAAGAGCGTCCGCCCCGAGGTCGTGAGCCGGGTCCGCGAAGAGGGCCTCTCGTTCCAGGAAGCCGTGGAGCTCGGCGTCTTCACGGTGCCGGGCGACGGCGCGATCGACTTCCGGCCCATCCTCGACGTGCTCGCCGACGTCGGCTACGAGGGGTGGCTGGTCGTGGAGGCCGAGCAGGACCCGAACAAGGCCAACCCGCTCGAATACGCCAAGAACGCCCGCGCCTACCTCGAAGACGTCCTGGGCTGGTAGGGGGAGATCAGGAATGAACGAGACATCAGCGCGAGACGTGTTCTTCAGCTTCTTCATGTTCACCGCCGACCTGAGGCCGCAGGACCCGACCTACACGGAGACCCTGATCGACCATCTGCGGGCCCTCACCGAGATGGGCTACGACGGCTTCGACCTGCACATCGCGCCCCAGCCGCCCGGCGTCGACCACCGGCGCGAGGTCGAGGCCTATGCCGATCTCAAGACGGCCTTCGACATCGCAGGGCTCGCGGGGGCGAAGTTCACCACCAACGTCGGGACCACGCGGACGTTCGACCCGACGTCGCCCTATGAGGAGCAGCGCCGGCAGGCCCTGGCCTACCTCAAGTCCCGCGTCGACATCACGCGGGTCCTCGGCGACGACGACTCGATCATGTCCGGGCCGTTCCTCTACCCCTATGGGGTGTTCCCGGTGACGGACGCCAACGAGCCGATCTGGTCCGACGCCCTGCGGGACTGGATCAAGCCCCGCTTCCACGCGGCGCGCGCCGTCTTCGAGGAGCTCGCGGAGTACGCCGCAGCGCAAGGGGTCAAGCTCGCCGTCGAGCCCGTCAAGAGCTGGGAGACGCCCCCGCCCAACATGGTCTCGGAGGCGCTGGACTTCCTCGACACCCTCGGGAACCCACACGGCGCCGGCGTGACGATCGACACCGCGCAGGTCGTGATGGAGAGCCAGGGCCCGGGGGTCTTCCGGGAGAACGTGGCCCGGGCCGTGAGGCAGGACCGGCTCCACTACGTCCACATCTCGGCACCCGACCGGGGTGCGGTGCACGACAGCTGGATCCCGTGGGAGACCATCCTGAGCGAGGTGGAGCCGGTCTACAGCGGGCCCTACCTGGTCGAGGTGTTCAACGCGATCCCGCCGTTCGACAGCTCCATGCGGATGGCCCGCCGCCGCTTCTGGCGCCCGGGCGAGGACGCGCCGTCGTCCGCCGCGAGCGCGTACGACGTCGCCCGGGCCGCGCTCGCGGAGCTGCGTGAGCAGATCGCCCTGTACGCGCAGGCCCGTTCCGATGCGACGCTGCTGGCCTACACCGGAGAGGACGACTGATGCTGGCCCAGGTGTCGGACCCCATCGTCATGGTCGTGAAGCAGGCGGGCGGCGTCCGTCTCCACACCTTCGTCTCCTCCTTCGAGTACAGCAACATCGCCAACGCGACGCACATCATCGAGACCGCGAACCAGCTGGTCCTCGTCGACTCGCAGTTCCTCGTTCCCTATGCGCGGGCCTTCAGGGACTACGCGGACAGCCTCGGCAAGCCGATCAGGAGGCTGTACCTCTCCCACCGGCACCCCGACCACTGGTTCGGCACGGGCGCCGCGTTCGCCGACACCCCGATCTACGCGCTGCCGGAGACCATGAAGTTCATCCAGGAGCACGGAGAGGACTCGAGGAGCGACCACTGGAAGCTCGGCGACCTCGTCCCGGACCAGATCGTCGTCCCGGGGGAGGTTGTCAGCCTGGGGGAGGAGACGATCGACGGGGTCAGGTACCTCTTCGACTGCGTCACGGACACCGAGATCGACTTCCACCTCACCATCCGGCTCCCCGAGCTGGGGGTGTACTTCGCCCAGGACCTGATCTACAGCGGCACCCACCTGTACCTGTCGCAGGACATGGGCCACTGGATCCGGGTCCTGCAGGAGATGCTCCTGACGGACTACGAGCTGTTCATGCCCGGCCACGGCCTGCCGGCGGACAAGAACGAGGTGGCCCGGAACGTCGAGTACCTCAGCGCCGCGCAGCAGGCGATCGGCAACGGGCTCACGGACAGCGCCTTCAAGGACTTCATGCTCCAGCGCTACCCCGAGCGCAAGTGCCCGGGGATCTTCGACATCTACCTGCCCCGGCTGTTCGGCGGCGCGAGCAGCTACTGACTGGAGGCCAACACATCATGGACGCGGCATACACCGTAGGGCAGTACCTCGTAGACCGGCTCCACCAGCTCGGCCTCGAGCACCTGTTCTCCATCGCGGGGGACTACTCGATCGACTGGGTGAACCGGTACGTCACGCCGAGCGGCATCGAGATCATCGAGGAAGTCAACGAGGTCAACGCCGGCTATGCCGCGGACGGCTACGCGCGGCTGAAGGGAATCGGCGCCCTCTGCGTGACCTACTCCGCGGGGGCCTTGTGCGCCGTGAATGCCGTGGCCGGGGCCTACGTCGAGAAGGTGCCGCTCGTGCTGATCAACGGCACGCCGAGCATCAAGAAGACCATCACCTTCGAGCAGACCGGGTTCAGCGCGCATCACTTCATCACCGGGCGCGAGACGGACCTCCAGTCGTTCGAGCACATCACGTCCGCCGCCGTCCGCGTGGACAGCCCCGACCTGGCGCCGATGCTGATCGACTATGCGCTGACGCGGTGCATCAGCGAGCGGCGTCCGGTGTACATCGAGCTCCTCCAGGACATGGTCGACTTGGAGTGCGAGCCGCCGAGGGGCGAGCTGAAGCCGGCCAGGGCGATCTCGGACGAGACGAGCCTGGAGGAGTCCGTCGCGCGGATCTGCTCACGGCTCGAGAGCGCCGAGAACCCGCTCATCTGGGTCGGCGTGGAGGTGGACCGCCTCGGCCTCCAGCAGAAGACGACGAGCCTGATCCAGCAGCTGAAGGTTCCCTTCGTGACGGAGCTCCTGAGCAAGGCCGTCCTCCCCGAGGACGACGAGCTGTTCGTCGGCGTGCTGGACGGCCAGGCGTCATCGGCGGCCGTTCAAGACCTGGCCAGGACGTCCGATTTCATCCTGGCCCTCGGCGTGTGGCTGACGGACATCAACTCGCTGGGCTGGAGCCCGGACTTCGACAAGACCGCGTTCGCCTCGTTGGATGCGGTCAAGCTCGGAACCTACTTCGGCGGGCAGGTGGCGCTGGAGCACCTGATCGACGGGATCCTGGAGAAGCAGCCCGCGCCCAAGGTTCGGAACCTGGAGGCGGCACTGGCCTTTACCGGATCGACCGCGGCTTTGACCGACGAGATCACGTACCAGGGGTTCTACGATTTCATCCGGCCGTACATCGGCGAGAACACCATCGTCGGCAGCGATGCCAGCATGAACTACTTCGGCAGCATGCTGCTCGAGGTGCCCACGCCGGGCGCGTTCATCGCCCAGTCGTCCTACTCCTCGATCGGCTACATCGCGGCGGCCGCGACCGGCATCTGCCTGGCCAAGAGGCCCGAGCAGAGGGTCATGGTCTTCTCCGGGGACGGAGGCTTCCAGATGACCGCCCAATGCCTCTCGACCCAGACGCGCTTCAGGCTCAACCCGATCGTCTTCGTCCTCGACAATGGCGTCTACGGGGTGGAGCAGTGGCTCGCCGATGCGTCTGTCTTCCCCGCCGGCAAGCCGTTCTACAAGTCCTGCATCCTGCACCCGTGGAACTACAGCAAGCTGGCGGAGGTGTTCGGCTGCGAGGGGTGGAAGGTCAGCACCTATTGGGAGCTGGAGGAAGCCGTGGCGGGCGCCTTGGCGAACTCGAACAGCCCGTCCATCATCCAGGTCGTGGTGCCTGACCACTCGATTCCCGAGAATGCGGAGTGGAAGGCGCATTAGTGGCTCTTCGTGATTCGTTGGCATTGGCTCGCGAACGGTGGCCTATTAGGCCTAGCACGACCTGCTGGCGGTTCAGGAGCTTCCTCCGCCGCTCAATCCCGAGGCCATCTGGCGGTATGCGGCAGTATCGGACACGGCTCGCGGCATCCACAGTCTCGGCGGCGTCCTGAACGTTCTGGGCGTCGCTCACATCTTGGCCAGACGCCTCAGGCGAATCTGGCGCGAGCATCAGCTTGGCGTATTGACCCTGTTCCGCGAAGTAGGACCGTCGCCTGGAGAGGCGGCATGTATCACAGGGTGTGCACTATCCCGGCGGTTAGGACGCTCGGATGAGATGCACGCCGAGAAGCGAGGCGTCGGCGGCGTACGTGTCGCTGCCGCTGGCCGCGTTCCGGTCCACTCGGATGACCATCGGCGTCGTGCCCCTCGCCTTCCCAGAGGCGATCTTGAAACGGATCGCCTGCCCGGCCACACCTGGTGTGGGCTGGGGCGTTCCGGGATTGGCCGTGTTGCCGTTGCTGGTGAGCTGGCCGTGGACGATAAATGAGTAGTTCAGGTCCCAGATGACGTTTCCGACGGCACTGTCCGTGGCCGCCCAGACGATGTAGGCGTCGAAGGTCTCCCAGTCGTTGGGGAGGGAGGCGATCTGCCCGACGACCTGTTCGATGGTGGAGGCGTCGAACTGCCACGCTATGGGGTAGCCGACGCCGGGTTGGCCGGTCAGGCTCGGGGAGCCGGTGATCGCGCCCATCGCGGACGCGGGGAGGTAGACCTGATCCGGGATGAGTGTGGTGGAGTCGATTCCGCCGAGGGCGCAGGAGCGGAAGGCGTAGCGGCCGAGCCCCGAGGCCGCGGGCGAACCCGTGAAGCCCCACCCGTCCGCCGTCTCGACGCTCACGTTGTTGAAGTCGCACTGCCTGTTCGTGGAATCCACGTCGAAGCCGTGCCCCGCACTTCCGGTGTCTGTCCCGACGGCTCGGAAGTGCACGTCGCGGACGAGGGCCCGGATGCTGTTCCGCGCCACGAGGCCAGACTTCCCGAGCTGGAGCCCGAACACCCCCTCGACGGTGATGGTGTCGCAGTTGTTCAAGACGATCCCATTCGACAGAGAGCCTCCCACCCCCGCGTTCCCTGACATGTCCACGCCGCGGATGCTCGAATTGTTCACGTACGTCAGTGAGATGACGTCGGCCCTGGTCTCGGTGTGCTTGCTGTCCCGGATGGTGATCTTGGAGTGCGGGTTGCCGCTCGCGCCGGTCACCACGATGTGCCGGCCGAGGCCGTTCGAGTCGAAGAAGTTTCCCTCGATGATCCCGTGGAGCACCTTGGCTGCGGGCGTGATCTCGATCGCGGCGTCGGTGGGAGCATTCCCGATGTTGTGGAATCGGCAGTCGCGGACGGTGTTGCCGCGGTTCTGATCGGCGTTCGGGCCAGAGTGGTAAAGGGAATCCTTGCCGTCGATCACGACGCCCTTCAGGCAGTTGGAGAACATCGTCTCGGCGTCGAACATGGCGTTTCGGCCGCGGGTGCGGGCGCCGATGGCCAGGCCCTGGAATGTAGTCCCACGGATCGCGGCATCGATGTTCCCGTCCCGGTCGCCATAGAGGTCCAGGCCGATGACGGTGGCGCCGGCGCCGTTGGTTGCGGATGGGTCTCCGAGGAGTGCGATGTCCTCGAGCACGAACCCCGGCGCCTTCACGACGAGCATGACAGTCGAGGCGATGGTGCAGCGGATGGATACGGCGTAACCATCGCGGGGAGCGCCGAGGAAGCGCAGGTTCGGGGTCGTGATGGTCAGAGATCCAGAGACCCTGTAGAAGGCGCCGGAACCCGTTGCCGGGAAGAAGACCGTGCCACCCGGGCCGGATGCGTTGATGGCCGCCTGGATGGCCGCCGTGTCGTCCGTTGCTCCGTCGCCCTTCGCGCCGTACGCTTTGACGCTCAGGGGCGCAGCGTCCTTACGCGCGAACGCTGTTGAGAGATCGGGCAGCTGTGCCGCTGGGATCTTGGAGGCAGGGTCCAGTGTGGCGACGCCGGATGGCGCGCCCTTCTCGGCGAGGGGCACGTAGCTGCCGGGCTGGTTCTTGTCGCCGGGGGCCGCGTGGGCAGCGGCCGCGGCCACCATTGACGCGCTTGTGGTGGCCGCGATTGCGGTGCCGAACCTCAGCAGTCCACGGCGCCCCGTGTCCGGGGTCGCAGCCCGGGGCGGCTTTTTCCTACCGATCATGCAAAGAACGGTACGGATACAGGCAGCATGCGAGCCAGCGTGACGAGTACGCGGATATTGGGCCCCTGCGCGGCCCTGGCTACTTAGTCGACCGCCGAGGTACTCAGCCGCGGATGCTTTGTGGCGGGCCGCGGGGTGGTGCGGGGGCGGAGCCGCCTGTTCTCGTCGGTTCGGGCACGGCGGGAAAGCCACCATGCGAGCGCGAGGGCCAGCAGGAGGTAGCCGAGGACTTCGTACAGGGAGCCCCGGAGGACGATGAAGAGCAGGGCTGCGACGGGCGCCTGGGCGAGCGCTGCGAAACTGAACACCGCGCCCTGTCCGCGGCGGCGGGCGACGAGTGCGCCGAGGAGAAGGAATGCGACGATGACGCCGGTCCATCCGGCGATGAGAAATGCTTCACCCCAGAGTGGCATGGACACGTTCGTGTAGCCCATGCCGGTCGACGTGGCGACAACGGGTCCGCTGGCGTGTCCTTGGACGCCTTGGCTGAGCCCTGGAATCCAGCGGAAGAACGGGGCGATCAGCAGATCTTCCCTGCTGGGCAGGTCGCCGCCGATGACGCCGTCCATGGAGACGGCGCGTACAAGCATCTCGAAGGCGTCGAAGTCGAAGCTGGTGAGGCTGACCTTGGGGCTGAGCGCTTCGATCTGGGTGGCTCCGGTGCCGTCGCCGCGCAGGACGTCGAGGGTCGGGAACACGGTGACGAAGAGGAAGACGATGCCGCCCGGGAGCCAGCGCAGCGCCACGGGGCGCAGCATGACGGCTGCGAGGGCTACCAGGACGCTTCCCGTGAGGAATCTTGACCCGATGAACGGGTTCGCCGCGTACAACCCGGCCAGCACGCTGGCGGCGACAAGGAGTGGCGAAGTCCTCGCCCCGGCCTTCCGTGCCGCGATCGCCAGCGCCGGGACAATGATGGCCCCGGCGGTGGAGAAGAAGTACAGGGTCCCGAACGCTGGGATGTCGTCACGCGCGATTAGGGCGTCCTGGAATTCTTTCCGTCCCGAGAACAGACCGTCTCCCATGAGGGCGCTGAACGCGATGACGGAGACGATGTGCAGGGCCATGAGGGTGGAGATGGCCTTGGCTGTGCGGGGGTACGTGCTCGGGCTGATGGAAGTGCGTTTGAGGGGTGGCCGGCGCAGGCGTTTGGGCAGGATCGCTCCCGCAGCGATGGCCGCGTAGGTCACGAGGATGATCTGCTGGGCCGTTACCAGATGTCGCTCGTCGGGGTCGAACCCCCACGGGAATACCCCTGCGCCCAACTGGTAGGCGGGGGCGAGGCCCAAGAACAGGAAGCACCACACCCACAGCACGGACCATGCGATGCTGTGTCGCCTCGACATCACGGATGCAAGGATCAGGAAGGCGGGGATGATGACCAGCGCCACGGCCTGGGTCACCACTGCTTCCGTCCTGAAGGGAGACTGGACGAGCTCGGATATGGCGTCAGCAGCCAGCCAGCCCGTCAGCAGGGCGTATGCGAAGAAGAGCGTGACCGGCCACCATGGGAGTCTCTTGCCGTAGACCGACGCAGCCATGTAGTCCCCCCTGTTTGGCGGGCCCTCCGGGGTCCGCTCCTCAATCACTCAGGATATCGGTCGGAGGACGACGAAGCCGCCCCCACTTGACCGCTCGGGGTCGAGGTGGGGGGAGCTCGTCACACGGGGGACGCTTGGAGGGCCACGGTGAAGGTGGCGTCTTCGTTGCGGGCACCCTGATGGCCGCACCGGAGTCCTGGTACGCCTGCAGCTCTGGGTAATCGCCGGCGTTCAGATAGACGAGATCGGTGAGTGCTTAGTCACCCCCGAGGTACTTGTTATTCCAGGGCCCGCACAGCGGGCACGTGGTCGCGGGCGCTGTCAGGGAGACCGTCCAGCGGCTGGGGCTGGCCCGGGCCTCCCCGCTGTTGCCGGCATCCAGGAGGACTTGGAGCTGCGCGAGGACGGCCTCGGCCATGCGGCGCCCGCCGGCGTCGTTCGCGTGGATGCCGTCGGCGCTCAGGCCAGCCTGCCATGTGCCGTCCGCTTGGGCGACGCCGCTCGTGACGTCCACCCAGCCGATCCCCTCGGAGCGCGCCCAGCCAGACAGCAGGGAGTTCACCTCGAGAACCTCCTCCCCGAGCGATTGCGACGGCGGCACGGAGACGAGGACGGGCTGTGCCCCGGCCTCCTCGACGGCACGGGCGAGGGCCTCGACGTCGGCGGCGGTCTGGGCGGGGGAGGAGCCCGCGAGCAGGAGGTCGTTGGTGCCTGCCTGCACGAGAACACTCCCGCCGAGGGCTGTAGCCTCCCGCGCCCATGTGCGCAGCTCCACGGAGGTCTTGCCTGGGTGGGAGGAGAGCACACCCTCCGTCACGCCCGGCAGGGCCCCGGCGGCGACCGTCCGCTCGAACCACGAGCCGGGCCAGCTCGAGTGCGAGTCGCCCAGGACGCTGACGGCCGTCAGTGCGCCCACCGGTCCCGCGGCCGCGGCAACGCCGCCGCGGGCATGTCCGCCAGCGGCGGGTGAGGGCGCGGCGGGCGACGGCGGGGCGTCCTGCGCCGGGGCGGGGGAGCAGGCAGCGAGTGCCAGCGCGAGAGCGGCCGCCGCGGTCAGCAAGCGACGCATGAGGACTCCATGCCTCCCATGATGAGCGATGCGCGGTCCGCGGGCGATTCCCTTCCTCCTCGCGCGGTGTGACGGCGCTGGTTTGATCGCGGGGCGTAACTCGCGGTATGTGTGGGGATGGGAACGTGCGGCCGTGCGTTCGGACCACATCGAAGGGGGCAACGATGAGTCGTCAGAAGACGAGTGAGCGTGGGCGCTACGAGCGCGAGAAGTGGCGCATGCAGAATCAGAAGAAGATCGACACGGCAAAGACCGTGATCGTGCTGGGCCTCGTCGTCATGGTGGCCGGGTTCATCATCTTGAACTGGCGGTAGGCCGGAGGCCCGGCGCCTCTGGGGTCAGGAGACGCCGGGCACTGCCGCAAGCAGGAAAGATCAGAAGGCCCCGGCGCTGCCCACAACTGCCTTGAACGTCTTGAAAAGGATGACGATGTCACCCATAAGTGACCAGTTCTCTACGTAATAAAGATCCAGTCGGATGCTCTCCTCCCAGCTAAGCCGGGATCGGCCGCTAACCTGCCACAGCCCGCTCATACCAGGCAGGACATAGAGACGCCTGTGAGCAGCCGAATCGTAGAGAGCAACTTCCATGGCTCTTTGAGGTCTTGGACCCACCAAGCTCATACTTCCTGTCAGGACATTGAAGAGCTGAGGCAACTCATCGAGGGAAAATTTCCGGAGATATCTTCCTACGGCAGTGATTCGAGGGTCATTTGTCACCTTGAACAGCGGCTTGTCGTCAGTTCCCTGGCTCTTCAGAAGCTTCTGGAGCTCTGAATCTGCCCCCGTTCGCATTGAGCGAAACTTGAGCATATGGAACGTCTGTCCTTGGAGTCCCACTCGTTCCTGGACATAGAAGACAGGACCGCGGCTTGTGACCTTGACCAAGAGAGCAATCAATAGCATAAGGGGAGACAAAGCGAGAATCAGCATTGCTGCGAACGCAATGTCAAATGCGCGCTTCGCGACTCGCTTGCCCCCTGTGAGCTTGGGGGTGGATACGTGAATCAGCGGCAACCCAGCCAGGGGTTGCGTGTGGATCCGGGGACCAGCCACATCTGTTAATGCGGGGGCTAGAATCATCCCGATGTCACGCTCGGCTAGTTCCCAACTTAGACGCCGTAGATCTTCGGGATGTACATGAAAACCGGCTGAGACCGCCACAGCGTCCACCTCAAGGGCTTCGATTGTTGCGATCATCCCTTTTATCCCCGGAGTCGCTGTACGAATTGTCACGCCGAGACCGTTTAGAGTGTCTGTATTGACCTCGGTAGGAACATAGGCCGCCACTGGAAGGTAACCAGATGCAGGCACACTATTCAGGGAACGAATCAAATGAGCGGCGGAGGAGGGGTTACCAACGATCATGACTCGCAGACTGCTCTGGCCGTGCGCGCGCTCGATAGCCAATTTTTGGCGGAGCAGCCATCGCGCGATAAGTAGCCCGAGAAGCCCAGCCGGGAAAGCCAAGCCTACAAATCCCCTAGCTATCTCAATCCGAGAGGCGTAGGAAATTACGGCTACAGCGCCAAAAAGCCATGCCGAGGCCGCGAATACTCTCTTGTACTCCTCCGCCCCAACGCCCAATATGGTCGGTTCGCGTGTACCCCAGAGTCCGAGCATGGCCCACCAAGCCAGGGCGAGACCTGCAGAAATCATGGCATACCGCATGTCGTCAGCGGGAGCCTGATCAAGATTCGAAAGCGTGAATCTGCCGACGTACGCTCCGGACACGGCCCAGACCACTACAGCGGCGTCAACTAAACGGAGACGCCGCACATGCTTCTGCCGCCATATTTCGGCTATTCGAGCGTCAACAGCTTCCTCGGACCGTGCCCGAAGGTCGATGTCCATTAACTCACCCCAATCGGCGTCGCGTTACGCGCCGCACCCAAAGCTTCTTCAAATACCCTTTTCCCACTCGAAAAATTCGGCGGTAGAACGAGAAGTCCTTCGATATCCGCACTTCTCGAAGAGTCGATTCGAAGGAAGATTGTTATCCTTCACTCCTGCCAGGATCACAACTGGCTGAGCCACATGGCGAGCGAGCGCTAGTTCCGCTTCCGTCAGCAGTTGCGACCCCAATCGTTGGCCTCGCAATTCAGGACTCACGGCAAGAGAAATTTCCCACTTTTCCCCCTCGGTCGACATTTTGTCGAATCGGACCGTTCCCGCTGGTATATTCCCGCGGTAAGCCATGAAAAGTTGACGGTCTTCGCGAGCCAGTGTCTCAGCCAACCATTGAATATGGTTACCCCACGTCAAAGGCTGAGTGTTCCTCGAAGCCTCTCGAACACGCGGATCATTCCGCCACTCAAAGAGGTTGGAGGCATCGCTCAACGTCGCTCTCCGGAGGCGAAGTCCGTTGACGTTAGCCAACAGGCCGAATTCCCAGGCCTTGACGATTCGTGAAGCCCCGTGGACATCGATTCTCGGATCGGACTCACTTCTGAAATTGGGAAGCATTGCCAACGAGGCAACTATTCCTCCGGAGCGTCTGGTGAGATCCGTGGCGCTTCCCAGGCCGATCATTGACTTCGAGCTCGTCATATACTCATAATTAGCCGCTTGATTGTCAGCTTGGGCCAGTACGGCCGTCGGGACTCCAGCGGCCGCTAACTCCCATACGGTGGTGCCTGCGGCCGAAATGGCCGCGTCTATACTGCCGAAGAGACTCACGACATCTTCGGACGGCTTCGTCCAATGGATCTCGTACGAGCCCCGTGTCTCCGTATATTCTTCTGGGATTCCTGGGATCACTGCATAGCAGATCGAATGCGGAACAGCCGCGCCCCACAATGAGACAACCTCGGCACCGACCCCTGAGGCATCAGTACCGCCCATCATGACCAATATTTTGGGTGGACTGTTGGAATCGCCCTTGGAGCGCCTCCGGCGGCGAGATGCGGCCACGGCCACGGCCTTCCGTAATGGAAGGTAGTCCAGTCCACGAAGGTGCGTTGAGGAACCAGCGCCTTGCCTATATTGAAGCTGTGCCTCCGGCGACGGATCAACGATGAAGTCTGCGGTGCGGGAACCGTGGGAGCCGTCTTCCATATTGGAAAATGAGATCCCAGCTGCTTGAGCGGCAACGTGAAGATCCATAGGAGCTGTGTAACTGTCACAGTGAATCAGATTCGCATGGACGTCTTGTGCCAGGCCGATTAGGCTCTCAACAGACCCAGCAGAATCGAGGAAAGGAATTTTCCGCTGCGAGAGAGCATGGAGTCCAAAGTCGGTCGTGACGTTCCCTGCGAAGGCGACTTCATGGCCGGCAGAGAGGGCAGCCTCGGCAAGAGCGATCGATCGAATGAGGTGTCCAGCGCCCGACGAACGCGTCGCATCGCAGTGGAAGAGGACCTTCACGTCTCATCCTTCCCTAAGGGCCTTCTGCGGGACATCCTCATTGAGTGCTGAAATTTCTGGATGTGCACTCATGAGTGCTACGAGTTCTCCCCAAGGTACGATTCGATCGCCTGTAAGCTTCACAAGTTCGGTGATGGCGCGATGGTCTGAGGGAGTATCTAGCGTCAGTCGAAATTTCGAAGCGTCGGGACGTGTGAAAACCCCGAGCTGCGAAAAGCTCATCGAATCGTCGTAGAGAAGGCTCGTAACATGCGTCCGGTGGTACCGCTCTCGCGTGTCAGATGCGCTCATCAACGCCTGAACCCGCGCACACTCCACATCCAAACCCCGGGGCAGCGTCCTATTAAGGGTGGTCGCTACATAGTCCACATTGTCGTTGTATCGCCATATGCTGGCGACGGCATCGATCAAGGCGGGATCGAGAAGGGGGCAGTCTGCGGTGAGCCGGATAATGGCGTCTGCCCTAGTTTCATGAGCTGCATCAATGAATCGCGTGAGCACGTCCTCGAGGGGACCCCGTATGCATCGCACGTTCCTCTCCTCGGCAAAGGCAGCCAGGACATCGTCAGTGGGATCGACGGATGTGGCGAGAACGACTTCGTCGACCTCCCTGCTCGCTTGGGCGGCGCGGAATACCCAATCCAAAGCTGGACGTCCGGCCAACGGCAAGAGCACTTTGCCTGGCAGACGTGTAGATGTCATTCGGGCCTGGATGACTGCAACAACGCGCTTTGTCACTTCGGCTGGCCTCCCATATCAGCCCCCACGAACTGCCGACCGAACCGCATCGCAAATTTCTGACAGCTCGGGCTCATTCAGTCCGGCGAACATTGGAAGCGAGATCTCGCGGCTGTAGAAGTCCTCTGCTCGGGGGCATAGGCCCCGTTCGTAACCGAGGTCCTGAAAAACGGGATGCCAGTACGCGGGAATGTAGTTCACTTGAACACCGATTCCCTGGGCTCTCAGCTTCTCGAATATCTCTCTACGACGACCAGATTCCACGCGCAGCGGATAAAGGTGCCACATGGGATCAGTGCCGGGCTCCTGCCACGGCAGTTCGACCTCATCCAGATCGCCTAGTGCCTGTGCATAAAATTCGAAGACAAGTTTACGCTTGCGCTTGAATTCATCCAGCCTCTTAAGTTGGCTAATTCCAAGCGCCGCCAACACGTCCGGGAGACGATAATTCAGCCCAAAGCTGTGGACTTCTTGATGCCAGGGTCCTTCATCCGGAGTGCGCTGGCTCGCCTTGTCTCTGACGAGTCCATGGTTCTTGAAGCGCCGACAGGCGACACTGAGGACATCGCTGTCAGTTACGACGGCCCCACCCTCGGCAGTCGTCAGGTTCTTTGTGGGGAAGAATGAGAAGGTTGTCAGGTCAGCCTGAGAACCGACGAGCCTACCCTCCCTCTCGGATCCCACAGAGTGAGCTGCGTCCTGGATGATGGTGACGTCGGGGCCTACAACATCGCGCAAGAGAGGAATGTTTGAGGGTAGACCGGCATAGTCAACGGTCGTTACGACCCGCGTCCTCGAACTAATATGCTGCCGAACAGCATCGGGATCGAGGTTGCCGGTTCGCGGGTCGATGTCAGCGAAGATGACCTTAGCTCCCGTCAGGGCAGCAGCGGCCGCGGTGGCAACGAAAGTCAAGGGTGTCGTGATCACCTCATCGCCCTCGCCGAGGTTCAGGGAATTGTAGGCGACGTGCAGGGCCGCTGTCCCTGACGTGACAGACACGGCATGCTTGGCTGACACTGCGGCGGCGATAGCGGACTCAAACTGGTCAACGGTTGGCCCGGTCGTTAACCAATCGCCCCTGAGAACGTTGACTACAGCCTGGATGTCTTCGTCATTTATCGATTGCCGGCCGTAGGGAATCATCGGCCCGCCCTCTCCTCTTGCTCAATGAGGGCACGGATCTCATCGACGGACAGCCAGTGGTCGTTGGTGTGCGACTGGAATGAAAAATCATCAGGCATTTGGACGCCATTGCTAGGAGGCGTGAAGCCCCAGCCACTCAGGTGAGGGGTCACGACATATCGGCTATCGATCATGAGTGTCCGCCGGGCATCGTCAAGCGCGATCATCTCTTCATGCAGCTTCTCACCCGGACGGATTCCGATTTGATGAGTAGCAGCGCCGGGAGCGATGGCCTCGGCAAGATCTGTAATTCGCAGTGAAGGAATCCTGGGAACATAGAGTTCCCCTCCGGACATCATGTCGAAAGAATCGAGCACAAACTTGACGGCTTGGGGGAGCGTGATCCAGAAGCGGGTCATACGGTTGTCCGTAATCGGCAACGAATGTCCCTCTGCTGCGAGTTTCTTCCAGATTGGAACAATGCTGCCACGGGAGCCCATAACGTTCCCATAGCGCACGACGGAGAATCGCGTCTCGTATGAAGCGGCATAATGATTGGCAGAGATAAACATACGGTCTGCACAAAGCTTGGTAGCCCCATACAAGTTGATTGGGCTGGAAGCCTTGTCCGTTGACAGCGCGACAACACGCTTCACACCGGCATCGATACAAGCATCGATTACGTTCTGCGAGCCTCGAACATTCGTTTCGATATATTCGAATGGGTTATATTCGGCGGTGTCGACCTGCTTGAGTGCGGCGGCATGGATGACATATTCAACCCCGTGGAGAGCGCGATCAAGCCGCTTGCGATCGCGGATGTCCCCAATGAACCACCTGAGTCGCGGGTCATCCTTGAACATCCGCCGAACTTCGAGTTGCTTTAGTTCATCCCGGCTAAATACAACTAGGCGACCAACATTGCGAGTCTCAAGCAATTCGCCAATTAGCGCCTTGCCCAAGGACCCAGTGCCGCCTGTGATGAGAATAGACGCGCCAGAAAGATCGTTCATTAGTTTCCCCAATTTCAGGAACGTTCGGCTTGCCGGTTTTTCTGAGTGGCCATCCAACGTTCCGTTGTACCCGCCTCGCCCGGTCGGAGCGAGCCAACATCGCGACCCGAGCCTACACCAGCGCGCGAGGAAGCTTGCATGGCATTGCAAGTTCGGCCCACCGCATTACCAGAACGAACGTTTGCGTTTCCCGGAGGCTTGACAAGCTGACCAGGCCAAGCCGCCGGCAAGGCCGCGAACCCGGACCAGGGGACCGGCCATGGTCCGATTCGGCGGGCACGGCCAAAGTGAGCTAACTTGGATGATAAGGGGCACGGCTGGTGCCACACCCGACTTCCAGCGTCCGGGGGGATCGTGGAGTTCTCTTTCGTTGAGTAGCGCAATTATCCGCCGGTCAATCGGCTATTTATCCGCGACTCTTGCCCCAGTCGTCACAAACTTCGCCGTGACGCCCGTCGTAGTGCGAATTCTGACTCCTGAGGACTATGGAGTCGTCGCGTTATCGATAACATTTTTTCAGTTCGGCATCGTTATCCTGACGTTCGGTTTAGCGGCCTCTATTACTCGACAGGCAATCATCAACAAGTCGGGTCCCTCCGGTGCGGCCGGCACGCTGGTGATAGGCGCAGTTTCCTCGGTCGCCCTGTTCATGCTCTCCGCCGGCTCTCTACCCGTTTGGGGCGGCCTGCTTCTGCCAGGCCCACAAGCCCAATTGCTGTTGTATCCACTCGTTTCCTCGCTGGGATTGGCCATTCTTCAGAATGCGCAATCGTTATTTCGGGCAAGTGAGCGTGTCACGGCCTTCGTGGTCACTGGCGTCTTGGCATCAGTTTTGGCACCCACGGCCGGCGTTGTCCTTCTAATGTCGTTAGGTGCTTCAGCCGAGACCTATTTGCGAGGGCAATCATGCGTCCATCTCCTGGTCGGTGCATTCTCGGCTGCCTACGCAGTGCTGCTGCACTATCCGCGATTCAACACTGGGGTATTCCTCGAGAGCCTGCGCATCGGGCTGCCCACGGTTCCCCACCAAATCGCAATTAGCCTCATGACTCTTGTTCTCGTGAGCGTGGCTGCTCACTTTTCGAGTCTGGATGTCGCTGGTTCCCTCCAACTTGGCCTGCTAATAGGCAGCGCCCCGATGCTGTTCTTGGGTGCTCTTAACAACGTATGGGCGCCCTGGATATATAGAAGTTCTGGCGAAAGGCGCCAGGTCCTGCTCGATTCGTCCCTTCGTATCGTGATGCTGATCGTCGTTGGTATGATGGGAGGTTTCTTGGTACTTGCTCCTTTTGTATCGGAGCTCGTCGCGGGACGCTTGACCAGCCTTTTGCCAGTGGCTCAAGTAGCAATTATTGCTTCAATCGGTACTCCATTCATGGCCATGTACCTAGCTAACATTCACATGGTCTTCATATCCGGTAGGACGTCAGCTCTCGCCTTAACCACACCCACCGTTGCATGTTCATCCGTGGCTCTAGGAGTTGCGGCGTTTTTTCTCTGGGGACGCGACGTCCGATTTCTGGCTCTGACTCTCCCGCTGTTTCAGTTCGGGCAGTGGCTTATTGGAGCATATCTCCGGTCGCGCCGGAGCCCTATAGAAGTATCATTTCGCCACTTCGCCTATGAATTCGTGACAATTTTCGGCATGAGTCTCATAGGGTACCTGCTGAGCGGGCATCCTCTCGAGGTCCTAAGCGTCGCGCTCAGCGCGACCGCGCTTCTCGGGTGGGCAAGAAGAGACTTGGTAGTAGCAGTCCTTGAAAGGCGAAAAGCGAGTGTCTGACAATATCGGAATTATCTGCATGGCCGTCTACCAGCCAGATCCGCGTCTTCTCCGGATGCAGGTGGATTCACTGAAGGCGCAAACAATAGCGGATTGGAAGTGTCTAGTCGGCGTAGACGGCGAAGACCGTGAGGCCCTGCAGCTCCTAAAGCTGGTTATCGGAGAGGACGACCGCTTTTCGGTATTGGCCTTTAAGGAGCGTGTAGGCTTCTATCGTAATTTCGAACGTCTCCTAGCGCGAGTTCCGGCGGAGGCAGAATGGGTCGCGTTGGCAGACCAAGATGACTACTGGTACCCAGAGAAACTTGAGCGACTTCTGCCGATGCTCGAGGGCTACAGCATGGTCTCCGGGCAGGCCAGGCTGGTAAGGGTCGTCGACGATGGACTGAGTCCAACACCCACTGGGAAGACGGAACGGCGTTGCGACGGATTGGGTAGCTTGATGCTCGATAACGCTGTGTCAGGCGCCCTTTGTGTGTTCCGGGGAAGTCTGCTGCGAGAAGCCCTCCCGTTCCCGTCCGCCACGGATGTCGCCTATCACGATCACTGGCTGGGAGTATGCGCATCGCTCTGCGCCGGGCTGCACTTCTCTCCTGTCATCGTGCAGGACTACGTCCAACACGCCAGCAACGTGATCGGCGAGGAGAGTCATGGACCACTCAGGCGCCTTCGCTCGCTTTTCCGACGAGCCGGTGCAGGCGGCGCGATTCCCTACCTCGTCCTCGAACGCTGGGGATGGCGGGTCAGCATGGGGCGCACTGCTCTAGGGCGGGCCAAGGGTGCGTCCACCGCGCACAGGGAGGTACTCAATGCGTTCGGCCGGAATAGATTCAGTCTAAGACTCCTGAGGCTCGTTCTTGAGGCCGTCCAGAAAAATTCAGTATCGCGTCTCAGGGTTGCTGCACTGGTATTTGCTTCTTTGCTTGCACCGGTCTACGAGAGGAAACCTCGCTATGGCGAACGCCACGTCTGAATGGACTTTAATCACCGTTACCTATAACAATTCTTCGGAACTTGTAGAGTGGTGGTCAGGTACCGACTTGGGCGACGTGAAATGGATTGTCGTCGATAACAACTCCAGCGATGGCACCGCGGACACAGCCGCCGCCCTAGGGGCAGACGTCGTTCGTCTCGGGAGAAACGTTGGATTCAGCAGGGCTAACAATGTCGCCCTCGAGAGGACGACAAGCGAACTCGTAGCCTTTGTAAATCCGGATGTTCGGATCGACGCATCCTCCCTGCCGGAAATCGCCAAGTTGGTGCGCGAGCGCGAAGCCGTCGTGTGTCCCCAGCTGACCAACCCGGATGGGAGCCCCCAACCCAACGGACGAGGTCTTCCATTCCTGATTGATAAGCTTGCTCACCGCGGTGTCAAGCTGCCAGGCAGCAGGCTTTCTGACTATATACCGCCCACGAATTCGGCTCCGACCTTTGTAGCTTGGGCAATGGGTGCGGCAATTTGCGCTCAAACCAAGCCACTTCAGATTGCCGGAGGGTGGGACGAAAGATACTTTCTCTACTATGAGGACCACGCCTTCGGCCTGGATGCATGGAGGAGAGGCCAGGAAGTAATTGTTCTGCCTTCAGCCCGATGGACCCATGCTTGGAAGCGCGAGACCAAGGGCATCCGACTAAAGCCCTGGATGCGGGAAATCGCCTCGGCAGCACGATTCTACTCGCAATACCCCGGCCTCTTGGTTCCGGGAGGGGGCCGGCGCAGAGAGTGGCTAGGCCGACCCCACAAATTCGGTACCGTTCTGGGAGCTGAACCCACTGCGGTCGACACACATGATTGAACCACTTAAGGGGGAAACTTGAAGGGCACTGATCAATTGACGGATCTAAACGTTTCAGGCAAGTCGAAGTCTTTGACGGTCGCCTATTACCTTCCGCAATTCCATGCCATACCGGAGAATGACAAGTGGTGGGGTGAAGGATTTACGGAATGGACAAATGTACGACGGGCTCTCCCGCAATTTGATAGTCACGATCAGCCTCGACGGGCAGGCGAGCTCGGGGAGTATGATCTGACCTCTACCGATGTGATGCATCGTCAGGCGACACTGGCCAAGGCTCACGATATTGATGCCTTCTGTTTCTACTTCTATTGGTTTGACGGCCACAGGCTTCTGGAGCGGCCCTTGGATAACTACTTGGAATCTGGGCCAGAATTTCCCTTTTGCATCTCTTGGGCAAATGAGAACTGGACTCGACGCTGGGATGGAAAAGAGCACGAAGTACTTATCGGCCAAAACTATTCCAGTGAAACTGCCGCTAGTATCTTCGAGAGCTTTCTACCGTATTTCCGAGACGCAAGGTACCTACGGATCGATGGTGCCTTGGTTCTTCTCGTTCACCGAATCGATCACATTCCCCATTCTCGGGAAGTTATTGAGCAGTGGCGACTGTTAGCGCGAGAACAGGGCCTTGGCGAGCTGCACGTAATTGCGTCTGAGACTAAGGTGGGCATTAACCCGGTTGCCTATGGAGTTGATGCAATTGCTGAATTTCCTCCCGTGGGCTCCAACACCCTGGGCTCAGCGCATCTGTTCCCAGTAGCAGGCCTCAGCCCCGAATTTGCGGGTCGAGCCATGTCCTACCCGCGGATGGCTCGTCGTTTCATGCGCAGAGGAGAACCCAAGTTCACGCGGTACAAGGGCGTGGCTCCAGGCTGGGACAATACGGCAAGACGGGGAACTAGGGCTACTATCTATTTGGGTAGCCACCCTGAGATTTATGGGCGTTGGCTAGCACATGCTCGCAAGCGAGAGGAGTCGCGTTCGGAGGGACCGGGACTCGTGTTCGTAAATGCATGGAATGAATGGGCCGAAGGTGCATATCTAGAGCCAGACGACACTTGGGGTTCGGCATTTCTCGAGGCTACTAGGCGCAATTGGTTGCCTGACCGCCTGCCGGAGCCGGCGCCGATCGGCGCGCCGTCAATTCCATGGCTACGCTCACTCCTGCACGCATTCCTGGGAAGTTGCTTGTCCGCTGCACGCCGTGTCAGGAATCGTTAATCATGCGAGCGAATGTGTTTGCACGCTTTCGTCAGCGGGCGGCCTATTCGGGATTTCTGAGCGATCTGGCCAGAGAGGTTGAAGATTCGCTGAGGCAAGGTGATCATTTGCGTCACAGACGCCAAAGGTCCCGAGCATTAATCTCCCTCGCGTTCCTGGTGCTTCTTGCGTTGAGGGGAGCACGAAGACATTTTCTAGTCGCGCCCTCGGTCCAGACAATAGTCGCCCTTGCTAACCCCGTGGCGCATGGAGCGAGATTCGGTAGGGCAATCCGCGAGGCCCTCGTTTCGGAGGAGTTTCGCCTTTTAGCGGACCGTCGGTTGACAGACAATGCGATCCTTCCTGCAGTATTCCACTTTCCTGGTCTCACAGTCCGATCCTTATCCGGTTTTGTTACTCTTGGCCGTCTTGTTCGTGCACTGCTGCTTCGTCGATATCTCAACGTTGGCGACCTCATCCCTTCCGGAATGGATCGGCTATATTTCGAAGCCCTTTTCATCGTGCAGGCAATTCGCTATGAACTCAGCAGTCTTATTGTTGCTCAACGTCCGGACTCGCCGCTTTGGCTGACCGATTTTGATCGTCACGCGTACAGTAGGCCCCTAATCTGGTGCGCGCGCATGCGCGGCCACCACACAGCCACACTCGTTCATGGAACGCCGGGGCAGACCTACCTTCCACCGATAGCGTCAGAAGTCCTTGTGTGGGGTGACATACAGAAGGAGTGGTTTGAAGTTAATGCTCCACAATGCCGAGTTCATGTCGTGGGTCGTCCCGAATTCAAGGATCGCGTGGCGACTACGCCACCTAGTAGGCTGCGGATCACGCATTCCTGCGAGGTCCTCACCTCGACAGAAGTCGCTCGGTTAGCCAATTTAATTAGGAGCGCATATGAGTCGGGGATGACCGTATCATTTCGACCTCACCCATCCTCGTCCCGAACGGATCTAGACGCTTCTTGGCAGTCGATTGTGGGAGATGATGTCACGTTCGAGGAGGCCCGCCAGCCCCTTATCGAAACGGTCACGCCCGGCGACGTGTTCGTGGGTGTGGTTTCGACAGCTCTTATCGACGCGATCACACTAGGCGTGCCGGCGTTAACCGTCGCTGATGATTCGCGTGGCCTGCCCTGCGATCTTGAGGCGCTGCGTCGTGAAAGCTCCTTTGATGACTCGAGTGCGATTGAGGCAGCTGGCGTAGTTTCCCGACGAGTCCGCGCGAATATGCTAAGTGCGACGGGGGATGAAGCAGCCTCTCGCCTGGTTGCCGCAGTTAGATCGATAAAGTCTATCGATGAATCCCCGAATGTTGCAAGTCAGGAGATTTCTAAATGAGTATTCAGTCATTGTTGGAGCCTGGCGCCAAGCCACTTATTGTCGCTGAGATCTCAGGAAACCATAATGGGGATCTGGGACGCGCCCTGGCCATTATTGATGCGGTGGCTGATGCGGGGGCCGGCGCCGTAAAGTTCCAAACTTACACCGCCGACACGATAACTATACCGAGCACTCATCCTCGGTTTCGCATATCTGAGGATCATCCACTCTGGGGCGGGCGTACATTGTACGATCTCTACGAAGACGCCCACACTCCATGGGCCTGGCACGAAAAGCTATTCAGTCACGCTCGTTCTCGCGGTTTGATTCCATTTTCCAGTCCATTCGATCACAGCGCCGTCGCACTGTTGGAGAGTCTGGATGCGCCCATGTACAAGATTGCATCGCTGGAGATCGGTGATGTCGAATTGCTGCGTGCAGTTGCGAGAACCGGTAAGCCCGTCATCATTTCAAATGGCGCTTCATCATTGACTGACCTCGACCTCGCAGTCCGGACCATCCGGAGTGAGGGGAACGACGACATCGTCATTCTCTGTTGCACATCGTCGTACCCGGCTGATCCCAGCGAATCGAATCTTCGGGGCCTTCCTGTCCTGGGGAAGACGTTTGGAGTGCAGACAGGGCTTTCCGATCACACGTTAGGAATCGGGGTCGCTGTTGCTGCTGTAGCTCTCGGCGCATGTCTCATCGAGAAGCATGTAACTCTCGACCGAGCCGACGGAGGTGTTGACTCTCAATTCTCTCTTGTCCCGGCCGAACTGGAGCAACTGGTTCTTGAAACTGAACGGGCATGGTCCGCAATGGGAAGTCCCACGTTCATGCCCACGGCGGGTGAGGGCGAAAGCCTTCGGCTTAGGCGCTCGTTGTGCGTCGTTCAGGACGTGCGAGCCGGAGAGGAAGTGACCGCAACCAATGTCCGTAGCATCAGGCCAGCTGGGGGATTGGAGCCCAAGTATTTCGAGCAGGTTCTGGGACGAACCTTCAGGGCGGACGTCATGAAGGGGTCTCCGCTGACGTGGGACATCATCTAGCATTTGTTACTCCGCAAATGTGATGCGGCCGGGGCTCAGCTTGCACGGGTATTCCCATGCTGATGATGCCCCGGCCGTGTGTTCCAGCAAATGAGGAGGTCCCGGTGGCCGCCAGTCGAATGCCGAATGTTGTTGATTGGCCTAATTCAAAGTCGCCGGCGTGATGCTATACGGCCGACTGAATCATCGCCCCCCGACGAATTCTCCCTGCGAACCTCTGGCAGGACATGGCCTTGCTCCGCATTGCTCTGGGTCCTCCGAACTGGGGGTAATCCTTACTCCACTTTGTGCCCGTGCTAACCCAGCTTAGATCGGTGCTGCGATACTGGCCTCCATTGACGAATTTTTGGATGAGTCGGTGAATGTCAGCAAGTCAAGCAGATACTTTCCGTAGCCACTCTTGAGGAGCGGTTCGGCGCGCTGGCGCAATTCATCGTCCGTTAAGAATCCGACCCTCCATGCAATCTCCTCAGGCGCGCCAATCTTAAGACCCTGGCGATTTTCGACTGTTCGAATGAAGTTTGAGGCATCGTTGAGGTCCGCAAAAGTACCGGTGTCCAACCATGCTGTGCCACGGTCGAGTAGTTCTACGTGCAGTCTGCCCTTGTCCAGATAAGTGCGGTTGACGTCAGTGATCTCGAGCTCGCCACGCGCGGATGGCTTCAGATTCTTTGCTATTTCAACGACGTCGTTGTCGTAGAAGTAGAGCCCTGGGATTGCATAGTGGCTCCGAGGCTGAGTTGGCTTTTCCTCTAGGGAGATAGCGCGCCCATTGTCGTCGAATTCAACGACTCCATACGAGGTGGGGTTCTTAACCCAATAACCAAAGACTGCAGCGCCATTGATTTCCGCATGACGGCGAAGCTGAGTGCCCATGCCGGTGCCGTAGAAGATGTTGTCGCCCAAGACCAGCGCTACCGTGTCACTGCCGATGTGTTCTTGTCCGAGGACGAATGCCTGCGCCAGGCCGTCCGGAGACGGCTGCTGAACATACGACAAGCTGATCCCGAACTGCGAGCCGTCTCCAAGCAGTCGCTGGAATGAGGGTGCGTCATGCGGGGTGGTGATAATGAGGATGTCACGTATGCCCGCTAGGATCAGCGTCGACAGCGGATAGTAGATCATGGGTTTGTCGTAGACGGGAACCAACTGCTTGCTGATTCCGTGTGTGATTGGGTGCAGACGCGAGCCGGTCCCACCGGCCAAGATGATTCCCCTCATGCTTATATGATTCAGGTCGGCACGCACTCTTACCAAATCACTGCCGAGATTGCGCGGCAGGGCGACATAAAGGAGGCGCCGGTGATTGAGGGTTACCCTGTCGCCTCAGAATTGAGGTCTCGGTCAAGCTAGCTTTACGAGGCGAATGCGTAGGCTCCGAGCCCGATGGTCACGACGATAAGGATCGCCAGGCCGATGATCTGCAGGATCGCGTGGCGGCGCTCCCGGCCGGAGTTGAAGCGCTTCTTGGGCATGGTGGACATGGTGCGTTCCCCTTCTTCGGCCCCCACTGGCCGGTCCCCGAGTGATTTCCCCTGGGAGTATGGTATCGGACCAGCCGTTTTTCTATCCGGCGTTCTGTTTATCCGCCGTTTGACTGGCACCGCGTGCGCTGCGCCTGCTACTGCCCTGAGCCGCGATCTTTCCCGCGCCTGCGGCCAAGGCATCCCTGAGCCATGGATGCCTCTGCTTGTTCGAGACCCAGTTCATGATCCGTGAGCCCGTCACGGCCCGCTGGGCCGGCTTCCGCCTGGCCGCGTCGTAAGCGGCGAGCCCTTCCGGCGCGCTCTCAGCGGCCAGGAGCGCGTCCGCCAGCGCGAGCCCGTCCACGAGCGACTCGCACCCGCCGCGCCCGAGGTGCGGCGCCATCGCGTGAGCCGCGTCCCCCACAAGGGCGACGTTGCCGGAGACGAAGCTCCGCAGCGGGACCGCTTCCTCGATCCGCCGCCGGTCGATCTGATCCGAGGTCACCGACTCCAGGACCTCGTGCACCTGCGCATGCCAATCCCGGTAGAGCCCGCGCAGCACGGCGAGCGGTTCGTCGTCGCGCGTCCCCGCCAGGTCGGTGCGCACGCCGGCGTACCAATTGGAGCCGCCGCCCGGGAACGGCGCCCGGCCGAAGATGAGGCTCCGGCCCCAGGTCTCGGACGCGGTGGAAGTCTCGATCGGGGCGACGCCGCGGAAGGCGACCACCCCGGCGTCGCGCAGGCGAGCCGCCGGGAAGGCGGCGGCCCGCACGGCGCTGTGCACGCCGTCGGCCGCCACCACGACGTCCGCGGCCGGGAGATCCTCCAGCGACGCAACGGGGGAGTCCCACTGCACCGTGCCCTCGCGCAGGCCGGCGAGGAGCGACTCGAGCAGCGCCATCCGCGCCACGCCCCGCGAGCCCTCCGGCAGCGCGAGCCGCGCGAGCACGCGCCCGTCGGGGCGCAGGAGCTCGCCCGAGCCGACGCTCACCGACGCCAGCCCCTCGGCCGCGCCGAGCTTCTCGAGCGCGGCGTACGCCGTGGGCCACAGCGCTAGGAGCGTTCCCGCCGTCGAGAGCCCGGCATGGCGTTCCCGCACCTCGACCTCCCAGCCGCCCGCCGCGAGCGAGCGGGCGGCCGCGAGGCCCGCGATGCCGGCGCCGACGATGACCGCAGTGCCTCTCATGCCGCCAAGGTACTACGCCTGTAGTAGGCCTGTCAGCAGTGCGGCACCCCGCTCTGGGCGGACCGGCCGATCGTGGTGCCCGCGGCGACCTGCCAGCGGCCCGAGTAGCTCTTGCCCTGGTAGCTGCCGCCCACGATGTAGTACCACTCGTCCGTGCCCTGGTCGAGCACGGTTCGCACGTCGTAGCACCTCACGGTGATGACAGTCCCGGGGTAGAGCCACGGCCAGCCGTTGGTCACGCCGTCGCACGTGTGGGTGTACCCGGATTTGCCGAACCACGAGGACCCCGAGCCGTTGTCCGTGCAGTTGCGGGTCGGGCCGTTCACGAGCTGCGTCTCCCACGTCGTCTTCTGCGGCCCGCTCTGCGCCGAGGCGCTCGCGATGGGCCCGCCCTGGCCGATCGAGTTGAACGTCTGCACCCGGATGGAGTGCTGCTCGCTGTACCCGCCGGTGTTGATGGTCCGCGAGCCGGAGGCCGCCACCGTCTCCCAGCCGCCGCCGTCGATGCTGATCCTCGTCTGGGCGACGTCATTGGTCGAGGCCGACGGCGAGGACCACGAGAGCGTGAGCGAGCGCTGGTTCTCGGCCCCGTTCTGGCCGGACGCGCCCGGCGTGCCCGGGGAGCCGTACGGGGTCGCGGGGGCCGCGGGCGTCGGGTCCGAGCTGGGGGCGCGGGTCGAGTGCGCGGTCACGGACACGGTCGTCGCGGTGCCGTTCGCGAATCCGCCCACCGTCTGGCCGGGGGAGATCGGGCCGGACTGGCCCGTCGAGGCCGAATACGTGTACGTGACCTCGTCCGCCGTCGAGCCGTTGCGCTGCGCGGCCGTGAGCGGCGTGAAGTCGATCTTCAGCGCCCGCCCGGCGCCGCCCGTGTTCGCCGGGGTCGCCGTGACGGAGGAGACCGAGCCGAGCTTGCCGACGGCGCGCCGCGGCGCCGAGGGGCTGCTCACCGGGCCCCTGCCCGCCTTGTTCTCGGCCTGGACCGTGAACGTGTACGCCGTCTCGGAGGTCCCGGCCGTGAAGGTGGCGGTGGTCGAGGTTCCGGGCACGGTCTGCGTCTGGGCCGCGGCACCGCCGCCGCTCATCGTCACGTGGTACGCCGAGATCGGGTCGCCGTTCGTGGCCGGCTCGGACCACGTGACCTTGATCTGCGCCGAGGTGCCCACGGCGGGCGCGCTCTGGCTCGTCGGCGGGGCCGGCTGGCCCGGGGGAGCGGCCGGGTTCTCCGGCGCGGAGTACGGGCTCCAGTCCGAGGGCGTCGGCGCGTCGTTGACGGCCTGGACCCGGACCACGTACTCGACCCCGTTCGTCAGGCCCGTCCACGTGTAGGCCAGCCCGGTCACGCCCTGCTTCGCCGCGACCCCGCCCGCCGGGGCGGGAGAGATCTCGAGGTTGTAGCTCTTCACGGGCGAACCCGTGGTCGCCGCGGCCGGCCACGTCACGTCGAGCTTCCCGTCGCCGAACCCGAGCGTCGGCGCGCCCGGCGGGCTCGGCTTGACGTCGGGCCGCACCTCGGCCGAGACGGGCGACGGCGCCGACTCGCCGACGTCGTTGGACGCCGTCACCGTGAACCGGTACGCCTTGTTGTTCGTCAGGCCCGTGAGGGTGCACGTCGTGGCCGGGCAGTCCTGGCTGAAGCCGTCGCCGCGCACCGTGTACTTCTCGATCGGCGCGCCGTTGTCCGCCGGCGGGGCCCAGCGCAGCACGGCGGTGCGGTCCCGCACGTCGCTGGCCGTCGGGGCCGCGGGGGCGTCCGGCTCGGCGCGGACGGTGAGCCGCAGCCGGCCCTCGACCTGCCGCGCCCGGTCCCCGGTGCGGTCCTGGACCGTGTACCGGACCACGAGGAGGCCCTTGTAGCCCGAGGCGGGCGTGACCTCGACCGTGCCGCCCGAGAAGCCCGGCTGGCCGGCCGCCTGCCCGGTCTCGACGACGGCGCCGACGAGCGTGAGCGGGCCGTCCTGAAACGGGTTGATGTCGTTCGCGAGGACGTCCACGCGCTCGGTGCGGCCCGCGTTCGCGGCGGGCACGGCGTCGTCGTTCGCCACCGCGAGCGGCCGGCTCGACGCCGTCGCCGTGAGCGTGAACTGGGCCGTGACCGGCTCCGAGCGGCCGTCGGTGGCCGAGACGGCGAGCACGCCCGTGCGGCCGGCCTGGGTGCCGTCCGCGGTGCGGAGCTTGAGCACCGGGCCGTCCACCGAGGCCGTGAAGCCCTCCGGGGCGGAGCCCTCGACGGCGAAGCGCAGCCGGCCGCGGTCGCCGTCGTCCGGGTCCTGCGCGAGCAGGTCCAGGCGCACCTGCGCCTCGTCCCCGGCCGGGACCTCGGCGCTCGTGCCCTGGAAGGTGGGCCGGTGGTTGGCGTTCGAGGGCAGGACCCTCGTGCGGATGGTCAGGGTCGAGGTGAGGCCCTCCGGGTCGTCGGGGCCGGTGCCGTCGGTGACCTCGAAGGTGACCGAGCCGGGGCCGGAGAAGTCCTCGCGGGCGGCGTAGCGCAGCGTCGATCCGTCCCCGGAGACCATGCCCTCGGTGGGCGCGCCCACGGCGCTGAGCCCGTCCATGACCGTGATCCGCGGCGTGCGGCCCTCGCGGACGCGCACCCACTGGCGCAGGTCGAGGTCGGTTGCGGTGCCGGCCTTGACCTCGACGACCTCGTCCCTGGCCAGGACCGGGTGCTGCTGGCCGGCGGCCGGGACCCACACGATCGCCGTCGCCGTGAGCCCGTCCGCGTCCGTGACGGTGTACGGCAGGGCCTGCTCGGCCGGTGCCAACGGGACGATCACGGAGCCGTCCGGGCCCAGCTGGGCGGGCGAGCCCTCGGGCAGGCCCACGCGCAGGTCCGCCGAGCGGCCGTCCGGATCGGAGTCGTTCGCCAGGACCGGGACCTGGACCGTCGTCCTGCCCCGCATCTCGGCCTGGCTCACGACGTCGTCCGCGGCGGCCGGGGGCTTGAGCGGGCTCTCGGGGCTCGACTCGACCCGCACCGACGCCGTCGCGCGCCCGCCCTTCGGGTCCTGGACCGTGTACCGCAGGCTCACGATCCCGGGCTCGCCCGGCGCGGTGAGCTCGATGAGCCCGCGCGGGTCCACGCTGGGCTGGAGGGCGTCCACGCCCTCGAACGCATCCGCGACGAGGGCGAGCCGGTCGCCGTCGGGGTCCGCGTCGTTGCGCAGGGCGTCGACGGCGACCCGGCGGCCGGGGCGGACCGTGACCGAGTCGTCCGCCGGTTGGGGGAGCTGGTTGACCGCGCCCTGCGGCGCGACGCCCACGAGCACCGTGCCGACGGCCTCGGCGCCGAGCCGGTCCCTCACGCGGTAGGTGAAGGTGTCCGTGCCGGCGGAGTCCGCGGCGGCCTGGTAGTCGATGAAGCCGGGCCCGGGCAGGGCCGTGCCGAGGGCCGGGCCGCGGTCCAGGCCCACGAGCTCGGTCGAGTCGCCGTCCGGGTCGATGCCGTGCAGCGGCACGGGGATGCGCACGGTCCCGCCCGCGAGCACGCGGGCCGTGAGGTTGCGCGGCTGCGGGGCCGCGTTCGGCGCGCCCTCGGCGGCGCGGATCCGGATGGTCACCTGCTCGGAGTCGACCTGGCCGGAGGCGTTGCGGACCTTGTAGATCGCGTAGACCGTGGCCGGGTTCGGGCCCGCGACGAAGCGCAGCATCCCGCCCGAGGTGAACGCGAGGCCGTCCCCGGGTGCGGGCGACTGGACCAGCTCGGGGACGAGCGTGAGCTCGCCGCCGTTCGGGTCGACGTCGTTCGCCAGGACCGGGATGCTCACCACGTCCCCGGCGCGCACGTCCGCCTCGTCCGGGTTGGCCTGCGGCGGCAGCGGCTTCTCGGGCGCGGGGAGGACGACGACGGCGATCTCGCCCGTCGCGCTCGCCCGGCCGTTGGAGACGGTGTACTTGATGCTCAGGGTCCCGCTCGCGCCGACGTCGGTGACGCGCACCAGGCTGTGGTCCAGGATCGCGACGCCGAGCGGCGTCCCCGGCGGGACGCTCACCGACTGCACGACGAGCACGCCGCCGGCCGGGTCGGTGTCGTTGCCGAGCACGTCCACGAGCACGCTGCCCCCGGCCGGGACGGCGGCCACGTCCCGCACCGCGACCGGCGTGCCCTCGCTGTTGGCGGGCACGACGTCGACGCGCACGAGCTGCCGCGCGCTCGCCGGGCCGTTGGTCACGACGTACTCGACGTAGTGCGTCCCCGGGCGGTCCGCGCGGAACGTGAACGTCTGCTGGTCCGGGTTGAGGGTCGCCGTCACGCCCGACGGGGGAGTGACGAGGGCGAGGCGGAGGCTGCCGCCCTGCGGGTCGGCGTCGTTCAGGAGCGGGGCGACCTTGGTCTCGACGCCCGCGATGGCCGTGACGTGGTCGGCGAGGGCGATCGGGGCCTCGAGCGAGCCGGCCCGGACGTCGACGACCACGTCCGCCGTCGCCGTCGTGCGCCCGTCCGAGACGCCCACGGTGACGCGCTTGCGGCCCGGCGCGGCGCCGCCGTCCGTGAAGGTCAGGGTGCCGCCCGGGGTGATGCGGACGCGGTCCGCGGGGTCGGGGGTCTCGGCGGAGACGAGGAAGAGGTCGTCGCCGTCCGGGTCGGTCCAGTCGGGCAGGACCTCGCGCGTGGCCTCCTTGCCGACGCCCACGATGAGCGGGTTGTTCCGGCCCTGTTTGGGCTGCGGGGCGCGGTTCACGTCCGGCGGGACGATCTCGAGCGCGACCGAGGCCGAGGCCGTGAGGCCGCGCCCGTCGTCGGCCGTGTAGCTGAAGGAGTCCGTGCCGCGGGCGTCCGCGGGGAGCGTGACCTGGAAGCCCGTGCTGCCGTAGACCTCCTCGAGTGTGCCCGCCGCGGGCCGGGACTCCGCCGCGACGGTCAGGACGTCGCCGTCCGGGTCCGAGTCGTTCTCGAGGACCGGCAGGAGGGTCGTGCGGCCGGGGCGGACGCCGAAGCGGTCCTCCTTGGCCACGGGCGGGTTGTTCGGCTTGGTGCGGTCCGGCAGCTGCGCGCTCTGGACCGTGTCCGGGGACTCCTTCTCGGCGTCCACCGAGCTCGTCTGCACGGGGACGACCTCGTCCCAGTTGTTCACGATCATCATGTCCTCGGAGACGAGCCAGACCGTGCCGGCGCTCGTGTCGTTGAGGACGACGAGGTTGCGGTTGACGCGGAAGACGAAGGTCGAGCGCTCCGAGGCCTGGGGGATCTGGCGCCGGCTCGTGTCGCCGTTGCAGTCCCGCACGTAGGCGGCCGAGCCGGACCACGCGCCGTAGACGCACCCGGCCACGCGCACGGGCGCCGCGGGGACGCCCTCGGCGCCGGCCGGGACTGTGCGGGCCGGGGCGCCGTCGAGCGGCTGGAGCACGAGGCCCGACGGCGCCGCGACGGCCACCGCGTCCGCGGCCTCGCCGCTCTGCTGGAGTCGCCCGCCCTTGCCGCCGGGGACCTCGACGGTCTTTCCGCCGGGGAGGAAGAGGAGAGCGGCGTCCGGGTCGAAGGCCACGGGCCTCTCGCCGACGAGGGCGATCTGGACCTGCTTCGCGCCCGCGAGCTCGGTGAAGCCGGTCTCCTCGCGCGAGCCGCCGGGTCTGATGGTGGTGACGAGGCCCTTCTCGGGGTCCGCGACGGCGACCGTGTCCGTGGGGCCGACGGCCGCTTTTGAGCCCCTGCCGCCCTCGACGAGCGGCGGCTGGTTCTCGAGGTCCGCGCCGGGGAGCGTGGACTGCGGGAGCACCCAGACCTTGCCGGCGGAGGGGTCGGCGACCGCGGCCGTGTCGGCACCGAGCGTCAGCTCCGCGCCCGCGGGCAGGCCCTGCTCGCCGCCGAGGCGCACCTCCGCCGGGTCGACGCGGTTCGCCGCCGAGGCGCCCGCGTCCTGCACGAGGACGGTGCCCTCGCGCTGGAGCACGTCGAAGTCCGAGGACGCGGCGAGGACGGCGCCGTCGAGGGTCTTCGAGGCGAAGTTCAGCCGGCCGACGGCGTTCTTCGAGGTGTTGGTGACCCAGATGCCGCCGTCGTTGAGCTCGGGTCTCGGTGAACCCCGGGTACAGCAGCGCGGCGGCGGCCACGGCGGCCGCCGTCGTCGTGCTGGCAGCGGTGGTCAGCTGGCGCCTTCTCGCGCCAGCCCATGACAGGATCCCCATGAATGCTCCCCCCCGGATTGAGGGCGCACGGGCAGACACCCCTCGGGAGAGTCTAGGGGCAGGCCCCACGGAAAACCGGCCGTCGCCGATGGGGAGAACTCCCCAGCCCGGCCCCCGTACCTACGGTGCCAACCCACCTTGCGGGGTCACCTCCCTACGTTGCGGGGTCAGCTCCCTACGATGCGGGGTCACCTCCCAACGTTGCGGGGTCACGTCCCTAGGATGCGGGGTCAGCTCCGGCTGAGACGGCGGCGCGGACCACGAGCTTCAGGGCTTCGGCGACGTCGGCGTCCGGGTCGACCGCGAGCCGGTGCATGATCATCCCCTCGGCCGCGGCCATGACGGCGGTCGCCGCGACCGACGGCGCCGTCGCCCCGTACGCTTCGAGCGCGGCCTCGGTGATGGCCCGGAACCGCGCGCGGCCGGCCAGCAGCGGAAGCCGCACGTCGTCGTCGTGCGTGCCCTCGAGGAAGAGCACGTACCGGGCCGTGGTGCGCACCCGGAAGGGCCCGGTGAGGGCCAGGACCATGGACGTGACGAGCTCCGCGAAACCCTCCGGATCCGGGGGCAGCGTGCCAGTGTCCGCGCCACCCACCTCCTGGTCCACGATGCGCTCGACGACGCCGGCCACGAGCGCGGCGCGGGTACGGAAGTGGTTGGAGGTCGAGCCGCGGGGCAGGCCGGCGGCGTCGTCGACCCGCACGTGGGTGAGAGCGCGCAGGCCCTGGGTGCCGAGCAGCTCCACCGCCGCGTCGAGCGCCCTCTCGCGTGCAGACATGGCACCAACTCTAGGTCGCGGGCCGGAGCCGGTGACCCCGCATCGCAGGGACGTGACCCCGCATCGCAGGGAGGTGACCCCGCAACGCAGGGAGGTGACCCCGCAACGTTGGGTTAGGGCTGGCCGTTGACCGCGATGATGGCCACGTCCGTCCAGCCGCCAAAGGCGAGGATCGTCTGGGTGGGCGGCGGCTGGCCCGGGATGTCGAGGGGCGAGTGGAAGAAGCGGTGCAGGTTCCGGTGGACGCCGGAGCCGATCATGTGCCCGACGCCGTCGGTGCCGTCCGTGGCGCGGCCGGGGCGCGTCCAGTCGATCATCGTGTACTCGGCGCACGCGCCGTCGGAGGCGGGGCGGGAGAGGATCACCACGGTGTGGTCCGGCGAGACCGCGCGGACGTTGAAGGGCTTGGGGCCGGCATCGGCGAAGACGACCTTGTCGCCGAGCGTGAGATGGCGGAAGTCCATGGGGCCCCTCCGGAAGAGCGATGTCTAGCACGAATAGTGTAAGCGCTTGCGCAAAGACGCGCGAGGCGTTCAAACAACGTCCTCGAATGTGACGCAGGACATACGCGTGGGTGCCTCGCCGAGCACGCCTGTCGGCGGCGTCCGCTAGGGTCACTCCCATGGACGCGAGAACCGAAGGCGCCTTCTGGGGCGCCCGGCCTAGGCCACTCGGGACGGACTTCGCGCTCGCCACCGCCCCCGAGGCGGAGCGGGTAGAGGTCTGCCTCGTCGATGCCGACGGCGCCGAGGAACGGGTCGAGATGGTGCGCAGGGCCGTCCTCGTGGGCGGGGCCGTGCGGTGGGAGGCCAGCATCCCCGGAGTCCTCGCGGGCCAGCTCTACGGCTACCGCGTGCATGGGCCCTGGGACCCCGACCACGGCCTGCGCTTCAATCCCGCCAAGATCCTCCAGGACCCGCGCGCGCTCGCCGTCTCCGGCCGCAACGAGTGGGGCCAGGAGATGCACGCGTACCGGTTCGGCGCCCCGCGCGAGATGGACACCTCGGATTCCCTCGGGCACGCGATGCTCTCCGTCGTCGTCGACCACGGCGAGTACGACTGGGAGGGCGACAGGCCCCCGCGCACCCCCTACAACGAGACCGTCATCTACGAGGCCCACCTCAAGGCCCTCAGCAGGCTCCACCCCGAGGTACCCGAAGCGCTCAGGGGAACCTACGCCGGGGCGGCCCACCCCGCCGTCGTGCGCCACCTCGCCGACCTCGGCGTGACGGCCATCGAGCTCATGCCGCTGCACCAGTTCGTGCACGACGCCGTGCTGCGCGAGCGCGGGCTCGCGAACTACTGGGGCTACAACACAATCGGCTTCTTCGCCCCGCACTCGTTCTACTCCTCGTCGGGGGACCGCGGCCAGCAGATCTTCGAGTTCAAGGAGCTCGTCAAGGCGTACCACCGCGCGGGGATCGAGGTGCTGCTCGACGTCGTCTACAACCACACGGCGGAGGGAAACCACCTCGGCCCGCAGCTGAGCTTCCGGGGAATCGACAATGCCGGTTTCTATCACCTCGTTCCGGGGGATGAATTCCACTACATGGATTACACGGGAACGGGGAACTCGCTCAATGTCGGCAACGCGCATGCGCTCTCGCTGGTCATCGACTCGCTGCGCTACTGGGTCACCGAGATGCATGTGGACGGGTTCAGGTTCGACCTCGCGGCGACGCTCGCGCGCGAGGAGGGCACCGTGGACATGGTCTCGCCCTTCTTCGAGCTCGTCGCTGCCGATCCCGTGCTCAGCAGGGTGAAGCTCATCGCCGAGCCCTGGGACGTGGGCCCCGGCGGCTACCAGGTGGGCCATTTCCCGCAGCAGTGGACCGAGTGGAACGGCCGGTTCCGCGACTGCGTGCGCGACTTCTGGCGCGGCGAGCAGGGCACGCTCCGCGAGCTCGCGATGCGCGTGGCCGGCTCCTCGGACCTCTACCAGGACGATGGCCGCAAGCCGAGCGCCTCGATCAACTTCGTCACCGCGCACGACGGCTTCACGCTGCGCGACCTCGTCTCGTACAACCACAAGCACAACGAGGCCAACGGCGAGGGCAACCGCGACGGCGAGAACCACAACCGCTCGTGGAACTGCGGCGTCGAGGGGCCCACGGACGATCCGCTCATCCTCGAGCTGCGCGCCCGCCAGCAGCGGAACCTCCTCCTGACCCTCATGCTGTCGCAGGGCGTGCCCATGCTCTCCCACGGCGACGAGCTCGGCCGGACCCAGCACGGGAACAACAACGCCTACTGCCAGGACAGCGCGCTGACCTGGATCGACTGGGAAGCGGCCGACGCCGAGCTGCTCGACTTCACCCGCCGCCTCATCCGCCTGCGCCACGAGCACCCGGTGTTCCGGCGGCGCAGCTTCTTCGACGGCTGCCCCGTGGCCCCCGCCGAGGGCGAGCCCCTGCCGGACATCGCGTGGCTGGACGCGGACGGGTCCATGATGGGTGCAGAGGACTGGGACAATGACTGGGCCCGCTCCCTCGCCTTCTACCTCAACGGGGCCGCCGTCCCCGGCACCGGCCGGCACGGCTCGGCCGGCGATTCAGACTTCCTCGTGATCCTCAACGCCGCGGAGAACGACGTCGAGTACCTCATCCCGTCCGGTCACTTCCCCGCGAAGTGGACCACGTCCCTCACCACGTGCTCGCGGCAGCTCGTGGGGGAGACGACGGCGGCGGGAGAGCGATTCGTGGTCCCGGCGCGCAGCGCCGTGGTCCTCGAAGCAGTCACGGACAGCCCAAGGAGCTGACATGGACATCTGGCCCGGAACCGCCTACCCGCTCGGAGCGACCTTCGACGGGACGGGGACGAACTTCGCCCTCTTCAGCGAGGCGGCAACCCACGTCGAGCTGTGCCTCTTCGACGAGGATCGCAACGAGAAGCGTGTGCCCATGACCGAAGTCGACGGCTTCGTGTGGCACTGCTACCTGCCCCACGTGCAGCCGGGGCAGCTCTACGGCTACCGCGTGGGCGGTGCCTACGACCCGGACACCGGGCAGCGCTGCAACCCCAACAAGCTGCTCCTGGACCCCTACGCGAAGGCGGTCAAGGGCGAGCCCGACTGGGCGCAGCCCCTCTTCCCCTACAACTTCGGGGACCCCCGCAGCCGCAACGACGAGGACTCGGCCGCGCACATGATGCTCGGCGTCGTCACGAGCCCGTTCTTCGATTGGCAGGGCGACTCCCTGCTCAAGATCCCCTACCACCGCACCGTCATCTACGAGGCCCACGTCAAGGGCCTCACCGAGGCGCACCCGGAGGTGCCCGAGGAGCTCCGGGGGACGTACGCGGGGGTGGCCCACCCCGCCGTCGTGAACCATTTGACCAAGCTCGGCGTGACCGCCCTCGAGCTCATGCCCGTCCACCAGTTCGTGGACGACGCCACGCTGCTGGAGAAGGGCCTGTCCAACTACTGGGGCTACAACACGATCGGCTTCTTCGCCCCGCACAACGGGTACTCCTCGAGCGGGGACCGGGGCCATCAGGTCCAGGAGTTCAAGGCGATGGTCCGCACGCTCCACCAGGCGGGCATCGAGGTGATCCTCGACGTGGTCTACAACCACACCGCGGAGGGCAACCACCTCGGCCCCACGCTGTCCTTCAAGGGCATCGACAACGGCGCCTATTACCGGCTCGTCGAGGACGACCCGCAGTACTACATGGACTACACGGGCACGGGGAACTCGCTCAACGTCCGCCACCCGCACGCCCTGCAGCTGCTCATGGACTCGCTGCGGTACTGGGTCACGGAGATGCATGTGGACGGGTTCCGCTTCGACCTCGCCGCGACCCTGGCCCGCGAGTTCTACGACGTCGACAAGCTCTCGAGCTTCTTCGAACTCATCCAGCAGGACCCGGTGGTCTCGCAGGTCAAGCTCATCGCCGAGCCCTGGGACGTCGGCCCCGGCGGCTACCAGGTGGGCAACTTCCCGCCGCAGTGGACGGAGTGGAACGGCAAGTACCGCGACACCGTCCGCGACTTCTGGCGGGGCGAGCCGGCGACGCTCGGCGAGTTCGCCTCACGGCTCACGGGCTCGGCCGACCTCTACCAGCACACCGGGCGCCGCCCCGTCGCGTCGATCAACTTCGTGACGGCGCACGACGGCTTCACGCTGCGGGACCTCGTCTCCTACAACAAGAAGCACAACGAGGCCAACGGCGAGGGCAACGAGGACGGCGAGAGCCACAACCGCTCGTGGAACTGCGGCGCCGAGGGGCCTACGGACGACAAGGCCGTGCTCGAGCTGCGCGCTCGGCAGCAGCGCAACTTCATCGCCACGCTCCTCCTCTCCCAGGGCGTCCCCATGATCTCGCACGGCGACGAGCTGGGCCGCACGCAGCAGGGCAACAACAACGCCTACTGTCAGGACACGCCGCTGTCCTGGATCGACTGGGAGAGCGCCGACGGCCCGCTCGTCGAGTTCACCGCCGCCGTGGCCCGGCTCCGGGCCGAGCACCCCACCTTCCGCCGCAGCCGCTTCTTCAACGGGCGCCCCGTGCGCCGCGGCGAGGGCCAGCCCCTGCCGGACATCGAGTGGCTGCGCGCCGATGGCGAGCCCATGGTCCCGGAGGACTGGGACATCGCGCTCGGCCGCAGCGTCGGGGTGTTCCTCAACGGCAACGGCATCCGCGGGAAGGACTCGCACGGCCGGCTCATCACCGACAAGAACTTCCTGCTGTACTTCAACGCCGACGCCTCGGAGGTGGAGTTCCGCATCCCCCCCGATGAGTACGCCCCGGGCTGGGACGTTCTGCTCGACACCTCCGGCGAGACCGCCGGGGTGACCGAGATCCCGAGCGGCGCCCTCCTGACCATGCCCGCCAAGAGCATGGTCGTGCTGCGGGCCCACGAGCGCAAGGAGGAGATCGACCACTCCGTGGCCGCGTCCCTCGCCGCGCAGGCCAGCTCGAGTACGAGCAACCAGCCGACCTCGAGCCGCGCGGGCAAATAGCACCGAGCCGCCCGGCCGCCGACCCGCGAAGGAGCACTGTGAAGATCCCAGCCTCGACCTACCGACTCCAGATCCGGCCCGGCTTCACGCTCTCCGACGCGGAGGCGATCGTGCCCTACCTGCGCTCGCTCGGCGTCGGGTGGCTCTACCTCTCGCCCCTGCTCGAGGCGACCGGCGACTCCGAGCACGGCTACGACGTGTGCGACCCCTCCCGCGTCGATCCGGCGCGCGGCGGCGCCGAGGGGCTCGCGTCCCTCTCCGCCGCCGCGCGCGCCGCCGGCCTGGGCGTGCTCGTGGACATCGTGCCCAACCACGTAGGCGTCGCGGTGGCGGCGGAGAACCCATGGTGGTGGTCCCTCCTGAAGGAGGGCCGGGACTCGCGCTACGCCGAGGCGTTCGACGTCGACTGGGACGCCGGGGGCGGCAAGGTCCTCCTGCCGATCCTCGGCTCGGAGGACGATCTGACCATCCTGCGGCTCGAGGACGGCGAGCTGCGCTACTACGACCACCGCTTCCCGCTCGCGCCCGGGACCTGGACGCAGGGCGACACCCCCCAGGCCGTGCACGCGCGCCAGCACTACGAGCTCATCCCGTGGCGCCTCGCCGACACGCGCCTGAACTACCGCCGCTTCTTCGCCATCAACACCCTTGCCGGCGTGCGCGTCGAGGTGCCCTGGGTGTTCGACGAGGCCCACGCCGAGGTCCGGCGCTGGTTCGACGAGGGCCTCGTGGACGGGGTCCGGATCGACCACCCGGACGGACTCGCCGACCCGGCCGGCTACCTCGTCCGGCTGCGGGAGGCCACGGGCGGGGCGTACACCCTCGTCGAGAAGATCCTCGAGGGCCACGAGGAGCTGCCCGAGGGGTTCGAGTGCGAGGGCACGACAGGCTATGACGCCCTCGGGCTCGTGGACCGGCTCTTCACCGACCCGGACGGCGAGGACGCCCTCACCAAGCTCGACACCGAGCTGCGCGGGGGCGAGCCCGCGGACTTCGGGGAGATGGTCCACGGGACCAAGCGCTGGATGACGGACGGACTCCTCCGGGCCGAGATCCTGCGCCTGGCCCGGCTCGCGGTGGACGATCCGGTGGTCGACGTCGGGCTGGCGGCCGCCGTCGAGGGGGAGCCGGAGGCGGCCGACGCCGAGGCGAGCCTCGGGCGCGAGGAGGAGCCCGCCGTCGTCCGCGATGACGAGGAGGCGGACCCGCTCGAGACGGCCGCGGACGCGCTCGCCGAGATCGCCGCGCAGTTCCCCGTCTACCGCACCTACCTCCCCGAGGGGCGCGAGGTGCTCGCCCAGGCGTGCCGGGACGCGAAGATGGCCCGGCCCGACCTGGCCGCGACGGTCCGGGGGCTCGAGCCCCGGCTCGCCGACCCGACGCAGGAGCTCGCCATCCGGTTCCAGCAGACCACCGGCATGGTCATGGCCAAGGCCGTCGAGGACACCGCGTTCTACCGGTACACCCGGCTCGGCACGCTCACCGAGGTCGGCGGCGACCCGACCCAGTTCTCGGTCTCCGCGGACGAGTTCCACGCCCGCATGGCCGAGCGCGAGCGGCACCAGCCGCACACCATGACGACCCTCACGACCCACGACACGAAGCGCAGCGAGGACGCCCGCGCCCGCATCAGCGTCCTGTCCGAGCTCGCGGACGAATGGGCGGCGCTCGTGCCCCGGCTCAACGCGTTCGCGCCCCTGCCGGACGGGCCGCTGTCCAACCTGCTCTGGCAGGCGGTCCTCGGCGCGTGGCCCGCGGACGCCGAGCGGCTCGTCGGCTACGCCCTCAAGGCGGCCCGCGAGGCCGGCGTGCACACCCGCTGGACCGCGCCCGACGAGGAGTTCGAGACCGCCGTGCGCGCGCTCGTGGACATCGCCCTCGTCCCGGGCGAGGTGCACCGGCTCCTCGGGGAGCTCTCGGAGCGGATCGACGGGCACGCGGCGTCCAACGCGCTCTCGGCCAAGCTCGTGCAGCTCGCGATGCCCGGGGTTCCGGACGTCTACCAGGGCACCGAGTTCTGGGACCGCTCGCTGTGCGACCCGGACAACCGGCGCGGCGTCGACTTCGCCGCCCGCGCCGCCGCGCTCGAGGCCCTCGACGCCGGCGCCCCCGTGCGTGGGCCGTTCGTCCAGGAGGCCAAGCTGCTCGTCGTCTCGCGGACCCTCCGGCTGCGCCGCGACCGCCCCGAGCTGTTCAACGGCTACGGCGCCGTCGAGGCGCACGGGCCCGCAGCCGAGCACCTCGTCGGGTTCCGGCGCGGCGAACGCGGGGCGATGGCCCTCGCGACGCGCCTGCCGGTCGGGCTCGAGCGCCGCGGGGGCTGGGGCGAGACCATGGTGCACGTGTCCCGGCCGATGCGGGACGCCTTCACCCAGACCAGGTACGAGGCCGGCGGGCACCACGTGGGCGAGGTCCTCAGGGCCCTCCCGGTGGCGCTCCTGATTCCAGAGGAGGGGGAGTAGACAATGGCTGAGCGAGCCGTGGCCGAGCGGAGGGCAGTGGAGCCGAAACCGGGAGCGGCGCGGGAGCCGAAGCCCCTCGGCTGGGTCTGGGCCCCCCGGCCCCACCGGGTGGAGCTCGTCCTCGGGACCGGGGCCAAGCAGGAGCGGCTCGCCCTCGAGGCGCGCGACCGCGCGTGGTGGGCCCCGCCGTCGGACGACGCCGGGCGGGTGGCCGCGGCGCTCGCGGCGGGGGAGCGCTACGGCTACGTCCTCGACGGCGAGGGGCCCTACCCGGACCCCCGCTCGCTGCGCCAGCCCGACGGCGTGCACGAGCTCTCGGCGGGCTTCGACCCCGGGGCGCACGTGTGGGCGGACGGCCGGTGGTCCGGCCGCGAGCTCGCGGGCTCCTCGGTCTACGAGCTGCACGTGGGCACCTTCACGCGCGGGGGCACGTTCGACGCCGCGGTGGAGCGGCTGCCGTACCTGGCCGACCTCGGCGTCGGCTTCGTCGAGCTCCTGCCGGTCAACGCGTTCAACGGCCCGCACAACTGGGGCTACGACGGGGTGCTGTGGTCCGCAGTGCACGAGGGCTACGGCGGCCCGGCCGCGTACCAGCGCTTCGTCGACGCCGCGCACGCGGCGGGGATCGGCGTCATCCAGGACGTCGTGTACAACCACCTCGGCCCGAGCGGGAACTACCTCCCGCAGTACGGCCCCTACCTCCTGCCCGGCGCCGCGACCGGGTGGGGCGACGCCGTCAACCTCGACGGGCCCGACTCGGACGAGGTCCGGGCGTTCATCCTCGCCAACGCGCGCCTGTGGCTCGAGGATTACCGCGTCGACGGGCTCCGCCTCGACGCCGTCCACGCCTTCGTGGACCGCCGCGCGCGCACGCTCCTCGAGGAGCTCCAGGACCTCGCGGACGACGTCGCGGCCCGCACCGGCCGCACGAAGGTCCTCGTCGCCGAGTCGGATATGAACAACCCGAGGCTCATCGACCCGCGCTCCCGCGGCGGGTACGGCCTCGGCGGGCAGTGGAGCGACGACTACCACCACTCCGTCCACGTGGCCCTGACCGGCGAGACCGAGGGCTACTACGAGGACTTCGCCGACCCGGAGGCCCTGCCCAAGGTCCTGCGCGGCGGCTTCTACCACGACGGCTCCTACTCGAGCTTCCGCGGGCGCAGCCACGGGCGGCCGATCGATCCGGATCGCGTGCACCCCTCGCAGCTCGTGGTCTGCAGCCAGAATCATGACCAGGTGGGCAACCGCGCCGTCGGGGACCGGCCCAGCGCGCGCTTGGGCTACGACGGCCTCGCGGTCGCCGCGGTCCTCACGCTCGCGGGCCCGTACACGCCCATGCTCTTCATGGGGGAGGAGTACGGGGCGAAGACCCCGTGGCAGTTCTTCACGTCGCACCCCGAGCCCGAGCTCGCCGAGGCCACCCGGGAGGGCCGGCTCAAGGAGTTCGAGCGGATGGGCTGGGACCCGGCCCTCGTGCCCGACCCGCAGGACCCGGCCACGCGCGAGCGCTCGATCCTCGACTGGGCGGAGGCGGAGACGCCCAACGGCGCACGCCTGACCGCGCTCTACCGCCGGCTCCTCGCCGTGCGCGCCGAGCTTCCCGGCCTGTGGGACGGCCGGCTCGACGAGACGGAGGTGCTCTCCGGGACGGCCGAGCCCGGCGAGGCCTCTGACGGAGGCGCGGCCCGCTGGATCACGTGGCGCCGCCCGGGCGCTGCGGTGTGCGTGGGCTTCGGCCCGGGCCCCGTGTCGGTGCCCCTGCCCCCGGGGCTCCCGGTCAGGATTGCCGTCTCGACGGACGAGGGGTGCGCACTCGAGGGTGCAGAGGTGCGCCTGCCCGGGCTCGCCGCCGTCGTGCTCGCGACTGGCTGAGAGCAGCCTGTCAAGAGGCTGAGAGGACATGGCGCTCGCAGGGCCGATTTACGGCGTGTGTCACGCCGGTCGACAATCCCCGGGCCACAGCATCTCCAGTCCTTGGATTAAACAGGCGATTGTCCCTAGATCTTGGCGTGTGGCGGTCCTACCGTGTGCTGTCGGGGGAATCGACAACTCACTCTGAGCCTAGGGGCAACCATGCATCGACGTGGGTCTTTAATTGCCGCCGCCGCCAGCGCCGTGGCACTCTCGCTGTTCGGAGTCCCCGGCGCGGCCGCCCACCCGGACGGCCAGCACGGGATGGACGAGGGGCACCTGATCGGTGCCGGGGAATTCGGGAAAGTCGATTTCGTCGACAAGGTCGACGTGACCAACACGCCCGACCTCATCGCGGACGTGGCCGTCTCGCCGGACGGCAACACCGCCTTCCTCGCCAACTGGGGCGAGCCGGACTGCGCCGGCCCGGAGACCGGCGGGCGGACCAGCCCGGACGCGGGCGCGTACATCGTGGACATCTCCGGCGTCGACCGGGATCCGCGGGAGGCCGCCCGGCAGATCGGCTTCATCCCGTCCCATCAGGACACCCGCCCCGGTGAGGGCATGCAGGTCATCGAGGTGACCACCGGAAGCTTCAGCGGCGAGATCCTCGTCATGAACAACGAGCCGTGCGGCAAGAACGCCAAGGGCGGCGTCTCCCTCTGGGACGTCACCGATCCGCGGGACCCGAAGAAGCTCTCCGAGCACTTCGGCGACCGCGAGCCCGGGGCACGTGACACTCATGAGATCCACAGCGCCTTCGCGTGGGACGCGGGGGAGCGCGCGTACGTCGTGATGACGGACAACCTCGAATTCCCGGACGTGGACATCCTCGACATCACCAACCCCCACCGGCCGCGCCTCGCCGCCGAGTACAACCTCAACGACTTCAACGTCGCCCAACCGGAACTCGGCCTGACGGACTCCTTCCTCCACGACATGGTCGTCAAGCAGATCGAGGGCCGCTTCATCATGCTGCTCTCGTACTGGGACGGCGGGTACGTCCTTCTGGACGTCACCGATCCCGCCAACGCCGTCTTCCTCGGCGACACCGACTTCGCCGCCCTCGACCCTCAGCTCTTCGAGGCTCGGGGAGTCTCGCTGACCCCTGAGGGCAACGCCCACCAGGCCGAATTCACCATCGACAACCGCTTCTTCATCGGCACGGACGAGGACTTCGCGCCCTACAGGACGGGGCCACTCCAGATCACCACGGGCGAGTTCGCGGGAGAGTACGGCTCGGTCGTGGTCCCCGGCGGCCAGCCGCCGGCGGTCCTGGGCGACCTGACGCTCAACGGGCCCGCCGTGTACGGCGGCTACGGCTGCCCGGCCTCCGCGCCGGTGCCGACGCCGGGGAGCATCTCGGGCTACGTGGAGAGCCTGCAGCCGGGCGAGGAGAAGATCCTCGTGCTCCAGCGCGGGCCCGTGGGCGATCCGAGCGCGCCCGAGGATGCGTGCTTCCCGGGCGAGAAGGCGCATGTGGCCGCCCAGGCGGGGTGGGACGCCGTGCTGTTCGTCAACCACCACGCCGGGGAGGCCGCCGGTGGTCAGCCCTTCTGCGGCTCGGGTGCCTTCGTCGATGCGATCGTGGCCGTGTGCACCACCCACGAGGCGTTCCACAAGCTCTTCGCGCTCGCCCCGGTCGGGGGCCCGTGGACCTATCCCGAGAACCTGGCCATCGGCACGGTCGGCGAGAGCATCGAGGTCGGCTCGATCTTCGACGGCTGGGGCTACGTCCACCTGTTCGACGCCAAGACCCTCCAGGAGCTCGACACGTTCGCCATCCCCGAGGCCCACGATCCGGACTTCGCCCTCAAGTATGGGGACCTGAGCGTCCACGAGGTTGCCGTCGATCCGCAGGATCCTTCGCTGGCCTACCTCTCGTACTACTCTGGCGGGCTCCGCGCCGTGCAGATCCAGTGTTCCAACCCAGCCGACACCGCCACATGCGAGCTCGTCGAGGTCGGCGGCTACCTGGACCAGCACGGCAACGACTTCTGGGGCGTGGAGACCTTCATCGGCGAGGACGGCCGGACGTACATCCTCGGCAGCGACCGCGACAGCGGCCTCTGGATCTTCGTGGATCCGTGACGGGGGAGGGCCCTCGCGACCCCTGATCAGGGGGCGGGAGGGTCTTGGCACTCTCGGGGTGAGAGTGCTAAAACATTGCCGTCGGGAGAGATCCCGACCCGACAGACAAGGAGTGAACACCCCCCGATGGGGCGAGGAAGGAGTGATTCCTCATGGCTGATTTTGACCCGATTCGTGAGTTCGACCGCCTGACCGGAGCCCTATTTGGCCAGCGCAACAGCGGGCCCCGGCTCATGCCGATCGACCTCTACTTCGAGAACGACCACTACATCCTCAACGCCGACCTGCCCGGCATCGACCCCGGGTCCGTCGACATCGACGTGGACGGCCAGCTGCTGACCATCCGTGCCGTGCGCACCCTGCGCGGGCACGAGGGCGTCAAGTGGCTCGCCCGGGAGCGCGAGGGCGGTGCGTTCCTGCGCCAGCTCACCCTCGGCCAGGGCATCGACACGGAGAGCATCTCCGCGACGTACAACAACGGCGTGCTCGCGGTGACCATCCCCGTGCACGAGCGGGCCAAGCCGCGCAAGATCGAGGTCAGGACCGACGTCGAGAACATGCAGGTCGAGATGGGCCGCGACAAGGCGCCCAAGGATCTCGGCGAGCGCCAGGAGGGCCAGCGGCAGGTCGGAGCCTGACCGGCTGCCCACCGTCCAGGTCGGATCCCTCGATGGCCGGCCCCCTCATGGGGCCGGCCGTCGGCTGTCTGAGAAGGCGACGGGCGACGCCGAGTCAGTCGCCGCTCGTGTGGCGTGCCCGCTGGACGATGAGCGGGTCCGGAGCGCAGGCCACGTCCGGGTCCTTTCCGTCGTACTCGATCTGGCTCAGGAAGTGGCGCATGGCGTTGAGCCGTGCCCGCTTCTTGTCGTTGGACTTGACGGTGATCCAGGGCGCATGGTCGGTGTCGGTGCGCAGGAACGTCGCCTCCTTCGCCCGCGTGTAGTCCTCCCAGCGGTCCAGGGAGGCCAGGTCCATCGGCGAGAGCTTCCACCGCCGCACCGGATCGATCTGCCGGATCGCGAACCGGGTGCGCTGCTCGAGCCTGGTGACCGAGAACCAGAACTTGGTCAGGTGGATGCCGGAGTCCACGAGCATCCTCTCGAACTCCGGGGCCTGCCCCATGAAGGTCTCGTACTCCTGCTCGGTGCAGAAGCCCATGACCCGTTCGACGTTGGCCCGGTTGTACCAGGACCGGTCGAACATCACGATCTCCCCGGCAGTGGGAAGGTGCTGGACGTACCGCTGGAAGTACCACTGGCCCAGCTCACGGTCCGACGGCTTGCCCAGTGCCACCGCCCTGGCCGAGCGCGGGTTCAGGTGCTCGGTGAACCGCTTGATCGTCCCGCCCTTCCCCGCGGCGTCGCGGCCCTCGAACACGATGACGTGCCTCTGGCCGTTGTCCTGGGCCCAGTACTGGAACTTCAGCAGCTCGACCTGGAGCCGGTACTTCTCCAGGTCGTACTCCTCGCGCGTCATCCGGTCCTCGTAGGGGAAGTCCTCCCGCCACGTCTCCACGGCGGATCCGCCCGGGTCGATGAGCTCCGGGTCTTCGCCCTGCCCGCCGCGCACGGTATAGCCCTCGTCGACCAGGCGGTCAATGGCCTCCCGCAGGTTCTCCCGGACCCACCACCGCTGCTCGACCGACTCGTGCCTCCCACCCTCTGCCATTGGCGGATCCTTTCGAAGCGGCGTCGGAGCGTTGCCGCAGTGTAGCCCACGCGGGCGCAGGCCACGCCTGCTCGTGGAGGTGTTCTGAAAACGTGCCCGGCAGGGGTGGCGGTCCCCTGTCTGGAGGCTCCTAGAATGCGTCATGGCCAAGGCACTGGAAGCGGGCGTCGCCGCCGTCGTCGACGCGTCCCCGGCGGACAGGTTCCCGGCGCTGCAGGCGCTGCCGGGTGTGGCGGGAATCGGCGAGACGGCCGAGGCGCTCGTGCTCGACGAGTACTTCGACACCGAGGATCTGCGCCTGGCGCGCAGGGGAATCGCCCTCTGCCGGCGCACCGGGAGCGCCGACGAGGGCTGGCATCTGGAGACGGCCGACGACGTCGGGCAGGGGTCGCGGCACGAGCCCCTGGGCGCGGGGGAGGATCCGCCCGCGGCGCTGGCCGAGGCGGCGCAGGCCCACCTGCGCGGCAGGGCGGTGCATCCCGTCGCCCGGGTGACCATCAATCGGCGGACTTCCCCCCTGCTCGACGGCGCCGGCCGCGTCGTGGCGGAGGTCAGCGACGACCACCTCAGCGGCGAGCCCCTCGGCGCGGAAGGCTCTGCGGAATCCTGGCGGGAGTGGCGGATCGAGGTTGCCGACGGTCCGGACGGGTTGGGCGAGGAGCTGGCGAAGGCCTTCGCGAGGGCCAGGCCCGACGACGGGCTCGGTCACCTCTCCCGGACGCTCGGCCCCGCCCTGTCCGATCTCGACGGCGGGCGCCGCAGGCCGATGAACAGGACCGTCTCCGCCTTCCTGGACTACGCCCAGGAGCAGGCCGACATTCTGCTCGACCTGGACCCCCTCGTGCGTGAGGACGCCCCGGACTCCGTCCACCAGATGCGGGTCGCGTCCCGGCGGCTGCGCTCGGCCCTGTCCACCTACCGCAAGGCCGTGGGCAAGGAGCGCGGCAAGGCCCTCCGGGACGAGCTCAAATGGCTCGGCCAGGTCCTCGGCCGGGCCCGGGACGCCGAGGTCATGCGTGAACGCCTCGCCGAGATGGTCCGGGAAGAGCCGGGGGAGCTCGTCCTCGGGCCCGTGTCGCAGGCCATCGCAGAGGACCTCGGCGCCGAGCACCACGCGGCCACGGCCGGCGTGGCCGAGGCACTGAGATCGCAGCGCTACTTCGCTCTCCTGGACGGCATCGAGGCCCTCATCGGGGACCTGGCCGAGGACGCCGGCCCGAAGGGGAAGCGGCCCACCCCCCGCAAGCTCACCAAGCGGGACGCCAAGAGGCTGCGCGAGGCGATCCGCACCGCCGCCGAGGCCCGGGGCACCGACGACGCCGATGTGCGCCTGCACGAGGCACGGAAGGCCGCCAAGAGGCTCCGCTACGCGGCCGAATCCGCCGCCGCCTTCGGGGCGGGCAAGGCCGCGAAGCTCGAGAAGCGCGCGCACAGGATCCAGCAGGTGCTCGGCGAGCACCAGGACAGCATCGTCACCGCCGAGCTCCTGCGCCGCCTCGCGACCGAGGCGCACGCCCGCGGGGAGAACGCCTTCACCTACGGCCGCCTCCATGCGCGCGAGACCCAGCTCGCCCGGGAGACGGAGGCCGAGTTCTACAGGCTCCGCAGGAAGCTGCCCCCGGCCCTCGGCGGCTGACCCAGCCGCCCCGCGTCGTCCGCGCCGTGGTTGGGTAACGTGTCCGTCAACGCCGTTGAGCGGAAGGGGTATACGAGCATGGAACGCTGCGCACTCGTGGTCAACCCGATCAAGGACGGGGTCGAGGCCCTCGTGGAGGCCTTCAGGGCGCGCTGCTCCGAGTTCGGGGCCGAGCCGATCATCCTCGAGACCACGGTCGAGGACCCCGGGGGCGGGATGGCCCGCGAGGGGGTCGCGTCCAGGGCCGGGCTCGTCGTCGTGGGCGGAGGCGATGGGACGGTGCGCGCCGTGGCGGGCGAGCTGGCAGGCACGGGCGTGCCGGTCGGCGTCGTGCCCCTCGGCACGGGCAACCTGCTCGCGCGGAACCTGGAGATCCCCATCGACGACATGCCGGCGGCACTCGCGGCCGCGTTCGGCCCCCGCGAGCGGCGCATCGACGTCGCCTGGGCGCGGATCGACGAGGGGCATGAGCTCGCGTGGGTCGTCATGGCGGGCATGGGCCTCGACGCGACGGTCATGGCCAGGACCAACGACGACCTCAAGGCCAGGGCGGGCTGGCTCGCCTATGTCGTCTCCGCCGCGCAGAGCATCGTGGGGGACGCCTACCGGATCAGGGTCGACGTCGACGGCAGGCTCGCGCTCGAGCGGCGCCAGCGCGGCGTCATGGTGGGCAACTGCGGGAAGATCCAGGGCGATGTCGAGGTCTTCCCGGGCGCGAAGATCGACGACGGGATCCTCGACGTGCTCGCCGTCGCGCCGCGCGGGGCGCTCGGCTGGTTCCGCGTCGCGACAGCGCTCCTGAGCCGCGTCCGCCGCCACAACCCCCCTGACCTCGGGCACTTCACCGGCCGGACCGTCCGGGTCGCCTCCTCGACCCCGCACGACGTCCAGCTCGACGGCGAGCACCTCGGCATGGGCAGGCGACTGGCCTTCCGTGTCGACCCGGGGGCGCTGACGGTCCGCATCCCCGAACGGGCATAGGATCGACCCCTGTGACGTACATCGCAGCAGCTGACCGCTATGAAACGATGCAGTACCGCCGCGTGGGCCGCAGCGGGCTCAAGCTCCCAGCCATCTCCCTGGGCCTCTGGCACAACTTCGGCGACGACAAGCCCTTCGAGATCCAGCGGGACATCCTGCGCAGGGCCTTCGACCTGGGCGTGACCCACTTCGACCTCGCGAACAACTACGGCCCGCCCGCCGGGAGCGCCGAGGCGAACTTCGGCCGGCACCTGCGCGACGACTTCCGCCCGCACCGGGATGAGCTCGTCATCTCGACCAAGGCCGGCTACCACATGTGGGAGGGCCCCTACGGCGAGTGGGGCTCGCGCAAGTACCTCATCTCGAGCCTCGACGCCTCGCTCAAGCGCATGGGCCTCGAGTACGTGGACATCTTCTACTCGCACCGCTTCGACCCCGAGACGCCGCTCGAGGAGACCATGGGCGCGCTCGACTTCGCGGTGCGCTCGGGCCGGGCGCTCTACGCGGGCATCTCGTCCTACTCGCCCGAGGACACCCTCGAGGCCGCCCGCATCCTGGCGGACCTCGGCACGCCGCTGCTCATCCACCAGCCCCGCTACTCGATCCTGGACCGCTGGACAGAGCAGGGCACCCCGGACCTCTACGAGGCGCTCGACAAGGTCGGCGCGGGCTCGATCGTGTTCAGCCCGCTCGAGCAGGGCCTCCTGACCGACCGCTACCTCCAGGGCATCCCGGAGGGCTCCAGGGCCACCAAGGAGCACTTCCTCAAGTCCGCCTCGATCACTGCGGACAGGCTCACCCTCATCCGCGACCTCAACGAGGTGGCGGAGTCGCGCGGGCAGTCCCTCGCGCAGATGGCCATCGCGTGGACCCTCCGGCCGCGGCCCAACGGCGCCGCGCCGGTCACGAGCGCGCTCATCGGGGCGTCCTCCGTCCGCCAGCTTGAGGACTGCCTCGGCTCGCTCGAGAACCTGGACTTCAGCGACGACGAGCTGGGCCGGATCGAGGCCGTCGTCGCGGGGTGACCCCTCGCGAAGGCGACGAGCACGCGGACGGGGGCGCCGGCGTCGTGTGCCAGCGCCCGCCGCGAGCGTCATATATCAGAGGTTTCGGCGTAATATATCAGAGCTTCTTGCCGAGCCCGACGCCCACCGCAGTGTGCAGGCCAGACGTCGAGGCCTTCGTCCCGGTGCCCTTCATCACCTCGCCGGGGATGCGCTTGCGCCCGAGGAGGAAGTATGCGATCGGGCCGAGCCCGTTCATGAGCGTCCCCAGTGCCCACGCGCCCTTCGGGCCGTTGACCTGGTCCGCGGGCCGCTTGGCCAGGTCACGCAGGGCGAGGCCCTGCAGCGTCATCTGGACCGCGGCCCCGAGCACGACGCCGAACCGCTGGCCGCCGCTGAGTTCACTCCACTTCTTCTTTCTGCGTCCCATGCGGCCAGTCTAGGCAGGCGCTGCACAGGTCAGGGAAGGGCCCACGCCGGGTAGGATGGACGATGCTCTCCGGCGCGCACCCGCAGCCCGGCCGGGGGACCGATCTACTCAAGGAGTCACGTGTCAGAGAAGAAGATCCGAGTCGCCATCGTCGGCGTGGGCAACTGCGCCGCCTCCCTCGTGCAGGGCGTCCAGTACTACCGCAACGCCGACCCGGCTGACACGGTCCCTGGTCTCATGCACGTCGAGTTCGGCGAGTACCACGTGGGCGACATCGAGTTCGTCGCCGCGTTCGACGTCGACGGAAAGAAGGTCGGCTTCGACCTCGCCGAGGCGATCGTCTCGAGCGAGAACAACACGATCTCCATCGCCGAGGTCCCGCCGACGGGCGTCACCGTCCAGCGCGGCCACACCCTCGACGGCCTCGGCCGCTACTACCGCGAGACCATCGAGGAGTCGGTCCTCGAGCCGGTCGACGTCGTCGCCGCCCTCCGCGAGGCCCAGGCCGACGTGCTCGTGTGCTACCTCCCCGTCGGAAGCGACGAGGCCGCGAAGTTCTACGCCCAGTGCGCGATCGACGCCGGCGTCGCGTTCGTCAACGCCCTGCCCGTCTTCATCGCGAGCACTCCGGAGTGGGCCGAGAAGTTCCGCGCCGCGGGCGTGCCGATCGTCGGCGACGACATCAAGAGCCAGATCGGCGCGACCATCACCCACCGCGTCCTCGCGAAGCTCTTCGAGGACCGCGGCGTGACCGTCGACCGGACGTACCAGCTCAACGTCGGCGGCAACATGGACTTCAAGAACATGCTCGAGCGCGACCGCCTCGAGTCCAAGAAGGTCTCCAAGACCCAGGCCGTGACCTCCAACGTCGAGGCCGAGCTCGCCGACCGCGACGTGCACATCGGCCCGTCCGACTACGTCCAGTGGCTCGACGACCGCAAGTGGGCCTTCGTGCGCCTCGAGGGCCGCAACTTCGGCGACGCCCCCGTCTCGCTCGAGTACAAGCTCGAGGTGTGGGACTCGCCCAACTCCGCGGGCGTGATCATCGACGCGATCCGCGCGGCGAAGATCGGCCTCGACCGCGGCATCGGCGGCCCGCTCACCTCCCCGAGCGCCTACTTCATGAAGTCCCCGCCGGAGCAGAAGGCCGACGACGTGGCCCGCGCCGACGTCGAGGCCTTCATCCGGGGCGAGCGCGAGCGCTGACCGGCACGCATCCCTTCAGGCGGGCGCACGACGGCGGGTTCCCAACCCGCCGTCGTGCGCCCGCCGTCGTTGTGGGCCAGTAGGCGGCTGCCATCAGTTTTCGTTGCCGCTCGGCGCGCGCTGGCCGTGTACGCCCCGAGTCCTATTGAGGTCACCAAGAAGGCCGCACCCGCGGCCTCAGGCCCGAGCAGCAATCCCACGCTCATGACACCGGTGTCGATTACCAGGACCAGGAAATGAATCCATGCCATTTTCCTCACCTCACGGCTTTCTGCTGGGCACTTTGCCGAGGCCCTGGCCGGTCGATCAGTCCCGCTCAGGCGCTCCTGTGCGCAGGACCTGGAAATCTGCTCCCAGTTCAACGTCAACTTCGGAGCCGTCTGGAAGAATGATCTCCACCTCATATGCGGAGCCGCCTTCGCTCTCGCGTTCCACTTCGCCAATCCTGCCCTGACCGACCTTCGCCAGCGCTGCTTGTCCTGCCCTGTCCCGATCGGCGGCGCTCAACGGCTGTCCTGAGTCGCCGTCCTGGCCCTCCACCGTGACCACCTGGAACGAGCCATCAAGCTCCACCTCAACTCGGCTGCCGCTGTCCAGCTGCACGTTCACCTCATAAGAAGTGTTCCCGTCATTGTCAGTCTGTGCGCTTGTGACGGCGCCCGGACCGGTTCGGGCTATGGCCGCATCGCTGGCCCGCTGCAGAGCGGTTCCGCTCAAAGGCTGATCATCGACCGGAGTGCTGCTGGCCGCCGCAACGGACGCTCCGCTCATGGCGGCCGCTGCTGCGGTAATGCCGGTGATCAAAAGGGTCTTCCTGCCCATGACAGTCTCCTGTTTTGTGACCCGAGCAGATTCTTATGGTGTCCATCCAGTGTGCTCTCGAAGCTTCTCTGCCCTCAAAATCGGCTCGACGAATCTCAGCCAGAGCACAGCATGCCTCAGTCAACCCACAGCCGGACCGCCGATGCAGTCCAGGCGCTCCCATGCACCCTCGGCGAGGGGTGTTTCAGGCGGGCTCGGGGACGCATCCTTGGTGCATGGGTGCCGCCAAGCAGCCTCCGCATTCCGGAAAGCCTCCGCATTCGGGAAAAGTGCGCACTCGCCGCTGGGGCGTGCGCAAGCGGGCCACGGCCACGGCAGTCGCCTTTGTGGCGGCCGCGCTCATCGTGGGCGGACTGATCCTCCTGCTGCTGCTTCAGAACGCTCTGGTGGCATCTACTGAAACTCTGACACGGCTGCAGGCCGAGGACGTGATTGCCCACATCGCAGAACAGGATCTTGATGAAGCGCGGCAATACGTCACGTCTGCGGCCCGCCCAGGCCAGTACATCCAGATATTGGATCCTGACGGATCGGTCTTCGCCGCGTCCGTTCCTGCCACGGCCGCGACGCCGATCACGACGCTGCGCCCAGAAGCGAAGCAAACCCTTTCCGAGCGCGTTTCCGGGCTGAAGGGCCTGTTCAACGATGAGCTGTACGTCGTTGCCACGGGAGTCGGAGAGGACGAGAAGGTCTACACCGTCGCTGTAGGCGCCTCGGTGCGAGTGCAGTCCGACACGGTCGCCACGGTGGCGTGGTTCATCCTTGGGGCCGCACCACTGTTGCTGGCAGGGGTCGGCGTCGGGGTCTGGATGCTCGTCGGACGGTCGCTGCGCCAGGTCGAGCGGATCCGCAGCCAAGTCGCGGGCATTAACGCCAGGAGCCTGAACGGCCGTGTCGAGGTGCCTCAGACGTCCGACGAGCTCCAGGCCCTGGCACTGACGATGAACATGATGCTGGACCGGCTACAGGCTTCGGACCTCGAACAGCGACGCTTCGTCTCTGACGCAAGCCACGAACTACGCAGCCCTTTGGCGACGCTCGGAGCCGGACTGGAAATCGCGGCCGCTGATCCGTCCGGGGCCACGTGGGAGGAGATGAAGGAGGTCCTCGCCGGGGAAACGGCGCGCATGCGCTACCTGGTCGAGGACCTGCTAACCCTGGCAAGGACCAATGACGGGGGCCTGCATCTCGACCTGGCAGATGTGGATCTTGATGACGTCCTGAATGACGAGGTCCGCCGTCTGCGCTCCACCAGCAAACATGAGATCGAGGCCAGTCTTGAACCGGCCCGGATCACAGGCGACGTCCGGCGCATCGGCCAGGCAGTCAGGAACGTCCTGGACAACGCGGAGCGTTACGCCCAGTCTCGGATCAGCATCCAACTGCGCAACTCGCTCGACGGCGTCGTGCTCACCATCGACAACGATGGCCCGCCCGTGCCGGTTGCCGAACGCGAGCGGATCTTTGAACGCTTTGTACGGCTGGACGAAAGCCGGTCTCGCGACAGCGGTGGCAGCGGCCTGGGATTGGCCATCGCGGCAGCCATCATGAGCGCCCATGGGGGCCGGATCCGCTCGATGGAAGCTCCGGACGGCAGCGCCCGGTTCGAGTTGGCATTCCCCGCTCAAGCGGAGTCGGCCGAGAAAGCCCCGCTTCGGCGGCTCACTCCGCTGCAGGGGCCGGGGGAAGAGACGCGGAAGGGCGGTCGGGGCTGAGCATGTACCCCATTCCCCGGACAGTTGTCAGGGTGTGCAGCCCGAAGGGGGCATCGATTTTCCGCCGCAGGTAGCCGATGTACACCTCGACGACGTTATCCCCTCCCTCGAAGGCGGAATCCCAGACGTTCTCGATGATTTCGGACTTGGAAACGACCTGCTCGTGCCTGCGCACCAGGTAGTACAGCAGCGCGTATTCTTTGGCCGTGAGCCCAATGGGGATATCGCCGCGGCGAACACTGCGGCTCACGGAATCCAGGGTCAAGGTTCCGACCGAGAGAACCATCGGCCGCTCAGGCGCACCGCGGCGCATGAGGGCCCGGATACGAGCGACCAGCACCAGAAAGCTGAAGGGCTTGGTGAGGTAGTCATCCGCCCCGAGATCGAATGCGTCCGTCTGGTCATATTCACCATCTTTTGCCGTCAGCATCAGGACCGGCGTCCAAATCCGGTGTTCCCTGATTTCCTTCAGGACGTCGTATCCATTCTTGAGGGGCAGCATCAGGTCCAGGAGGATCACATCATAGGGATTCTTGATCGCGGCCCTCGCACCGCTGACGCCGTCGTGTGCCAGATCCACGACGAACCCCTCATTGCGCAGTCCGCGGCGAATCGTTTCGGCAAGCACTTTCTCGTCGTCGACGATCAGGATCCTCATGACGGCTGCGCCTCCCGGTTGATACGGACAGTATCCGTAGCTCGTTGGGACTCCACCAGAGGCGGGTGCGTGTCGCTCTCCGTCAGCCGCCGCTCCGCCACCGGGCGTCCGTTGCCCTCCACCAGGCCAACTGCAGCATCGGCCTCGGAGGGTCAAGCAACACGCCCTAGTGAACCGGTTTAATACGTCCCCAGTTTCTTCGCGGCTGGGGAGCACAGGTATCTTGATCCGTGGGTCGTGCAAAGGCTCCGCCGAGGGAGCGCGCGATGGATTGGGGGGCGCTCCCTCGGTCTTTTCCCATCAGGGTCAAGCCTCAGAAGAGGCCCGTGACCCGGCCCTCGTCGTCGACGTCCATCCGCAGGGCCGCGGGCGTGGCGGGCAGGCCCGGCATCGTCATCATCTGCCCCGTGACCGCCACGACGAACCCTGCCCCCGTGCGCGCCCACAGCTCCCGCACGTGCACCGTGAAGCCCTCCGGCGCGCCGAGCCTCGTCGGGTCGTCGCTGAACGAGTACTGCGTCTTGGCCATGCACACCGGGAGGGCGTCCCAGCCGTTCTCGCGGATCTGCTCGAGCTGACGCTGGGCGCGGTCCGAGAACACGACGCCGGCCCCGCCGTAGACCTCGCGCACGATCGTGCCGATCTTCTCCTCGATCCCCGCCTCGAGCGGGTACAGCTGCCGGCACCGCCCGGGGGACGCGAGCGCGGCGAGGACCTCGCGCGCGAGGGCGTCGCCGCCGTCGCCCCCGCCCCCGCGGCCCCACACGTCAGCGACCGCGGCCCGCACGCCGGCCTGGGCGCACCAGCGCACGACGGCGTCGAGCTCGCCCGCCGAATCCGCCGCGAAGCGGTTGACGGCCACGACCGGCTCGAGCCCGAAGCGGCGCACGTTGGCCACGTGCCGGGCCAGGTTCGCGAGCCCGCGCCCGAGCGCGGCCTCGTCCGGGGTGCCGAGCCGGTCCTTGGGCACGCCGCCGTGCATCTTGAGCGCGCGCACCGTCGCGACGAGCACGACGGCGGAGGGCGCCACGTCCGCGGACCGCGCCTTGATGTCGATGAACTTCTCGGCGCCCAGGTCCGCGCCGAAGCCGGCCTCGGTCACGACGACCTCGGCGAGCCGGCGCGCCGTCGTCGTCGCGAGGACGGAGTTGCAGCCGTGGGCGATGTTCGCGAACGGCCCGCCGTGGACGAGGGCCGGCGTGCCCGCGATGGTCTGGACGAGGTTCGGCTTGATGGCGTCCTTGAGCAGGAGCGCCATGACGCCGGCCGCGCCGACGTCCCAGGCCGTGACGGGCCGGCGGGCGTACGTGTAGCCGACCGTGATCCTGCCGAGGCGGTCCTTGAGGTCCCGGAGCGAGGACGCGAGGCAGAAGACGGCCATCACCTCGGAGGCCACCGTGATGTCGAAGCCGTCCTCGCGCGGGACGCCCTGGGCCGGGCCGCCGAGGCCCACGACGATGTCCCGCAGCGTGCGGTCGTTCATGTCCATGACGCGCCTCACGGCGATCCGCCGCGGGTCGATCCCGAGGGCGTTGCCCTGGAAGATGTGGTTGTCCACGAGCGCGCACATCGCGTTGTTGGCGGCCGTGATGGCGTGGAAGTCGCCCGTGAAGTGCAGGTTGATGTCCTCCATCGGCAGGACCTGCGAGCGGCCGCCGCCCGTCGCGCCGCCCTTCATGCCGAGGATCGGGCCGAGGCTCGGCTCGCGCAGGGCCACCATCGTGCGCTTGCCCGCCCTCGCGAGGGAGTCCGCGAGCCCGACCGTGAGCGTCGACTTGCCCTCGCCCGCCGGGGTCGGGGAGATGGCCGAGACGAGCACGACCTGCCCGAGCGGGCTTTCCGTGCCGGCAGCCGGCAGCCGGCCGACGTCGACCTTGGCCTTGTAGCGGCCGTAGAGCTCGAGCGCGTCGGCCGGGATCCCCGCGGCCGCGGCGATCTCCTCGATGGGGCGGAGGGTGGCGGCCCGCGCGATCTCGAGATCGCTGGGGGGAGAGGCGCTGGGCGTCGCTGCCGTGGCGGTCATGCCGCCACCCTACCCCCCACCGCCTCCCAGCACTGCGGGGTCACGCGCCCGCGTCGCGGGGTCACCTCCCAACGCTGCGGGGTCACCTCCCAGCGTTGCGGGGTCAGGTCTCAGCGTTGCGGGGTCAGGTCTCAGCGTTGCGGGGTCAGGGCGATGCCGCGGCGGCCAGGCGCGCGGCATGCTCGCGCATCGCTGCCCGGTACGCCGTCCGCGTCGCCGCGGCGGTCTGCTCCCAGCCGAACCGCTCGGCGTAGATCGAGGCGGCGACGCCGAGGTCGTGCCGCGTCTCCGGGTCGTCGTGGAGCTGCTCGAGCACCGCCGCCCAGTCTGCCGCCTCGTGCCCGTCGACGAGGAACCCCGTCCGGCCGTCGCACACGGCCCTCGTGAGCCCGCCGACCCGGGCGGCCACGACCGGGGTCCCGCATGCCTGCGCCTCGAGGGCCACGAGCCCGAACGACTCCGACGCGCTCGGCATCGCGACGACGTCCGCGGACCGGAACCAGTCTGCCAGCTCCGGCGCCGGCACCGGCGGGAGCCTCCGCACGACGCCGTTGAGCCCTTCAGCCTCCGCGAGCAGGTCCAGGTCGAGGCCCGCCGAGCCGCTCGGCGCCCCGACGATGCTCACCCGCAGCGGGATGTCCGGCCGCCGCCGGCGCAGCTCGCCCGCGGCGGCGACGAGCACGTGCGGGCCCTTGAGCCGCTGGATCCGCCCGGCGAAGAGGACGTGGAACTCGTCCGCGCCCACGCCCCGCTCGGCCCGGGACCTGGTCCGGAATGCCGGCCGGAACACGGAGAGGTCCACGCCGGGGGCGACGACGTCGACGAGGTCCTCGTCGGCGTCGTAATGCCGCACGAGCTCGTCCCGCTCCGCCGGGGTGTTGGCCGTGAGCCGCGCCGAGGCGTCCACGAGCCGCTGCTCGCCGCGCTCGCGGTTGCTCGGCTCGGGAGTGTCGCCCGCCGGCAGGTGCAGGTTCTTGACCCGGGCCATCGTGTGCATCGTGTGCACGTGCGGGACGCCGAGCTCCGCGGCGACGTCGAGGCCCGCCATTCCTGAGACCCAGTAGTGCGAGTGCACGACGCCGGTCGGCTCGCCTCCCGCGTCCTGTGCGGCGGCGATGCGGCGCAGCACCCCGGCAGCGAACTCCGCCGCCAGCGGCGGCATCTGCTCCTTCGCGAGCCGCCGCCGCGGCCCGGCCTCGACGTGGTGCACGAGCGCCCCGGGGGCCAGCACGACGGTGTCCGGCTGCGCCGGATCTGTCGCGCGGGTGAAGACGTCGACCTGCAGCCCGGTCCCCGCGAGGGCCCGGGCAAGGTGGGACACGTAGACATTCATGCCCCCGGCGTCGCCGGCCCCGGGCTGCTCGAGGGGGGACGTGTGGAGGGAGATCATCGCCACGCGGTCGAGGTGCTGCACCCTCCCAAGGCTACGTGCCGCGCTAAGGGCCCCGCGCGTCGTGACGTCTTGTCCGGGCGCTGGAGGCGGGCGTAGGTTGACTCCGTCCGACTGCCGGGGGACCGCTACCGCACCGCAGGAGCATGCCATGAGCAACCTTGAACGTCTGCAGGCCGGCTTCCGGGCGGCCTTCATCGAGCGGAACATCGACGCCGTCGACGAGTACTGGGCCGAGGACTACATCCAGCATTCGGCCCTCGCCCCGGACGGCCGCGAGGGCCTCAAGCAGGCCCTGCGGCAGATGGGCGAGGGCTTTGACTACCACCTCGTCCGGACCATCGAGGACGGCGATTTCGTGGCCCTGCACGGCGTCTATACGGGCCTCGGCCCGGCCCCGCTCGTGGCCTTCGACCTCATGCGCGTCGTGGACGGGAAGAACGCCGAGCATTGGGATGCCCTGACGCCGGTCGTCGGGCAGACGGTGAGCGGTCGCTCGCAGACCGACGGGCCGACGACGATCGAGGACCTCGACCGGACCGAGGAGAACAAGGAGCGCGTCCGGGACTTCCTCGAGAAGGTGCTGGTGGGCGGGGACTTCTCTGCGCTCGCTGACTACATCTCCGCGGAGCAGTACGACCAGCACAACCCGGGCATCGCCGACGGGCTCGACGGGCTGGGCGCCGCCGTCGCCGCCCTGTCCGCGGCGGGCAAGACGCTCGCGTACCGGAAGGTGCACCACGTCGTGGGGCAGGGGAACTTCGTGCTCGCCGTCTCGGAGGGTGACCTCGGCGGGCCCATGGCCTTCTGGGACCTGTGGCGCCTCAAGGACGGCAAGCTCGTGGAGCACTGGGACGTGGTCCAGCCGATCCCGGCGGAGCTCCCGCACGGGAATGGGATGTTCTGAGCCGCGCCGGTGACCCCGCATCGCAGGAAGGTGACCCCGCAACGCAGGGAGGTGACCCCGCATCGTTGGGAGGTGACCCCGCAACGCTGGGAGGGCGCCCGCCGGGCCAGCCCGGCGCCGTCGTGCGCCGCGAGTAGACTCGGGGCGTGACTTCCGAACCCACCCCGACCTCCTCCAGCGTGCCCACGTCCCGCCTGCCCGAGCGCGCCGCCGTCGTCGACCTCGACGCGATCCGGCACAACGTCGGCGTGCTGCGGAAGGTCGCGGAGCCGGCCCGGGTCATGGCGGTGGTCAAGGCGGACGGCTACGGGCACGGAGCCGTGCCGGTCGCGCGGGCCGCGCTCGAGGCGGGGGCGTCCTGGCTCGGCGTCGCGCACATCAGCGAGGGCCTCGCCCTGCGCGCGGCCGGGATCGACGCGCCGATGCTCGCGTGGCTGCACACGCCGGACTCCAACTTCTCGGCGGCGGTCGCGGCCGGGATCGACCTCGGCTGCTCGGGCTGGGAGCTCGAGCGGATCGTCGCGGCCGCGCGCGAGCAGGAGCGGCCCGCCCGGGTGCACCTCAAGATCGACACGGGCCTGGGCCGCAACGGCGCGACCCCGGACCGCTGGGACTCGCTCGTGGGCGAGGCCGTCGAGTACCAGGACGAGGGGCTCCTGCGCGTCGTCGGCGTCTTCAGCCACCTCGCCGTCGCGGACGAGCCCGACCGCCCCGAGACGGACACCCAGCTCGACGCGTTCCGCGAGGCCGTCGCGCTCGCCGAGGACGCCGGCTGCGACCTCGAGGTGCGGCACATCGCCAACTCGCCCGCCATCTTCTCCCGGCCGGACGCGCACTTCGACCTCGTCCGCGCGGGCATCTCGGTCTACGGGCTCTCGCCCTTCGAGGACCAGTCCTCGGCGGACCTCGGGCTGCGCCCCGCGATGACCGTCCGCGCCACGCTCTCCCAGGCCAAGCGCGTCCCCGACCGCCAGGGCGTGAGCTACGGGCTGCTCTACCGCACCCGCGGCGCCTCGACGCTCGGCCTCGTGCCGCTCGGCTATGCCGACGGCGTTCCGCGCACCTCGAGCGGCGGGCCCGTGCGGATCGCGGGGGAGACCTACCCCGTCGTGGGGCGGGTCGCGATGGACCAGGTCGTCGTGGACCTCGGGCCCGGCGCGGACGTTGATGCATACGCGGGCGCCGAGGCCGTGCTCTTCGGCTCGGGGGACGACGGCGGCCCCACCGCCGACGACTGGGCCCGCGCCGCCGGGACCATCAACTACGAGATCGTCACGCGGATCAGCCCGCGCGTCCCGCGCGTCTACATTGGGGAGGGCGCGTGAGCGGCGGGCCCGGGCCCGTGCCCGAGGCGCCCGGCGGCGCCGCCTGGGAGATCGCCTTCGCGCCCACGACGGCGGAGCAGACCCAGGCGCTCGGCGCGGCCCTCGCGGGGGTGCTCCGCGCCGGGGACCTGCTCGTGCTCACGGGCGAGCTCGGCGCCGGCAAGACGACCTTCACGCAGGGCCTCGGCGAGGGCCTCGGCGTGCGGGCGGGGATCATCTCGCCGACGTTCGTGCTCGTGCGGATCCACCCGAACCTGCCCGACGGCCCCCGGCCCGGCGGCCCGGACCTCGTGCACGTCGACGCATACCGGCTCGCCGGGGCCGGGGAGGTCGACGACCTCGACCTCGAGAACTGGGCCGACACCGCCGTGACGGTCGTCGAGTGGGGCCGCGGGCGGGTCGAGCACCTCGCCGAGAGCCGGCTCGACATCGAGCTGCGCCGCGCCGGGGCTCCCGCCGCCGGGCCGTCCGCCGGGACCGGCCCCCTCGACTTCGACACCGAGGACGACGACGAGCCCCGCCTCATCGTCATCCGCGCCTTCGGCCCCCGCTGGGCCGCGCACCCCGAGGTGCACTGGCCCGCCGTCGAGCGCGTCGGTGCCCCGGGCCTCCACGCCCCCGCCGAGATGGGGTCCCACGACGCCGAAATGGGGTCTGGTAACGCCGAGATGGGGTCCCAGGACGCCGAGATGGGGGCCCACGACGCCGAGATGGGGGCCCACGCCGTCCCGACGAAGGAGGAGGCCCAGTGATCATCCTCGCCATCGACACGTCCGCGATCGCCTCCGCGGCGCTCATCCGCTGCCACGAGACCACGGACGGCGCCGCTGAGGATGCGGCCGTCCTCGCCTCGTTCGCGACCGAGGACACCAAGTCGCACGCCGAGGTCCTCGCCCCGGGCATCCGCGCGCTGCTCGCGGAGCAGGACCTCGGGCCCGGGGACGTCGAGCGCATCGTCGTGGGCATCGGCCCGGGCCCGTTCACGGGCCTGCGCTCGGGCATCGCGACGGCCCGCGCCCTGGCCTTCGCGTGGGACGTCCCGCTCCACGGGGTCATGAGCCTCGACGCCCTCGCGTGGGACGTCCTCGCCGCGGAGTCCACGGATGACGCCGGCGGCGGCCCGGGCGCCGGCGGCGCGGCCACGCCGTCGTCCGCCCGGGCAGCGGACGGCGACTTCGTCGTCGCGACCGACGCCCGCCGCAAGGAGCTCTACTGGGCGCGCTACGGGGGCGACGGCGTGCTGCGCGACGGCCCGCACGTCACCTCCCCGGGCGAACTCCCCGCGCTCCCGGTCTACGGCGCCGGGGCGGGCCTCTACCCCGAGCAGCTCGCGGGCGCGGGGGCGCGCCGGGTCGGCGCATTCGACGCCGCGCAGCCCACCGCCGCGTCGCTGGGCCTCGTCGCCGCCGCTCGCATCGCCGCGGGCCTCCCGCTCGCGGGCACGGCCCCCCTCTACCTGCGCGAGTCCGACGCGCAGGTCCCCGGCCCGCGGAAGCGCGCCCTGTGAGCGGCGAGGCCGCGCGCCCCGGCCTGCCGGACGGCATTGTGCTCCGGGACATGACCGAGGCGGACGTGCCCGAGGTGCACGCGCTCGAGCGGCTCCTCTTCCCGGCCGACGCCTGGCCCGAGTACATGTTCCGCGAGGAGCTCGCCCAGGCCGACACGCGCCAGTACTGGGTCGCCGAGGAACGGACCCCCGAGGGGGCGCGGATCGTCGCGTACGCGGGGCTCATGTGCGTGCCGCCGATCGCGGACGTGCAGACCATCGCCGTCGTGCCGGACCTCGAGGGCCGGGGGATCGGCTCGGCGCTCCTGACCGGGCTCATCGACGAGGCCCGCCGGCGGGGCGCCGCCGACGTCCTGCTCGAGGTCCGCGCCGACAACCCGCGCGCGCAGGCCCTCTACCGGCGGTTCGGCTTCGTCCAGATCCACCTCCGCCGGCGCTACTACCGCGACGGCGTCGACGCGCTCATCATGCAGCTGCCGATCGCCCCCGCGGGCGCGGCCGGGGCCGGCGAGGCCCAGGAAGGGAACACCGAATGAACCGCGAGGCCCCCCTCGTCCTCGGGATCGAGTCCTCGTGCGACGAGACCGGAGTCGGCGTCGTCCGCGGCACGCGCCTGCTCGCCAACACCGTCTCCTCCTCGATGGACGAGCACGTCCGCTTCGGCGGCGTCATCCCCGAGATCGCCTCGCGCGCGCACCTCGACGCGATGGTCCCGACGCTGCGCGAGGCCCTCGCCACCGCCGGCGTTGCCCTCGATGACGTCGACGCCATCGCGGTGACCTCCGGCCCCGGGCTCGCGGGCGCGCTCATGGTCGGCGTGTGCGCGGCCAAGGCCCTCGCCGTCGCGCGCGGCAAGCCGCTGTTCGCCGTCAACCACCTCGTCGCCCACGTCGGCGTCGGGCTGCTGGACGACGGCGTGTACGGCGGCGCGCTGCCGGCGGACCTCGGGGCGCTGCTCGTCTCGGGCGGGCACACCGAGGTGCTGCGGGTGCGGAACATCGCCCGGGACGTCGAGCTGCTCGGCTCCACGATCGACGACGCGGCCGGGGAGGCCTACGACAAGGTGGCCCGGCTGCTGGGGCTCGGCTACCCGGGCGGGCCGGCCATCGACCGGATCGCGCGCGACGGCGACCCCCGCGCCGTCCGCTTCCCCCGGGGCCTCACCCAGCCCAAGTACATGGGCACGGCCGAGGACCCGGGCCCGCACCGCTACGACTGGTCCTTCTCCGGGCTCAAGACCGCGGTGGCCCGATGCGTCGAGCAGTTCGAGGCCGCCGGGGAGCCGGTCCCGGTCGCGGACATCGCGGCGTCCTTCCAGGAGGCCGTCGTGGACGTCATCACGTCGAAGGCCGTCCTGGCCTGCCGCGAGCAGGGCATCCGGAACCTGCTCTTGGGCGGGGGCGTCGCGGCCAACTCGCGGCTGCGGGAGGTCACTGCGGCGCGGTGCGAGTCCGCGGGGATCTCCCTCGCTGTTCCTCAGTTCTCGCTGTGCACGGACAACGGGGCCATGGTCGCGGCGCTTGCGGCACGGGTCATCATGGACGGCGGGGAGCCCAGCGACCTCGGCTTCGCGCCCGAGTCCTCGCTGCCCGTGACGTCGGTGACGGCGTAGCGCGGGGCCTGTCGGGCCAGCGCGTCAGAAACTGCACAACTGAAGGACGATTTTGCCGCCCCGGCGGCGACCAGGCGCGCTGAATTGTGCAGTTTCTAACGTCACGCCTCGGAATCCGGCCAAGACGGGGTTATCCACAAGTGGCGCCATGACGTCCTCTCCATGGGGAAGCCCGGGCAGCATGGGAAGGTGGACCACGTCGTTGAATTCCTTGCAGCCGTTGGTGGAAGTGCCCGGACGGGACAGCTCCTGCGCCACGTCTCGGCCCGGCACCTGGCAATGGCCGTCCGATCCGGTGCCGTCCTCAGGGCGGGCCAGGGCATCTACGCGCTGAGCGCCTTGGGGGAGGCGGAGCGGCTGGCCCTGACGGGGCGGGCCGTCCTCTTCGGCAGGTCCGCCGCCATGGCCCACGGGCTTGGGGTCCTGCACCGGCCCGAGAGCGTCGAGCTGGCCGTCCCGCGAGGGCACCGCACCAGGAAGGTCCCGGGCACCGTGGTCGCGACGCGACTCCTGCCTCCCGCTGACCTCGTGGCCAAGGGCGCAGTCCAGGCGACGTCGGTGTCCCGCACCGTGCTGGACTGCGCCGCCGCGCTGCCGTTCGCGGAGGGGCTGGCCGTCGCTGACTCGGTCCTGCGGCTCGGGAAGGTCAGCCCAGACCAGCTTGTCGAGGCGGCGGGCCGGTGGGTGGGACGGAACCGGAGGGCCCAGGAGAGGGTCCTGCACGCGATGGACGGCCGAGCAGCGAACGCCTTCGAGTCAGGGCTCCGGGCCGCGTGCCTCGAGGCCGGGGTCGTCATGGAGCCGCAGGCCTGGATCCCCACCGCCCGGGGCGACTATCGCGTCGACCTGGCCAAGCAGCGGGTGCTCGTCGCCGAGGCGGACAGCTTCAAATGGCACGGCGGGCGCGATGCCCTGCACCGGGACTGCACGAGGTACAACGAGCTCGTCCGATCAGGGTGCACCGTCCTCCGCTTCAGCTGGGAGCACGTCATGTTCGAGCGGGCCTGGATCGGCGAGGTGGTCTCGGACGTCGAGAGGCGTCTGAAACTGCACAACTCAGAGCGGAATCGGGGCAAGAGCCTGCGACCAGCCGCGTGAGTTGTGCAGTTTCTGACAGCCAGAGGTGGCGCCTCAGGCGTTCTCGAGCTCCGCGACCACGATCTTCTTCTGCTGCATGAAAACGCGGATCTGCTCGGGGCGCCTCATCAGCTCGCCCATGTTGGCCGGGATGATCTGCCAGCTGACCCCGAACCGGTCCTTGCACCAGCCGCACTGCTCGGACTCGGGCACGTGCGAGAGCTTGGACCAGTACTCGTCGATCTCCTCCTGGTCGGCGCACGAGACGACGAAGGAGATCGACTCGTTGAAGGTGAACAGCGGCCCGCCGTCGAGGCAGACGAAGTCCACGCCGTTGAGCGTGAACTGCCCGTTGATCACCTTGCCCGACGTGCCCTTGAAGTGCTCGTCGAGCGACTCGTCCGGGTACTCGTCGATCCGATTGATGCGCGAGTTCGGGAACACGCTGACGTAGTACTCCATGGCCTCCCGGGCCTGGCTGTCGAACCACAGGCACGGCTGGATGGGTGAGAGCTCTGCCATGATGACCCCTTTGCTCGTACCTGGCGTGGTCGCGGCCACGCTACGCCTCCGCGGCGGCGCAGTCGAGGCGCCGATGAGGTTCAGCGCCGGCGGCGGCGCCACTCCAGCAGGCCCTCGACCCCCGCGTACACGGCCGCGGCGACCGCGGCCCACAGGGCCGCCGTCGGGTGCGAGGTCAGGGCGAGGACGAGCGCCGCGAGGGCGAGGACAACCGTGATCCGCAGCGGCGAGCGCCGCCGGACCGAGGCCCGCCGCCCGCCGGGGCCCCGGCTCACCCGACGTGGCCCTCGCGCATGAGCTTGGCCTCTTCGAGCACGACGGCGCGCAGGTCGCCGCCGTGGGTCTCCGCGACCCGGCGCTGGCGCTGGTAGCCCGCCCCGCGGCGGATGATGCCCTCGACGTCCCGCAGCTCCACCGCGCAGCCGAGGTCCCGGGCGACGGGCTCGAGCCGGTCGAGCGTCTCGGCGAGATGCTCGGTCACGAGCTGCTCGTTGCCCGCGGCGTCGGTGATGATGATCGCGTCCAGCCCGTACCGGGCCGCGCGCCACTTGTTCTCCTGCACGTGCCACGGCGGCATGGTCGGGATGGTCCCGCCGGCGTCGAGGGCCCGGGAGGCCTCCTCGACGAGGCACTGCGTGAGCGCGGCGATGGCCCCGATCTCCTCGAGCGTCGAGAGCCCGTCGCACACTCGCATCTCGATCGTCCCGAGTCGTGGGACCGGCCGGATGTCCCAGCGGATCTCGCTGATGACGTCGATGACCCCGGTCGTGAGCATGTCCTGCACGTAGGCCTCGAACCCGGCCCAGTCGGGGAACTGGAACGGCAGCCCGGCCGTGGGCAGCTGCTGGAACATGAGCGCCCGCTGCGAGGCATAGCCAGTGTCCTCGCCGCTCCAGAACGGGCTCGACGCCGAGAGCGCCTGGAAGTGCGGGAAGTAGTTGACCAGGGCGTCCAGCACGGGCATGGCCTTGTCCCGCCGGTCGAGGCCCACATGCACGTGCACGCCGTAGATCACCATCTGCCGGCCCCACCACTGGGTGCGGTCGATGAGCTTCGCGTACCGCTCCTTGTCCGTGACCGGCTGGAGCCGCGGGGGGCTGAACGGGTGGCTCCCGGCGGAGAAGAGCTCGACGCCGAGCCGGTCCGTCACGGCGCGGACCGCGGCGAGGGACTCGGCGAGGTCGGCCTTCGCGTTCCCGACGGTGTGATGGACGCCCGTGACGATCTCGACCGTGTTGAGCAGCAGCTCCTGGTGGATGCGGGGGCAGGACTCCTCGAAGAGGTCCGCGCGCTCCGACTGGAGCTGCGAGAGGACCTGCGGGGCCACGGAGACCAACTCGCCCCCGTGCTTGTCGACGAGGGCCATCTCCCACTCGAGCCCGAGGGTGGACTGCTCGGACTGGGCGAAGTCGATCTTCAGGTATCCACCCCCGTGGGAAGCCGGCAGACAGTGCCGCCGGCGCTGGTCATTCGGTCCCTTCAGTCTAGGGCAGCCGTCGGGGGGCGGCCCCGGGCCGCGGCGCGCGCCGCCGTCATGATCGCGTCATGCCCGGGCGAGGATCTCCTCCGTCCGGGTGGAGTCGGGCAGGCAGCCGTAGCCGAGGCTCCGTCCGGGCGCGAGCCGGGCGGCGATGAACGCCTCCGCGACGGCCGACGGCGCGTTCCCGACCAGGAGCGTCGCCTCGAGGGCGAGGGCGAGGGCCTCCGCGAGGGAGCGGGCCCAGGCCTGCGCCTCCTCGGGCTCGCGGGCGGCGTCCGCCATGAGGGCGAGCGCGCGCTCGAGGTGGGCGTCGAGGACGGGATCGGCGCCCCGGTGCTCCTCGAGCTCCTCGGCGAGCACGTCGGCGGAGTCCGGCTCGCGGGTCAGCGCGCGCAGGACGTCGAGGGCCACGATGTTCCCCGAGCCCTCCCAGATGGCCATGACGGGCTGCTCGCGGTAGCGCAGGGCGAGCGGGAAGTCCTCGATGTAGCCGTTGCCGCCCAGGCATTCGATGGCCTCCGCCGCGTGCGCCGGGCCCCGCTGGCAGACCCAGAACTTGGCGGCGGGCACGGCGATCCGGGCGAACGCGCGCTCCCGGGCCGCGTCGGCCCCCGAGACGGCGGCGGGCGCCTGCGGGACGCCCGGCTCTCCGCCCGGCTCCCAGCCGGGGCGGAGGCCTCCCTCGGGAGGCGACCACACGGCGTCGTCCGCGGCGGCCAGCCGCATCCCCAGCGCCGTCGCCGCCTCGGACTCGAGCGCGAGGTCCGCGAGCACAGCCGCCATGAGCGGCTGGTCGGAGAGCAGCCGGCCGAACGCGCGCCGGTGCTGCGCGTGCCACAGGGCCTCGGCGACGCACTGCCGCATCCCGGCCGCGGTGCCCAGGACACAGTCGAGCCGGGTCTCCTGGACCATCCCGAGGATCGTGCGCAGGCCCCGGCCGGGCTCCCCGATCCGCCAGCCCAGCGTGTCCTCGAACTCGACCTCGGCCGAGGCGTTGGCCCGGTTGCCGAGCTTGGACTTGAGCCGCACGAGCCGGAACGTGTTCCGCCCGCCGCCCTCGAGCATCCGCGGGACGAGGAAGCACGAGGGCCCCTCGGGCTCTTGGGCGATGACGAGGAACGCGTCGCTCATGGGCGCCGAGCAGAACCACTTGTGGCCGGTCAGCAGCGCCGTGCCGCCGCCGGCGTCGCGCGCGACGGTCGTCGTGGCGCGCAGGTCCGAGCCGCCCTGCCGCTCGGTCATCGCCATGCCCATGAGCGCGCCGGGCTTCTGCCCGGCGGGGGCGAGCCGCGGGCTGTAGCCCGTGCCGAACAGGCGGGGAAGCCACACGCGCGCGACCTCGGGCTCGGCCAGGAGCGCCGGCACGGCCGCGTGGGTCATCGAGACCGGGCACGCATGCCCCGGCTCGGCCTGGGCGAAGAGCATGAACACCGCCGCTCGGGCCACGTGGCCGCCCGGGCGCGGGTCCGCCCACGGCGACGTGTGCGCCCCGTTCGCGACGGCCGAGGCGAGCACGTGGTGGTACGCGGGGTGGTACTCGACCTCGTCGGCGCGCTCGCCATAGCGGTCGAGGACGTGGAGCTCCGGGGCGTGCTCGTTGGCGAGCCGGGCGTACTCCGCGAACTCGTAGGAGCCGACGAGCCGGCCGACCGCCGCGAGGCTTCCGGCCGCCCACGCCGCGCCGTGGCGTGCGACGGCCTCGACGAGGGCCGCGTTGGCCGTGAACTCGTTGAGCCCCACACGGGGCGGGGGCTGGTTCCGGCCCAGCGGCTCGGGGTGCCTCTCCGCCTCGACGGCCTCGTCGGGCTGCCGTTCGCCCCGCTCCGGGGGCGGCCAGGCGGGCCCCGCGTGGGCCCGTGTCTCCGGCGGCTCCAGAGTCTCCTGGCCCGTCGGGTCGCCGTCCGTTCCGGGACGCCGGTCAACCTCCACCGGCAGGCTGCTCTCGCTCGGGGCCGTCATGCATATATTGCACACCTGTGCTGGGCCGGGGGCCAGAGGTGCGGAGTTGGCATATGAGAATGGTTCTCATATGCTGCTGGCATGCACGTCTCCCTCCTGAGTTCCCTCGATCCCCACTGCCGGGGCACTGCCGCAGCCAGGCTCGCGGCCGCGCACCGCGGCTCGGTCGTGCTCCAGCACGACCTCCTCGACGGCGGCGTCGTGCTCCGCCAGACGTACGACGGCGGGCGGCTGGCCGAGCGCGCGGAGACCCCGCTCGAGCACGGCTGCCTCACCTGCACGGTGCGCCTCGATGTCGTCCCGGCCATCGAGCGGCACCTCGCCGCCGGGACTGAGCACCTTGTCGCGGCCCTCCCGGCGGGGGTGAGCGTGGGCATGGTGCTCGCGGCCCTCCGCGAGGCGTTCGGGCTCGACCCCGACGGCCGCGGGATCCATGCCCCGCTGCGCATCGACACCACGGCGCTCGCCGTGGACCCCTCCGCCCTCGAGGAATCCATCTGGGAGCGCGGAACGCTCTTCGAGTCCTCCCTCACGGCCTCGCCGGACGACGACCGCACGCCGGGGGAGTTCCTCGTCGGCGAGCTAGCCGCCGCGGACACTGCCTTCGCCGTCCCCGGCCTCGCCGCGAGCCTGCTCGCGACCGGGGCCGAGACGTCGCCCGCCTGGGCGCGCGGCACCGAGCTGCTGTCCGAGATCGCGCCGCACGCCGCCGTCGTGCGCCCGGACGAGGACTACCGCCCGGGCTGCTTCGACGGCCCCGAGGCCGCCGCCCGCTCGCGGCGCGGCGAGGTCCGCGTGCCCGCCGCCGGCCTGTCCGGGCGGTTCGGCACGCTCCACCACCGGCTCGAGCGGCCGCTGCACCCCGGCCGCCTGCGCGACGCCCTGCCGGAGCTCGCGGCGGGCAGCCACTGGCTCCGCGGGCGGCTGTGGGTCGCCTCGGCGCCGGGGCAGCGGATCGCGATCAACGGCGTCGGCCCGCGCGTGTGGTTCGAGGCCACCGGGCCCTGGCCCGAGGCCCCCGAGACGCCGGGGGCGCCGCGGCGCTGCACCGAGGTCGCGGTCACGGCCGACGCCGAGGACCTCGACGCCGAGCAGTTCCGGGGGCTGCTCGACGGCTGCCAGCTGAGCCCCGCCGAGCTCGCCGCCGGCCCCGACGCCCTCGCGTCCGATCCGTTCGGCTTCGCCGACGCCTGACCCGCTCCACCCTCAACCAACTACTGGAGGTACCGCCATGAAGGTCCGCAACTCGCTGCGCGCTCTCAAGAAGATCCCGGGGGCGCAGATCGTGCGCCGCCGCGGGAAGACGTTCGTGATCAACAAGAAGAACCCGCGCTTCAAGGCCCGCCAGGGCTAGTGCCGGCCGTCGCGGGTGGGTTCGGGGCCGGCGCGGCACTAGCCTTGGTGCCGTGCCGATCCTGAACAAAGACATGACCCTGTGCATCTCGCTCTCGGCCCGGCCGAGCAACAACGGGACGCGCTTCCACAACTTCCTCTACGAGGCGCTCGGCCTCAACTGGATCTACAAGGCCTTCGCGCCCACGGACCTCGGCCAGGCGATCGCGGGCGTGCGCGGCCTCGGCATCCGCGGCTGCGCCATCTCGATGCCGTACAAGGAGGAGGTCATCGCGATGGTCGACAAGATGGACGCCTCGGCCGCGGCGATCGATTCCGTCAACACGATCGTCAACGACTCCGGGGTCCTGACCGCGTACAACACGGACTACACGGCGATCGCGCAGCTCATCGAGAGGAACGCGATCGACCCGGCGTCGTCCGTGCTCCTGCGCGGCTCCGGCGGGATGGCCAAGGCGACCGCCGCGGCGTTCCGCGACGCGGGCTTCGGCGACGTCGTCATCGTGGCGCGCAGCGAGGCCTCCGGGCGGGCGCTCGCAGACCTCTACGGGTACACCTGGGAGCCGACCGTCGAGGCGGCGCTCGAGGACGCCCCGGCGGACGTCGTCGTCAACGTGACCCCGATCGGCATGGCCGGGGGCCCGGAGGCGGACGCGCTGTCCTTCCCGCAGGAGGTGATCGACGCGGCATCGATCGTGTTCGACGTCGTGGCCGTCCCCGCCGAGACCCCGCTCATCCGCGCCGGCCGGGAGGCTGGCAAGACCGTCATCACGGGCTCCGAGGTCATGACCATCCAGGCGCTCGAGCAGTTCGTCCTGTACACGGGCATCACGCCGACGCCGGAGCAGGTCGCGGCGGCGGAGGAATTCATGCGCGCCCAATAGCGCCCGCCCCCGTTGCGGGGTCACGTCTCAACGTTGCGGGGTCACGTCTCAACGTTGCGGGGTCACCTTTCAGGGATGCGGGGTCACACTGACCCCGCATCGCAGAGAGGTGACCCCGCATCGTTGGGAGGTGACCCCGCATCGCAGGGAGGTGACCCCGGATCTCAGGCGGGCTCGACGACCGCGGCGACCCGGTGCTCGCCGATCCGGGTCAGCACGAGGGTCGCCTTGCCGGTCGCGTCCTTCTTCTGCCCGGCAAGGAGCACCTTCCGCAGCTCGTCGGGCGTGACGGCGGCGCCGCGCTTCTTGATCTCGAGCACGCCGATGCCCTGCTCCCGCACCCACGCGCGCAGGGCCTTGACGTGGTACGGGCGGACCTCGAGGACCTTGTAGGCCCGCGCGAACGGCGTCTCGACGAGCTCAGGCGCGCACACGTACGCGATGTGCGGGTCTAAGAGGTGCCCGCCGATCCGCTCGGCGAACTCGGCCACGAGCCCGGCCCGGATCACGGCGCCGTCGGGCTCGTACAGGTAGCCCTCGAACGGCCCCACGTGCGGCTGCGCGCCGCCGCCGAAGTCCGTCTCGGCCACGAGCTCGGCCGCGCTACCGTGCCCGAGCACGAGGGCCGCTCGGCGCACGGTCGGGCGCCGAAGGGCGTTGAAGTAGAGCGCGACCTCGGCCACGTCGCCGTCGACCGAGACCCATTGCGCCTCGCACCCGGCCGGGACGGACTCGTGCGGCAGCCCGGGCCCGAGCTTGACCCCGACGGGCAGCCCGCGCGCAGCGAGCGACTCGACGAAGGACAGCGGCGGCGAGAACGCCTCGGGGTCCCAGATCCTGCGCGTCCCCGAGCTCGACGTCTCGCGCCGCGCGGGGTCGAGCCACACGCCGTCGACCCCCTCGAGCGGCACCGACTGGGCGTCGGCGTGCACGACGCGGGCCTCCGGGAACGGCATGAGGTTGACGGTCGCGCACGCCGCCGTCGCCTCGTCGACCTCGACGGCGGTGACCTCCAGGTCGAGGGAGGCCATCGCGAGGGCGTCCGCGCCGAGCCCGCAGCCGAGGTCCGCGACGTGCCGCACTCCGGCGTCGACGAACCGGCGTGCGTGCCGCGCCGCGACCGAGAGCCGCGTGGCCTGCTCGAGCCCCGCCCGGGTGAAGAGCATCTGCGACGCGAACTCGCCGAACTTCGTCGCGGCGCGGGCGCGGAGCCGGGCCTGGCTCAGGACGGCGGCGACGAGCTCGGAGGAGTGGCCCTCCTTGCGCAGCCGGGAGCCGAGCGTGAGCGCGTCCTCCTCGCGGTAGGGCCCGAGCGAGTTGAGCAGGTCCCACCCCTCGGAGGTCAGGAGGGGTGCGAGCTGGTCCGGGGCGTTCTCGTCGTGGGCCATGCATCCAGCGTAGTTCGATAGGGTTGACAGCATGGAGACGACCCCGACTGTCCCCCCGTCCGCGCATGGTGGAAGGGGCCTCGCCCAGCTCGCGCGCCCCGTCCTGATCGTGGGCGTCGTCGTCGTGGTCGTCGCGGGCCTGCTCTTCGCCGTCGTCCTGGGCCTTGACGCGTTCACCGCGACGGTGTACTCCGTCGGCGGGAAGAGCATCAGCGACCCGACGCCCGAGGCCGCCGCGCTCCGCGACCAGTACGCGGGTGCCAAGGTCGCCGCGATCATCGGGCTCGTGCTGGGCGCGATCGCCGTCGTGGGTGCCGCCGTCGCGATGTACGCGACGCGCGGCCGGGACGCGGACGACGACGGCGGCGGCCTGAGCTTCGACGAACTCACCCGGGACTAGCGCGAGCGGCAGCGCCCGGAGCGACACCCTTGGCACTCGCCTTGACCGAGTGCCAGCCCGCTCACTAGAGTCGCAGTAGCACTCGGCACCGTCGAGTGCTAACCATGTCAGGCACGCTCCCGGCACCCGCGACGACGGTTGCTTGCCCGGCTCCCTACCCGTGAACCCGTTCATGAAAAGGAGAGATCCGTGTCGGTCTCCATCAAGCCCCTCGAGGATCGCATCGTCGTCAAGCCGCTCGAAGCGGAGCAGACCACGGCTTCCGGCCTCGTCATCCCGGACACCGCCAAGGAGAAGCCGCAGGAGGGCGAGGTTGTCGCCGTCGGCCCCGGCCGCGTCGATGACAACGGCAACCGCGTCCCGGTCGACGTCACGGTCGGCGACGTCGTCCTCTACTCCAAGTACGGCGGCACCGAGGTCAAGACCGGCGGCGCCGAGTACCTCGTGCTCTCCGCCCGCGACGTCCTCGCGATCGTCGTCAAGTAGCGCCGTGCGCGACACCCCGGCCGCCCAGTGCGGCCGGGGTGTCGCGCGTTGCACAGAAGGAGAAGCGAATGGCTAAGCAGCTCGCATTCAACGACGACGCCCGCAAGGCCCTCGAGGCCGGCGTCGACAAGCTCGCCAACACCGTCAAGGTCACGCTCGGCCCGCGCGGCCGCAACGTCGTCCTCGACAAGAAGTGGGGCGCGCCCACCATCACGAACGACGGCGTCACGATCGCCCGCGAGGTCGAGCTCGAGGACCCGTACGAGAACCTCGGCGCCCAGCTCGCCAAGGAGGTCGCGACCAAGACCAACGACGTCGCCGGCGACGGCACGACGACGGCGACCGTCCTCGCCCAGGCCCTGGTCAAGGAGGGCCTGCGCAACGTGGCCGCCGGCGCCGCCCCGGGCGAGATCAAGCGCGGCATCGAGGCGGCCGTCGAGGCCGTCGTCGGCCGCCTCGCGGAGAACGCGAGCGAGGTCTCCGGCCGCCAGGTCGCCAACGTGGCCGCCATCTCGGCCCAGTCCGAGGAGATCGGCGACCTGCTCGCCGAGGCCTTCGACAAGGTCGGCCAGGACGGCGTGATCACGATCGAGGAGTCCTCGACCACCCAGACCGAGCTCGTGCTCACCGAGGGCATGCAGTTCGACAAGGGCTACCTGTCTCCGTACTTCGTCACCGATGCGGAGCGCCAGGAGGCCGTCCTCGAGGACGCGCTCATCCTCATCAACCAGGGCAAGATCTCCTCGCTGCAGGAGTTCCTCCCGGTGCTCGAGAAGGCCCTCTCGGCCTCGAAGCCGCTCTTCATCATCGCCGAGGACGTCGAGGGCGAGGCGCTCTCGACGCTCATCGTGAACAAGATCCGCGGCACGCTCAACGTCGTGGCCGTCAAGGCCCCGGGCTTCGGCGACCGCCGCAAGGCCATGCTCCAGGACATCGCGACCCTCACCGGCGCCCAGGTCGTCTCCCCGGAGGTCGGCCTGAGCCTGGACCAGGTCGGGCTCGAGCAGCTCGGCACGGCCCGCCGCATCACGGTCACGAAGGACACGACCACGATCGTCGACGGCGCCGGCTCGGCCGAGGACGTCGAGGGCCGCGTCGCGCAGCTGCGCGCCGAGCTGGCCCGCACGGACTCCGACTGGGACCGCGAGAAGCTCCAGGAGCGGCTCGCGAAGCTCGCCGGCGGCATCGGCGTCATCAAGGTCGGCGCCGCGACCGAGGTCGAGCTCAAGGAGAAGAAGCACCGCATCGAGGACGCCGTGTCCTCGACCCGCGCGGCCCTCGAGGAGGGCATCGTGGCCGGCGGCGGCTCCGCGCTCGCCCACGCGGTCCGCGTGCTCGACGAGGACGAGAAGGTCAAGTCCCTCACGGGCGACGCCGCCGCCGGCGTCGGGATCGTGCGCCGCGCCCTCGTCCAGCCGCTGCGCTGGATCGCCCAGAATGCCGGCTTCGACGGCCACGTCGTCGCCGCCCGCGTGGCCGAGGCCGAGGTCAACCACGGCTTCAACGCCAAGACCGGCGAACACGAGGACCTCCTCGCGGCCGGCGTCATCGACCCGGTCAAGGTGACCCGCTCGGCGCTGCTCAACGCGGCCTCGATCGCGGCCCTCGTCCTCACCACGGAGACCCTCGTGGCGGACAAGCCGGCCGAGGACGCCGACGCGCACGCGGGCCACAGCCACTAGGCTCCGGCGCGCGCAGTACCCCGGCGGCGGGTTCCCTTCCCCACGGAAGGGGGCCCGCCGCCGTCATGCGCCCGCGTGGCCTTCCTCACGTGGCCGCCGTGAGGAATACGCGCGAGCCCGCCGAAAGTTACGATAGAAGCCACCGCACAGACCAGACCCGTAAGCACTGGCTGGTCATCAGCGCAACCGCCTCACCTCCGCCGACCCCCGGCACACGGCCAAGGAGCACTCATGACCACGCCCCAGCCCCCCGCACCCGAGCACGACCCGTTCGGCTTCCTGGGCCTGACCTACGACGACGTCCTCCTCCTCCCCGGCCCCACGGACGTCATCCCGTCCGAGGCCGACACCTCGACGCGCCTCTCGCGCCGCATCCGCCTCGGCGTCCCGATCCTCTCCGCTGCCATGGACACGGTGACCGAGGCCCGCATGGCGATCAGCCTCGCCCGCCAGGGCGGCATCGGGATCCTGCACCGCAACCTCTCGATCCAGGACCAGGCCGACCAGGTCGACCAGGTCAAGCGCAGCGAGTCGGGCATGATCACCAAGCCCGTCACGGTCGGCCCGGATGCGACGCTCCAGGAGCTCGACGACCTGTGCGCCCACTACCGCGTCTCGGGGCTGCCCGTTGTGGACGGCAACCGCAAGCTCCTCGGCATCATCACGAACCGCGACATCCGCTTCGTCCCCGGGGACCAGTTCGCCACCCGCAAGGTCCACGAGGTCATGACACCCATGCCGCTCGTGACCGCGAAGGTCGGCGTGGGCCGGGACGAGGTCATCGGCCTCCTCGGCAAGCACCGCATTGAGAAGCTCCCGCTCGTCGACGATGACGGCATCCTCCAGGGCCTCATCACCGTCAAGGACTTCGAGAAGGCGGACCAGTACCCGAACGCGACGAAGGACGACGCCGGGCGGCTCCGCGTCGGCGCCGCCGTCGGCTTCTTCGGCGACGGGTTCGAGCGGGCGATGACCATGGTCGAGGCCGGCGTCGACGTCCTCGTGGTCGACACCGCGAACGGCCACAGCCAGGGCGTGCTCGACATGATCGCCCGGCTCAAGAAGGACCCGGCCGCGGCGCATGTGGACGTGATCGGCGGCCAGGCCGCGACCCGCGAGGGCGCGCAGGCGATCGTCGACGCGGGCGCGGACGCGATCAAGGTCGGCGTGGGCCCGGGCTCGATCTGCACGACCCGCGTCGTCGCCGGCGTGGGCGTCCCGCAGGTCACCGCGATCTACGAGTCCTCGAAGGCGGCCATCCCCGCCGGCGTGCCGATCATCGCCGACGGCGGCCTCCAGCACTCGGGCGACATCGGCAAGGCGATCGTGGCCGGGGCCGACTCGGTCATGCTCGGCTCGCTCCTCGCCGGCACCGCCGAGGCCCCCGGCGACCTCGTGTTCATGAACGGCAAGCAGTTCAAGTCCTACCGCGGCATGGGCTCGCTCGGCGCGATGCAGACGCGCGGGAAGAACACCTCGTACTCGAAGGACCGCTACTTCCAGGCCGACGTCCCGAGCGACGAGAAGCTCGTCCCGGAGGGCATCGAGGGCCAGGTCCCGTACCGCGGCCCGCTCTCCGCGGTGGCCCACCAGCTCGTCGGCGGCCTGCGCCAGACCATGTTCTACGTCGGCGCGCACACGATCGACGAGCTCAAGGCCAAGGGCAAGTTCGTCCGGATCACCGCCGCGGGCCTCAAGGAGAGCCACCCGCACGACATCATGATCACCGCCGAGGCGCCCAACTACCGCCGGTAGCGCCGGTAGCGGGCACCGCGCCCCGCAAGGGCGGCGAGCACAGACGACGGCGGCCCTCACCTCGCGAGGTGAGGGCCGCCGTCGTGCGTCGGAGCCGCGGGCTGGGGAGCCTACTTCTGCGGCAGGTGCGGGTCCACGCCGTACTTCTCGGCGAGGGCCGTGAGCACGCCGTGCGCGCCCTGGATGCTGACGGAGGTCGCGAACACGCGGTCGTCGACCTCGAGGACCTCGCCCTTGAGCGTGGACCACAGCGGGTTCGACATGAACGTCGCCTTCTGCGCGCGGGACTTCTCGCCCTCGGCGGTGTCCTGGCCGAAGGCCGAGACGAGGATGAGGCCGGCGTCCGCGGTCGGGAGCTGCTCCTGGGAGAGCTCGACGAGGATCTTCTCCTTGGAGTCCGGCTGGCCCTGGGGGCGCGGGATGCCGGCGTCGTTCATGATCTCGCCGAGGAACGACGTCGAGGAGTACAGGCGCGCGGTGTCCTCGCCGGCGAAGCGGAGGTAGGAGTACGTCAGGCCCGGGTTCTTCTTCAGGATCTCCTCGCCGACGGCCTTGGCGCGGTCCTTGTACTCGGCGATGAGCTTCTCGGCGAGGTCCTTCTTGCCGAGGGCGTCGCCGAGCATGACGATGTTCTGCTTCCACGACGGGCCCGTGGAGACGGACATGATCGTCGGGGCGATCTTCTCGAGCTGGCTGTAGAGGGCCTCGTGGCGCACCTTGGCGGAGACGATGAGGTCCGGCTGCGCCTCGAGGATCTTGTCGAGGCTCGGCTCGGCGAGGGCGCCGACGTTGACGGCGTCCTTGGTCAGCCCGCTCACGTCGCCGAGGTAGGACGGGAAGGACTCGTCGCCCTTGCGGTAGGTCGTGTAGCCGGCCACCTCGGCGCCGAGGAGGAGCGCGGCGTCGGTGTAGCTCGCGTCGAGCGTGACAACGCGCAGGGGCTTCTTCTCGATCGTCGTCGAGCCCATCGCGTGCTCGATCGTCTTGGGGAACTGGGCGTCCGCGGCGGCGGTCGTCGGCGCGGCGGCCGGGGTCTGGCCGCCGCAGGCGGTGAGGGCGAGGAGGCTGAGGGCTGTGGCGGCGGCAGCCGCGACGCGAGTGATACGGGTGCGCTTCATGGGTCTCTCTGTCACAGGGGGGCAGGGATGCACGACGGCGGTGGCCCGCCATCGGGTGTCACTAAGGCAAGCCTTGCCTGAGTTTCGTCGTAGACTGTACCGGCGTGTTTCAAATACGCGCAATTCGACTTGCGTAATCCAAAGGGAGGCCAGTGGCAGCGACCCTCGTACCGCCCCGCGCCCGAGCCAGGACCCTGCCCCGCAGGCGGCCGCTGCTCGGGCTCGCCGTGGGAGCCGGCGTCCTCGCCGTGGCCCTCGCGCTGAGCCTCGCGATCGGGGGCCGCCCCACGAGCCTCGACGAGCTCGCCCACGCGCTCTTCACCCCGGACGGCTCGGTCGCGGACCTCGCGATCCGCGAGCTGCGCTGGCCCCGCACCGTCAACGGCCTCGTCGTCGGGGCGTGCCTCGGGGTGGCCGGCTGCCTGAGCCAGGGGCACACGCGCAACGCCGTCGCCGACCCCGGGCTCCTCGGCATCTACCCGGGCGCCGCTCTCGCCGTTGTGGGCGGCTCGCTCGTGCTCGGCGGGGCGGGGACGACGGCGTACGCCCAGGCCGCGCTCGCGTTCACCGGGGCGGTGGCGGCCTGCGCGGTGGTCTTCGCGGTCGGCTCTGCCACCCGGCACGGCGTGACCCCCGTGACGCTCGTGCTCGCCGGCGCCGCAGTCTCGGCGCTTGCGGGCGGGTTCGTCTCGTTCATCGTGCTCAGCTCCGACGCGGCCCTGGACACGCTGCGCTTCTGGCAGCTCGGCTCCGTGGCCGTCCGCGGCGGGCTCGTGCCCCAGATGCTCCCGTTCGTCGCCGTCGGCCTGGCCCTCGCCGCCGCGAACATCGGCCCGCTCAACGCTCTGGCCCTCGGCGAGGACACCGCTCGCTCGCTCGGCGTCTCGGTGGCCCGGGCGCGGTTCCTCGGCCTCGCGTCGCTGGCCCTGCTCGCCGCCTGCGCCGTGACGCTCGCGGGGCCGATCGCGTTCGCGGGGCTCCTCGTCCCGCACGTCGTCCGCGGCCTCGTCGGCGCCGACTACCGCTGGCAGCTGCCCGGCTGCGCCCTGCTCGGCGCGGCCCTGCTCCTGTTCGCCGACACGGCCGGGCGGGTCATCGCCCGCCCGGGCGAGCTGCCCGTCGGCGTCGTGCTCGCCGTCGTCGGCGCGCCCTTCTTCGTCCACCTGGCCCGCCGGCGCAGGCTGGTGACCCTGTGAGCCTCCTGCAGCGGGCGGGCCGGAAGGCGCCCGCCCAGGCCCCTGCGGCGGTGGTGGGGGAGAGGCGGCAGGCCGCGCGGCCCGCCCGGCCCGCCGGGGCGCGCGCCGTGCGCGTCGGCCCCGTCTCGCTCCTCGTGCGGCCCCGGCTCGTGGCGATCTCGGCCGCCGCCGTGGCGCTGCTCGTGCTCGCCGTCGTGGGCCACCTCATGCTCGCCGGCCGCCCCTTGACCCTCGCCGACGTGCTGGGGGCGCTCGCGCAGGATCCCTCCGTGCCGGCGCGGACGCAGCTCATGGTCATCGAGTTCCGCCTCCCGCGGACCCTCGCCGGCGCCGTCGCGGGCGCGTGCCTCGCGGTCTCGGGGGCGATCACGCAGACCGTCGCGCGGAATCCGCTCGCGACCCCCGAGATCCTCGGAGTCACCTCGGGCGCCTCGGTCGGGGCCGTCGCCGTCCTCGTCCTCGCGGGAGCCGGGGCCGGCGGCGCGAGCGGCGTTGCGGCCACCGTCGGCATGCCCGCTGCTGCGATGGGGGGCGCCCTCGTCTTCGGCATCGGCGTCTTCCTGCTCGCCTCACGCCGGCGGCAGGCAGCGCTCGACTCGACCCGGCTCGTCCTCGTCGGCCTCGGCGCGACCGGGTTCGCGACGAGCCTCGTGACGTGGCTCCTGACCCTCGGCGACGTCTCGAACGCCGGGCAGGCCCTGACCTGGATGATGGGCTCGCTCAACGGCCGCGACTGGGAGGCGGTGCTGCCCGCGGTCACCGCGTGCGTGCCCCTGCTCGCGATCGCCGCCTTCTCCGGGCGCTGGCTCACGCTCAGCAGCTTCGACGACGACACCTCGCGCGGCCTCGGGCTCCCGCTCGGGCGCAGCCGCCCGCTCCTGCTCCTGCTCGCCGTGCTCCTGGCCGCCGTCGGCACGGTGCTGGCCGGGCCGCTCGCGTTCGTCGCGCTCGTGTGCCCGCTAGCGGCCCGCATGGTCGGACGCACGGTCGTGCCCTCGATCGCGGTCACGGCCCTCGTCGGCGCCTCGTTCACGGTCGCGAGCGACCTCATCGCGGGCTTCACCCTCCCGCACGCCCTGCCCGTCGGCGTCCTGACCACCGTGGTCGGCGCCCCCGTCCTGATCGCCCTCGTGCTGCGGAGCCAGAGGGGACAGTGGAGGAAAGCATGAAGAATACCCAGGACGCCTCCCCGATCCTCGCCGCGGAGGGCCTGAGCCTCGGCTTCGACGGCCGCACCGTGGTCCACTCCCTCGACCTGGCCTTCGAGCGGGGGACGGTGACCACCGTCATCGGCCCCAACGGCTGCGGAAAGTCGACGCTCCTGCGCGGCCTCGGCCGGCTCCTGCGGCCCGAGTCCGGGCGCGTGACGCTCGACGGCGCGCACATCGGCTCGATGGCCCCGCGCGCCGTCGCCTGCAAGCTCAGCGTCCTGCCGCAGACGCCCCAGGCCCCGGCGGGCCTCACCGTCGGCGAGCTCGTGGCCCGCGGGCGGCACCCGCGCCAGCGCTGGTACCAGCAGTTCACGGGCGGCGACGAGCGGGCAGTCTCGGACGCGCTCGCCGCGACCGACATCTCGGACCTCGCGGGCGTCCCGCTCGAGGACCTCTCGGGGGGCCAGCGCCAGCGCGCGTGGATCTCGATGACGCTCGCCCAGGAGACCGAGCTGCTCCTGCTCGACGAGCCCACGACCTACCTCGACCTCGCCCACCAGGTCGAGGTGCTCGAGCTCGTCCAGCGGCTCAACCGCGACCTCGGCCGCACGGTCGTCATGGTGCTGCACGACATCTCCCTCGCCGCGCGCTACTCCGACCGGATCGTGGCGATGCGCGACGGGCGGATCGTCGCCTCCGGCACGCCGGCCGAGGTCATCACGCCGCGGCTCCTGTGGGACGTCTTCGGGCTCAAGGCCCAGGTCATCGCCGAGCCCACCGACGGGCGCCCGCACGTCGTGCCCATCGGCGGCTGCCGCGTGGTCCGCGCCGTGTCGTAGGGACACCTCCGGGCGGACGACGGCGGCCCTCACCCGCTCGGGTGAGGGCCGCCGTCGTCTGTGGTCGCCTAGGGGAGCTCGACCGCCTTGGCCAACTTGACCGCCTAGGCCAGGGCGATCTTCGTGTCGTCGACCTGGAACGTGGTCGCGAGGGAGTAGTCCTCGGCGCCGAGGAAGCGCAGGGTGACCGTCTTGCCCTTGAAGGCGGAGAGGTCGAGCGTCCTGAGCACGTAGGCCGAGCCCTTGTCCTTGTTCGAGAACGTCGCGAGCGTCTTCGTCGTCGTCCCGTCGATGATCTGGACGCGGAAGGTGTCGTAGGCGGTACCCGTGCCCTCCTCGCTCAGGACCCGCAGGTAGAAGGACAGGGACGCGGTGCCCGTGCCCGTGGGGACGGCGATGCGCTGGTCGAGGCGGTAGCTCGTGGACTTGCCCCAGCCGTTGAGCGCCGCGAAGCCGGAGCCGCTGCGGGCCGAGGAGCCGGTCTCGAACGTGTCCGAGTAGTTCGAGGTCCACGAGGTGCCGGCGGACTCGAAGCCCGGGTTGAGCAGCGCGTTCGCGTTCGTCGGAGTGCTGGTCTGCGTGGGGGTCGGAGTGGGCGTAGGGGTCGGGGTGGGGGTCGGCGTCGGGCTCGGCGACGCCGTGCCGAGCAGGGCCATCGTCGCGGCGGCGTCGGAGAGCCCGGCGCCGCAGCCGAGCGTGCACCCGGCGGGCATCGGCCGCGTGCCCTGCTTGAGCGTGGCCTCGACGTCGGCTGACGTCATGGTGGGCCGGGCGGCCTTGATGAGGGCGGCGAGGCCCGCGACGTGCGGGGTGGCCATCGAGGTGCCTTGGTAGAAGGCGTAGCCCGCGGCGGCCGGGACGGTCGTGCCGCTGTTGAGCGTCGAGAGGATCCCGCCGCCGGCCACGCGCACGTCGCCGCCGGGGGCCGTCAGGTCGACGGTCGCGCCGTAGTTGGAGAAGTAGGAGAGCCCGCCGCTCGGGTTGCTCGCCGCCACGGTGACGACGCCCGCGCAGTTGGCCGGCCGCGTGTTGGCCGCGTCCTGCGCCGCATTGCCCGCGGCCACGACGACGGTGGTGCCGCGGCTCACGGCGCTGTTGATCGCGTTCTGGTACGTCGTGCCGCACGTCCCGGCGCCGCCGAGGCTCATGTTGATCACGTGGGCGCGGTTCGCGATGGCCGGCACGCCCGAGACGGCACCGCCCGAGGCCCACACGATCGCATCAGCGATGTCCGAGAGCATGCCGCCGCACTTGGCCAGGACGCGCACTGGGACGACCTTCGCGCCGGGCGCGACGCCGGCCACGCCCGCCGCGTTGCCCGTCACGGCAGCGACCGTGCCGGCAACGTGCGTGCCGTGCCACGAGGAGTTCGCGGCCTGGCTCTGGCCGCACTCGCCGGCAGCGTACCAGTCGCCCTCGTCGCGCGGGTTCGCGTCGCGGCCGTTGCCGTCCCGGGCGGAGGCGGCGTCGGAGACGAAGTCGTAGCCCGGGACGATGTTCGCGTCCAGATCGGGGTGCGCCGTGATCCCGGTGTCGAGGACGGCGACGACGGCGCCGGTGCCGGTCGAGACGTCCCACGCGCCGGGGAGGCGCTGTCCGTTGGTGCCCGTGAAGTCCCACTGCTGGGAGTAGCTCGGGTCGTTGGGGGTGAGCGAGGGCTTCATGAGGGCGTCCGGCTCGACGTACTCGACGGCGCCGGAGGCGGCGATCCCGGTCATGAACGACTTGGCCTCGGTGTCGCTGAGCGCGCGGTCCGTCGCGACGAGCGTCGCACCGGTGGCGAGCTGGCGGACCTCGCGGGGGGAGAGGCCCAGCTGCTGGGCGATGCGGCCCCACGCCTTGGCGCGGGAGCTCGCGTTGGCACCCGCGGGGCCGGGCAGGAACTGGACGATGAACTGCGAGTACTGCTGCCCGGGCAGCGCGTTCTGGACGAACGCGGTGCCTGCGGCGGCGCCATTGGGGCCGGGCGTCGGATCAGGCGCGGCGAGGGCGGGGGCCGCGGCGAGCGCGGCGGAGCCGACGGCGGCGGCGAGTGCCAGGGCCAGGTGCGCCCGGAGCCGACGGGGCGTGTTCGGCATTGATTCTCCTCGTTAGCGGGCGCGGTGGAGCCCGGAAGGTGCAGGTGCGGTGGTGGGAGGCGGGTTTCGCGTATCGTCCGCGTTCCGCCGGGTCAGTGATTCCAGAGTAGGATCGGCACCCCCGGCGCAGGCGCAGGGGAGCCCCAGCTTGAGCACAGGATTCCCCGGGCAAGGACGGCGTCCCCGGCCATGTGCCCCGGGCTCCGGCGCGGGCGCCCCAACCCCGGTCCAGTAAGGTAGGAGCCGTGACTTACGAGATCGAGATCGGCCGCGGCAAGCGCGGGCGGCGTGCCTACTCCCTCGACGACATCGCGATCGTCCCGAACCGCCGGACCCGGGACCCGCACGACGTGTCCGTCTCGTGGCAGATCGACGCCTACCGCTTCGAGATGCCGGTCATCGCCGCGCCGATGGACTCGGTCATGTCCCCGGCCACCGCCATCACCCTCGGCAAGCTCGGCGGCCTTGGCGTCCTCGACCTCGAGGGCCTGTGGACGCGGTACGACGACCCGGAGCCCGTGCTCGAGGAGATCGCCGCGCTCGAGGGCGGCTCGTCGAGCCCCGCCGTGACGCGGCGCCTCCAGGAGCTCTACTCCGAGCCGGTGCAGCCCGATCTCATCACCTCGCGCCTCGCCGAGATCCGCTCCTCGGGCGTCACCGTGGCCGGCGCGCTCACGCCGTCGGGCACCGTCCAGCACTACAAGACGGTCCTCGCGGCGGGCGTCGACCTCTTCGTCATCCGCGGCACGACCGTCTCGGCGGAGCACGTCTCCAAGACGCACGAGCCGCTGAACCTCAAGAAGTTCATCTACGAGCTCGACGTGCCTGTCATCGTCGGCGGCGCGGCCGGGTACACGCCCGCGCTGCACCTCATGCGCACGGGCGCCGCGGGCGTGCTCGTCGGCTTCGGCGGGGGAGCGACGACGACCACGCGCCGGGCCCTCGGGATCCACTCGCCGCTCGCCTCGGCCATCAGCGACGTCGCGGCCGCCCGCCGCGACTACATGGACGAGTCCGGCGGACGCTACGTGCACGTCATCGCCGACGGCGGGATGGGCACCTCCGGGGACATCGTCAAGGCGATCGCGATGGGGGCCGACGCCGTCATGCTCGGCTCCGCCCTGGCCCGCGCCGACGAGGCGCCCGGCCGCGGCTGGCACTGGGGCGCGGAGGCGCACCACGCCGAGACCCCGCGCGGCGAGCGGGTCAACGTCGGCACGGTCGGCCCCATGGAGGAGGTCCTCTTCGGCCCCGGGCACGATGCCGGCGGCAAGGCCAACCTCATCGGCATGCTGCGCCGCTCGATGGCCACCACGGGATACTCGGACCTCAAGGAGTTCCAGCGGGTCGACGTCGTCGTGTCCCCCTACGCGGGCCGCTGAGGCTGCCTAGACTCTCGTAGGAGCAGGTTTCACCGAGCTGAAGGGGGCCTGGCATGACGGGGAGGCTCAGCCCGGAGGGCCGCGAGGCGGCGCTCGCGCGGATGCGCGAGAGCAGCGAGCACGGCCGCGAGCTCGACGTGCTCATCGTCGGCGGGGGGATCGTCGGCGCGGGCGCCGCGCTCGACGCCGCGACCCGAGGACTCGACGTCGGCATCGTCGAGGCCAGGGACTGGGCCTCGGGGACCTCCTCGCGCTCGTCCAAGCTCATCCACGGCGGCCTGCGCTACCTCGAGATGCTCGACTTCGGCCTCGTGCAGGAGGCGCTCCAGGAGCGCGGGCTGCTCCTGCAGCGCATCGCCCCGCACCTCGTGCGCCCCGTGCCGTTCCTCTACCCGCTCACGCGGCGCTTCTGGGAGCGCCCGTACGTGGGCATCGGCATGCTCCTCTACGACACGCTCGGCCTCACGAGCGGGCACAGCAACGGCGTCCCGGTGCACAAGCACCTCTTCCGCCGGGGCACCCTGCGCGCCGCCCCGAGCCTGCGCGAGGACGCCATGATCGGCTCCATCCGCTACTACGACGCGCAGGTCGACGACGCGCGGATGGTCGTCTCGGTCGTCCGCACCGCCGCGCACTACGGCGCGCACGCGGCGAACCGCGTCGCCGTCGTCGACTTCCTCCGCGAGGGCGAGCGGGTGGTGGGCGCACGGGTGAAGAACCAGGAGGACGGCTCCGAGTTCCCGGTCCGGGCCAAGCAGGTCATCAACGCCACGGGCGTGTGGACCGACGAGACCCAGGCCCTCGTCACCGACCGGGGCCAGCTCAAGGTGCGGGCGTCCAAGGGCATCCACCTCGTCGTGCCGCGCGACCGCTTCCAGTCCACAGTGGGGCTCATCCTGCGCACGGAGAAGTCGGTCCTCTTCGTCATCCCGTGGGGCCGGCACTGGATCATCGGCACGACCGACACCGACTGGCGCCTCGACAAAGCCCACCCCGCGGCCTCGAGCAAGGACATCGACTACGTGCTCGACCACGTCAACCGGGTGCTCAAGCGGCCGCTCACCCGCGAGGACGTCGAAGGGGTCTACGCGGGGCTGCGGCCCCTGCTGGCGGGGGAGAACGAGTCGACGGCGAAGCTCTCGCGCGAGCACGTCGTCGCCCACCCCGTGCCGGGGCTGGTCGTCATCGCCGGCGGCAAGTTCACGACCTACCGGATCATGGCGCGCGACGCCGTCGACGAGGCCACGCGCGCGATGGACGAGCGCGTGCCGCCCAGCTGCACAGACCGCGTCCCGCTCGTCGGGGCGGACGGCTTCCGGGCGGTGTGGAACCGGCGCCAGCGCCTCGCCGACAAGGCGGGGGTCCACGTGGCCCGCGTCGAGCACCTGCTCAACCGGTACGGCTCCCTGGCCCGCGAGGTCCTCGACCTCATCGCCGAGCGGCCCGAGCTCCGCGCGCCCCTGCCCGGCGCCGACGACTACCTCGCGGCCGAGGTCGTCTACTCGACGACCCACGAGGGTGCCCGCCACGTGCACGACATCCTCACCAGGCGCACGCGCATCTCGATCGAGGCGTGGGACCGCGGGGTCTCCGCGGTGCCGGTCGTGGCGGACCTCATGGCGCCCCTGCTCGGCTGGAGCGACGTGCAGCGGGACAAGGAGGTGGCCCACTACCTCGCCCGGGTCGAGGCCGAGCGGCTGAGCCAGCAGCAGCCCGACGACGAGTCGGCGGACGCCGCGCGGATGGGTGTCGACGACATCGTCCCGGTAAAGTAGCACCATGCCCCTCCCCGGACCGTTCGACCGCTATGACGCCCAGCTGACGACGCCGGGCCTCGTCATCCTCGAGATGGTCGCGGAGGACCGGGCGGACGCCGCGCGCCAGCTCGCCCAGCGGCTCAAGGACTCGGGCCGCGTCGACGACCTGGACGCCTTCCTCGCCGACGTCGCCTCGCGCGAGCACCAGCTCGCGACGGGCCTCCCGGGCGGGATCGGCCTCCCGCACGCGCGCAGCGAGCACGTCCTCCAGCCCTCGATCGCGGTCGGCGTGGCCAAGTACGGCCACCCCCTCGACTTCGGCGCGATGGACGGCCCGGCCAACGTCGTCCTGCTCATCGCCACCCCCGCCTCCTCGTTCTCCGAGCACCTCGAGGTGCTCGCGACCCTCGCCCGGTCCCTGTCCAAGGAGGGCTTCCGCGAGTCCCTGCGCCGCGCCAACGACGCGGACATCATCGCCGAGCTCATCAACTCCTCCCTCGTCTTCGCGGACCACTAGACCGGGGCCCCGGGGCCCGTTTGCGTTTTCTACAGCGTGTCGGAGTACCGTTAATGGGTGCTCCGAACTGCCCTCAAGCCCCAGTGGATCGCAGCGCTCGTCGGAGCGCTCCTGGTCTCGTGGGTGTTCGTGCTCCTGAGCCAGTGGCAGTTCTCCCGCTCCGTCTCCGAGGCGCCCCCGGCCGTGCGCACGACCGAGGAGGTCCGCCCGCTCACCGAGGTGATCCGCCCGGGCGAGTTCTTCCCCGCGTCCGCCGCGGACCAGATGGTCAGCGCCGAGGGCAGCTTCGACCCCGCCCGGCAGGTCCTCGTGCGCGATCGCCTGCAGGACGGCCGCAAGGGCTGGTGGGTCGTCACGGCGTTCGCGGTCGACGGCGCGCCCTCCGTCGGCGGGGAGGCCGGCACCGTGATCCCGGTCGCCCGCGGCTGGGTGAAGGCACCCGAGGACGCCGGCCCGCCGCCGTCGGGCCCCGTCCGGCTCACGGGGCGGCTCCTGCCGTCCGAGGCCCCCGCAGCCGAGAAGGACCTTGCCGAGGGCGAGGTCGCGACTCTGTCCGTCGCGCAGCTTATCAACCTCTGGGACGTGCCGAGCTACCCCGGGTTCGTCGCCTCGACGTCCGAGGTCACCCCCGAGGGCGATGTCTCCGCCGCGGCCGGCGGAGGCCTCGAAGCGCTCACGATCGAGCCGCAGCCCCTCGAACAGCCGGTCAACTGGCTCAACGTCTTCTACGCCGTCGAGTGGTTCGTCTTCGCCGGCTTCGCGGTCTTCCTGTGGTGGCGGCTCGTCCGCGACGACTACGAGCGCACGCAGGACGCGATCGCCGATGCGGCTGCCGCAGCAACCGACCCAGTACCCCCCGGCGACGCCGGGCCCGCCCGAACCGGAGGAACACCGTGATCGATCCCCAGCCCGCCGCGGGCCGTACCGTGAGGCAGCGCCGCTTCGGCGGGACCGTCGCGCAGATCAGGACCGCGCTCAAGCTCTACCGTGTGCTGGCCTACTCGACAGGCATCATGCTCCTGCTCCTGTGCGCCGAGATGACCGCCCGCTACGCGTTCGGGAAGTTCCTCTACGCAGGCGGCACCGACGCCCTCACGGGCCAGCCGTTCGGCTTCGGCCTCGCCGACGCAGAGCCCGCCGGCGTCCTCGGCGGGGTGAACCTCTCGATCGCGATCCTCATCGTGCACGGGTGGATGTACGTCGTGTACCTCATGTCCACCTTCCGTCTCTGGACGCTCATGCGCTGGCCCTTCGGGCGGTTCATCCTCATGGCGCTCGGCGGCGTCGTGCCGTTCCTGAGCTTCTTCGTCGAGCGCAGGATGCACGCCGAGGCCGAGCGGGAGCTCGAGGCGCACCCCGAGGCGGGCCAGGGGTACTGAGGCGGGCGCCACACCCGCCGTCGTCCGTGAGGCGGGGGCCACACCCGCCGCGGCCGGGCCCGCGCGTTCCGGTACCCTAGACGGGTGACTACAGCTTCCCAGACCGCGGGCGTGCAGACCGCCCACAGGCCGGTGCTGGTCGTGGACTACGGTGCCCAGTACGCGCAGCTCATTGCACGGCGCGTGCGCGAGGCCAAGGTGTACTCGGAGATCGTCCCGCACACCCTGACCACCGAGCAGATCCTGGCCAAGAACCCCGCCGCCATCATCCTCTCCGGCGGCCCGTCGAGCGTCTACGCGGAGGGCGCCCCGACCGTCGGGGCCGACCTGTTCGAGGCCGGCGTCCCGGCCTTCGGGATCTGCTACGGCTTCCAGGCCATGGCCAACGCCCTCGGCGGCCGCGTCGCCCAGACCGGCCTGCGCGAGTACGGCGCCACCGTGACCACCGCCATCGGGGAGCCGCACTCCCTGCTCGCGGGCATCCCCGCCGAGCAGAATACCTGGATGAGCCACGGCGACTCGGTTCACGAGGCCCCCGAGGGCTTCGAGGTCCTCGCGACCACCGCCGGCGCCCCCGTCGCCGCGTTCGTCAACCGGGAGAAGGCCCTCGGCGGCGTTCAGTGGCACCCCGAGGTGAGGCACTCCCAGTTCGGCCAGAAGGTCCTCGAGAACTTCCTCTTCGACGTCGCGGGCCTCGAGCCCAACTGGACCACCGGGAACATCGTCGAGGAGCAGGTCGCCCGCATCCGCGAGCAGATCGGCGACGCGCGGGTCATCTGCGGCCTGTCCGGCGGCGTCGACTCCGCGGTCGCCGCGGCGCTCGTCCAGCGTGCCGTCGGCGACCAGCTCACGTGTGTGTTCGTCGACCACGGTCTGCTCCGCGAGGGCGAGGCCGAGCAGGTCGAGCGTGACTTCGTCGCCGCGACCGGCGTCAACCTCTACGTCGCCAACGAGCAGGAGCGCTTCCTCTCCGCGCTCGCCGGTGTCACGGACCCCGAGCAGAAGCGCAAGATCATCGGCCGCGAGTTCATCCGCGCGTTCGAGGAGGCCGAGCGGGCCATCATCGACAAGGCCAGGGCCGAGGGCGAGCAGATCAAGTTCCTCGTCCAGGGCACGCTCTACCCGGACGTCGTCGAGTCCGGCGGCGGCGAGGGCACGGCCAACATCAAGAGCCACCACAACGTCGGCGGCCTCCCCGAGGACCTGCGCTTCGAGCTCGTCGAGCCGCTGCGCGCCCTGTTCAAGGACGAGGTCCGCGCCGTCGGCCGCCAGCTGGGCCTGCCCGAGGAGATCGTCAACCGGCAGCCCTTCCCCGGCCCGGGCCTCGGCATCCGGATCGTCGGCGAGGTGACCGCCGAGCGCCTCGACCTCCTGCGCAAGGCCGACGCGATCGGCCGCGCCGAGCTGACCGCCGCCGGCCTCGACAACGAGGTCTGGCAGATGCCCGTCGTGCTCCTCGCCGACGTGCGCAGCGTCGGCGTCCAGGGCGACGGCCGCACCTACGGGCACCCGATCGTGCTGCGGCCGGTCTCGAGCGAGGACGCCATGACGGCCGACTGGTCGCGCCTCCCGTTCGACCTGCTGGCCAGGATCTCCAACCGCATCACCAACGAGGTCGAGGGCGTCAACCGGGTCGTGCTCGACGTCACGAGCAAGCCGCCGGGAACTATCGAATGGGAGTAGCCCCGCGCCGGTAGGCCCGCCGAAGCGGGTTCTGCCGGGCCGCTCGGCCCCGGGACGGCCGGCACACCCGCACCGCGGGAGTGCCGGCCGTCCCTTATTTTGGCCTGCTGCAGCGTTGCACGGCCCGGGTCCGAGCTGTGGCAGGCTAACCTCGAGGCTATGCCGAGATGGTCCACAGGCAGGCGGGCAGCCGCGCTCGCCGACGCGGAGGAGAGCACAGACGTGTCTGAGACGAGCACAGCCGAGGCCGAGAGCCGACTCGAGGCGTGGCTGTCGTCGCTGCCCGGCGTCACCGGGCCGGACACGATGCTCGGCTTCGTCCCCGGACCCGAGGGCACCATCGACCTCACCCGGGGGCACGCCTCCGGCCTCGCCCAGCTCCTCGCCGGCCGCCGCACCCGCCTCTCGACCCTCCTGCGGGACCGGCAGGAGTACACTGTCGCGGCCCGTGCGGCACGCAACCTCCGCGCCAAGTCCTATGAGCTGGCCAACGAGCGCGGCGTCGACGCCGGCCACCTCGCGGCCGGACTCGCCACCTGGACCTCCGCGGTCGGCGGGCGTCCGCGGCGCGTGAGCGCGCCGGTCCTGCTCGCCGCCGTCGCCCTCACCGTCCGCGCGGAGCAGGACGACTTCGAGCTCCGGCTCACCGAGCCGGCCCGGATCAACCCTGCACTCGTGAGGCACCTCCGCTCCGTGCACGGCATAGACCTGGACAAGGCCGCGATCGAGCGCATGGCCTACAGCACCGCCCGCCTCGACCCGCAGCCCGTCCTGGACCGCATCCGCACGCTCGTCGCGGGGATCCCCGGCGCCGAGGTCGAGCCAAGACTCTTCGTCTCCACCTTCGCCGACCTCGAGGAGTCCCTCGAGGACCCGTCGATCACGGCGGCCCACCCCGTCCTCACTGCCCTCGCGGCGGCCTCGGGGGCCGTGCACGCCGCCCCGGACCCCCTGCCCGAGGACCGTTTCCCGCCGCTGGATGAACGCGACCCCGCCCAGGAGTTCCTGGTCCTCGACGCCGACCCCGAGCAGCAGCGCGTCGTCGACGCCGTCCGCGCGGGCGACTCCGTCGTCGTCGAGGCGCCCCCAGGCACGGGCCAGACTCAGACCGCCGTGAACGCCCTCGCGACCCTTGTCGACGCGGGCCGCTCGGTGCTCGTCGTCGCCGAGCGCCGCGCGAGCCTCGCCGAGCTTCACCGCACGTGCGAGGCCCTGGGGCTCGGCTCGCTTGTGCTCCAGCTCGGCGCCACCGCGGGCCCCGGCCAACTCCGCCAGCAGATTGTGCGCGCGATCGTGCGCAGCGAGAAGGCGGAGGAGCCGAGGCTCGAGGGCATCCACCGCGTGTTGCGCGAGCGCCGCCACCAGCTCACCGACCACGTCGCCTCCCTCCACAACGTGCGCGAGCGCTGGGGCTGCTCGCCCTACCAGGCGATGCAGTCCCTCGCCGCGCTCACCTCCCTGCACCCCGCACCGTCGACGACGATCCGGCTCAAGCGCAGCGTGCTCGACAGCATCCGCGACCGCACGGAGCTGGCCGAGCGCCTCCGCCGGGCCGCCGAACTCGGCAGCTTCAGCACCGAGACGAGCCAGAGCCCGTGGCACGGGGCCCGGCTCATGACGCGCCGCGAGACGGAGGAGGCGAGGGAGCTCGCCTCCCGCCTCGCGGGGGAGCTCCCCGCCCTCGAGGAGCGCATGCGGGCGATTACGGAGTACGCCGCCATCCGGCTCGAGGACACCGTCGGCGGTTGGGGCCGCCAGGTCGAGCTGCTCGTCGCCGTGCGAGAGAGCCTGGACAAGTTCATGCCCGACATCTTCGACCGCCCCGTGGACGACCTCATCGCCGCGACGGCCTCCTCGGCATGGCGGCGCGAGCGCGGCATCGAGGCCACGGCCATGCAGCGCTCGCGCCTGCGCCGCGTCGCGAAGGAGTACGTGCGTCCGGGCGTGCACCTCGCGGACCTGCACTCCTCGCTCGTGCTCGTCCAGCAGCAGCGCGAGCAGTGGTCCGCCTACGCGACGTCCGCCCGGCACCCGTCGGTCCCGTCGGGGCTCGCGGACCTGCGCCAGGCCTACCGGGCCCTCGAGAACGGCCTCGAGCGGCTCGGGGCCCACCTGAGGCCGACCAGCGCCGGCGGACAGCTCCTGGACGTCCCGATCGCCGAGCTCTCGGCCCGCCTCGCCGCCCTGTCGGAGGACACCCCGGCGCTGCGCACCCTCCCGGAGCGCACGCTCCTCGAGGACCAGCTGCGGGAGCGCGGTCTCGGCGAGCTCCTCGAGGACCTCGCCCGGCGCGAAGCGCCGGCCAACGTCGTCGGCGCCGAGCTCGAGCTCGCGTGGTGGCAGTCGGTCCTCGAGGCCATGATCAGCGGCGACGACTACCTCGCCATGTCCGACGGCGAGCAGCTGCGCCGCGTTGAGGCCGACTTCCGGCGGGCCGACCGGGCGCATATCGCGAGCGGCAGCGCCCGCCTCCGCTGGAAGCTCGCCCGCGAGTGGGCCGAGGGGATCGCACGGCACCAGCGCGAGGCGGACGCACTCCGGGGGCTCCTGAAGGACGGGCGCATCAGCCTCGAGGCCCTCGAAAGGCAGTCGCCGCGCCTCGTCCGGCCGCTCGTCCCGGTCTGGACCTGCAGCCCCTACGCGCTCTCCGCGGCGGTGCCGCGCGACCACCGCTTCGACGCCGTCCTGATCCTCGACGCTGACACGATGCCCCTGCGCGCGGCCCTGCCCGCGATCGGCCGGGCACAGCAGATCGTCGCCTTCGGCGACGCCCAGGTCGCCAACCCCCGGCCGTTCTCCGTCGGGGTCGAGGTCAGGGCCGGCTACCGGCCCGCCGCCGCGGTCGAGAGCGCCTTCACGGGCCTGGCCCGCGTCCTGCCGACGGTCGCGCTGAGGACCCTGTACCGGGCAGTGGACGAGGACCTCGGCCTCCAGCTGAGCCGGCGATTCTACGGCGGCACCTTGCGACGGCTCCCCGATGGGCACTCCGTCACGGGCCTCGACCGCCCCTTCGTCGTCGAGTACCTCCCGGACGGGACGGGGCTGCCGAGCGGCGACGACGGCGGCGTCGAGTCCGTCGCGGCAGAGGTCAACCGCGTCGTCGACCTCGTGTTCGAGCACGCGCGCCACTGGCCCCAGACATCGCTCGCGGTCATCACGGCGAGCTCCCACCACGCTGGCCGGGTCGGCGAGGCCATCCGGCTCCAGATGGCCAACCACCCCGACCTCGCGGGCTTCTTCAGCGGCGGGGAGGAGCCCTTCCGCGTCGTCCACGTGGACCGCGCAGGCGGGCTCGTGCGCGACCACGTGATCTTCTCCCTCGGCTTCGGGCGCACGCCGCACGGCCGGGCCATGCACCACTTCGGCCCGCTGAGCGAGCCCGGCGGCCGGCGCCGGTTCGCCCTCGCCATGAGCCGCGCCCGCCAGAGCATGCACGTGCTCACGTGCTTCCAGCCCTCCGAGCTGGATGCCGCGAGGCTCAGCGAGGGCGCCGTCGACTTCTACGAGCTCCTGGACCGCGAGCTCGGGGGCAACACCGAGCTCGGCACCCGGGCCACGAGGGCCGCAGAGAGCGCCGAGGCGCTCGGGGCCGATCCGCTCGTGACCGATCTGGGGGACCGGCTCGCGTCCCGCGGCGCCCGCGTGTGGCTCCACTACGACGGCGCGATCGACATGGCGGCGGCCATCGATCCGCTCCTGACCATGGGCCGCGAGGAGCATGAGGCCAGCGTCCCCGTTGCCATCGAGTCCGACGGCACCGAGCGGTACCGCCGCCTGAGCGTGCGCGAGCGGACGCGGCAGCGTCCCGAGCTGCTCGAGCGGCTCGGGTGGAAGCCCGCGACGCTGTGGACCATCGAGGTGTTCACCGACCCGAGTGGGTGCGCGGACAGGATCGCCCGCGACCTCGGCCTCGAGTCGCACGCCGACGAGGGCGGCTCCGCCGGCTTCCTCCTCGGACCCGTGCTCGAGACGGCCCCTGTCCCGAGGAGTCAGGCCGCCGAGCCTGGGGCTCTCGCCCACACGGGAGCCCGGGACGGGGACGGGAATGACGACGACGCGGGCGGCCGCTTTGGCGAGGAGGTCGACGACGCGTCTGCGGGGGAATATGGCGCGGTGGACTACAGCTCGGGGGACGCCGGCACGGCTGAATACGACGGCGGTGAATACGACGCCGAGTACGACGGCGCCGAGTACGGCACGGCCGAGGGCGACGCCCCTGACTACGCGACCTCGGACCCCGAGGAGGCAGGCGGCGCGGGCGGCACCATGCGGCCCCGCGCCAGCACCGGCGAGAACGCGGACCAGCGACACAACGATGAAGGGCAGATGCCGCAGCCGGACGACGCCGGACTCCGCCGCCCGCGGGGGGGACGCCGGGTGAGCATCCCGGGCACCGGACCGGCCTCCGCCGACGCCGCCGAGGAGCCGGTTCCGGGGCTCGCCCCCGGGCAGGAGCGAGCCGCCGCCTCCGAGAAGGAACGCGACCGCTGGATCAAGGAGCAGCGGCCCCCTCACTGGGGCTGAACGTACGACCGGAGTTGAGCGCCTCGCTGGGGCCAAGCCTTTTGTTGAGGCCGGGCCGCCCGCCGGCGTCGAGCGTCTCGCCGGGGCCGGGGCGCCATCGGTGCGGGCAGAGCCCCGCCCGCTGGGCGCCTCGCTCACCGGCCCCCCGCCTCGACGAGGACGAAGAAGACCTTGCCCTGGGCCGAGGCGCCCGCGATCCGCTGCGCCTGCTCGGGGGAGGCCCCGACCACGAGGAGCCCTTCGGCTTCCTGCGTCCCGAGCCACTGCCCGGCCGGCCCGCCGCCCGAGGCGCCCGGCGTCCACAGGACGGGGACCCGTGAGGCGAGCATTGTCCCGGCGCCCCCAGGCCCGCCCGTGTCCGTGCTCAGCACGAGGTCGATGAGCTGCCCCGGACTCAGGAGCTGGAGGGAGGCCGCATCCGCGACCCGCACGGGGACCGCCGCGGTCCCCGGAGCCGTCCCGGCCAGAAGGCCAGGCCCGACGAGGGCGGCGTCTGTGATGATCTCGCCGCGGCGCACCGCGCCCGCGATGCGCTGGCCGACGAGGCCCGAGGGCCCGGACGGCGCGCCCCGCGGAACGGCCTCGGCCGGGAGCCGTGCGACCGTCAGGTCGGCTGGGTCGAGCTGGGCGCCGGCCGGCAGGTCGCGGGCCGCGACGGCCACCGGGGCCATGGCCGCGGACGGCGGCGTCAGCTGGTAGACGGCAGCCCCGACCGCGATGCACGCGAGGGCGGCGGCGAGAGTCCGGCGCCGGCGCTCGAGGAACCGCCGAAGCGGGCTGCGTGGCGTGGGGGACCACAGCCGCGGCATGGACCGCCCGGGTGCACGACCGGGAACGGGACGCGCAGAGGCGTAGCGCGCCGGGGAACGGGGCCGCGTGGTGCGCAGCAGGTGCTCAGGGCGGTGGGGTTGGCTCATGCCCCCGACGGTAGGCAGCAGACAGCCCCGTGGGGGGCCGGCGGGCGCCCTATGTGGACGACCCGCCGGGGAAGGTAGCTGTGGAGGGGGAGTGCGTCAGGACGACGCGCTGGCCGCCGCGGGGGTCTTGGCCGTCGACGACGCCGTCGACGAGGCGGAGGACCCCGCGGGGACACTGCTGCCGCCGCTGCGGGAATCGGTGCGGTAGAAGCCGCCGCCCTTGAAGACGACCCCGACGCTGTTGAACTTCTTGCGCAGGGTGCCGGAGCACTCGGGGCAGACTGTCAGGGACTGGTCGCTGAAGGACTGGACGATCTCGAACGCGTGGTCGCAGTCCTTGCAGGCGTAGGCGTAAGTGGGCACGGTAACTCCTTGCTCAACCGGGCGGAGGCCCCTCGAGACTTGCCCGTGGGCGGCGTCGCCGTCCGCGGGCTAGCAGTCATGGCCTCCGAGTGCCAATTCTAACAGTCCACCGTCCCGGGACATTCCCGCGCTACGCCTGGGCGTCGCCCAGCACCACGGCGCCCCCGGGGGTGATGGCCGTCCCGACCCGCCGGTCGAGCAGTTCGTCGGGCACCTCGCCCTCGGCGAGCAGCTCGTCGTCGTACACCACCGCAGCGGTCGGGACCTGGAGGCCGAGGGTGTCCAGCCGCGCGAGGAAGCGGTCGTAGTAGCCGCCGCCCTGGCCGAGGCGGCGCCCGGCGACGTCGAGCGCCGTCGCCGGCAGCACGACGGCGGAGAGCGGCCCGCGGCCGTCCGGCCCCTCGCCCGCGGCGACCTCGACCGTGTCCAGGAGCGGCCCGTGCGGCTCCTGGACGGGTGCGTAGCGGCTGCGCACGAAGGGGATGCCCGGCCACCACTCGACCCATCCGAGCTGGCGCTCCGGCAGGCACACCGGCAGGAGGACCCGCAGGCCGTCCGCGTGGAGGGCCCCGAGGAGCCCCAGCGTCGGGGGCTCCGCGCCGACGCCGAGGTACGCCGTCACGGTCCCGCCCTCGGCCACGTGGGCCTCCGCCCACGTCCTGCCGTGGGAGGCGATCCGCTCGCCGGCGGCCTCGCGCTCGCGCGGGTCCATGGCTCGACGGGCCGCCCACAGGCGTGCCCTCAAGGCTGACTTGAGCTCGGCAGTCTCCACACGCCGACTCTAGCCGCCCGCCCCGCTGGCACGGGAAGAAGCCCCTGCCCCGGGAGGCCGTCGTATAGAGTGGCAGCGTGTCTACCACCGCTTCAGTCAGGAAAGCCGTCATCCCCGTGGCCGGGCTGGGCACCCGGTTCCTGCCGATGACGAAGGCCATGCCCAAGGAGATGCTGCCGGTCGTGGACAAGCCCGCGATCCAGTACGTGGTCGAGGAGGCCGTCTCCGTGGGCATCGACGACATCCTGATGATCACGGGCCGCAACAAGCGGGCGCTCGAGGACCACTTCGACCGTGTCCCCTCGCTCGAGGCGACGCTGGAGGAGAAGGGCGATGCGAAGAAGCTCGCCGCGATCCAGCAGTCGAGCAACCTCGGCGACATCCACTACGTCCGCCAGGGCGACCCCAAGGGCCTCGGCCATGCCGTGCTCTGCGCCGAGCGGCACGTGGGCAACGAGCCCTTCGCCGTGCTCCTCGGCGACGACCTCATCGACGAGCGCGACCCGCTGCTGGGCGAGATGATCCGTGTCCAGCAGGCCACCGGCGGCTCCGTCGTGGCGCTCCTGGAGGTCGACCCCGAGCAGATCTCCGCGTACGGCTGCGCCGACGTCACGGCCGTCTCGGGCGAGGACTTCGTCCAGGTCCACGGCCTCGTCGAGAAGCCGGACCCCGCCGACGCCCCCTCGAACCTGGCCATCATCGGCCGCTACGTCCTGCACCCCGCCGTCTTCGACGTCCTGCACCAGACCGCGCCGGGGCGCGGCGGGGAGATCCAGCTGACAGACGCCCTCCAGACCCTCGCCCACCAGGAGGGCGAGGGCGGCGGCGTGTACGGCGTCGTGTTCCGCGGCCGCCGCTACGACACGGGGGACAAGCTCTCGTACCTCAAGGCCGTCGTCCAGCTCGCGTGCGGGCGCGACGACTTCGGCGGGGATCTCATGTCGTGGCTCAAGGACTTCGTGGCGGACGGGGCGCAGGCCCCCGCCGCTCGGCGCTGACTCCGGCATGTGGGCTTCGGGCTTCTGGCCCGTGACCCTGCACGCCGGCGACCTCACGCTCCGGCCGCTGCGCTACTCCGACCGCTCGGAGTGGATGGCCGTCCGGGCCCGGAACCGCGACTGGCTCGGCCCGTGGGAGGCCTCCAACCCGCATCCCGACGCCGGCCTGCCCACCTTCCGGCAGATGGTCGGCTCCCTCACGCACCAGGCGCGGGAGGGCACGGCCCTGCCGTGGGTCATCACCCTCGCCGACCCGCGCCGGCGCAAGCCGCCCATCGTCGGGCAGCTCACCGTCTCCTCGATCATGTGGGGCTCGGCGCTCATGGCGACGCTCGGCTACTGGGTGGACCGCGAGCACGCCGGCCAGGGCATCGCCCCGACCGCCGTCGCCCTCGCCACGGACTACTGCTTCCGCGAGCTCGGCCTGCACCGGATGGAGATCAACATCCGCCCCGAGAACGCCCCGAGCCTGCGGGTCGTCGAGAAGCTGGGATTCCGGCACGAGGGGCTCCGGCCCCGCTACCTGCACATCAACGGGGAGTGGGCGGACCACGAGTCGTTCGCCCTCACCGCGGAGGAGGTCCCCGAGGAGGGGCTGCTCGAACGCTGGCTCGCCTCCCAGGGCTGACGCGCCCGGCTGCGCCTGCATCGCGTCCCGCTTCTCGCGACACACCGACGGCAATGCCCGACCCCTCCGCGCGATCCTCCTACGGTTTTGACTATGGACTTCGCCCTCAGCAGCTCGACGGTGCTCGGCGCCGCTGTGCTCCTCTGGCTGCTCTGGGTTGCCCCCTACCTCCTGCGCCGCCGCCGATCGGCCCAGCCCGCCGGCGAGGCGACGATGCTCATGGACGACGGCGCCTCGGCCGCCGGCGCTCCGGTCACCGGCGCTGCCGGCGCCTCTGGTGCGGCACCCGGGCACGGGCTTCCCGGGTCCTCCGGCGGCGCGTCAGGGCATGACGCTGGCCCGCCGCCCTCCCAGGCGCAGCGGGAGACGACGGCGGCCGCTCCGCCACCGTCGTCGTCGCCCGCGACGCCGGGTGCCGCCGGGCAGCGCTCCTCGACCGCGCCGCGCCCACCGCGCCTGCGGATCCGGTGGGGCCGCCTCGCCGTGGCTGCCTTAGGCTTCGTCGCCCTCGTTGCCTGCCCTATCACGCTCGTGCTCGTCGCCTTCGGCGCCCCGGCGCTCGTCCCGGTCGGATGCGCCGCGGCAGCGGCGACATCCGTCGCCGTCCTCCGCTCCCTCGCCGTGCGCGACAGGCGCCGACGTGTCGACGCCGCCTTCAGCTCGGCCATGGGAGCCCCGTCGGCCCCCGCCCCGGCGCGCCAGGGCGGCGGGCCGAGCGAGGTCTTCGACGCCGGATTCGCCCCGGAGCCGCCGCCCCGGCCGCTGAGCCGGGAGGAGCTGCGCGCCGCCGCCCTCGAGGTGGCCAAGGCGTCCCAGGCCAGCGCCGAGGAGGCCGCCCGGGCCACCGGGCAGGCGGACGATACGTGGGAGCCGGTCGGCGTCCCGAAGCCCGCCTACGTCGAGGCCGCCCGGGCCGAGCGCCCCGAGCCGGGGCCGCTCGAGGCGCCCGAGGAGCCCAAGCCGTCCGCCAAGACGGCGATCAAGCCCAAGGCGGACGCACCCGAGCCGGGCACCGTGCCAGGGGTCCCTGCCCTGGCCCCGCGGCCCACTGGGCGTCCGACGGGAGCGCTCGGCAACCTCGACGCCATCCTCCAGCGCCGCCGAGCCTGAGCCCCCTTCTCCGCGACGCGCGGGGCCGGTGCCGTCTGGCCTCCCGCGGCTGCGGGTACGCTCGCCCGTGTGGGAAGTCTCCTCGTAGCCGGCGGAACCGGCACGGTTGGCCGCGCCGTCGTGCGTGAGGCGGCGGCCCGCGGCTGGGAGGTCCGGTCGCTGAGCCGCCGGCCCCCGGCGCCCGCGGCCGCCGTCGACGGCGTCGAGTACCTCATGGGCGACGCCGCCACGGGCGTCGGCCTCGCAGCGGCGCTCGACGGGGTCCAGGTCGTCGTGGACACGCTCGAGGGCCGGAGCGGGCGGGCGCGGCGTGACTACCCCCTGGCCGGCCGCCGCCTCCTCGACGCGGCCCGCGGCTCGGGCGCCGAGCGTGCAGTGTCCCTCTCGATCGTCGCCGTCGACCGCTTCCCGATCGCCTTCTACCGCTCCAAGCTCGCGAAGGAGCGCGTCTACCGTGACCACCCGCTGCCCACGGCAGTGCTGCGGTGCGCCCAGTTCCACGAGCTCGTGGCGTCCTTCTTCGCGGCGGGGGCGCGCCTCGGCGTCGTCCCGTGCCTGCGCGGCGCCCGGCTCCAGCCGATCGACGTCCGCGACGCCGCCAAGGCGCTCCTGGACGCCGCCGATGGGCCGGTGGACGGCCACAGCGCGCTCACGGTGTGCGGGCCCGAGACCCGGCCCATGACGGAGCTCGCGGCGGCCTGGAAGCGAGCCATAGGATCCACGGCCCGCACCATGGAATTCCCCGTCCCGGGGCGCTCGGGACGGGTGCTCAGGGAGGGCGGGAACCTCGTCGAGGAGGGACCCCGGGGGACCGTTACCTTCGAGCAGTGGCTCGCGGAACGGCCCCCCTCGGCGGAGGCGCCGCGACGCGGCCGCCGATTTGGTTTCCGGCCCCTCTCCCAGTAACGTAGATCCCGCACCGCGGGGTCTTAGCTCAGTTGGTAGAGCGCTTCGTTCGCATCGAAGAGGTCAGGGGTTCAAATCCCCTAGGCTCCACGTCCATGCCGTGATGCATTGGCGGCACGCGGGAATGCCCCCGGTCCCTGTGGACCGGGGGCATTCTGCTGTCCCGGAGCGGGGCGGGCCGGAGCGCGGAGCGCCGCCTAGAGCCAGTGCTTGCTTTTGAACACGAGGTACAGGATGACCCCCGAGAGCAGCATGAGGACGAGAGCGAAGGGGTAGCCGAGCGTCCATCCGAGCTCCGGCATGTGGGTGAAGTTCATCCCGTAGACCGCCGCCACGAGGCTCGGGGCGAAGAAGATGGCCGCCCACGAGGAGATCCGCTTGACCTGCTCGTTCTGGGCCGCGCTCGCCTCGCTCTGCCGGTTCGCCGTCAGGGTCCCGTCGAGGACCAGGGCGTTCTGGAGGATGTCGCGGAACGAGTCCGCGCGGGAGATGAGTTGCTCGACATGGTCGTGGACGTCGCGCAGGTTGCGCTGGAGCTCGACGTCGACCCCGTACTTGCCGAAGCCGCCCTCGAGGGCCTCGATGACGGGCCGCAGCGGGTGCAGGGCGCGCTGGAACTGGATGACCTCGCGCGCGAGCTCGTAGATGCGCCGCGAGACGGTGTGGTCGCCCGCGAAGAGCTGGTCCTCGATCTCGTCGATGTCGTTCTCGAGCCCGTTGACGACGGGTCGGTAGTCGTCCACGACCCGGTCCAGAAGCGCGTAGAGCACGGCCTCGGGCCCGCAGCGCAGGAGCTCGGGATCGGCCTCGAGCCTCTTCCGCACGAGACCGACGCCCGCCGTCTCGGCATGCCGGATGGTCACCACGAAGTTGGGGCCCGTGAACACGTGCAGCTCGCCGAACTCGACCGTCTCGGACTCGTCAAGGTAGCGGGCCGGGCGCAGGACGACGAAGAGCGTCTTGTCGTAGCGCTCCATCTTGGGCCGCTGGTGGGCGTGAATGGCGTCCTCGACCGCGAGCGGGTGCAGGCCGAACTCCTGTGCGACAGCGGCCATCTCGTCCGGGGAGGGCCGGTAGAGCCCGATCCAGGCCATGCTTCCCCCGGCGGCCGCAAGCGTCTCGAACGTCTGCTCGAGGCTCTCGGGGTGCGCGGCACGCCGGCCGTCGATGTACACCGCGTTGTCGATGATCGTCACGGCCCCATTATGGTCCGCCCTCTTCGCGGGACGCGGAGGCCGGGCCCGGGCAACGAGCAAAGGAACCGTTGCAAAGGACTGCTTGCAAAGGATTCTTTGCAAGTGTACCGTCGAGGGCATGCAGCACAGACCCGAGCACGCGCCGTCGCGCACCGTCGACGTCGCCTCGCTCAAGGCCCTCGCCCACCCGCTGAGGGTAGCCATCCTCGAGGCCGTCTCGCGCTACGGGCCCCAGACCTCGGGGACCCTCGCCGAGCTGCTCGGCGAGTCGACGGGGGCCACGAGCTACCACCTCCGCCAGCTCGCGAAGCACGACTTCCTCCGCGAGGTCCCGGGCCGCGGCACGGCACGCGAGCGCTGGTGGGAGCGGCCCAAGGGAAGCCTCCAGGTCGTGACGCGGGAGCTCGCCGAGAATCCGGCAACGCGCGAGGCGGCCCAGCTCGTGAGCCGCGAGTTCGAGAACAGCCGCGCGGCTGCGCTAGCGGACTTCGTGGAGAGGGGCTGGCTCGAGGAGCCTGCCGAGTGGGCCGACGCCGCCATGCTCAGCACGCTCAACCTCCGGCTCACCGTCGAGCAGCTTGCCGACGTCTCGGCCAGGCTCGCCGCCTTCGTGGACGCGCTCGCCGAGGAGCTGAGGACGGACCAGCCGCCCGAGGGGTCGCGGGCCGTCCAGCTGCACATCAACGCCTTCCCGCTGCCCGGGCTCCGCGAGCCGCGGCCGGCTCCCGGCACCCACGACCAGGAGGAACAGTGAACGTCAGGCAGCACGTCAGCCCCCGCCGGCCCAGCGCCGTCGACGGGATCGTCCACCGGGTCGGCTCGGCCCTCGTGGCCTGGGCCGAGCGGCCCCGCGCCCCGCGGGTCGACACCGCCCGACTCCTCGAGCTGGGGGAGCTGCGGGACGCGGCGCAGGCGGCCAGCCACTCGGGCATCCGCTTCTAGCCCGGCGCCCGGCAGGGCGCCTCTTCGAACAGGGCGCCTCTTCGGACAGGACGCCTCTTCGGGCAGGGACCTACTCGGGCAGGGGGCCGCGGCCAGGGATCTGCTCGAAGACGAGGGTCGTCTCCGTGTGCCCGACCACCGGGTCGGTCGTGAGGTTGTCCAGGACCCAGTCGCGCAGCTCCTCGGTGCTGCCGACGGCGATGTGCAGCAGGTAGTCCACGGCGCCGGAGGTGTGGAAGGTCGCGAGGACGCCCGGCAGGTGGGGCACGCGGGCGGTGAAGCTGTCGATCTGGTCCCGGTCGTGCGCCCTCAGCCGCACCGAGATGAGGGCCTGGACGGACCGGCCCACGGCGGCCAGGTCCACCTTGGCCTCGAAGCCCGTGATGATCCCGCGCTCCGAGAGGGCGCGCGTGCGCATGAGCGCCGTCGAGGGCGCGATGCCCACCATCTCGGCGAGCTGCTTGTTGGTCACGCGCGCGTCTTCGACGAGGGCGGCCAGGATGCGGCGGTCGACGTCGTCGAGCGGCTCGCCGCCCACCGGCCGGTGGCCGACCGGTGCCTGCGGCCGGTCCATGCTCGGCGTGCTCACGAGCGCTCCCTCCTGCTGACGCGCCTTCGGGCGCGACCCCCATGATATGCGAGCGTCGTCACGCGCGGTGCACGACGGCGGAGGCCGCCGCCGTCGCGAGCGCGGCGGCCGCGACGCACGCCGCGAGGCCGCCCCAGCCCAGGCCGTGGAACACGACGCCGCCGGCCCACCCGAGCAGGCTCGAGCCCGCGTAGTAGAAGAGGTTGTAGAGCGAGGCCGCCTGGGCGCGCCCCGTCGTCGCGAGCGCCCCCGTCCAGCCGGAGGCGATGCCGTGCGCCGCGAAGAACCCGGCCGTGAACACAAGGAGGCCCGCGAGGACGACGGCGAGCGGCTCGGCCGCCATGACGAGCGCGCCCGCCGCCATGGCGAGGGTGCCGGCCACGACGACGGCGCGGCGGCCGAAGCGCGCGGCTGCCCGCCCGGCGAGCCCAGAGCTGAAGGTCCCGGAGAGGTAGGCGAGGAAGACGAGGCTCACGACCGCCGCCGGCAGCCCGAAGGGCGGGGCCTCGAGCCGGAAGCCGAGGTAGTTGTAGACCGCCACGAAGGCCCCCATGAGCAGGAAGGCCTGGGCGTAGAGCATGGCGAGCCGCCCGCTGCGCAGCTGGGCGGCGAGCCGCCGGAGCGCGTCGCCGGCGGCGGCCCGCAGGCCTCCCGCGCCGGGGGCGGGGACGAACCCGCGCGACGGCGGGGCCAGGGCGATGAAGGCCGCTGCCGCGGCGGCGCCCAGGACGGCGACCGCAAGGGTCCCCGCGCGCCAGCCGGCGGCGTCCGCGAGCGGCCCGGCGACTAGGCGGCCCGCGAGCCCGCCGACGGTCGTCCCGGCCACGTACGTGCCTGCGGCGATGGCGGCGTGCGCCCGGCCCACCTCCTCGCTCAGGTAGGCGATCGCGACGGCGGGCACGGCGCCGAGCCCGGCGCCCTCGAGGAAGCGCAGGGCCAGGAGCGCCTCGAAGGAGGGGGAGAGGGGCGCGATCAGGCCGAGGGCCGTCGCGGCGACGATCCCGGTCCGCATGGCCCGCACGCGCCCGATCCTGTCGGCGGCGAAGGACCACGGGAGGACGGCGGCGGCGAGCCCGATCGTCGCGAGCGAGACGGTGAGGGCCGCGAGCGCCGGGTCGACGCCGAGGTCGGCCGAGATCCGCGGGAGGATCGCCTGGGTCGAGTAGAGTTGGGCGAACGTCGCCACCCCCGCGCACGCGAGGGCCGCGATGAGCCGGCGGTAGCCGCGGCTGCCCCGCGCGTGCCCGGCCCACTCGATGGCGGCGGGGGCTGTCTCCTGGTCGGCGCTCATGCCGCCCAGCGTAGGGACGGCAGAATCGATGCGTCCAATGCATTTTCCATGGGAAAGTATGTCGAGAACGCATGGATCGGGAGGAGCCCCATGACCGAGAGCCACGCCGCCGCGCCCCTGCACACGGACATCGCCCGGCTGCTGCCCCTCCTGCCGGTCCTCGACGCCGTCGGCCAGACCCGGCACGTCACGGCCGCCGCGGAGCTCCTCGGCGTCCCGCAGCCCACGGTGAGCCGCGCGCTCGGCCGGGCCTCCGCCGTCGTCGGCACCGACCTCGTGCGCAAGGACGGCCGCGGGATCCGGCTCACGCCGGCGGCGGAGCAGCTCCTGCCCGCGGTGCGCGCGGCGCTCGACGAGCTCCAGCGCGGCCTCGACGCCGTGCACGAACGCGCCCAGCAGGCCCGCGGGCTCGTGCGGCTCAGCTTCCAGATGACCTTCGGCGAGGTCGCGGTGCCCGTGTTCGTGAGCGGGTTCCACGCCTCGCACCCCGAGGCGCGCTTCGAGCTCATCCAGGGCTCCCGGCAGAGCTGCCTCGACGCGCTCGCGGAGGGCCGCGTCGACCTGGCCATCGTCTCGCCCCGCCCCGAGCCGACGCGGGGCATCGAGAGCGCTGTCCTGCACGTCCAGCCCGTGCGCCTCGCCGTCCCCGCGGGGCACCCGCTCGCGGGCCGGCGCCGGGTCCGCCTGGCCGAGGTCGCGGGGGAGCCGTTCGTGGCCCTCGAGCGCGGCTTCGGGATGCGCAGCATCCTCGACCGGCTCGGCCGCGACGCGGGCTTCACCCCGGACATCGCGTTCTCGGGGCAGGACACCCGCACGCTCCTGGGTCTCGTCTCGGCGGGTCTGGGCGTCGCCGTCGTCCCCCCGTCGCGCGAGGGCCACGCCGCGGCCTACGCGCCGGGCCTCGGCTGGGCCGAGCTCGAGCTCGAGGATCCAGGGGCCAGCCGGGACATCGGCTTCGTGTGGCCCCGCCGGATCGGCGAGCCCCCGCAAGTGCGGATGTTCCGCGAGCACGTCCTCGGCCTCGCCCCCGGCGTCCTCGCCGACGCGTTCGGCCGCTAGCGGCGGCATGAGGCCGAGCCTGGCGCGGCCCTCCCGTGGCGGTCGGCGCGCGCCTAGGGTGGGGCCATGGCTACTGCACCGCGCATCGCGCTCGCCTCAGGGCACTCCATCCCGCAGATCGGCCTCGGGACGTGGCCGCTCGACGACGCCGGGGCGGCCGGCGTCGTGTCGCTCGCCTTCGGCCTCGGCTATCGGCACGTCGACACGGCCGAGAACTACGGCAACGAGGCCGGCGTGGGCGAGGGCATCCGGCGCTCGGGGGTCCCGCGCGAGGAGGTCTTCGTCGCCACGAAGTTCAACCGGCGGTGGCACAGCGTCGACGGCGTGCGCTCGGCGTGGGAGAACAGCGTCCGCCGGCTCGGGCTCGAGTACCTCGACCTGTTCCTGGTCCACTGGCCCAACCCCGACCAGGACACGTACGTCCAGGCCTGGGAGGGTCTCATCGCGCTGCGCGAGGAGGGGAAGGTCCGCTCGATCGGCGTCTCCAACTTCACCCCGGCCCACCTCGACCGGATCATCGACGCGACGGGCGTGGCGCCGGACGTCGACCAGATCCAGCTGAGCCCCTACTGGGTCCAGGCCGGGGCCCGGGCCGCGCACCGCGAGCGGGGCGTCGTGACGGAGGCGTACACGCCGATCGGGCGCGGCACCGACCTCCTCCGGGCGCCCGCCGTCGTCGCCGCCGCCGAGGCGCACGGCGTCACGCCCGCCCAGGCCGTGCTGCGGTGGCACACACAGCAGGGGATCGTGGCCATCCCGAAGTCCTCCGACCCGCAGCGGCTCGCGCAGAACCTCGACGTGTTCGGCTTCGACCTCACCGAGGCCGAGATCGCCGCCCTCGACGCCCTCAACGGCTCGGGCCCCGAACAGGCGGACCCGGACGCGTTCGGCCACTGAGGGCTCACCCCGCGAAGCGCGCCACCGTCTCCGCCGCCGGCTCCTCGCGGGCGGACCGCCAGGCCGTCCCCGCCCACAGGCTCGTCCGGGACGGGTCACCGGCCGCGACCGACGCCGCCCGGAGGGGCGCCGTGAGGTGGTGGATGACCGGGTAGGCCGCAGGGGCGTCGGGGTGCCGGCGCATGAAGCCGTTCTCGAGCCCGCGCGCCCACTTGCCCGAGAACGCCCGGGTCGGCGCCGTGCGCTCGAACCCATCGGGGCCGGAGGAGGCCAGGGCGGCCCGGTGCACGGGATTCGTCCCCGCCTCGGGCGTGCGCAGGAACGCGGTGCCGAGCTGCACCGCCGCCGCGCCGGCAGCGCGGGCGGCCGCGGCGTCGTCGGGCGTGCCGATCCCGCCGGCCGCCACGACGGGGAGGGCGACGGCGGCCCGCACCGCCGCGACGAGCTCGGCGAGGGTGCCCTCCCACGCGGGCAGCGGCAGGAATGCCCCGCTGTGGCCGCCCGCCTGCGGGTGCTGGACGACGACGGCATCGGCCCCGAGCTCGGCGGCTGCCCGCGCCTCCTCCGGCCCCGTGACGGTCTGGAGCACGAGGGTCCCGGCCCGGTGCAGCGCCGCCACGGCGTCCGGCGCCGGCAGCCCGAAGGTGAAAGAGACCGCGGCCGGGGCGCGCTCGGCCAGGAGCGCGAGCTTCGCCGGGTACGCGTCGTCGTCGTCCCAGCGGGGCTCCGGCACCTCCGCGCCCACCGCGCGCGCCTCCCCGGCGAGGAGGTCGCGGTAGGCGAGCACCGCCCGCCGGTCCACCTCCGCGGTGTTCGGCACGAAGAGGTTCACGCCGAAGTCCACTGTTCCCGCCGCGCCCATCACGTTGAGCTCGGCCTCGAGGGCCGCGGGGGACTTGAGGCCGCCCGCGAGGAAGCCGAGGCCGCCCGCCCGGCCCGCCGCGAGCGCGAGCTCAGGCGTGCTCGGCCCGCCGGCCATCGGCGCCGCGACCACTCCCGCCGCCCCTGCCAGTTCCTCCATGCCGTTCCTCCCTGAACATCGACCTCGCTCTGACGCGTGCCGCGCCCCTGCGGGGCACCCGATCAGTACTCTAGGGGGCGTGAACGAGACCCCAGGCGCCCCCGCGTCCCCAGCAGGCCCCGGCAGCACCCGGCCCCTCGTGGGCCTGGACATCGGCGGGACCAAGACCCGGGGGATCAAGGTCCTCGGAGGCGAGGTCGTGGCTGACCTCGAGGTCGGCAGCGCGAACGTGCAGAACGTGAGCCGCGAGGCCGCCGCGGCGAACCTCGCCGAGCTGTTCGCGCGCCTCGACGCCGCGGACGCGGATCAGGTCTTCGCCGGCGCCGGCGGGATCGACACGGAGGCCGACGCCGAGGCCCTCGCCTCCCTCATCCGCCCGCACGTCCCCGCCGCGCACGTCAGCGTGGTCCACGACTCCCGCCTCCTGCTCGCGGCGGGCCGGGCCGGCACGGGCGTCGCCGTCATCGCCGGGACGGGCTCCGCCGCGTGGGGCACGAACGGCGCCGAGGAGGCCCGTGCCGGGGGCTGGGGCTACCTCCTCGGCGACGAGGGCAGCGGCTACTGGCTCGGCCGCGAGGCCGTGCGCTACAGCCTGCACCGCATGAACCTCGGCCTCGAGCCTGACGCCCTCACGAGAGCGCTCCTGGACAGCACGGGCCTCGCCGAGCCCAACGAGCTCATTGCGCACTTCCACTCCGAGGACACGGACCGGCGCTACTGGGCCCAGCGCTCGCGGGTCGTGACCGAGGCAGCCGAGGCGGGCCACGCCGGCGCCCGGTTCATGGTGGACCAGGCCGCGCACGACCTCGCGCGCATGGCCGCGCAGGTCGCCCGCCAGCTCGGGATCGAGGGCCCGGTGATCCTCGGCAGCGGCCTCGGGATGCACGTGCGCCTCCTCCAGGACGGGTTCCGGGCCTCGCTCGCGGAGCACGGGATCGAGGACGTGCGGATCCTCGACCGCGACCCGATCTTCGGGACCATCGAGCTCGCGCTCGCGGCCCGCTCTGGCCGGGGCGGGGAGCCGGATCTACCCTGAGGGGTGCGCCCGAGCACGTCCTTCGAGCCGGGGCCGCGTGTATATGGACGTCGTCGCCGTCGTCGTCCCCGTGGACCGGCCGCTGGGCGAGAACCGCCTCGAGCGGACGCTCGTCGCGGCCTGGGACTCTGGCGCCACCCCGCTCGTCGTCGTCACCAAGGCGGACCTCGCGGGACTGGCGGACGACGTCGTCGCCCGCCTCGCGCGGGACACGGCGGGCGCCGTCGTCCTCACCACCGCCGCGGAGGCGGGCGACGGGACGAGCTCGCAGCCCACTGCCCCGAGGGCACGACCATGGCCTTCCTGGGCCCCTCGGGGGCCGGCAAGTCCACCGTCGTCAACGCTCTCGTGGGCCGCGCCGTGCACGGCACGGGGCCGGTCCGCCGGCGACGGGCGCGGCCGGCACACGACGCCTCACGGGAGCTCGTCCCGCTGCCGGGCGGCGGCTGCGCGCGCGGAGCCAGCGGGACGCCTACCGGCGCGGCGCAGAACGCCGGAGGTAGCGCGAGGGGCGTCGCGGTGCGCTGGTAGGCTCGCACCGCGAGGCGGTCGAGGTGCAGGAGCCGGACCCATGTTTGGAGTTCCGCGGGTCACCACGTGCCCAGCACCCCGCCTCGAGGAAGGAACACCATGAGCCACCCACGTCCCGCGACGCGCCGCCGGGCTCTCAGCCTGTTCGCCGGCCTCGCCGCCGCTGCCGTCTCGTTGGCCCTCGCCGGATGCGGCGCGGGCTCGAACCCGCTCGAGAGCCAGGCGGGCACCGGGGCCGCCACTCCGGGCAAGGAGCTCGTGATCGGCTCGGCGGACTTCACCGAGAGCCAGGTCCTCGCCGAGGTCTATGCCGGCGCCCTCAACGCGACCGGGATCGCGGCATCGACCAAGCCCAACATCGGCTCGCGCGACGTCTACTTCAAGGCGATCCAGGACGGCTCCGTCGACGTCGTCCCGGACTACTCGGGCAACCTCCTGCTGTTCGTGGACAAGGATGCCACCGAGGTCTCGGCCGACAAGATCGCCAAGGCACTGCCCGAGAAGCTGCCCGAGGGGCTCGGGATCCTCGAGCCGTCCAAGGCCGAGAAGAAGGACGCCATGGTGGTCACCCGCGCCACCGCGGCCAAGTACGAGCTCACGAGCATCGAGGACATGGGCAAGGTGTGCTCCGAGCTCGTCATCGGCGCGCCGGCGGCCTTCGCCGAGCGGGCGTACGGCCTGCCCGGGCTCAAGGAGAAGTACGGCTGCGAGCCCAAGAAGCTCGAGCCGTTCGCCGACGACGGCGGCCCGCTCACCCTCAAGGCCCTCCTGACCGACCAGGTGCAGGTCGCCGACATCTACACGACGACGCCGTCAATCGCCGACAACGACCTCGTCGTGCTCAAGGACCCGAAGGACAACTTCATCGCCCAGCAGGTCCTCCCGCTCATCCGGACCTCGGCAGTCCCGGACGCGGCGCGCAACGTCCTCAACGAGGTCTCCCGCAAGCTCACGACGGACGACATCATGAACCTGAACCGGGCCGTGAGCGGCAACCAGAAGCAGAGCCCCGCGGACGCCGCGAAGGCCTGGCTCAAGGAGAAGGGCCTGGCCTCCTAAACGCCGCCGCGCGGGCAACGGGGTGTGAGCGGAATCTCGCCGGGAGCCGCTCGCACCCTGTGGCATATTTGGACAATGGCCCAGTTCACGCAGTCCTCCAAGCTCCACAACGTCCTCTACGACATCCGGGGACCGATCCTGGAGGCTGCCCAGCAGATGGAGGCCGAGGGCCACCGGATCCTCAAGCTGAACATCGGCAACCCGGCGCCGTTCGGCTTCGAGGCCCCCGACGCGATCCTCGTGGACATGATCCGGCACCTGCCGCACGCGCAGGGCTACAGCGACTCCCGGGGCATCTTCTCGGCCCGGACCGCGGTCTCGCAGTACTACCAGACCCGTGGCATCCAGAACATCCACGTCGATGACATCTATCTGGGCAACGGCGTCTCCGAGCTCATCACGATGTCCCTCATGGCGCTGCTCGAGCCCGGCGACGAGATCCTCATCCCCATGCCCGACTACCCGCTGTGGACGGCGTCGGTCGCGCTCGCGGGCGGGCGCCCCGTGCACTACCTGTGCGACGAGGAGCAGGACTGGGAGCCGGACCTGGACGACCTCGAGGCCAAGATCTCGCCGCGGACCAAGGGCATCGTGGTGATCAATCCGAACAACCCCACCGGGGCGCTGTACTCGGACTCGACCCTGCGGCACATCGTCGCCCTCGCGGAGAAGCACGGCCTGATCGTCTTCGCGGACGAGATCTACGAGAAGATCCTCTACGACGGCGCCACGCACACGAACATGGCCAGCCTCACCGGCGAGGACGTGCTCTGCCTGACCTTCTCGGGCCTGTCCAAGGCCTACCGGGTCTGCGGCTACCGGGCCGGGTGGATGGCCATCTCCGGACCCAAGCAGGCCGCGGCGGACTACCTCGAGGGGATCAACCTCCTGGCGAACATGCGCCTGTGCGCGAACGTGCCCGCGCAGCACGCGATCCAGACGGCGCTGGGCGGGTACCAGAGCATCAACGACCTCATCCTGCCCGGCGGGCGGCTGCTCGAGCAGCGCAACAGGGCCTACGAGCTGCTCAACGCGATCCCCGGCGTGTCCACGCGGCAGGCCAAGGGCGCGCTGTACCTGTTCCCGCGGCTCGACCCCGAGGTGTACAAGATCAGCGACGACGAGAGGTTCGTCCTGGACCTGCTGCGCGAGCAGAAGATCCTCGTCTCCCACGGCCGGGCCTTCAACTGGCACGCACCGGACCACTTCCGCATGGTCACGCTCCCGGCCGTGGCCGACATCGAGGAGGCCGTGGGCCGGATGGCTGACTTCCTGGCCCGCTACAAGGGAAACTAGGCCGAGGGCATACGTCCGGCACCCTGCCGGGCGGTGAGAGTGGGGTGCCATGGCTGCCAAGGGGTTCGACGGCGATCTTGCGGAGCTGCTCCGCGTCCGTGAGGGCTTCCGCCTGACGGGCGTGGACCCCGGATCCACGCCCGGCTACCGAGGGGCGAAGTCCGACGGCGAGGGGCTCCTCGCGGAGCAGGACTTTGTCCTCGCGGAGCTTCAGGAACGCCTCTACGCGGCCGGCCGGGACGGCGACGCGCCGTCCCTCCTGCTCATCCTCCAGGCCATGGACACGGCCGGGAAGGGCGGGATCGTGAGCCACGTCGTGGGTGGGGTGGACGTCCAGGGCGTCAAGCTCAAGGCGTTCAAGGCGCCCACGGACGAGGAGAAGGCCCACGACTTCCTGTGGCGGATCGAACGCGAGCTGCCCGAGGCAGGCATGCTCGGTGTCTTCGACCGCTCCCACTACGAGGACGTCCTCATCCACCGGGTCCACGGCTGGGCCGACGAGGCGGAGATCGAGCGACGCTACGGGGCCATCCGGGACTTCGAGGAGCGTCTCGTGGCCGGCGGCACCACGCTCCTGAAGGTCATGCTCCACATCTCCAAAGACGAGCAGAAGGAGCGACTCCTCGCGAGGCTCGACGATCCGGTCAAGCGTTGGAAGTACAACCCGGGCGACGTCGACGAGCGGCTCCAGTGGGACCACTACATGGACTCCTACCAGCGCGTCTTCGAGCAGACCGCGACCTCGCTCGCGCCGTGGCACGTCGTCCCAGCCAACAAGAAGTGGTATGCGCGTATCGCCGTCCAGCAGCTGCTCATCACGGCGCTCGCGGACATTGCCCCGGACTGGCCCGAGCCGCTGTACGACGTCGAGCACGAGCGCTCGCGGGTCGCGGCGAGCTGAGGCTAGTCCGCGTCGGTGCCAGCGCCGCCGCCGGCGCCGTGTCCGTTCGAGGGCTGCTGGCGGGCGGCATCCAACCGTCGCCGGGCGCCCTCGAGCCAGTCCTCGCAGCGCCGCGCGAGCGCCTCGCCCCGCTCCCACAGGGCCAGCGACTCCTCGAGGCTCACGCCGCCGGCCTCGAGCCGGGACACGACCGCGACGAGCTGCTCCCGCGCGTCCTCGTAAGAGAGTCCGTCGAGGTCCTCCCCGCCTGCCGGAGGGGACTCGGGTGCTTCAGCCATGGATGGCTCCTTCCTCAGAGTTTTTCGGGCCCTGCGCTAGCGCGGGTCATCGGGACCCGCTCGCCCTCGGACCGCGCGGCGAGCTCCCCCCGGGCGAGCCGCAGCCGCAGGGCCGTCCCCGCCGGGGCGATCTCCGGGTCCTGCACGACCGCGCCCGGATGGGCCGGCGTGCCGGGGACCCCCTCGGCGAGCTGGACGACGGCGTAACCGCGGTCCAGCGTCTGCTGCGGCGAGAGGGCGCGGACCTGGGCGCGCAGGTGCGCGACGGCGTCGAGCCCGCGCACGACGGCGGCGTTCACCGCGGCGTGCGACCGGCCGCGGAGGCGCTCGAGCTCCTCGTGCCGCAGCTGGACCATGGCCTCCGGCGCGGCCAGAGACGGCCTGCTGCGGACCGCCGCGATCCTGTCGGTCTCGCGCTCCACGAGCAGGCGGACCTGCCGCTCGAGCCGGTCGCGGCACTGGCGCACGCGCGCGAGCTCCTCGGAGACCTCGGGGACGATGCGCTTCGCGGCGTCCGTGGGTGTCGAGGCGCGCAGGTCCGCCACGTCGTCGAGGATCGGCCGGTCCGCCTCGTGCCCGATCGCGCTCACGACCGGCGTCGACGCCTCCGCGACGGCGCGGACGAGGGCCTCGTTGCTGAACGGCAGGAGGTCCTCGAGCGATCCGCCGCCGCGCGCGATCACGATCACGTCCACCTCAGGGCGCGCGTCGAGCTCGCGCAGGGCCGCCATGACCTCCGAGACGGCGTTCGCCCCCTGGACCGCCACCTCGCGGATCTCGAAGCACACGGCCGGCCAGCGCAGCGCGGCGTTGCGCAGCACGTCCTTCTTCGCGTCGGAGTCGCGGCCGGTGATGAGTCCGATGCAGTGCGGGAGCAGGGGGAGCCGGCGCTTGCGCGAGTCCGCGAAGAGTCCCTCCGCCCCGAGGGCCTGGCGCAGGCGCTCGACGCGGGCGAGAAGGTCCCCGAGCCCCACGGGCCGCATGTCCCGGACCGCCATGGTCAGCCGGCCGGTCTTGAGCCACATCTCCGGCTTGACGAGCGCCACGACCCGAGAGCCGCGCTCGACCGGCTCGCGGAGCCGGGCCATGACCGTGCCCCACGCCGAGGCCGGGAGGGAGATCTCCTGGTCGACGTCACGCAGCGTCAGGTAGGCCGTGCCGCCGCGCCGGTTGAGCTCGATCACCTGGCCCTCGATCCAGACCTGCGGCGCGCGCTCGATGTGCTCCTTGAGCTTGCGGGAGAGGACATGGAGCGGCCAGGGGTTGTCGGGCGTCGTGTCAGCGGCTCGCGCGGGCAGCGTCGAAGGATCGCGTCCTTCCGTGTCCAACCCTTGCGGGTCCAGTCCTTCCATCTCTGCCACCATAGTTCAGGACTATCACGCGGCACCGACACTCGATGGCCGCCGTCGGGCCCCGGCTACGATGGACGGGTTGTCGACCCCCGGGAAGTCCATGCGCACCGTGCTCTCCGCCCTCTCCGTGCTGCTCGCCGTCGTGCTCGCCGCCGCGGCCGTTCCGGCCCTCTGGGTCGAGCGGAACATCGTCGACGAGGCCGGATTCGTCCGCCTCCTCTCGCCGCTGCGCGAGGACGAGGCGTTCTTCGACGCGCTCGGCACCTCGATCGCCACGACGGCCGTCTCCGCCTCGCGCGTGCCGGAGCCGCTCCGGCCGGCCTCCCAGGAGCTCGCCGCGGGCGTCGTCGACGGGCTCACCCAGGACGAGCGCTTCCCCGCTGCCTGGGACGAGACCCTGCGCGCGAGCCATGCTGCGAACTTCGGGCCGGACGCCCCGGTCGACGCCGTGACGCTCCAGCTGCGGCCCCTCGCCGACCTCGTGCTCGCGCGCGTGGGCGAGTCGCTCGGCCTCGACCTGCCCGAGGCCGGGAGCCTCGCGGTCCAGGCCGGTTCAGCCCAGCAGCGCACCGCCCTCACCGCAGTCCAGCACGCCGCCGCGCTCTCCGGGCCGCTCTGCGCCGGCGCCGTGCTGGCCCTCCTGCTCGGGCTGCTCGCCGCACGACGGCGGGGCGTCGCCCTCGCGTGGGCTGGCCTCGGCCTGCTGCTGGCGGCCGCGGTCCTGGGCGCGGGGACGTTCCTCGTCTCCTCCATTGCGGGCGCCCAGGCGGGCTCGGGGACAGTGTCGACGCTGTTCGCGCAGCGCGCCGGTCAGCTCGTGGCGGACGGCTTCGCACCATGGAACGCGGCGCTCGCGGTAGCCGGGGCTGTCCTCCTCCTGTCGGGAGGCATCCTCGGGGCGCGGCGGAGGCGGCAGCTCGCGCGCCGGTAGCATGGACGCATGACCTCCTCTCCCGTCGCCCTTTCCATGCCCACGGTCCCGCGGCGCCGCCGCACGCCCGAGGACGTGGCCCAGGCCGCCCCGGTCGTGGGGGAGAAGAAGGTGCTCCTGGCCGCCCCGCGCGGCTACTGCGCCGGCGTCGACCGTGCCGTGATCGCCGTCGAGAAGGCCCTCGAGCACTACGGGCCCCCCGTGTATGTGCGCAAGCAGATCGTGCACAACAGGCACGTCGTCGAGACCCTCGAGGCACGCGGCGCCATCTTCGTCGACGAGACCGACGAGGTCCCCGAGGGCGCCCTCGTGGTGTTCTCGGCGCACGGGGTGAGCCCCGCCGTCGTCAACTCCGCCGCCGATCGCGGCCTGCGCACCATCGACGCGACCTGCCCGCTCGTGACCAAGGTCCACCGTGAGGCCGTGCGCTTCGCCAGGAGCGACTACGAGATCCTGCTCATCGGCCACGAGGGCCACGAGGAGGTCGAGGGCACGTACGGAGAGGCGCCGGACCACACCCAGATCGTCAACTCCCCCGAGGAGGCGGACACGATCCAGGTCAGGGACCCGGACCGGCTCATCTGGCTCTCCCAGACCACGCTCTCGGTGGACGAGACGATGGAGACCGTGCGGCGCCTGCGCGAGCGCTTCCCTAACCTCCAGGACCCGCCGAGCGACGACATCTGCTACGCGACGAGCAACCGCCAGGCGGCGATCAAGAAGATCGCGCCGCAGGCGGACCTCGTGATCGTGGTCGGTTCAGCGAACTCCTCGAACTCGGTGCGCCTCGTCGAGGTGGCCCTCGAGTATGGCGCGAAGGCCGCCTACCGCGTCGACTTCGCCAACGAGGTCGACGAGTCCTGGTTCGAGGGGGTCGCGACCGTGGGCGTGACCTCCGGCGCGTCCGTGCCCGAGGTGCTCGTCCAGGACGTCCTGCGCCTTGCCTCCGAGTACGGCTATGGGACGGTCGAGGAGGTCGTCACGGCCGAGGAGGACATTCTCTTCTCCCTGCCCAAGGAGCTCCGCGCCACGCTCAAGGACGCCGGCGACGCGAGCCGCGGCCTCGGCGGCAGGGGCCAGCGCCCCCAGGGCTGAGCTCAGGCGGAGTCGCGCAGCCCGCCGTCGAGGCCCTCGACGTCTCCCGAGAGCCGGCGTCCGGCGAGCCCACTGTCCCGGAGCTGCTCCTCGTCGAGCAGCTCGCTCGCGCTCAGCACGCGCGGGGTCGACTCGAGCGGGGGCACCTCCGGGAGCGATTCGGCAGAACCCGGGTCGAGGGCGCTGATCCGCCGCGCGGTGGGCAGCACGCGGGATTCGAGGGTGCCCACGAAGCTGTTGTAGCGCTCGACCGAGGTCTTGAGCGACGCCCCGAGCTTGGCGACATGCCCGCCCATGGTGCCGAGCCGGCTGTACAGCTGCTGCGAGAGCTCGAACAGCTCGCGTGCGTTCTCCGTGAGTAGCTCCTGGCGCCAGCCGAAGGCCACGCCCTTGAGCAGGGCCATGAGGGTCGCGGGGGATGCGAGGGCAACGTTGCGGGCGAAGGCGTGGTCGAGGAGCCCCGGGTCCGTGCGCAGGGCCTCGGCGAGGAACGACTCGGCCGGGAGGAAGCACACGACGAGCTCGGGGCTCGCCCCGACCGCCTCCCAGTACTTCTTGGACCCGAGCGCATCCACGTGGGCACGCAGCGCCTTGGCGTGCTCGGCGAGGTGCCGCTCCCGCAGGGCCGCCCCGGCGGGGCTGGCATCCTGCGCGTGCTCCTGCGCCTTGAGGTACGCGCCCAGGGGCACCTTGGAGTCGACGACGATCCGCTTGCCGCCGGGAAGCGAGACCACAAGGTCCGGCCGGACGCCGCCCGACTCCCCGGATGCCGACACCTGCTCGGCGAAGTCCACGCGCTCGAGCATCCCCGCGGCCTCGACGACGCGCCGCAGCTGGACCTCGCCCCACGTGCCGCGCGAGGCGTTGTTGGCCAGCGCCGCCGTGAGCGCGTGCGCTGTATGCAGAAGGGCCGCGTCGGACTCCCGCGCCGCCTGGAGCTGCTGCGCGATCTGGCCGTACTGCTCGACCCGGTCCCGCTCGAGCAGGGCGACCTGCCGCTGGACGGCTCCGAGCTTCTCGGCCACGGGCGCGAGGGCGTGCAGGACCGTGTTCTCCTGCTCGTCGAGCGAGGTCAGCGCGGCGTTCTGCCGTGCGAGCAGGTCCCGCTCCGCGCTCGCGGCCGCGAGCCGGGCCTCCGCCGACGCGAGGCGCGACTGCAGCGCGGGCAGCCCCGCGCCGTCGTGCGCGGCCCGCCGCCGCTCCCACACCGCTCCGGCCAGCGCGCCCACGACCAGGGCGAGCAAAGCCACGAGCACCATCACGAGAGTCTGTGTTCCGTCCATGGCCCCACCCTCGCACGGGCGTCCGACAATCCTCGCGACGGTATGATGGATGACCGTGGCTCTCACTATCGGTATCGTCGGACTCCCCAACGTCGGCAAGTCGACGCTCTTCAACGCCCTGACCCGCAACCAGGTCCTCGCGGCGAACTACCCCTTCGCGACGATCGAGCCGAACGTCGGCGTCGTGAGCCTCCCAGACCCGCGCCTGAGCCAGCTCGCCGAGATCTTCGGCTCCCAGCGCATCCTGCCCGCGACCGTCTCCTTCGTCGACATCGCCGGCATCGTCAAGGGCGCCTCCGAGGGCGAGGGCCTCGGCAACCAGTTCCTCGCGAACATCCGCGAGGCGCAGGCCATCGCGCAGGTCATCCGCGTCTTCGACGACCCCGACGTCGTGCACGTCGACGGCAAGGTCGACCCGCGCTCCGACATGGAGACCATCCACACCGAGCTCATCCTCGCCGACCTCCAGACGCTCGAGAAGGCCATCCCGCGCGTCGAGAAGGAAGTGAAGATCAAGAAGCGCGAGGCCAGCGAGCTCGCGGCGATGCAGGCGGCCCAGAAGGTCCTCGAGCGCGGCGACACGATCTTCTCCTCGATCGCCTCCGACAAGCTCGACATGGCCGCGCTCAAGGATCTGAGCCTGCTGACCGCGAAGCCGTTCATCTACGTCTTCAACTGCGATGAGGGCGTGCTCGGCAGCCCCGAGAAGCAGGCCGAGCTGCGCGAGCTCGTCGCCCCGGCGGACTGCATCTTCCTCGACGCGAAGCTCGAGGCGGACCTCGTCGAGCTCTCCGAGGAGGAGGCCCGCGAGATGCTCGAGATGAACGGCCAGGAGGAGTCGGGCCTCGACCAGCTCGCCCGCGTCGGCTTCCACACGCTCGGCCTCCAGACGTACCTCACGGCCGGCCCCAAGGAGGCCCGCGCCTGGACGATCCGCCAGGGCGACACGGCCCCGCAGGCAGCCGGCGTGATCCACTCCGACTTCCAGCGCGGCTTCATCAAGGCCGAGGTCGTTCACTTCGACGACCTCATCGACGCCGGCTCGATGGCCGAGGCCAAGGCCCGCGGCAAGGTCCGCATCGAGGGCAAGGACTACGTCATGGCCGACGGCGACGTAGTGGAGTTCCGCTTCAACGTGTGATCTGGCCCCTTTTTGGCCTGAAATCACGCGGTTCAGCCTCTGCAGTGCGTCTGTGCAGGGCGTCCCGGACCGTCTGACCGCGGCTCGTTGCGGCCGGTCTGGGTTCGGGTTCGCGCAGGTCGAGCCTGCTCCACAGAGGGCAAGGACCACGCGGAGCGCGAAGGGGGCGGTGGAGACGAGTATGACGGCGACCATCGTTCCGGTGTCATTCATTCCTGACCACGCTCCAAAGGATGCCTGCCCGAGCAGCCTCAGGCGTAGGCGTTGCCAGCGTCTCTGGCCGGGTGGTCATGGAGGCTGAGACCGACGATGATCCAGCCCGCCCCGCACAGGGCATAGATCAGGGCGCCGAACCACAGCGGCAGCCAGTTGAGGGCGAACATCATCGGCCACAGCGGCAGGATGAAGAGCGCGACGGCGCCCAGCAGTATCAAGCCAGGCCCCAGCCGTCTCGGATGCTCCTGAAGGCCATCACCCTCTCTGGCCAGCAAAAGACCAGTGAGGATCAGGGCCACCCCGAGGACGGGCATGCCCAAGCTGACACCGGCAAAGGTCGGAGGGGAGAACCCGATGAGCAGACCCGCCACCGCGACGAGGCCGAGGACAAAGGCCAGCAGTGTGAGTATCCGGGCAGCGAACTTCAAAGCCCTGCGTCCCGTGCGGAGGGCAGACAGGAAGGAGAACGCCGCCCAAGCCGCCAGCAGGAGCGCAAGCGCGCCGGGAAGGTTGTAAAGCCCGAACAGCCCTGTGCTGACGATCACGGAGTAGCCGAGGTCCTCCCTCCACACGACGTCCGGTCCGGAGGGCATCAGAATGCGGAGGTATCCGTGGATGATCCAGAGCGCGCCTCCCGCTGCCATGGCCCAGACGACCGCACTGCCGCGGCCGAGCATCCGGTTGGCGAAATGCCACGTTGGGGCTTCCATGGCAGGTTCCTTCCTTGCTTGGGGACTTGTCGCCCCTAGTAGCCGCCCCGGTCGCATTCGGCCGTGAGCCCGCGGAGCGCTCCCGCGAGGTCCTCGGTGTCACTGGACCATGCCTTCTGTGCGACCGTCTGGGCGTGCTCGCGCCATGCCGTGAGCGTGCTCGGCAGGTCCTCCGCGAGGGCCGTGATGGTCGCGAGGGCTCCGACCGCGGTGCTGGCGTCGTCTGCCCACAACCGAGCTGCACCGCACATCCCGATCAGCTTCACGGCGGAGTTCCGGGACGGACGTACAGCCATCCCTGTTGGGCCATCAGCGCTCCACCAGTCGGGTGCGACCGCTGACCTCCACGCGCTGGCGGCGCAAAGGGCATCAGGCCGCTTCAGCCTCCCGGCTGGGCTTCCCGGTGCTCGGTGAGGATTTCGGACAGTGTGGCGAGGTTGGCGCGCACCTGTCGTGCGTACGCCTTGTTCACGAGGCCATCAGCTATGCGGCCGAACACCCCACCAAGGCCGGAACCGGCTTCGAGGCGGTACTCCACCCGGGTGCCCCCGGCCTCCGGGGCGAGGGTGTAGGTGCCGGTGAAGTCGATCTTCCCCTCCACGGACTTGATGGTCTGCTTCGTGGGGCGGTCCAGGTCGGTCACCTCGACAGTCCAGTCGAAGGTCCTGCCGAGAATCTTGCTCTTTCCCTTGAACCGGGACCCGACCTGCACGGGCCCGTCGCCTTGGAGTTCGCTGGTCAGGATGGTTGCGTCGTACTCGGGGAGGTGTGCGGGGTCGTTGAGGTAGTCGAAGACCTCCTCGGGCGGTACCGGGATAATGATGCTCTCTTCGGTGACGGGCATTGCCGTCTCCTTTCTTCAGAAGGGTGCCCTCGGCGGGCCACCCTTGCGCGGATCCGGGTCGTGCTCGCGAGGTGGCGTGCACGGTGTCCGGCGTTGTCCGGCATTGAGCGACTGACTCGTCGAGAGTGGGTGAATGGACGGCGCCCTGTGTGGGCTGGATGCGGTGTACCCCGGCCGGTCTGATCGTGGGCCGGTGGATTCGGGGGTAGCTCCGCCGAGCCGGTTCAGGCGCCGACTACGGGGGCGTGCCTGTGCCCGAGGTGGAGATCGCCCAGTGCCTCCCGCAGCATGAGGCCGCCGACGAGGGCCCACGCCAGCGCGGCGGGCACCGCGAAGAGCACGGCCGCGGTCTCGGTGTTGAAGAGGGGGAGGACCGCGCTTGTCACCATGGCCGCTATTGCTGCCCACCTTGGCACGATCCTCGTGACCAGGGCGTGGACGGCACCAGCGACGAGGCCAATCCACATAGCCCAGAATCCTCCGGCACCCAAGACCCACCATCCCCATGACTCGTTCGCGGTTCCCGCCAAGAAGACCCTGAACGCACTCAGGGATGCGAGTCCTGCCGCGACCAATGCCGCAGCGGTGATCGCCGCCCAGTAGCTCCGGCCCTTCGCCCGCGCCAAGGCGGCAAGTCCGAGGATGCCGATGACGGCGAGGAGGATTGAGGTCACGGCGAAGACTGCGACTGTTGGCGTGGTGATCCTATACGCCCCTGCGGTGCCCTCAGGGGCGAGGGACTCCATGTATGCCGCTGCAGCGCCGAGCAGGCCGCCAAGGACGGCTGCTGCGCCGCCCAAGGCGGCTAGGGTCGCTGATCTTGTGCTCATGTGGTGGGTGTTCGCGTGGGTTGTCATGATGACGAACCTCGTTCTTGGGGAGTATTCAGATGGCGCCATTGTGGGCGCGATGCGGTGTACCCCCAGCAGGCTCTCCGCAGGATGTGAGCGACTGTCCCAGACCGCTTCAAGTTATAACTCCAGCGTCTGGAATGACACAACCGACCAATCAGTCTCGTTGCCGACTTCGTTCCGGCCGAGATGACATAGCCGTGGAGCCCGGCTTCAGCGTCTGGTCCCAGCTGACTCCGGCAGGGGCGACGTGCGTGGTTGACCACGGCTGCCGCTCGTCGGAAGGTTGGGGCGTGGGCATCACACCAGCGGGACGGTCCTTGGCGATGCGGCTCGTCGGAGTGGGGGTGCCTGAGGACCTGGCCCTCGTGTTCGCCGAGGCGAGCACGAGCCCCGCTGGTGAGCGCACCGGGGATGCCGCCGCCTGCGTCCTCGAGCCGTCGGGTGCGCGGCAGGCCGTCCGTCACCTGGAGGAGCAGCTGGCCGGCAGCGTGCAGCCCCTCGGCAGGGTATTCACGCTGCTGGGCGTGGCTGCTCTGCTCTTCGGCGCGGAGGAGGGCTCCCGCATCGTGCTGCACTACATGCCCGCCGCCGTGAAGGCCCTGCAGGAGATGGCCGACGAGCCCGAGGACGCGCCCCGAGAGGACTCGCTGCTCGCATCCGCGGCCCGGGCGGAGCCGCTGATGCTCAAGGCCGCGCTGAAGCAGGCGGCCTCGTCGGATCCCCACTACGACCACCAGCTGTACATGGACGAGTCGGTCCTGCTGCCCGGGTTCATCGTGGCCGATCGGGACGGCGCGGAGCCGGTCGAGCTGAGCGGGGCCCTCGTGACGACCCCGAAGGAGATGATCTTCGTCCTCAGCGACGCCGTCCTGTCGGAGGCCACGGCGCGGCTGATCCCCGAGGGGCTGCTGGAGCACGGCACCCTGAGCTTCCGGCTGGAGGAGCTCACCGCCGCGACGTTCTACCTGCCCGACGCCTTCGGCGACGTGGGGGAGGCCTCGCGAGTGGACTTCGGGCCGTCCCCGGACGACGACGTGCACGCGCACTTCGAGCTCGAGGGCCACCGCCAGCTGAACGTGCGTCTGCTGTACGCCCGGTGGCCCGCCGGCAGGCAGGAGGGCCTGAGGCGGCGGCTCGCCGCCGTCGTGGAGCGCGTGGGGGACGCCTTGAACCGGTGAGGCACCAGAACATCAGTTTTTTATATTTGTGTGTGGTTCATCACAGATGGGTAACTCAGGATTGCGGCGCCATCAGGGGACTTCCTCGATGTGTCGTAGCCGAATTCACCCGGATGATGGAGAGAAAAACTATGCGGTTTGCAACGAAATCAATGGCAGGAGCGGCTCTGGCAAGCGGACTGCTGCTCACGGCCGGCCTCGCCCCGGCACACGCGCAGCAGTCGGGGCTGGTCAATGTCGAAGTCGGTGACGTCCTGAGCAACAACAACGTCAACATCGGCGTTGCGGCTCAGCTGGTCGCCAATGTCTGCCCGAGCGTGAACGTGGGCAACATTGCTGTGCTTGCGTCCCAGGCCGCGCGAAGCGGGTCGGCCACCGCCGTCTGCGAGGCCACCGGTGACACGATTAGAATCACCCAGGCGGCGGGCTAGTCCACGCTCGCCCCAACTGAAGGCTGCCACGCCCGGAGAGGCTGTGGCGGCCTTTTCTCATGCCGTTCTCGCGTGCCGCTAGGCTGGCAGGCACCGGCCGCCTTCGGCGGCAGCAGCCTAAGGGGAAGGCGGTCCGCTGTGTCTGTCATGGAACCCACTGCGAAGCTTGCCGATGAGACCGTCGAGGACCTCGAACGCTGGTGGCGGGCGGCGAACTACCTCTCCGTCGGCCAGATCTACCTGCGCGACAACCCGCTCCTGCGGCGCCCGCTCGAGGCCGCGGACGTCAAGGCCAGGCTCCTCGGCCACTGGGGCACAACGCCGGGGCTGAACTTCGTCTACGCCCACCTCAACCGCGCGATCATCGAGCGCGACCAGGCGATGCTCTTCGTCACGGGCCCGGGACACGGCGGCCCCGCGAACGTCGCGAACGCCTACCTCGAGGGCACCTACGCGGAGGTGTACACGCGCTTCGGCGACGACGAGGACTCCCTGCGCGAGCTCTTCCGCCAGTTCTCCTACCCTGGCGGCATCCCGAGCCACGCGGCGCCGGAGACGCCGGGGTCGATCAACGAGGGCGGAGAGCTCGGCTACTCGCTCGCCCACGCATTCGGCGCCGCCTTCGACAACCCGGACCTCGTGGCCGTGTGCGTCGTGGGCGACGGCGAGGCCGAGACCGGCCCGCTCGCGGGCAGCTGGCAGTCCACGGCCTTCCTCGACCCCGTGCACGACGGCGCCGTCCTGCCGGTCCTGCACCTCAACGGGTACAAGATCGCGAACCCCACGGTCCTTGCCCGCCGGCCCGAGGAGCAGGTCCGCGCGTACTTCGAGGGCCTCGGCTGGGCGCCGCGCTTCGTCGCCGTGGAGGACCCCCAGGACCACCCGGCCGCCCACCGGGCCTTCGCCGCCGCCCTCGACGACTGCCTCGACGAGATCGCGGACATCCAGCGCCGCGCCCGGACCGGGCCCGGGCGTCTCTCGGGGGAGGCCCCCGAGCCGTGGCCCATGATCGTGCTCCGCTCGCCCAAGGGCTGGACCGGGCCAGGGGAGGTGGACGGCCAGCAGGTCGAGGGCACGTGGCGGGCGCACCAGGTCCCGCTGTCCGGCATCCACGAGGATCCGGGCCACCTGGCCCTCCTCGAGGAGTGGCTGCGCTCCTACCGCCCCGAGGAGCTCTTCGCGGACGACGGCGCGCGCTCGCTGGAGCTGGGAAGGCTCGCCCCCAGCGGCGACCGCCGGATGAGCGCGACGCCGCACGCGAACGGGGGCCGGCTCCTTACCGACCTCAGGCTCCCCGACGCGGCGGCGCACATGGTCCCGGTGGAGGCGCCCGGCGTCGTCCGTGAAGGGGCGATGGGGAACCTCGGCGGGTGGCTGCGCGAGGTGATCCGCGCCAACCCCACCACCTTCCGGCTCTTCGGCCCGGACGAGACCGCCTCCAACCGCCTCCAGTCCGTCTACGAGGCCACGGACAAGGCCTGGCAGGAGCGCATCGACGACGTCGACGAGCACCTCGCGCGGGCCGGGCGCGTCATGGAGGTCCTGAGCGAGCACCTGTGCCAGGGATGGCTCGAGGGCTACCTCCTCACAGGCCGGCACGGCGTGCTCACCTCCTACGAGGCGTTCGTGCACATCGTCGACTCGATGTTCAACCAGCACGCCAAGTGGCTCAAGGTGCATCGCCAGCTCCCGTGGCGCATGCCTGTCGCGTCGCTGACCTACCTGCTCTCGAGCCACGTGTGGCAGCAGGACCACAACGGCTTCTCGCACCAGGACCCGGGCTTCATCGACCACGTGGTCAACAAGAAGGCCGAGGTCGTGCGTGTCTACCTGCCCGTGGACGCGAACACCCTCGTGGCCACGATGGACCACTGTCTGCGCAGCCGGGACTACGTCAACATCGTGGTGGCGGGCAAGGCGCCCGCCCTGCAGTGGCTCGGGTCGGAGGAGGCCAAGCTGCACTGCGCCCGCGGGATCGGCGTCTGGGACTTCGCCGGCAGCGAAGTGCCCGGCCAGGAGCCGGACGTCGTGCTCGGCTGCGCGGGCGACGTGCCGACCGTGGAGGCGGTCGCGGCCGCGCAGCTCCTGCGCCGGGACCTGCCCGAGCTGAGGGTCAGGGTCGTGAACGTCGTGGACCTCATGCGCCTCCAGGATGAGCGCGAGCACCCGCACGGCCTGCAGGACCGCGAGTTCGACGCGCTCTTCACGGTGGACAGGCCCATCGTGTTCGCGTACCACGGCTACCCCTGGCTCATCCACCGTCTCACGTACCGCCGCAGGAACCACGGGAACCTCCACGTGCGCGGCTACATCGAGGAGGGCACGACGACGACTCCCTTCGACATGGCGATGCTCAACCGGATCGACCGGTACCACCTCGCGATCGACGTCATCGACCGGGTGGCCGGGCTCGCCGTCCGGAGCGCCTCGGTCCGGCAGCGCTACGAGGACGCCCTCGAGCGCGCCAGGGCCCACACGCGCGAGCACGGCGAGGACCCGGCGGAGATCCGCGACTGGACCCTCGAAGGGCCCTGAGCGCGGCTCCGATCGCGGCGCTGCCGGTGCGGAGGGACTGATTGACGACGGCATGCTACCGCCGGGTATGGTCCCGGCGGCCGCCGAGGATCTGATTGGGAATCTCCAATCGCACACCGCTGCGGCCCTCCGCAAGAGACGGAACCTGAAAGATATGTTGCATCTCTATAACGACCGTGATCTGAAACGTGACTTTCGTAGCCAGTCGGCGCCCTGCGCGTCTAGGCTGTCGAACATGTGAGGCGGGCCACGCCTTCCGTGGGGGGAGGGGCCGTCTGGCCGGGGCCGATCCCGGCTCCATCACACACAAGCAAAATAGGAGGCGGAATGCGTTTCGGGCGTATTTCCAAGGCGATCGGGCTCGCGGCCGCGACGGCGCTCGCACTCAGCGCCTGCGCGACCCAGGGGTCCGGCCAGGGGGCCACCCCCACAGGCCAGGCCAGCGCCAAGCAGGGCGGCACAGTTACTGTCGCGGAGACCAACGGCTTCAGCAGCTTCAATCCCCTGACCGCCGACGGCAACGTCGACGTCAATGGCCACATCGGCTACGCGACGCACTCGAGCTTCATCTACATCGACAACAAGCTGAACATCGTGCGAAACGAGAAGTTCGGCAAGTACGAGAAGCTCTCGGACGATCCGCTCACCGTCAAGTACACGGTCAACGAGGGTGTGAAGTGGTCCGACGGCACCCAGGTCAGCGCTGCCGACCTCGTTCTCTCCTGGGCCTCGGGCTCGGCCTACTACGACGACTCCAAGAAGGAGGGCGAGACCACCACCGGAACGGTCTACTTCCAGACCGCCGCGGACACCTCCGGCCTCAACCTCACGGAGTTCCCGGAGCTGGGATCGGATGGCCGGAGCATCACGCTGAAGTACTCCAAGCCCTACGCTGACTGGGAGCTCGCCTTCAGCTTCCCGGGCAACGGCGGAGTGGACGTCCCGGCGCACGTCGTGGCCAAGAAGGCCGGCCTCGCGGACGCCCAGGCCCTCGTGGACCTGCTCAAGGGCATCAAGCGCGGCGATCCTGACAATCCGGCACCGCCGAATGACACCCTCAAGAAGGTCGGCGAGGTGTGGAACACGGCCTTCGACTCGAAGACCCTCCCGGCGGACACGAGCCTCTTCCTCTCCAACGGCCCCTTCATCGTCAAGGACGTCGTCCCCGAGCAGTCGGTGACCCTCGTCCGGAACAAGGACTACAACTGGGGCCCCATGCCCAACGTGGACCAGATCGTCGTCCGGACGATCGGCAGCGCCCCCGCGCAGGTTCAGGCTCTGAAGAACGGCGAGGTCGACGTGGTCAACCCGCAGGCCTCGGCTGACACTGTCGAGCAGCTCAAGGCCATCCCGGGGGTCACGCTCCTCCAGGGCAAGCAGCTCGCGTACGACCACCTCGACCTCAACTACTACGGGGTCTTCGCGGACCAGGATGTGCGGACTGCCTTCATGCTGACCGTTCCGCGCAAGGACATCGTGGACAAGATCATCAAGAAGATCGACCCCGAAGCCTCGCCGCTGGACTCGCAGCTCTTCGTGCCAGACCAGGCGGCCTACGCCGACTCGGTGAAGAACAACGGCTCCTCGGCCTACCAGAGCGTGGACATCGAGAAGGCGAAGCAGCTCCTCGCGGGCAAGACCCCTGAGGTACGCATCATGTACAACAAGGACAACCCCAACCGGGCTGACGCCTTCTCGCTCATCCGCGAGTCCGCCGAAAAGGCAGGCTTCAAGGTCGTCGACGGCGGGCTGGGCAAGGCCGACTGGAGCAAGGCCCTGGGCAACGGCACCTACGACGCGTCCATCTTCGGCTGGATCAACTCGGGCGTCGGTGTCAGCGGAACCCCGCAGATCTTCAAGACGGGCGCGGGCTCCAACTTCAACAAGTTCTCGGACCCCGAGGCGGACAAGCTCATGGACGAGCTCGTCGTGACCACTGACAAGTCGAAGCAGGATGACCTCCAGCAGCAGATCGACAAGCGCATCTGGTCCACGAGCTATGGGCTGCCCCTCTTCCAGTCGCCGGATATCAAGGCGTACTCGGACAAGGTCGACGGCGTGAAGGAGATGCCCAACCAGACGGGTGTCTGGTGGAACCTCTGGGAGTGGTCGGTCAAGTAGTCCGCCGGCTCGACCACACGAAGCGCCGGGGCTGAGCGTCATGGCCCCGGCGCTTCCGGCGTCCATCGCACCTTCTTTTTCGATCCACGAGGGACAAACCCACCATGGTGACCTACGTTGTCCGGCGGCTCATCACGGCCGCCTTCATCCTCCTCGGCGCCTCATTCCTGGTCTACAACCTGACGGCGATCTCTGGAGACCCCCTTGAGGAGTTCCGGGCCAGCAACGCCCCGAACGCGCCCCAGCTCATGCAGGCCCGCAGCGAGCTCCTCGACCTCGACACGCCCGCGCCGGTCCGGTACTTCAAGTGGCTCGGCGGCGCGGCCCAGTGCCTCGTGCCTTTCGCGGGCCGATGCGACCTCGGCCGCAGCATCTCCGGCCAGCCGATCACGGAGGCCCTCGGCATCGCACTCGTCCAGACGCTCACCCTCGTGACGGCGGCGACGGTCCTGGCGATCCTCATGGGCATCGCCCTCGGCATCGTCACGGCCCTGCGCCAGTACAGCGCCCTCGACTATGGCGTGACCTTCATGGCCTTCCTCTTCTTCTCCCTGCCGATCTTCTGGGTCGCCGTCCTGCTCAAGGAGTACGGCGCGATCGGCTTCAACAACTTCCTGCGCGAGCCCGAGATCCCCTGGTACATCGCGGCAGGGATCGGCGCCGTCGTCGGCCTCGTCGCCGCGGTCGCCGTGGGCGGCGAGCCCAAGCGGCGCGCGATCATCGGCGGCAGCGCCTTCGCGTTCGTGACAGCGCTGCTCATCCTCGCCTCCATCACCCGCTGGTTCCGCTTCCCCGGGCTCGGCCTCGCGGTCATCCTGCTCGCCGGCGTCGGCCTCGCGTTCGCCGTGGCCGTCCTCGTGGCGGGGCTGAACAACCGGCGCGCGCTGTATGCCGGCCTCACCACCGTCGGCATCGGCCTGGCCGCCTACTTCCCGGTCCAAGGGCTGCTGAACCTCGCGACGCCGCTCATGATCCTCCTCCTCGCGATCGCGACCGTGCTCGTCGGCGTTGGCGTCGGCTGGGCCTTCGGCGGGTACGACCGGGGCCAGAACATGCGGGTCGGGGGCATCACGGCCTTCCTCGTCGGAGGCATGATCGTCCTGGACCGCTTCCTGCAGGCCTGGCCGGCCTACTTCGACAACGGCAAGATCCGCGGCCGGCCGATCGCGACGATCGGCGCCCAGACACCGAATCTGGACGGTGACTTCTGGATCTCGGGCATCGATTCGTTCACCCACCTCGTCCTGCCGACTGTCGCTCTCATCCTCGTCTCGCTCGCGAGCTACACGCGGTTCACGCGCTCGTCGATGCTCGAGGTCATGAACATGGACTACATCCGTACGGCCCGGGCGAAGGGCGTGAGCGAGCGCGCCGTCGTCATGCGCCACGCGTTCCGCAACGCGCTCATCCCGATTGCGACCGTCGTGGCCTTCGACATCGGTGCGCTCATCGGCGGCGCCGTCATCACCGAGACGGTCTTCGGCGTGCGCGGCATGGGCTTCATGTTCCTCGACGGGATCTTCCACGTGGACCCCAACCCGGTCATGGGCGTCTTCGTGTGCGTCGCCATCACCGCGATGGTCTTCAACCTCATCGCCGACGTCGCCTACTCGGCCCTCGACCCACGCGTAAGGGTGAAGTGACATGTCCCAGCCATCCCAGCAGAATGAGCTGATCGCCGAGCGCGAGATCCTCGCCGAGCCGGCTGCGTCCGCACCGCTGCGCGGCGAGACCAAGGGCCTGAGCCAGGGCCAGATCGTCCGCAGGCGCTTCTTCGGCCACACAGGGGCCCTCGTCGGCCTCGTCGCCTTCGCCGCCATCCTCCTGCTCGCCTTCACGTCGGTCGGCTGGGGCCCGATCCCCGGCTGGTGGAAGTACAACCACGAGCAGGTCACCCCCCTCGTCAACGACGGCCAGCCCACGCTCACGCTGTGGCCACTCGCGGCCGGCGAGCACCCCTTCGGACAGGACCGGATCGGCCGCGACCTCTTCGCCATGACCATGCGCGGGGCGCAGCAGTCCATCACGGTCATGCTCATCATCGGGCTCGTGGCGGGCTTCATCGGCGTCCTCGTCGGCTCCCTCGCGGGCTATTTCCGCGGCTGGGTCGAGGCGATCCTCATGCGGCTCACCGACGTGGTCATCATCATCCCCGCGCTGCTCCTCGCGGCCGTCATGTCCCGCACCGCCGGCCGGCGCGACGCCGACAGCTGGTTCAGCTCCTTCGCGGCGACCAATGGCGTCGTGGTCCTGGGCATCTTCCTGGGCCTCGTGCTGTGGGTGGGCCTCGCGCGGCTCGTTCGCGGCGAGTTCCTCACGCTCCGGGAGCGCGAGTTCGTCGACGCGGCCCGCATTTCCGGGGCGTCCAACCTGCGGATCATCTTCAAGCACATCCTGCCCAACGCAGTCGGCGTCGTGATCGTCAACGTCACGCTCACCATGAGCGCCGCGATCCTCCTCGAGACCGCGCTGAGCTACCTCGGCGTCGGCGTCAAGGCCCCGGACACGTCCCTCGGCCTGCTCATCTCGCAGAACCAGGAGGCGTTCTCGACGCGGCCCTGGCTGTTCTGGTGGCCCGGCCTGTTCATCGTGCTCATCTGCCTGAGCATCAACTTCATCGGCGACGGCCTGCGCGACGCGTTCGACCCGCGGCAGAAGAAGTTCAACGCCAAGCGGGCCGTTGCGAGGGCCGGTGCTCCGTCGTCTGGGCCAATCGCGGGCACGACGCCGGTCGTCGCCCCGGGCGTGGCAGGCACCACCGCGGGGGCCGGGACGCCGGACGGCGCGGTGACGCCCAACGGCGCCGGGCCCGGCCCGGAGGGCCGCAGCTGATGTGCGGGCCCGCGATCCGGCCGCAGGCCTCAGGCGGCGCCGAGCGTGGCCACCGACGCCGCGGCGAGCACGAGCGTGGCCGCGAGCTCGCGCCACGCGATGCGCTTCGCGACGGGCGTCTCGTCCGTGCGGCCGGCGTGCGCGCTGCCGGAGGCGAGGGCTTCTGCCCAGCGGGAGCGCACGAGCGCGGCCGCCTGGCCGGAGTCGGTGTGCTTGAGGTCGCCCGGCCGGACGGAGCGCGCCGGGCCGTAGGTGGTCTCGGGCAGCCCGTCGAGGTGCTCGGGCCGCGCGTTCCGGGCACCCCAGACGCCGGGCGCCGGCGCCGCCCACGCCGTGAAGCGGCCGTGGTCCGTGATGAGCGTGAGGGCGTACTTCGTGTCGACGTGCGCGAGGGCATCCCACGGCACGCCGATGCTGCGGAACGGGTTGCGCAGCTCGACGCCGGCGTCGCTCACGAGCACCGCGGGACGCCAGAACAGGACCCACCCCCCGGCGCCGAGCAGGGCGAGCGGCGCGACGAAGCGCAGCCCGGCGAGGCCCGCCGTCGTGAGCGTCACGGCGAGGCCGAACGCGGCCAGGCCCCACGAGAGCCACGCGAGCACCTTGTTGCTGCGCGCGGTGAAGGTCTCGGTCCGGCCGGTGTGGCTCAGGGCATGCATGCCCCCATGAAACAGGATTCGCCCGGGGACGGCGAACGCGGGCACCGCGGCTGTACCCCGACAACGGCGACGCACGGAAGGACGGTCTGACGATGGCGGAGAACCTTGGACGGGCCGGCGGCCCGCGGCAGGGCCCAGCCGGAAACGGAGACGCTGAGGCGACGGGGAGGACCGAGAGGGTCGGCGCCCCGCTCGTCAAGGGTGAGAAGGTGCTCGAGGTCCGCGGCCTGAGCGTGGACTTCGGCGTCGAGAAGGAGTGGATCCCCGCCGCGATCGGCCTCGACTACGAGGTCCGCGCGGGCGAGGTCCTCGCGATCGTCGGCGAGTCGGGCTCCGGGAAGTCGGCGAGCTCGATGGCGCTCCTGGGCCTCCTGCCCTCCAACAGCCGCGTCTCGGGCAGCGTCCGCCTCTCCGGCCAGGAGCTCCTCGGCAAGGACCAGAGCCGCGTCCGGCAGGTCCGCGGCAAGGACGTCGCCGTGATCTTCCAGGAGCCCATGACGGCGCTCAATCCCGTGTACACAATCGGGAGCCAGATCGTCGAGACCGTGCGGCTGCACAACCCCGTCTCCCCGGACGAGGCGAAGGAGCGGGCCCTGCGGATGCTCGAGCTCGTCGAGCTCCCCGACCCGGAGAAGGCGTACAAGTCCTACCCGCACCAGCTCTCGGGCGGCCAGCGCCAGCGCGCCATGATCGCCCAGTCGCTCTCGTGCGATCCCAAGCTGCTCATCGCGGACGAGCCCACGACGGCCCTCGACGTGACCGTGCAGGCCGAGATCCTCGACCTCATGCGGCACCTCAAGGACAAGCTCAACTCAGCCGTCATCCTCATCACCCACGACATGGGCGTGGTCGCCGACCTCGCCGACCGGATCGCCGTCATGCGCAAGGGCGTCATCGTCGAGACGGGCACCGCGGAGCAGGTCTTCTCGGCGCCCCGGCACGAGTACACCCAGGCGCTGCTCGCGGCCGTGCCGCACCTCGGGCAGGGCAGCGAGGCCGATGCTGACGTGGACATCACCGCGGCGCTCGCCTCGGCGACCGGCGTCGAGCTCGCTGTGGTTGACGCCGAGGAGCTGGCCGCGCGCGAGCGCGAGAACGAGGCGGCGCTCGCCTCGGTGACCGACGTGGAGGCCGAGCAGGGGCGGCGGGGGACCCCGGTGCTCGAGCTGCGCGACGTCGCGATCGAGTACCCCAAGCAGGGTCGCGTGCCGGCGTTTCGCGCGGTCGAGGGCGCGAACCTCACGGTCTACCCGGGGCAGGTCGTGGGGCTCGTGGGGGAGTCGGGCTCTGGCAAGACGACGATCGGCCGCGCCGCCGTCGGACTGCTCGACGTCGCCGAGGGCTCGCTCAAGGTCGTGGGCACCGAGATCTCGGGCCTGAGGCGGAACTCGCGCGAGCTGCACGCGCTGCGGCGCTCCGTGGGCATGGTCTTCCAGGACCCGTCGTCGTCGCTCAACCCGCGCCTGCCGATCGGCGAGTCGATCGGCGAGCCCATGCTCCTCGCGGGCGTCGCGAAGGGGGCGGCCCTCCAGCAGCGCGTCGAGACGCTCCTGGACCAGGTCGAGCTCCCGCGCTCGTACCGCAACCGCTACCCGCACGAGCTCTCCGGCGGGCAGAAGCAGCGCGTGGGCATCGCGCGGGCGCTCGCGCTCGAGCCCAAGCTCATGGTGGCCGACGAGCCGACGTCCGCCCTCGACGTCTCCGTCCAGGCCAAGGTCCTCGAGCTCTTCCAGGGCCTGCAGCGGGAGCTGGGCTTCGCGTGCCTCTTCGTCACGCACGATCTCGCCGTCGTGGACGTCCTCGCGGACCACATCTGCGTCATGCAGCGCGGTCGGATCGTCGAGCAGGGCTCGCGCGACGCGATCCTGCGCAACCCGCAGGAGACGTACACGCAGCGCCTCCTCGCGGCCGTCCCGCTGCCGGACCCCGAGAAGCAGCGCGAGCGGCGGGAGCTGCGCGAGCTGCTCGCGGCGAGCGGCATCGAGTAGGCCGGGGGAGGGGCCGTCGGCGGTTGGGCGGCCCGCACAGGACAGGGCCGTCGGCGGAGCCCCGGCCCGCACAGGACAGGGCCGTCGGCGGAGCCCCGGCCCGCACAGGACAGGGCCGTCGGCGGAGCCCCGGCCCGCACAGGACAGGGCCGTCGGCGGAGCCCCGGCCCGCACAGTAAAATAGTGGATGCTGGCCTGCTGAGGGTCCGCTCCGCTGTGCCGTCCGCCGCCCGGACGCGCCGGGACCCCGCCGTCGAAATGAATCGAGCCTTTACGTATGTCTGAAACCGTCCTGGCGTCGCGCACCGATCTGCGCAACGTCGCCATCGTCGCGCACGTCGACCACGGGAAGACCACCCTCGTGGACGCCATGCTCAAGCAGACCAACTCCTTCGCCGCGCACGGCGAGGTCGAGGACCGCGTGATGGACTCCGGCGACCTCGAGCGCGAGAAGGGCATCACGATCCTCGCCAAGAACACCACGGTGCGCTATGCCGGACCGGCGGCGGCCGAGGTCGGCGAGCCCGAGGGCATCACGATCAACGTCATCGACACCCCCGGCCACGCCGACTTCGGCGGCGAGGTCGAGCGCGGCCTGTCGATGGTCGACGGCGTCGTCCTCCTCGTCGACGCGTCCGAGGGCCCGCTGCCGCAGACCCGCTTCGTGCTGCGCAAGGCGCTCGCGGCGCACAAGCCCGTCATCCTCGTGGTCAACAAGACCGACCGCCCCGACGCGCGCATCGACGAGGTGGTCCACGAGACCATGGACCTCCTCCTCGGCCTGGCCTCTGACCTCGCGGACGAGGTCCCGGACCTCGACCTCGACAAGGTCCTCGACGTCCCGGTCGTGTACGCCGCCGCCCGCGTCGGCGCGTCCTCGCTCGAACAGCCGGCCGACGGCGCCGTGCCGGGCAACGACAACCTCGAGCCGCTGTTCGAGACGATCCTCAAGCACATCCCGGCCCCGACGTACGACCCTGAGGGCGTCCTCCAGGCGCACGTGACCAACCTCGACGCGTCGCCGTTCCTCGGCCGCCTCGCGCTCCTGCGCATCTACAACGGCACGCTCCGCAAGGGCCAGCAGGTCGCGTGGGCACGCCAGGACGGCACGCTCAAGACGGTCAAGATCACCGAGCTGCTCGCCACGAAGGCGCTCGACCGCGTCCCGGCCGAGTCCGCGGGCCCCGGCGAGATCGTCGCCGTCGCCGGCATCGAGGACATCACGATCGGCGAGACGCTCACCGACGCCGAGACCCCGCAGCCGCTGCCGCTCATCACGGTCGACGACCCGGCGATCTCGATGACGATCGGCATCAACACCTCCCCGCTCGCGGGGAAGGTCAAGGGCGCGAAGGTCACCGCGCGCCAGGTCAAGGACCGCCTCGACAAGGAGCTGATCGGCAACGTCTCGATCCGGGTCCTGCCGACCGAGCGCCCCGACGCGTGGGAGGTCCAGGGCCGCGGCGAGCTCGCCCTCGCCATCCTCGTCGAGCAGATGCGCCGCGAGGGCTTCGAGCTCACCGTCGGCAAGCCGCAGGTCGTGACCAAGAAGGTCGACGGCCAGGTCCTCGAGCCGATGGAGCACATGACCATCGACGTGCCCGAGGAGTACCTCGGCGCCGTGACGCAGCTCCTCGCCGCGCGCAAGGGCCGCATGACCAACATGTCCAACCACGGCACCGGCTGGGTCCGCATGGAGTTCATGGTCCCCGCGCGCGGGCTCATCGGCTTCCGGACGAAGTTCCTCACCGAGACCCGCGGCGCCGGCATCGCGTCCTCGATCTCCGAGGGCTATGAGCCGTGGGCCGGCGAGATCGAGTACCGCACCAACGGCTCGCTCGTGGCCGACCGCGCGGGCGTCGCGACCCCGTTCGCGATGATCAACCTCCAGGAGCGCGGCACCTTCTTCGTCCAGCCCACGGCCGAGGTGTACGAGGGCATGATCGTCGGCGAGAACTCGCGCGCCGACGACATGGACGTGAACATCACCAAGGAGAAGAAGCTCACGAACATGCGCTCCTCCACGGCGGACTCCTTCGAGGGCCTCACCCCGCCGAAGACCCTCACGCTCGAGGAGTCCCTCGAGTTCGCCCGCGAGGACGAGTGCGTCGAGATCACGCCCGAGGACATCCGCATCCGCAAGGTCATCCTCGACGCGAACGAGCGCATCAAGGCCGCGCGCGCCCGCGCCCGCGCCTGACCCCCAGGGGTTCTGGCCCCGACCGGGCGCACGACGACGAGCGGCGGCTTCCGCACGGAAGCCGCCGCTCGTCGTCGTCCGGGCCGAGACGCCTCAGGCGGTGGGGTCGCGGTGGTGGGCGATCATGAGCGAGGTGGGCTCGCCGTCCGGGTCGCTCGGCATGGCGCGGTACTCCTCGACAACGTCCCGCAGCTTGGCGAGCATCTCCTCGCGGTGCCTCGCGTTGAGCTTGAGCCCGAGCCGCCAGACCTCGATGTCCTCGGGCGCGAGCTCCGCGGTCTCCTGGATGAACGTCTCGATGAGGATCGGCGCGACGCCCTCGACCTGCTGGCCCCACGAGCGCCGCGTGGCCAGGTAGGGCACCTCGCGGGCGCCGCGCGTTCCCCGGCGCTCGTCCTGCGCCTCGAGGAAGCCAGTCGCCACGAGCGTGCGGACGTGGTGCAGGCACGAGGCCGGATTGATCCCGAGCAGCCCGGCGATCTCCTTGTTCGTGCGCGCCTGGTGGAGGCACAGCCGCAGGATGCGCAGGCGCAGCGGGGAGCTGAGCGCCCGGGCCTTCGCGGCGTCGTCGGTCGGAGCCATGCAGCAACTCTAGGCCTTGAGTGATTGACTTTTGCCAATCACTGGGCGCAGGCTGGGCGCATGCGGCCAGCCACGCGCCCCACAGCCGGCACTCCGCTCGGGCGGAACCGATCCTTCCTCGCCCTCTGGGGCGGCCAGGGCATCAGCCAGCTCGGCGTCCAGCTCGGGCAGCTGGCCCTGCCGGTCCTCGCGGTGGCCGTGCTGGGCGCGGGGGAGATGGAGCTGGGCGCGCTCAATGCCGCGGGGACGGCCGCGTTCCTCGTTGTCGGGCTGCCGGCCGGGGCGTGGGTGGACCGCTGGCTCAAGCGCCGCACGATGATCCGCGCCGACCTCATGCGCATGGCCGCCATGCTCGCGGTCCCCGCCCTCTGGGCGATCGGCCAGCTCGAGATCTGGCACCTCTATGCCGTCGCCGCAGTGGTCGGCGTCGCGACGGTCTTCTTCGACGTCGCCTACCAGAGCTACCTCCCGCACCTCGTCGAGCGGGAGCAGGTCCCGGCGGCCAACGGCCGGCTCGAGGCGACGGCCCAGGTCGCCCGGCTCGGCGGCCCTGCCCTCGGCGGCGCGCTCCTGGCCGCCGTGAGCGCGCCCGTGCTCTTCCTCGCCGAGGGCGCCGGCTACCTCGCCTCCGCCCTCTTCCTCGGCCGGGTGCGGGACCGCGAGGAGCCCGCGCCGCGCGCCGAGCGCACCCGCCTCGCCGCCGAGATCCGCGAGGGCGCGGCCTTCGTGGCCGGCCACCCGCTGATCCGCCGCGTGGCCCTTTCGACGGCGGGCTTCAACCTCTTCTCCTCGGTCGTGTTCGTGCTCGCGCCGCTCGTCGTGCTGCGCGAGCTCGCCCTCGGTCCCGCGGGGCTGGGCCTCATGCTCTCCGTCGGCTCGGTCGGCGGCATCCTCGGCGCCCTGGCCGTGCCCCGGCTCGCGCGCCTGGCCGGCGAGGGCGCGCTCATCCCGCTCGGCGGGCTGCTCGGCGTCGCGGGCATCGCCCTCGTCCCGCTGGCCCTCGCCGCCGAGGGGGCCACGGCCCTCGCGATGCTGTGCGCCGGGGAGGCCGTCATGGCCTTCGGCGTCATCGTCTACAACGTCATGCAGGTGAGCATGCGCCAGCGCGTGTGCCCGCCGCGGCTGCTCGGGCGCATGAACGCCTCGATCCGCTTCCTCGTGTGGGGCGTCATGCCGGTCGGATCGCTCGCGGGAGGCTGGCTCGGGGAGCACCTCGGCCTGGCCCCGACGCTCTGGGTCGGCGTGGCCGGCCAGGTGCTCGCGCTCGCGCCCGTCCTCGTGGGCCCGTTCTTCGCCCTGCGCGTGCTCCCGGATGCCGTGACGAGCGACGCCGCGCGGAGGGGAGCAGAGGGCAGCGCCGCCGCCGGGAGGGGAGAGCGCTAGGCCCGCGGGCCGGCGTCGTGCGCCCCGAAGCGCGGGGCGCGCCGCGGCGGCGGAGGCGGGACGGGCTTGGCCGCGACCACGTCGGCGAGGCGCACGACGACGTCGCCCCGGCGGGTGCGCACGCTCGCCTCGTCCGGGGTGCAGGAGAGCAGCTCGCCGAGCGCGTCGGTGAAGCCCTCGTCGAGGCGGTAGCGCACGACGACGCGGGTGCCCGGAGGCAGGCTCCGCAGGGCTGCGGCAGGGGAGGCTGGCGAATCCGGCACGCTCCATCGTAGGCATGCCATGCGGCCCGCACTGCCGGGGCCGGATGCTACGCCACGTGTCCGGGTGGATTGGCGTCTCCAGGCCGGGGATAATAGGCTCGTTCGGCCGCGGGAGAGCGGGGGATGAGACAAGAGAGGGTGGCACCGTGACCTACGTGATCGCACAGCCGTGCGTGGATGTGAAGGACAAGGCCTGCATCGAGGAATGCCCGGTCGACTGCATCTACGAGGGTGAGCGGTCCCTGTACATCCACCCGGACGAGTGCGTCGACTGCGGTGCGTGCGAGCCCGTCTGCCCTGTCGAGGCCATCTACTACGAGGACGACGTCCCCGACGAGTGGGCCGACTACTACAAGGCCAACGTCGAGTTCTTCGACGACCTCGGCTCGCCCGGCGGCGCCGCCAAGGTCGGCAACACGGGCAAGGACCACGCCCTCATCGCGGCCCTGCCGCCGCAGAACCAAGACCACTGAGCGTGCAGACCGGCAGCGGTGCCCCCGGGGCAGCGGAGGCCGCGGCTCCCGTCCGAGCCTTCGGCCTCGACCTCCCGGACTACCCGTGGGAGGCCATGGCCCCCTACGCGGCCACGGCCAAGGGGCACCCCGACGGCGCCGTGAACCTCTCCATCGGGACCCCGGTCGACCCGACGCCCGAGGTCGTCCAGGAGGCCCTCCGCGCGGCCGCGGACGCGCCCGGCTACCCGACCGTCCACGGGACCCGCGCCCTGCGCGAGGCCGTCGTCGAGTGGTTCGCGCGGCGCCGGGGGGTGACGGGCCTCGACGAGCAGGCGGTCATGCCGACCATCGGCTCGAAGGAGCTCGTGGCCTGGCTGCCGTTCCTGCTCGGCCTCCGGCCCGGTGACGTCGTGGTCCGGCCCAGCGTCGCCTACCCGACCTACGACATCGGGGCCCGCCTTGCCGGCGCCACCGCCGTCGCCGCGGACTCCCTCGACGAGCTCGACGCCGAGACCCTCGCCCGGGTGCGGCTCGTCTGGGTCAACTCGCCGGGCAACCCCACCGGCGCCGTGCGCGGCGCGGACGAGCTGCGCGCCGTCGTCGACCGCGCCCGCGCCCTCGGCGCCGTCGTCGCCTCCGACGAGTGCTATGCCGAGCTCGGCTGGGGCCCTTGGGACGTCCAGCGCGGCGGCGAGGCCGTCCCGTCGGTGCTCGACCCGCGGGTGACCGGCGGTGACTTCACCGGCCTGCTGGCCGTGTACTCGCTGTCCAAGCAGTCCAACCTCGCCGGGTACCGGGCTGCGTTCGTGGCCGGGGCGCCCGAGCTCATGCCGAACCTCGTCAACAGCCGCAAGCACGCCGGCATGATCGTGCCGTTCCCCGTGCAGGAGGCCATGCGGGCGGCCCTCGCGGACGCCGCCCACGTCGAGGCGCAGAAGGAGCTCTACCGCGCCCGGCGCAAGCGGCTCCTGCCCGCCCTCGAGGCCTTCGGCCTGACCTTGGCCCACTCCGAGGCCGGCCTCTACCTGTGGTGCACCGCGGGCGAGGACACGTGGGCCACGGTGGGCCGGCTCGCCGAGCTGGGCATCGTCGTCGGGCCCGGGGTGTTCTACGGCGAGGCCGGCTCCGGCTTCGTCCGCGTGGCGCTCACCGGCAGCGACGAGCGGATCGACGCGGCCGTGGAGCGGCTCACCCGCCGCTAGTAAAGCGTTTGTGAGGGGACTCACAGGCCCGCCTGCACGATTAGTGCCCCGTGCGGATCTGGGAGTAGCTTTGGTGTGTTGCGAGCTACCTCTTGAAGGGGAACCATGACTGAGATGAACGGCGCCGTCCTGCGCCACGAGGGCGGAGACCTCAAGCTCCCCCGCATCGCCGCCGTCGAGGGAAACGATGGCTACGACGTCTCGAAGCTGCTCAAGGAGACGGGCGCCGTCACCTTCGACCCGGGCTTCATGAACACGGCAGCCACGACCTCGGCGATCACGTTCATCGACGGCGATGAGGGGATCCTGCGCTACCGCGGCTACCCGATCGAGCAGCTGGCCCAGCACTCGAACTTCCTCGAAGTGTCCTACCTGCTCATCTACGGCAACCTGCCGACGGCCGCCGAGCTGGACGCCTTCGACCAGCGCATCCGCCGGCACACGCTCCTGCACGAGGAGCTCAAGAACTTCTTCGCGGGCTTCCCGCGCGACGCGCACCCGATGCCCGTGCTGTCCTCGGCCGTCTCAGCGCTGTCGACCTTCTACCAGGACTCCCTGGACCCGTTCAACGACGAGCAGGTGGAGCTCTCCACGATCCGCCTCATGGCGAAGCTGCCCGTCATCGCCGCGTACGCGCACAAGAAGTCCATCGGCCAGGCCCTCCTGTACCCGGACAACTCCATGAACATCGTGGAGAACTTCCTGCGCCTCTCCTTCGGCCTCGCCGCCGAGCCGTACGAGCTCGACCCGCTCATCGTGAAGGCCCTCGACACGCTCCTCATCCTGCACGCCGACCACGAGCAGAACTGCTCGACGTCGACGGTGCGCCTCGTGGGCAGCGCTAACGCGAACCTCTTCGCCTCGGTCTCCGCCGGCATCAACGCGCTCTTCGGTCCGCTCCACGGCGGCGCCAACGAGGCCGTGCTGAACATGCTCCGCCGCATCCAGTCCGAGGGCATCAAGCCCGAGGACTTCATGGAGAAGGTGAAGAACAAGGAGGACGGCGTCCGGCTCATGGGCTTCGGGCACCGCGTCTACAAGAACTACGACCCCCGCGCGAAGATCATCAAGGCCACCGCGCACGAGGTGCTCTCCAAGCTCGGCGGCAACGACGAGCTCCTGGACATCGCGATGCGCCTCGAGGAGAAGGCCCTCGCGGACGACTACTTCATCCAGCGCAAGCTCTACCCGAACGTGGACTTCTACACGGGCCTCATCTACAAGGCCATGGGCTTCCCAGAGAAGATGTTCACGGTCCTGTTCGCGATCGGCCGCCTGCCGGGCTGGATCGCCCAGTGGCGCGAGATGATCAAGGACCCGCAGACCAAGATCGGCCGCCCGCGCCAGCTCTACGTCGGCGAGGAGAAGCGCGACTACCCCGTCCGCTGACGCCCGCCCGTTCAAAGGACGACGACGGCCGGTGCCTTCCGCTGGAAGGCACCGGCCGTCGTCGTCCCCGGAACCCGCAGGGGATCAGGCGGACTGGTAGCCCTGGGGGTTGTTCTTCTGCCAGCGCCAGTGGTCCTCGCACATCTGCTCGACGGTCTTGACGGTGGACCAGCCGAGGTCCGCGAGGGCCGCGGACGGGTCCGCCCAGAAGGCCGGCAGGTCGCCCGGGCGGCGGGGCGCGATCTCGTAGGGGATCGGCGCGCCGACGGCCTTCTCGAACGCCGCGTGCATCTCGAGCACGCTCGTGCCCTTGCCCGAGCCGAGGTTCCAGCGGTGCACGCCCTCGTGGCTCGTCAGGTACGTGAGCGCGGCGACGTGGCCCTCGGCGAGGTCGACGACGTGGATGTAGTCCCGCAGGCACGTGCCGTCGGGCGTGTCGTAGTCCCCGCCGAAGACCATGAGCTTCTCGCGCCGGCCCACTGCGACCTGGGCGATGAACGGCACGAGGTTGTTCGGGATGCCCTGGGGGTCCTCGCCGATGCGGCCCGAGGGGTGCGCTCCGACGGGGTTGAAGTAGCGCAGGAGGGCCACGCGCCAGCGGGGGTCCGAGGCGCCGAGGTCGCTGAGGATGTCCTCGATCTGCTCCTTGGTGCGCCCGTAGGGGTTCATGGCCCCGATCTCCATCTTCTCGATGTAGGGCGTGGGGTTGTGCCCGCCGTAGACGGTCGCGGACGAGGAGAAGACGATGGTGCGCACGGCGTGGCGGTCCATCGAGCGCAGGAGCGCGATCGTGCCGGCGACGTTGTTGTAGTAGTAGTCGAGCGGGATGCCGACGGACTCGCCGACGGCCTTGAGCCCGGCGAAGTGGATCACGGCCTCGGGCGCATGCTCGGCGAACACCGCGTCGAGCGCCGCCTCGTCGGTGATGTCCGCCTTGACGAACGCGGCCTCGCGGCCCGCGAGCTCGCCGACGCGGCGCAGGGCCTCCTGGCTGGAATTCACGAGGTTGTCCACCACGACGACGTCGTGCCCGGCCTCGAGCAGGGTCAGGACCGTGTGGGAGCCGATGTAGCCGGTGCCGCCGGTGACGAGGATGCGCATGGCCTCCATCCTAGCCAGCGGGGCGACTCCGGCGCCCGGGCGCGCGGCTGTGTTGCGGGGCGGCCGGGCACAGGTGTGCTAGAGAGGACGGGTGCCCAGAATTGTTGACCCGGCGGAGCGCCGCCGGGAGGTCGTGGAAGCCGTCAAGCGGATCGTCGTCGCGGACGGGCTCGAGCGGGTCTCGCTGCGCGAGGTCGCGGCCGAGGCGGGCCTCGTCGTCGGCTCCGTGCGGCACTACTTCGACACCTCGGCCGAGCTGCTCGTGCACTCCTTCGAGGCGGTCGCCGACAGCGTCCTCGGCCGCGTCGAGGCCGCTTCGCCCGGGGAGGCCGGCGGCCGCGCGCAGAACGCCGAGGAGGCCGTCGTGGCACAGCTGTGCCAGCTCCTGCCGCTCGACGAGCCGCGCGCCGTCGACCTCTGCGTGTGGACGGCCTTCAAGCTCGCCGCCCGGACCCGTCCGGAGTTCGCCGCGACGGCCGAGCGCAGCCATCGCGCCGTGGCAGCCGCCGCCGGCCGTTCCGTCCTGGCCCTGCGCCCGGAGGCCGGGCACGAGGAGCTCGTCCGGGAGGCGGAGCGGCTCCTCGCCGTCGTCGAAGGCCTCGGCCTGCATGCCATGCTGCAGGGGAGGTGGCTCGACGCGGGCCTGTGCCTCGCCGTCCTGAGGGCCCAGGTCGCGAGCGTGGGCACCGCGGTGCCCGTCTGAGACGCCGAACCGGGCCCGCCGGGGCCGGTCCACGGGAATACACTGGGAGAGCAGACCGGCAAGGAGCGTACGACCTATGCACCATACTGGCGGACCTGGGTGGCGGATCACGATGGACACCTCCGGACCCATGCTTCTGGCGCTGTACCTCAAGGACAATGCGGGACTCGAGAACGCGGGGATGCCGCCCATCGCCCCCGCGCAGCCGAAGGTCCGCGAGTCCGACCACCACCAGCTCACCGCCCACGTCGGCGGGGTTCCCGCGCTGCGGCGCGAGTGGGAGGCCTGGTGGTCGAACCTCATCCGCAACCATCCGGACATGTCGCCGGAGCTCTCGCCCCCAGGCTTCGCGGCGTTCCACGGCGCCCCCGCGCTCCAGCGCTCCCTGCAGGCGCACTTCGGCGCCGCGCTGACGTGGGCCCGCGAGCGGCGCAGCGAGTACGAGCGGCTCGAGCGCCGGCGCGAGGAGGCGGGTGCGACGGACATTCTGCGGGAGATCGTCGAGGCCCGGCAGCTCGAGGTCGGGGACGGCGCGCGGGACTTCGAGCTCACGATCATCGAGCTGCCGCTCGCGCAGGAGCGGGCGTGGCTCGTCGACGCCGACAAGCTCATCATGAGCCAGTCGCTCCTCGAGGACACCGAGGTCTTCCGCAGCTACATGCAGCCGGTCGTCGAGCTGCTCGTCTGATGGGCGTCTAGGGGGCCTCGTGGCCGGCTAGGGGGCCTCGGCGAGCGTGATCGAGACGACCCCGGCCGGGGCCGCGGACTCGGCCCAGCCCTTGCCGCCGTCGCGCACCCATGTGTGGCCCGCGACGTCGACCTCGGTCACGGCGAGCTCCTTCGCGTTGGCGACAGCCCACTGCGCGATCGACCACGCGAGCGTGCCCTCCGCCGGGACGCTCACGGTGCGGCCCGCGGTGCTGGCCTCCATCGCGCCGTAGGCCTGCGTGAGCTCGGAGCGCAGGGCCTTGACGTCCCCGGCGGCCTCGGGCTTGCGCAGGGTGCACGTCAGGGCGGCCTCCGAGTGGCCGGTCAGGGCGGAGGCGAAGGCGCGGGCCATGTCCTCGTGCTCGGCGTAGGCCTGAGGGAATGCCGAGCGCTGGACCTTCTGGGCGGCGTCGGTGATGGAGAGCGCCTCATAGCCCTCGATCTTGATGAGGACGTCATAGAACGCGTTCGTGGCGTACGCGGGGTCCATGATCTGCGCCTCGCTGCCCCAGCCCTGCGAGGGGCGCTGCTGGAAGAGCCCGCGCGAGTCGGGGCCGGCGCCGTCCCCGTAGTTGATGTTCCGGAGCCTCGACTCCTGCATCGCGGTCGCCAGGGCGATGGTCGCCGCCCGTGGGGGGAGGCCGCGGCGCACGGCGATCGCCGTGATGAGCGAGGCGTTGGCCGCCTGGTCCGTCGCGAGGGACTGAGTGCCGTCGCCGAGCGGTGCCGTGCAGCCTTCGACCACGGGCGTCTCGGTCCTGTTGAGGACCACTGCCGCGATGTAGACGCCCACCACCGCGAGGGCGAGGGCGACGACGATGGTGAGGGCACGCCGCACTCTGCGGGCGAGGGCCATCGGTGATGCTCCTAGGGTGTGGGTTCAGGAAGCCGCCGGGCTCCGGACCGGACCGGGGTCCCGGCGGGCGCGCGCCTGCTGGCCTGGCGTGCGCCCGCGGGGAGGGCTCAGTTGGCGTGCAGCGCCTCGTTCAGCTCGACCGTCTGGCCGGCGCGGGCGAGCACCTCGACCTGGCCGGTCGTCGAGTTGCGGCGGAACAGGAGGTTGGGCTGGCCCGAAAGCTCGATGGCCTTGACTACCTTCTCCGCGTCCTCGCCGAAGGAGTCCTTGAAGCCCGGGATCCGCACGCGAGTGCCCGCCGTGACGTAGAGGCCGGCCTCGACGACGGAGTCGTCGCCGATCGAAATGCCCACGCCCGAGTTGGCGCCGAGCAGGACGCGCTCGCCGAGCGTGATGCGCTCCTTGCCGCCGCCCGAGAGGGTGCCCATGATCGACGCGCCGCCGCCGACGTCGGTGCCGTCGCCGACGACGACTCCCGCCGAGATGCGGCCCTCGACCATCGACGTGCCGAGTGTGCCGGCGTTGAAGTTCACGAAGCCCTCGTGCATGACGGTCGTGCCCTCGGCGAGGTGCGCGCCGAGGCGCACGCGGTCGGCGTCGGCGATGCGCACGCCCGCGGGGACGACGTAGTCCACCATGCGCGGGAACTTGTCCACGCCGTAGACAGTGACGGGGCCGCGGCGGCGGAGCCGGGCGCGCGTCGCCTCGAAGCCGGCGGGCAGGCACGGGCCGAAGTTCGTCCAGACGACATTGGCGAGCTTGCCGAAGATGCCGTCGAGGTTGATCGAGTTGGGCGTCACGAGCCGGTGCGAGAGGAGGTGCAGGCGCAGGTAGGCGTCCGCGGTGTCGGCCGGGGCCTGGTCGAGGTCGATCTGGACGAAGACGACCTTCGTCTGGGTGCCGCGCTCGGCGTCGTCGCCGTTCTGCGCGGCCTCGACGAGCTCGGCCGGGGCGGCGTCGACCACGGCGTCGTCCGAGAGGTGCTCGGCGGCGGTGCCGAGCGCCGGGGCCGGGAACCACACGTCGAGGACGGTCGCCTCGCCGGGGGTGCCGTCGGCGGCCGAGGCCACGTGGATCGTCGCGAGGCCGAAGCCGTGGGCAGAGCGGAGTGCGGCAGGGGTCTCAGTCATGGTTCCCAGTCTATCGGCGGGGAGACGGGCGCTTCGAACTAAGCTGGGGACGTGACTGCCCCCACCGCGCCCGCCCCGATCCTGCTGGACCTCGCGCAGGACGTCGCCCTGCTCACCGCCGCGATCCTGGACATCCCGAGCGTCTCGGGAGGCGAGACCGCGCTCGCCGACGCCGTCGAGCATGCCCTGCGCACCCAGACCTCCCTCGAGGTCACGCGCGACGGCGACGCCATCGTCGCGCGCTCGGCGCTCGGCCGGGCCGAGCGCGTCATCCTCGCCGGGCACCTGGACACCGTCCCCCTGCCGACCACCGAGGGCGCCCGGGGCACCGTCCCCTCGTCGTGGGACGGCCCGCCGGGGGAGGGCGTCCTGTGGGGCCGCGGCGCGACGGACATGAAGAGCGGCGTCGCCGTCCAGCTCGCGCTCGCGGCACGGCTCTTCCCGACCGCGCCGGTGGCCCTCGCCGCCGCGATGGCCGGAGCGGACGCGCACGACGCCGGCGACCCGCCGTCGGCCCTCGACGCGGCGGAGTCGGCGGGCGCGGTGGAGTTCGCGGGCACGCCCGCGCCTGAGCGCGACGTCACCTTCGTCTTCTACGACCACGAGGAGGTCGAGGCGGCCAAGAGCGGGCTCGGCCGGCTCGCGCGCAACCACCCCGAGCTGCTCGCGGGCGACTTCGCGATCCTGCTCGAGCCGACGGCCGGCACGGTCGAGGGCGGGTGCAACGGCACGCTGCGCGTCGAGGCCACGACCGTCGGCGAGGCAGCGCACTCGGCACGGGCCTGGATGGGCTCCAACGCGATCCACGCCGCCGCCCCGATCCTTGCGCGGCTCGCCGCCTACGAGCCCGCGACCGTCAGAGTGGACGGGCTCGACTACCGCGAGGGCCTCAACGCCGTCGGGATCGCGGGAGGCACGGCGGGCAACGTCATCCCCGACCGGTGCACGGTGACAATCAACTACCGGTTCGCGCCGGACAAGACCATCGAGGAGGCCGAGGCGCACGTGCGCGAGGTCCTCGACGGGTTCGACGTCGTGCGCACTGACGGAGCGTCCGGGGCCCGCCCGGGCCTCACGCACCCTGCCGCCGCCGCGTTCGTCGCGGCCGTCGGGCAGGAGCCCAAGCCCAAGTACGGCTGGACCGACGTCGCGCGGTTCTCCGAGCTCGGCGTCCCGGCGGTGAACTTCGGCCCCGGCGATGCACTCCTGGCACACAAGGACGACGAGCGCGTGGCCGCCGACGCGATCCGGGCGTGCCTGGCGTCGCTGGCCAGCTGGCTCGCTCCCTAGGAGCCCGCGGACGTCAGAGGGCCGCCTCCCGAAGGAGGTGGCCCTCATGCGTCGGCGCGGGGGTGGGCTAGGCCTCCTGCTCCTCGGTGGTCGCGGGGCCGGCGGGCGGGACGTGGGCGATGCCGCCGGCGGCCTTCTTCGACCCGCGGCGCTCGATCCAGATCGCCAGGCGCGAGACGCTGAGGTTGATGAGGATGTAGATCCCGGCCGCGACGAAGAACACGGGGAAGAGGAAGTCGGGGCCGAGGAAGTCGGCCATGATCTGCACCTTCCGCAGGAGCTCCTCGTAGGCCACGATGTAGCCGAGCGAGGTGTCCTTGAGCAGGACGACGAGCTGGGCGACGAGCGAGGGCAGCATGCGCCGGATGGCCTGCGGCAGCTCGATGGCCATGCGCGACTGGAAGCTCGTGAGGCCGATCGCGAGGCCCGCCTCGCGCTGGCCCCTGGGCAGGGACTGGATGCCGGCGCGGATGATCTCGGCGAAGATCGCGGCGTTGTAGAGGACCAGGCCCGCCACGACGGCGATGAACTGGTTCGTCGCGAAGACCAGCAGCACGAAGAGCATCATGAGCACCACGGGCATGCCGCGCAGGAACTCGAGGACGACCTGGGTCGGGATCCGGATGGCCGGGATGTCCGAGATGCGCAGGAGCGACAGGGCCAGGCCGAGCGGGAACGCGATGGCGGCGGCGATGGCCGCGGCGCTGAGGGTGGCCCAGAGGCCCTCGGCGAGGAGGCGCCACACGTCCGGGATGGCGAACACCTCCCACCGCTCGGCCTCGAAGATGCCCTGCTGGGCGAGCGTCCACACGGCCCAGGCGAGCACGGCGACGATGAGGACGATGCCGATGGCGGATCCGGTGAGCGAGACGCGGCGGGCCTTCGGGCCGGGGACGTCGTACAGGACGCTGGTCATCGGGCGATCGCCACCTTCTTCTCGACGCGGTGGGCCAGGATGCCCAGGGGGACTGTCATGAGCAGGTAGAACACGGCCGTTCCCGTCAGGACCCACATGACGGCGTCCCCGTGGTCGTTGGCGAGCTGGCGGGCGTGCCCGAAGAGCTCGAGCACGAAGAACGCGCCGGCGACAGAGGAGTTCTTCACGAGGGCGATGAGGATGTTGATCAGCGGCGGGACGACGGTGCGCAGGGCCTGGGGCAGGACGACGAGGTTCAGGACCTGTCCGAAGGTCAGGCCGATGCTCCGGGCGGCCTCGGCCTGGCCCACGGGGACGCTGTTGACGCCCGAGCGCACGGCCTCGGCGACGAACGCCGACGTGTAGCCGGAGAGCGCGATGATGGCCGCGACCTCGAACTGCTCGAAGCGGACCCCGAGGCGGGGCAGCACGATCGCGCAGAAGAAGAACACGATGGTCAGCGGCGTGTTCCGGGCGATCTCGACGAACGCCATGCTGAAGCCGCGCAGCGCCTTCACGGGCGAGACCCGCATGGCGGCGAGGATGGTGCCGGTCACGAGGGCGATGATGCCCGAGACGACGGCGAGGAAGAGGGTGCGGAGGAAGCCATCCCAGTAGATCGGGAGGCTCTCGATGATCACGTCCATGGGCTTCCTTGGTCGGGTCGTGGAACTCGAACGCCCGCCGCCGCCGGCTGGGGCCGGCGCGCGGCGGGCGTCGGGTTCAGGCGGACGGACGCTGGATCAGTAGCGGTCGATCTTGGGGAGCTCCGGGACGGTCTTGATGACCTTGCCCGCGGTGCCCTCCCACGCCTTCTTGTACGTGCCGTCCTTCTCGAACGCCTCGAGCTGGTCGTTGATCCAGTTGCGGAAGACCGTGTCGCCCTTCTTGAGGCCGATGCCGTAGGGCTCCTTGGTGAAGGTCTCCTCGCTGGCGAGCTTGAAGGCGTCCGGCTCCTTGTCGACGAAGCCGGCGAGGATGACGTTGTCCGTCGTGATGGCCTCGACCTGCTTGTTGCGCAGCGGCTCGAGGCACGCGGAGTAGGTCGCGGCCGGGACGAGCTCGGCGCCGTACTTCTCCACGATGGTCTTCGCCGGGGTCGAGCCGGTGACGGAGCAGACCTTCTTGCCCGTGACGTCCTCGGGCTTGGTGATCGTGGTGTTGTCCTTGTTCACCATGAGCGCCTGGCCGGCCTCGTAGTACGGGCCCGCGAAGTCGACCTTCTGCTTGCGGGCATCGTTGATGGTGTAGGTCGCGACGACGAGGTCGACGCGGCCCTGCTCGATGAACGCCTCGCGGTTCGCGGAGACGGTCTCGACCCACTCGATCTTGTCTGCGGGGATGCCGAGCTTCGCCGCGATGGCCTTGCCGATCTCGACGTCGAAGCCGACGGGCTTGCCGTCGAGGCCCTTCTGGCCGAAGAGCGGCTGGTCGAACTTCGTGCCGATCTTGATGGTGCCCGCCTTGGCGAACGTGTCCATCGAGCTGCCGGCCTCGAAGGTCGGGTTCGCCACCGGGGAGGCGGTCCCGCCGCCGGTCCCCCCGCCACAGGCGGACAGGGCGAGTGCGAGCGCCGCGGTGGCGGCGGCCAGCACAGCCTTCTTGGTTCCGAAGAGTGCCATTTCCAGCATTCCTTTCTTCTCGGGCCTGCAGGCCCAGATGCGAGCGAGGTGATGCAGTCCGAGGGTCAGTGGGTGAGCAGCTTGGAGAGGAAGTCCTTCGCGCGGCTGCTCTGCGGGTTGGTGAAGAACTGCTCGGGGGTGGCCTGCTCGACGATCTGCCCGTCGGCCATGAAGACGACGCGGTCGGCGGCCTTGCGGGCGAAGCCCATCTCGTGGGTCACGACGATCATGGTCATGCCCTCCTTGGCGAGCTGGACCATGACGTCGAGGACCTCGTTGATCATCTCGGGGTCGAGGGCGGAGGTCGGCTCGTCGAAGAGCATGACCTTGGGCTTCATCGCCAGCGCCCGGGCGATCGCGACGCGCTGCTGCTGGCCGCCCGAGAGCTGGGCGGGGAGCTTGGGCGCCTGCTGTGCGACGCCGACGCGCTCGAGGAGGGCCATGGCCTCCTTGTCGGCGGTGGCCTTGTTGACGCCCTTGACCTTGATCGGTCCCAGCGTGACGTTCTCGAGGATGGTCTTGTGGGCGAACAGGTTGAACGACTGGAAGACCATGCCGACGTCGGCGCGGAGGTGGGCGAGCTCCTTGCCCTCCTCGGGGAGCTTCTTCCCGTCGATGAAGATCGCCCCGCTCTCGATCGTCTCGAGGCGGTTGATCGCGCGGCAGAGGGTGGACTTCCCGGAGCCGGAGGGTCCGATGACCACCACCACCTCGCCCTTGGAGACTTCCATGTTGATGTCCTTGAGGACGTGGAGCTGGCCGTAGTGCTTGTTCACGTCCTTGACAGACACGAGCGCGGCAGGTGTGGCGGCGGTAGTCATAGGGAAAATGTAACGGAGATCATCCCGGGCGGCTCCGCGCGGGACACGCCGAACAGCAATCGTGATTGAAGCGAGACTAGCCTTGGGACCTATGAGCACCGATTCCGCGCCAGACAATGCCCCGGACCCCCAGCGGGCGCATGTGCCCTCGCGGCGCAAGGGCCCGCTCGAGCTGCGCCGCCGCCAGACTCAGCAGGGCACTGCAGACCAGCACCTCCTCGACACCCACGGCGCGGGGCGGTTCGTCCACACCGACCCGTGGCGGGTCATGCGCATCCAGAGCGAGTTCGTCGAGGGCTTCGGCGCGCTCGCCGAGCTCGGGCCCGCCGTGAGCGTCTTCGGCTCCGCCCGCACCGCGCCCGGCAGCGGGTACTACGAGACGGCGGTCGAGATCGGCAGGCTCCTCGCCCAGTCCGGCGTCGCCGTCATCACGGGCGGCGGGCCCGGCTCGATGGAGGCGGCGAACCGCGGTGCCGTCGAGGGCTCGGGGACCTCGGTGGGGCTCGGCATCGAGCTGCCGTTCGAGACGGGCCTCAACCCGTGGGTCGACCTCGGCATCAACTTCCGCTACTTCTTCGCGCGCAAGACCATGTTCGTCAAGTACGCGCACGGCTTCGTGGTCCTCCCCGGCGGCCTCGGGACCCTCGACGAGCTCTTCGAGGCCATGGTGCTCGTGCAGACCGGCAAGGTCACCTCCTTCCCGATCGTGCTCGTCGGCTCCGCCTTCTGGGGCCCGCTCCTGGACTGGCTGCGCGACACTCTCGTGGGCAACGGCATGATCTCGCCTGCGGACATGGACCTCATCCAGGTCGCCGACACCCCGGAGGATGCGGTCAGCCTCGTCCTCGCCGGTTTCGGCGACGACGAGCGCCGGGGCGGCATGTTCGGCAGCGCCGAGGAGGAGGACTGGGCCGAGGGCGTCGCAGGGGGAGCAGCGCAGGCGGAGGAGGCGTGAGCTTCTTCCTCGTCTTCCTCGCGATCCTGCTCGCCGCGGGGCTCGTGTGGTTCGCCGCCGGCGTCGTGCGCGGGCGCCCCGCGCTCGAGGGCGAGCCAGCCGACGGGTTCGACGAGCCGCCGGCGCAGCTGCCGCCGGTGCTCCTGCCCGAGCACCCGACGCCCGACGACGTGGACCGCGTGCGCTTCTCCCTCGCCTTCCGCGGCTACCGCATGGACCAGGTGGACCAGGTCCTCGAGACGCTGCGCGACAGGATCGGCGTGCAGGCCGCGCTCATCGAGGCGCTCACCGAGCAGCTGCGCCAGCGCCGGGCCGAGGACGCCGCCGGCCGCCCGACGGACGCGTGAGCCAGTCAGACGTGGTCCGGGAGAGGGCCACTGCGCCCTACCCCGTCCACGCGGCCCTCGGCTCAGCCGCGCGCCGGGCGGGGGAGTGGCTCGCGGCCCGGCCGTGGTGGCTCCAGGTCGTCCTCGTCTACGCGGCGTCCCGGGCCGTGGGCCTCGCGGTCTTCGCGGCGGCCGCCTACCACCAAGGCGTCAACCCCTGGTACGGGCCGCAGCCGGACTACGCCCGCTTCGTGCAGATCTGGGACGCCGAGTGGTACGGCCGGATCATCCGGGACGGCTACCCCTCCGAGCTCCCGCGCTCGGCGAGCGGCGCCGTCCAGGAGAACGCGTGGGCGTTCTACCCTGTCTTCCCGCTGCTCGTGAAGGGGCTCGCTGCGGCGAGCGGGCTGCCGTGGCAGGCCGTCGCCCAGGCCGTGGCCGTTCTCGCGGGCCTCGGCGCGTGCCTCATCGCGTACCGCCTCTTCCGCACGGCGGCCGGTCCTGAAACCGCACTCTGGGGCGTCGCCTTCGTCGCCTTCTTCCCCATCTCCGCGATCCTGCAGGTGCCCTACGCCGAGTCGCTCGGCCTGCTCCTGCTCGCGTGGTCCCTGCTGTGGATCGTCGAGCGCCGGTACGCCGCGGCGATGCCCGTCGTCGTCCTCATGAGCCTCACGCGTCCCATCGGGGTGCCCATGGCCGCCGCGCTCGGGGCGCTCCTCGCCGTACGCTGGTGGCGCCGCCGGGAGGCGGGCACGACGGCGGGCGAGCTCGCGCGGCTCGCGGGGCTCGCCGTCGTCAGCGGGGCCTCCGCCCTCGCCTGGCCGGCCATCGCCTGGGCGGGCACCGGCGAGATGACCGCGTACACGCAGACGGAGACCGTCTGGCGCGGGGGCCCGCTCGAGCTGTTCGTCCCGTGGTTCGAGACGGGGCAGTTCCTGTTCGGCCCCGTCGGGGGCGTCCTCGCGCCGCTCGTCCTCGTGGCGGTCGCGGCGCTCGCGCTCACGAGCACGGCGGTGCGCCGGAACGGCCTCGAGCTGCAGCTGTGGTGCGCGGCGTACATCCTGTACCTGCTCGCCGTCCTGCACCCGCAGACGAGCACGTTCCGGATGATGCTCCCGCTCTTCCCGCTCGCGCTCGCCGCCGCGGGGGCCTCCCGCTCGCGCGCGTTCCGGTGGTCGACGCTCGGCTTCTTCGTCCTGCTCGAGATCGTCTGGGTCCAGTGGCTGTGGGTGTGGACCCAGCTTCCGGGGGGCGGCGACTGGCCCCCCTGACCGGCACGCGCGTACCGGTCCTTGCCTACTTGAAGGTATGCCGGCTGGTAATGTTGTCAGCAGCACGCAGTGCCTGCGACCGACTGGAGGGGAAGAGCACATGGCAGCCATGAAACCGCGAACCGGTGATGGGCCGATGGAGGTCACCAAGGAGGGCCGCAGCCTGATCATGCGCGTGCCGCTCGAGGGAGGCGGCCGCCTGGTCGTCGAGCTCAACGCCGAGGAGGCCGCCGAGCTCAAGGAATGCCTCGTCGGAGTCACCGAGTAGCCACCGCAGGCCTCGTACAGGAGGGCCGGTCCGAAAGGACGGGCCCTCCTGCTGCGTCTCGGGGCCGGGATTCAGCGGCGCACGGCCAGGAGCAGCCCGTCGCCCGTGGGCAGGATCGAGACGGAGAGCCGCTCGTCGGCGCGCAGGGCCCGGTGGAGGCTCCGCAGGCCCGCCGTCGTGGGCTCGCGGTGCGCCGGGTTCGAGACCCGGTCCCGGTCGAGGGCGTCGTTGAGCACGAGCAGCCCGCCGGGGCGCAGGAGGCGCACGGCCTGCTCGGCGTAGGCGGGGGCGTTGGCCTTGTCCGCGTCCACGAGGACGAGGTCGTAGGCCCGGTCCGTGAGCCTCGGCAGGACGTCCGCGGCGCGGCCGGGGATCGCCCGGATCCTGCTCGAGGGCACGCCTGCCTCGGAGAAGGCCATGCGGGCGGCCTTGAGGTGCTCGACGTCGCGGTCGATCGTCGTCAGGACGGCGGTGGGGGCGAGGCCGCGCAGGAGGCATACCCCCGAGACGCCCGCGCCGGTGCCGATCTCGACGGCTGTGTGGGCCTTCGCCGTCGCGGCGAGGACGGTCAGCGCCGCCCCCACACCGGGGCTCACGGGGGTGACCCCGAGATCGTAGGAGCGCTCGCGCGCGCGGGCCAGCACGTCGTCCTCCGCCGCGAACCCCTCGGCGTAGGACCAGCTGCTGGACTTCTCGGAGCTCATGGGCGCGCTTTCGTCTCGGGCTTTCGTCTCGGGGGCTGATCCAGCCTATCGCCTCGCACGCGTCAGGCCGCGGTACGCCCTTGGCGGAATGAACAGGCAACTCCCAGACAAGGCTGGCACACTGGGGCTTCAGTGGCCCGCCGTCACGGCGGTGGGCGAATCGAGCGAGCGAAGGCAGGTGCGTGGACGTGACGGCTGGATCTGCTGCGGCCACCGAGACCCCCTACGAGTCCCCCGAGGCGTGGGTTCCGCCGACGTGGGAAGAAGTCGTTGCCCAGCACTCCGCGAAGGTCTATCGGCTCGCGTACCGCCTCACGGGCAACCAGCACGACGCCGAGGACCTCACCCAGGAGGTTTTCGTCCGCGTCTTCCGCTCCCTCGAGAACTTCAAGCCCGGCACGCTCGACGGCTGGCTCCACCGCATCACGACGAACCTCTTCCTCGACCAGGCCCGCCGCCGGAGCCGCATCCGCTTTGACGCGCTCGCGGACGACGCCGAGGCGCGCCTCCCGGGCCGCGAGCCCGGGCCCGAGCGCAGCTACGAGATGAACAACCTGGACCTCGACGTCCAGGCAGCGCTCGAGGAGCTCCCGCCGGACTTCCGCGCCGCCGTCGTCCTGTGCGACCTCGAGGGGCTCTCCTACGACGAGGTCGCCGACGCCCTGGGCGTCAAGCTCGGGACGGTGCGCAGCCGCATCCACCGCGGCCGCACGCTCCTGCGCGAGAAGCTCGCCCACCGGGACCCCCGCCGGGGCACCGCGAAGAAGCGCCTCGCGCTTCCGCGGGTGGCCCGCGGACTCCGCTAGGAGGGCCCGTGGGTACGTCCCCCTGGTCAGCGCTGCGCCCGGAGAGCCACCCCAGCACGGCCGCGCACGTGCGCTCGTGTCCCGAATGCCGCGGCCGGCTCGAGGCGCGGCGCCGCTACTTGGCCGCCCTGCGCGAGGCCGACGTCCCTCAGGCGAGCAGCTGCCTCCAGGAGCGGCTCCTCCGGCAGACCCAGCACCTTGCGGCACAGGCCGAGCTTGCCGAGGCCTCCTCGCGGCGGCGCAGCGGGGGAGCGCTGCGCGCCGGCCTGTCCGTCCTCGCGGGGGCGGCGGCGGCCGCCGCGGCCCTGGCCGTGACCGCGTACGGAGTCGCTGGCGACCCTCCCGCCCGGACGCCCCTGCAGGGGACCGAGGCGTCCTTCGTCCTCGCGTCGTCCTCGCTCGCGCGCCTGGGTTCCGCCGACGGTGCGTTGGGCGCCCAGGCCCCGGGCGGGCCGGCGGGGGCGGCGCTGGGCACCGCGCCGCTCCTCGAGGATCCCCTCGAGCGCATCGGGCGCGGCCTGCGGATCGTCTTCGGGGCCTCGTGCCGTCCGTGACCTCATGATGCAGCGACCTCATGACGCCGTGATCGGATGAAACTGCGCGCGATCCCGGCCCCATCCAGTGAATCGCCCGCTCTCGCGGGCAGACGGTAGTGTTGCACGCGTGTTCGGAATCAACGGCCCCGAGTTCATCCTCCTGCTGGTCATTGGCATCCTCGTGATCGGCCCCCAGCGGCTGCCCGAATACACCCAGAAGCTCACGAACATCGTCAAGGAGCTGCGCCGCATGGCGAGCGGGGCGAGGGAGCAGCTCAAGGAGGAGACCGGCGTCGATCTCAACGAGGTGGACTGGCGCAAGTACGACCCGCGCCAGTACGACCCCCGGAAGATCATCCGCGAGGCGCTCCTCGAGGAGCCGTCCGCGCCGGCCGCCGTCACCGCCGGCGCCGCGGCCCAGGCCTCGCCGCCCGCCCCGGAGCGCACCGTCGAGCGGCTCGCGGCAGGGGAGCGCGCCCCCTTCGACACCGAGGCGACCTGAATCCCAGAGCACGCCAGGCCCTCAGGGGAGGCTAGCCGACCGGGGTCACCCCGAGGCTGCGGCCCGCGAGGCCGCGCGGCTGCGCCGCGAGCCGGTCCGCGACGGCGCGGAGCGCTGCAGCGGACGGCGAATCCGGGCGCGAGAGCACGATCGGCACCCCCGCATCGCCACCCTCGCGGAGGGCGACGTCGAGCGGCACCTGGCCCAGGAGCTCGACGGGCACCCCGAGCGAGGCAGAGAGCCGCTCGGCGACCCGGGCGCCGCCGCCCGAGCCGAACACCTCCATGACCGTGCCGTCGGGCAGGATCAGCCCCGACATGTTCTCGATGACCCCGGCGACCCGCTGCCCGGTCTGCGCCGAGACCGTCCCGGCGCGCTCCGCGACGTCGGCCGCCGCGGCCTGCGGGGTCGTGACGACGAGCAGCTGCGCGTCCGGCAGAAGCTGGGACACCGAGATCGCGATATCGCCCGTGCCCGGCGGGAGGTCGAGGAACAGGACGTCGAGGTCCCCGAAGTACACGTCGCCGAGGAACTGCTCGAGCGCCCGGTGCAGCATCGGCCCACGCCACGCGACCGGCTGGTTCCCCTGGACGAACATGCCGATCGAGATGACCTTCACGTCGTGGGCCACTGGCGGAAGGATCATGTCGTCCACGCGCGTGGGCGTGCCCGTGACGCCGAGGAGCGCGGGGACGGAGAAGCCGTGGACGTCCGCGTCCACGATGCCCACGCGCAGGCCGCGGGAGGCGAGCTCGCACGCGAGGTTGACCGTGACCGAGGACTTGCCGACGCCGCCCTTGCCGCTGGCCACGGCATAGACCTTCGTGAGGGAGCCCGGCTTGCCGAAGGGGATGCCGCGCTCGGGCCGCAGCCGGTCCCGGAGCTCCTGGCGCTGCTCGGGGGTCATGACGTCGAGCACGACGGCGGTCTCCTCCACGCCGGGCACGCTCGCCAGGGCTGCGCGCACGTCGGCGTCGATGGTCCCACGCAGGGGGCACCCGGCGATGGTGAGCAGGACGCGGACGGTGACCCTGCCGCCGTCGGCCGTGACCTCCTCGAGCATCCCGAGCTCGTCGATCGGCCGGCGCAGCTCCGGGTCGATGACAGTGTGGAGGGCGGCGCGGACGGCCGCGAGGTCGACCGCGCTCACGCCTCGCCCTCCGTCCCGTGGCCAGACCTGGCGGGGTCGACGACGTCCGCAGGCTTCACCTTGGGGATCTGCTGCGTGCGCGGCGCGCGGGTCTTCTTGTCCTTGCGCCGCTTCAGCGGGCCCTCGCCCTCTGCCTCCTCCTGCTCCGAGAGCTCCTCGAGCATCGCGCGCAGCTCGGCGCGGACGAAGTCGCGGGTCGCGACCTCGCGCAGCGACAGGCGCAGCGACGCGAGCTCGCGCGTGAGGTACTCGGTGTCCGCGAGGCTGCGCTCGTTGCGCGTGCGGTCCTGTTCGATCTGGACGCGGTCGCGGTCGTCCTGCCGGTTCTGGGCGAGCAGGATGAGGGGCGCGGCGTACGAGGCCTGGAGCGAGAGCAGGAGCGTCAGGAGGGTGTAGTTCAGCGCCCTGGGGTCGAACTGGAGGTTCTCGGGCCCCCACGTGTTCCACGCGAGCCACGCGATGCAGAAGAGCGTCATGTAGAACAGGAACTGGGGGGTGCCCATATACCGGGCGAAGCGCTCTGCGAAGCGGCCGAAGGCGTCGGGGTCCGGGTTGAACCGCGGCATGAGCCTCCCGCGCTGCTCGAGAGGAGTATCCAGACCGGGCAGCTTGCGGGGTTCAGCCAAAGCGTCCTCCGAACTTCCTCAGCGGTTCGCCGTCCTCGTGCACGCGCCAGTCGTCCGGCAGGAGGTGGTCGAGGAGGTCGTCAACAGTCACCGCCCCCACGAGGCGGCCATCGGCATTGACGATGGGTACAGCGTTCAGGTTGTACTGGGCCATCGTCCGCGCGACCTCGCTGATCGAGTCGAGGTCCCGCATCGGCTCGAGGCCCTTGTCCACGATCATGCCGAGCTGCTCTGGGGGCGCCGCGCGCAGGAGCTGCTGGATGTGGACGGTGCCGAGGTAGCGCCCCGTGGGCGTCTCGAGCGGGGGCCGGCAGATGAAGATGGCCGAGGCCAGGGCGGGGGTGAGCTCCTCGCGGCGCACGTGCGCGAGGGCCTCGGCGACCGTCGCCTCGGGCGGGAGGATCACGGGCACTGGGGTCATGACCGAGCCTGCAGTGCCCTCGTCGTACTGCAGGAGGCGCCGGACGTCCTCGGCGTCCTCGGGCTCCATGAGCTGCAGGAGCTCCTCGGCCTTGTCGGCAGGGAGGTCGGCGAGGAGGTCGGCGGCGTCGTCCGGGTCCATCTCCTCGAGGACGTCTGCCGCGCGCTCGAGGTCGAGGGAGGAGAGGATCTCGACCTGGTCGTCCTCGGGCAGCTCCTGGAGGACGTCGGCGAGGCGCTCGTCCTGGAGCTCCGAGACGACCTCGAGGCGCCGCGCGTCGCTCATCTCCTGCATCGCGTCGGCGAAGTCGGCGGGCTTGAGGTCCTCGTGGGTCGCGAGGAACTGCGCCGCGCCGCGCACCTGGCCGATCCCATCGCGGGTGTCCTCCCAGTCCACGAGCTGTGCCGAGCCGCGGCGCAGGCCGCGGAAGCTGCGGCCCTCGGGGGCGCGCCGCACGAAGAGCTTGCTCACGAGCCAGTCGCCGTTGCGCTGCTGGTCCATCGCGAGGTCCTCGATGACGGCCTCTGTGCCGTCCTCGACAAGCGTCACCCGCCGGTCGAAGATGTCCCCGAGAACGAGCTGCTCCGCCCCGCGCTGCTCGAAGCGGCGGAGGTTGATGAGTCCGGTGGTGATGATCTGGGACTGGTCCATGCTCGTGACACGGGTCATGGGCACGAACACGCGACGCTTGCCGGGGACCTCGACGACGATGCCCACGGCCTGCGGCGGCCGCTTGCCGCGGGGGATGACGACGACGTCGCGGAGCCGCCCCACACGGTCGCCCACCGGGTCGAACACGTCGAGGCCGAGCAGCCTGGCGACGAAGACGCGGGCGGGGTTCGAACTCACGCTGTCTAGGCTACTCCAGCGCCGGACTTCTGCTCACTCTGAGCTGAAACCCGCCCGGTGCACAGACTCGCGGGTAAGAATAGTGGCATGTCCAACATGTTCGGTTCTTCGAAGCCTCTCGACGAGGCCCGCGCCCTCCCGCAGGGGGAGACGGTCGGGTCCTACACCTCCTACCTCGATGCGCAGAAGGCCGTGGACTACCTGGCTGACCAGCAGTTCCCGGTCGAGCTCGTCGCGATCGTCGGCAACGACCTCAAGCTCGTCGAGCGTGTCACCGGCCGGCTGAGCTACCCGCGCGTGGCCCTCAACGGCGCGCTCAGCGGCATGTGGTTCGGCCTGTTCGTGGGCGTCCTGCTGTCCTTCTTCACGCCGAACGGGAGCTACTTCTCGATCATCACGTCGGTGCTCATGGGCGCGGCGTTCTTCATGCTCTTCGGCATCGTCACCTACGCCATGCAGCGCGGCAAGCGCGACTTCACGTCGACGAGCCAAGTCGTCGCGAGCAGCTACGACGTCGTCGTGGGGCACGAGGTCGCGCACGACGCGCGCCGGCTCCTGTCCCAGCTGCCGATCGGCCAGGGCAGCGCGGGCTGGAGTCACGGCCATCCCGGCCAGTCCGGGTACGGCCCGTCGGGATACGGCCAGTCCGGCTACGGGCAGGGCTGGGGCCAGTCAGGCTATGGACAGTCGGGCTACGGGCAGCCCGGGCAGGGTTCCGCCGACCACGGGCAGGGCCAGGCCCAGCCGTGGCACCCGCAGGAGCCCGAGCCCCAGCGGCCCGCTGGCTGGTCGGACCCGTACGGCGTCAAGTCCGGCGAGGAGCACGCGCCGGAGCAGCCGCAGGGCGCGCCCCCCGCACCGCCGGCGCACGCGCCGAGCACGCGCTACCCCGATCTCCCGGACGGCCGCCCGCAGTACGGCGTGCGCGTCGAGCCCAGCCAGCACGCGGGGGAGCCCGGGCACACGCCGCACGAGGAGGCGCCGCGCGCGCCTGAGGAGGGCCCGGAGCACGCGGCGGAGCACAAGCACGACGACGGCACGCACCGCGGCGCCTGACCTCGCCGAATTTTCAAACGCCGCATCGCAAAATGCTGGAGTCCGGAGACCTTCAGCGTGTTGCGATGCGGCGTGTGTGGATGGGCGGGGCAGAGTCAGCGCAGGGACGCCATCCAGGCCTCGACGTCCTCGGGCGTACGGGGCAGGGCCGCGCTGAGGTTGACCGGGCCGTCCTCGGTCATGAGGACGTCGTCCTCGATGCGCACCCCGATGCCGCGGTACTCCTTGGGGACCGCGAGGTCCTCGGCCTTGAAGTACAGGCCCGGCTCGATCGTGAACACCATTCCGGGGGCGAGCTCGCCGTCGAGGTAGAGCTCCCGGCGGGCCTGGGCGCAGTCGTGCACGTCGAGGCCGAGGTGGTGGCTCGTCCCGTGCGGCATCCAGCGGCGGTGCTGCTGGCCCTCTTCCGAGAGCGCCTCGGCCGCGGGGACGGGGAGCAGGCCCCACTCCTCGAGGCGCGCCGCGAGGACCTCCATCGCGGCCGCGTGGACCTGCCGGAACTTCACGCCCGGGCGGGCGGCGGCGAAGGCGGCGTCCGCGGCGTCGAGCACCGCCCGGTAGATCCGCCGCTGGACCTCTGAGAAGGTCCCGCTGACGGGAAGCGTGCGGGTCACGTCCGCGGTGTAGAGCGACTCGGCCTCGACGCCGGCGTCGACGAGCAGGAGCTCGCCCTCGCGCACCGCGCCGTTGTTGCGGATCCAGTGCAGGACCGTGGCGTTGTTCCCGGATGCGGCGATGGTGTCGTAGCCGAGGTCGTTGCCCTCCTCGCGGGCTTTGGCGAAGAACGCGGCCTCGACCACGCGTTCGCCCCGGCGGTGTGCGACCGCGCGGGGGAGGGCCCGGACGATCTCCTCGAAGCCCTCCGCGGTCGCCGCGACGGCGGTGCGCAGCTGCTCGACCTCCCACTCGTCCTTGACGAGGCGCAGCTCGGACAGGGCCTCGGCGAGCTGGTCGTCGAGGGCGTCGTACACGCTCAGGTCGAGCGACTCAGGGTCCTGGGCAGTGTTGTAGCGGGCCGTGTCCACGAGCGCGTCGAGGTTCTCGTCGACCTTGCGCACGAGCCGGACGGAGATCCCGCCGATCTCCGGCGCGCCGACTCCCTTGGTCACCGCGACCTCGAGCCCGTCGAGGTGTGCCGTCGGCAGGCCGAGGCGGGCCTCGAGCTCGGCGAGGGTGGGGCGGGCTCCCACCCAGAACTCGCCCGAGCGCGGGTCGGCGTAGAACTGCGCCGAGTCACGGCCGGCGAGCGGGCGGAAGTAGAGCGTCGCGGTGTGCTGGCCGCCGCCGTCGCCGGTCCCGGCCTCGGCGGGCTCGAGGACGAGTACGGCGTCGGGCTCGTGGTCGAGGCCGAGGCCCGTGAGGTGGGCGAACGCCGAGTGCGGACGGAAGCGGTAGTCGGTGTCGTTGGAGCGGACCTTGAGCGGCCCGGCGGGGATGACGAGACGCTCGCCGGGGAAGCGTTGGGAGATCGCCCGACGGCGCCGGGCGGCGTGATCGGCGACGGCGTCGCGCGCAGGGAGGGTGGTGTCCGCGGGCGCCCAGTGGGAGGCCATGAACGCCTTGAAGGCGTCCGACGACGGCCGCTGCGAGCGGTTGGTGGCGCGCTCCTCGAGCGGCTGGGACGCGGGGCCGGTTTCCGTGAACTCCTCGGCGGGATCTGAAACAGTCACCGTGCCATTGTTCCACCGGCTCCGATGATGTCCAGCCCGGCGCTATCGTGGGGGCGTGAGGATCGATCTGCATGCCCATACGCGCGTCTCCGACGGAACGGAGACGCCCGCGGAGCTCGTGGCCGCCGCTGCCGAGGCGGGCCTGGACGTCCTCGCGATCACGGACCATGACTCGACGGCGGGCTGGGACGAGGCGTCGGAGTCGGCGCGCAGGCACGGAATCGTGCTCGTGCCGGGCATGGAGGTCTCGTGCCGCACGCTCGAGGGAATCAGCGTCCACGTCCTGAGCTACCTGCACGACCCCGCGCACCCGGGCCTCCTCGAGGAGATCACGAAGGCCAAGGACGCGCGCCTGTCCCGCGCGGAGCACATCGTCTCGCTCCTCTCCGAGGACTACCCGCTCTCGTGGGACGACGTCACGCAGCACGTCGCGCCCGGAGCCACGGTGGGGCGGCCGCACATCGCCGACGCCCTCGTCGCCGCGGGACTCGTCGGGGACCGGACCGAGGCCTTCGCGACGATCCTGTCCTCGCGCTCGCGCTACTTCGTCCAGCACTACGCGCCCGAGCCGGCCCTCGCCGTCGCGCTCATCCGCGAGGCCGGCGGCGTCCCCGTCTTCGCCCATCCCGTCGCCTCCTCCCGGGGCCGGACGGTCGGCGAGGACGTGTACCGCGAGATGATCGACGCCGGGCTCGCGGGCCTCGAGGTCTACCACCGGGACAACCCCGCGGACCGCCGCCCCTTCCTGCTCGGCCTCGCGCGCGAGCACGGGCTCCTCGTGACGGGTTCGTCGGACTACCACGGGGAGGGCAAGCCCAACCTGCTCGGCGAGAACCTCACGACGCCCGAGGCATTCGGCGAGATCGAGCGCCAGGGCCGGGGCACCGCCGTCGTGCGCCCCTGAACCCGCGCGAGAAACGGCTCCGCGCCGCCGGTGCGGCTTTCTTTGCACGGATGCTTGACCCACTCTGAGAACCGCCGCGTACTCTGGCGGTACTGGGGACGGCGCCCCGCGCCAGCATGATCGGTCTCAACGCCACACAGAGACGGAGCCCCAATGTTCAGGAAAGCTTTGGCGACCCTTGGCGTCGTCGCGGCACTGACGTTCATCCCGACGACCGCGTTCGCCCACAACTGTAGCAACGTGAGCCGGGCGCCCTACGGCGGCACCGACTACGTCCTGGTCACGGACCCGTGGGGCAACCAGGTCCACGTCCACTTCGCGGGCAAGTGGATCTACGTGCAGGAGGAGGGTCTCTGGATCTTCCTGCCGGATCGTGGAGTGCCGAACGGCGTCCTGCTGTCCAATGGCGTGTGCAGCCCCGGCAACCCCGGAGGCGACGTCCGCCAGACGGACCACGGCATCCAGCTCCTCAGCGGCTGCTGACGCTCAGCCCCTGACCACCCGCGCGGACGGGAGCCTGCTCGCCATCACCTCGACAGCCTCGGGGTTCTCGTCCACGCACACGAACCGGCGCCCGAGCCGCTGGGCCACCGCGCCCAGCGTGCCGGAGCCGGCGAAGAAGTCCAGCACCCAGTCGCCCGGGCGGCTCGACGCGGCCACCATGCGCCGCACGAGCCCCTCGGGCTTCTGCGTGGGATAGCCCGTCTTCTCCCGGCCCGTGGGCGAGACGATCGTGTGCCACCAGACGTCGGTGGGCAGCTTGCCGCGCTCGCGCTTCTCGGCCGTGACGAGGCCCGGGGCCATGTACGGCTCGCGGTCCACCTCGTCGCTGTCGAAGTGGTAGCGCTCCGGGTCCTTGACGTAGACGAGGATGTTGTCGTGCTTCGTGGGCCAGCGCCGCCGCGTCCTCGCGCCGTAGTCGTAGGCCCACACGATCTCGTTCAGGAAGCAGTCGCGGCCGAAGATCGCGTCCAGCATGACCTTGGCATAGTGCACCTCGCGGTAGTCGAGGTGCAGGTACAGCGTCCCGTCCTGGGACAGGAGGCGCCACGCCTCGACGAGCCGCGGCTCGAGGAACGCCCAGTAGTCGCTGAACGCATCGTCGTAGCGGTGCAGCGCGCCCTTGATGGTCTCGTAGCGCTGGCCCGAGAAGCCGGTCCGGTCCCCGTCGGGATTGCGCACCATCGTCAGCTCCTGCCGGCGCTGGGCGCGGCCGGTGTTGAACGGCGGGTCGATGTAGACCATCGTGAACGCGCCGTCGGGCAGGGTCGGGAGGAACTGGGCGTTGTCCGCGTGCACCACGAGGTCGGGCCCCGCGGGGGACCAGAGCCCGGGGGCCCGGCCGGCGCTGTCCGCGCACGGCCGGGCCCCCTCGACAGGCTGGCTCGCCACTTCCCGGCTACTCGGCCTCGATGCGGCTGACAACCTCGCCGTTGACGCGGCGGGTCCGCGAACGACGGCGGCGGGCGGCTGCGACTCCGCGGTCCACCGGGGTGCCGTCCCCGGCGGCCGAGAGCTGGACGGCCGCGGCGGGGGAGGTCCGGCGGGCCGGTGCGCTCTTGGCCTCTGCCGGTGCCCCGCCCTGGCCGCCAGCGGCCTGGCCGCCCTGCTCGGAGCCCTCGGCGGCGGACCCGCCGCGGCGGCGGCGCCGGCGGCGGCCCTCGCCGCTGGGCTCGCTGTGCGCCTGGCGGTCGGCGCGGCCGTGGCCGTGCCCGGACTTGCCCGCGCCCTCGACGGGGGCCTCCGCGGTGGCGGCGGCAGCGGCGTCGTCGGCCGCGGCCTCGGAGCGGGAGCCCCGGCGCCGGTTGCGGCCCGCGCCCTTGTCCTGCCTGTCCTCGCCGGCCTTCGGGCCCTTCTCGCCGCGGCGCTCGCCCCGCCCGGAGCGGCCACCCTTCTTGCGGCCAGGCTCGCCGAGGTCCTCGAGCACCTCGGCGTCGACGCCCTCGAGGACGCGCTTGTCGCGGGGGAGGCGGCCCTTGGTCCCGGCGGGGATGTCGAGGTCCGCGAAGAGGTGCGGCGAGGAGGAGTACGTCTCGACCGGCTCCGGGACGTCGAGGCCGAGCGCCTTGTTGATGAGGCTCCAGCGCGGGACGTCCTCCCAGTCGACGAACGTCACGGCCGTGCCCTTGTTGCCGGCGCGGCCCGTGCGGCCCACGCGGTGGAGGTAGGCCTTCTCGTCCTCGGGGCACTGGAAGTTGATGACGTGCGTGACGTCCTCGACGTCGATGCCGCGTGCGGCAACGTCCGTTGCCACGAGGACGTCCACCTTGTTGTTGCGGAACGCGCGGAGGGCCTGCTCGCGCGCGCCCTGGCCGAGGTCGCCGTGCAGCGCCGCCGCGGCGAAGCCGCGGTCGACGAGCTCCTCGGAGAGCTTCGCGGCCGTGCGCTTGGTCTTCGTGAAGATGATCGTGCGGCCTCGGCCCTCCGCCTGGAGGATGCGGGCCACGACCTCGTCCTTGTCGAGGTGGTGCGCGCGGTAGATGACCTGCCGGATGTCCTTCTTGGTCACCGAGTCGTCGTTCGGGTCCGCGGCGCGGATATGCGTCGGCTGGCTCATGTAGCGGCGGGCCATCGCGACGACGGGGCCGGGCATGGTGGCGGAGAACAGGAGCGTCTGGCGGACCGCGGGGACCGCGCCCATGAGCGTCTCGACGTCGGGGAGGAAGCCGAGGTCGAGCATCTCGTCGGCCTCGTCGAGGACGATGACGCGCACGTTCTTGAGGTTCAGGTGGCGCTGGCGGTGCAGGTCGATGAGGCGTCCCGGGGTGCCCACGACGACGTCGACGCCCTTCTGGAGCGACTCGATCTGCGGCTCGTACGCGCGGCCGCCGTAGATGACCTCGACGCGCAGGCTCGTGCGGCGGCTCGCCGTCTCGAGGTCCTTGCTGACCTGGACGGCGAGCTCGCGCGTCGGGACGACGACGAGCGCCTGGGGCGCGCCGGGGACGGGCAGCTTCGCGTAGTCCGGGTGGTCCGCGGGGATAGTGCGCTGCAGGACGGGGATGCCGAAGCCGAGGGTCTTGCCCGTGCCCGTCTTGGCCTGGCCGATGATGTCGTGGCCGCCGAGCGCCACACCGAGCGTCATCGACTGGATCGGGAAGGGGTGCAGGATGCCCGCGTCCGCGAGGGACTGGGCGATCTCGGGGACGACGCCGTAGTCGGAGAACGTCTTCTGGCTCTCCTGGCGCACGGGCGCGTCGTTGGTGATGGTCTCTTCGGTCTCGAGGGTCTCCGTCCCGGTGTCGTCGGTCAGGAGCTCGTGGGTGTGCACTTCGTTCAAGGAGTAGGGTCCTTCTCCATCTGGGCCCGAGCGGGTTCATGCGTCGACGGACGCTGCCGGCCTCGCAGGCCGGTCAGAGCGTCCGGAGCAGGTGCGCGCGCCGGCCGTCCAGTGGAAGCCGATCGCGGGCTTGTCGAGCGCCGACCGTCAGGGCCGGCAGGGAGAAAGCAGATCGCGGCAGTACGACCGGGCATCCAGTAACCCTCCAAGGATACCTTGGAGGCCCCATATCACTGGAATCGTGGCGCACGACACGCTCCGGGTGCCCGCCAGCCGCGGGATCAGGACCGCTCGAAGCGGACCCTGCGCGCCATGACGTCCGCCTCGACGAGCCGGACCCTGACCGTGGTCCCGGACACCATCTCGCCGTCGCAGCGCGCCGTGACGGGCGGGTCCGCGAGCTGGATGGTGCCGAACGGACGCGGTCGCGTCCCAGAGGCCCTGTCACCGGCGGCGTCTCCGGCCGCCGTGTCCCCGACGGCGGCGCCGTTCTGCGAGCTCTCGATCCGGTCGAGCGGCGAGTCGCTGCGCGAGCCCCGGCCGCCGTCGCGCTGCCGTGGGCGCCCGTCGTCGTCGCCTGGCTCAGACTCGTCTGGCCGCGAGCCGGAGACCACGACGGCGTCGAACTCCTGCCCCACGCGGTTGACGAGCAGCGCCGCCTCGACGAGGTCCAGCGACGCCCGCTCGACCCGGCCCGCGAGCTGGTCCGAGGCGGCCATGAGGGCGGGCAGCTCGGGCAGGGCCTCACGCGCCCAGGCCGGCACCTCGTGCCCGTTCGCGTGCGCATGGCAGATGACGAGGACGAACCTGTCGACGAGGCGGCGCAGGGGAGCGGTCGTGTGCGCGTATGGCGCGCCGATCGCGGCCTGCGACGTCTCGGCGGGCGGCCCGCCGTCGAAGGGGGTGTACGCGGCACCGCGGAAGAGCGCCCCCGCCGCGTGCAGGATCGCGAGCTGGCGGGGATCGGAGGCGTCGAGGGTGCGGAGGTACTCGCCGTAGGGCGTCTCGCCCTCCCAGGGCCTGCCGAGGGCGCTCGTCTGGCGGCGGAAGTGCCGCAGCGAGCGCTCGTCGGGCTCGGGCATGGTCCGCAGGATCCCGACACCGCCGTCGAGCATGAGCCGGGCCGCCGCCATGCCCGTCATGAGGGAGATCTGCGCGTTCCAGTCCTCGACCGGCCGGGAGGGGGAGGCCTGGATCCCGTAGCCGCCGTCGGCCGTGATGATCTCCTGCTCGGGCGTGTTCAGGCTCGCCCCGCCGCGGGCCGCCTCGAGCCTGATGCGCAGGGGGCCGACCTCCTTCAGGAGGGTGAGGGTCTCGACGGCGGTGCCCGCGTCGATCTGCGCCTGCGCCTGCGCGTAGGAGAGCTTCGCCCGGCTCCGGACGCGGGCCCGCTCGAGGCCGACGCCGGCCACCTCGCCGTCCGCGCCGAGGCGGAAGTCCCAGACGAAAGCGCTCCGCACCTGGTCGGCGAGGAGGCTCCCGGCGGCGTCGCTGATCTGTGCCGGGTGCAGGGGGACCTTGCCGTCCGCGGCGTAGATGGTCTGGCCGCGGCGGCGGGTCTCGGCGTCGAGCGCCGTGCCCGGCTCGACGAACGCGGGCACGTCGGCGATCGCGTAGCGCACGCGGTAGCCCCCGCCGTCGCGCTCGATGTGCAGGGCCTGGTCGAGGTCCGTCGAGGTCGGCGGGTCGATCGTGACGAACCCGAGCCCGGTCAAGTCGGCCGCTGGCAGCTCGAGGGCCGCGATGGCGCGCTGGGCGTCGGCGACGGCATCCTCCGGATAGCCGTCCTCGAGGCCGAACTCGGCCCGCAGCGCCGCGAAGGCCGCCTCGAGGAGGGCGCGGCGGTCCGCGGGGGCGGCCTCGGAGACCTTCGGCGTCACGTGATGGTGCGGCACGGCGCCAGCCTAGCCCCGCGGGCTCAGCCCTGCACCCCGAAACGGCGCGGATGCGCCGGGAAGACCCCGAGGATGCGGACCTCGGTCGAGAAGAACGCCAGCTCCTCGAGGGCGCGGGCGAGCGGCGGCTCGTCCGGGTGCCCCTCGACGTCGACCATGAACATCGTCGCCGCGAACTTTCCCTCGACCATGTAGCTCTCGAGCCGGGTCATGTTGACCCCGTTCGTGGCGAACCCGCCGAGGGCCTTGTAGAGCGCGGCCGGGAGGTTCCGCACCCGGAACACGAAGCTCGTCACGAACGACTCGGTCCCCGCCTGCGGGTACTCGCGCGGCGGGGCGAGGACCACGAACCTCGTGGTGTTGTGCTTCTGGTCCTCGATGTCCGAGGCCAGGACGGTGAGCCCGTATCGCTCCGCCGCGAGCGGCGGGGCGATCGAGAGCCGCGTGGGGTCACCCCACTCGGCGACCTCGCGGGCCGAGCCCGCGGTGTCCCCGGCGACGACGGGCGTGAGCCCGTGCGCGCGGATGAAGCCGCGGCACTGGGCCAGGGCGTGCACGTGGCTGTGCACTTCGCGGGCGCCCTCGAGCGTCGCGCCCGGGATGCCCATGACGGCGAACCGGATCCGCAGGAAGTGCTCGCCGATGATCTGCAGGCTCGTGTCCGGCAGGAGGAGGTGTATGTCCGCGACCCGGCCTGCGACGGTGTTGTCGATCGGGATCATCGCGAGCTGCGCCTGCCCCGAGGTCACGGCCGCGAACGCGTCCTCGAAAGTCGCGCACGCGAGCGTCTCGGCGCCGGGGAAGGCCTCGAGCGCTGCCATGTGGGAGTTGGCGCCGGGCTCGCCCTGGTAGGCGACGACGGTCATGCGCGCGAGGGCGCGGGAAGCCCGGAGGGGACCGGGAGATCCGGGAGCTGGGCGCGCAGGCGCGCCGCGGCGTCGGCCGGGTCCTCGGCGTCGGTGATCGCGCGCACGACGACGATGCGGCTCGCCCCGGCGTCGACCACCTCGGCGACATTGCCGTGGTCGATACCGCCGATGGCGAACCACGGCAGGGGGGCCTGCCCGGCGTCGAGCGCCTCGCGCGTGCGCCCGGCCGCGTGCTCGACGAGGCCGAGGCCCACGGCGGCACGTCCCGGCTTGGTCGGGGTGGCCCAGAGCGGGCCGGTGCAGAAGTAGTCGAGGGAGCCGCCCGAGATGGCGGCGTCGACCTGCTCCGGCGCGTGCGTCGAGAGGCCCACGGCCACGGAGCCGTCGAGGATGCGGCGCACGGCGGGGAGCGGAAGGTCCTTCTGGCCCACGTGGAAGACGGGGGCGCCGGAGAGCGCCGCGATGTCGGCGCGGTCGTTCACGGCCCAGAGCTTCCCGTGCCGTTCGGCGACCGCGCGGAGCACCGCGAGGAGCTCGAGCTCACGGGCGGCCTCGATGGTCTTGTCGCGCAGCTGGATGATGTCCACGCCGCCAGAGAAGGCGGCGTCGAGGAAGTCCTCGAAGTCGCCGCGGTCGGTCCGGGCGTCGGTGCACACGTAGAGCTGGGCGTCGGTCAGGAGCATGGCAACTAGACTAGTCGCCAGTACTGCGGGAGCCCGCGAGTGTGACCAGGGGTCACTGTGCGGCGGGCTGAGAGGGCAAGCGCCGACCGCCACACCTGATCCGGGTCATGCCGGCGGAGGGAAGGAACCATGGACAGCACCGACGTCATCGTCGTCGGCGGGGGCGTGATCGGCCTCGGCATCGCGTGGGAGGCCGCCCGCGCGGGGCGGCGCGTCGTCGTCGTCGACCCCGAGCCTGGCAGCGGCGCGAGCTTCGCCGCCGCCGGGATGCTCGCGGCCGTGAGCGAGTACCACTACCAGGAGGAGCAGCTCCTCGGCCTCATGCTGGCCTCGGCGGCCGCGTGGCCGGAGTTCGCCGGGAGTGTCGGGGCAGACTGCGGCTACCTGCGCACCCCCACCCTCTGCGTCGCCGGCGACGCCGCGGACCGCCAGGCCTTTGCCGACCTGCGCGCTGTCCAGGAGGGGCACGGGCTCGCCGTCGAGCCGCTCTCCGTGCGCGAGGCCCGCCGCCGCGAGCCGCTCCTGGCCCCCGCGCTCGCGGGCGCCTTCGAGATCGCCGCGGACCACCAGGTCGACCCGCGCCGGCTCGTCGCCGCGCTGCGCGACCGCCTCGGCGAGGGCGCGATCCTGCGGGCGCGCGCGGCGTCGCTCGTGTGGGAGGGTCCCGCCGTCGTCGGCGTGCGGCTCGAGGGCGGGCGCGGGCTGCGCGCCGCGGAGACCGTCGTTGCCAACGGCCTCGGGGCGCGCGAGCTCGGCGGGCTCCCGGTGGAGCTGCCGCTGCGGCCCGTCTACGGCGACATCCTGCGCCTGCGCGTGCCCGAGCGCCTGCGCCCCCTCCTGGGCGCGACCGTGCGCGGCCTGGTCCGCGGGCGCCCCGTCTACATCGTGCCCCGGGCCGACGGGACGGTCGTGATCGGCGCGACGCAGCGCGAGGACGGCTCGGAGGGCGTCTCGGCAGGGGGCGTCTACGAGCTGCTGCGCGACGCCCAGGCACTCGTGCCCGCCGTCGCCGAGCTCGAGCTCTGCGAGACGACGGCGCGCGCCCGGCCCGGGACGCCCGACAACGCGCCGCTCCTCGGACGGGTTCCGGCGGACGGCGGCGAGGCGGGCGACGGCGGGGGCGACGTCCCGGGGCTGATCGTCGCCACGGGCTTCTTCCGGCACGGCGTGCTGCTCACGCCCGCGGCGGCAGCGGTGTGCGTGGGGCTGCTCGAGGGGCGCCGCGACCCGCGCTGGGACGTGTTCAGCCCGGGCCGGTTCGGGCACAGAGGCATCCCCGCGCTCGGGGGGTCCACGGCCGCGAGGCCATCGGCCGCCGACGCGGCCGCGAACGGAGGCATGTGACATGACGACAGCGATCACGGTGAATGGCCAGCCGCGGGAGCTCCCGCAGCCGGCGACCGTCCTCGCCCTCGTGGCGGAGACCACGGGGCGGGCCATAGGGAGCGACGGCAGGCCGGCCGACGGCGGCCGGCTCGGCGTCGCCGTCGCTCTCAACTCCGACGTCGTGCCCCGCGGCAGCTGGGCGGCGACGCCGCTCGCGGCGGGCGACGCCGTCGAACTCGTCACTGCGATGCAGGGAGGCTGACATGACCCAGGAGACGACCAACCGCCCCGCCCTCGGGCTCGCCCAGGACCCCGATGACCCGTTCACGGTCGACGGCGTCACGCTGGGCTCGCGGCTCATCATGGGCACCGGCGGCGCGCCGAGCCTCGAGGGGCTCGGGCTCGCCCTCGAGGCGTCCGGGACCGAGCTCACGACCGTCGCGATGCGCCGCTACTCGCCGGCCGAGCAGGGCTCGCTCTTCCAGCTCCTCGTGGACCAGGGCATCCGCGTGCTGCCCAACACCGCCGGGTGCTTCACCGCCCGCGACGCCGTGCTCACGGCCGAGCTCGCGCGCGAGGCCCTCGAGACGGACTGGGTCAAGCTCGAGGTCATCGCCGACGAAACGACCCTCCTGCCCGACCCGATCGAGCTCGCCGACGCGACCGAGCAGCTCGTGGGGCGCGGCTTCAAGGTCTTCGCCTACACGAACGACGACCCCGTCCTGGCCCGCCGGCTCGAGCAGCTCGGCGCCGTCGCAGTCATGCCGCTCGGCGCGCCCATTGGAACAGGCCTCGGGATCCTGAATCCGCACAACATCGAGCTCATCGTGGCCCGGGCCGGCGTTCCCGTCGTGCTCGACGCGGGTATCGGCACGGCCTCGGACGCGGCCCTCGCGATGGAGCTCGGCTGCGACGCGGTGCTCCTGGCCACCGCCGTCACGCGCGCCCAGGACCCGGTGCGGATGGCCACGGCCTTCCGGCATGCCGTCCAGGCCGGGCGCCTCGCGTCGAGGGCCGGCCGGATCCCGCGGCGTGAGCACGCCCTCGCCTCGAGCCCGATGGAGGGCCGCGCCGAATTCCTCTGAGCCCCGCACGGGGTGCTGCGCGGGGGAGTCCGGCCGCGGGGGCCGGAGAGAGGGCGTCGCGGCCCCGTGACGGCGAGGCCCGCGCGGCCTACCCTCTTCAGCATGGAGGCGCTCAGCGACGAGCAGGTCGAGATCGAACTCGAGCAGCTGCCCGGATGGCTCCACGCGGGCGGCGGCATCGCGACCGTCTACAGGCTGCCGAGCTCGGCGGCCGCGCTCGGGTTCATCGCAGCGGTCGGGGAGGTCGCCGAGGAGCTCGGACACCACCCCGACCTGGACTGGCGGTACAACCGCGTGATCCTGCGCTTCAGCACGCATGACGCGGGCGGGCGGGTCACGATGAGGGACATCGAGGCGGCCCACCGCTGCGTGCTCCGCGCCGCCGCGCTAGACGCCGTCGCCCAGCCCGAGCGGCTGCCAGAGGTGTAGCGGTCAGCGCTTGAGGATCTCCGTGAGCCGCTCCGTGTCCGCCTTCGTGCGGCGACGGACGACGACAGCGGCCACGGCGACCGGCGCGGCGATCCCCGCCGCCATCGGCAGGACCCACGGCATCCACGTCAGGCCGGCAATGTAGCCGGTGCCGAGTCCCACGAGCACGATCCAGAGGACGCATGCCGCGGCGACCGCGACCGCGACGGGGAGCATGATGCCGTACTTGCCGTGGCGGCGGTCCGAGGCCCAGACCGCGAAGCCGGCCGCCGCCGCGACGATCATGTCGATGACGAGGGACCAGACGGTCTCCACAGCCGGCCCTGCCTCAGAGGGCGCCGAAGCCCACGCGCCGCGGCTCCTGGGCGCCGAGCTCCACGTAGGCAAGGACGGAGGCGGGGACGATCACCTGGCGGCCCTTCTCGTCGTCGAGGCGGAGCTCCTTGCCGCTGCCGATCGCCTCCGCAACGAGCTTGGCCACCTCGTCCGCGTCTCGGGGGGACTCGAGGACGATCTCGCGGCCGACGTTCTGGATGCCGATCTTGATTTCCACAGGCAGACTCCTTGCTTTTCTGGCGCACGGGCCCTCACGGGCCGACTCCTATGTACCTTATGCCTCTTTGGGGAAGCGCGAGATGCCGCGCCACGCGAGCCGCGAAACGAGGTCGGCCGCGACGTCGATGTCGAGCGTGTTCGAGGTCTCGAGCCAGTGGCGCGCACTCACCTGGGCCATGCCCGCAAGCCCCCTGCCCAGGAGCTGGGCTTCGACGAGGGGCAGCTTCGTGTCCGACGCGATGACCTCGGCGATCGCCTCCGAGAAGCCGCGGTTGAAGGTCTCGAGGCGCGAGGCGACGTCCGTGTCGTTGAGCAGGTCCGACTGGAAGACGAGCCGATGCGCCTGGTCGTCGGCGGCGATGAACTCGTAGTACGCCCTGATCACTGCCCGCACGCGCTCACGGTTGTCCGTCGTGGAGCCGAGGGCCTTCTTCATGAGGTCGGATAGGGACGCGAGGTGGCTGTCGAGGAGGGCGAGGTACAGGTCCCGCTTGGAGGGGAAGTGCTGGTACAGCACGGGCTTGCTCACGTGCGCGGCCTCGGCGATCTCGTCCATGGCAGCGCCGTGGTAGCCGTTGGAGGCGAAGACCTCGAGAGCTGCGGAGAGCAGCTGGGCCCTCCGTTCGTCCCGGGGGAGCCGCGGGGAGCGTGCGGAGGCCGCTTGGGGTTCGGTGCTCACTGCTGATACCTCTCTGGCGGTTCGGACATGTGGAACCTTGCCCGAACGGTAGACCCTACTCTACCCGCCGGTCATGTGATGCCCGTCCGTGTCGCCGCGCCATGGCCGGGAGGCCTAGATTGGGAACATGGCCACCCAGGTTCGCTCCGCCCTCCCTCCGCTCGTCGAGCCCGCGGACTCACTCACTCCCGAGGAACTCCAGCGCTACTCGCGGCACCTGATCATCCCCGAGATCGGCAACGAGGGGCAGCGACGGCTCAAGAACGCCAAGGTCCTCGTCGTCGGCGCGGGGGGCCTCGGCTCGCCCGCCCTGCTCTACCTGGCCGCCGCGGGCGTGGGCACGATCGGGATCGTCGAGGACGACGCCGTCGAGCTCAGCAACCTCCAGCGGCAGGTGATCCACGGGGTCGCCGACGTCGGCCGGCCCAAGGCCCACTCCGCGCGCGACGCGATCCTCGGGCTCAACCCGCTCGTCGACGTCAGGCTCCACGAGGTCCACCTCGACTCCAGCAACGCCCTGGACATCTTCGCCGGGTACGACCTCATCCTCGACGGGACGGACAACTTCGCGACCCGCTACCTCGTCAACGACGCCGCGGCCATCCTCGGCAAGCCCTACGTGTGGGGTTCGATCTTCCGCTTCGACGGCCAGGTGAGCGTCTTCTGGGCCGACCACGGCCCCACCTACCGGGACCTCTACCCCGAGGCGCCGCCCGCGGGGTCCGTCCCCTCGTGCGGCGAGGGTGGCGTGTACGGCATGCTGTGCGCGGCGATCGGCGCCTCCATGGTGACCGAGGCCGTCAAGCTCATCACCGGCGTGGGCCGGACCCTGCTCGGCCGAGTCCAGCTCTATGACGCCCTCACCGCGACATGGCGCGAGCTGACGGTGGCGAAGGACCCGGACGCCGAGCCGATCACCGAACTGATGGACTACGAGGCGTTCTGCGGCATCGCCCCGGCAGGGACGCCGGGGACCGAGCGGACCGTGAGTGCCGCCCAGCTGGCCACGATGCTCGCCGCCCGCGAGGAGGGCCTGCGGGACTTCGAGCTCATCGACGTGCGCGAGCCGGGCGAGGCCTCCATCGTGGGCATCCCGGGGGCGCGTCTCATCCCGCAGGGCCGCCTCCTCTCCGGGGACGCCTGGTCCGAGGTGCCCCGGGACCGCGAGGTGGTCTTCCACTGCAAGAGCGGCGCGCGTTCGGCCGCCGTCCTCGCGGCGGCCCTTGATGCCGGCTACACGGACGTACGGCACCTCGAGGGCGGCGTCCTCGCGTGGGTGCGGGACGTCGAGCCGGCCAAACCGGTGTACTGAGCCGCACGGGGGTTCGCCGCAGCTCCCCAGCCTTGAGCCTGAGGCCCTACCGGAATTGACTTCCTGCCCGCGCCGTACCGGCGTAGCCGCCCAAATGGTGGGGAGGTTCGGCGGGAAAGCTGGGGGGCTCCGGCGCGGCCTCATGCTGCCGCCGCCGTGAGGCGAGCTGCACCGGCGCCCAGCGCGCCGTCGTGCGTCACCCAGCCCGGTATCAGCCCGCGCGGGTGTGCGTGACGGGGCAGTCGGCGTCCGTGGGGGCCGGCGGGGGAGCGGCCGGGCCGGGCGTCGGCGGGAGCATCCGGGGCACCTCGACGGCGATGCCGTAGAGCGCCTCGAGCGCAGCGAGGTACTCGTCCTCGCGGCCCTCCGCGGCGAGCTGGCGGGCACGCACCGTCGGCGTGTGGAGGAGCTGCTTGACCATGCGGCGCATGGCGAACTCGACCTCCTCGGCTGCGGCGGTGCAGCCGTGCCGGGCGCGGACCTTCTCGATCTCGGCGTCGAGGACGGCCATGGTGTGCTTGCGCAGGGCCACGATCGCGGCGTCGGCCTGACGGGCCTGGCGCTGGGACTCGAAGTCCTCGGCCGCCGCGGTCACGATCGCGCTGGCCTGGGCCAGGGCCTCGGCCTGCTCCTGCGGGGCGGCGAGGCGCACGGACTCGAGCGTAATGAGCTCGACGCCGTCGAGCGAGCCGACGGCGGGGTCGAAGTCATGGGTGAGCGCGAGGTCGATCACGATGAGCTGCTGGGGCGAGTCCTCGCGGATCGCGGCCAGCTCGACGGCCTCCATCGCGGCGTCGGAGCCGCTGCAGCCGATCAGGACGTCCGCCTCGGCGATGGCGCCGGGGAGCTCCTCGCCGGCGATGGCCCGGGCGCCGCGCGCGGCGGCGAACTCCTCGGCCCGGCCTGAGGACGAGTACACGCCCACGTCGTGGCAGCCGCGCTCGCGCAGGAGGGCCATCGTGGCCCCCGCGTAGGCGCCGGTGCCGAACAGGACGGCCTTCTTGTCCGCCCACGCGCGCACGTCGGCGAGGTCTTCGGCGAGGTCGAGCGCGACGGAGACGATCGAGAGGCCGCGGCTCCCGAGGGCGGTCTGCGCGCCGACGTCCTTCGCGGTCTTCGAGGCGGTCTGGAACAGCCGCACGAGGGACGGCGTCGCGGTGCCCTCCTGCTGGGCGGAGATGAGGGCGCGGCGCACCTGCCCGGCGATCTCGCGCTCGCCCACGACGGCGGAGTCGAGGCCGGAGCTCACCGCGAACAGGTGGCGCGCGACGTCGCGGCCCCCGTTGACGGTGAAGGCGCTGGAGACCGTCTGCTCGGCCAGGCCGCTGCGCGCGCTGATCTCGCTCACGATCGCGGATCGCGCGGCGTCGACGTCCTCGGCGGTGGCCGCCTCGGCGTAGATCTCGTACCTGTTGCAGGTCGCGAGGACGACGGCGCCGCTGAGCGCGGGGGAGGACGCGGCTGCGCTGGCCACGCCCGAGGAACCGTTGCTCAGCGTCGCAACGGTCTCGAGGTCGATATCGGCGTGTGTCGCCACCAGGGAGAAAACAACCACAGCGGCACCATCATAGCTTTTCGCCCGGATGTAGAAAACGAATCGCGAGAGAGACAGCCTGTCGCCATGAGGGTGGGTGCCCTCTGAGAGAATCGCCGTATGAACCTGAGCGCAGACCACCCCCTCAAGGACGGACGGACGGCCCAGTCGCCCCTCATCACGGCATACCGCGGCGGGAGGCCAAGCCGGAAGCCGGTATGGTTCATGCGCCAGGCCGGCCGCTCGCTCCCCGAGTACCGCAAGGCCCGCGAGGGCGTGAGCATGCTCGAGTCGTGCCTCCGCCCCGAGCTCGCCGCCGAGATCACCCTCCAGCCCGTCCGCCGCCACGACGTCGACGCAGGCATCTTCTTCTCCGACATCGTCATCCCGCTCAAGCTCGCCGGCGTCGGCGTCGAGATCGTCCCGGGCGTGGGCCCGGTCCTCGACCGGCCCATCCGCACCGCCGAGGACGTCGCCGCCCTCCCGCGCCTCGAGGACTCGGCCTTCGAGCCCATCCGCGAGGCCGTGCGCCTCACGGTCGCCGAGCTCGGCACGACGCCGCTCATCGGCTTCGCGGGAGCGCCCTTCACCGTCGCCGCCTACATGGTCGAGGGCAAGCCCTCCCGCGACCACCTCGGCCCGCGCACGATGATGCACGGGGACCCGGGCACGTGGGCGGCCCTCATGGAGTGGACCGCGGAGGCCTCGGGCCGCTTCCTCCGCGCCCAGATCGAGGCCGGCGCGTCCGCGGGCCAGCTCTTCGACTCGTGGGCGGGCTCGCTCGGCCTCGAGGACTACCGCCGCTACGCCGCCCCCTCCTCCTCGAAGGCCCTCGACCACGTCCGCGACCTCGGGGCGCCGCTCGTGCACTTCGGCACCGGCACCTCCGAGCTGCTGGGCGCGATGTACGAGGTCGGCGTCGACGTCGTCGGCGTCGACTACCGCCTGCCGCTGCACGAGGCCAACCGCCGCCTCGGCGGGCGGGTGGTCCTCCAGGGCAACATCGACCCCGCCTTCCTCGCCGCCCCGTGGAACGTCCTCGAGGCGCACGTGCGCGAGGTCGTGCGCGCCGGCGCGTCCGCCCCGGGCCACGTGATCAACCTCGGCCACGGGGTTCCGCCCGAGACGGACCCCGACATCCTGACCCGCGTGGTGGAGCTCGTCCACTCGATCACCCACTGATGTCCTCCCAGGCTGCCCCCTCCGTCGGCGAGCCGGCCGCCGTGCCGGCCCCGGCGTCCGACGACGGCGGCGGCCCGGCCCGCGCCGTCGTCGTCGGGGGCGGCGTCTCGGGCCTCGTCGCCGCCCTCGAGCTGCGCCGCGCAGGGCTGGCGGTGACGGTCCTCGAGGCAGGCCTGCGCTGGGGCGGCTGCGTCGGCGAGCACGAGGTCGGGGGACTGGCCCTCGACAGCGGCGCCGAGTCCTTCGCGACGCGCACCGACGCGGTCCCTGGGCTCCTGGCCGAGCTCGGCCTCGCCGGCGAGATCGTCGAGCCGCACCCCTCGGGGGCCTGGGTCCTCCTGCCCGACGGTCCCCAGGAGCTGCCCAAGACCGGAATCCTCGGCATCCCCGCCAACCCGTGGGACCGCGAGGTCCGCTCCGCGCTCGGCCTCTGGGGGTCGCTGCGCGCCTCGGCCGACGCGTGGCTCCCCGCCGCCACGCCGCGCGGGCAGTGCAGCGTCGCCCAGCTCGTGCGCGCGCGCATGGGGCGGCGCGTGCTCGAGCGGCTCGTGGCCCCCGTGGTCGGGGGCGTGCACTCGGCGGACCCGGAGCTGCTCGACGTCGACATGGTCGCCCCCGGCCTGCGCCGGCTCATGGCCGAGCGGGGCTCGCTCGCGGCCGCGGTCGCCGCCCAGCGCGGTGCCGCGGGCGGCGCCAAGCCGGGCTCCGCCGTCGCCGGCCTCCGCGGCGGCATGAACCGCATGGTCTCGGCGCTCCTCGCGCGGCTCGAGGACGACGGCGTGCGGCTGCTCGCCGGGCACCGCGCCGAGCGCCTCGATCGGCTCACGGCACCGGACGGGAGCGTCCGGTGGCGCGTCGGCTCGGCCCTCGAGCCGGCCGCTGACGAGCCCGAGGGCGCGCGGCCCCGGACCGCCGTGCACGAGGCCGAGCTCGTCGTCGTCGCCCTCGGCGGGCCCGCCGCCGTCGAACTCCTCTCCGACGCCGTGCCCGAGCTCGCGGGCCACGAGCCCGTGCCCGGGCCGGAGGTCAAGCTCGTGACCCTCGTCCTCGACTGCCCCGCCCTCGATGCCCGCCCGCGCGGCACGGGGATCCTCGTCGCGCCGCAGGTCGAGGGCGTCCAGGCCAAGGCCCTCACGCACGCGACCTCGAAGTGGCAGTGGCTCGCGGACGAGGCCGGGCGCGGGACGCACGTCGTGCGGCTCTCCTACGGTCGGGGCGGGGTCCCGGGGGTCCTGCCCAGCAGCGAGCCGGAGTCGGACGACGAGCTCTTCGCGGCCGGGCTCAGGGACGCCTCTGCCCTCCTCGGCGTGCCGCTCACGCCCGAGCAGGTCCTGGGCTGGGACGTCGTGCGCTGGGAGGGCGCCCTGCCCTTCGCCGCCGTCGGCCACAGGGACCGGGTCGCGGCCGTCCGCCGGCTCGTCGCCGAGCAGCCCGGGCTCGCCGTCGTGGGCGGCTGGGCCGCCGGCAACGGACTGGCCGCCGTCGTGGCCGACGCCCGCGAGCAGGCCCTCGCGCTCGTCGGCTCCCTCTCGGGACGGCCCGCCGGGGAACCGCCGGCGTGAGCTTCATCACTTCTACGTCCTGTAGAACTCTGTGGATTCGATTTGCCGTTGCGTTAGGAGCACACTGGAAACCATGAGCCACACTTCCGTCGAATCTGTCACCAAAGCCGGGGACGAGGGCGCTGCAGAGACGCAGCAGTTCTTCACCCTCTGGACTGTCTTCCGGCGCGTGCCTGGCGCCCCTGCGCCGACTGATGGCGCGGTGACGGAGTTCGAGAAACTCGTCGCGCGGCTCGCCGAGGGCGGCGTGACCCTGCGCGGCGCCTACGACGTCTCGGCCATGCGCGCCGACGCCGACGTCATGGTCTGGCTCCACGGTGCCGAGCCCGAGGCCCTGCAGCAGGCCGTCCGCGACATCCGCCGCAGCTCGCTCTTCGCCGGCGCCGAGATCGCCTGGTCCGCGATGGGCGTGCACCGTGAGGCCGAGTTCGCCAAGAACCACACGCCCGCCTTCTCGCGCGGCGTCGAGCCCAGCACGTGGCTCACGGTGTACCCGTTTGTCCGCTCCTACGAGTGGTACCTCCTGCCGACCGACGAGCGCGCGCGCATGCTGCGCGAGCACGGCATGCTCGGCCGCGACTTCCCGCAGGTCATCTCCAACACCGTCTCCTCGTTCGCCCTCGGCGACTGGGAGTGGATTCTCGCGCTCGAGGCCCCCGAGCTGACCGACCTCGTGGACATGATGCGCCACCTGCGGTACTCCGACGCGCGCAACCATGTGCGCGAGGAGGTGCCCTTCTACACGGGCCGCCGCATCTCCGTCGCCGAGGTCGCCGAGGTGCTCGCGTGAGCACCGTCGGCATCGAGGTGCCCGGGGCGGTCGCGCCTCTGGCTGTGAGCACGTCCCCGAATCCCATCACCGAGACGGGACGCCTCGCCCCCGTCGAGTACGACGCCGTGCTGCTCGCCTCCTTCGGCGGCCCCGAAGGCCAGGACGACGTGATCCCGTTCCTGCGCAACGTCACGCGCGGGCGCGGCATCCCGGACGAGCGGCTCGAGGAGGTCAGCCACCACTACCGCGCGTTCGGCGGCGTGAGCCCCATCAACGCGCAGAACCGCGAGCTCAAGGCGGCGCTCGAGGCCGAGCTCGCCGCCCGCGGGATCGGGCTGCCCGTCTACTGGGGCAACCGCAACTGGGCGCCCTACATGCCCGCGGTGCTCGAGGAGATGTACGGCGCCGGCCACCGCCGCGTCCTCATGCTCTCCACGAGTGCCTACACGTGCTACTCGAGCTGCCGCCAGTATCGCGAGGACATCGGCCTCGGCCTGTCTGAGACCGGGCTCGACGGGAAGCTGCAGGTGGACAAGGTCCGCCAGTACTTCGACCACCCGGGCTTCGTGGAGCCTTTCATCGAGGGCACCGCGGCCGGCCTCGCCCAGGTCCGCGAGGCGCTGCGCGCGGCCGACGGCTCCCGCGACTCCGAGATCCGTGTGCTGTTCGCGACACACTCCATCCCCACCCGCGACGCTGAGGCCGCAGGGCGTGCCGACGGCGAGCCGCGCGAGTTCGAGGGCGGGTCAGCCTACGTGGCCCAGCACCTCGCCGTCGCCCGGGCCGTTATGACGGCAGTCGCCGGCGAGGCCGACCGCATCGCCTGGGACCTCGTCTACCAGTCCCGCTCCGGCGCCCCGCACGTTCCCTGGCTCGAGCCCGACATCAACGATCACCTCGAGGCGGTCGCAGGCGAGGGCGTCAAGGGTGCCGTGATCGTGCCCCTCGGCTTCGTCAGCGACCACATGGAGGTGGCCTGGGACCTCGACACCGAGGCCCTTGAGACCTGCCGGGAGCTCGGCATCGAGGCCGTCCGCGTGCCGACACCGGGCACCCATCCTGCCTTCGTCGCAGGCCTCGTGGATCTGCTCTGCGAGCGGCTCCCGGACGGCTGGCGCGGTGCCCAGCACATCGCCGAGCGTCCGCACGTGACCGCGCTCGGCCCCTGGTACGACGTCGTCCCCGCCGGCGACTGCGAGAACTTCCGCGGTGCCAAGCCCGTCATCGCGGAGGCGGGTTCCACTGTCGGCACCGCCCACTCCCCGTACCCGGAGGTCTGACCATGGCCGTGCGCATCGGCACCCGCGGCAGCGCGCTCGCGCTGACGCAGACGCAGCAGACGGCGGACACGCTCGCCGCCGTGGGCGGCTTCGCGACGGAGCTCGTCCGCATCAAGACCGAGGGCGACGTCAGGACCGGATCCCTCGCGTCCCTCGGCGGGACGGGCGTGTTCGTCACGGCCCTGCGCGAGGCCCTGCTCGCCGACCGGTGCGATGTGGCCGTGCACTCGCTCAAGGACCTGCCGACGGCGGGCGAGCCCGGCCTCACGATCGGCGCCATCCCTCCGCGTGAGGACGCACGCGACGTCCTGTGCGCCCGCGACGGACTCAAGCTCGCCGACCTCCCGACCGGTGCCCGCGTCGGCACCGGCTCGCCCCGCCGCGCGGCGCAGCTGCGCGCAGCCCGCCCCGACCTCGAGGTCCTGGACATCCGCGGCAACGTCGACACGCGGCTCGGCCGCGTGCCCGGCCTCCCCGGGAACGCGCCGGACGCGCCCGGCGACCTCGACGCCGTCGTCCTCGCCGCCGCCGGCCTGACAAGGCTCGGCCGCACCGACGTCGTGACGGAGTACTTCGAGCCCGAGGTCATGCTCCCCGCGCCCGGCCAGGGTGCGCTCGCCGTCGAGTGCCGGACCGAGGACGCGCCCGTGCGCGAGCCCGGCTCCGCGGGCCCCGCCACGGGGGAGGGCGTCCTCGCCCAGGCCCTCGCCGCGATCGACGACGCCGACACCCGCCTGGCCGTGACGGCCGAGCGCGCGCTGCTCGCGCGGCTCGAGGCCGGCTGCGCCGCGCCCGTTGGGGCGCTCGCACGGCGCAAGGGCTCGATGCTGCACCTCGACGCCGTCGTGTGCTCGGTGGACGGCACCCGCTCGCTGCGGCTGACCAAGGCCACGGACGGCCTCACCGAGGTCGGGGCGACCCTGCTCGGGATCGAGCTCGCAGAGGACCTCCTCGCCGAGGGCGCCGCGGACCTCGCGGACCTGGGCGCCTGATGGCCGCTGCAGCCGCACCCGGCGGGGAGCTCTCCGGCCGCCGGGTGCTGCTCACGCGCAGCCCCGACCGGGCCGGGGCCATGGCCGCGGCCCTCGCCGCGGCGGGCGCCGAGCCCCTGCTCCTGCCGCTCATCGACTTCGAGCGCGCCCCCGACCAGGCCGCGCTCGCCCGCGCGCTCGCGCGGCTCGCCGCCGGCGGCTACGACTGGCTCGTCGTCTCGAGCATCACGACCGTCCGCGCGCTCAAGGAGCTTGCGGCCGCCCAGGGGGCGCACCTCGCCTCGCTCGTGCCCCACGGCGTGCGCGTCGCGACGATCGGGCCCAGCTCGCGCCGCGTCCTCGAGGCCGAGGGCCTGCGCGTGGACCTCGCCCCCGAGGGGAAGCAGTCCGCCGAGGGCCTCGTCGAGCTCTGGGGCTCCGCCGGGGCCACCGAGGGCGCGGACGACGGCGCGGGGCCGGCGGGGGAGGACGGCTCGCCCGTCCGGGTCCTCCTGCCCCAGAGCGACATCGCCGCCGAGACCCTCGCCGAGGGCCTGATCGCCCGCGGGTGCGAGGTCGAGACCGTCGTCGCGTACCGCACGGTCGACTACCCGGCCGCCGAGTCCCGGCGGCTCACCGCACCCCTCGCCGGAGGCGAGCCGGCCGGGCAGGCCGCCCCCGTCGTCGTCCTCACCCCGGACGAGGCGAGCGGCGAGCTCGCCGCGGGGCGGCTCGACGCCGTCGTCGCGGCCTCCCCGAGCGCGGCCCGGCGCATCCACGCCGTCCTGCGACCCCTCGACGCGACCGCGCTCATCGCGATCGGCGAGCCGACCGCCGCCGAGCTGCGCGCCCTCGGGCTCGCCGCCGCGGCCACCGCCTCGACGCCCACTCCGGGGGGCATCGTCGACGCCGTCGTCCGCGCGCTGGGAGTCCGTGATCCGGCTCCCGCCGAACCCGCCCGTCCCCCGTCCGTTCCCCTCGTCCCTAAGGACAGCGCATGAGCTTCCCCCGCCACCGTCCCCGCCGGCTCCGCCAGACCCCCGCGATGCGGCGGCTCGTCGCCGAGACCCGCCTGCACCCGGCCGAGCTCATCCTGCCCGCCTTCATCCGCGAGGGGCTGAGCGAGCCCGCGCGGCTGCAGTCCATGCCCGGCGTCGTGCAGCACACGGCCGACACACTCAAGCGGGCGGCGGTCGAGGCCGCCGAGCTCGGCCTCGGCGGGATCATGCTCTTCGGCGTGCCGGAGGAGCGCGACGCCGAGGGCTCGGCCTCGCTCGACCCGGACGGCGTGCTCAACGCCGCGATCCGGGCGGTCCGGTCGGAGGTCGGGGACTCGCTCGTCGTCATGAGCGACGTGTGCCTCGACGAGTTCACCGACCACGGGCACTGCGGCGTGCTCGACGCCCAGGGCCGCGTGGACAACGACGCGACCCTCGAGATCTACGGTCAGATGGCCGTCGCGCAGGCCGAGGCGGGCGCGCACGTGCTCGGGCCGAGCGGCATGATGGACGGCCAGGTCGCCGTCATCCGCGAGGCGCTCGACACGGCCGGGCACCAGGACACCGCGGTGCTCGCCTACGCCGCGAAGTACGCCTCGGCGTTCTACGGCCCCTTCCGCGAGGCCGTCGACTCGCAGCTCACCGGCGACCGCCGGACGTACCAGATGGACGCCGCGAACCGCCGCGAGGCGATCCTCGAGGTCGAGCTGGACCTCGAGGAGGGCGCCGACATGGTCATGGTCAAGCCGGCCATGAGCTACCTCGACATCCTCGCCGACGTCGCCGCGATGAGCCCCGTTCCCGTGGCCGCGTACCAGATCTCGGGGGAGTACGCGATGATCGAGGCGGCGGCGGCGAACGGGTGGATCGACCGGAAGGCCGCGATCCTCGAGTCCGTGCTGGGCATCCGCCGCGCCGGAGCCAACTCCGTGCTCACGTACTGGGCGCCGGAGATCGCGGGCTGGCTCAGGGAGGCCTGAACCCCTCGCAGCGGGCGGGAATGATCCCCGGGCCTCTGGGGTTTGGATGCATATGCATCAAGAAACCGGCGGCGCATCGTCCCCCGTCCTCCTCGGCCTCAACACCTTCGGCGACGTCGGGCTCGGTCCCGGCGGCGAGCCCAAGCCGCACGCCCAGGTGATCCGCGAGCTCGTCGACGAGGCCGTCCTCGCCGACCAGGTCGGGCTGCACGCCTTCGGCGTCGGGGAGCACCACCGCAAGGACTTCGCCGTCTCGGCCCCGGAGGTCGTCCTCGCCGCGATCGCCTCCCGCACCGAGAACATCAAGCTCGCCTCGGCCGTCACGGTACTCTCCTCCGACGATCCCGTCCGCGTCTTCCAGCGCTTCTCGACCCTCGACGCCGTCTCGTCGGGCCGCGCCGAGGTCATCCTGGGCAGGGGCTCGTTCATCGAGTCGTTCCCGCTCTTCGGCCTCGACCTCGACGACTACGAGCTCCTCTTCGAGGACAAGCTCGAGCTCTTCGACCGCGTCCGGTCGCAGAAGCCGGTGCACTGGGAGGGCAGGACGCGCGGGCCCATCCATGGCCTCACTGCCTATCCGCACCTCGAGTCCGGGCTGCTCGACACGTGGATCGGCGTCGGCGGCACGCCTCAGTCGGTCGTCCGGGCGGCGCAGTACGGCTACCCGGTCGCGTTCGCGATCATCGGCGGCGAGCCCGCGCGCTTCGCGCCGTTCGTGGAGCTCTACAAGCGCTCGCTCGAGAAGTACGGCAAGCCCTACACGATGCTCGCGACCCACTCCCCGGGCCACCTCGCCGAGACCGACGAGCAGGCCCGCGAGGAGCTCTTCCCGCACTGGCTCGCGATGCGCAACCGCATCGGCGCCGAGCGCGGCTGGGGCCCGGGCAGCCGCACCGAGTTCAACGCGCAGGCCTCGCGCACCGGCGCCCTCTACGTCGGCTCGCCGGAGACCGTCGCGCGGAAGATCGCGGACACGCACCGGGCCCTCGGCACCGAGCGCTTCGACCTCAAGTACTCCAACGGCACGCTCCCGCACGAGGCCATGATGAAGAGCATCGAGCTCTTCGGAACGAGGGTCGCCCCGCTCGTGGCGGACATGCTCGCCTGAGGCGAGCGCCCGGCGTCATCCGCCGGCGCCCAGACGAGTCGGGGCGACGGCGTGGGGGAGAATGGAGGGCATGACCACCTCCGAGGACCTCTTCGCCCGTGCCCGCTCGCTCATGCCGGGAGGGGTGAACTCGCCCGTGCGCGCCTTCGGCTCGGTGGGCGGCACGCCCCGGTTCCTCGTGTCCGCCAAGGGCGCGTACGTCACGGACGCCGACGGCCGCGACTACGTGGACCTCGTCTGCTCGTGGGGCCCTGCGCTCCTCGGGCACGCCGTCCCCGAGGTCCTCGACGCCGTCCACGCCGCGGTGGACCGGGGCCTGTCCTTCGGCGCGTCGACCCCCGACGAGGCGGCCCTGGCCGAGCTCGTGATCGGGCGCGTCCCCGCCGTCGAGCGCCTCCGCATGGTCTCCACGGGGACCGAGGCGACCATGACGGCGATCCGGCTCGCGCGCGGGTTCACCGGCCGCGACCTCGTCGTGAAGTTCGCCGGCTGCTACCACGGGCACGTCGACGGGCTCCTCGCCTCCGCCGGCTCCGGCGTCGCGACGCTCGCCCTGCCCGGCTCCGCCGGCGTCACCGCCGCCACGGCCGCCGAGACGCTCGTGCTGCCCTACAACGACCTCGGCGCCGTCGAGAAGGCGTTCGCCGAGCACGGGTCCCGCATCGCTGCCGTCATCACCGAGGCGGCGCCCGCCAACATGGGCGTCGTGACCCCGGGCGAGGGCTTCAACGAGGGGCTCCGCCGCATCACCGCCGAGCACGGCGCGCTCTTCATCTTGGATGAGGTCCTCACGGGCTTCCGCACCGGCCCTGCCGGCTACTGGGGGCTCACGGGCCAGCGCGAGGGCTGGGCGCCGGACCTGTTCACGTTCGGCAAGGTGATCGGCGGCGGGATGCCCGTGGCGGCGCTCGGCGGCCGGGCCGAGGTCATGGACCACCTCGCGCCGCTGGGGCCCGTGTACCAGGCCGGGACCCTCTCCGGGAATCCCGTGGCCATGGCGGCGGGCGTCGCGACGCTGACCCTCGCGACCGACGCCGTCTACGCCCACATCGACGCGCGCTCGCTCGAGCTCTCCGGCGCCCTGGCCGCCGCGCTCGACGCCGAGGGCGTCGACCACACGATCCAGCGCGCCGGGAACCTCTTCTCCGTCGCGTTCGGCACGTCCGCGCGCGGCGTGGCCGACTACGCCGACGCCCAGGCCCAGGAGGCCTTCCGCTACGGGCCCTTCTTCCACTCGATGCTCGAGAGCGGCGTGTACCTGCCGCCGAGCGTCTTCGAGGCGTGGTTCCTCTCGGCCGCGCATGACGACGACGCGATGGGCCGCATCGTCGATGCCCTGCCGGCTGCGGCCAAGGCCGCGGCCGCGGCGCTTCCGGGGGCCTGAGCCGGCGGGACATGACCCCTCAACCGAGTCTGGTTGAGGGGTCATGTCCCCTGCGTTGAGGGGTCATGTCCCCTGGGCTGAGGGGTCATATCCCTACGCCAGCCCGCCTCCGAGGAGCCCCGCCGCCTGCTCCGCGAGCAGGAGCGCCCCGATGCCGATCATGATCACGCCGCTCGCGAGCGTGACGATGCCCGCCGCCCGCGGCCGCGCCCGGAGGATGCGCCGGGCGGCGACGGCCACGAGGCTGTAGACCACCACGGTGAGCAGGATGTGCGTGGCGCCCATCGCCGCCGTCTGGGCCGCGACCGGGACCTCCGATCCCTGGACGATGAACTGCGGCATGACCGCCACGAAGAGCAGGAGCGCCTTCGGGTTGATGCCGCTCGTCGCGACGCCGCGCAGGTAGTCGCGCACGGCCCCGCCCTCACGCCCGACGGCGCCGCTCAGCGCCGCGCCCGACGGCAGGGCCGCGTCCTCGCGACCGGCGGCGCCTGCGAACCCCGCGGCCCGCCAGCCGCGCGCCGTCGTGCCCCCGAGCCAGAGGAGGTACAGCGCGCCAGCGAGCGAGAGCCACGAGACGACGTCGGGCCGCCCCGCGAGCACGACGCCGAGCCCCGCCGCGACGAGCGCCGTGTGGAGGATGTATCCCGAGCAGAGCCCCGCCACCGACGGCACAGGGGAGCCCGGCCGCAGCCCCGCGGCGATCGTGTAGGCCCAGTCGGCGCCGGGCGTGAGCGTGAGCGTGAGGGCGACGGCGGCGAAGCCCAGCAGGGCCGAGAATTCCATGGCGCAAGACTAGGGACTTGGCCGAGCAATGTGCTCACCACTTCTGGCCCTCGGGAGCCTCTCTGGGATAAATTCTTATCGTGATCGACCAAATCGACAGAAGCATTTTGCGTGCCCTCCAGTCGGACGGGCGGATGACGGCGACGGCGCTCGCCGCCGAGGTGGGCCTCACGGTCGCCCCGTGCCACCGCCGGCTCAAGGACCTCGAGTCGAGCGGGGTCATCCGCGGGTACCGGGCCGAGGTGGACCCGGCGCAGGTGGGCCTCGGCTTCGGGGCGATGGTCTTCACGACCCTCCGCGAAACCTCGCAGGAGACGATCCGGGCCTTCGAGGACGCGGTCGTGGCCCAGCCGCAGATCGTCGAGGCGTACAGGCTCTTCGGCGACCCCGACTACCTCCTGCGCTGCGTCGCCGCCGACCTGCCCGCGTACCAGCGCCTCTACGACGAGCACCTCGCGGCGCTGCCCGGGGTCGCGAAGCTCACCTCGACGATCGTCATGCGCGATCTCAAGGGCAGCGGCGGCCTGCCGGTCTAGCGGTCCCTTCGACGCCGCGACGCACGACGGCGGGGTCCCCACCCGGGTGGGGACCCCGCCGTCGTGCCTGGAGCCTAGAGTGAGCGGGCCCGTCTAGAGGACGTCGCTCAGGAAGCGCTGCAGCCGCTCGGTCTGCGGGTCGCCGAAGACCTGCTCGGGATGGCCGCTCTCGACCACGACGCCGCCGTCCATGAAGGCGACCTTGTCCGAGACGTTCCGCGAGAAGCCCATCTCGTGGGTCACGACGACCATCGTCATGCCGCCCTTGGCCAGATCCGCCATGAGCGCCAGGACGCCCTTGACGAGCTCGGGGTCGAGGGCGGAGGTGGCCTCGTCGAAGAACATCACCTCGGGCTTCATCGCGAGGGCCCGGGCGATCGCGACGCGCTGCTGCTGCCCGCCGGAGAGGTTGGCCGGGCGTGAGTCGGCCTTGTGCTTGAGCCCGACGAGCTCGAGCTGGGCCAGGGCCTCGTCGCGGGCCTGCTCCTTCGGCAGCTTGCGCAGCTTGCGGAGGGCGAAGGCGACGTTCTCGCCGACTGTCTTATGGGGGAACAGGTTGAACTGCTGGAAGACCATGCCGATGCGGCGGCGCAGCTCGTCGGGGTTGTCCTTGAGCACCGAGCGGCCGTCGAGGATGATGTCCCCGGCGTCCGGCTCGATGAGGCGGTTCATCACCCTCAGCAGCGTCGACTTGCCGGAGCCGGACGGGCCGATCACGGACGCGGTCGTGCCGGCCGGGACGGCGAGGTCGATGCCCCGCAGAACCCTGTTGCTCCCGAAGGCGAGGTGGATGTCCCTCGCCTCGAGGGAGCCGGAAGCGAACTGGCTCATGCGTGGGCCCCCTTCCCGACGACGGCTGCCGCCTCGTCCGGCTCCTTCTTCTCGGGTTTGCCGGTGCGCAGGCGCGCGTCGATGAAGTTCACGAAGTGCGTCAGCGGAATGGTCATCGCGAGGTAGAAGAACGCCGCGGCGACGTAGCCGGACAGGTTGCCGCTGCGGGCGGCGGCGTCCTGGCCGATCTGGAAGAGCTCCCGCTCGGACGCCAGAAGGCCCAGGGTGAAGACGAGCGAGGACTCCTTGATGAGCGCGATGAACTGGTTCACGAGCGCCGGGAGCACGCGGCGGATGCCTTGGGGCACCACGACCAGACGGAGCGAGGGCCCATAGCCGAAGCCGAGGGCGCGCGCGGCCTCGAGCTGGCCCTTGTCGACGCTCTGGATGCCCGAGCGGAAGATCTCGCCGACGTAGGCGGATGCCATGAGGGACAGCGCTGCGATGCCCATGGGGTACGGGCTCGCGATGCCCGTGATCTCCCGGAAGATCGGCCCGAAGCCGAGGCCGATCACGAGGATGGTGAGAACCGCCGGGAGTCCACGGAACACGTCCGTGTACACCCTGGCGGCCCACCGCGCCACAGGATTGCGCGAGATGCCCATCAGGGCCAGCACCATCCCGGCCACGCAGCCGATGACGCCGGAGACGATCGCCAGCACGAGGGTGTTCGGCAGGCCGACCGCGAACATGGCCGGAAGAATGTCGCCGATCGCCTTCCAGTCGAGGAAGGTCTCGCCGAGTCGGTCCAAGTAATCCATGTGACGCCTGTCAGTCGATCAGCTGGTCGGGACCTTGACGGCCTTGCTGCCCGGCTTCCAGCCCTCGGGGGTCTGCTCCTTGAGGGTCGGCCGGTCCGTGTACCACTGCGCCGTGAGCTTGCCCCACGTGCCGTCGGCGATCACCTCGTCGAGCGCGGAGTTCAGCGCGTCGACGAGCGGCTGGTTGTCCTTGGCCACTGCCCAGGCCGTGAAGTTCTGGGTGTTGACCTTCTTCTCGGCGATGACCGTGCCGTCCTCGGCCTTGACCTGGCCCTCGGCCTGCTGGGACGGGGCGACCCACACGTCCACCTGGCCGCTCTTCACGTTGGCGTAGACGGTGTTGTAGTCCGGGAACCGGACGGGCTCGAGCTGGAGCGTGTTGGTCACGAAGTCGTCCTGCACCGTGCCCTGCACGACGCCGATCCGCACGCCCTGCTTGAGGTCGTCGAAGGTCTTCACCTTGGCGTCCTGCTTGGTCACGATCGCCATGTAGCCGAAGTCGTAGCCGTTGGTGAAGGCCACCGTCTCGCGCCGGGCGTCGGTGGTGGAGATGGAGGAGGACCCGACGTCGAACTGCCTGTTCTTCACCTGGGCGAGCAGGCTCTGGAACTTCGTCGAGGCGAACTCGACCTTGAGGCCGAGCTTGGCGGCGACGGCCTTGAGGAGCTCGTTGTCGTAGCCGGTGAACTCGCCCTTCTCGTCGATGAAGATGTTCGGCGGGGCGTCCGAGAGCGTGCCGACGCGGAGGGTGCCGTCCGTGATGAGCCCGAGCTTCGACGCGTCGATGTCGGCCAGCGGGGTCACGTTCTCGGTCGTGTACTTGTCCAGCGTCTGCTGGTCGCTGCCTTTGAGGGCGTCCGTCGGGGTCGAGGAGGGCGCGGTAGCGCCGCCGCACGCGGCCAGCGAGATCGCCAGGACGGCGGCGGCGGGGACGGTGCTGAGCCACTTGAGGGCCTTGAGCTTCATCGAGGTCTCTTTCCTTGCGTTCCGCGCGAGGGTCTCGCGCTGGTCGTGCGGGGCGTGTGGGCGCACGAAAGCACGTCACACTCTGCACGCGGGGATGAACTCCATTATGGTGGAGAGGCCCCCAGAGTGCCTTCGCGCGAACATATTCCGCAATAACCGGCTTCGAGCCGAAGGATCTTCGATTTTTGGAGGACGGTGCCGTGCCCTCGTCGCTCTGGAGGGGCCCGGCCGAAGGCCTGAGAGGCGATGTTCGCGGGGGAGGCCCACCGCCGTCCTGTGAGTTATGTCTCAGATCCGGGGCCCAGCGTCCCGGCCATCAGGGCCAGCGGGACTTTCCGCGGTCGCGATGCCCTCGTCAGAAGCCCCCCTGGCCCCCGTCGCCTGGGGCGAGCACGGGCCAGTCGCCCTCGACGACGGCCGAGGGCTTGGTCTTGCGCAGGTAGGCCTGGAAGTCCGCGGCCTGCGCCGACGACCAGTCCACCTGGCTGCGGTGCAGATGAGCCGCCGGCTTGTGCAGCTCGGGGAAGCGCGAGGCCATGGCGTCGAGCAGCTGCGCCGCGGCGAGCGCGTCCGCGGCAGAGCTGTGCGCGTCGGTCAGGATCACCCCGTACTGCTCGCACAGGGCGCCCAGGGTGCGCTTGCCGCGGCGGAACTTCTCGACCTGCTTGTTGATCACATACGGGTCCAGTACGGGGAACCTCGTGAGCTGCGGCAGCCCGTGGCGCGCGCACTCGGCGGCCATCACCGTGAAGTCGTAGGCCGCATTGAACGCCACGACCGGCGTGCCGGCGTCGAACAGTCCCTGGAGCGTCGCTGCGACCTCGCCCACGACCTCGCGCGCGGGGCGGCCCTCGGCCCGGGCCTTCTCGGTCGTGATGCCGTGCACCTCGGCGGCCTCGGCAGGGATCTCGACGCCGGGGTCCGCGAGCCACTCGTGCTCGGCCTCGACCGTCCCGTCGGCTCCGAGCACGACGATGCTCGCCGTCACAATCCGTGCCGCGCGGGAGTTGCGTCCGGTGGTCTCGAGGTCGAAGGCCGCCCGGGCCTGCGTGTGCCAGCTCATGGCCCACACGCTATCCGGGCGGACCGACAGTTCTGGCGCGGCCACGCCCGCGGCAGCCGGATTCCGCCGATCTGCCCCGTAGGCTGGGGGGATGCGGGAGGAGTACGTCGAGGCGGTCCTGGCCGTCGTCGACCTCGTGCCCGCCGGCAGCGTGCTCGCCTACGGCGACGTGGCCGAGCTCCTCGGCGCCGGCGGCCCGCGCCAGGTCGGGGCCGTCATGTCCCGCCACGGGGGCCAGACGGCCTGGTGGCGGATCCTCCGGGCCTCCGGGGGTGCGCCCGAGGGGCACGAGGCGCGGGCCCTCGCGCACTACATCGAGGAGGGGACTCCCCTGCGGGGCGACCAGCACGGCGGGTGGCGCGTGGACATGCCGCAGGCACGCTGGGCGCCGAGCGACGAGGAGCTCGAGGCCGTCGAGGCGATCGCCGAGGCCCTGGACCGCAGAATGCATGGCCCCGAGGGGCACGGACGAGAACTGTCGGAGCCCGGCAGTGGAATGGACCCATGACCGCGACAGCCACCGCCGCAACAGCCATTGCAGCACCAGCAGTCGCCGCGACAGGCGCGGCACCCACCCCCCAGCTGCGCCTCCTCGCCCCGGAACCGCGCTCCGCCGGAGCGTCCTGGTCGCCGTCCCCCGACCAGGCTGCCGTCCTGGCCCTCACGCGCGGCTCTGGCCCGGTCCTCGTCTGGGGCGGCCCCGGCACGGGGAAGAGCAGCGTGCTCGTCGAGGCGGCGGCCGTCCGGGTCGAGCGCGACGGCGTCGACCCGGCGGGGGTGCTCCTGCTCGCGCCCGCCCGCGCCGCCTCGGCGCGGCTGCGCGACGCCTTCACCGCCCGGCTCGACCGCAGCCTCAGCGCCCCTCCGGCCCGCACATGGTCCTCGTACGCGTTCGACCTCATCCGCCGCGCACGGGCCGAGGGCCGCCTCGACTGGCTCCCGCGCGCTCCCCGCCTGCTCTCCGGCGCCGAGCAGGACCTCATCGTCAAGGAGCTCCTCGAGGGCCACCGCGAGGCAGGGACCGGGCCGGCGTGGCCGGACGGGTTCGAGGCGGCGCTGCCCACCCGCGGGTTCCGCCACGAGGTGCGCGTGCTCTTCGACCGGATCACCGAGTACGGCACGACGGCGGACGAGCTCGCCGAGCTCGGGCGCCGCGCCGGCCGGCCCGAGTGGGCCGCGGCCGCCCAGCTCTACGCCGAGTACCGCGACGTCCTCGAGCTGCGCATGCCCGAGGCCTTCGACCCGGCGGGAATCATCACCGCCGCCCGCCAGATCCTCCTCGAGGACCCTGAGCTCCTCGCCGCGGAGCGAGGCCGCCTCGAGCTCGTGTGCGTGGACGACGTCCAGGAGTCCAGTCCGTCCGTCCTCGAGCTGCTCGCGGTGCTGGGCGAGGGCCGCGACGTCATCGCGACGGCGGCACCGGACGTCGTCGTGCAGGGATTCCGCGGCGCCCGGCCCGAGCTTGTCCCGCGCCTGCGGGAGCTCCTCGGCGGCGTCACCGAGCTCTCGCTGACCACCTCCCACCGGCTGCCGGCCGGCATCGCGGCGGCCTGGGAGGACGTGGCCCAGCGCATCTCCGCCGTGCCCGGCGGCCAGGCCGCGAGGCGCCTCGACGTCCCTGGCGCGAGCCCGGAGCAGGAGCCGTCAGTCGAGGCGCATGTGCTCCACTCGTCGCTCCACGAGCTGCGCTACCTGGCCCACCGCATCCAGGACGCGCGCCTGCTCGGCGGCGTCGAGTACGGCCAGATGGCGGTGATCGTGCGCTCGGGCGTCAAGCTCGCGCAGATCCAGCGGTACCTCGCGGGCCGCGACATCCCGGTCAAGGTCCCGATCGCTGAGACCGCCGTCCGGGACGAGGCGGCCGTGCGTCCGCTCCTGACGGCCTACCGGATCGCGCTCGAGCCGGGGGAGCTGACGGCGGAGACCGCCGTCGAGCTGCTGTCCTCGCGGGTCGGCGGCGCGTCGGCGCTCGAGCTGCGGCGGCTGCGCCAGGCGCTCCGGCAGCTCGAGCTGTCCTCGGGCGGCGGCCGCTCGAGCGACGCCCTGCTCGTCGAGGCCCTCGAGGTCCCCGGCACGCTCGACGCCCTCGGCACGGAGGCCCAGGCGGCGCGGCGCATCGGGCGCATGCTCGTGCGCGGGCGGGCCGCCGCCGCCGAGCCGGGCGCCACGGCCGAGACCGTGCTGTGGGCCCTGTGGGAGGCCGCGGGCCTCTCGCGCCGCTGGTACGAGCTCGCCCTCGCAGGCGGCCCGCTCGGCCTGCGCGCAGACCGAGACCTCGACGCGCTCATGGCCCTCTTCCATACGGCCGAGCGGTACGTGGACCGCCTGCCGGGAGCCTCCCCGGCCCAGTTCCTCGACTACCTCACGGAGCAGGAGCTGCCCATGGACACCCTCGCCCCCCGCGCCCAGGCGGAGGACGCCGTCGAGCTCCTCACGCCGGCCAGCGCCGCCGGCCGGTCGTGGCGGCTCGTGTTCGTCGCAGGCCTCCAGGACGGGGTCTGGCCGAACACGCGGCTGCGCGGCGAGCTGCTCGGGAGCACCCTGTTCACGGACTGCCTCGAGCTCGGCGTGGTCTCGGCCCTGCTCGTGAGCACGCGCTCGCGCCTGCGCGACATCCGCTACGACGAGCTGCGCAGTTTCTCCGCGGCCATCTCGCGCGCGTCCGAACGCCTTGTCTGCACCGGCGCGTCCAACGAGGACGAGGTTCCGTCCCCCTTTCTGGACTACGTGGCCCCGCCGCCCGAGGGGGAGCCGACACGGAGGTACACCGACGTCCCCCGCACGCTCGGCCTCCGGCCCCTCGTCGCGGAGCTTCGCCAGGCCATCGAAGCCAGCGCCGTCGGGGCAGAGGCAGGCGATGCCGCCGACGCCGACGCGCCCGTCGCCGCGGCGCTCCTCGCCCGCCTCGCCCATGCCGGCGCCCCCGGGGCCCACCCCGGCCAGTGGTACGGGCTCGCGCCCCTGAGCAGCGACGGTCCCGTCGTGCCGGAGGACGGCACCGTGTACGTCTCGCCCTCCAAGGTCGAGACCGCCACGAAGAACCCGCTCGACTGGTTCGTCTCGGCCGCCGGGGGAGAGGCCGCGACCGACTTCGCCCGCAGTCTCGGCACGCTCGTGCACTCGATCGCCCAGGATCTTCCCTCCGGGACGGCGGCCGAGTACCTCGCGGAGCTCCGCCGGCGCTGGCCGAGCCTCGGCCTGCCGGACACGTGGGAGGGCGAGCTCGACTTCGACCGGGCCACGTCGATGGTGGACAAGCTCGCGGAGTACGTGCGCACCAACGGACGCGAGCTGCTCGGCGTCGAGGTCGACTTCGAGGCGCCCCTCGGCGCCGTCGGGACAGCCGAGATCGCGGCGCGGACGGTCCTGCGGGGCCAGGTCGACAGGCTGGAGCTCGACGGCGAGGGGCGGCTCGTCGTCGTCGACCTCAAGACCGGACGGAGCAAGCCCAAGGCGGCAGACATCGACCAGCATGCCCAGCTCGCGGCCTACCAGGTGGCCATCGCGGCAGGGGCCTTCGCCGACGGCGAGGGGGCAGACGCCGCCCCGGGCGCCCCGCCCGGCGCGCCCCCCGGCGGGGCCGAGCTCGTCCAGCTCGGCGAGAAGACCAAGAAGCTCACGGTGCAGCAGCAGTCGGCCCTCGAGGACGCGGCCTGGGCCGTCGCGCTCGTCGAGCGGGCCGCCGAGGCCATGTCCGGCGTCGCGTTCGAGGCCAGGCACGAGCCGGGCGCCGGCTTCGCGGGGGGCTGCAGGCTCCCCGAGCTGTGCCCGCTCTGTGCCCGGGGACGGCAGGTGACCGAATGAGCACGTCGACGGAGGCCGGCCTCGGGGACGGCCTGCGCCGGGGCCCGCAGGGGCTGCCCGAGCCGGGGTTCAGCCCCGAGGAACTCGCGGACCTGCTCGGGCAGCACCGGCCCACGCCGCAGCAGTCCGAGATCATCAGTTCGCCCCTCGAGCCGCGGCTCGTCGTCGCGGGCGCGGGCTCGGGCAAGACGGCCACGATGGCTGACCGCGTCGTGTGGCTCGTCGCCAACGGCTGGGTGCGGCCCGACGAGGTCCTCGGGGTCACGTTCACACGCAAGGCGGCGGGCGAGCTGTCAGCCCGCATCAGGGCCCAGCTGGCACGGCTCGCCCGGCTCGCGCGGCGCGGCGTCGAGGGCATCGCCCCGGCCGCGGCGGACCCCGAGTGCCTCGACCCCACGGTCTCGACGTACCATGCGTTCGCCAACACCGTCGTGCAGGACCACGGCCTGCGGCTCGGGGTCGAGCGCGACGCCGTGCTGCTCGGCGCGGCCCAGTCGTTCCAGCTCGCCGCCCGGGTGGTCGAGGCCTACGACGGCGGGACGTGGGCCGGGTTCCCGGCCAAGAGCACCCTCATCGCCGCCGTCCTGCAGCTCTCGGGCGAATGCGCCGAGCACCTCCGCGAGCCCGGGGACGTGCGGGCCTGGCTCGAGGCCGAGGCCGAGCGGTTCGAGGCCCTTCCGCTCTCGGCGGCGGGCAAGCGAGGCCCGGCCACGGCCGCCGCGGCGCTGCTGTCCACGCTCCGTGGCCGCGCGCTCGTCGCCGGGCTCGCGGCCCGCTACGCGGAGGCCAAGCGGGCCCGCGGCGCCCTGGACTTCGGCGACCTTGTGGCCCTGGCGGCGCGCGTGGCCACGACCGTCCCCGAGGCCGGGCAGCTCCTCCGCGGCCAGTTCCGCACCGTGCTCCTGGACGAGTTCCAGGACACGTCGCATGCCCAGCTCGTCCTCTTCTCGACGCTCTTCGGCGGCGGGCACGCCGTCACCGCCGTGGGCGATCCCAACCAGTCGATCTACGGCTTCCGCGGCGCCTCCGCGGGGCAGCTCGAGAGCTTCCCCGCGACCTTCCCGCGGAGCACCGGCGGCGGCTGGGCGCCGGCGTGGACCAGCCACCTGACGACGGCGTGGCGCAACGGCGTCACGATCCTCGCCACGGCGAACGCCGTCGCGGGACCGCTCGCGGTCTCTCCCGCCTACGCCTCCGACAGCGCGGGGGTCGAGGTCCGCCGGCTCGAGCCGCGACCCGGGGCGGGTGATGGGCGCGTCGTGCTCGGCCGCTTCTGCGACGAGCGTGCCGAGGCCGCCGCCGTCGCTGACCAGCTCCAGGCGTTCGACGCCGCGTGGCCGCGCCTGGACGGCCGTGCAGCGGGCGACGGGGGCATCGAGGGGCCGACGATGGCGGTGCTCTGCCGCAAGCGCTCGCAGTTCGCCGCGATCCGCAGGGAGTTCGAGCGCCGCGGCATGCCGTTCGAGGTCGTGGGCCTCGGCGGCCTCCTGGACACCCCGGAGATCATCGACGTCGTCTCGGCCCTGCGCGTCATCGCCGACCCGGGCCGCTCGGACGCCCTCATGCGGCTCATGGCGGGAGCCCGGTGGAGGATCGGGCCCGCGGACCTCATGGCGCTCGCGGACTGGTCCCGCCACCTCGCGGCACGCCGCGCCGCGGCCGCCCGTCCCGGGGAGCAGGACCTCGACGCGGCCGGCACCGTCGACGAGGTCCTCGTCGAGGGGGACCTCGCCGAGGCCGCGAGCCTCGTCGAGGCGGTGGACCGGCTGCCCCGGCCCGGGTGGACCTCCGGCGCGGGCCGCTCCCTCACCCCCGAGGGGCTGGCTCGGCTCACGCGGCTGAGGGACGAGCTGCGGGGCCTGCGCGCCGTGGCGGGCGACGACCTCGGCACGCTCATCTCGCACGTCGAGCGGGCGCTCCTTCTCGACATCGAGCTCGCGGCCAGGCCTGGCACCTCCGTGCACGAGGCCCGGCGCAACCTCGACGCGTTCCAGGAGGCCGCCGCGTCCTTCCTGGCCCAGTCCGAATCCTCGGACCTCCTGGCGTTCCTCGCGTGGCTCGAGGCGGCGGCCGAGGAGGAGTCGGGCCTCGACATGGCGCCGTCCGAGCCCACGCCCGGCGCCATCCAGCTGCTGACCGTCCACGCGTCGAAGGGCCTCGAGTGGGACGCCGTGGCCGTCGCCGGCCTCAACCGGGGGATGTTCCCGGGCGGCAGCAACGACCGCTGGACGAGCGGCCAGGCGGCGCTGCCCTGGCCCCTGCGGGGTGACGCACGGGACCTCCCGCAATGGGACACGGACCACCCCGACCAGAAGGGCTGGGTCGAGGCCGAGAAGCTGTTCGCCGAGGATGCGAGCGAGCATTCCGAGCGCGAGGACCGCCGGCTCGCGTACGTCGCCTTCACCCGTGCCCGGTCGCTCCTCGTGGCCACCGGGTTCGGGTGGAGCAGCACGCGCAGCAGGCCGATGGAGGCCTCGCCGTTCCTGCTCGAGCTCCACGAGGCGGCCGCCGAGCACGGGTTCTCCGTCCTCGAGTGGTGCGAGGATGCGGACCTGCCCGAGGAGAACCCGCTGCGGGCCGAGGCCGAGCGCGCGATGTGGCCGTACGACCCCCTCGAGGGGCCGTCGGACGCCGCCACCGGCCAGCGGCGCAGCCTCGCCCCGGGACGCAGGGCCGCGGTCGAGGCAGCCGCCGCTCGGGTGCTCGCCGCCCTGCACGATCCGGGCGAGGGCCCTGCGGCGGGGGAGAGCTCCGCCCCCGGGGGAACCGACGCCGACGATTCCGAGGCGGCCGCGGCGTGGGAACCCCCCAGAGGCGTGGTGGCGTCCAGCGCCCGGGCGGAGGCCTGGCTGCGCGAGGCCCGGCTGCTCCTCGCCGAGCGCGCCCGTGCCGAGGACTCCTCCCACGTCCGGCTCCCCGAGCACGTCTCCGCCTCGACCCTCATGGCCCTCGGGGAGGATCCGGGCGCGGTCGTGCGGCAGCTGCGTCGCCCCGTGCCCCGCCGACCGGGCATGGCCGCCCGGCGCGGCACCGCCTTCCACACGTGGGTCGAGGAGCATTTCGGCACGAGCGCGATGCTGGACCTCGATGGCCTCGACAGCTCCGACGAGCACGTCGACGAGGCCTACGACCTCAAGAGCCTCGTGGCCGAGTTCAAGCGCTCCGAATGGGCCCACCGCCGGCCGGCCTTCGTCGAGGTGCCCATCGAGACGCGCATCGGGCCGGTCGTGGTCCGCGGCCGCATCGATGCCGTGTTCCAGGACGCCGACGGCGGCTGGGAGCTCGTGGACTGGAAGACCGGCCGCGCCCCCTCAGGCCGCGACGCCCGTTCCCGGTCCGTCCAGCTCGCGGTCTACCGGATCGCCTGGTCGAGGCTGCACAACGTCCCCGTCGAGAGGATCAGGGCAGCGTTCTGCTACCTCGCGGATGGCAAGGTCGTGCGGCCGGACGCCCTGGCGAGCGAGGCCGAGCTCGAGGCGATCGTGGCCGCCGCCATCGGCTGAGCGGGCGATGCGCGAGCGGGCGAGCCGGGCAGCGGAGACGAAGTCCCGGCTAGGCCGTGGGCCTCGGCACGAGCGGGATCGCGTCCGTCGCCTCGTCGGGCCCGCCGGCCGCCGCCGCAGCGCCCTCGGGCCGCGGCTCGCGGTCAGCCCCCGGGCGCTGGCCCTGCTCCTGCGTGTGGGTGTCGGCCAGACGCACGTCGGTGTCGGCTGTGGCGCGCTGGTCCTCGCTGGAGTGTCCTGTGCCGGATGAGGGCCCGGCGCCGCGGCCATCGCCGTCATCCGGCCCGTCGCCGTCATCGGCTGGGGAGTCGGCGCCCGGGGACTCGGTGCCCGCGCCCGCCGACTCTGCCTCGGCGTCGTGCGCCTCGATGTCCTCGGCGAGCTGGGCGAGCATCTCCTCGCCGTCCTTGGCAGACTCAGCGTCCCCGAGGGCGATGGCCTTGACGAGGTACTGCGCCAGGGCGAACTCGGCGGCGAGGGCCGCGCGCCGCGCGAGCTGCGGGTCGACGGGCTCGGTGCGGGCCTCGTGGTAGGCGGCGAGGACGGCGTCGACAAAGGCGGGCTCGTTCGAGGCGACGAGCCAGGCGATGTCGTCGGCCGGGTCGCCGATGCGCAGGTCCGTCCACCCGGTGACGGCCGTGACGCGGTCGTCGTCGACGAGGAGGTTGTCCTCGTGCAGGTCCCCGTGGACCACGGTCGGGTGGAAGCGCCACATCGTGACGTCCTCCATGGCCTGTTCCCACCGGCGCAGGAGGACGGGCGGGATCTTGCCCGTCGTCGCGGCCTGGTCCAGCTCGTTGAGCCGGCGCTGGCGGAACTCGTTGGCGGTGTAGATGGGCAGGTCCGCGCGGTCGACGATGCTCTGGGGGAGGGCGTGGATCGCCGCGAGCGCCCGCCCGATGTCCTCGGCGAGCTTGGGGGACCCGGCCGCGAGCTCGTCGAGGCCCCGCACGGTCCCGGTGAGGTTCGTGTACACGCAGGTCGTGAGCCCCGCGAGCCGCACGGTGCCGGCGACCGCGGGCATCTGGAACGGCAGCTCCGCGCGCACCGAGGGCTCGAAGGCCCGCAGCACGAGCATCTCCGTCTCGAGCCGGGCGCTCGCCTCCGTCCCGCGCGGTGCGCGGATCCGCCAGCGGCGGCCGTCGGCGGTCTCGAGCAGCGCGGCGTCGAAGTCCGTCGCGTCGTCGGGGGAGGGGGCGACGGCGGTGGGCTGCAGTCCGGGGACGGCGGCGGTGGCGATGGCGGCCAGCTCGAGCGGTGTGCGTCTCACCTTCTCCACGGTAGCCCGCGCCGTGCCGCCGATCACGGCCCGCGCGCGGCGAGTCGCCGTGGCCCAGACCACTGTCCGGCCCAGACCACTGTCCACAGGGGCGCCCCGCGTTGTGCGGGTGTCGGAGGGGGTCAGTACCGTAGAGGGTATGACTTCCGGCCCCCTCCCCGTCAGCACTGTGCGTGCGCCCGGCTCCCAGCGCTCGCATCCCGAGGCTGCGGGTCGGCTGGCCGAGACGCTCCTTCCCGTGGCCCCGGCCGCCATTGACCGCCGGTCCGCCGAGCGCGCCGAGGCCTCCTTCCTCCCCGACGTGCTCCGCGCCTCAGGCACCGTCGCGCTCCTGGTCTCCCAGCGGCGGGCAGCCTTCGACGGCGCGCGGCTCGCGCTGATCCCGGCCAGGCTCCTGCCGGCCGCATGGCTCGAGGGGCTCGTCGTGTACCTCGGCCGCCTGGCCGAGGACGGCGCGGCGCATCCCGCGGGGGAGGGCGCGCAGCCGGGCGCCGACGTCGTCCTCGTCGCCCTGCCCGAGCCCGTCGAGCCCGCCGAGGGCGTCATGTCGGAGCCGGCCGTCCCAGCGCCTGGCCTGCTGCCCGACGGCACCCACTGGGCGGGCTTCCGGGAGGCCGGGGCGGGGCTCGACGCCGTTGAGGCGGCCCTCCTCATCGAGGCCACGGCGATCGCCAACTGGCACGAGGCCCACGTGCGCTGCCCCCGCTGCGGCACCCCGACCGACGTCGTGCACAGCGGCTGGGTGCGCCGCTGCCCGCAGGACGGCTCGGAGCACTTCCCCCGGACGGACCCCGCCATCATCGTCACGGTCGTGGGCCCGGACGGCCGGGTGCTGCTGGGCACGGGCGCGCAGATGCGCTCGACCATGTACTCGACCCTCGCCGGCTTCGTCGAGCCCGGCGAGTCCCTCGAGCAGGCCGTGGTCCGGGAGATCGCGGAGGAGGTGGGCGTGCGCGTCACGGACTGCCAGTACCTCGGATCCCAGCCATGGCCCTTCCCCGCCTCGCTCATGCTCGGCTTCACCGCCCGCACGGAGGACGTCGCCGCGGAGCCGGACGGCACCGAGGTCGTCCGCGCGCGCTGGTTCGAGCGCGACGAGCTCCAGGCCGCCGTCCTCTCGGGCGAGATCACGCTCCCGAGCCGGCTCTCGATCGCCCGCGCGCTCATCGAGCACTGGTTCGGCGGCCGCATCGCCGAGCCCGCGGGGACCGGCCGATGAGCTCCGGCGAGCCGGGCCTGATCGAGGAGGCCCCCCGCTTCCCCGAGGGCAGCCTCGAGCAGCGGCTCCTCGGCGGGCTCGACGAGGAGCAGCGTGAGGTCGCGACCACCCTGCACGGGCCGGTGTGCGTGCTCGCCGGCGCGGGCACGGGCAAGACGAGGGCGATCACGCACCGCATCGCCTACGGCGTCCACACGGGCGTGTACTCGCCGCAGCGGCTCCTCGCGGTGACGTTCACTGCTCGCGCCGCCGCCGAGATGCGCAGCCGCCTGCGCGACCTCGGCGTCGGAGGGGTCCAGGCGCGCACGTTCCACGCCGCAGCGCTGCGCCAGCTGCAGTACTTCTGGCCGCAGGCCGTGGGCGGCGCCGTGCCGGGCCTGCTCGAGCACAAGGCGCAGACCATCGCGGAGGCGGCGCGCAGGCTCCGCCTCACTGTGGACCGTGCCGCGATCCGGGACCTCGCCTCGGAGATCGAGTGGGCCAAGGTGTCCATGCTCACGCCCTCGACGTACCTCCAAGGGGCGACGGGCCGCGGCGAGCCCGGCGGGCTGCAGCCGCAGACGGTGGCGCGCCTCTTCCAGGCCTACGAGGACGTCAAGGTGGACCGGAACCTCATCGACTTCGAGGACGTCCTGCTCATCACGGTCGGCATCCTCCAGGAGGACCCCAAGGTCGCCGCCACCGTCCGGGAGCAGTACCGGCACTTCGTGGTCGACGAGTACCAGGACGTCTCGCCGCTCCAGCAGCGGCTCCTCGAGCTGTGGCTCGGCGGGCGCGAGGAGCTGTGCGTCGTCGGCGACGCGAGCCAGACGATCTACTCCTTCACCGGCGCGACCTCCGCGCACCTGCTCGAGTTCGGCAAGCGGCACCCGAGCGCCGCCGTCATCCGGCTCGTGCGGGACTACCGCTCGACGCCGCAGGTCGTCCGGCTGGCCAACGAGCTCCTCTCGGCCAGGCGCAGCGGCGGCCCGGCCGCGGATGCCCGCTGGGCCGAGCCCCTCCGGCTCGTCGCGCAGCGTCCCTCCGGGCCGGAGCCGGAGTTCGCCGAGTGCACCGACGACGAGGCGGAGGCCGCCGCCGTCGCCCGCCGCATCGCGGCGCTCATCGCCGCGGGCACCGAGCCCAAGGACATCGCCGTGCTCTTCCGCACGAACGGCCAGTCCGAGGCCTTCGAGCAGGCCCTCAGCGCCGCGGGCATTGGCTACCAGCTGCGCGGCGGCGAGCGCTTCTTCAACCGGCGCGAGGTCCGCGACGGCCTGCTCCAGCTCCGCGGCGCCGCGCGCGCCGACGCGGACGACGGCGTGCCGCTGGCCCAGCGGGTGCGCGACGTCCTGTCCTCGCTGGGGTACTCCGAGCAGGCGCCGACGGGAGGCGGCGCGACGCGCGAGCGCTGGGAGTCACTGGCCGCCCTCGTGGCCCTCGCGGACGAGCTCTCGGCCGCGCGGGGCGAGGGCTTCGGCCTGCCGGACTTCGTCGCCGAGCTGCAGGAGCGCTCCGCCGCCCAGCACGCCCCGGCCGTCCAGGGCGTGACGCTCGCGTCCCTGCACGCGGCCAAGGGCCTCGAGTGGGACGCCGTGTTCCTCGTGGGCCTGAGCGAGGGCCTCGTGCCGATCTCCTTCGCGGACACTCCCGTGACCGTCGACGAGGAGCGGCGGCTCCTCTACGTCGGCATCACGCGGGCCCGAGAGTTCCTGCACCTGTCCTGGTCGCTCTCGCGGACCCCGGGCGGGCGCGCCCACCGCCGGCCCTCCCGCTTCCTCGACGGGCTGCGCCCGGCGGGGGCCACCTCCGCGCACTCCCAGGGCGGGGCGCGGCGGGCCCGGCGCGAGCTCAAGGCCCCCACGGCCTGCAGGGTGTGCGGCACGATCCTCGCCACCGGCGCGGAGCGCAAGGTGGGCCGGTGCTCGAACTGCCCGCCGACGTACGAGGAGGCCACCTTCGAGGCCCTGCGGGCGTGGCGGCTCGAGCAGGCGCGCGAGGCCGACGTTCCGGCCTTCGTCGTCTTCACCGACGCGACCCTCACGGCCATCGCCGAGGCGAAGCCCTCGAGCCTCGGGGAGCTGTCCCAGGTCGCAGGGGTGGGCAAGGCCAAGCTCGACCGCTACGGCGAGGCCGTCCTGGAGCTGCTCCGTGACGCCTGAGACGACGCCCCGCGTCGAGGTGCGCCGCTCGGCGCGCCGGAAGAAGACCGTCTCCGCCTTCTGGGAGGGCGGGACCGCGGTCGTGGCGATCCCGGCCGCCTTCACGCGCGCCCAGGAGGCGCACTGGGTCGAGCGCATGGTCACGCGGCTGAGAGAGGACACGGCACGGCGCAGCGGGCCCGCCGGCGACGAGGCGCTCCTGGCCCGAGGGCGCGAGCTCTCCTCGGAGTACCTCGGCGGACGGGCGCGCCCCGCGTCCATCCGCTGGGTCACGAACCAGCGGCGGCGCTGGGGCTCCTGCACGCCCTCGCAGCGCACCATCAGGCTCTCGCACGAGCTCCAGGGCATGCCCGGCTGGGTCGTCGACTACGTGATCCTGCACGAGCTCGCGCATCTGCTCGTCTCCGGCCACGGGCCGGCCTTCTGGCGCCTGCTCGAGGGATACCCGCGGCTCGACGAGGCCAAGGCGTTCCTCGCGGGGGTCGCCTTCGCGGGGACACGGCCCGGAGGGCCTCCGGGAGGGGGCGCGGACGACGGCGGCTGGGGCCTTATCGACGACGAGGAGCAGGTCTAGACTCTCGCCCATGAGCGAGCTCCCAGCCAGCTACAGGAAGTACCTCGAGGGCCGAGACCCGATCTTCATCGACACCGTGCGGCCCGTCCTGCTGCAGTCGGCGGCGGACCAGACGGCGGGTGTCCGGATCGTCCTGGACCCGCACCTGCTCCAGGCCCACATCGACGAGCGGATCCCGTACGGGCAGATCATCGAGGACGTCGACTAGCCGCAGGGCCGCCACGGCGATCCGCTGTGGCGGCCCTGCGGCCGTCTGCATCGTCTGGATTTCTGCTGGACATCTGCCCCGGGACGACGCCTAGGCGCCCTTGCCCGCGGAGCCGCCCTCGTCGTCGTCCGCCGGGGCGTCCTTGCTGCCAGTGCTGTCGGTGCCCTCGTCCCCGGCCTCGGCCGGGGTGTCGAAGCCGCCGGCGAGGAGCTTCGCGAGGGCCTCGTCCACCTCCGAGTCCTTGGCCTCGGCGAGCGAGCGGCGGCCCGAGAAGCCCTTCGGGTCGTCGAGGTCCTCGGCCGTGGGCAGGAGGTCGGGGTGCTTCCAGATGGCGTCGCGGCCGGCGATCCCGCGCTCCTGCGACAGCGAGTGCCACAGGACGGCGGCATCGCGCAGCCGGCGGGGCCGCAGCTCGAGGCCCACGAGGGACGCGAAGGCGTGCTCGGCGGGACCGCCCGTCGCGCGGCGGCGGCGCACGGCCTCGCGGAGGGCCGGCGCCGAGGGCAGCACGCGCTCGGTCGCGGCGGCGGTGAGCTCGTCGACCCAGCCCTCGACGAGCGCGAGGGCCGTCTCGAGCTTGGCCAGGGCGGCGTCCTGCTGGGGGGTGCGCTGCGGCATGAACACGCCGCCCTGCAGGGCCTCCTGCATCGACTCGGGGTTGCTCGGGTCGATGTCCCGCGCGAGCTCCTCGATCCGGGAGACGTCGATGTGGATCCCGCGGGCGTAGTCCTCGATCGTGCCGAGCAGGTGGCCGCGCAGCCACGGCACGTGCATGAACAGGCGCGCGTGCGCCGCCTCGCGCACAGCGAGGTAGAGGCGCACGTCCCCCTCCGGGAGGCCGAGGCCCTCGCCGAACTTCGCGACGTTGGCCGGAAGGAGCGCCATCTCGAGGTCCACGAGCGGCACGCCGATGTCGGAGGAGCTCACGACCTCGCCCGAGAGCGCGCCGATCGCCGCGCCGAGCTGCATGCCGAAGATCGCCCCGCCCATGTTGGTCAGCATGCTCGAGGCGCCGCCGAGCAGGCCCTTCATCTCCTCGGGCATCTGCTCCGAGAGGGCCGTGGAGAGGGCCGTCGCGATGCTGTTGGCGACGGGCTCGGTGAGCCGGCGCCACGTTCCCATCGTGGCCTCGATCCATTCGGCGCGGGACCAGCCGCGGCCGATCAGGCCCGTGGACGGGAAGTCGGTGGCCTGGTCGAGCCAGAGCTCGGCGAGGCGCAGCGCCTCGTCGACGTCGCGGTTCTGCGTCCCGGAGACGGAGGGGTCCTTCGCCGCGGCCGCCGTGCGGCGCGCGTGGTCGTGGGCGAGCTGCCAGTTCACAGGGCCCTCGCCCGCGGGGGCGGCCATCATGGACTGGACCTGCTCGAACATCTGCCGGAGGACGGCCGGATCGCTCGGCAGGCCCGCGGCCTTGGCGATCTCGGTGGGATCGATGCCGCCCTGGCCCCCCATGAGCTTGCCGAAGAGCTCGGACAGCGGGTCCTGAGGCTCGTCGTCGTGGCCCGAGGGCTTGTCTGGAGTGGTCATGGTGCCGCCGATCACTGCGTCTGGATGGGGAGGGACACCCTCACGGTACCGCGGGCCAGCACACGTGTCTGCGGCGGGCAGGCCCCTTTCGCTGTCGGCACACAGGGGGCACACGGAAGGGGTTCAGGACGATGGCCTAGGCTGTCATGAGCCACGGCGGAGGAACCCGCCGCCAGGCACGGGCAGATTCAGGCAGGCGAGGGGGAACGGGCGCGTGGGCAGCAGGGGATTCGCAGCGGCGGTCAGCGGGGCGGCGGCGCTTGTGCTGGGGCTGACGGTCGCGAACGTCCCCGTGCCGTACGTCGTCGAGATCCCCGGGCCGACCTACAACACGCTCGGCGAGACAGGCGGGAAAGAGGTCGTCACGGTCTCTGGCCGCGACTCGTACGACGCCGGCGGGAACCTCGACATCACGACCGTCTACGTGCACGGCGGGCCCAACACGGACGTCGGCCTGCTCGAGCTCGCCCGCTCGTGGTTCGACCCGACGGTGGCCATCCTCCCCGAGCGGGTCGTCTACCCGCCGGACGTCACGCGCGAGGACGTCGCCCAGCAGAACGCGGCGCTCATGCAGGATTCAGAGGGCACGGCCGTCGCCGCGGCCCTGGGCGAGCTGGGGATCCCGTTCACCCAGCACCTTGACGTGGCCGCGATCCTCGAGGACTCGCCCTCGGCCGGCCGCCTCCGGGAGGGGGACCGGCTCGTGAGCGTCGGCGGCCGGGCCGTCGGCTCCCTGGCAGACGTCCAGGACGTGCTCGCGGCGGGCGGCGGCGCGCCGGTCGCCGTCGTCGTCGAGCGCGACGGCGGCGAGGCGACCGAGACCGTCACGCCCACGCGCCGCGACAACCGCTGGGTCATCGGGGTCGGGATCAGCTACAGCTTCGAGTTCCCGATCGACGTGCAGTTCGAGCTCGGCAGCGTGGGCGGGCCGAGCGCGGGGATGATGTTCGCGCTCGCCGTCCTCGACAAGCTCACCCCCGGGGACCTGACGGGCGGGCGGCACGTGGCCGGGACGGGGTCGATCGGGCCGGACGGCAAGGTCGGCTCGATCGGGAGCATCGCGCAGAAGCTCCAAGGGGCCCGGAGCGCGGGAGCCACGCTGTTCCTTGCGCCGGAGGCCAACTGCGACGACGTCGTGGGGCACATCCCGGAGGGGCTCGCCGTCGTGAGCGTCAGGACGCTCGCGGACGCACGGGCCGCCGTCGAGGGCTATGCCCGCGGCGAGGACCCTGCGGGCATGCCCCAGTGCACGGCTGGCTGACCCACCTGCGGGCCGACGCCGAATCGTTACCGTGGCCGGTTCCCCGCGCGGGAACTGCGGCGCTGGGCCGCGCGTGCTTGACTTAGACCGGCACGCCCTGCGCGCCGCACCGACCGCGCTGGTCCCGAGAGTGGACCGGCACCGACACAGCTCCCGACACCGCACCGACAACGAGGTACACCGTGACATCGCGTCCCGCAGGCAGCTATAGCCCACCCCGCCGCAGGAGGGGGGCGCTCATCCCGACGCTCGTGATCGCGGGCATCCTCGTGGTCGGATTCGTCTTCCTCGCCCAGCTGTGGACCGACGTCCTGTGGTACGAGCAGCTCGGTTTCCTCGAGGTGTTCGTCCGGCAGAACATCGCCCGGGGGACGGTGTTCCTCATCGCGGCGCTCGTCATGGCTGTCTCCATCTACGCCGCCATGCGCATGGCGTACCGGGCCCGTCCCGTGTACGCCCCCGACGGCGGCCCGCAGGACCCGCTGAGCCGGTACCAGGAGCAGCTCGAGCCCGTCCGGCGCATCGTCATGGCCGCCGTGCCGATCGTCTTCGGCCTCTTCGCCGGGGCCGCCGCGGCGAGCCAGTGGCAGAAGATCGCCCTCTTCTTCAACCAGGAGCCCTTCGGCGCCACCGACCCCCAGTTCGGGCTCGACTTCAGCTTCTACCTCATGACCCTGCCGTTCCTCGGGACCCTCGTCGGGTACCTGCTCGGCGTCGTGGTGATCGCCGGGATCGCGGGGCTGCTCACGCATTACCTCTACGGCTCGATCCGGATCAGCGAGAGCGGCGTCTACACCGCGCGGCCCGCCCAGCTGCACCTCGCGATCTCGGGCGCCGTCCTGCTCGCGCTCATCGCGGCGAACTTCTGGCTCGACCGCTACAGCTCGCTCTACAGCTCCGCCGGGCGGGTCTCCGGCGCGCTCTACACCGACGTCAACGCCGTCATACCGACGAAGGCGATCCTCGCCATCGCGGCCGCGATCGTCGCCGTCCTGTTCGTCGTGGCGGCCGTCGTGGGCCGCTGGCGCCTGCCGCTCATCGGCACGGCCATGCTCGTGATCACGGGAATCCTCGCGGGCGGCGTGTACCCGTGGGTCATCCAGCAGGTCCAGGTCCGCCCGTCCGAGCAGAACGTCGAGCGGCCCTACCTCAAGCGCAACATCGACCTGACCCGCGCGGCCTACGGGCTCGACCAGGTCGAGGTCCAGGACTACCGGGCCACGACCGACGCGACCCCCGGCGCGCTCCGCGAGGACGCGCAGACGACGGCGAACATCCGCCTCCTCGACCCGACCCTCGTCTCCTCGACGTTCCAGCAGCTCGAGCAGTACCGTCCGTACTACCAGTTCGCCCCCTCGCTCAACGTTGACCGCTACACGATCGACGGCAAGCTCCAGGACACCGTGATCGCGGTCCGCGAGCTCAACCCGCAGGGCCTCTCCCCGAACCAGCAGTCCTGGTACAACAACCACATCGTGTACACGCACGGCTACGGCGTCGTCGCCGCCTACGGCAACAAGTCGTCGGTCGAGGGCAAGCCGGTCTTCATGCAGTCCGGCATCCCGTCCACGGGCGTGCTGGGGACGGACGACAGCTACGAGCCGCGCATCTACTTCGGCGAGTACTCGCCCGAGTACTCGATCGTCGGCGCGCCCGACGGCGCCCCGGCCCGCGAGCAGGACCGTCCCCAGGGCGGCGCCGGCGAGACCCAGTACACCTTCGAGGGCGACGCCGGCCCCAACGTCGGCAGCCTCTTCAACAAGCTGCTCTACGCCGTGAAGTTCCAGAGCACGGACATGCTCTTCTCCGACGGCGTCAACGCCGAGTCGCAGATCCTCTACGACCGCAACCCGCGCGAACGCATCGAGAAGGTCGCGCCGTACCTCACGATCGACGGCAATGTGTACCCCGCCGTCATCGACGGCCGGGTCAAGTGGATCGTCGACGGGTATACGACGAGCCAGTACTTCCCGTACTCCCAGCAGCAGCAGCTCCAGCAGGCCACGGCCGACTCCCAGACCGCGGCCAACCGCTCGAGCCAGCTGCCGGCGTCGACCGTGAACTACATCCGCAACTCGGTCAAGGCCACCGTCGACGCCTATGACGGGTCCGTGACCCTCTACGCGTGGGACGACCAGGACCCGCTGCTCAAGTCCTGGCAGAAGGTCTTCCCGAGCACGGTCAAGCCCATCTCCGAGATGTCCGCCGGGCTCATGAGCCACGTGCGCTACCCAGAGGACCTCTTCAAAGTCCAGCGCGAGCTCCTCGGCCGCTACCACGTGACCGACCCTGACCGCTTCTACAACAACAGCGACGTCTGGAGCGTCCCGAACGACCCGACGGTCACGACGGCCGGGGTCAAGCAGCCGCCCTTCTACATGAGCCTGAAGATGCCGGACCAGGAGGCGCCGGCCTTCCAGCTCACCTCGAGCTTCATCCCGCAGATCGTCGAGGGCGGCACCTCCCGCGAGGTCATGTACGGGTTCCTCGCCGCGGATTCCGACGCCGGCAGCCAGGCCGGGGTGAAGGGCCCGGAGTACGGGAAGCTCAGGCTCCTGCAGCTGCCCACGGACACCCTCGTGCCGGGCCCCGGACAGGTGCAGAACAAGTTCAACTCCGACCCGACCGTCTCCCAGGCGCTCAACCTGCTGCGCCAGGGCGCCTCGGACGTGCTCAACGGCAACCTCCTCACACTCCCCGTGGGCGGCGGCCTGCTCTACGTCCAGCCGGTGTACGTGAAATCGACGGGCACGACCTCGTACCCGACCCTGCAGCGCGTGCTCGTGGCCTTCGGTGACAAGATCGGCTTCGCCCCCTCGCTCGACGCCGCGCTCGACCAGCTTTTCGGTGGCGACTCGGGCGCCGCGGCCGGTGACTCGGACAAGAATGGCCAGGCCCCGGCCCAGCCGCAGCCGCCGACCGGTGACGGGACCGCGGACGCACGGGCGGAGCTGAGGACGGCCCTCTCTGATGCGAACCAGGCCATCCGGGACGGGCAGACGGCCCTCGCCGCCGGCGACTTCGCCGCCTACGGCGAGGCGCAGAAGAGGCTCTCCGCGGCGCTCCAGCGGGCGCTCGACGCCGAGGCGAGGGTCTCGGCGGGCGCGGGTACCCCCGCGGCGCCGGCCCCCACGGCCCCGGCTCCCACCGCATCGCCCACTCCGAGCCAGTAGCCGCGCACCCCGCGGGCCCGCCCCGGGCGGGTCCGCGGGGACGGATTTGGCCCCGCGTTCGCCTGTTGGTAATGTTGTCTGTGCGCCGCGGGGTGGAGCAGTTCGGTAGCTCGCTGGGCTCATAACCCAGAGGTCGCAGGTTCAAATCCTGTCCCCGCAACTCATGCGAAGGCCCCGGTCCGTACGTCGGACCGGGGCCTTCGCGCATGCCCCGGGGCCCGCGGTCCCGCGGCAGGGGCCTAGAGCTTGTCCAGATCCGCCTCGTCCACGGCTGCGGAGGACGCTTTGGCGCTGTCCCCACGGCCGATCGCGGCGGGGGAGGAGCCCTGCTTGAGGGCCGCGAGCCGGGCCTCGATCTCGGTCTGCTCGCCGAGGTCCTCGAGCTCGTTGAACTGCGCGTCGAGGCTGCTCGCGGCGAGCTCCTGCTGCCCGCGGACCTTGGCCTCCTCGCGGCGGATCTTCTCCTCGAAGCGGCTCACCTCGCTCGTGGGGTCCATGATGTCGATGCTGCGCAGGGCATCGTGCACCTGCGCCTGCGCGGCAGCGGTCTTGCTGCGCGCGACGAGCTCGTTCCGCTTGGCGGTGAGCTGGTTGAGCTTGTTCTTCATCTGCTCGAGGCCGCTCTTGAGCCGGTCCACGACCTCGGTCTGGCTCGCGATGCTCGGCTCGGCGCTGCGCGCCTCGTTCTCCGAGGAGATCTGGCGCTGGAGCGCGACCTTGGCGAGGTTGTCGAACTTCGCGGCGTCCGCGTCGTTGCCGGCGTTCCGGAATTCGTCGGCCTTGCGGGAGGCGGCGAGGGCCTTGTTGCCCCAGTCCTGGGCTGCCTTGACGTCCTCGGCGTGGTCCTCCTGGAGCATCCGCAGGTTGCCGATGGTCTGGGCGATCGCGGACTCGGCCTCGGCGATGTTGTTCGTGTAGTCGCGGACCATCTGGTCCAGCATCCGCTGCGGGTCCTCGGCCTGATCCAGCAGGGCGTTGATGTTCGCCTTCGCGAGCTGTGCGATCCGACCGAAGATGGACTGCTTTACCATGGTGCTCCCTTTCGTTGGTGGAACGTTCGCTGTGTTCGCACGGCCTAGAAGCTGCCGCCGTCGCCGCCGAAGTCTCCTCCGCCGCCGAAGTCTCCTCCGAATCCCCCGCCGTCGCCGCCCCAGCCGCCGCTGAAGCCGCCGCCGTCGCCCCAGCCGCCTCCGCCGTGGTGGTGGCCCCCGCCGGAGAGGATGGAGTTGATGATGATGCCGCCGAGGACGGCTCCGGCTATCCCGCCGCCGTCCCGCCGTCCGCCGAACATGCCGCCGTAGCCCGGGCCCCCGCCCCAGCCCGAGCCCGCGAAGCTGTCCACGTCCTGCTGCGCGATCTGCCCGGCCTGGGAGGCCAGCGCGTTCGCCTGCTGCGCGTAGGCGAGGGCCGTCGTCGGGTCGCTGCGCGAGATGGACAGGGCATAGTCGAGGTTGCGCTGCGCCTCGGCGAGGCGAGTCCTGGCCTCGGAGCCGACGCCGCCGCGCCGGGCCGCGATGTAGTCGCTCGTCGCGGAGATCTGCGCCTGCGCGCTCATGATCGCCTGCTGGAGCGAGGCCTCGGCCCGCTGTTCCTGCTGCTGCCGGTCCCGGACGGCGGAGAGCGCGTCGTCGAGCTGCTCGTGCGCCTTCTCGGTCCGCTCGAGGAGGGCAATCGGGTCGACCTTGCCCGCGTCGAGCTCCCGGCGAACCTCGGCGAGGGCGGCCTCGACGCCGGCGACGGTCGTCTCAAGTCCCGCGTGCTGTCGGGAGGAGGCCATCGCCTTGGCCTGCGCGAGGTCCGACTGGGTGTCGGCGAGGGCCGCCTCGAGCCCGTGCTTGGCCGTGTCGAGCGACGTGGCGGCCTTGTCGATCGCGTCGAGGAGCACGCGGCCCTGTTGGAGCGCCTGCTCGGCCGCCCGCACGGCGACGGCGGCCTGGCCGGTCTCGCCGGTCTGGAGCAGCTCTCGGGCCCGGGCCGAGGCGTTGTCGACGAACGCCAGCCGCTCCGCGGCCTGGCTGACATTGTCCGCCACCTGGTCCACGGACCGTCCCGCGTAGTGCTCGCGGAGGGCTGCGAGGGCGGCCTCCGCCGTGACGAGCCGGGCGTCGGCCTCGGCGGCCCCCGAGTCCACGGTCTTCAGGGCCCCCGGCGCGTTCCGCTCGAGCTCGCGGAGGGCGTCGAAGTCCGCCTTCTGCTCGGCGAGGGACTGGATCGCGGCCTCGGAGCGGCGGATGATGTCCCCGAGCCACGTGCGCTGCTGCTCCTCCGTGTCCGGGATGTGGTCGTCGAGCTGCTGCTGGAGCTTGAAGGACTCGCTCAGGTGCGTCCGCGCCTCGGCGAGCGCCGCCGTGAAGGCCGCGACGGCCTCGGACCCGTAGGAGGCCTCGGCGAAGGCCAGCTCCTGCTCGCTCGAGCGGACGGCGTCGTCGGCCCTGACGAGCAGGCCGTTGGCCTTCGTGCGGAGCTCGGGCACGCTCATCGCGGCGAGCGGGTCGAGCTCCCCCTGGCCGGGGCCGAGGGATCCGGGGGCGCCCTGCTTCACCGCGGCCTTCCGGCGGCGCGCCAGGACGTAGGCCCCCGCGGCTCCCACGGCGAGGAGGCCGCCGCCGATGAGCCACGGCGCGGCGCCCGGGCCGCCAGAGGAGACCTCGCCGCTGCCGCCGCCTGCGGCGTCGCCCACCGCCTTGGCCGTGTCCACCGCCGCCTGGGCGAAGTCGGGGTTGCCGCCCGTCAGGTTCGGCACGATGGCGTTCTGGATGATCGCGGCGCGCTTCGAGGAGAGCTGGGTGTTCCGGCTGCTGGTCGCGAGCTGGTACTGGCCGCTCGTGGCGACGGCGAAGAGGACGTCCTGGGCGCCCATGCCCTTCATCCTTGCGACGGCGTCCGCCCAGCCGGCCCTGTCGCTGGGATTCGTGAAGGCGTCCACGATCACGACGTAGAGGTTGACGCCGTGGTCCGCGCGGAGCTCGTCGATCGCACCCTCGACCTCGCCCGCGCGGCCGCCGAGGGATCCGGTACGGTCGACGATGTTGGTGCCGGAGGGGATCGTGACCGGGTCCGTCGCCCATCCCGGGGCAGCGGGCAGGAGAACGAGCAGGACCGCCGCGAGGGCCGTCAGGAGAGTCTTCCGCGTCGAACGCATGGCGCAACCCTTCGCTCCGCCCGGGGGCGTCGGCCCCGGGTCCGCACCGCCCCCTCGCGCGTGGCGCAGCGGGGGCTGGCACGTCACCTCGATTCTATGGGCCGCCCCTGCCGGCGCGTCAGCGCTCCCTTCCGCCCGAAGCGAAACAGCCTGAAGGGCTATCGGGAAGCTCCCAGCGAACTTCCAGAGAACAGAAGCGTCAGGCACAGCTTGTGGAGGCATAGTGGTAGCAGTTCAGGAAAGGACGCGAGTGATGAACGAGACCGATGCACCCCGTGACGACGACGCCCGCACCGTGAGCGGCCCGCAGCGTGCGGCTGGCGAGGGCGGGGAGCGCGCGACGGCGGCCGGCTCGACCGAGCGGATGCCCGCGCAGGGCTTCGCCTGGCCCCAGCAGCCCTCCCAGCCCCCGCAGGGCTATGGCAGCAACGGGCCGCAGGCTCAGCCCGGCCAGTACGGCAGCAGTGCGCAGTCGGGGCAGTTCGGCCCCCGGCCGCAGGGCTACGCCCAGGGCTATCAGGCTCCCGGCCAGCAGCCCCAGGGCTCGTCCTTCTACCGGCCGGGCCCGAGCACTTCCCCGCAGCAGGGGCGGCGCTGGGGGACCGGCGTCCTCGTCGGCGGGATGCTCGTCGCCGGGCTGCTCGGTGGCGGCGTGGCCGCGGGGAGCGCGGGCCTGCTCGCCCCCCAGGCGACCGGCACGTCGTCGACCGCCCAGAGCGCGCCGATCATCGTCAACAACCAGGACAGCGTCAACGCCGTCACGGCCGCGGCCGCGAAGGCCGCGCCGAGCGTCGTGACGATCGGGGTCACCGCAGGCAACTCGTCTGGCACCGGCTCCGGCGTCGTGATCGACGACCAGGGCCACATCCTCACGAACACCCACGTCGTGACGCTCGACGGCCAGGCGGCCAACCCGTCCATCGAGGTCCGTGCGAGCAACGGCTCGGTGTACAAGGCCACCCTCGTGGGCACGGACCCGCTCTCCGACCTCGCCGTGGTCAAGGTCGACGGCGCGCAGCTGCCGGCGGTCACGTTCGGCGACTCCTCGAAGCTCAACGTCGGGGACATCGCCGTGGCCATCGGCGCGCCCCTCGGCCTGGACAACACGGTCACCGACGGCATCGTCTCGACGCTCAACCGGACCATCTCCGTCGCGTCCTCAGCGGCCCCCGAGGGCGGCGACAACTCCCAGGGCAACGGCAAGGACGACTTCCAGTTCGCGCCCCCCGGGCAGGGCCAGCAGCCCAGCGGCGCCCGGAACAGCGTGAGCATCAACGTCATCCAGACGGATGCGGCCATCAACCCCGGCAACTCCGGCGGAGCCCTCGTCGACAGCAAGGGCCAGCTCATCGGCATCAATGTCGCGATCGCCTCGGCGGGCTCAGGGGACGCGAGCGGCACGGCCGGCAACATCGGCGTGGGGTTCAGCATCCCCGCCAACTACGCCCACCGCATCGCCGACGAGATCATCGCCAAGGGCAAGGCCAGCCACGGGCAGCTCGGCGTGTCGGTGCGCCCGCACGCGGCCAACGGCACGAGCTCGTCGTTCTCCTCGGGGGCGCAGGTCGAGGAGGTCACCGGGGGTGGGGCGGCCGACACGGCGGGCATCCGCAGGGGCGACGTCATCACGGGCTTCGCCGGCCGGCACATCGGCGACGCGAGCGAGCTCACCGCGGCCGTCCGCGAGCAGGCCGCCGGGGCCACCGTCAAGGTGACGCTCGAGCGCAACGGCCAGGCAATGGAGCTCGACGTGACCCTCGGCGGAGTCTCGTAGCGGGCCCGCGGAAGCGTCCCGCCGACACAGGACGTCAAAAAGAGCAGGCGCGGGGCCGGGGCGTGTGGTTAGCTAGGGCGTGCCCGGCTGCCGCATGCCGCGGGCCCGCTTCGGCGTGCCCCGCCCGGCGGACGGGTCGCATGTGTGCCGCGGACCCTCCGCGGCCGAAGCGGCGAGTATGGAAGGCCATGGACCGTGGGAGACACCCTCAAGATCGTCGTGCTGGTCAAGCACGTCCCCGACGCGCAATTCGACCGTCACATCGGCGCTGACCGCACCCTCGACCGCTCCGAGAGCATCCTCTCCGAGCTCGACGAATACCCCCTCGAGGCGGCACTGCAGCTGAGCGAGGCCCGGGGCGGGGAGAAGGCCGGCAACGAGGTCATCGCGCTCACGATGGGCGGCCCCGACGCCGCGAACGCCCTGAAGAAGGCGCTGCAGATCGGCGCCGGCTCCGGCGTGCACCTCACCGACGAGGCGCTCGCTGGCTCCGACGCGGCCGCGACCTCCCTCGCGCTCGCCGCGGCCATCCGGCACCTGGGCGACGTGGACCTCGTGATCGCCGGCATGGCCTCGACCGACGGCGAGACCTCTCTCGTCCCCGCGCAGCTCGCCGAGCGCCTCGGCCTGCCGCAGCTGACCTTCGCCTCCTCGCTCGAGGTCGAGGGGCGCACCGCGCGGATCCAGCGCGACGGGGATGGCCACTCCGAGACCGTCGAGGCCGAGCTGCCCGCAGTCGTCTCGGTCACGGATCAGATCAACGAGCCCCGGTACCCCAACTTCAAGGGCATCCTCGCGGCCAAGAAGAAGAAGATCCGCACGCTCTCGCTCGCCGAGATCGGCGTCGACGCAGGGCAAGTCGGTGCCGTCGGCTCGCTCACCGCCGTCGAGTCGGCCGAGCCCCGCCCGGCCCGCACCGCGGGCACGATCATCACGGACGAGGGCGACGCCGGCGTCAAGCTCGTCGACTTCCTGGCCGCCCAGAAGCTCATCTGAGGGAGAACCCCATGACTGCCGAAACTTCCGCCTCCGCGGCGAACGTCCTCGTCGTCCTCGATGCCCCGGGCGAGTCCCTCAGGAAGGCCCAGCTCGAGCTGCTGTCCGCCGGCCGCATCGTCGGCGGGATCGCCGTCGCCTCGACCGGCCCTGTCAGCGACGGCGTCCGCGCCCAGCTGGCCGAGTACGGGGCCTCGACCGTATTCGTGCCGGAGGGTGCCGACCTGTCGGAGTACCTCGTCGGCCCGACCGCCGCATGGCTCGCCGACGTCGTGGCCGCTGCGTACGCCGGCGGAACCCCCATCACGCACGTCCTGTTCGACAACTCGCCGGCCGGCCGCGAGGTCGCTGCGCGGCTCTCCGTCCGCCTGGGCGCGGGCGTCGTCACCGATGTCGTCGCCCTCGAGGCCGACGGCGTCGGGCACAAGTCCGTCCTCGCCGGCTCCTACGAGGTCCGGGCCCGCGCGACGACGGGCGTCGCGATCTGGACGGTCAAGGCGAACATCCTCGAGGCGACCCCGGCGCCCGCCGGCGCCACGGCCGAGGCCGTGGCCGTCCCCGTCCCCCAGGACTCGCTCGCCCGCGCTGCCCGCGTCACCGCCCGCACCGAGAAGCCCGTCTCCGGGCGCCCCGAGCTGACCGAGGCGCGCGTCGTCGTCGCCGGCGGCCGCGGCACCGACGGCGACTTCGGCCCGATCGAGGAGCTCGCCGACGCGCTCGGCGGCGCTGTCGGCGCCTCGCGGGCCGCGGCCGACGCCGGCTGGGTCAGCCACGACCTGCAGGTCGGCCAGACGGGCAAGACCGTCTCGCCCCAGCTCTACATCTCGGCGGGCATCTCCGGCGCGATCCAGCAGAAGGCCGGCATGCAGACCGCCAAGGTCATCGTCGCGGTCAACTCGGATCCCGAGTCCCCCGTGTTCGAGATCGCGGACTTCGGGATCGTCGGGGACCTCTTCGACGTCCTCCCGCAGGCCACGGCCGAGATCAAGCGGCGCCGCGCCTGATGGCAGAAAGCCCCTTCGACCCGGAGCGTCACGCAGTGCGCCGGGTCGTCGCCTTCGGTGCCCACCCGGACGACCTCGACTTCGGCGTCTCCGGGACCGTCGCGGCCTGGTCCGCGGCGGGCGTCGAGGTGCACTACTGCATCATGACCGACGGCGACGCCGGCGGCTTCGACCCGGCGCACCGGGCCAGCATCGTCGCGATGCGCCATGAGGAGCAGCGCGGTGCCGCGGCCCTCGTCGGCGTCGAGGACGTGCACTTCCTCGGCTACCGCGACGGCTACCTCGAGCCCACGCACGAGGTGATGCGCGACGTCGTCGAGCTCATCCGGCGCGTGCGGCCCGACGTCGTCGTCGCGATGCACCCCGAGCGGAACTGGGACCGGATCCAGAAGTCGCACCCGGACCACCTCGCCTGCGGCGAGGCGGTCACGCGGGCGATCTACCCCGCGGTCGAGAACCCGTTCGCGTACCCGGAGCTCGCGGAGGCGGGCCTCGACGCGTACCGGGTCCCGTGGCTGTGGCTCTACGCGGGCCCGGCCGAGCGGATCAACCACCGCGTGGACGTGAGCAAGTTCGTGGACACCAAGATCGCCGCGCTGCAGGTGCACATCAGCCAGCACCCGGACGTCGAGTCGATGGAGGAGTCCGTGCGCTCGCGCATGCGCGCCGCGGCCGCGGCGGAGGGACTGCCGGAGGGATCCTCGGCCGAGGAGTTCCACGTCGTCTCGGTCAACAACCCGGACACGATCGCGGGCTTCTGACCCCATCCTCCGGCGCGCGGGCCCCCCGGGGCCCGCGCCAAGGGGCCTCAGCCCTGGGCGCCCGCGAAGCCGTTCTGGCGCCACGCCTCATAGACGGCGATCGAGGCCGCGCTGGCGAGGTTGAGCGACCGCCGGGAGGGCTGCATCGGCAGCCGGAGCCGCGCGGTCACCCGCGGATCGGCCAGGACGTGCTCGGGCAGGCCCACGGACTCGGGGCCGAAGAGCAGGACGTCGCCGGGCTCGTACGCGACCTCTGCGAACGGCGTCTCGCCGTGGGACGTGAAGGCGAAGACGCGCGCGGGCAGAAGGGCCGCGAGGGCGTCGTCGAGCGTCCGGTGGACTGTCACGACGGCGAGGTCGTGGTAGTCGAGGCCGGCCCGGCGCAGCTTCGCATCCTCGAAGTCGAAGCCGAGCGGCTCGACGAGGTGGAGCTCGCAGCCCGTCACGGCGGCGAGGCGGATGGCGTTGCCCGTGTTGCCGGGGATCTCGGGCGTGTAGAAGAGGATGCGGAACACGCCCTCCATCCTAGGCGGCTCCCGGTGCCCCTGGGCTCAGTGCAGCCCCGTCAGCAGCCGCGCGAGGGCGGGGACGAAGACCGTGTTCGGCTGGGGGCCGGACGCGAGGAAGAACCTGAGCTCGCGCGCGAACTTGGCCGGGTTGAGGGGCTCGATGATCCCCTCAGCGCCGCGGCGGACGTCGATCACGGGCTCGTGAGGGTTCTCGCCCTGGGTCTGCACGAGCACGAACCCCTGCACGTTGAGCTCCGGGAACAGGTCCTGGAAGTGCCTGACCTGCTCTGCGAGCCGCGGGGGCGCCACGACGCGGCCGCCGTGCAGCAGGTGCGCGCCGTCCCACGCGTAGTTGCCGCGCGGGACGAGCATCGAGTCGATGAGCGCGAGCCGGTAGCCGGCCAGCACGGCGTGGGCGATGTGGCTCGAGTCGACGGGGGAGCGCAGGCCGTTGAGCAGCCGCGCCGAGGGGATCTCGGCGAGCACGTGGCGGCGGATGAGCGCTGCGGTGCGCATCTCGCGCTGGATCCGGGCCTCCGCGCCGAAGAGCCCGCGCCGCCGGGGCTGGCCGTGCTCCGGGCGGGCCGCGAGCTCCGCCGGGACGAGGGGCGTGGCGCCGGGGACGAAGGGGGGCTCGTACACGGCGGGCTCGCCCGCGAGGTTCCGCTGGCCGGGGGCGCGGCCGCGGGCCTGGGCGCGGAATCCGGCGGCGGGAGCGGACGACGGCGTGGTCCCCGGCCCGGCGGGGCGGGCCGCCTCGCGCCGGGGAGGCTGGGTGGAGGCCGAGAAGTAGCTGCGGTCGTAGGCGGCACGCCGTGCGGGGTCGGAGAGCACCTCGAAGGCGAGGGCGACCCGGTGGAACTCCTCGGCGTCGCCCCCGTGGTCAGGGTGGTGGGTCCTGGCGGCCTTCCTATAGGCGCGCTTGACGTCGTCCGGCGACGCGGTGACGGGGACGCCGAGCACCTCGTAGTGGGAGGGTACGCGCGCCGTCATGCGTCCATCCTAGGCGGCGGGCCCGAGCGGACCCTGTGAGCGGGCGCGGGGCCAGGGTGGGCCCGGCGCGCAGGCCTGCGTACCGGATGGCTAGAGTGGAGGTGTGCCTGTCTACCTCGATCACGCGGCCACGACGCCCGTGATGCCGGCGGCGCTCGCGGCGTACACGGAGCAGATCGCCCGCGGCGGCAACCCCTCCTCGCTGCACGCGGTGGGGCAGGCCGCGCGGCGCGCCCTCGAGGACGCGCGCGAGTCCCTCGCCGCCTCGCTCGGGGCGCACCCGACCGAGGTCATCTTCACCTCGGGCGGCACCGAGGCGGACAACCTCGCCGTGAAGGGCCTCTACTGGGCCCGCAGGGCCGAGGAACCGCGGCGGCGACGCATCCTGTGCTCGGGCATCGAGCACCACGCTGTCGCCGACACGGTCGAGTGGCTCGCGGCCCACGAGGGGGCCGAGGCCGTGTGGCTGCCGTGCGACGCGGCCGGAACGACAAGCCTCGAGGCGCTGCGCGCCGAGCTCGCCCGCGAGCCCGAGACGGTCGCGCTCGTGGCGCTCATGTGGGCCAACAACGAGGTCGGAACCGTCCAGCCCGTGCTCGAGGCCGCCGCCCTCGCGGCCGAGCACGGCGTGCCCGTGCACTCCGACGCCGTCCAGGCCTTCGGCCACCTCCCCGTCGACGTGGCCTCCTCGTCCCTCGCGACGGTGGCCGTGAGCGGGCACAAGGTCGGCTCCCCGGTGGGGACGGGCGCGCTCGTCGTGCGCCGCGACGTCGTCCTTACGCCCGTCCAGCACGGCGGCGGACAGCAGCGCGGGCTGCGCTCTGGCACGCTCGACACCGCGGGGGCGGCGGCGTTCGCGGCCGCGGCGGCCGAGGCCGTGGCCGTGCTGACCGAGGAGGCCGCCCGCCTCGGCCGGCTGCGGGCCGCGCTCGTGGACGGCGTGCTGCGTGCCGTGCCGGACGCCGTCCTGAGCGGCCCCGGCCCCGGAGCCGACCCCGCGACCCGCCTGCCCGGGATCGCCCACTTCACCTTCCCCGGCTGCGAGGGCGACTCGCTCCTGTTCCTCCTCGACATGGCGGGCATCGCGACCTCGACAGGCTCGGCGTGCACGGCCGGCGTCCCGCGCCCCTCCCATGTGCTGCTCGCGATGGGCCGCGGCGAGGAGCAGACGCGCGGGGCGCAGCGCTTCAGCCTCGGCTGGAGCTCGACGCAGGACGACGTCGACCGCCTCGCCGCGGCGATCGGGCCCGCCGTCGCGCAGGCCAGGGCCGCGGGACTGGCGGGCCGGGAGAGCGCGATCGAGACCGCGAGCACCCGGGGGCGGCCGCGGGGGTAGGCGCACCCGGCCAGCAGCCCATCCCGGAGCCCGGCGGGACCCACTAGGCTGGCTGGACTCCGGCGAGCTCGGGCAGCGGCACGGACGTGTCCGCGAGCCGCGCCTCCCCGACCGGCTCCTTCGAAGTGATGAGCGCCTTGATGGCCTTCTGCTGCTTCGGCGTGTTGACGTTCATGCCGGCCACGACCGCCCCGTCGCGCAGCCACAGCGCGACGAAGCCCTCCCGCGCGGCCTCGACCGAGTCGATCCGGCCGCGCACCACGAGCCTCGCCCCGCGGGCGAGCTGCGTGTAGCCCGAGTACTCCATGCTGAGCCCGGCCTGGTCGGTATAGAAGTACGGCGCGTTGTCCATCCGCGCATCCTGGCCCAGCATCGCCCTGGCAGCGACCTTGCCGCCCGTGAGCGCGTTGTGCCAGTGCTCGCTGCGCACGTGGTCCCCCGTGGCGGGCTGGAGCGAGCTCGCGACGTCGCCCGCCGCGAAGACGTCCGGCGCGCTCGTGCGCAGCGACGCGTCGGTCTCGATGCCGTCGCGCAGCCTCAGCCCGGCCTCCTCCGCGAGGCCCGTCTCGGGCTCGACGCCCACGGCGACGACGACGAGGTCCGCCCCGAGGCGCTCGCCGGTGTCGAGGACAGCAGAGGCGACGGCCTCGCCGTCGGCCCCGGCGTGGAACTCGACGGGGTGCGCGGGCAGCCGGAAGCCGACGCCGAGGGCCTCCTGGGCGCGCCGGAAGACGTCCCCGAACGGCGGCTCGAGCTGGCGCAGGACCGAGCCGTGCCGGCCGAGCACGGTGACCTCGTTGCCGTACTCGCGCGCCGCGAAGGCGACCTCGAGCCCGATCCATCCCGAGCCGACGACGAGCACGCGCCGGCCGCCGCGGGAGAGCTCCTCCCTGAGCCCGATCGAGTCCTCGAGGCGGCGGAGCGTGTGCACGCCTTCGAGCTGGGCGCCGGGGATCGCGAGGGCACGGGGGCTCGCCCCTGTCGCGATGAGCAGCTTCGAGTAGGGCAGGAGGGCATCCGTGTCGAGGCGCAGCATGTGCGCGGCCGGGACGAGCTGGACGCCGTGCCGGCCGGTGAGGAGCTCGACGTCGTTCTCCTCGTACCAGCGCGGGGGGTTCACGGCGAGGTCTGCCTCGCCCTCCTTGCCCCGCAGGAACTCCTTCGACAGCGGCGGGCGGAGGTACGGGGCCCGGCGCTCGGCCCCCACGAGCTGGATCGGCCCGTCGTAGCCCTCCTGCCGGAGCGTCTTGGCCGCGGTACCGCCGGCCAGGCCCCCGCCGACGATGAGAATGGGGTGCTGCACGGTTCCCTCCCTGGCGAAGGGCGGCGCCGCGGGCCGGTGCCCCGCAGCCACCGCCGGGACCCGGCCGCCGCCGGGCACCCTCCGGCTAGAATAGACCGGTGCGAGTTCTGGCAGCCATGAGCGGGGGAGTGGATTCCGCGGTCGCCGCTGCCCGCGCCGTCGAGGCCGGGCACGACGTCGTCGGCGTCCACCTCGCCCTCAACCGCATGCCCGGGACCCTGCGCACGGGAAGCCGTGGGTGCTGCACCATCGAGGACTCGAACGACGCGTGGCGCGCGTGCGACAGGCTCGGCATCCCCTTCTACGTGTGGGACTTCTCGGAGCGCTTCAAGGCGGATGTCGTGGACGACTTCGTCGCCGAGTACGCCGCGGGCCGCACGCCCAACCCGTGCATGCGCTGCAACGAGCGGATCAAGTTCGCCGCGCTCCTCGAGAAGGCCCTCGCACTCGGCTTCGACGCCGTCTGCACGGGCCACTATGCGAAGGTCGTCCGGGACGCGGACGGCAACCCCGAGCTGCACCGGGCCTCCGACTGGGCCAAGGACCAGTCCTACGTCCTCGGCGTCCTGACGGCAGAGCAGCTCGAGCACTGCCTCTTCCCGCTCGCCGATGCGGCGTCCAAGGCCGAGGTCCGCGCCGAGGCGGAGCGCCGCGGCCTGTCGGTGGCGAAGAAGCCCGACAGCCACGACATCTGCTTCATCTCGGACGGGGACACGCGCGGCTGGCTCGAGGAGCGCATCGAGATGGAGCCGGGGGACATCGTCGACGAGACCGGGGCCAAGGTCGGCGAGCACGCCGGCGCGAACGCCTTCACGGTGGGCCAGCGCCGGGGGCTGCGCCTCGGCCGCCCCGCGCCCGACGGCAGGCCGCGGTTCGTGCTCGAGGTCCGGCCCAAGGACAACACCGTCGTGGTGGGCCCCGAGCGGCTCCTGGCCGTGGCGGAGATCCGCGGGATCAGGGTCTCGTGGGCCGGGCTGCCGCCGGCCGAGGCCACCGACGCCGCGTGGGGCATCGAGTTCGCGTGCGAGGCCCAGGTCCGGGCGCACGGTGACCCGGTCCCGGCGCGGGCGAGGCTGGAGCGCGCAGAGCGCGAGGGCGCGGAGCCGGGAGAGGACGACGCCGTGCTCGTCGTGACGCTCGACGAGCCCCTGCGCGGCGTTGCGCCGGGACAGACGCTGGTCCTGTACCAGGGCACGAGGGTCCTCGGCCAGGCCACGATCGACACCGCCCGCGCCCGCGAGCGCGTGGGGGATGGCCAATTACTCCATTCGATGCAATAATCGGGATGCAAGCGGTCCGTCTGGGGCCGTCCCTCTGCTCGGGCGGTGCGTCATGGCAGCTGAAGGATTCCAGCCGGGAGTCGGCTACGGTGCCGAGCTCATCGATCTGACCGTGCTCGCCGAGGGGCCCTTCACGGGCAGCCCGGCGGCCCTCGCGTCCGTGCGCGTGCCCCACGAGCGCGTGCACTCCGGCCCCGCCGGGGCGCGGCTCGACGTCCGCGTCCGCCGCCCCGGCCGCGACGAGGCCGAGCCCATCGCGCTCTCCCTGGACGGCACCGCGTGGGGGATCGACGACGTCAGCCCGCCCGAGGACCTCGAGGAACTGCTCGGCGACAGCCGCTTCCTCGCCCAGCACGTCTACGCCGTCGCCTCCGACACGCTCCAGATGTTCGAGCGCACGATGGGCCGGAGGCTCGGCTGGGCGGCCGGGCACCGGCTGCGCATCGACGCGTACGATTCGGCGGACTTCCGCGCCACGGGCTACGACCCGCAGGCCCAGCTCGTCCGCTTCGGCCACCGGGCCGACAGGCGCGCGCAGCGGCACGTCCCCATGGCCCTCTACCGTGATCTCGTGGCGCACGAGGTCACCCACGCCGTGCTCGACGGCTACCGGCCGCGCTGGGCGGACGCGAACGCGCTCCTCGACGGGTTCGCGCTGCACGAGGCCGTCGCGGACCTCGTGGCCATGCTCTCGGTGTTCTCCTCGGCGGACCTCGTCGAGCGGCTCCTCGAGAGCGAGGCGCAGGCGCGCCGCGCTGGCGGGGCCCAGGAGGAGACAGCCCCGGCGGCGGCGGGCGGCGGCGGGGCGGGGGAGCGCGGCGACGACGAGATCCTCCGCTCGGGCCTGTTCGGCCTCGCGGACGGCCTCTTCTCGCGCGGCGCCGTGCGCCGCCCGCTCGATCGGCCCGTCCCCTTCGAGTGGCAGCTCGACCCGGAGCCCCATGCGCGCGGCGAGATCGTCGTGCAGGCGGTGCTCAACGCCGTCGTCGACCTGTGGCGGCAGCGGCTCGACTGCCCCGGCGGGCGCGCGAGCCGCTACCAGGTGGCCCAGTCGGGCGCCAGGGTCGGGCAGCACGTCATGGGCATGATCATCCGGGCGCTCGCCTACCTGCCCCCGGTGGACCCGACGTGGACGGACCTGCTGCGCGCGGTCCTGGCCTCGGACCTCGTCATGATGCCCGCCGACGTCCCGCCATGCCCCGGCTCGCGCGGCCTCGGCCGCCCCCGGCCGAAGGGCTACCGCGAGGTGATCCGGGACCGGTTCTGGGACATCGACCTCTCGACGGACCCGGACAGCCGGCTCGACGGCCTCGATGACCTCGAAGGCCTGCGCTACCCCGTCCGGCTCTCGGCACTCTCGTCCGACCCCGAGGAGGTCAACCGCTTCATCTGGGCCAATCCCCGGCTCATGCGCGCCATGGACCTCGACGAGGACACGGGGGTGCGTGTGGACCGCGTCCGCCCGACCGTCCGGGTGGCCCCCGACGGGTTCGTCGTGTCGGAGATCTGCGCCTCGTTCGTCCAGGAGGTCCTGCTCACGCGCCGCGAGGCGAGGGACCGGCTCGGCGTGCGCATCCAGGGCGACTACGCGGTGGTCCGTGGGGGCGGCACCCTGCGCTTCGACGAGGGCGGCCGCCTCTGCTACGCCGCGCTCAAGCCCGTCATGAACGCCGAACGGCAGCAGGCGCGCGCCGCCGTCGCCCGCGCCGAGCGCGAGCGTGCCGCGCTTCCGCTCGTGGGCTACCACGCCGTCGACGAGCGCGACGGCGTCGCCGCCTGAAGGCCGTCACGCCACGCGGTCTATGCCACTTTCTCAGTGCCACCAGATGGCGGCTCGCTGGTCCGGCGTCCCCTCGAGCTGGGCGCGCTGGGAGAAGCGGGCGGCCCGCAGCGCCGCCGAGACGGCCCGGTGCGTGTCGCCGCGCGTCGCGTCGGGCCGCTCGGCGAGCGCGGCGAGCCAGAAGTGCGTGAACGCGCCGGCGTAGCGCTGGCCGAAGAGGGCGTCTGACGCCGTCTGGTCCGCCCGGCAGGCGGCGAACAGCACGGGGCCCGGGCCCGCTCCGACGAGGTCCCGCAGCCCGCGCCGGTCGGCCCGCTCGGCGGCGTCGAGGCCGGAGGGGGTCGGGGGCGGGACGAAGCGCGGCGCGCGCCCGGGCAGGAGGTCGAACGAGCGCAGGCCCGTGCCGCTGTGGCACGTGTCGAGCACGACGTCGGCGGGCACCTCGGCGGGGATGCGGCGCAGGAGCGCGTGGAGCTCGTCGTCGGCGATGACGCTCGCACGGTCCCAGTGGTCGCCGGCCGTGGCGAGGTCGTACGCCGCGAGGGCCTCGTCCATCTGGTCCGGCTCGTCGCCGTCGTTGTCGGGGACCTGCGTCCCGTGGCTCGCGTAGGTGAAGACGAGCTGGTCCAGCCTGCCCTCTGCGGTGCGCTCGGCCATGTCCGCGAGGCGGTCGACGATCGCGTCCTTCGTGGCCCGCGCGTCGGTCAGGACGGTGACTTCGCGGTCCGCGAAGCCGTAGCCGGAGCGCAGCACCTCGGCGATGTCCTCGGCGTCGTTGACGCAGCCGCGGAGCCAGTGCGAGTCCGGCAGCCGCGCGAACCGGTTGATGCCCACGCACAGCGCAGCCCTCGGCATGGCGCCTTCCTCCTCGTCTCGCGCTGGGTTCAGGGTAGGCCCAGGTTCGCCGGCCGTACACCTTCCGGCAGCCCCGCGTCCGCCGGGGCCGCCTAGCCTGCCGCGTGCGCCCCGAGGCGGGGCGCGCGGCCGTCCCGCGGCGCCGACCCCTTCGATCCCTCTGAGGAGCCCTCATGACCCCATCCCGTCCCGCCCGCAGCGTCCGCGCCCTCGCCGGAGCCGGCGCCGTCGCCCTGGCCGCCGCGGCCCTCGTGACCGGAGCGTCCCCGGCGTCCGCCGGCGAGGCCCCCGGCCCGCTCGGGTCCGAGGAGTCGTTCAGCTTCGCCGTGACCGGCGACGTCCCCTACGGCGCGGCCGACGTCGCGGAGTTCCCGGGCAAGGTCGCCGACATCAACGCGGACGCGAGCCTGGACTTCGCCGTCCACGTGGGCGACATCAAGAACGGCTCGAGCCAGTGCAGCGACGAGTACTTCGCCCGCATCCGCGCCGACTTCGATGCCTTCGACATGCCGCTCGTGTACACCCCCGGGGACAACGAGTGGACCGACTGCCACCGGGTGAACAACGGCGCGTACAACCCGCTCGAGCGGCTCGGCGCCCTGCGGGAGGCCTTCTTCGCCGAGCCCGGCACGACGCTGGGCGCGAGGATGCCGGTGCGCTCGCAGGCCGGGATCGGCCTGCCCGAGAACGTCTCCTTCGGCGTCCAGCGCGTCGCGTTCGCCGCCGTCCACATCGTGGGCAGCAACAACTCGACCCTGCCCTGGACCGGGCTCGGCGAGTCCGAGCCCACGCCCGAGCAGCTCGACGAGGTCGCCCACCGCACCGAGGCCGGGCTCGCGCTCCTGCGGGAGACGTTCGCCGCGGCGAAGCAGCGCCGGGACCGCGCCGTCGTGGTCTTCACGCAGGCGGACATGTTCGACCCCGGCTACCAGGACGGCTGGGCGATCGACGCCTTCACGCCCTTCGTGCAGGCCCTGGTCGACGAGGCGACGTCGTTCGGCGGGCCGGTCTACCTCGTGGACGGGGACAGCCACGTCTACCACGCGGACTCCCCGCTCGCCCCCGGCTCCGAGTGGCTCGCGCGCTACGGCGTGGCCGGCTCGGCCGCCAACCTGCGGCGGGTCACGGTCGAGGGCGCGGCGGGCGTCGGCTCGTGGCTCCGCTTCTCCGTCGCGCCCCACGCCGCCCGCGACGAGGACGTCGTGAGCTGGGCCCATGTGGCCTACACGGGCTGACCGGCGGCGCACGAGCCGGCCCGACGCCCGGGGGCGGACGACGGCGTGCGGCGAGTGCCGCCGTCGTCCGCCCCGTGCCCGGGCGGCACCCGAAGGTTACCGTTCGGTCTCAATGCCTCAAAGAATCCTTTCAGTTTCGGGTTTCGGTGGTTCAATCGACCCATCAGGACTGTGCCCTGGCTCACACGGCCGCCACCGCGGCCAGCCTGCACGGTGCGGATTCGACAAGAGAAGGCCATTGATGTCCAAGACCACAGCGGCATTCAGGGGCGCGATCGCCCTCGCCGGCATCTCAGCCCTCGCCCTCACGGCCTGCACGGGGCCGTCGGGCGGCGGCACCGGGGGAACCCCGACGGGAGGCGGACCCATCACCGTCGGAACCACGGACAAGGTCACCTTCCTCGACCCTGCGGGCTCCTACGACAACGGCTCGTTCATGGTCATGAATCAGATCTTTCCGTTCCTGCTCAACTCCAAGCCCGGCGGCGCCGAGCCCGAGCCGGACATCGCGGAGTCGGCGTCCTTCACGGCGCCCACCGAGTACACCGTCAGGCTCAAGAGCGGCCTCAAGTGGGCCAACGGCGATGCCCTCGACTCCGCCGACGTCAAGTTCACCTTCGACCGGCAGGTCAAGATCAACGATCCGAACGGCCCCGCATCGCTTCTGAGCAACCTTGCCAGCGTCGAGGCCAAGGACCCGACGACGGTCGTGTTCCACCTCAAGGCGGCCAACGACCAGACGTTCCCGTTCGTCCTCACGAGCCCGGTCGGCCCGATCGTCGACGACAAGGCCTTCCCGGCGGACAAGGTCATGACGGACGAGGAGATCATCGAGAAGAAGTCCTTCGCCGGGCCCTTCACGATCACGACCTACCAGAAGAACCAGCTCGTCTCCTTCAAGGCAAACCCCGACTACAAGGGCCTCCTCGACAAGCCCGCCACCGACACGGTCAACCTCAAGTACTACGCCAACTCCAACAACCTCAAGCTGGACGTCCAGCAGGGCAACATCGACGTCGCGTGGCGCGCGCTCACGGCGACCGACGTCGAGAGCCTCGCCTCGGACTCGAAGGTCAAGGTCCACAAGGGCGCCGGCGGGGAGCTGCGCTACATCGTCTTCAACATCGACACGATGCCGTTCGGCACGAAGACCCCCGAGGCCGACCCGGCCAAGTCCCGCGCCGTGCGCCAGGCCATGGCGCACCTCATCGACCGCGAGGCCATCGCGCAGCAGGTCTACAAGGGCACCTACCTTCCGGCGTGGTCCTTCGTCCCGGACGGCTTCGCCGGCGCCACGACCCCGCTCAAGTCCCGGTACGGGGACGGCAACGGCAAGCCGAGCGTCGAGAAGGCCCGCAAGGTCCTCGCCGACGCCGGCGTCACGACGCCGCTCGCGCTCAACATCCAGTACAACCCGGACCACTACGGCCCCTCGTCGGGCGACGAGTACGCGATGGTCAAGCAGCAGCTCGAGTCCTCGGGCCTGTTCACCGTCAACCTCCAGTCCACAGAGTGGGTGACGTACCAGAAGGACCGGGTCAAGGACGTCTATCCGATCTACCAGCTCGGCTGGTACCCGGACTACTCGGACGCGGACAACTACCTCACGCCGTTCTTCACGAAGAACAACTTCCTCGGGAACCACTACGACAACCCCGAGGTGCAGGACCTCATCGCGAAGCAGCTCGTGAACCCGGACAAGTCCGCCCGCGAGGCCCAGCTCGGTCAGATCCAGGACGCCGTGGCCGAGGACCTCTCGACCCTGCCGCTGCTCCAGGGCGCGCAGGTCGCCGTGGCCGGCGCCGGCGTCAAGGGCATCGAGACGACCCTCGACGCGTCCTTCAAGTTCCGCCTCGGCGTGCTGAGCAAGTAGCCCGAGCACGCCCTTCACGCGCCCAGCGGCGGGAGCCTCGCGCCTCCCGCCGCTGGGCGCGTGGACCAGGAGCCTCCCACCACCATGACTGCATTCACCGAAACACCCCCGGAGGCCGCGGGGACTCCCGCTCCCGTCGCCGTCGCGAAGGCCGCCGGAGGCGGGCTCGGAGCCTACCTGCTCATCCGGTTCCTGCTCATCCTCCCGACCATCCTCATCCTCGTGACGCTCGTCTTCTTCCTCATGCGCCTCACAGGGGATCCCATCACGGCCGCCGTGGGCGGACGCCTGCCCCCGGACCAGCTCGCGGCCCGGATCCGCGACGCCGGCTACGACAGGCCCCTCCTCATCCAGTACGTCGAGTACATCGGACAGGTCTTCACGGGCAACTTCGGCCGGACGATCTCGGACAACCGGCTCGTCACGGAGATGCTCGCGACCTTCGGCACGGCCACGCTCGAGCTCGCCGTCAACGGGCTCGTCGTCGCCCTCCTCGTCGGGATCCCGCTCGGGATGCTCGCCGCGCACCGCCGGGACAAGGGCGCCGACGCCGCCCTCCGGGTCTCGGCGATCCTCGCCTACGCGACGCCCCCGTTCTTCTCGGGCCTCCTGCTCAAGCTCATCTTCCCCGTATGGCTCGGCTGGTTCCACGTGGCCGGACGCGCCTCGACGTCGACCGAGCTCGCCCTCTCGGGCCTCGCCGCCCCGAGCGGCATCTACTGGCTCGACGCGCTGCGCAGCGGCAACATCCCGGCGTTCTGGGACGTCGCCTCGCACTCGGTGCTCCCGGCGCTGACGCTCGGCCTGCTCACGGCGGGCGTCTTCCTCCGCCTCGTGCGCACGAACCTCATCGGGACGCTCGGCAAGGACTACGTCGAGGCCGGCCGCTCGCGCGGCGTGAGTGAGTTCCGGCTCGTGACCAAGCACGCGTACCGGCCGGCCCTCATCCCGATCATCACGGTCATGGGCCTGCAGATCGCCCTCCTGCTCGGCGGCGCGGTCCTGACGGAGACCACGTTCGAGTGGAAGGGGCTCGGGTTCCAGCTGGCCCAGTACCTCACGGCCAGGGACTTCGTCGCCGTCCAGGGCATCGTCGTCCTCCTCGCCGTGATCGTCGCGGTGACCAACTTCATCGTGGACGTCGTGGCCGCGCTCATCGACCCCCGAGTGAGGTACTGACATGCCCGTACCCAACCCGCCGGTTCCCGTCCTCGAGCGCCGCGAGCCGCTCGTCAACCGGCTCCCGGTCGTCTCGCACCTGCGCCGCAGCGCCGGCCTCCAGCGGGGGATGCTCGTCGTCGGGCTCGTCCTGACAGCGGCCTTCCTGCTCATGGCGGCCTTGGCGCCGCTCATCGCCCCCTACGGCTACTCCCAGATCGCCGACGCGGCCGGGAACTTCCCCGCGCAGCAGGCGCCCAGCCCCAAGCACGTGTGGGGGACGACCGTCGGCGGGTTCGACGTCTTCTCCCGCACAGTGTGGGGCGCGCAGACGGCGGTGCTCGTCATCATCGTCGCCGTCGCCCTGTCGATCTTCGCGGGCGTGGCCCTGGGGCTCGTCTCCGGCTACCTCGGCGGCTGGCTCGACCGGATCCTCGTGGTCGTCGCGGACGCCGTCTACGCCTTCCCGTCGCTGCTCGTGGCGATCGTCATGTCGATCGTCATCAGCCGGGGGCAGTCGAGCCTGTGGGGCGGCGTCTTCGCCGCGGCCGTCTCGATCACGGTCGTGTTCATCCCACAGTACTTCCGCGTGGTCCGCGCCGAGACGATCCGGCTCAAGGCCGAGCCCTTCGTGGAGTCCGCCAAGGTGGTCGGCGCCTCGAGCTGGCGCATCATGGCGCGGCACATCTACCGCAACGCGACCCGCAGCATCCCGCTCATCTTCACCCTCAACGCCTCGGAGGCCATCCTGACCCTCGCCGCACTGGGCTTCCTCGGCTTCGGCATCGAGCCGACGAGCGCTGCGGAGTGGGGCTTCGACCTCAACAAGGCCCTCTCGGATGTCACGGCGGGCATCTGGTGGACGGGCGTCTTCCCCGGCCTCGCGATCGTGCTGGCCGTGCTCGGCCTCACGCTCGTGGGCGAGAGCATGAACGACCTCGCCGACCCTCGCCTGCGTGCGCGCCGCAAGCGCCGGGCCGCAGGCCGGGCAGCACGGCGGACGACGGCGGCGGGGCGGGCGACGCCGGGAGAAACGCGATGAGCGCGCCCCTCGAGCCCGCACCGCAGCGGCCGGAGGAGACGGTCCTCAGCATCGACCGGCTCGAGGTGACCTTCGCGACCGACGCCGGAGACGTCCCGGCCGTGCGCGGCGTGAGCCTCGACGTCCGCGCGGGCGAGGTCGTCGCCGTCGTGGGCGAGTCCGGCTCCGGCAAGACGGTCACGGCCAAGACGATCCTGGGCCTCCTGCCCGAGACCGCGACGAGCTCAGGCGCCGTCGTCATCAGCGGCCGCAACGTCCTGGCCCTCCCGCCCTCGGCCCTGCGCGCGCTGCGCGGGCGGGACGTCGCGATGGTCTTCCAGGAGCCGTCCACGGCGCTCAACCCCGTCTTCACGGTGGGCTGGCAGATCGCCGAGGGCATCCGCGCCCACCGGGGCCGGGTCGGGGCCGGCGGGCGGGCGGGGAGGGTGGGCCGGAAGGAGGCCCGGGAGCGGGCCATCGAGGCGCTGCGCAAGGTCGGCATCCCCGAGCCCGAGAAGCGCGTGGACCACTATCCCCACCAGTTCTCGGGCGGGCAGAAGCAGCGGGTCGTGATCGCGGCGGCCCTCGCCCTCGACCCCTCGCTCATCGTCGCGGACGAGCCCACGACGGCCCTCGACGTCACGGTGCAGGCCGAGATCCTCGAGCTCCTGCGCGACCTGCGGGACCTCTACGGGACCTCGATCGTGCTCATCACGCACAACATGGGCGTCGTCGCGGACCTCGCGGACCGAGTCGTCGTCATGTACCAGGGCGAGGTCGTCGAGGAGGCGCCCGTGCGCACGCTCTTCGCCGAGCCCCGCGAGGACTACACCCGCAGCCTCCTCGCCGCCGTCCCGCACCTGGGCCGCGAGTCGGCGTCGGAGGGCGCCACGTCGCGCCTCCACCAGGACGGCGAGGTGCTCGTGCGAGCGCAGGACCTCGAGATCGTGTACCCGGGCAGGCTCGCCAGCCCAGCGTTCCGCGCCGTCGAGGGGGTCTCGTTCACGGTCTCGGCGGGCGAGGTCTTCGGGCTCGTCGGCGAGTCCGGCTCGGGCAAGACGACCATCGGCCGGGCCATCGCGGGCCTCAACCGGGCCACGGGTGGGAGCCTGAGCGTGCTCGGGCACGAGATGGTGGGCTTCCGGGAGCGGGCCTTCCGGCCGCTGCGCAAGGACATCGGCTTCGTCTTCCAGGACCCCGCCGCGTCCTTCAACCCGCAGCTGACCGTCGGCGAGTGCATCGCCGAGCCGCTCGTCGTCCACCTGGACCTCCCCTCGGCGGCGGTGAGGCGGCGCGTCGGCGAGCTGCTCGAGTCGGTCCAGCTGCCGGCGTCGTACGCGTCCCGGTACCCCCACGAGCTCTCCGGGGGCCAGCGGCAGCGGGCCTCGCTCGCGCGCGCCCTGGCCCTCGAGCCGCGGCTGCTCATCGCCGACGAGCCCACGTCGGCGCTCGATGTCTCGGTCCAGGCCCGGGTCCTCGGGCTCTTCCGCGAGATCCAGGCCGAGCTCGGCTTCGCGGCCCTGTTCATCAGCCACGACCTCGCGGTCGTGGACGAGCTGAGCCACTGGGTCGGGGTCCTGTACAAGGGCCGCCTCGTCGAGCAGGGGATCGGCAGCCGGGTCATGGGCGCGCCCGAGCACGAGTACACGCGCCGGCTCATCGCCTCGCTCCCCGTCCCGGACCCCGTCGAGCAGGCCGAGCGGCGGCGGGCCCACCGCGCGCTGCTGGGCGGCTGAGGCGAGGGGTGACCCCGGATCGTTGAGAGGTGACCCCGCATCGTTGAGAGGTGACCCCGGATCGTTGAGAGGTGACCCCGGATCTGTGAGTGTGATGGGGGTCACCTTCCTAGGATGCGGGGTCACGTGCCTAGGATGCGGGGTCACTTTTCTAGGAGGCCTCGCCGGCGACGACGATCCTGATGTTGAACTGGGCCGTCCCGAGGCGGCTTGTGAGCCGGATCCACAGGGGCAGGTACATTTCGAGGCCCCGCGCGGCGTCGATCCCGCCGAGGTCCCGGATCCGCTCGGGGAGCCAGCCGATCGAGGCGAGGAGCTCGGCTGTCTGGGCCTTCGCGGCGGCGTCGTCGCCGGCCAGGAACACGTCGTGCACCCCGCCGCCGACCCCGGCGGGATCGACCATGACCGGGGCCGTGACCGTGTTGAGCGCCTTCACGACGCGCAGGCGCGGGAATGCGCGCTGGATCTGCTCGCCGAGGCTGTCCCTGTTCGCCACCGTGAGGGAGGGCGGGAAGCCCACGGAGAAGTCCAGCGGGTTCGCGATGTCGATGAGGACCTTGTCCCCGAGCGCGCCCTCGCCCGCCGCCCGGAGCGCGTCGAGGGAGGCGCTCCCGGCCGTGGCGTTGACCAGGAGCCTGCCCGCCTCGGCCGCCCCCGCGAAGTCCGTCGCGACGGCCCCGTGCGCGGCCGCCCACTCGCGCGCCTCAGGCTTGGCCGCGTCCCGCGAGCCGATGGCGACGGCATGGCCCAGCGTCCGCAGCCTGGCCCCGAGCGTCCGTCCGACCGTCCCGCTGCCGAGGATCCCGATCTCCATGCGCCGTCCGCCTCCGTCCTGTGCCGGGCGGCCGCCCGGCACCACAGGCCTACCCCGTGCTGCACGGACCGGTCAATGCCCCGGCGGCCCATAGACTGGGCTGCATGACCGAGCAGCACAACAGCGACCCAGCCATGCCCGACGCCGCCCCCGAGTACGACCCGGGCGCGAGCTCGCTGGGGACGAGCGTGGCGCCGGCCGTGATGGAGGAGCTGCTCTCGATCCGCTCGAGCATCGACAACATCGACGCGACCCTCGTCTACCTCCTCGCCGAGCGCTTCAAGGCCACGCAGAAGGTCGGCTTCCTCAAGGCCCGCCACCAGCTCCCGCCCGCGGATCCCGACCGCGAGGCCGCCCAGATCGCGCGGCTGCGCCGCCTCGCCGAGGAGGCCCACCTCGACCCCGCGTTCGCAGAGAAGTTCCTGAACTTCATCATCAGCGAGGTCATCCGGCACCACCAGGCCATCTCCGAGGACCACGAGACGCGCCGCGCCAACGGGGCAGCCGGCGCGGACGCCTGACGATGGCGGGGCAGGTCACCGCGACGGCCCTCGGGGACTGGCCGGGGACGGACCCCCTCGAGGCGGCCAAGGCGATCCGCGGCGAGCTCGGCAGTCCGCACCTGCCGTTCCTCGCCGAGCTGCCCGCGCGCGGTGTCGGTTCGGATGCCGTGGGGCGTACAGCCTCCCTCCTCGTCGACCTCCACGCGGACGTCCAGCCGCACGGGTGGCGGCTCGTGGACCGGCCCGGGCAGGACGCGCAGCGCGCCGCATCGGCCCTCGCGACGGACCTCAACGTGCTCGCCGACGTCGCCGGGGCCGAGGAGCGCCCGGCCGAGGGCCTCGCGGTCCGCGTCCTCGGGCCGGTGAGCCTCATGACCGCGCTGTACGTGCATTCGGGGGAGCGCGCACTCGTCGACGCCGGAGCGCGTCGGGACGTCGCGCAGTCCCTTGCGGCCGGGCTGCCCGCGTTCCTCGAGCGCGTGCGGCGCACGGTCCCCGGCGCCGCGCTCACGGTCCAGCTCGACGAGCCGGACGCCGCGCGTGTCCTCGCGGGGCTCGTGCCCACAGCGAGCGGCTACCGCACGCTGCGCGCTCTCCCTCGCGCGGAGGCCCGTGCCGTCTGGGCCGAGGCCGTGGAGGCCCTGCACGCCGCGGGCGCGGAGGCCATCGTGTCGCTGCCGGCGTGGGAGGCGCCGATCGCGGACCTCCTCGGAGCGGGCGCCGACGGCGTCGCGCTGCCGCTCGCGGACCTCGGGGTGCCCCAGTGGGAGGAGCTCGCGGGGGCTGTCGAGGCCGGGAAGCGGCTCTGGCTCGGCGCCCTCCCGGACGACGGCGCCCCGCGCACCCGCACGGGGGAGCTCGCCGAGCGCGTCGTGCGGCCGTGGCGGCAGCTGGGCCTGCCGCTCGCGGCGCTCGACGCCGTCCGGCTGACCCCGGCGGGCAGCCTCGCCGCGTGCACCCCGGGGGAGGCGACGGCGCGGCTCGCCCGGCTGGTCAAGGTCGCCGACGCGGTCAACCAGACCGCGCTGGGCTGAGGCACGGGCCTGGAGGCACTGGGCTCAGGCGCGCGCCACGGCGCGCCTAGAATGAATCAGGCATGCGCAGCGCGCCAGAAGCGTCCCTGCGCCCGATGTGGGGGAGAGTGGAAGGCATGAAGGCACGCATTCTGGTCGTCGACGACGACGAGGCCCTGGCCGAGATGATCGGCATCGTCCTGCGCAACGACGGCTTCGAGCCGGTCTTCTGCGCGGACGGCGCCCAGGCCCCGGACGTGTTCCGGGCGCAGAAGCCCGACCTGGTCCTCCTGGACCTCATGCTCCCCGGCCTCGACGGGATCGAGGTCTGCCGGCAGATCCGCTCCGAGTCGGACGTGCCGATCGTCATGCTGACCGCGAAGTCGGACACCTCCGACGTCGTGCGCGGCCTCGAGTCCGGCGCCGACGACTATGTGCCCAAGCCGTTCAAGCCGGCCGAGCTCGTGGCCCGCGTGCGCGCGCGGCTGCGCCCCGGCGAGACCAAGGCGCCGGAGACCCTGCGCATCGGCGAGGTGACCATCGACGTCGCCGGCCACACGGTCAAGCGCGGCGACGAGTTCATCTCGCTCACCCCGCTCGAGTTCGACCTCCTCGTGGCGCTGGCCCGCAAGCCGTGGCAGGTGTTCACGCGCGAGCTCCTCCTCGAGCAGGTCTGGGGCTATCGGCACGCGGCGGACACGCGGCTCGTCAACGTCCACGTCCAGCGGCTGCGCTCCAAGATCGAGCGCGACCCCGAGGCACCCGAAGTGGTCCTGACCGTCCGGGGCGTGGGCTACAAGGCCGGGACCTGACCGAGAGGACCCCTGAAGCGGACGTGGACACGGAGGAGCAGCGCGCAGCCCCGGCCCAGCCGGAGCCCCCGCACGACGACGGCGCGCTCGAGCGTGCCCGGGCGTTCGCCGCGCTGACCCGCCGCGCCGTGCGGGAGCAGGCCGTCCCCGCGATCCGGCGGGCCCGGGCCTGGGCCGTCGAGGACTGGAACTCCGCCCGGCTCCCGGCCCGGATCCGCCTCGCGCGGCTCCTCGTGCGCCGGTGGTCGCGTTCCGAGCGCCCCCGGGACCGGGCCAGGCTGATGGCCAGGCGGTCCAGGACCCTCGCCGTGAGGGCCGGCCGCGGGATCGTCGCGGGCGCAGCCGGGATCGTTCCCCGGATCGCCTCCGTGCGCGGGGGCTTCGTTCGCCGCTGGCGCCGCTCGCTCCAGTTCCGCACGGTGCTCGTCACGCTCATGCTGACGTTCATCTCGTTCCTCGCCGTCGGCGCGTACCTGTCCAACCAGATCGCCAACAACCTCTTCCAGGAGCGGCTCACCCAGGCGGAGCTGCAGACCCGTCAGGCCGTCGAGCAGGTGCAGGAGACGTTCGACGGCGCCCAGGTCACGGACCAGCAGGGTGTGCTCAAGCTCGTCAACGACACGCTCGACCAGCTCGAGGCCCGCGAGTCCGTGTCCCCTCGGCAGTACGTGTTCCTCGCCGTGCCGAACCAGGACCAGCCGCGCAACCGCTGGGTCGACAGCCGCGCGTCGTACCTGCGCACCGAGAACGACATCCCCCTTTCCCTCCGGGAGGCCGTGCAGGGATCCCAGCAGGAGCAGTTCTGGCAGTCGGTCCCGCTCACGACGGCGAACAACGAGGTGCACCCGGCGATCGCCGTCGGGAACAAGGTCAGCTTCGGCGGCACGGTGTACGAGCTGTACCTCCTCTACGACATCCAGACGGCGCAGCAGACGCTCGACGACATGCAGAACGTGCTGTGGTTCGGCGGGATCTTCCTGCTCCTGCTCATCGGAGCGATCGTCTGGATCGTCACGCGCAGCGTCGTCTCGCCCGTGAGCCACGCCGCGGCGGTCTCCGAGAAGCTCGCCGCGGGCCAGCTCGAGGAGCGCATGGCGGTCGAGGGCGAGGACGAGGTCGCCCGCCTCGGCGCGGCCTTCAACCACATGGCCGCGAACCTCCAGGACCAGATCACGGCCCTCGCGACCCTGTCCCACATGCAGCAGCGCTTCGTCTCGGACGTGAGCCACGAGCTCCGTACCCCGCTCACGACCGTCCGGATGGCGGCCGAGGTCCTCTACGACGCGAGGGACGAGTTCAACCCCGTCACGAAGCGCTCCGCCGAACTGCTCTACAACCAGGTCGAGCGCTTCCAGGCCCTCCTGAACGACCTGCTCGAGATCTCGCGCTTCGACGCCGGGGCCGCGATGCTCGACTCCGAGGCCCAGGACATCGTCGCCGTCGTGGGCAACGTCATCGAGTCGGCGGCGCCCGTCGCCGCCGATGTCGGCTCGGAGGTGCGCTTCTTCACGCGCTCGCCGAGCATCATCGTCGAGATGGACGCCCGGCGGATCGAACGCGTCCTGCGGAACCTCCTGCTCAACGCGCTCGAGCACGGCGAGGGGCGCCCCGTGGAGGTCTTCGTCGCCGCGAATTCCGACGCCGTCGGCATCGCCGTGCGCGACCACGGCATCGGGATGACCCCAGCCGAGGCCGCGCGGGTCTTCGACCGCTTCTGGCGGGCCGACCCGGCACGCGCGCGCAAGACCGGCGGCTCGGGCCTCGGCCTCTCGATCGCGACCGAGGACGTCAAGCTCCACAACGGCTGGCTCCAGGCGTGGGGCAGGCCGGGGGAGGGCTCATGCTTCCGGCTCACCCTCCCGCTGCGCCGGGACGGGCAGATCAGCGACTCGCCCGTGGCGCTCGAGCCCCCCGCCGGCGACGTCGCCCTCATGGAAGGGCAGGCGACGCGCGGCGTCGTCGTCGGCACGGGCGCCGTCCCGCCGATCGGTGAGCAGGCAGGGGAGGCGCCATGACCCGCCGCCCGTTCGCCGCCGTCGTCGTCTGCCTGGCCGTGATCCTCGCCGTCCTCGCAGGCTGCGCCCGCATGCCCACCACGGGGCCCGTCGGCCGGAGCGAGGACAGCGCTCTCACGGGCGGCAACGCCCCGCAGTACATCCCTCCAGGGCCCCGCGACGGCGCGAGCCCGCAGTCGATCATCGAGGGCTTCTTCAACGCCGGGAGCGGCTACCAGAACGACTTCACGGTCGCGCGGCAGTTCCTGGCCCCCGCGAACGCCGTCTCCTGGAAGCCGAGCCAGCGCACGCTTGTCTACCGCGGAAGCGCGACCGTCGTGACCACCGGACGCGAGAACGAGTACCGCTACGAGATGGACCTGGCGTACTCCGTGGACGCCGATGGGATTGCGACCCCGTTCCCCGCCGGCACCCGCGAGTCGATCGACGTGAGCCTGTCCTCGATCGATGGCCAGTGGCGCGTCTCCAAGCTCCCGGACGGGACCGCCATCCCGGAGGAGACGTTCAAGGTCCTTTACAAGGCCTTCCCCGTGTACTTCTTCGACCCCTCCTTCTCCACGCTCGTGCCGGACGTGCGCTGGTTCATCGACAACTCCGGTGTCGCGAAGTCCCTCGTGAGCGCGCTGCTCGCGGGGCCCGCGCCGTACCTGCGCTCCGCGGTCGCGAGCGCCTTCCCGCCCGGGACGCGGCTCGAGCGGGAGTCCGTGCCGATCGTGGACAGCATGGCCCAGGTCGACCTCACGAGCGAGGTCCGCGACGCATCCTTCACCGACCGGCAGCGCATGCACAGCCAGCTCGTGCGCACGTTCAGCGGGATCACGTCGGTGGTGGGCGTCTCCCTGCGCTCCAACCTGAGCGAGGTGGCCCTCGTCGACCCGTCCGCGGGCGGCCAGGCGCCCGAGCCGACGGTCGACCCGAAGGTGCCGGGGTGGCAGGTCGCCGTGGCCGGCGGCGAGCTCGTCCTGTACGCGGACCGGCAGGCGAGCCGCATCGACGCCCTGCGCTCGGTGGCGCAGTTCGGCCCGGAGCACCCGGCCGCGGCCTCGTCCCAGGGCGTCTTCGCCTTCATCGGCTCGGGCCCGGGGCTGTACTCGGTCGTGCCCAACCAGCCCGCCCGGCTGCTCGACGCGCGGACCCGGCTGAGCCCGCCATCGATCGGACCCGGCGGGTGGGTCTGGAGCGCGGGGCCGGGCGCGGACGGCGGGACGGAGGTCATCGCATTCCGGCCGCAGGGCGTGGCCGAGGGCGCGGACGTGCCGAAGGCCGTCCTGGAACCCCCATGGCTCGCCGGACGGGTCATCGAGGACGTCCGCGTCTCGCGGGACGGGACGAGGGCCCTCGTGCTCTCCGCGGCCAGCGGGCAGACGGTGCTCCAGCTTGCCGGGATCGTGCGCGGGACCGACGGCACCCCGCGCGAGCTCACGTCGCCGATCACCCTCAATGTCGGGCAGGAGCAGTATCGGCGTGCCGTGTGGGTGGACGACCTGACCGTCCTTGTGTCCGGCCTGTCCGCGGCGGACCCGGTCACGCCGGCCCTCGTCTCCCTCCGCGGCGGGGAGCCCCGCCAGCTGCCGCCGCTCAACGGCATCCAGTCCGTCAGTGCCGGCAATGGCGACCAGGAGGTCTACGCCCAGACCGGCGCGGGCGTCTTCCAGCTCGTGCGCAACTCGTGGGTCGAGCTGGGCAAGGGCGTCGAGGACCCGGCCTTCGCGGGCTAGCTGTACCGCCGGGAGTCTCCCGGGTTTTCCACATCACTGGGGGAGCCCCTCCCCGGATCCGGCGCGCCCCGTCAGGCTGGGCACATGGACGACGGCGGGATCCCCGGGGCCGGTGGGACGGCGCGGCATGCGGCCGGGCCGCGCACGTGGGCCGGTCGGGCCGCCGCGGGGCTACGCGCCGCCGCCGGCGACCTGCTCGGGCTCGTGGTGCCCGGCGACTGCGTCTCGTGCGGCGCGCCCGAGCTGCTCCTGTGCATCGCCTGCCGGCGGCGCCTGAGGGCCCTGACGTCGACGCCGCGGCGGGTCGAGGCGCACGCGCCGGCGCTCGTCGAGGAGGACGGCGGCGTCCTCCTCGCGGCCGTCGCCGCGGGGCCCTACCGGGACGAGCTCTCCCTCGGGGTCCTCGCGTTCAAGCGGCACGGGAGCGCCGAGCTCGCGGCCGAGCTCGCCTCAGTCCTCGCGCGGGCGCTGCACGCCGCGGTCGGGGGAGAGGAGGTCTGGCTCGTGCCCGTCCCCACGACCGCCTCGGCCTACCTCCGGCGCGGCTTCGACCCGCTCGGCCTCCTCCTCGCGCGGCTGCGGCGCGAGGACAGGCTCCCGCCCCGGGCGGTGTGGGCCGAGGCCCTGCGGCCCCGCCGCCTCCGCCCCACCGAGCGACTCGCTGCCGTGGCGCGGGCGGTCCTCGGGACCGGGGCCGCCCAGAAGGGGCTCGGCCGGCGCGCCCGGCGCTCGCACGCGTCGGGCTCGCTCGCGGCGCGTGACCGCATCATCCTTCGACCTGTCCGCGGACGGTCCATACGGCGGGGAGATGACGGGATGGCCACGCTGCGCGGCCGCCGCTGCATCGTCGTCGACGACGTGCTCACGACCGGTGCCACCGCGCGCGAGGCCGCCCGCGCACTCGAGGCCGCGGGCGCCGTCGTCCTCGGGCTCGTGGTCCTCGCCTACGTCCCGCTGCCCGACGTGGCGGACGAGCCGGGCGCTCCGGAGGCTCCGGAAGCACCGGACGCGCCCGGGCCGGGCGACTACGCTCCGAGCGGACAGTTCGGAAATGCGGGCAACAAGGGGTGAATAAACGGTGTCCATCCACTAACGTCGGTTATGGGTTCCATAGCGAGGAATCTGTCGATAGCGGCTCAGGAAAGGGGCTCGACTGTCACGGTGAGCTCTGCTTCCTCAGCTGTTTCGGGCTGAACTCAGAAGTTTCTGGAGGGCACCATGGAGTTCAAGATCAGCGGACGCAACCTGACCGTGTCGGATCGCTTCCGCGAGTACGCGAGCGAGAAGCTCGAGAAGATCGGAACGCTCGCGGACAAGGTCCAGCGTATCGATGCCAAGTGCTCTAAGCAGAACGGCGCCCGCTCGGGCGGCGACCAGCTCACCGTCGAGCTCACGGTCACCGGACGCGGCCCCGTCATCCGTGCCGAGGCGACGGCCCCGGACAAGTTCGCAGCTTTCGACCTCGCCTACGGCAAGCTCCTCGAGCGCCTGCGCCGGGCCAAGGACAAGCGCAAGGTGCACCACGGCAAGCACGCCCCTGTGGGCGTCGGCACTGCGACGGCCGCGCTGCCGGTCGTGAGCGGAAGCACCCCCATCTACGCAGAGCACGCCCTCGACGTCCCATCCGGGAAGCTCGACAGGCGTGAGGCGGAGGAGCGCTCGCCCTACGAGATCGAGAACGACATTCCCGCGGGAGATTCGCCGGTCCTCATCCGGCGCAAGGTCTTCCCCGCCGCGACGCTGACCCTCGACGACGCCGTGGACAACATGGAGCTCGTCGGCCATGACTTCTACCTCTTCATCGACGCCGACACGAACACACCCTCCGTCGTGTACCGGCGCCGGGGGTGGACCTACGGCGTGATCAGCCTCGACCGGGCCTGCGAACCGGGCAAGACGAAGGTCGAGGAGCGCATCCTGGCGTACCGCTCGGACGACGAGAGTGCCGTCGTCTCGTAGCCGAAGGCCCGGCGCGGCCTTGAGGCATGGGCCGGCGCCGGGACAGGCCGGGGCGGGGGTCGCATGGCAGCGTCCCTGACCCTGGCCCAGGCCCGGCGCATCGCGCTCGCGGCGCAGGGACTGCACCGCCCCCGGCCCACCGGCCCCGCCACGGCGAGGTCGGTGGGCCGGACCTTCGCCCGGATCCAGCTCGCGCAGATCGACTCCGTCAACGTCCTCGTGCGCAGCCACTACCTGCCGTTCTTCTCGAGGCTGGGCCCGTACGACCGTGCCATCGTGGACAGGCTCGCGTCCCGGAGCCCCCGGCGCATGATGGAGTACTGGGCGCACGAGGCCAGCTTCATCCGCCCGGAGCATTTCCACGCCCTGCGGGCGTGGCAGAAGCGCGCCTGGGTCGGCGCCGGAGGCCTCGACCCCGCCCTGCGCGAGGACATCGAGGCGCGCATCCTCGAGGCCCTGGCGCACGGCCGCCCGCAGACGGCGGCCCAGCTGACCCAGCGGCTCGAGCACGACGCCCCGAAGGGCGACGCGTGGGGATGGAACTGGAACCCCGTCAAGCGCGTGCTCGAGGGCCTGTTCGAGGCGGGCACCGTGAGCAGCGCGGCCCGGACGGCCCAGTTCGAGCGCCGCTACGCGCTCACCTCTGCCGTGCTGCCGCCCGGCATTCCCGACGGCGGCGCGGCGGACCCCGACGAGGCGATCCTGGCCCTCACCGAGGCCGCCGCCCAGGCGCACGGCATCGGGACGGTGCGATGCTTCGCCGACTACTTCCGCCTGCCACTGCGCGCGACGGCGTCCGCCGTCGACCGGCTCGTCGCCGCCGGCTCGCTCGAGGAGGCGTCCGTCGAGGGCTGGCCCGACCGGCTGTACCTCCACCCGGCCGTCGCGGCGCCCCGCACCGCGACAGGACGCGCGCTCCTGAGCCCGTTCGACTCCCTCGTCTTCGAGCGCCGGCGCCTCGAGCGGCTCTTCGGCTTCCGGTACAGGATCGAGATCTACACCCCCGCCCCGCGCCGCGAGTTCGGCTACTACGTCCTGCCGTTCCTCCTGCGCGACCGGATGGCAGCGCGGGTCGACCTCAAGGCCGACCGCGCGTCCCGGACGCTCCTCGTGCAGGCCGCGCACGCCGAGCCCGACGCGCCGGACGACACGGCGGCGGAGCTCGCCGACGAGCTGCTCCTCATGGCCAGCTGGCTCGGCCTGGACGATGTGAGGGTCGCCGACCGCGGAAGGCTCGCCCCCGCCGTCGCCCGCGCAGTGGGTGACCGGAACCTGAGCGCCTCCTCGCACGTGTCTCCCGTAGACTGAGATCCGCCCGCCCGCGGACCGGGGGCGCGCCAGCTGCATGCACAGAACCGCCATTGACAAGGGAGCACAGCCACCGTGGCAAACCTTCTCGAGAAACTCCTGCGCACCGGCGACCGCCGGACGCTCAAGCAGCTGCGCGTGTACGCGGACGCCATCAACGCCCTCGAGGACGAGTTCCGCGGCTTCACCGACGCCGAACTGCGCGGCGAGACGGACCGGCTCAAGGCTCGCTACGAGGACGGCGAGAGCCTCGACGACCTGCTGCCCGAGGCCTTCGCGGCCGTGCGCGAGGCCGCGGGCCGCACGCTCGGGATGCGGCACTTCGACGTCCAGCTCATGGGCGGAGCGGCCCTCCACCTCGGCAACATCGCCGAGATGAAGACCGGCGAGGGCAAGACGCTCGTCGCGACGGCGCCCGCGTACCTCAACGCCCTCACGGGCCAGGGCGTCCACGTCGTCACGGTCAACGACTACCTCGCCGAGTACCAGTCCGAGCTCATGGGGCGCGTCTACCGCTTCCTCGGCGTCTCGAGCGGCTGCATCCTGGCCAGCATGGACCCGGCGGAGCGCAAGAAGCAGTACGAGGCCGGCATCACCTACGGCACGAACAACGAGTTCGGCTTCGACTACCTCCGCGACAACATGGCCTGGGACCGCAGTGAGCTCGTGCAGCGCGGGCACCACTTCGCGATCGTGGACGAGGTCGACTCGATCCTCATCGACGAGGCCCGCACGCCGCTCATCATCTCGGGCCCCGCCCAGGGCGACGCCAACCGCTGGTACTCCGAGTTCGCCAAGCTCGCCCTGCGCCTCGGCGAGGGCGACTACGAGGTCGACGAGAAGAAGCGGACCGTCGGCGTGCTCGAGCCCGGCATCGAGAAGGTCGAGGACTACCTCGGCATCCACAACCTCTACGAGTCCGCGAACACGCCGCTCATCGGCTTCCTCAACAACGCCATCAAGGCCAAGGAGCTGTTCAAGCGGGACAAGGACTACGTGGTCCTCGACGGCGAGGTTCTCATCGTCGACGAGCACACTGGCCGCATCCTCCCGGGCCGCCGCTACAACGAGGGCATGCACCAGGCCATCGAGGCCAAGGAGGGCGTCGAGATCAAGGCGGAGAACCAGACGCTCGCCACGATCACCCTTCAGAACTACTTCCGCCTCTACTCCAAGCTCTCCGGCATGACGGGCACCGCCGAGACCGAGGCCGCGGAGTTCATGAGCACGTACAAGCTCGGCGTCGTGCCCATCCCGACCAACAAGCCCATGGCGCGCATCGACCAGTCGGACCTCGTGTACAAGAACGAGGTGGTCAAGTTCGACGCGGTCGTCAAGGACATCTCGCGCCGGCACGCGACGGGGCAGCCCGTGCTCGTGGGCACCACGAGCGTCGAGAAAAGCGAGTACCTCTCCAAGGCCCTGGCCAAGGCCGGCGTCCGCCACGAGGTGCTCAACGCCAAGAACCACGCCCGCGAGGCCGCCATCGTCGCGCAGGCCGGCCGCAAGGGCGCCGTCACCGTGGCCACGAACATGGCCGGCCGCGGCACCGACATCATGCTCGGCGGCAACGCCGAGTTCATGGCCGTCGCCGACCTCGCTGCCCGCGGCCTGGACCCGGAGGAGAACGCCCAGGAGTACGAGGCCGCGTGGCCCGAGGCCCTCGAGGCGGCCCGGCAGGCGGTCAAGGACGAGCACGAAGAGGTCCTGGCACTCGGCGGGCTGTATGTCCTCGGCACCGAGCGGCATGAGTCCCGGCGCATCGACAACCAGCTCCGCGGCCGCTCCGGGCGCCAGGGCGACCCGGGCGAGTCCCGCTTCTACCTCTCGCTCACGGATGACCTCATGCGCCTCTTCGGCACGGGCGGTGCCGAGCGGCTTATGGCCTCGAGCCTGCCCGACGACACGGCGCTCGAGTCGAAGATGGTCTCCCGGGCGATCCAGTCGGCGCAGGCCCAGGTCGAGGGCCGCAACGCTGAGCAGCGCAAGAACGTCCTCAAGTACGACGACGTCCTCAACCGCCAGCGCGAGGCCATCTACGGCGACCGGCGCCGCATCCTCGAGGGCGACGACCTGCACGAGAAGGTCCAGTACTTCCTCGAGGACACGCTCACGGCCATGATCGAGGCCGCGACGGCCGAGGGCAACGGCGACGACTGGGACTTCCACGCCCTGTGGACCAACCTGCGCACCGTGTACCCCATCACGCTCACGCCGCAGGACATCATCGACGAGGCCGGCGGCAAGCCCCGGGTCACGGTCGAGATGCTCAAGGAGGAGATCCTCTCGGACGCCAAGCTCGTCTACGCCCAGCGCGAGGAGGCCCTCGGCTCGGAGATGATGCGCGACCTCGAGCGGCGCGTCGTGCTCTCCGTGATCGGGCGGAAGTGGCAGGAGCACCTCTACGAGATGGACTACCTCAAGGAGGGCATCGGCCTGCGCGCGATGGCCCAGCGCGATCCGCTCGTCGAGTACCAGCGCGAGGGCTACGCGATGTTCCAAACCATGATGGAGGCCATCCGCGAGGAGTCCGTGGCCTTCCTCTTCAACCTCGAGGTCAAGCCGGCCGAGGCCCAGGAGGGCGCCCCGGCGCCCGGGCTCGAGGCGCCCGCGCGGCCCGTCCAGCTCCAGTACACCGCCCCTGCGGAGGACGGCTCGACCGAGACCCACGTCGAGCAGGCGCGCTCGGCCAAGGCCGCCCAGAACGGCGGCGGTGCAAAGTCCGGGCAGCCCGGCGGTGGCGCCAAGGCAGGGCATTCCGGAGGCTCCGGCGCCAAGGGCGGTCCCGGGCGCCGCACGCGGCGCCGCTGACGGCCCGGGCTGGACACGAGGACGGCGGCCGGCTCCCCACAGGGGGGCCGGCCGCCGTCGTCATGATTGCTGGACGCTCCCTGGCTCGTGGCCGCGGCTCGGGACTCACCCGATCTCGAGGGCCGTGACCTTCCAGCCGCCCCGGTCCGAGGCCTCGAGGCGGAGGGCGACGGCGCGGCAGCGCGCCGCGTCGACCACGACGACTGCGGCCTCGTAGACGCCCGGCTTCACGAGGGTGGCGCGTGCGGCCTTCACGACGGCGGCGCGGTGGACGAGTGCCAGCCGCCGTCCCGAGGGCCCCTGGCGGCCTGCCGTGCTGGCGCGGCTGAGCTCCGCGCGCAGCTGGACCGGGGCGAGCAGGTCGCGGTGGAGCCACAGGGCGAGCTGCTGGACGGGCCGCGTGCCGGCGAGCGCCTCCATGGCCGCCAGCGTGATGGTGGCGGCGAGGCGGCGGACCTCCTCCGCCTCGTCGGGCGCCGGGACGGCGCGCAGGCGCCGGACCGGCGGCTCGGGCCGGAGGTCCTCCGGGACTGCGGCGAGGGCCGCGCTGCCCGCGGTCCGCGCCCGCCCCCGCTGCGCCTGGGCCGATGCGGGCTCGGCGGGCCTTGGACGGTGGAAGCGGAGGACGTCCGCGGTCCGGGGCCCCTCGGGGACGGCGTCCGCGCGCCGCTGAGCAGTGCGGCCGGCCGCCGTGCCGGGGACGTCGATGGGTGCGGTCATGGCGTGCTTCCTTCTCTCGGGGCTGCGGGATGGGCGGCGGCTGAAGTGTTGCCGGCGCAGGCAAGTCCTGTGGCCGGCGGTTGCTGGCCTCTTGGCCTTGGGCAGGTGGTGTGGCTGGCATGAGGTTGCTGGCGTGATGGCTCTGGCACGGCCTACGGGGGCGGCAGGAGCAGCTGCCCGGGCCTGACGAGGTCGGGGTCGCTGCCGATGACGCTCGCATTCGCGGCGTACCAGCGCGGCCAAGCCTCGGCGATGTCGAGGTCAGTCGCGCCCGGTCCGAGCTGCCTGGCCGCGATGGCCCACAGCGAGTCGCCCGGGCGGACCTCGACGGCGGCCGGTGCGGCGGCCACTCGCGTCGGCTGCCTGACGAGCGGACCCGCCGCCAGCGGAGGCGCCGCCGGAACCCACGCGGCCTCCGGGACGGACTCCTGGGGCTCTGCCGCCGCCACGGCAGGGGCGGCGTCAGCCTGGGCGGCACGTGCAGGCACCGGGGCGGCGAGCGGCGCGGCGGCCTGCGACACCGGGGCCGGCTGCCACGCAGGGTCCGGCAGGGACGGAGCCGCATGCACTGCTGGGGCCGCGACGAGGCTCAGGCCGAGCGTCATGAGCGCGAGTCGGCGCATGAAGGCGGGGGCGAAGGCCCCGGTCCAGCGCGACGCCCCCCGGGCCCCCGCTGCCTGCAGGAGGGCGGAGACCACCGCGAGGGCCATCGCCAGGAGCCACCACACGACGACCACGAGCCCCGCCACGCTCGCGACCAGCCCGAGCAGGACCGTGACGGTCCGGGGCGAGGCGGCGTCGAGGGCGGGCGGTGCCATGCGCAGCCAGTCGCCCCGGGCCCCGGGCGCGGCGTCGCCGGCGAGCATGCCTCCGGCGGCGACGAGGACCGCCCCCAGCGCGAGGACCGCGGCCGTCACGAGCCCGTCCACCGCGAGCTGCTGCCTGCGCGTGTTCTCCATCGTTCCCCCCCGAAACGCGGTGGCGGCGAGCCGTGTCCCACCGGTTTGATGTAGTTTGATGCTGTTTGATGAGTTCTGGACAAGTTTGAGCATTAAAAGCCGCTCTTGTCCAGCCTTCTGGTGATTTGCGGTGAATTGACCGACCGCGGCCCCGCTCCCTAGGGTGGGGCGCATGCGCTGGGACAGCCTGTTCGACGACTTCGAAGCACAGCTGGCCTCCGCCGCGCGGCTCGAGCAGGAGGCCCAGGTGGCCGAGCTCGTGCGCGCCGAGCAGGCGGGGATCGGGATCGTCGAGAGGCTCAGGGGCCAGGGGAGCGCTCCGGTCGAACTGCTCCTGCGTGCGGGGGTCCGCCTGCGGGGTCCCGTGAGCCAGCTCGCGGACGCGTGGTTCGTGGTCGATGCCGCCCCGCACAGCACCCTCGTGCCCGTCGGGGCTGTCGTGTCGGTAGCGGGGCTGGGGCGCGGCGCGCGGTCGGAGGGGTCTGCGGTCCGCAGGTCCCTGACCCTCGCGTCCGGGCTGCGCGCCCTCGCGCGCGACAGGGCCGTCGTGTCCTGCCTGGCCGACGGCGGGGCGGGGGAGCCGCACGTCATCGCGGGCACGATCGACACGGTGGGGAGGGACTACCTCGAGCTCTCGGTGCGTCTGGACGACGCCTGGGCTGCGCCGTCGGCTGCGACTGCGCTCGTGCCGTTCGGGGCCCTTATCGCGGTGCGCTCGGGCGGCTGATGGCGCTCAGGGAAACCAAGGCCGCGAAAGGCGTGGGGAGACCGAGGCGGGAGTCGGGAGGGCGCTGCTGTGTGGGGCCGGGTGAGGTCTGCGGGGTCAGCCGGCGGTGTGGGAACGGCGTCCCTCGGCGAGCAGCTTCTCGGCCTTGGCGTAGCTGGCCTGGATGTACTCCTCGAGCTTGACGTCCTCGACCCGCCACTGGCCGCGGCCGCCCACTTGGATGGCCTTGAGCTCGCCGCTGCGGACGAGGGCGTACGCCTGTGCCGAGCTGATCTGGAGCTGCTCGCATACATCCGCGAGCGTCAGGAAACGAGGCATGGAAACATTGTGCCAGCTCTCGGGGTGGATTGGCCCAGATTGATCTGGTTATCCACAGTTTGATGCCGTTTGATGCCCTGTGACTTGGGATCGGCCTCGGGCGCCGCAAGAATGTCCCCGGGGGGCCGGCCCTGCGGCCCGTGACTGAGGGGGAACCAATGCCCGCTGCCGAGAATCCGCCCGGCGCTCGGCTGTCCAAGCCGTCCTGGAAGGACCCGCGGCTCCTCGTGGGGCTCCTGCTCGTGCTGGCCTCAGTGGCGGGGGTCGTGGCTCTCGTCGACGCCGCGGACCGCACTGTCGAGGCGTATGCCGCGAAGGAGGACATCGCAGTCGGGCAGACGGTCGATGCCGACAAGCTCGTCCGGATCGACGTCCGCCTCGGGGATGCCGAGGGCCGCTACCTGACTCCCGAGAGCCTTCCGGAGGGCAGGATCGCCCTCCAGCGCGTTCCCAAGGGCGACCTCGTCGCGGCCTCGGTGCTCGGCGAGCCCAGGGCGCTCGACCGCAAGCCCGTGGCGATCAGCGTCGAGGAGGCCCTGCCCGCCGAGGCGGTCGCGGGGACGCGCGTCGACGTGTGGGTCGCGCTGCCGGACGGGCGGAACGGATTCGCCGAGCCGAAGCTCCTGGTCCCCGGTGCCGAGATCTCCCACGTCGAGGCGGCGTCGTCCACCCTCGGCGGGAGCCGCGAGACGCAGGTCCTCGTGCTCGTCGAGGACGGCAAGCTCGCCCAGCTGCTCGGCGCCCAGGCGAACAGCGCCAAGGTCTCGCTCGTGTGGAACCCCGCCGGAGGCAGACGATGAGCATCCCGGTCGTCACGATCGGCGCCGGCCAGGCCGAGCTCGTCGGCTCGCTCGAGCGCCTGCACGGTCCGGTCACGGTCGTGCGGCGCTGCTCCGAGCTGGCCGAGCTCATCGCAGCGTGCCAGACGGGACTCGCGCGCGCCGCCGTCGTCGCGGGCGGGACGGGGGACATCACGGCGACGCTCGTCGACCGCCTCGCCGCCGTCGGCGTCGCCCTGGTGGGACTCACGGACGACGACGCCGAGCGGCTCAGGCTCGACGGCCTCGGCGTGCTCGCTGCGCCGGAGGCTGTGCCGGCGGCCGAGCTCGCGAACCTCATCGCCGAGGCGGTGGAGCGCGCTGCCGCCTTCACCGCCTCCGCTCTGTCGGCGCCGTCCGCGTCGTTCGCGCTCGCCGGGGCCCGCCCGCTCGCGGAGGCCTCGGAGGAGCATGGCCCGGAGGAGCCGGCCGGCGACGGGGAGATCATCGCCTTCTGGGGGCCGATCGGATCTCCGGGGCGCACGACCCTCGCGGTCAACTGCGCGGCGGAGCTCGTGGCCGACGGCCGCAGCGTCGTGCTCGTGGACGCCGACCCGTACGGGGCCTCGGTGGCCGGCGCCCTCGGCCTGCTCGACGACTCGGCGGGCCTCGCCCAGGCGTGCCGCCTCGCGGACCAGGGCGTCCTGGACCGCCGCGCGCTCGAGCGCGTCGCCGTCCCCGTCGTCACCGGCGGAGGGACGCTGCGCGTCCTGACCGGCCTCACCCGCGCGGACCGCTGGCCGGAGCTGCGTGCGGCGGCCCTCACGACGGTCCTCGAGCGCTGCCGCGAGATCGCCGAGGTGGTCGTCGTCGACGCCGGGTTCTGCCTCGAGGCGGACGAGGAGCTCAGCTTCGACACGATGGCGCCGCGCCGCAATGCCGCCACGCTGCGGAGCCTCGAGCTCGCCGACCGGGTGTTCGCCGTAGGCTCGGCGGACACGGTCGGCATGCCCCGGCTCGTGCGTGCGCTCTCGGAGCTCGAGCGGGCCGTGCCCTCGGCGAGCCCCACCGTCGTCTTCAACAAGGTGCGGGCCTCGGCGATCGGCCGCTTCCCCGAGAGGGCGCTCCGCGAGGCCTGGGAGCGCTTCGGTCCGGGGATCCCCATCGGGGCGATGATCCCCCACGACGCCGAGGTCGCCGACGCGGCGCTCCTCGGAGGGTCCGTGCTGCTCGAAACGTCGCCGGAATCCCAGATCCGGACGAGCATCGCCGGACTGGTGTGTACACCTGCACAGCGGAATCGCCGATTCGCCATACGAGGTACCAAAGCAGGCCTCAGGGCAGCGCGTTAGGCTCGACGTGAGCGCTGCGCCGTAGCAGCACCGTCCAGTGGAGGCGAGCCCGAGTGTCGACCGGTACTGCCCAGCAGACCCCGTTCCCATCCGCAGACCAGGAATCCCGGTTCCTCGCGGACTACTACGAGCACCTGGCCGAGGAGGATTCCCAGTCCTACCCGGCGGACCAGCTCGCGGGAAGGGCGCGGGAGCACTGGCGGATCGGAGACGAGCGCACCCCCGGGACCGCGAACATCGCGGTCGTCGACGAGGCCGGCCGCAGCGTCGTCTACATCGTCACGGACGACATGCCGTTCCTCGTCGACTCTGTGAGCGCGGAGCTCGTGCGCCAGCAGATGGCGATCCACCTCGTCGTGCACCCGATGTTCGTCGTGACCCGCCGCCGCAGCGACCACTCCCTCGTCGCCGTCGAGCGCGTCCCCTCCCAGTGGGGCATGACGAGCGGCGACACGGCCACGATGCCGCGGCTCAGCGCGCTCGCGGCGGAGTCGGAGAACATCACGTCGATGGAGTCGTGGATCGCGATCGAGACCAACCGCGCCGGCGCCACGCAGCGCACCGAGATCGTCGAGGGCATCCGCCGCGTCCTCGGCGACGTGCGGGCGGCCGTCGAGGACTGGCAGCCGATGCGCACCAAGGCCCTGGAGATTGCCGAGAGCCTCGGATCCGTCGCCGGGGCCGAGGACATCCCGGACCTCGTGCCGACCCAGGAGCTCCTGCGCTGGCTCGACGCCGGCAACTTCACCTTCCTGGGCTACCGCGAGTACGACCTCAAGACGGTCGACGGCGAGGACGTGCTCGAGCTTGTCGAGGGCAGCGGCCTCGGCCTGCTCCGGGGCGACGGCGCCCACGCCCTCCAGCACCTCACGGCCCAGGGGCAGGAGCACGCCCGCGAGCGGCGAGCCCTCGTCATCACGAAGGCCAACTCGCGCAGCACCGTGCACCGCCGCTCCTACCTCGACTACATCGGGATCAAGCGCTTCGACGCGAGCGGCAGGGTCGACGGCGAGCGCCGCTTCATCGGCCTCTTCGCCTCGAGCGCCTACACCCAGTCCGCCCGCGCAGTGCCGATCGTCAAGGACAAGATCGCCGAGGTCCTGCGCCGCTCCGGCTTCCCCGCGGACTCGCACTCGGGCAAGGACCTCATGGCCATCCTCGAGACGTACCCCCGCGACGAGCTCTTCCAGATCGACGCGACCACGCTGCTCGACACGGTCACGCGCGTCCAGCGCCTCCAGGAGCGCCGGCGGACCCGGCTCTTCCTCCGCCCGGACATCTACGGGCGATTCATGAACGCCGTCGTCTACCTGCCCAAGGACCGCTACAACACAGCCGTGCGCCGACGCATCGAGCAGGAGCTCGAGCGGGAGTTCCACTCCTCCTCGATCGACTACGACTCGCACATGAGCGACTCGGCCCTGGCCCGGCTCTACTTCCGCATCCGCCTCCCCAAGGGCGCGGACGCGAAGGCCGTCGACCTGCGCAGCGTCGACACCGCGGCGCTCGAGCAGCGGCTCGTCACCGCGACGCGCTCGTGGAGCGAGGGCATCGCCCAGGTCCTGCACGAGAACCGGCCGTTCGCCGAGGCCGAGCACCTGTCCGCGCTGTGGGCAGAGGCCTTCCCGGCCTCGTACCGCGTGGACTACACCGTCGAGGACGCCCTCGAGGACCTCACGCGCTTCGAGGCGTACGCCGCCGAGCGGGCGGCGGCCGAGAGGGGCCCCGAGGAGGAGGCGCCCGAGCGGCCCGCCGTCCACGTCTACCTCCCGCACGACGCCGGCGAGGCCCTCGAGGAGGACGCGCGCGTCAAGCTCTACCTCCTCGAGCCCAAGAGCCTGACCCAGATCCTGCCGTTCTTCCACAACCTCGGGCTCGAGGTGCTCGACGAGCGCCCCTTCGAGATCGAGACCGGCGACGCCCGGGAGTTCTTCCTCTACGACCTCGGGCTCAAGTACCCGCCGGGCGCGGACCCGCTCTCGACGGGAAAGCTGCTCGCCGACGCGTTCGGGCAGGCCGTCTCGGGCGAGACGGAGTCGGACAGCCTCGACCGCCTCGTGCTGCGCGAGGGCCTGCGCTCGCGCCAGGTCGCGATCCTGCGCAGCTACGCCAAGTACATGCGCCAGATGGGCAACACGAACTCGTTCGGCTTCATGGCGGACACGCTCCTGGCGAACCCCGAGGTGACCCGCCGCCTCGTGCAGTACTTCGAGGCCAGGTTCGACCCCTCTCTCGGGGACGCCGAGCGGGCCGAGACCTCCGCACGCCTGCGCGGCGAGCTCACCGAGGCCCTCGACCAGGTCCCGACGCTCGACGCCGACCGGCTCCTGCGCACCTTCATCAACCTCATCGACTCGACCCTGCGCACGAACTTCTACCTCGACCGCTCGTACCTGAGCTTCAAGCTGCTGCCCTCGCAGATCGAGGGCCTGCCCTCGCCCAAGCCGGCCTACGAGATCTGGGTCTACTCGCCCCGGGTCGAGGGCGTCCACCTGCGTTTCGGCAAGGTCGCCCGCGGCGGCCTGCGCTGGTCCGACCGGCGCGAGGACTTCCGCACCGAGATCCTCGGCCTCGTCAAGGCCCAGGTCGTCAAGAACGCCGTCATCGTCCCGACCGGCGCCAAGGGCGGGTTCTTCGCCAAGCGGCTCCCGGACCCCGCGCTCGACCGCGCCGCCTGGGTCGCCGAGGGCGTCGAGAGCTACAAGACGTTCATTCGCGGCCTGCTCGACATCACCGACAACCGCGTGACGGTGCTCGAACAGGATGCAGCGGGGGACGGCGCAGTGGCGACCGAGAAGGTCGTGCCGCCGGCCGGCGTCGTGCGCCACGACGGCGACGACTCCTACCTCGTGGTCGCCGCCGACAAGGGCACCGCGACGTTCTCGGACATCGCCAACGGCCTCGCCGCCGACTATGGCTTCTGGCTCGGCGACGCCTTCGCGTCGGGCGGCTCGGTCGGGTACGACCACAAGGCCATGGGCATCACGGCCCGGGGCGCGTGGGAATCCGTCAAGCGGCACTTCAGCGAGCTCGACCTCGACACCCAGACCGAGGAGTTCACGGTCGTCGGCGTAGGCGACATGTCGGGCGACGTCTTCGGCAATGGCATGCTCCTGTCCGAGCACATCCGCCTCGTCGCGGCCTTCGACCACCGGCACATCTTCCTGGACCCGACGCCCGACGCCGCGTCCTCCTTCGCGGAGCGGCGCCGCCTCTTCGCCCTTCCGCGCTCCTCGTGGGACGACTACGACCGCGCCCTCATCAGCGCCGGCGGCGGGGTCTACCCGCGCTCGGCCAAGTGGATCCCGGTCTCGGAGGAGGTCCGCGCCGCGCTCGGCCTGCCAGAGGGCATCGAGCAGCTGAGCGTCAACGAGATGCTCAGGGCCGTGCTCCTGGCGCCCGTGGACATGCTGTACAACGGCGGGATCGGGACCTACGTCAAGGCGAGCACGGAGACCAACGCCGAGGTCGGGGACAAGGCCAACGACGCGATCCGCGTCGACGGCCGCGACCTCCGCGTCAAGGTAGTGGGCGAGGGCGGCAACCTGGGCTTCACCCAGCGGGGCCGCATCGAGGCCGCCCTCCAGGGCGTCATCCTCAACACGGACGCGATCGACAACTCCGCGGGCGTCGACTGCTCCGACCACGAGGTCAACATCAAGATCTTCATCGACCGGATGGCGGCCGCGGGGAAGCTGGACCCGGCCGAGCGCACCGAGTTCCTTGCCTCCATGACGGACGAGGTGGCCCGGCTCGTGCTCGAGGACAACATCGACCAGAACATCCTGCTCGTCAACGACCGCGCGAAGATCGCCGAGTGGAGCCCGAGCTTCGAACGCCTCATGGACTGGCTCGAGGAGAAGGCGGACCTCAAGCGCGACCTCGAGGCGCTCCCGACGACCGAGGAGCTGCACCGGCGCCTCGAGCAGGGCCAGGGGCTGACGTCTCCCGAGCTGTCGGTCCTCGCCGCCTACGCCAAGATCGAGCTCACCGAGGCCCTGCGCGCCTCCGATCTCGCCGATGACCCGTGGTTCCGCGACACGCTGCGCCGGTACTTCCCGCGCCAGCTCGTCGAGCGCTTCGACGCGGACCTTGACAGCCACCCGCTGCGCCGGGAGATCATCGCGACCGTCGTCGCGAACGACATGATCAACCTCGGCGGCATCACCTTCGCCTTCCGCACGATCGAGGAGACGAGCGCGACCCAGGCCGCGGTGGCCAAGGCCTTCGTGGCGCTGCGTGAGATCTACCGGATCGAGGACATGACGGAGGCGCTCAACGCGCTCCCGGCGTCGTTCCCGACTGAGCACTGGACGGCCATCCACCTCGACATCCGCCGGCTCCTCGACCGGGCAGTCCGCTGGCTCCTGCACGAGGGCACCGGGGGGAAGAGCATCGCCGACATCGTGGCCCAGTACGAGCCGACCATGTCCTCGCTGCGGTCGCGGCTGCCCGAGTTCCTCCACGGACAGGACGCCGACCGGGTCTCGGGCCTGCTCGAGAAGGCGAAGGACTGGGACCTGCCGATGGAGCTCGCGCAGCGCTGGGCGGAGCTGTTCGAGAGCTACGCGCTCCTCGACGTGGCCCGGATCGCCCAGACCAGCGGCGCCCCCGTCGAGCGGGTCGCGAGCCTCTACTACACGGTGTTCGACCGCTTCCGCGTCGACGCGCTGCTCGAGCGCATCACCGCGCTCCCGCGGCGGGACCGGTGGCAGTCGCTCGCGCGTGCGGCGCTGCGCGACGACCTCTACGGGACCGTGGCGGACATCACCCGCTCGGTGATGGAGGCCTCGTCCGCGGACGCCGCCCCCGAGGAGGGACTGGCCGCCTGGGAGGCGCAGAACGAGGAGCAGCTCGAGCGGGCCGCGACGATGTTCGCCGAGGTCAACGCCCTCGAGAGCGACGACATGGCGTCCCTCTCGGTAGCATTGAGGCTGCTCCGGTCGATCGTGCGCCACTAGGGAGGCGCCTCGCCGGGCACCTGTGACTCGAGACGACAAGGCGGTGCAGTGGCCATCTTCACGGACCCCATCAGGGAGCATGCTGATTTCGGTCCGGGGGATGCCGAATGGCTGCACCTCCTTGTCGGCGACTGGCAGCTCGTTGCCGACCTCGCGTTCGCGGACCTCGCGCTGTGGTTCCCGCATCCCGACGACGGCTACGTCGCCCTCGCCCACGTGCGGCCCTCGACGACCCACACGGTGTTCCACAGCGACTTCGTCGGGGAGAAGATCCGCCCGGACCTGCGGGCGATCGTGGACCGTGCGTGGGAGAGCCAGTCGATCGAGCGCAGCCACGAGACGAGCTTCAACGCCGAGATGGCCATGCGCGTCGAGGCGGTGCCGTTCGTGCGCAACGGCCGCACGCTCGCCGTCGTCACCTCGCACATGGACCTCTCGAGCTCTCGTATGCCCAGCCGCCTCGAGCTGACCTACCGGCAGTGCGCGTACGACCTCCTGCGCATGGGGACGCTCGGCCTGTGGCCGGACTTCGCCTCGCCGACGGGGTCCCGGCGGGGCGCCCCGCGCGTCGGCGACGGCCTCATCCGCCTCGATGCGGAGGGGATCGTCCAGTACGCGAGCCCCAACGGCGTCTCGGCCTTCCGCCGGCTCGGCGGGATCGAGTCCCTCGAGGGCCGCTCCCTCGCCGAGGTCGCGGCGGGGCTGCTCAAGGACCGGCGCATGGTCGACGAGACGCTGCCGCTCGTTGTCACGGGCCGCATGCCGTGGCGCAGTGAGATCGAGTCCCGTGGCGTGAGCCTGTCCCTGCGCGCGATCCCGCTGCGCGATGAGCACGAGCGCTTCGGCGCCCTCGTGCTGTGCCGTGACGTCTCGGAGCTGCGCCGCCGCGAGATGGAGCTCGTGACCAAGGACGCGACGATCCGGGAGATCCACCACCGGGTCAAGAACAACCTCCAGACCGTCGCGGCGCTCCTGCGCATGCAGTCCCGGCGGATGAAGAGCGACGAGGCGAGGCAGGGCCTCGAGCAGGCGATGCGGCGCGTCGCGACGATCGCGCTCGTCCACGAGACCCTCTCCCAGGGCCTGGCACAAACGGTCGACTTCGACGAGCTCATCGGCCGGCAGTTCCGGCTCTCGGTCGAGGTCGCGACCGAGGGCCAGCACGTCGCGACCGAGCGCCGGGGCGAGTTCGGCGAGCTCGAGAGCGACTTCGTCACCCCGCTTGCCCTTGTCATCAACGAGCTCGTGACGAACGCCGTGGAGCACGGCCTCGCGAACCGCTCGGGGACCGTGTGGCTCACGGCCGACCGCCGGGCGGACTCCTCGGGCAGCGAGGTCCTCGAAGTCACCGTCGAGGACGACGGCGTGGGGCTGCCGGAGGCGAAGACCCGCCACGAGGGCCTCGGGCTGCAGATCGTGCGCACGCTCGTCACGAGTGAGCTCGGCGGGACGATCGAGTGGGGGCAGCGCGACGGGGGCGGAACGTGCGTGCGGATCGTCCTCCGGCCGCGGCACGACTGAACCCGCTCGCGCCTCTGGGACGGCCAGGAGCCGCAGCAGCAGAACAAGCAACAGATGAAGGACCGCCCGGGACAGCGATGCTGTTCCGGGCGGTCCCTTCGTCAGGCCCTGCCGGCCATAGGCGTCCTAGGACGCGCGGCGCGCGCGGGCGGCGCGGCGCTTGAGGGCGCGGCGCTCGTCCTCGCTCATGCCGCCCCAGACGCCGGCGTCCTGGCCGGACTCGAGCGCCCACTGGAGGCACGTGTCGACGACCTGGCAGCGGCGGCAGACACTCTTCGCCTCTTCGATCTGGAGGAGGGCCGGCCCGGTGTTCCCGACGGGGAAGAACAGCTCGGGGTCCTTGTCAAGGCAGGCCGCGCGGTCACGCCAATCCATGGGGTAGTGCAACTCCGTTCTGGGGGGTACGGCGGGCTTGTGAAAAGATTCACGAAGCCGCTCAAAGCAAAGGGGCCTTTGGGGGCCCCGCGATCAACTCCGTTAAAGGTTGTCACGTTAACTGTTTGTAAACAAGGGTTCCGAGCAAGGATTCCAGCCTGTGGCGGGAGGTTTGCGTCACACGTGTGGCGTGAGTCTCAGGGCGTCTGTGACCTTGTCCGCATGCGCCCCCGGACAGCTCCGGTAGGGTGCCGGTGTGCCCACCGATGCCGACTCCCGGCCCCCGCGTCCTTGGACGTTGACCGCGCTCGTCGCGATCGTCCTCGCCGAGGCGCTCGTCCTCCTCGGCCTGGCTGTGTTCTACGCAGTCGGCCTCGTGAGCGGCGAGGCCAGGGTCTCCCCGGGCGGGGCCCTCTTCACCCTCCTCCTTTTGGCGGCCGTGGGCGCGTGGCTCGTCGCCGTGGGAGCCTTCCTGTGGCGCGGTCGCCGCTGGACCCGGGCAGGGACCCTCGTCGTGCAGCTCTTCGCCCTCGCCATCGGGGTCCCGACGCTCTCGTCGGGCTTCGTGCTCTATGGCGTGCTCATCCTCGTCCCGGCTGTCGCAGCGTGCTTCCTCCTCTTCGAGCGCAGGGTTCTTCTCTTCACACAGCCGGCGTCTGAGGAGCCTCGCGGCTGAGCCCCGCGGGCCCGTCCTCTGCCATCAGGCTTGCCGGCGTCCGGTGGCCGAGCTGGACGTCGACGCACGTGCCGTCGATGACGGCCACTGCCCGGCCGGGCGGGACGCGGCCCGGCACGTCCACCCGCACGCCGAACACATCGCCGTCGCCCGGCGCACGGGGCGCGAGCAGGAGGCCCGTCCCGCTCGAGCGCGCCGTGAGGGCGAGCGGGCAGCGTGCGTAGAGGTTCGCGCTGTAGCCCGCCGTTGCGACCACCGAGCACCCCGCCTCGACGAGCCGGGACGCGAGCTGCTCCTCGTCCGGTGTGAGCCCGTCGGCGTCGTCGACGGGGACCACCGGCCGGACGTCCCCGGAGGATGCTTCCGCCAGAGCTCCGAGGAGCCGCTCCCAGAGGAGGGCACGATCCTCCCGTCCCGCCGGCGCGAAGGCGACGTGCGGGTTCATGACTGGAAGCGCGTCGAGGAACGCGGTCTTCCCCGTCCCGGGGCCGCCGAGGACGAGCAGCACGTCGCCGTGCCCCAACGTCAGGCCGAGCGGCGCGGCCTCGTCCCCGGCCACCCCCACGAGCAGCCGCGTCCGGCCGCCCGGGGATACCGGGTCGAGGGCCGCAGCGGCGGAACCGTCTCGGGCGGCCATCCGGCGGGCGGCGAGGTCGTGAGCCCGGACGACGCGCGGGAGGGGATCAATGCGGAAGGGCCGCGGCTCAAGAGTGCTGCCACGGCCCTCGGCCCGGGCAGGGGCGGGGACGGGGCCATCGAGCGCACAGCACTGCACCGCGGAGGGTCGGGGCCCTGCGGGGGAGCCGGGCCCGGAGCCCATGCCGGACCCCACGCTCCCGCCGAGCATGGCGCTCCCGCCGGCCAGGTCGCCTGCGCTGGCGGCCGTCCCCACCCCGAGGATCGTGCCGACCGCCGCAGCGCGCCCGACGACCGAGGGCATCGCCGGGAGCCGGGGCCACGACAGGCGCGCCTCGTCCGTCGCGCCGTGCGGGAAGTACAGGCGCGAGGGCATGCCGGTGAACGCCCGGGACGCCACGAGCTCGCGCTCGCCGGAGGCCACGAGGACGAGCCCGGCGCCGGGACCGTCCCGCACGAGGTCGTTGAGCGTCTCCTCGGCCCACGCGTACGGGCTCTGGCGGAGGGCGGAGATCCAGCTTCCCCAGCCTGAGACGGCCAGCACGATGGGCGTCTCGCCGCGGCCGCCGAGCCGCGCCGAGCATTCCTCGGCGAGCCGGGCGACGACGCGCGCGGCCCTTCGCACCTCGCCGAGGCTGACGTGCGCGCCCACCCGCGGGTGCCCGCGAAGTCCCGCGAGGGCGCCGTCGGCGTCGAGCACATAGAGGTGCCGGACGTCTGTCGAGCAGGCGAGCTGGCCCGTGACGGCCGCGAGGGCTGCGGAGGTGCCCGCCATTGGGGGGCCCACGAGCGCGAGGTGGCCGTGGTCGGCGGGGCTCCAGAAGAGGCGCTCCGTCCGCTGCTCGTGCGGCAGGTCGACGGCGCCGAGCAGGACGGGCTCGTCGTAGCCCGGACCCGGCTGCTCGCCGTCGAGCCGCAGGGAGATCCGCGCGGGCAGCGGGGGAGCGACGGGGCGCCTGATGGGCCCGGCGCCGAGACGTTCCCATGCGGCTCCGGCGGCCTGAACGAGGGGCCGGGCGGCCTCGGCGGGGGAGGGCTCGAGGTTCACGCCGGTCTCGCCTCGGCGCCCCTCGAGCCACGCCACGGCGGCGTGCACGCGCACGGACCGGTCTGCTGCGCGGCCCGCACCGAGGCCGAGCGACGCGGTCTGGAACTCGAGGGGCTCGGCGCCCCCGACGCTGAGGTATGCGCGCCCGGGGAGCCGCACGGAGATCCGCCCGGCGGCCGGGCTGCCGACGATGTCGGACGATTCGGCCTCGCTCTGCAGCCGCAGCGCCAGAGCTGTCGTGACGTTGGCCCGGATGTCCGCCGAGACCGCGCCCTGAGGGCGCTGGGTCGCCATGACCAGGTGCATGCCGAGGGAGCGCCCGACAGTGGCCACCCGCATGAGCTCGCCGAGCGCCGCCGGCGCCTCCTCGACGAGCATGCGGAACTCATCCACGACGAGCATGAGGCGGGGGAGGCCGGTGCCGCCGCGGCGCACATAGTCGCCGAGGTCCGCGGCCCGGGAGGAGGCCAGGAGCCGCTCGCGCCGCTTGAGCTCGGCCCGGAGCGAGGCAAGCGTCCGGTCCATGCCGCCGGTCGCGAGGTCGGTCACGAGCCCCACGCAGTGCGGCAGCCCGGCGAGCGGCTCGAGGCCGGATCCGCCCTTGAAGTCGAGGAAGAGGAAGGTGACCCGCTCGGGCGAGGCCAGCGCCGCGGCGCCTGCGACGAGGCTGCGCAGCAGCTCAGACTTCCCGGAGCCGGTGGTTCCGGCGACGAGGAGGTGAGGGCCGTCCGCGACGAGGTCCAGGACGACGGGCCCCGCGGCCGAGAGGCCGAGCGGGACGGGGAGCGCGTCCGGTGAGGCGTGCGCGGACCAGGCGGCAGCGAGCGCGTCCGCCCCGAGGGCGGTGACCTCGTCGAGACCGCATCGCTCGGGCACGCGCCCCGCGCGCCGGACGTTGCCACGAGCCCCCGCCCGGCGCGCCGCGGCGTCGAAGACCGGGCCCGGCACGAGGTCGGGAACGAAGTCCTGCGCCGCACCTCCTGCGATGAGGCGCGCGCGGCGCGTGCCGAGCCGGATCTCGGCGTCGGGGGAGGGGCCGACGAGCCCCTCCAGACCGACCACGGCCCAACCGCGGGCGGCCCCGACGGCAGCACAGGCCTCATGGGCCACCCGAGAGGTTCCGGGCAGGAGCACGACGACGGCCCGGCCTGCGGCAGGCCCCGCGGCCTCCAGGGCGTCTGGATCGGCGGCCTCGGCGTCGGACAGGATCCGCGTGCGGGGCAGGAAGCGCGCCGCGAGCCGGGTCGCCAGCGTGCCTCCCGCCGCGAGCACGACCGTTCCCTCGGCGGCCGGGAGGGCTGCCACCTGGAGGAGGACCCACCGCAGGAGGGCCTCGACCGACGCGTCGCCCCCGTGCACGGCCACCCGGCCGACGAGCGGGAGCGTCAGCGGGACGGCCGTGAGCACGGGCGGATCGATGCCGGCATCGGCGGGTTCGACCGTGACGTTTGCCGGCAGGTCGGCCGTGCCGAGACGGACGTGCACGGTGCCGTCGGGTCCCCCCCTGCCCTGGCCGGAGGCGGCGGCCGTGGCCCCGCCCGCCCTGCACAGCACCCCGGCGTCCGGGGCCGCGCGGCGGCGGCGCGCGTCGTCCTCGTTCGCCGCCGCGGTGAGGCGCCGCTCGAACTCCCGGCGGGCAGAGCGGCCCTCGACGAGCGGGATGAGGAGCGAGACGGCCGAGACCGCCGTGAATGCGAGGAACATCCACATGCCGGTCGCGACGGCCATCCCGACGCCGAGCAGGACCGGCAGGACAGCCATGGTGATCATCGCGGCCCGTCGCTGTGGTGGGGCGCTGCGGACCACGCGGAGGGGTTCCGGCGCGGGCGCCCCCGCCGCGGCGTCGAGAGTCGGGGCCTCGGCCGCGAAGACCAGAGTGCACGTCGTCGCGCCCATCCGGATCTGCTGCCCGGCGGCAATGCGGATGCTCCCGCGGACGCGGCGCCCGTCCACCCACGTGCCGTTCGTGCTCCCCGCATCGCGGAGCACGACGCCGGCGTCGCCCACCTCGATCGCGGCATGCTCGCGCGAGAGCTCCGGATCGGCGAGGACGGCGTGGGGGCCGGTACCCGGGGCGCCTCCGCGTCCGAGCCGCAGCGTCCCCCGCGCCAGCGGCACCACGGTGCCGGCCGCGGGCCCCGCCTGCACGACGAGCGCCAAAGGTGCAGCTGCCCGCTGTTCCCCCGGTGCGGCCGCCACGAGCACCGCGCCGCTGCACAGCGGCGCCCGGCCCGCTGCGAGCCGCTCGAGCGGGACGCCCTCGACTGAGAGACCCGAGGCCCCGTGGATACGCAGGAGCTCCGCGGCGATCTCGTGTCCCGGCGCCCCCTCCGGCACCTCGAGGACGAGCTCGTGGCGGATGCCCCCGCCAAGCGCGCCTCTGGCGGTCGGCGTGACGAGCGTGCAGTGCAGTTCCATCGATCCCCCCTGGCCTCGCTCCAAGGCTAGGCGCGGTGCCCGCGCGGACCGGCCCGGGAGACGCCTCCTGTGGATAACCTCGGGGCCATGGGCCGGGGCACGTGGAGCCGTCCGGTAGTCTTGGACCGCAGGAAGGCCCCTGCCATCGCAGAGGCATGCCCCGAAACAGGAGAGTTTGTGGACGCTGATCTCGTCGTCGTCGGATCCGGATTCTTCGGCCTCACCGTGGCCGAACGCGCCGCCAAGGAGCTCGGAGTCAAAGTCGCAGTGATCGACCGCCGGCACCACATCGGCGGCAACGCGTACAGCGAGATCGACCCCTCCACGGGCATCGAGGTCCACCGCTACGGAGCCCACCTCTTCCACACTTCGAACGAGAAGGTCTGGGAGTACGTCAACCGCTTCACGACCTTCACCAACTACGTGCACCGCGTCTACGGCGTGCACAAGGGCGAGGTCTTCCCGCTGCCGATCAACCTCGGCACGATCAACCAGTTCTTCCGGGCGAACTACGGCCCCGCCGAGGCCAAGGCCCTCATCGAGGAGCAGGCCGGGGAGCTCGCCGGGACGGACCCGCAGAACCTCAATGACAAGGGCATCCAGCTCATCGGCCGCCCGCTCTACGAGGCCTTCATCAAGCACTACACCGGCAAGCAGTGGCAGACCGACCCCAAGGACCTGCCGGCCGGGATCATCTCCCGCCTCCCCGTTCGCTACACGTACGACAACCGCTACTTCAACGACACCTACGAGGGCCTCCCGACCGACGGGTACACCGCGTGGATCGAGCGCATGGCGGATCACCCCAACATCACGGTCAAGCTCTCCACGGACTTCTTCGACTCGTCCCAGCCGCTGAGCAAGGCCAACGTCGTCGGCAACGTCCCCGTCGTCTTCACCGGCGCCGTCGACCGCTACTTCGACTACGCCGAGGGCGACCTCTCGTGGCGCACGATCGACTTCGAGGAGGAGATCCTCCCGGTCGGCGACTTCCAGGGCACGTCGGTCGTGAACTACAACGATGCGGACGTCCCCTACACGCGCATCATCGAGCCGCGCCACTTCCACCCCGAGCGCAACTACCAGACGGAGAAGACGCTCATCATGCGTGAATTCTCGCGCTTCGCCGAGAAGGGCGACGAGCCGTACTACCCCGTCAACACGGAGGCCGACCGCGCCAAGCTGCTGGCCTACCGCGACCTCGCGAACGCGGAGAAGGACGTCCTCTTCGGCGGGCGCCTCGGCACCTACAAGTACCTCGACATGCACATGGCCATCGGCTCGGCCCTGAGCATGTACGAGAACAAGATCAAGCCGCACTTCCAGGGCGGCCAGACGCTCGTGAGCGGAGGGGTGGACGCGTGACTGTCATCAACGAGGCCCCCATCGACGAGCTCCGCGAGGCGGGCTACCTCACTCTCCAGCGCGTCGTGCTCCCGGAGGCGACGCAGGTCGACACCGCCCAGCTCTACGTGGACTCGACGATCGCGACGTCCGCGCCGTTGAGCACGATGAACGGCTCCCAGCAGAAGGGCCGCGACCGGCAGCAGCTCGTCGCGACCTCGATCGCCGCCTCGATCGCCCACGTCGAGGACTTCCTGTCCCGGACCTCGATGCGTGTCCGGCCGGGTGCCCGGCTGTCCTTCGGCACGTACTTCAACGCCTTCCCGGCCAGCTACTGGCGCCGCTGGACCCACGTCGACGCCGTCCGGCTGAACATCAAGACGACCGGGGCGGGCTCCGTGCTCGTCTACAAGTCCAATGCGCGCGGATCCCTTCAGCGCGTGGCGTCGGCGCGAGTCCAGGGGACCCAGATCTCCACCTTCGAGCTGACGCTGGAGCCCTTCGGCGACGGCGGCTGGTACTGGTTCGACCTCGTCGCAGGCGCTGAGGCTCTCGTCCTGGAGGCGGCCGAGTGGCAGACCAAGACGGACAAGAAGATCTCGACCTCCGTCACGCTCGAAATCACGACGCTGAACAAGACGGACTTCTGCATCCAGAACCTCAAGACGCTCGGCAGCGCTCCCGAAGCCCTGGAACACGTGCGCGAGGTCGTCATCGTCGACCAGGGAACCTCGAAGGTGGCGGACGCCGAGGGCTTCGCCGAGGCCGAGGCGGGGCTGGGTGGCAAGCTCAGGATCATCAACCAGGACAACCTCGGCGGTTCGGGCGGCTTCGCCCGCGGCATGTTCGAGGCCGTGGAGAACGGCAGCGACTACGCCCTCCTGCTCGATGACGACGTCATGATCGAGCCGGAGAGCATCAACCGCGTCGTGACCTTCGCCGAGCTGTGCAAGAAGCCGACGATCGTCGGCGGGCACATGTTCGACCTCTACAACCGCACCGTGCTCCACACGTTCGGCGAGGTCGTGAATCCGTACCGGATCCAGCCCTCGCTGCCCAACGAGGACGCGATCCTCGGCCATGACTTCGCGCTCTCCAACCTCCGCCAGACGCCTTGGCTCCACCGGCGCACGGACGTGGACTACAACGGCTGGTGGATGTGCCTCATCCCGACGGCCGTGATCCGGGAGATCGGCCTCGCCCTGCCGGTGTTCATCAAGTGGGACGACGCCGAGTACGGGCTCCGGGCCCGCGACCGCGGCTTCCCCACTGTGTCCATGCCCGGGGCTGCCGTCTGGCACGTCTCGTGGATCGACAAGGACGATCTGGTCGGCTGGCAGGCATACTTCCATACCCGCAATCGCCTGATCACGGCGCTGCTGCACAGCCCCTACGAGCTCGGCGGGCGCGTGGTCCGCGAGTCTCTCCAGCTGGATGTCAAGCACCTGATCTCGATGCAGTACTACACGGCCCGAGGACGTGTCATGGCCCTGCGCGACCTCCTGCAGGGGCCCAGCCATCTCCATGACCTCCTCCCGGTCAAGCTTCCTGAGATCCGGTCGATGGCCAAGGACTTCAGCGACTCCAGGTTCAAGCCCGAGCCGGAGGACTTCCCGAGCCCCAAGATGGACAAGCCCCCCCGGAAGGGCCAAGGCTTCCAGTCCCCGGGCTACGTCAAACTGCTGCCCTGGACGGCCAAGACCGTGGCCCGCCAACTCCTCAAGCCGGTCAAGCCGGTCAGCAAGGAACGTCCCCAAGCGCTGATTCCGCACCAGGACAACCGCTGGTGGCGGATGTCGCAGTACGACAGCGCCCTCGTCTCCAACGCAGAGGGCACGGGCGTCAGCTGGTACCAGCGCGATCCGCAGACACTGCGCCAGACCCTCGCGGAGGCAGGGAAGCTCCACACGCAGATCCTCCGCCAATGGCAGAGGCTCCGTGCCGACTATCGGAGTGCGCTCCCCGAGATCACCTCCATTGAGACGTGGCGGAAGACCTTCGAGAAGCACTCTGACCTAGGAAAGTCGTCATCTTGACCGTCCAAGCTCTGGGCCAGCCGGGAAAGGGCCGGGGCCTCCGTGACGTGCTGGCCTCCCGGTTCCTGCTCAAGCTGCTGGTCGACAAGGAGATCAAGGTCCGGTACCGGGGCTCTCTGCTCGGCCTCGTCTGGTCCTATTTCAAGCCCGGGCTGCAGTTCGTGGTTTTCTACATCGCACTCGGGGTCTTCCTCGGCCTCGAGAAGGGGCCCCGCAATCCCACGGGCCTGTCGAACTATGCGATCTACCTGTTCTCCGGGATAGTGCTGATCAACTTCTTCTCCGAGGCGCTCGGCAATGCCGCACGCTCAATCGTCAACAACGGCAGCCTGATCAAGAAGATCTATTTGCCCCGGGAACTCTTCCCGGTTGCGTCGGTGTGGGTGTCGGGGGTGCACCTCGTGCCCCAGATCGTGATCCTGCTGGCGGCATGCCTGATCGTCGGGTGGCGGCCCGACATCATGCAGCTGGTGGCCGCGCTCTCGGGCTTCATCATCGTGGCGCTGCTGGCCCTCGGGCTGGGGTTGCTGTTCGGCGCGGCCAACGTCTACTTCCGGGACGCCGAGAACTTCGTCGACTTGCTCCTGATGATCGCCACGTGGGCTTCCCCCGTCATGTACTCGTGGCAGATGGTGCGGGACCGCATGGGGGAGGGGTTCTACTTCTTCTACCAGATGAACCCGATCAGCGTGGGCGTCGAGGCGTTCCACTACGCCTTCTGGTTCCCGACCACTGACGGTTCCTCCGCCGTACCCGATCAACTGCTGACCCTCTGGATTCCCATCGGTCTTGCCGTTTCGCTCGCCGTCGTCATCATCGGCCAATTGACCTTCAGCCGGCTCGAGGGCCGGTTTGCCCAGGAGCTCTGAATGTCCACCGCCGTCGAAGTCCGGGGAATCACCAAGAAGTTCGTGCTGCGCCATTCGCGCTCGATCAAAGAGGCCATCGTCTGGCTGGTCAAGGGGCGCAAGGGGGAGCTGACCGAGACCTTCGACGCCCTCAAGGACGTCAGCCTGACGATCAAGCAGGGTGAGACCGTTGCGCTCCTGGGCTTCAATGGCTCCGGCAAGTCCACGCTGCTGAAGCACATCTCGGGCGTCATGCTGCCGGACGAGGGCATGGTGCTCACGCGCGGCCGCGTGGCCGGCCTGATCGAGGTCGGCGCCGGATTCCACCATGACCTGACCGGACGCGACAACGTCTACCTCAACGGCGCGATCCTCGGCATGGATGAGGAACAGATCAAGGAGCGCTTCGACGACATCGTCGCGTTCTCCGAGATCGGGCAGTTCATCGACACCGAGGTGAAGTTCTACTCCTCGGGAATGTACCTGCGGCTGGCCTTCTCCGTGGCCGTTCACACGGATCCCGAGGTCTTCCTCGTGGACGAGATCCTCGCCGTGGGCGACGAGCCGTTCCAGCGGAAATGCCTCGAGAAGATCCATGATCTGGCCGCGCAGGGCAAGACGCTCGTGGTCGTCAGCCATGATCTCGACCTCGTCTCGCGCGTCTGCGACCGGGGAGTCGTCCTCGAGCACGGTCGCGTCATCTTCGATGGGCCGATCGCCGAAGCAGTGGCGGTGCAGCGGGGGCGCTAGGGCTGCGTCTCTTACCACGGCTGGGGTTCGGGCCGACAGGCTGTGGGGTGGCTCGCGATGCTGCCTGACCGAAGGCCAGTGTGAGCAGGGTGAGCCTCTGCTGTCCGTACCGGCTACCAATGCCCACCAGCACGGGATCAAGGCCAGTGTCGCCGAGCCTGAGGATCAGAGGGCCAGCCGGAAACGGCGCGGCTCCAAGGCCTGATGTTCAGATCACCCGCATGCGGTGATCTTGTAGAGGCGGGCCGAGCCCTGGGAGTCGACGAGTGACAGGCCCGGGTTGTTGGCCAAGTTCTTGAGGCCGGGACCGGAGTGGTCACCGCCATGGACCTCTCTGTCGCCGAAGTCCAGGACGTATCGGGCGTCGAGCTCACGTACCGAGTCGCAAACCGAAGGATCGGAGGAAATGTTGTTGAGGTTGTTGTAGATGTTCTGCAGGGCGGGCGGAACGTGTGCGATGACGTGCAGCTGCACATTCCGCCGGTCAGCGAAGGCATAGGAGAGCGCTGTTCCTGTGTATGGGTTTCCGATGACGACAGCGTCTTCAGGGGTGTCGTTGTCGAGTCGCTCAAGCAGGGCGAGCTCGTCCGGGCTGATGAGGGCGGAATTCTCTGTGAGCTGGTACATGCGGGCGGCATTGGCCGAGGCATGTTGGACGTTGCCCCTTTGGCTGGCGCCGAAGAACACGATGATGACCACCGCGGCAGCGAGGACAGGAAGAATGCCCGAGCTCCCCGATAGGGAGTTGGGTCGCGCTCGCTTCCAGATTCGGCTGGCAGAGTCGACGACAAAGTCGGCCCCGGCTACGACCAACAGGAGCGCAGCAGTGGGCAGCAGTGCAGCGATGCGGTAGCTGTCGTTGTACCAGACTCCCGTGAGGAAATCTCGTAGTTGGCCTCCGGGATAGCCCGCAATGACGGTGTAGAGGATGGCGAACGCGGCATAGGCGAGTACGGGCCAGACCGGGAGCTTGCGCCGGAGAATGCCCCACAGGCCAAGGACTGCAAGAGCCCCGAGAACCCACGCCGCGGGCAGGCCAATAGGGGCAAGCAGCAGCATTTCACCGAAAGCCTGGGGCGGAGTCATGTAGGGACCCCAGAAGGCTGCCTCTTTCGGAGGCCGGACCTTCAGCCAAAGACCGAGGACCAGCCCTGCGACGAGCGCGGTCTCTGCGGCAAGGAGGACGGCGGGCTTAGCGAGTCGCCCGAGCCCGTCCCTGCGCCGTCGAACGAGGGCGGCGAGGCGGTTCCACAGGCTTGGAGCCCAAATGCTCGCGGCGAAGACAACCCAAGCCATGAAGGTCGTCGGGTGGGATCCAGCCGTTCCCGCGACGGACAAGGCTGCAACCCCGGCTGCGGCCAGCACCGGAGCCTTTCCGACTGAGGCTCGGGTCCACTGGAAGAAGAGTGCGGTGAGGGCTACTGAGGCCGGAAGCGTGCTGATGGCCAGGAGGTTCGGGTAGAGCACCCCGAAGTCCAGCATGAGCAGCGGGAACGCACCCAGACCGGAGGCAGTTACTGCAGCCGCTACGGTCGGCACCGGGCGATGACCGTACACGGATCGCGCCAGCAGAAGGCAGCTGAATGGCCACACAATGGCGGCAATGACCACGTTCACCACGTTGACGGCAACCGGAATATCCAGGCCGAGGGCGAAGCCGACAGCGGAGACCAGAGCGTGCCAGCCAGCGGGATAGTACGGCTGGTCGGTCATGTGCCCAACGGTCAGGGACGAGGCTTGCCCTGTGTCCTCGATGTAGCGCAGGACGTTCAGGTGGTAGACGTTGTCATACGACTGGGAGATGTGGCTCGGTTCCCCGAATACCGTCATGCAACGCCAGGCAATCAGGCCGGTCCCGACGACCACCGCCGCCCATGACAGTGCCGTCCATGGAATTCGTCCACCCGGAACGGCATTCTGTCCCGGTTCTCCTGGCCGTGAAGCCTGTAGAAGCTCTGGGGCGAAGGCTCCGTTTCGGGTCCTCGGGACCGCGTTCAGTGCCCTGCGCAGACCGAAGAACAAGGCCGCGGCAAGCAACATGGCACATCCCGCGAGAGCGGCATACGTCCACTGGATTCCCAAGAATGGAAGGAGCGTAGAGGCCACCACGGTCAGACCAACCGTCAGCGCGGGAGCCGCAAGCAATGCGGTTGACCAGCGCGTACGCACTACGAGGGCTATGAGCAGGCCCGGGGCAATAACCATCGCTCCCGCTGCACACAGTTGCGGGGCTAGGGGAATCCAGTTCACGTTGTCGGCGCCCCGCTTAGGACTCTTGCAGAAGCTCGAGGAGGTACGCCCCGTAGCCGCTCTTCACGAGAGGCTCGGCCCGTTCCCGGAGCTCGTCGTCGCTCAGGAAGCCTTGGCGCCAGGCGATCTCCTCGGGTGCGCCAATCTTCAGTCCCTGCCTGTTCTCCACGGTGCGGATGAAGTTTGAGGCGTCGTTCAGGTCGTCAAACGTCCCCGTGTCAAGCCAAGCAGTGCCACGGGGGAGGATCTCCACCTGCAGCTTGCCCCGTTCGAGATATGTGCGGTTGACGTCCGTGATCTCCAACTCCCCACGAGCGGACGGCTTGAGCCCCTTGGCGATCTCGACGACGTCATTGTCGTAGAAGTAGAGGCCTGGGACGGCATAGTGGCTTTTCGGCTTCTCGGGTTTCTCCTCAAGTGAGATCACCTTGCCGGACCCATCGAACTCGACCACGCCATAGGCCTTGGGGTCCTTGACCCAGTATCCGAAGACGGCCCCACCGTCAATGTCCGCGTGGCGGCGGAGCTGCGTTCCCATGCCCTGCCCATAAAAGATGTTGTCGCCCAGGACCAGGGCAACCGTCTCGGACCCGATGTGTTCCTGTCCCAGGATGAACGCCTGCGCCAGGCCGTCCGGCGAGACCTGCTGCACATACGTGAAGTTGACTCCGAACTGGGACCCGTCCCCGAGGAGCCGTTGGAACTGACCGGCATCATGGGGGGTTGTGATGATGAGGATGTCGCGGATGCCGGCAAGAATGAGCGTCGACAGCGGGTAGTAGATCATCGGCTTGTCATAGACAGGGACGAGCTGCTTGCTGATGCCGTGGGTGATCGGGTGCAGTCGCGACCCGGTGCCACCGGCAAGGATGATTCCGCGCATAGGCCCAATCATTCCCCACGGCCCCGGTTGGGGCCAAAACGGCGGAATGCTGCCTAGGCTGACACGCGGGGGCCTGAGCGCCCCCGGATTCCGTCCCGGACGCCTGCCAAGGCGTTCCTCAGGCGGCCAGTGCGACCGGGCGCGAGGACGGAGACGATGGCCAGGTGCCGCAGGTCGGTGAGAATGCCCCGAAGGGCCCACCGCGGGTGACGGCGGCCGTAGGAGCGAATCAGGAGCAGACGATTGCGGCATATGTAGTAGTAGCGCCAAGGAGCGGCCGTGCGGACGCGAAGAGGCGTAGCGCCAAGTCGAATCGGGACGCCCAAAACGCGTGCGGGAACCAGCGTGCCGAGGCTGTGGCAGAGCCTTGCATCCTCGGCGAGCAGCGGCGACAGCCCGGCATCGAGCGCACGGAGGTAGAACTCGCTGTCCACTCCGTCGATGAAAAGGTCCTCCCGGAACCCGCCGATCTGATCGAGGACGGCGAGAGGGATCAGCAGTCCAGACTGCACCGGCTCTTCGCTCAGTATGCTGCGGCCGACGCGCTTCGCGCCGCGGTGGGGGAGCCCGGTCACGACGGCGGGGGCCACCATCCCCACCCTCAGCCCATCCTCCGCACCGATGCGGGCGGTCCGCAGGAGAGCCGCGACGAAGCCTCGCTCGACGCTGGAATCCTGGTCGAAGGTGGCGATGGAGCCGTCGGCAGGAAGGAGTGGGCGCAGCCGTGCGACCCCACGGTTGAGGGCGGCGGCGATGCCGCTGTTTCGGGGCAGGCGTTCGACGATCGCGCCCCGCGCCTCGAGCTCGCGGTAGAGATCCTCCGGCGGGTAAGGACTGCCGTCGTCGACCACGACCACCCACGGCAGCTGGCCGAGCAGCAGTTCGACGTTGGCGAGGAGCTGCTGGCTGGGGTTGAAGGCACTGATGACGGCACCGACGCAGCTTTCATGGTCCTCGGCGGAGGTCAAGGTCAGGGCTCCAAGTGTTGAGTAGGGCCGGGTCAGGGCAGGAGGGCGTGCCGTGCGAGCACCGCGGCGCTGCGGGGGTGGCGGGCGAGAAGCGCCCGCGGCAGCAGGACTGCGGCGTGCGCCCGCGAGGTCAGCCGCAGCTCAGCGGCGCGCGCTGCCGAATTCCAGCCGTGCTCCCTGCACAGTCTTGCCGCGAGCTCGAAGTACTCCCGTTCGCCTTCAAAGCGGGACCCATCCACCAGCTTCGACACGGAAGCGCTGTCGGCATGGCGCCGGTAGGCAAAGCAGATGTCAGGGACGACCAGGAGATCCTCGCCCCCCAGCAGCATGTCGATGATGAGGGCGAGGTCTTGGATGACCGGAAGGCCGTCGCGGAAGTCGTACTGCTGGAGTCGGTCTCTCCGGAAGGCGAGGGAAGGCCAGTACAACCAGTCTCCGTGCAGGAGGGACGTCACCAGCTGCTCCCCGCCAAAGAGGTGCGGCACGGAGGTCCTTGGGCGCAGCAACCGCTGCTTCACAAAGTCCGTCAACGTGCAGGACGGCCTTCCGGCCTTGTTGATGACTTCGATGCCGGGCTGGATGATGGACGCTTCTGGGAAGGCACGGTGTGCCTCCAAGATCACGTCAACATAGTTGGGCAGCAGGACGTCATCGCATCCCACCACGGCGACCAGCTCCCGCTTGGCGGAGCGGATCGCCGTCCGGAAGTTGGCAGTGATGCCCTCGTTGATCTCCTTCTTAACGTAGGTGATACGAGGATCATCCAGCCCTTCGACGTACTCCTGGACCTCCGACGACGGGTACGCGTCGTCGAGGACAGTCAGGTGCCAGTCTGGGTTTCGCTGGGCGAGCACGCTGTCCACCGTCTGGCGCATGTAGTCGGCATCCCCCCAATAGGGGATGAAGATGTCGAGCGACACGAGGGCTCAATCCCCGAGCTTCTCGCCCGGTCGGTCCAGCTGCTGCGCTGACTCTAGACGTTCGAGCTGCACCCGCAGGATGGCCACTTCCTCGGCCAGCGTCCGTGTCTCGTCCTCCACGACAGAGATTTCCCAGGAGAGGTGAAGGCAGACGCCGAGCAGCATCAGGATGCTGAGAATGAAGAGGAGGTTCGACGGCAGCTGCACCCCCACCATCACGGCTGCTGCGTAGAGCAGGTCGGGGAAGGCCGCGAGGATAAGGGTCGTGATACCGACTGCGAGCCACCAGAAGGCATACTTCTCGCGCAGCTTCTTGCGCCGCACCATTTCCGCAACAAGGGCGACGATGAGGAAGGCAAGGATGAAGGCGGCCAGATTAGCCACGGGCGTCTCCTGGGATCAGTTCCGCGGTGTCCGCCAGATGCGAGCGGCGACGCGTCAGCGCGAAGGCCAGGGCAAGGATCGAGCGGCCGAGGTAGATAGCTGCCTTGAAGGGGTTGTGACTGGGCGTTCCGCCTTGTCGCGGTCGCATCTCGACAGGCACCTGGGTGACACGGAGCCCCGAACGGATCGCGACCACGAGAGAGTCGATGGTATCCCCGAGGTACTCTGCCGGATAGTGGTCCAGGTACTGCGTGATGGCTCGGTCGTTGGCGGCCCGGAAACCGCTCGTGACGTCGGTGAGACGGGTTTTGGCCAGGCCCGAGATCGTCTTTGCGAGGAAGGTCATGGCCCACTTGCGGGGGCCACTGACGGTGTAGTCCCCCCGGTCCGCAAACCGTGCCCCGATGGAGATGTCGGCGTGCTCGAGACCCGCGAGGACCTCGCGAATGTTGCGCGGGTCATGCTGCCCATCGGCGTCGACTTGGATCACCCGGCGGTAGCCCATGCGACGGGCGTACTTGAAGCCCGCGCGCATGGCACCTCCCACGCCGAGGTTGAAGGGCAGATCGAGGACCGTTGCGCCTGCCGCTGCTGCCAACTCTGAGGTGTTGTCGGTGGAGCCGTCGTTGACGACGAGGACGTCGTAAGAGGCTTCGGCAGCGAGTACTTCGGCCACGGTGCTGCCCACCGACTCCGACTCGTTCCATGCCGGCATGATGATGAGCACCCGTGAGGGGGCGGGGCTGTGCATGACTTCCAAGTTACCGCATTCCGAGATCCGTGGTTGGCCACTGGCCCCTCTGTCAGGGTGCAGGAGGCCGTACCTCCCCTCAGGAGGCCGCGCCTCGCGCCAGCTCCATGACTCTGGCCACACCCACGGGCGACTGCTTCACGCTGGACCACTCCACATGTGGCCAGAAGAGACGCGCGAGGAACCTTGTGCGACGAGTTCTGCAGTCGGCGCATAGTAGATAGGCCTCGCCAAGGGGTTTCCGCCAGGAAGCTAGAGTGAGGGTCATGGTCCCTTCCCCTTCGTCCCCGCGGACTCGAGTCAGCGTCTGCATGGCGGCCTATCGCGGTGAGGCCTACATCGCAGAGCAACTCGAGTCGATCCTTGCTCAGCTCAAGGACGATGACGAGGTTGTCGTCGTCGACGACTGCTCTCCGGACGGGACCGCGGATGTAGTTCTCTCAGTCGACGATCCCCGCATCCGTCTCATCCGTCACCAAGTCAACAAGGGCTACGTACGGGCCTTTGAGACGGCAGTATCCGAGAGCCGCGGGAGCTTCGTGTTCCTCTCAGATCAGGACGACGTCTGGCTCCCGGGCCGGGTCGAGAAGATGCTCTCCGCCCTTGAACGCAATCTGGTGGTCGCCAGCAACTTCGCCATGCACGGCGGGGCGCCGCGGCCCTGGATTCCCCGCCTCAGCTCGCGGATGAACGGACGTCGGCTGGCGAATCTGGTCGGCATCCTCATCGGATACCGCGCCTACTACGGCTGCGGAATGGCTTTTCGCCGCGAGGCTCAAAGCCTCTTCCTGCCGATTCCCTCCTATGTGCGAGAGTCGCACGACCTGTGGCTGGCCATCTGCGGGGCCGTCAGGGGCTCCCTGGCGCACCTGGACGTCGATACGCTCGAGCGGAGAGTGCATGGAGCCAACCAGACGCCGGAGGGTTTCCGTGCCCTGCCGAAGATCCTCTCGGCACGCCTGATGTTCCTGAGGCTGATGGCTGAGGCGTGGCGGCGGAACCGGCAGTGGGAGAGGCGACGAGCTTCATGACTCCCGGAGCAAGTCCTTGGTGCGGTCCCCTGCAGATGCGGTAGGGAACTGGCGGCACCTGTACAGTAGGACGGGGTCGGCTGCCCTCGGTAGCGAGCGTTCATTGAGATCTAGGCAGGTTTAGCACCTCATGCAGGACACGTTACTGAAGTTGTGGCGGCGGTTGTGGGCGATGATCCACCGGGGCTACGTCATCAAGTTCCTCATCGTCGGGGGACTCAGCTTCGCGATCGATCTGGGGACGTTGGCACTTCTCCATGAGGTCTTCGACGTCGGTCTCTGGCTGGCGACGCCCGTTGCCTTCATCATCAGCCTGTTATTCAATTTCGGAGTCCAGCGGAGTTTTACCTTCAGGTCTACGAATAGGCGTGATGTCAGCTTCTTGAAGTACATCGCTCTGGTTGTTTTCAACATCGGAGCGACGGATGTCATTGTCAATGTCCTGGCAGGGATCGGCATCTCCTACGCCATTGGCAAGGTTGTCTCGACCGTCTTGACGATGATCTGGAACTACCTCCTCTACCGCCACTGGATCTTCAAGCATCCTGTTGAGAAGGAAGCCGTGGGGGAGCTCCCGACAACCAAGTGAGGCGCGGCGGAGTGCGGCTCGCCGGAGGCGTACACCTGACCTTGCAGGCGCTCTTCCTTGAGGGGCAGCGCTAGGATCCTCTGCATCGCCTGCTTCATCCGACGTCGTCTCGACGGCAGAAGGAAGCCGCCCAAACTGGGCGTGCGAGCCGTCGATGGCGTTGCCCCTGAACCTCTCAGGGAACCAGACGTGGTTTGTTGCGCCCGCGACTGCCTGGCGATGCGCTGGACATATCTTCGCGTGCGGCCCCGCAGCGAGGATGCGCCGTGGAGAACCAACGTCTAGTCGTTCGGCCCTGTGACACTTTCCCCTTGCCCGAGGGCCACTGGCGGACAACCCGGTTCAGGCCATCTCAGCCGGAAACCCTGAATCGAGTCGACGTGGGCAAGGTTCTAAGAGACCTTGTAGATGAACATCTGGCTTCCTGACCACTGGAGGGTCCTGTCTGGGGTGAGGCAGGGCTGGGTCAGGGGGCGGGTGGAGGCGATGCCGGCGAGGTTGGGAACACGAGCCTTCAGGTCGCACGGGTCGGCGCGGACGATTGCCGTATCCGAGCCATTACTGCCGAAGTTCAGGCCCGGTTCTGAGAGCCATTGGAAGTAGATGAAGCCTCCGCCTCGGTTCCAGTCCTTCTCGTGGGAGCCGTCCGGATCGAGTTTGGCCCATTCGTCCTTGTTCGGGCCCGAGCGCTGGAGACCGCTCAGGGAGGGCACCCCGTTGGAGAAGGCAACGTTGTCGAACCACGGGGAGTCCGAGGCCCAGACCTGTCCGGCCTCTCTGGCGGCGCGGCCCTGCTCCCGGAGGTATGTCGCAGTGGCTGAGTCCCGAAGGTCGCCGAGGCCGAACAGCAGGGGGTTGGTGTTGATCACCGGGAGCACGGCCAGCGCGGTCACGAGGGCCATGGGCCAGAGCCGGTCATGGAAGCGGGTCAGGCACAGGACGGCGACGCCGACGGCGATGGCCACTGCTGCGATGGACGAGGGCCGTATGTTCGGAAGGTAGCTCTGCTGGAGCTGCGAGGCGGCGTAGGCAGAGACGAGGCCGCATCCGAGAGCGGCAAGCAGGGGGATCTTCCAGCCTGTGGTGCCCTTGAGCCGGGCGAGCAGGAGGCAGAGCAGGATGGTGCCGATGATTCCGCAGACCTGGGCCGCGCGGGCTGGCTGCACGTAGTTCAGGACGGGGAGCAGCGGGCCCAGGGCGCCGAAGTTGACGGTGCACCAGGCCAGCCAGACCAGGCCGAAGGCCGACATCACGAGAATCGCGACGTTGTGCCGTATCGGCCGGATGCTGACGAGCCCTATCAGAAGGACGGCGGCCCAGACGAACGTGACCGTGTACGCGGTCGAGAGCTCGCTCTGGTTGCTGCCGATGGGGGACATGTCCCGCATGGCCCCGAGAGCGGGGGCGCCGAAGAGCATTCCGAAGTCGATGGCCGTCCCGCCCGAACGCCGCGAACCCGGGTAGACGGTGTCCAGGAGGGCCGCCATGCCCGCGCGGTTCTCCCACAGGGTGCCGGCGGCGAAGACAACGGTGCAGAGCCCGGCGCTGCCGAGAGCGAGGAGCTTGGGCCTCCAGGGCCCTCTGGCGGCGAAGATCCATGCGACCGACGCCGTGAGCACCGGCAGGCCCAGGACGATGGACCAGGGGATGTAGAAGCTGGGCATGCCGGCCAGGAGGATTCCGGAGGCCAGGCTCTGCAGCACGGGCACGGCACGCCGTCCCCGGCTGAAGTTGGTGTAGGCCATCAGGAGCAGGCTCGAGCCGGCCACGGTGTAGGCGATGAGCTGGATCGGCATCATGGTCCACCACGACGAGGCGGGGGCCAGGGAGATCAGGGCGGCGGCCAGCCACCCCCACCGGCGTGCCGCTCCCAGCTGGGCGAACCATGTCGGCAGGAAGAGGAACAGGAGCAGGGCGGGGAGCCACCAGTGGGCAGCAAAGACCATCGCATCCGGCAGGAACGCGGCGCTGCGCAGCATCGTGGAGTCGAAGAAGACGACCGACTCGAAGATGCCGCCGGACGGATAGCGGTGCACGAGGCCCGCCGGGGCAGCCAACGGGCTCGTGGACGGATCTCCGCCCGTTGCCATGATCGACAGGACGATCGGCGAGAACGCGTTGTACTCGTCCGCGCGAATCTGAGACGACGGGCCGATCTGGAGACCGAGGGGCGCCTGAGGATCCTCGCGGAGGGGCGGCATTCCTATCGACGACGTGGTCGCCCCCAGAAGCACCAGCACCACATAGGCGAGGACAACAAGGGCCCGCAACGCATTATCCTGCCGCCGAACCCAAGGCAGTGCGCGCGCCCTGGGCCTCTGAGCAACCAGCTCTTCAGTGGATATCGTCGTCAAACCTGATCCTCATACCGTAGGAGCCACCATGACAGGGTTGGCAGGTGGGCGACCTCCGCCTCATGCCTCCATGGACGGAAATTCGGACAGCAACCTCAGAATGCTAGCCCATGAGTCACCTGCCCTCGGCAGGCGCGCAAGCTGTGGCGGAAGGCCGTCCCGCCCCAACTCTAGGAGACCTTGTAGATGAACATCTGGCTTCCTGACCACTGGAGGGTCCTGTCTGGGGTGAGGCAGGGCTGGGTCAGGGGGCGGGTGGAGGCGATGCCGGCGAGGTTGGGAACACGAGCCTTCAGGTCGCACGGGTCGGCGCGGACGAATGTCACGTCGAAGCCGCTGTTGCCGAAGTTCAGGCCCGGTTCTGAAAGCCATTGGAAGTAGATGAAGCCTCCGCCTCGGTTCCAGTCCTTCTCGTGGGAGCCGTCCGGATCGAGTTTGGCCCATTCGTCCTTGTTCGGGCCCGAGCGCTGGAGACCGCTCAGGGAGGGCACCCCGTTGGAGAAGGCAACGTTGTCGAACCACGGGGAGTCCGAGGCCCAGACCTGTCCGGCCTCTCTGGCGGCGCGGCCCTGCTCCCGGAGGTATGTCGCAGTGGCTGAGTCCCGAAGGTCGCCGAGGCCGAACAGCAGGGGGTTGGTGTTGATCACCGGGAGCACGGCCAGCGCGGTCACGAGGGCCATGGGCCAGAGCCGGTCATGGAAGCGGGTCAGGCACAGGACGGCGACGCCGACGGCGATGGCCACTGCTGCGATGGACGAGGGCCGTATGTTCGGAAGGTAGCTCTGCTGGAGCTGCGAGGCGGCGTAGGCAGAGACGAGGCCGCATCCGAGAGCGGCAAGCAGGGGGATCTTCCAGCCTGTGGTGCCCTTGAGCCGGGCGAGCAGGAGGCAGAGCAGGATGGTGCCGATGATTCCGCAGACCTGGGCCGCGCGGGCTGGCTGCACGTAGTTCAGGACGGGGAGCAGCGGGCCCAGGGCGCCGAAGTTGACGGTGCACCAGGCCAGCCAGACCAGGCCGAAGGCCGACATCACGAGAATCGCGACGTTGTGCCGTATCGGCCGGATGCTGACGAGCCCTATCAGAAGGACGGCGGCCCAGACGAACGTGACCGTGTACGCGGTCGAGAGCTCGCTCTGGTTGCTGCCGATGGGGGACATGTCCCGCATGGCCCCGAGAGCGGGGGCGCCGAAGAGCATTCCGAAGTCGATGGCCGTCCCGCCCGAACGCCGCGAACCCGGGTAGACGGTGTCCAGGAGGGCCGCCATGCCCGCGCGGTTCTCCCACAGGGTGCCGGCGGCGAAGACAACGGTGCAGAGCCCGGCGCTGCCGAGAGCGAGGAGCTTGGGCCTCCAGGGCCCTCTGGCGGCGAAGATCCATGCGACCGACGCCGTGAGCACCGGCAGGCCCAGGACGATGGACCAGGGGATGTAGAAGCTGGGCATGCCGGCCAGGAGGATTCCGGAGGCCAGGCTCTGCAGCACGGGCACGGCACGCCGTCCCCGGCTGAAGTTGGTGTAGGCCATCAGGAGCAGGCTCGAGCCGGCCACGGTGTAGGCGATGAGCTGGATCGGCATCATGGTCCACCACGACGAGGCGGGGGCCAGGGAGATCAGGGCGGCGGCCAGCCACCCCCACCGGCGTGCCGCTCCCAGCTGGGCGAACCATGTCGGCAGGAAGAGGAACAGGAGCAGGGCGGGGAGCCACCAGTGGGCAGCAAAGACCATCGCATCCGGCAGGAACGCGGCGCTGCGCAGCATCGTGGAGTCGAAGAAGACGACCGACTCGAAGATGCCGCCGGACGGATAGCGGTGCACGAGGCCCGCCGGGGCAGCCAACGGGCTCGTGGACGGATCTCCGCCCGTTGCCATGATCGACAGGACGATCGGCGAGAACGCATTGAATTCATCGGACCGGATCGGTGAGGACGCGCCGATCTGGAGACCGAGGGGCGCCTGAGGATCCTCGCGGAGGGGCGGCATTCCTATCGACGACGTGGTCGCCCCCAGAAGCACCAGCACCACATAGGCGAGGACAACAAGGGCCCGCAGCCCGTTGTCCGCACTAAGGGCCCAGGTGGACAGGCTCTTCGTAGCCTTGCGAATCACCGGTGCTGAAGGGGCAATCGTTGTCAATCCGGTAATCCTCAAGCTCTTGTCGCCTCGATGCAGGTGCTACTGATGGTGTCGCGACCCGCCCTCCGCCACCGCTTGGCTGGCGGACGGCGGATCGCAACCCTCGCATGCTAGCGCATCGGCCTCTATGGCGGCCCTCAGAGACTGCCCACGGCCTTGGCCGCCAGATAGCCCTCACTTCGCGTGCCCCCTGCAGCGTGGAACCACAGGGTCCCGTCGGGGCGGCGCCCCACGAGGCCTGGTCGGCCGTCGGCGCTGTTGTACCCGGCCTCGACGATGCGGTCATAGACGTTCCAGCCGGTGCCGATCTGCCGGGCGGGCTGGTAGCCTCCCGCGGCGTCTCCGGCGTAGAACCACAGCGTCCCGTCTGGCCGCCGGGCCACGAGATCCGGCCGGCCGTCGGAGTCCAAATCCTGGACGCCGGTGATCTGGTCGTAGATGTTCCACCCGGTGCCGATCCGCTGACCAGTCCGGTAGCCGCCGGTGCCATCGCCGGCATAGAACCACAGCCCCCCGTCCGGCTGGCGGGCCAGAAGGTCCGCCACACCGTCACCGGTGATGTCGCCCACGCCGAGGATGCGGTCGAAGATGCCCCACCCGGTGCCGATCTGCCGTGCGCTCTGGTAGTTGCCGAGCCCGTCCCCGGCATAGAACCAGAAGGTGCCGTCGGGCCTCCGGGCCACGAGGTCCGGCCGGCCGTCGCGGTTGGTGTCCCCAACCCCGGCGATCAGGTCATAGATGTTCCAGCCCGTTCCGACGAGCCGGCCAGTCTGGTACCCGCCAGCGCCGTTGCCGCCGTAGAACCACAGCGCACCGTTGGGCTGCATGGCTGCCAGGTCCGAGGAGCCGTCCGCGTTGGAGTCCAGAATCCCGCTGAGCTGCGAGAAGATCTGCCAGCCGGTGCCGATCTGGCGCCCCGCCTGATAGGCAGGCTCGAACCGCATGCCGTCGCCGGCGTAGAACCACAGGCTGCCGTCTGGGCGGCGGGCGAGGAGGTCGGGCCGGCCGTCGGCGTTGTTGTCGCCGACTCCGAGGATGCGGTCATAGAGCTCCCAGCCGGTGCCGATCCGCCGGGCGGGCTGGTAGCCTCCCGCGGCGTCTCCGGCGTAGAACCACAGCGTCCCGTCTGGCCGCCGGGCCACGAGGTCCGGCCGGCCGTCGGCGTCGAAATCCTGGACGCCGGTGATCTGGTCGTAGATGTCCCACCCGGTGCCGATCCGCTGACCAGTCCGGTAGCCGCCGGTGCCGTCGCCGGCGTAGAACCACAACCCTCCGTCCGGGTGGCGGGCCAGAAGGTCCGCCACACCGTCACCGGTCATGTCGCCCACGCCGAGGATCCGGTCGTAGATGCTCCACCCGGTGCCGATCTGCCGCGCGCTGGAATAGTTGCCGCGACCGTCCCCGGCATAGAACCAGAAGGTGCCGTCGGGCCTCCGGGCCACGAGGTCCGGCCGGCCGTCGCGGTTGGTGTCCCCGACCCCGGCGATCAGGTCATAGATGTTCCAGCCCGTTCCGACGAGCTTGCCAGTCTGGTAGCCGCCAGCGCCGTTGCCGCCATAGAACCACAGCGAACCGTCAGGCCTGCGGGCAACCAAGTCCGGCCGTCCATCGCTGTTCGAATCCATGACCGCGGCGAGAAGGGACGACGTTTGGAGGGGCGTCCCGTCGGGAGTACTGGCAAGAGCACGGAGCTGGTCCATAGAACCGTAGAAGACGTCTTGGTCTCCGGGAAAGGTTGCCACTGTCGTCCGGCTCTGATCCGCGTACTGGTCGGCGTACTGCCAGAACGTGTACTTGCCCCAGCCTCCGTACATCCAGGGCGATTCAGCCCACCATGCTGCGGCCCAGAGGGGATTGGTCGAGGCGAACCGCGTTGAGCCGCCGAGGCACTCGTTCCAGAACGAATAGCTCGTGTAGATCACTGCCTGCTTGTTTGTCCTGGCCGCGTACCGGGCCGTGAAGTCTGCGACCCACGCCTCGAGCTGGGCGGGCGACTGGCTGTAGCACCGGTTGATGCCCTCGTTGTAAGGGTCGCCGTTGTAGAAGGACGGGTGGTCTTCGATGTCGAGAACCCCGGGCAGCGTGATCCCGTCGGGGCTCCACCCGCCGCCGCTCGCGACAAAGGCATCCGCCTGAGCGGCGCCGGATGAGAGATTGGGCCGGGCGAAGTGGTAGGCGCCGCGGATCAGGCCGACTGAGGCTGCCCCGTTGTACTGCTGGGCAAAGTAGCTGTTGGAGCTCCATGTTCCCTCGGACGCCTTGATGTAGGCGAAGCGGGCTCCCTTGGATCGGACGTAGTTCCAGTCGACGTTGCCCTGCCACCCGCTCACGTCGAGACCGAGGGGCTGGCCCACTGTCGATGACGGTTGTTCGGGCACGGACGGCTCCCCGTAGTTGACCGTGGGGAGCGAGAGCAGTCCCGGGAGGGACCGACTTCCGATGCCGCCCGCTGCGGACCGCCGCGACTGGGGGCCGAGACCGGCCTTGGCGTCAGTTCGGCTCGTTCCCATCGACGCACCGTTGCGCTGCAGCGCCGCGAGATCCGTGGGGTCTTCCTTGGACTTCCCGACGGCGGCGTCAGCGGGCGGCACGCTACTGGGGGCCGGGGAGGGGGTCGGGGATCCCGCCGGCGAAGGGGCTGGAGATCCCGGGACAGCAGGCATGCTCGGAGCCACAGGGGAAGGGGTGGGCGATGGCAAGGGGACCGCGGAGGCCGGGAGGGCTGTACAGGTGAGACTCCACGACAGGATCAGGGCGGCACTGGCCGCTCGTCTGCCGAACCGGGTCCGAGTCAGCACATCGGGCTCCTCATGGCGATAGGTAAGAGACGGCTTCTCCTTCGCGAGGATAGCGCGCGTGTTGTCGATGGGACCAGAGTTATAGGTGTTGTTTGGCGACGGCGGTCCCAACCCGCCGCTTCGGTAGGCTATGGGCCATGCAGAAACTCCTCGTGACCGGCGGGGCCGGGTTCATCGGTTCCAACTTCGTCCACTACACGGTGGACAACACCGACTACCACGTGACGGTGCTCGACAAGTTGACCTACGCCGGGAACCGCGCCTCGCTCGAGGGCCTGCCCGCCGACCGCTTCGCCTTCGTCCAGGGTGACATCGCGGATGCCGCGACGGTCGAGCGGCTCGTCGCCGAGGCCGACGCCGTCGTCCACTACGCGGCCGAGAGCCACAACGACAACTCGCTGCACGACCCGCGCCCGTTCCTCGACACGAACATCATCGGGACCTACACGCTCATCGAGGCCGCGCGGAAGCACGGGAAGCGCTTCCACCACATCTCCACGGACGAGGTCTACGGCGACCTCGAGCTCGACGACCCCACGCGCTTCACCGAGCAGACGCCGTACAACCCCTCGAGCCCTTACTCCTCCACCAAGGCCGGCTCCGACCTGCTTGTCCGTGCGTGGGTCCGCTCCTTCGGGCTTGAGGCGACGATCAGCAATTGCTCAAACAACTACGGGCCGTACCAGCACGTCGAGAAGTTCATCCCGCGCCAGATCACCAACGTGATCGACGGCGTCCGCCCCAAGCTCTACGGCAAGGGCGAGAACGTGCGCGACTGGATCCATGCCAACGACCACTCCTCGGCGGTCCTGACGATCCTTGAGAAGGGCGCCATCGGCGAGACCTACCTCATCGGCGCCGACGGCGAGAAGAGCAACAAGGAGGTCGTCGAGCTCATCCTCACCGAGATGGGCCAGGCGGCCGACGCCTACGACCACGTCATCGACCGCCCGGGCCATGACCTGCGCTACGCGATCGACTCCACCAAGCTCCGCACGGAGCTCGGTTGGAAGCCCGAGTACTCCGACTTCGAGGCCGGCCTCGCCGCGACGATCCAGTGGTACCGCGAGAACGAGGCCTGGTGGCGCCCGCAGAAGGCGGCCACGGAGGCGAAGTACAAGGAGCTCGGCCAGTGACCGAGTTCTCGAAGCCCCTCGCCGCGACCGAGACGACTATCCCCGGCGTCGTCCTCTACGACCTCCCCGTCCATGGGGACAACCGCGGCTGGTTCAAGGAGAACTGGCAGCGGGAGAAGATGCTCGCGCTCGGGCTGCCAGACTTCGGGCCGGTGCAGAACAACGTCTCGTTCAACGAGACGGCGGGCACGACGCGCGGCATCCACGCCGAGCCGTGGGACAAGTACGTCTCCGTCGCGACCGGCCGTATTTTCGGTGCCTGGGTCGACCTGCGCGAGGGCCCGACCTTCGGCGCGGTCTTCACGGCCGAGCTCGACCCCTCGAAGGCCATCTTCATCCCCCGGGGCGTCGGCAATGCGTTCCAGACGCTCGAGGACGGCACGGCCTACACCTACCTCGTGAACGACCACTGGTCCGCCGACGCCCAGGGTCAGTACACGTTCCTGAACCTCGCCGACGAGACGGTCTCGATCCCGTGGCCCATTCCGCTCGAGCGGGCCGAGCTCTCCGACAAGGACCGCGCGCACCCGCGACTGGCCGATGTCGCGCCCATGCGGCCGAAGAAGACCCTGGTTCTCGGCGCCAACGGCCAGCTAGGCCGGGCGCTCCGGAAGGCCTACGACGCCGCTCCTGCCGCGGCGAACGTCGAGTTCGCGACCCGGGCCGAGTTCGACCTCGCCGACCCTGCCGCATACGCCTCCCGCAACTGGAGCCAGTACGAGGCGATCGTCAACGCCGCGGCCTACACCGCCGTCGACAAGGCTGAGACGCCAGAGGGGCGCCGTGAGGCATGGGCCGCCAATGTCACCGCCGTGGCCGCGCTGGCCCGGATCGCGGTCGAGCACCGGCTCACGCTCGTGCACGTCTCGAGTGACTACGTGTTCGACGGGACCAAGGACTCCCCCTACACCGAGGACGACGCCGTGTGCCCCCTCGGGGTCTACGGCCAGACCAAGGCGGCCGGCGACGCGGTGGTCTCCGTGGTCCCGCGGCACTACATCGTGCGGACCTCCTGGGTGATCGGCGACGGGAACAACTTCGTGCGCACCATGGCGAACCTCGCGGCCAAGGGCGTCAAGCCCTCGGTCGTCGACGACCAGGTGGGGCGGCTCTCGTTCACGGAGGACATCGCCGCGGGCATCCGCCACCTCCTCGAGTCGGGCGCTCCCTTCGGCACCTACAACCTCACCAACGATGGCGAGCCGCACTCATGGGCCGAGATTGCCGCTGATGTCTATCGGCTGAGCGGTCATGAGCCAACGGACGTCAGAGGGGTGACGTCTGCCGATTATTTCAGGGGCAAGGATGCAGCTCCTCGGCCCGCTTCGAGTGTGCTTAGCCTCAAGAAATTGGAGCAGATCGGCTTCAAGGCCGAGCTTGAGGCGAAGCGCCTTGAAGAATATGTTCCGGTTGATGAGTAGCATCACTCAGAGGGGTTGACCCACAATATCCCGACCTCATGGGCTTCGATGGTCTCGTGTCGCCCATAATTGCCCCGCTGCGGATTGGCCTTCATTCTCGCGATTCTCTCGCGACAGAAGCGAGCAGGCCGCATTCAATGGTTGTGTGATTCAATGGCACGTGACTCAGGAGAAGCAACGATGAGGAAGACTGGGCCAAGTGCGCTCTTAGGCCGACTAGGAGGATTCAGCGCTTCCCTCGTATTCTCTACGGCCGTAAACCTCATCGCGATTCCTTTCGTCATTGTGAATCTCGGCGCAGAGGTATGGGGACAACTGGCCGTCGTCATGTCGACCGCGGCAGTGGTTGGGATCTTTGTCGGGTTCGGCTGGGGAACGGTGGGTGCGGCGACGACAGCAGGCACCGCCGAACGCGAACGCCCATTAATGTACATCAATTCATTTACCAGCCGTTCGTACCTGTTTCTTTTCGCAGTGGTGCCAGCTGTAGCTGTTTCAACGGCAATCACGAATCTCGATCTGCTGCCAACGGTGATCGCTACCATTGCATACCTCCTGCCATTTGTCGGAGCGTCTTGGTATTTTGTAGGCGAGTCTAAGCCTTGGAGGCTGTTTATTCTCGATGTCCTCCCGCAGGGACTCGGCACCGTCGCAGGAACAGTTTCGACCTTTGTATCCCACGAAGTCTGGACCTATGTCGCGTTCCAGCTGTTGTTCAATCTTATTGCCGTCACCGGAAGCGTGACTTTCATCGGGCGGCTCCTGCCTAGCTCATCGCTTCCACTCGATTTCTCGCTTGTTCCCGCCATGCGAAGACTGAGAGATCAATGGCATGGGGTGGTAGCAGCAGGAACCGGAACCATCAACAGCAACGGTCCGCTCATTGCTGTTACCCTCATAGCGCCCGCATCGCTTCCGATCTATGCCCTGGCCGACAAGCTGCTCCGATATGGGATTGCCGCCTTCGGCCCTGTCTTGCAGCTCATTCAGGGGTGGATTCCGGCCGGCGGAGCGTCAAGGCAGGACAGCAGGGTACGTCGGGCCGCCGTCCTGGCGCCGGTCTTCGGAGTCGTCGGCGGAATTGGGCTTACAGCTTTCATGCCTCTCGCCGCTCAATTGCTTTCCGCCGGTCACCTCGCGATCGATATCAGTCTGACCTTGCCTTTTGGTATGATTTTCTGCAGCGTTCTCGTTGCTCAGATCATCGGCTTGGCCTGCCTCATCCCTATCGGAAAGGGACGGGAGCTTGCCACATCCACCGCAATCGGGGCCGCTCTGACTGTCGTGGTCATGGTTGTACTCGGCCGAATACTGGGTGCGCCCGGAGTGGCCTGGGGCGCGGCCACTGGCGAAGTTATGGTCGCACTTTATCAGCTGAATGTCGTCCGGCAGTACTTCCGCAAGATCCGTTCTTCGAAATTGCGCATTAATGCCTAGAGCAATCAGAGGTCGATAGAAATGGGAGGCAATCGAGAGGTGAGCGCACCTGGAATCGATGAGAACCGATCTCGATACTCGGAAGCCTTTGGTGTGGTTGCGATGGCCGCATACCAGCCAAACCTCTCGCTTTTCCGATCGCAGCTTCTTTCGATAAAGAACCAGACGCACAAGAATTTCCAGTGCCTGATTTCGGTCGATGGCAATCCGGAGCCGCTGAGAAAGTTTCTGGACGCCGAGATTTCAGATCCACGCTTCATTATTGTGGGTCATGAGGACAGGCTTGGGTTCTACGGAAATTTCGAGCGGGTGCTGTCGGAGATATCGGACTCTCCCGCCTGGGTTGCCCTCTCGGATCAGGATGACTTCTGGTATCCTGAAAAGCTTTCACTGATGCTGCCCTATCTGGACGATTATGCCTTGGTCTGCGGGCAGGCGAGGGTCGTCGATGCTGAGACGGGGAATACGTACGCTCCTACGACAGCAAGGCGCAACGTGCCGCTGTCCGATCTCATCGCGCAGAATCAGGTGACGGGAGGGCAGACCATCTTCCGCAGGGAGCTCCTCGAACTCGCTCTTCCTTTCCCACGATTGCCTACCGTCACCGAAGTCCATGATCACTGGCTGGCCGTCTGTGCAGCGTCGAGCGGGGGGGCCTTGGTACTCGACGAGGTCGTTCAGGACTATGTTCAGCACGGCAGCAATGTGCTCGGAGAAGTCGGTAGGGGCGTGAATCTGTACCGAAGCCTCCAGCATGTCCGCAGGATTGCTGATCGCTTCGAGGGAGGCCACGGTTTCGGGCAGATGCTTGAAGCGAGCCGGAAACTCTCCTATGGCTGGCGGCAGACGATGGTCGATACGCTGGCTCAGCGACTTCCAAGGCGAACCAACGAATTCTCGGACGTTGAGGCCGCATTCTCCTCCCGGCACACGTGGCGTAAGTCCGTGGGAGCCCTTCTCTCCGGCTACCGCAGAGGGAACATAGCTGCGTCTTGTCTAGTCGAATTCGTCGCCGGGACACCGGGTGAGATAGTGCGAAAATTGCGAAGGGCGTCCCCCTAGCCCTAGCGCTTCATTGTCGCGAAGGCCCTTGCCCGTAGGCTAGGTCCATGCCACAGACTGCACGAATCACGAAGGCCGTCATTCCCGCCGCAGGCCTCGGCACCCGTTTTCTGCCCGCCACGAAGGCCATGCCGAAGGAAATGCTCCCGGTCGTGGACGAGCCCGCCATCCAGTACGTCGTCGCAGAGGCGGCCAAGGCGGGGCTCGACAACGTCCTCATGATCACCGGCCGCAGCAAGCGGGCCCTCGAAGACCATTTCGACAGGGTTCCCCACCTCGAGTCCGTGCTCAAGGCCAAGGGCGACGAGCGGCGCCTCGCCGCCGTCCAGGAGTCCAACCACCTCGGCGACATCCACTACGTCCGCCAGAGCGATCCGAAGGGCCTCGGGCATGCCGTGCTGTGCGCCAAGCGGCACGTCGGGAACGAGCCCTTCGCAGTCCTGCTCGGCGACGACCTCATCGACGCACGCGATGAGCTGCTCACCGAGATGATCCGCACCCAGCAGGCCGTCGGTGGGTCAGTCATCGCGCTCATGGAGGTCGATCCGGCCCAGATCTCCGCCTACGGCTGCGCCGACGTCGAGGCGGTCGAGGGCGAGGACTTCGTCCGCGTCCGCGGCCTCGTCGAGAAGCCCGCGCCCGAGGACGCGCCGTCGAACCTCGCGGTGATCGGCCGCTACGTGCTCCACCCCGCGGTCTTCGACGTGCTCGAGCGCACGGCTCCCGGCCGCGGGGGCGAGATCCAGCTCACGGACGCCCTCGAGGCCCTCGCCGGGACCGAGGGCGAGGGCGGCGGCGTCCACGCCGTCGTCTTCCGCGGCCGCCGCTACGACACGGGCGACAAGGCCAGCTACCTCAAGGCCGTGGTCACCCTCGCCGTCGAGCGCGAGGACCTCCGCGACGAGCTCCGCCCGTGGCTCAAGGAGTTCGCGGCCACCCTCTAGACACCGCCCTCTAGACGGGGTCGGACGGCGGCGCCCCGGCCAGACATGGGCACATGTCTATTCCGAGCGCCGCCGTCCCGATCGCTGGCTGCCTCGACAGGTGCTCCTGAAGTACCCCAGCCGCATCGTGGCCTCATGCCGGTCTCGTGACGGAGTTATCCACAGCATGAACAAAGCTGACGCGGGAGTTTACTGAATCCGTTAGTCTTGCCAGTGCTGTCGGGGCCAGGGTCCGACGCCGCGATTCCGTCAGGGGGGGACTGTGGAGGCACTGCGCATTGTCGAGGGGGAGGTCCGCGAGCTCATCAGGCTCCGTGGGATCGACCCGCTGGGGCAGTCCGTGGAGGTCAAGCGCCTCGTCGAGGCCGCCATCCTCGATTACGACGAGCGCGCGCTCCTCGGTGCCGTCCCGCCCCTCGGCGCCCTCGACGCCGCCCGCAGGAGCGTCTTCGACGCTGTAGCCGGCTTCGGTCCGCTCCAGCCGTTCCTCGACGATCCCACGATCGAGGAGATCTGGCTCAACGCGCCGCACGAGGTCTTCGTGGCCCGCAACGGCGAGTCCGAGCTCACCGGCGTGACGCTCACCGAGCAGCAGGTGCGCGACCTCGTGGAGCGCATGCTCAAGTCTTCGGGCCGCCGGCTCGACCTTTCGAGCCCTTTCGTGGACGCCGCCCTGCCGGACGGTTCGCGCCTGCACGTCGTCATCCCCGACGTGACGCGCCGGCACTTTTTCCGAACTACCTAGGTCGTGGAGCAGGCTTCTTCGTCGGCCCCGCTGTCCGATGACGGATCCCTCATCGCGACAGGGGTCGGGAGGCAACTTTCCGGTGGATGGCCGGAATGGAACCGAAACGGGTGCAAGCGATGGCCACTGGTGGTCTACTGCATCCGGAAGGCGATTGTGTCGGAGCCGCTCCTCCATTGGAGATCCCCGCCGGCCAACGACATCTCTACTGGGCGGGACACGAAGTCGATCACCCAGTGTTTCTGCGATGCGCGATCCTCGGGGCAGCCCATGGCGCCCACACCGAGGCGGTCCACGACCATCGTGCTGCCGGTGATCGTCACCGGTCCGCTCAAGGGTCCGCAGGGGGTCGTCATCGTCAGGTAGAGGGTTCCGTCTATGGACTCCAGCTCTGCCGTCACCGAACCCGCTCGCACCCACGGGAGATCGGCGCCGCCGCCGGACGTGCTCGCGATGCTGGCGTATCTGCCGCAGTGGGCTGTCGGCAGGAATTGTGCGCACTCGGCGGTTGGCCCTGCTGTCGTGGTCCCCGCACGAGCTTCGCCGGGATCGGCAGCGGGCGTTCCGCACGAACTGAGCAGTCCGCCGAGCACGGCAAGGAGGGTCGCCCAACGCCACCGCTTCGTCACCTTCGCAACCCCCTCGACTCGCTCCGGCGATCAACTCTGCCTGAAGGATAGGTGTCGGTTTCCACCGCGGGTCACTACGGTGCTGTCACGTTCGGGTCACACTCTCATGAACCACGGCTTCCTCCTTCGGGGTTTCCGCTACGAGTCGTGGGCATGGGCAAGGTGGTAGTCGTTGCCCGTCGACGGTCGATGTCGTGCATCTGTGCGAGTTTCGCCTCCGCTGCGGTGAGGCTGGTCTGGAGTCCTTCGACCTCGCCGAGCCAACCGTTTGCCTCGGCTTCCTTGATGCGTTCGCGGAGGTTGGCAGCGATTTTGGTCAGCCGTTCTTTCTGGGCTGGGTCTGGTCGGAGGAGGGAGCAGCGGATGCAGGCGTGCTCGTGCTGGCAGCCGCTGCCGTAGGCGCGGCCGCAGGTCCCGAGCTCGACCTTGCGGGTGACGAAGTGGCGCTCGAACTCGTCCCATTCTTCGGGGGTTGGCTCTCTGTATTCTTCGCTTGGCCTCGCCTGTCGTCGTCTGGCGATGAAGCTGCGGTGCTCGCGGATCACGTGCTGCGGATAGACCGCGGCGTATCCCTGGGTTGTGATGATCGACTTGTGGCCCATCAGCTGCTGGATGATGTGTGGTGGCATTCCGGATGCGAGGGCATCGGTGGCGAAGATCCGTCGGAAGTCATGCGGCGTAAGGTGAATCGGCCGGCCGGAGACCTGGATGTCGGCGCGGCTGAGCAGCCCGTTCAGGAGTTTGCGGATGGCGCCGGGGCTGACGACTCTGGAGATGCCCCCTCTCTGCCTGCCTTGGAACAGGAACGGAAGCGGATCCGACCAGACCTTCTCGTAGGCGTCGTAGCGCTGGACGAGCGGAACGGTCCCGTCGGATCCGCGCACTCTCGAGATCACTTCGGCCAGGACATGGGCCAGCTCGGGGCCGGCGACCAGGAGGCGTTCCTCGTCGGATTTGCTCGGTGCAATGTGGAGCAGCGGCACGACCTCGCCGGTCTGCGGGACGGTGTACGGCTGGAGGGACAGGTGTGTGAGTTCGAGCAGCTCCTCGATGCGGATCCCGGAGTGCCTCAGGATTTCGACAGCAGCCCAGATCCAGAACGCCATGTCTTCCCGGTCGGTCAGGTCATTGGTCTGTCCGGGCCGCCGCACCCGTGTCGGCGAACTGGGAGTAACCTGCACGACCTCCCATTGGTGCCCGTCGAGGGTCACGACGGCGCCGTTTCCGGCGGCTGAAGCCTTCTGGAGCTGGTCGTGGGCCTGTGTGAGTTCGGCTTCCGCGGCCGCGACGAGCTGGGGGAGGATCGGGGCAAGCTGTCTGATCTTGTGGTGCTGCTCCGAGATCCGCCGGCGCCGGTCCTTGGTGCTTCCGGCGGTGTCATGGTCGTAGATGAACTGGGGTGCGACCCATTGGGCCCAATAGGCGTCCTGCTGGGCCCAGAGCGCAATATCGGAGTAGAACGCGGCCACGGTGTTCATCACCTCTCGGTAGCCACGGCGTGGCCTGCCGTCCGAGAGCGTCCTGATCCGTTCTTTCCAGTCCTCGCCCTGTTCTGGCGTCAAGTCGAAGCCGGCGGGTTGGCCATAGTGCTGGACGACGTCCGCCCAGAACAGGGATGCCAGCCGGGACGCGATGCTGTTCAGGCTTGTGTAGTCCAGGGAGGGCTGCCGTGACTTGAGGTATCGGACCAGGACGCTGCGCTGGGGTTCGGCGATGTTGTGCTGGTCCACCAGCTGTTCGCAGGTCCTGCGGCCCGGGCGGTGGACCCGGCCTGGGAAGTTGACGGAGTTGCTCTGCAGCCAGCCGAGTTCGCGCAGGACGTGCCAGACGGAGGCCAGTCGCTTTGACGCCACCGTCCGGCCGTCGTTGTATGCCCGGGACATGGTCACCACATCGTCGGCTGTGATCTGGTGGATTGGCTTGCCTGTCTGGGCGACCAGCTGCCCGCCGCTTGTCAGCACGGCAGCCTGGCTGACGGGCACCAGGCTCAACGTCGCAACCCGGTCCTCGAACAGCTTCCAGGTCTCGGCATCCCGGTCGCGGCCGATCGTCGGCCAGAACTGCAGGCGCCGCCGGTTCATCCAGACATAGGACGGACGCACGAGGTCCAGCGAGATCAGCCAACGAAGCGAACGGTGGTAGTCAGCGGCTTCCCACGGTTCCAAGTTCCGGCGGACCATCGGATAGAGCCAGCTCCGACCGGTCGGCCCGGACTCCTCGATCGCACTCTGCCAGCGCTCCTGCCACGTGGCGCCGTCATGGGCTCCCAAGAAGCCGACCAGCTCCGTGACAGCCGACCTCAACGACGGATCGCGTTCCACGACAGCTGCGACGACCTCCTCAGAGCCTGCCCCAGCGAGCTCACCGAACGGCACCTCAACGGCGTCGACGGGTCCGACCGGGTGCACCTGCGAGGGCGCCCGTCGCCTGGGCACCCGTCGATGAACGGCGGTCGTCATGACGACTGCCCCCACAGGATGTCCAGGTCCTCCTGCGCGTAGCGCAGCGTCTCACCCGGTGTTGCATCCGACGGCGGAGGAGTCAGGACTGCACGGTGTGCGGCAATCACGTCCTCGATCCGCGGAGTCGAATAGACCGTCAGCGTCTCCAGAGAGGCGTGACCGAGGATTTCCTGCACGTGGTGCGGCGCCATCCCTGCATCGAGGGCCCGGATCGCGAACGTGTGCCTGAGGTCATGCAGTGTCCAGTTGCTGCCGAGCGCATCGTTCGCCCTCCGCAGGACCGCGCGGAACGCGTCATAGCCCAGCCGCCGGCGTGGTTCCCGTTCGGTCACCCACAGCTCGTCCTCAGCGCCAGCATGGCCCCGCTCGATCAGGTAGAGCCGCAGCCAGATCAGCGCGTGACCGCCGACGGGCACCTGACGGAGCTCGCCGCCCTTGGTGAGGATCGTGATCAGCGAGTCGCCCCAGTCGATATCGCCTCCCTTGAGGCCCAGGATCTCGCTCGCACGCGCGCCGCTGGTGACGTAGAAGGCGAGCAGTGCGCGGTCGCGGTTGCACCGCAGGCGGCGGAACAACGACTCGAACTTGTCATCGGGGATAGCCCGGGGCACCCGCCGGATGGTCTTCTGCCGGTAGAGCTCGCGCGGCGCTCTCCTATACGGCTCCAGAGGGTTGTGGTGGCCGTTCGAGTGAGGACTCCGCTGCGGAAACGGATTCACCAGGACTGGCCCACCGCCGCGGCGATGGAACTCGTAGAAGCTCCGCCCTGCGGTCAGGACCCCGTTGATCGCCGAGGCTGAATACTTCGAGCCCAGATTGGGCTTGCCGGTAACGCCGTTGATGCCGGGACGACCTCCGGGCAGCCGCTTCGCTCCGACGAACTTGTCGGCACTTCGCATCCACAGCACGAACTCCTGGGTGTCGCGATCGCGCGCCTCCAACCAAGGCCGCCCAATACTCCAGAGGAACCGCAGATAGATCAACAGGCTGTTCGCGTAGGTCCGGACCGTCAGCTGCGAACGGTCGCACGCGATCAGATTGCGAAACCACTCAGTGGCCGGAAGGAATTCGTCGTCGAGCGCGTCCAGAATTCGATAGCCCGGCACACCCGCGATCGGCACCACCTTGCCGAGTTCGGCAACCGACACTGACTCGCCCCGCTGGTGCGCTGGTTCGCTGTCTCCCGCGTCCATGGCATCAAGATCGCACCGGTGGGGAAGCAAAAGAGACAGCGACACGAAGCAATTTCGGCTTGATAGTTCGGTTAGTTTATCGGGCCGTGAACATCCGCAAGTTCGTGGTCAAGGCCAGCCGGCTCGAGCACCTCGTGGACCTGGGTTCCCTCACGCCGCAGGCGGCGCGCTTCCTGGGCGCGGCCGTCGCCGGCGGGCTCAACGTCCTCGTCTCGGGCGCCACCCAGGCCGGCAAGACGACCATGCTCAACTGCCTGGGCGCGTCGATCGGCTCGCGGGAGCGCGTCGTGACGGTCGAGGAGATCTTCGAGCTCCAGTTCCCGCTGCGCGACGTCGTCGGCCTGCAGTGCCGCCAGCCGAATCTCGAGGGCACGGGCGAGATCCCGCTCCGCCGCCTCGTCAAGGAGGCGCTGCGCATGCGGCCGGACCGGCTCGTCGTCGGCGAGGTCCGGGAGGCGGAAAGCCTCGACATGCTCATTGCCCTCAACAGCGGGCTTCCCGGAATGTGCACGATTCACGCGAACTCGGCGCAGGACGCGATCACCAAGCTCTGCACCCTGCCGTTGCTGGCCGGGGCGAACATCTCCTCCTCATTCGTCGTGCCGACCGTCGCCGCCTGCATCGACCTCGTCGTGCACTGCACGCGCCAGCCCAACGGCCGCCGCCAGGTCAGCGAGATCCTCGCCGTGGGCCAGCGTGTCGAAAACGGGATCATCGAGACCTCGACCGTGTTCTCCCTTGAGCCCGACGGCGTCCTGCGGCCCGGGGCCACCGGGCTGCCCGCAGTCGAGAAGTTCGCCCGCGCCGGGATCGACGTGTCCCTGCTCCTCGAGGCCGCCTGATGGCCGCCGCGCTGGGCCTGGCCGGAGGGATCGGGCTCTTCCTCGTCTGGTGGTCCTTCTGGCCCCTGCCCGTCCGCACCGTCCGGACCAAGCGTCTGGGGCGGCTCCATGCGCTCAGATAAACTAACCGAACTATCAAGCCGAAATTGCTTCGTGTCGCTGTCTCTTTTGCTTCCCCACCGGTGCGATCTTGATGCCATGGACGCGGGAGACAGCGAACCAGCGCACCAGCGGGGCGAGTCAGTGTCGGTTGCCGAACTCGGCAAGGTGGTGCCGATCGCGGGTGTGCCGGGCTATCGAATTCTGGACGCGCTCGACGACGAATTCCTTCCGGCCACTGAGTGGTTTCGCAATCTGATCGCGTGCGACCGTTCGCAGCTGACGGTCCGGACCTACGCGAACAGCCTGTTGATCTATCTGCGGTTCCTCTGGAGTATTGGGCGGCCTTGGTTGGAGGCGCGCGATCGCGACACCCAGGAGTTCGTGCTGTGGATGCGAAGTGCCGACAAGTTCGTCGGAGCGAAGCGGCTGCCCGGAGGTCGTCCCGGCATCAACGGCGTTACCGGCAAGCCCAATCTGGGCTCGAAGTATTCAGCCTCGGCGATCAACGGGGTCCTGACCGCAGGGCGGAGCTTCTACGAGTTCCATCGCCGCGGCGGTGGGCCAGTCCTGGTGAATCCGTTTCCGCAGCGGAGTCCTCACTCGAACGGCCACCACAACCCTCTGGAGCCGTATAGGAGAGCGCCGCGCGAGCTCTACCGGCAGAAGACCATCCGGCGGGTGCCCCGGGCTATCCCCGATGACAAGTTCGAGTCGTTGTTCCGCCGCCTGCGGTGCAACCGCGACCGCGCACTGCTCGCCTTCTACGTCACCAGCGGCGCGCGTGCGAGCGAGATCCTGGGCCTCAAGGGAGGCGATATCGACTGGGGCGACTCGCTGATCACGATCCTCACCAAGGGCGGCGAGCTCCGTCAGGTGCCCGTCGGCGGTCACGCGCTGATCTGGCTGCGGCTCTACCTGATCGAGCGGGGCCATGCTGGCGCTGAGGACGAGCTGTGGGTGACCGAACGGGAACCACGCCGGCGGCTGGGCTATGACGCGTTCCGCGCGGTCCTGCGGAGGGCGAACGATGCGCTCGGCAGCAACTGGACACTGCATGACCTCAGGCACACGTTCGCGATCCGGGCCCTCGATGCAGGGATGGCGCCGCACCACGTGCAGGAAATCCTCGGTCACGCCTCTCTGGAGACGCTGACGGTCTATTCGACTCCGCGGATCGAGGACGTGATTGCCGCACACCGTGCAGTCCTGACTCCTCCGCCGTCGGATGCAACACCGGGTGAGACGCTGCGCTACGCGCAGGAGGACCTGGACATCCTGTGGGGGCAGTCGTCATGACGACCGCCGTTCATCGACGGGTGCCCAGGCGACGGGCGCCCTCGCAGGTGCACCCGGTCGGACCCGTCGACGCCGTTGAGGTGCCGTTCGGTGAGCTCGCTGGGGCAGGCTCTGAGGAGGTCGTCGCAGCTGTCGTGGAACGCGATCCGTCGTTGAGGTCGGCTGTCACGGAGCTGGTCGGCTTCTTGGGAGCCCATGACGGCGCCACGTGGCAGGAGCGCTGGCAGAGTGCGATCGAGGAGTCCGGGCCGACCGGTCGGAGCTGGCTCTATCCGATGGTCCGCCGGAACTTGGAACCGTGGGAAGCCGCTGACTACCACCGTTCGCTTCGTTGGCTGATCTCGCTGGACCTCGTGCGTCCGTCCTATGTCTGGATGAACCGGCGGCGCCTGCAGTTCTGGCCGACGATCGGCCGCGACCGGGATGCCGAGACCTGGAAGCTGTTCGAGGACCGGGTTGCGACGTTGAGCCTGGTGCCCGTCAGCCAGGCTGCCGTGCTGACAAGCGGCGGGCAGCTGGTCGCCCAGACAGGCAAGCCAATCCACCAGATCACAGCCGACGATGTGGTGACCATGTCCCGGGCATACAACGACGGCCGGACGGTGGCGTCAAAGCGACTGGCCTCCGTCTGGCACGTCCTGCGCGAACTCGGCTGGCTGCAGAGCAACTCCGTCAACTTCCCAGGCCGGGTCCACCGCCCGGGCCGCAGGACCTGCGAACAGCTGGTGGACCAGCACAACATCGCCGAACCCCAGCGCAGCGTCCTGGTCCGATACCTCAAGTCACGGCAGCCCTCCCTGGACTACACAAGCCTGAACAGCATCGCGTCCCGGCTGGCATCCCTGTTCTGGGCGGACGTCGTCCAGCACTATGGCCAACCCGCCGGCTTCGACTTGACGCCAGAACAGGGCGAGGACTGGAAAGAACGGATCAGGACGCTCTCGGACGGCAGGCCACGCCGTGGCTACCGAGAGGTGATGAACACCGTGGCCGCGTTCTACTCCGATATTGCGCTCTGGGCCCAGCAGGACGCCTATTGGGCCCAATGGGTCGCACCCCAGTTCATCTACGACCATGACACCGCCGGAAGCACCAAGGACCGGCGCCGGCGGATCTCGGAGCAGCACCACAAGATCAGACAGCTTGCCCCGATCCTCCCCCAGCTCGTCGCGGCCGCGGAAGCCGAACTCACACAGGCCCACGACCAGCTCCAGAAGGCTTCAGCCGCCGGAAACGGCGCCGTCGTGACCCTCGACGGGCACCAATGGGAGGTCGTGCAGGTTACTCCCAGTTCGCCGACACGGGTGCGGCGGCCCGGACAGACCAATGACCTGACCGACCGGGAAGACATGGCGTTCTGGATCTGGGCTGCTGTCGAAATCCTGAGGCACTCCGGGATCCGCATCGAGGAGCTGCTCGAACTCACACACCTGTCCCTCCAGCCGTACACCGTCCCGCAGACCGGCGAGGTCGTGCCGCTGCTCCACATTGCACCGAGCAAATCCGACGAGGAACGCCTCCTGGTCGCCGGCCCCGAGCTGGCCCATGTCCTGGCCGAAGTGATCTCGAGAGTGCGCGGATCCGACGGGACCGTTCCGCTCGTCCAGCGCTACGACGCCTACGAGAAGGTCTGGTCGGATCCGCTTCCGTTCCTGTTCCAAGGCAGGCAGAGAGGGGGCATCTCCAGAGTCGTCAGCCCCGGCGCCATCCGCAAACTCCTGAACGGGCTGCTCAGCCGCGCCGACATCCAGGTCTCCGGCCGGCCGATTCACCTTACGCCGCATGACTTCCGACGGATCTTCGCCACCGATGCCCTCGCATCCGGAATGCCACCACACATCATCCAGCAGCTGATGGGCCACAAGTCGATCATCACAACCCAGGGATACGCCGCGGTCTATCCGCAGCACGTGATCCGCGAGCACCGCAGCTTCATCGCCAGACGACGACAGGCGAGGCCAAGCGAAGAATACAGAGAGCCAACCCCCGAAGAATGGGACGAGTTCGAGCGCCACTTCGTCACCCGCAAGGTCGAGCTCGGGACCTGCGGCCGCGCCTACGGCAGCGGCTGCCAGCACGAGCACGCCTGCATCCGCTGCTCCCTCCTCCGACCAGACCCAGCCCAGAAAGAACGGCTGACCAAAATCGCTGCCAACCTCCGCGAACGCATCAAGGAAGCCGAGGCAAACGGTTGGCTCGGCGAGGTCGAAGGACTCCAGACCAGCCTCACCGCAGCGGAGGCGAAACTCGCACAGATGCACGACATCGACCGTCGACGGGCAACGACTACCACCTTGCCCATGCCCACGACTCGTAGCGGAAACCCCGAAGGAGGAAGCCGTGGTTCATGAGAGTGTGACCCGAACGTGACAGCACCGTAGTGACCCGCGGTGGAAACCGACACCTATCCTTCAGGCAGAGTTGATCGCCGGAGCGAGTCGAGGGGGTTGCGAAGGTGACGAAGCGGTGGCGTTGGGCGACCCTCCTTGCCGTGCTCGGCGGACTGCTCAGTTCGTGCGGAACGCCCGCTGCCGATCCCGGCGAAGCTCGTGCGGGGACCACGACAGCAGGGCCAACCGCCGAGTGCGCACAATTCCTGCCGACAGCCCACTGCGGCAGATACGCCAGCATCGCGAGCACGTCCGGCGGCGGCGCCGATCTCCCGTGGGTGCGAGCGGGTTCGGTGACGGCAGAGCTGGAGTCCATAGACGGAACCCTCTACCTGACGATGACGACCCCCTGCGGACCCTTGAGCGGACCGGTGACGATCACCGGCAGCACGATGGTCGTGGACCGCCTCGGTGTGGGCGCCATGGGCTGCCCCGAGGATCGCGCATCGCAGAAACACTGGGTGATCGACTTCGTGTCCCGCCCAGTAGAGATGTCGTTGGCCGGCGGGGATCTCCAATGGAGGAGCGGCTCCGACACAATCGCCTTCCGGATGCAGTAGACCACCAGTGGCCATCGCTTGCACCCGTTTCGGTTCCATTCCGGCCATCCACCGGAAAGTTGCCTCCCGACCCCTGTCGCGATGAGGGATCCGTCATCGGACAGCGGGGCCGACGAAGAAGCCTGCTCCACGACCTAGGTAGTTCGGAAAATCCAGCAGGCGGGCATCCAGCGGGTCACGCCCGCGGGGCTCGTCGCATCGAGCCTCGCGCTCGGGCTGTTCACCGCGCTGCTCTTCTACATCGTCACCGCAGCGGCCCCCGTCGGGCTGTGCTTCGGGCTCTTCGCCGCCGCGCTCCCCGTGACCCTGGTGCGCTGGCAGGCCGCACGCCGGGCCGCCGTCCTGCGCGAGCTGTGGCCCGACGTCGTCGACCACCTCCGCTCAGCCATCCGGGCGGGGCTGTCGCTGCCCGAGGCGCTCATGCAGCTCGGCTACAAGGGCCCGGAGCCGCTGCGCGGCGTCTTCCTCGACTTCGCCGCCGACTACCGCTCGGGCGGGAGCTTCGGCGTCGCCCTGGACCGGCTCAAGGAGCGGCTCGCTGACCCCGTCGGAGACCGCATTGTCGAGGCCCTCCGCCTGACCCGGGACGTCGGCGGAACGGACCTCGGCCGGCTCCTCGGCACGCTCGCCGACTTCCTGCGGGAGAGTGCGCGCACCCGCCGCGAGCTCGAGGCCCGGCAGTCCTGGACCGTCAACGCCGCCCGCCTCGCCGTCGCCGCGCCGTGGATCGTGCTGCTGCTCATGTCCACACGGCCCGAGGCGATGGCCGCCTACGCGAGCCCGACCGGCCTCGCGGTCCTGGTCGTGGGGCTGGTGGTCTCCGTGTTCTGCTACCGCCTCATGCTGCGCATCGGAGCGCTGCCCCAGGAAGAGCGGGTCCTGCGGTGACCGGCACCACGGCGCTCGCCGTCCTGGCCGGGACGGTGCTCGGCGTCGGGCTCTGGATCACTTTCGTCCGCCTCCCGGCGATGCGTCGGGTGACGTTCACGGAACGGGTGGCCCCGCAGTTGCGGTCCGTGGACCGCCGCTCGAGGCTCCTGCGGGACGAGCCGGCAAGCCTCACCCCGTTCGGCCCGCTCGAGCAGGTCCTGCGCCCGCTCCTGCACGACGCCGTCGGCTCGCTGTCGCGGCTCAACCTCGGCAACGCCGCGCTCGCTCGCCGCCTGGCCAAGGCGGGGTCGGCCAAGTCGCCGTTGGACTTCAGGGCCGAGCAGCTGCTCTGGGCTGGCGCCGCCTTCGTGGTGGCGACCGTCCTCGCCGTCGTGAGCGCGCTGTCCGGGCGGGTCAACGCCGTCTTCGCGGTCCTCATGGTCGTCGCGGCGACGGCCGCGGGCTTCATGGCGCGCGAATACGTCCTCAGCTCGGCCATCGCGAAGCGCCAGCAGCGTATCCTGCGCGAGTTCCCCTCGATCGCGGACATGATGGCCCTCGCCGTCGGGGCGGGGGAGACCGCCGCGGGCGCCCTGGACCGCACGGCGAAGGCATCGAGCGGCGAGCTCGCGCGGGAATTCGCCACCGTGCTCGCCCACACTCGCTCGGGGACGCCGCTCGTCGAGGCCCTGCATGGCCTGGGGGACCGCATCGACCTCGCACCCATCACCCGCTTCGTGGACGGCCTCGTGGTCGCGATCGAGCGGGGAACGCCCCTCGGGGACGTGCTGCGCGCGCAGGCGCAGGACGTCCGGGACGTCGCCAAGCGCGAGCTCATGGAGGCCGCAGGCAAGAAGGAGATCGGCATGATGGTGCCGCTCGTCTTCGGGGTGCTCCCGCTCACCGTCGTCTTCGCCGTGTACCCGGGCGTCGCCGCCGTGACCCTGGGCTTCTGACTGATCGATCCACATCACGAGAGAGAACCACCCACTAGGGGGAAGGGGAGCCATGAACACCATTACCAGGGCGGGCATCCTGCTGGGGATGCTCCCGGCCCTGCTCACGGCGCGCGCCGTGAGCAGGGCCGAGGAGAGCGAGCGCGGGGATGTCCCCGGCTGGGTCATGATCACGCTCATGTCGGCCGTGCTCGTCATGGGGCTCCTCGCGCTCGCGGGCCCCGCGCTCGAGGGCCTGTTCCAGCAGGCCATGAGCAAGGTCAGCAAGTAGAGGCGTGGAGTCCCACCGACCCCGCGGTGCCCGCCCGTCGGAGCGTGGCTCCGCCGTCGCGGACTTCGTCATGGTCGGCGGCCTCATGACCGTCCTCGCGCTCTCGGTCATCCAGCTCACGCTCGTGCTGCACGTGCGCAACGTGCTCGTCGACGCGGCCGCCTCGGGCGCACGGTACGGTTCCCTGGCCGACAGGACGCCGCAGGACGCCCAGCAGCGGGCCCGGGAGCTCATTACCGGCGCTGTAGGCCCCGACTACGCGGGCGACGTCCGCGTCGGCGAGGCCGAGGTCGCCGGGATCCGCAGCATCGAGGTCCGCGTCGTCGCGCCCATCCCCGTCGTCGGGCTCATCGGGCCCTCGGGGGCTATGGAGGTCGCAGGACATGCCCCGCTCCAGTGAGCGCTTCCGCGCCCGGGCTGCCCTCCTCGCCGCGGCCTGCCGCAGGGCCGAGGGCCCCGCGGCGGAGCGGGGGAGTGCCGTCGTCGAGTTCGTCGCGCTCGGGCTCCTGGTCCTCGTCCCCGTCGTCTACTTCGTCCTGACGGTCGGCTCGCTCCAGGGCGCCTCCTTCGCCGCCGTAGGAGCCGCCGACCACGCGGCCAAGTCGTTCGCGCAGGCCCCGGACGAGGCAGCGGCCCACGCCGCCGCAGAGGCCTCGGTGCGCGTGGCCATGGCCGACTTCGGCCTCGCCGGCCACACGGCCCGCCTCGAGCTCGCCTGCGACCGCGATCCCTGCCTCCAGGCCGGAGCGGCCGTCTCGGCCCGGGTCCACGTCGAGGTCCCCCTGCCGCTGAGCCCCACGGGCCAGGGGTTCGGGCTCACCGTGGGCCGCGTGGACGCGTCGGCGACCCAGATCGTGGGGAGGTTCCGATGAGGGGGGTGCGCATCGCCGTCGTCCGCCGCCTGCGGGAGAGCGCACGCGGCGACGCGTCCGGCCAGATCATCGTCCTCACCCTCGGTTTTGCCGTGCTGTGCCTGCTCGTGGCGACAACGGTCATGGGCGTCTCGGCGGTCTACATCGAGCACAAGAAGCTCCTCTCGGCGGCCGACGGCGCAGCGGCCGCCGCCGCCGACAGCTTCACCCTCGCGGACACGGCCTCGGAGGAGGCGCCGCCTGCCGCGGCGCTGTCCGAGGACAGGGTGCGGGGCGCGGTCTCCACGTACCTCGAGCGAGACGGCGCCGGTGCGCGCTTCGAGCGACTTGCCATCGCGTCGGCGACGGGCACGCCCGACGGCCGCACGGCGACGGTGAGCCTCACCGCGTTCGCACGGGTCCCCCTCGTGGGCATCGTGCTCCCGGAGGGCGTCCCGATCCAGGCCACCGCGAGCGCGCGGGCACGGCTCGTGCGGTGAAGACGGCCGTCCCGCCTCATGGCGTAATCTTGGATGGATATGGCTGAGATCGACTTCCCCACAGAAATCCGCGCGCTCCGCGGCACCCACGCATCCATCGAGCAGGTGACGGATGTCGAGTCTCTGCGCGCGGAGATCGCCGAGCTCAGCGAGGCGGCCGGCGCCCCGGACCTGTGGGACGACCCGTCCACCGCGCAGCAGGTGACCTCGCGCCTGTCCCACCGGCAGTCGGAGCTCGAGCGCGTGGAGAAGCTCGGCGAGCGCATCGACGACCTGGAGGTGCTCGTCGAGCTCGCCCAGGACGAGGGCGACGCCGATTCCCTCGCCGAGGCGGCCAGGGAGCTCGACTCGATCCGGAAGGCCCTCGAGGAGCTCGAGGTCGTGACGCTCCTCAACGGCGACTACGACGAGCGCGAGGCCGTCGTGACCATCCGCGCGGGCGCCGGCGGCGTGGATGCCGCGGACTTCGCCGAGATGCTCATGCGCATGTACTTGCGCTGGGCCGAGCGCCATGGCTACCCGACCAAGGTCATGGACACGTCCTACGCCGAGGAGGCCGGCCTCAAGTCGGCTACCTTCGAGGTCAACGCGCCCTTCGCCTTCGGCACCCTTTCCGTCGAGGCCGGGACCCACCGCCTCGTGCGCATCAGCCCCTTCGACAACCAGGGCCGCCGGCAGACGTCCTTTGCGGCCGTCGAGGTCATCCCGCTCATCGAGCAGACCGATCACATCGAGATCCCGGACAACGAGATCCGCGTGGACGTCTTCCGCTCCTCGGGGCCGGGCGGCCAGTCCGTCAACACGACGGACTCCGCAGTCCGCCTGACGCACATCCCGACGGGCATCGTTGTGTCGATGCAGAACGAGAAGTCGCAGCTGCAGAACCGCGCCGCCGCGATGCGCGTCCTCCAGTCCCGCCTCCTCCTGCTCAAGAAGGAGCAGGAGGACGCCGAGAAGAAGGCGCTCGCGGGCGACGTCAAGGCCTCGTGGGGCGACCAGATGCGCTCCTACGTCCTGAACCCCTACCAGATGGTCAAGGACCTGCGCACGGAGCACGAGGTGGGAAACACCTCGGCGGTGCTCGACGGCGACATCGACGACTTCATCGACGCCGGCATCCGCTGGCGCGCGGGACAGCGCCAAGGCGCTGCTAGCTGACCTCGGCGCCTAGGCGCTCCCGCGCCCAGCCCGGAATGATCGGCGCGTCGGGATGGATGTCAGCCGGCCAGCCGGAGGCCGCTCATCGACGTGCCGAGTTCGCGGGGCGCGCCGAGCACGGCGCCGGCAAAGGGAGCGTAGAAGGCGGATCCGTCCGTGCGGATCGTCACGATGCCCGACTCTCCGGCTACGAAGCCCTTCACGAACCGCCACGTGACCACGCCCCGCCAGGGTGCGGTGGTCGGAGGCGACACGAGGGCCGGCTGGTCGGGCGAGCCCTCCTGTGACATGTCCCGGGAACCTCGGTCCGGGAGGAGGTAGATTCCCCCGGCGGTGTCCTGGGCTGCAACAGGTGGCACGGGGTCGCCCTGGCACCATTCGTCCTTGCCCAGGCCGTAGTCGTCCAGCTCGGAGAGGCCGAGGGCAACCGGTACGTCGAAACCGCCGGCGATCCTGCCCTTCAGGAGGGTGACCCGCCCATCGAGCCGCTGGACGAGGAGATCGTAGACTCCATCCCGATTCCAGTCAGGCGTGTAGAGCCTCACGGCTCCAGAGAGGCCAGTCGCGATGGTCGTGGGACTGCCAAGGGAGCCGGTTCCGTTCGACGGGCGATTCGTCACGGTGCCGTTGGCGTCCAAGGCCACGACGTCCCCTGCGCCGCGGATCGAGGCCAGTCGCAAGTCGGCGGGGACCGGACTCTGCGCGGTTGCCGGACAGGTGCCAGCAGCGTGTGGCAGCGTGCCCACGACCTGCGTAGGCGGGGGCGAGGGTGGTGGCGGCGTCGGGCTCGGCGAAGGCGAGGTGCCAGGTGCGGAGACCGTCCCTGCTGGCAGTCGGGAGTAGCCGAAGAGGTTGACGACACCCCACATGGCGTAGCGGCTCGGCGTCGTCTGCCACGTGCCGTCGGTGAACGTGACCCCGATTCCCATGACGTTCAGGCGCGGGTCGGTGAGGATCGCGTTGTGCGCGGGCGAGGTCTTCCACCAGGCCACCATCTCCGCCGCGTTGCGGTCCCAGCGGACTGCGATGACCTCGCCGGCCCCGCGGTCGGGCGAGAGCGCCCGCGGGTCGGTCCAGAAGGAGGGCCGGTGCTCGATGACCTCGCGCGAGGCGATGTAGTTCGACCACTCCTGGGCCATGCCCGCGATGGTCGCGTGGTACTGGATCCTGCCGAGGCCGAGGGAGGCCCGGTAGCTGTTGATCGCATCGAAGACGGCGCGGACCTGGGCCGAGTTGTCGTCCCGCACGAGGTGGTCGGCCGAGGCCTGCAGCAGCGGCTGCACGGACGTCACGCTCGGCGCCACGCCGAGGTCGGTGATGTGGACCGGCGGCGGCTCCGGGAGGGGTGGCGGGCCCGTGGGCGCCTGCGCCGTCTCAGCAAGGGGCCTGGAGCGCTCCGGCTCGCCGAGGACGACGCCGAGCGGCCGGGCCTGCGCTGCCTCGGCCGGGACGGGGGCCGGCTCGGCGGTCTGGCTCACCGACGGGGCCGGCTGCGGGACGGTGGCTCCGGGCAGCGAGAGGGCTGTGAGCAGTGCGAGGCAGAGCGCGGCCGTCTTCTTCATAGGTCCCCCCTCGCCAGTGAAGCCTGCTCGCCACAGGCTAGGCCCTGACGGCCGCACCGTCCAAGGGGACGGCGCATGAAAGGACCTCAGGAAGAGCATCCCGGCGCCGAACTCCGACACGCCGCGGACGGTCGCGGACTGGGGCGGGCGCATGTGCCTATAGTCGAGCCGCCGGCGGCCTTTCCCCCAATCAAGCCCGTGCGCCGGCAACGGATGCCCTGCGTCCCGACGGGCCCGGAAGAGCCATGATCCGCTTCGAGAATGTCACGAAGGTCTACGACAGGAAGGCCCGGCCGGCGCTGGACTCTGTCTCCCTGGAGATCGAACGGGGCGAGTTCGCCTTCCTCGTCGGCGCATCGGGCTCCGGCAAGTCCACCTTCCTGCGCCTCGTCCTGCGTGAGGACCGCGCCACGAGCGGAGGGGTCTTCGTCGCCGGCCAGAACGTCGCCTCGCTCTCGAGCTGGCGGGTGCCGCGTCTGCGCCGGGGGATCGGCGTCGTCTTCCAGGACTTCCGGCTCCTGCCGCAGAAGACGGTCTTCGCCAACGTCGCGTTCGCGATGCAGGTGATCGGCCGCAACCGCAGCATCATCCGGGACGCCGTCCCCGAGGTCCTCAAGACCGTGGGCCTCGAGGGCAAGGAGCACCGCATGCCGCATGAGCTCTCCGGCGGCGAGCAGCAGCGCGTGGCGATCGCGCGCGCCGTCGTGAACCGGCCCGGCATCCTCCTCGCCGACGAGCCCACCGGCAACCTCGACCCCGCGACCTCGCAGGGCATCATGGCGGTCCTCGACAGGATCAACCAGAACGGCACGACCGTGGTCATGGCCACGCACGACACCGACATCGTCAACTCGATGCGCAAGCGCGTCATCGAGCTCCAGGACGGGCACGTCATCCGGGACGAGGCCCGCGCTCTCTACACGTCCCTCATCCCGTCCGTTCCGGCCCCGGGGGAACCCGGCAAGGCGGACGGCGGCGAGGCGGAGGGGCGCGCATGAGGGCCGCGTTCATCCTCGGGGAGATCGCCGGCGGCCTGCGCCGGAATGTCTCGATGGTCGTCTCGGTCATCCTCGTGACCTTCGTGTCGCTCACCTTCGTCGGCGCGGCGGGCATGCTCCAGCTGCAGATCACGCAGATGAAGGGCTACTGGTACGACCGTGTCCAGGTCGCCATCTTCCTGTGCGGTGAGGGCTCGACGGCGCCCGGCTGCGTGAGCGGGCCCGTCACCAAGGACCAGCAGGCCGCGCTGACCGGTCTGCTCGAGTCTCCGGCCGTCGCCCAGTACGTCAACGACTACCACTACGAGACGAGCGAGGAGGCGTACGAGCACTTCAAGAGCCAGTTCGCGAACTCGCCGATCGTCGACTCCGTGACCCCGGACCAGCTCCCGTCCTCCTTCCGGATCAATCTAAAGGACCCGGAGAAGTACCAGATCATCAGCGAGACGTTCTCGTCGCAGCCCGGGGTCGAGACGGTCATCGACCAGCGGCAGCTGCTCGAGCGGCTCTTCTCCGTCATGAACGGGGCCTCGCTCGTGGCGATTGTGATCGCGGGCATCATGATTGTGTGCGCGATCCTGCTCATCGCGACCACGATCCGGCTTTCGGCCTTCAGCCGCCGGCGCGAGACGGGCATCATGCGGCTCGTCGGGGCGTCGAAGCTCATGATCCAGCTGCCGTTCGTGCTCGAGGGTGTCATCGCCGCCGTCGTCGGGGCCGTCCTCGCCTCGGGGACGCTCTGGGCCGTGTCCCGGTTCTTCCTCGGGGAGGTCCTGGCCAAGCAGTATCCGGACACGGCCTTCATCTCGCCGGCGCAGACGCTCGTGCTCGCGCCGCTGCTCATCGCCATGGGGGTCGTGCTCGCTGGTGTATCGTCGATTCTGACCCTCCGTCGCTATCTCAAGGTCTGACCCGACGGGAGGGAACGGGGGATGCACATGAACGCACGGACGCGTGCAGAACGCTCAGCCGCCCGCAGGAACCGCCTGCGCCGCATGGGGGGCGCCGCTGCCGCGCTAGCGCTCGTCGCCGCCCTCTGCGCCTCCGGCCCCGCGGCCACCGCCGACGAGCTCGACGACCAGAAGGCTCGGCTCGCGCAGCAGGCCCAGGACGTCCAGCATTCCCTCGAGTTCCTCGACGGGCGCATCGCGCAGGCGGCCGCGGACCTCGCGACCTACCAGGCCCAGCTGCCCGGCGCGCAGCAGGCCCTCCTTGAGGCCCAGGGCCGCGTGACCGCCGCGACCAATGAAGTCAACGCCCTCGCGGTCCGCGTCGACGCGGCCCAGCAGTCGAAGGCCAAGATCACTGCGCAGCTCGAGGCCGACCGGGGGAAGATCGACGAGACGAAGAAGCTCATCGGCCAGATCGCGAGCCAGGCCTACAAGACCGGCGGCGTGCCCTCGAACCTGAGCCTCATCTTCGGCTCGGCGGAGGGCGGGAGCCTCACCGGCTCGATCGACCTCGCAGACCAGGCCATGCGGAGCCAGAACTCCGCGCTCGAGAAGCTCTCCCAGCAGAGCGCCGCGAACGTCAACGCCGAGGCACGCCTGGCCGCCGTCGAGGAGGAGATCCGCGACCTCAAGGCCAAGGCAGACGAGGCCCTGCGCAAGGAGCAGGCCGCCCGCGACGAGGCCGCGGCCCGGAAGGCCGAGGTCGACAAGCTCATCGAGGACACGGCGAGGCTCAACGCCGAGCTCGAGGCGGCGCGCCCTGCCATCCAGCAGCAGATCGCCGACCTCAAGGCCCAGCAGGACCAGGTCGCCGCGCAGATCGCCGAACGCGACCGCCGGCTCCGCGAGGCGTGGGAGGCCGAGCAGCGGCGCATTGCCGAGCAGCGCGCGGCAGAGGCCCGCGCCGCGGCGCTCGCCGCGGGGCAGGCCGCCGCCGCCGCAGAGGCCGCGGCCCAGGCTGCTCGCGATGCCGCCGTCCAGGTCGGCTCGCCGTCTGCCTTCGGACTCATCAACCCGTTCCGCGGCGTCCCGATCACCTCGGGCTTCGGCTGGCGTGCGACTCCTCCCGGCTCGATCGACTTCTACGGCACCGGCGGCTACATGCACACGGGCATCGACTTCGGCGCGGCCTGCGGCACGCCGGTCTACGCCCCGGCAGCCGGGACGATCACGACGGCGGGCTGGCTCAGCAACGGCGGCGGCAACACGGTCATGATTTCCCACGGCGTGGTCCAGGGGAACTCGCTGACCACGGTCTTCTACCACAATTCCTCGGTAGCGGTGCGCGTGGGGCAGTACGTGAGCCAGGGGCAGCTCATCGCGTACTCGGGCACGACGGGCAACTCGACAGGCTGCCACTCGCACTTCGAGACCTGGCTCAACGGCTCGCCCGTGGACCCAATGAGCCTGCTGTAGACTGATGTGTCCGCGCCGGCACCGCCCGGCGCCGCCCACGACGGATCCGGCGGCCCGCGCCGCCGATGAAGGACAAGGAGTCAGGCCGTGCCCAGAGAGAGTGGCCGGAAGGCAGTGGCCACCAACCGCAAGGCCCGGCACGACTACCACATCCTCGACACCTGGGAGGCGGGCCTCGTGCTCATGGGCACCGAGGTGAAGTCGTTGCGCGAGGGCCACATCTCCCTCGGCGAGGGGTTCTGCCAGTTCACCAACGGGGAGCTGTGGCTCGAGGCCGTGAACATCCCCGAGTACACCCAGGGCAGCTGGACGAACCACCCGTCCAAGCGCCGGCGCAAGCTCCTCCTGCACCGCGAGGAACTGGCCAAGATCGAGCACAAGGTCAACGAGTCCGGGCTCACGGTCGTCCCGTTGCAGGTCTACTTCCACGACGGCCGCGCCAAGGTCGAGATCGCCCTGGCACGAGGCAAGAAGGACTACGACAAGCGCCAGGCCCTGCGCGAGTCCCAGGACAAGCGCGAGGCCCTGCGCGAGATGCGGGAACGCAACCGGCGCCGCTGACCTCCGACCGCCGCAGGCACCGAATGCGGGAAGGATCTCTCATGCCCAGAACAGGCGCCATGGCCGGACTCGCCATCGGCGCGGGAGTCCTGGCTGTCCTCGCCCTCATGGCCGTCCTCCTGCCGCGCGTCTGGGCGACCCCGGCGTCAACGGGCACGGCGCCCGCGTCCCCGAGCGGGCCCACTGCCTCTCCGCCCCCAGGCACGGTGGAGGCCTCGCCGTCGCCCGCCGCCACCGACGGGACGCCGACCGCGGCGCCGAGCCCGCCGCCCAGCCGCGCCCGGCAGGTCCTCGCCGCGCTGAGCCTCGAGCAGCGCGCGGGGCAGGTCATGATGGTCGGCTCGCCCGTCTCGGGCCCGGACGCGGTCACGCTGGGCGCGCTCGCCCGGACCGGGATCGGCAACGTGTTCCTGCGCGGGCGCACGACGGCGGGCGCCGCGGCCGTCGCGGGCACCGTCGCCGCCCTGCGCGCTTCAGCGACAGTCCCGACGCCGGCAGGCCCGGTCGCGCCGTTCGTCGCGACCGACCAGGAGGGCGGGTACGTGCAGATCATGCGCGGCCCGGGGTTCAGCGACATCCCGTCGGCCCGGGCCCAGGGCACAATGGACCCCGCAGCCCTCCGCGTCGCCGGGGCCGCTTGGGGCCGCGAGCTCGCCGCCGTCGGCGTGAACGTGAACTTCGGGCCCGTGCTGGACACGGTGCCGTCCCCGGCGTTCGCGCCCTACAACCTGCCCATCGGGGCCTGGGAGCGCGAGTACGGCTATTCGCCGGAGGCGGTCTCGGCGAGCGGGCTCGCGTTCGCCCAGGGGATGGCGGATGCCGGCGTCGCGGCCACGCCGAAGCACTTTCCGGGTCTCGGCCGGGCCACGGCCAACACTGACACGAGCATGGACGTCGCGGACCCCGAGACGACTCGCAGCGACCCGTACCTCGTCCCCTTCCGGGATGCCGTGCGCGGGGGCGCCGAATGGGTCATGCTCTCGAACGCGCTCTATCCCGCAATCGACCCGGGCAGCTTCGCGGTGTTCTCCCCGACGGTCATCCAGGGCATGCTCCGCGGCGATCTGGGCTTTGCTGGCGTGGTCATCTCCGACGACGTGTGCGACGCCGTGCAGCTCTCGGCCGTCCCGCCGGAGCGGCGTGCGGCCGATCTCATTGCCGCGGGCGGGTCGATGGCGCTGTGCACGAACGCCGGCCTGGCGCCGCGGCTCTGGCAGGGGGTCGTGGACCGGGCCCGCACCGATCCGGCGTTCGCGCGGGCGCTCGACGCCGCGGCGCTCGAGGTGCTCGAGGCGAAGGAGCAGGCGGGGCTCCTGCCGGGCTGAACGATCCCTCGGGAATACCTGCACCGGCGCACACGCTATACTGAATGTCCGGCCGCCGAAAGGCGTGCCGGGTCAGTGTCACAGCTGAAGCAGTTTGACAACTGAAGAGGGGATGATCGGTTTCGACGATGTAGGTCGCGACAGGTGAAGCGGGCCGAGGATGCAGAGTCATCTCGTCAACGCTCTCTGCAAACCAATAAGTGCCAACTCTAAGCGCACTGACTTCGCCCTCGCTGCCTAAGTAGCGAGCAAGTCCGTCAGCCCGGGAATGCTATCGTCCCGGATCCTGGCGTCGATTAGATAGCCACTGCTGGCAGTCCTCGTCATCGGGGCTGCCGGGACTCTTTGATGACTGGGCCCGGGTCAGCCACTGGCGTGCATGATGGCTGGGGCCGAGAAATCCCGAAGCACGCTGCGCCCGGAGAAGCCCTGGCAAAGCCGCATCGGACGGGGGTTCAATTCCCCCCATCTCCACTACTGTGAACAGCAGCGCCCCCGGTCTCTGGACCGGGGGCGCTGCTGTGTCTGCACTCGGGCTACCGCCCGAGGATGCAGCCCGGGTGGGAGTGGTCGCTGTGCACCCAGAGCGAGTCGGCCACCTCGTCGGCGACGTCGAAGTCGCGCTCCTGCCCGCCATGGCCGATCCGCACGACGAGGGGCCCGCCGAAGGGCTTGCGGCGCACGATGCGCACGTCGGCGTCGAGCACGATGTGCTCCGTCGCGAGGTAGCGCAGGAGGTCCGGGTTGTCGTCGCTGATGCGCGTGATCCGGCCCTCGTGGCCCGGGTCCAGGTCGCTGAGCCGGTGCGCGTCAGGGCGGTGGACCTGACCGGAGGCGCTTGGGATGGGGTCCCCGTGCGGGTCCCGGTCGGGGTGCCCGAGCTTGGCCGCGAGCCGCTCGACAAAGAGGTCCGAGACGGCGTGCTCGAGCTGCTCGGCCTCGTCGTGGACCTCGTCCCAGCGGTAGCCCAGCTCGTTGACGAGGAACGTCTCGAGGAGCCGGTGGCGGCGCACCATGGTCAGGGCGAGGTCCCGGCCGGCCTCGGTGAGCCGCACCGCCCCATAGGGGCGGTGGTCGACGAGGCCCTGGTCCTTGAGCTTGCGGACCATCTCGGAGACGGAGGAGTTCGCGACGCCGAGGCGCGCCGCGAGCTGCGAGGAGGTGATGGGCTTGTCCTGCCACTCCGTGAAGGAGTAGATGACCTTCACGTAGTCCTCGATCGAGGAGGAGGGGGCGCTCTTCACGACACCAGCCTACCCAAGCGCCAGAGGCACGGCCCGCCATGCCTGGGTCAGGTAGGGGAGGGCCAGGGCCTCTCCGGGGGTGTGGCCGAGGTGCTCGAAGAGGTACCACGCGAGGTTGTCCTCGACCTTCGCGCGGTGCCGGGCCGAGGCGTGCAGGTAGTAGCTGCGGGACTTGGCGAGCTCGACGATCCCCTCGGGCGTGATCGCGTCCTCCCAGCGGAAGAGCGCGGCCTCCCAGCCGACGAGCTCGGGGCCCGACGGCGGGCGGTAGTCGGGCTTGTGGACGTCGCCCGCGTGCATGATGCGGGAGAGCCGGTGGACCCAGGGGACCGTCGTGTCGAGCTGGTTCCACACGAGCCCCGCGCGCCCTCCCGGGCGCAGGAGACGCGCGGCCTCGCGGGTCGCCGCGCCGATGTCGAACCAATGCCAGGCCTGGGCCGCGACAACGAGGTCGGCGCTCGCGTCGGCCAGGCCCGTCGACTCGGCGGGGGCCACGACGCAGCGCGCGCCCGGATGGAGCCGGGCGAGCTGGGCGAGCATGTCCGCGCTCGGGTCGACGGCGGTGACTTCGAGCCCCCGGGCGATCAGCAGCGCGGTGAACTTGCCCGTGCCGGCGCCGAGGTCGACGGCGGTGCGGGCGCCGGCGGGGACGAGCCAGTCGGCGGCCTCCTCGGGGTACCCCGGCCGCACACGTTCGTAGTGCTCCCCGCCGGCCTCGAACGCCCTGGCGAGCTCGCGCCGTCGTGCATCGCCGAGCTTCGGCCCGCCGCGTCCCATCGTTCCCTCCTGACGTCCCCCAGCAATCTACCGCAGCCCGCCGCGGGCCGGCGGCCGGGAGTGCGTCAGGAGTCGGTGCCGCAGGGCGCCGCGCCCGCGGTGCCAGGCGTGTTGGGCGCCCAGTGGGGGAAGACGCGCGTGTCCCGGGCGGGGACCCAGCGGCCGGCGTCGACCACGTAGTCGAGCCCGAGGCCCTTCTCGACGAGCTGGCGGACGCCGCCGACGAGCCGCTCGACGTCCTCGAGCCGGGAGCCGACGCCGAAGCTCGCCCGGAGCGAGCCCGAGGCGAGGCCCAGACGGCGCAGGACCGGATGGGCGCAGAAGCGGCCGTCCCGGACGCCCACGCCGTGCTCGGCGGAGAGGTAGGCGGCCGTGAGGCCCGCGTCGTGGCCCGCGACGGAGAAGTTGACGACGCCGATCGCGCCTCCGCCAGCGGCGGGAGTGGAACTGCCCGGGTCGCCGCCGTCGCCCGCCTCGGAGTCGGCGAAGAGCCGGTGCACGGTCACGCCGTCGACCCCGGACAGCCCGTCGATGAGCGCGGCCCGCAGCTGCTGCTCGTGCCGGTGCCAGAGGCCCTCGTCGAGGTCCCCGAGGACCTGGGCGGCTCGGGCGATCGTGGCGGCGCCGAGCACGTTGGGGGAACCGCCCTCGTGCCGCGCCGGGCCCTCGGCCCACGTGACGGCGTCGAGCCGGACCTCGCGGACCGCCCCGCCGCCGGCGAGGTGCGGGCGGCCGGCATCGAGCCAGTCCGGCCGTCCCAGGAGCACGCCGCTGCCGAACGGCGCGTAGAGCTTGTGGCCCGAGAACGCGAGGTAGTCGATCCCCGTCCCGGCGACGTCGATGCGTCGGTGCGGAGCGAGCTGCGCGGCGTCGACCGCGATGCGGGCGCCGTGCTCGTGGGCGAGCTCGGCGAGGGTCGCGAGCGGCAGGACCTCGCCGGTGACGTTCGAGGCGCCCGTGACGGCGAGGAGGCTCACGCCCCCGTCGGAGAGCTGGAGCCGGACGCGCTCGAGCGTCTCGGCGATCGTGCCCGCCGCGATGACGCTGCGGTGCGGCCGGGCCTGCCACGGGAGGAGGTTCGCGTGGTGCTCGAGGTCGAGGTAGAGGACGTCGCCGCGCGCGGGGAGGCAGCCCGCGAGGAGGTTGAGCGACTCGGTCGTGTTGCGCGTGAAGATGACGGCGTCGTCGTCGCGGCCGCCGACGAAGCTCCGCACGATCGCGCGGGCATTCTCGTACACGCTCGTGCTGATCTGGGAGGCGTACCCGGCGCCCCGGTGCACGCTCGCGTAGTAGGGGAGCACCTCGTTCAGGTGGTCCGCGACCTCCGCGAGGGCCGGGGCCGAGGCGGCGTAGTCGAGGTTCGCGTAGCGGACCTCGCCGCCGCCCACGAGCGGGGCGCGCAGCTCCGAGCCGACGACCTCGGCGAGCGGCGCGGCCGCGTCGGGGTACGCGTCGCGGGAGATGATCGGGGCGTGGGAGAGGGCAGTGCTCACGGGGCATACCTCGCATGAGTGAGGGACCGCAGGGTCCGCGCTTGCCGCATCCGCTCCGGACCGGCCTGGTCGTCACCCGGGGCACCCCACCGCGGTTGGAGGGTTGCCGGCCAGCAAACCGGGGTTTCGCGCTGGCACTCGTGACCTGTCCACGACATTAGGGCACGGGCACGCCCCCGCGCACCCGCGCCGCCCCTATGACGCGGAATGTGACACGCCCGCGTCACATGGGCGGGGTCCGGGTCAGAGCAGGTCGTCGTACCCGGGGTTGAGGCGGCCCAGCGCCTCCGAGTGCAGGATGCCGTTGGTCGCGAGGGCGTTGCCGCCCCACGGGCCCTCCTTGCCCTCGAGCGACGTGAAGCGGCCGCCGGCCTCGGTCACGATGGGCACGAGCGCGGCCATGTCGTAGAGCGCGAGCTCGGGTTCGGTCGCGATGTCGACGGCGCCCTCGGCGACGAGGCAGTACGACCAGAAGTCCCCGTAGGCGCGCGTGCGCCACACGTCCTCGGTGAGCGAGAGGAAGTCGTCGAGGTTCCCGCGCTCCTTCCAGCCCGAGAGGCTCGAGTAGGACAGCGAGGCGTCGCCGAGCTTCGCGACGTTGCTCACGTGCAGCCGCGTCGCGGAGGCGAGCGAGCGCCCGGTGTACGCCCCGGCGCCCTTCGCGGCCCACCAGCGCCGCCCGAGGGCGGGGGCGCTCACGACGCCGACGACGATCTCGTCCCCGTCCGCGAGGGCGATGAGCGTGGCCCACACGGGCACGCCCCTGACGAAGTTCTTCGTGCCGTCGATCGGGTCGATGATCCAGCGGCGGGAGCCGTGGCCGGTCGTGCCGAACTCCTCGCCGACGACGGCGTCGCGCGGGCGGGAGCGCGAGAGCTGGCCCCTGATGGCCTCCTCGGCGGCGCGGTCCGCGTCCGTGACGGGGGTGAGGTCCGGCTTCGTCTCGATCTTGAGGTCGAGGGCCTTGAACCGCTCCATGGTCTGGGCGTCGACGGAATCCGCCAGGACGTGGGCCAGTCGGAGGTCGTCGTTGTACGTCTCGGGCGCGTGGTTCATGCACCCACGCTATCCCGTCGGCGGGTCGGACGGCTGCAGGCGCGGGCTTCACTCGCCGGGCGGCTGGGCGCCCAGCTCCTTCGTCTCCTGGCCCTCCTCGCGGCGGTCCGCCCCGAGCAGCCGGCGCAGCGACGCGAGGCGGGCGGGGCCGGCGTCGCCCGCGTGCCCCTCGGCGACCCAGGCGTCGAGGCCGCAGCCCACGGCCGAGGCGTCGTGCCGGCAGCCGCGCTCGCAGGCCTCGGTCCCCGGCTCGAGGTCGCCGAACGCGTGCAGGATCCGTTCCGGGTCGACGTGGGCGAGGCCGAAGGAGCGGATGCCGGGGGTGTCGATGATCCAGCTCCCCGGCGCGGCGTCCTCGAGCCGCAGCGCGAGGGCCGACGACGACGTGTGCCGCCCGCGCCCGGTCACCGCGTTGACGCCGCCCGTCGCGCGGTCGGCCCCCGTGAGCGCGTTGACCATGGTCGACTTGCCCACGCCCGAGTGCCCCAGGAGCACGGTGACGCGGCCCTCGAGCTCGGCGCGCAGGGCCCGCACGGCATCCTCGTCGAGCCGGGCCGAGGAGCCGTCCGCACCGCGCGCGTCGATGCCGCGCGCCTCCTTTCGCCCGCCCTCCGCACGGGGCGTCGCGTCGCCGTCCTCGGGCCCGTCCGGCCCTGCCGCTGTCCGGCTCACGACGACGGCGAGCGGCAGCTGCTCATAGGTCGCCAGGAGCGGGGCCGGGTCCCGCAGGTCCGCCTTCGTCACGAGCAGGAGCGGCTCGATCCCGGCGTCGTAGGCCGCGACGAGCGCGCGGTCGATGAACCCCGTGCGCGGCTCCGGATTCGCGGCCGCGACCACGATCACGAGCTGGTCGGCGTTCGCGACGACGACGCGCTCGACGGGGTCGGTGTCGTCCGCGCTGCGTCGCAGCAGCGTGCGACGCTCCTCGACGCGGACGAGCCGCGCGAGCGTGTCGGGCCGCCCGGAGACGTCGCCGACGAGGGCGACGAAGTCGCCGGGGACCACCGGGGTGCGGCGTAGCTCGCGCGCCCGCGCGGCGACGACGATCCGCTCCTGCGGGGTATCCTCGGCGACGACGGCGGTGTACCGGCCGCGGTCCACTGTCACGATCCTGCCGACGACGGCGTCCTCGTGGCTCGGCCGGTCCTTCGTGCGCGGGCGACTGCCGCGCTTGTTCGGCCGGATGCGGACGTCGCTCTCGTCCCACTCCCGGGGCATGTCAGGCGCCGGCTCCCCGGTCCGCGGGGGAGGGCTCGCCGGCCCCGCCGTGCGTGTCAGAGGCCTGACCGCCCCGGCTGTCTGCGGTGGGCCGGGCGCCCTGGCCGAGCATGTTGGCCCACATCTGCGGGAAGTCGGGCATCGTCTTGGACGTCGTGGCGATGTCCTCGACCTCGACCCCCTCGACGGCGAGCCCCCAGATCGCGCCGGCCGTCGCCATGCGATGGTCCGCATAGGAGCGCACGATGGCGCCATGCAGCGGGGCCGGGCGGATCACGAGCCCGTCCTCGGTCTCCTCGGCGTCGCCGCCGAGGCGGGTGATCTCGTTCACGAGCGCCGCGAGGCGGTCCGTCTCGTGGCCGCGCAGGTGGGCGATGCCGGTGAGCCGGGAGGGCGTGTCGGCGAGGGCGCACAGGGCCGCTACGGTCGGGGCGAGCTCGCTCGTGTCGGCGAGCTCTGCGCCCGTGATGCGCTCGCCCCCGCGGACGGTGAGGGTCCCGCCGTCGAGCGTCACCTCGGCGCCGAGCTGCGGGAGGATGGTCCGCCACGCATCCCCGACCTGGGTCGTGCCGACGGGCCAGTTGGGCACGCGGACGGTGCCGCGCGTCGCGAGCGCTGCTGCGAGGAACGGGCCCGCGTTGGAGAGGTCCTGCTCGATGCGCACGTCGAAGGCGCGGATCGGGCCCGGGGCGACGACCCAGTGGTAGGGGACGGAGTCGTCGACCTCGACGCCGAGCTCGCGCAGGACCGCGACGGTCATGGCGATGTGGTCGAGGCTCGGCACCGGCGGGCCGACGTGCTCGAGGTGCAGCCCGTCCTCGAAGCGCGCGCCGGCGAGGAGGAGGGCCGAGACGAACTGGCTCGAGCCGGAGGCGTCGAGGACCACGTGCCCGCCGGGGACCGAGCCCGTGCCGTGGACGGTGAACGGGAGCGAGGACGGCCGGCCGCCCTCGGGGGAGGAGAGCCCGATGCCGAGGGCCTCGAGCGCGTCGATGACGGGGCCCATGGGGCGCACGCGCGCGTGCGGGTCGCCGTCGAACGCGACGCTCCCGCTGAACAGCGCGGCAATCGGGGGCACGAAGCGCATCACGGTGCCCGCGAGGCCGCAGTCGACAGCAGCCGTGCCGGGGGCCTGGCCGGCGCCCTGCCCGACCCGGAGGGGGGTGACCTCGAGGTCGGGGCCGAAGTCGCCGTCGCCCGGGACCTCCGTCACGGTCGCGCCGAGGGCGCGCAGGGCGCCCACCATGAGGGCCGAGTCCCGCGAGTGCAGTGGAGCGCGCAGGCGGCTCGGCCCCTCGGCGAGGGCCGCGAGGACGAGGTAGCGATTGGTGAGCGACTTCGAGCCGGGCACCGTGACGGTCGCGTCGACGGGGCCCGTGGCGAACGGGGCCGGCCAGGCAGCGGTCACGAGAGCACGCCCGCCGCGGTCTCGCGGGCCTCGCGCGCGGCGGAGCTGACGGCGCGCTGGGCGCGGCGGCCGGCCTTCTCGGCGGCGTGCAGCTGCCGGCGGCCGGCCTTCTCCGCTGCGTGGAGCTGGCGGCGGCCCGCCTTGGCCGTGTCGGCCGCGAGGTGCTGGGCGCGCCACGCGAGCGAGGGGCGGCCGGCGGTGTCGACGGCGGCGATCAGGACGCCCCCGGCGAGCGAGAGGTTCTTGAGCAGGCCGGCCCGGCGCGCGGTGCGGCCCTCGGGCGAGCTGATGTCCGCGCTGCGCCACTCGACGAAGGCGTTGAGGGCGCTCGTGACCGCGAGGACCGTCGCGGAGAGCCGGGGCGCCTTGCCGAGCGCGTACAGCACGCCGGCTCCGAGCTGCGCCCCGCCGAGCGTGCGCGCGAGGACGCGCTCGTCGATGCGGATGGGCAGCGCGTCCGCGGCGCGACGGAGCACCGGGGAGAGCTGTTCCGCTGTGTCGTCCGCGTTCTTCAGCTTGTCCGCCCCGGCCACGATGAACGACGAGGCGAGGAGCGGTCGGGCGATGAATCGGACTGCGGTCATGAGGCCTCCTGGAGGTTCTGCGGGCGTGCTCCGACGGTCCCCAGTCTCGCACCTTTGGGGAATATTTTCCTGCGAACGCGGCGTTGTGCCGGGCACAGGATGAGCGGAAATATCCGCAGACACGCCGCAGACAAGGAAGGAGGCTGCGTGCTGGTCCTCGACCGTCCCGTGCCGGCCCCGACAGTAGACTGGTCGGCAATGAGCAGCGCCCAGCCCCGCGAGCCCGAGACCGACCTCGACGATCCGAGTGTCGTGGACGACGGCGCCGCTGGCCCGCGCGCCGCGGACGACGGCGCCTCTGCGGGCGTGGCATCCGAGACCGCCGACGAGCGTCGCGCCCGGTTCGAGCGGGACGCGATGCAGTACGTCGACCAGCTCTACTCGGCCGCGATGCGCATGGCGCGCAACCCCGCCGACGCCGAGGACCTCGTCCAGGAGGCGTACGCGAAGGCCTTCGCGGCGTTCCACCAGTACCGCCCGGGGACGAACCTCAAGGCCTGGCTCTACCGGATCCTGACGAACACGTACATCAACCTGTACCGCAAGCGGCAGCGTGAGCCCCAGCAGGCGGGCACGGACACGGTCGAGGACTGGCAGCTGGCCCGCGCCGAGTCGCACACGTCCACCGGCCTGCGCTCGGCCGAGACGGAGGCGCTGGACCACCTCCCGGATTCCGACGTCAAGGAGGCCCTCGCGTCGATCCCCGAGGAGTTCCGCCTCGCGGTGTACTTCGCGGACGTGGAGGGCTTCGCGTACAAGGAGATCTCCGAGATCATGAGCACACCCATCGGCACCGTCATGAGCCGGCTGCACCGCGGGCGGAAGATGCTCCGCGACAGGCTCGCGGACTACGCGGCCGAGCGCGGGTTCGCGGGCGCGCGTGCGGCGGTCGCTGCGCAGAGCACAGCGCAGAGCACGGCTCAGGGCTCAGGAGAGATCACACCGCAGGACACAGCCCAGGAGAACCAACGATGAACGACTGCCAGGGACTGGGCGACTGCGACGACAGCCGCCTGCAGCGCCTCTACGAATACCTCGACGGGGCCCTGCCGGCCCACGATGTGGCCGAAATCCGCGCGCATCTCGAAACGTGCTCGGAATGCCTCGAGGAGTACGACCTCGAGTGCATGATCCGCTCGGCCATGAAGCGCAGCTGCCACGAGCAGGCGCCGGACAAGCTCAAGGTCTCGATCCTGGACAAGATCCACGCGCTGCGCGCCGAGGCGTGACGGGGGCCCCTGTCCTCGATGTGGGGCGTGGCGGCGGGGGCACGCGCTGATACAGCAGGAGGCCCCTGACCAGACGGTCCGGGGCCTCCTGCATGCTCGGCGTGCGCTCAGGTGTTGGGGCGCTTGCCGTGGTTCGCGCCGCCGCGCTTGCGGTCACGGCGCTTGCGTGCTCGCTTGCTCATAGCTGGCCTCCTTCGACGTAGTTGGACTGCTTGGCCGAGAAGGCCGCCCCCCAGTCTCCCACACGCGCCGGGCAGAGCCTAAACGGAACAGGGCCGCAGCGCGGGGCGGCAGCGCGGCTCAGCGGAGCGAGTTGCGGATGGCGATGCGGGCCTGGTCGAGGACCGCGCGGAGGGTCTCGAGGGGGACCTCGCCGAGCGGGCGCGTCGCGCTGTGCGTGCGCAGCTCGATGCGGACATCGTCGCGGAAGGACTGGACGAGCATCTCCGCCTCCGCGAGCCGTCCGGCCCCCTCCCTCCGTCCCGCATCCGACGGCGGCGTGGTCTGCGTCCCCTGCCCCGTCGCCCCCTGCCCCGAGGACGGAAGCTGCGCCGTCGCGGCCGCGCGCCGGGCCGTGAGCCTCGCGGTCTCGGCCGTGGCGGCGAGGTCCGCGCGCAGCCCACGCATGCTGGCCTTGAGCTCGGTGCGGAGCGAGTCGGCGAGCCGGTGCACCGAGGCCGCGATGTCCTCCTCGACGTCGGCGAGGTCCCCCCGCCGGGCGTCGAGCTCGGCCCGGCCAGCGTCCGTGACGGAGTACAGGGTACGGCGCCCCTCGGGCCGGGTGTGGACGAGGCCCTCCTCCTCGAGCTTGGCCAGGCGCGGGTAGACCGTCCCCGGGCTGGGGGAGTAGGCCCCGCCGAAGCGGTCGCTCAGGGCGCGGATGAGCTCGTAGCCGTGCTTGGGCCCGTCCTCGAGGAGCGCGAGCAGGTATAGCCGCAGCGCCCCGTGGGCGAAGACCGGAGGGGCCATCAGCCCATCGCCTCCTCGGGCGCCGCCTGCGGGGCCGGATCCTGGAGTCGGTGAACGACGGCGATGTTGCCCGAGACCGTGTTGGCCCGCAGGAGCATGAGCTTGGCGTCGGGGCCGAGGATGGCGGCGAGCTTGCCGCCCGCGGGGCTGAAGCGCTGGTCGTCGACGACGATCGTCCCCGACGCCGTGTTGGCCGACAGGTCCACGCCGACGTCATGCGGGAGGCGGATGGTCAGGTCGCCGCTGACGGTATTGGCCCCGAGATCCTCGCAGAAGCCCGAGGGGTCGAACATGAGGTCCCCCGAGACCGAGTTCGCGCGGATGTGGCGGAGGTCCCCGGACGCCGTCACCTCGCCGGAGACGGTCTTGGCCGTGAGAACGCCGTCGTGGCCGCGCGCGATGACCTCGCCCGAGACCGTGCTGATGTGGAGCTCGCCGGCGGTCCCGTCCGCCATGATCGAGCCGGAGACCGTATTGAGCCGGGTGTGCGGCCGCGCCCCGGAGACGAGCCCGTCCCCGCTCACCGTCCCGATCTCGACGACGGTCCCGGGCGGGACCACGATGCTCACCACGGCGTGGTTCTCGCTCGTGCCGGCGACGGTCCCCATGAGGTTCTTGAACCAGCCCTGGGCGCCGTGCAGCTGATGGCGGACCTCCAGGCGCCCGCCCTCGAGGCTCACGCTGATCGGGTCCCCGCGGACCTCGGTGACCTCGATGCGCGCTGTCTTGCTGGCACTGCTGCCGGCACTGTCGCCAGCACCGCTGTCCTCCTGGACGAGGACGTCGAGGCGGCCGGCGACAATCCCCGCCTTGAGCGAGGAGACTCCCTCGAGGTCGATGGTCTGTGGTTCGATGATGGACCAGCTTTCCGCGGACATTTCCCCTCCTGGTGCAGAACCCGGCGCTGACGCCAAACGCGATATATCGCATCGGGCCATCTCACGATATATCGCGTCTTGGGAGAGGGCAAGACCCGGCGAAGCCGGGGCTCGACGGGGAAGCGCCTACTGCGGCTGCGGCAGCCGCAGCCAGGGGAACCAGCCCCGGTGCAGCACGAGCCAGGCAATGAGCCCGTAGCCCGCCTGGCCTGGGGCGCCCGCGTTGGCGGCCAAGTCGCCCCGCCACTGCTCGTGGTTCAGGAGCGGGGAGAACGTGTCGACGTAGTAGTGGTTGCGCCGGGTCGTGACGTCCGCGAAGGCCGTGTTGAGCTCGGCGAGCCGCCGGTTCTGCGCCGGGTCGAGCGTAGGCGGCGGGCCCACGACGAAGACCTCAGTGCTGTTCTGTTGGGCTGAGTCGAGGATGTTCGCGACGTTGAGCCGGCTGCGCGCGGGCGTGATCCCGAACGCGATGTCCCGGCCAGAGAGGCCGATCACGAGCCGGTTCTCGAAGCCGTCGCCGAACCGGCGCAGGGCCTCGCCCTCCCAGCGGGCCGCGAGCCCTTCCGTGCCCTCCTCTGGGGCCGCGAGGACGTAGCTCTCGAGGGTGAGCTCCTCGCGCGGCGTGCGGGCCAGGACCCGGCCGATCCATCCGAGGGCCCGTGGATCTCCATTGCCCGCCAGCAGCTCGTCGCCGATCGCCGTGAGGCGAAGCTTCCTCTCCTGCGCCATCCGCTCTCCCCTCGTCACGGGCCCGCGCCCTCTCGGCTTCCGAGTCTATCGAAGGAAGGACGCCCTGCCGGGCCGCCATGCGCGCCGGCCGGCCGGGGGCCGGCGAGCTGAGAACACCTCAGACGACGACGGCGGCCGGCCCCCTCGCCGAGGAGGGAGCCGGCCGCCGTGACTGGGGCCCGCGCTATGCGCGGACGTAGGCCTCGCGGGAGAAGGCCTCGCGGAGGAGGATCTCCTGCTCGGCCGTGTGCCGCTTCATCGAGCCGGCGCTCGTGGAGGCGGAGGCCGGGCGCGAGACGACGCGGATCCGCCGGTCGAGGGCCGGGGCGAGGTTCAGGGCCATGTACGGCCACGGGCCCTGGTTCGCGGGCTCGTCCTGGGCCCAGACGACGTCGGCGTTCGGGTACTTCGCGAGCTCAGCCTCGATCTCCGCCTGCGGCAGCGGGTAGAGCTGCTCGACGCGGATGATCGCGGTCCTCGTGTCCTTGGCCTTGGCCCGGGACGTGAGCAGGTCGTAGTACAGGCGCCCGGAGACCAGGATCACGCGGTCGACGGCCGCGGCGTCGAGCTGCTCGTGCTCGCCGATGACCGGCTGGAACGAGGCCGACGTGAAGTCCTCGACCGAGGAGGCCGCGCCCTTGAGGCGCAGCAGCTGCTTCGGCGTGAAGACGATGAGCGGCTTGCGCGGACGGCTGTACGCCTGGCGGCGCAGTAGGTGGAAGTGCGACGCCGGCGTGCTCGGCTGTGCGACGACCATGTTGTCCTCGGCGCACAGCTGCAGGAACCGCTCGATCCTCGCGGACGAGTGGTCAGGGCCCTGGCCTTCGTAGCCGTGCGGCAGGAGCATGACGAGGGAGGAGCGCTGGCCCCACTTCTGCTCGGCCGAGGAGATGAACTCGTCGATGACGGTCTGGGCACCGTTGACGAAGTCGCCGAACTGGGCCTCCCACAGCACGAGCGCGTCGGGGCGCTCGACTGAGTAGCCGTACTCGAAGCCGAGGGCGGCGTACTCGGAGAGCGACGAGTCATAGATCGAGAGCTTCGCCTGGTCCTCCGAGAGGTTCGCGAGCGGAGTCCACTCGGCGCCCGTCGAGCGGTCGTGGAAGACGGCGTGGCGCTGCACGAACGTGCCGCGGCGCGAGTCCTGGCCCGCGAGGCGAACCGGGACGCCCTCGGTGATGAGCGAGCCGAAGGCCGCGATCTCGCCGAAGCCCCAGTCGATGCCGCCCTCGCGGGACATCTGCTCGCGGCGCTCGAGGAGCTGCTTGAGCTTCGCGTGGACCGTGAAGCCCTCGGGCACCTGCACGTGGGCCTGGCCGATGCGGGCGAGCAGCTCGGCGCTGATCGCCGTCGAGCGCGGCGAGCGGACGGCGTTGTCGTCCTGCTGCTGCGCGATCGGGCGCTCGAGGTCCGCGACGGCCTTGGCGTCCGCCGTGACCACGGGGATCGGCGACGTCTGCGCTGCGTGCGTCTCCGCGAAGACCCGCTCGAGCCGCTCCTGGTAGTCGCGCAGGAGCTGCTCGGCCTCCTCCTGGGTGATGTCGCCGCGGCCGATGAGGCTCTCGGTGTAGAGCTTGCGCACCGAGCGCTTGGCCTCGATGAGGTTGTACATGAGCGGCTGCGTCATCGACGGGTCGTCGCCCTCGTTGTGGCCGCGGCGGCGGTAGCACACGAGGTCGATGACGACGTCCTTGTGGAACCGCTCGCGGAAGCGGTACGCGAGCTGTGCCACGCGGGCGACGGCCTCGGGATCGTCGCCATTCACGTGGAAGACCGGCGCCTGGACCATCTTGGCCACGTCCGTCGAGTACACCGACGAGCGCGATGCGGACGGCGAGGTGGTGAAGCCGACCTGGTTGTTCACGATGATGTGGATCGTGCCGCCCGTGCGGTAGCCGCGCAGCTGCGAGAGGTTGAGCGTCTCCGCGACGACGCCCTGGCCCGCGAAGGCCGCGTCGCCGTGGACGAGGATCGGCAGGACGGGGAAGGCCTCGCCCTGGTCGAGGCGGTCCTGCTTCGCGCGGACGATGCCCTCGAGCACGGAGTCGACAGCCTCGAGGTGGGAGGGGTTCGCGGCCAGGTAGACCTTGGTCTGCTTGCCGTTCTCGGCCGTGAAGGTGCCCTCGGTGCCGAGGTGGTACTTCACGTCGCCCGAGCCCTGGACGCTGCGCGGGTCCTGGGTGCCCTCGAACTCGCGGAAGACCTGCGCGTAGGTCTTGCCCGCGATGTTCGTGAGCACGTTCAGGCGGCCGCGGTGCGCCATGCCGATCGCGACCTCGTCGAGGCCGTCCTCGGCGGCCTCGGAGAGGACGGCGTCGAGCAGCGGGATGAGCGACTCGCCGCCCTCGAGCGAGAAGCGCTTCTGCCCGACGAACTTCGTCTGCAGGAAGGTCTCGAAGGCCTCCGCCGCGTTCAGGCGGGACACGATGCGCAGCTGCTCCTCGCGGCTGGGCTTCTTGTAAGGGTGCTCGATCTCGTCCTGGAACCACTGGCGCTCGGCCGGCTCCTGGAGGTGCATGTACTCGGTGCCGGTCGTGCGGCAGTACGCGTCGCGGAGCACGCCGAGGATGTCGCGGAACTTCATCTTCGGCCGGCCGCCGAAGCCGCCCGTGGGCCACTCGCGGTCGAGGTCCCACAGCGTCAGGCCGTACGTGAGCACGTCGAGGTCCGGGTGCTTGCGCTGGACGTACTCGAGCGGGTTCGTGTCCGCCATGAGGTGCCCGCGCACGCGGAAGGCGTGGATGAGCTGCTGGATCCGGGCCACCTTGTTGATGGCATCCTCGGGGTTGACCTGCAGGTCCGGGCTCCAGCGTACCGGCTCGTAGGGGATGCGCAGGGACTCGAAGATCTCGTCGTAGAAGCCCTGCTCGCCGAGGAGCAGCTGGTGCACGATCCGCAGGAACTCGCCGGAGCCGGCGCCCTGGATCACGCGGTGGTCGTAGGTCGAGGTCAGGGTGATGACCTTGCCGACGGCGTTCTGGGCGAGGATCTTCTCCGAGGAGCCCTGGAACTCGGCCGGGTACTCGAGGGCGCCGACGCCCACGATCGCGGCCTGGCCCTTGGACAGGCGCGGCACGGAGTGCACGGTGCCGATGCCGCCGGGGTTGGTCAGCGAGACCGTCGTGCCCGCGTAGTCGTCGGCCGTGAGCTTGCCGTTGCGGGCGCGCTTGATGAGGTCCTCGTACGTGTGCCAGAAGTCCGAGAAGTTCATCGTCTCGGCCTTCTTGACGTTGGGCACGACGAGCAGGCGCGTGCCATCGTCCTTCGGCAGGTCGATCGCGATGCCGAAGTTCACGTGGGCGTGCTGGATGGCGACCGGCTTGCCGTCGACCTCGTCGTAGGAGACGTTCATCGAGGGCATGAGCTTGAGCGCCCGGATCACGGCGAAGCCGATGAGGTGGGTGAAGGAGACCTTGCCGCCGCGCACGCGCGTGAGGTGGTTGTTGATCACGACACGGTTGTCCATGAGCAGCTTCGCCGGGACGGCGCGCACCGTGGTCGCGGTCGGGACCTCGAGGCTCGTGACCATGTTGGTCGCGATGGCCTTCGCCGGCCCGCGCAGCGGGGAGACGATGTCCTCCTCGATCGTCTCGTCCTTGGCCGTCTTCGGCAGCTGGGCGGGGATGAGGCCAGTCGACGAGGGCTTGGCGCCGTCGCGGACGACGGCGGCGGCACCCTTCTTCGGCGCGCTCGCCGGCGCGGCCTGCTGGCCCGCGGCGGGCTGGGCGGGTGCCGGCTGGGCGGCGGGGGCGGGCTGCGGAGCCGGAGCCGGAGCGGCCTGCGGAGCCGGGGCCGCGGCGGCGGGGGCTGCAGCAGCAGGTGCCGTCGTGGCCTGGGACGCAGCCGGAGGCGCGGCCTGCTGGGTCGACGACGTGCTGGCGGTTGTCGCGTCCGCGGCCGGCGCCTTCACCGTGCCGTTGGACGTGTGGCCGCTGTCCGAGTCGAACGACTCGAACAGCGGCCACCACTTGGAGTCCACGGAGTTCTTGTTCTGCTGGTACTGCTCGTAGAGTTCGTCCACAAGCCACTCATTGCCGCCGAATTCCTCGGGCAGGCGGTGGGTTGGCAGTTCTGGCACTGGAGATACGCCTCTTCCATCGATACGTTGGCCCGCCGTCCGCGGCTCCGTGCCTGGCGCCCGGGCGCATGGCCGCTAGGGGCCCAAACGCTGCTGTCCAGAGGCTGCCGGATCCGCCGACCGCCGTGGTCCCCATCAAGGGGAACACGCTCCTGAACAGTGTAGTGACCCCTCGTGATAAAGGGGCAATCTGAGGCCGGTATCACAGTGAGAGGCCGACGCCGCGCCGAACACCAGCGCTGATACGCTGGAAGCACTATGGACGGCCCCTCTAGATGCCGGCCCGGACGCAGGCGCCTTGGGCGCGCCCGCGGCCGCCGCGCCGGCAGACACCGTGTACTTGCCCCCTCTGACTCGCGCGGCCGAGCCCCCGCCACGGACCCCAGGCCAGGTGCCTGAGCATGGAATGGATCCTGCTGGCCGCTGGCTTGGCCCTCATCCTCGGCACCGGGTTCTTCGTCGCCGTCGAGTTCTCGCTCGTCGCGCTCGACCGGGCGACCGTCCAGCGCAGCATCGACGCCGGTGAGCCGGGCGCCGAGGCGCTCCTGCGCTGCCTCAAGACCCTCTCGACCCAGCTCTCGAGCTGCCAGCTGGGCATCACCCTCACGACGCTCCTGACGGGGTACGTCATGGAGCCTTCCGTCGGGAAGCTCCTCGAGGCCCCGCTCGCCGCGGTCGGCGTCCCGGCAGCGCCCGCCGTCTCGCTCACGGTCGCGATGGTCCTGGCGACGCTGTTGTCGATGCTCATCGGCGAGCTTGTGCCGAAGAACCTCGCGATCGCCCGCGCGCTCGCCATCGGCCGCGCCGTCGCCCCCGCCCAGCTGGTCTTCACCGCCGTCTTCAAGCCCGCGATCCTCCTCCTCAACGGCTTCTCCAACCGGGTCCTGCACGCGATGGGGATCGAGGCCAAGGAGGAGATCTCGGGCGCGCGCTCGCCGGCCGAGCTCGCCTCGCTCGTGCGGCGCTCGGCCGAGCTCGGGACCCTCGACGAGGGCACCGCCCGCTTCGTCGCCCGCACGCTGAGCTTCTCGGAGCGCACGGCGGCGGACGTCATGACCCCGCGCATGCGCGTGACGACCGTCGAGGCGACCGAGTCCGTCGACGCCGTCGTGGACGCCGCCCGCCGCACCGGCCACTCGCGCTTCCCTGTCATCGGCGACTCCCCGGACGACATCCGGGGCGTCGTGCACGTCAAGAAGGCCGTCGCGGTCCCGCCCGAGCGGCGTGGCCAGGTCGAGGCAGGGGCCATCATGGCAGACGTCCTGCGCGTGCCCGAGACGATCCACCTCGACGCGCTCATCTCCCAGCTGCGCGAGGGCAACCTCCAGCTCGCCGTCGTGCTCGACGAGTACGGCGGCACGGCGGGCATCGTGACCCTCGAGGACCTCGTGGAGGAGATCGTGGGCGAGGTCTCCGACGAGCACGACCGGCTCGCGCCCGGCGTCCTGCAGAGCGCCGCGGGCGACTGGTACTTTCCGGGGCTCATGCGCCCCGACGAGGTCTCGGAGCAGGTGCCCGGCCTCGTGGTCGAGGACAGCCCCGCCTACGAGACTGTCGGCGGGTTCGTCATGAGCTCCCTCGGGCGCATCGCGTCGACGGGCGACTCGGTCGACCTCGACGGCGGACGCCTCGAGGTCATCCGCATGGACGGCCGGCGCGTGGACAGGCTCAAGTTCGTCGCGGCGCGCGCGGAAGCCGTGCCCGCCGAGCGCGGCAACGGCGGGAGGGCCGCGTGATGGGGGACTGGACCGGAATCGTGTGGCTCGCCGTGCTCCTTCTCGGCAACGCCTTCTTCGTCGGCGCCGAGTTCGCCATCATGAGCGCGCGCCGCAGCCAGATCGAGCCCCTCGCCGAGGGCGGCTCGGGCCGAGCCCGGACGACGCTGCAGGCCATGGAGAGCGTCTCGCTCATGCTCGCGTGCGCGCAGCTGGGCATCACCGTGTGCTCTCTGCTGATCCTCCAGGTCGCCGAGCCGGCCATCCACCACCTCATCGGCGACCCGCTCCACGAGCTTGGGCTCCCCGAGGAGCTCGCGGACGGCGCCGGGTTCGCCGCGGCGCTCGCGATCGTCACGTTCCTGCACGTGACGTTCGGCGAGATGGTGCCGAAGAACATCTCGGTCTCGGCCGCCGACCGTTCGGCGCTCCTCCTGGCCCCGGCGCTCATGGGCGTCGCGCGCGTCGTCAGGCCCGTCATCCACCTGCTCAACGGCAGCGCGAACGCGATCCTCCGCCTCCTGCGCGTCGAGCCCAAGGACGAGGTGACCTCGAGCTTCACTCTCGAGGAGGTCCAGTCGATCGTCGAGGAGTCCACCCGCAGAGGCCTCGTCGACGACGAGTCGGGCCTGCTCTCGGGAGCGCTCGAGTTCTCCGACCTCACGGCCGGGAGCATCATGGTCCCCGTCAGCGAGCTCGTGGCCCTGCCCACGACGACGACGCCCGCGGAGTTCGAGAAGGCGGTTGCCAAGACCGGCTTCTCACGCTTCCCGATCGTGGACGACGAGGGCGACCTTGCGGGCTACCTCCACGTCAAGGACGTCCTCGCGATCTCGCCCGACGCCCGCGACCGCCCGATCGGCGAGGCCCGCGTCCGCTCGCTCGCGAACCTCGGGGTCGAGGACGAGATCGAGGACGCGCTGTCGGCGATGCAGAAGTCGGGCTTCCACCTCGCCCGCGTGATCGGCCCCGGGGGCGCCACGCTCGGCGTGGTGTTCCTCGAGGACGTCATCGAGCAGCTCGTCGGGGAGATCCGGGACGCGACCCAGAGCCGCGGCGCCCGGCGGTACGAGAACGGGGCCGCGGGGCACTGACGAACGGCTAAATGTGAATTGTTCCCAAGAAGCGCTACAGTGGGGGAAGAAGTTGCGACCCGTTCTCATCTTGAGCGGGTCCGTCCGGCGCCGAGGCGCCGCCCAGTCACGATGAGAACCGAGGAACCTGTGCGCTCTGTCCTTGCCCGCACCGCTACCGTCCGCACTGTTGCTGCCCGAGTCGCTCTGACCGGTGCCGCCGCAGCCTCCCTGCTCCTGACCGCTTGCTCGCCGGCACAGACCGGAGCCAGCGGCGCCGCGGGCGGCGCCGGCGGCCAGATCGCCGTCGTCGCCTCGACCAACGTCTATGGCGACCTCGTCGAGACCATCGGCGGGGACCGGGTCGAGGTCACCTCGATCGTGAGCAAGCCGACGCAGGACCCGCACTCGTACGAGGCCACGGCGCAGGACCGGCTCGCCGTCTCCAAGGCTCGCCTCGTCGTCGAGAACGGCGGCGGCTTCGACTCGTTCCTCGGCCCGCTCGTGCATGAGGCGAAGCTCGGCCAGGATGCGGTCATCACGGCCGTCGAGGTCGCGGGGCTCGAGGCGCCCACTGACGGGGCCCACAGCGAGGCGGCGCACAGCGGGGAGGCCCACAGCGGGGAGGCCCACAGCGACGAGGCGCACACCGAATCGGCCGGCGCCACCCCCGAGGCCGGAACGGATCCGCACGCCGGCCACAACCACGCCTTCAACGAGCACGTCTGGTACGACGTCCACGCGATGGGCAAGGTTGCGGCGGAGATCGCCGAGCGGCTCGGCCAGCTCGACCCGGCCTCGGCCGAGGCGTTCACCGCCCGTGCCGCAGAGGTCACGGCCAAGCTCGAGGCCGTCGAGTCCACGCTCGAGCAGGTCAAGGCAGCCCACGCAGGGCAGGCCGTGGCCATGACCGAGCCCGTGCCGTTCTACCTCCTCGAGGCCGCCGGCCTGGAGAACGCGACGCCCGAGGCCTTCACCGAGGCCATCGAGGAGGAGCAGGACGTCCCGCCGGCCGCGCTCAAGGAGACCCTCGACCTCGTCTCGTCCAAGCGCGTCGCGCTGCTCGCCTACAACCCGCAGACCGAGAGCCCCCAGACCCAGGCCGTGCGCAAGGCGGCCGAGGATGCCGGCGTGACGGTCGTCGAGTTCACCGAGACGCTCCCGGAGGGCAGCGACTACGCGGGCTGGATGCAGTCCAACGCCGAGGCGGTCGCGAAAGCCCTCGCGTGATCGACGACAGCCTCACCGATGAGACTCTGGTCGACGACCGTCTGGTCGCCGACCGCCGGGTCGACGACCGGGCGCTGGGCGGCAGGACTCGGCCGGCTGCCCTAGACTCAGAGGTCATGACACGTCAGGCCGATGCCCCGGCGGTACGGCTGCGCGGCGCGAGCCTCGCCTTCGGCCCACGGCCCCTGTGGACGGGGCTCGACCTCGACGTCCGCCCCGGCGAGTTCTTCGCCGTTCTCGGGCCCAACGGCAGCGGCAAGACGAGCTTCCTCAAGGCGCTGCTCGGCGTCGTTCCCCTCACCGCGGGGACCGTCGAGGTCGCCGGCCGGCCCGCGGGCCGCGGCGAGGGCATCGGCTACATCCCCCAGCAGCGCTCGTTCGCCCCGGACACGCCCCTGCGTGCGCGCGACCTCGTGGCGCTCGGCCTCGACGGGCACCGCTGGGGCATCCGGCTCAATGGCCGCGCGGTCGCGGCGCGGGTCGACGAGCTCCTCGGCACGGTCGGGGCCCTCAGCTACGCGAAGGTCCCCGTGGGGCAGCTCTCGGGCGGCGAGCAGCAGCGGCTGCGCGTGGCCCAGGCGATCGCGTCCCGCCCCCGCGTCCTGCTCTGCGACGAGCCGCTCCTGTCCCTCGACCTCAAGCACCAGCAGGCCGTGAGCCAGCTCATCGACGCCCAGCGGCGCGAGCACAACACGGCGGTCGTGTTCGTCACCCACGAGATCAACCCGATCTTGGACTACGTGGACCGCGTCCTCTACCTCGCGGACGGGAAGTTCCGCGTCGGCGAGCCCGAGGAAGTCATGACGACAGAGGTCCTGTCCGAGCTGTACGGCAGCCGCGTCGAGGTCTCGCGCGTCAACGGGCGGATCGTCGTCGTCGGGCTGCCGGACGCGACGACCCACCACCACGAGCAGCTCGACCCCCACCAGAAGGAGCCCGCGTGAGCTTCGGCGACATCCTCGGCGCGGTGTTCTCGTTCGAGAACTACGGGGAGATCCTCGCCCTCGTGCAGACCTCGGTCTGGGCGGGGGCGGTCCTCGGCCTCCTCGGCGGGATCGTGGGCACGTTCGTCATGAAGCGGGACCTCGCCTTCGCCGTGCACGGGATCTCGGAGCTGTCCTTCGCCGGGGCGGCGTTCGCGCTGCTCGTCGGGACGGACGTCGTCGCGGGCTCGCTCGTCGGCTCCATCGCGGCCTCGCTCCTCATCGCCCTCATGGGCGGGCGCGCACGCGAGAAGAATTCCGTGATCGGGGTCCTCATGCCCTTCGGGCTCGGCCTCGGCATCCTCTTCCTCGCGCTCTACGAGGGCCGGGCGGCCAACAAGTTCGGGCTGCTCACGGGCCAGATCGTCGCGGTGGACACGGTTCAGCTCCAGCTCCTGGCGGTGACCGCGCTCGCCGTCGTGCTGGTCCTCGTGGCCGTGTGGCGCCCCCTGACGTTCGCGAGCGTCGACCCCGAGATGGCCGTCGCGGCGGGCGTGCCCGTGCGGGCCCTCTCGATCGTGTTCCTGCTCGTTCTCGGCGTGAGCGTCGCCCTCTCGATCCAGGTCGTCGGGGCCCTGCTCGTCCTGGCGCTGCTCATCACGCCCGCCGCGGCGGCGCTCAAGGTCACGTCGTCGCCACACCTGACCCTCGTGCTCAGCATCGTGTTCGCGGTCGTCGCGACCGTCGGCGGGATCCTGCTCGCCCTCGGCGGCCGGCTGCCGATCAGCCCCTACATCACGACGCTCTCGTTCCTCATCTACGCCGTGTGCGCCGTCATCGGCTGGGCCAAGCGGCGGCGCGGGCGCAACGGACGCGTCCTGCAGGGCAGCGAGCGGGAGCGCACGACGCCGGTCGCAGCCTGAGCGGCGACGTCGCCTGAGCGCGGGACAGGCGTCCGGGTCAGGCCCCGGAACCGATCAGGCCTCGGCGGCCTCGCGCGCGACGATCGCGGTGCACTCGGGGCAGAGGCCGAAGATCTCGACCGTGTGCTCGATCGCGGTGTAGCCGTGCTCGCGCGCCACGCGGCTGGCCCACGTCTCGACCGCGGGCGCCTCGATGTCGACCGCTCGGCCGCAGCGCCGGCACACGAGGTGGTGATGGTGGCCCGTGGCGTCGCAGCGGCGGTAGACGGCCTCGCCGTCGTCCGTGCGGAGGACGTCCACGAGGCCCTCGTCTGCCATGGACTGGAGGATCCGGTAAGTCGTGGCCAGGGAGACGGAGGCGCCCTCGTCGTGCAGGATGCGGTGCAGGTCCTGCGTGCTGACGAAGTCCTCGAGCCGGTCCAGCGTCGCCGAGACGGCGAGCCTCTGCTTCGTCACCCTCTGCTCGCGGCCCGCACGGCGCGCCGCGCCGTGCGCCGTCGTCTCGGCCACGTGTCCTCCCGGCCCTAGTTCTGATGGCTTGCTGGTCTTCAAGCCTAGCAAGCGCCCGGAACCAGACGGTGCTGAGAACTAGACTGGCCGCCATGAGGCTGACCAAGTACATCCATTCGTGCGTCCGGATCAGCAAGCCTGTCAAGAACAGCGGGGACAGCGGGGCCAGTGCCGACAGCGGCGAGCGCGTGCTCGTCCTCGACCCCGGGAACTTCTCGGAGGTCGAGGAGGCGCTCGACGGCGCGCACGCGCTCCTCGTCACCCACGAGCACCCCGACCATGTCGACGTCCCGCGCGTCGCGGCGGCGCTCGCCGCGGACGGCGGGATCCAGGCGTGGGCTCCCGACGGCGTCGCGCGCGCCCTGCGCGAGGCCGCGCCGGAGGCCGCGGGCCGGATCCACGCGGTCGAGCCGGGATCGGAGTTCGAGGCGGCGGGCTTCGAGGTGCGGACCTTCGGCAGCCAGCACGCCCTCATCCACGCGAGCGTCCCCGTCGTGGCGAACATCGGCTACCTCATCGACGGGACCGTGTTCCACCCGGGCGACTCGTTCACGGTCCCCCACGGCGTCGAGGTGCCCACGCTGCTCGTCCCGATCCACGCCCCGTGGAGCAGGGTCGGGGAGGTCCTCGACTTCCTCATCGCCGTGCGGGCGAAGCGGGCCCTGCCCATCCACAACGCCCTCCTCAACGATCGCGGACTCGGCGTCGTCGAGAAGCACGTCCAGCGCGTGAGCGGCCAGTACGGCACCGAGTACGTGCGCCTCGCTCCCGGCGAGTCGACCGAGCTCTAGGGCCAGTCAGCCCGGCCAGCGGCCCGTCGCGAAGAACTCCTCGAGGGTGCGGGCGAACGGCGCCGGGTCGAGGCCCCGCTCCGCGAGCCACGCGTCGTCGCCGTAGGAGCCCTCGTAGCGCGAGCCGGCGTCGCACATGAGCGTGACGATGCTCCCGCGCTCGCCCGCGGCGGCCATCTCGGCCACGAGCTGCCACACGCCCCAGAGGTTCGTGCCCGTGGAGGGCCCGGCGTCGAGCCCGAAGCGCTGCCTCGCGTCCCGCATCGCGGCGACGGACGCGCCGTCGGGAACCTGCAGCATGCGGTCCACGATGCGCGGGTTGAAGCTCGGCTCGAGCCTGGGCCGGCCGATGCCCTCGATCCGCGAGCCCGTGCCCAGGGCCGCGGTGCCCGAGGCCCAGCTCGGGTAGAAGGCCGAGCCCTCGGGGTCCACGACGGCGAGCCGCGTCGCGAGGCGGCGGTAGCGGACGTAGCGGCCGATCGTGGTGCTCGTCCCGCCCGTCCCCGCGCCGACGACGATCCAGCGGGGCACGGGGTGCGGCTCGAGGGCGAGCTGGTCGAAGACCGTCTCGGCGATGTTGTTGTTCCCGCGCCAGTCGGTGGCCCGCTCGGCGTAGGTGAACTGGTCGAGGTAGTGGCCTCCGCAGGCCTCGGCGAGGCGCGCGGCCTCACCGTACACCTCGCCGGCGGACTCGACGGTGTGGATGCGGCCGCCGTAGGACTCGATGAGGGCGAGCTTCTCGTGGCTCGTCCCGCGCGTCACGACGGCCGTGAACGGAACGCCGATGAGCCGCGCGAAGTACGCCTCGGACACGGCCGTGCTGCCGCTCGAGGCCTCGACGACCATCGTGCCCTCGCGGATCCAGCCGTTGACGAGGCCGAAGAGGAACAGGGAGCGGGCCAGACGGTGCTTGAGGCTGCCCGTGCGGTGCGTCGACTCGTCCTTGACGTACAGGTCCACGCCCCACTCCGGTGGAAGCGGCACGGCATGCAGGTGGGTGTCGGCGCTGCGGCGCGCGTCCGCCTCGATGCGGCGGACGGCCTCGTCCGCCCAGGCGCGCTCGCCGCCAAAGGTCCCTGGGGTGGCTGGTGCTCGTGAATCCACCGCACCAGCCTACGCGCGGGGCTAGGGTGGGAGTGCGTGCGCGCACACCCCAGCGCGCGCCAGTGACGGTCCTCACGAAGGAGTGGCGATGAGCACACAGCAGGTCCTGGTCTCGGCGGGAGACCTCGCGCGCCGGATGGACGCCGGGATGCGGACAGTCGTCCTCGACGTCCGCTGGCAGCTCGGCGGCCCCGACGGGCGCGCCGCCTACGCGCAGGGCCATGTCCCCGGCGCCGTGTACGCGGACCTGCCCACGGAGCTCGCCGTCCCCGTCGCGTCCGGCAGCCCGGAGGAGGCGGCCGGCGGCCGCCACCCGCTCCCGGCCCCCGAGCGGTTCGAGGAGTCGGCGCGGAGGTGGGGGATCGACGACGGCGACGCTGTCGTCGTGTACGACGACTGCGGCGGGCAGTCCGGGGCGAGGGCGTGGTGGATGCTGCGCGACGCCGGCGTGGCGGACGTGTGGATCCTCGACGGCGGCCTCGCGGCCTGGCGGCGGGCCGGACTCCCGCTCGAGACGGGCCACGAGATGGCTGCCCTCGGGAGCGTCCACCTCCGCCCTGGCCAGCTTCCCGTGATCGGCGCCGACGAGGCCGCGGCCTTCCCCGGCGTGCTCCTCGACGCCCGCGCCGGCGAGCGGTACCGCGGCGAGACCGAGCCCGTCGATCCGCGGGCGGGGCACATCCCCGGTGCCGTGAGCGCTCCCACCGCCGTGAACCTCGCCCCGGATGGGACGTTCCTCTCCGCCGCGGCCCTGCGCGAGCGCTTCGCCCGGCTCGGCGTGCAGACCGGCCGGCCCGTGGCCGTGTACTGCGGCTCGGGGGTCACCGCCGCCCACACGGTCGCCGCCCTCGCGCTCGCCGGGATCGAGGCCGCCCTCTATCCGGGCTCGTTCTCCCAGTGGTCCCGCGACCCGCAGCGCCCCGTTGCCGTCGGCGCTGAACCGTACGGGACGGCGCGCGGGATGAGCCAGGCCTCGTCGCACGGGACGGCCCATGGGATAGCGTCGGCCCCATGACACCAGGACGCCCCGTCATTCCCGGCGCGGACAAGCTCGCCCGGGACCTGACCGCCGAGAGGAAGCCCATGACCACCATCTTCACCAAGATCATCGACGGCGAGATCCCGGGCCGCTTTGTTTGGAAGGACGACGACGTCGTGGCCTTCCTGAGCATCGGCCCCCTCGCGGAGGGGCACACGCTCGTCGTCCCGCGCGAGGAGGTGGACCGGTGGACGGACGCCTCGCCGGAGCTCTTTGCGAAGGTGGCCGCCGTCGCGCAGACCATCGGCAAGGCGCAGGTCGAGGCGTTCGACGTCGAGCGGGCCGGCGTCATCATCGCGGGCTTCGAGGTCCACCACCTGCACGTGCACGTGTGGCCGGCGAGCTCCGAGGCCGAGTTCGACTTCAAGCGCGCCCAGCACAACCCCGACCCGGCGGTCATGGACGCCGCGGCGGAGAAGATCCGCGCCGCCCTGCGCGCCGCGGGCCACGGGGAGTTCGTGCCGGAGTCCTGACTCAGCCCCTGACTCTCGACCCCTGCCCTTTCACCCTCTGCCCCTCAACCCCGGCGGGGCGTCATCGCGACCATGCCCGCGTAGGTGAAGCCCCCGCCGAAGCCGAAGAGCAGGGCGGGGGCGTCTGCAGGGACCCGGCCCGCGTGCCACCAGCGGCTCAGGCCCAGCGGGACGCTCGCGGCGGACGTGTTGCCGGACTCCGTGACGTCGGTGACCACGACGCGGTCTGCGAGGCCGAGCGCCTCGGCGAGCGGCTCGATGATCCGGAGGTTCGCCTGGTGCGTCACGAGGACCTCGATGTCGCCGAGCGTCAGGCCGGCCCGCTCGACGGCGGCACGGGCGTGGCCCGCGGCTTCGGTGAGCGCCCACCGCAGCACGTCCCGGCCGTTCTGGGAGAACATTCCCGACGGCGGGGAGATGGTCACCGAGCCTGCCATCGCGGTCTTCGACCCCCACACGACCGGGCCGATGCGCGGCGTCTCCGAGGCGCGCACGACGGCGGCGCCGGCGCCGTCCGCGGTGAGCACCGCCGTCGTCCGGTCGCTCCAGTCCGTGACCGAGGAGAGCTTCTCGGCGCCGATGACGAGCGCGTTCGTGGCCGAGCCCGTGCGGATGGACTGGTCGGCCACGGCGAGGGCGTACTCGAAGCCCGAGCAGGCCGTGTTGACGTCCACGATCCCGGGGCCGGGCCTGTCCGCCCCGGTGCCGAGGCCGAGGGCCTCGGCGACGCGGCCGGCCGTGTTGGGGGAGCGCTCCTCGGCCGTCGTCGTCGCGACGACCACGAGGTCGATCTCCTCGGTGGCCGTGCCGGCGTCCTCGAGCGCGTGCCGGGCGGCATCCGTGGCGAGGTCGGCGACGGTCTGGCCATCGGCGATCCGGCGGGTCACGATGCCCGTGCGCTGGCGGATCCACTCGTCGGAGGTGTCCATCATCGTCTCGAGCTCGTGGTTGTCCATGAGCCGGGACGCCTCGGCATGGCCGAGGCCGGCGATCTCGGTGCCGGCGGCCGTCGGGGGGAGGCGGAGCTCGGGCATGGGGTCCTTTCGTGCGGTGGCTGGAACTGCTGGGGGAGGGGCAGGGGTGGGGGCGGGCAGGGCGGAGAGGCCAGCGGTGACGAGCGGGCAGCGTCTACGCGGGGGCGAGGGCCTCGTTCAGGGCCTGGCGGACGCGCTTCTCCGAGACCTTCCCGGCGGTGCCGAGCTCGACGGCGAAGAGGCTGACCCGCAGCTCCTCGATCATCCAGCGCACGCGCTCGAGCTTCGCGCGGTTCCGGCCGCCCGCGCCCAGGGCTGCTGCGGCGTCGTCGTAGTCGTCCTCGAGGGACTGGACGGCGGCCATCGCGACGGCGTCGCGCTGGACGTTCGAGGGCATCTTCTCGAGCCGGCGCTCGATCGCCGCGAGGTAGCGCGGAAGGTGCACGAGCTGGGCGTAGCCCGTCTGCGCGACGAAGCCCGGGTACACGAGCTGCTCGAGCTGGGCCTTGATGTCGTTCAGGCCAGAGACGAGGGCGAGGCTCGTCGTGCCCCGGAGCGCCTTGCCGATGCGCAACGACGCGGCGAGGACCTGCTCGACGATCGCCGTGACCGCGAAGACCGTGTCGATGAGCTCGGCGCGGACCTCGTCGTAGAGCGCGTCGAAGGCCTCGCGGTCCCAGGGCAGGGCCGCGGGCACGAGGCGGTCGATGGCCGCCAGCACGCAGTCCGCGATGAGATCCGCGACGGAGCCGTGCGGGTTCTGGCTGAAGGTGAGCTTCTCGCGGTTGTTGAGGTGCTCGAGGACGTAGCGGTCCGGCGGCGGGACGCGCAGGGCCAGGAGGCGGATGACGCCGGCGCGGTGCGCCGCGAGCTGGTCCTCCTCCGTCTGGAAGACCCGCAGGCCCGCCGTCCCGCGCGAGCCCTTGGCCGGCCGGGTGCCGCCGGCTTCGCGCTGCTCGCGCTGTTCATCGACGAGAGCCGGGTAGCCGGTCACCGTGTGCCCCGCGACCGTCGTGCTCGCGGTGCGCGGGATCGTGCCCACGCTCCACTCGGTGAGCCCGGTCCTCTCCGTGACGCCCCCGCGCTCGGCGAGGCCCCCGCGCTCGGAGGGGCCCGCCGTCGTGCTCGCTGACACCGATGCCGCGGTGCCAGACGCCCTTTTCGGGTGCGTACCCCCCGACTTCGACGGTGCAGCCCCCCTTTTCGGCGGCAGGCCCCCCGACGTCGGCGGGGCGGGGGTTGCGCCGAGGGACTCGGCGATGGCCCGGCGCGTCGCAGGGGCGAGCTGCTCCTTGAGCGCGACGAGGTCCTTGCCCGCGCCGAGCACGTTCCCCTGGGGGTCGACGACGCTGAAGGCCATGATCAGGTGCGGCGGGACCGCGTCCCAGTTCCACGACCCGGGTGGCACGATCTGGCCCTTGAGCCGGCGCAGCACGAGCTCGAGGGAGTCCGTGAGGGAGTCCTGCGCGGGGTCGAAGTCCGCCTCGAGCGCCGCGACCGCCTGCCGGGCGACGTCCGGCGCGGGCACGAAGTTCTTGCGCACCTGCTTGGGCAGCGACTTGATGAGGGCCGTGACGAGCTCGACCCGCAGGCCGGGGATCTGCCAGCGGAACGGCTCCGGATCGAGCTGGTTGAGGAAGAGCACGGGGACCTCGGCGGTCACGCCGTCGCCCGGCTCCGGCGTGCCGCCGGGAGCCACGGGATGGAACTCGTAGGTGAGCGGGAGGTCGAAGCCGGCCTGGCGCCAGACGGTCGGGTACGCGCCGCCGGCGGTCTCGACCGTGTCCTCGGCCTCCTCGCGCAGGAGGAGGGCGCGGTCGAAGTCGAGCAGGTGCTCGTCCTCGTGGCGGGCCTTCTTCCACCACGCGTCGAAGTGCCGCTCGGAGACGACGTTCTCCGGGACGCGCGCGTCGTAGAACTCGAACAGCGCCTCGTCGTCCACGCGCAGGTCGTGCCGGCGCATGCGGGTCTCGAGCTCCTCGACCTCCTCGAGCAGGGCCCGGTTCCGCTTGAAGAAGTGGTGGCGCGTGTTCCACTCGCCCTCCACGAGGGCGTGCCGGATGAACAGCTCCCGGGCCACCGGCGGATCGATGCGGCCGAAGTTCACGCGCCGCTGCGCCACGAGGGTCACGCCGTAGAGCGTGACCTTCTCGTAGGCCATGACCGCGCCGGCACGCTTGGACCAGTGCGGCTCGGAGTAGGAGCGCTTGACGAGGTGGGGAGCGACGAGCTCGGCCCATGCGGGGTCCATCTTCGCGGCGGTCCTGGCCCAGAGCCGGCTGGTCTCGACGAGCTCGGCGGCCATGACGTACGTCGGGTTCTTCTTGAACAGGGCCGAGCCGGGGAAGATCGCGAAGCGCGTCCCGCGGGCGCCGAGGTACTCCCGGCCGCGCTCGCCCTTGCGCTCGTCGAGCAGGCCGATCTGGCTCGTCAGGCCCGCGAGCAGCGACTGGTGGACGGCGTCGTGCTTGCCGACGGCGTCAAGCCGGACCTCGCCGCGGCCCGGGCCCGCGCTGATGCCGAGTGGGCGGGCGAGCTGCCGCAGCTGGGCAAAGAGCTCCTGCCACTCGCGCACGCGCAGGTAGTTGATGAACTCGGCCTTGCACAGGCGCCGGAACGCCGAGGAGGAGAGCTCGTGCTGCTTCTCCTGGAGGTAGTTCCACAGGTTGAGGTAGCCGGTGAAGTCGGAGTTCTCGTCCTTGAAGCGCGCGTGCTTCTCCTCGGCGGCCTGCTTCTTGCCCGTCTCCGCGGACGGCCGCTCGCGCGGGTCCTGGATGGTCAGCGCCGCGGCGAGGACCATGACCTCGCGGACGCAGTCGCGCCTCGCGGCCTCGACGATCATGCGCCCGAGGCGGGGGTCGACCGGCAGCTGGGCGAGCTGGTGGCCGACGGCGCTGAGCCCGCCCTTCGCGCTCTTCCCGCGGTCCTTCCCGTCCTCCGCCGGCTTCCCGTCCTTTCCGGTCTTCCCGTCTCCCGAGTCCGCGAGCGCGCCGAGCTCGCGCAGGAGGGCCACGCCGTCGTTGATCGCCCGCGACTCTGGCGGCTCGACGAACGGGAAGGCCTCGACGTCCTTGGGGCCCCGTGCGATCCCCATGGCGGTCATCTGGAGGATGACGGCCGCCAGGTTGGTGCGCAGGATCTCGGGGTCGGTGAACTCGGGCCGCGAGAGGTAGTCCTCCTCGGAGTACAGCCGGATGCAGATGCCGTCCGAGACGCGGCCGCAGCGGCCCGCGCGCTGGTTCGCCGACGCCTGGGAGACGCGCTCGATCGGCAGGCGCTGGACCTTCGTCCGGTGGGAGTAGCGCGAGATGCGGGCCGTGCCCGTGTCGATCACGTACTTGATCCCGGGCACGGTGAGGGAGGTCTCGGCGACGTTCGTGGCCAGGACGATCCGCCGCCGCGCACCCGGAGTGAAGACCCGGTGCTGCTCGGCAAGGGACAGCCGCGCGAACAGGGGCAGGATCTCGGCGTCCGCCATGCGGGGGTTGCGCTGGATCCGGCCGGCGAGGGCCTCGGCGGCGTCGCGGATCTCGCGCTCCCCGGAGAAGAAGATGAGGATGTCCCCGGGCGCCTCGCGCGAGAGCTCGTCGACGGCGTCGCACACGGCGTCGAGCGGGTCGCGGTCCTCCTCGAGCGGATCGTCGGAGGAGCCCGCGTCCTCGTCGTCGCCCTCGTTCGAGGGTTCCGCGACGAGCGGCCGGTAGCGGATCTCGACCGGGTAGGTGCGGCCCGAGACCTCGAGGATGGGGGCGGGCTTCGGCTCGCGGCCGGTGCCATCGCCGCCGTCCGCCTGCTCGCCGTCGGCCTCCTGGGCGAAGTGCCGCGCGAAGCGCTCCGGGTCGATCGTGGCCGAGGTGATGATGACCTTGAGGTCCGGCCGCTGCGGGAGGACGCGCTTGAGATAGCCGAGGATGAAGTCGATGTTGAGGCTGCGCTCGTGGGCCTCGTCGATGATGATCGTCGAGTACTTCTTCAGAAGCCGGTCCCGCTGGATCTCGGCGAGCAGGATGCCGTCGGTCATGAGCTTGATGCGGGTCTGGGGCCCGACCTCGCCCGTGAACCGGACCTGGAAGCCGACCTCCTGGCCGAGCTCGACCCCGAGCTCCTCCGCGATGCGCTCGGCGACCGTGCGAGCCGCCAGGCGGCGGGGCTGCGTGTGCCCGATGAGGCCCTTCTCGCCGAGGCCCAGCTCGAGGCACATCTTGGGGATCTGCGTGGTCTTCCCGGAGCCGGTCTCGCCCGCGATGATCGTCACCTGGTGGGCGGCGATGGCCTCCATGAGCTCCTCGCGGCGCTCGGAGACGGGGAGGGCGGCGGGGTACGTGATCGTCAAGGCCATGGCTGGTCCAGTCTAGTTGCCCGGCTCTGGTTGCCCGGCGCGGTTGCGCTCGCAGACGCGAGAAGGCCCCGCCGAGTCGAGGACGACTCGGCGGGGCCTTCTCGCTCGCAGACGCGAGAAGGCCCCGCCGAGTCGAGGACGACTCGGCGGGGCCTTCTGACGACGTCCACGGACATCGATGGATGTGCCCTCGATAGGATTCGAACCTACGGCCTTCTGCTCCGGAGGCAGACGCTCTATCCCCTGAGCTACGAGGGCAGCTCGTCCCGGTGGGAACTCACTGAGCTTATCAGCTGCCCGGGGTGCCGATGCAAACCGCGCTCACACGACGAGGAGGAGGGGGCGCTCGGCGAGGCCGACGGCGATCTCCTGGCCCCAGCCGGCGTCGAGCCGATCAGCCTCTATGCCGTCGCCGAACACCACGAGCTGGCTGGACATGACCGTGATGCGGAGCTCCTCGCCGCGGGCCAGGACGCCCTCGGTCAGCGCTGTGCCGGTGGCCGGCGACGGCCACGCCTCGCGGACGAACCATGCGAGCCAGTCCTCGGTCGGCAAGGGTAGGCGGCGGCCCCCGCGGTCCCGGGCGATGGATGCGCACCAGCCCGTCGCGCCCGTGCCGCTCGAGACGATGACGCCGGACGAGGACTGCCGCTCGGAGACGCCCTCCGGCGTGGCCACGGCGTATCGGGCCGACTGGTGGGAGGCGTGGCCGATGAACACCTCGTTGAGGGCGCAGAGCTCCTGGCCGTCGTCCAGCCGCGCACTGACCATCGTGAGCTCCTCGCACGCGAGGGCCGACGCCGAGGCCTCGGCTGCCGCGCCGAGGAGCCGCACCGCCTCGTGGGGAGCATGCCGGACGAGGCTTCCGGCGTTGACGCCCGGCAGCGGGTTCACCCCGATGACGGGCTGGCCGGCGAGGTACTTCGCGGTGTTGGCCACGAGCCCGTCCTGCCCGACGACGGCGACGACGTCGTCGGGCTCCCAGAGGAAGCGGCTGAGGTCGGAACGCTCGATCTCCGCGAGCCGCCAGGCGAGGGGGAGGGCGTCGCGGACCTGCCCCCGCGCGGCCAGGACGACGTCGTGCTGCTCCTCGACCTCCGAGAGGCTGCGCCCGCGCACCCTGAGGAAGAACTCGGCCTGGCCGCGGGTCGCATGCCGTTCGAGGAGCTCGTCGAGCTCGGTGCGCCGGTGGACGAGCACGAGCCTCGGCTTTGCCATGGGGGCTCCTAGATCTCAGGGGCCGCGGAGCCCGTCGGGCCCGCGGGGTGCGAGGCGAGGCGGCTCAGGGCCGTGATGGCCGAGGTGAGCATGTCCGGGGTGATGGTGAGGCTCTCGATGGCCGGGAGCCGTCCCGCGGCGTCGCGCAGCGCCAGAGTGAGGAGCGTCCCCTGGTCTACCGTCCGGTACGCCTCGAGCGAGGCGGCCTCCCTCGCCGCCTCGGCCTCGCCCACCATCCGGATCTGCCCTGCCTCGGCCTCCGCCGCGAGCCCGCGCTGAGCGGCCTGGGAGCGGGCACCGATCAGGCCGGCCGCCGCGCGCTCCTCGGCCTCGAGCCGGGCGTTGGCGCCCTCCTGGGAGACGAGCCGCTCGCGCTGGACGGCGAGCTGGATCTGGTTCGCAAGCTCGTTCTCGGAGATGGCGCGTTCGCGCTCGACGGCGAGGGCCCTCCGCTCGTAGGTGGCCCGATCGGCCTCCGACTGCAGCTGCTCACGCACGGGGGTCTGCAGGGCTCGTTCGACGTCGGCTTCCGGACGGACCGCGAGGACGCGGACACCGATGATGCGGATGCCCGTGCTCACGAGGCGTTCGTCCTGTGCGAGCCCGGCCGTGAGCAGGTCGCGGAGGTCGCCGATGCCCCGGGCGAGGGCCTCCGCAAGGGTCACCGTGGCGAGGTGGTCGATGCTGAGGCTCTGGCAGAGCTGGCCGACGATCGTGGACACCTGCTCCCGCCCCCGCGGCGGACGCTTGGAGTCCTCGCGCATGGCGAAGTCGAGGCGGGCCGAGACGGTGATCGGGTCCGCGAATCGGTAGGTGACGTTGGCCTGGACGCTCACGTCCTGATGGTCGCGGGTGAACGCGTGGAAGAGCGTGGGGAGTTCCTGGTCGTCCACGGGCACCTCGCTGAGCACGGAGGTCGCGGGACGGAACCAGAAGGCCTGGCCCACCCCCTGATGCCGTACGACGCCCTTCTGCAGGTGCACGACGTAGCCCGTCGGGCTGCCCAGGAAGTGGTTGACCCAGGGATAGTGCCTGATGACCGCCATGGCTCCTCCTGCCGGCTAATTCTCGTCATTTTGACGATAAAAGGATTCTGGGGCCGGGGGATGATTATTGTCAAGGTGACGATAATCCGGATACGGTGAGGCCGTGCCTTCGACTCCTTCCGGCCTCCCGTGCCTTCCCGTCGCGGCCGACGTCGTCGCCCTGACCGTGCGCGATGGCTCTCTCAGCGTCCTGCTCGTCACCCGCCTCATCGAGCCCTTCAAGGGACGGCTCGCATTGCCCGGCGGCTTCGTCACGGCGGGGGAGGACGTCGGTGAGGCGGCGAGCCGGGAGCTCGCGGAGGAGACCGGCGTCGAGCGCGTGCCCGGGCACCTCGAGCAGCTGGCGACCTACGGGCCCCGGGGACGCGACCCGCGCGGGGACGTGCTCACGGTCGCCCATCTGCTGCTCGCGCCCGACTTCCCCGTGCTCGTCGCGGGCAGCGACGCCGAGCATGCGGGCTGGTTCCCCGTGGCGGATGCCCTGGGCGGCGAACTCGCGCTCGCCTTCGACCATGAGCGGATCCTGCGCGACGCCGTCGAGCGCGCCCGTTCGAAGCTCGAGTATTCGCCGCTCGCTGCGGCTTTCTGCGGCGAGGAGTTCACGATCGCCCAGCTGAGGGGGGTCTACGAGGCCGTGTGGGGCGCGCGGCTCGATCCCCGCAACTTCCACCGCAAGGCCACCGGGACGCCCGATTTCCTCGAGGACACGGGAAAGGTCTCCTCCGGCGAGGCCGGGCGGCCCGCCGCCCTCTTCCGGCTCGCTGACCGCGCCCGCGCCGAGCCCGGCCGCGCGGTGCTCAACCCGCCCCTCATGCGGCCGCGCGTGCCGTAGCGGCGCGGGAATCGGCGCAGTGGGGCGGCGAGGGGAGGCGCCGGGAGGCCTGGCGGGATGAGGAGAGCGGGGGATGCCCGGCGCGTCAGAACGGCGGCGGGTCTTTGCGCACGACGACGGCGGGAGGCTCGGGTGGCTCAGACCGGTGCCGTCGAGGTGGCGGCGGCTCGGGGTGAGTGGACGCTGCCGAGCGCGGGCCGAGGATGTGGTCGCGCTCCGTGTGGCCGGCAGGGTAGGTGCGGCCGAGGAGGGTCTCCCAGAGGAGTTCGCCCTGGACGGTTGGGGGCCCGCCATTCGGGGCGCGGTTCCCCGCGCGGCGCCGGAGGTGGAAGAGCGACAGGGACTTGAGGGCGTGGTGCTTGCGGCATAGGAGGGCCAAGTTGTTCGCGTCGGTCGTTCCGCCGTCCTGCCATTCGATCGTGTGGTCGACTTCGGCCCGCTCAGCGGCACATGTGCAGTTGGGCACGATGCAGGTCCCGTCGCGGTATTCGATGAAGCGACGCAGCCCCGCGGGCGGCCGATAGGCCGCGCGGCCCAGGCTGAGCGGGACGCCTTCCATGTCGGTCAGCAGCCGCTCCCAGGTCGGGGCGGCCGCGGCGAGCCGGCGCGCGGTCGTCGCGTCGATGACGCCGTACCCCTCGAGCTCGGCCACGTCGTCTGAGGCGCCGAGCAGCACGGCGGCGGGGATGTGCACCACGATCTCAGCCTTGATGTTGGAGCTGAAGTCCTCTGGAATCTGCGGGGCTTCGGCCTTCCCGGACTCGACGACCGTTGCGGACGTCCCTTGTGCGCCGCTCAGTTTCGGGGCCTCGGCCCCGCCCACCGGCGCGAGGGACAGGGCGAGGTGGGCGAAGGTATCGGCGCGCAGTTGCGGGAGGGTCCGATGCTCGCCCTCGACGGCGTGCGCCGCACGGGCGAGGGCGTCGACCCGGTGATAGACCGCCAGCCCAGTCTCGGCGGGCAGGAGCGCCGTGAGGGTGCACATGCCGTCCTCGGCGGGCTCGTACCAGACGCCCCGGTCGGCGCGCGCCTTGGCCCTGCGCTGGGTGATGGACTCCGGATGCAGGCGCTCGCGCAGGTCGCGCGCGACCCGGCGGAACTCGCCGGAGGTCCGTAGATGCCCCCGTCGGGTGCGGACGCGTCGAGGGCCTTGGCCTCGAACTCTGGCACCGCGCTGTCGGGGAGGGTCGCGGCCTGCTCGACGAGGGTGCGGGCATGTGCCTCGGTGATGTCCCCCGAGGCGAGGGCTTCATAGGTGCCTTCATGCCGTCCCATGAGGGCTTGGGAGTAGTTCAGGGTGCGGGCCGCTGCATTCTCGGACGTGCCCAGCACGAGCGCGAGCTCCGAGACCGCGACGGCGTGGGCATGGTCTCCGCCCAGCCGCACCGGCTGGCCGGCGCGCCCCTCGAGCGGCTCCTCGGCGATCAGATGGGCCATGCGGTCCACGAGCAGAGCGCGCATCGAGGCGTTGAAAGCATCAGAGTCCGCAATCGCCTGGAGCCCCTTGAGGATGCCGTCGAGCGTGTCGAGCGTGCCAGGCGCAAACGAAAGAGTTCCCTGGAGGGCTTCCGGATGGCGGGAAGCGAAGGCGAAATCAGGCGCCATCGGCTGTTCGGCCAGCCCTGACATTCGCTCACCCCCCGAGCGGCGAAATCCATTAGAAGATGTGTACGAATCCTAGTGGACTGAAGGCCGTGATGGAAGATAAATATCCTAAAATCTCCGGGAATCCTTCAAAGCGGACGAGGCCTGCCTCGAGCATCTTTAAGCGGCAGGGGCAGGGGTTGGTCAAGGAGGATAAGAGCTTCGTCGGCGGGCTCCACCGACATGCCCGGCCTCGTTTCCCGACCAAGATCTCGGTCGTGATCCAGTCACAATCTTTGAAAACGGAACCGCTATTGCAAGGAGCGGCCCGTAACTTCGGCTTAGCACAGGGGCCTGGCCAAGTGAACGGATTCGGCGCCTCGGCAACCCTGTACTCGGAGGTCCTAATGGACAACGCGACTAGGCTCCTCGCGCTCGCCGCAGAGGAATTCACAGGCCTTTGGGACATGGTCCTAGAACTCGCCGGTAGTGGTTCGAATGCCAACGAGCTCTACGTCGGCGGCCCATTCGATATAGCGATTCCCGAACCTGTGGCTCGAGACGAGGTCCCCGCCCTTCTATCTCCTGGGGCAGCTTGGCCGAATACCTGCGGAACGTGAGAATCCCCACGTCCCGGGCTCCGCGGCTCGGCCCACGGTGCGGGACGGTATACCGTCGCCCCCATGAGCGAGGGCAGCACTGGATGGGGCCGACGGCGGCCGTGGCGGGGACGGATCCTCGTCCTCGCCGGCATCCTCGCGGTGGCCTTCACGCTCCGGTCGGCCGTCACCGTGGTCCCGCCCGTCGCCGGCGCGATCGGCCAGGACATCCCCATGCCCTCGTGGCTCCTCGGCGTCCTGGGCATGCTGCCGACGGCCCTTTTCGGGCTCAGTGGACTCGCCACGCCGGCCCTCATGCGGCGCACGGGCCCGGAGTCGCTCGCGATCGGAGCGATGGGCGCGGCCGCCCTCGGCCAGGTCCTCCGGGCCGCAGCGCCGGAGTCGGGGCTGTTCCTTGCGGGCACGGCGATCGCGCTCGCGGGCATGGGCGCCGGCAACGTCGTCCTGCCGCCTCTGGTCAAGAAGTACTTCCCAGACCGCCCGGGCGTCCTGACGGCGCTCTACGTGACCGTCCTCAGCCTCGGCACCGCCGTCCCGCCCGCGCTCGCGGTGCCCGTCGCGGACGCCGCCGGCTGGCGCGCCTCCCTCGCCTGGTGGGCGGCGCTCAACCTCATCGCGGCCCTGCCGTGGCTCGGCCTCCTGCCCCGCTGGAGGCACGACGGCGGCGAGTCCCCGCGCGCAGGCCGGGCACCCGCCGTCGTGCGCGGGGACGGCGGCGACGACGCCCCCGGTGCTGCTGGCCCCCGGGCCCGCATCACCCCGCCCCCGCCGCTGACGGGTCCGGTGAGGGTGTGGCGCTCGCCGACGGCCTGGGCGCTCGCGCTCGTCTTCGGCTGCACGTCGCTCAACACGTACGCGATGTTCGCGTGGATCCCCTCGGTCTTCGCGGACGCTGGCCTGGCGCCGCACGAGGCGGGCCTGCAGCTCGCGCTGTTCTCCGCCCTCGGCCTGCCGCTGAGCCTGCTCGTCCCGCTGCTGGCCTCGCGCCTGCGCTCGCCGTGGCCCATCGTCGTCGCCGGCGTCGTGTGCTTCGCGGCCGGCTACGCAGGCCTGTGGCTCGCCCCCGGCGCCGCGCCGTCGCTGTGGTCGGCGCTCACCGGCCTCGGACCCGCGACCTTCCCCCTCGCCCTCCTGCTCGTCAACCTCCGCACCCGGACGCAGCGCGTCTCGGGCGCCCTCTCCGGCTTCTCGCAGGGCGTCGGCTACACGCTCGCGTGCGTCGGGCCCGTGCTCACCGGTTGGCTCCACGACGCGACGGGGGAGTGGGCGGCGTCGTTCGCGTTCCTCGGCGCGACGCTCGCGGTGCTCGCCGCCGCCGGCTGGGTGGTCAGCCGGCGGGGCTTCGTGGACGACGACGAGGGCGTCGTCGCCACTCGGTGAGTGCCCTGCGTCGCATCCCGGTTCAGGCAGTGGACGCGTTTCAGGGCGGCCACGCCGCGCCGGTAGGCTATACGCCGTGACTCCCGAAGAACTCTCCGCCGCTATCTCTGCCTGCCTCGCCGACGCCGTCCGCGCCGGCGAGATCTCTGTGGACGTGCCGGAGGACATCCGCGTGGAGCGCCCCAAGAACCGCGACCACGGCGACTGGGCCACGAACATCGCCCTGCAGCTCGGCAAGAAGGCCGGCATGAACCCGCGCGAGCTCGCGGGCATCCTCGCCGAGCGCCTCGGCGGACTCGAGGGCATCTCGTCCGTGGACATCGCGGGCCCCGGCTTCCTCAACGTCCGGCTCGACACCGCCGCGGCCGCAGCCCTCGCGAAGGCCATCGTCGAGGCCGGCGAGGCCTACGGGACGAACGACACCCTCGCCGGGCACGTCGTCAACATGGAGTTCGTCTCGGCGAACCCCACGGGCCCGCTGCACATCGGCCACACCCGCTGGGCCGCCCTCGGCGACTCGATCGCCCGCGTCCTGCGCGCCTCCGGCGCCCAGGTCACCCGCGAGTACTACATCAACGACGCGGGCAGCCAGATGAACGTGTTCGCGAACTCCGTCCTCGCGCGCCTGCACGGCCGCGACGTCCCCGAGGGCGGCTACCCGGGCCAGTACATCGTCGACCTCGGCCACGAGGTCCTCACCGCCCACCCCGACGTGCGCGAGCTCACCGAGGACGCGGCCCTGCCGATCGTGCGCCACGCCGCGTACGAGGCGCAGATGAAGGACATCAAGGCGACCCTCGCGGCCTTCGACGTCTCGTTCGACGTCTACTTCTCCGAGAAGTCCCTGCACGACGCCGGCGCGATCGAGTCCGCCGTCGCCCGCCTGCGCGAGCAGGGCCACGTGTTCGACGAGGACGGCGCCGTGTGGCTGCGCACGACCGACTTCGGCGACGACAAGGACCGCGTCCTCATCCGCGCCAACGGCGAGCCCACGTACTTCGCCGCCGACGCCGCCTACTACCTCTCGAAGAAGGACCGCGGCTTCGGCGAGAAGATCTACCTCCTCGGCGCCGACCACCACGGCTACGTCAACCGCCTCAAGGCCATCGCCGCCTGCGCGGGCGACGACCCGGAGACGAACATCGAGGTGCTCATCGGCCAGCTCGTCTCGGTCAACGGCGCCAAGCTCTCCAAGCGCGCCGGCAACATCATCGAGCTCAAGGACCTCATCGAGTGGCTCGGCAAGGACGCGGTGCGGTACTCGCTCGCGCGCTTCCCCGCCGACTCGCCGCTCACCCTCGACCCCGAGCTGCTGAAGAAGAACACGAACGAGAACCCCGTGTTCTACGTCCAGTACGCGCATGCCCGCTCGCGCGGCGCGGCGCGCAACGCCGTCGCGGCCGGCGTCGAGCGCACGGTCGACGGTGTCGACGCCTTCGACGCCGCGCTCCTGGACCACAAGACCGAGAACGAGCTCATCGCGCACCTCGCGGCCTACCCCTCGATCGTGGGCAAGGCCGCCGAGTTCCGTGAGCCGCACCGCGTGGCACGGCACCTCGAGACGATCGCGGCCGCCTACCACTCGTGGTACGACAACTGCCGCATCGCGCCGCTGGGCGACGAGGAGGTCACCGACCTCAACCGCACCCGCCTGTGGCTCAACGACGCCACGAGCCAGGTGCTGGCCAACGGGCTCAGGCTGCTGGGCGTCTCGGCGCCGGAGAGGATGTAGGCAGTGGGACAGACCGCACCGGCGCCCGCCTCGAGCGGCGCCTCGCCGCTCGCGCCCGCCTGGCTGGACGTGCCCGCGGACCTCAACGCGCTCGAGCCCAAGATGTGGGCGCACGACGTCGAGCGGACCGCGGGCGGGGAGCTCGCCGTCGGCGGACTCGGCGTCGCGGAGCTCAAGGAGCGCTTCGGCACCCCCCTGTTCGTGCTCAGCGAGGCGGACTTCCGCCGGCGTGCGCGCGAGTTCAAGGACTCGTTCGACGCCGCGTTCGCCGACGTGTGCGGCGGCGTCGACGTCTACTACGCGGGCAAGTCCTTCCTGTGCAGCGCCGTGGCCACGTGGGTCGCGCAGGAGGGCCTGCGCCTCGACACCGCCTCGGGCGGCGAGCTCGCCGTCGCGGCCAAGGCGGGCCTCGCGGGCGAGTCCATCGGGCTGCACGGGAACAACAAGTCGGACGCCGAGATCGTCCGCGCGCTCGACATGGGCGTCGGGCGGATCATCGTGGACAGCCTCGACGAGCTCGAGCGCGTGGCCCGGATCGCTGCCGCGCGGGGCACGGACACCCCCGGCGCCGTGCCCGACGGCGGCGACGCCGGCACCGAGGCCCCCCGGGCCAAGGTCATGCTGCGGCTCACGCCCGGCGTCCACGCGCACACCCACGAGTTCATCGCGACCGCGCACGAGGACCAGAAGTTCGGCCTCTCGATGGCGCCGGGCACGGCCAGCGCGGGCTTCGTCGGCGAGCACGGCGGGGCCGCTGCCAGCGCCGCGGAGGAGGCCGTCGCGGCGGCCGTGGACCACGACAGCATCGAGCTGCTCGGCGTGCACTGCCACATCGGCTCGCAGATCTTCGACCCCGAGGGCTTCGAGCTCGCGGCCGTGAAGCTCCTTGAGTTCGTCGCCGCGATGCGCCCGGCCTACGGCGCGGCCCTGCCCGAGCTCGACCTCGGCGGCGGCTACGGCATCGCCTACCTGCCCGGGGACACCCCCCGCCCGCCGGCCGAGATCGCCCAGGCACTGGCCGGCGTCGTGCGCGACACGTGCGCGCGGCTCGGCATCGACGCCCCGCGCATCTCGATCGAGCCCGGCCGCGCGATCGTCGGCTCGACGACGTTCACGCTGTACGAGACGGGGACGATCAAGGACGTCGTCGTCGATGTGCCAGGCGCGGATGCTCCGGACTCCGCCGATGCCACGGCCGCATCCACTGCCATACGGCGTTATGTCTCCGTGGACGGCGGCATGAGCGACAACGCGCGCCCCGTCCTGTACGACGCCGACTACTCGGTCACGCTCGCGTCCCGCACCTCGGCCGCGCCCGCCCAGCTCACGCGGGTCGTGGGCAAGCACTGCGAGAGCGGCGACATCGTCGTGCGCGACGCGTACCTGCCCGGCGACGTGCGGGCGGGGGACCTGCTCGCCGTGCCGGGCACCGGCGCGTACTGCTGGGCCCTGGCGAGCAACTACAACTACCTCGCCCGCCCCGGCGTCGTGGCCGTCGACGGCGGGTCCGCCCGCTGGATCGTGCGCGGCGAGACCGAAGAAGACCTGCTCTCGCGCGACATGGGAGCCTGAAGCTGATGGGAGACCGAATGACGGACAGGACCCTGAAGGTCGCGCTGCTGGGCGGCGGCACGGTCGGCGCGCAGGTCGCGCGCATCCTCCTCGACGACGCCGAGGCGCTCACCGCGCGGGCCGGGGCCCGCCTCGAGCTCACGGGGATCGGCGTGCGCAACGTCGACGCCCCGCGCGACGTCGACCTCCCGCGCGAGCTCTTCACGGCCGATTCCGAGGCCCTCGTCGAGGGCGCGGACCTCGTGATCGAGCTCATGGGCGGCCTCGAGCCCGCCCGCACGCGCATCCTGCAGGCGCTCAACCGCGGCGCGTCGGTCGTGACCGGCAACAAGGCCCTCCTGGCCCAGGACGGCGCGGCGCTCTTCGACGCGGCCGAGCGCACGGGCGCCGAGCTGAACTTCGAGGCCGCGGTCGCGGGCGCGATCCCGATCATCCGGCCCATCCGCGAGAGCCTCTCGGGCGACCGCATCACGCGCGTGCTCGGGATCGTCAACGGCACGACCAACTTCATCCTCGACGCGATGGACACGACCGGGGCGCAGTTCGCCGACGTCCTCGCGGAGGCGCAGCGCCTCGGCTACGCCGAGGCGGACCCGACGGCCGACGTCGAGGGGCTCGACGCCGCGGCCAAGGCGGCCATCCTGGCCTCGCTCGCGTTCCACACGCGCGTCTCGCTCGACGACGTGCGGTGCGAGGGGATCACCAAGGTCAGCGCCGAGGACATCGCCGCGGCCCAGGACGCGGGGTTCACGATCAAGCTCCTCGCGATCGCCGAGCTCGTCTCGACGCCGGGCTCGAACAGCGCCGAGGGCGTGAGCGTGCGCGTGCACCCGACCCTCCTGCCGCGCAAGCACCCGCTCGCCGCGGTCCACGGCGCCTTCAACGCCGTCTTCGTCGAGGCCGAGAACGCGGGCTCGCTCATGTTCTACGGCGCGGGCGCCGGCGGTGCCCCGACCGCGTCGGCGATCATGGGCGACGTCGTCTCCACCGCCCGCCGGCTCGTCCAGGGCGGTCCCGGGCGCACCAACACGTCCACGCGCGACCTGCCGATGGTCGGCCCCGAGTCCGTGACGACGAGCTACAGCATCGGCCTCGAGGTCGCCGACCAGCCCGGAGTCCTCTCCCGCGTCGCGTCCGTGTTCGCCGATCACGGGGTCTCGATCGAGACGATGCGCCAGCGCATCGACGGAGCCGGAGCCCAGGGCGTGCCCAGCGGGCGGGCGCTGGCCGACGGGCGCGCCGAGCTGCGCTTCGTCACCCACGCGGCCTCCGAGGCCGCCCTCGCCGCCACCGTGGCGGACATCAGCAACCTGGACGTCGTCGAGTCCGTGACGAGCGTCCTGAGAGTCGAAGGAGTCTAGTGGCCCACCAGTGGCGCGGAGTCATCCGCGAATACGCCGACCGCCTGCCCGTCACCGAGTCGACCCGGGTCATCACCCTGGGCGAGGGCGGCACGCCGCTTGTGCACGCCCAGAAGCTCTCCGAGCTCACGGGCTCGGACGTGTACCTGAAGGTCGAGGGCATGAACCCGACCGGCTCCTTCAAGGACCGCGGCATGACCATGGCCATGACCGCCGCCGTCGCGGCCGGCGCGAAGGCCGTCGTCTGCGCCTCGACGGGCAACACGTCCGCCTCCGCCGCGGCCTACGCGACCGCCGCGGGCCTCACGTGCGCCGTCCTCGTCCCCGAGGGCAAGATCGCGCTCGGCAAGCTCTCGCAGGCGATCGCCCACGGGGCGACCCTGCTCCAGGTCGACGGCAACTTCGACGACTGCCTCGAGATCGCGCGCAAGCTTGCCGAGTCCTACCCGGTGTTCCTCGTGAACTCGGTCAACCCGGCCCGCATCGAGGGCCAGAAGACGGCCTCGTTCGAGATCGTCGACGCCCTCGGCGACGCCCCGGACATCCACGTCCTCCCGGTCGGCAACGCGGGCAACATCTCCGCGTACTGGAAGGGGTACAAGGAGTACGCGAAGGACACGGTCTACGGTGAGTCTGAGGAGACCGCCGCCGAGGGGACTGAGGACAGCCGCACCCTCCCCGCCGTGTCGACGAAGCTTCCCGTCATGTGGGGCTTCCAGGCGGCCGGGGCCGCCCCGTTCGTCGCGGGCCACCCCATCACGCACCCCGAGACGATCGCCACTGCGATCCGCATCGGCAACCCGGCCTCGTGGGACACGGCCGTCGCCGCGCGCGACGAGTCCGGCGGCCTCATCGACGCCGTGACGGACGAGGAGATCCTCGTCGCGCACCGCTGGCTGTCCGCCAAGGAGGGCGTCTTCGTCGAGCCGGGCTCCGCCGCGTCGGTCGCGGGCCTGCTCAAGCAGCACGCCGCCGGCAAGGTGCCGAGCGGGAAGACGATCGTCTGCACCGTCACGGGCCATGGGCTCAAGGACCCGCAGTGGGCCCTGCGCACGGAGGACGGCAGCGAGGTCGAGCCGGTCAAGGTGAGCAACGACGTCGTGGCCGTCGCCGCCGCGCTGGGGCTCGAGTCGGCCGTCTGATGTCGGCAGTTCCCCGCGAGCAGGATCTCGGGCTGCGCCTCGTCCGGCCGGGACAGCGCGTCACCGTGCGCGTCCCGGCCACGAGCGCCAACCTCGGCCCCGGCTACGACAGCCTGGGCATCGCCCTGGCCCTGTACGACACCGTCACCGTCGAGACGTCGGACGACGGCGCACTCGAGTTCGACCTGCGCGGCGAGGGCGCGGAGTCCCTCCCGCGCGACGAGAGCCACCTCGTGGTCCGCACGATCGACGCGGCCCTGGCCCGCCTCGGCTACGCGCGCTCGGGCCTCAGGCTCACGGCGGAGAACGTGAGCCCCCACGGCCGCGGGCTCGGCTCGTCGGCGTCGGCCACTGCCGCCGCGGTCCTCGCCGCCGCGGCGCTCGTCGATCCGGCCGACAGGCCCAGCCGCGAGTGGGCGCTCCAGCTCTGCAGCGAGATCGAGGGGCATCCGGACAACGTCGCGCCGGCCATCTTCGGCTCTCTCGCGCTCTCGTGGCAGGAGGGCGAGTCGTTCCGCACGGCCGTCGCCGAGGTCGTGGACACGGTGGTCCCGATCGTTGCGATCCCGGACTTCGAGCTCTCGACCGAGCTCGCCCGCTCGCTCCTGCCCTCCTCGGTCCCGCATCATGCCGCGGCGGCGAACTCGGGCCGCGCCGCGCTGCTCGTGCACGCGCTCACGCGGGACCCGTCCCTCCTGCTCCCGGGCACCGAGGACTACCTGCACCAGAGCTACCGCTCGACGGCCATGGAGCCGAGCGCCGTGCTCATCGAGCGACTGCGCGCCGAGGGGCATGCGGCGGTCGTCTCGGGCGCGGGGCCGACGGTGCTCGTGCTCGCGGACGGCGAGGACGAGGCGGACGAGGTCCAGGCGGCGGTCGAGCGGTTCGCGCACGGCGACGGCGCCGGGACGCTGGACGCGGAGCAGGGTGGGCAGTCGGTGGTCACATGGCGTGTTCTGCGGCTGGCCGTTGACCGCGAAGGTGCTAGAGTGGAGGTTGCACCCGCGGTGAATCTGCCTCAGTGAGGCGTACCGGGTTTCTAGAAGCCTCTTGCGCCCCTTCCTGATGCCAGGTTCCCGGCAGAGGGTGCCGCCCCTCCAGCTCTGCAGCCGGTCAGGCTGCTCGCGGCTGTCCCCGCAAGCAGCTCACTGATCCTCCCGCACGCTCGGGGCGGGCTGTTCGACTACGGCCCTGCCCGGCCTTTCGGCCCCGCAGTGCCCCCAGCCTGGCCGCCGCTCGAGTCGGTGGCCACGACCACGCTGCGCTGGCTGACGAAGCTCGCGTAGTCGACTCCGGAAGGATCATCCGTGACACAGACCACTGAGCTGACCCCAGCCGTGGAATCCTCCGCCACCGAGTCCAAGGGCATTGCCGGCCTCAAGCTGGCGCAGCTCCAGGCTCTGGCCTCCCAGCTGGGTATCACCGGTGGGTCCCGCATGCGCAAGGGCGATCTCGTCGCCGCGATCTCCGCGCACCAGAAGGGCGAGCCCGTGAGCCGCCCCTCGGGCCGCGGCGCCGCGAAGGCCGCCCCGGAGACTGCGGCGCCTGAGGCCGCCGCGGGCCAGGCTCCGGCCGAGGCCGCTGCCGCCCCTGCTTCTGCCGAGGCCGCCGCTGAGGCCCCCAGCCGTGGCCGCGGCCGGACCCGCCGCCGCGCGGGCAGCGACGGCGTCGTGACCGCCGGTGCTGCGGCTGCCGCGGCCGCCGCTGGCGTCGCCGCGCCCGAGGCCGCGCCGGCTCAGCCTGCCATCGAGCAGCCGACCCTCGAGCAGGCCGCCGAGGCCCCGGCCGAGGCCACGCGTCCGAGCCGTGCGCGCGGCCGCAGCCGCCGCGCCGAGGCCGCCCAGGGCGCAGCCGCCGAACAGGCAGTCGCCGGGCAGGCAGTCGCCGGGCAGCCGGCCGCGACGGCCCCGTCCGAGGCCGCCGCGCCCGTGACGGAGGCCCCGGCTGAGGCCCCTGCCGAGCAGGCCGCTGTGCAGGCTCCCGCTGAGCGGGCTCCGGAGCAGGCCGCCGAGGCCGCCCCCGCCGAGGCCGGCGAGGGCCGCCGTCGCCGTGGCCGCGAGGGCCGCGAGGGCCGCGAGCGTGGAGACGAGGGCCAGGAGCGCCAGCCGTCCCGCCGCGAGCGCGAGGAGGCCGAGGAGGAGGGCGGCCGCCGCTCCCGCCGCTCGCGCCGTGGACGTGACCGCGACCGCGAGGGCATGGACCAGAGTGGGCGCCCTGACCGCAACGAGCGCTTCCGCGACCGCAACGAGCGGCGCGGCGATCGCCGCCGGGGCGCCGGCCCCGAGGTCGACGAGACCGAGGTGACCGAGGACGACGTGCTCGTGCCCGTCGCCGGCATCCTCGACGTGCTCGAGAACTACGCGTTCATCCGCACGTCCGGCTACCTGCCGGGCCCGAACGACGTCTATGTCCCGCTCGCGCAGGTCAAGAAGAACGGGCTGCGCAAGGGCGACGCCGTCGTCGGCGCCATCCGCGCCCCGCGCGACGGCGAGGACGGCGGCAACCCGGGCAATCCCGGTGGCCGTCAGGGCCAGGGCGGACGCCAGAAGTTCAACGCGCTCGTGCGCGTCACGAGCGTCAACGGCAAGACCGCCGAGGAGATGAAGGGCCGCGTCGAGTTCAACAAGCTCGTCCCGCTCTACCCCTCCGAGCGCCTCCGCCTCGAGACCGAGCCCAAGAAGATCGGCCCGCGCGTCATCGACCTCGTCGCGCCGATCGGCAAGGGCCAGCGCGGCCTCATCGTCTCGCCGCCCAAGGCCGGCAAGACGCTCATCCTGCAGTCCATCGCGAACGCGATCACCATCAACAACCCCGAGGTCCACCTCATGATGGTGCTCGTGGACGAGCGGCCCGAAGAGGTCACGGACATGCAGCGCTCGGTCAAGGGCGAGGTCATCGCCTCGACCTTCGACCGCCCCGCGGACGACCACACGACGGTTGCCGAGCTCGCGATCGAGCGCGCCAAGCGCCTCGTGGAGATGGGCATGGACGTCGTCGTGCTCCTCGACTCGATGACCCGCCTCGGCCGCGCGTACAACCTCGCGGCGCCGGCCTCGGGCCGCATCCTCTCGGGCGGTGTCGACTCGGCCGCGCTCTACCCGCCGAAGCGCTTCTTCGGCGCGGCGCGCAACATCGAGAACGGCGGCTCGCTGACGATCCTCGCCACGGCGCTCGTCGAGACCGGCTCCAAGATGGACGAGGTCATCTTCGAGGAGTTCAAGGGCACCGGCAACATGGAGCTCCGCCTGTCCCGCGCCCTCGCGGACAAGCGCATCTTCCCGGCCGTGGACGTCAACGCGTCCGGCACGCGCCGCGAGGAGAACCTGCTCTCGCCGGAAGAGGTCAAGATCATGTGGCGCCTGCGCCGCGTGCTCTCGGGCCTCGACACGCAGCAGGCCCTCGAGCTGCTCACGACGAAGATCCGCGAGACGGGCTCGAACGTTGAGTTCCTCCTCCAGGTGCAGAAGACGACGCTCGCCTCCAAGGGCGAGAACGACAAGCACTAGCGACTCTCGGCGGCGGCCGGCCCTGGGCACCCAGGCGCCGGCCGCCGTCGTCAGTGTTTAAGTTTGACGAGACGACGAAAGGCCCCCCGACATGTTCGAGTCCGTGCAAGGACTGCTGGACGAGCACGCTGACCTGCAGAAGCAGCTCAGCGACCCCGCCGTGTACCAGGACCAGGCGCTCGCGCGGAAGCTCGGCCGCCGCTCTGCCCAGCTCAACGGCATCGTCGAGGCCTACGGCCGCTGGAAGCAGCTCGGCGACGACCTCGAGGCCGCGCGCGAGATGGCCGCGGAGGACCCGGAGTTCGCGGCGGAGGTGCCGGACCTCGAGGCTGGCCTCGAGACCGCCCAGGAGAGGCTGCGCCGACTCCTCATCCCGCGCGACCCGAACGACGCCCGCAACGTGATCCTCGAGGTCAAGGGGGGCGAGGGCGGCGACGAGGCGGCCCTGTTCGCGGCCGACCTGACCCGCATGTACACGCGGTTCGCGGAGTCGAAGGGCTGGAAGACCGAGATCCTGTCCTCGACCGAGTCGGACCTCGGCGGCTACAAGGACATCCAGATCGCGGTCAAGGGCTCCTCCAACGACCCGGCCGACGGCGTCTACGCGCACCTCAAGTTCGAGGGCGGCGTCCACCGCGTCCAGCGCGTGCCCGTGACGGAGTCGCAGGGCCGCATCCACACGTCCGCCGCGGGCGTGCTCGTGTTCCCCGAGGTCGACGAGCCCGAGGAGATCGAGATCAACGCCAACGACCTCAAGATCGACGTGTACCGGTCCTCGGGGCCCGGCGGCCAGAGCGTCAACACGACCGACTCGGCCGTGCGCATCACCCACCTGCCCACGGGCATCGTCGTGGCGATGCAGAACGAGAAGTCGCAGCTGCAGAACCGCGAGGCCGCGATGCGCGTCCTGCGCTCGCGCCTCCTCGCGCACCAGCAGGAGCAGATCGACGCCGAGAACGCCGAGCAGCGCAAGTCCCAGGTCCGCACGATGGACCGCTCGGAGCGCATCCGCACCTACAACTACCCCGAGAACCGGATCGCGGACCACCGCACGGGGTACAAGGCGTACAACCTCGACGCCGTCATGAACGGCGATCTCGGCCCCGTCATCCAGTCCTGCATCGACATGGACGAGCAGGCCCGCCTCGACGCGATCGGCGAGTGAACATTCAGTGAACGGGCAGCCCGAGGGTGCAGGCGCGACGGCGCACGAGGACCTCGGCACCGCCCTGCGCTCGGCAGCGGCCCTGCTCGCCGAGGCGGGGGTGCCGAGCCCGCGGGCCGACGCCGAGCAGCTCGCCGAGCACCTGCTCGGCTGCGGCCTCGGCCCGCTGCGCGCCCTCGCGATCACGGGCGCGCCCGTGCCGGCGGGCTTCTGGGACCTCGTGTCCGAGCGGGCCCGAAGGATCCCGCTCCAGCACCTCACGGGCGTCGCGCACTTCCGCCACGTCAGGCTCTCCGTCGGGCCCGGGGTCTTCGTGCCCCGGCCGGAGACCGAGGGCGTCGTGCAGCTCGTGCTCGACTGGCTCGCGGAGCGCTTCGGGCCAGTACAGTCCGGACAGGATGGGCAGTCTGGGCAGGATGGGCAGCATGGGCAGCCCGCGCAGTCCCGGCGGCCCGTCGTCGTCGACCTCGGCACGGGCTCGGGCGCGATCGCGGCCTCGATCGCCCACGAGCACCCCGGCAGCGAGGTCCACGCGGTCGAGCTCTCGGAGCTCGCCTACGCGTGGGCGCAGCGGAACCTCTCGCCCTACGGCGTGGACCTCGTGCTCGGGGACCTGCGCACGGCCTTCCCCGCGCTCGACGGGACGGTCGACGCCGTCGTGAGCAACCCGCCCTACATCCCCGCCGAGATGGTCCCGCGCGACCCCGAGGCAGCCGAGCACGACCCGGACCTCGCCCTCTACGGCGGGGGAGGGGACGGCCTCGAGATGCCGCTCGCGGCGGCCGCCACCGCCGCCCGGCTCCTGCGCCCCGGCGGGTTCTTCGCCATGGAGCACGCCGAGGTGCAGGGCGAGCCCATCGCCCGGCTCCTCGCCCGCGACCCGGCGTGGACCGCCGTCGCCTCGCACGCGGACCTCAACGGCCTCCCGCGCGCGACGAGCGCGGTGCGCGCCTGAGCCCGGTCCGGACGGCAGGGCCCCGCGTGGAAGAATGGGGGCCGTGACGACCACGACCTACAACTGCACGGATCCGGAACAGCGCGCCGAGGGCCTCGCCCACGCCCAGCGCGCGATCGCCCAGAAGCGGTGCGTGGTGATGCCGACCGACACGGTCTACGGCATCGCGGCCGACGCGTTCTCCGCCCAGGCCGTCGCGACGCTCCTCGCGGCGAAGGGCCGTGGCCGCTCGATGCCGCCGCCCGTGCTCATCCCGCGCCTGCAGACCATGGACGGGCTCGCGACCGAGGTCCCCCCGGCCGCACGGGCCCTCGCCGAGAGGTTCTGGCCGGGGCCGCTCACGCTCATCGTGCACGCCCAGCCCTCGCTCACGTGGGACCTCGGCGAGACCCGCGGGACCGTCGCCCTGCGCATCCCCGACGACGAGCTCGCCCAGGCGCTGCTGACCATCACGGGCCCGCTCGCCGTCTCGAGCGCCAACCGCACGGGCCAGGCCGCGGCGCAGACCGGGGCCGAGGCGCGCGAGCAGCTCGCGGAGAGCGTCGAGGTGTATCTCGAGGACGGCTTCCGGCCGCGGAATGCCGCGGACCCGGGTGGGCCGGGGAGCGGCGTGCCCTCGACCATCGTCGACTGCACGGGAGAGCGCCTGCGGATCGTCCGCGAGGGGGCGCTGAGCCTCGCAGAGCTCCGGGACGTCGCGCCGGAGCTGCTGGGCAAGGACGAGGAGCCTGCGGCTACCGGTGCGTCCGATGCAGCCGGACCCGCGCCGCAGCAGCCTCCCGCAGCACAGCAGCAGCCCGGGGAGTAGGCAGCACCCCGGCCTCCTCGGCCCAGCCGGGCGCCTGCGCCTGGCCGAACCACATGACCTCCGCCCGGCGCACGGCCCCCTGGAGCCGCCCGCCCGCGAGCCGCGAGAGCGCGTAGCCCGCGGCCACCGCCCCCCGGCACAGCGGCGCGGGAAGCCGCAGCGGGGCGCGCCCGCCGGCCGCCTCGAGCACGCCGCGCACGGTCATGCCCTCCCACGGCTGGAGCACGAGCAGCCGGTCCGGCTGCGCCTCGGCGACGTCGACCGCGAACTGCGCGAGCGCCGCGAGCGAGCTGACGGGCGACGGCGCGTCCCCGGCCCCGGCGACAGAGGCGAGCGGCGAGGCGGCGACGCGGGCGAGCGACGCCGTCGTGCCCCGTCCCGGGCCCTGGACGCTCGTGGCGCGCAGCACCGTCAGCAGGCCCTCAGGCAGCCGCGGGGCGAGCAGCCGCAGCACGGACTCGCCGAGGGCCTTCGAGCGCGAGTACGGCGAGAAGGGGCTGGCCTCCCACGTCTCGTCGAGGACCGGGCGCTCGCCCTGCACCGCCGCGCTCGAGAGGTGCACGAGCCGCGCCGCGCCGGAGCGCGCGCACGCGAGCGCGAGCACGGCCGGCCACAGGGCGTTGGCGCCGTAGAGCAGGTCGTCCTCGGCGGCGTCGGGCGAGGCGAGGCCGGCGGCGTTGACGACGAGGGCGCGGGGGGTGATGCCCGCGGCCACGCGGGCGACGAGGTCCTCCCGGGCCTCAGCGGCCTCGAGCACGGCCTCGGGCCTGCGGGCTGAGGTTGCGAGCCGCTCCGCGCGCGAGGCCTCGAATCGCAGGCGCCGGGCGGTCAGCTCCTCCGCGACCCCGCCGCCCACGAAGCCTCCCGCGCCGAACACGAACCAGTGCGGGCGGGCATGCGGGAAGTGCGGCGTCTTCTCGGGCATGCCCACTATCGTAGGCGGGCAGGACGTCAGCGAGGTCCGGAGCACCTGCGCGCAGCAGGTATCGTGAACGTGCCCAGCCCCCCGCAAAGAGGTCCTGAACGCACTATGAGCCGTGCCCCCCGCGTCGTCGCCGTCGTCGTGAGCTTCAACCGCCGCGAGCTCCTGGCCCGCACCCTCGCCGGGATCGCGGGCGGCGAGCTGCTGCCGGCCGCGGTCGTCGTCGTCGACAACGCCTCGACGGACGGCTCGGCGGACATGGTGCGCGGGCTAGACCTCGGCCCCGGCCTTGTCGTTGACCTCGTCGAGCTTCAATCCAACGTCGGCGGTGCCGGCGGCTTCACGGTGGGGATCGAGCGCGCGGTCCTCGACCATGCTGCGGACCTCGTGTGGGTCATGGACGACGACACCGAGCCGCAGCCCGGCACGCTCTCGGCCGCGGTGCAGGCGTGGACCGACTATGCACCCGCCCCCGAGCAGCGTCCTACCGTCATGGCAAGCCGCGTCGAGTGGACCGACGGCCGGGAACATCCGATGAACACGATGGACGAGTGGTTCGCCGCGACGCCCGAGCAGAGGCGCCGGGCGGCCGCCGTCGGCGCCAAGGCGATCCGCAGCGCATCGTTCGTCTCGTGCTTCCTCGCTGGCGACGCGGTCCGCGCCCTGGGCCTGCCCATCGCGGAGTACTTCCTGTGGGGCGACGACTTCGAGTACACGACGAGGCTCGCCCGGTTCCACGACGCGATCCAGGTCCCCGCCTCAGTCGTAACGCACCACACCAAGACGTTCGGCACGACCGACGTCGACCCGGGGCCGCGCTTCTACTACGAGGTCCGCAACCGGTTCTGGCTGTACGGGCGGGGCCGGTCTCTGGCGCTGTGGGAGCGCCTGGCCTTCACCTTTGCGACGGCGAGGATCTGGGTGCGCACCTTCGCCAAGTCCACGGACCGCCGCACCCTCGCGGGCTGTCTTGTCCGGGGCGTCCGCGACGCCGTCCGGGCCCCCCGACCCAACGCCGAGGTGCTCGACGGCGTCTACCCGCTGCGCCCGGTTCCCGCCCCGCCCCCGGCCGAGGAGTTGACGGCCGGGCAGCCCTTCAGCCTCCTCATGCCCGTGTACGGCGGCGACACCCCCGAGCGCTTCCGCCGCGCCCTCGCGTCGAGCACCCGCGAGCAGGAAAGGCCCCCGGCGGAGGCCGTCATCGTGCGCGACGGGCCGGTGGGCGCCGAGCTGCAGGCCGCGCTCGACGAGGCGGCGGACATCGCCGGGCCCGGCACCCAGGTGCGGGTCATCGAGCTCGCTGACAACGCGGGCCTCACTTCGGCCCTCACCATCGGCCTCGCGGAGTGCACGCACGCCGTCGTCGCCCGGGCGGACGCTGACGACGTCTCGCTCCCGCGGCGCTTCGCCGCCCAGCTGCCGGTCATCGAGGCCGGCGCGGACCTCGTGGGCAGCGCGATGGACGAGATCGGGGACGACGAGGACGTGGTCCTCGCGCACCGGGCCGTGGAGACGGCGCCGTCGGCCATCGCGCGCACGGCCCACGCACGGAACCCCTTCAACCACCCGACGGTGGTGTTCCGGCGCGCGGCGGTCGACGCCGTCGGGGGCTACCGGCACGTGCCCGCGGCGGAGGACTGGTGGCTGTGGGCGCGGATGATCGCGGCGGGCGCCAACGTGCGCAACCTCGCCGAGCCGCTCGTGCGCTACCGGGTCTCGGGGGGAGCCTACGAGCGCAGGGGAGGCCTGCGAGCGTTCCGCGGCGACGTCGTCGTCCAGGGCCAGTTCCTCGTAGGCGGCTTCGTCGGCCCCGGGCAGTGGCTGCGCAACGTCGGCGTGCGCGCCGCCTACCGGTTCCTGCCGACCTCGGTGCGCACCCGGCGCTACCGTCGGATGGTCGCCCCCCGGTGACCCCCGGCGTCGTGCGCCGGACGGGGGCGGCGCACGAATCGGAGTATCTTGGTTCAGCATCACGCCAGGCCGCGAGAGCGGCCGCCCGCAAGAGAGAGTCACTGAAACGACCATGACCGAGCGCGCAACCACTCCGGAGGCCCCCAGGCCGGTGCTGTGGCGCTGGATCCAGTTCATCCTCGACGCCGGCGCCTGGACGCTCGCGATCCTCATGGCCGTGGTCCTGCGGTACGAGCTCACGGAGCAGACCATGGCGCCCAACGGCGTCGCGGTCTTCGCCCTGCTCGCGATCGGCAGCCAGGCCCTGGTCGGGTTCAGCATGGCGCTGTACCAGGGCCGGCACAGCTTCGGGAGCTTCGAGGAGGCCAGGCTCCTCGTCGCCGTGACGCTCATCGTCGCGACGATCCTCGTCCTGCTCAGCACGTTCCTCGGCTTCACGCTCCAGATCCCACGCAGCACGGGTGTCATCGCGTTCCCGTTCGCGGCCCTCTTCATGGCCGCGACGCGGTACGCCAAGCGCATGGTCGTCGAGAGCAAGGCCAAGCCCGGGGCGAACGCGCAGCAGGCCCTCGTCTACGGTGCGGGCTTCCTCGGGACCAACCTCGTCACCCGCATGATGCAGGACCCGGCCTCGCCCTACTTCCCGGCGGGCTTCGTGGACGACGACCCCGCGAAGAAGCACCTGCGGGTCTCCTCGGTCCAGGTGCTCGGCACGGGAGACGACCTGCCGGAGCTCGTCCGGCGCACGCGCGCGACGGTCCTCATCCTCGCCTTCGCCTCCGCGGACGCGGCCTTCATCCGCGGCGTCTCGGACCACGTCGCGGGGCTCGGGGTCAAGGTCCTCGTCCTGCCGCCGCTGAAGGACATGCTCGGCGGCGGCTCGCACAGCGTCACCGACTTCCGCGAGGTCGCGGTCGAGGACCTCATCGGCCGGCGGCCCGTGGACATCACGGTCGAGGACATTGCCGGGTACATCACCGGCAAGCGTGTCCTCGTCACGGGGGCCGGCGGCTCGATCGGCTCGGAGCTGTGCCGCCAGATCCACCCGTTCGAGCCGGCCGAGCTCATCATGCTCGACCACGACGAGACGGCCCTCCAGCAGACGCAGATCTCCCTCACGGGCCGAGGCCTCCTCGCCGGCAACGACACCGTGCTCGCGAGCATCCGCGACGGCGAGACCCTCGCCGCGGTCTTCGCCGAGCGCCGGCCCGAGGTCGTGTTCCACGCGGCGGCCCTCAAGCACGCGCCGCTGCTCCAGCAGTACCCGGCAGAGGCGTGGAAGACGAACGTCCTCGGCACGCTCAACGTCCTGCGCGCCGCCGAGGCCGCCGGGGTCGAGGCCTTCGTGAACATCTCGACGGACAAGGCCGCCGCGCCCACGACGGTCCTCGGGCACTCGAAGCGCATGGCCGAGCGGCTCACGGCGTGGATGGCCGGGCGGACGGGGCGCAAGTACGTCTCGGTGCGCTTCGGCAACGTCATGGGCAGCCGCGGGTCCATGCTGCCCCTCTTCTCGGAGCAGATCCGCAACGGCGGGCCCGTCACCGTGACGCATCCCGAGGTCACGCGCTTCTTCATGACGATCCCGGAGGCGTGCCAGCTCGTGATCCAGGCCGGGGCCATCGGCACCGGGGGAGAGGTGCTCATCCTCGACATGGGCGAGCCCGTGCGCATCCTCGACGTCGCGCGCCGCATGATCGCGATGTCGGGCCGGGACATCGAGATCGTCTACACGGGCCTGCGGCCGGCCGAGAAGCTCCACGAGGACCTCGTCGACCCGGACGTCGCGGACGTGCGCCCCCTGCACCCGAAGATCTCGCATGCGTCGGCCTCCGGCATCGCGCCCGACCAGCTCGACTACGACCGCTGGCTCGCCGAGTGCGAGCGCAGCGAGGAGGCCATGATCGAGGCCAAGGTGCAGGAGGAGACCGAGCTCTCGCACGAGAGCCTGCGGGGATCGGGGGCGGCATGAGCGTGCTGCCGGGCGAGGCGCCCCTGGCCCTCCTCGCGGGCATCGTCGCCTTCATCGTGAGCGCGGTCCTGCCCGTCGTCGCCCACCCGCTCCTCGCCCGCCTGGGCGTCGTCGACCTGCCGAGCGAGCGCTCGTCCCACACCCGGCCGACCGTGCGCGGCCTGGGGCTGACCATCGCCGCCGGCCTCGCCGCGGGCTGGGCCGTCGCCTTCGCGACGGGCGCCGCGGGCGACGGCGTGTGGCTCGCCGCGTGCGTCGTCGCCGGGTCCGCGGCGGCCGCCGCCGTCGGCTGGGCCGAGGACCTGAGGGGCCTGTCGATCGTGAGCCGCGCGGGCCTGCAGCTCGCGCTCGGCGCCGCGGGGACGCTCGCGCTCCTGCTCGTGACGGGCAAGGGGCTCTGGTGGCTGCCGTTCGGCGCGATCGCGGTCGCCGCGTACATCAACGTCGCGAACTTCATGGACGGCGTCAACGGGATCTCGGGCCTGCACGCCGTCGCCGTCGGCGGGCTCTACGCGGCCGCCGGCGCCGTCGTGGGCCAGGCCTGGCTCGTCGCCGCGGGGATCCTGCTCGCGGCCGCCTTCGCCGGCTTCCTGCCCTGGAACCTCGTGCGCGGCCGCATGTTCATGGGCGATGTCGGCAGCTACCTGCTCGGGGCGAGCATCGCGTTCGCCGCGGTCGCCGCGTTCCTCGCCGAGATCAGGCTCGAGTACGTCTTCTCGCCCGTCCTCGTGTACCTCGCGGACACGTTCACGACGCTCGTGCGGCGCATGGCCGCCGGGAAGCGCTGGTACGCCTCGCACCGCGAGCACGTGTACCAGCGGCTCACGGACGTCGGCCTGAGCCACGTCGCCGTCTCCGCGCTCGTCACCGCCGCGACCCTGCTCGTCGGGGCCGCGGGGTTCTACGCCGTGTCCGCGGTGCCCGCGGGGACCATCGCCGCGCAGGCGGGCGCCGCCGTCGTGCTCGTGGCCTACCTGACCTCGCCCCGCTGGATCGGCGCGCTCCGGCGGGCCGGACGCCGGGTGTGACGGGCGCATGACGGAGCGGTTGGGCGGGGGAGAGCCTCGAGTTCTATGGCGTGTAGAATAGACGTGACCTTCCCACCGCCGGCCTCCTGACATGCAGGCCGCCGACGATCGGCATGACATGACCCGAATGACGCACCGACTGGGCCGCTCCGGCCCTCGGGGCGTCGTCGGCTCCCCATGGCTCGGTCTCGCGGTCCGGTGCACCGGCGCCAGCGCTGCCGTCGCGGCCGTGCTCGCCGGCGTCGCACTGTTCGTCGGGGGACCGGCCGGAGGCCCAGGCGCCGCCGGGAGCGTTGCGTTCGCGGCCGGCGTCGTCATCGCGTTCTTCGCGATCAGCCTCCTGGCCGGGCACGCGTTCGGCCGCCGGAACCCCTCCGGCGCGATCGGCGCGTTCGCCGTGGTCTACGTGCTCAAGATCGTCGGATTCGCTGCGCTCCTGCTGTGGCTCGGTCGGCCCGAGTGGGTCGACGGCCCCTGGTTCGGCGCCTCCGGGATCGTGACGGTCGTGGTGTGGCAGGCCGTGGAGGTCATCTCCTTCGGCCGGCTGCGCCTCCTGATCTTCGATGACTCGGATGGCTCCAAGGCTCGTGAGGAGGGGCCCCGTGGCTGACCGCGACGAGCGCCTCGGCGGCCGCGGCGAAGGCGCTGGAAACCCTGAAAACGGCCCAGAGAACGGTACCGGCGGCGACGGCGGCTACAACGCCGGCATGGCGGTCTTCAGCTACGTCATTGGCGGGATCGTTGTCTGGAGTTTGATAGGGTGGGGGCTGGACAATCTCCTGAAAACCCGCTGGCTTGTGCTCGCTGGCGCCCTCGTGGGGATTGCCGGCGGCATCTACCTGACCATCAAGCACGGGCTCTTCTCGCAGCGTCGCACGGATCCCCACGGGAGCACCGACGGCCGGGATGCGACGGGCGAGGAGCGCGGCTGATGGAGCACCCGAAAATTTCACATGTGGGGGACGAAGCCACTCGCCCCAGCATCTGCCCGACGATGGACACTGCAGAGAGGAATTGCGTTGACCCCGCTCGCGCTTCCGGCCGCTGACGACGGCGCCTTCACCCCGCCCACCCTCGAGGACATGCACCTCCCGGCCATCTTCCCCTGGGGCGAGGGCGAGGGCTTCTCGAAGCAGATGCTGCTCGTGCTCCTCTCGGTCGTCTTCATCGCCTGGTTCTTCATCGCAGCATCGCGCAAGGGCCAGCTCGTCCCGGGCAAGCTCCAGTTCCTCGGCGAGAGCGCGTACGGCTTCGTGCGCAACTCAATCGGCAAGGACATCATCGGCGGCAGGGACTTCATGAAGTTCGTCCCGCTCCTGTTCGCGCTGTTCTTCTTCATCCTCGTGAACAACATCTACGGCGCCGTCCCGTTCTTCCAGCTGCCGACGATGTCGCACGTGGGCGGGGCGTACTTCCTCGCCGGCTTCGTCTACGTGGTGTGGATCGGCGTCGGCCTGCGCAAGTACGGCCCGCGCTTCATCAAGCTCACGATCGTCCCGAGCGGCGTGCCGTGGTTCATCCTCCCGATCGTCGTCCCGATCGAGATCATCTCGAACTTCATCGTCCGCCCGATGACCCACAGCCTCCGTCTCTTCGCGACCATGCTGGCAGGCCACCTCGTCGTCGCCCTCGCCGGCTCCGGCATCGCGTTCCTCATCGCCCAGGAGAACATCCTCCTCCAGGGCACGTCGCTCCTCGTGCTGGTCGGCGCGACCGCCATGTACATGCTCGAGGCGCTGATCATGGTCCTGCAGGCCTACGTCTTCACGCTGCTGACCGCGATCTACATCCAGGGCGCGCTGCACGCCGACGCCCACTGAGACTTCCCCCTCAAGGGGGATGAACCGAACCGCTAATCTGCCCGCGCGGGCATTGTGAAAGGAAAACAATGGAAGGCAACCTCAACCTCGTCGGCTACGGTCTCTCCGCTATCGGCGGTGCCATCGGCGTGGGTCTCGTCTTCGCTGCCTACATCAACGGTGTGGCCCGTCAGCCGGAGGCCCAGCGCGTCCTCCAGCCGATCGCGTTCCTTGGCCTCGCGCTGACCGAGGCGCTCGCGATCCTCGGTCTCGTGTTCGCCTTCGTGCTCTGATCCAGCACGAGGCACAACACCGAGCCAGTACCGAGTAGATAGGAGGGGTGGAGCATATGAACACGCTCATTGTTCGCGCCGCCACCGAGGGCGCCGCGAGCCCGCTCATGCCGAACTGGTGGGAGGTGCTCGTCACCGCCATCGGCTTCGCCGTGCTGCTCTTCATCGTCGTCAAGTTCGTCGTCCCGGCGTTCGAGAAGACGTTCGCTGAGCGTGCCGAGGCCATCGAGGGCGGCATCGCCAAGGCCGAGAAGGCCCAGGCTGAGGCTTCCGCCGCCCTCGAGGAGTACAAGAAGCAGCTCACGGACGCCCGCACCGAGGCCAACCGCATCCGCGAGGAGGCCCGCGCCGAGGGCGCCCAGATCCTCGCCGAGCTCAAGGAGAAGGCTGCGGCCGAGTACGACCGCATCACCGAGCAGGCCCACGCGCAGATCGAGGCCGAGCGCCAGCAGGCGGTCGCATCGCTCCGTGCCGAGGTCGGCACGCTGGCCACGACGCTGGCCGGCCGCATCGTCGGCGAGTCCCTGGACGACGACGAGCGCGCCTCCCGCGTGGTGGACCGCTTCCTCGACGAGCTGGAGTCCCAGAACGCAGGTGCAGCGAAGTAATGGCAGGAGTATCGAGCGAATCGCTGGCCGCAGCGCTTGCGGACCTGGAGACCACGCTGCCCACGGCCTCGCTGTCGCTGGCACGCGAGCTGTTCGGTGTCCTGGGCATCTTTGACAGCTCCGCGGGCCTGCGCCGGGCGCTGACCGATCCGTCCCGCGAGGGCGCGGAGAAGTCGGCCTTGGTGCGCAGCCTGCTGGAGGGCAAGGTGTCCGCCGACGCCGTCGAGATCACGGCCAAGCTGGCCGCCTCGCGGTGGGGCGACGCCCGCGACATCAGCGATGCACTCGAGACCCTTGCCTCGACCGTGGCGATCGCCGTGGCCGAGCAGGGCGCCGGCGCGTCGAACGGGCTCGGCGGTCTGGAGCGCCTCCAGAACGACCTGTTCGCGTTCAACCGCGTGGTCGAGGGCAACCACGAGCTCCAGGCTGCCCTGACCGAGCCGCAGGCGTCCGCCGAGGCCAAGCGCTCCCTCGCACTCCGGATCGCTCCGGAGGCGTCGGAGGAGGCGAAGCTCCTCATCGGCCAGGCGGCCGCAGCTCCGCGCGGGGCCAAGCCGACGGCGCTCGTCGAGAAGTTCGCCGCACTCGCCGCGAGCCGCCAGAAGCGCTGGATCGCCGAGGTCGCCGTCGCGCGCCCGCTCACGGCCGTCCAGGCAGAGCGCCTCCAGGCGGGGCTCAACGGCCTCTACGGCCGCGAGCTCAAGATGAACACGACCGTGGACCCGCTGCTGATCGGCGGACTCCGCGTGACGGTCGGCGACGAGGTGCTCGATGCCTCGACCGTGGCACGGCTCGGGGAGCTGCGCCGCCAGCTGGCCGGGTACGCCCGCTGAGGCAGCACACTTCGTAGTAGACAATCCGGTCATCGCAGACAGATCCGCTCCGATGACCATGACACTCAAGAGAGCAGGGACTGCAAGATGGCCGAATTGACCATCAACGCCGACGACGTCCGCAATGCGCTGAATGACTTCGCGGCTTCCTACGAGCCCGGTACGGCTGAGCGCGTCGAGGTCGGCCGTGTGACCACCGCGAGCGACGGCATCGCCCGTGTCGAGGGCCTCCCCTCGGTCATGGCGAACGAGCTCCTCCGCTTCGAGGACGGCACGCTGGGCCTGGCCCAGAACCTCGACGTCCGCGAGATCGGCGTCATCATCCTCGGCGACTTCACCGGCATCGAGGAGGGCCAGGAGGTGCACCGCACCGGCCAGATCCTCTCGGTCCCGGTGGGCGACGCCTTCCTCGGCCGCGTGGTCGACCCGCTCGGCCAGCCGATCGACGACCTCGGCCCGATCGCGGCCGAGTCGTCCCGTGCCCTCGAGCTCCAGGCGCCGGGCGTGACCCAGCGCAAGTCGGTGCACGAGCCGATGCAGACCGGCCTCAAGGCCATCGACGCCATGATCCCGATCGGCCGCGGCCAGCGCCAGCTCATCATCGGCGACCGCCAGACGGGCAAGACGGCCATCGCCGTCGACACCATCATCAACCAGAAGGCCAACTGGGCCTCGGGCGATGTCGTGAAGCAGGTCCGCTGCATCTACGTCGCGATCGGCCAGAAGGCCTCGACGATCGCGGCCGTGCGCCAGACCCTCGAGGACCACGGCGCGCTCGAGTACACGACGATCGTCGCCTCCCCGGCGTCCGACCCGGCCGGCTTCAAGTACCTCGCGCCGTACGCGGGCTCCGCGATCGGCCAGCACTGGATGTACGGCGGCAAGCACGTCCTGATCATCTTCGACGACCTGTCCAAGCAGGCCGAGGCGTACCGCGCCGTGTCGCTGCTCCTCCGCCGCCCGCCGGGCCGCGAGGCCTACCCGGGCGACGTGTTCTACCTGCACTCCCGCCTGCTCGAGCGCTGCGCCAAGCTCTCGGACGAGCTGGGCGCGGGCTCGATGACCGGCCTGCCGATCATCGAGACCAAGGCGAACGACGTCTCGGCGTACATCCCGACGAACGTCATCTCGATCACCGACGGCCAGATCTTCCTCCAGTCGGACCTGTTCAACGCGAACCAGCGTCCTGCGGTCGACGTCGGCATCTCGGTCTCCCGCGTCGGCGGCGCCGCGCAGGTCAAGTCGATGAAGAAGGTCTCGGGCACGCTCAAGCTCGACCTCGCCCAGTACCGCGACATGCAGGCGTTCGCGATGTTCGCGTCGGACCTCGACGCCGCGTCCCGCCAGCAGCTCACCCGCGGTGCGCGCCTCATGGAGCTGCTCAAGCAGGGCCAGTACACGCCGTTCCCGGTCGAGGAGCAGGTCGTCTCCATCTGGGCCGGCACGAACGGCCACCTGGACGACGTCCCGGTCGAGGATGTCCGCCGCTTCGAGGCGGACTTCCACGACTACCTCAAGCGCAAGACGTCGGTCCTGACCACGCTCGGCCAGACCAACGTCCTGGACGACGACACCGTCGAGGCCCTCAAGTCCGCCGTCGTGGACTTCAAGAAGGGCTTCTTCGGCGAGGGCGATGACCGCCTGGTCGGCGCCGGCCACGAGGAGCACGACGCTCTGGCCGAGGGCGACGTCACCCAGGAAAAGATCGTCAAGCAGAAGCGCTGATTCCCTGCTGCTGAGCGGATGGGCCGGGGCCCGCAGCCCCGGCCCGTCCGTCAAGCGAGGGTGAGGAAAGGACAAGAATGGGAGCCCAGATCCGGGTCTACCGCCAGAAGATCGCCTCGACGACGTCGATGCGCAAGATGTTCAAGGCGATGGAGCTGATTGCTACCTCCCGCATCGGCAAGGCCCGCGCCCGTGTGGCCGCGTCCCTGCCGTACGCGAATGCCATTACTCGCGCCGTTTCTGCTGTCTCCTCTTCGTCCGAGATCGACCACCCGCTGACCACCGAGCCCACTCAGGTGCGTCGTGCGGCGGTGCTGGTCCTCACGGCAGACCGAGGCCAGGCCGGCGCCTACTCGGCCAGCATCCTCAAGCAGGCCGAGTCGCTCACCGAGCTGCTGCGCGGAGAGGGCAAGGAGGTGGCCACGTACCTGGTCGGCCGCAAGGGCCAGGCCTACTTCGACTTCCGCGGCCGCGCCTACGAGCAGGTGTGGACCGGTGGCACCGACAATCCCGAGTTCGCCACGGCCCGGGAGATCAGCAAGGTCCTCCTCGAGGCCTTTGCGACCCGGTACGAGGACGGTGGGGTCGACGAGATCCACGTCGTCTACACGCAGTTCAAGTCGATGGTGGTGCAGGAGCCGACCGTCGTCCGCCTGCTTCCCCTCGAGGTCGTCGAGGAGAGCGCCACGGACGCGAACGAGCTCCTTCCGCTGTACGAGTTCGAGCCGGAGCCCGAGCGCGTGCTCGACGCGCTCCTGCCGCGCTACATCGAGTCGCGGATCTTCGCGGCGATGCTGCAGTCGGCGGCCAGCGAGCTGGCGTCGCGCCAGCGGGCGATGAAGAACGCGGGCGACAACGCGACGGACCTGATCAAGAAGTACACGCGACTGCGCAACACCGCCCGCCAGGCGGAGATCACGCAGGAGCTCACCGAGATCATCGCCGGCGCCGACGCCCTCAACGCCTGAGCCGGACGGCGCGCAGGCACCACTGAATAGACTGATTCCACGCCATCTACCAAGAAGTGAGAGAGATGACTGCCACTGCCTCTGAAGCGGTTGCGACCGCCGGCGCGACGGGCCGCATTGCCCGCGTGATCGGTCCGGTTGTCGACGTCGAGTTCCCGGCCGACGCGATCCCGGAAATCTACAACGCCCTCACCACCGAGATCACGCTCGGCGGCACGACCCGGACCATCACGTTCGAGACGGCCCAGCACCTCGGCGACAACCTCGTCCGCGCCATCTCGCTGCAGGCGACGGACGGCCTCGTCCGCGGCACCAAGGTCGTCGACCTCGGCTCCCCGATCTCGGTCCCCGTCGGCGACGGCGTCAAGGGCCACATCTTCAACGTCCTCGGCAAGCCGCTCGACGTCGACGAGTCCGAGATCCAGGCCTCGGACCACTGGCCGATCCACCGCAAGGCCCCGTCCTTCGCCCAGCTCGAGGGCTCGACCGAGATGCTCGAGACCGGCATCAAGGTCATCGACCTCCTCACCCCGTACATCAAGGGTGGGAAGATCGGCCTCTTCGGCGGCGCCGGCGTCGGCAAGACCGTCCTCATCCAGGAGATGATCACCCGTGTTGCCCGCAACTTCGGTGGCACCTCCGTGTTCGCCGGCGTCGGCGAGCGCACGCGCGAGGGCAACGACCTCTGGGTCGAGATGGATGAGGCCGGCGTCCTCAAGGACACCGCCCTCGTGTTCGGCCAGATGGACGAGCCGCCGGGAACGCGTCTGCGCGTGGCCCTCACGGCGCTGACCATGGCGGAGTACTTCCGCGATGTGCAGAACCAGGACGTGCTGCTCTTCATCGACAACATCTTCCGCTTCACCCAGGCGGGCTCCGAGGTGTCGACCCTCCTCGGCCGCATGCCGTCCGCGGTGGGCTACCAGCCGAACCTCGCCGACGAGATGGGCCTCCTCCAGGAGCGCATCACCTCGACGCGCGGCCACTCGATCACGTCGATGCAGGCCATCTACGTGCCGGCCGACGACTACACCGACCCGGCCCCGGCCACGACGTTCGCGCACCTCGACGCGACGACCGAGCTCTCCCGCGAGATCGCCTCGCGCGGCCTGTACCCGGCCGTGGACCCGCTGACCTCGACGTCGCGCATCCTCGACCCGCAGTACATCGGCCACGACCACTACAACACGGCCGTGCGCGTCAAGCAGATCCTCCAGAAGAACAAGGAGCTGCAGGACATCATCGCCATCCTCGGTGTCGACGAGCTCTCCGAAGAGGACAAGATCGTCGTGGCCCGCGCCCGCCGCATCCAGCAGTTCCTCTCGCAGAACACCTACACCGCGAAGCAGTTCACGGGTGTCGAGGGCTCGACCGTCAGCATCAAGGACACGATCGAGGGCTTCAAGGCCATCTGCGACGGCGAGCTGGACCACGTGGCCGAGCAGGCGTTCTTCAACGTCGGCGGCCTCGACGACGTCGAGCGCAACTGGGCCAAGATCCAGGAGCAGACCAAGTAGATGGCTGAGCTCGAGGTCGAGATCGTCGCGGCGGACCACTTCGTGTGGTCCGGCCCGGCGAAGATGGTCAAGGCCCGCACGGCGGACGGCGAGGTCGGGATCCTTCCCGGCCACACGCCCCTGCTGGCAATCCTGCATGCGGGCGAGATTGCGATCGAGCCGGTGACCGGCTCGCGGATCACGGCCACGGTCGACGGCGGCTTCTTCTCCGTCGACAGCAACCGTGTCGTGATCGTCGCCGACAACGCGAAGATCGGCGAGTCGGCCGCGGGGACCCGTTAGCCAGACCTCGATGGACGAATCCGCCATTCCGTTCATCGTCCTGGCAGCGGTCTTCCTGCTCCTAGCAGCGATGCTCTGTGTCCTCGGGGTGCGCCGCGCCGTCCTGCGGCGCACCCTGGGCACGGTGGATGCCTCCATCTCCATGGCCTCCGGGCCGTGGCGGATGGGGGTTTGCCGCTATCAGGACGCTGAACTGGAATGGTTCCACCTGCTCTCGCTCAGCCCCGTGGCCAGGCACCGCTTCACCCGCAGCTCCCTCGAGCTGCTCGGGCGGCGCGCGCCCACGGAGGCCGAGCGGGCCAAGGTCCAGGCCGACGTGGTGATCGTCGAGCTGCGCTACCTTGACGAGAGCGTCCGCTTCGCGATGGACTTCAACGCCTACGCCGGCCTCGCCTCCTGGCTCGAGGCCGGGCCCGTCGTGGGCGTCGGCCACTGGCGCTGAAGCGCGACGCGATGGACGCCCTGCTCGAACTTCGCGTCGTGGACGGCCCGGTCGCGGTGGCCTGCTGGGCCCTCGCCGCCGCCGGCGCCGCCTACCTCGCCTGGAGCCTTGTCTCCCGCCGCCCGCGGATGCGCGGGGCGGCCCTCCTCGCGGGCGCGGCCCTCGCCGCCCCCGCCCTCACCCTCCTCGTGCACAGGTTCCTCGTGGACGTCGCGAACGTCTTCCCCTCGGACCTGCCCCCCGAGGTCCTGTTCTTCACCGGCCTCGGCCTCTTCGGCGTGCTCCTTGCTGCCACGTGCCTCGTGCGCTGGGGGCGCGAGGCGCGCGCATGGGGACGGCGGGTGCTCGCCGTGGCGTCCGCCCTCGCCGTCGTCGTCCTGGCCGCGCAGCAGATCAACGCCTACTTCGGCCTCAACATCACCCTCGGCGATCTGACCGGCTCGAGCCTGAGCCGGATCGAGGCCCTGGATCCTGGCCTCGAGCGAGGGGGAGCGCCAGCTGTTCCCCTCGCGGGCTGGACTCCGTCCGAGGAGCTTCCATCCACCGGCGACCTGCGCCGCGTGCAGCTGCCCAACACCGAGTCGGGGTTCGCGGCCCGCGAGGCGTTCGTCTACTTCCCGCCTGCCTACTCCTCACCCACACGCCCCGAGCTGCCGGTGCTCGTGCTGATGGCCGGGCAGCCCGGCGGCCCGGCCGACTGGCTCACGGGCGGGCAGCTGCGCGGGCGGATGGACCGCTTCGCCCGCGAGCACAACGGCGTCGCGCCGGTCGTCGTCGTCGTCGACCCGATCGGGAGCCCGTCCGCCAACACGCTGTGCATGGACACGAAGCTCGGCCGGGCCGAGACGTACCTCGTCTCAGACGTGGTGCCGTGGATCAAGGAGCACCTGTCGGTCTCGACGGACGCGGGCGCATGGGCCGTGGGCGGCTTCTCCTTCGGGGCGACCTGCTCCGTCCAGCTGCTCGCCAAGCACCCGGAGGTGTTCGGCTCCGCGCTGGCCTTCGCCGCGGAGAAGGAGCCGGCCCTCGCCAAGGAGCGGTCCAAGACGATCCAGGGGGCGTTCGACGGCGACACGGCGGCCTTCGAGGCGCAGCTCCCCGCGCACTTCTTCGCCCAGGGCGGCCACGAGGGCCAGTTCCTCTTCCTTGCCGCGGGCGGCCGGGATCCGGACTTCGTCGCTCAGGCCCAGGTCATCGCGGGGCAGGCCAGGGGCGGCGGCGTCGACGTGAACGAGGAGGTCGTGCCGGGCGAGGGCCACTCGTGGGAGATGATCGGCAAGGCCATGCCCGTCGGGCTCGAGCGGCTCGCCGAGCGCTGGGGCCTGCCGTGAGCCTCCGGGGCACCCTCGGGTCCGCGGCGACGGCAGCGGCCCGCAGCCTCGGCCGCATCCCCCTCACCGTCTCGCTCATCGCTGCGCTCTGGGTGGTCGGGCTCGCCACGGGGAGCATCCTCGCGGGCCCGCCCGAGGACGTCCTCGCCGTCGTCGGCGGCGACATCGGCTCGCTCCGGGCGGGCCAGTGGTGGGGCGCCGTCACGTCGATCTTCTTCGTCACGAACCCGCTCGCCTACGCCGGCGCGACCCTCGTCCTGGCCATCCTCGTCCCCGTGGCCGAGACCGCCTACGGCCCGCTCCGGGCCGCCCTCCTCTTCGTGGGCGGCCACGTGGCCTCGATCACCGTGTTCTTCGCCCTCACCCAGCTCGCGCGGCTCGGCGGCGACGGGTGGATCGGGGCGATGGTCGAGGACCCCGTGCTCGGCCCCTACCCGGCGGCGCTGTTCGCGGCCATGGCGGCGAGCCCCTCCCTCGGCGTGCTCTGGCGCCGCCGGCTGCGCGCCGCCGTCCTCGGGATCTCCGGGACGCTCGCGCTCTACGTGGGCCACTCGGAGACCGTCCTCGGGCTCATCGGCGCCCTTCTGGGGCTCGTGGCCTGCTGGTGGTCCGCCGCGGCCCACCCCGAGCAGCACGTCGTCCTCCCGAGCGTGCGCGAGCGGCGCAACCTCCTGGCCCTGCTCGTGACGCTCGCGGCCGTAGGCCCCGTCCTCGCGGCCCTCTCCCGGAGCCCCTCGGGGCCGCTTGCCCTCGTGCGTGACATCGTCCTGAACCCCCTGCCCGCCCTGGCCCAGCTCCGCGAGGACTGCGGCGGCGCCGTCGACGCCGCATGCCTCCAGGCGGCCCAGCCCAACGCGCTCTCCCCGGTCGGCTACGCGACGGCGCTCGCCCCCATGCTCATCCTGCTCGTGTGCGCTGAGGGCCTGCGCCGCGGGCGCTCGGTGGCCCTGCGCGTCGCGATCGCGGTCCAGCTCGCGATCGGCGCCCTCGCCGTCGGCTACCTCGCGCTCTTCCTCCAGATCCCCTTCACGCCGCGCCGTCCCCGCTTCGGCCTCGTCACTTCGGGGTTCGTCCACCTGCTGCCGATCGCGCTCACTGCCGTCGCGCTCGGCGTCGTCCTCTGGCTCAGCCGGGACCTCTTCCGCGTCGAGACGGCCCGCCGCCTCCGCCGCCGGCTCGAGGCCGTGGGGGCCGGGCTCGGGCTCGGCCTCGTGCTCTCCTACGCCCTCCTGTGGTGGCAGGGCGGCGGCCCCGGCCGGCGCGAGGGCATCTGGGGGCTCGCGGCCGAGCTCGTCCGGCAGTACCTGCCGGCCCCGATCCCGAGCAGCTATGCGGCCGCCTTCCGCGGCCGCGGCGACGCCGAGCTCTGGCTCTTCACGCACAGCGGGCTCATCCTGTGGACCGCGGCGCTCGTCATCGTCGCCTTCGCCGTCCTGCGCGGGCGGCAGACGCTTGGGACGAGGGACGACAGCCTCGAGCTCGCCCGCTCCCTCGCGCGGAAGGGCGGCGGCTCGCTGTCCTGGATGACGCTGTGGCCGCCGAACCACTTCTGGTTCGACTCGCATGCGACGGCGGGCCTCGCCTTCCAGCAGCACGGCACGGTCGCGCTGTCCGTGGCCGGCCCCATCGGCGCGCCCGGGCGCGGGCCCGCCGCCGTCGCCGAGTTCATCGCGTACTGCGCCGAGCACGCCCTCACCCCGTGCTTCTACTCCGTCACCGACGAGCTGTGGCCGACGCTGCGCGCCCGGGGCTTCCGCAGGGTCGAGGTGGCCCAGGAGACGCGGCTCTCGGTGCGGGAGCTAGAGTTCGTCGGCAAGGAGTGGCAGAACGTCCGCACGGCCGTCAACCGGGCCCGGAAGCTCGGCGTGCGGGCCGAGTGGACGCGGTACCACGAGCTCGCGCCGCAGCAGCGCGCCCAGCTGAGCGTGCTCTCGGAGGAGTGGTCCGCGCAGAAGGCCCTCCCCGACATGGGGTTCACCCTCGGGGGCCTCGACGAGCTCGACGACCCAGACGTCAGGCTGTGCCTCGCGCTCGACGCCGAGGACCGCCTCCACGGGGTCACGAGCTGGCTGCCCGTCTTCGAGCACGAGCGGATCGTCGGCTGGACCCTGGACTTCATGCGCCGGGGCCCGGACGCCTTCCCCGGGGTCATGGAGTTCCTCATCGCCTCGGCCGTGGCGGAGCTGCGCTCCTCGGTCGAGTGGATCTCGCTCTCGGGCTCTCCGCTCGCGGCGGACCCCGCGGGGGAGCGGGCCGAGGTGGACCGCGGCGACGAGCTGCTCTCGAGGCTGCTCGACGCCGTCGGCCGCGTCCTCGAGCCGGTGTACGGGTTCCGCTCGCTCGCCAAGTTCAAGTCGCGCTTCCAGCCCGAGTACCACGCGCTCTACATGTACTACCAGGACCCGCTCCAGCTCCCGGCCATCGGCCAAGCGCTCGCCGCCGCCTACCTCCCCGGGCTCACGATGCGGCACCGCATGCGGCTCCTCCGCAGCCTCGTCGGCTGACGGTGCGAAAGTTTATTTACAGGTCAAGTAAATAATGATGCGGGGCGTGCCCGTAAGAGGCCGATGGGCCCCGGATTTCTCCGGGGCCCATCGTCTGCTGCGTCAAGGGCAGCGTTGTCGATCAGAGGGCGGTGACGCCAGTGGCCTGGGGGCCCTTGGCGCCCTGGCCGATCTCGAATTCGACGCGCTGGTTCTCCTCGAGCGTACGGAAGCCGTTCGACTTGATCTCCGAATAGTGCACGAAGACGTCAGCCTCCGCGTCATCCGGGGTGATGAAGCCGAAGCCCTTCTCAGCGTTGAACCACTTGACGGTTCCCTGTGCCATGACCTGCGTTCTCCTGTGGAATTGCAACGGGACACCGGCGCTTTCTGCGCCGGTCGGGTTACTCCGCGGGAGGACCCGGTCGTGCCGGGAACTCCACGCTCGCAACGGTCTTGCGAGCATGCATTGCATGGAAAAACACTGCTACCTACATCAAGACTGCTCCTAGCCAATCATGATGGCTGAACGGTGGTCAACGGCATTGACGTGTTTTCCCCAGACATTTGGCGAATTTCCGGTAACGATGCGTCAAACAGGCATCTCATCAGACGCGCCGCGTCATTCAGGGCCTCGTCTAGACGTCCCGGGAATGGCCCAGGAGCCGTCCGCCGCGCACGACGGCGAGCGGCCGCAGCTGCGCATCGGCCGCCACGAGGTCGGCACGGAGGCCGCGGCGCAGGCTGCCGATCTCGTCCTCGCGGCCGAGCACCGCCGCGGGGACGGCCGTGGCCGCGGTGACGGCGTCCGTGAGCGGGACGCCTGCCGCCGCCGTCCGCGCGACGACCTCGATGAGCGTCGCGGTGCCGCCGGCGATCGTGCCCGTCGCGTCGAGGGTCGCGACGCCGCCGTCGACCGTCACGCCGGACGGGCCGAGCGTGTAGCGCCCGTCGCCGAGTCCCGCAGCGGCCATCGAGTCCGTCACGAGGGCGATGTTGGCTGCCCCCACGAGCTCGAAGACTGTGCGCACGGTCGCCGGGTCGAGGTGGACGCCGTCGGCGACGAGCTCGACGACGGCGCCGCCCCGCGACGCGGCGCGCAGGCAGGCCGCGACGGGCCCGGGGGAGCGGTGGTGCAGCTGGGGCATGCCGTTGAAGAGGTGGGTGACGGTGGGCAGCCCCTCGGCGCCGTCGAACCCAGCGGCCGATAGCGCGTCCCGCGCCTGCTCGAGGGACGCCGCGGCGGTCGCGTCGTCGCAGTCCGTGTGCCCGAGCGAGGGGGTGACGCCGTGGGCCGTGAGGAGGTCCACGAGGGCCGCGGCCCGGGGGAGCTCGGGGGCGTAGGTCATGGTCACGAGCCGGCCGTCCGAGGCCTCGATGAGCTCGGCGGCGAGGTCGAGGTCAGGGTCGAGGATGAACTCGGGGTTCTGGGCGCCGCAGCGCGCGTGCGAGAGGAAGGGGCCCTCGAGGTGGATCCCGGCGACGAGGTCCTCGGCGTCGAGGCGCGAGAAGAGGCCGATGCCGGAGAGGAGCACCTCGCGCGGCGCCGTGACGAGGCTCGCGAGGAGCGTCGTCGTGCCCCGGCCGTGCAGGAACGCGAGGGCGCGGCGCGCCTCGTCCTCGCCGGCGTTCGGGAAGTCGACGCCCGCGGCGCCGTGGCAGTGCAGGTCGATGAGTCCCGGCAGCAGGACCGCGTCTGGGGGGAGGTCCAGTTCGATCCCGCTGAAGCCCCCGGCGCCGGGCTCGGCGCCGAACTCGGCCTCGAACTCGTCGGCGGGGCCGGCGAAGACGATCCGGTCGTCCTCGGTGGCGACGACGCCGGCGTCGACCGTCGTCCCGTCGCTCACAATGCGCCCGCGCGCGACGAGGCGCGTCGGGACGCCGGCTTCGGGGGAGGGGGGCGTCGGAGAGGTCATAGCACGATACTAGGCGAGCCGCCTCGCGGCGCCGGTCCCATCCGGCGCGCGGCCTCCGACGCTAGAAGAGGCGGGACTCGACGTCGTCCACGCCGCGCATCGCGTCGTAGTCGAGCGTCACGCAGTCGATCCCGCGGTCCTGGGCGAGCACCCGGGCCTGGGGCTTGATCTGCTGGGCCGCGAAGATGCCGCGCACGGGCGCGAGCAGCGGGTCGCGGTTGAGCAGCTCGAGGTAGCGCGTGAGCTGCTCGACGCCGTCGATGTCGCCGCGCCGCTTGAGCTCGACGGCGACGGTCGTGCCCGCCGCGTCCCGCGCGAGGATGTCGACCGGCCCGATCGCGGTGAAGTACTCGCGGCGGATGAGCGTGAAGCCCTCCCCGAGCGTCTCGATCTGCTCGGCGAGGAGCCGCTGGAGGTCCGACTCGACGCCGTCCTTGATGAGCCCGGGGTCGAGGCCGAGCTCGTGGCTCGAATCGTGCAGGTGCTCGTGGATGTTCACGATGAGGCGGTCGTCGGTCTTCGCCGACTGGACGGACCACTGCTCGACGACGCCGGCCTCGAGCTCGGCCTCCTCGGGCGTGTGCACGCGCAGGGTCGCGGGCGGGCTCATCCAGTTGAGGGGCTTGTACGAGCCTCCATCCGAGTGCACGAGCACCGAGCCGTCAGCCTTGACCACGAGCAGCCGGGTCGCGAGCGGGAGGTGGGCCTTGAGCCGGCCGACGTAGTCCACGGAGCATCGGGCAATGACGAGTCGCACCCGAGCACTCTACCGGAGCCGCTGCCGCGGGCCCGGGCGGCGGCCGGGCGGCGGCCCGGACGGCGGCATGGAGCGTCGCCGGTGAAGGGTCCAGTCCCCGGGCACGGCAGAATGGTGCCCATGCCCCGCTCCAACCGTCCCCGCCGCCGTCCGACGCCGCCCCGCAGCGTGCGCGAGGCCGCGGACCTGGGCGAGGACCGCGAGGACTTCAATCCCGAGCGCGTGCTCGCCGGCTTCGCGCGGCTCGAGTCCGCGCCCGACGGCGAGTGGCGGGTCCGCCAGGTCACGACCCGCAGCGCGGCCAAGGACTACACGTGCCCCGGCTGCTCGCGCACGATCCCGCCCGGCACGGCACACCTCGTGGTCTGGGCCGACGACCACCTCTTCGGCGAGGCCGCCGGGATCGCCGAACGGCGGCACTGGCACACGCACTGCTGGCGGACGCGGACCTTCAGGTTCCGCTGACCCTTCCCGGCACCGGCTGGCCGTGGCCGCGCAGTGGCCGCTTTCGGCCGGCCGCTAGGCTGTCACCATGCCGTTCGACCCCGCGTCCTATGAATTCAGCCCGTCCGCAGGCCCCGTCGAGATCCGCGCCAACACGGTCCTCCCCGCCCGCCGGGAGAACATCGAGCTGCGCACGCAGGACGGCCTGACGCTCGTCGGCGAGCTGGCCCTCCCGGCGGACCGGGAGCCCGAGGCGACCCTCATCACGCTCCACCCGCTGCCCACGCACGGCGGCTTCATGGACTCGCACGTGTTGCGCAAGGCCTCGTTCCGCCTCCCCGCGCTCGCGGGCCTCGCGGTGCTGCGCTTCAACACGCGCGGGACCTCGAGCCCGCGCGGGACGAGCGAGGGCCGGTTCGAGGAGGGTGTCGGCGAGCGCGCCGACGTCGAGGCCGCCGTCACCTTCGCCGTCGAGCGCGGCCTCCCGACGCGCTGGCTCGTGGGCTGGTCCTTCGGCACCGAGCTCGCGCTCAAGTACGGGGCGGTCGAGCCCGTCGCCGGCGCTACCGAGGGCGCCGTCCTGCTCTCCCCGCCGCTCCACCGGGCCGTCGACGCCGACCTCGACGCCTGGGCCGCCTCGGGGCGCCCGCTCACGGCGCTCGTCCCCGAGCACGACGACTACCTCCGGCCGGCCGAGGCCGCCGAGCGCTTCGCCCGGGTCCCCCATGCCCGCGTGGTGGGCGTCGAGGGCGCCAAACACCTGTGGGTGGGGGAGCGGTTCGTCCACCGCGCGCTCAGCGAGATCGTGGACGAGGTCACGGACGCGGGCTCGGGCGCCGCCGGGCTCCCGACGTCGTGGGAGGGCCCGGTCGCGACGGCCGCCGGCTGAGCTGGGCGCGACTGCGGGAGGCGACTGCGGGACGCGCCGCGGCGGGGCCTAGTGCTGGTCCTGCCGCACGATGTAGACCTCGCGGATCAGCAGCATGACGGCGGCCGCGGTGGGGATCGCGATGAGGGCCCCGAGGACGCCCAGGAGGCTGCCGCCGGCGATGACCGAGATGACGGCGACCGGCCCCGGGACCGCAACGGCCTTCTGCATGATGCGCGGCGAGATGAAGTACGCCTCGAACTGCAGGTAGGCGAAGTACGCGATCGCCATGACGAGCGCCGTCTGCCAGCCCCCCGTGAGCGCGATGAGCGAGATGAGCACGCCCGCGACGACCCCGCCGACGAGCGGGATGAACGCGAGGAAGCCGACGACGAACGCGAGCAGGGCCGCGAACTGGATCCCGAGCAGGCCCATGACGGCGAAGGCGAAGGTGGCGTTGAGGGCGGCGACGCACACCTGGCCGATGACGTAGTTGCCGACCGAGCGCGTGATCTCCTCGCCCAGGGCCTCGACCCGGGGCCGGCGCGAGCGCGGGGCGAGCCGGTAGCCCCACCGCTTCATCGCGGGCAGGGCCGAGAGGAAGTACAGGCTGAGCACGACGACGACGAGCACACCGAAGAGCGAGTTCGCCACGGTCGTCCCGAAGCCGAGCACGCCGCCGAACACGTTCGTGATGGCCTCCGAGTTCTGCCCGAGCTTCTGCAGCTCCTCGGTCACGCGCTCCTTGATCCCGAACTGCTCGTCGATGCTGCGGTAGAAGTCGGAGGCGACGAAGTCCTCGATCCACCGCGGCACGTCGCCCACGAGCTCGCCCACCTGCTCGACCATCGTCGGGATGAGCGTGCCGAAGAACGCGCCGAGCACGGCGAAGAGGCCCAGGATCGTGCCCGCGATGCCCACAGCCCGGGGGACGCGCCGCCCCTCGAGCCAGCGCACGACAGGATCGAGGCCGAGGGCGATGAACAGCGCTGCGAGGATCCACAGGAGCAGCTGCGTCGTGTGGGAGGCGATGTAGTAGAGCGCGAGGGCGATCCCCACACCCACGGTCCCCATGAAGCCCATGTACAGCGGGTGCTTGTTCGACATCCGTGGCCCCGGCCGCCCGAACGGCGCGTCCTCGCTCGGTTCCGTGCCCGTCTCCTCGCTCTCGAGAACGGGCGGCATCTCGAACCGCACGCGCGGCTGGGCTCCGGGGAGGGGAGTGCGGAGGCGCCGGGCCGCGCCCCGGAGGATCATCCCGAGCCCGCCGTGCGGGTGGGGCGGGGGGCCGCTGGGACCGGCAGGGGAGGTGTCTGCCCCGCCGCTGCCGCCGGCCGCTCCGGAACCGGCCTGGCGGTGTTCTGCCACAGGATGCGCCTTCCCCTCGGTGCCCGCGCCGGAGGTCCGCCGCAGCCTTGCGGCCACCCTACCAGCCGGTCCGGCTCGGGCTTTTGATCACGATTTGGTTACCATTGGAGGGTCTGTGTCCCCAACGCAAAGGTGAACCCGTGCGACTGAAGACCGCAGCTGCAATCCTGCTGCTCGGCCTCATAGCCCTCGTGGCCGGAATCGGCCAGCTCTCCTGGTGGGCCCCCGCCGAGCACGTCACGGCCGTGCTCCCGGCCGACAGCCAGGATGCCCCGCTGACCGTCATCGACCCGGGGCTCCGCGACCTGCGCGGCGGCGATGCGACCCTCACGATCCGCTCCGAGGGCAGCTTCACGCTCTCGGCCGCCCGGCCCGATGACGTCGAGGCCTGGGTCGGACCGGCGGCCCACAACACGATCGACGGCGCGTCCGAGGACGGCCGGACCCTCAACGTGACCCACACCGACGGCGAGGCGACCTCGCCGAACCCCGCCGGTGCGGACCTCTTCGCCGCGAGCCAGAGCGCGTCCGGCACCCTCGAGTACCGCTGGGAGCTCCCGGACGACGGCGAGTGGCGGCTCCTGCTCGCGAGCGACGGCTCCGCCCCCGCCCCGCGTGACGTGACCATCACGTGGCCGAGCAACGCGACCGCCCCGTGGGGCGTCCCGCTTATCGTCCTCGGGTCCCTCGCGATCCTCGCGGCCATCGCCCTCGCCCTCCTCGCCGCCCGCCGCGGCCCGGGGGCCGGCCCCGGCCGGGGCTCCGCAGCCGGCCGGACGCGCCCCGCCTGGCCGGCGCCTTCAGCCGACCGCGGGCGGCCGGGGTCCGCTCCCCGCACGGCGGCGCCGTCGTCCTCCCCGCGCGCCCGCGGGCTCGGCCTGCGCACCGCAGCGGCGGGGACGGCAGTGTTCGCGGGTGTCGCCGGCTTTGGCGCGGCCATCCCCGCCGCGCACGCCGCGACGTCGCCGGCCACCGCGGCGGAGAAGGTCCTCACGGACGAGCAGCTCACGCGCATCCTCGACCAGACCGGCAACGCGGTCCAGGCCGGCGACGACGCGAAGGACGCCGCCAAGCTCGCCCCGCGCGTCGACGGCACCGCCCTGCTGACCCGCACGCAGAACTACAAGGTGCGCGCCGCCGTCGCGAGCGCCCCCGCGCTGTCCCCGGTCCGCGCGTCCGAGCTGCTCACGAGCGTCGTCACGACGCGGCGCGAGTGGCCCCGCACCGTCGTCGCCGTGACCCAGGGCGAGGGGAACACGACGCCCCAGCTCCTGACCCTGCGGCAGGCCAGCGCCCGCGAGAACTACAAGCTCCTCGAGGCCGCCCCCCTCCTGCCGGGCGCGACCTTCCCGAGCACGTCCCGCGCAGGCGTCGAGCAGCTCGCGCTCGAGGACAAGGGCGGCCTCGCCGTGAGCCCCGCCGAAGCCCTTTCCGGCATCGGTGACCGGCTCACCTCCCCGGACAGCAGCTGGAAGGACCGCATCCCCGAGAACGCGTACATCGCGGACACGCACGGCTACCAGGCCGACATCGTGTCGAGCAGCCCGAACGGCAACTTCAAGTTCAGCCACACGCTGCTGCGCGACGAGGCCTTCGCCTTCCGCACGGCCGACGGCGGGGCGATTGTCCTCGCGCCGCTCGACTTCACCGTCGAGGGCACGCCGAAGGCCGAGGGCGACAAGGTGACCCTCGCCGACGACGCGGCCGCCCTCGCTGGCGGCAAGGAGGCCACGACCAAGATGGTCCTGACCTTCCGCGAGTCCGTCATGCTCTACGTGCCGAAGGACGGGGCCAGCCAGAACGTGACGCTCATCGGCGCGACCCGCAACCTCACCGCGGCCAGCGTGGGCTGACGCCGTTCTCCAGGCCCGCCACGCCCTCGAGGGGCGTGCCGGAGCTTGAGGCGCGAGGGGCGCCGGCCGCACGCGCGGCCGGCGCCCCTGCTGTCTCTCGAGGTGTGCCGGGGCCGTTCCCCGGGCAGCCTCTGCCCGTCCTGCCCGGCTTCGCTAAGCTGGGCCCATGAGCGTTCCCGGTTCCCGCCAGCCCCAGCCGCAGCTGAACCTCCGCGGCGCCGTCGACCTCTCCGCCCTCAAGGCCCGCGCGACCGCCACGCCGCCGCAGGCGCCGCAGGCGCCTCAGGCGCCGGCCGCCGGCCGGGCCCCCGCAGAGGACGCCGCCCAGGGCGCCCCCGCCGCCGAGGCAGCCCCCGCGTCCCCGGGCGCGGGCGGTGCCGTCGAGATCGACGAGCGAACGTTCCCGGAGCTCGTCCAGCGCTCGGGCGAGGTGCCCGTCGTCGTGCTCCTGTGGGCGTCCTACTCGCCGGAGTCGCAGCGCGTGCGCGACGAGCTCGGCGCCATCGTCGCCTCGTACGCCGGCCGCCTCCTGTACGCGACCGCCGACGTCGAGGCCTTCCCGCAGCTCGCCCAGGCGTTTCAGGCCCAGGCCGTCCCGACCGCCGTCGCGATCCTCAAGGGCCAGCCCATCCCGCTCTTCCAGGGCGCCGCGGCCGAGGAGCAGTCGCGCCAGCTCTTCGACGAGCTCCTGCGCGTCGCGGCCGCCAACGGCGTGACCGGCACAGCCGACGGTGGCCCCGCAGGCGCGGAGGCGTTCGCCGAGCCCGAGCTCCCGCCGCTGCACCAGGAGGCCTTCGACGCGATCGACCGCGGGGACTTCGCCGCGGCCGAGGCCGCGTACCGCAAGGCCCTCGCCGAGCAGCCCGCGGACCGGGAGGCCAAGGCGGGCCTCGCCCAGGTCCAGCTCATGGCGCGCGGCGCCGGGATCGACCAGGCCGGCGCCGAGCGGCTGCGCGCCGCAGCCGCAGACGCCCCGGACGACGTCGACGCCCAGCTCGCCGTCGCGGACCTCGACATCCTCGGCGGGCACGTCGAGGACGCCTTCGCCCGGCTCGTGGGCCTCGTGGGGCGCACCTCGGGGGACGAGCGGGAGCGCGCCCGCGTGCGCCTGCTCGAGCTGTTCGAGGTCGTCGGCGGGACAGACCCGCGCGTGTCGGCGGCCAGGGCGCAGCTGGCCCGCGCGCTGTTCTGAGCCCCGATGTCGAGGTCCTGCGACGCGACGGCACCGGCTGGGACCACGCCGTCATCGTCGGTTGGCGTGGAAGCGCGAAGCATCGCCGACACCCGGCGCTGTGCGGTGACTCCACGCCGTCGTCCGTCATCCGGGGGGAGCCGCCCTCGTTCTGACGGGCCTTCCTGGCGGACCTTGACGGGCGCTCCCGGTTTTGCGGCACGCGGGAGCCTGCCCCTAAACTGAACACTGCGCAGGGGAGTATCCCAAGCGCTGCACACGTCAGCACGTAGGGCGCGGGAGCCCGGCCGGGTGCAGCGGCCAGCCCAGATGTTCGGGGGATGGCGGAGAGACTTGTGGCGATAGCGCCTACCTGCGAAAGGGACTTATACCTCATGTCCGTCTCACCCCTTGTCTGGGGCATCACGATCGTTCTGATCCTGGGGCTTCTGGCCTTCGACTACTTCTTCCACATCCGCAAGGCCCACGTGCCGACGCTCCGCGAGGCCGCGATCTGGTCCTCGATCTATGTGGGCGCCGCGATCCTTTTCGGCATCCTCGTGCTCGTCTTCGGCGGTGCCGACGCGGGCGGCGAGTACTTCGCCGGCTTCATCACCGAGAAGGCCCTCTCGGTTGACAACCTCTTCGTGTTCCTCGTGATCATGGCAAGCTTCCGCGTGCCGCGTGAGGACCAGCAGAAGGTCCTCCTCTTCGGCATCGTGTTCGCGCTCATCGCGCGCACGGCGTTCATCTTCCTCGGCGTCGCGCTCATCAACAGCTTCTCCTGGATCTTCTACGTGTTCGGCATCATCCTGCTGATCACGGCGGGCAACCTGCTCAAGCCCGAGGATTCGGGCGAGGAAGAGGCAGACAACTTCATCATCCGCCTGGCCCGCAAGTACCTGCGCACGTCCCAGCACTACGACGGAGACAAGCTCTTCACGGTCGAGAACGGCAAGCGCGTCCTGACCCCGATGCTCCTCGTCATGGTCGCGGTCGGCGGCACGGACCTGCTCTTCGCGCTCGACTCCATCCCCGCGATCTTCGGCCTGACCCAGGATCCGTACATCGTGTTCACGGCGACTGCGTTCTCCCTCATGGGCCTGCGCCAGCTGTTCTTCCTCCTCGACGGCCTGCTGGACCGCCTCATCTATCTCTCGTACGGCCTCGCCGCGATCCTCGCCTTCATCGGCGTCAAGCTCGTCCTGCACGCGCTGCACGAGAACACCCTGCCGTTCATCAACGGCGGCAACCACGTCGACGTCTTCGAGATCACGACCGGCCTGTCCCTCTCGGTGATCGTCGGCGTCCTGCTGCTGACCGTATTCGCCTCGCTGTTCAGCAAGGCCGGCAAGGCCCACGCGGCGGTCAACAACGCCCGCCGGCACGCCGAGAGCTACCTCGACCTCGAGTACACGGCCGACGCCGCCGAGCGCGAGCGCGTGTACCGCGCGCTCCTCGAGGAGGAGCAGGCCATCCTCGCGATGGACAAGAAGTACCGTGACAAGGTCAAGGACATCGAGGAGATCCGCGAGAAGATCGCCGAGGCCCACGCGCGGCACGCGGAGTTCGTGGCCCGCTAGCCGGAGACCTTCAGTGCGCGCGTTCAAGTGGCCGTATGCGGAGAACGAGGGCGCGGCCGGGGCGGCGGCCGATTGGGAGTCCACACCATATCTGGACACGCCGGGCTCATGTGCCGAGGTTGGCCGGGCCTTTCCATGAGGACTCATCGACGGGGACGCCTATGACCGGATCCTCGATGCCGCCGGCGAGCCTGGCCGGGCCTGATTGGCCACGCTGCAGGGCGTGCTACCGAGAACTGGGCGGCGGCCCGCAGCGCCATCGTGGAGCCCTGGAGGAGAGCGACTGCCATGAGCGGCAGACCCCTAGCGCCTTCCTCGCACGAGCCGCCACCACGATGAGTGGGATGAGTACCTATAGTGGGATCAGCCCTTGGCCTAGGGGGATCAAGCGCTGACAGACCGCCGGCGGACGTGGGTCCTTGGCCAGATGCGGTCCCGCCTCCGCCCTGCGGAGGAGGGGAGGCTCGTCCTCGCGGGGGATCCCGTGGCGCGCGGCACCTTGCTAGCGTGGGGCCATGAGCGGCCTCGTCCCGCCCCCGGCGGCCTCTGCCCACCCCTCGGCGGCCTCCGCCGTGGCCCTGTCCCTCCGCGGCCTCGTGAAGGCCTTCTCGGGAAAGCCCGCCGTGAGCGGGATCAGCCTCGACGTCCCCGTGGGGTCCCTCTACGGGCTCGTCGGCCCCAACGGCGCCGGGAAGACGACGACGCTGTCCATGGCCACGGGCCTCCTGCGCCCTGATGCCGGGACCGCCCACGTGTTCGGCGTCGATGTGTGGGGCGACCCACTCGGCGCGAAGCGGCTCATGGGGGTCCTGCCGGACGGCGTCCGCCTCTTCGATCGGCTCACGGGCGCGCAGCTCATCACCTACGCCGGGCTCCTGCACGGGCTCGACCGGCCCACGGCCGTCGGGCGGACCCACGAGCTGCTCGAGGCGTTCGGGCTCGCCGAGGCCGCGGGCACCCTCGTCGTCGACTATTCCGCCGGCATGACGAAGAAGGCGGCCCTCGCGGCGTCGCTCGTGCATGCCCCCCGCCTGCTCGTCCTCGACGAGCCCTTCGAGTCCGTGGACCCGGTCTCGGCGGCGAACATCCGGGGCATCCTCGCCGACTTCGTGGCCGGCGGAGGGTCGGTGATCGTCTCGAGCCACGTGATGGACCTCGTCCAGCGCATGTGCGACCATGTCGCCGTCGTGGCGGCCGGCCGCATCCTCGCCGCCGGGACGGTCGATGAGGTGCGGGCGGGCTCGACGCTCGAGGAGCGCTTCGTCGAGCTCGTCGGCGGACCGGGCCGCACGGAGGGGCTGACATGGTTGCGCACCTGATCTCGCTCAAGCTCCTCCTGCTGGCCAACGGCCTGCGCCGGAACGTGTGGCAGGCGGTCGGGATGGGCGTCGCCACCCTCTACGGGCTCGGCCTCGTCGGTGCCGCGGCGGTCGGGCTCGCGGCCCTGCGCTTCGTTGACGCCGCGTCGGCGGAGATCGCCCTGGTCCTGGGCGGCTCCGCGCTCGTGGCCGGCTGGGCCCTGGCCCCTATCGTCATCGCTGGCGTCGACCTCACGCTCGACCCCGCCCGCTTCGCGCCCTACCCGATCCCGCGGCGGCAGCTGCTCGCGGGCCACGCGCTCGCGGCGCTCATCGGCGTGCCCGGCCTCTGCACTGCCCTCGTCCTCGCCGCGACGACGCTGACCTGGACCCGGGGGGTCGCGCCCCTCGCCGTCTCCGCGGTCGGAGCGGCCCTCGCGCTCGGCCTGTGCGTCGTCGTGAGCCGGCTGGCCGCGAGCCTCGCCTCCGAGCTCGCGGCGTCGCGCCGCTTCCGGGACGGCAGCAGCCTCGTCCTCCTCGTCCCGCTCGTGCTGCTCGGGCCCCTCGTGAGCCTCGCGGTGCCCGCGCTCTCCGACGCGGCGGCCCTCCGAGGGGCTGCCGGGGTCCTCGCGTGGACGCCCCTCGGCGCGGCGTTCTCCGCCCCCGCTGACGCCGCCCAGGGGCTCGGGGCCGCGGCCGCCGCGAAGCTCGGCATCGCCGCCGTCTCCCTCGCCCTCGCGGCATGGGCCTGGTCCGCGGCCCTCGCCCGGGCCCTCGTGCACACGAGCGGCGGCCGGCGGTCCCGCGGGGCCCGCGGCCGAGTGGGAGAGCCCCGCCGGACGGGCCTCGGCCGCGCAGGCCTCGGCCTCTTCGCCCTCGTGCCGGCCACTCCCGCCGGGGCCATCGCCGCCCGGTCCCTCGCCTACTGGGTCCGGGACCCACGCTACGGTGGAGGGCTCCTCGTCGTCCCGCTCCTGCCCGTCGTCCTCTACGCCGCGTCCCTCGGCAAGGAGGGCGCGGGCGGGCCGCTCGATGGCCCCTTCGCCCTGAGCGGCCCGATCGTCGCGTTCGTCCTCGCGTGGAGCATCTCGGCGGACGTGTCGTACGACTCGACAGCCTTCGCCCTGCACCTCGCCTCGGGCGTGCGGGGCCGCGACGACCGGTGGGGCCGGGCGCTCGCCCTCCTGTCCTTCGCGCTGCCGGTGACCGTCGCCGTCACGGCGGTGCCGTTCGCGGTCGCGGGGGAACCTGATGGATGGGCGATGTTCCCGGCGGTGCTCGGGCTCTCGCTCGGCGTCCTGCTGAGCGGGACGGGGCTGTCCTCGCTCGTCTCCGCCAGATTCGCCCTCGCGGTGGCGCTGCCGGGGGAGAGTCCCTTCAAGAAGCCCTCCGGCAACATGGGCCTCACGATGGGCGTCCAGTTCGCGGGCATGCTGGCCCTCGGGGTCCTGGCCGCCCCGGAGGCCGTGCTCATGGTGGTCGCGCTCGCGACGGGGCGGCCGGCCTACGGGTGGGCGTCGCTCGCCGTCGGCACCGTCCTCGGCTCGGCCCTCCTGGCCGGCGGCGCGGCCCTCGGCGGGCGCGTGCTCGACGCCCGTGGCCCCGAGCTGTACGCATCGCTCGTGCGCTTCGGCTGAGGGGTGCAGGATGATCCACGGAGAGGGGTGCGGGCCATGGAAGTAGTCATCCTCCGGGACGGGCGCGAGGTGGGCCGTTCCGCGGCCTCGGCGTTCGCGCGCCTCGTGCGCTCGCGGCCCGACGCCGTCCTCGGGCTCGCGACGGGCTCCTCGCCGCTGCCCGTGTACGACGAGCTCGAGCGGCTTGTGCGCGAGGAGGGCCTCGACTTCTCCCGCGCGACGGGCTTCGCGCTCGACGAGTACGTGGGGCTTCCGGCCGGGCACCCGGAGTCCTACCGCGAGGTGATCCGCCGGGACTTCGCAGACCGCGTCGGGCTCGACCCCGCCCGCATGCACAGCCCGGACGGCGGCGCCGCGGACCTGCCCGCGGCCTGTGCCGCCTACGAGGACGAGATCCGGGCCGCCGGCGGGATCGACCTTCAGATACTCGGCATCGGCACGGACGGGCACATCGGCTTCAACGAGCCGGGCTCCTCGCTCGCCTCGCGCACGCGGATCAAGACCCTCACCGAGCAGACCCGGCGGGACAACGCGCGCTTCTTCGGCTCGCCGGCCGAGGTTCCCCACCATGTCGTGACCCAGGGCGTCGGGACGATCATGGAGGCCCGCCACGTCGTCCTCGTCGCCACCGGGGCGACGAAGGCCGAGGCAGTCCACGGGCTCGTCGAGGGGCCGGTCACGGCGATGTGCGTCGCCTCCGTGCTCCAGTTCCACCCCCACGCGACCGTGATCGTCGACAACGCCGCCGCGTCCACCCTGAAGCTCGCCGACTACTACCGGCACGTCTACGACAACAAGCCCGACTGGCAGGAGCTCTGAGCGGGCGCGCACCGGCCGGGCACGGCGCGCGCGCAAGGGTGTCCACAGGGCGCCCGCGTACCATGAATCCATGACCACCATGCCACCGGATCCGTTCGACTCCGACCCCCGCGACCCCTCCCGGGGCGGCTCGACCGCCACGATTGAGCGCGAGGAGCTCCGCGAGGAGCTCGAGCCGGGGGACCGCGAACGGTTCTCCCACTACGTGCGCAAGGAGAAGATCATGGAGTCCGCCCTCACCGGCGAGCCCGTGATCGCCCTCTGCGGCAAGGTCTGGACTCCGGGCCGCGACCCCAAGAAGTTCCCCGTGTGCCCCACGTGCAAGGAGATCTACGAGGGCCTGCGCCCCGGCAACGACGACGACAAGTCCTGAGTGCCGCCCGCACGCCGCGCCCGCGGGCGCGGCGCCGCCCCCGATGCGGCCGCCCCTGACGGGAAGGCCGCGGGCGCCCGCGCGCGGGCCGGGCTCCTCGCACCCGCCCGCCGCGCGCTCGTCGTCGGCCTCCTCGCGATCGTCACGTGCGGCGCGTTCGAGGCCATGGCCGTCACGACCGCGATGCCCGTCGTCGCAGCCGAGCTCGGCGGGCAGGGGGCCTACGGGCTCGCGTTCTCGCTCTTCCTCACGGCCTCGATGGCCGCGACCGCCGCGGCCGGGCCGTGGTGCGACCTCCGGGGAGCGCGCCCCGCGCTCCTGACGGGGCTTGGCCTCATGTGCGCCGGGCTCGTCCTCGGTGGGGCGGCGTCCGACTTCGCCGCCTTCACCCTCGGCCGCATGGTCTCCGGGCTCGGCGCGGGCTTCATGATCGTCGCGGTCTACGTCGTCATCGGCCAGGTGCTGCCCTCGGCCCTCCAGCCGGCCATGTTCGGCTGGTTCTCCGCCGCATGGGTCGTCCCGTCCCTCGTAGGGCCGTACGTCTCGGGCCTGCTCGCCCAGCACGTGAGCTGGCGCTGGCCCTTCCTCGGCGTCGTCCCCATCGTCGTGGCCGCGATGGCCCTCGTCTGGCCCCGGGTCCGCTCGCTCGGCCCGCCGGCGGCGGGCGCGGAGCCCTCGCAGTCTCGCTCGCCCGGGGACGGACGACGGCGCGCCCTCCTCGGCGTCGTCCTCGCCGCGGGCATCGCGGCCGCGCAGTGGGCCGTCGTGTCTGCGGCCGACCCGGCCTCGCCCGTGCGCGTGGCCGCCTCGGCTGCGGGCCAGGGAGCCGGGCCCGTGGCAGGCCCCTCGTTGGCACTGGTCGCCGTCGCCTGCCTCGGCGTCGTCGGGACGGCCGCCGCCGCGGTGGCGGCGCGCCGGCTCATCCTGCGCGGCACCTGGACCGCCCGGCGCGGGCTGCCGGCCGTCATGGCCGTGCGCGGGCTCATCACCTTCGCGTTCTTCGGCGCCGAGGCGTTCATCCCGCTCCTCCTCGTGGACCGGTACGGGCTCGAGCCCTCCATCGCCGGCCTCGCGCTCACCGGGGGCGCCCTGGGCTGGACGGCCGGCTCGTTCGCCCAGGCCCGCGCGTGGCTCCCACGGACGGCCTACCTGGTGCTCGGGCCGGCCGCGATCGCCGCGTGCCTCGCCTCGGTCGCCGCGTGCGTGGCCGCCGGCGCGCCCGCCTGGGCGATCCCGGCCGCGTGGATCCTCGCGGGCGCGGGAATGGGCCTGGCCATGTCCACGACCTCGGTGGCGACCCTGGACCTGAGCGACGCGGCCGAGCGCGGCAGGAATTCGGCCAGCCTCCAGTTGGCCGATATGCTCGGTGGAGTGATTGGAACCGCCGGAGCCGGAAGCCTGTACGCCCTGCTGCTCGACCCCTCCGGCACCCCCGGCACCCCCGGCGCCCTCGGGTTCGCCCTCCTGACCGGGGTCCTCGCGGTTCCCGCCCTCGTCGGCGCGTTCGCCGGCACGCGCACGCACGCGCCGTCGCCCGCCGACCGGAAGGCCCCCCGCGCATGACGGACACCCTCTTCGGCGGGCCCGCCACCCCCTCCCTCCCCCCTGCATACCCCGAGCGCGCCGCCTGGGGCACCGCCCCCAAACTGCGCGCTTGGCAGCAGGAGGCCCTCGAGAAGTACCTGGCGCTCGCGCCGCGGGACTTCCTCGCCGTCGCGACGCCGGGCGCCGGCAAGACGACGTTCGCGCTGCGGGTCGCCTCGACGCTCATCGAGCGCGGGACCGTCAACCGGGTCACGATCGTGGCCCCGACCGACCACCTCAAGCGCCAGTGGGCCGACGCGGCCGCGCGCGTGGGGATCGCGATCGACCCCAACTTCAAGAACTCCGACGGCCAGCACGGGCGCGGCTTCATGGGCGTCGCCGTGACCTACGCGCAGGTCGCGAGCAAGCCGCTCCTGCACCGCGCCAAGACCGAGGCCGCGCGCACGCTCGTGATCCTCGACGAGATCCACCACGGCGGCGAGTCGCTCTCGTGGGGCGACGGCCTGCGCGAGGCCTTCGACCCCGCCGTCCGCCGCCTCGCCCTGACGGGAACCCCGTTCCGCTCCGACACCTCGCCGATCCCGTTCGTGGACTACGCGGAGGACAAGGACGGCATCCGTCGCTCGAAGGCCGACTACACGTACGGCTACGGCCAGGCGCTGCGGGACCACGTGGTCCGCCCCGTCATCTTCATGGCCTACTCAGGCCAGATGCGCTGGCGCACGAGCGCGGGCGAGGAGATGGCCGCCTCCCTCGGCGAGGCCGCCGTCACGAAGGACGTCACCGCGCAGGCCTGGCGCACCGCCCTCAACCCGCAGGGGGAGTGGATCCCCGCCGTGCTCGCCGCGGCGGACCGGCGCCTCACCGAGGTGCGCCGCTCCGTGCCCGACGCCGGCGGCCTCGTCATCGCGACCGACCACGAGGACGCACGCGCCTACGCGGGGCTCCTCAAGAAGATCACGGGCCAGTCGCCGTCGGTCATCCTCTCCGACGACGCGAAGGCCTCGGGCAAGATCGAGGAGTTCTCCGAGGGCGACCAGCGCTGGATGGTCGCGGTGCGCATGGTCTCCGAGGGCGTCGACGTCCCGCGCCTCGCCGTGGGCGTGTACGCGACGTCGACGTCGACCCCGCTCTTCTTCGCCCAGGCCGTGGGGCGCTTCGTGCGCGCCCGGAAGCGGGGGGAGACGGCGTCGGTCTTCCTGCCCTCGGTGCCGCAGCTGACGGTCCTCGCCAACACCATGGAGGCCGAGCGGGACCACGCGCTCGACCGGCCCGTGAGCGACGAGGACGGGCTCATGGACCTCGAGGAGTCGCTCATGGACGAGGCGAACCGCGAGGAGAAAGCCTCCGACACGCTCACCAAGGGCAAGTACGAGGCGCTCGAGTCCCAGGCCGCCTTCGACCGGGTGCTGTTCGACGGCGGCGAGTTCGGCACCGGGGGAGAGGTCGGCTCCGACGAGGAGCTCGACTTCCTGGGCATCCCAGGCCTCCTCGACGCGGATCAGGTCGCCGCGCTCCTGCGCCAGCGGCAGCAGGAGCAGGTGTCGCGGCGGAGCAAGCGGCCGACGTCGTCCCCTGCCGGCGTGCCCGACCACCGGCGCCTCATGGACCTGCGCAACGAGCTCGCCAAGAACGTCTCCGCGTGGAGCGCCCGGACCGGGACGCCGCACGGGATGGTGCACAACAAGCTGCGCGAGCTGTGCGGCGGGCCGGCCGTCGCCCAGGCGAGCGAGGAGCAGCTGCAGGCCCGGCTCGCCAAGCTGCGGGACTGGTTCGTCGGACGGACCTGATGGCCCTGACGGGTGCGGGCCCGCGGGCTAGGCTCTGGGCATGGAGCACAGCACCCGCCTGACCGAGCACGTGAACGCCACTCCGGAGAAGGTCTGGGCCGTGCTCACGAACGTGCCCCGGGCCGCGGAGACCCTCTCGGGCGTCACGCGCGTCGAGATGCTCACAGAGGGCGCCTACGGCGTGGGGACGCGCTGGAGGGAGACCCGGACGATGGCCGGCCGCGCCGAGACGGTCGAGCTGTGGGTCGCCGAGGCCGAGCCGGCCCGGTCCACCACGATCAAGGCCGCCCAGGGCGGGGCCGACTACACGACCCGCTTCACCCTGATGCCGCGGGACGGGGGCACGGAGCTCGCGGTGGACTTCTCGGCGAAGACGGTCCGGCCGTCAGTGGCCACGAGGGTCATGATGGCGCTCTTCGGCAGGATCGGCATGGCCGTGAGCCGGAAGGCCCTCGCGAAGGACCTCGCCGAAATCAAGGCGAAGGCAGAGTCCCTCTAGCCCCGCCCAGCGGAACCGACCTGCAGCCAGCGGAGCCCGACCTCCAGCTAGCGGAGCTCGACCCCGGCGGCCTCGAGCTCCCTGTACGTCGGCTCGAGATCGGGGGCGATGCCCGCGGCCAGGTCCGTGAGCACCGCGGTCCGGTAGCCCGAGCGCGCGGCGTCGAGCGCCGTCGCCCGCACGCAGTAGTCCGTGGCGAGGCCGGCCACGTCCACCTCCTCGACGCCGTGCTCGCGCAGCCACGAGTCGAGGTCCGGCGAGTCGTCGGAGATCCCCTGGGCGTCGCCGGACTGCGCGAGCCGCCCCTCGAAGCCCGAGTACGCCGCGGCGTACTGGCCCTTCCGGAACATGGCGTCGACGCGGGAGACGTCCAGCGCGGGGTGGAAGTCCGCACCGGGTGTGCCGGCGACGCAGTGCGGCGGCCACGAATCGACATAGTCCGGCGCGTCCGAGAAGTGCGTGCCGGGCTCGACGTGCCAGTCCTGGGTCGTGACCACGGCGTCGTAGTCCGCCCCGTGCTGCGCCAGGAACTCGGTGAGGCCCGCGGCCACGGCGGCACCGCCGTCGACCGCGAGCGAGCCGCCCTCGCAGAAGTCGTTCTGCACGTCCACCATGATCAGCGCGCGCTTCATGCGTTAATTCTCCGTCCGGATCAGCGGTCCTCGTAGAGCGTCGGGATCGCCGGCTCGCCGCGGTGCATGCGGTGCACGGACGCGGGCAGCTCCGCGAGCGACGCCGCGTGCCGCGCCCGGGCGCGCTCGACTCCCTCGGGGCCGGTCCAGCCCGGCTTGAGCTCGCCGTCGACGATGAAGTGCTCGAGCAGTGGCCGATCGTTGCCGTCGTCCTCGGGGCGGCGGCCGATCCCGACGACCTCGGCGCTCGCGACGCCCCGCTCGTCGAGCCGGCGCAGCGCGTACTTGCGCCCGCCCACGCTCGCCTTGTTCTTGGCGGCCTTCGCGACCGAGACGACGGTGCCGTCCTCGTCCGTCCGGCTCACGAGCTTGTAGACCATCGACGCGGTCGGCGCGCCGGAGCCGGTCACGAGCGCGGTGCCGACGCCGTACGCGTCCACGGGCGCGGACTGCAGGGCCGCGATCGCGTACTCGTCGAGGTCGGACGTGACCATGATGCGGGTGTTGACGTTGCCGAGGTCGTCGAGGAGCGCCCGGACCCAGTGGGCCTGCTCGATGAGGTCGCCCGAGTCGAGCCGCACCGCGCCCAGCCGATCCCCGGCGATCTCGACGGCCGTGCGTACGGCCGCCTCGACGTCGTACGTGTCCACGAGCAGCGAGGTGCCCACGCCCATCGAGCTGACCTGCGCCTCGAACGCGTCCCGCTCCGTATCGTGCAGGAGCGTGAACGAGTGCGCGGCCGTGCCGACGGTCTTGATCCCGTAGCGCAGGCCCGCGGCGAGGTTCGAGGTGCTCGAGAAGCCCGCGATGACGGCGGCGCGGGCCGCGGCGACGGCGGACTCGTCGTGGGTGCGGCGCGAGCCCATCTCGATGCAGGGCCGCCCGCCCGCCGCCGTCGTCATGCGCGAGGCCGCGGAGGCGATGGCCGAGTCGTGGTTGAGCACCGAGAGGATGTACGTCTCGAGGATGCACGCCTCGGCGAACGTCGACTCGACGATGAGGATGGGCGAGTTCGGGAAGTACGCCTCGCCCTCGGCGTAGCCGAACACGTTCCCGGAGAAGCGGTAGTCCGCGAGCCAGTCGAGCGTCTCGCCGTTGACCACGTGCGTGCGATCGAGGAAGGACAGCTCCTCGTCGGTGAAGCGGAACTTCGTGATGCCCTCGAGCAGGCGCCCGGTCCCGCCCACGATCCCGTACCGCCGCCCGTCCGGGAGGCGCCGCGCGAAGGCCTCGAACACGCACTGCCGGTGCGCTGCACCCGAATGCAGCGAGGCCTGGAGCATCGTGAGCTCGTAGTGGTCCGTGAACAGCGACGTTCGGGGCTGGGTCCAGGGGCTCGTGTCAGTCACGCGGTTCACTCTAGCCGCCCGGAACGGGGGACCCGCCGGGATCCCGGGGGCACGCGCGGGGCCCCGCGCGGCGGCTTCCGGCCCAGTCCCCCTGCCTAGAATGGAGCCCATGATCATGAGCGTCGCCACTGAGCCCTCGCAGGAGGTCGCGGGCCAGACAGTCCCAGACCCGACGGCAGCGCGGCAGTCGCCGTGGAACCTCGTCGTCTGGAACGATCCCGTCAACCTCATGAGCTACGTCAGCTACGTGTTCCAGACCTACTTCGGCTTCTCCGAGGCCAAGGCGGACGCCCTCATGATGCAGGTGCACACCGAGGGACGCTCGGTCGTGACGCAGGGCTCGAAGGAGTCCGTCGAGCAGCATGTGGTCGCGATGCACACCTACGGCCTGTGGGCCACGATCGAGAGGGCCGGCGAGGATGGCTGATCCGTTCATCTACGGCCACCGCGGTATCACGGGGCGCCTCGAGGACGCCGAGCGCGAGCTCCTGCGGGGCCTGTTCAACGACGTCGTCGGCATGCTCGAGTCGGAGGAGGAGGCGCACACGGACCCGCTCGAGGCGCTCGTCGGGCTGAGCCCGAACGCGAGCGAGCCGGAGGATCCGGCGCTCGCGCGCCTCCTGCCGAACGCGGTCAAGGACGACGCCGACGCCTCCCTCGAGTTCCGCCGCCTCACCGAGCGCTCCCTCCGCCAGGGCAAGGTGGGCGCCCTGCGCGCGGCCGCCCTCAGCCTCGACGCCGCGCACCTCGTGCTCGACGACGCTGCGGCCCGCCACTGGTCGACGGCGCTCAACGACGTGCGCCTCGTCCTCGCCGAGCGCCTCGGCATCCGCTCGGAGGAGGACGCCGAGCGGATCCACGCCAAGACCGACTGGTCCGAGGCGGAGGACGTCGACACCTACCTCGCGCTCGTGTACAACTTCGTCACGTGGCTCCAGACGACGCTCATCGAGGCGATGCTCGACGCGCACCGCGTGCGCTCGACCGGGGGCGGCGATGACTGAGCTGCCCCGCTCCGAGCGCCCGATCGGCATCTTCGACTCGGGCGTGGGCGGCCTCACCGTGGCGCGCGCGGTCATCGACCAGCTCCCGCAGGAGTCGATCGTCTACGTCGGCGACACGGCCCACGGCCCCTACGGCCCGCTCCCGATCGCCGAGGTGCGCGCGTTCGCGCTCGGGGTCATGGACGAGCTCGTCGACTCGGGCGTCAAGGCCCTCACGATCGCCTGCAACTCGGCCTCCGCCGCCGTCCTGCGCGACGCGCGCGAGCGGTACACGGCCCGCTACGGCATCCCCGTCATCGAGGTCATCCAGCCCGCGGTGCGCCGCGCCGTCGTCGCGACGCGCAACGGGAGGGTCGGCGTGATCGGGACGAGCACGACGATCGGCTCGCGCGCCTACGAGGACACGTTCGCCGCGGCCCCCGGGCTCAGCATCACCTCCGCCGCGTGTCCCGAGTTCGTGCGCTTCGTCGAGGCCGGCGTCACGACCGGGCCCGAGCTCCTCGAGGCGGCCGAGTCCTACCTCGCCCCGCTCAAGGCCGCGGAGGTCGACACGCTCGTGCTGGGCTGCACGCACTACCCGCTGCTCACGGGCGTCATCTCCTACGTCATGGGCGACGGCGTGACGCTCGTCTCGAGTGCCGAGGAGACCGCCAAGGACCTCTACCGGGCGCTCGTGGGCCACGGCCTCGAGCGCACGGGCGCCGCGCCGCCCGTGCACCGCTTCGTGGCGACGGGGGACCCGGCCCAGTTCGAGGTCCTGGCCCGGCGCTTCCTCGGGCCCGAGGTGCAGGGCGTCCAGCACGCGGACCACGTCTCGGCCCGGTACCCGACGGCGAGCCTCGCGCAGATCACGCCCGAGATGATCGAAGATGCCCGCGCACGCGGCGGGTCGGCGCGGATCTCCCACTTCGCGGCGGGCGAAGCGGGCAGGATGGCACCGTGAAGCTCACCATCGTCGGCTGCTCGGGCTCCTTCCCGGGCCCGAGCTCGCCCGCCTCGTGCTACCTCCTGACGGCCAACGACGGCGAGCGGGACTGGCGCATCCTGCTCGACCTCGGCTCGGGGGCCCTCGGCGTGCTCCAGCGCTACATCCACCTCTCGGACATCGACGGCGTCCTGCTGAGCCACCTGCACCCGGACCACTGCATCGACCTCACGGGCCTGCACGTGGCGGTGCACTGGGATCCGCACGGCTGGCCCTCGGGGCGTGTGCCCGTGTGGGGGCCCGCGGCCACGGCCAAGCGGATCGCGATCGCCCTCGACATGGAGCCGCCCGCCGACCTCGACGAGGACTTCGAGTTCCACAGCTGGACCCCGGGGGAGAAGATCGAGTTCGGCCCGTTCCGCTTCGAGGCCATCACGGTGCGGCACCCCATCGCCGAGGCCTACGCCATCCGTGTCGAGGCCACCGAGCCCGACGGCGCTGGCGGCGAACGGCGCAGCGTGCTCGCCTACTCGGGGGACACCGACTCGTGCCCGGGCCTCATCGAGGCCGCGCGGGGCGCGGACATGTTCTTGTGCGAGGCCGCGTACCACGAGGGCCGCGACGACGCGATCGAGGGTGTCCACCTCACCGGCCTGCGGGCCGGGCAGGCCGCGCAGGACGCCGGCGCCCGCCGCCTGCTCCTGACGCACCTGCCCGTGTGGAACGATGCGAACCGCTCGGTCGAGGAGGCCCAGCGGGCCTACGACGGCCCGATCGCGGTCGCCGTCGCCGGGGTCCACTACACAATCTGATCCCCCCGGCCCCTGCGCCGGACGATCTAGGGCGCGGGTCTACCAGCGGGGATGCACGGTCTCGCGGAAGAACCGGTCGTAGATGCGCCGCACCCCGGCGTCGAACGCGGGGCCGAGCGCTCCCGCCCCGCCGGCAGCGGCGGCGTTGGCCCGCGCCTGCGCCGCGTTCCTCGCCCCGGGGATCACCGTCGAGACGGCGGGCCGGGAGACGATCCAGGCCAGGGCGGCCTGGGACGTCGTGAGGCCCTGGGGAACGAGCTGCTCGAACTCGGCCACGGCGTCCAGGCCCTGCTCGAAGTCGACCCCCGAGAACGTCTCGCCGACGTCGAACGAGGATCCGTCGCGGTTGTAGCTGCGGTGGTCGTGCTCGGGGAACTCGGTCGAGCGGCTGTACTTGCCGCTGAGCAGGCCGGACGCCAGGGGCACGCGCACGACGATCCCGACGCCCGCCTTCCGCGCCGCCGGGAAGACCTCATCCTCCGGCTTGAGGCGGAACGGGTTGAAGATGATCTGCACCGAAGCGACGCCTGGCCGGGCTATCGCGGTGAGCGCCTCCTCGGTCGTCTCCACGCTCACGCCGTACGCCCGCATCACGCCCTCCTCGACGAGCTGGTCGAGGGCGTCGAAGACCTCGTCGCTCGAGTAGACGGGGGTCGGCGGGCAGTGCAGCTGGACGAGGTCCAGCGTGTCCTGCCGGAGATTGCGCCGCGAGCGGTCGAGCCAGCCGCGGAAGTTGCCGAGGCTGTAGTTCTCCGGCACCTGCGGCACGCGCCGGCCCATCTTGGTGGCGACCATGACCTCCGCCCCGGGATTGCCCTGGAGCCAGTCGCCGATGATCTGTTCGCTGCGCCCGTCGCCGTACACATCGGCGGTATCGAAGAACGTCACCCCCGCCTCGGCGGCGGCGTCGAGCACCTCAACCGCGTCAGACCTGCCGACGTCGCCCCAGTCGGCCCCCAACTGCCATGTCCCCAGCCCGATCGCGGACACCCTCCGGCCGGTCCGTCCCAGCATGCGCTCTTCCATGCCTTCCGACTATAGGCGCTCAGGTCGAGGCCCACTGTCGACGGCTAAGCTGGAGCCATGACCCCAAGCACCTCCGACGGTTCCATGTCCGTGCGCGCCGACGGCCGGTCCCCGGACCAGCTGCGCCCCATCTCGATCACCCGGGGATGGTCCAAGCAGGCGGAGGGCTCGGCCCTCATCGAGTTCGGGAACACGCGCGTGCTGTGCACGGCGTCGTTCACCGAGGGCGTCCCGCGCTGGCTCAAGGGCGAGGGCCGCGGCTGGGTCACCGCCGAGTACGCGATGCTCCCGCGCGCCACCAACACCCGCTCCGACCGCGAGTCGGTCAAGGGCAGGATCGGCGGGCGGACGCACGAGATCTCCCGCCTCATCGGCCGCTCGCTGCGCTCGATCATCGACACGAAGGCGCTCGGCGAGAACACCGTCGTCCTCGACTGCGACGTCCTCCAGGCCGACGGCGGCACCCGCACCGCCGCGATCACGGGCGCGTTCGTCGCGCTCGCCGAGGCCGTGCGCTGGGCCAAGGACAAGGGCCTCATCGAGCCCGGCGCTGAGCCCCTCATCGACACCGTCTCTGCTGTCTCGGTTGGGATCATCGACGGTGTGCCCATGCTCGACCTGCCCTACGTCGAGGACGTGCGCGCCGAGACGGACATGAACGTCGTCGTGACCGGCTCCGGGAAGTTCGTCGAGGTCCAGGGCACGGCTGAGGGAGCTCCGTTCGACCGCGAGGAGCTCGACAGCCTCCTCGACCTCGCGCTCCTGGGCACCGCGCAGCTGGCGGATATCCAGCGGGAGACACTGGCGGAGGCCCTCAGGTGAGCGCCCAGCCACGGCTCGTCCTGGCCACGCACAACCAGGGCAAGCTCGCCGAGCTGCGCGCGCTCCTGCGGGGCCAGGTCCCGGGCCTGGACGTCGACACGCAGGTCGTGGACGCCGGCGCCGTCGGCGGTCCGGACGTGGTCGAGGACGGCGTGACGTTCGCCGAGAACGCGCTGCTCAAGGCCCGCGCCGTCTCCGCGGCGACCGGGCTGCCCGCGATCGCGGACGACTCCGGCCTTGCCGTCGACGTCCTCGGCGGGGCCCCGGGGATCTTCTCCGCCCGCTGGGCCGGGCGCCACGGCGACGACCGGGCCAACCTCGAGCTCCTGCTCGCCCAGCTCTCGGACGTGCGGGACGGGCACCGGCAGGCGGCGTTCGTGTGCGCCGCCGCGCTCGTCGCCCCGGGCGCGGAGGTGCCCGAGACGGTCGAGACCGGCCGGCTCGACGGAACGCTCCTGCGCGAGCCGCGCGGCGAGGGCGGCTTCGGCTACGACCCCATCCTCCAGCCCCTGGGCCTCGAGGTCAGCTGCGCCGAGCTCACGCGCGAGGAGAAGAACGCGATCAGCCATCGCGGCCAGGCGTTCCGCGCGCTCCTGCCGGCGATCGTCGCGGCGCTCTCCGACACCCCCTGAAAGGCCGAGAACCACAAACGCCGCATCGCAACACGCTCGAAAGGACGTGCCTTTCGGGTGTGTTGCGATGCGGCGTTGTGCTGATGCGGGATACGGCTGATCCGGGATACGCGGCTGATGCGGCGTCCGTGCCCGGGGAGGCTACTTCCCGTCCGGGTGCGTCTTGCGCTCCTCGACGGGCTCGTGCTCCTCGATGAACTCGTCCACGACGTCGGTGCCGAAGCGCTCCGCCTGCTTCTTCGCGGAGATGCCGCGGACGAACTCGAGGATGATCGGCAGGACCGAGACGAGGACGATCGCGATGAAGATGATGTCGATGTTGTTCCCGACCCACTCGTACTGCCCGAGCCATGCGCCGAGCAGCGTCACGCCACCGCCCCACAGGAGGGCGCCGATGACGTTGTAGAGGAAGAACTTGGCCTTCCCCATCTGGGCCACGCCCACGATCACGGGCACGAACGTGCGGATGATCGGCACGAAGCGGGCCAGGATGAGTGCCTTGCCCCCGTGCTTCTCGAAGAATGCGTGCGCCTTCTCGACGTTCTCGCGCTTGAACAGGCGCGAGTCGGTCCGGTTGAAGATCGCCGGGCCGGCCTTCGAGCCGATGAGGTAGCCGACCTGGTTGCCGAGGATCGCGGCGACGATGATGAGGCCCGCCATCGCCCAGAGGTTGAACTGGATGGCCCCCGTCGCGACGAGGAGTCCGGCGGTGAAGAGCATCGAGTCGCCCGGCAGGAAGAAGCCCACGAGCAGCCCGGTCTCGGCGAAGACGATGCCGCACACGAGGAGCACGACCCACGGCCCCAGCGGCGAGTTGCGCAGGAACACGTCCGGGTTGAGCCAGTCGGGCAGGAACGAGGCCATGTGAGGCTGCACAGCGAGGGCCTGCACGGCCAGCCCGTTGAGCGCCTCGGTCGCAGCGGGCAGGGAGGTCAGGAGCGTCGGAGTCACCCCCCAAGCCTACGGGAGAAAGCCTGTGAGCCCGCTGTGGCGTGTGGCTCACGGGCGGCGGGCCGGGGCGCGGCTAGACTCGTCGCCGTGCCCCTGGACTTCACTGCGATCGACTTCGAGACGGCCAATGGGTTCCGGGGATCGCCCTGCTCGGTGGGCCTCGTGCGCGTCCGGGGCGGGCGCGCCGTCGAACGCGCGCACTGGCTCATGCGGCCCCCGGAGGGCCACGACCACTTCGACCCACGCAACGTCGCGGTCCACGGCATCCGCCCGGAGGACGTCGCGCACGCGCCCCGCTTCGCCGAGGTCTTCGCCGAGATCGGCGGGTTCATCGGCGACGACGTCCTCGCCGCCCACAACGCGGCCTTCGACCTCGGCGTGATCCGGTCGGCACTCGAGGTCAGCGCCATGCCCGCCCCCGCCTACGACTACGCGTGCACCGTGGTCCTCTCGCGCCGCACCTACGACCTGCCCTCGCACTCGCTGCCCTTCGCCGCGCGGGCCGCCGGCGTCGAGCTCGAGCGCCACCACGACGCGGCGGAGGACGCGGCCGCCTGCGCGGGCGTCCTCGTCGACATCGCGAGGCGGCACGGGGCGGAGAGCGTCGCGGGGGTCTACGGCGCGCTGGGCCTCGCGCTCCCGCGCCAGGACGGCTTCGTCCCCGGAATCGACGAGCCATCGCGTCCGACGGCCCGGGCACTCGCCCGGACGGGCCCGGGTGCGCCGGGCAGGGGGCGCACGACGGCGGGCAGCGGCCCGCGCTCGCGCCCGGCCGGCACGCACCGGGCGTGGGGGCAGTGGCCGACCGAGGGCGCGAACCCCGCGGCGAACGAGGCAGCCGACCCGAACCACCCCCTGTTCGGCCACCGCATCGTCTTCACGGGCGCGCTCGGCATGACCCGGGCCGAGGCGAAGGAGCGCGCGGCGGTCCTGGGCGCCCAGCCCGCGAGCACCGTCACCCGTGCGACGACGATCCTCGTCGTCGGCGACGGCTTCGTCGCCGCGGACCTCGTCTCCGGCCGCGTGACGTCCAAGGCCCGCCGGGTGCTCGAGCTGCGCGAGAAGGGCCAGCGGGTCGAGGTCCTCTCCGAGGCCGAGTTCCTGCAGATGCTCGGCGGGCAGTGGCCCGCCCGCAGCGCCTAGTCCCCGCCAGTCCCGCCAGTCCCACGAGCTCCCGCGGTCACGCGGAGCAACAGTCCTTCCGGCCCCGGGGCACGAGTCCCTAGGCTTGCCGGCATGACCGAGCCATCCCGCATCGCAACCGCCGACGCGACACATCTCGTGAGCCTCGCGCCCCGCAGGAGCCCCCTGCGGCGGGCATTCGCCTTCCCCAACCCCGTCAACGAGTACGCCGCGCGCGCGACCGCGGGCATCGTCGTCGTCCTGAGCCTCGCTGCGCTGCTGACCCAGGCAGGGTGGGCGCTGTGGGCCATCGCGATCGGCTTCGCCCTGCGCGTCGCCGGCGGGCCCCGCTACTCGCCGGAGGGCCGGCTCGCCGTGCACGTCATTGCCCCGCGCCTCGGCCCGGCGCGGCTCGTCGCGGGACCGCCCAAGCGCTTCGCCCAGGGCATCGGGCTCGTCGTCTCGAGCGCCGCCGCGGTCCTGCACGCGTCCGGCCTCGTCGTCGCGGCGTGGGGCGTCCTGGGCGTGCTCGTCGTGGCCGCGTCGCTCGAGGCCTTCGTCGGGTTCTGCCTCGGCTGCTGGATCTTCGGCCGGCTCCAGGACGCCGGCCTCGTCCCGGCCTCGGTGTGCGAGGCCTGCTCCAACATCCGCGGCGCCAAGAGCTGAGGCCGATCGAGCCGCAGCGTGCCGGAGCGGACGCTGACCCAGCCCGCGCTCAGGCGCCGGTAACCTCCGCGAGGCGCGCCGCCACGCCGTTGACCGCCGCCATCCCCGCCGTCCGCTGGATCCACGGGGCCGGAACGGCGTCCCGGCCCCACAGCGTCCCGAGCAGTGCGCCCGCGATAGCGGCCGCGTCGCTACCGTGCGCCGCGGCGAGGCCGACGCCGGCCGCGAAGGCCCCGTCCAGGGGCTCACCGGACCGCCCTGCGCTCTCCGCTGCGAGGACGGCCGAGGCTGCGCGCCCGAGGGCAGCGGCAGCGGGGGGAACGCCCGCGTCCACGCCCCCGATCCCGTCCAGGGCGGCGAGGACGTCCGGGTCCACGACCCGCAGCGACGCCACCTGGGCACGCGCCGAGGCGAACGCCGTGACGGCGTCGGCCCCGAGCGCGAGGTAGTGGGCCGTCGCGGCGACGGCGACTGCGGCCTGGACCGCGGGCGCGGCGCCGTGGGTCAGGTGGGCGGCCTCAGCGCTCATCTTCGCGACGGCCGCGGCCGGGATGTGGGGGACGAGGCCGAAGGGGGCGGCGTGCGCGGCGGCCCCGGCGTCGTCGTGCTCCAGGCCGAGCGGGCGGGACGGCGTCCCCATCTCGCCGGAGGCGAGCGAGTCGACCCACGCCGGCAGCGGGCGCGCGGGCACGCGCACCCCCTCCTGGCCGTCGAGCCAGCGGGCCTGCGCGACGGGGGCCGAGGGGGCGACCTGCACCCCCTGGCCGCTGAGCCAGCGCAGCGACGCGAGCCACACGCACGCCGCCTCGTCCGCGTGCACGCCGTCGTTCGCCCACTCGATCGCCTCGACGAGCGCGTCCGCCGTGAAGAGCGTGAGCTGGCCGGCGGCGCCGAGGGGGCGCGGAGCGGAGCCCTCGGCACCTGGGGTGCTGGGGTCGGGCCCGGCGGGCTCGAGGCCGTCTGGGTCGAGGGCGGCCGCCTCGGCGACGGCGGCGCCCGCGAGGCAGCCGTGGATCCGCTCGGCGGCGGTGGGGGTGCTCATGGGCCACAATCTACCGGGTATCCTGCACGGGCAGAGCTGGGCCCGCACCGCCGAGGGGAGCCGGCCGCCGCGATGTTGAAGGGACGAGAAGACTCATGCGCGAACCCGCGTGGCGCAGGCAAGGGACCACCCCCGACTACCGCTTCTCGCTCGCGAACGAGCGCACCTTCCTCGCGTGGCTGCGGACGGCGCTCGCGCTTCTGGCCGGCGCCGTCGCCCTCGACCAGCTCACGCCCAACATCGCGCCGGCCCTCGTGCGCGGAATCCTCGCCGTGGCCCTCGCCGGAGTCGGGGCGGCGCTCGCGGTGCTCGCCTACCGCCGGTGGTCCCTCGCCGAGCAGGCCATGCGCCACGGGCGCGAGCTGCCGTTCTCGCGGGTCATGCTCGGCATGACCGTCGTCGTGGCCCTCGCCGCGCTCGCCTTCGCCGTGCTCGTCGTGGTCCGCCCGTGACCGTCCCCGCCGCGCCCGGCGCCGGGGGAGAGGCGCGGGACCCCGGGCTCCAGCCCGAGCGCACGGCCCTGGCGTGGCGGCGCACCCTGCTGTCCCTCATCGTCCTGGACCTCCTCGTGTGGCGCGCGTGGCTCATCGCGGCGGACGACGGCGGGCGCGGCCCGGGCGTTGTGGCCGCCCTGGGCGTGTGCGCGGCCGCTGCGGCTGCGGCCACCGCCGTCCTCGGCCTGTGCGCGCGGGCCCGCCGGCGTGAGCTTCGTCACGGCACCCAGGCGCCGCCAGCCGCCCTCATGCGCTGGGCTACCGGCGCCCTGCTGCTGCTCGGTGCGGCGACGATCGCCGTCGTCGTGCTCGAACGGTAACCTTCACTGGGACCGGCGCAGGCCCCGCCGCCCCCTGCGGGCCACCGCAGAGCCAACGAAAGCTCCACGAAAGAGGACTTCCATGACCACCACCGTGGCCGACCGCACGACCGAGAGGGCGCCCGAGTACGGCGTCGTCGCCAAGCTGTCCGCCGAGGCCTTCGGCACGTTCCTGCTCGTCTTCGGCGCGCTGGGCGTGGCCCTGTTCAGCAACCCCTCGGCGGCGCCGATCCCGACGCCGCTCGCGCTCGGCCTGGCCCTCGCGGTCGGCATCGCGGCCGTGGGCCACGTCTCCGGCGGCCACTTCAACCCGGCGGTGACCCTCGGCCTCGCGGTCGCCGGGCGCACCAACTGGCGGCTCGTCCCCGGGTACATCGCGGCGCAGCTCGTCGGCGGCCTCCTCGGGGCGCTCGTGCTCTGGGTCAGCGTGCGCACGCTGCCGAACCTGAGCGACGTGACGACGATCTTCTCCCAGCTCTCCAACGGCGTCGACGACCGCTCGCCGAACCAGTTCCCGCTCGCTGCCGGACTCCTCGCCGAGGTCGTGTCCACGGGCGTCTTCATGACGATCGTCCTCGCTGTGACGAGCCGCCGCGCGATCAAGGGCATGGCGCCGTGGGCCATCGGGCTCGGCCTCGCCGTCCTCGTCCAGGGGATCGCACCGATCACGAACGCGAGCCTGAACCCCGCCCGCTCGACCGCCACCGCGGTGTTCGCCGAGTCCGGCGTGCTCTCCCAGCTCTGGCTCTTCTGGGCCGCGCCGATCCTCGGCGCCGTCATCGTGGGGCTCATCTTCCGCGGCTTCGGCTCGCCCGAGGACCTGCACCGCGCCACGGCCGGCGCGCTCGGCGACCTCACCGCCGAGGCCACGCGCGACGACGGCACGCGCGTCTCCGACGCGGCGGCCGCGACGGAGGCGGCCGGCGCGGCTGCCGCAGACGCAGAGGCCGCAGAGGCAGGGGCTGCTGGCGCACCGGTTGCCGGCGCACCCGCTGCCGGCGCACCCGCTGCTGCCGAGCCTGAGGCGCCTGCCCCCGCACCGAAGCGCAGCCCCGAGGACGACGCCCGGGACTTCTTCGACAAGAACCGCTGAGTCCACCTACCACCGCATCCGGAAGGAACGGCAGGTCCCGCCACGCGCCGGGACGGCCGCTGGCTGGTGGCGCCGCAGAATTGTCGGTGCCACCGGCTAGCCTCGCTCGCATGAAGATCCTCCACACCTCGGACTGGCACCTCGGACGCTCGTTCCACGGCGTCGGAATGCTCGCCGCGCAGGGCGAATGGCTCGACGGCCTCGTGCAGTTCGTCGAGCGGGAGGAGGTCGGGCTGGTCCTCGTCGCCGGGGACGTCTACGACCGCGCCCTGCCCGCGGTAGACGTCGTCGACCTCCTCGACTCGGCCCTCGTGCGCCTCGTCGAGGCCGGGGCGCAGGTCGTCATCAGCAGCGGCAACCACGACTCCGCGGTGCGGCTCGGCTTCGCCTCGCGGCTGCTCGAGCACGGCGGTGTCCACCTGCGCACACGCGTCGAGGACATCGCCTCGCCCGTGCTCGTGCCCCTCGGCGACGGCACACAGCTCGCCGTCTACGCCCTGCCCTACCTCGAGCCGCGGCTCGTCGCCGACGCGCTCGGGGTCTCGGAGCCGGGGCACACCGCCGTCACGCGCGCGGCGCTCGACCGCGCCCGCGCGGACCTCGAGGCCCGCCGTGAGGGCGGGCCGGTCCATTCGATCGTCATGGCACACACGTTCGCCGGCGGGGGAGCGCCCTCGGACAGCGAGCGGGCGCTCTCGATCGGAGGGCTCGACGTCGTCCCGGTGAGCCTCTTCGACGGCTTCGACTACGCCGCGCTCGGCCACCTGCACGGCCGGCAGGAGCTCTCGCCGACGGTGCGCTACTCTGGCTCGCCGCTGGCCTACTCCTTCTCGGAGGCGCGCCAGGCCAAGGGGGCCTGGCTCATCGAGGCCGGGCCGTCAGGCCTAGGCTCCGTCGAACCCGTGGCCTGGCCGAGCAGCCATCGCCTCGCCGTGTTGCGCGGACCCCTCGACGGGCTTCTCACCGACCCGGCCCATGCCGAGGCCGAGGGCGCGTACTGCCACATCACCCTCATCGACGACGAGCGGCCGCAACGTGCCATGGAGCGTCTCCGGGCCCGCTTCCCGCTCGCCGTGTCCCTCGCCTTCGAGCCCGAGGGCGGGCCGAAGGACGCCGGCGAGAGCTACCGCTCGAGGCTCGCCGCTGCGCGCACCGACCTCGACGTCTGCTGCGGCTTCCTCGAGCACGTGCGCGGCCGGGGCCCGAGCGGCCCGGAGAAGGCGGCCCTCGGCGAGGCCCTCGAGGCCGCTCGGCTCGCGGAGGTGTCGGCATGAGGCTCCACCGGCTCGAGATCACGGCCTTCGGCCCGTTCGCCGGGACGGAGCGGATCGACTTCGACGCCCTCGCCGAGCACGGCCTCTTCCTGCTCAACGGCCCCACGGGGGCGGGCAAGACGTCCATCCTGGACGCGGTGTGCTTCGCGCTCTACGGGACCCTCCCAGGTGCCCGGCAGGGCAGCCGCTCGCTCAAGAGCCACCATGCTGCTGCGGACGCCGAGCCCTCCGTGCTCCTCGAGTTCACGGCCCAGGGCCGCCGCTTCGAAGTGCGCCGCACGCCCGAATGGTCCAAGCCGAGCCGGCGGGCCTCGGCGGGCTGGTCGGTGCAGAAGGCCTCGACCCACCTGAGGGAGCACGTCGACGGGGAGTGGACGGCCCTGACGGCGCGCAACGATGAGGCCGGAGCGGTCCTCGCCGACGTCCTGGGCATGGGGCGCGAGCAGTTCACGCGGGTCGTCATGCTGCCCCAGGGCGAGTTCGCGTCCTTCCTGCGCTCGAAGGCCGCCGAGCGCGTGGCCCTGCTCGAGAAGCTCTTCGGCACCCAGCGGTATGCCGACGCCGAGGAGCAGCTGACCCAGCTCGCCCAGGCCGCACGCACCGAGGCCGAGCAGTCCGAGCGCGCCGCCGCGCTCCCCCTCGCGCAGCTCGAGGCCGAGCTCGCTGCCGTCCCGGACGCGATCGCCATGGCTAGCGGCGCCGTAGAGGGGGTCGGCTCCGCGGAGGGCGGCGCCGCACAGGGGCCCGGCCCCACCGACGAGGGCGCATCCGCCGAAGCGGCCGCGGAGGCCCCGCTGATCTCAGCACGGGTGGAGGCCGAGTCCGGGCGCGCCCTGTTCCGGGCGGCGGAGCGTGTCTATGCGGCCCAGTCCGCGGAGGCGGCCGAGGCGCAGGCGCGGGCCAAGGCAGACCTCGAAGCGGCGCGCGAGGCCGCTGAGGCCGCCGCCCGCTCGCTCGAGGACGCGGGAGAGCTCGCGAGGGCGCGGGAGCGCCGGGCAGCGTGGGAGGACGCGGGTCCCGAGCACGCCCGTCGCGTCGCCGCACTCTCGGCCCACCGTGAGGCCGTGGGCCTGCGGCCGCACCTCGATGAGTGCGAGCGCACCGCTGCGGACGAGCGCCGTGCCCTGAGGGAGGCGCTCGCGGCGCTTGAGGACGCCCATGCCGCCGGCTGGGTCTCCGAGACAGCGGAAGAGTCCGAGTCCGAGGAGTCTCGGGAATCCGGAGCGTCGCCCAGCCCTGCCCTCCCCGCCGCAGCCCTCGTGCGCCGTGCCGCGGCGGAGGCGTCGGCGGACGCCGCCGTGCTCGCCGACCGGCTGCCGGCCGAGAGGGAGCTCGGGGAGCTCGAGGCCCGGCTCGAGCGCGAGGACGGCGAGGCCCGGCGGCTCACCGGTGCGCAGGCCCGCGCCGCCCAGGAGCTCGAACAGGCGACGGCCCAGGCGGAGGAGCTCGCGTCCTCGCGAGCGCGGCTCGAGCCTGTCGCGGCCGGGCTCGGCCTCGCCCGCATCGAGGAGGACGCCGCCCGGGCGGTCTTGGAGGCCGTCCAGGAGCACGCGACGGCAGCGCCCGCCGCGTCCGCGGCCGCCGAGGCCCACACTCGTCTGCGGCAGGACTCGCTCGACGCGCGAGAGCGCTGGCTTGCGCTGCGGGAACGGCGGCTCGACCAGTCTGCGGCCGAGCTCGCCGCGCGGCTCGAGCCCGGCGCCGCCTGCCCCGTGTGCGGCTCAGAGGAACACCCGCAGCCCGCGCAGGGGGCCGAAGATCCCCTCGGCCTCGTGGATGCCGAACGCGCCGCCGCCGAGGAAGCCGAGGCGGCCTCGGCACGGGAACGCGCTGCCCATGAGGCCCTTGGTGCGGCGCGCGAGCGGCTCGCCGCCGTCGACGCCCGGGGCGGCGCAACGGACCCGGACAAGGCAGCGCGGGCCCTCGAGGAGGCCCAGGCCGAACTCCGACTCGCCGAGTCGGCGTCGGCCCAGCTCGCCGAGGTCGCGGGCAGGCTTGAGGCCGCAGGGCGCCGCCGCGAGCTCGCGGCCGCCGCGCTCGCCGAGGCGACGACTGCCCACACGCGGGCAGTGGAGTCCCTCGAGCGGCTCCGCTCGGAGGTCGAGCGCCGGCGGGACGAGCTGGCTGTCTGGCGGGCGGGATACCCCACCCTCGCAGCCCGGCAGGCGGATGTCGCGGCCAGGGCGCGCACGCTCGACTCCCTCGAGCAGTCCGTCCTGCGCCACACCTCCGCGGCGGCGGCCCTCGGGCGTGCGCGGACTGCCTTCGCCGAGGCCCTCGCAGCCACGCGGTTCCCGGACGAGGCAGCGGTGCTTGAGGCGCTGGTCCCCGAGCACGAGGCCAGCGCCCTCGAGGACGCCGTGCGCGCCCACGAGGCCGAGGGCCAGCAGCTCGGCGGCCTCTTCGACGCGGCGGCCGTGCGGCGTGCGCTCGCGGCCGAGTCCGCCGGGCTTGCGGTCGCGCCCGAAGAGCTCGCCGCGCTCCGCGCCCGCGAGGCCGAGGCCGAGGCGCGCCGTGGCAGGGCCGAGGCCGCAGCGCACGCTGCCTCCGCCGCAGAGGCCCGTCGGCGCAGGCTCGAGGCCCAGTTCGAGGCGTGTGTCCCGGCCCTCGAGGGCTCCCGCGACCGGGCCGACATGCTCGCCGAACTCCTCCGGACGGTGCGCGGCCAGGGCGAGAACGCCAAGCGCATGTCCCTGCACAGCTACGTCCTCGCGGCCCGGCTCGAGCAGGTGGCCCACGCGGCGACCGAGCGGCTCCTCGCGATGAGCGACGGCCGCTTCACGCTCGAGCACAGCGACGCCCTCGCCGCCCGTGGCGCCGCCTCGGGCCTCGGCCTCGAGGTCCACGACGGCTGGACCGGGCAGCGCCGCGATCCGGCGACCCTGTCCGGGGGAGAGTCGTTCATGGCCTCCCTCGCGCTCGCGCTCGGGCTCGCGGACGTGGTCCAGCACGAGTCCGGGGGCATCGACATCGAGACGCTCTTCGTGGACGAGGGCTTCGGCAGCCTCGACGAGCAGTCGCTCGAGCAGGTCATGGACGCCATCGAGGGCCTGCGGGCGGGCGGCCGCGTCGTCGGGCTCGTGAGCCACGTGCCCGAGCTCAAGCAGCGGATCCCGGCCCAGATCCGGGTCGCCAAGGGCAGGACGGGATCCCACGTGAGCCTCGCCGGCACTGGCTGCGGAGCCTAAGGTGCGTCTGACGGGGCCCGCATCTGCCCCCCCGTCCGTTCCGACGGTTTGAAACGAGGTCGTCCGAGGCATGGTTCGCGAGGTAAAGCCGCCGGGATCGCCAAGGTCGTTGTATTTCAGATAATCTGAGTTGTGTACATCTACCCTAAGGGAAAGGCAGCCTACGATGTCCGACGTGGAGACCAGCTATCCCCTGGCCGAGGATCTTCACTGGCTGATGGCCCGGCTCGCGCGCAGCCTGGGCGTGGTCGAGGCCGAAGCTGTTGAGCCCTACGGGATCAGTCTGCGGGAGTTCGTCGTTCTTGCCGAAGTGGAGCGGGAGGCTGGCCGGAGCCAGCTCGCGGTGGCGCGGGCTGCCGCGGTTGACCGCAGCCTGATGGTGACCGTGGTCGACTCGCTGGAGTCGAAGGACTACATCGTTCGGACCCCGCACCCCACCGACCGTCGAGTGCGGACGCTGGGGATCACGCCGGCCGGGCGCGACGTCCTCGCGAAGGCGGCGATAGCCGTCCGCGAGGCGGAAGACCGGCTCCTCTCCTCGCTCCCGGCCAAACATCGCCGGGACCTCCGCGTGATCCTGGGAGACTTGGCCGCGAACGCGGACAGGGCCGGGTTCGACATCTATCCCTGCGTCTGAACCCCGGCCCCTGCCGATTCAGGCCCGGCAGGTGCTGAACGTCAGCTGCATGCCCTCGTCCTGCACCCGATCCAGAAAGTGGTGACGTCCTTGGCTGTGCGGCCGGCTCGAACCACGCACTACTCCGGACTGGAGTCACTGCCGGGAGCGGCGATCGGAGCCATGCCGACATTGAAGTTCTGTCCGAACACGCCGTCGGGGTCCCAGGTCGACTTGATGGCCCGCAGTCGGCCGAGGGCCGGTTCGGGGAAGGCGGCCATGAGGTCGCGGTCGGTGTGCTCGGACTGGAAGCTGAGGTAGAGCCCGTCGGCCAGATCGTGCAGCGGGGCCCAGGCGGTGTCGAGGGCGGTCGCGCCGGCTTCGGCGACTGCGGTCAGCTGGAGGGTCTGGTGGCGGTGGGCGAAGGCGGTCGCGTCGGGTGGCACGTCGTTGATCGTGCCACCCATGCTGCGGATCTGGACCATGCCGAACGCGGCGGATTGCAGCCCGTCTGCGACCAGCCGGCCGACCGCCGGGGTGAGCCGGCCGAAGATCCCGTTCCTTGTCGAGGCCCGCTGCTGTCCGGCGTGCCGTGCGCCGGTCGCCGGGATGATCGAGGCGTAGGGAGTCAGCTGGGCGTGCCCCCTCAGTGAGCCGGGCAGCTTGCTGAACGGCTCGATGGCCCGGGCTGCGGCGGTGGCGTCGCTGCCGGCGTACACGACCGTGGCCTGGGCGAAGGGCTGCGGTCCGCCGAGCAGGTAGAGGAATGCGCTGACTTCGCGCGGTGCGCGGTCGAGGAGCGCTGCCCACGCGTCGAGGAACTCCGGCAGGTCGGCGGGCGCATAGCCCAAGGAGGCGTGCCCGACGAGGTCGAGCTCGGCGGCGTCGAACTCGAAGGCGGTGACGATGCCGACGTTTGCTCCGGCGCCGCGGAGCGCCCAGAACAGGTCGGGGTTCTCGTGCGGGGAGGCGCGATGGAGACGGCCCTCGGCAGTGACGACATCCGCGGCGACGAGATGGTCGATCGTGAGGCCGAACTGACGGCCGAGAAGGCCGATGCCGCCCGAGGTGGCGAGGCCGCCGACTCCGACGTCGCCGGAGTCGCCCGAGGAGATCGCCAGCGACCATGGGCGAAGTGCACGGGCAACCTGACCCCAGCGTGCACCGGCGCCGATCCTGACGCGCCGTCCTTCGAGCCGCTCGACGCGGTTCAGCTGGCCGAGGTCGATGACGGTGCCGCCGTCGTTGGTGGCGCGGCTGCTGATGCCGTGCCCGCCGCTGCGGATCGCAAGGGGGCCTTCGTGTTCGCGTGCGTGGGTCAGCGCTGCGGCGACGTCTTGGTCGGAGCGGGGGCGCAGGATCCGCGCGGGGGATCCGGTCGCGGTGTAGACGTGCCGCAGTGCCTGGTAGCCGGGGTCGCCGGGTTGGATGGTGTCGAACATTGTCAGTCCTCCTCCTCAGCTACGGGGGTTGCTGGACACGGGGCCGTCCTCGGCGCTGACGTAGTAGTGCAGTACCTCGGAGGTGAGCGGGCTGGTTCCGGCCAGCAGTTCGGCCAGGTGAACACCGACCGCTTCGGCGGGGATCCAGCCGGGGTTGTCGATTCCGGCGAGCTGCCGCTGCCGGGTCCGGATCACGCCGAGGATGACCTGGTAGACGCGCGGCCCGTGCGGGCCGAGCTCGGCGGCCAGTGTTCGGGTCATCGATTTGGTGGCTGCGGCGGTCAGTGCCACGCCGGCGGATCCCGGGAAGGGGATGTCGGCGCTCATGCCGTTGAGCTGCAGCAGGAGCCCGTCACTTCGCAGCACCGGGACCAGGGGCGGTAGGCGCGGAACACGGTGGTCTGGTTGGCTGCGAGGAGCTCGGACCACTCGTGGTCGGTCAGCTGCAGGAGCGGCTTGCGTCCCTGGTTGCCCCAGGATGCAACGCTGACGACGGCGCCATCGAGCTGCCCGTGTCGGCCAGCGAGGTCGCGGACTGCGGCGTCGAACTCGCTGTCGAGGGCATCGACCACGACCGGGACGAAGCCTGCCTCCGGGACGCGCTTGGCGAGGTCGTTGAGCCGCTCTCGGGACCGCGAGGTCGCGAGCACCGTCGCGCCGGCCTGGAGAAGTGTCTTCGTCACTCCCTCGCCGACACCTCCGGTGGCTCCAAGCACGAGAACCTTCTTGCCGGCAAGGTCCACGCTGCCTTGTGACCACGGGGTTTCGTTGAATGCGTCCATGTTCCTGTTCCCTTCTTCCTGTCTCACATGGATGTGGTTGGCCTAGTCAGGGTTTGCGGGGCTGGTCGTGGTCGAGTCGAACGATGTCAATCGACGTCGGGCACCGATCTCTGCGGCGCTGAGGTTGGCGGCGGGGTCGTTCCAGTCCTGCACCGCCACGTTGCGCGGTCGATCGTCCTCGGGGTGCAGTGCGACGGTGACGATCGCCGGTTCGCAGTGGCGGGCGGTGACCACGATGTGGTGCAGGCCGGTGGAGAGGCCCGCGATCTCGTAGTCGCCGTCCGTGTTGGTGGCGGTGCGCCGGAGCTCGTCGCCTGACTCGTCGAGCACCGACACGAACGCGTTCGGCACGGGCCCCTCCGAGAGGGTGGTGATCCGTCCGTGGAGCCGTGCGAGCCCGCGTCCGCCGGTGGTCTTGGGTTCCTCGGTCGCCTTCTGGTCTGCGAGCCGTGCCGCGGCCGCCTTCCGTTTGCGGACGCTCGTCCACGTCAGCAGGGCCGCTCCGGCAAGTGCCCAGGAGGAGAGCACGAGCAGTGGCTGGGCCACGCCGACTCCGGAGGCGTAGGACGTGGCGCGGACCGCATCGACGAAGGCGGCGAAGGGCAGTACATCATTCAGCCAGGCGACCACGCCCGGGAGCATGTCGCCGTTGACGGTCGCTCCGGACGAGGGAATGCCCAGCACGAGCACGAACGTCATGGCGACCGGCATGAAGTACTGCCTCAGGTTCAATGCGGCGGCCGTGGTGAGCCAGCCGATCGTCTGGGTCAGCAGGAAGCCATAGAGCAGCAGCCGGAGATCCGACGGGATGACGTCCAGGCCGACGGCCACCACGTGGGTCATGACAGCGGTGAACGCGCCGGTGGCGGCGATCGCGAGGAGTTTGCGCCGCAGGGGCCACATGCCCAACTGCAGCAGCACGATCGAGGTGATCAGGCCGATGAGCAGCTGCGGAAGTCCGTAGAAGAACAGGCTGACGCCGCTGACGTCGCCGGCCGCGGTCGGCTTCACGTCGACTACGGGCGCGTCCATTCCGAGGGCCTGGGGGAGGACCTCGGTGAGGTAGTCCGCGCGCAGCGGGCTGGCACCGGAGGACACGTAGATGTTTTCGCCCGTGATGGCCGCGGCCGCCTGCCCGGTCTCCACCGCATGCCGTGCGGCCGTGCTGCTGTCGGCCTTTTCGACGCCGAAGCCGTCCGGCACGACTCTGCCGAGTGCAGCGGTGACGGCGGTGGCGTCGGAGGCCGGTGCGACGACGACCCGCATGCCATGCGGAGCCGGGTGGTGAAAGCTGTAGAGGCCGATCAGGGTGAAGGCGGCGGCGAAGAAGAAGGGGAACCAGAGGAACGACGCGACGCGTCGGGCGGTCGGCTGCGGTGCGCGGGCTTGCACGGTGGTGTCCTGTCGTTTGGTGATTGTCGGGTCCCGTGGCTCCGCGGCCGCACGGGCCGCGGAGTCACGGGCAGGGTTCGAGGTTTCTTGGCGCTGGATCAGCTGGCGGCAGCTGTTGCGGCTGCCTTCATGGCCAGCCAGGACTGGATGCCCTTGGCCATCGACGGGACATGCTCGCGCATCAGCTGCTGGAGGTGGACAGCGGTCGGCGACCGGTGGTCGTATTCGAGCTCGCCTGCCAGCGAGTACCACGTGACCGGAATCGCACCTGCGGCGACCATGCGCTGGACGGCGACGTTGTGGGTCTCCTTGGTCACGCTGCCGCTGGCGTCGACGACGACATAGACCTCGTAGCCCTCGCGCAGCGCGCCGAGGACGCTCTGCAGGACGCAGCCCTCGGTCGAGACGCCGGCGATGGCCAGCTTGGTGCGTCCCGTGGCCCGCACGGCCGCGGCGAAGGTCTCGTCGGCGAACGCGTTCGTGGCACCGGGCCGCTCGATGATCTCGTGGTCGCCGAGCACCTCGAGGAGCTCGGGGTACAGCGGGCCGGACGGCTTGCCCGGCAGGCCGTTGGTCACCACCAGGCCGGTCTCGAAGAGCTTGGCCGTCTTGGCAAGTCCCACGACGTTGTTGACGTGCTTGCCGATCTCGGTCGAACCCAGGATGTTGGCGAAGCCGACCGCGTGGTCGATGAGGACGATCGTGGTGTTCTCCGGGGTGAGGCGCTCGGGGACGGACATCTGACTTCCTTTCGTTCGGTGATCTCCTGTGAGATCATCTGAATACAGACGATCCTAGACCAGATAATCATGGGATCGCAACCCCTCGGGGTGGAAGGAGAGAAGAAGTGACTGGGACCGTCGGGATGACGCTGAACGACGACGCGCACTGGCTTCTGGCGCGGCTGGCCCGCAGCTTTGGATGGGTCGAGCAGCAGGTGATCGCCAAGTTCAGCATCACGCTGCGCGAATATGTAGTGATGACCGAGGTCCACGCCGGCCCCGGGCGCAGCCAGCTTGCGGTCGCGCGTGCCGCGGCAGTCGACAAGAGCATGATGGTCACGGCCGTCGACAGGCTCGAGGTTCGGGGCCTCCTGGTGCGAGAGCCGATGCCGGCGGACCGGAGAATTCATGCACTGTCCCTCACGGACGAGGGCCGACGTGTCCTGCACGAGGCGCACTCGGCGGTCCGCGCTGCCGAGACGGAACTCCTAGCGGTGCTGCCCCCTTCACAGCGAGCCGAACTCCTCGACTCCTTGAGGCGACTCTCCGCGGAGGCAGTGGCTGTTGGAAATGACGTCGCCGCATGCATATGAGGTGCTCTGGGATGGGCCGCAAACAGGGCCATCCGGCAGCTTCAGAGCCTGGGCTAGGATGGTCTCGCTACTGGGTCCTGCGCGGCGGGTGGCAGGGACGCCGCGCGCTCACGTCAGGTGTGCCCGTGCCCGTCCGCGTCTCCTTCCTTGCCCGCTACGCCTCCCTGCCGTCCCTGGCCGGGACGTCGTTCATTCCCATCGCCTTCGTCGCGAGGCTGCCCCTCGCGATGCTCACCGTCGGGACGCTCACGGCCGTGGCCGTCGCGACGGACTCGTACGCCCTCGGCGGTCTCGCGGCCGGGGCCGTCGGCCTCGGCGCCGCGGTCGGCGCGCCCCTGCTCGGCGGCCTGGCCGACCGGCACGGGCAGCGCCACGTGGTCCTCGCCGCCGGGCTGCTCAACGCCGCCGCGATGCTCGCCGTCGTCCTCGCGAGCTATCCGCCGCTCGAAGCGGGCGACGTCCCGCCGTGGGCGGTCGTGGCGGCGTCCTTTGCGGCGGGGGTCACGACGCCGCAGGTCGGGCCCCTCGCCCGCGCCCGCTGGATGGCGCTCACGGCCGGACGGAGCCGCCGGGCGCTCGAGCTCGATGCCGCCCTCTCCTACGAGGGGACGGCGGACGAGGTGACGTTTGTCCTCGGCCCCGCGCTCGTGGGCGCCCTCGCGGCGCTCGCAGGACCGGGGATCCCGCTCGCCGTCGCCGCGCTGCTCACGGCGGCATTCGTGAGCGCCTTCGCGCTGCACCCCACGGCCGCGGCCGCCCATCCCGCCGGGCAGGCCGAGCAGGCCAGGGTCCCCGTGCGGGCGTGGCTCATCGTCTTGGTGCCGGTCGCCGCGATGACGGCCATGGGGACGTTCTTCGGCGGGATGCAGGCAGCGGTCACGGCCTTCGCGGGGGAGCGCGGGGCGGCCGAGGTCGGCGGGCTGCTCTACGCAGCGGTCGGGGCGACCTCCGCCGTGACGGCCCTGAGCGTCGCAGCGTGGAGCCCGCGCATCGCCCTGCCGGTGCGCTGGGCGGCCTGCGCCGCGGCCATGGTCGTGGCCGCGCTCCTGCCCATCGCTGCTGACTCGTTCGAGAGCCTTACAGCGGCGCTCCTGGTCCTCGGCCTCCCCGTGGGTCCGATCATGGTCACGGTCTATGCCGTGGGCGGCCGTGTGGCACCGCAGGGGAGGGCCGGCACGGTCATGACGGCCCTCGCGAGCGGCCTCGTCGCTGGCACGGCGCTCGGCTCGGGCCTCGCGGGGGCACTCGCCGAGTCGGGGGGAGTGTCCGCCGCGTTCGGCGCACCGCTGGGGGCAGCGGCCGGGCTCCTCGTGCTCGGCGCGGTGGCCGCCGCGGCCCGGTGGGGGAATCACGCCGACTGAGCCGCGCCGTCGATGCGCGCAAGCCTTTGACAGGTGATTCCCTGACGCGCTGTCCCCTCGAACGAGTACACGTTACTCGTGCGCGCTCAGAGGCAGCCGGGTTGAAATGTGGGCACGTACGTAAGGTGGAAGAGGGTACGGCCATGGCACTGGTGACCGAGTATGCGCCTGCGGGTGTGACCGAGTGGAGCGGAGGCTCCGGGAGCCGGCCGGGCCGGCATCGGGTGAGGTCCACGATGGTCCTGATCGTCCTGGCCATGCTCGCCGTCGTGTCGGTCGTGCTCACGCAGGTGACCTTGAGCACTGCTGGAGGCCCCACGCCGACGGCGGCGGGACCGGTGCCCGCTGCACAGGGACTGGTCCTTCCCCAGCCTGGGATGGCCGCGTCGGCCGGCCTTTCACCGGAGAGCAGGGCGGACGCTCTGGAGGCCTATGGGAAGCTGCCACTGTCGTTCGTGGCGAACGCCGGCCAGACCGATGAGAGCGTGCGCTACTACGCACAGGGCGCCGGCTTCGGCTTCTTCTTCGCCGAGGACAAGGCCGTCCTGTTCCTGGCCAAGGGCGACCGCGGCCACGCGCTCGAGATGAGCTTCCTGGGCTCCAGCCCGAACGCGACGCTCGAGGCGGGCGAGCCCGCTCCGGGGAAGGTGAACTACCTGACGGCGGGCGAGAGCCACACCGGCCTGCACACCTACCAGCAGCTCGTCTACCGGGGTCTCTGGCCGGGCATCGACATGGTCTTCGCCGGCCGGGACGGGACGCTGAAGTACGAGTTCCACGTGGCGCCCGGAGCCGATCCCTCCGACATCCGCCTCTCCTACGGTGGCGCCGACGGCCTCGCGCTCGGCCCCGCAGGTGCGCTGCTGATCTCCACGCCGCTGGGAAGCCTCAGCGACTCCGCGCCGCGCAGCTACCAGCAGATCGGAGGAAAAGAGGTCGCGGTCCAGAGCAGCTTCTCGCTCGAAGGCCACTCCTACGGCTTCGCTCTCGGCGGCTACGACCGAGGCCAGCCGCTGGTGATCGACCCGGCCCTCGCGTACTCGACCCTCCTCGGGGGGAGCGGCACGGACGAAGGCGCCGGGGTGGCCGTCGACGCCGCGGGCAGCGCCTACGTGACGGGGTTCACCAGCGCCGCGGACTTCCCGACCACGGCCGGCGCCTTCGACACGTCCTCTGGTGGCTTCGAGGACGCCTTCGTCACCAAGCTCTCGCCCACAGGATCGAGCCTCGTCTACTCGACCTACATCGGGGGGAACTCCACGGACCTGGGCACCGGCATCGCCATCGACGCCGCGGGCAGCGCCTACGTGACCGGCGAGACGTTCTCCACCGACTTCCCGACCACGGCCAGCGCGTTCGGCCCGACCTTCAACGGAGACTGGGACGCCTTCGTCACCAAGCTCTCGCCCACAGGGTCGACCCTCCTCTACTCGAGCTACCTCGGGGGGAGCGGCCCGGACTTCGGCAACGGCGTCGCCGTCGACGCCGCGGGCAGCGCCTACGTGACCGGCGAGACGTCGTCGGCCGGCTTCCCGGCCACGGCCGGCGCCTTAGACGCCGCTGCCAACGGGGGCTTCGACGCGTTTGTCACCAAAGTGGACCCCACCGGTGCGAGCCTCGCCTACTCGACCTACCTCGGAGGGGCCGGCAACGACTCCGGCAACGCCGTCGCCGTCGACGCCGCCGGCAGCGCCTACGTGGCGGGCCACACGAACTCGGCCGGCTTCCCGGCCACGGCCGGCGCCTTCGACACCGCCCTCAATGCTCTCACCGACGCCTTCGCCGCCAAGCTCTCACCCACGGGGTCGAGCCTGGTCTACTCGACCTACCTCGGGGGAAGCGGCTTCGACTTCGGCAACGGCGTCGCCGTCGATACCGCGGGCAGCGCCTATGTGTCTGGCGAAACGAACTCGTTCGACTTCCCGACCACGGCCGGCGCGTTCGACACCACCTACAACGGCGGCTTCCGGGACGCCATCGTCACCAAGCTGAACCCGGCCGGCTCGGCCCTCGCCCACTCGACCTTCCTCGGGGGGAGCGACAATGACTTCGCCCCCGCCGTCGCCGTCGACGCCTCGGGCAGCGCCTACGTGACCGGCAGGGCGGGCTCGGCCAGCTTCCCGACCACGGCCGGCGCCTTCGACACCAGCTTCAACGGCGGCGGCGACGCCTTCGTCGCCAAGCTCAACCCGGCCGGCTCGGCCCTCGTCTACTCGACCTTCCTCGGGGGGACCAGCGCCGACGTAGGCTTCGGCGTCGCCGTCGACGCCTCCGGGGACGCCTACGTGGCCGGGTTCACCAGCTCCGCGGACTTCCCGACCACGGCCGGCGCCTTCGACATCACCTTCAATGGCGGCTTCCGCGACGCCTTCGCCGCCAAGCTCTCGCCCGGCCCCGGTGCCCCGGCCACGCTCACGCTCGCGCCCCAGGCCGACACGAACGACGTCGGGACCCAGCACTGCGTGACGGCCACGGTGAAGGACGCGGGGGGCAACGCAACCCCGGATATCACCGTGCGCTTCACGGTCACCGGCTCGGTGACCACCAGCGGATCGGCCACCACGGACGCGAACGGGGAGGCGGCCTTCTGCTACCAGGGCCCCGAGCTCCCCGGCGCGGACACGATCACCGCCTTCGCCGATACAGACAACGACACGACCCAGGGTCCGGGTGAACCCTCCGGCACCGCGACCAAGGCCTGGAGGCTACCGACCAGCACACCGCTCTGCCAGGTCAAGATCGAGACCGGCGGCACGATCATCGCCGCCAACGGCGACAAGGCGTCCTTCGGCGGCAACGCCCAGTCAAGCGCCGCCGGCAGTGTCAAGGGGCAGCAGCAGTACCAGGACTTCGGTCCCACCCAGCCGCAGAGGGTGAAGTCCACGCGCATCCTCGCCTTGACCTGCAACCCGGAACGCACGCAGGCAACGATCTTCGGCCGCGCCACGATCGACGGCCAGGGCTCGCACCATTTCCGGATCGATGTCCAGGACCTCGGAGAGCCCGGCAAGGGCAAGGACACCTACCGGATCGTGCTCGACACCGGCTACGACTCCGGCACGCAGACGCTCAGGAGCGGCAACATCCAGATCCGCTAGCCCCGACCGCACGCGCCAGCGGCCGCGCCCCCACTGCTGGGGCGCGGCCGCTCCCGGGTCGAGGGGGCTCAGCCGATGGCGTCCTGGATCCGCCTGGCCGCGGCGGCGAGGGCCGCTCCGATCCGCTCGGGGTCGGTGATCCCGCCGAAGTAGACGACGGCGAGGGCGGCGGGCCGCTGGTGCGGGATCCTGATCGGCACGGCGACGGAGGAGACGCCCGGGAGGACCTCGTCGTGGCTCAGCGAATACCCCCGCTCGCGGGCCGTGTCGGCGTCCTCCCGGTACGGGATCCCGGGGGCCCGCTGCTCCCACTCCTCGCGCCCGAGGGCGGACTGGATGGCGATGCCCGGGGCGCCCTGGTCGAGGCTGTGCCGCGTGCCGGGCCGCTGAGCGAGCGAGACCCCGTTGTGCTGCGGCTCGACGGTCGCGAGCGTGATGCACTCGCCCCGGTCCCACACGGCCACGAACGCCGTCATCCTGAGCTCAGAGGCGAGCCGGCCCAGCTCGGGCAGCGAGGCCGTCTGGAGGTCGCGGGAGACCGACCGGGCGAGCACCGAGAGCCCCGCCCCGGGGCTGAGCCGGCCGGACTCGTCCCGCGTGACGAGCGCGTGGTCCTCGAGGGTGCGCACGATCCGGTAGGCGATTGACCGGTGCACCTCGAGCGCGGCCGAGAGCTCGGCGATCGTGAGCGGATTCCTGGCGTCGGCGAGCACCTCGAGGGCGCGGATGCCCCGGGAGAGGGTCTGGGAGTGCGGACCGGACTCCGCGGCGGTGCGTGGCATCTGACCATCCTAGGATTCGGGCTTGGGCCGGGCTCGGCGCGCGGGGCCTTGTGCGGGGCGTGACGCGCGGCCTACAGTGTGTTTGCTCTATATAAGCACGGACTGTTCGATAATCGAATGCCAGACGCCAGCAGTCTTGAACACCCGAGAGCCTCCCACCAGAGGACTGCCGAGGAGCTTGCCCACCGCTTCCGCGGCAGCCTCGGCCGCTTCGCCACGGGCGTTGCCATCGTGGCCTTCGACGGCCCCAGCGGCCGCCATGGCATCACCGTCAACTCCTTCACGTCCGTCTCGCTCGAACCCCCGCTCGTGCTCGTGAGCATCGCGCGCACCGCCCGTGCCCACGACGAGCTCGCCGGCCGCCCCTTCTCGGTCAACATCCTCGGGGCGGAGCAGAAGGCCCTCGCCCTGCACTTCGCGGGGAGGCCGGGGCTCGAGCCCCAGTGGGTCGAGGGTCCGACAGCGCCGCGGCTCGCCCGGCCGCTGGCCTTCTTCGTGTGCACCCCCTGGGCCGCCTACGACGGCGGGGACCACACCCTGTACGTCGGCGAGGTCGTGGACTTCAACCACCGCCCCGGCGACGCCCTCGCCTTCCACGGCGGCCGCTTCACGGCCATCCCCGAGAGCGAGCTGGGCGTCGAGGACCTCCTCTAGCCCGTCCGGGGCGAGCGCCCCCACCATCAGATCGACGACTGGAGAGAAAGCCATGGGCATCCGCACCGGGGACGAGTTCCTCGCCAAGCTCAACGCGATGCGCCCGCACCTCGTGATCGACGGCGCGATCGTCTCCGAGAACCTCACCGAGCACCCCTCGTTCAGGGGGCTGGCGCGCAGCTACGCGGCGCTCTTCGACCTCCAGCACGAAGCCGAGCACCGCGACGCGCTGACCTACCCCTCGCCGACCTCGGGCGAGCCGGTCAACGTCTCCTTCCTCGTGCCCCGCACCAAGGAGGACCTCGAGCGGCGGCGCGCCGGCATGACCGTCTGGGCGCGGTACTCCCACGGCTTCCTGGGCCGCACCGGGGACTATATGAACTCCGCGCTGACCGCGCTGGCCACGGCGAAGAAGTTCTTCGCCCAGGCCGACCCGGCGTTCGGCGAGCGCATCGAGGCGTACTACGAGATGTGCCGCGAGAACGACCTCCTCGCGACCCACACCCTCATCCCGCCGCAGGCCAACCGCTCCGTCTCGGGCTCGGAGCAGCTCGGCGGCCAGCTCGCCGCGCGCGTCGTCGAGGAGCGCGACGACGGCATCGTGGTCCGCGGCGCGCGCATGCTCGCGACCATCGCCCCGATCGCGGACGAGCTGCTCGTCTTCCCCTCGACCCTCCTGCGCGGCGGGCCCGACGACGTCCCCTACTCGTTCGCGTTCGCGGTCCCGAACGATGCCCCGGGCCTGCGCTTCCTCTGCCGCAGGGGCCTGCACTACGGCGGCGGCCACCACGACGAGCCGCTCGCGAGCCGCTTCGAGGAGGTCGACGCCGTCGTCGTGTTCGACGACGTCTTCGTGCCGAACGAGCGCGTCTTCATGCTCGGCCACCCGGAGCTGTGCAACGCGTGGTACGCCGAGACCGGTGCCGGGCCGCTCATGACCCACCAGGTCGTGACCCGCACGCTCGCCAAGAGCGAGTTCTTCCTCGGGCTCGCCTCGGAGATCGCCGAGGCTATCGGCATCGACGGTTTCCAGCACATCCAGGAGGACCTCGCCGAGCTCATCCGCAACGTCGAGATCGGCAGGGCGTTCATCGTCGCCGCGGAGGCCCAGGCGGGGCTCTCCGACGACGGCGTCATGCTCCCGCACTGGCCGACCCTCAACGCCGCCCGGAACTGGTACCCGAAGGCGTCCCAGCGGTACCCCGAGATCATCCGAAAGTTCTGCGCCTCGGGCCTCATGGCCCTCCCGGGCGAGGCCGACCTCGATGTGGCGCGCGAGGACATCGAGATGTACCTCCAGGGGAAGTCGCTCACGGGCCCGGAGCGGATCCGGCTGTTCAAGCTCGCCGCCGATGCCTCGGTCACGGGCTTCGCCGGGCGGCAGGCGCTCTACGAGTACTTCTTCTTCGGCGACCCGGTCCGCATGGCCGGCGCCCTCGTCAACAGCTACGACCGCGAGCCCCTGCGGGAGCGGATCCGCGAGCTCCTGCACCGCGAGGACTGAAGGGGCTGTGCGCCACCTCACACTTCATGTATTCTCTCTTTATTGACCGACCAATCGGTCAGTAATGGGCCTCGGCCCCCGCACCCTGAAGAACGACGGAGTTCGAATGTCCAACGCTGTGAACGCCGGGCGGCCGGCAGCCCACCAGATGTCCCGGGAAGAGCGCAAGGTCCTCGCAGGCACCCTGGTCGGAACCACGATCGAGTGGTACGACTTCTTCATCTACGCCCAGGCGGCCGGCGTCGTCCTCGGCCCGCTGTTCCTCGCCCCCGTTGCGCAGGAGAGCCCCGGCCTCGCGCAGATCATCGCCTTCGCGACCATCGGCATCTCCTTCCTGTTCCGCCCCCTCGGCGCCATCGTCGCAGGGCACCTCGGGGACCGGCTCGGGCGGAAGAAGATGCTCGTCTTCACCCTCATCCTCATGGGCGCCTCGACCTCGCTCATCGGCGTCCTGCCCACCTACGCCCAGATCGGCGTCCTCGCCCCGGTGCTGCTCATCTTCCTGCGCATCCTCCAGGGCTTCTCGGCGGGCGGCGAGTGGGGCGGCGCCGCGCTCATGTCGGTCGAGCACGCACCGAAGCACCGCCGCGGCTTCTTCGGCGCGTTCCCCCAGATCGGCGTCCCGATCGGCATGATCCTCGCGACCGCCACGCTGTGGGTCCTCACGACGACCATGGGCCCGGCCTTCAACGAGTGGGGCTGGCGCATCCCGTTCCTGTTCTCGATCGTCCTCATCGTCGTCGGCTACCTGATCCGCCGCGCGGTCGAGGAGAGCCCGGTCTTCAAGCAGCTGCAGCAGCGGCACAAGGAGTCCTCGGCCCCGCTCGGCCAGCTGTTCCGCTACAACTGGCGGCAGGTCGCCCTCACGGCCGTCATCTTCATCGCGAACAACGCCGCCGGCTACCTGCTCATCGCCTACTTCGCCACCTACGCCGTCGGCGCCCTCAAGATGGACCGTCCGAGCGTCCTGCTCGCGACCACGCTCGCCTCGTTCGGCTGGCTCGTCTTCACGCTGTGGGGCGGCATCCTCTCCGACCGGCTCGGGCGCGTCCGGACCTTCCAGATCGGCTACGCGTTCCTGGCCCTGTGGGCCGTGCCGATGTGGTTCCTCATCGACACGCGGAACATCGTCTGGTACTTCGTGGCGCTGTTCGTCATGACGTTCGGCCTCGGCCTGAGCTACGGCCCGCAGTCCGCGCTCTACGCCGAGATGTTCCCCGCCAAGGTCCGCTACTCCGGCGTCTCGATCGGCTACGCGCTCGGCGCGATCCTCGGTGGCGCGTTCGCCCCGACGATCGCCGAGGTGCTCATGAACGCCTTCCGCGCCTCGTGGACGATCGGCCTCTACATTGCGATCGCCGCGGTCATCTCGCTCATCGGCGTCTCGCTCGTGCGCGAGACGAAGGGTGCGGACCTGCACGTCGCCGAGGCGCACGCCGAGTACCTCAAGGAGCACCCGGAGGCAGCGCGCTGACGCGGCTCTGAGGCGGCCGCTCCGGCCCTTCCCGGTGCGCACGACGGCGGGCCTCCCCTTCGCGGGGAGGCCCGCCGTCAGCATGTGGCCCGGGCCCTGTGCTCCGGGCCGTGTGGTCCCAGTCTGGAACCGTGCGCTCGCAGTCAAGGCCCGTGCACTCGGCTCGCGGCACTGTCCGCCCTCGGGGCGGCATGGTGGATCCATGAGCACACTGGTCGACAGCCCTCCGGCCCGCACGGCGCCGCACGCCACGGCGCCGCACGCCACGGCGCCGTCCGCCACGGGGATGGCGCGGGCGCGCCTTGCCGCGGCCGCCGCGGCGGCGGGCGCCGCAGCTCACCTGTCGATGCTCCCGGCCGGCGGGTGGATGGCGGCGCTCGGCGTCGCCATGGCCGCTGCATGCGTCCCGTGCGCCTGGCACCTGTGGCGCCGCCCGTCAGCGCGCGCTGCTCGGGCGCTCCTCGCGATGTCGCTCGCCATGGTGCTCGTGCACGCCGTCCTCGTGTTCGCCCCGGATCGCGCGGCCGCCCAGGGGGCGGCGACGCACGCGCACCCCGGGACGCATGTGGCCGCCTCGACGACCGCCTCGGGCACCACGGGAGCGGGCGAACACGCCGAGGCGATGCTCGCCGTCGTCGGCGCGGACCTCGCCGCGGCCTTCCTCGCCGCGGCCTGGATGGGCGCCGCCCGCAGGGCCAGGCCCGGGCGCGCAACAACAGCGACTAGCGCTGCTTGGTCGCTTCCGGCCGGAAGCGGGCCTTCGCCGTCGAGCGCATGACCTCGGAGAGGTCGCGAATCTGCTGGAGGGCCCGGTCGAGCAGCTGCTCCATCCGGAGGGCGTCGATGCGCACGTCCTCGTCGGCGAGGAGGAGGAGCGTCTCCCACAGGAGCGACTTGCCGGTCACGGCGCTGATGAGGGATTCGAGTTCGAGCTGGCCCGAGTGTCCCGCGCGGGAGTGGCCCGGATTGAGCGGGTCGAGCTTGGCGGCCTGCTCACCGACCCACGAGATGGCCTGCTTGTGCCCAGGAAGCTTCAGGTTGAGGCCCTCCGCGATCCCCTTGAGCTCGTCCGAGTCCTCGCGGATCTCGTTGGCCAATCTCTCGAAGGTGGGGCCGTACGGGGTTCCGTCCCACACCTTCGCCGCCTCGTCGAAGAGCCGCTTGCCTGCGTTGGAGGCGATGATGTGGCTGTGCAGGTAGTTGGCGAGGACGTCGTTGTCGACGTGTCGCTTGGTCTCCGGGGCTTCGCTCATGGTTCCTCCTGGCGTGGGTGCCGATGCCGTGCCTTGTTTACCCGGAGCGTGGGCGGTTTACCCGGAGCGTGGCAGGCCAAGCGCCGAGCCCAGGCACCGTGCGGGCGCGAGGCGTCCGCCACATTCGAGCCCGCCCCCGCGCTCGGCGGCATAGGGTGGCCCGGTGAGCACCACGGCCAATCCCGACGACGGCACCCCGATCTCCTACGATCTGGCGGGGGAGGGCCCCGCCGTCGTGCTCCTGCACGGCTCGGCGCTGTCCAAGGCGATCTGGCGCGGGCTGGGCTACACCGCCGCGCTCGCCGGGCACACGGTGGTCCGGATGGACCTGCGCGGCCACGGCCGCAGCGGCAAGCCGCACGACCCGGAGTGCTACCGCATGCCCCGGCACGCGACGGACGTCCTCGCTGTCCTCGACGCGGCGGGGATCGACCACGCGCATGTGGTGGGCTACTCGCTCGGCTCGCGGGTCGCCTTCTCGCTCGCGGCCACCGCCCCGGCCCGGGTCGCGAGCCTCACGGCGCTCGGCGGGACGTTCCGGCCCCAGCGCGGCGAGGTCGAGAAGGTCTTCTTCCCCGGCTATCTCGAGGCGCTCCGCTCAGGCGGCGTCACGGCCTTCGTCGAGGGCTTCGCCGCCGAGGGCCGTCCCCTGGACCCCGGCACGAGGGCCGCGTTCCTCGCGAACGACGGCGCCGCGCTCGCAGCGTGCTTCACGGCCACCGAGGAGGATCCGGGCCTGCCGGAGGCCGTCGTCGCGCAGCTCGCGCTGCCGGCCCTGCTCATGGCCGGCACGCGCGACCGCGCGAGGCTCGCGGATTCGCGCCGTGCCGCGGAGCTCATGCCGCGGGCCCGGTTCGTCGAGCTGCCCGGCCGCACGCACGCGGGCACCCTCGCGCCGGCGGGGCCCGTGCTCGGGGAGCTCGTGCCCTTCCTGCTCAGCCAGCAGCGGGGCCGATCGGCTGCAGGCGCCATGGGACGCGTATAGCCCTTCTGGAAGCCGAATCGGGTTCCCTTGTCCCCTGTTTCGAGATGCTCGAGAGGCGTATGCTCATTACAGGCCTGCGGGACGGGCGAGGGAGCCGAAAGGCTGAGAGGCCAGAAGATCGAAGGATTGACTGGCGACCCCAACTACCTGATCCGGACAATACCGGCGAAGGGAAATCGCCTCGCAGGTCTTTTCATGCCCTGAAGCAGGCTGATCGTCAGTTGCCCCTGGCCGCCGTTGCGCCTCCGGCTCCTTCATGGAGTCGCCAGGACCGGGCGAGCGCGAGGGAGACCAGGACCGCGGCGAGCACCGCCGCCCCGAGGTGCGTGACGACCATGAGGTGGAGGTCCCCGTGCGCCGCGTCGGCCGTCGCGGCGGGGTCGAGCGCCGGGTCGGGGATCGCGCTCGGGATCGGAGCGGACGCCTGATCGGCCGGCGCCGTCCGGCCGTGGTGGCCCGTGACACCCTGGGACCCGGCGGTGAAGGCCGCTGACGTGACGACGAGGTGGAGCGCCTGCTGCGAGAGGCCGCAGAAGAGCGCGATGGACCACGTGGGCACGAGAGTTCGCGAGACGGCCGCGGCGGCGGCGAGCCCGAGGAGCGCCGCGCACGCGAGGGCAACGGCAGGGGACGGGAGCTCGCCGCCAGCGAGGAAATGCGCGGCGACCGCGAGCCCCGTGCCCCCGGGGCCGGCGGCGAGGGCCGCGGCGACCGCGCGGCGTCGTGAGTGTCCTGTCCTGGCGTCCATGCACTCCCTTCGGAACGGGGGCCGGCATCGGATGGGGCTATGCGCCCGCGCGGTACGACGACGGCGGCTCGCCGAAGGCGGCGCGGAAGATGCGGCTGAAGTGGGCGGAGTCGGTCAGGCCCCAGCGCGCGGCGATGGCCGTGACGGGCCGGTCCGCGAGCACCGGGTCCCGCAGGTCGCGGCGGCAGCGCTCGAGCCGGCGCTCGCGGATCGAGGCCGAGACTGTCGTGCCGTGCTCGCGGAAGAGGTCGTGGAGGTGGCGGGTCGAGATGTAGTGCGCCGCCGCGATGGCCCCGGGTGAGAGCTCGGGGTCGCCCAAGTTCGCCTCGATGAAGCGGTGGATCCGGGCGAGGAGCACCTGGTGCGGGTCGCGGGAGGTGGCGGAGCGGGCGTCGAGCTCGCCGTTGAAGAGCGTCGTGACGAGGTCGAGGGCGTTGCGCGCGAGCCGCGTCCCATTCGGCCCGCCGACGGCGCCGAGGTTCTCGGACAGCCGCACGAGGAAGGGCGCCACGAGGGCGCCCAGGCCGTGCTCGCTGCTCATGGCCGTGGCCGTGATCTGGGACATCGCGTCGGCCGGGAGGTCGACGGCCGAGTGCGGGAACATGAGCACGAGCGAGCGGAAGTCGCCGTCGAACGCGAGCGTGTACGGCCGGTCCGTCGAGTACACGGCGAGGGTCCCTGGCTGCAGGACCGCCTCGCGGCCGTCCTGGAGCAGGAGGCCCGTGCCCGAGAGCTGGATGCTGAGCTTGAAGTACCGGCGGTCGGCCGCCGCGATGAGCTCCGGCGTCCGCGTCACGGCGTGGCTGCTCGCGGCCACCTCGATCAGGCTCAGGTCCTCGCGCGCCACGTGCTTCCCCCGCATGCTCCCGTGGAAGGGCCCACGGCGGTCGGCTTGGACGGCGAGCGGGACGAACGAGGCGGACACCGCGCGGCGCCACGTGTCGAAGTCATGCGCGAGGGTCACGTCGAGACCCTCGTCGGCTCCCGCGGGCGTGTGCGCGATGGTCTGGGCGCTCACGACGCGCCCCCGAGGATGCCGTCGAGGAGGCAGTCGAGCTGCGCCACGAGCTGCTCGGCGGAGTGGTGCCCCGGCGAGAGTGTGGCCGTGATCTGCGCCCCCAGGACCAGGTCCATGATGGCGCCCACGTGCGCCTCGGCGGCCCGTGCGTCGGCTCCCTCCTCGCGGAGGAACCCCGCGATCGAGGAGCGCCACTGCTCCATCGAGCGCTCGTGGAGGGCGGTCTTGGCCGGGTCGCGCAGGGCCTTCTGCCAGAAGGCGATGGCGACGCGCGCCTCGGCGAGCTTCTCGGCGTCGAGCGGCAGGATCTCGTGGCAGTACGCCCGCAGTGCGGCGCGGCCGGAGAGGCTGGCCGTGGCCGCCTCCATGCGCCGGTTCGTCTGGGCGAAGATGTGCTCGAACGCGAAGTCGAGGAGCCGGTCCTTCGTGGGGAAGTAGGGCTTGAGGGCACCGTTGGCGAAGCCGGCCTCGGCCGCGATGTCCCGCATCGTCGCGGCGTCGAGACCCCGCTCCGCGATGACCCGCCACGTGGCGTCGACGAGCTCGAGGCGCCGCTGGTCGTGGTCCACGATCTTCGGCATCGCCGTCCTCCGACCTTTTTTTCTACACCTGTTGTGATTCACCTTACAGGCCGTTATTGTCTACGTCCATAGAAAAAAAAATCCTGCGACCCCGGAGAAGCCATGAGCACCGAGACGACCACGCACCCCTGCCACGGCTACGGCGAAAGCCCCGACACCGCAGCCGACGGCGTGTCCCAGCACCCGGCGTCGGGCGCCTATGCCCTCGCCACGGCCGAGGAGGTCGCCGCCGTCCGGGGCATCCTCGAGGCCGCGGGGCTGTGGCGCGAGACGACCCGGGTGGCCTACCTCGGCCTCGTCGAGCCGCGGCGCGGCTCGGCAGCCAGGGGAGCGCCCGCCGTCGACCGCCGCTTCCGCGTGTTCCTGCACGACGTCGCCGGCGCCCGCCCCCACGACGTCACCGTCTCGGTCACGCGCGGCGAGGTGGACTCCGCCGTCGAGCTCGACACCGCGGCGACCGGCGAGCTGCCCGTCCTCGAGGAGGAGTTCGAGGCGGTCGAGGAGATCCTCAACGCCGACGCCCGCTGGCTCAAGGCCCTCGCTGACCGCGGCCTCGACCCGGCCACCGTGCGCGTCGCGCCCCTCTCGGCGGGCGTGTTCGAGTACCCGGAGGAGAAGGGCCGGCGCATCCTGCGCGGGCTCGCCTTCGTGCAGGAGCACCCGACCGACAGCCCGTGGGCGCACCCCGTCGACGGCCTCGTGGCCTACATCGACACCGTGAACCGCAGCGTGGACCGGGTTTTGGACTTCGGGCCGGTCCCGGTTCCCGCCGAGCACGGCAACTTCACCGACCCCGAGCTCACGGGCCCAGTCCGCACGAGCCAGAGGCCGATCGAGATCACGCAGCCCGAGGGGCCGAGCTTCACGGTCACGGGCGGCAACCACGTCGAGTGGGAGCGGTGGAGCCTGGACGTCGGCTTCGACGTGCGCGAGGGCCTCGTGCTGCACAACATCGCGTTCGACGATGCCTCGGGTGGGGACCCGGGCGCCCGCACCGAGACGCGCCGCCGCCGGATCCTCGACCGCGCGTCGATCGCCGAGATGGTCGTCCCCTACGGCGACCCGTCCCCGGTGCGCTCGTGGCAGAACTACTTCGACACGGGCGAGTACCTCGTGGGCCAGTACGCAAACTCGCTCGAGCTCGGCTGCGACTGCCTCGGCGAGATCACCTACCTGAGCCCGGTCGTGAGCGACCCGTTCGGCAACCCCCGCGAGATCCGCAACGGCATCTGCATGCACGAGGAGGACTCGTCCATCCTCGCCAAGCACTCGGACCTCTGGACCGGCGTCAACTACGTCCGGCGCAACCGCCGCCTCGTCATCAGCTTCTTCACGACGATCGGCAACTACGACTACGGCTTCTACTGGTACCTCTACCTCGACGGCACGATCGAGTTCGAGGCCAAGGCCACCGGCGTCGTCTTCACGAGCGCCCAGCCCGAGGGCGACTACCAGTTCTCGTCCGAGATGGCGCCCGGCCTCGGCGCCCCGTTCCACCAGCACCTCTTCAGCGCGCGCCTGGACTTCGCGCTCGACGGCGGGCCGAACCGGGTCGAGGAGGAGGACGCCGTGCGCGTCCCGATGGGCCCGGGGAACGAGCGCGGCAACGCCTTCACCCGCAGGCGCACGCTCCTGGCCCGCGAGTCCGAGGCCGCTCGCGACGCCGACATGGCCGCCGGCAGGAGCTGGATCGTGAGCAACCCGACCTCGCTCAACCGCCTCGGCGAGCCGGTCGGGTACAAGATCCACCCGCAGGGCCACCCCACCCTCCTGGCCGACCCGGCGTCGTCGGTCGCCGGCCGCGCCGCCTTCGCGACCAAGGCGCTCTGGGTGACCCGGTACGACGAGGCCGAGCGCTACCCGACCGGCGACTTCGTCAACCAGCACCCGGGCGGGGCAGGCCTGCCCGCCTACCAGGCCCAGGACCGCGACCTCGACGGGACGGACCTCGTCGTGTGGCACACGTTCGGCCTCACGCACTTCCCGCGCCCCGAGGACTGGCCGATCATGCCCGTGGACCATGTGGGCTTCAGGATCCGGCCCGAGGGCTTCTTCGACCGCAGCCCCGTCCTCGACGTCCCCGCCCCGGCGAAGGGCGACGGCGGGCACTGCCACCGGTAGCACCGGATCTCTCGGGCGGACAAGAGCCGTTCGCTGTGGGACAAGTCACGGGCGCGGCGGCCGCAGCACGATAGGTGCAGCGGCCGCCGCGCCCGTTCCCGCAGCCGCCTGCTTGCCTTCGCCCCATCCCTACGCACTACTTAGCTGGAGGACCCATGAGCATCTCGACGAGCTCGCACCTGACGCCGGGGGAGGTGGCCGTGACCCGCCAGCGCCGCCTCGGCGTCGCCTCCGTGACCCTCATGATCATCGCGGCCTCCGCGCCGCTGACCGTCCTCGCCGGGGGAGTGACGACGACGTTCGCCGTCACCGGGCTGCTCGGCGTGCCGCTCTCGTACCTCGTCCTCGGCGCGGTCCTCGCGGTCTTCGCCGTCGGCTACGCGGCGATGAGCCGCCACGTGACCAACGCCGGCGCGTTCTACGCCTACGTCTCCCAGGGCATCTCTCGCCCGGCCGGCGTCGGCGTCTCCCTCGTGGCCCTCATGGCCTACAACCTCATGCAGGTGGGCATCTACGGCCTCTTCGGCTTCACCGTCTCGTCCCTCCTCGCGGAGCGGTTCGGCCTCGACGTCCCGTGGTGGATCCCGGTCCTCGCGTGCATCGCCGTCGTGGCCGTGCTCGGCATCAATCGCGTGGACCTCTCGGCGAAGGTCCTGGGCGCGCTCGTCGCCCTCGAGTTCCTCGTCGTCCTCGTCTACGACATCGCCGCGTTCGCCGTCGCCCCCGAGGGCATCACCGCCGAGCCGCTCGCCCCCACGAGCCTCCTGCTCCCTGGCGTCGGCGCCGTCCTGTCCTTCGGCATCGCGGCCTTCATGGGCTTCGAGTCCGCCGCGATCTACGGCGAGGAGGCCAAGGACCCGCACCGCACCATCCCGCGGGCCACCTACACCGCCGTCGGCGTCATCGCCGTGTTCTACGCCGTCTCCGCCTGGGCCATGGCCGTCGGGGTGGGCCCGTCGCAGCTCGCGGCCGTGGCGGGGGAGCAGGGGCCCGGGCTCGTCTTCGCCTTCCTTGCCGAGCGCCTCGGCGTCCTCGCCGCCGACATCGCGCAGCTGCTCTTCGTCACAAGCCTCTTCGCGGCGCTCGTGAGCTTCCACAACGCCGTGGCGCGGTACTTCTTCTCGCTCGGCCGGGAGCGCGTCCTGCCCGCCTGGCTCGGGGGGACGAGCCGCCACGGCGCGCCGCGGGCCGGCTCGCTCGTGCAGACGGGCATCGCGATCCTCGTCACCGCCGGGTTCGCCGCGGCCGGCACGGGCTCCGAGCTCGGCCCGCTGTACCCCGTCCTGACCATGTTCACGTGGCTCACGAACGCGGGCGCGATGGGCCTCGTGCTGCTCATGGCGATCGTCTCCGCCGCCGTCGTCGGCTTCTTCCGCCGCCGCGACCTCGGTGCGGGACCCTGGACCGCCGTCGTCGCGCCGTCCCTGGGCGCGGTCGCGCTCGCGGCGGTCTTCGGTCTCATCGCGGCCAACTTCGACGTCCTGCTCGGCCAGACCGAGCCGAGCCCGCTCAGCTGGGTCCTGCCGGCCATCGTCGTCCTGCCCGGCCTCGCCGGCATCGCCTGGGCCCTGCGCCTGCGCCGGACGGATCCGGCGCTCTACGGGCGGATCGGGCACGGCGAGGAGGGCCGCGCCGCGCACCACCTGGGCGAGGACACGTGACCCCAGGCCTCCAGCCTCAGCGCTACGCTCCGCATGCCGTCGCGTCCTACCGTGGATGTGACGGCATCGGCGCGTTCAGGGCGCACGGAGGGGAGGGTCCATGGAGGGCAAGCGCGAGGAGGAGCAGCGCGAGCGGCTCGAGCGCCTCGCCGGTCTGCGCGCCTCCGGGGGAGCCCACTCCCCGGAGGAGGCCGAGGAGCTCGCGCGCGAGGAGGAGCTCAACCGGAAGCGCCGGGAGATCGACACGGCCCGAAGGGCCGACTACCTCATCCGCGAGGCCATGGCGCGCGGGGAGTTCGACCACCTCAAGTACGCGGGCAAGCCCATCCCGAACCTCGACAATGTCAACGATCCAGACTGGTGGATCAAGGGCCTCATCCAGCGCGAGCAGCTCACGGGCCTCGGCCCCGAGGCACTCCTCCTGCGCGTCGAGGACGCCCGGCTCGCCGACACCCTCGACGCCCTCTACACCGAGCAGCAGGTCCGCGACACCGTCGAGTCCTTCAACCGCAGGGTCATCGAGGCGCGCCGCCAGCTCCTCGGCGGTCCGCCGGTCGTGACCAAGACCCGGGATGTCGAGACTGAAGTCCACGCCTGGCGCGCCCGGCGCGAGGCGCGGGAGGCCGCGGAGGCTGCGGCCGCGGCGCACGACGACGAGGCCGCCGCCCGCGAGGGGCGGCGGCCTTGGTGGCGGCGAAGGGGTGGACGAGGCGAGCGGCGGGGTCAGTAGCTCGCCGGCCGCCCGTCGCCGTCCGCTCCTGCCTCGCCTGGGCCGTAGAGTGCCGTGAAGCGCCAGGCGAGCTCCTCGCTCGAGCGCGCGAGGATCGAGACGTCCGCGCCCACGAGGACGAAGCGCGCCCCACAGGAGAGGTAGTGCCGCGCCGTCGCCTCGACGAACGCGTTGACGCCCGCGGGCTTGCCGGCCGCCTCCGCCGCCTCGAGGCAGCGCTCGACGGCGGCGCGCACGTCGTGGTGCTCCTGCTGCCCGAGCAGACCCATGGACGCGGCGAGGTCGGACGGGCCGATGAAGATCCCATCCACGCCGTCGACCGCCAGGATCTCCTTGACGTTCTCCACGGCCTCGGCCGTCTCGATCTGGACCATGAGCGAGATCGTCTCGTCGGCCCGTGCGAGGTAGTCCGGGATGCGGTTCCAGCGTGCCGCGCGGGCCAGGGCGGAGCCGACGCCGCGCACGCCGTGCGGCGGGTACCGCACGGCCGCGACGGCGGCAGCCGCCTGCTCGGCGTCGTTCACCATGGGGATGAGCAGGTTCTGCGCCCCGAGGTCGAGGTACTGCTTGATGAGCACGGTGTCGTTCCACGGCAGGCGCACGACCGGCAGGACGTCGTAGCCGTGCACGGCCTGCAGCTGGGCGAGGACCGACTCGAGCGAGTTCGGGCTGTGCTCGGCGTCGATGAGGAGCCAGTGCGCGCCCGAGCCGGCCATGATCTCCGCGACGAGCGGGCTGCCGGAGCACACCCACAGGCCGATCCGCGGCCCGCCGCCCTCCCCGGGGGTGCGCGCCGCGGCCTCGGCGAGGGAGTGCCGGAAGGTCTTCTCGGGCTCTAGACGAAACGGCATGTCACCGTCCCCAGGGGCCCGTAGTCCGCGTACACCGTGTCCCCCTCGTAGACCCACATGGGCCGGGTGAACGAGCCCGCGAGGATGAGGTCCCCGGCGCGCAGCTCCTGCCCGTGCTGGGCGAGCTTGTCCGCGAGCCACGCGACGCCGGTCCCGGGGTGGTTGAGCACGCCCGCGGCCACGCCGGTCTCGATGATCTCCTGGTTGCGGTACAGGAGGGAGGAGACCCAGCGGAGGTCAGTCTCGTGCGGCCGCACCGGGCGCCCGCCGACGACCATCGCTCCCATCGCGGCGTTGTCCGAGATGGTGTCCACGATCGTGCGGCCCTCCATCTCGATCCGTGAGTCGAGGATCTCGAGCGCCGGGACCACGTACTCCGTCGCGTCGAGGACGTCGAAGAGCGTGATGCCGGGGCCCTTGAGGTCGGCGCCGAGCTTGAACGCGAGCTCGACCTCGATGCGCGGGTGCGTGTAGCGCTTCCACTCGACGGTCGAGCCGTTCTCGAGCACCATGTCGTCGAAGATGACGCCGTAGTCCGGCTCGGTGATGCCCGTGGCCGCCTGCATCGCCTTGGAGGTCAGGCCGATCTTGCGCCCGACGACGCGCCGGCCCTCGGCCTCGAGCCGCGAGGCCCAGAGCTTCTGCACGGCGTACGAGTCCTCGATGTCCATGCCCTCGTAGCGGTCGTGGAGGAGGGGGACGGGTGTGCGCGTCCGCCCCGCCTCCACGAGCTCGTCGGCGATGGCCGCGATGGTCTGCTCGTCGAGCATGGGCTAGACCTGGCTTCCGAGCTTGAAGCCCTTGGACGCCTCGCCGTGGTACGAGCCGGACTCGTCCCCGGCGCGGGTGTAGGAGAAGCCGTCGGCGCCGATGGTCACGGCCATCTCGGACTTGTCCTCGCGCTTGATAACCTCCTGCGGGTTGCCGTCGAGGTCCAGGACGAGCGAGGCCTCGGTGTACCAGCTCGGCACGACGGGGTTGCCCCACCAGTCGCGGCGCTGGTTGTCGTGGACGTCCCACGTGATCGTGGGGTTGTCCGGGTCGCCCGTGTAGTAGTCCTGCGTGTAGATCTCCACGCGGTGGCCGTCCGGGTCGAGGATGTAGAGGTAGAAGGCGTTGGAGACGCCGTGGCGGCCGGGGCCGCGCTCGATCCGGTCGGACATGCGCAGTGCGCCCATCTTGTCGCAGATCTGGATGATGTTGTGCTTCTCGTGGGTCGAGAAGGCGATGTGGTGCAGGCGGGGGCCGTCGCCACCGGTGAGGGCGGTGTCGTGCACGGTCTGCTTGCGGTGCAGCCACGCGGCGTACGTGACGCCGTCGGAGTCCTTGATGTCCTCCGAGACGCGGAAGCCGAGGCCCTCGAGGTAGGCGCGGCCGCGGGGGACGTCCGGGGTGACCTGGTTGAAGTGGTCGAGGCGCACGAGCTCGCCGGCGGAGTAGAGGTCGTAGCGCATGTGCAGGCGCTCGACGTGCTCGACGTCGTAGAAGAACTCGTACGGGAAGCCGAGCGGGTCCTCGACGCGCACCGCGTCGCCGATGCCGCGGACGAAGCCCTCCTTGCGGCGCTCGGTGCGGCAGCCGAGCTCCTGGAAGTACGCCTCGGCCTTGTCGACGTCCTCGGGCGTGCGCACGCGGAACGCGAACGCGGCGGCCGCGGCGACCGGGCCCTTGCGGAGCACGAGGTTGTGGTGGATGAACTCCTCGAAGGAGCGCAGGTAGATCGCCTCGTCGTCCTCGTAGGTCACGTGCAGGCCGAGCAGGTCGACGTAGAAGTCGCGGGACTTCGCCAGGTCCGTGACGACGAGGTCGAGGTAGGCGCAGCGGACGATGTCCGGGGCCGGCACCGAGGGCGTGGGGATAGCGTTCGCGGTCATGGGATTCTCTTCCTCGAGAAGGGCTGGCTACTGGTCGTTGGTGGAGGAGGCGGCGACGACGTCGGCGGCCACCGGGGCGGCGCCGAACTTGGGCGTGTGCACGTCGCCGAGCGTGATGTGCACGGCCTGCTGGTCGGTGTAGAAGTCGATCGAGCGGTAGCCGCCCTCGTGGCCCAGGCCCGAGGCCTTGACGCCGCCGAAGGGCGAGCGGAGGTCGCGGACGTTGTGCGAGTTGAGCCACACCATGCCGGCCTCGACCGACTGCGCGAAGTTGTGAGCGCGCTTGAGGTCGTTGGTCCAGATGTAGGCGGCGAGGCCGTACTTGGTGTTGTTGGCCAGGGACAGGGCCTCCTCGTCCGAGTCGAACGGGGTGATCGCCACGACCGGGCCGAAGATCTCCTCCTGGAAGATCCGCGCGTCCGGCTTGACGTCGGCGAACACCGTCGGGGCGACGTAGGAGCCGTTCTCCTGGCCCTCCGGCAGGTTCTCGGGGCGGCCGCCGCCGGCGAGCAGGCGGCCCTCCTCCTTGCCGATCTCGACGTAGCTCATGACCTTCGCGTAGTGCTCGGGGTGCACGAGGGCGCCGACCTGGGTCTTCGGGTCGGACGGGTCGCCCACCACGATGTTCTTGGCCCGCTCGGCGTAGCGTTCGGTGAACTCGTCGTAGACGCTGCGCTCGACGAGGATGCGCGAGCCGGCCGTGCAGCGCTCGCCGTTGAGCGAGAAGACGCCGAAGAGGGTCGAGTCGATCGCTGCGTCGAGGTCGGCGTCGGCGAAGACGACGGCGGGGGACTTGCCGCCGAGCTCCATCGACATGCCCTTGAGGTGCTGGGCGCAGTTGCGGAAGATCGTCTGCCCGGTCGAGGACTCGCCCGTGAAGGAGATGAGCGGGACGTCGGGGTGCTTGACGAGGGCGTCGCCCGCGGACTCGCCGAAGCCGTTGACGAGGTTGAACACGCCCGCCGGGAGGCCGGCGTCCTCGAAGATCTGCGCCCACAGCGAGGCGGAGAGCGGCGTGAACTCGGCCGGCTTGAGCACCACGGTGCAGCCCGAGGCGATCGACGGCGCGAGCTTCCAGGACTCGAGCATGAACGGCGTGTTCCACGGCGTGATGAGGCCGGCGACGCCGATCGGCTTGCGGTTGACGTAGTTCAGCTGGGTGCCGGGGACCTTGAGCGCCGTGTCGTGCTGGGCCACGATGAGGTCCGCGAAGAAGCGGAAGTTCTCTGCCGCGCGCTGCGCCTGGCCGCGGGCCTGGGTGATCGGCAGGCCCGTGTCGAAGGTCTCCATCTCGGCGAGGCGGTCCTCCTGCGCCACGACGGCGTCGGCGATCGCGTAGAGCACCTTGGCGCGCTCGCGGGCCTTCATCTTCGGCCACGGGCCGTTGACGAACGCCTCGCGGGCGGCGGCGACGGCGGCGTCGATGTCCGCCTTCTGGCCCGAGGCCGCGGTCGCGTAGGCGGTGTTGGTGACCGGGTCGAGGACCTCGAAGGTCTCGCCGCCGATCGAGTCGACGAACTGCCCGCCGATGTAGTGCTGGAGGTGGGTCGGGAGGTTCTCGGGGACGAAGTGCTGGCTCATGGAACTGCTCCTGATGGTCGGGTTCGAAGAATCTGGGCTTGCTGTGGTCAGAGGGTCACGAACGAGGCGAGCGGGCCGCCCTCGCCGGCGGAGGCGCGGCTGTGCTCGAGGTAGGCGTTGAGCGTCGCGGAGCGGTGCTCGCGGGCGGCCTTCTCGATCTGCTCGGAGCTCGCGCCGGACTCGATGAGCGTCAGCAGGTGCTCGTGCTCCTCGACGGACTGCTCGGCCCGCTCGGGCACGTAGCTGAAGGTCGAGCCGCGGAGGGCCTTGAGCCGGTTCCAGCCGCGGTGGACGAGGTCGAGGATGTGCGGGTTCGGGCAGTGCTCGAACAGCACCGAGTGGAATTCGCGGTTCAGCGCGGTGAACTGCACGGGGTCGAAGTCCGCCAGGCACTCGCGCATGCGCGCGTTCACCTCGCGGGCCGCGGCGATGTCGGCGGGGCCGACGGCGGGCGCGGAGAGGGCGGTCGCCGCACCCTCGACGAGGCTCAGGGTCTGCATCGTGTACAGGTACTCGACCGGGTCGATGCCCGCGACCGTGGCCCCGACGTTCTTCTCGAAGCTCACGAGCCCCTCGGCCTCGAGCCGGCGGACCGCCTCGCGGACGGGGACGACGGAGATGTCCAGCTTGTCCGCGACCTGCGAGAGCACGAGCCGGGCCCCGGGCTCGAGCGCCCCGCTGACGATCTGCTCGTGCAGCCACTCGTAGGCCCGCTGGGACTTGCTCTCGGCCTTGCCGGCGGCCTTGCTTGAGGTCTCAGCCGCGGTGGTCATGCCCGCCCCGCAGTTTCCTGCTCGTACTTTGCCCGCCACTGGGCATTCATCGGGAACAGGCCGTCGACGGCGTGCCCCTCGGCGACCCGCTCCGCGACCCACGCCTCCTCGCGCTCCTGCGCGACGGCGTCGTCCGCGACCTCCGCGGCCAGGTGCGCGGGGAGGACGACGAGGCCGTCCTCGTCGCCCACGATCACGTCGCCGGGCACGACCGCCGCGCCGCCGCACGAGACCGTGTCGTCGACGCTCCACGGGACGTGCTTGCGGCCCAGGACCGCGGGGTGGCCGGTGGCGCCCCACGCGGGGATGTCCATCGCGCTCACGGGGCCGAGGTCGCGGATGCCGCCGTCGGTGACGACGGCCGCGGCGCCGAGCACCTGGGCGCGCAGGGCGAGCACGTCGCCGAGCGTGCCGGAGCCCTTCTCGCCGCGGGCGTCCATGACGAGGATGTCGCCGGGGCGGAGCGAGTCGACCGCGCGCTTCTGCGCGTTGTACCCGCCGCCGAACTCCTTGAAGAGGTCCTCGCGGGCCGGGACGTAGCGCAGGGTGCGGGCCGTGCCGACGACCTTGACGCCCGGCTTCGTCGGGGTCAGGCCCTCGATGTGGCAGTTCTGCATCCCGCGGCGGCGCAGCTGGACGCTCAGGGTCGCCGTGCCGACGCTCCGCAGCTTCTCCTCGAGCTCGGGCGTGAGGATGCTCGCGGGGCGGGTGTCCTGGGACTGCTCGGCGGATGCGGGAGAGCCAGAGGACACGGCCGACGGCGCGTCCCCGGCGGGTGCCTCGCCCGCCTCTGCGAGGCCCGCCGCCTCGGCCGAGCCCCACGCGTCGATGCGGTCGGCATCGGTGAGCTGGGGCATCGCCCCGAACGGCGCGAGCTCCTGGTCCGTCTCGACGACCTTGTTGGCGAGCCGCCCGGTGGTGAGCCGCGTGCCGTCGGCCGTCTCGCCGTCGACCTCGACCTCGACGAGGTCGCCGGGCTGGGCCACCGTCGCGCCGGCGGGGGTGCCGGTGAGGATGATGTCCCCGGGCTCGAGGGTCATGAGGCGGGAGAGGTCCGCGACGAGCTGTGCGAACGGGAAGAGCAGGGTGGCCGTGGAGTCCTCCTGGACGAGCGAGCCGTTGATCCACATCCGCACGCGCAGGTCGTGGGGGTCGAGCTCCTGCGCCGGGAGGAGGACGGGGCCGACCGGGGCGATCCCGTCCACGCCCTTCGAGCGGAGGTTGGAGCCCTTGTCCGGCCAGCGGAGGTCGGCGAGCCCGGCGTCGTTCGCGGCGGTGACCGAGCCGACGTGCTGCCACGCGTCCTCGAGCGAGACGCCGCGGGCGCGGCTGCCGATCACGAGGGCGACCTCGCCCTCGACGGTGAGGAGCTCGACGCCGCGCGGGCGGCGCAGCTCCGCGCCGTCGAGCGCGAGGGAGGTCGCGGGCTTGAGGAAGTACGAGGGGACGGCCGGAGTGCGCCCGCGCTGCGCGGCGCGGCTGGGGTAGTTGAGGTGGACGGCGATGACCTTGCCGGCGGCGTCCAGATGTTCCTGCGTGAGGTGCTCCACGGAGGCCTCCCCTTCGAGTCTCGGATCGTATACGAAAATCGTATACGAAGTTATCCGGTGGTTCAAGGGGCAGTGTGACGCGCACCATGGAAGTCAGCAGGAGGCGCTCATGAGGATCGGGCTGATGGGGGACGTGATGCTGGGCCGGCTCGTGAACCAGCGCCTGCGCCGCGAGGTCCCGGGGTACGTCTGGGGCGACCTCCTGCCGGTCCTCGCCCGCGCCGACGTGCGCTTCGCAAACCTCGAGTGCGTCATCGCCGACGGCGGCCTGCCGCAGCCGCGCAAGGTCTTCCACTTCCGCTCGGACAGCAGGAACATCGCGTGCCTCGAGGCCGCGGGGATCGACGTCGTCTCGCTCGCGAACAACCACACCCTCGACTACGGCCTCGACGCGTTCCGTGAGATGCTGCCCGTCCTCGACGCCCACGGCATCCTGCACGCGGGCGCGGGCCTGGACGCCGCCGCGGCCCAGCGGCCGGCGGTCCTCGCGGCCGGGGGCACGACCCTGGGCGTCCTGGCGTTCAGCGACAACGAGCCCGGCTGGGCGGCCGGCGCCGCGTCGCCGGGGATCTTCCACGTGCCCACGGACCTCGCCGATCCGCGCACGCACGCACTCGTCGAACTCGTGCACCGCGTCAGCGGCGAGGTCGGCTTCCTCTTGGTCTCGGCCCACTGGGGGCCGAACTGGGGCACGGCCGTGCCGCCCGAGCACGCCGCCCTCGCGCACGCGCTCGTCGACGCGGGGGCGGACGCCGTGTTCGGGCATTCCGCCCACATCTTCCGCGGCGTCGAGGTGTACCGGGGCAGGCCCCTCATCTATAGCGCGGGGGACTTCGTCGATGACTACGCGGTGGACGAGGTCGAGCGCAACGACCAGTCCTTCCTCTTCCTGCTGGATGTCGACGACCGTGGGCGTGCGGTGGTCCCGACCGCCCTGCGCCTGTTTCCTACCCTGATCGCGGACATGCAGGTCAGGCGGGCGGGTGTGGAGGCGCAGGGGATCGCCCGGCGGATGCAGCGCCGCAGCGCCGAGCTGGGCACCGAGGGGAGCTGGCTCGACGAGGAAGGGTGCCTCGAGATCCGCTGCGAGGGCCAGGTCTAGTGGGCCAGGAACTCGATCGCGGCGTGCTTGAAGGCCCTCGCCGTCACCGCGTTGACGTGCGTGCGCCCCGGGAGCACGAGCAGCTCCGCGGCGGGCACGAGCTCGCGGAGCCTGTCGATTGTCCCGAGGCGCTCGTCCTTCTCGCCGGCGACCATGAGAATCGGCTGCCGCGGCACGGCCTCGGCGGGATCGTACGGCTCCTCCTTGACGCCCTCGACGAGCGAGAGGAGGGCGTACATGTCCGAGCCGGGGGAGGCCTGCGCCATGGACACGAGCGTGGCCGTCGAGGGGTCCTCGATCGGCGTGCCGTCCGCGAGGAAGCGCTGGGCCGCGACGAGGTCGAACTCCGCGAGGGGGTCGCGGCTGCTAGGCCCGCCGAGCACGAGCCGACGCACGAGCGCGGGCTGGGTCGCGCCGAACTCCCACGCGAGGCGCGAGCCGAGCGAGTAGCCGACGACGTCGAGCCCCGTCTCGGGCCGGCCCTCGGCGATCGGCCGGGCCCCCGCGTCGGTCACGATCTGCAGGAGGTCGGCGCGGATCCGGCTGGGGGTGTACGAGTCGACGTCCTCGGGGGCCGCGCTCGCGCCGTGCCCGGGGAGGTCGACGGCGATGACCCGCCGCCCTGCCTCGAGCAGCGCCTGGATCCACCCGCTCCGCTCCCAGTTGAGCTCGACCGAGGAGGCGAAGCCGTGGAGGAGCAGCACGGGCGGGAGCGCCGCCGGCGTCTCGGGCTGCGCCGTGACGACGTTGAGCCCCGGGTCCGTCCCCTCGACGGTGTGGTGGGGCGCAGTGCCCGTGTGCCGTCCTGCCGTCGTCTCCATGAGTCCCCGTTCCCTTGAGTAGGTGATGTCGTCAATCCTCGTCCAGAGTGGGCCGCAACCGGACGCGGCGCGTCGGCGCGCCCTCGGCGGGCACGGTGCCGACGATGCCCGCGGCGTCGTCGGGGACCTCGAAGACGATGAGCGGCTCGCCGACCCTGATGACCTCGCCCGGTGCGCCGTACACCCTGAGGACGCGGCCGGCCTGAGGGGAGGGGAGCTCGAGCGCGGACTTGGTCGTCTCGACCTCGACGAGCGGCTGGTTGCGCTCGACCTGGTCGCCCTCGGCCACGAGCCATTCGAGGACGGTGGCCTCGATGAGCCCCTCGCCGAGGTCCGGGAGCGGGAAGGGGATCTCAGCCACGCCTGTACTCCAATACTCGCTGGATGCCGAACAGGATGCGGTCGATGCTCGGAATGTACTCGTCCTCCAGGTCGCCTGACGGATACGGTACGTCGAACCCCGTGACGCGCTCAACGGGTGCCTTGAGGGTGGCGAAGCAGCGCTCGGTGATCCTCTGGGCCACCTCCGCGCCGAGGCCCGCCGTGAGCGGTGCCTCGTGCACGACGACGGCGCGGCGCGTCTTCGCGACGGACGCGGCCAGGGCTTCGGTGTCGATGGGCTTGAGCCAGCGCAGGTCCACGACCTCGACGTCGACGCCGTCCTCGGACGCAAGCTCGGCGACCTGCAGGCAGCGGGACACCATGGCGCCCCATGCGATAAGGGTCAAGTCACGGCCCGCGCGGGCGACGCGCGCGCCGTCGTCGTCCGCTCTCTCCCGCTGAGCCTCGGTGAGCACGGGCCCCTTCTGCCAGTAGCGCGACTTCGGCTCCATGAAGACCACCGGGTCGTCGGAGCGGACCGCCGCCTTGAGGAGCGTGTACCCCTCCTGCGGATCCGCCGGGCACACGACCTTGAGGCCGGGCACGTGGGCGAACACCGCCTCGAGGCTCTCCCCGTGGTTTTCCGGGGCGCGGATGCCGCCGAAGCTCGGCACGCGCAGGGTCACGGGCATGCGCAGGGCGCCGCGGGAGCGGTAGTGCATGCGGCCCAGCTGGGTGACGATCTGGTTCATGGCCGGGTAGGCGAAGCCGTCGAACTGGACCTCGGGCACCGGCCGGAACCCTGCCATCGCGAGGCCGATCGAGAGGCCCAGGATGCCGGACTCGGCCAGGGGCGTGTCGAAGACGCGCTGGGGGCCGTGCTCGGCCGCGAGCCCGCTGGTCACGCGGAACACGCCCCCGAGCGTGCCGACGTCCTCGCCGAACGCGAGGACCTTCGGGTCCTCGGCGAGGAGCTCGGAGAGCGCGAGGTTGAGCGCCTGCTGGAGGGACAGCTGCCGGGGCTCCTCGGAGGCCTCAGCCACCCCCGCTGCCTCAGTCACGCCCGCCGGCTCAGTCATGCCCGCCGCCTCAGTCATGCTCCGACTCCCTCCTCCACGCGGCCCGCTGGCGCAGGAGCTCCTCGGTGGGCTCGGCGAAGACGAGGTCGAACATCTCCGCTCCCGGGCGCGGCCCCAGGGCGAGGACGCCCTCGCGGACGCCCTCGGCCTCCGCGGCGGCGGCCGCCTCGCAGTCGGCGAGGAAGGCCTCGTCCGCGAGGCCCTCGCCGAGCAGCCGCGCCCGGAGCCGCCCGAGGGGGTCGGCGCCGGCGTCGCGGCGCTCGTCGTCGAGCGTGCGGTAGCGGCCCGGGTCGTCGGCGGTCGAGTGGGGGCCCCGACGATAGGTGAGGGCCTCGACGAGGACGGGGCCGCGGCCCGCGCGGGCGTGGGCGAGGGCGCGGCGCATCGCGGTGACGACGGCGGCGGCGTCGTTCCCGTCGACCTGCAGGGCTGGCATGCCGTACCCGGCTCCGCGGGCGGCCACGCTGCCGCCGGCGACCTGCTTCTCGGTTGGCACGGAGATCGCCCAGCCGTTGTTCTGCACGAAGAAGACCACCGGCGCGGCGAACACGGCAGCGACGTTCATCGCCTCGTGCACATCGCCCTGGCTCGACGCCCCGTCGCCAAGGTAGGCCACTGCGACACCCAGTCCCTCCACAGGGCCCTGCGGGTCTCCGGGTGATGTCGCGGCGAGCCGCTGGCCGTGCGCCCAGCCAACGGCGTGGAGCACGGAGCCGGCGACGACCGCCTGGATCGGCGCGAGCCGGTGCTTCGCGGCGTCCCACAGGCCCCCGTGCCAGATGGCCTTGTGGGTCGCCATGTACTCGACCATGTCGACCCCGAGCGTCCTTGCGACGCCGGCCTCGCGGTAGGTCGGGAAGAGGAAGTCGCGCTCGCGGTCGACGGCGAACGCCGAGCCGACCTGTGCGGCCTCCTGGCCGAGGAGGGGCGCGTAGCCGGGGAGGATCCCCTGCCGCTGCCATGCGATGGCGGCCTCGTCGAGTCGCCGGACCGAGCTCATGAGGCGGTAGAGGTCGCGCAGCTCCTGGCCCGTCACGGCCTGGGCCGCGGGCAGTTCGGGCAGGGGCGGGGCCGGGCGGCCGGCGGCGCCGGACCTGCCGAGGGTCTGCAGCGTCTGCATGGCGACAACCTAGGACCGTCGCACACGTGTTCAAGCAATCCGTAGAGGGCTGTACACGCTGCTGTCAGCCCGCGTCGAGTGGGCTGCGTCACGTGGCAGTGTGTGCAGTGTCAGGCTGTGCAGTGCAGTGCGCGGGATGCGAGGGAGCCCCGGGCCGGACGCTCTTCGCGTCCGGCCCGGGGCTCCCTTCCCGTCAGGCCTTTCGGTATTCGCCGTCAGGCGTCGGTGCGCTCGGCCTCCCGAGCAGTTCCGGCCTCTTGGGCAGTTCCGGCCGCCTGCGCGGCCTTCGCGGCGGCGGCCCGGCGTCGCAGCCAGCTGCCGGCTGCGATGACGGCCACGAGCCCGAAGGTGCTCAGGAGCTGCCCGCGCGAGTCCTCGGCGGCGAGGCCGACGGCGAAGATGGCCGCGAGCAGCGCCATGCCGAGGCCGGTGAGCCACGGGAAGCCGGCCATGCGCAGGGGCAGCGCGGCGTCCGCTCCGCCCGCGGTGCCCGCAGCAGCGGCAGCCTTGTCCGCGCGGCGGCGCAGCACGAACTGCGAGACGAGCGCCGAGCCCCATACGACGAGGCACGTCGAGCCGACGAAGTTGAGCAGGAGCGGGAGCACCTTCTCGGGGAACAGGAGCTCGAGCACGGTCGCGGCGAAGCCGAACGCCACCGAGGCGAGGACGGCCGCGGCCGGCACCTTGGCGCCCGTGAGCGCCCTGAGGAAGCGCGGTGCCTCCTCGCGCTCGGCGAGCGAGAAGATCATGCGCGAGGCGCCGTAGAGGTTGGCGTTGAGCGCCGAGAGGAGGGCGACGACGGCCACGAGCGTGATCGCCACGGCGGCACCGGGCATCCCGGCGACCCCGAGCACGGCGGCGAAGGGGCTCTTGAGCCCCGGGGACGTCCACGGGACCACGGCGGCGATGACCAGGATCGAGCCAACGTAGAAGACGAGGATGCGGGCCACGACAGTCTTCACGGCCTTGGCGACGCTGCGGGCCGGGTCGCGGGTCTCGGCCGCGGCCACGGAGACGATCTCGGTGCCGCCGAAAGCGAAGACCACGACGAAGAGCGCGGTCGCGATCCCCGTGAGTCCGTGCGGCGCGAAGCCGTCCGCCGTGAGGTTGGCCAGCCCGGGAGAGGCCACGCCGGGGATCCAGCCGAAGAGCAGTGCGGCGCCGATGAGGAGGAACGCAATGATCGCGGCGACCTTGAGGAGCGCGAACCAGAACTCGAACTCGCCGAAGTTCTTCACGCCCGTGAGATTCACGGCGGTGAACACTCCCATGAAGACGAGCGCCATGAGCCAGACCGGCAGGGCCGGGACGAGGGTCGCGAGCAGTCCAGCGGCGCCGAGGGCCTCGGCGGCGATGACGACGACGAGCTGGAGCCACCAGAGCCAGCCGACCGTGGCGCCGGCCGCGCTGCCGAGCGCCTTGGAGGTGTAGACGGAGAAGGCGCCGCTGTTGGGGTTGGCGGCAGCCATCTCGCCGAGGGCCCACATGACGATGATGATGAGCGTCCCGGCCACGAGGTAGGAGACGAGCACGGCGGGCCCCGCGGCCTGGATGCCTGCGCCTGAGCCGATGAACAGGCCCGCGCCGATCGCGCTGCCGAGGCCCATCATGGTGAGCTGGCGCGGCGACATCGAGTGACCGAGCCGGGCGCCCCCCGTCGGGCGGACCTCCGTTGGCCCGGCCGTGGACGAGGGTGCCGACGCCTGTGTCGTGAGCCCGTCTGCAGTGTGCATAGCTGTCATATCCGTCTTTCGGAGTGCGGTGGCCTGGCGCCGGATGGACGCCTTCGACCAGAGGACGACGACGACGATAGCGCCTTTCGCGACCCGGTGTGTGGTGCATCTCACGTCCCTGTGCATCCTGTGCAGTCGAGAGCCCCAGACCCCGGCCGGGCTAGTCACAATGCGCAGTGCATGCGCGGGGGCGCATCAATCTGTAGCATCGTGCCGACCGCCCCGCGGGGCCAGGCGAGCGATGGAGGAGCCATGAAGGTCGACGAGCTGGACGCGCGGATCGTGAGGCTCTTCACGGACGAGCAGCGGATGTCGGTGCTCGAGGCCTCCCGCATCCTGAGGGTCGCCCGCGCGACGGTCCAGGCGCGCCTCGACCGCATGGTCTCGAACGGGGTCATCGCGCGCTGGGCGCCCCAGCCCGAGCCGCGCGCCTTCGGCTTCCCCGTCGTCGCCTACTGCTCGCTCACGATCCACCAGGGCTTCGGGCACGACGCCGTCGCGGCGGCCCTCTCCGAGATCCCGGAGGTCCTCGAGGTGCACACTGTCTCGGGGGACAGCGACTTCCTGGCGCGGGTGGCCGCCCGCTCCAATGCCGACCTCCAGCGAGTGCTCGATGCCATCACCGCGACGCGCGCCGTCCTCCGCTCCTCGTCGGTGATCGTGCTCAACACGCACTTCGAGGGCCGCACCCTCCCGCTCCTCGAGGCCGCCGCCCGCGGCTGAGCCGGTTCCCACAGTCCCGCTGGCGAGCGTCATCATGTTGCAGCCGGCAGGGCCCCGCGCGTATGATCACTTAAAGTCATTTTGACTTTAACTAGCGGTGACGATGCGGCAAAGGAAAGCCGCTCGGGCCGTACTCAGCCCGGCCCGAGGAGGTGGCATGGTCCCCGCGCAGTTCCCGCTCGCCGTCGGCGGCGCCAATGTCGCCGAGCGGGCGCAGCTCCCGCCCTCGCTCGCGATCTCGACGGTGATCTTCGCGCTCAAGCCCGCGCCCGACGGCCGCCCGACGCTCTGGCTCCCGCTCGTGCGCCGCGTGCGCGAGCCGTACCGCGGCTCCTGGGCGCTCCCGGGCGGGCCGCTCACGGCGAGCGAGTCCCTCGAGGACGCCGCGCGCCGCAACCTCGCGGAGACCACGGGCCTCGACCCGGCCTACCTCGAGCAGCTGTACGCCTTCGGCGGCCTGCGCCGGGCCAAGCGCCCGGGCAGCGGCAGCCAGCGCGTCGTCTCGATCGTCTACTGGGCGCTCGTGCGGGCGGACGAGACGGAGTTCGGGCAGGGGCTGAGCGAGGAGCGGGACAACGTCGCGTGGCACCCCGCCGAGCCCTCGCACGGCGGCCCGGCCGAGCTCGCCTTCGACCACCGCGAGATCGTCGACTACGCGCTCTGGCGCCTGCGGAACAAGATCGAGTACGCCCAGGTCGCCTACCACCTGCTCGGCGAGATGTTCACGCTCGCCCAGCTGCGCGAGGTGCACGAGGCCGTCCTCGGCCGCACCCTCGACCCGGCCAACTTCCGCCGCCAGCTCAAGGGCACTGCCGACCTCGAGGCCACCGAGCACTACCTCGAGGGCGGCCGGCACAGGCCCCCTCGCCTCTACCGCTACACGGGCCCCCGTGGCCTGGGATCCCCCTCGTCCGCACCCACTACCAGGAGCACGCCATGACCTCCGTCGCCACCAGCATCAGCCTCATCACCCGCGCCGAGGCGGAGCGCCAGTCCCAGGGTTCCCTCGGCGCCGCCGGGAGCACGTGCAGCACGGACCTCGCCAAGGGCCCGTGGGAGTTCGACGCCGCCGAGGCGCTCCGCGGCCTGCCCGCCTACGGTCCGGGCGCGTCCAGCGGCGACGTCGCGCCGGCGTCGACCCCCCGCCAGGGGCAGCTGCCCCAGGAGTACCGTGACGCGTCGGAGGCCGAGCTGCACGAGCGCATCCGCGCGGCCAAGGCAACCCTCGGGGACCGCGTCGTCGTCCTCGGCCACTTCTACCAGCGCGACGAGGTCGTCGAGCACGCCGACTTCGTGGGCGACTCGTTCCAGCTCGCGAATGCGGCCCTCACGCGGCCCGACGCCGAGGCCATCGTGTTCTGCGGCGTCCACTTCATGGCCGAGACCGCGGACATCCTCTCGCGCGACGACCAGGCCGTGATCCTGCCCAACCTCGCCGCCGGCTGCTCGATGGCGGACATGGCGGACATCGACTCCGTCGAGGCCTGCTGGGCGCAGCTCGAGGAGCTCTTCGGCACGGAGCCGGACGAGGACGGCCGCGTCCCGGTCATTCCCGTGACGTACATGAATTCCTCGGCCGCGCTCAAGGGCTTCTGCGGCGAGCACGGGGGGATCGTGTGCACGTCCTCGAACGCGGCGACGGTGCTCGAGTGGGCGTTCGAGCGGGCCCAGCGCGTCCTGTTCTTCCCCGACCAGCACCTCGGCCGCAACACGGCCAAGGCCATGGGCGTCCCGCTGGAGCAGATGCCGATGTGGAGCCCGCGCAAGCCCTGGGGCGGCACCGACCCGCAGACCCTTGAGGACTCGCGCGTGATCCTGTGGCACGGCTTCTGCTCCGTGCACAAGCGCTTCAGCGTCGCGCAGATCGAGAAGGCCCGCGCCGAGTACCCGGGCGTGCGCGTCATCGTCCACCCCGAGTGCCCCATGGAGGTCGTCGACGCCGCGGACGAGTACGGCTCGACCGACTACATCCGCAAGGCCATCGCCGGCGCCACCGAGCCCACGGTCTTTGCCATCGGCACCGAGATCAACCTCGTCAACCGCCTCGCGGCCGAGTACCCGCAGCACACGATCTTCTGCCTCGACCCCGTGATCTGCCCGTGCTCGACCATGTACCGGATCCACCCCGGCTACCTCGCGTGGGTCCTCGAGGGCCTCGTCGAGGGCGAGGTCCGCAATCGCATCGAGGTTCCGGCCGGCGTCGCCGGCACCGCGCGGGTCGCCCTCGAGCGCATGCTGGCGGCGCGGCCGTGACGAGGGCTGTGCGCGGGGCGGGTGCGCGGACGACGGCCTCGCGGCGCCTCGTCGTCGTCGGCAGCGGCGTCGCCGGGCTCGTCGCGGCGATCCGCGGCGCCGAGGCGGGTGCCGACGTCCTCCTCCTGACGAAGGCCAGGCTCGAAGACAGCAACAGCATGCTCGCCCAGGGCGGGTTCGCCGCCGTGCTGCCCGAGGGGCAGCGCGCGCCCGGCGACACCGTCGCGAGCCACGTCGCCGACACCCTCGCCGCGGGCGCGGGCCACGGCGACCGCCGCGCCGTCGAGGCCATGTGCGCCCGCGCCGCGGCGGCCGTCGACGCCCTCATCGCCCAGGGCGTCGTCTTCGACCGCGACGCCGACGGCCGGCTCTCCCTCGGCCTCGAGGCCGCGCACGCCTTCCCCCGCATCCTGCACGCCGGCGGGGACGCGAGCGGGGCGGGGATCACGCGCGCCCTCGCTGACGCCCTCCGCATCCTCGCCGCACAGGGCCGCGCCGAGATCGTCGAGGGCGCCATGGCCACGGAGGTCGTGCTCGACGCCGGGCGGGTCGCCGGGGTCGAGTACGTCGCCGGCCCAGCAGGGGACTCCGGTCCCGCAGTCTCAGGCGCACGACGGCGGGTCGACGCCGACGCCGTCCTCCTCGCCACCGGGGGAGCGGGCCGGCTCTACGCCCAGACCACCAACCCGGCCGTCGCGACGGGCGACGGCGTCGCCCTCGCCTTCCGTGCGGGGGCCCGCCTGGCAGACCTCGAGTTCTACCAGTTCCACCCCACGGCCCTCCAGACCGTCGGCCCCGACGGTCGGCTCCGGTCCCAGCTCGTCTCCGAGGCCGTGCGCGGCGAGGGCGCCGTGATCAGGGACGCCCACGGCCGGCGCTTCGTGGCCGACTACCACCCGCTCGGCGAGCTCGCGCCCCGCGACGCCGTCTCCCGCGCTCTCGCCCTGCACCGCCGGGCCGGGGGCGGGCAGGCCTTCCTCGACGCGACCGGGCTCGAGGACCTCCACGGCCGGGGCTTCCTCGCCCGCCGCTTCCCGGGCCTCGACGCCATGACCCGCGCTGCCGGATTCGACTGGCGCCGGGAGCTGCTCCCGATCGGGCCCGCCGCCCACTACTGGATGGGCGGTGTCGTGACGGACCTGGACGGCGCCACGAGCGTGCCCGGACTCTACGCCGCCGGCGAGGCCGCGCGGACCGGAGTCCACGGCGCCAACCGCCTCGCCTCCAACTCGCTGCTCGAGGGCGCCGTGTTCGCCGCCCGGGCGGTCGAGCACTTCCTGGCCGGGGACCGGCATGCGTGGCCCGCGGCCGCGGACGCCCGGACCGGGCTGCTCGGGGAGGCCTACGGCGAGCAGCCGGTGCCTGCCGTCGCGGATACCGACGGCGGCGGGGCCCGCGGGACGGAATCCGGCCGTGCGCCCGAGCTCCTCTCGGGCGACGCCGGCCGCGACCGGCTCGCCGCCGCGATGGAGGCCGACGCGGGGGTCCTGCGCGAGGCGGACGGCCTCGCCCGGCTGGCCCGCACCCTCGGCGAGTGGGCCGCGGAGGAGCCCGAGACGGCCAACCTCCTGACCCTCGGCCGGCTCCTGACGGCTGCCGCCGCGGCCCGCGAGGAGTCGCTCGGCGCCCACTTCCGCCTCGACTTCCCCCAGCGGCGCCCCAGCCGCCCAGACCTGACCGCCCGCGCCGGCGACCCGCTCTTCGGCGAGGCTCCCGCAACGGCGGGGGTCGACGTCGTCCGCCAGCCCGCGCTGGCAGGAAGGAACGCCTGACATGACAGCCGCAACCCCGGCCCCGGTCCCGCCCGCCCCGATCCCGCTCGCGCCCATCCCGCTCCCGGCGGCCGCGGTGCGCCGCGTCCTCGAGGCCGCCTACGCCGAGGACGCCCCGAGCGGCGACCTCACGTCGCTCCTGCTCATCCCCGCCGGCGCCCGCGCGACGGCCGAGCTGCGCGCCCGCGAGGCGGGCGTGTTCTCGGGCGGGCCGATCGTGGAGGCAGGGTTCCGGCTCCACGACCCCGAGGCCGAGGTCGAGCTCCTCGCCGCCGAGGGGGAGGCCTTCGGGCCGGGAGCCGTGCTCGCACGCGTCACAGGGGAGGCACGGGCCATCCTCACGGCCGAGCGGGTCGTGCTCAACCTCGTCCAGCGCATGAGCGCGATCGCCGCGCTCACCGCGCGGTACGTGGCCCTGACGGCCGGGACGAAGGCCAGGATCGTCGACACGCGCAAGACCACGCCCGGCCTGCGCGAGCTAGAGCGCTACGCCGTGCGCTGCGGCGGCGGGCGCAACCACCGCTTCAGCCTCTCCGACGCTGTCATGGCCAAGGACAACCACCTCGCCGTGCTCACGGGCGGCGACCCGTCGCGGCTCACCGAGGTGCTCCGTGCCGCCCGCGAGCGGCTCGGCCACACGACGCATGTCGAGGTCGAGGTCGACCGGATCGAGCAGATCGAGCCCGTGCTCGCCGCAGGCGTGGACACGGTCATGCTCGACAACTTCACGCCCGCCGAGCTGCGCGAGGGCGTCGCGCTCATCGCCGGGCGGGCCGTCGTCGAGGCCAGCGGCGGGGTGAACCTCTCGACCGTCGCCGAGATCGCCGCGACGGGCGTCGACGTCATCTCGGTGGGGGCGCTGACCCATTCGGTGGTCAACCTGGACCTCGGGCTCGACGTCGTGCTCGAGGGCGCGCCGGGCGCCCGCCGGGAGGCCGACGTCGTGACCGCCGGGACGGGACGGCCATGATCTACCTCGACGCGGCCGCGACGACCCCAGTCCGCCGCGAGGTGCTCGAGGCCATGTGGCCCTACCTCACGGGGGACTTCGGGAACGCGTCGAGCCACCACGAGCTCGGGGCAAGGGCCCACGAGGCCCTCGAGGGCGCGCGGGCCGAGGTCGCCGGCGTCCTGGGGTGCCGCCCGTCCGAGGTCGCCTTCACATCCGGCGGCACAGAGGCGGACAACCTCGCCGTCAAGGGCATCGCCCTCGCGCGCCGAACCGCTGATCCACGCCGCAACCGCATCGCGGTGAGCGCGATCGAGCATCCCGCCGTGCTCGAGTCTGCGCGGAGCCTCTCCCGCCTGCACGGGTTCGCCGTCGACGTCGTGCCGGTCGACGCCCAGGGGCGGGTCTCGCCCGAGGCCCTCGCCGCCGTCGTAGGGCCCGAAACGGCCGTGGCCTCGGTCATGTACGCGAACAACGAGGTCGGCACGGTGCAGCCCGTGGCCGAGCTCGCCGCCGCCGCCCGGGCCGCGCGCGTCCCCTTCCACACGGATGCCGTCCAGGCCGCCGGCTGGCTTCCCCTCGGCGTGGGCGCCCTCGGCGTCGACGCCCTGAGCATCTCCGGCCACAAGCTCGGCGCGCCGAAGGGGGTCGGCGCGCTCTTCGTCTCCGGGCGCACCGTCGTCGAGCCCCTCATCGACGGCGGCGGGCAGGAGCGCGGCCTGCGATCGGGCACGGAGAACGTCGCCGGCGCCGTCGCCCTCGCCACGGCGCTGCGGCTCGCCGAAAGCGAGCGGACGACGGCGGCCGAGCGGCTCGCGCTGCTGCGGGACCGATTCATCGGGCGAGTCCTCGACTCCGTGCCCGACGCCGTGCTCACCGGGCACCCGACCGAGCGGCTCCCGGGCAGCGCCTCCTTCTGCTTCCCGCGCGTGAGCGGCGAGTCGGTGCTGCTCGAGCTCGAGCGTCGAGGAGTTGTGTGCTCCTCCGGGTCCGCCTGCGCGGCCGGTTCGAGCGACCCTTCGCACGTCCTGCTTGCCCTCGGCCTCGATCCAGCGGTGGCCCAGACGGCCGTGCGCTTCACCCTCCCCGGGACCGTCACCGCCGAGGAGCTCGACGCGGCCGCGGCCGCCGTCGCCGAGGCCCACGACGTCGTCGCCGGGCTCGGCGCGCGCTAAATCGTTCGCAGAGCCACGCGGTGACCGGCCGCGATGGTTCGGGAGGTGCCCCGCAGCAGCCGGCCGGCCCGCTAGAAGGGTGGGGGTGGGTCGGTGTGGGGGTAGGTCCTGTGCTTTCGGCCTGAGGGGCCGGTCCATTCGAGGGTGCCTGGTGGGGGACTGTCTGGTGTCTTGGGCGGTGGGGTGTCGGGGCTGTCTGAGGAGTCCTGCCCACTCTCGTGCTCTGTTCCTTGCCTGCCTCCGATGTGCCGGACTTTCCAGTAGCCGAGGGTCTTCTGGCGGTGGTGTTCTCGGCAGAGGAGGGCGAGGTTCCCGACGTCTGTCTCGCCGCCTTGGGACCAGGCGTGGGTGTGGTCGGCCTCGCAGGCGGGGCCGGGCTTGTCGCAGGCGGGGAAGGTGCAGGTCGCGTCGCGGATTGTGAGGAAGCGGCGCATCGCGGCGGTGGGGGCATACTTCACACGGCCGATGGCCAGCGGGGCGCCGGTGTCCGGGGCGACGACGAGCTTCGTCCAGGTCTTGATCTCCGCGGCGAGGCGGCGGGCGGCCTCGGGGTCGATGGGCCCGTAGCCGAGGATCTCCCCGGGGGTCTCTGAGGTGCCGGCCAGGGTGGCTGCGGGGACGGTGATGACGAGCTCGGTCCGCACGCCCCCGGCCGGGCCGCTGGCCGAGCCGGTCCCGGTGGTGAGGAGGAGGTCGGTGAGGGCGTCGGCGCGCAGCTGGTTGACGGTGCGGGCCTCGTCGGGGGCCTGGAGGGAGCGGGCGATCGCCGTCAGGCGGGTGTCGATCAGGGCCCCGGTCTCGAGGGGGAGGAGGGCGGTGAGGTGGGCCATGCCGTCCCCGCACGGGGTGATGTCCACGCGCCGGTCGGCCATGGCCTTGGCCTTGCGCTGGGCGAGGGGCGTGTCGGCGTAGTCCTCGGCGAGGCGGTGCAGCCGTCTCCCGAGGGCGCCGGGGGTGGGGACCAGGTCGGGGTCCTCGGGCGCGGCGGTGGCCGCGGCGGCGGTGGCGAATTCCTCGAGGCGGGCGGCGGGGATGGGGGTGGCGGCGTCGAGGATGACCGCGGCCCGGCGCCGTGTCATTCTGCCGGCGCGCATGGCGGTCAGGACGGGGGCGATGCTCGGGTGGGTGAGGGCGAGGGCCTCCTCGACCATGGCGCGGGTGGTGCGCTGGGCGAGCTTGAGGACCGCGGCGGCCTCGGAGGCGGCCACGGCGGGGGCGTCGAGCCGGTCCACGGGGACCTCGCTGGAGGAGCCCTCGGCGCGGGTGAGCGCGGCGAGGAGGAGGACTCTGTCGGCGTCGAGGCGGGCCTGGTCGGCCTCGTTCGCCTCGAGCGCGTCCAGGAGCTCCGCGGCGCGCTCGAGCCGGATCTGCGCCATCGCCGCCCCCGGCGAGGGCAGCTCGCCGGATGGGTCCGACGGACCTCCCACGGCCCCGGCTCCCGGGGCACCGGTCGAACCCTCGGCCTCGGCCGGGGCCTCGCCTTCGGCCGGGGGCTCGCCCTCGGCCGGGGGTTCCTGGCCGGCTGGCCGCTCCTGGCCGGCCGGGAGCGGCTGGTGGGTGTGGCCGCAGGCGCACCGGCACACGTCCTTCGTCCCCGGGAGCGGGTCGAACAGGTCCGGGTCGAACCGCGGGGCCTCGATCCAGCGCACCTTCCCGGAGCAGATCGCGGCGAAATCCTCCGGACTCATCGGGTCCACGACCCCAAGCTCCTCCGGGCTCAGGTCATCCCAGCCCTCGGGCTCGGCCACGTCCAGGTCCCAGTCGGGCACAGGCGACCCGGGGAGGGGCGCGGCGGGGACGCGACCGCCGGCGGCCCGCTCCTCGAATCCCTGTTCCCCTGCCATGGACCTACCCTCGCGCAGGGCTCCGACAATTCTCGGCGCGGGTCGAGGGGTCTGGGCTGAGCGGATGTCGACGGGCTGGCGAGGGTAGAGGGGCAGGCGGCGCGTGTCACCCAGGCCAGTGCGGCCGTCAGGCGTCGCGGGCCCGACGGAAGACCCAATTTCTCAAAAGCAAGAACCTCACCACCGTGGCCGCCCAGCCGGCGATCGTCGTCGTCCACAGCTCCTGCGCGACGTCGGCGCCGGGCGCGAGCCAGTGCAGCGCGGCAAGGCCCCCGGCGGTGAGGGCCAGCGCGACAGCGAGGGCGAGGAGCCCGTGGAGGTGGTCTTGGGCGAGGCGTCCCGGGCCACGCACCTTGAAGGTGAGGCGCCGATTGAGTCCGGTGTTCATGATCGAGGTCAGGATGAGGGCGACGGCGTTCGCAGCCTGCGCACCCAGCCAAGGCCGGCACAGCGCGTAGAGCGCGAGCGAGGCAGCAGTGCAGAGGACGCCGACCCCCGCGAAGCGAGTGAGCTGGCGGACGAGCGGGACTCGCCACAGGGACCGGGGCCTCCGCGGGGAGGGGCGGCTCCACGGCCGAGCGGACCGCCGAGTGGGCGGTACGGCAACTGAAGCTGGGGACAGCCCGAGGCCCCGACGTTCCGGTGCAGGGAGCTCCGGCCGCGTCGGGGCCTCGAAGGACGTGCGCTGCTGGTCCATGGGACCCAGCCTTTCATGCACTGCTGTGCGGGCTGTGGGCCAGGCCTGTGCTCAGCGCCGCACGACGGCGGGGCTCGCCTGGGGTGGTGGGCCTCGCCGTCGTGTGGTGGCTGGGTTGGTGGGGGTTAGCGGGTGCGGGTGGGGCGGTTGGCGATGACGGGGGCGGCGCCGGTGTGGCCGTCGCGGGCGGCGGCGATGGCGCGGATCTTCTCGCGGGAGGCGTACCAGCCGATGACCATCAGGACGCAGGCGACGGCGGTGGCCAGGAGGGTCCAGGGCGAGTCGGCCAGGACCATGACGAGGACGGCGGCGAGGAACAGGAGGGTGGCGTAGCCGGTGTAGGGGGCGCCGGGCATGCGGAAGGCGGGGCGTTCGGTCCAGCCGCGCTTGGCCCAGCGCTGGAGCTGGATCTGGCACAGGACGATGGTGGCCCAGGTGGTGATGATGCCCACGGAGGCGACGTTGAGCACGATCTCGAAGGCGTCGGCGGGGACGAGGTAGTTCAGCGGCACGCCCAGGAGGGACACGGCGGCGGTGATGGCGATGCCGCCGTAGGGCACGCCGGCCTTGTTCATGCGCAGGGCGAAGGCGGGGGCGGAGCCGGCGGCGGCCATGGAGCGCAGGATGCGCCCGGTGGAGTAGAGGCCGGCGTTGAGCGAGGACAGGGCGGCGGTGAGCACGACGAGGTTCATGATGACGTCCACGCCCTGGACGCCGATGGAGCCGAAGAAGGTCACGAAGGGGCTCACGCCCTTCTGGTAGGAGGTGAAGGGCAGCAGCAGGGACAGGAGGATGACGGAGCCGACGTAGAACACGGCGATGCGGGCCACGACGGAGTTGATGGCCTTGGGCATGACCTTGGCGGGGTTCTCGGTCTCGCCGGCGGCGGTGCCGACGAGCTCGACGGAGGCGTAGGCGAACACGACGCCCTGCATGAGCAGGATCATCGGGGCGATGCCCATGGGGAAGATGCCGCCGTTGTCGGTGATCAGGGAGAACCCGGTGGGGGCGCCGGTGGGGGTGCCGAAGAGCACGAAGTAGATGCCCAGGGCCAGGAAGGCCAGCAGGGCGGCGACCTTGATCAGGGCGAACCAGAACTCCATCTCGCCGAAGACCTTCACGGAGACGAGGTTCAGGGCCAGGACCAGGACCAGGGCGATCAGGGCCCAGGCCCACTGCGGGACGGCGCCGATCCAGGGCACGTAGCGGCCGAAGAAGTTCATGTACAGGGCCGCGGCGGTGATGTCCACGATCGTGGTCATGGCCCAGTTGATCCAGTAGAACCAGCCCGAGACGTAGGCGGCCTTCTCGCCGAAGAACTCCCGGGCGTAGGAGACGAAGGAGCCCGAGGAGGGGCGGTGGAGGACGAGCTCGCCCAGGGCGCGCAGGATGAGGAAGACGAACGCGCCGCAGATCGCGTAGGAGAGCACGAGCGAGGGCCCGGCCGCGGCCAGGCGGCCGCCGGCGCCCAGGAACAGGCCCGTGCCGATCGCGCCGCCGATCGCGATCATCTGGATCTGCCGCGCCTTGAGGCCCTTGTGGTACCCCGCGTCCTCGGCATGGAGCACATGGTCCGCCGCATGCGCGTGGCCATGGTCCTCGAGATGATCAGGGATGTCGGCACTCTGAGGCTGGGCGCCCTGGGGCTGGGCAGGGGGGATGGAGGACATCAGTGTCTCTTTCACTGGGGGATGGGGGCAGGGGGCAGGGTCAGGGGGAGGGCGGCCGGGAGGAACCCGGCGCCTACCGGCTCAGGTTCGCGAGCCGCTCGGGGCGCAGGAGCTCCTCGAGCCGGTCGGCGGTCAGGAGGCCGCGCTCGAGCACGAGTTCGGCGACGCCGCGGCCGCTTGCAAGCGCCTCCTGCGCGATGGACGTCGCGGCCGCGTAGCCGAGGTACGGGTTGAGCGCCGTGACGAGTCCGATCGACTGCTCGACGGAGGCGCGGAGGCGCTCCGCGTTGGCCGTGATGCCGCGCACGCAGCGCTCGGTGAGCGTCTCGCACGCGGCCGTGAGGTGGGTGATGCTCTTGTGCAGGCTGTGTACGATCACGGGCTCGAAGGCGTTGAGCTGGAGCTGGCCGCCCTCGGCCGCGAGCGTGATCGTCACGTCGTTTCCAATGACCTCGAACGCGACCTGGTTGACCACCTCGGGGATCACGGGGTTGATCTTGCCGGGCATGATCGAAGACCCGGACTGCACCGCGGGAAGGCTGATCTCGGCCAGCCCGGCGCGCGGCCCGGAGGAGAGCAGACGAAGGTCGTTGCAGATCTTCGAGAGCTTGACCGCCACGCGCTTGAGCACGCCCGAGAGGTGCACGAAGGCGCCCATGTCCTGGGTGGCCTCGATGAGGTCGGGGGCGGTCACGAGGGGCAGGCCGGTCGCCTCGCTGAGGTGTCGGCAGGCGGCCTCGGCATACCCGGGAGGGGCGTTGAGCCCCGTGCCGATCGCGGTCGCGCCCAGGTTGATCTCGTGGATCAGCCCAGAGGCGTCGCTCAGGCGTTCGCGGTCCTCGCCGATGGTGATGGCGTAGGTGCCGAACTCCTGGCCCAGCGTCATGGGCACGGCGTCCTGGAGCTGCGTGCGCCCCATCTTCACGACCGTGCGGAACTCGGCGGCCTTCTCGGCGAACGCGTCCTCGAGCCGCGAGAGTGCGCCGAGCAGCTCCTCGATGCCGGCCACCGTCGCGACCCGGACGGCAGTGGGATAGACGTCGTTCGTGGACTGGCTCAGGTTCACGTGGTCGTTCGGATGCAGGTAGGCGTACTCGCCCTTCGCGTGCCCGAGCAGCTCGAGCGCGCGGTTCGCGATGACCTCGTTCGCGTTCATGTTCGACGACGTGCCGGCGCCGCCCTGGATGACGTCGACGACGAACTGTTCGATGAGGTGCCCGTCGAGGATCTCGCGGCACGCGGCCTCGATCGCCCCGCCGCGCTCGTCGTCGAGCAGCCCGAGCTCGCGGTTGGTCCGCGCCGCGGCGAGCTTGACGGCGGCGAGACCGCGCACGAGGTGCGCGTTGGTCGAGAGCGGCTGCCCGGTGATCGGGAAGTTCTCGACGGCCCGCAGGGTGTGCACGCCCCAGTAGGCCTCGGCCGGGACGTCCCGGTCGCCGAGGAGGTCATGGTCGGTCCGGTATGCACCGTCCTTGGAGTCCTCGAGCGAGGTGGTCGGCTGGGTCATGGCGGTGTCGCCTTTCGGATCGGGTCGCGGGCAGGGGCAGAGGAGGGTGGGCTGGTCAGGAGGCCGGGAACGCGTCGTCGAGGGCCACGAGGATGCCCATCGGCCGGCCGCCGCCGAGCACGTCGGGACGCGCGAGCGGGGCCAGCGGCCCGCCGTCGAGCGCCTCCGGGACGCCGAGCGCCGCGAGCGCGCGCACGGTGATCGGCATGCGGGCGCGGTCGCCGCCGTCGGCGACCTTGAGGGCGAGGCCCCGCCCGTCGGGCAGACCCACGAGCTGGACGCCCTCGAAGCCGTCCTTGGCCACGGACCCGGGGAGGAGGCGCATGAGTGCCGTGACGTCGCGGCCCTCGCCCGCGACCATCTCGGGCCGGGCACTCATCGCGCGGCCGACGGCGGCCTCCGCGCCCGGCTGCGCGGCGTCGCCGTCGTGCGGGCCGGCGCTGGGCGCTGCCTCAGCGGCGGCACGCGCGAGGATGCCGTAGGCGCGGGCCATGCCGGCGAGCGTCACGGCGGGGACGGGCGTGCCGCAGCCGTCGGTGCTCCACGTATGGGGCGTCTCCCCGGTCAGCTCGGCGACGGTCTCGGCGACGAGCCGCTGGAGCGGGTGTGCGGGATCGAGGTATCCCTCGACGGGCCAGCCGTTGAGGGTGCAGACGGCGGCCATCGCGGCGTGCTTGCCCGAGCAGTTCTGGCAGAGCTGGTCCGGCGCGCCGGAGGCGCGGAGCCACGCCTCGCGCTCGGGGGCACCGTAGGGCAGGTCAGTGGTGTTGGCGAGGGCCGAGGCGTCGAGGCCGTGGAGCTCGAGGATCCGCAGGGCGCCCTCGCGATGCTCGGGGCTGCCGCTGTGGCTTGCGGCGGCCAGGGCGAGCAGTCCGTCGTCGAGGCGGAGGCCTGCGCGGACGAGGGCCACGGCCTGCAGGGGCTTGAGCGCTGAGCGCGGGTAGAAGGGCCCCGTATCGCCCGCGGCCCACAGGAGCTCGCCGTCCGCAGCCGTCGCGGCGACGCTGCCATAGTGCACGCTCTCGACGAGGTCCCCGCGCCACTGGGCGGCGAGGGGGACGTGCGCGGGCAGGGCACGCGCGGCGAGAGGCCGCCGGATGGCTGTGGGCAGTGCGGCTTCGGGCAGGGCGGGTGAAGGCGTCATGGTTCCTGAGAAGTCGGGGCGGAAGGGGGTGCTGGCCGGCTGGGGGAGGCGGGCAGGGGCAGTGCGGAGAGGTCAGCCTCCGGGCGTGAGGGAGCCGAGGGCCCGGCCGACGGCCTCGAGATGCTCGGCCATGGCCTGGCTCGCGAGCTCGGCGGAGCCTGCTTCGATCGCGGCGAGGATCTTCTGGTGCTCGACGTCGGAGGCGCGCTGCCGGTCCGCCATGAGGTTGAGGGTCTCGGACTGGTGGGTGAGGGCGTCGCGGAGGTCCGTGACCACGGATTCGAAGACCTTGTTCCCGCTCGCCCGGGCGATGAAGCCGTGGAAGGTCGCGTCGAGACCGACCCAGGTGGCGGGGTCGTCCTCGACCGCCATGTCGGCGACGATGCCCTTGAGCGTCGCGAGGTCCTCGTCGGAGCGGCGCACGGCGGCGAGGCCGGCGGCGGGGATCTCGATGTGGGGCCGGGCCTCCATGAGATCGCGAGCGGAGTACCTGCCGAGGACGAGGTCGCCCGAGACGCGGCCCGAGACGACGAACGTTCCCTTTCCCGTGTGTGTCTCGGTGAGACCGAGGGACGCGCACGAGCGCAGTGCCTCGCGCACCACCGACCGGCTCACGCCGTAGCGGGCCGCGAGGGCCGCCTCGGAGGGGAGCCGCGACCCGACGGGGACGGTGCCGGACTCGATCTCCGAGCGGAGGTCGGCCAGCACCGCCTCGGCAGCGCTGAGGCGGGCGATCGGCCGGCGATCCGCCGATCCCACCGCCCCTTCAGGCTGTCGAGGTGTCGAGCTGTCTGACAGGTTCACGGCAATGACTATGGCAGGCGTCACAGGAGCCTGTCAAGCTCCGGCAGGACAACGGGGACTCAGCGCTGGGATCCAGGGCCGGAGGACTGGGCCGGAGGACTGAGGGCAGGGGGACTGAGGGCAGGGGGACTGAGGGCCGGGGTTCAGCCGGAGGCCGCCGCCACGGGATTCACGAGCGTCCCGACCCCGCCGACCGTGCATTCGACCCTCGCCCCCGGCGCGATCGCCGCCGATACGCCCGGGAAGCCCGCGAGGATGACGTCGCCAGGGTGGAGCGTCATGAAGGAGCTCGCGTAGACGAGGATCTCCTCGAGGCCCCAGCCCAAGTCCGCGACCCGGCCCGCCGGCAGCGGCGAGCCGTCGACGGCGACGCTCAGCTCGGCGTCGTCCGCGGGCCGCCGCGTGACGATCCACGGGCCGAGCGGCGTGAACGTGTCGGCGCTCTTGGCGCTGATCCAGAGTTCGTCGACGCCCTGGGCATCGCGGTCGGTGACGTCGTTGCCGACCGTGTAGCCGAGGACGGCGGACATCGCGCCCTTGCGCGTGAGCCGGCGCGCGGTTCGGCCGATGACGAGGGCGAGCTCCGCCTCGGGCTCGACCCGGGCGCCGGGGGGAACCTCGATCGCGTCGCCGGGGCCGACGACGCTCGTGGCCGCCTTGTGGAAGGCCTGCGGCGGCAGGGCCCGGCCCGCGGGGCCGGTGTTGTGGGCCATGCCGAGGATGTTCGCCGGAACGCACGGGGGCAGGAAGCGGAAGGAGTCCTCGTGCACCTCGTCACCCGGCGCCCAGCCGGGCCGTGCTGGGGAGGACGCGTTCGACGGCGACGGGCCGAGCGGAGACTCGGTCACCGTCCAGAGGCGGCCGGCGGGGGAGGCGAAGTCCTCGGCGTCGCACCCCACCCAGAACGCTTCGGGGCCGGCTGTGCTGGCCGTGCCCTCAGGGCCGGCGAGCGGACGGACGCGGGCGATCCGACGGGGCAGGGCGACGGGCGCCTCGGGAAGCAGGGTCACCCGGCCATCCTAGGGGCCCACGGTTCGCTAGGGTGGGCACCATGGACGCCGTCCCGCCGCGCCGCCGCCGCCTTCGTGGACCCATCGCCGGACCCATCGCCCGCGGACCCCTCGCCGCGGCCGCCCTGGCCACGTGCGTCCTCGCCCTCATCGCCGCGTGCTCGGCCCCGCCCAGCGCTCCTCTGTGGACGGGGACGACGAGCGGGGCGCCGTCGGCCACTCCCGCCGGCTCGGCCGCCGCCAGCCCGAGCGGAAGTGCCACCGGCACCGCAGGCGGCACCGCCACGCCGTCGTCCGCCCCGACCTCCCGCGAGTGGAAGACGTTCACCGACCCCGGCAGGACGCTGAGCTTCGAGCTGCCCGCGGCCTGGATCGTCCAGTCTGCCCCGCCCGATGCGGGGTCGAGGCCCGGCGCGCTGCGGTTCGACGTCAAGACGGGCGAGGGCGAGCCGGTCGCGACGCTGCACACGGGCGTTCCGGTCGCGTTCCCGGAGTCCTGCCCCGAGGGGGAGCGCCACGGGTACACCGTGCTCGTGAGCGAGCCCGTCGATGTCCCGTTCGCCGACATCCCGGGGGCCATCGAGCCGCGGTTCGTCCTGCGGGCCGTGCACTCGAGGTCGTTCATCGCCTCCTACGGCCTCACGAACATGCCGACGGCGGTCGAGGGCAGCGTGTGCCAGCTGCAGAACAGGGTCTCGGGGCCGGAGGGCAAGGGCGGCTTCTGGTTCGCCGACCAGCCGTTCGTCGATCCGGGCTCGGCGGAGTTCGGGTCCACCCGGACGATGTTCGATACCCTTGCCGAGGCGTCGTCCTATGCGAGCAGCTCGCCCGAGTTCGCCGACGCGCGGCGCATGATCACGTCGCTCAAGTTCACGTCCCAGCCCTAGCCCCGTTCGGAGCCCCATGCAGCGAAACGTCAGCGCCCGCCTGTCCTTCACCACCGCGGCGCGGACCAAGCTCGCGATGGCCGTGGCCGTCGCACGCCACCCCGGCTACGCCTCCTTCGAGGAGGAGCTCGTTGTCACCTCCGGCGGCGAGCGGATCGAGGCGCGCGAGCTGCTCGACGGGCACGGCGGACGCTTCCACGTCCTTGAGCTCGACGAGCCCGCGGAGATCGAGGTCGCCTACTCGGCGCGCGTCGGCGGGACGTGCGAGCCCGAGCCGGTCGACGAGATGGAGCTCATCCGGTACGTCCGCCCCAGCCGGTATGCCGAGAGCGACAGGCTCCTGCCGACCTCGTACGCCCAGTTCGGCTCGCTCCGGGGGATGGACCTCGTCACGGCCGTCCGCAACTGGGTGCACGGCCAGCTCTCCTACGTGAGCGGGTCCTCGCGCGGCACGGACGGCGCCGTCGAGACGCTCCTGCACCGCCGCGGGGTGTGCCGCGACTACGCCCACCTGGCGATCGCGCTCCTGCGCGCCAAGGACGTGCCCGCCCGGCTCGCCGCGGTCTATGCGCCCGGCCTGCGCCCCATGGACTTCCACGCGGTCGCCGAGGCCTACGCCGACGGCGCGTGGCACGTCATCGACCCGACCGGCCTCGCGCCGCGCTCGACGATGCTGCGCATCACGGCCGGCCGCGACTCCTCGGACACGGCCTTCCTGTCCACCGTGGGCGGGAGCCTCACGCTCAAGCGCCTCAGCGTGGGCGCCGAGGTCGAGGGCGAACTCCCCGCCGAGGACCCGGCCGCCGTGGTCCGCCTCTCCTGAGGCCGCGCGCAGCGGTGCTGGTTCTCTCCGGGCACTGAGTCTGGACGGCCGTTTGGAGCATCGACTACCGGGTATTTGGGTGAGTCGAATGAGGAGCCCGGCGTGGAGGCCGCTATGAAGTCAAAGATGAAGGTCTTCTTGGGAGTCGCCGCGTTATTGCTGGTCGTTGGCGGAGGACTGTTTCTCTATACCAGCATCCGTCCTGCCCAGAGTTGGGCGGACTACAACCCGCAGATCAACCCAGCTGACTTCACCACTGAGATTTCCAACACGTACTTCGCCCTTCCCCGCGGCAAGAAGCTGGTCTACGAAGCCACCAACAGGGGCGGCAGCGAGAGAATTGAGATTGAGATTCTCAAGGACACCAAGATCATCGAAGGCATCGAGACTGTCACCTATCTGGACAGGGAATTCAAGAACGGGCAGCTCGTCGAGGAGACGAGAGACTATCTGGCCCAGCACAAGAGCGGCGATGTCTGGTACTTCGGCGAAGACGTCAGCAACTACGTGGACGGAAAGCTGAAGGACCATTCCGGATCCTTCCTCCACGGCAAGGACGGTGCAAAAGCCGGCATCTGGATGAAGGCCGAGCAGAGAGTCGGAGATTCCTACCGGCAGGAATACTACCGGGGTCATGCGGAGGACATGCGGGATATTGTCGAAACCGGCCTGACCGTCTCAACGGGAATGGGCACCTTCACCGACTGCGTCAAGGTGTATGACTGGACGCCGCTTGAACTGACGTCCAGAGAGCACAAATACTACTGCCCGCAGGTCAGTTCCCTGGTCCTTATCGAGGACCTGGTCAGCGGCAAACGGACAGAGCTCACACAGATGGATCTGCCCACGACGGGCTAGCGTTCAGTCGCGCTCCGGCGCTCCTGTGTTGAGGACCTGGAAATCCGCTCCCAGTTCCACGTCAACCTCGGAGCCGTCCGGAAGGATGATCTCCACCTCATAGGCGGAGCCGGCCTCGTTCTCACGTTCCACTTCGCCTACGCGGCCCTGGCCAACCCTCGCCAATGCGGCTTGTCCGGCCTTGTCCCTCTCCTCGGCGCTCAGAGTCGCCCCGGAGCCGGACCCGTCATCGTCCTGCTCGGTCGCTACCACGTGGAACGAGCTGTTCAGCTCCACCTCGACAACGCTGCCGTTGTCCAGCCGAACGCCCACTTCATAGGCCGTGTTGGCGTCGTTGTCGGTTTCCGCGCTGGTCACCGTGCCCTGGCCCGTGTGCGCGATGGCCGCATCGCTGGCCTGCTGCAGGGCCGGTCCCGACAATGGCTGATCGTCGCCTGCCGTGCTGCCCGCAACGGCTGCGGACGCCCCGCCCAGGGCGGCTGCGGCTGCGGCAAGGCCGGTCATCCAAAGGGCTTTCCTGCCCATGACAGTCTCCTCTTGTCTGTCCCCAGCCCCACTCGATGTTTTCCCATCATCCTCCGGAGCTCATTCCGAGGAAAGGAAACGGGCTAGGCGAACAGGCCTCGTCTCAGCTGCCTCTCAGGAGCCGCGGACGCACCGTGCGCTAGAGCGGGTGGTTCGCGACGACGTGCTCCCGCAGCCGTGCGGTGAGGCTCTGAAGCGTCGCGAGCTCGTCGCTGTCGAGGGCGCCGTCGAGGATCCGGGCGATCTCGCGCACGTGGGCGCGGCCGATCTCCCGCTGGAGCTCGCGCCCGGCATCCGTGAGCCGAACGACGATGCCGCGCCCGTCCTCCGGCGCGCTCTCGCGCGAGACGAGGCCCTGCTTGTCGAGCCGCTCGACGAGGCGCGAGAGGCTCGACTGGGCCAGGAGCACGTGGTCGTTGAGCTCGTTGAGGCGCAGCCCGCCGCCCGGACAGGAGCTGAGCGTGAAGAGCACGTCGTACTCCTTGATGCCGAGGCGCCGGAAGGCGGGGTCGCGGGAGAGGCGGCGCATGACGGCGACCTGGGCCCGGAAGAGCGACTCCCACGCCTCGGCGGCCTCGCGCACCGTGGAGGTGCGCGGGGCCGCCTGGCCGTCGGCCTTGGACAGGGCTTCGGTCACGGCCGCACCGCCCCGGCTGCCCCGGCGCTGGCCGCATCGGCTCCCGCCGCCCCGGCGCCGGCCGCATCGCCGTCCTCCGCGGCGAGCTCGGCTGCCCGCTTGGCCGCGACCCGGGCGGCATGGGTGGGAGCCTCGGGGACGTCCGCGGGCCGGCCCTCGGCGAAGCCGGCCTTGAGCTGCGGCAGGACCTCGCCGAGGAGGTCGAGCTGCTCGAGGACGGTCTTGAGGGGGAGCCCGGCGTGGTCGACGAGGAACAGCTGGCGCTGGTAGTCGCCGAAGTAGTCGCGGAACGCGAGCGTCTTCTCGACGAACTCGGCCGGGCTGCCCACCGTGAGCGGGGTCTGCGCCGTGAAGTCCTCCATCGACGGGCCGTGGCCATAGACCGGCGCGTTGTCGAAGTACGGGCGGAACTCGCGCTTGGCGTCCTGGGAGTTCCTCCGCATGAAGAACTGTCCGCCGAGGCCGACGATCGCCTGGTGCGCCTTGCCGTGGCCGTAGTGCTCGTACCGCTCCCGGTAGAGGCTGATGAGCCGGATGTAGTGCTCCTTGGGCCAGAAGATGTTGTTCGCGAAGAAGCCGTCGCCGTAGTAGGCCGCGAGCTCGGCGATCTGCGGGGTGCGGATCGACCCGTGCCAGACGAACGGGGCTACCTCGTCGAGCGGGCGGGGGGTCACCGTGAAGTTGTGCAGCGGTGTGCGGAACTTCCCGCTCCACGTCACCGTCTCCTCGTCCCACAGGCGGCGCAGGAGCGCGTAGTTCTCGATCGTGAGCTCGAGGGAGTCCTGCGGGTTCTTGCCGAACCACGGGTAGACGGGCGCGGTGTTGCCGCGGCCGAGCACGAGGTCCGTCCTGCCGCCCACGAGGTGCTGGAGCATGCCGAAGTCCTCGGCGATCTTGACCGGGTCATTGGTCGTGATGAGGGTCGTGGCGGTGGAGAGGATGAGCCTCTCCGTCTGGGCGCCGATGTAGGCGAGCAGCGTCGTGGGCGAGCTCGGGTAGAACGGCGGGTTGTGGTGCTCGCCGGTCGCGAAGACGTCCAGGCCCACCTCCTCGGCGTGCTTGGCGATCTTCACGATCGCCTGGATGCGCTCGCCCTCCGTCGGCATGCGCCCTGTGGTCGGGTCGAGCGTGACATCACCGACGCTGAAGATTCCGAACTGCATGGGAGAGACCCCTTCCTGGAGGATGCTGGCCCTCGGTCTTCCGAGAGTCTAGCAGGATAGATGCATTTGCATCTACTTGAACCCAGCCGGGGGCGGATCCATTCCCGCCCCCGGGATCAGGGCTTCGCCGCGCGCCGTCCGCTGACCCGGGGCACCGCGCCGGTCGTCCAGTCGCTGTCGGCCTCGCGCTCAGACCCGTCCTCGGAGCCTGCCCCGCCGTCGGTTGCCCGGGCGTCGGGCTCTGCCTGCCCGGCCCCCTGCTGCGGCAGGAGCCTGAGCCCGCGCAGGAGGCGGCGTCGCTCGAGCCGGCCCTCGACGAGCCGGTACAGTACCGGGACGATCACGAGCGTGAGTGCCGTCGAGGAGACGAGTCCCCCGATGACGACGACGGCGAGCGGCTGCGCGATGAACCCGCCCCCGCCCGTGAGTCCGAGCGCCATGGGCGTGAGGGCGAAGACGGTCGCGAGGGCCGTCATGAGGATGGGCCGCAGGCGCTGGCGCGCCCCGCGCTCGATCGCCTCGCCGAGATCCAGGGCGGCCCGGCCGGGGGCGGGACGGCGGTACTGGTTGATGAGGTCGATGAGCACGATCGCGTTCGTCACGACGATGCCTACGAGCATGAGCAGGCCGATGAGCCCGGGCAGGCCGAGCGGGATCCGCGCGATGAGGAGGGCCGCGATCGCCCCCGTCGCGGCGAACGGGATCGAGACGAGGAGGATGAGCGGCTGCACGAGGCTCTTGAACGTCGCGACCATGATGACGTAGACGATCACGATCGCGGCAAGGAGGGCGAGCCCGAGCTGGCGGAAGGACTCCGCCTGCTGGGAGCTCGCGCCGCCGACCGTGGCCGTCGCGCCCCGGTCGAGGCTCAGGGCGTCTATCCGCCGCTGGACCTCGGCGCTCACGGCCCCGAGGTTCGTGTCCTCGGGCGAGACCGAGACGGTGGCCGTGCGCTGCCCGGAAGTGCTCGTGACGGTCACCGGGACCTCGACCTCCTCGACGCTCGCGATCGCCCCGAGGGTCAGGCCGCCGGGAGCTCCGGGGACCGGGAGCGAACGGACGGCGTCGACGCTCGTGAACTGCGTCCCGCGCCCGATCCGCACCGGATAGTCGGTCGTGCCGAAGCGCACGGTCCCCGCGGGCAGAGGGCTCGCCGTGGCCGCGAGGGCTCCCGCGATCTGCTGCTCGCTGAGCCTCGCAGCGGCGGCCTTGGCACGGTCGACCCGGACCTGCACGACGGGCTGGCCCGCCGCCAGGTTGCTCGTCACGCCCGTGGCCCCCGGGACGCCCTCGAGGGCGGCGAGGACGTCCTCGTTCGCGGCGGCGAGGGCCTCGGCGTCGGGCGCCTGGACGGTGACGTCCACCGTCGAGGAGGTCCCGAACCCGCCCTGCTGGCGCCCGACGCTCACGGTGCCGACGCCGTCGAGGCGGCCGACGGCGTCGCGCACCTGGGCCTGGAGGGCCGCCTGGTCGCGGTCCTCCTCCGTGATGACCGTGAAGGTCGCGTTCGAGGCGCCGGTCGAGAGGAAGGCGCCGAAGCCCGTGGTCGAGTTGCCGACCGTGACCTGGACGGTCCGCACGCCGTCGGTGCCCCGAAGGAGCCCCTCGACCCGCTCGGCGGCCTCGGCGGTGGCCTCGAGGCTCGTCCCGGGCGCCAGGCTCTGACGCACCGTGAAGCTGTTCTCGCCCGAGCCGCTCAGGAGGTTCGTCTGCAGGAGCGGGGTCATCGCGAACGTCCCCGCGAGCACGAGGCCGCCGGCGACGAGCGTGAGCACGGGCCGCCGCTGGGTCGTGCGCAGGATCGGGAGGTAGCCGCGCTGGAGCCGCGAGGACTTCTCCCTCTCGATCGCCTCGGCGGCTGCCTCGCGCGGATCCCGGGCCTGCGCCGCGTGGTGCCCGAGGAACCAGTAGGCCAGGACGGGGACGATCGTGAGCGCGACGAGGAGGGAGGCGAGCAGCGCGAGCGTCACGGTGAGCGCGAACGGGCGGAAGAGCTCGCCGGCGAGGCTGCCGACGAACGCGATCGGGAGGAAGACCGCGACGGTCGTCAGGGTCGACGCCGTCACCGCCCCGGCGACCTCGCGCACGCCGTTGAGGATCGCCGTCGTCTTCTCCTCGCCGTAGCCGAGGTGGCGCTTGATGTTCTCGATGACGACGATCGAGTCGTCCACGACGCGGCCGATCGCGATCGTGAGGGCGCCGAGCGTGAGGAGGTTGAGCGAGTACTCGGCGGCGTACAGCCCGATGAACGTGGCCAGCAGGGACAGCGGGATCGACACGGCCGTGACGAGCGTCGCCCGCACCGAGAGCAGGAAGACGAGGATCGTCAGAACGGCGAAGCCGAGGCCGAGGAGCCCCTCGGTCGTGAGGTCCTTGATCGAGGTCTCGATGAACGGCGCCTGGTCGAACACCGTGGTGAGCCGCGCGTTCGAGCCGAGCTCGGCCTCGAGCTGGGGGAGGAGGTCGCGGACCGCGTGCGAGATCGCGACGGCGTCGCCCTCGGGCTTCTTGGTCACCGAGAGGGCGAGCGTGGGCACGCCGTCCGTGCGGGTGATCGACGTCGCGTCGTCGTCCTCGAGGGCGACGGCAGCGACGTCGCGGATCGCCGTCGGCGCCTTGGCCCCGGGCAGCGGCAGGGCGCCCACGGCCTCGGGGGACTCAAGCCGGCTCCCGGCCTGGAGGGAGAGCGTGCGGCCCTCCTCCTCGACGGTGCCCACGGGCACGAGGTTCCCGTTGTTCTCCAGCGCGGCGCGGATCGCGCCGACGTCGGTGCCGCGCGCGGCGAGGGCGCCCGGGTCGGGCGTGATCTGGAGGTGGCGGGTCGCGCCGCCGGTGACGTCCGCGCCGCGCACGCCCGGGATGCGCTGGATCTTCGGCACCGCGAGCTCGTCCAGCTGCGCGCTGAGCTCGCTGAGCGGCCTGTCCGAGGATGCCGCGAGGAAGACGATCGGGAAGTCGCTGATGCTCCCGGCGACGGTCTGGGGCTCGACGCCGTCCGGCAGCGTGCGCCGGACGGTCGAGATCGCGCGGTCCACCTGGTTGCGAGCCCGGTCGAGATCTGTCCCGTAGGCGAACGAGAGCCGGATCGTCGAGACCCCCGACCGGGAGGTCGAGGCCGAGCTCTCGAGCCCCTCGACCGCCTGGAGCGCCTTCTCGACGGGCTCGCCCACCTGCCGGTCGACCACCTCCGGGGAGGCCCCGGGCATCGAGGAGACGACCGTGAGCTGCGGGAACTCGATCGACGGGATGAGCTCCTGCTTGAGGCTCCCGGCGGTGATGACGCCGAACGCTGCGGCGCAGACCGTGATGAGGGCGATCAGCGCCCTGTTGGCCATCGAGAGGCGGGCGAGGCTGAACAATGATGCCCTTTCACGTCAGGCGGCGAGCGGCCCGTGCCCTGATGGGCACGGGCCGCTGGCCTGTCTACTGTGCGGGTGCCGCGAGCTGGAGCGCCGAGGCGGTGCTCGCGGCGACCTCGGCCGCGAGGGCCGGATTCTCGTCGAGCTTGACGCCGTAGCCCGGCATCATCTCCCGGAGCCTGCCCTCCCAGCCCTTGTAGAACTTCGGGAAGCAGCGCCGCATGAGCTCGAGCATGATCGGCACGGCCGTCGAGGCGCCCGGGGATGCGCCGAGGAGCGCCCCGATCGAGCCGTCGCGCGCGGTGATGACCTCGGTGCCGAACTGGAGGACGCCGCCCTTGGCCTGGTCCTTCTTGATGATCTGTACGCGCTGGCCCGCGGTGATGAGCTCCCAGCCGTCGCCCTTGGCCTGGGGGAAGTACTCGCGCAGCGCGTCGATCTTCGCGTCCCGGCTCTTGGCGACCTCCTTGATGAGGTAGGCCGTGAGGTCCATGTTGTCCTTCGCGACGGCGAGCATCGGGATGATGTTGCCGAGCCGGATGGAGAGCGGCAGGTCCAAGAGCGAGCCGTTCTTGAGGAAGTTCGTCGAGAACCCGGCGTAGGGGCCGAAGAGCAGGGACCGCTTGCCCTCGACGTAGCGCGTGTCGAGGTGGGGGACGGACATGGGCGGGGCGCCGACGGAGGCCTGGCCGTAGACCTTCGCGTTGTGCGACTCGGACACGGAGTCGTCGGTGCAGCGCAGGAACTGGCCCGAGACGGGGAAGCCGCCGTAGCCGCGGCTCTCGGGGATGCCCGAGGCCTGGAGGAGGTGGAGGGCCCCGCCGCCCGCGCCGACGAACACGAACTTGGCGTGGATCCCGCCGCGCTCGCCCGAGGCGAGGTGCTTCGTGGAGACGTCCCACCCGCCGCGGGAGCGCGTGAGGTCCGTGACGTCGGTGCCGTAGTTGACCTCGACGCCGCTGCGATCGAGGAAGCCGACGAGCTCGCGGCTGAGCTGGCCGAAGTCGACGTCGGTGCCCTCGGCGACGCGGGTCGCCGCGACGCGGCCCTTCCCGCGGCCCTTCATGACGAGGGGGGCCCAGGCCTCGATGACCGCGGGGTCCTCGCTGTGCTCCATCGAGGAGAACAGCGTGTGCGGCTTGAGCGCCTCGTAGCGCTTCTTGAGGTAGTCGGCGTGGGCGTCGCCGATCACAAAGCTCATGTGCGGCACGGTGTGGATGAACTGCGACGGGTCGCCGATGCTGCCCTCGGTCACGAGGTGCGACCAGAACTGGCGCGAGAGCTGGTAGCCCTCGTTGATGCTCAGCGCCTTCGCCGGATCAACCGAGCCGTCCTTGGCCTGGGGGGTGTAGTTGAGCTCGCAGTAGGCCGCGTGGCCCGTTCCCGCGTTGTTCCACGGCCCCGAGCTCTCGAGCCCCACGTCGTCGAGGCGCTCGAAGAGGACGATGCTCCAGCTCGGTTCCAGCTTCTTGAGGAACGCCCCCAGCGTGGCGCTCATGATGCCGCCGCCGATCAAGACGACGTCGGCGGACCGGGTGGTGGAAATGAAGGTCACTGATGTCTCCCTGCGCAAATGGACCAGAGGCAGAATATCCCTCGCCCGGGCGGTTCGCTAAATCCCCGAAGGTCCCTGCGTCAAGGCTTCTCGGCCTATTTTTTCTCTGCTGCTTTCGTCTGCTTTCCTCAGCTCTTCCTGAGCCGGACCTTGTTGAACATCTCGTGGAGCACGGGCGAGGTCGGATAGCTCTCGACCCGGGCCGAGGTCGCCACCGCGGAGATCGGGAACGCGATGGGCACGGCGGGGACGGTCCCGGCGAGCTGGCCATTGATGTCGATGTACGCGTTCTGCCGCTGCGGGCCGTCGGGGAGCGAGCGCGCGCGCTCGATCTTGCTGAACAGCTGGGCGTCGAAGAAGCCGAACTCCCCGTTCCTGGCCCCGAAGAGGGACGTGAGGAAGTTGTCGGGATCGGAGTATGAGCCGTTGAGGCCGAGCAGGTGGAACGCGTGGTCGCCCCGGGAGGTGACCCGGGTGAGGTAGCCCTCGGACCACTCGATGGGCACCGGCTTGATGTTCAGCCCGACGGTCGTGAGCTGGGCGCTGAGCTCGGCGTAGATCTTCTCCGGCGTGGGCAGGTAGGACCGGCTGACGTTGAGCGGGTAGCAGAAGGGGAGCTCCTCGCCCTTGTAGCCGGCCTCGGCGAGGAGGCGCTTGGCCCGCTCGGGGTCGAATCCGGGGAAGTTGACGGACGAGTTGAAGCCCGTCACCCGGGGCGGCACGAACTGGCCCGCCGAGGACGAGTCGTCGACGAAGAACCTCCGGATGAGGGCGTCCTTGTTGATGGCGGCGGCGACCGCCTGACGCACCTTCTCGCTCTGCAGGGGCACCGACTCCTGGTTCATCCCGAGGTAGAAGACGGAGAACGGGTCCCGGCGCGCGACGGGCAGGCCGCGGCGCACGAGGGCCTCCATCGTGTCGACCGTGACGGGGTCGAAGCCGTCCACGCGACCGTCGACGAGGGCCTGCAGGCGGCTCTGGGCGGTGTCGTAGACGACGAAGCTGAGCTTCGCGATCTCGCCCCGTTCGCCCCAGTAGCCCGGGTAGCTCGCGAGCTCGACCCGGTCCGCGGAGCGGGCGACGAACGAGAAGGGGCCCGTGCCCACCGGATGCAGGCCGTAGCGGGAGACGGGGCCGGCCGGGGTGGCCTGGTCGAGCACGTCCGCGGTGCCCTCGGCGAGGGCACGGGGCGAGGAGATCGCGAACGCGGGCATGGTCAGGGCCTCGAGGAACGCGGTGAACGGCCGAGAGAGCTCGATCCGCACCTCGTGGGCCGAGACTGCTGTGCACGCCTTGAAGACCGAGAGGTCCGCCTGGTCGGCGTGGGCCCGGAAGACGGACGTGAAGGACATCGTCGGGTTCGCGGCGCGGAAGTCGGGGCTGGCCGCGAACCACCTGTCGAAGTTCGCTTTGACCGCCGCGGCGTCGAAGGGCGTCCCGTCGTGGAACGTGACCCCCTCGCGCAGGGTGAAGGTGTAGGCGAGCCCGTCGTCGCTCGCTGCCCACGAGGTCGCGAGGGCGGGGGAGGGCTGGGATGTCGTCAGGTCCGCCGCGACGAGCCCCTCGAGGACCTGGCGCGAGACCCGCCACGACTCGAGGTCCGAGGTCGCGGCAGGATCGAGGGATGCGGGGGCGGCCGGGACGGCGAAGACGAAGGACGCCGCGGGCTCCACGGACGACGGCGTGGGGCTGGGGGCGGGGGCGGGCTGCGGCTGCGGCGTGCATCCGGTGAGGACGAGGGCGGCGGCCGCCGCCTGCAGCACGCTCCTGCGCGCAATGTCTCCTGCCACGTTCCCTGCCACAGCCCGCCTTTCCCTGCGCCCCCGCCCATCCGAGGATGCGGGGACGAGGGGAATCTCAAGAGTGCGCGAGGAGGGACTTGAACCCTCACGTCCGAAGACACAGGAACCTAAATCCTGCGTGTCTGCCAATTCCACCACTCGCGCGCGTGTCCCGCGCTGGGGCGGGACCGCCCGGCCAGTCTACCGGGCGGGCCCGCCCCCGAGGCCCGTGACGGCGCCGGGCACGCCGGGACGGATGCGCTACGCGCCGGCCGCCGCGGCGATCTTCAGGTCGCGGTGCAGCTTGGCCACGTGGCCCTTGGCCCGGACGTTGTACTGCGCGAGCCCGATGCGCCCGTCCGGCTCGACGACGAACGTGCTCCGGATGAGCCCCTGGTAGGTCCGCCCGTAGTTGATCTTCTCGCCCCACGTGCCGTAGGCCTCGGCGACCGCGTGGTCCTCGTCGGCGAGGAGGAGGAAGCCGAGCTCCTGCTCGCGCGCGAAGGCCCGGACGGCGTCGGCCGGGTCGGGGGAGACGCCGACGACCGTGTACCCGGCCCCCGACAGGGAGGCGAGGCTGTCCCGGAAGTCGCATGCCTGCTGCGTGCACGCGGGGGTGTCGACCTGCGGGAAGAAGTAGAGGAGGACGCGCTGGCCCGCGAGGTCCTTCAGGGACGTGGTCCCGCCGGCCGAGTCCGGGAGGGAGAAGTCCGGCGCCGGGTCGCCGACTGAGAGGCGGCGCTGTGGAGACTGTGGTGCTGACGTGGTCATCTGGCCAGCGTAGCGCCGGGCGAGAGGGTCCCTTGGGGCCGTGACGCACCTCACCCGCGGAGGCGCCCCGGCCGATTTCACTTGCCCGTCGAAGTCGTGTAGAGTTTCATGTCGTTGCGGGGCACGGCGACGGACCGAGAGGGACGGCGCAGAGCATGCACGGAACGCGCCTCTAGCTCAACTGGCAGAGCAATTGACTCTTAATCAATGGGTTCCGGGTTCGAGTCCCGGGGGGCGCACACCAAACGGATGGGCTCCGTCACCAGCAGGTGACGGGGTCCTTTCGTCGTTAAGGGCTCCGGTGGACGCGAGTCTGGTGCTGTTGTCCTCGAAGCCGAGCAGGTACGTGACGCGGATGCGGCCGGACGTCACGCGCTCGATCGCGAACAGCTCGTCTACGCTCCAGGCTTGCGCGCCACTCAGCCGCCTCGACATGCCCTGCTGGACGATGCCGAGCATGCGGCCGAGCTCGGCCCCGGAGATTCTCAGTTCCCCCAGCTTGCCGCGCAGGCGGCGGGCAACGCCCTCGTGCGGGGCTTCATAGTCGAATGCAGCTTGTGCGCTCATGCAGCGAGCGTACTACACGGAAAATGTGTCACACAACCATTAATCGTGTGGCGTGGGAAGATGGGTCCGGCAGTCGATCTTTGGACCCAGGGCAGAGCTCGCGCTGCCCATCATCCTCCGGCTAGCGGCGCTTGACCAGAATTCGACACAACGGGTTATTGTGCAAACACACGTTATGGATTAGATTTTCACCTTTTCGGCGTGTTGCGCCACGTCGGCTTGTTTGTCACATGGATTTGTTGTTACTGTCCTGCCATGGCGAACCCCATTGGAGAAAGAATCAGGGTAGAAGCCGCCAGGCTCCGCCTCTCTCAGGCCGAGCTCGGTCAAGCGATCGGGGTAACCCAGCAGGCGGTCTCGCGCCGGCTGGCCAACGACGCTCGACTTCGCGCTACTGACATCACTAAGCTCGCCGACCTTCTCGGCGTCAGCGTCTCGTACCTCTACGGAGAGCAGCGGGAGCAGATCCCGGCCTAGACCCCCGGCGCCCGTGGGCCTTCCCCCCATAGCCCACGGGCGCCGGGCCCCTGGAAACAAAGATGACCCTCAGCCGCGCCAACGGCTGAGGGTCGAGAAGGAATCCCCTGGAAAGGAAAACCTGATGTCCATCGTACAGAAGACTGCCCTCGGGGGGCAGTGCGGGCGCCCTGAGGCTGTCCGGTGAGTGCCCTGCAGCTCGAATGGGTCGAGGAGCCGCCCCGCCGCGCCGCCCGCGGGCAGGCGAGCCTGGTCCAGCGGGTGGTGGAGGAGCTGAAGAAGCGCCCCGGAAAGTGGGCGAAGGTCCAGGAGGGCATCGCGAGCACCTCGGGCGCCGCGAAGTGGAGGAAGGCCGGTTGCGAGGCGTACAGCCACCGCCCGGACACCACGTCGAACAAGTGCGACGTCTACGCTCGCTGGCCCGAACCGACGCCCGAGCAGGTCGCGAAGGAAGCCGCGAGGGCGCGCGCGAAGAGCGCCACTCCCGAGGAGCTCGCGGCAGCATATGCAGCGAAGCGCGGCCACACCTCTGCCCCTGCCGCGCCGGCGCCAGACACGCCGGAGGGCGTGAAGGCGCAGCTCGCGGCCCGCCTGACTCATAAGCCGGTGGCCCGATGAGCACGCCGTCGTCGCTGTACTTCGGCTGCTGGGACCGCCCGGACCTGCGCCCTGAGGAGTACGGCGCGACGCCGTCCCCGCTCACGGCCTCGGCGCCCGTGCGCCTGGCTTCCGAGCAGCAGAGCCGTCGCGCGACATTCGACGCCACCGTGCGCAAGGTCGAGGACCTCAAGCAGGCGCTCCTCGCCCTCCGCCGCTTCGACACGACGGGCAACGCGGATCTCGCGCTGGATCACCTCATGGCCACCGAGGGTCAGCTCCGCGCCCAGCTCCGGGTCCTCGTGGACCACGTCGAGGGTGTCTACGCCAGGTTCGCCGAGCCCCTCGGCCCCGTCTCGGAACCGCTGCCCACGCCCGAGCCGGCGTCCGAGCCCGTCCAGGCGCCAGCGCCAGTGTCGGCACCGCCGCGCTCGCCGTCCCCCGCCGACCTCGCGCGGCGCACTGAGCGGAAGGCATCGTGATGGCCAAGCCGTACCGGGTCCGCCAGGATGCCACGATCCAGCCGATCACCACCGCCGAGGGTGGGTCCAAGTCTGCGGGCCGCCCTCTCCGGCAGCGCGCCGCGCTGCCCTGGCGCTCGGGTAGGCCGGCCGAGCTCGAGCACCAGCTCGCGGCGTTCTGCCGCTCGATCTGGCCGTCCGGGCAGATCATCGTCGACCGCACGCCGAAGCACGTTGAGTCCAACGGCAACCTCCGCGCTGACGGGTCGATCTTCGTCGACGGCCGCGAGGCCGCGTACTTCTACCTCAACGACCCGGCTCCCGAGCCGCAGCGGCAGGAGGGGCTCCTGTGATCGCCCTCGCCCTGCCCCAGCGCGCCGCCGCGCGGCGCCGTCGTCTCGCTTTCGTGTACACGCCGACCTTCACGGTCGGCGTCGTGACCCTCGCCGCCGCCGGTCCCGTCGTGAACGGTGCTTGGGTGGCCGGCGCAATCCTCGTGGTCCTCGGCGCCGTCGGCGTCGTCCTTGATCTGGAGCCCGTCATGACCGAACAGCCCATCGAACCCGCCCCCCTCTCCATCACCGAGCAGCAGTGGCTCGGTAACACGCCCGCGGCCAGCCCCGAGGCGGTCGCGCTCGCCGAGACGGGGACGCCTCAGGGAATGGACCCGATCTTCGCCGCGGCGTTTGACAGCGCCTCCGACTCGCTTGACGCCGCCGGGGACGCCCTGGAGAACGGCGACCTCGCTTCTGCCAAGTACCACGCCCTGAACCTCGTCGGTCGCATCGCCCGCATGCAGGCCCTCTCCAGCTAAGGAGCCCCACTCGTGTCCGCAACAACGGTCATGCCCGAAGTCCTGTCGGTCCAGCAGCTCAGACCGCACCCGAAGAATGTCCGCCGCCACGTGGAGCCCTCCGAGGAGCTCGTCGACTCGATCAAGGCCCACGGCGTGCTCCAGCCCCTCCTCGTCGTCCCTCACCCCGACCTTGAGGGCGACTTCCTGGTCATCGCCGGGCACCACCGCCTAGCCGCGGCCCGCCGCGCGGGCCTCCTCGAGGTGCCCTGCACCGTGAACACCTCGCTCACGGACCCGGCCGAGCAGCTCGCCGTGATGCTGGTCGAGAACCTCCAGCGCACCGACCTCACTGTGGGGGAGGAGGCGAAGGCCTATCAGCAGCTCCTCGAGTTTCCCGGCTGGACCGAGGCGAAGATCTCCAAGCGCACCGGTCGCGCGAAGGCCACGGTCCACGGCCGCGTGCAGCTCGCCCAGATGGGCGATCCCGCGATCAAGGCTGTCGAGGAGCGCCGCGCGACCCTCGACGACGTCCTCAAGCTTGCCGAGGCCGGCGTGCCCGAGGAGCAGCAGGCCGAGGCCCTCAGCGTTCGGGACGTGTCGTGGGAGATCAAGCGCGCGATCGGCTCCTGGGAGAAGGAGCAGGCCGCGCCGGCCCTGCGCGAGGAGCTCCGTGCTAAGGGCTTCCCCGTGATGGACCGCGAGGACGTTCCCGAGGGCAGGGGCAAGGTCTACCCGTACGAGTTCGAGGCCGGTGACGCCCGGATCCTCGAGCGCTACGACATCAGCGCCGTCGTCGTCGATGCGAAGTCCGGGTGGGCGCCGGAGTACTTCGGCAAGTACCGATCCGCCAGCAGCTCCGGCATGGCGGCCGCGGCCCCGCGCGAGCTCAGCGAGGCGGAGCAGGCCGACATGGAGCGCCGCAAGGAGCTCGAGGCCGGCCTCCGCATAGCGGCCCAGGTCCACGAGGAGCGGGTCCGCAAGACGATCCGCACCGAGCGGACCATCGAGAACGGCCGCGCCCGCGAGGCCATGACGAGGCTCTGCGCCGACCTCGTCAACGCCTATCAGCGCAAGACCCTCGCCCGATGGCTCGAGGTCAACCCTGACGACGACGAGGCAATCCAGAACGCGCTCGCCAAGCTCAACCTCGGCGGCCTCGTCCTGGTTTACTTCGCGGCCCAGCGCCTCAACGAGCGGACGATGGAGAGCCTCGAGGACCTCGACGAGTGGGACCAGAGCTACTACCTCAAGAACACCGTCGTCCCGGCCCTCTCGATCCTCGGCTCTGACCTCAGCGACGTCGAGCGCGAGGCGATCGACTACTGGAAGTCCCGCTCCTGCCACTCCTGCGGCGAACCCCTCGACGAGGACGGCCAGAGCGACTGCGACTGCGACTTCGACGACGAGGAGGCCGACGATGACGAAGAAGCGTAGCCCGAAGAGGCTCAGCGCCCACTTCGCGCAGCCCCGCTGCACCCCACCGTGGACAACGCCCATCGAATTCCTCGCCGTCTGCGCGGCCCATATCGGCGGGCAACTCGTGATGATCCTGGACAACAGCCTCATCGCATCACTGATCGGGACGGCCGTGGTCATCGTGACCGCGCTCGCCGTCATCGGGGCCCGCGTCCGGGCCGTCTCGCGGGCCCATGACTGCGGCGCCCAGGGACAGGCTGAGGTCCTCCTGAAGGACCTCAAGGACGCCGGCCTGAAGGTGAAGATCATCCGGGTCGACGAGAGCGGGGCGACGGAGCTGTGACGAAGCTTTCCAGCAGCCTCCCCAAGGAGGACACCGGCCGCAACGGGCTGACCGCCGTGAACCAGGACCTGATCGCGGCCCCAGGCGAGCCCGTCTACGTCGTGGCGAAGCTCGTGTGCTCGAAGGTCACGAAGGACATGTTCACCGGCGGCGAGGAGGCGACCGTGCTCGTCGAGCACGTCGAGGTCGCGGACGGTCTCGCTGCCGACACCGTGCGGCAGATCCTCGAGCGCGAGTTCGAGCGCCGCAACCCCCGCCCTGACCCGCTCCCCGGGACCGAGTCTCTGGGGCATGGCGTCACCGTGACGCGGGTCGACTTCGGCACTGGCGAAATCGGAGAAGACGATGACGACGACCTTGCCTGAGGCGCCTATCGATGTCCCCAGCCCCACAAGATCGAGGGAGCACGAGCGCCCGTTTACGGCCGGGCACCAGCGGAAGTGGCCTCGCGCCGGCGTCCGCCGCCGCGAGGATGGCGCATGGGGCCTCATGATCTGGGCCGAGCCCGACGTCTCCGTGGCATGGTACGCGAACGTCGCCTTCGCCGAGCGTGGGGACGCGATCGACCTCGGCGCGACCCTGGCCGGCGCCTACCGCTCTGGGGGCGTGGTGGAGGCCGTCTCATGAGCCGTCACCTCGCCGCCGCGCCCGCCTGGGTCGAGACGCCGCCCCGGAAGGGCCACGGCGGCGGCACGCCCTCTCGGGTTCAGGAGCGCATCGAGGACTTCGACTGGCTCCTCAGCACGGGGGAGGACCCCGTCCAGGCTGCCCTCCGCGCCGGATGGCCCAGTATCGACGCCGCCGAACAAGCTCTCCGCCGCGCCGGCGGCCACCCCCGGCTCCGCGACCTAAGACGCGCCCAATGGGCCGTTCGCCACCGTGACCGCAGGGCTGCGGCATGACGGCCGCCGTTGATGCGCCGACCGCGGCCGATCTCGAGGAGATCGTCGGGCCCCTCGAAGCGATCCCCTGCGAGCTCGATCATCCTGACTCACCACCGGAGGCCAGCGACTACCTCAGGATGACCTGCTGCGGCAATGGCGTCGGCCCCACGTGCGCCGAACACCGCGACTCGTACATCACCCGCTGGTCCAGGGCGTTCTTCATCAGGTGCCGGTTCTGCGAGGCCTGCGCCCCCGGCCGCCTCTGGCACCGCATCTGCCGCTTCGAGCCCATCCCCAAAGGATCCCGCCATGACCACTGACCCCCGAACCAACCTCCGCGAGCAGCCCGCACACCCCGAGCGCTGCCCCTCCTGCAACGGCGTCATCAACCCCCACACCGGAGAGTGCAGGTGCTCCGAATGACCCTCACCGACACCGAGCTCACAGACTGGCTCACCAAGCTCCGCAACGACGCCGCTGCAGCCAGCCGCGCCGCCGCCGTCGCCACCGGCGACGAGAACACCCGAAACATGCTCGCCAGCGCTGCCGACGTCGCCAAGCGCCGCGCCGAGTGGCTGCGCTCGCGGGCACTGCCCGCCGAGGCGTGCACCTGGTGCGACGCCGTCGGGGAGCCGTGCGCGACCTGCAAGGCGCGAGCGGGGGCCGTCAGTGTCGGTTGAGCAGCTCCTCGAGCTCCAGCTCGCCGCCGAGGCGGACGCCACAGAGGCCATGGCCGAGTGGGGCAGCACTCCGCCCGAGCAGGTCGAACGCATCACCGAGCTCGCGCAGCAGCACACTGAGGCGGCCGGCGCCGCCCGCTGGCTCGCCAGAAAGGTGGCCGCCCAGCGGGAAGAGATGAGCGCTCGCGCACTCGCCGAGGAGCGTTACCGCGCAGCCCGCCGCGAGGCCGAAGCGGGCCTACCGCCACTCGTCTCGCCAGACTGCCGGGACGGCAATCACCACAAGTGCTACGGGTCCGCATGGCACGACCAGGAGGATCGGCCCGTGAACTGCCAGTGCACATGCCACGCGAAGGAGACCCTGAACCATGCCTGAGCGCTACGCCAACGGCTATGCGACCCTCATCGCCCGGGCCGAACAGGAGGAGCGGGACGGCCAGGAGAGCGCCGCCGTCAACTGCAAGTGCACCTGCCACTCGAAGGAGACCCTTAACCATGGCTGACGCCAGCATCCCCGAGCACCTCGAAGGTCAGGTGTCCACCTCCTTCACACGTCAGTGCAGAACGTGCGGTCGCACCGTCCATGTCGTCCACACTGAGGCGCAGCCCCACAAGTGCCACCCGATCCCCGAGGCCGCCGTCGCCGCCGCGGCGGAAGCCATGTGGTGGGTTGACCACGCCGAGTGCGAGGACCGCTGTACGTGGGAGCGGCTCGTCAACGTCGAGCCGGAGCAGCACGAGGCGTACAGGAGCGAGGCGCGTGCCGTCCTTTGGGCAGCACTGCCGGCACTGGCAACTGAGTGGAAGGCCCGCGCCGAGCTGGCCGAGGAGGAAGCCCACGAGCAGGCCAAGCTCGTGGCTATCTGGTCTGACCGAGCCGAGAAGGCTGAGGCGAAGCTCGCCGAGGCCGAGAAGCAGGTTGTCACCGCCGAGGAGGAGCTCGACGCGCTCCCGGTCGGGTCCGTCGTGCTCTCGGGCGTCTACGACACCCCCGTGGTTGGCGGGATCGCGTTTCAGAAATGGGAAGACGGATGCTGGCACCGCGGACGCCGCACGGGAGACACCCACCCCGACAACTTCGTGCCCGCCACGGTGCTGCACAGGGGGCAAGGATGACCGAGGCCCAGGCCATCGGCCTCGTCGTGACGGCGGCGCCACTCGTCGCCGCCGTCGTGGTCCACACCTGGCTCACAATCCGGCGTGAGCGGAGGCGCCGCAGATGACCCAACCCGAACCGGACCCGTGGCAATGCGCCAGCTGCGGTACCACGTACGTCGTCTCTAGCCTCGCAAGGATCTGCGAGGCCAAGCACAGGAAGAACGAGGAGGACCAGGCGGATGCCATGGCTGAGGCAGAGCGACACGGCGGCGAACCACCCGATCGTGCTCGCAGCCCTCGAGATGGACGACGCCGATGACCGGATCCTCAACGAGCTCTTCGGCTTCGTGCTCCGCTGCGCCACGCAGTCCGCCGCCTATGAGACCGACTACGTCGTCACCGTCGGCACCGCCCGCGCGCTCGCGGGCGGCGTCGGCCGGTACCGGGCCCTCGCGGCCGCGGCTAAGCGCTGCGGCTACTGGACCGAGACAACGATCCTCGTCGACGGCGAGGAACGCCCAGCGTGGAAGCTGGTCGAGGACGAGGACCTCTTCCACATGATCCTCAAGGCCGAGCGGGCCTGGACGAACCAGCGGAAGAAGGACTCCCGCGACACGGACCTCACAGTCCCGGTCAGGCTCCGTGATGGCGACGCCTGCCGCTACTGCGGCAAGACGGTGTCGTGGAAGGACCGCAAGAGCGGCCGCTCGGCCACGTACGACCACACCCATCCCGGCGACGCCGCCACTCCAGAGACCTACGTGGTCTGCTGCCGAGAGTGCAACGGCCGCCGCCAGGAGGACCCCGAGAGCGTATGGAGGACGCTCCCCGCCCCCACCGAGCCGCTGTACGGCCCGGAGACCACCGACTTCCTCGCCAAGTACGGCGTCGACGTCGAGCCCACCTACACCAGATCAGAGACTCCCGCGCCGGCCAACGGTACGGGCAGCGGCGAGGCAACGGTTCCTCCGGCCTCGACCAGCGGCAACGGTTCCTCCGGCCGCGAGCTGTCCCCGGACCCGGACGCGGTCGAGCCCCCGACGGCAACGGTTCCTCCGGCCGCGGGGCGCGAGGCAACGGTTCCTCCGGCCTCGCGAGCGGCAACGGTTCCTCCGGCCGCCCGATCTGGTCAGGAATCTGGGTCCGATCTAGGACAGAGGTCTCCCGGTTCTGTCCGCGTCGGGACGGGACGGGAATGGATTGGATTGGAAGGGCCGGGTCTGGACGGGACGGGTCGGCACCCAGGTCCGCCAGCGTGGGCCTTGGATCCTCAGAGACGGTCACGCCCTGGCCGGAAGAGGAGGGGACGATGACCCAGATCAGGATCCCCAAGGGAATGCCCCTGCCTCCGAACTGGCAGTGGGCCAAGAGATACCCCGTGGTCGTCGATGGCAGGGTGCGCATGGTCCCGTACGAGCTGGCGCGCCGCGCTGTCCGCGTCTCGGGCTGGTGCATCACTGCCCACAGCGACGGGCCGGTCCAGGCCGAGGCAGGATCGTGGCTGTGCTGGCGCTGCCGGGATGATCTCAGCACTGCGCTCCTCGGGATCGAACGGGCGTGGCCAGCACTGCAGGATCTGCTGCACCCATCCCGCGCCGGCGGGGAAGTCGGGTCCAAGTCCGTCGACCCCGCCGTGCCCGTCGAGCTCGGCATCATCTCGGTCATCGCCAAGGTCGAGGCGGCGGTGAGCCCGCTCGCCGCGCAGCTCCTCGAGGACCGGCCTGACCTGCAGCTCAGCCGGGGCCAGGACGCGGGCCGGGTGGCCGGTGCGATCGGGCGCTGGCATCTGTCCTGGCTCACTGGGCACCCGAGCTCATCGCTGGTCGAGGCCACGCTCGAGGAAGTGTGGGAGGCGTGGAGCTCGATCCCGCGTGATGCAGGACAGCGCCGCCGAGACCTGCCGCCCGTGACCAGATGGATCGAGCACGCGAGGAGCCAGCATGCCTAGGCCGGCAGCATGGGTCGACGTCGAGTCGGTCAAGCTGCTCACCGGCTGGTCCGCCGGGTGGGTCCGGCAGGTGGCCAGGCGTGACGGGTGGAAGTCGATCGAAGGCAGCCGGCCCCGGCTGTACGCCATGGCTGATGTGCTCCGCTCGGCAGAGGGGCACAAGGCGCACGCCGTCGAGCGGCATCTGACCCGGAAGCATCTCGGCACGACACGCCGGGCAGGGCAGGGCCTGCACAGCACAGATGCTTGACAGGGTGTAACCTCAGGAACTGATGGTGGCGCAGTGTCACCAAGCAAGGGCTCGGCCAGATGGCCGGGCCCTTCGCTGTGCACCCGGAGCCCCCGAGTCGCGGCGGGGCGAGACCGCGGCGACGGGACGGCGCGGTCTGTGCACGAGGCCGCGCCGCCCCACAAACGATTCTCACAGGAGGCCCACCGTGTCTGAAGTCACCGCCAAGGTTCGCTGCTATGCCAAGACCGAGCTGCACGACGGCGCGCAGCGAGTGCAGTTCAACGCGGACTACGCCGACGAGCGGAACAAGGAGTGGTCGCACTACACGCCCGCCCTGGCTATCGACATGACGCTGAGCCCGGAGGCCGGCCACCTGTTCGAGCAGGGCAAGGCGTACACGCTCGCCTTCTCGCCGGAGGAGTAAGGCCTGCCCCGACTGTCCGAGTGGGATCCGAGGCGCGGCCGGCAGGGTCGGGAGTGGCGGCGCATCTGCAGCGAGATCCTCGTGCCCGGCGTCGCATGCGCGTGGTGTGACCTGGAGATTGACGTGACCCTGCCCGCCCGGCATCGCTGGTCCGGCACGGTCGACCACATCGTGAAGCTGGAGGACGGCGGCCACCCGACGGCGCGCTCGAACCTTCAGCCCATGCATCGCAGGTGCAACACGATCAAGGAGAACCAGACCAGGGCCGCACGACGCCGCGCGGCGGCCATGGCACCGGCCATGCAGCGCTCGCGGGACTGGGGCGACTGAGCAGAGTTTCCGCAGATCAGCGCGCACTTCGCTGGTTTTTGGAGAGGCCCCACCGGGCGACCCGCCCGAGGCGACCGTTTTTTCTCCCCCCGCATTTCCCGGGGTAGCGCCCTCGCGGCGTAGCGCGTTTTGATCTGCCCTCGTCTGCCCCGGATTCCCTTGTGTTTCCGCCGATCTTGCTGGGAATGGAGGTGGGATCGTGGCAGATGATTCTGGAGTTGAGAACGTCCCCTTCCTTCACGGGGAGTCCGGGCCGTCCACCACGGGATACCGCAAGGGCTGTCGATGCGGCGGGTGCCGGCGGAAGCACTCAGACAAGATGAAGGCGTACCGCCTCGCCAAGCGGCTGCGCGAGGCTGGAGACATCCCGCCCGAGCGTTTGGCGCCATTGGACTTCGAGCCGTCGTCGGCGGCCATCTCGTGGGACGCGCCCGCCGGGCCGATCGAGGAGACGCTCGCGCGCGAGCTCGAGTCGATGCAGTTCGCCGACCCGCCGTTCAAGGAGACCCTCATCGTGCTGGCCAAGTACGACGCGCGGGTGCTCGACCAGGCGCCCCGCCTCGAGCGGCTCGATCTGGTCAGCGGGATGCAGTCCCGGCTATTCAACGTCTTCGACCGGCTGCGCAAGGCGAACGCCCCGGCCAGCGCGGCCGACGGAGCGGAGGCGTTCCTGCAGTCGCTCGGGATGCCGGAGAGTGACTGACGTCCACAATCCGCCGCCGCGCTGGGGGACACCGCGGAACCCGGCCCGGCCGACGCTCGGTCCCGCGGTGGGCAAGGTCATGGCCGCGTTCGGAAACCCGAGGATGCCCTGGCAGCGGGACTTCCTCGACGTCGCCTGCGAGCTCGACCCAGCGACCGGCCTCTACTGGTACTCGAAGGTCATCCTGATCCTGCCGCGTCAGGGCGGGAAGACCTCGACGTCGCGGGGCAAGGTCGTCCATCGGGCTCTCACCACGCCCAACGGCCGCATCCTGTACACCGCCCAGGATCGGAACAAGGCGCGCAAGCGGCTCGAGGAGAACTTCGAGATCCCGATCAACTCGTCGCCTCTCAAGGCCTTCATGGGCCGCCCGACGTGGCAGAACGGAAACGAGGCTCTGCGGTGGAAGAACGGCGCGAAGCTCTCGATCGACGCCGTGTCCAAGAAGACCGGCCACGGCGACACGCTGCACGAGGCGCACCTGGACGAGTCCTACGCGCACAGGGACAACACCATCGAGGGCGGCATCGGCCCGACGATGGCGACTGTGCCAGGGGCGCAGCGCTGGGTCACCTCGGCGGCCGGGAACCTCGAGTCGGCCTACCTCCTCTCGCAGCGGAACATGGGCCGCGCGCTCGTCGAGTCCGGCCAGGAGTCGAGGACCCTCTACTGGGAGTTCAGCGCAGAGGAGGACGCGGACCCGCACGACCCGGCGACGGCGCTCGCCGCCCACCCCGCGATCACTCACACGATCAGCTTGGACTTCGTCATGAACGAGCTCCGCACCGACCCAGACCCGGCCGAAGTGCAGCGCGCCTACCTCGGCTGGTGGCCGGTCCCGAAGGGGCCGGAGCCGGTCATCCCGGTCGCGTCGTGGGAGGACTGCCACGTCCCGGACGAGGGCGAGTACTGGAAGGGCCAGCCCCTCTGGATCGTCGACGTCTCCCCAGACCGGCAGTGGTCCTCTGTCGGCATGGCGGGCGTTCCCATCGAACAGCGGCCCGGAGGCACCCGGTGCTTCCTCGAGCTGATCGATCACGAGGTCGGGACCGACTGGGTCGTGGACCGGGTCAAGCGGCTGCGCTCGCGGTTCGGCGGCGACGTCGTCGCGCTCGACGGCGGGGGCGGCGCGAAGAGCCTGACGACCGACCTCGAGGAGGCCGGCTTCGAGATCCTCAAGATGCCCTCGGCCGACCGGGCCGAGGCGTGCACGGGGTTCTACGACGACGTCCTGGCGCAGCGCCTCGCGATCGCAAAGCACACCTCGCTGAACAAGGCCCTCGGGGCCGCGAAGAAGATGCGCTCGGGGCCGTCATCCTGGGTGTTCACGAGCAGCACGGGAGAAGACATCTCGCCGATGTACCAGATGGTCGTCGGCCGGTGGGCCGTCGTGAAGCACGGCGACCGGCTGGCCGGGTTCGAGGAGACGCTCGGGTGAGAGGGGGACAGCTGATGCGCGCATGGGTCACGACGGCGCTCGACCTGGTCGGAGCCGGTCTGGTGGTCGCGGGGGTCGCCCTCCTCAGCGTGCCCGCGGCGTTCATCGTCGCGGGCGCTGCCCTCCTCGCGATCTCGTGGAGGTCGAGCCGATGAGCCTGTTCTTCCGGTCCTCCCGTGCCGGCGAGGAGCAGCGCGCCGACACGTGGGGCGCGTTCACCCGCGGCGAGCCGACGAGCTCGGGCGTCGTCGCCGCCCTGCGGGTCGCCCCCGTGTACTCGGCCGTGGGCCTGATCTCGGACTCGCTCGGCATGCTGCCCATGGCCGCGTACCGCGACCAGGGCGGGGTGAAGCGGAAGCTGGACATCCAGCCGAAGCTCGTCACGGCGCCGCACCACAATCCGGGCTTCACGAGGTTCGAGTGGCTGCAGCAGTACGCGGCGTCCTTCCTGCTCCGCGGCAACGCCTACGGGCTGATCACCGGAATCGACTCGGTCGGGACGCCGACGAACATCGCCTGGCTGAACCCCGACGCGATCGAGGTCAAGGACAAGGGCGGGATCCCGCACTACCGGCACAACGGCCAGGAGCTCGACCGGGCCACCATGGTGCACGTGCCGAACCAGGCGCCCCCGGGCGCCGTCGTCGGGCTGTCGCCGATCAGCCTCTTCCAGGCGCAGATCGAGACCGCCGGCTACGCGGCCCGCTACGGGCGCGACTGGTTCCGCCACGGGACCGCGCCCTCGGGGCACCTGAAGTACAAGCAGCGGGCCATCACCGAGGCGCAGGCCGAACGCGCACGCGCTCGGTTCAAGGCCTCGGTCGCGAACAACGACATCTTCGTCTCCGGCAGCGACTGGGAGTGGGAGCAGCTCGCGGTCAAGCCGCAGGAGGCGCAGTTCCTCGAGACCATCAAGGCGACCGCGACCACGATCGCCTCGATCTTCCACGTCGACCCCGAGGACATCGGCGGCGCCAGCGGCTCGTCGATGACGTACTCGACGCTCGAGCTGAACCAGATCAAGTTCCAGGTCCGGGCCCTCATGCCCCTCTTCACCCGGCTCGAGCTGCACCTGTCCCGGCTCCTGCCCGGCGGGCAGTACGTGAAGTTCAACGCCGACGCCATCGTCCGCACCGAGCTCAAGACCCGCATGGAGGCCCACGGCCTGGCGCTCGACAAGGGCGTCCGCACCAACGACGAGGTCCGCGCCCTCGAGGACCTCCCACCGCTCACGCCCGAGGAACGCAACCGCTGGCGCGCGGACTACGGCAAGAACCCCACCCCGGCACCGACAGGAGGCCCCAACGATGCGTGACATCGAGCAGCGCGCGACCCCGCGTCCGGTCGAGTTCCGGGCATCCCCCGACGGCGGCCCCGGCGTCCTCGCCGGGTACGCCGCCGTGTTCAACCGGTACAGCCAGAACCTCGGCGGCTTCGTCGAGCAGGTCGACCCCGGCGCGTTCACGAAGTCCCTCGCCGACGGCGTGCCCGTTGTGGCCCGCTTCAACCACGACGACAGCCTCCTGCTCGGCACCACCGAGGGAGAGACGCTCACGCTCGAGGTCGACGGCACGGGGCTGCGCTACGAGCTCCCGCTGCCGGACACCACCGCCGGCCGCGACGTCGCCGAGCTCGCCCGCCGCGGCGACCTCCGCTACTCGAGCTTCGCGTTCCGCACCCTCGCCGACGACTGGGACTTCACCAAGGAGGGATTCCCGCTGCGGACCCTCCTCGGCGTCCAGCTCGTCGACGTCGCCCCCGTGACGTCCCCCGCGTACCGGGACACCACGACCGGCCTGCGCTCGCTGGCCGAGCACCTCCACGTCGACCTCGACACGGTCAGGACGGCGGCGGAGAAGGACGAGCTGCGCTCGCTGCTCGCCCCCAAAGACACCGGCGCCCACGGCGGCGGTCATCAGGAGCGCGGCGAGGGGCAGGCAGACAGCCACCCCGCGCTGTCGCTCCGTCGGCGCTGGCTGGACCTCCAGACCGGCGTCTAGCTCCGAAACCGTGGGCAGGTAGCCAACCACCCGCATCCCGTCTCTGAGGGCCTCACAGGAAAGCTGTGCGGCTCTCGCCCATGTCCCCTGAAGGAGGGAATCAGCATGTCCAAGGCTCTTGCCCAGGCGCTCATCGAGCGCCGCAAGAACCTCGAGACCCAGGCGCGGGCGATCATCGACCGCGCCGAGTCCGAGAAGCGGGACCTCTCCGCTGAGGAGCAGTCCCAGTTCGACCAGATCAGCGCCGACATGACGGCGCTCCGGCAGCGCTCCGACCAGCTGGTCGAGTTCGAGGCCGAGTCCCGCGCCGCGGAGGAGGCCCTTCGCGGCGCCGGCCACCGCGACGGCCAGGGCGAGGAGCAGCGCGGCGGCGGCAAGTCCATCGCCCAGCAGTTCCAGGAGCTGCGCCACGGCCAGATCCGGGAGCTCGAGATGCGGGCCACGCCCGAGGAGTTCCGCGCCCTCTCCAAGGGCACGGCGACGGCGGGCGGCAACACCGTCCCGACTAGCTTCATCGGCCGCCTCTTCGAGCACCTGATCGAGACGGCGAACCTCATCAACGCCGGCGCCACCATCATCACGACCGACTCGGGCGAGAACCTCGAGTGGCCCGTCACGACGAGCCACGGCACCGCCGCGCAGGTCGCGGAGGGCGGCACGATCGGCGGCACCGATCCGGTCTTTGGGAAGCGCACGCTCGGCTCGTACAAGTACGGCGAGCTGATCCGGGTCCCGCGCGAGCTGCTCGAGGACACCGGCGTCGACCTCGAGGGCTACCTCGCCCGCATGGCCGGCCGCGCCCTCGGCAACGCCATCGGCGCGAAGCTCGTCACCGGCACCGGCACGGGCGAGCCCACCGGCCTGATGGCCTCGACCACGCTCGGCGTCACGTCGGGCACGGGCGTGGCCGGCGCGCCGACGTTCGACAACCTGATCGACCTGTTCTACAGCGTCATCGCGCCGTACCGGAACAGCCCGGCCGCCGGCTGGCTGTTCAAGGACTCGACGGCCGGGACGATCCGGAAGCTCAAGGACTCCTCCGGGCGCTACCTGTGGGAGGCCTCGACGGTCGCGGACCAGCCGGACCGCATCCTCTCCAAGCCGGTCTACACGGATCCTAACGTCGCGGCCACGGCCGTGAACGCGAAGTCGATCGCCTTCGGCGACCTCTCCGCGTACGTCGTCCGCCTGGTCAACGGCATCCGCTGGGAGCGCTCCGACCAGTTCGCCTTCGACACGGACACCGTCGTATTCCGGGCGATCCTCCGCGGCGACGGCGTCCTCGCGGACCAGACCGGCGCCGTGAAGCACTTCGTCGGCGCCGCGACCTGATTAGCAGCTGAAGACACGGCGGCGCGCCGGAGGACCCCTAGAGCCCCGGCGCGCCGCCGCTCCCAACCCCGCCACGACCTGGAAGGACAACGAGCATGGCACGCACCACGAAGCCCGCAGACGAGCCTCAGGCTCCCATCGAGAAGGCCGTCACGCCCGAGCCCCAGAAGGCCGTCGACCAGCCCGCCGAGGCCGCGTCTCCGGCGGCCGTCGAGACCCGCACGGTCGTCATGAAGGGCCGGATCTCCGGCACCCGCGACGGCGAGGACTGGCCCGCCCCGGGCGAGACCATCGAGCTCCCGGCGGACGAGGCCGAGGCTCTCATCCGCAATGGCATGGCCGCGCTCGAGGCCGCCACGGACGACGCGCCGCCGCCCGGCCTCCCGGGCGACGAGCAGCAGCAGACCGGCGGCAGCATCCGCGCCGCGGAGGCGGCTGACGACTGATGCCGTCCATCGACCTCGGCGCGAAGGCCACCGTGAAGTGGGCCACCGCGCCCAGCACGGGAACGTACGCGCTCGCGGTCACCCGCCCCGACGGGACGGCACTGAGCCCGGCCCCCACCGTCACCGGCTCGGGCGCCTCGGTACAGGCGGAGCTCGTCCCCACGATGGCCGGCCGGCACCTGCTGTCCTGGTCGGTCGCGGGCACGGCAGCGTACACGGACATCCTCGACGTCTGGCCCGCCGACCCGCGGTTCCTCGTCGGCCTCGATGACGCGCGGAACTCGCTCAACCTCACGGCGGCGCAGACCTCCCAGGACTCGGACCTGCGCCTGTACGTCGCTGCGGCGACGCCGGTCATCGAGGACATCACGGGCCCCATGCTCTCCGCGCAGCGCTCGTACACCGGCGCCGGCGGCCGCGGCGCCGTCGTCCTGCCAGACGACGCGACGGAAGTCGTGTCGGTCGCGGTCGAGGGCGTCACCCTCGCGCCGGACCTGTACTGGGAGGAGCACGGCGTTCTCTACGCCGGGTCGAGACTGTCCCCCTCGACGTTCTCGAGCGGCGGCGTGGCCGTCGTGTACAAGGTCGGCTCCGGAATCGTCCCGCCCAACGTGCAGCTCGCAACGCGCGAGCTCGTGCGCCACTGGTGGCAGCTCGGCCGCCAGGCAAACCGGGGCGCACCCTCGTTCGACCAGACCGGGGCCGAGTTCACGCCTTCGGGCTTCGCCGTCCCGCGCCGCGTGATCGAGCTCTGCGCCCCGCACGCCCGCCTCGGAGGGTTCGCCTGATGCCCGTCTCCACCACCACACACGACTTCAAGACGGCGTTCCATGCTGCCGTCGTCGCGCTGTACGCAGCGGCCGAGGGAACCCGGGCCGTGCACGTCGTCTTCGGCCAGCCCGGCACCCTCGACCCAGACGACATTGTCAGCGTCGGCCGGGTGTCCGTCGGCCAGGCGCCGGCGACCCTCGGTACGAACCGGTCGCGCGAGGAGACCCTGCAGCTCGACGTCCTCCTCTCCTGCTACCGCGGCGGGGGAGAGGAGGCCGAGCAGATCGCGCACGACCGCGCGTTCGAGCTGCTCGGCCTCATCGAGCGGCACGTGCGCATGACCGACCCCACCGTCGGGGGAACAGTCCGCGACTGCGCCCTCACGCAGATCGAGAGCGACGGCCGCACCCCGCCGGAGCTCATCGCCCAAGGCCGCGTCCTCGAGGTCACGGCCACGTTCACCGCGCACGCGCGGATCACCGGATAGGAGCAGCAATGCCCAAGATCAGGAACGTCTCCCCGCTCGGGGAACTCGACGTGCCGCTCCTCGGCGCGGTGGTCGAGCACGGCGCCGCCGTCGACGTCAGCAAAGAGCACGCAACCGTGCTCCTCGCCCAGGAGGCCAACTGGGAGCCGGCCGACAAGGCCGCGAAAGACATCCTCGCCGCGCTCGCGGGCGAGGGCGACGAGGAGCCCGCGCAGGACGCGGCGGAGGAAGGCGGTGATGGCCAGTGACCACGCAGCAGGACTGCAGCATCGGCCTCGCGAAGGAGACGACGTACGGCACCGGCGTCACGCCGACGGTTTTCCCGGAGTTCCTCACGGAGTCCCTCGCTTGGCAGCCGGAGTTCAAGCAGGGCGCTGGGCTGCGCGTCGGCTCGCGCTTCGCCCGCTCCGCCCGCCGCGTGCTCGGGAAGCAGCAGGCGGGCGGCGACATAGAGGTCGAGATGGTCTCCAAGGGCCTCTCCAAGATCCTCGAGGCGCTCTTCGGCACGGGGACCTCGACGCTAGTCGAGACTGGCGTCTACCAGCACCTGTTCACGCCCACCACCACGGACCCGCTGCCGTCGTACACGGTGCAGAAGGGCATCCCGACCATCGGAGGCGGGGCGACCCAGGCGCTGACCTTCCGCGGCGGCGTGTGCACATCGGGGGAGTTCTCGGCGTCGAACGGCGACATCGTCAAGCTCAAGACGACCTGGAATTTCAAGGACGTCGACACGGCCACCGCATACGCGGCGCCGTCGTACGCCGTCGCCCCGCAGCTGTTCAGCTTCGTCCACGGCGCGATCACCATCGGCGGGTCGGCGACCATGCCTACGGCCACCGCCCTCGCGACTGGCGGCGCGGTCGCAGCGAACATCGCCGACTTCAGCCTGTCCCTGGACAACAAGCCCGACGAGGGCGGCTTCACGCTCGGCGCCGGGGGCAAGCGCGGCCGCAAGCCCGTCGTCGGCATGGCCGAGGCCAAGGGCAAGATCACGGCCGAGTACACCGACAACACCCTCAGGGACGCCTTCCTGAACCAGACACCGCTCTCACTGGTGCTCACGTTCACGGGCCCGACCCTGATCGGGGCCACGAAGTACCCCGCACTCCAGATCGCGATCCCGGAGATCCGCCTCGAGGGCGAGCTGCCCAAGGCGAACGGCGGCGAGCTCGTGACGCAGTCGATCGACTTCGCGGTCCTCGACGGCAGCGTGGCCTCGTCCCCGCTGTACGCGGCGCTCGTCACGACTGACACCGCGATCTGATCGGCCATGGCTGACCCGACGACCGAGATCTCGGTCCGGATCGACCCGGGCAGCCTGCGCACCCTCGTCCAGGCGTCCCGGGCATGGGACAAGGCGGCCCGCCGCGGCCTGCGGGACAACCTGCGGGCCGCGGCCGAGCCTGGCGTCGCAGCCGTGCGCGCCGAGGTGTCGGGCCCGGCCCCTGCCCAGGAACGCGCCTCGGGCGCCCGGCAGCGGGACCGCAAGGTCATCCGCGGCGCGCTCGAGGCCGGCGTCTCCGTCTCTATCCGCACCGGCCGGGTCTCGAAGAAGACCGGCGACGTCACCGGCGAGGGCGTCCGCGTCGTCGCCCGCGGCACCCGCCTGCCCGAGGGCCACAAGGAGATGCTCTACCTCTACGGCCGGGCGGCGTTCCGCCATCCCGTGTTCGGGGACACCGAGACGTGGGTGACCCAGCGCGGCAAGCCATGGTTCTACCGCCCCATCGCACGCCAGCGCGCGGCCCTGCAGCGCGCCGTCGTGCAGACCATCGAAGAAGCAGCCCGGGAAATCGGAGGCACCACCGCATGAAGCTGATCGTCGGAGAACGCTCCTACGACCTCGAGGCAGGCATGCAGGGCACGTCCCTGCTGGACCTCATGGAGTTGCAGGCCAAGGCCGGGCTCGGCATGAAGGGCCTGCTCAAGGCCGCGGAGCGGATGAAGAAGGCGAAGAATCCTCTCGACTTCCTCGACGACTACGAGATGACCCGGGCCTTCGCCGGGATCATCTTCCTCGCCCGTCGCGCCGCCGGGGAGAAGACCACGTGGGAGGAGGCCGCTGGCACGCCGCTGAGCGCCTATCGGATCGAGGGCGACCCTGAGGCCCCGGAGGCGGATGCCGAGGACCCTACGCAAGCCCCGACGGCTTCCGCTCCGGCCGCCGGGAAGGGCAAGCCCAGGGAGACCTGAGCCGGCACGTCGAGGACGTGCGCCAGTCCGTCGTCGACAACATCGCGTTCCTCGCCAGGTTCTTCTCGGTCGACCCGGCCACCGTCATGCAGATCCGCTACGACGTCTGGCTGCGGCTGCTCGCGGCCGCGACGGAGCTCAGGGCGGAGCTCAAGAAGAGGGGGTGAGCCGGAGTGGCGCAGCTGTTCTTCGATATCTTCGGCCGTGACCAGGGCGTCGGCGACATGCTCGACGGTGTCTCCGGCAAGGCCAAGGGCATGGGTGGCGTCTTCGCGGGCGTGGCCGCCGCGGGCGCCGCTGTGGGCGCGGCCGTCATCGGCGGGGCGGCGGGGCTCTTCGCTGTCGGCGCCGTCTTCGACGACGTCGCCGACACGATCCGCGTCGGCACCGGAGCCTCGGGGGAGGCCCTCGACGGGCTCGTCGACGTCGCCAAGCAGGTCGGCACACAGGTCCCGGCCAGCTTCGACAAGATCGGCCCCGTCGTCGCCGACCTCAACACCCGCCTCGGCCTCTCTGGGGACACCCTGCAGACCGTCGCCTCGCAGTACCTCGAGGCCGGCCGAATCCTCGGCGAAGAGGTCGACATCAACGCGACCTCGGCCGCGTTCTCCGCCTTCGGCATCGAGGGCGAGGCCGTCTCCGGCGCCATGGACCAGCTCTTCCGGGTCGCCCAGGCCACCGGGCTGGGCATGAACGAGCTCGCCGGCATCGTCCAGTCCGCGGCCCCCGCCATGCAGAACCTCGGCTTCAGCTTCGACGAGACCGCCGCGCTCGCGGGCACCCTGGACAAGGCAGGCCTGAACACCGAGCAGGTCATGAACTCGATGTCCAAGGGCCTCGTGACGCTCGCGAAGGCGGGCGAGGAGCCGCAGGAGGCCTTCCGGCGCACCGTCACGGAGATACAAGGCTTCCTCCAGGCCGGGAACGATGCCGGCGCCCTTGACCTCGCGAGCAAGGTCTTCGGCACAAAGGGTGCGACTCAGTTTGTAGGGGCGCTGCAGGCCGGGAAGATCGACCTTGACAACCTCGCGGGCGCGGCTGGGACGACCTCGGACACGATCCTGGGCCTCGGGCAGGAGACCGCCGACGCCGCCGAGGCGTGGCAGCTCATCCAGAACAAGGGCCTCGCCGCCCTCGCGCCCCTGGGCGAGGCCGTGTTCAACCTCGCCGGGCAGGGCCTCGGCTGGGTGGCGTCCAACATGGACGTCGTCACGTCCAAGGTCCAGCCGCTCATGGACGGCGTCTCGGGAATCTTCGGGATCCTCACGAGCGGGGACTTCTCCGGCCCGATCTTCGGGCTCGAGGAGGACTCCGCCTTCGTCGACTTCCTGTTCAGCATCCGCGAGAGCTTCCAGGGGATCCTGCCCGTCGTGCAGGAGCTGTTCGCCCAGCTCGGGCCGGCGTTCGGGCAGATCATCCCCATGGCCCTGCAGCTGTGGCAGGCGATCTCGCCGCTCGGGCTCATCTTCCAGATCATCGGCCCGCTCGTGCCGATGCTCGCCGCGGCATTCGCCACGCTCGTGCCGGTGATCGGTGGGCTTGTGGGGCAGATCGTCCCGCTCGTCACGCAGCTGACGGGTGCCCTCGTGCCCATCATCGTGCAGCTCGTCGCGGCGGTCCTGCCGCCCGTGGTCGCGGTGTTCGCGCAGCTCGTCGCCGCGGTCGGGCCCTTCGTGACCATGATCGCCGGCCTGCTCATCCCCATCGTGCAGGCCCTGCTGCCGGTCATCACGACGGTCTTCACGGCCGTCGCGTCGATCGTGCAGGCGGCCATGGGCATCGTGCAGGGGATCATCCAGGTCGTCACGGGCATCATCTCCGGCAACTGGTCCATGGTCTGGGAGGGCATCCAGAACGTCTTCGCCGGGATCTGGAACACCATCGGGGCCATCCTGTCCGGGGCGTGGTCGGTGATCCAGTCGCTCATCTCGGCCGGTCTCGGGATCATCCGCGGCCTCTGGGAAGGCGCCTGGAACGGCATCACCGGGTTCTTCAGCGGGATCTGGGACGGCCTCTCGCGCGCCGTCTCCAGTGGCCTCGACGGGATCTTCGGGTTCTTCCGCGACCTGCCGGGCAAGATCGGTGGCTTCTTCGCCGGCGCCGGGCAGTGGCTGTGGAATGCCGGCGTGGACCTTGTCAACGGCCTCCTGAACGGCGTCCGCTCCCTCGCGGGGACGATCGGGAACTTCTTCCTCGACCTCATGCCCGAGTGGATCCGGGGCCCGTTCAAGGCCGCGCTCGGTATCGCATCCCCGTCGCGCGAGTTCATGGGCTACGGCCGCAACATCGGCGAGGGCGTCCTGCTCGGCGTCGGCCAGATGGCCGGCCGCATCCAGGACACCATGGGCTCGCTCGTGCAGGTCCCGGACCTTCCGGCCATAGGCGGTCCTGCGCTCGCGGGCGTTGGCGGCGGCGGCCAGGGTGGCGGCTCAATCGCCGGGGAGCTGGCCGAGATCAAGGAGCTCCTGCGCTCCCAGCGGCCGATCGAGGTCCGCCCCGCGCCCGGCATGTCTGAGGAAGCCGTGGGGCGGATGACGGCTGAGCAGCTGATGTGGAGGGGAGGCCTCAGGTGACTGCGGCTCGAACGGTGACCGTGGAAGGCCTCTCGTGGGGCACCGAGGGCGCCCCCAGCGCGGACGGCTTCACGGGTTGGCTGAACGACCTCAAGGGCTGGGAATCGGGCCCCGGCGTGCGTCGCGACCGGGCCCCGCGCATGTGGGCGCATGGCGAGTTCGGGGAGCGCGGCTGGCGGGACGCCCGGCTCCTGACCCTCGAGGGGGACCTGATCGCCACCTCGCTCATCGGCGCGCAGGCGGCTGCGGACAGCTTCGCCGCGGTCCTCGCCGACGGCGAAGCCGGGACCCTCACCGTGGTCGACGCTGCGGCGCCGACGAAGACGGCCGAGGTGTACCTCGCGTCGGAGCCGAAGATCGAGCCGATCAATGACCTGTCGTACGCGGTGCAGCTGCAGCTCCTCGCGCCGGACCCCAGGAAGTACGGGGCGGCACAGACGGGGACCACGGCGCCGCCGACCGCGGGCGGCGGGCTGGCGTTCCCGCTCTTCTCGCCGGCGCCCCCGGGAGTGCTGGACTTCGGGGCGGCGGGGACGCCAGGGACCGTGACTCTGCAGAACATGGGCACCGCCGACACGGCGCCGAAGTTCTCCGTCACGGCCGCGTCCGCGCCCTCGGGCTTCTCGATCCGCGAGGTCGCCTCCGGGCGCCGGCTCGTGTACTCGGGCGCCGTCGCTCCGGGCCAGACCATCGTCCTCGACGCCCGCGACGGATCCGTGCTCCTGGACGGCTACGCCGATCGCTCGGCACAGCTGACGGTGCGTGAGTGGACCCGGCTCGCGGCGAAGTCCTCGGGGACGTGGCTCTTCGAAGCCGTCGGCGCGTCGGCGGCTCAGCTGACTGTGGAGGTGAAGCCGGCGTGGTGGTAGATCCCGGGTTCCGGCTCTTCGTGGGCGACCTCGTCACGGGCCGGATCACCGCGGACCTCCCTGCCGCGTCCTGCAAGTGGGGCATGCGCCTGAACGGCCCCGGCCTCGTGGATACCTCGACACGCCCCCGCGCTCGTGAGCTCGCGACCATGGACGTCAGCGCCGCCACAGCACCCCTCAAGCAGTACCTCGCCGTCGCCTTCGAGGACCGCATCCTCGAGGCTGGCCCGATCTGGAAGCGGAAGTGGTCGGCCCGCTCTGGCGAGCTCACCGTCTCCGCTGCAGGGCTCTGGTCTCTGCTGGACCGGGTCAAGATCCTCTCCTGGGGGGCCATCAACGCCGGCACCCCAACGACCCGAACGTCCGTCGACGTCACCGGCCGGTCTCTCGGATCGATCGCGCGCGAGATGTACAGGATCGCCATCAACCTCAACCCCGGGAACCCCGGCCTGCCCGTGGCCCTCCCGGCCGACGTCGCAGGCGCCCACGAGCGGCACGTGAAGGGCTACGAGCTCCAGTGGCTCGGCGAGTACCTCAAGAAGCTCACCGAGGTCGACGGCGGCCCAGACATCGACTTCCGGCCCCGCTTCACCGCCGACCGGCGCGGGATCGAGTGGGCCATGGTCACAGGGTCCGACGCGAACCCGCTGCTCTGCCAGGCTGGGCAGGACTGGATCTGGGACGGCACGGTCGAGGGCTCCGGCGTTGCCGAGCTCGACGTGGACGAAGACGCTACCGGCATGGCCGCCCGGGTCTGGCAGCCCGGCGAAGGGTCCGAGCTAGACATGCGGCTCGCCACCGCTGTCGACACGACCCTCATCACGCAGGCCGGATATCCCTGGACCGAGGCAGACCGGGCATCCAAGGACGTCGACGACCTGGGCCTCCTGAACGACTACGCGCTCGCGGGCCTTGCGGCGGCCCGGCGTCCGGTGGAGACGTGGGGACTGACCGTCAGGGCCGATTCGAGCCCACGTCTCGGGGAGTACCGGCCCGGCGATTTCGCCGTGATCCACACGCCCGGAGGGCATCCCCTCGTGGGGGAGGGCGAGCACCGTGTGCGGCTGATGGCGGTCGACGGCGACGGGACCCTCGGCGTGAAGCTCACCCCCGCGCCGCTGCCAGGGCAGCTCGGCCAGACCGCCCGAGGCGACTCCCGGACGGAGTACGCGCCGGCCACGGCCGTCTTCCCCTCAGAGGACCTGTACCCGTCCTCGTCCATATATCCGGGCATCTCAACCGTCCGCATCGATCTCTGAACGGAGGGGACCCAATGGACGACATCCCTCGCAGCGTGCCCGACCCCGACCCGCAGGCGAGGTTCTGGGAGCGGCAGGGGCAGACCCAGACCGCGGTGGAGCGCCTCGAGCGCGGCGCGCCGCAGCGGTCGATGTCCATCAGCGACGACACCGGCCGCGGCATCCGCGCCGACGAGACGGGCTTCCGGACGGTCGACGCCGACGGCGACACGATCGCCATCCTCCAGACCTCCGACGGCACCTTCGTGGTCCTGGACCCCGCCACGGGCGCGCCCCGCGCCCGATTCGGCGCGCTCCTGTCCGCCCCGGGCGAGTACGGCGGCGAGATCTGGGACATCACGAACGGCGTCTGGGTCCGGCTCGTCACCGGCGCCTCGGTGTCCTGGGAGGCGATCACCGGAAAGCCGGCCACCTTCCCACCCTCGTCGCACACCCACGCCGGCGGCGACGTCACGTCCCGGGTAGCATCCGCGACCGACGCGATCGGCACCGCCTCCGGCTGGGCGAACAACGTCCAGGGGACCACGTTCTACGCCATGTGGGCCGGAAACGACGGCGCGTTCAGCTTCGGCCGGAACACCTCCTCGCTCCGGTACAAGCAGAACGTCCGCGACCACCCCGTGGACCCCGCCGCCGTCCTCAAGCTGAGGCCGCGGCTCTTCGACCGCAAGGACTACAACGACGCCGAGACCGGCGAAGTCAAGCAAGGCGCCCGGAACGAGTACGGCCTGATCGCCGAGGAGGTCCAGGAGCACGTCCCCGAGCTCGTCACGTGGTTCGAGGGGCAGATCGACGGCATCCGCTACGACCTCATCGGAGTAGCCCTCCTCGACGTCGCCCGAGCCCAGCAGACCCGCATCGAAAAGCTCGAGCAGCGCCTCGCCGCGCTCGAAGGAGGAGGCATCATTCCATGACCGCGAACCGCGCCATCGGCGTCCCCGTCAACGGGAGCGTCGGCACCACGCCCCTCGAGGCGCGCCTCGCGCTCGCGGGTCTCTACGCCGAGAACGCCCCCGGCGTACCCCGCTCCGGGGTCCTCGCGCAGTCGTCCTCGAACCTCGTGACCGCCTCCGCATCCGACATGTCCTACAACATCGGGCCATGTCAGCTGGTCATCAGCCGCTCCGCCTCCGAGGGCGTGTACAACCCGACCCTGACCGGGACCTCGAATATCGCCACGACGGCGGCCCCGGTCTCGGGATCCCGCTGGGACCTCGTCTACGTCCTGCAGCGGGACCAGGCCAAGGGCGACGCGGACAACGCGCCCATCATCGGCGTCGTGCAGGGAACCTCGGGGGCGACTCCCACGAAGCCCTACGCCTCCGTTCCGGCAGGCGGCTACGTGCTCGCAGAGGCGCAGATCTTCGCCGGAACGGCCAACGCCGCGGCGGCGCCCAACACAGTCGCCCAGGTATGGCGCCACACGGCGACGCGCGGTGCGCCGGTCCCGGTCCGGAGCGCGACGGAGCGGGCCGAAATCACAGCCCCGCAACTGGGCATGGTTGTCGCCCGCCTGGATCTTGGCGGCACCTTGCAGGTATGGGACGGGACCGCATGGAGGTGGACGTCCCCGGTCCAGTTCGAATCGAACGTCGCCAAGCCGGCCGGCTCCGAGTGGAGGACGTTCAACGGTCTTGTCAGTGCAGTGGCGGGAACTGATGCCAACGGCTACGGGGAGTTCCAATTCGGGGTCAACGGACTGCCGACCTTCACCGGCGTAGCCAACGTTCAGCTGACGGCTTTCCACCCCGTCGACACCTTCATGTTCACGGCTACTGTCCAGGTCTTCGACACGACCAAGATCCGCTTCCGTGCCCGCCGCCTTGATGGCTCCGGGTGGGCGAATGGCTATGGGTCGATCTCTTGCTACATCTCCGTGGTCGGCTGGTGATCCTGTCCCCGATGCGCTGTGACTACTAAGGACGGACAAGACGTGTGGACCTTCAATGGCTCGTGCCCGTCACGGGACTCCTCGGCGCTATCGGGACGGGGGTCGGGTTCCTCATCAGCAGGGCCGACAAGCGGCGCGAGGCGAGGGAGGGTGCCGTGATCGCGACCCTCAAGGAGATCATCGCCGAGCTCAAGGGCCAGAAGCGGCGCCTCGAGCGGAAGGTGCACATGCTGCGCCGGACGGCGGGCAGTTGGCGAGAGCAGCTCATCCGCCACAACATCACCCCCGATCCAGAAGAGTGGCCGGAGGACCCAGAAGATGACGAGCAGTGAGAAGGACTGGGACGCGGACCTTGAGCAGCAGGAGTCGGACCTCCGCCGCCGCAACCGCGCAGTCAGGCGCAGGAACCTCCTGCTCTTGGCAATCGCCGCGCTCGCGGTGATGTTCGCAGCCGTGAGCATCGGCCTCGCGCTGGAGAACCAGCGCCTGGCGGCGACACAGGCAGCCGAGAAGAAGAGCCTGGCCGAGGAGTTCGCCGCCGCGTGCGAGCGGGAGGACTTCGCGTCGTCGACGGCCGGACGGAACATCTGCGCCAAGGCCGCCACGGTCGCCGCGTCGCCGGAGCCCGTCGCGGGCCCGGCCGGAAGGGACGGCATCGACGGCAAGGACGGCGCCGAAGGGGCTCCCGGCGCCCAGGGCCCCGCAGGTCCCCCGGGCCCCGGTGGGCCGCCAGGTGAGCCCGGACCCCAAGGGATACAGGGAGAGCCGGGAGCGACGGGCCAGACGGGCGCCACAGGGGCGACGGGCGCGACCGGGCCACAGGGCGAGCCCGGCCCCCATGGAGAACCCGGTCCGCAGGGCGAGCCGGGTCTAGCAGGTCCGGCGGGACCGGCCGGGCCGCAAGGCGAGCCCGGCGCAGCGGGCCCCGCGCCGTCTTCGTTCACCTTCACCGACGTCACCGGCCGCACCTACAGGTGCACCCCCAACCCGCCGGGCTCGACCACCTACACGTGCGAGCCCACCCCGACAGGAGTCCCCTGATGGTCAACCTCGCCGTCACATATCAGCGGCCGGACGGGGCCTCGGCCTCGCTGTGGGCGGAGATCCAGGCATGGGCTGGGTCGAGGGCGCAGACGAAGGGCTTCGTGGCAGGGTCGGGCGCGACCACATGGAACATCACGAGCCACAATGCAGACCGCCTGGGCGTCGCCCATGCGGTGGATATCGGCGTCGACATCGAGGGCGATGGGACGGGCTTGACCCTCGCCCAAGCCGAGTGGCTCGCCGAGCATCTGCGCGAGCTCGGCCGCGTCGACTACGCCGCCGGCAGGCCGGGCCGCCTCGCGTACATCATCTACCGCGGCCGAATCGCTGGCGACCACACGGGCTGGGCGTGGGTCGCCTACACGGGATCCTCTCCGCATCTGGACCACATCCATGTGTCCACGTGCTTCGACTTCTACTGGGGCGATCCCGTGTGGGGGACACCCCAGTCCGTGTGGGACGACCGCTCATCGTGGGGCGTCTCCGGCATCAACCCCGCCGGCGGCGGAAACACCACCCCAATCGAAGTTCCCGAGGAGGACATCATGGCATCCATCGAAGACCTGAAGGCGGCGCTTACCAGCCCGGAGGTTCTGAAGGCCCACTATCAGGCGGTCTGGTTCGGCGTCCCAGGAGCGGACCTGATCCTGAACCACCGGCTCAACCGTGGCGAGTGGCCGAACACTCTCCTGGGGGCGAGCGAGCGCCGTATCGCCCTCGAGATTCTTCCCGCCGCTCTCGGCGCCATCAAGGCGGGCGGGGAAGTTGACCCGGAAGCCATCGCCAAGGCCGTCGTGGACGCCTTCGGTTCGGATGTCGCCACGCTCGTGGCCGACAAGCTCAAGGTGGTCGCCAATGGCTGAGCACCGCGCGACTCAGACCGAGCACCCGTGGCGCGCCGCGATCCGGACGTTCGTGCAAACCGTGATCCCCGCGCTCATCGGTCTCGCGCTCATCGTCCCGCTGGTAGTCCAGACCGCGCTCGACGGCGTGGGGCACCTGATCCCGCCGGAGTGGGCCGCGGCCGCGACCGGCATCGCCGTGTCGATCGCGGCGGTCGCCGCCATGGTCGCGAGGGTCATGGCCCTGCCCGCCGTCGTCGAGTGGACGAAACGCTGGGTGCCCTGGCTCGCGCCCACCGCACGGGATGAGGGGGACGGATGACGCGCAACTGGGTCGACGGCGCCGCCGGCGGGACGCCGATCAATGCCGCCCGCCTCAACGGCATGGAGGCCGACATCCTCGCCGCCCTCGGGGTACCCGACGCTGCGCTCGCGGGCCGGATCTCGAACACCGGATCGCAGGCGCACGCCGCACTATCCGATGCATTTGTGAAGAAGGGCGCCCTCGTCCTCAACGTCAAGGACTACGGCGCGAAGGGCGACGGCGCCACCGATGACACGGCAGCGATCCAAGCGGCCATCACCGCGGCCACGGCCGGCGCAACGATCTTCTTCCCATGGACCGGCTCGGCTGCCTACTACAAGACCACGGCCAAGATCACCGTCACCAAGGCCAACCTCCGATTCCTCGGCGCACCACGGGATGGGTACGCCGTGTCCATCCGATGCGCCACCGCGAGCGTCACCATGCTCGAGGTCAAGGCGTCCGGGTTCGTCCTCCAGGACATCGCCCTGTTCGGGGACTCATCCGCGACCAACGGTGCAGGGGCAACCGTGACCGGGCTGGATCTCTTCGGGGACACGGATGGGAACATCGACGCGGCGATCCGCGGAGCCACGTTCCAAGGCCTCGCTGTCGCGGCGAAGACCCGTGGCCGCAACGCCGTGTTCTCGGCCGAGACCATCGTCTCGAACTGCCTCAAGGGCTTCGTGATCGACGGGAAGGATGCCGTCTACCACACCGGCCCGAATGCGGACCAGAATCGCGGCAACACCGTCAAGGACTGCCGGTTCCACAACATCGGGAACGCCTCCACCGACGCCGCTGTCGAAGTCACAGTTGCCGCGAAGATGCTCCACGGGATCATTGAGGGGAACTTCTTCGACTCCAACGGCGTCGGCCGCCACATCGTCGCGACGGGTGACGCGACCAATCCATGCAAGGGCCTGACCATCCAGGGGAACAAGCACACCGAGACGCAGGCCGACGTCTACGCGCTCACCTACGTGCACAACACCACGCTCCGGGGTGCAGACATGATGGGCAACGCCGGGGTTGGCGGGTCGCTGTCCAACGGGATCGTCGCGAACAACTGCGACACGCTGCGCATCCTCGACGTGTCCGGCCTCCAGCTCGGCAAGTCCGGGCTCATGGCCCGCAACTGCATCCGCCTCGTCGTCCGCAACGTCCACTTCCGAGCCATCGGCACCGACTCCGGTTCGACCGGACACGGGTTCGATGTGGACTCCACGAACAGCCAGTGCGACTTCACCAACCTGAGCGTCGAGACCACGGACGGGTGGGGCTTCACCGGATCCCCCACGACCTCGAAGCTCGGCCGCTACGCCTTCCGTTCCTGCACCCTCGGAGGGATCGACTCGACCACGTTCATCCCAGATCAGGTGTACCTTCCCGCGTCCGAGATGGGTGCGATCACCGGCTCCCCGACCCTCGCAGGCCAGCCCGGCGTCGGCTACCCCATGGCGTGGCAGCTCGACGCCACGACCGTCGAGCAGGTCGTCGGCCAGATCAACGCCCTCCCGAACGACTGGGAGACCTTCGACGCCTACATTGTGTGGGCGGCGACGGACGGCGCGGCTGGGAACGTCATCTGGGACCTGAACTACTCGTTCATCATCCAGGGCCAGCTCACGAGCAACGGCAATACCGCGAATCCGGGCACGGCGCAGGCAGTGCCTGGTGTCGCGGGGCAGGTGATGAGGTACAAGATCGCCTCGGGGAAGGCGCGGAGCACGGCCCCGATGGTCATCCGGGTGGACCGCAACGCGGCCAGCGGCAGCGACACGTACGCCGCCGACGCCTCGCTTCTCGGCGTGCAGCTCGTCCGCGCCTCCTAGGTACGGCGGCGCGGGGAGACTGACCCTCCCCGCGCCGCCACTGACGGGCGTTTGAACCGAGTACAGGCGCCGTGGCTTAAGTCAGTCCCGGGAAATTAAGCGAGTAGCCATTACGGTTGTTTGGGGAATCCCTGACGGATAGCTTCTTCATATGGCGAGGGAGTCCGACAGGAATGACCAGCCGGCATCCCCAAACGGAGCCGGCGTAAAGCGGCGCGGGGTAATCCGATTCGGGACACTAATAGCCGCGATTACCGGCGCGTCAATTTCAGCCGTCGGCACAAATGGTGCCGTGGCTGCACCCCCCAAAGACAACACGGCGTACGTGCCCACTGCCGAGAAGGGCGCCCCGTCGGGTGTGGCGACACTGGACGCCGTGTCGAAGATTCCGACCGTGCAGATTCCAGACCTCTCGGGCATCTATGGGCGCAGGAACGACACCTTCATCGACGACTTCCCGAGGCGGGATGGGGAGGCCGACGATGCGCCGCGTCTCGGCCGAGCCGTTGCCGCCGCGGTCGCGGGCAACGGGCCCAGGGTGATCCGGTTCGGGACCGGCACCTACACGCTGAATGCCAAGACGACCATCTCCGATTCCGAGATCTGCTTCGTAGGCAATGGGGTCTCCACAGTCCTGACCAATGGCAACGACGCCGTGATGGTCGATGTGACCGGCGCCGGGTTCCAGATGCGAGACCTGAAGGTGGGGGTGACGGACACCGCCAGGAGCAATTTCCCGGTCACCGTCACGGGAGGCGTTCGGCCCTTATTTGAGAACCTGTACTTTGACGGGGTCGCGGGGTCTAACCGGGCGGGGATCAATTTCGTCAGCGGCTCGATGGGGACCGTTCACGAATGCATCTTCAACCATTCCTGCATCAGGATCAGTACATGGGATGTGAAGATAGACAAGGTCTATGTCTGGGCGATGACCTGCGAATTCGGCGTCGGCATATTCAACGGTGCCGGGAATACCACGATCATGAACACCGACCTCGTCCCGCCGCTGCAGAGCACGCCGGCCGCGGTCGCGGCGATCTTCACATCCGGGGCGTGCTTCAACACCAAGCTGAGCAACATCTACCTCGACGGCAACCCCACGCTGGACACCCGCAAGGGCATCTACATTGGCCCGAGCGCGGCGGGTGTCCTCATGGAGAACATCAACGCGAACCGGATGGACGATGACGTCATCACCATCGACTCGGCCTACAACGTCCTCCTCAACGGCTACTCCGGGCACACCAACAATGACCGCGGGCGGGGGTCGCGGGAGATCGTCGTCACCAGGACGGGCGTGCAGGGCGTGGAGAACGTCCGCCTGACTAACGTCCAGTGCCTCCGGACGACTCCGGTCACCGGCACTCCGGCCGCCGCCATCGAGGTCGACCCTTCCGTGGACGGCTCGCAGGTCAGCATCGAAGGGTTCGGGATCAAGCAGCCATCCAGGGGCGGAGGCTACACCGTTCCGGAGGTCAAGGCCGATGCCACCAAGACCTCCCTGTCGGGCAAGGGGCAGCTCTCCAGATACGCAGCGCAGGGGTCGGTAGCGTTCGCTGCCGGCGCCACGGGAGTCACGATCGCTCTCTCGACGCCGTACCCACTGGCCTACCGCCCGCTGTCCTCTGACATCGCCCTGACGTTCGACACGGCTGTCCCCTCGTCGCCCAGGATCCAGTTCGTCACCGACAACCAGGTCTACGTGTCATGGTCCGGGTCAGCGGTGAGCGCGGGGCGGGTCTTCTGGCGAGTGGATTTCCGGCGCTAGTCTTCCTCCTCGCCCCTTCGCCATTGCCACCACCACAGGACCGCGCCTAGGGCGACCATGCCCACTATCACCGGTGGCCCGACCGGGCCGTGGACCACCCCCGACGCCCACGCCGTGAGGGACGTGGCCAGGACGCCGAGGGCGATCACCAACGCGAGGGGACGGGTCAAGGGTAGTCCTTCCCGGCTTCCTCGAATGCTTGACCATGAGGTACCAGAAGTAGATGACGAACAAGTTCTCGATGCGGAGCATGATGCTCTCGGAGTTGAAGTAGAAGCACGTGGCGATGAGGAATGCGATGTCGGTGTGTCGGCCGGCGCGGAAGAGATTCTTGGTGGCCCGGTAGAACAGGACGACCACGATCCCGCAGAGGAGGATCCCCCCGCCCACGAGCAGGTGCAGGTATGAGTTGTCCACGATGGTCACGACTCGGTCGAAGTACTTCACGCCCGTGGACAGCAGGTAGTCGTCGGGCCGCAGAGCGCCGAGGAACGCGGCGTACCAGCGCGGACGGTTGCTCCAGAGGGCGTTCGCGGCCGGGTCATCGGCGAGGCTGGCGAGGCCGAACGCGACGGGCAGGAAGATCAGCGGCAGAAGGCCCACCAGGACCCGGAGCAGATGGACCCGCGCCAGGTGCGGGACCACGAACAGGAGCCCCACGAACGCCAGCAGGGAGAAGTAGCCACCGCGGGCGTCCGTGGCTAGGAAGAGGCTCGTGGCGAGCCCGAGAGCGGCCAGCAGGACCAGCGTGCGCCGGCTGCGGCGCCAGGCCTTCCGGGTGTAGAGGATCGCGAGGGCACACGCCCCGTAGACGAGGTTGAAGAAGAACGGGACGCCGTCCGTGCCGAACGTCTGACGCTCCCGCAGGGCCAGCACCTCGTTCTGGGTCACGCCGGTCCAGAGGAAGACGAACACCAGAAGCAGCGACACCGCCGATCCGAATGCCAGCGCTCGGGTCACGCGTCGCTCGTCCAGTGGGAGCATGCCCGCCACGAGGAGCAAGACGAACACGTAGGAGAGCTGGTCAGGGTTGTCCCGGATCAGGAACAGCCCCAAGGACATGACGATCGTCAGTGGGATCAGTCGTGGGATGCGGGTGTCGTTGAAGAACATCGCCACGACCAGCAGCCCCATCGACCCCACGCGGAGCACGTTCTTGAGCTGCGACTCTTCCGGCACGACGGTCTGGATCAGGACGGCGTTCACCGCGAGTACCATGAGGACCGCGTAGACGACCAGCTCGAGCCCGCCGTCGCCGAAGGTCTTCCCCCGCGCAGGCAGCGCGAGTGTGTTCATCCTGGACAAAGGCGTCCCCCAATTACCTTCGAAGTGACAGGATCAGAGTCTAGCCCCCACCCGCCCTCAAGGGTGGGGGCTAGACCTATCGTCTGCCCCCACCTACGGCCAGATGCGGCCCGGGTGGGGGCGCTTTCGTGCGTCATAGGGGCGGCGCACACTGGCGGCATGGAGTGGGTAGCCGACGGCAAGCGGCATGTGTACGAGTTCGAGGACCCCGACCCGAGGGAGATCACGAGCGTCCCCTACGGTGAGGACGTCCGCGTGCAGGTCACGTTTCCCACTTGCTCCGTGTACGCCCAGACCCGGTTCTGGACTAAGGACAAGGTCTGCGTCCACTGGCACGACGAGGAGTCCTGGTACAAGACCTGCTGGGTCCCCGCCGACTGGGTGCGCAGGGTCAGCGCGGAGGAGTATGGCGTCTACATCGAGGAGCAGATCAACAGGATCCGCCGCCCCGGCCCAGACGAGCCGTGGAAGGGCTATCCGCTGCCGGGCTGAGTGCGCCGCGTGAGACGCCGCTCACGTCTCACCTGCCGCCAATTTCCCATGCGCACCCGCCAGTTTTGGGCTCGAATGCGGATCGAGGTCCTCGGCGGCTTCCCGCTCCGGACGAGGCGCAGGACCTCGTCATGGGTTCTTATCCAGTCGAGGGTCATCGCGTTTCGCCCCGGACCCCAGACCATGTCCGGGTCACCGGTGAGGCCCTCCTGCACCCTCTGGAGGTCCTCGGAGATTCCGAAGAAGCCGTACGCTGCGGAGTGGATCTTGTGGTCCGCGACGAGCTCGATGTACGACACCAGGCTGCGCATCTCCTCGATCTCCCTCGCCGTCTCAGCCGGGTCCACGCGCTTGGCCCCGCCCGCCGGGTTGGCCACCGCGTCGAAGGCGTAGTAGACGATCCTTCCCTTGGCGAGGAGGTCCGCTACATGCTTGCGAACGTCATGGAGGACCGTCTGCTTTCGCTGCCACCGAATCGACATGTAGCTGATCCCCGAACCGACGAGTACGCCGAGAAGGGTAAAGGCCGGGGTCAAGAGGGGAGCATAGGTGGGGTCGATCAATTGCGCGCCCATGGGGGAATCGTAGGTCACGACGCGGCCGCGAGGACGGCATTGCGCAGCGCGTTGGTGGGGATGGCGGTGTAGCGCCGCGTGGTCTCTGGCATCGAATGCCCCAGCAGCTCCTGGACGGCGAGCAGGTCGCGCTCGGCCGAGTAAGCCACGGAGGCGAAGCGGTGCCGCAGCGTGTGCCCCGTGTACGTGCCCGGCAGTGCCGCGGAGAGCAGCTTTGAGACGTACGCCGAGGACAGGTGCCCGTCGATCCTCCCCGGGAAGATCCAGCCGCGCTCGCGGGCCAGCAGCTGCGCGGCGAGACCGGGGGAGAGAGGCACGACACGGACGCGGTCGCCCTTGCCGACGACTCGCAGGGTGTGCCCGTCGAAGGCGTCGGGTTCGACGTCGTCGGTGTGGACCTTGCAGATCTCGCAGCAGCGCAGGCCCGCCTCGGCCGCGAGCCGGATCATGAGCTCGTCGCGCTCGTCGGCCGCGAGCCTCGCGGTGCGGATCACGATCTCCGGCGCGGGGCGTGGCCGGCCGATCCTCGGCCGGACGCTGGGCAGCAGCGCGGCCGGGTTCGAGTCGGCGCGCCCGGTGCTGTGCCCCCAGCTGTAGAAGGACCGGAGCATGGCGCGGTGGCTGCGCAGCGTCTCGGCGGCCCACTGGTGCGAGCCGAGCCAGGCCGCGAGCTCGTCCGTGCTCAGGTCGAAGGGACTCCGCTCGGCATACGCCTCGGCCAGGCGGCGCAGCTGCGTGCGGCGGAGCTTGATGGTGTTCTGTGGCTTGCTGGAGGCTCTGAGCCAGGACAGCCAATCAGTGGCAGCCGGCGCCCATCCCCCAGGCACTGGGCGTTCGACAATCATGGCCTGACCGTAGGGCGACAACAAGCTTGAAGGTCAAACCGAATCAGCGGCCAGGAGGGCCGGGAGGCAGCTGCAGTCCCCGTCGGCGTCGTGGTGGTAGCCGATGCAGCGGTCGTCGGGGCAGCCGCATCGGTCGCCGTGCCACCTCCCGTCCTCCCAGAATCGGAGGGAGTACGTCTTCGTGCTCATGCCGTGCTCGTGGATGGCGCGGCGTGCTGGCATGCCGAGGACGGCCATCAGAGGGCCGCCTTCCGCTCGAGGGGGAGCACGACGGCGCTGAGGCGCTCGCTGGCGGCCTCGCGGCGCCGGGCGAGGGGGATGACCTCGCCGAGGTCCTCCTCGGGCTCCGTGGGGGCGTCTGCCGGCTCCTGGGCGGGGAAAGCGATGATGTCGGCCTCGCCTTCGGGGGCCTCGGGTGTTAACCAATGGGTTCCGGGTTCGAGTCCCGGGGGGCGCACCGAAGAGATCGAAGGGCTCCGGCTGATGCCGGAGCCCTTCGGCGTTCCTGGCCCCGCTCAACTGGTCTGCGGGCCCAACCGGTCTGCGGGCCCAACAGGCCTGCCGGCCGTCAGCCTGGTCTGTCAGCCCGGCCTGCGGGCCGCGAGGAGCCGGTGGCGCCCGCGGCGCGACGTCGAGCCGTCCTCATGCAGGATCATCCACGTCCCGAGGGCGAGGGCGATGCACGCCGAGATCAGAATGAGCAACCAGTCCATGGCGTTTCCTTCGCGCGGCCCCCGTCCGGTGGAGGCGGATGAGGCCATTGAACGACGAGCCGTTCGGCGTGTCCACCACCGCGGCCGGCGCAGATCCGGCATGTCGGGCCGGACGTGGCTACAGGCCGGCGAGCTCCTCGAGGAATGCGGCGAGGTCGGCCGCGTCGTCCTCCTGCTCCAGCACCCCCGCCGGTGCTCCGGGGAGGGGGAGCGCGCACTCGGTGCGCAGCGTGAAGGTCACGACACGCCCAGTGCTCGTGGCGACGTCGAATGCGCCCTGCCCGGCCACCGTGACGTAGGCGAGGTTCGTCAGGTCGATCGTCGTGGGCTGGCCCGCGGGGGCGAGGCTCGTCCGGTCGAAGGGCGCGAGCACGAGCTCGACCGGCCGGCGCCGGTAGCCGAGGACGAGGCCCCGCGCCGCCGGAGCCCCGGGGACCTGCCCTGTGACGGTGCCCCCGCACTCCGTCGCGCACACGAGGTTGTAGTCGCCGTAGTTCGGGATCTGGCCGTCGAAGACACGATGGAGCGCGGCCTTCAGAAGGCCGTCGGACTCCGCGTCCCGCAGGCTGGACTCTGCTGTGCTCGCGTCGCTGCTCACGCCGGGAGGCTCCTTTCGCCGCCCCCAGTCTACGGACAGTCCTAGACTGTGCCCCATGACCGATGAGAGCCAGGCCACAGGATCCCGCGCGGACGTCGACGTCAAGCCCCGCAGCCGAGCAGTCACGGACGGCATCCACGCAGCCCCCTCCCGGGGCATGCTGCGGGCGGTCGGCTTCGGCGACGAGGACTTCGCCAAGCCGCAGATCGGCGTCGCGAGCTCGTGGAACGAGATCACCCCCTGCAACCTCTCCCTCGACCGGCTCGCCAAGGCGGTCAAGGAGGGCGTCCACGCCGCGGGCGGGTTCCCGATGCAGTTCGGCACCATCTCCGTCTCCGACGGCATCTCCATGGGCCACGAGGGCATGCACTTCTCCCTCGTCTCGCGGGAGGTCATCGCCGACTCGGTCGAGACCGTCATGCAGGCCGAGCGCATCGACGGCTCGGTGCTCCTGGCCGGCTGCGACAAGTCCCTCCCGGGCATGCTCATGGCCGCGGCCCGCCTCGACCTCGCGAGCGTCTTCCTCTACGCCGGATCGATCATGCCCGGCTGGGTCAAGCTCGAGGACGGCACCGAGAAGGACGTCACGCTCATCGACGCCTTCGAGGCGGTCGGAGCGTGCGCCGCCGGCAAGATGTCGATGGGGGACCTCGACCGGATCGAGCGGGCGATCTGCCCGGGCGAGGGCGCGTGCGGCGGCATGTACACCGCAAACACCATGGCCAGCGTGGCCGAGGCCCTCGGCATGTCCCTCCCGGGATCCGCGGCCCCGCCCTCGGCGGACCGCCGCCGGGACGCGTTCGCCCACCGCTCCGGAGAGGCCGTCGTCAACCTCCTGCGCAGCGGCATCACCGCGCGCGACATCCTCACGCGCGAGGCGTTCGAGAACGCGATCGCGGTCGCCATGGCCTTCGGCGGCTCCACGAACGCCGTGCTCCACCTGCTCGCGATCGCCCGCGAGGCGGAGGTCGAGCTCGAGCTCGAGGACTTCAACCGCATCGGCGACCGCATCCCCCATCTGGGCGACCTCAAGCCCTTCGGCCGCTACGTCATGAACGACGTCGACCGCGTCGGCGGCGTGCCGGTCATCATGCGCGCGCTGCTCGACGCCGGGCTCCTGCACGGCGACGCCCTCACCGTCACCGGCAGGACTGTCGCCGAGAACCTCGCGGACATCAACCCGCCGGACCTCGACGGGAAGATCCTGCGGGCCCTGGACAACCCCATCCACGCCACCGGCGGCATCACGATCCTGCACGGCTCGCTCGCCCCGCAGGGCGCCGTGGTCAAGACGGCGGGCTTCGACGCCGAGGTGTTCGAGGGCACGGCCCGCGTCTTCGAACGCGAGCAGGGCGCGCTCGACGCGCTCGACGCCGGGCAGATCACGGCGGGGGACGTCGTCGTCATCCGCTACGAGGGCCCCAAGGGCGGCCCCGGCATGCGCGAGATGCTCGCCATCACCGGGGCGATCAAGGGCGCCGGCCTGGGCAGGGACGTCCTCCTGCTGACCGACGGCCGCTTCTCGGGCGGGACGACCGGGCTGTGCATCGGCCACGTCGCGCCGGAGGCGGTCGACGCCGGCCCCATCGCCTTCGTGCGCGACGGCGACCGCATTCGAGTGGACATCCCCGCGCGCCGCCTCGACCTGCTGGTCGACGACGCCGAGCTCGCGCGCCGCAGGGAGGGCTGGGAGCCGCTGCCGGCGCGCTACACCCGCGGCGTGCTCGCGAAGTACGCCAAGCTCGTGCACTCGGCGAGCGAGGGCGCCGTCGTCGGCTGACCGCCGGCTGAAGACCCTCTGCTGAAGACCCTCGGCCGAGGAGGGCAGCGGCGGCCGAAAATCGGCCCACAGTCTCACGTGCTGGAAGAGGGTCCGCAATGTGAGACGCCCTTGGGGCAAATTGACACTCTTGCTGGCCAGCGGCAAGACTGTGGGCATGCAGACCGAACCGACCGGCATGGTGCTCGATGTCGTCGTCCTTGCCAAGCGCGTGGCTCACTGAGCCCGTCTGGCACGATCTGTCACGCGCAACCCCTCGCAAAGCCTCAAGGCTGCAGGGGTTGTTTTTATTTGAGCACAGCACTTCGCCACGAAGATCCTAAGGAAGAGACTGATGAGCAAAGGAACGCCGATCAGCCCATCGCTGATGGCTTCGAAGCCGTCCGCGGCCAAGGCCGCGGATTCTGTCGACACCGTCGACTCTGCCTCTGCCGTCCTGGGGCCCAACCGCGTCGTTGAGCCCACAGAGATGACTGGATCTGAAGCAATTGTCCGCTCGCTCGAGGAACTGGGCGTGGACGATGTCTTTGGTCTTCCGGGCGGCGCGATCCTGCCGACCTACGACCCTCTGATGGCTTCGAAGATCAACCACGTGCTGGTGCGCCACGAGCAGGGCGCAGGCCACGCTGCCCAGGGGTATGCGATGGTCACCGGCCGTGTGGGAGTCTGCATCGCGACGTCGGGACCGGGAGCCACCAACCTGGTGACCGCGATCGCCGATGCGCACATGGACTCCGTTCCCCTCGTCGCAATCACCGGCCAGGTCTCGAGCGCGGTCATCGGCTCGGACGCCTTCCAGGAAGCGGACATCGTGGGCATCACCATGCCCATCACGAAGCACTCCTTCCTCGTCACAAAGGCCGAGGACATCCCGCGCACGCTCGCCGAGGCCTTCCACCTCGCCTCGACCGGCCGCCCGGGGCCCGTCCTCGTGGACATCACGAAGGACGCCCAGCAGGCCAAGACGACGTTCAGCTGGCCGCCCAAGATCGACCTGCCGGGCTACCGCCCCGTGACCCGCGGCCACAGCAAGCAGGTGCGCGAGGCCGCCCGGCTCATCGCCGCCTCGTCGAAGCCCGTCCTGTACGTGGGCGGCGGCATTGTCAAGGCGCACGCCTCGGCGGAGCTCCTCGCCCTCGCGGAGGCCACGGGCGCCCCCGTCGTCACGACGCTCACCGCGCGCGGCGCGTTCCCCGACTCGCACCCGCAGCACATCGGCATGCCCGGCATGCACGGTGGCGTCGCGGCCGTGACGGCGCTCCAGCAGGCCGACCTGCTCATCACCCTCGGCGCCCGGTTCGACGATCGCGTGACCGGCGTCCTGAGCACCTTCGCGCCGAACGCCAAGGTCGTCCACGCCGACATCGATCCCGCCGAGATCTCCAAGAACCGCACGGCTGACGTGCCGATCGTGGGCTCGGTCAAGGAGATCATCCCGGAGCTCACCGAGGCCGTCCGCGCGTCCGGCGCCGCTCCCGACCTGGAGTCGTGGTGGTCGTTCCTGCGCCGCCTCCTCGAGGACTACCCGCTCGGGTGGACCGAGCCCGAGGACGGGCTCATCGCCCCGCAGCGCGTCATCAAGCGAATCGGCGAGCTCACCGGCCCCGAGGGCGTCTACGTCGCCGGCGTCGGCCAGCACCAGATGTGGGCCGCGCAGTTCATCCAGTACGAGCGTCCGCACGCATGGCTCAACTCGGCCGGCCTCGGCACGATGGGCTACTCGGTCCCGGCCGCCATGGGCGCCAAGGTGGGCAACCCGGACCGCGTCGTGTGGGCGATCGACGGCGACGGCTGCTTCCAGATGACCAACCAGGAGCTCGCGACCTGCGCCCTGAACAACATCCCGATCAAGGTCGCGGTCATCAACAACTCCTCGCTGGGCATGGTGCGCCAGTGGCAGACCCTCTTCTACGACGGCCGCTACTCGAACACCGACCTGCACACGGGCCACGAGACCGTGCGCATCCCGGACTTCGTCAAGCTCGGCGAGGCCTACGGCTGCGCGTCCTTCCGCGTCGAGCGCGAGGAGGACATCGACGCCGTGATCAAGGAGGCGCTCGAGATCAACGACCGCCCGGTCGTGATCGACTTCGTCGTGAGCCCCAACGCGATGGTGTGGCCCATGGTGCCCGCCGGCGTGAGCAACGACCTGATCCAGGTCGCCCGCAATTCCACCCCCGACTGGGAAGAGGAGGACTGAGTGTCCCGCCACACCCTGTCCGTGCTGGTTGAGGACAAGCCGGGCGTCCTGACGCGCGTCGCCGGCCTCTTCGCCCGCCGGGCCTTCAACATCCACTCGCTCGCCGTCGGCCCGACGGAAGTGGACGGCGTCTCCCGCATCACGGTCGTCGTCGACGCGGAGGGCGACCTCCTCGAGCAGGTCACGAAGCAGCTGAACAAGCTCGTGAACGTCATCAAGATCGTCGAGCTCGTCCCCGAGAACTCGGTCCAGCGCGACCACGTGCTCATCAAGGTCCGCGCCGACGCCGTCACGCGCCTCCAGGTGACGCAGGCCGTCGACCTCTTCCGGGCGTCGATCGTCGACGTCTCGACCGACTCCCTCGTGGTCGAGGCCACGGGGACCACCGAGAAGCTCGACGCGCTCCTGGGAGTGCTCGAGCCCTTCGGGATCCGCGAGATCGTCCAGTCGGGCACCCTTGCGGTCGGCCGCGGCTCGCGGTCCATGAGCGACCGCGCCCTGCGCGCGAGCTAGCCCCCCAGTTCCCAGTCCCAGCCAAGGAGAAAACCAAGTGACTGAGCTCTACTACGACGACGACGCCGATCTTTCGATCATCCAGGGCAAGAAGGTCGCCGTCATCGGCTATGGCAGCCAGGGCCACGCCCACGCCCTCAACCTGCGCGACTCCGGCGTCGACGTCCGCGTCGGCCTCAAGGAGGGCTCCAAGAGCCGCCCGAAGGCCGAGGAGGAGGGCCTGCGCGTCCTGACCCCGCGCGAGGCCGCGGAGGAGGCCGACGTCGTCGTCATCCTCGCCCCGGACCAGGTGCAGCGCCACCTGTACGCCGAGGACATCGCCCCGGCCCTCAAGGATGGCGACGCCATCGTCTTCGGCCACGGCTTCAACATCCGCTTCGGCTACATCAAGCCGGCGCCGGGCGTCGACGTCATCCTCGTCGCCCCGAAGGCTCCGGGCCACACGGTTCGCCGCGAGTACGTCGCGGGCCGCGGCATCCCGGACATCATCGCCGTCGAGCAGGACGCCACGGGCAAGGCCTGGGATCTCGCGAAGTCCTATGCGAAGGCCATCGGCGGCACCCGCGCGGGCGTCATCAAGACGACCTTCACCGAGGAGACCGAGACCGACCTCTTCGGCGAGCAGGCCGTGCTCTGCGGCGGTGTCTCCCACCTCGTCCAGGCGGGCTTCGAGACGCTGACCGAGGCCGGCTACCAGCCGGAGATCGCCTACTTCGAGGTCCTCCACGAGCTCAAGCTCATCGTCGACCTCATGTGGGAGGGCGGCATCGCCAAGCAGCGCTGGAGCGTCTCCGACACGGCCGAGTACGGCGACTACGTCTCCGGCCCGCGCGTCGTGACCCCCGCGGTCAAGGAGTCGATGAAGGAGATCCTCGCCGACGTCCAGTCCGGCGCGTTCGCCAAGCGCTTCATCGACGACCAGGACAACGGCGCCAAGGAGTTCCTCGAGCTCCGCGAGAAGGAGGCGGAGCACCCGATCGAGGCCACGGGCCGCGCGCTGCGCTCCCACTTCTCCTGGAAGCAGCAGGACGCCGACTACACCGAGGGCTCCGCAGCCCGCTAGCCGGGCACGGCGGCGGGCGCGAACGTGGTGCCCGCCGCCGCCCGCCGTCGTCCACCCCTTCCCCTCGCATCTTTCATCCCCTGAAACCGAAAACTGGAGAGGCCCCCCAGTGAGCACCGAGAAGCCCGTCGTCCTCCTCGCCGAGGAACTGTCCCCTGCCACCATCGAGGCCCTCGGCCCGGACTTCGAGATCCGGCACACCGACGGCGCCGACCGCGCCCAGCTCCTCGCCGCGATCGCCGACGTCGACGCGATCCTGGTGCGCTCGGCGACGCAGGTCGACGCCGAGGCCATCGCCGCCGCGAACAAGCTCAAGATCGTCGCCCGCGCGGGCGTCGGACTCGACAACGTGGACATCAAGGCCGCGACCCAGGCCGGCGTCATGGTCGTCAACGCCCCGACCTCGAACATCGTCTCCGCCGCCGAGCTCACGTGCGGGCACATCCTCTCTCTCGCGCGCAACATCCCCGCCGCCAACAGCGCCCTCAAGGGCGGGGAGTGGAAGCGCTCGAAGTACGCCGGCACCGAGCTGCTGGACAAGAAGCTCGGCGTCATCGGTCTCGGCCGCATCGGCGCGCTCGTGGCCGCCCGCATGCAGGCCTTCGAGATGGAGATCCTCGCGTACGACCCGTACGTCACCGCCGCGCGTGCCGCCCATCTCGGCGTCAAGCTCGTCACGCTCGACGAGCTCCTCGAGCAGAGCGACTTCATCACGATCCACATGCCCAAGACCCCCGAGACCGTGGGCATGCTCGGCAAGGACGCCTTCGCGAAGATGAAGCGCAGCGCCTACGTAGTCAACGTCGCGCGCGGCGGCCTCGTGGACGAGACGGCCCTCGCCGAGGCCCTCGACGCGGGCGAGATCGCCGGCGCCGGCATCGACGTGTTCGCGAAGGAGCCGAGCACCGACCTGCCGTTCTTCGGCCACGACAACGTCGTGGTGACCCCGCACCTCGGCGCGTCCACGGACGAGGCCCAGGAGAAGGCCGGCATCTCGGTCGCGAAGTCGGTCCGGCTGGCCCTTGCGGGCGAGCTCGTGCCCGACGCCGTCAACGTCGCAGGCGGCGTCATCGCCCCCGACGTCCGCCCCGGCATCCCGCTCATCGAGAAGCTCGGCCGCGTCTTCACGGCCCTGGCCCACGAGTCGTCGGTCACGCAGATCGACGTCGAGGTCGCCGGCGAGATCGCCGCGCTCGACGTCAAGGCGCTCGAGCTCGCGGCGCTCAAGGGCGTCTTCACCGACGTCGTGTCGGAGAACGTCTCCTACGTCAACGCCCCCGTGCTCGCCGAGCAGCGCGGCGTCGCCGTGCGCCTGCTCACGACCACCGAGGCCGAGGACTACCGCAACGTCCTCACGATCCGCGGCCTGCTCCAGGACGGCTCGCAGGTCTCCGTGGCCGGCACGCTCACCGGGCCCAAGCAGATCCAGAAGATCGTCGGCATCAACGGCTACGACGTCGAGATCCCCGTCACGGAGCACCTCGTCGTGATGTTCTACTCCGACCGCCCCGGCGTCATCGGCACGATCGGCCACATCCTCGGCATGAACGAGATCAACATCGCCGGCATGCAGGTGGCCCGCTCCGAGGCCGCCGGCCAGGCCATGGCCCTGCTCACCGTCGACTCGGCGATCCCGTCGAATGTCCTCGAGACGGTCAAGAGCGAGATCGGGGCCTCCGTGGTCCGCGAGATCGACCTCGAGGACTAAAGGCCCGGCGCACGACGGCGACCCCACCGCATGCGGTGGGGTCGCCGTCGTCTTTAACGCCGGTGCCCGGGACTGCGGTAATTTCTTAGGGTGACGTCGACTGCCAAGACCCCCTTCTACATCACCACCGCCATCACGTACCCGAACGGCGAGCCGCACATCGGCCACGCGTACGAGTACATCTCGGCGGACGCGATGGCGCGCTTCAAGCGCCTCGACGGCTACGACGTCTTCTTCCTCACGGGCACGGATGAGCACGGGCTCAAGATCGCCCAGACCGCCCAGAAGGCCGGGCTCACCCCCAAGGAGTTCGTGGACCGCCAGGCGGAGGTGTACCGAGAGGTGCACGAGCTCGTCGGCACGACCTTCGACCGCCTCATCCGCACCACCGACGCGGACCACTACGCCGCCGCCCAGGACATCTGGAAGCGCATGGAGGCCAACGGGGACATCTACCTCTCCAAGTACGAGGGCTGGTACTCCGTGCGGGACGAGGCCTTCTACACCGAGGAGGACACGGTGGTCCGCGACGGCGTCCGGTACTCGAAGGAGACCGACACCGAGCTGACCTGGACCGCCGAGGAGAGCTACTTCTTCCGGCTGTCCGCGTACCAGGACAAGCTCCTCGCGCTCTACGAGGCCCAGCCAGAGTTCGGGGCCCCGACCTACCGGTTCAACGAGGTCATCTCGTTCGTGCGGCGCGGCCTCGAGGACCTCTCGATCTCCCGCACGTCCTTCGACTGGGGCGTCCCCGTCCCGGGCTCCGAGAACCATGTGATGTACGTGTGGGTCGACGCACTCACCAACTACCTGACCGGCGTCGGCTACCCCGACGTCGAGTCGGAGCAGTTCACGAAGTACTGGCCCGCGGACGTGCACATCATCGGCAAGGACATCTCGCGCTTCCACGCGATCTACTGGCCCGCCTTCCTCATGAGTGCGGGGATCGAGCTGCCCAAGCGCGTCATGATCCACGGCTTCCTGCAGAACAACGGCGTGAAGATGTCGAAGTCGCTCGGCAACGTCGTGGCTCCGCGGGACATGATCGGCCAGTACGGGCTCGACACGATGCGCTACTTCCTGCTGCGCGAGGTCCCGTACGGCGCCGACGGCTCCTACAACCACGAGGCGATCGTGTCCCGCATGAACGCGGACCTCGCGAACAACCTCGGCAACCTCGCCCAGCGCTCCCTGTCCATGGTCGCGAAGAACCTCGACGGCGTCGTGCCCGAGCCGGGGGAGTTCACCCAGGCGGACCGCGCCATCCTCGACGCCGCCGCCGGGCTCCTTCCGGCCGCGCGCGCCGCGTTCGAGAAGCAGGAGTTCTCCCGCGCCCTCGAGGCCATCTGGGGCGTTCTCGGCGACACGAATGCGTACTTCGCCGACCAGGCGCCGTGGGTGCTGCGCAAGACGGACCCCGCCCGCATGGCGACGGTCCTGTACGTCACCCTCGAGGTCGTCCGGCAGGTCGCGGTCCTGGTCCAGCCCGTCATGCCGGGCTCGGCGGCGACGCTCCTCGAGGTCCTCGGCCAGCCCGAGGGGGAGGCGCGGCAGTTCGCCGCCCTCGCCACGCCGATCGCGCCGGGCACCCAGCTGCCCGCCCCGGCGCCGATCTTCCCCAAGTACGAGGAGCCGGCCGGCGCCTGACCTCGGCCCCCGCCCGCCGAGGTGGGGGTTTCTGCCGCCGAGGTGGGGGCCTGTGCCGCCGAGACGGGGCCTGCACCGCCGGGGTGGGGGCTTGTGCCGCCGAGGTGGGGGACACACGACGGCGACCGCTCGCCGTCGTGCCCCCGGCCCCGCCACCGCTCGGGGCGCTCGACGCGACCGAGTCGGGCCCGTGGGGAGGCGTGAGGAACGCGCGCAGGGCCTCGACGTCGTCGAGCTCCGGCCAGTAGATGTTCAGCACCCGCCATCCAGCCGCGATGAGCCGGGCCTCCCGTGCCTGCTGCGCGGCCACCTTGGCGTCCGGCGGGCCGTAGTCGAAGTACGTCGCGAAGCCGTGCACTTCGATCACGAGCCGCCGCTCCGCCCAGCCGAAGTCCACACGCTCGCGCCCGCCCGCCGTCGTGATCCAGAGCTGAAGCTCCGGCTCCGGCAGATTCCACTCGGCCAGGAGGAGCCTGAGGCGCGTCTCGGCGGGGGACTCGGACCTGCCGTCGGCGGCCGTGAGGACCTCGCGGACGCGACGGATCCCGCGTGTTCCCTTGCCCTCGAGGACGAGCCGACGGAGTTCCCCGACATCGGCGCCGTGAGCCAGGCCAGAGTCGGCGACGATGACGGCCAGCTCGAAGGGCAGGAGCCGCGCGCAGTCGATGATGGTCCGCTCGAGGGACGTGACGCGTATGCCGTTGTGGATGCGGATGTCGCGATCCGGGATCCTCTGATTGTGCCGGACCACATCGTCGCGGACCCCGGTCTCGCCGGCGCGGCTCGCGTGCCCACATGCACGAGCGGCCGGGCCCGCCACAGCGACAATCCCCAGAGCAGTGCCGCAGACGTGTGCGTATACACATGGGACTCGCCCGACGCCGCGGCGTTGTGCGCGCAGATCCGCACGATCATCGGATCCGGCGTCCCGGACAGGTTGGGCGCATAGTTCCCCCGCTCGTGCCGGGTCAGTTCCCCGGAGTCGACCAGCCCACGGATGCCGGTCCTGTCCACGCCCCATGCGAGGAGCTCCGCCGTCGTGAGGACGGGCGACAGCGCGTGGCTGGCAAGGGCGTGAAGGCGTCTGCGGGCGTCCGGGTCCAGATTGAGGTCCATGCTCGGAGTGTCCCGTGAGATCCTCGGCCTGCGGCGTCCTTGTCACTGGATGTGGACAAGGTGGCCGAAACTGTGGGGCTGTGGAGGAGGTTTCGACGCCCCCATGTCGGCGGCGTACACCCCCATCTCGGCGGTGCGCGCCCCCATTTCGGCGGCCTGGCGGGAGGAGTCTTCTATCCTGTGGGGCATGGACTCGACGGCCGCGGTGCGGCAGCGCCTCGCGACCCAGCGGCTCACCGCCGAGCCCCTCGGCTCTGCCGGGGACGCAGTGCGGCTCCTGCTGGGGGTCCAGGCCCAGGAGCGTGAGCACGCCCTGTCGTCCCTCGTGCTCCGCTCGCGCGTCCCCTCCATCGCCGCCGCCAGGGCCGAGCTGGACACTGGGTCGTTCGTCCGGACCCACATCCTGCGCCAGACGTGGCACTTCGTCGCCGCGGAGGACCTGCGCTGGCTGCTCGATCTCACGTCGCCCAGAGTCGAGGCGAAGGAGATGGCCCATGTGCGCAAGTTCGTGCCGGAGCCGCGCGACCTCGACCGCGCCCTCGACCTCATCGGTTCGGCGCTGGCGGGCGGAAGGCTCTCGACCCGCAAGGAGCTCGGCGCGCTCATGGCAACGCACGGCCTGCCAGGGGCGGGGGAGGCGGTCGGCCACGTGCTCATGATCGCCGAACTGCGCGGCCTCATCTGCGGGGGTCCGATCCGCGGCAGGGAGCACACGTACGGCCTGGTTGCGGACCTCATCGATGCGCGACCGGACACGCCGAGCCCGGACGGGATGTCGGGTTCGCGCGAGGCCTCCCTCGGCAGGCTGGGCCTGCGGTTCTTCGCCGGCCATGGACCCGCCTCGGCCAAGGATCTCGCGCGGTGGGCCACGCTCACTGCCGCGGACGCGAAGGCCGCCGTCGCCGCTGCGCGCTCCTCCGGCGACCTCGAGGAAGTCCAGGTCGACGGGATCCCGCACTGGTTCTCGCCCGCAGCGTCGGCGGCGCCGGCCGCAGCCCGGGTGGCGGAGGCCTTCCTGCTCCCGGTCTACGACGAAGCGGTCCTCAGCTATCCGCTCGTCACCTTCCCGTCGCTCGCGGATGCGCCGGCGGTCGGGGGCGTCGAGGCCTCGTGGGGGTGGGTCGTCCTCGACGCGACCCGCGTCGGCCTCTGGAAGCGGACCGTGCACGCGGACCGCGTCACCGTGGAGACGCGGCTCGCCCCCTCGCTCGGCCGCGGGGAACGACGGCGGGTGGCCGCCGCCGTCGACCGCCTCGCCGCGGCCAACGGACTCCCGCCCGAGCACGTCGAGGTCTGATGGCCGGAACCGGGCCGTCCGCACTTCGAGACGACCTGACCAGCATGTGGATGCCGCCGATATCCTAGGGCCATGACGCAGACGCAGCTCGACCTCGCAGTGATCCCCGGCGACGGCATCGGCCCCGAAGTGACGGCCGAGGCCCTCAAGGTCCTCCGCAAGGCCCTCGAGGGCACGGACCTCGATGTCAAGGAGACCCACTACAGCCTCGGCGCGCAGCACTGGCTCGAGACGGGGGAGACGATCTCCGACGAGACGCTCGCCGACATCCGCGGCCGCGACGCGATCCTCTTCGGCGCCGTCGGCGCGGCGCCCGGCGACACGCGGATCCCCTCGGGCCTCATCGAGCGGGAGCTGCTCCTCAAGCTGCGCTTCACGCTCGACCACTGCGTCAACCTCCGGCCGTCGAAGCTCTACGCGGGCGTCGGCAGCCCCCTCGCCAACCCGGGCGACATCGACTTCGTCGTCGTGCGCGAGGGCACCGAGGGCCCGTACACCGGCAACGGCGGCGCGCTGCGCGTCGGGACCCCGCACGAGATCGCCACCGAGGTCTCGGTCAACACGGCGCACGGCGTCGAGCGCGTCGTCCGTGACGCCTTCCGCCGCGCCGAGGGCCGCCGCAAGAAGGTCACGCTCGTCCACAAGCACAACGTCCTCGTCTACGCGGGCCACCTCTGGAAGCGCACGGTCGAAGCCGTCGCCGCCGAGTTCCCCGGCGTCGAGCACGACTACCTGCACGTCGACGCCGCGACGATCTTCCTCGTCACCGACCCGGCCCGGTTCGACGTCATCGTGACCGACAACCTCTTCGGCGACATCCTCACGGACCTCGCCGGCGCAGTCACGGGCGGCATCGGCCTCGCCGCGAGCGGCAACATCAACATCGACCGCACGGCGCCGTCCATGTTCGAGCCGGTCCACGGCTCGGCCCCGGACATCGCCGGGCAGCAGAAGGCGGACCCGACCGCGGCCATCCTCTCCGCGGCCCTCCTCCTGGACCACGTCGGCCAGTCCGAGGCCGCGGCGAGGATCGAGGCGGCGGTCACGGCGGACGTCGAGTCCCGCACCCCCGGCCAGAAGCGCACGACGGCGCAGGTCGGCGACGCGATCGCGGCTCGCCTCTAGTTGTATCTGCCGCTGGCGCCGCCGCCCATGTGGGGCGGAGCCCGGGCGTAAGCTGTAGGAACTGACAGCCCCGATGCGGGAGTGCCAGCGGCTTCCCGGCTCGGAAGATGTGGAGGAATCATGACTCAGAACGCCCTCGGCGTGGAATTCTCGCAGCGCCTCTCGGAGACCCCGAGAAGCGCTGAGGAGCGTGCTGCCATCCTGGCGAACCCGGGGTTCGGCAACCACTTCACGGACCACACCGCGGTCGTCGACTACACCGTCGACGCGGAGGGCAAGGGCGGCTGGCACGATGCACGGATCGAGCCGTACGGCCCCATCGCCATGGACCCGGCAGCCGCCGTACTGCACTACGGGCAGGAGATCTTCGAGGGCCTCAAGGCCTACCGCCACGCGGACGGCTCCGTCTGGTCGTTCCGCCCCGAGGCGAACGCCGCGCGCTTCAACCGCTCCGCCCGCCGCCTGGCCCTCCCCGAGCTCCCGGCAGAGCTCTTCATCGAGTCGCTCCGCCAGCTCGTCTCGGTGGACAGGGAGTGGGTGCCGAACGGCGAGGGCGAGTCCCTCTACCTGCGCCCGTTCATGATCGCGACCGAGGCGTTCCTCGGCGTGCGCCCCGCCCGCGAGGTCTCCTACCGGGTCATCGCGTCCCCGGCCGGGAACTACTTCGGCGGCGAGCTCAAGCCCGTGTCGATCTGGCTGTCCGAGAAGTACGCGCGCGCCGGCCACGGCGGCACCGGCGAGGCCAAGTGCGGCGGCAACTACGCGGCGTCGCTCGCGGCCCAGCTCGAGGCAGAGGCCAACGGCTGCAAGCAGGTCCTCTTCCTCGACCCGACGAACGACTTCGCGGTCGAGGAGCTCGGCGGCATGAACGTCTTCTTCGTGTTCAAGGACGGCACGCTCGTCACGCCGGCGCTCAACGGCAACATCCTCCACGGCGTGACGCGGGACTCCATCCTCCAGCTCGCCGTCGACCGCGGCCTCGCGGTCCAGGAGCGGAAGATCACCATCGACGAGTGGCGCGAGGCCGCCCAGGCCGGGACGATCAGCGAGGTGTTCGCGTGCGGCACCGCCGCCGTCATCACCCCGATCGGCGAGCTCAAGACCGCGGGCGGCTCGCTCGTGACCCCTCCGCTCGAGGGCGAGTCCGTCGCCATGAGCATCCGCGAGCAGCTCCTCGGGATCCAGACCGGCGAGGTCGAGGACCTGCACGGCTGGCTCACGCAGCTCGCCTGAGCCCTTTCCGCACAGCGCACGACGGCGCGTCCCCGCTACCGGGGGCGCGCCGTCGTCGTGCATTGGCTGGCATGCGTTGACAGAGTCTGTTGTGCACGTGTCGTTTCATGAATGGTAGCGTGACAAGGGTCACGCGCATCCGCACTGGATGCCCCACGGGCGGCGAGGGCGCCGCCAGGAAGGCAGCACAGCACATGCACACGAACACCCTGACCCACCCCGTCGCCCGCCGGCTCTCGGCGGCGGTCCTCGCCGGCCTGCTCACGGTCGGCGGGCTCGGAGCCGCCAGCACGGCCGCCCACGCCGTCGGAGAGGGCCCCAACCCGGGGAACGGGTCGGTCCAGACCTCCATCCTGCACACGTACGAGGAGCTCGTCGCGGAGCTGCAGAAGCAGGACGCCGCGCAGGAGAGCCTCGAGCTCGAGGTCATCGGCCAGTCCGTCAAGGGCCGGGACCTCTACCTCGCGAAGTACGTCACGGACCCCTCGAAGCCGACCATTCTGTACCTCACCCAGCAGCACGGCAACGAGCAGCTCACGACCGAGGGCGCCCTGGCCTTCATCAAGTCCCTCGGCAACGCGAGCACGAAGGGCATCCTCGACGGCGCGAACATCCTCGTCGTGCCGATGCTCAACCCCGACGGGGCCATGGGCGACGTCGACTTCAGCCTCGAGGACTACGTCGCCGACGGCGACCGGCACCTCACGCGCTACAACGCCAACAACGTGGACCTCAATCGGGACCACGTGGCCAAGGAGCAGCCCGAGACCCAGGCCCTGCACGAGAACGTCCTCGCGAAGTACGGCGTCGACTACATGGTCGACCTCCACCACCAGGGCACCCAGAGCGAGGTCAACGGCGAGTACGTCTCCGGTTCGATCCTCTACCCGACCTCGCCGAGCGTCGATCCTGCCGTGGTCGAGGGCTCGAAGCGCCTCGGCTCCGTCGTCTACGGCGCGATCCAGCCGACAGGGTGGGGCAGCCTCGGCAAGTACGTCGGCGGGACCGCGAACACGATCGGCCGCAACGGCATCGCCGACCAGTACGGCATCTCGACCCTCCTGTTCGAGATGCGCGGCATGTCGGACCACTACATCGACTCCTACGCGCTCGGCCAGAAGAGCAACGGCTACCTCATCCAGCAGACCGTCCTGACCCTCACCGCGACGGCGCGCGCGGTCGCGGACGGTTCCGTCGAGACGGCGGACGTGTCCTTCTGGGACACCCTGCCCGAGCAGACCACGCGTCCGGGGGCGGCGGGGGAGGACGACGGCGAGTAGCCGCCCCACCCGACACGCGACGGCGCGTCCCCGCTCGCGCGGGGCACGCGCCGTCGTCGACCCGGCATCGCCTGGGGAGGCCCAGCGATAGGGTAGGGGGCATGCGCATTGCCCGTTGTGTCCTGGACTCCGAACCCTTCTACGGCGTCGTGCAGGGGGAGCCCGGCCAGGAGCGGGTCGCCGTCATCAAGGGCGACCCCTTCTTCGCCGGCGTCGAGCCCACCGGCGTCACCCACCCGCTCGAGGACGTCCGGCTCCTCGCTCCGATCATCCCCCGCAGCAAGGTCGTGGGGATCGGCCGCAACTACGCCGAGCACGCGAAGGAGCTCGGCAACGAGGTCCCCGCCGAGCCGGCCATGTTCCTCGTGGCCAACACCGCGGTCGCCGGGCCGGGCGACCCCGTGGTCCTGCCCGAGTGGAGCGAGGAGGTCTCCTACGAGGGCGAGCTGTGCGTCGTGATCGGCCGGATCTGCAAGGACGTGCCCGCCGAGAAGGCGGACGACGTGATCTTCGGCTACACGGTCGGCAACGACTTCACGGCGCGCGACAAGCAGCGCGCGGACGTCCAGTGGGCCCGCGCGAAGTCCTTCGACACCTCGGCCCCGCTCGGCCCGTGGATCGAGACCGACCTCGACACGGAGGACCTGCGCCTCGTGACCCGGCTCAACGGCGAGGTCAAGCAGGACGGCACGACGGCGGACATGATCTTCGGCGTCCGCGAGCTCGTCGCCGCCGTCTCGTCCGCCTTCACGCTCCTGCCGGGCGACGTCATCATGACCGGCACCCCCGCCGGGGTCGGCCTCGTCTCCGAGGGGGACCGGGTCGAGGTCGAGATCGAGGGCATCGGCACGCTCTCGAACCCTGTCGTCCGCCGGTAGCCCTGGGGCTCCCCAGGGCGTCGGGCCGGCGCGGACGACGGCGGGTGCCCGGCCCGCGCGGCCCGGCCACCCGCCGTCGTGCGCGCCCTAGAATGGTGCCACTATGACTTCCTCCGCCGAGTTCAACGCTGCCCCCGCCGCTGCATCCTCCGAGATCCCCTCCGTCACGCCCGACACCCCCGTGCGCGTGCGCTTCTGCCCGTCCCCGACGGGCACGCCGCACGTGGGCATGATCCGGACGGCCCTCTTCAACTGGGCCTACGCTCGCCACACGGGCGGGACGTTCGTGTTCCGCATCGAGGACACGGACGCCCAGCGCGACACCGAGGAGAGCTACGAGCAGATCGTCGAGGCGCTGCGCTGGCTCGGCCTGACGTGGGACGAGGGCATCGACGTCGGCGGCCCGCACGAGCCGTACCGCCAGTCGCGCCGCCTCGAGCTCTACGCGGACGTCGCGGCCAAGCTCAAGGACGCGGGCTACCTCTACGAGTCCTACTCGACGCCTGAGGAGATCGAGGCCCGCCACAGGGCCGCCGGCCGCGACCCGAAGCTCGGCTACGACAACTCCGACCGCGACCTCACGGCGGAGCAGGTCGCGGCCTTCCGCGCCGAGGGCCGCGAGCCCGTCCTGCGCTTCCGCATGCCGGAGGAGGACGTGGTCTTCGACGACCTCATCCGCGGCGAGATCCGCTTCCGGGCCGGCACCGTGCCGGACTTCGTCGTCGTCCGCGCGGACGGCTCGCCGCTCTACACGCTCGTGAACCCCGTCGACGACGCGCTCATGGGCATCACCCACGTGCTCCGCGGCGAGGACCTCCTGTCCTCGACCCCGCGCCAGGTCGCGCTCTACCACGCGCTGCACGCCGTCGGCGTCGCGAGCTACATGCCGCTCTTCGGCCACCTCCCGTACGTCATGGGCGAGGGGAACAAGAAGCTCTCGAAGCGGGACCCGCAGTCGAACCTGTTCCACCACCGCGACCGCGGCTTCATCCCCGAGGGCCTCCTGAACTACCTCGCCCTGCTCGGCTGGTCGCTCTCGGCGGACGAGGACATCTTCACGGTCGACCAGCTCACCGCGCACTTCGACATCGCCTCCGTCCTGCCCAACCCGGCGCGGTTCGACCAGAAGAAGGCCGAGGCCATCAACGGCACGCATGTGCGCATGCTCGGCGCCGACGACTTCCGCAACCGCCTCGTGCCGTACCTTCGGGCGGCCGGCCTCGTTGGGGAGGCCCTCACGCCGCGCGAGGAGGAGATCCTCGCCGAGGCCGCGCCGCTCATCCAGGAGCGCATCACGCTCCTGGGCGAGGCGCCCGAGATGCTCGGCTTCCTCTTCGCCGACGACGACGCGATCGTGATCGCGGACGACGCGCGCAAGGGCCTGCCCGAGAACCTCGCCGAGGTGCTCGACGCCGCCCTGGCCGCGCTCGAGCCGCTCGAGGACTGGACCGCCGAGTCGATCCAGACCGCGCTCAAGGCCGCGCTGGTGGACGGGCTCGGGATCAAGCCGCGGCTCGCCTTCGGCCCCGTGCGCGTGGCCGTCTCCGGCCGACGCGTCTCGCCGCCGCTCTTCGAGTCCATGGTCATCCTCGGCAAGGAGTCCTCGCTCGCGCGCCTCAAGGCCTTCCGTGGCTGAGGACGCCCTGCGCGTCGAGGACGCCGTGGGCGCGGTGGTCGTTCCCCGCGTGCGCGGCGTGCTCCTCGACATCGACGAGACCCTCGTGGACCTCGAGGGCGCCATGGACCGCGCCCTGCGCGAGGTCTCGAGGCCGCTCCTGCCGCACCTGGGCGAGGACGAGTGGGTGACGTTCTGCCGCATCTTCACGCGCGGCTCGGACGACATCTACGCGCGGTACATCGACGGCGAGATCACCTTCGCCCAGCAGCGCGTCCTCCGCGCCGAGCGCTGCCTCGCCCACTTCGGGGCGGCGTTCGGTTCGGGCGAGGACGCGCTCGCGTGGCTCAGCGCCTACGAGACCGCCCAGCCGGCGTACGTCCAGGCGTTCGACGACGTCGCGCCGCTCCTCGACGCCCTCGACGCGGCCGGCGTCGCCTACGGCGCCGTGAGCAACAACGTGCACGACTACCAGCGCGCCAAGCTCGACCACGCGGGCCTGTCCCGCATCGCGGTGCTCGTGGGAATCGATGCCGTCGGGGTGGCCAAGCCGGACCCGGCCATCTTCCGCGAGGGCCTGCGGCGCCTCGGCACGGACGCCGAGGAGACCGTCTACGTCGGGGACAATCCCGACCACGACGTCATCGGCGCGGCCGGGGCCGGCATCCGCGGCATCTGGCTCAACCGGCGGGCCGCCGTCCTGCCGGCCGAGACGGCTTCGTCCGTCCCAGAGCAGGTCAGCAGCCTCGCAGAGCTGCCCCGTCTCATCGGCCTCGGCTGACGGCTCGACTGGGTCTTGCCTGCGTCGCGAGGAGCGAGCGGGGCGATTTGGCGGGGCGGGGACCATCGGGTACAGTAATTACTCGTGCTGAGGGGCACGGAAGGACTGCGAACGGGATTCCTGAGGGACCTGGACGCGGTGCAGAAGGCCTCGAATGCAGTGGGATATGGTGTAATTGGCAACACGACTGATTCTGGTTCAGTTATTCTAGGTTCGAGTCCTGGTATCCCAGCTCCTGATGCTTCGCTCCTGTGGGGCTGAAGGTGTGCCCGGATGGCGTCCGGGCGAACGGTAAAGTACCACGGCCCCATCGTATAGCGGCCTAGTACGCCGCCCTCTCACGGCGGTAACGCGGGTTCGAATCCCGCTGGGGTCACGGTTGGACGCTCCACACGGGGCGCCGCCACAGGATGGCCCGCTCTCGGGCGGGACCATCAAGGGAAGTCCTGCTGCGGCAGGACGTGCGAGGCCCCATCGTATAGCGGCCTAGTACGCCGCCCTCTCACGGCGGTAACGCGGGTTCGAATCCCGCTGGGGTCACCTCGGGAAGGGCCCGGTCTTCGGACCGGGCCCTTCTGCTGTGTCTGGGGCCATGCGGCATGATGAGAGTGTGGACTCTCACACGAGCCCCTCCGGTGCAGGCCAGACGCCCGGGGACGGGACGCTCGCGCGGCTCGAGGCGCTGCGCGAGGCGCTCGGCGCGCTCCGGCTGCCGCTCGCGGCGCCCGGCACGGACGACGCGCGCCGGGACGCGGCGTCGTCCATCGCCCAGCTCGACGACTACGTGCTCCCGCGCTACAGAAGCTTGGATGCCCCGCTCCTCGCCGTCGTCGGCGGATCCACCGGTGCGGGCAAGTCGACCCTCGTCAACGCGCTCGTGGGGCACCCGGTCACCCGGGCGGGCGCCGTGCGCCCGACGACGCGCCAGCCGCTCCTCGTCCACCATCCCGACGACGCCGCGTGGTTCGAGGGGACCCGGATCCTGCCCGGCCTCGCCCGCCTGCGGGGGGAGCGCGCCGCAGCCCCGCGCCCCGCGGCCCAGGCGGGTCCCGCCCCAGACCCCGGGGCCATGGGCACGCTCGTGCTTCTCGCCGAGGACGCCGTGCCCCGCGGCCTGGCCTTGCTCGACGCCCCCGACATCGACTCCGTCTCTGCGGACAACCGCCGTCTCGCGGGCCAGCTGCTCGCCGCGGCCGACCTCTGGGTCTTCGTCACGACCGCCAACCGCTACGCCGACGCCGTCCCCTGGCGCCTCCTCGCCGACGCCGCCTCCCGGGACATCACCGTCGCGGTCGTCCTGGACCGGGTCCCCGCCGAGGTCGAGGACGAGGTCCGCGAGGATCTCGTGGCGATGCTCGCCCGCGAGGGCCTCGGCGGAGCGCGGCTCGTCGTCGTCCGAGAGGCCCGCCTCGACGCGATGGGCATGCTCCCCGCCGGGGCCGTCGAGCCGCTGCGCGAGTGGCTCACAGGCCTCGCCGACGACGCGTCGGCCCGGGCCGCCGTCGCGCGCCGCACCCTCGACGGCGCCGTGAAGGGGATCGTGGCCCGCGCCCGGGGCGTCGCGGAGGCCGGGGCTGCCCAGCGCGCCCTCGCGGCCCAGCTCGCGGAGGACGTCGAGTCGGCCTACGGCAACGCGCTCGCGCGCATCACGGCCGCGACCCGCGACGGCGCGCTCCTGCGCGGCGAGGTCCTCGCGCGCTGGCAGGACTTCGTGGGCACGGGGGAGTTCCTCCGGGGCGTCGAGGAGGGGATCGGCCGCGTGCGGGACCGGATCGGCGCGTACCTTCGCGGCCAGCCGCCGCCCGCCGTCACGGTCGAGACGGCCATCGAGACGGGCCTGCTCGCCGTCATCGTCGACGAGGCGGGGACCGCCGCTGAGGACGCCGACAGGCGGTGGCGCTCCGAGCCCGCCGGCCGCGCGCTGCTCGGTGCCGACGACCTCTCCGGAGTGTCGCCCGGCTTCGAGGACGAGGCAGCGCGGGAGATCCGGGCCTGGCAGGGGGACCTCATGGAGCTCATCCGGGCCGAGGGCGCCGACCGGCGCACCCGTGCGCGCTGGCTCTCGTTTGGGGTCAACGGCCTCGGGGCCGCCCTCATGGTCGTCGTCTTCTCGATGACTGGCGGGCTGACGCTCGCCGAGGGCGGCATCGCCGCGGGCACCGCCGTCGTGGGCCAGAAGGTCCTCGAAGCCGTGTTCGGCGAGGACGCCGTGCGCCGGCTCGCGCAGACGGCCCGCGAGGACCTCACGGCCCGCTGCGGTCGGCTCCTCGACGCCGAGAGGGACCGGTTCGGCCGCCGCCTCGACGCCGTGGACTCCGCCGAGGCGGTCGAAGCCCTGCACCGCGCCGCCGCCGGCGTGGCCCGCCTCGGGGACCTCGGGGAAACAGCGTGAGCCGGCACCGCGCCGAGCGGGCGGGTTCTCGCCTCGACCGGCGGCTCGAGGCCCTCGACGAGGCCCGGAGGCTCGCCGAGGGCGTCCTGCCCGAGGCCCCCCTCGCCGAGGCCTACGGGGTCCTCGACCGTGCGGCCTCCCGCCGCTCGCTCTCGGCCGAGCACACTGTCGTCGGCTTCTTCGGCGCGACCGGGAGCGGCAAGTCCTCGCTCTTCAACGCCGTCCTCGGGGCCGACGTCGCGCGCGTCGCCGCCCGGCGCCCGACGACGAGCGAGCCGCTCGCCGCCGTGTGGGGGACAGAGGGCAGCGACCCGCTCCTGGACTGGCTCGACGTCCCGCACCGGCACGCGGCGGCGCCCGTCGACGGCCTCGCCGACGCCTCGGCGGGCCTGATCCTGCTCGACCTGCCCGACTTCGACTCGACGGCCCGCGAGCACCGGGAGACGGTCGAACGGCTCGTGGGCATGGTCGACGTCATGGTCTGGGTCCTGGACCCGCAGAAGTACGCCGACGACGCGCTGCACTCCGGGTTCCTGGGGCGGCTCGGCGGCCACGGCGCCGTGACCCTCACGGTCCTGAACCAGGCCGACCGGCTCGCGCCGGGGGAGCGCGGCGCGGTCCTCGAGTCGCTCGGGGCCCTCCTCGCCGCCGAGGGCCTCGGCGACGGGCACGGAGCCCGCCGCGTGATCGCCGCCTCGGCCCTGACGGGCGAGGGCGTCGGCGAGGTGCGAGCGGCGATCCGCCGCGTCGTCGCCTCGAAGCGAGCGGCGTCCGAGCGGCTCGAGGCGGATTCCCGCGCCGCCGCGGCTGCCCTCGCCGAGGCGAGCGGGGAGGGCACCCCCGCCGGCGTCACGCCCGGCGCCCGCCGCCTGCTCGCGGACGAGCTCGCCGCCGCCGCCCGGGTGCCGCTCATCGCCGAGGCGGTGCGGCGCTCCTACCGCAGGGAGGCCGGGCGCCGGACGGGCTGGCCGCTCACGCGCTGGGCCGCGCGGCTGGGCCGCGACCCGCTGCAGCGGCTCGGGCTGCGCCGTGACGATCCCGCGCACGTCGTCCGCACGTCCCTCCCTCCTGCCTCCGCGGCCGAGCGTGCGCGGACGGACGCGGCCGTGCGCCAGTTCGCCGACGCCGCGAGCGAGGGCGCGCCGGGGCCGTGGCGCGCTGCGATCCGGGCAGCGGCCCGCGACGGGCGGGAGCGCCTCCCCGATGAGCTCGACCAGGCCGTCGCGGGCACGGATCTGGGAGCAGCGCGGCGCTCGTGGTGGTGGGTCCCCGCGAACCTGCTCCAATGGCTCGCGCTCCTCGCCGCGATCGTCGGCCTGGGCTGGCTCGGCGTCCTCGCCGTCCTCGGCTACCTCCAGCTGCCGGTCCCCGAGGTCCCGCGCGTCGAGGGCTGGCCGATGCCGACGCTCCTGCTCGCCGGGGGAGTCCTCTCCGGGGTCCTCCTTGCCCTCGTGCTGGCTCCGGTGGGGGCGCTGGGCGCACGATGGCGCGCGGCCCGCGCCCGCCGCCGGCTCGCCGAGGCTGTGGGCGCGGTCGCGGAGCGCGAGGTCGTCGAGCCGGTCCGCGGCGAGATCGCCCGGCATGGCGCGTTCGCCGCGGCGCTCGCGCGGGCACGGGACTGAGCCCGGGCGAGCCGCTCAGGCGAAGGCGGCCTGGACCTTGAGGATCGTGCGCAGGTTGCGCGTCGTCGTCGTGGCCTTGAACTTCGGCTTGGCCGTGGCCTTGGACAGGGGGGACTCGAGCGTCGACCCGCGCGGGGCGAGCCACGCCGTCGCCCCCGGGGCGAGGCGCTTCTGCCCGTCCGCGCCGCCGGCCGCCGCGGCGAGCTCGTCGAGGGCCGCCGGGTCGGAGGCGAGCGTGATGTAGGTGTGCGTGGAGGCGTCGTCGGGCGGGTAGGGGCAGGCCTCGACGATCGCGTCCACCTCGGCCCGGGCCAGCACCACGACCCAGGCCTCGTAGCCGAAGGCCGCCCGCAGCGCCTTCTCGACGGCGTCCTTGAGGGCGGCCGCGTCGAGGTCGGTGGACAGGACGATGTTGCCGCTGGCCAGGAGCGTCTTCACGTCCGTGACCTCGAGGCGGCCGAGGACGTCGCGCACCTCGGCCATCTTGAGGGTGATCCCGCCGACGTTCACGCCGCGCAGGAAGACCGCGTACTCAGTCATTGCCCTTGCGCAGGGCCTCGGTGAGCAGCCGTCCGGCGTTGCAGACGACCTCCGCATGCTGACGGCCCGGCTGGCGCGTCAAGCGCTCGATGGGGCCCGAGATCGACACGGCGGCGATGACGCGCCCCGAGGGGCCGCGGACCGGGGCCGAGACGGAGGCGACCCCGGGTTCGCGCTCCCCGAGGCTCTGCGCCCAGCCGCGGCGGCGGACGCCGGCCAGGACGGTGGGCGTGAAGCGGGCCTGGTTCAGGCCCTCGAGCAGGCGGTCGTGGTCCTCCCACGCGACGAGGACCTGGGCGGCGGAGCCGGCCTTCATGCTCAGCTGGGTGCCGACGGGGATCGTGTCGCGGAGGCCGACGGGCCGCTCGGCGGAGGCGACGCACACGCGCCAGTCGCCCTGGCGCCGGAAGATCTGCGCGCTCTCGCCGGTCGCGTCTCGCAGCTGGACGAGGATCGGTCCGGCGGCGGCGATGAGGCGGTCCTCGCCGGCGGCCGAGGCGAGCTCGACGAGCCGCGAGCCGAGCACGAAGCGGCCCTGGATGTCGCGGCTCACGAGGCGGTGGTGCACGAGGGCGAGCGCGAGGCGGTGGACGGTGGGCCGGGCGAGGCCCGTCGCCGAGACGAGCTGCGCGAGGGTCGTCGGGCCGGCCTCGAGGGCGTCGAGCACGAGGGCGGCCTTGTCGATCACGCCGACGCCGCTAGAATTGTCCATAGATTGATATTGCCGTCTCAATATCTGAGATGCAAGTCCGCCGGGTGGCCAGCGCGAGAGCGTCACTGGTCCACTGGAATCCGAGGCGGCCGGACCGGCCGCCGCCAATGCGAAGGGAGCTGGGCCGTGGGACGCACACTGGCCGAGAAGGTCTGGGACGCGCACGTCGTGCGCAAGGGCGACAACGGGCAGCCCGACCTCCTCTACATCGACCTGCACCTCGTGCACGAGGTGACCTCCCCGCAGGCGTTCGAGGGCCTCCGCCTCGCCGGCCGCCAGCTCCGCCGCCCGGACCTCACGATCGCGACCGAGGACCACAACACCCCGACGCTCGACATCGACAAGCCGATCGCCGACCCGACGAGCCGGACCCAGATCGAGACCCTGCGCGCGAACTGCAAGGAGTTCGGCGTCCGCCTGCACCCGCTGGGCGACAAGGAGCAGGGCATCGTCCACGTGGTCGGCCCGCAGCTCGGCCTCACCCAGCCGGGCCTCACGATCGTCTGCGGCGACTCGCACACGTCGACCCATGGGGCGTTCGGCGCCCTCGCCATGGGCATCGGCACGTCCGAGGTCGAGCATGTCATGGCCACGCAGACCCTCCCGCTCAAGCCGTTCAAGACCATGGCCATCACGGTCGAGGGCACGCTCAAGCCCGGGGTGAGCTCAAAGGACATCATCCTCGCCGTCATCGCCAAGATCGGCACCGGCGGCGGCCAGGGCTACGTGCTCGAGTACCGCGGCTCGGCGATCCGCGCGCTCTCCATGGAAGCGCGCATGACGATCTGCAACATGTCGATCGAGGCCGGCGCCCGCGCGGGCATGGTCGCCCCCGACCAGACGACCTACGACTTCATGAAGGGCCGCCCGCACGCCCCGCAGGGCGCGGACTGGGACGCCGCGGTCGCGTACTGGGACACGCTGCACACCGACGAGGACGCCGTGTTCGACGCGGAGGTCTTCCTCGACGCCGACGAGCTCGAGCCCTTCGTCACGTGGGGCACCAACCCCGGCCAGGGCGTCTCGCTCTCCCAGGCCGTCCCGGACCCGGACTCCTTCGCGGACGAGAATGCCAAGGCCGCCGCCCGCCGCGCCCTCGAGTACATGGACCTCGCCGCCGGCACGCCCATGAAGGACATCCGGGTCGACACGGTCTTCCTCGGCTCGTGCACGAACTCGCGCCTCGAAGACCTCCGGGCCGCCGCCGACGTCCTGCGCGGCCGCACCAAGGCCGAGAACGTCCGCATGCTCGTCGTCCCCGGCTCCGCGCGCGTGCGCCTCGAGGCCGAGGCCGAGGGCCTCGACAAGGTCTTCACCGAGTTCGGCGCCGAGTGGCGCTTCGCGGGCTGCTCGATGTGCCTCGGCATGAACCCAGACCAGCTGGCCCCGGGCGAGCGCTGCGCGTCGACCTCGAACCGCAACTTCGAGGGCCGCCAGGGCAAGGGCGGGCGCACGCACCTCGTCTCGCCCGTCGTCGCCGCGGCGACGGCCGTGCGCGGGACCCTCTCCTCGCCGTCGGACCTCGACCCGCTGCCCACCTCCTCCGACGCCGCCAGCACGGCCGCCGCCTAGAAAGGCCCCGAACGAACCATGGAGAAGTTCACGACCCACACCGGCATCGGCGTCCCGCTGCGGCAGAGCAACGTCGACACCGACCAGATCATCCCGGCGGTCTTCCTCAAGCGCATCACGCGCACGGGCTTCGAGGACGCGCTCTTCGCGAGCTGGCGCAAGGACGAGGCGTTCATCCTCAACCGCGAGCCGTTCAGCCGCGGCTCGGTGCTCGTGGCCGGGCCGGACTTCGGCACCGGCTCCTCGCGCGAGCACGCCGTGTGGGCCCTCAAGGACTACGGCTTCAGGGTCGTGCTGTCCTCGCGCTTCGCGGACATCTTCCGCGGCAACTCGGGCAAGCAGGGGCTCCTGGCGGCCGTTGTGGCCCAGGACGACATCGAGCTCATCTGGAAGGAGCTCGAGAACCACCCCGGCACGCAGATCACGGTGGACCTCGAGTCCAAGACCGTCACGTGCGGGAACCTCGTCGCACCCTTCGAGATCGACGACTACACGCGCTGGCGCCTCCTCGAGGGCCTCGACGACATCGGCCTGACCCTCCAGCACGAGGAGGACATCGCCGCCTATGAGGCGACAAGGCCCTCTTTCAAGCCGACCACCCTACCCGCACGCAGCTGATCCGCCGCCACGGGCGGAGCAGCACTCCCGGCTCGCGTCCGGCGTTTTCCCGACGCCGGACGCGAGCTTCTATGCTTAGCTGGGTCCGCCGCAGGGGACGCTCCAGGCCCGGCGCCCGGGCAGCGAGCAGTCAGTGAGGAAAAGGTGCAGATGAGCAGTGTCCTGACCATCCGAGGGGGCATCCCCCTCTCGGGGAGGGTGGCCGTGCGCGGCGCCAAGAACCTCGTCCCCAAGGCCATGGTCGCGGCGCTGCTCGGCAACGGCCCCTCTGTGCTGCGCAACGTCCCCGAGATCAAGGACGTCGCAGTCGTCACGAGCCTCCTGCAGCTGCACGGCATCGCCGTCGACCGCGACCCGGCCACCGGCGACCTCACGCTCGACCCGAAGGCCGCCACCGCAGCCCCCTCGGCCGCGATCGACGCCCACGCGGGCGACTCGCGGATCCCGATCCTCCTGTGCGGCCCGCTCATCCACGCGATCGGCGAGGCCTTCATCCCGGACCTCGGCGGCTGCCGGATCGGCGACCGCCCCATCAACTACCACCTGAACGTCCTGCGCGAGTTCGGCGCCGTCGTCGACAAGCGCCCGGGCGGGATCAGCATCTCCGCCCCGCGCGGCCTCCGGGGTGCGAAGATCGCCCTGCCGTACCCGAGCGTCGGCGCGACTGAGCAGGTCCTCCTGAGCGCTACGCGCGCCGAGGGCATCACCGAGCTCACGGGCGCCGCCACCGAGCCCGAGGTCATCGACCTCATCGCCGTCCTGCAGAAGATGGGCGCGCTCATCAGCGTCCAGACGGACCGCACGATCCGCATCGAGGGCGTCCCCGAGCTCGGCGGCTACAGCCACCGTGCCCTGCCGGACCGGAACGAGGCGGCCTCGTGGGCCTCCGCTGCAGTCGCGACCCGCGGGGACATCTTCGTCGAGGGGGCGTGCCAGCGGGACATGATGACCTTCCTCAACGTGTTCCGGAAGCTCGGCGGCGGCCTGGCGATCGAGGACGACGGCATCCGCTTCTTCCACCCCGGCGGCAAGCTCTCCCCGCTCGTGCTCGAGACCGACGTCCACCCGGGCTTCATGACGGACTGGCAGCAGCCGCTCGTCGTCGCCCTGACCCAGGCCGACGGGGTCTCGATCGTCCACGAGACCGTCTACGAGAACCGCTTCGGCTTCACCGAGGCGCTGCGCCGCATGGGCGCCACGATCCAAGTCCACCGCGAGTGCCTCGGCAGCGTCCCCTGCCGGTTCGGCCAGCGGAACTTCCACCACTCCGCGGTCATCTCGGGCCCCACCGAGCTGCGCGGCGCGGACTTCGACATCCCCGACCTCCGCGGCGGCTTCAGCCACCTCATCGCGGCCCTCGCGGCCCAGGGCGTCTCCCGTGCGACCGGCGTGGACATCATCAAGCGCGGCTACGAGCGCTTCACCGACAAGCTCCAGGCGCTCGGCGCCGACTTCGACCTCGAGGAGAACCGTTGAGACGTCGGCACGGCAGCGAGAGCGCCGGGGAGAGGTTCGCGTTCGCCATCGCGGCGACGATCGTGCGCCCGCTCATGAACCTCCTCATGGACAAGGAGTGGCGGGGCACCGAGAAGCTCGCAGCCCTGGGCAGCCGGCCGGGCGAGTCAAGCTCGGCTTCAGGCAGCGGCGGCTTCATCGCCTGCCCCAACCACTGCACTGAGATCGACCCGCTCACCATCGGCCACATGCTCTACAACAACGGCCGCTTCCCGCACTTCCTGGCCAAGGCCGGGCTCTTCAGGCCGCCGGTCCTCGGCCAGATCATGCGCGGGACCAAGCAGATCCCCGTCGACCGCGGGGGCGCCGGCGCGGGCTCGTCCCTCGAGGTGGCCCGCGAGGTCATCGACGAGGGCGGCGCGATCATCGTCTACCCCGAGGGCACCCTGACCCGCGACCCCGGGCTGTGGCCTATGAAGGGCCACACGGGCGCCGCGCGCCTGGCGCTCAAGACGGGCGCGCCGGTCGTGCCGATCGCCCACTGGGGGGACCACGAACTGTTCCCGCGCTATGCCAAGCGGCTGCACGTGTTCCCGCGGAAGAAGGCCGTTGTGCTCATCGGCGACCCGGTCGACCTCGACGACCTGCGGGGCCGGCCCATGGACAAGACGACGCTCCTCGAGGCCACCGAGCGGATCATGGACGCGATCACCGGCCTCCTCGCGCAGCTGCGCGGCGAGGAGCCGCCGGCCGAACGCTGGGACCCCACCGCGAACGCCCAGAGCCTGCACGGCCGCGACGTCGCACGCGGCTCGCGGGCTCCCCAGGCGGACGACGGCGGGACGGCCGCGTGAGCGCTGCGAACCCGGCGCTGGGGGAGGCACCCGCGGGGACGCGCGAGCCCCTGCGGCGGATCGCCGTCATGGGCGCAGGCAGCTGGGGGACGACCTTCGCGAAGGTTCTCGGCGAGGCGGCCGAGAGCCACGGCACCGAGCGCAGCATTCGCATCTGGGGCCGGCGCGAGGAGGTCGTAGCGGACATCAACGCCCACCGCAACTCGCGCTACCTCGATGCCATCCCGCTGCCGGCCTGCATCACGGCGTCGACCGACCCGGCCGAGGCCCTCGAGGGCGCCGAGGCGGTCGTCCTCGCCGTGCCCGCGCAGTCCCTGCGCGGCCAGCTCACGGCCTGGGCCGCCCACATCCCCGCGGACGCCGTCGTCGTCTCGCTCATGAAGGGCCTCGAGCTCGGCTCGGACGCGCGCATGAGCGAGGTCATCGAGGAGGTCGCGGGCGTGCCGCGCGAGCGCATCGCGGTCGTCTCCGGGCCGAACCTCGCCCTCGAGATCGCACGCTGCGAGCCCACGGCGTCCGTCGTCGCGTGCAGCGACGAGCCCACCGCCCACTGGCTCGCCGAGGCCTGCACGGCCCCGTACTTCCGCCCCTACACGAGCACCGACGTCGTCGGCGTCGAGATCGGCGGGATCGTCAAGAACGTCATCGCCCTCGCCGTCGGCATCTGCGAGGGCAAGGGCATGGGGGACAACACGAAGGCCTCCGTGATCACCCGCGGGCTCGCCGAGACCACCCGCCTGGCCGTCGCCCTCGGCGGCGACCCGCAGACCATGGCCGGGCTCGCGGGCCTCGGCGACCTCGTGGCGACCTGCTCGTCGAAGCTCTCGCGCAACCACACCGCCGGCGCGCTCCTGGGCCAGGGCCTGAGCGTCGAAGAGGTCGGCGTGCGCATGACCCAGGTCGCGGAGGGCATGAAGTCCGCCCCCGCGGTCAACGAGCTCGCCCAGCGGCTCGGCGTCGACATGCCCATCACGGCCGCCGTCGTGGCCGTGCTGCGGGGACAGCTCCCCGTGGACCAGCTCGGACAGCTGCTGCTCGCGCGGCAGCTCAAATCAGAAGGCGACTAGCTGTGGATTCCAACGCAACGACCGGCTCCAAGATCCGCGTCGCGCTCCTGTTCGGCGGCCGCTCGAGCGAGCACGCCGTCTCGTGCGTGACGGCGGCAGGCGTCATGGGCGCGATCGACACGGACAAGTACGAGGTCGTGCCCGTCGGCATCACGCGCGAGGGCCAGTGGGTGCTCTCGGACGGCGACTGGCACGAGTGGGCCCTCAACCAGGGGCAGCTGCCCGAGGTCGGCCCGGCGGAGGGCACGGTCCAGCTCGCCGAGGGCTCGGGCCGCACGCGCCTGGTCGTGTCCGAGCCGAACCGGGTCCCGCGCGAGCTCGGCGAGGTCGACGTCGTCTTCCCCCTCCTGCACGGCGCGTTCGGCGAGGACGGCACGATCCAGGGCCTCCTCGAGCTCGCGGACGTCCGCTACGTCGGCGCCGGGGTCCTCGCCTCCGCCGTCGGGATGGACAAGCACTTCATGAAGGTCGCCTTCGCCGCCGCCGGCCTTGCCGTCGGGCCGTACGTCGCGGTGACCGACAAGCAGTGGCGCCGCGACCCGGACGGGGTGCGCGACGCCGTCGGCCGTCTGGGCTACCCCGTGTTCGTCAAGCCGTGCCGCGCGGGCTCGTCGGTGGGCATCTCGAAGGTCGACGGGCCCGAGGGGCTCGACGCCGCGATCGAGGAGGCCCGCAGGCACGACCTGCGGCTCGTCATCGAGGCGGGCATCGTGGGCCGGGAGATCGAGTGCGGCGTGCTCGAGGGCCGCGGCGCCGACGGCCCGAGGACGTCCCTGCCCGGCGAGGTCTCCGTCGCCGGAGGCGGCCACGCGTTCTACGACTTCGAGGCGAAGTACGTCGAGGACAACGCCGCCGCGCTCTCGTGCCCCGCGGACCTGCCCGAGGAGGCGATCGCGCGCGTGCGCGAGCTCTCCGCGGCCGCGTTCGACGCCGTCGCCGCCGAGGGCCTGAGCCGCGTGGACTTCTTCTACACGCCCGAGGGCGAGTTCATCATCAACGAGATCAACACCATGCCCGGCTTCACGCCCATCAGCATGTACCCGCAGATGTGGGCCGCGACCGGCGTGTCCTATCCCGAGCTCATCGACGAGCTCATCCAGCTCGCCCTCGAGCGCCCGACCGGCCTGCGCTGAGGCCGGCTGGGCCTGTCCAGCCTTCGCGTGTCTCAGCCTGCGGCCGGGAGGCCGGCGAGGTCCTCCTGGCCCACGCACTTGCGCACGGCTGCGATCTTCTCGACGGCCCCGGAGAGGCTCGCGAGCACCGTCGCCGAGCTGACCCGCTCCTCGTCGAGCAGGACCTCGGTGGCGGGCTCGCGCCCGTACGTCGTGAGCGTGTAGTAGGGGTCTCCCTCGGTGATGACCCAGTCGACGCCGTTGACGGTCACGCACCGCTCGGTCGTCGGGCCCGGTGCCGGAACGCCGCAGCGGAGCACGACGGCGGACGGGTCGCCCCACGCGGCGGTCGCCTGGCTCGTCGTCTTGCGCAGCGCGGCGTCGCCCAGGGTGTCCGGGAGCGCGATCATGAGCGGAGCGCAGGCCGGGTTGGCAGCGTCCGGCGCGGGCTCGACCGAGACGGGGGCCGTGCAGCCTGTGAGGGACGCGCCGAGCAGACCGAACAGCCCGAGCAGAGCAGCGGCGGTGCCGCGTCCCACGGTGGCGCGGGAGCGGGCGGGGGTTCGGCGCGCGGGCATGCTTCTCCATCCGGGGTCGTGGGGGTCCATCCAGCCTACCGCCCGGGGGGAAGCGCCACGAAGGGACAGCCGCCAGAGGCGCCGCGGCTAGGCTAAGAGGGTGACGGACACCCAGAGGAAGCCGGCCCTCGTGCGCGAGCTGAGCGAGTCGGAGCTCCTCGAGCGCATCTTCCCCCGGCTCGACGTCCTCGGCGCGGCCCTCCTCGGGCCGGGCGACGACGCCGCCGTCGTCGCCGCCCCGGACGGGCGCGTCGTCGTCAGCACCGACACGCAGACGCAGGATGCCGACTTCCGGCTCGAGTGGCCGAGCGGCTACCGCAGCACGGGTGCCGACGTCGGCTGGAAGGCCGCGGCGCAGAACCTCTCCGACATCAACGCGATGGGCGCCGTCGCGACCGCCATGGTCGTGAGCCTCACGCTCCCGGGCGAGACCGCGGCCGAGTGGGTCGAGGACTTCGCCGACGGGCTCGTCGAGGCCATCCGCGCCCTCGGCGCCGAGCAGTGCACCGTGGCGGGCGGCGACCTCGGGCGGGGCCGTGAGCTGTCCGTGACCGTGACTGTCCTCGGGAGCCTCGAGGGCCGAGCCCCGCTCCTGCGCTCTGGCGCCCGCGCGGGCGACGTGCTCGCCGTCGCCGGCCGCCTCGGCGCCGCCGCGGCCGGCCTGGCCCTGCTCGAGCACGGCCCGTCCCACGCGACGCTCCCGCCGGCCCTGGCGGAGGCCGTGCGCCGGCAGACCCGGCCGGTCCCGCCCCTCGCCGCCGGGCCCGCCGCGGCCCGCGCGGGCGCCCACGCCCTCATGGACCTCTCCGACGGGCTCCTCAAGGACGGCCAGCGCCTCGCGGCGGCCAGCGGTGTCGGCCTCGACTTCGACGCCGAGGCCCTCGCCGCCCACGCCGCGCTCCTGGCCGGGCCGGCGGCCGCGGTCGGGGCGGACCCGCTCGGCTGGGTGCTGGGCGGCGGGGAGGACCACGGACTCCTCGGCGCGTTCCCCGCCTCCGTTCAGCTCCCCGAGGGCTTCGCTGCGATAGGCTCGGTCGTGCCCTCGGCCGGCGGGCCGGGCGGGGTGGCCATTGGCGGGCGCCCCGTGCAACCGAGCGGATGGGATCACTTTGCACGCTAAGATCGCCTCGAATGCCGCGGCCATGCGGCGCTGGCTCGCCGACGCCGAGACCGTCCTGGCCAACCACAGCGACCGCCTGAACGCGATCAACATCTTCCCCGTCGCGGACGGGGACACGGGCACCAACCTCTACCACACGGTCCGGGCCGCCGCCTCGGCCGCAGCGGACACTCCGGGCACGGACGTGGGCGAGGTCCTCGCCGCCGCCGGCCAGGCCGCGATGGAGGAAGCCTGGGGCAACTCCGGGACCCTCCTGGCCGTGTTCCTCGACGCCGTCGCCGCGACCCTCAAGGGGCAGACCCGCCTGAGCGGCCCACTCCTCGCCGCCGCGCTCCACCGCGCCCAGATCCGCGCGTGGTCGGCCCTGAGCGAGCCGGTCGCCGGGACGATGCTCTCGGTGCTCGAGGCCGCGGCCGACGGCGCCGCGTCGGCCCGCACCGCCCACTCTGGCACCGGCGACGGAGGCCCCGACAGCAACCAGGCCCTCGCGGCCGCGCTCGACGGCGCGGTCCAGGCCGCCGTCGGCGCCGTCGTGGACACCGAGTCCCAGCTCGGCGTCCTCACGAGCGCCCGCGTCGTGGACGCCGGCGGCGTCGGCCTGCTGCTCGTCCTCGCCGCCCTGCGCTCGGCGGTCCTTGGCGAGGGGCTCTCCGACGACGTGCTCGACGGCCTCCACGGCTACCGGGTGGACGATCCGCACATCCACGCGGACCAGCCGCACGCCGTCGGCGTCGAGCTCATGTGCACCGTGACCCTGAGCCCGCTCCATGCGGCGGGGCTGCGCCAGCGCCTCGACGAGATCGGCGACTCCGTCATCATGAGCCCCGTCGGGGCGTTCGACGACGGGGCCGGAGTGTGCCGCTGGCGCGTCCACGTGCACGTCGCCGACCCGGACGCCGCGCTGGCACTCATCCGCTCGCTCGCCGAGCCCGAGAAGATCTCCTTCACCGAGCTGCACGCCGAGCCGCCGGCCGGTGAGCACGCCGCCGAGGGCGGAACCGTTGGCCGCTGAGCGGGACCGGCCCCTCTCGCGGCTGCTCGGGGCCTCGTCCGCGAAGAAGATCAGGGACAGCCTCGGGCTCGAGACCGCCGGGGAGCTGCTGGACTACTTCCCGCGTCGGTACGTCCAGCGCGGCGAGCTCACCCCCATCGCGCTCCTGCCGCTCGACGAGGACGTGACGCTCATCGCGCGCGTCGTCAGGGCCGCGACCCGGCGCATGGCCACGCGGAAGGGCTCCATCACCGAGGTCGTCGTCTCGGACGGGTTCGGCGACCACGGCCCGGACGCCATCAGCCTCACGTTCTTCAACGCGTTCCAGGCCTCGAAGCAGCTCACCGTGGGCACGGTCGCGATGTTCTCGGGCCGGGTCGGCCGGTACAAGGGGAAGCTGCAGCTGACCAACCCCGACTACGTGCTCCTCGATCCCGAGGACTCCGCCGAGGGGACCCCGGAAGAGCTCGCCGCGCGGCCCATCCCGGTCTACCCCGCGACGGCCAGGCTCACGACCTGGCGGATCGAGAAGGCCGTCAAGACCCTCCTGCGCCAGATGGACCTCGGCCCGCTGCCGGACCCGCTCCCCGCGGAGCTCCGGCAGAGGTACCGGCTGCCCGGGCTCGCCGACGCCTACCGGATGATCCACGAGCCTGCGACGCAGGAGGCGTGGATGCTCGCCCGCCGCCGCTTCCAGTACGAGGAGGCCCTCGTCCTCCAGACGGCCCTCGCGCGCCGACGGATCCAGCACGCCCAGCTGCCGTCGCGGCCGAGCCCGGCCCGCCGCGGCGGGCTGCTCGACGCGTTCGACGCCCAGCTCCCGTTCGAGCTCACCGCGGGCCAGCGGGAGGTGGGGGAGGAGCTCGCCGCCGAGCTCGCGGCCCCGCACCCCATGAACCGGCTCCTGCAGGGCGAGGTCGGCTCGGGCAAGACGGTCGTCGCCCTCCGCGCGATGCTGCAGGTCGTCGACGACGGCGGCCAGGCCGCACTGCTTGCCCCCACCGAGGTGCTCGCGGGGCAGCACTACGAGTCGATCCGGCGCACGCTCGGCCCCCTCGCGCGCGAGGGGCTGCTCGGGGCCGATCTCGAGGCGGCCGGTGTCGAGGTCGTCCTGCTCACGGGCTCGCAGTCAGCGGGCGAGCGCAAGCGCGCGCTCCTCGCGGCCGCGAGCGGGCAGGCGGGCATCGTCGTCGGGACCCACGCCCTGCTCTCGGAGGCGGTCCAGTTCGCGGACCTGGGCCTCGTCGTCGTCGACGAGCAGCACCGTTTCGGCGTCGAGCAGCGCGACGCCCTGCGCGCCAAGAGCCTCGCGACGCCGCACCTGCTCGTCATGACCGCCACCCCGATCCCGCGCACCGTCGCGATGACCGTCTTCGGGGACCTCGAGACCTCCGTCCTGCGGGAGCTCCCGGCGGGCCGGGCGCCGATCGCGACCCACGTCGTCGGCCTCGCCGAGAACCCCTCGTGGGAGCGCCGGATCTGGGCCCGGGCACGCGAGGAGGTCGACGCCGGGCGGCAGGTCTACGTCGTGTGCCCGCAGATCGGGGAGTCGAGCGGGGAAGAGGGCGACCTCGCGGCCCTCGACGCCGCCACGTGGGGAGGCACGGCCCTGGCCGACGGCGCGCCGGCGCCGCCGCCGGCCGCCTCGGTCGCCGGGACCATGGAGCAGCTCGAGGGGGAGCCCGCCCTCGAGGGCGTCCGGCTCGGCATGCTGCACGGCCGCATGGACAGCGCGGACAAGTCGGCGTCCATGGAGGCCTTCGCCGCCGGGCGCACCGACGTCCTCGTCGCGACGACCGTCGTCGAGGTCGGGGTGGATGTGCCCAACGCGACGCTCATGGTCATCCTCGACGCCGACCGCTTCGGGATCGCGCAGCTGCACCAGCTGCGCGGCCGCGTCGGGCGCGGCGGCCACGCGGGCACGTGCCTGCTCGTGACCGCCCTCGAGCCGGGACACCCGAGCCGGGCGCGGCTCGACGCCGTGGCGGCGAGCACCGACGGCTTCGTCCTGGCCCAGAAGGACCTCGAGCAGCGCCGCGAGGGGGACATCCTCGGGGCGACCCAGTCCGGGCGGCGATCGACCCTGCGCCTCCTGCGCGTCCTGCGGGACGCCGACGTCATCGAGCAGGCCCGCGGCGACGCCCTCGGGCTCGTGGCCGAGGACCCGGCTCTCGAGCGGCAGCCGGCCCTGAGGTCCGCCATCGACGAGTACCTCGGGCCTGAGAAGGAGGTGTTCCTCGAACGTGGATGAGGCACGCACGCAGGCACCCGCGCACGGGGGCGCCGCACGCCGGGGGACTCCGTGAGCCGGATCATCGCGGGAATCGCCGGGGGCACGACGCTCGCGTCCGTCCCGGGCTCGGCCACGCGGCCCACGACCGACCGGGTCAAGGAGGCCCTCTTCTCCCGGCTCGACGCCCTCGGCATGCTCACCCGCTCCCGGGTCCTCGACCTCTTCGCGGGCTCGGGCGCGCTCGGCGTCGAGGCCGCGAGCCGGGGCGCCTCGACGGTCGAGCTCGTCGAGGCGGACGCGAAGGCCGTGCGGGTGTGCGAGCGCAACGCCCGGCTCGCGAACGACGCCCTCGGCCGGCGCGCGGTGACCGTCCACCGATCCAAGGTCGCGGGCTTCCTCGAGCACACCCTGCCCGGGAGGCACTGGGACCTCGTCTTCATGGACCCGCCCTACCCGCTCGGGGAAGGGCCCCTCTCGGCGGTCCTCGCGGCCCTCCTGCCGCACCTCGCCGAGGACGGGCTCGTCGTCGTCGAGCGCTCGGCCCGCTCGCCCGAGCCAGACTGGCCCGAGGGCCTGGTCCTCTTCGCCGAGAAGAAGTACGGCGAGACGCGGCTGTGGTTCGCCGAGCCGGCGCCAGCACCGTCGGAGCCCCCCGCTACGGTGGAGGCATGATCGACCCCCTCGCCCAGGCGGCCGCCCAGACTGGGTCGGAATCCATCCCCCAGTGGTGGGACATCCTCGCGGCCTTCGCCCCCGTCGGGACGTTCGCCGCGGCCGTCGTCGCCGCGTTCGTGGGCCTGAACACCATCCGCCAGCGCTCGTACTCGGACCGGCGCGCGGAGTTCTGGCGGCGCACAGAATGGGCCCTCGAGGCTTCGGTGTCCCCCGACCCGCAGCTCCAGGCGATGGGCACGATGGTTCTCGCGAGCCTGGCCAAGAGCGACCTCATCGCCAGCGAGGAGGAGCTCAGGCTCCTCGACGCGGTCTGGATCGACCCCATCGCAGAGGCCGCGGAGGCCGGGCTGGACGAGGAGCTCGGCGGCGACGGCGGAGGCGACGGTGGCCCGGGGGACCCGCCGGAGGGCGACGACGGCCCGGGGGACCCGCCAGAGGACGGCGGCCGTGGCTGATGCGTGGACGCCCCCGGCGCCGCCGGGGATACTGGGAGGAGAGCTGCGCGGCGGACGCAGCGGCGCGAAGGGGTCTGATGTGAGCAAGCACGAGGCACGTCCCGGCGCAGGCCGCCACACGTCCGAGCCGCCGACCGAACGGCGGCCGGGGTCCTCCGACCGGCGCGTCCAGATCGCGGCCGCGCGGCTGCGCGTCGTGCTCGACGAACGGCTCAACCGGCCCACCCCCGAATGGGTCAAGCGCCTCGCCGAGCAGAAGCTCGCGAGCTGACCCCTCTCAGCAGGGCCGACTCATTCTGACAGCGGGTCAAGATCGACCCCGCGCACGAGCACGCCCGGGTGCGGTCCCGCCGCCTCGAGCCTCTCTGTCCAGCCCTCGGGCCACGGACCCCTGAGCCCGACGGCGACGATGTTGCCCGGGAACCGCCCCGTGAGCATCTCCGGCTCGGTGAGCACGGCGACCTCGGCGAGGACCGAGCGCATGGCCGCGAGCTGGGAGCGCACGAGGGTCAGCGGCGGCTCGTCCCCGATGTTGACCATGAGCGCGCCGCCCGGCGCCAGCAGCTCCGCGGCCTCGGCATAGAAGCCCCGGTCCTCGAGGTGCGCCGGGGCGTCGGGCCCCGAGAACACGTCGAGGACGACGACGTCGTACGGCCCCCGCGCGGCGACGGCGGGCAGCTCCCACCGCGCGTCGCCGATGACGGTCTCGAGGTCGGTCCCCACCGGCAGGGGCAGGTGCTCGAGCACGAAGTCCGCGAGCTCGCGCTCGAGCTCGACGGCGGTCTGCACCGAACCGGGCCGGGTCGCCTGGATGTACCGGGCCAGGGTCAGGGCACCCGCGCCGAGGTGGAGGGCCCTGACCGGGTCCCCGGCGGGGGCGACGGCGTCGACGACGTTCGCGATGCGGCGCAGGTAGGCGTAGAAGACGCGCTCGGGGTGGTCGAGGTCCACGTGGGACTGCTCGGCCCCGCCGATCGAGAGGATCCACGCGCCCGGGACGAACGCATCGGGCTCGACGGAGGCGTGGGCGCCAATGCCGCGCAGCCACCGGGTGCCGCGGGGCCCGCTCTGGCGCCCCGCTGAATCGTGCCTCACGGCGGCCTGCCTCACAGGGCTTCGGCCAGGCCCGAGAGGCGCCGGGCGGCCTCGTGCAGGAGCGGGGCCTTCTTGCAGAACGCGAAGCGCAGGAGCGAGCGCGTGCGCTCGGCGCCCCCCGGGTGGCAGAAGACGGAGACCGGGATAGCGGCGACCCCGACGAGCTGGGGGAGGCGCCGGGCGAGCGAGAGGGCGTCGTCGATGCCCAGCGGCGATGTGTCCGCCGTGATGAAGTACGTGCCCTCGGGGACGAAGACGTCCAGCCCCGACGCGCGGAGGCCCTCGGCGAGGATGTCCCGCTTGGCCCGCAGCGTCTCCGCGGCCCCCTGATAGAACTCGTCCGGATAGCCGAGGCCGAGTGCCACGGCCTCCTGGAACGGCGTCCCGGAGCTGTAGGTGAGGAACTGCTTGATCGTGCGCACTCGCGTCACGAGCTCCTCGGGCCCGCTGATCCAGCCGACCTTCCAGCCCGTGAAGGAGAAGGTCTTGCCCGCCGAGGAGATCGTCACCGTGCGGTCCCGGGCCCCCGGCAGGGAGGCCACGGGCACGTGGCGGTCCCCGAAGACGAGGTGCTCGTAGACCTCGTCGGTGACGATGAGGGCGTCGTGCCGCGCGGCGAGCTCGACGACGCGCTCGAGGGTCTCGCGGGGGAAGACCGCGCCGGTCGGGTTGTGCGGGTTGTTCAGCAGCACGAGGCGCGTGCGGGGCGTGAAGGCGGCCTCGAGTTCGGCGAGGTCGGGCTGGAACGACGGCGCGTGCAGGGGGACGGTCGTGTGCTCGGCCCCCGCGAGGGCGATCATCGCCCCGTAGGAGTCGTAGAACGGCTCGAAAGTGAGGACCTCGTCCCCGGCGCCGGCGAGGGCGAGGACCGCGGCGGCGATCCCCTCGGTTGCCCCGGTCGAGATGATGACCTCCCGCATCGGGTCCAGCTGGATCCCGTAGAACCGCGCCTGGTGCTCGGCGACGGCCTCGCGCAGGCGGGGGATGCCCTGGCCCGGGGCGTACTGGTTGGCGCCGGAGAGGATCGCGGAGCGGGCGGCCTCCATCATCTCCGCTGGGCCGTCCTCGTCCGGGAACCCCTGGCCGAGGTTGATGGCGCCGTGCCGGACGGCGAGGCCCGTCATCTCCTCGAAGATGGTCACGCCGAGCCGGCCGTCGGCCCCGAGGAGGTTGGCGCCTGCTGCTGTTCGCTGCCACGCTGAAGTCATCCGCCCATGCTATGACCAGTGCGGCCAGTGCGGGCGCGGAGGGTGCCTGGCGTCCCCGCCGGGGCGGGGCCCATGGAGTATGTTGGCGGTATGCGACGTGCGGTGTGCCCCGGTTCCTTCGACCCGATCCACAATGGGCACCTCGAGGTGATCGCACGCGCGGCGAACCTCTTCGACGAGGTCATCGTGGCCGTCTCGACGAACTACACGAAGCAGTACCGGTTCACCCTCGACGAGCGGATCGCGATGGCCCGGCGCACGCTCAGCGCCATCAGCGGGATCATCGTCGAGCCCATGGGGGAGGGGCTGCTCGCGGAGTACTGCCGCCAGCGCGGCGCGACGGCGATCGTCAAGGGGCTGCGCTCGTCGAGCGACTTCGACTACGAGCTGCCGATGGCGATCATGAACCGCCAGCTGACCGGCGTCGAGACGGTGTTCCTGCCTGCCGAGGCCCACTACGTCCACCTGTCCTCGACGCTCGTCAAGGAGGTCCATGACCTCGGCGGCGACGTGTCCGAGTTCGTCCCCCGCTCCGTCCTCACGCGCCTCGCCGAGGGCGTGCCTGGCCGCTGAACCGGCTGCGGGCAGCTAGACTGGTCGGGCACAGCGGGCGCGGCCATCGCGGCCTTTTGGCAGCGCGGCCTGGTTTGGGGCAAGCGGTCCCCACAGGCTAGGATGGTTTGTCGGTCTATGTTCTACAGGAGTTCTCATTAAGCGCGAAGCACGTTCGCCTTTGATGTTCGATGTCAAGGACCTCGGGCGCAGCCCGGGGACTATGCGGACCCTCACGGAGCATGTACCCGCACCGAGCGACCTCGGTGTGGCGCTCATCGGCGTCAGCGAAGGATCCCCCGTGGGTCTGGACCTGAAGCTCGAGTCGGTGCACGAGGGGATCCTGGTCTCGGGGACAGCGCACGTCACAGTGACGGGCGAATGCGGCCGGTGCCTGGATCCCATCGAGTACGGACTCGATGCCGAGGTGCAGGAGCTTTTCTTCTTCGAGGGCCACGCGCCCTCGGACGGAGAAGACGATGAAGAGCAACGTCGAGTCGAGCACGAGTCCATCGATCTTGAGCCGGTGTTGCGGGACGCAGTAGTGACCCTGCTGCCGTTCCAGCCGGTGTGCCGGGAAGACTGCGAGGGCCTGTGCTCCGAATGCGGAGCGCGTCTCGCGGACGAGCCGGGGCACCACCATGAGGTCGTCGACCCCCGGTGGGCTGCCTTGGCAGATTTGGTGAAGCCAGACCGGCACGACGATGAGTAAGTGTTGGCACTAGAAGAGAAATGAGTTAGCCGTGGCTGTTCCCAAGCGGAAGATGTCTCGCTCGAATACCCGCGCCCGCCGCTCCCAGTGGAAGGCCTCCGTTCCCACCCTGGTCAAGACCGTGGAGAACGGCCGCGTGACCTACAGCCTGCCGCACCAGGCCAAGGTCGTGACGGACTCGGCCGGGACCGAGCTGTTCCTCGAGTACAAGGGCCGCAAGGTCGCCGACGTCTGAGCGGCGGTTACCCTCGCGCATGAGCACTCATGACGAGCTTTTGAAGCGTCTCGGCGTCGGTATCGACGCCGAGACGCTTCGTCTTGCCCTGACGCACCGCTCCTACGCCTACGAGAACGGCGGCATCCCGACGAACGAGCGCCTCGAGTTCCTCGGCGACTCGATCCTCGGCTTCTCCGTCACGGAGCTGCTGTACCGCGAGCACCCCGACCTCACCGAGGGCGAGCTCGCCAAGCGCCGCGCCGCCGTCGTGAGCACGCGCGCCCTCGCGGGCATCGCCCGCCGCCTCGGCGTCGGCGAGCACATCTACCTCGGCCAGGGCGAGAAGGTCACGGGCGGCAAGAACAAGTCCTCGATCCTCGCGGACACCATGGAGGCGCTCATCGGCGCCACCTTCATCTCCAACGGCCTCGAGACCGCGCGCCAGCTCGTCGTGGACCTCGTCGGGCCGCTCCTGGCCGACGCGGCCGTCCTCGGCGCGGGCACCGACTGGAAGACGCACATCCAGGAGCTCGCCGCCAACCGCCAGCTCGGCGCCATCCACTATTCGGTCGAGGGCGAGGGCCCCGACCACGCCCGGGTCTACACCGCGACCCTCCTCATCGGCGGCACGCCCTACGGCACCGGCATGGGCAACTCCAAGAAGGAGGCCGAGCAGCAGTCCGCGGCGAACGCGTGGAAGGTCCTCGGCCCCGACGGGCAGGGCCCGTCAGCGTCGGCCTAGCAGATGCCCGAGCTTCCCGAAGTCGAGGTCGTCCGGCGCGGGCTCGCCTCGTGGGTCGTGGGCCGCACGGTCGAGGGCGTCGAGGTCGTCGACCCCCGCTCGGTCCGGCGCCACGCCCTCGGGCCGCAGGACTTCGCGGGCCAGCTCGAGGGGGCGACGGTGCTCGACGCCGTGCGGCGCGGCAAGTTCCTCTGGCTCACGCTCGGCGACTCCGACGGCGGTGGCCCGGACGACGCCGCCGGCACTACGCCCGCAGTGCCGCACACCGCGCTCATGGCCCACCTCGGCATGAGCGGGCAGCTCCTCGTCGAGGACGAGGGCCAGCCCCGCGAGAAGCACCTCAAGGTCCGGCTCGAGCTGAGCGAGGCCCGCCACATGCCGCGGGAGCTCCGCTTCGTGGACCAGCGCATCTTCGGCGGCCTCGCCGTCGTGCCGCTCGTCCCGACGCACGACGGCGGGCCCGGCGGCCGCGGCGAGTCGCCCCTCGCGCTCGTCCCGGCCGAGGCGGCGCACATCGCCCGCGACCCGCTCGACCCGCTCTTCGACGCCCACGCCTTCCACACGAGGCTGCGCGCCCGGCGCACCGGCATCAAGCGCGCCCTCCTGGACCAGCGGCTCGTCTCCGGCATCGGCAACATCTACGCCGACGAGGCCCTGTGGGGCGCCCGCCTGCACTACGCCCGCCCCACGGACACCCTGCGCCGGGCGGAGACGGGCCGGCTCGTGGACTCCGTCCGGGACGTCATGGAGCGCGCCCTCGAGGCCGGCGGGACGAGCTTCGACTCGCTCTACGTCAACGTCAACGGCGCCTCGGGATACTTCTCCCGCTCGCTCGACGCCTATGGCAGGGCCGGGCTGCCGTGCCGCCGGTGCGTCGCCGAGGGCCGCACCGGCGTCATCGTGCGCGAGCCGTTCATGAACCGGTCCTCCTACCGGTGCACGCGCTGCCAGCCGGTGCCGCGCAACGGGCGCTGGTAGCCGCGGCCCCCGCGCGGCCGCCCGCCGTCGTGCCCTGAAACCGGGGGCACACCGGCCAGATGCCCGTCCCGCGGGGTGTCGCGGCGTAAATTGGAGCATCATCGGCCGCCAAGCGAGACAGCAGGACCCTTGCACCTCAAAACCCTGACCATCCGAGGCTTCAAGTCCTTCGCCTCGGCCACGACCTTCGAGTTCGAGCCGGGCGTCACCGCCGTCGTGGGCCCGAACGGCTCGGGCAAGTCCAACGTCGTGGATGCGCTCGCGTGGGTCATGGGGGAGCAGGGCGCCAAGACGCTGCGCGGCGGCAAGATGGAGGACGTCATCTTCGCGGGGACCGCAGGGCGCCCGCCCCTGGGCCGCGCGCAGGTCTCGCTCACGATCGACAACGCGGACGGCGCCCTGCCCATCGAGTACAGCGAGGTCACGATCTCCCGCACGCTGTTCCGCGCGGGCGGCTCGGAGTACGCCATCAACGGGACGCCGTGCCGGCTCCTGGACATCCAGGAGCTCCTGAGCGACTCGGGCCTCGGGCGCGAGATGCACGTGATCGTCGGCCAAGGGCAGCTCGACCGCGTCCTGCACGCGACCCCCGAGGACCGGCGCGGCTTCATCGAGGAGGCCGCGGGGATCCTCAAGCACCGCCGCCGCAAGGAGCGCACGGTGCGCAAGCTCGAGGCCATGCAGGCCAACTTGGCCCGCCTGACGGACCTCACCGGCGAGATCCGCCGGCAGCTGGGCCCGCTCGGCCGCCAGGCCGAGGTGGCCCGCCGCGCCCAGCGCATCCAGGCCGACGTGCGCGACGCCCGCTGCCGCCTGCTCGCCGACGACATCGCGACCCTCGCCGCCGCGCTCGAGAAGGAGGACGCCGACGTCACCGCCCTCGTCCAGCGCCGGGCCGAGGTCGAGCGGCGCCTCGACGCCGGGCGCCGCGAGCAGGCCGAGGCCGAGCGGGCCGCCGCCGCCGCGACCCCCGCTCTCAACGCGGCCCGGGACACGTGGTACCGGCTGGCCCAGGGCCGCGAGCGGCTGCGCGCCCTCGCCTCCCTCGCGCTCGAGCGCCGCCGACTCCTCGGCTCGTCGGACGCCCCGGTTCGGGGCCGCGACCCGGAGGCGCTCGAGCGGCAGGCCGAGGCCCTCCGGCTCGAGCTCGAGGCCGTCTCCGAGACCGTCGAGGTCAGGGCCGAGGCCCTCGCCGCGTCCGAGGAGGCCCGCGCTGCCGCCGAGGCCGAGGCCACGGCTGAGGACCGCCGCCACACCGCCCTCCTCCGCGCCCAGGCCGACCGGCGCGAGGGCCTCGCGCGCCTCGCCGGGCAGGTCGCCGCCGCGCGCGGCCGGGTCGAGGCCGCCGAGGGCGAGATCGGGCGCCTCCAGGCGGCCCTCGGCTCGGCGAGCGAGCGCGAGCGCGCCGCGCAGGAGGAGTACACGGCCCTCGAGACCCAGATCGCCGGCGTCGAGGAGGGCGAGGGTGATCTCGACGCCGAGTACGAGGAGGCGGCGGCCGAGCTCGCGGCCGCCGAGGAGGAGCGCGAGGCCGTCCTCGAGCGCCGCCGGAAGGCGGCCGCGGACCGGCAGGCCGGGCAGGCCCGCCTCGAGGCCCTCTCGGCGGGGCTCAAGGACCGCGACGGGACGGGGGCCGTGCTCTCCTCGGCCGCCGGCGTCCTCGGACCGGTGGCCGACATGGTGCGCGTGGCGCCCGGCGTCGAGGCGGCCGCCGCGGCGGTCCTCGGCCCCCTCGCCGAGGGGATCGCGATGGCCGGCCCCGACGAGGCCGCCGCTGCTCTTGAGGGGCTCAAGCGCGACGGCGCGGGCCAGGCCGCCCTGCTCGTGGGCGGGGAGCCGCCCTCGGCAGCCGGCACGGAGCCGGCCGGCGACGACGACGGCACCCGTCCCGCCCTCCCGCCGGGCGCGCGCTGGCTCGCCGACGCCGTCGACCCCGACCCCCGCGTGGCCGCCGCCGTCGGCCGTCTCACCCGGCATGCCGCCGTCGTGCCCTCGCTCGCCGTGGCCGCCGCGCTCGTCGCCGAGCATCCGCGGCTCGTCGCAGTGACGGCCGACGGCGACCTCGTCACCGCCGCGTCGCTGCGCGGCGGCTCGGCGGGCGCGCCGTCCACGATCCAGCTCCAGGCCGACGTCGAGCGCGCCCAGGCCGCCCTCGACGCCGCCCAGGCGGAGTACGAGCGCTGCGGCTTCGCGCTCGCCTCGGCCACCGAGCACGAGCGGGCCGCCCGGGAACGGGCCGAGGCGGCCCTCGCCGCGCTCAACGACTCGGACGCGCGGTTCGCCGCCGTAGCCGAGAAGCTCGCTGCGCTCAACGCCCAGCTGCGCGGCGCGGCCGCCGAGGAGGAGCGCCTCGCCGCGTCGCTCGCGCAGGCCCGCGCCCAGCTCGAGTCGGAGCAGCTCGCGCTCGAGGCCGCGGCCGAGCGGCTCGAGCTCGCCGAGGAGGCACCCGAGGAGGAGCCCGCCGCCGACGAGCGGGACCGCCTGCATGCCGAGGCGGTCGCGGCCCGCTCCGCCGAGCTCGAGGCGCGGCTCGCGCTGCGCACTGCCCAGGAGCAGGAGCGGACCCTCGAGGCGCGGGCCCAGTCCCTCGAGCGCGCGGCCGCCTCCGAGCGCAGGGCCGCCGAGGAGGCCAGACGCCGGGCCGAACGGCGCGCCCGCCAGGCCGCCCGGGCGCAGGCCGTGGCCCAGGCCGCGCAGGCCGGGCTCGCGGCCTTGGACGCCGCCGTCGAGGAGGCGGCCGCCGAGCGGGACGAGGCCGAGGCCCGGCGCGCGCAGCTCGACGAGCGGCTCTCGGGGCTGCGCCGGGGGAACGACGAGCTCGCGCGAGAGCTCGCCGAGCTCAACGACGCAGCCCACCGCGACGAGCTCGCCCGGGCCCAGCAGAGGCTCCGGCTCGAGGCCCTCCACGAGCGGGCCGTCGACGAGCTCGGGCTCTCCGCCGAGGCCCTCGTGGCCGAGTTCGGCCCGCACCGCCGGGTCCCCGTGCCCGAGGGGCCCGCCGACAAGTGGGCCGCCCTCCGCGTCGAGGTCGACGACGACGGCACGCCCGTCGAGGAGGGCGTGCCGTTCGTCCGCGCCGAGCAGGAGAAGCGCCTCCGGCGGGCCGAGCGGGACCTCGCCGCGCTCGGCAAGGTCAACCCCCTCGCCCTCGAGGAGTTCGCCGCGCTCGAGGAGCGCCACCGCTTCCTGAGCACCCAGCTCGACGACCTCAAGGCGAGCCGCAAGGACCTGCTGAAGATCATCGAGGAGGTCGACGAGCGCGTGCAGCGCGTCTTCGCCGAGGCCTTCGCCGACACGCAGGAGCAGTTCGAGCGGGTCTTCGCGCGGCTGTTCCCCGGCGGCGAGGGCCGCCTCGTGCTCACCGACCCGGCGGACCTGCTGACCACCGGGATCGAGGTCGAGGCCAGGCCCGCGGGCAAGAAGATCAAGCGCCTCTCGCTCCTCTCGGGCGGGGAGCGCTCGCTCACCGCAGTCGCGCTGCTCGTGGCCATCTTCAAGGCCCGCCCCTCGCCCTTCTACGTCATGGACGAGGTCGAGGCGGCGCTCGACGACACCAACCTCGGCCGGCTCATCACGGTGTTCGAGGAGCTGCGCGAGTCGAGCCAGCTCATCGTCATCACGCACCAGAAGCGGACCATGGAGGTCGCGGACGCCCTCTACGGCGTCTCGATGCGCGGCGACGGGGTCTCGACGGTCATCAGCCAGCGGCTCGAGAGGCTCGAGCCCGCGCGGTGAGCTGCGAGCAGTGACCGGCGGCCGGCGGCTCCGGGGGCCTGTGAGAAGCTAGGAGGCGTGACAGACCTCTCCGCCATCCTGCCCGTCATCATCGTCGTCGCGATCGCGGTCCTCGTCGTCGCCGGGGCCGTCCTCGGGCTCGTGCGCGGCCGCCGGAAGAAGATCGAGTACACCGGCCCGCGCGACGCCAACGACCCGGTCATCACCCCCACCCGCCCGAGCGCCGTCGACACCGAGCCTGCCCCGTCCGGCGTCGAGACCCTGCCCGAGCCCGCCGAGCCCGAGGCCGAGGCGCCCGCCCGCGACGTCGTCGACGAGTCGGTCGTCGAGGCCGTCCCGACCGAGACGCCGGCCCCCGTCGCGGGCCGGCTCACGCGCCTGCGCGAGCGGCTCGTCAAGAGCAACAGCATCCTCGGCAAGGGGCTCCTCGCGCTCCTCGCGAGCGACAGGATCGACGAGACCGTCTGGGAGGAAGTCGAGGAGACCCTCCTGCTCGCAGACATCGGCACCGAGCCCAGCATCGCGCTCGTCGACTCGCTCCGCGACCGCGTCAAGGTCATGGGCACCCGCAGCCCCGACGAGGTCCGCGCGATGCTCCGCGAGGAGCTCGTCGCGCTCGTGGACCCCTCGCTCGACCGCTCCCTCAGCGTCGACCGCAAGGCCGGCAAGCCCGCCGTCGTGCTCGTCGTGGGCGTCAACGGCGTCGGCAAGACGACGACGGTCGGCAAGCTCGCGCGCGTCCTCGTTGCCGAGGAGAAGGACGTCCTCCTCGGCGCCGCGGACACGTTCCGCGCCGCCGCCGCCGAGCAGCTCGCCACGTGGGGCGCGCGCGTCGGCGTGCCCACGGTGAAGTCCGACGTCGACGGCGCCGACCCGGCGTCGGTCGCCTTCGAGGCGGTCAAGGCGGGCATCGAGCAGGAGGTCGACGTCGTCATGGTCGACACCGCGGGCCGCCTCCAGAACAAGGTGGGCCTCATGGACGAGCTCGGCAAGGTCAAGCGCGTCATCGAGAAGCAGGCCGAGGTCGACGAGGTCCTCCTCGTCCTCGACGCGACGACCGGCCAGAACGGCCTCAACCAGGCCAAGGTCTTCTCCGAGGTCGTCGACATCACGGGCATCGTCCTGACCAAGCTCGACGGCACCGCCAAGGGCGGGATCGTCGTCGCGATCCAGCGCCAGCTCGGCGTCCCCGTCAAGCTCGTGGGCCTCGGCGAGGGCCCGGACGACCTCGCGCCGTTCGACCCCGAGGCGTTCGTCGACGCGATCCTCGCCTAGCGACGCCGCAGGCTCACGACGGCGCCCGTCCCCGCTCGGGGACGGGCGCCGTTGCGCTGTGGTCACGGAAGGCCCACAGCGGCGCCGCGGCAAGGAGGCACGCGCCCGAGACTGCGAATGCCCAGCCGTAGCCGATGCCGTCCGCGAGCGCCCCGGCGACGAGCGGGCCCAGGATGCTGCCGATGTCCGCGGCCATCTGGAACACTGCGAGCGGGCGCCCGCCGCTGCGCTCCGCCCCGATCGTGTCCGCGACTGTGGCCTGGAGGGACGGGCCGAGGAAGCCCGAGCCGAACCCCGCCGCGACGGAGAGGGCAAAGAACGCCGCCTCGGAGCCGCTCACGCCCAGAAGCGCCGTGGGCACGGCCGTCCCGGCGAGCCCGAGCAGGGCGACGGGGCGGCGTCCCCATCGGTCCGTGAGCCGGCCCGAGAATGTCAGCGACGCCGCGGTCCCGGCTGCGAAGAGGGCCAGCGCGAGGCCCGCCGTGCCCGAGCCGGCCCCGAGGGCCGCCGTCGCGAAGAGCGGCACGAGCGCCATCCGGATGCCGAAGGTCGCCCACCCGTTGGCGAAGTTCGACCCCACGGCGGCCCTGAACGCGCCGCTGTCCAGCGCCTCCGCAAGCCCGAGGGGCGGACGCGCTGCCCCCTTGCCGCGACCCGGCGCTCCCCGCCCGAGAAGGAGGTGCACGACGGCGGCGGCCACGACGAGCGCGGCGGCGTAGACGAGGAACGGCACGCGCAGGCCGAAGCCTGCGAGGAGGCCTCCGAGGACGGGGCCCGCGATGCTCCCGAGCAGGAAGGAGGACGCGTAGAGCCCACTCACGCGCCCGCGCGCGTCGGGCGGCGCGAGCCGGACGATGAGGCCCGCCGCGGAGATCGTGAACATCGTCGAGCCGATCCCGCCGAGGCCGCGCACGGCGAGGAGCGTCCAGTAGTCGGGCGCGAAGGCGCACGCGGCGCTCGAGGCGGCCACGAGCAGCAGGCCGGACGCGTAGACCGGCCGCTCGCCGAGCCGGTCGACGAGCCGCCCGGCGGCGGGGGCGAGGCACAGGCGCGCGAGGGCGAAGGCGCTCACGATCACCGATGCCGCCGTGGCGCCGACGCCGAAGCTCGTGGCCAACTGGGGGAGCACGGGGGCGACGAGGCCGAACCCCACCGCGATGACGAACGCCGCGGCCACCATCACCCAGACGTCACGGGGCACGGACGGACGCGCGGGGAGTCGAGGCATGCCTCCACCCTAGGGCAGCGTCGTCCTCACACCGCGATGCGCCCGGTGTGAGGAAGAGAACCCTCGCGGGACGCGGGCGAAACACGCGCGAAACGAACCCGTAGCGAGCGCTTTACGCGCGGGAGCAACTTGTAACGGGAGCGCAATCTGTGCCGCGACCGGCTGAAACACCGCCGCCGGATGCTTGATGTCAGGTTCAGGGCTGCGGGAGGCCGCCTCCGGCGCCATGAACGCCCCTTCGTCGCCCGCACACTCGAAAGGCTCCACCATGGACACTGGTGACACCGCCTGGGTTCTCATTTCCGCGGCCCTCGTGCTGCTCATGACGCCCGGCCTCGCGTTCTTCTACGGGGGCATGACCCGTGCCAAGAGCGTCCTGAACATGATGATGATGAGCTTCGGGGCCATCGCCCTCGTCGGTGTCCTGTGGGTCACCGTCGGGTACTCGATGTCCTTCGGCACTGACATCGGCGCCGGCCTGCTCGGCAACCCGCTCGAGAAGTTCGGCCTCGAGGGCGTCCTCACCACGGGTGAGGCGGCGCCGCTGGCCGGCACGATCCCAGAGATCGTCTTCGTCGGCTTCCAGGCCGTCTTCGCGATCATCACCGTGGCCCTCATCTCCGGCTCGATCGCCGACCGCGCCAAGTTCGGCTCGTGGATGGTCTTCGCCGGCCTCTTTGCGGTCCTCGTGTACTTCCCGGTCGCGCACTGGGTCTTCGACTTCAACAAGGATGCCGAGGGCAACCCGATCGGCGGCTGGATCGGCCAGGGCCTCGGCGCCATCGACTTCGCCGGCGGCACCGCCGTGCACATCAACGCCGGCGCGGCGGGCCTCGCGCTCGCGCTCATCCTCGGCAAGCGCAGCGGCTTCGGCAAGGACCCGAACCACCGCCCGCACAACCTCCCGTTCGTCATGCTGGGCGCCGGCCTCCTGTGGTTCGGCTGGTTCGGCTTCAACGCCGGCTCCGCCCTCGCGGCGAACTCCGTGGCGGGCTACGCCTGGATCAACACCCTCGTCGCCCCGTGCGCCGCGATCCTCGGCTGGCTCATCGTCGAGAAGCTGCGCGACGGCCACGCCACGTCGCTCGGCGCCGCATCCGGCATCGTCGCGGGCCTCGTGGCCATCACTCCCGCCGCCTCGGCGATCACCCCGCTGTGGTCCATCGTCCTCGGGCTCATCGCCGGCGTCCTGTGCGCCCTCGCCGTCGGCCTCAAGTACCGCTTCGGCTACGACGACTCGCTCGACGTCGTGGGCGTCCACCTCGTCGGCGGCGTCCTCGGCACGCTGTTCATCGGCTTCGCGGCCAACCCGGAGTCCCCGGCGGCCGGGCAGGGCCTCTTCTACGGCGGCGGCCTCGAGCTCCTCGGCAAGCAGGCCATCGGCGCCGGCGCGGTCCTCGCCTACTCGTTCGTGCTCTCGCTCGTGATCGGGTGGCTCATCAGCAAGACGCTCGGGTTCCGCGTCTCCTCGGAGGCGGAGGAGGCGGGTGTCGACATCGCGCTCCACGCCGAGACGGCCTACTCGTCGAGCTCGGCGGGCTCCGGCTTCCACCCGCTCGGCCACCGCGCCGAGGCCGAGGTGCAGGCATTCAACGCGGACGACCTCCTCTCCGAGAAGTCCGCCGGGAAGAAGGTTGAGGCATGAAGCTCATCACGGCGATCGTCCGGCCTGAGAAGCTCGATGCGATCCGTGAGGGCCTCGAGGCCTACGGGGTCCAGGGACTGACCGTCAGCTCGGCATCCGGCTACGGCCGCCAGCGCGGCTACACCGAGGTGTACCGCGGCGCCGAGTACAGCGTGGACCTCATCCCCAAGCTCCGCGTCGAGGTCCTCGCGACTGACGAGCAGGCGGACGACATCCTGGACGTCATCATCACGACGTCGAACACGGGCCGGGCCGGCGACGGCAAGGTCTGGACGATCGATGTCCAGGAGGCGGTCCGCGTCCGCACCGGGGAGCGCGGGGCGGCCGCGATCTAGGGGTCGCGGACACAGCAACCGAAGACAGCGCGTTTCGCACGGACGACGGCGGGTTCCTTTCCCGCCGTCGTCCGTGCGAAACACTGCGTTAACACGCCGGTGACGAGGTCTTAACGCCAGGGGGGATTCCTGTAACACGGGTGCAACCCGGATGGCGGCTGCCTGAAACACGGGGACGGGAGTCTATTCGCCAGCGGTCCGCGCGCGGCGCCCCGGGGGGAGCGGCGCGGCGGACAGATGCCCGTCCTCCGCCCCGTGACCTGCGTGAAAGGCACCCCCATGAATGCTGGCGACACCGCCTGGGTCCTCGCCTCCTCAGCCCTCGTGCTCCTCATGACTCCCGGCCTCGCGTTCCTCTACGGAGGCATGACCCGGGCGAAGAGCGTGCTGAACATGATGATGATGAGCTTCGGCGCCCTCGCGCTCGTCGGCGTCCTGTGGGTCACGGTGGGCTACTCGATGTCCTTCGGGACCGACCTCGGCGGCGGCCTCGTGGGCAGCCCGTTCGAGGCCTTCGGCCTCGAGACGCTCCTCGCGACCGGCGAGGACACGCCGCTCGTCGGCACCGTTCCCGAGCTGGCCTTCGCCGCGTTCCAGGGCACCTTCGCCGTCGTGACGGTGGCCCTCGTCTCGGGCGCGATCGCCGACCGGGCCAAGTTCGGCTCGTGGATGGTCTTCGCCGGCCTCTTCGCCGTTCTCGTGTACTTCCCCGTCGCCCACTGGGTGTTCGACTCGAGCACGGACGCCGACGGCGTCTTCGCCGGCGGCTGGCTCAACGGCCTCGGCCTCATCGACTTCGCCGGCGGGACTGTCGTCGAGGTCAACGCGGGGGCCGCGGGCCTCGCCCTGGCGCTCGTCCTCGGCAAGCGCAGGGGCTTCGGCACGGACCCGAACCACCGCCCCCACAACCTCCCGTTCGTGATGCTCGGCGCGGCCCTGCTCTGGTTCGGCTGGTTCGGCTTCAACGCCGGCTCCGCCCTCGCCGCGGACGGCGTCGCCGGCTTCGCGTGGATCAACACGCTCGTCGCCCCGTGCGCCGCGGTCCTCGGCTGGCTCGCCGTCGAGAAGCGCCGCGACGGCCACGCGACGTCCTTCGGCGCCGCCTCGGGCGCGGTCGCCGGCCTCGTGGCCATCACTCCCTCGTGCGCGGCCCTCACGCCGCTGTGGTCCGTCGTCCTCGGCCTCGTGGCCGGCGCCGTGTGCGCCGTCGCCGTGGGCCTCAAGTACCGCTTCGGCTACGACGACTCGCTCGACGTCGTGGGCGTGCACCTCGTCGGCGGGATCGTCGGCACGCTGTTCATCGGCCTCGCGGCCAGTCCCGAGGCGCCGTCGGGCGGCCAGGGCCTCTTGTACGGCGGTGGCCTGGACCTCCTCGCGGTGCAGGCTGTCGGCGTCGTCGCGGTCATGGCCTACTCGTTCGCGGTCTCCCTCGTGCTCGCCCTGGCCATCAAGGCCACGATGGGCTTCCGGGTCTCGGAGGAGGCCGAGGAGACCGGCGTGGACCTCGCGCTCCACGCCGAGACCGCCTACGCCCACGGCACGCCCGGCGCCTCGGGCGGATCGTTCCACCCGCTCGGGCTCAGCATCCCGGAGTCTCGCGCGGAGTCGGGGTCCGGGGACCGCGCGCCGTCCGACGCCGGCGAGCTCGCGGGCGCCGCCGCCCGCTGACGACGGCGTCAGGCGGGGTCACGGCGCGACGTCGCCCACCCCGCGGGCCCGGTCCCGCCGGCCTCGTACTCCTCGAGGGGGACCTCTCCGCGGGCCCACGCCTCGAGGACGAGGCCGACGACCTGCCAGCAGTCCTCCGCCGTGTCGCCGCGGACCGAGAGGAGCGGGTCCCCGGAGAGCACGCCGTCGAGCACCTCGCCGTAGGGGAGCAGGTCCGGGGCGTTGAGGTCGGCGTCGAGCGTGACCCTGTTGAGGCTGAGCACGTCGCCGGGGCCGTTGACGTCGACGTCGAGCCGCAAGGTGTCGGGGCCGAAGCCGATCCGCAACCGGGTCGGTGTGTCCATGCCGCGGAAGCCGTTCGGAAGGTGCGGGACCTGCCGGAAGGTCACGACCGCCTCCTTCCGCTTGGCTCCCATGCCCTTCCCCGAGCGCAGCACGAAGGGGACCCCGGCCCAGCGCCAGCTGTCCACCGTCACCGTGACCTCGGCCAGGGTCTCCGTGCCGCGGGCCGGGTCCACGCCGGGCTCGGCGGCATAGTCGGGCACGCTCCTGCCGTTCAGGGCGCCCGCGGTGTACCGCGCGCGGCGCGTCGTCTCCGTGTAGGGGAGGGGGACCCTCGCGGCCCGCAGCACGGTGCTGACGGCGTCCCGCAGGTCCCGCTCGTGCAGGGCTGCGGGGGCGTCGATCGCGAGGAGGGCGAGGATGTGCAGGAGGTGGCTCTGCACCATGTCGCGCAGCGCCCCCGCGCTGTCGTAGTAGCCCGCCCGGCCCTCGAGGGCGAGGTCCTCGTCGAAGACGATCTCGACCTTCTCGATGTGGTCGCGGTTCCACACTGGCTCGAGGATCCGGTTCGCGAACCGGAGCCCGAGGATGTTCAGCACCGTCCCCTTGCCGAGGAAGTGGTCGACCCGGAACACCTGCTGCTCGGGCACGAGGCGGCGCAGGTGCGCGTTGAACTCCGCCGCTGACTCGGCGCTGGTCCCGAAGGGCTTCTCGAACACGAGCCGGGTTCCGGGCGGGAGGTCCTCGTGGTCGAGCAGGGCGCACGCCGCGACGCTCACGCGCGGGGGGAGGGCGAAGTAGACGGCCACCGGCGCAGGGAGGGAGCCGATGAGCTTCGCGAGCACGCCGGGAGCGGTGACGTCGGCCTGCCGGTAGTCCGATTCGTGCCGGAGCCGCTCGAGGGTCCGGCGGCCCTCCTCCGTCGCATCGGAGAGCGCGCCCTCCGTCGCATCGTGCACGCGCCCGGTCCACTGCTCGGGCGTCCACGGCTCGTGGCCCGCCCCGACGAGGGCCAGCTGCGGGTGCCGGCCCGTCGCGAGCAGCTGGGCCAGGCCGGGGAGGAGCAGCCTGCCGGTGAGATCGCCCGAGGCGCCCAGGACCAGGAGCGTGCGGGTCGGCTCGGACTCGGGGATCGGCGCAGTCACCGTGCCAGCATGCCATCCGCGGGTGGCCGTTGATACCCTTGGGGATGAGCCGCGGCGCGTCGCGGTGCTGGGCGGCGGAGTCAGTTCGCCCGCCGCCAGCCGCGCGCCGGGAACCGGATAGATACCCGTTACTGAAAGAAGTGCACCCCGCGTGTTCAATTCCCTCTCGGATCGCCTGAGCGCCACCTTCAAGAACCTCCGCGGCAAGGGCCGGCTGAGCGAAGCGGACGTCGACGCCACGGTCCGCGAGATCCGCCGCGCCCTCCTCGACGCCGACGTCGCCGTGCCCGTCGTGCGCGACTTCGCCGCGAGGATCCGCGAGCGGGCCCTCGGCGAGGAAGTCTCGGCGGCCCTGAACCCGAGCCAGCAGGTCGTCAAGATCGTCAACGACGAGCTCGTCGGCATCCTCGGCGGGGAGACCCGCCGCCTGCGGCTCGCGAAGAACCCGCCGACCGTCATCATGCTCGCCGGCCTCCAGGGCGCGGGCAAGACGACCCTCGCCGGAAAGCTCGCGAAGCACCTCAAGCGCGAGGGCCACTCGCCCCTCCTCGTCGCCGCGGATCTCCAGCGGCCCAACGCCGTCACCCAGCTCCAAGTCGTCGGCCAGCGGGCCGGCGTCGGCGTCTATGCCCCGCACCCCGGCGTGCAGTCGGAGTTCGAGGCCGCCACCGGCGACCCGGTCGCCGTCGCCCGCGGCGGCGTCGACGAGGCGCGCGCCAAGCTGCACGACGTCGTCATCGTCGACACGGCCGGCCGCCTCGGCGTCGACGCCGAGATGATGCAGCAGGCCGCGGACATCCGCGCCGCGATCAACCCGGACGAGGTCCTCTTCGTCATCGACGCCATGATCGGCCAGGACGCGGTCAACACGGCCAAGGCCTTCGAGGAGGGCGTCGACTTCACCGGCGTCGTGCTCTCGAAGCTCGACGGCGACGCTCGCGGCGGCGCGGCGCTCTCCGTCGCGTCCATCACCGGCCGCCCGGTCATGTTCGCGTCCACGGGCGAGGGCCTCGACGACTTCGAGCTCTTCCACCCGGACCGCATGGCCTCCCGCATCCTCGACATGGGCGACATCCTCACGCTCATCGAGCAGGCCGAGAAGAGCTGGGACAAGGACGAGGCCGCCCGGATGGCGAAGAAGTTCGCCGACCAGGAGGACTTCACGCTCGAGGACTTCCTCGCCCAGATGCAGCAGATCCGCAAGATGGGCTCGATGAAGAAGATGCTCATGATGATGCCGGGCGCGCAGAACTTCCGGCAGCAGCTCGAGCAGTTCGACGAGCGCGAGATCGACCGCGTCGAGGCCATCGTCCGGTCCATGACCCCGCACGAGCGCCTCGCCCCGAAGATCATCAACGGCTCCCGCCGGGCCCGCATCGCCCGCGGCTCGGGCGTCCACGTCTCCGAGGTCAACGGCCTCCTCGAGCGCTTCGGCCAGGCGCAGAAGATGATGCGCAAGATGGCCCAGGGCGGCGGCATCCCTGGCATGCCCGGCGTCCCCGGGATGGGCGGCGCCTCGCGCAAGCCGGCCGGGAAGAACGCCAAGAAGAAGGCCAAGTCGGGCAACCCCGCCAAGGCCGCGCAGCAGCTGCGCGAGGCCGAGGCCCGCCGCGCCGCCGGGGCGCAGTCCGCGCCGGGCTCCGCCTTCGGGCAGCAGATGCCGGAGGACTTCGACCCCTCGGCCCTGAACCTGCCCAAGGGCTTCGAGAAGTTCCTCGGCAAGTAGCCTGGCCGCTCCGGCATCCAACCGGGCACGAGAAAGGGGCGCCTCCGCTGGGAGGCGCCCCTTCGCGTTCCTGGCTACTCCGGAGCGCCGACGCTGATGGTCTCCGGCAGGTAGACCTTGCCGCCCTGGGCGAGGAACTCCTCGCTCTTGCGCCGCATGCCCTCGGCGATGCCGACAAGCTGCTCCTGCGCCTCCTTGGACCCGAACTCGTTCCGGATGTCCTGTGAGATGCGCATCGAGCAGAACTTCGGCCCGCACATCGAGCAGAAGTGCGCGGTCTTGGCCGGCTCGGCGGGGAGGGTCTCGTCGTGGAACGCCTCGGCGGTCGCCGGGTCGAGCGAGAGCGAGAACTGGTCCTTCCAGCGGAACTCGAAGCGGGCCTTGGACAGGGCGTCGTCGCGCTCGTGGGCCCCCGGGTGCCCCTTGGCGAGGTCCGCGGCGTGCGCGGCGATCTTGTACGTGATGACGCCGGTCTTCACGTCGTCCTTGTTCGGCAGGCCGAGGTGCTCCTTGGGCGTGACGTAGCACAGCATCGCCGTGCCGTACCGGGCGATCTCCGTCGCGCCGATGGCCGAGGTGATGTGGTCGTAGCCCGGGGCCACGTCCGTCACGAGCGGGCCGAGCGTGTAGAACGGCGCGCCGTCGCACAGCTCCTGCTGCCGCTCGACGTTCTCGCGCACGAGGTGGAACGGGATGTGACCGGGCCCCTCGACCATGACCTGGACGTCGTACTCCCAGGCCCGCTTCGTCAGCTCGGCGAGCGTGTCGAGCTCGGCGAACTGCGCGGCGTCGTTCGCGTCCGCGGTCGAGCCGGGGCGCAGACCGTCGCCGAGCGAGAACGCGACGTCGTACTGGGCGAAGATCTCGCACAGCTCGTCGAAGTGCGTGTAGAGGAAGTTCTCCTCGTGGTGCGCGAGGCACCAGCCCGCCATGATGGACCCGCCGCGCGAGACGATGCCCGTGACGCGGTTCGCCGTGAGCGGGACGTAGCGCAGCAGGACGCCCGCGTGGATCGTCATGTAGTCCACGCCCTGCTCGCACTGCTCGATGACCGTGTCCCGGAAGACCTCCCACGTGAGCTTCGAGGCGTCGCCGTTGACCTTCTCGAGCGCCTGGTAGATGGGCACGGTGCCGATCGGCACGGGGGAGTTGCGGATGATCCACTCGCGGGTCGTGTGGATGTCGTCCCCGGTCGAGAGGTCCATGACCGTGTCCGCGCCCCACTTGGTGGCCCACTGGAGCTTGTCGACCTCCTCGGCGATCGAGGACGTCACGGCCGAGTTGCCGATGTTCGCGTTGATCTTCACGAGGAAGGCCTTGCCGATGATCATCGGCTCGGACTCGGGGTGGTTGATGTTGCTCGGGATGATCGCGCGGCCCGCGGCGACCTCGCTGCGGACCAGCTCGACGTCGCAGTTCTCCCGCAGCGCGACGAAGCGCATCTCTGGGGTGACGACGCCGGCGCGCGCGTAGTGCATCTGGGTCACCCGCCGCCCGGCCTTGGCGCGGCGGGGAACGGGCTTGGCGCCCCGCCACTCGGCGGACGCCGCGCCGCGGCGCAGCGCCGAGCGGCCGTCGTCGAGCAGGTTCCGCTCGCGGCCCTCGTACTCCTCCGTGTCGCCGCGCTCGGCGATCCACGCCGCGCGGTACGGCGGCAGCCCCACGACGGGGTCGCTGCCCGGGCCGGCCGTGCGGTACACGGTCAGCGGCGGGTTGGCCTCGCCGTTGGGGGAGTCGTCGAGCGCGATCTGCGTGACCGGCACCCGGATCCCGTGCTCCGCGTCCTCGAGGAAGGACAGGGAGTGGGCGGGGTGCTGCTCGCTGGAACTGGTTTCGGTGCTCGCAATGCTCATGATGAGCCCTCACTTCCTACGCCGGCATGACCCGGACAGGTTCGACGGTCGCAGGCCGCGCCAGCCTGATCTCAGCCCCTGCGAGGGCACCCGTGTGGACCCGACGAGACTAGCCCGGGCCGGAGCGGGAAGCCAAAGCGGGGCTCTCGTTACGCTGGAGCGCATGAGCCCCATCATCCATCTCACGGGTCCGGTCCTGCCCGCGGTCAGGGACGAGCGCCCCGAGGCCTGGGCGGTCGACGGCCGCATCACCTACGTCCGGCCGGCGGCCGCGCCGGACGCCACGCTCGCCGGCTGGGCCATGCCGGGCCTCGTGGACGCACACTGCCACCTCGGCCTCGTGGCCGGCGGGGCCGCGGACGACGGCGCGACGCTCGCCCAGGCGCGGGCCGAGGCGGCCGCCGGGGTGCTCCTTGTGAGGGACTGCGGGAGCCCGGCGGACACCCGCTGGCTCCAGGCGCGTGACGACGTCCCGCGCCTCCTGCGCGCCGGCCGGCACATCGCGCGCAGCCGCCGCTACCTCCCCGGCCTCGCCCTCGAGGTCGAGCCCGAGGGCCTCGTCGAGGCGGTCCGCAAGGAGGCCCGCGGGGGCGACGGCTGGGTCAAGATCATCGCGGACTGGATCGACCGCCGCGCCGGCGACCTCGCGCCCGCCTTCCCACCCGCCGTCGTGCGCGATGCCGTGGCCGCCGCCCACGCCGAGGGGGCCCGCGTCACCGCCCACACGTTCTCCGAGGATGCGATCGAGACCCTGCTCGACGCCGGCATCAACTGCCTCGAGCACGCCACTGGCCTGCTGCCGCGGCACATCCCGCGCCTCGCGGACGCCGGCGTGCCGATCGTCCCGACGCTCGTGAACATCGGGACGTTCCCCGGGATCGCCGCCCGTGGCGAGGCGAAGTTCCCGCGCTACGCGGCCCACATGCGCGCGCTCTGGGAGGGCCGGTACGAGCGGATCGCCGCAGCGCACGCCGCGGGAGTGCGGGTCTACGCGGGCACCGACGCGGGGAGCGTGATCGCCCACGGCCGCATCGCGGACGAGGTGCTCGAGCTCGCCGCGGCCATCGGGACGGAGGCCGCGCTCGACGCCGCCGCGTGGGGCGCGCGCTCATGGCTCGGGGCGCCCGGCCTCGCCGAGGGCGACCCGGCCGACGTCGTCGTCCTCGCTGCCGATCCGCGACGCGAGCCCGAGACGCTCGCCGCGCCGCTGCACGTGCTCCGGGACGGCGTGCGGATCGCCGGGATCGGCAGTCTGGACGACTGACAGGGGGGAGCCCCTCGGGGTATTGCTTGAAGCTTCAAGTAAAGCTAGACTTGAAGCAACAACTTCCGCACCCTGCCTTGAGGAGCATCTGATGACCGCGTCCGCCCAGGACCTCCTGCCCGCCGACCTCGCGATGGGCACCGTGATGCTCAAGGTCGGCGACATGAAGCTCATGCTCGACTACTACGAGCGCGCCCTCGGACTCGTGCCGCTCACGGAGACCCTCGGCGGGGTCGTCCTGGGCCGGCGCGGCGTCCCGCTCGTCCACCTGAGCCCCGCGGCGGGCCTGCAGATCCCGAGCCGGGGAGAGGCGGGCCTGTTCCACACCGCGATCCTCTTCGAGAACCGGGCCGACCTCGCGGCCACCGTCGCCACGGCGGCGCAGTACGACCCCCGCCGCTACGCGGGCAGCGCCGACCACCTCGTCTCCGAGGCCTTCTACTTCACGGACCCCGAGGGCAACGGCGTCGAGCTCTACTTCGACAAGCCCCGCGAGACGTGGCGGTGGGACGGCGACCAGGTCGTCATGGACAGCCTCCCGCTGCCCCCGCAGGCGTTCCTCGCCGGGAATCTCACCGAGGAATCGGTGAGCGGCCAGCGCGAGGCGGCGGCCGGCGTCGGCCACGTGCACCTCCAGGTGGGCGACGTGCCGACGGCGCAGGGCTTCTACGTCGACACGCTCGGCTTCGAGAAGACCGCCGGCTGGCACGGGCAGGCGCTGTTCGTCTCCGCCGGGAGGTACCACCACCACATGGCCATGAACGTGTGGAACTCCCGCGGCGCCGGGCCGCGCAAGGACACGCTGGGCCTCGGCGAGGTGCTCATCCACGTCCCGGCCGAGGACGATCTCCTCGCCGCCGCTGACCGCCTGCGCGCCGCAGGCGTCGAGAGCCATCACACCGGGGCCGAGCTGCGCTTCGAGGACCCGTGGCGCAACCGGATCCGCATGGCCATCGTGGCAGCCTGAGGCACCCTGCGCTACGCTCGTCGTGTCCGCACCAGTGCGGGCACGACGACTTGCCGCACCGCCGCAGAGGGGGACACCGTGACCGCTCCCAGCCCATTCGCCGAGATCTTTGTCGCCACGCATTCCGAGGCCCTAGCCCGTGCGGCCGCGCTCGACGGCGGGTCCGGCGAGGATGCGGGCGGGATCCGCATCCCCGGCGTGTCCGACTACGAGATCGAGCAGCTCGGCAGCCTCGTCGGCGCCGCCGTGCACGCCCCCGGGGTCGACTACGAGCTCACGATGGTGGACGTCGGCTCGGACTCCCTCCTCGCCGTCCCGACCGCGATGGTCCGCGCCCTCGCGGAGCTCCTCGAGTTCGAGTCGGGCGAGGAGGAGGGCGACGCCGTCGAGCGCGTCGCCGCCGCCTGGGTGGACCAGGAGGACCTGCCGTTCGACGCGCGCGAGGCCTACGACTACGTCGAGCAGCTCGCCAAGCTCGCCGCCGACGTCGACGACGGGGACCACCAGGAGCTGTTCGTCTGGGCCGGGGTGTGACGGCGCGGACTGAGGGCGCGCCCGGGATCCGCGCCGCGTGCACGGCGGCGCGTTTTCTCTGGCACAATGGACAGGTACTCGATCCGCACGGCCCCCTCTCTGTCGTGCGCGTTGTGTCAAGCTGAGAGCCCTGACGAAGTACGGCCCGCCCCACGGGAGCGGAAAAGCCGGGGCTCGACCCGTGTGCAGAAACAGGAGTGACCACAACCGTGGCCGTTAAGATTCGACTCAAGCGCTTCGGCAAGATGCGCGCCCCGTACTACCGCATCGTCGTCGCCGACTCGCGCACCAAGCGCGATGGCCGTGCGATCGAGGAGATCGGCAAGTACCACCCGACCGAGGAGCCCTCGTTCATCGAGGTCAACTCCGAGCGCGCCCAGTACTGGCTCGGCGTCGGCGCCCAGCCGACCGAGCAGGTCACGGCGATCCTCAAGATCACCGGCGACTGGCAGAAGTTCAAGGGCCTCGAGGGCCAGGAGGGCACCCTCAAGGCGCCCAAGGCCAAGGAGGCCTTCGTGGCCCCCGAGAAGGGCTCCGTGATCCTGCCCGAGGCCATCACCCCGAAGGCCGCCAAGAACGACGAGGCCGAGGCCGAGGCCGAGGCTCCCGCCGAGACCGAGGCTGAGTAGTTTGCTGGCCGAGGCCCTCGAGCACCTCGTCCGCGGCATCGTGGACAACCCGGATGACGTCACGGTGGAGGCCAAGAGCAACCGCCGCGGCGAGATCCTCGAGGTGCGCGTCCACCAGGACGACCTCGGCCGGGTCATCGGCCGACAGGGCCGCACCGCGCGCGCCCTGCGCACGGTCGTCGCGGCCCTCGCCGAGGGCGAGGCTGTCCGCGTCGACGTGATCGACACCGACCGCCGCCGGTAGGCGCGAGCAGTCAGCCAGGCCAGCAGGCCCTCTTCCGGCCCCTCCGCCCACTAGGGTGGAGGGGCCGGAGCCATGTCCCGCCCCGCCACGTCCCCAAGGAGCAGCACGAGCGATGCAAGTACAGGTAGCCCGGATCGGCAAGCCCCACGGGATCCGCGGCGAGGTCACGGTCCAGGTGCTCACGGACGCGCCCGAGGACCGCTTCGTTCCCGGGGCCGCGTTCATCGTCGAACCGGCCTCCCTCGGCGCGCTCACGCTGCGCTCTGCCCGCTGGAACAAGGAGATCCTGCTCCTGGCCTTCGAGGAGGTCTCCGACCGCAATCGGGCCGAGGAGCTCCGCGGCGCCCGCCTCTTCGTCGAGACGGAGGAGCTCGAGGACGACGACGAGGACGGCTGGTATGAGCACGAGCTCGTCGGGCTCGAGGTCAGGGTCGAGGGGCGGTCGGTGGGGACGGTGGCCGCGCTCCAGACGATGCCCGTCCAGGACCTCCTCGTCGTCGACACGCCCGACGGCGAGGTCCTCGTCCCCTTCGTCGAGCAGATCGTCCCCGAGGTGGACCTCGAGGGAGGGTTCGTCACAGTCACCCCGCCGCCGGGCCTCTTCGAGCTCAACCGCGAACCTGGGGAGCCGGAGGCCTAGGTGCGCATCGACGTCGTCAGCATCTTCCCGGAGTACCTCGCGCCGCTGCGCCTGTCCCTGCTCGGGCGGGCCCAGGAGGACGGCCTCATGACCCTCGCCGTGCACGACCTCCGGGAGTTCACCGCGGACCGGCACCGGACCGTGGACGACACGCCGTACGGCGGCGGGGCCGGGATGGTCATGAAGCCTGAGCCGTGGGCGCTCGCCCTCGAGCGCGTGCTCGCCCTGCAGCAGGACGTTGCCCGGGCGCCCGGCCGGGACGCAGGAGGCGCCGCGACCGAGGGCGCGTCGCGCCCGGTCCTCATCGTCCCCTCGCCCGCCGGGGAGGTCTTCACGCAGGCCATGGCCTATCAGCTCGCCGAGGAGCCGACGCTCGCCTTCGCGTGCGGGCGCTACGAGGGCATCGACGAGCGCGTCCTGGACTGGGCTCGGGAGCACTTCGACGTCCGCCCGGTGAGCCTGGGCGACTACGTGCTCAACGGGGGAGAGGTCGCGGTCATGGCCATGGTCGAGGCCGTGGGCAGGCTTCTGCCCGGCGTCGTCGGCAACCCCCACTCGCTCGTCGAGGAGTCGCACTCGGACGGCCTCCTCGAGTACCCGGTGTACACCAAGCCCGCCTCGTGGCGCGGCCACGAGGTCCCGGAGGTGCTGCTCTCCGGCAACCACGGGCGCATCGCCCAATGGCGGCTCGAGCAGCAGCTGCGCCGCACCGCCGCGCGCCGGCCCGAGTTGCTCGAGGGCGCCGACGCATCGGCCTACGGCAAGGCGGAGCGGGCGGTCCTGAGGGAGCTGGGCTTCGAGGTGGCCGACGGGCGGCTGCGCCGCGCCTGACCTGGTCCCCGTGACAGGCTCTCGAATGGCGGCCGCGGCCATGCCTGTGGCAGAATGGCCAGTTGTGTCTGCCGGGCTTCGGACCTGCCACAGGGGGCCTGTGCCAACGGATCGGACACGCCGCCTCGCCGGGACTTTCGGCTGGCGGTCGCACACACTCCGGGCTGTGCCGCTCGCGGCGGAGCCCGAAACCAAAGCGGGTGACCTGTGGCATTCGCCAGGAGAAGATCATGCACATTCTCGACTCCGTCGACGCCGCCTCGCTGCGCTCCGACGTCCCCGAGTTCGCTCCCGGTGACACCATCAAGGTGCACGTGAACATCATCGAGGGCAAGAACACCCGCGTCCAGGTGTTCCAGGGCTTCGTCGTCGGCCGCCAGGGCCACGGCGTCCGCGAGACCTTCACGGTCCGCAAGGTCTCCTTCGGTGTCGGCGTCGAGCGCACGTTCCCCGTGCACTCCCCGATCATCGAGAAGATCGAGGTCGTGACCAAGGGCGACGTGCGCCGCGCCAAGCTGTACTACATGCGCGAGCTGCGCGGCAAGGCTGCCAAGATCAAGGAGAAGCGCGACTACAGCTCCGCCAAGTAGCCTCCGGCTGCCCAGCGCTGCACGCCTCTTCCATGGCCCGTACCGAACGCCAGTCCCGCCTGCGGGGCTGGCGTTCGGTCGTGCTGGCCCTCGGGATCGCCCTGCTCGCATGGGGCCTCGTGCGCGCCTTCGTCGTCGACGTCTTCTACATCCCCTCCGGCTCCATGGAACCGCTCCTCGTTCCGGGCGACAGGATCGCCGTCGCGCGTCCGCTCCTCGACGGGCAGCCCGTGCAGCGCGGCGACGTCGTCGTCTTCGATGGCAGGGGTTCCTTCGCCCCGCTCAGCAGCGGCCGGGGCTGGGTCGACGACGCCGCGCGGGGGACCGCCGAATGGTTCGGCGTCCTGGCGAGCGAGACGGTCTACGTCAAGCGCGTTGTCGGCATCGCGGGGGACCGAGTGCGCTGCTGCACGCCGGACGGCAGGCTCGAGGTCAACGGCGTCCCCCTCGAGGAGCCCTACGTCTACCCGGGCGACGCCGCGAGCGAGCAGGCGTTCGACGTCGTCGTGCCCCCCGGCCGCATCTGGCTCCTGGGCGACCACCGCTCGGCGTCGGCGGACTCGCGCTCGCTCCTGGGCGCCCCCGGCGGCGGTATGGTCCGCACCGAGAAGATCATCGGCAGGCCGATGGCGATCCTCTGGCCCCTTGATAGATTGGGCCATCTCAGCACGACCCCCACACCGAAGGACTCTCAGTGAAGCGCACCCCCGGACCCGGATCCGACGAAGCGGACACGGGGGCGCAGCCAGACGGCGCCGCGCGCCGCAAGGACTCCCGCCCGAAGCGCGGCGGCCTGATCGGCCTGCTCCGGGAGATCGCCATCATCCTCGCGGTCTCGGTCGTCCTGTCCTTCCTCATCAAGACATTCCTCTTCAAGGCCTTCTACATTCCCTCGGAGTCGATGGTGCCGACCCTCGAGGAGAACGACCGGATCTTCGTCAACCTCATGGTGCCGCGCAACTTCGCGCTCGAGCGCGGGGACGTCGTCGTCTTCCGCGACACGAAGGGGTGGCTGCCGGCCATGCCCGAGGAGCCCTCGAACCCCCTGCAGAAGGGCCTCGAGTTCGTGGGCCTCCTCCCGGACACCTCCCAGCAGCACCTCATCAAGCGGGTCATCGGCCTCCCCGGGGACCATGTCGTGTGCTGCGACGCCTCCGATCGCATCACGGTCAACGGCGAGCCCCTCGCGGAGCCCTACGTCAATCCCGCGGAGACGCCCTTGGTCCGCGAGTTCGACGTGACGGTCCCGGAGGGTAGCATCTGGGTTATGGGAGACAATCGGAACCACTCCTCCGACTCCCGCTTCCACGATGCCAAGCAGCGCGGCTCCGGGTTCATCTCGCTTGCCGATGTCGAGGGCAAGGCGACGGTCATCGCATGGCCCGTCACGCGGCTGCGCGTCCTGGACAGCTACCCGGACACCTTCGCCAGCGTTCCGCCCGCGTCATGAGCACCTCCCGTCCCGGCGCCCCCGCGCCCACCCTCCGCTTCGTCAACCGGCTCGCCGGCGAGTTCGGCCCGCTCGTCGCCGGCTGCGACGAGGTCGGCCGGGGAGCCCTCGCGGGGCCGGTCACCGTGGGGGTCGTCGTCGTCGACGCGCGCCGGGTGAAGACCCGGACCGTCCTGCGCGACAGCAAGCTCCTGACTCCCGAGCGGCGGGTCGAGCTCGTGCCGCTGGTCCGCACGTGGGCCATCGGCTCCGCCGTCGGGCACGCGAGCGCCGAGGAGATCGACGGGATCGGGCTCATGGGGGCCCTGCGGCTCGCCGGAGTGCGGGCGCTCGAGACGCTCGGCGCCGAGGGCATCGTCCCCGACGCCGTCCACCTCGACGGCAACTACGACTGGCTGGCCCGTGGCGGGCAGGCCTCCCTCTTCGAGGAGGCCGTGGGGATCCCCACGGTGCCCGTCCGGACGACGATCAAGGCCGACCTCAAGTGCCAGGCAGTTGCGGCCGCGAGCATCCTCGCCAAGGTCGCGCGGGACGAGATCATGGTGGGCCACGGCCTCGAGGACCCGCGCTACGGGTGGGCCATCAACAAGGGCTACGCGACGCCGGACCACCGCGCGGCGCTCGCCCAGTTCGGTCCCACCAGCCTGCACCGGCGCTCGTGGCACCTCGGGACCGGGCTGCCCCCGGAGGAGGCGCTCGAGGCCGCCGAGCAGTTCGGCGCTGACGCCGCGCTGACGCTCGACGACGAGCTGCGGCCTCACAGCATGCCCGCGCCGCTCGAGGCGCCGGGACTCGACGACGTGTATGCCGGCGGCCGAGCGCCGGCTGGTGGGGGAAGATAGGACCATGAGCGCCGAAGACCTTGAGAACTACGAGACGGACATGGAGCTCCAGCTCTACCGCGAGTACCGGGATGTCATCTCGCTGTTCAGCTACGTCGTGGAGACAGAGCGCCGCTTCTACCTCGCCAACCATGTCGACCTGCAGGCCCGCTCGGCCGACGGCGAGGTGTACTTCGACCTCACGCTCCAGGACGCGTGGGTGTGGGACGTCTACCGCACGGCGAGGTTCGTCAAGAGCGTGCGCGTGATCACCTTCAAGGATGTCAACGTCGAGGAGCTCCCCAAGGTCGAGGACCTCGGGCTGCCCAAGGACGGCGGGCTCGGCGCGGCAGGCCTCGGGGGCTAGGGCCCGGGCTTTTCGCCGCAACCACTGACTGCTCCTCCACAGCTGCCCCCCCGGGCGAGTCGTCCACATAGGACGGCGCCCGGCCCCGCGCGGACCTCCCGGCCGCGAGTCTGGTCCCATGAGAGCCAAGGACAGACTCGGGCAGCGCGGAGAGCGGCTCGCCGAAGAATACCTGCGGTCGCACGGCGCCGCGATCCTGGACCGCAACTGGAGATGCCCGGAGGGCGAGCTCGACATCGTCGCGGACGACGCCGGGGTGCTCGTCGCCGTCGAGGTGAAGTCGCGACGATCGTGGGACTTCGGCCATCCGTTCGAGGCCGTCGACCCCGTGAAGCTCGGCCGGCTCGTCCGCCTGCTCGGTGCCTGGGCAGCTGCTCATGGCGTCAGCGGCGGACGACGGCGCGTGGACGTCATCGCGGTGACCGGCCCGGCCGGGGAGCGCAGCCGGATCGAGCACCTGCGAGGTGTCGCATGAGCGGGCTCGGGCGTGCCCTGGGCGTGGCCCTGGTGGGCCTCAACGGCTACCTCGTCGAGGTCGAGGCCGACATCCAGCAGACCCTGCCGAGCTTCGTCGTCCTCGGCCTGCCCGACTCGGCCCTCAATGAGGCGCGCGAGCGCGTCCGCAGCGCGGCCCACAACAGCGGCCTGCCGCTCACGCGGCGCAAGCTCACCGTCAACCTCATCCCGGCGTCGCTGCCGAAGCGGGGGACGGGCTTCGACCTCGCGATCGCTGTCGCGTCGCTCGCCGCGGCGGGGGACCTGCGCCCGCCCGGGGGCGTCGTCTTCCTCGCCGAGCTCGGCCTCGACGGCCGGCTGCGGCCGATCAGGGGAGTCCTGCCGGCGGTCATGGCGGCCGTGCGGGCGGGCCGTCCCGATGTCGTCGTCGCTGCAGAGAACGCCCAGGAGGCCGCGCTCGTTCCCGGGGCCATAGTCCACGCCTACGACTCCCTCGGGCAGCTCGCCCTCGAGCTCGGAGCTGACCCCCAGGCCGTGCGCCTCCCGGCACCCGGACCTGCGCGAGAGTCCACTGCCGGCGGCGGGGGAGAGGCCGGTGGCCGGCCGTCCCTCTCCGTGCCGGATCTGCGCGACGTGGCGGGGCAGTCCGAGGCCAGGTCCGCGCTCGAGGTCGCGGCCGCAGGAGGCCACCACCTGCTCTTCGTCGGACCCCCGGGGGCGGGGAAGACGATGCTCGCGGAGCGCCTCCCGGGAATCCTGCCCGATCTCGACGACGAGGCGGCGATGGAGGTCACCGCAATCCATTCCCTCTCCGGCGACCCGGGGGCCGCGCGGCAGCTCATGCGCCGCCCGCCGTTCGAGAGCCCGCACCACACGGCGAGCCCGCCGGCCATAGTCGGCGGCGGGAGCGGCGTCCCCCGGCCAGGTGCCGCGTCCAGAGCCCACCGTGGCGTACTGTTCCTCGACGAGGCGCCCGAGTACGAGCCGCGGGTCCTCGACTCGCTGCGCCAGCCGCTCGAGAGCGGAGAGCTCGTGATCCACCGGGCGGCGGGCACCGCCGCCTACCCGGCCCGCTTCCAGCTCGTCCTCGCCGCCAATCCGTGCCCGTGCGGCAACGGCTCCGGCAAGGGCCTCGACTGCACCTGCACGCCTCAGGCGCGGCGCCGGTACTTCAGCAGGATCTCGGGTCCGCTCCTGGACCGCGTCGACATCCAGCTCCACATCCGCAAGGTCTCCGCCCTGGACCTCGGCACCGAGGGTGCCGGCGAGTCGACGGGTGCCGTCGCCGCCCGCGTGCGCGAGGCCAGAGCGCGGCAGGCGGAGCGGCTCGCGCCGTTCGGGCTCGAGACCAACTCCCAGGTCCCCGGCCGCCTCCTGCGGGGGCAGTTCCGTCTGGATGCGGCGACGACGCGGCCGCTCGAGTCTGCCCTCGGCAACAACACCCTCACGGCACGCGGCTACGACCGGGTGCTGCGGCTCGCGTGGTCACTTGCGGACCTTGCGGGCGCGGACCGACCCGGCCCCGACGACGTGGGCCAAGCCCTCCTCCTCCGGCAGTCGGTGGCAGCGGCATGAGCGGCGGCACGACGCGGCACGCAGGCGCAACGGCCCTCGGGGAGGCAGGCATGGAGGACATCCGGGTGGCCCGGGCCGCGCTGTCGAGGCTCTTTGAGCCGCTGGACCCCGTCGGCACGGCTCTCGTGTCCATCCTCGGGCCGGTCGACGCTCTCCTTGTGGCGACGGGGCAGAGTCCCGCACCAGGGGCCGAGGCCGTCCTGGCTGAGCCGGCGGCTGGCCGAGGCGCCCTTGCCGCCGCCCTCGAGCGCTGGCGGCCGCGCGTCCCGCAGCTGGCACCCGAGCGGGACCTCGAGACGATCGCCCGCTTCGGCGGCCGGCTTGTGGTCCCCGAGGACGCCGAATGGCCGGACGGCCTCGACGATCTGGGGGCCGAGGCGCCCCTGTGCCTGTGGATCCGCGGGGAGGACCGACTGCCGCCCATGAAGCGCACGGTAGCGATCGTGGGTTCCCGGGACGCGACGGGATACGGCCTGTCCGTCGCCGGCGAGCTCGGCAAGGGCCTCGCGGACAGGGGCCTCACGGTCGTCAGCGGCGGCGCCTACGGCATCGACGGGCAGGCCCACCGGGCGGCCCTTGCATCGTCGTCGCGGGCCCTGCCCACGGTGGCCGTCATGGCCGGCGGTGTCGACCGCTATTACCCCTCGGGCCACGAGGACCTGCTCCGCGAGATCGCGAGGCGCGGACTCATGGTCTCCGAGCTGCCGCCCGGGGCCTCCCCGACGAGGCACCGCTTCCTCAAACGAAATCGGCTCATCGCGGCCCTCTCGTCGCTGACGGTGGTCGTGGAGGCTCGGTGGCGCTCGGGTGCCCTCAGCACCGCCCGCCGGGCGGCAGAGATCGGACGCCATGTGGCCGCGGTCCCCGGATCCGTCTTCAGCGCCAACTCCGCCGGGTGCCACCGGCTCCTGCGGGAGGGCGCGCTCTGCGTGACCGACGAGAAGGAGGCGTTCGAGCTCATGGCGGCCTCCGGCGAGGGGCTCGTCGACGAGCCGGAGATCCCGGGCCCCGCGCACGACGGGCTGTCCCTCGTGGACTTCATGCTCCTCGAGGCGCTCCCCAAGCGGCGCGGGGCAGAGGTGGAGAGCCTAGCCTCCGTGGCGGGCCTGAGCGAGGCCGAGGTCAGGGCTGGACTGGGCCGCCTGCAGCTCCTCGGCCTCTGCACGCGGTCGGAGTGGGGCTGGCGCCGGAGCGCGGACTCGTGAGGCGCGTGTCGCCTTGCCCGGGCTCGAGGCACGCGCGAGAGTGACCCAGTGAGAACAGACGCCGAGGGAACAGATGCCGAGGGAACGGACGCCGACCGGACAGGCGCTGAGGGAACGGACGCTGAGGGAACGGGCGCCGACCGGACAGGCACTGACCGTTGGTGGCGCCTCCCCGAGGGCCTCGAGGGGCCGCTCCGGGACTTCATCCGGCATCTTGGCCTCGGACGAGGACGGTCCCAGCACACCCTGCGCGCCTATGAATCCGACCTCCGCTCGCTCCTCGCTGCCGCGGCGGAGGACGGCGCATCCGTCCTCGCCGACCTCGACCTCGCCATGCTGCGCCGCTGGCTCGGGCGCCAGAGCGAGGCGGGCCTCGCCCGGTCGACGGTGGCGCGCCGGGCGGCCGCGGCGAGGTCGTTCACGGCGTGGGCCCACCGGGAGGGCCTGGTCCAGGCCGACCCGGCATTGCGCCTCCTGGCACCCAAGCGCGAACGGCACCTGCCAGAGGTCCTCCACCGGGGACAGGTGGAACGGCTCGTGGGCACCCTCGATGCCCACGCACGTTCATCGGCGGTCGAAGGCGACCCCGTCCCCGCGAGGGACCTCGCCGTCGTCGAACTCCTCTACGCGTCCGGGGCGAGAATCGGGGAGCTGGTCGGGCTCGACGTCGACGACGTCGACCTGGACAGGCGCATGCTGCGCGTGCTCGGCAAGGGCAACAAGGAGCGCAGCGTTCCCTTCGGCGTCCCCGCGGAACAGGCCCTCCGGCGCTGGCTGGCCCTGCGCGGACGGCTCGCAACCCTGGGGAGCGGACCTGCCCTCTTCCTGGGCCGCCGTGGGGGCCGGCTCGGCCAGCGGCAGGCGCGCGAGATCGTCGACCGCGCCCTCCGCGGACTGGGCGATACGTCGGCCAGCGGGCCCCACGCGCTGCGGCACACTGCGGCGACCCACCTCCTCGACGGTGGAGCGGACCTGCGGAGCGTGCAGGAGATCCTGGGCCACGCGAGCCTGGCCACGACCCAGCTCTACACGCATGTCTCCGTCGAGCGGCTGCGCGCGAGCTACCAGGCCTCCCATCCGCGGGCCTGAGATCAAGGCCCGGGCCGGGGACGAGCGGCGCGCGAACCGTGACTGACCGCAGGACAGCAGGGGTGACCGGCCGGTAGGTCGATGCGGCATTTACGGCACGGCGCACTGGCGCGGGCGTCAGGTCGTACGGCAGAATGGTCGCGAACCGCCGGTTTCGGCGTCCGCCAGGACCCGGGCCGGAGGACAACTGCATACACGTGGGTCGCTGGGCACCGCCCGCTGACGGTCGTAGGGGAAGACGTACCGGCAGCGATGGAGGATGGAATGTCTGCAGTGATGACGCGTGGTCTGCTGTTCGTGCACTCGGCACCGAGCGCGCTGTGCCCCCACGTTGAGTGGGCCATCGGCTCGGTCGTCGACAAGCGGACTGACCTCGACTGGACGGCACAGCCTGCCGCTCCGGGAATGTTCCGTGCCGAGCTCTCCTGGATAGGCGCCCCCGGCACCGGCGCGCAGCTCGCCTCCGCGCTCCGCGGCTGGGCCCACCTGCGCTACGAGGTCACCGAGGAGCCGAGCCCCGGCGTCGACGGGGCCAGATGGTCGCACACGCCAGAGCTGGGCATCTTCCATGCCATGACCGACGTTCACGGGAACATCGTGATCTCCGAGGACCGGGTGCGCTACGCCTACGAGGCCGGAGGCGGCGACCCTGCAGTCGTGTTCCACGAGCTTTCCCTCGCCCTCGGCGAGGCCTGGGACGAGGAGCTCGAACCCTTCCGCCACGCCGCGGAGGGCGCGCCCGTCCGCTGGCTCCACCGAGTCGGCTGACCCTCCACGCTCCCGCGGCCCGCTGCGGGCACCTCCTTGCAGAACAGCACTGCTTCAACACAGAACAGCACTGGGCCCGCCTCTCGGCGGGCCCAGTGCTGTTCTGTGTCTGCGCCGCCCCCTCCGGGCGGGGCATCAGACGGCTCAGCGGCTGCGGATCACGATGACCGCGTTGTGGCCGCCGAACCCGAAGGAGTTGCTGAGGGCCACGATGTCGCCTTGCGGCAGATCGCGTGCCGACGTCACGACGTCCAGCGGGATCTCCGGGTCCTGGTTGTCCAGGTTGATGGTCGCGGGGGCCCTGCGCTCGTTGACGGCGAGGACGGTGAGCACCGCCTCGACCGCACCGGAGGCGCCGAGGAGGTGGCCCATCTGCGACTTCGTGGCCGAGACAGCGACGTTGTCCACGTGCGAGCCGAGGGCGGCCTTGAGGGCGGTGTACTCGGGCTTGTCACCGACGGGGGTCGACGTCGCATGCGCGTTGACGTGGACGATGTCCTCGGGCTGGACCCGGGCGTCGAACATGGCCGCCTTGAGGGCGCGGGTCGCGCCGAGGCCCTCGGGGTCCGGGGCCGTGATGTGGTAGGCGTCGGCGGTCACCGACGTGCCGGCCAGCTCGGCGTAGATCCTCGCGCCGCGGGCGACGGCGTGCTCCTCGGCCTCGAGGACGAGCGCGCCGGCGCCCTCGCCCATGACGAAGCCGTCGCGGTCGATGTCGTAGGGGCGCGAAGCAGCCTCGGGGTCGTCGTTGCGCTTGGAGAGCGCCTGCATTGAGGCGAACGACGCGATGGGCATGGGGTGGATGGCGGCCTCGGCGCCGCCGACCATCACGACGTCGGCCTTGCCCGAGCGGATGAGCTCCTGGCCCACGCTCATCGCCTCCGTGCCGGAGGCGCACGCGGAGACCGGGGTGTGGGCACCGGCACGCGCGCCGAGGTCGAGGCTCACGGCGGCGGCGACGCCGTTCGGCATGAGCATCGGCACGGTCATCGGCAGGACACGGCGCGGGCCCTTCTCCTTGAGCGTGTCCCAGCCGTTCAGGAGCGTCCAGACGCCCCCGATGCCGGTCGCGAAGGCGACCGCGAGGCGGTCGTGGTCGACGTTCTCGATCCCGGCGTCCTTCCACGCCTCGCGGGCGGCGATGACGCCGTACTGGGTTGAGGGGTCCATTCGCTTCATCTCGACGCGGCTGAGGACCTCTTCGGCCGGGACGGTGAGCCTGGCGGCGATCTTGACGGGAAGATCGAACTGCTCCACCCAGTCGTCGGTCAGCCTGCGGACGCCCGAGACGCCCTTGAGGGCGTTCTGCCACAGGGTCGGGACATCGCCGCCGATGGGCGTCGTGGCTCCCAGGCCGGTCACAACAACTTTGCGCGCCATGCTTCGCTCTTTCACGTGTAATCGCGTCGGGCCAGCCGGAGCTGGCAGGTCAGGTCAGCGGCCGGTGCCGTGGGCACCGGCCGCTGGGAAAGCCCTAGGCCTGGGCCTTGGAGATGAAGTCGACGGCGTCTCCCACGGTCGAGAGGTTCTTGACCTCCTCGTCGGGGATGCGGACGCCGAACTTCTCCTCAGCGTTGACCACGATGGTCATCATCGAGATCGAGTCGATGTCGAGGTCGTCCGTGAAGGACTTGTTGAGCTCGACGGCCTCGGTGGCCAGGCCCGTCTCCTCGTTGATGATCTCGGCCAGACCGGCGAGGATCTCTTCGTTGCTTGCCATGTCGGCTCCTTTTCTCGGTGTGCCGGCGGATCAGCCGGATCAGGGTTCCCGGCCGCTCGTGCGGCCTGGCTTTGACGGTGCCCCGGCCAGGCGGGGCACCCCGGTCTCAGGGGAGGACGACGACCTGGGCGCCGAACACGAGGCCCGCGCCGAAGCCGATCTGGAGGGCCAGCGTGCCGCTGAGCTCCGGGTTCTCCTTCAGGAGCCTGTGGGCGGCGAGCGGGATCGAGGCCGCGGAGGTGTTGCCCGCGTCCGCGATGTCGCGCGCCACGACCACCGACTCCGGAAGCTTGAGCTGCTTGACCATCTCGTCGATGATCCGCATGTTCGCCTGGTGCGGGACGAAGGCGGAGATGTCCTCGGGGCCGACGCCGGCGACGTCGAGGGCCCGCTTCGCGACCTTGGCCATCTCCCACACGGCCCAGCGGAACACGGACTGGCCGTCCTGGCGCAGCGTCGGCCAGATCTTGGCCTCGGTGCCCAGCACGGCGGCCGCGTTGCCGGCGCCGTCGCGCTCGGCCTCGTCCGAGAGGTCCCGCACGTCGAGCAGCGAGTGGGTCATGCCGATCGTGCCCCACTTGCTCCCGTCGGAGCCCCACACCGAGGGCCCGATCCCGGGGGTCTCGGAGGGGCCGACGACGACGGCGCCCGCACCGTCGCCGAGCAGGAAGGAGATCGTGCGCTCGGTGTTGTCGATGAAGTCGCTCAGCTTCTCTGTCCCCACGACGAGGACGTACTCGGCGGCGCCGGAGCGGACGAGCGCGTCAGCCTGGGCGACCCCGTAGCAGTAGCCGGCGCACGCCGCGGAGATGTCGTAGGCCGGCGCGGGCGTCGCGTCGAGGCGGTCGGCGAGCTGGGCGGCGGCCGACGGCGTCGCGTACGGGTGCGTCACGGTCGAGACGATGACGGCGCCGAGCTGGGCTCCGTCGATCCCCGCGGCGGCGAGGGCCTCGCGGGACGCGCCCTCCGCCATGTCGATGACGCTCACGTCGGCGGGGGCCCGATGGCGCGTGACGATGCCGGTGCGCTGGCGGATCCACTCGTCGGAGGAGTCGATCCACTGGCACACGTCGTCGTTCGTGACGGTGATCGAGGGGCGGTAGGCGCCGATGCCGAGGATCCGCGAGTGCTCGTTGACCTGGGCCTGCGCCAGGACCGGGGCCGTCATACGTTCTCCTCGGCGCGTTCGGCGTCGGCCGCGAAGAGGGCCAGCGCCGCGTCGAGATCGCCCGGGGTCTTGACCGCGACGGTCTTGACGCCCTTCATCCCGCGCTTGGCCAGTCCGACGAGCGTGCCCGCCGGCGCGAGCTCGATCACGCCCGTCACGCCCTTGGCTGCGAGCGTCTCCATGCAGAGATCCCAGCGGACCGGGCGCGAGACCTGCTCGATGAGGCTGTCGACGGCCGCGCCGCCCGAGGCGACCTCCTGGCCGTCGAAGTTGGACAGGAGCGGAACCTGAGGCTCCGAGATGCCGAGGCTCGGCCGGAGCTCGGAGAGCGCGGCGACGGCCGGGGCCATGTGCTGCGTGTGGAAGGCGCCGGCGACCTTGAGCGGGACGATGCGGGCCTTCGCCGGCGGGTTGTCCGCGAGCGCCTGCAGCTGCTCGAACGTCCCTGCCGCCACGACCTGGCCACCGCCGTTGACGTTGGCCGGCACCGCGCCGGTGGCGGCGATGGCGTCGAGGACCTCCTGCGGTTCGCCGCCGAGGACGGCACTCATCCCCGTCGGCGTCACGGCCGCGGCCCGCGCCATGCCCTGCGCGCGCACCGACACGAAGCGCATCGCGTCCTCGGGGGTCAGCACGCCTGCGAGGGCGGATGCGGTGATCTCGCCGACCGAGTGGCCTGCCAGGACCACGGGCAGCTCGCTGAGCTCGACGTCGAAGAGGGTCTCGGCTGCGACGATGCCGGCAGCGACGATGAGCGGCTGCGCTACAGCGGTGTCCTTGATGGTCTCCTCGTCCGAGGTGGTGCCGTGGGCCACGAGATCCAGGCCCGCGACCTCGCCCAGGGCGCCGAGGCGCTCTGCGACGGCGGGGACCTCAAGCCACGGAGCCAGGAATCCGGGCGTCTGGGAGCCCTGTCCAGGGCAGACAATTGCTAGCACGTATCCAGCTTTCCAAATCGGGGGGCGTCCGAGCGGAGGGCTCGTGTACCAAGCTCCAGAACGCGATTTGTGGGAAGTCTACAACGCCTTCCGGGTTGCGGGCCCTCAGGCGGACCGTCCGGCGGGGCGTTCGGAGGAGGCCCTCGAGGGCGCCGAGAGCCGGCCGACGACGAGCGCTGTCTGCAGGACGAAGGCCTCCCGCGGCAGGAGGGGGTCCCAGCCCGTCACGTCGCACACCCTGCGCAGCCGGTACCGGACCGTGTTGGCGTGGACGAAGAGCTCCCGCGCGGTCGCCTCGAGCGAGTGCCCGAGCTCGAAGTAGGCGCTGAGGGTCTCGACGAGGCCGTTCGACGCCGCCATGAGCGGCCGGTAGATCTTCTGCACGAGGGCCCGCCGGGCGGCGTCGTCCCCCGCGACGACGCGCTCCGGGAGCAGGTCGTCCGCGGCGACCGGGCGCGGGGCGTTCGGCCACGCCCGAGCGGCCGAGAGTCCCGCGAAGGCCGCCTGCGCGGACGTGCTGGCCTCGAGCAGCGTCCCCGCCTCAGGGCCGAACACGACCGGGCCCGGGGCGAAGAGCTCCGCGAGGCGCGCCATGGCCCCCGGCGGGTCCTCGAGCCCGCCGAGGATGAGGATGAGCCGGTCGCCCTGGATGCCCACGAGGGCGTCCTGTGCGTAGCGGCCGGCGAGCCGCCGGAGCTCGCCGACATAGGTCGGGCTCGGCTCGAGCGGCGAGCTGCCCACCATGACGGTGAACCGCTCCTGCGCCTTCCAGCCCAGCGCGGCGATGCGCGAGCGGAGCGCGTCGGTGTTCTCGCCCCGCAGGATGGCGTCGACGATGAGGGCCTCGAGGCGCGTGTCCCACGACCCGCGGGTCTCGGCGGCGCGGGCGTACACGTCGGCCGCGGCGAAGGCCACCTCGCGCGAGTAGCGCAGGACAGCCTCCCGCAGCGCGGGCTGGTCCTCCTCCGGAGCGAGGTGCGGCACCTGGTCCTCGACGGCCTCGACCACGATCCGGATGAGCTGGAGCGCCTTCTGCAGGCTGATGGAGCGTGTGAGCTCGGTCGGGGCGTTGCCGAACACGTCAGAGAGGATCCACGAGGGCAGGGTCGGCCGCTCGTACCACGTCACGAACGCCGCGATGCCGTTCTGCGCGACGAGCCCGAGCGCCGAGCGCTCGTCGGCGCTGAGCCGGCCGTACCAGGGCAGGACCCGCTCGAGCTCCCGCATCGTCGTCGTCGAGAGCTGGCCGACGTTCGCGCGCAGCTTCTTGATGGTCTCCGCCTTCGCGGGGGAGATCGTGAGCTTGCCGTTCGGCGCGCTGCCGGGGGGGTGCTGCGGCTGGGCCATGGCACGAGCATAGGCGAGCCCGCCGCGCGGGCGCATTTTGTGCGAAGGCTACAAGGTGCGGTGCGCGGTCTCACACGGCGGTGGCCCTCCGCTGGCGGCGGCGCCGCCACGGACGACGGCGGCCCTCCCCGTGGGTGGGGAGGGCCGCCGTCGTCTGTGGTTGCCTGGCCGGGCTTCGAGTCAGCTCTCGCCGGCCCTGTTCTGCCGGTTAGCTCTCGCCGCCGGCGTTGCCGGTCGTGCCGGCGTTGACGTCCAGGAGCTGGTACTTGTCGAACGCCTGGCGCGGGGCCTCGGCGTCGACCTCGCCGCGGCGCGCGAGCATCTGCAGCGCGCGGACCACGATCGAGTGCGAGTCGATCTTGAAGTACCGGCGGGCCGCGGCACGCGTGTCGGCGAAGCCGAAGTCATCGGCGCCCAGGGTCGCGAACTCGTTCGGCAGGAACTGGCGGATCTGGTCGGGCACGGCCTTCATGTAGTCCGAGACAGCCACGATCGGGCCCGTTGCTCCGGCGAGCTGCTGGGTCACGAACGGCACGCGGGCCTCCTGGCCCGGGTTGAGGAACGCCTCCTCCTCGGCGGCCAGGCCGTCGCGGCGCAGCTCGTTCCAGGACGTCACGCTCCACACGTCGGCGGAGACGCCCCACTCGTCCGCGAGGATCTGCTGGGCCTCGAGGGCCCACGGCACGGCCACGCCCGAGGCGAGCAGCTGGGTGCGCGGGCCGTCGACCTTCGCCGGGGCGAGGAGGTAGATGCCCTTGAGCAGGCCGTCGACGTCGAGCTCCTCCGGCTCGGCCGGCTGGACGATCGGCTCGTTGTACACCGTGAGGTAGTACATGACGTTCGGGTCCTCGTGGGCGCCGCCGTACATCCGCTCGAGGCCCGCGCGCACGATGTGCCCGATCTCGTAGCCGTACGCCGGGTCATACGTGATGACCGCGGGGTTCGTCGACGCGAGGATGGGGGAGTGGCCGTCGGCGTGCTGCGTGCCCTCGCCCGTCAGCGTCGTGCGGCCCGCGGTCGCGCCGATGATGAAGCCGCGCGTCATCTGGTCCGCCGCCGCCCAGATGCCGTCTCCCGTGCGCTGGAAGCCGAACATCGAGTAGAAGACGTAGATCGGCACGAGAGCCTCGCCGTGGGTGGCGTACGAGGTGCCTGCGGCGGTGAACGCCGCGATCGAGCCGGCCTCGTTGATGCCCACGTGGACGATCTGCCCGGCCGGGGACTCCTTGTACGCGAGCACGAGGTCGCGGTCGACGGAGAGGTAGTTCTGGCCCTTGGGGTTGTAGATCTTCGCCGTCGGGAAGAACGCGTCCATGCCGAACGTGCGCGCCTCGTCGGGGATGATCGGCACGATCCGGTAGCCGAACTCCTTGTCCCGCATGAGGTCCTTGAGCAGGCGCACGAAGGCCATGGTGGTCGCGGCCTGCTGCTTGCCGGAGCCGCGCTTGGCGACCTCGTAGGACTTCTCACCCGGGAGGGCCACGGCCGTGGCGGCGTCGCGGCGCTCCGGGAGGAAGCCGCCGAGGGCCTTGCGGCGCTCCATCATGTACTGGATCTCGGGGGCGTCCTGGCCCGGGTGGTAGTACGGCGGGCGGTACGGGTCCGCCTCGAGCTGCTCGTCGGAGATCGGGATCCGCAGGTGGTCGCGGAAGTCCTTGAGGTCCTGGAGCGTGAGCTTCTTCATCTGGTGCGTCGCGTTGCGCGCCTCGAAGTGCGGGCCGAGGCCGTAGCCCTTGACCGTCTTCGCGAGGATGACCGTGGGCTTGCCCTTGAACTCCGTCGCCGCCTTGTAGGCCGCGTAGACCTTCCAGTAGTCGTGCCCGCCGCGCTTGAGGTTCCAGATGTCCTCATCGCTCAAGTCCGCGACGAGCTCCTTCGTCTCGGGGGTCTTGCCGAAGAAGTGCTCGCGCACGAACCCGCCCGACTCGGCCTTGTACGTCTGGAAGTCCCCGTCGAGCGTCGAGTTCATGATGTCGACGAGGTGGCCCTGCTTGTCCTTGGCGAGCAGGGCGTCCCACTCGCGGCCCCAAAGGACCTTGATCACGTTCCAGCCGGCGCCGCGGAAGAACGCCTCGAGCTCCTGGACGATCTTGCCGTTGCCGCGCACCGGGCCGTCGAGGCGCTGCAGGTTGCAGTTGACGACGAAGGTCAGGTTGTCCAGGTTGTCGTTGGCCGCGAGCTGGAGCAGGCCGCGGCTCTCGGGTTCGTCCATCTCGCCGTCGCCGAGGAAGGCCCAGACGTGCTGGTCGGCGGTGTCCTTGATCCCGCGGTTGTGCAGGTACTTGTTGGACTGCGCCTGGTAGATCGCGTTCATGGGGCCGATGCCCATGGAGACGGTCGGGAACTCCCAGAACTCCGGCATCATCCGCGGGTGCGGGTAGGAGGAGAGCGCATGGCCCTCGCGGGACTTCTCCTGGCGGAAGCCGTCGAGGTCCTGCTCGCTCAGGCGGCCCTCCATGAACGCCCGCGCGTACATGCCGGGGGAGGCGTGGCCCTGGAAGAAGACCTGGTCGCCTCCGCCGGGGTGGTCCTTGCCGCGGAAGAAGTGGTTGAAGCCGACCTCGTAGAGCGTGGCAGCGCCGGCGTAGGTCGAGATGTGGCCGCCGACCCCGATGCCCGGCCGCTGGCCGCGGTGGACCATGATCGCCGCGTTCCAGCGCATGTAGGCGCGGTAGCGGCGCTCCAACTCCTCGTCGCCCGGGAACTCCGGCTCCTGGTCTGCGGGAATCGTGTTCACGTAGTCGGTCGTCGTCACCATCGGGACGCCCACGCTCTGAGCACCGGCGCGCTGCAGGAGGCTGCGCATGATGTACTGCGCGCGTGCTGTGCCGCGCTCCTCGATCAGCGAGTCAAGCGACTCGATCCATTCCGCCGTCTCCTCGGGGTCACGGTCCGGGAGCTGGTTGGTCAGGCCACTCAGGATGTGCGAGGTCTCTTCTCCTACAGACACGTCCAAACCTCTCTTCGAGCCCGGTGGCCGGCGCTGGTGGCAGCCGGACGGCGGGCAGTGTTGTCGCTGCGCCCTGTGCGTGCAGGGCCTTCGTTCTGAGCGCCCTGGTGGCTGTCGGGTTCTGCGGCCAGGCTGGCACTCACGCCACACTCTAGTCGCGGGGGCCAACGATGCGTAGTGGGATACCAGCCCGACTGCCATTGTTGCGCCACGTCCGACGGGGCCCGCGGCAGGCGCCTTTCGCCCCGTTTGACGGGCCTTCACGGTGCTGCGCGCTTGAAGCCAAGGGACAAACGGTGTTGGCTTGTAGCAACGGCGACCCCGCCGGCGCGGACCTTCCAGGGAGAAGGCGCGTCAGGGCCGCCGCTTGCACGCAACGGCACGAGGAGGAAGACGTGGGCGAGACCGACACCGCCGCGGATAGCAATGTGGCGGCGCGATTGGGTTTCAAGGATGGAGACCTGATCCAGGAGTTCGGCTACGACGAGGACGTGGACTTCGGCCTGCGCGACGCGATCGAGGAAGGGGTCGGCTCCGACCTCCTCGATGAGGACGACCACGAGGTCGTCGACGGTGTCATCGTGTGGTGGCGCGACGGCGACGGCGACCTCGTCGACATGCTCGTCGACGCCCAGACCACCCTCGGCGACTCCGGCGTCATCTGGCTCCTCACGCCCAAGCAGGGGCGCGACGGCCATGTGCGGCCCATGGAGGTCCAGGAGTCGGCCCCCACGGCAGGCCTCCACTCGACGTCGTCTGTCGGCGTCTCCAAGGACTGGAGCGCCACGCGCCTCGTCCGGAAGAAGCAGTAGTGCAGGCTCGCCCCGCCGTGCCCGAGCTGGGCAGCACGGCGCCTGACTTCGAGCTGCCCAGCCAGTTCGGAGAGCCGGTCCGGCTTTCCTCCTACCGTGGGCGCCCCGTCGTCGTGCTGTTCTACCCGTTCGCCTTCTCGGGCATCTGCACCGGCGAGCTGTGCGAGGTGCGCGACGCGTGGGATGCCTTCGCCGCGGTCGACGCCGAGGTGCTCGCCGTCTCGGTCGACAGCAAGTTCGCGCTGCGCGCCTACGCGTCGGCCGAGGGATACGCGTTCCCGCTCCTCTCCGACTTCTGGCCGCACGGCGAGGTCGCACGCAGCTACGGGGTCTTCGACGAGGAGAGCGGCATGGCCCTGCGCGGGACGTTCATCCTCGACGCCGAGGGCGCCGTCCGCTACCGCGTCGTGAACCCTCGGGGCCAGGCGAGGGAGCTCGCCGAGTACCGGGCAGCCCTTCAAGAAATCACAAAGCAGGCCGGGGTCGCCGGGGCGTAGCTCGGCGTGCGGTAGAGTGGAACACCGCCGGCGGCGCACAGCAGCCGGCGAACGGGTCTTTAGCTCAGCTGGTAGAGCGCCACGCTTACACCGTGGATGTCATCGGTTCGATCCCGGTAGGACCCACTGCCAAGCTCGTCGCATTCCTGGAGAGTGCGGCGGGCTCCTGCCGTTTCCGGGTGGACGCGCGGGAGGCCGAGGCGCCCGGGCATGGAACGAGCCTCCCGCCGCGACCATTGGGGGGTTCGCCGCGGCGGGAGGCTCTGACTTGAATATAGGGTGAACGGCCCCCGAAATCAAACACGTGTGTGCAATCTTCCTTCGGTGCTTTCCGCAGCGGCGCCGCTCGAGGCCGCGCCACTATGATGTATCTCGTTCAGCAGAGTGAACTTATTTCAAGGGAGCACCATGGCGGTCACAGCCTCGTCCGCGGCGCAGTCCACCTCGTCACCGTCTGCAGCGCCGGCGGTTCTGCGGGCGGCTGCCCTGCTCGACGTCCTCGCTGCGGCGCCGAGCGGCAGGGTGACGCTCAGCGACCTCGCCAGGGAGCTCGGCATCCCGAAGTCGTCGACGTCGAACCTGCTGGCAGCGCTCGAGGAGTCGAGGCTCGTCACCCGCGAGGGCTCCGAATTCTCGCTGGGCCGCAAGCTCGTCGAGCTCGGCGCTGCATATCTGAGCCGGCGGGACGAGATCCAGGAGTTCTACCGCTTCTGCGCCCAGTCCGAGGCCCTCGCGCGCCAGACGGTGCGGATCGCGCTCCTGGACGGCGACCAGATCATCTACCTGGCCCGCTACGAGGGCCATCCCGCGGTGCGCCTCACCTCTGCCATCGGGGACCGCATGCCCGCCTCCCTCTCCGCGGTGGGCAAGGCGCTCCTGGCCCGCCTGCACGAGCGCGACTGGGAGGAGATGTTCCCCGATGACGCGCAGCTGCCCGTCCTCACGGAGCACTCCATCAGGACCGGGGCGGAGCTCAAGGCGCAGCTGCGCACTATCAAGGAGCAGGGCTTCGCCTTCGAGGACGAGGAGTCGGCCATCGGCGTCGTGTGCCTCGGCGTGCCCGTGCCGACGCGCGGGGCGCACGGCCCGAGCCTCGGCGTCTCCGTGACCTACCTCAAGGCCACGTTCACCGAGGAGGCCAAGGAGGCCATGGTCGCGGAGCTCAAGGACCTCGCCAAGGTCCTCGGAAATCCGATGGGCTGAACCCTTTTCACTTCATTGGACGGCAGTTCAGAATCTTGTACTGTGTTCACTAGAGTGATCGGCTTCATGCCGCACTGAGGTGTTCGCCCCTCTCGCAGGGGCGCGTCCAAAGGAGTACACATGCACACCAGGGATCTCGGCACGCCCGTCGACGCGGACGCCCAGGACGCCCGCGTCGATCCCGACCAGCTCAAGCGGGCGACGCTCGCGAGCTCCATCGGCTCGGCCCTCGAGTACTACGACTTCTACATCTTCGGCCTCGCCACGGCGCTCGTGTTCGCGCCCCTCTTCTTCGCCCCGTTCGGCGACGCGAAGGTCATCGCGAGCTTCGCGACCTTCGGCATCGCCTACGTCGCCAGGCCGCTGGGCGGCGTGCTCTTCGGGTTCATCGGCGACCGGTGGGGGCGGAAGGTCGTCCTCCTGAGCACCATCGCGCTCATGGGATCGGCGTCCTTCCTCATCGGCTTCCTCCCGACCTACAGCCAGATCGGCGCGGCCGCGCCGATCCTCCTGGTCGCGCTGCGCATCCTGCAGGGCCTCGGCGCCGGCGCCGAGCAGGCAGGCGCCACGACCCTCATCTCCGAGGTGGCGCCATCGCGCCGGCGCGGCTTCTTCGCCGCGCTGCCCTTCGTGGGCATCCAGCTCGGCACGCTCCTCGGGGCGGGCACGTTCGCGCTCATGGGGCTCGTCGAGCCGCAGATCGTCCAGGACTGGCTGTGGCGCGTGCCCTTCCTCTCGTCCTTCATCCTGATCGTCGTCGCCGTCGTCATCCGGCTCAAGCTCAAGGAAACCCCGGTCTTCCAGGAGCTCGAGAAGCACAAGGACGTCGTCAAGAACCCCGTGGGAGCGGTGTGGCGCAGCTCGAAGTGGGCCGTGCTCAAGGGCATCGGCATCCGCATGGCGGAGAACGGGAACTCCTCCATCTTCTCAGCGCTGACCGTCTCGTTCCTCGGCACGCTTGCGGTCTACAAGGACAACAAGACCCTCGGCCCGGCCTCGCTCCTCGTCGCCGCCGCAGTCTCCGTCATCGCCGTCGTGCTCTTCGGATGGCTCTCCGACCGCTATGGCCGCGTCCCGGTCTACCGCTACGGCGCCCTGTTCCAGGCCGTGATCGCCTTCCCGGCGTTCTACCTGCTGACGCTCGGGCAGGTCTGGCTCGTCATCGTCGTCGTCACCGTGGGCATCGGCCTGGGCGTGCAGTCGATGCTCGGGCCGCAGTGCGCCCTCCTGCCGGAGATGTTCGGCGCGAGCCACCGCTTCACCGGCGTCGCGCTGAGCCGCGAGATCTCCGCGATGCTCGCCTCGGGTCTCGTCCCGGTGCTCATCGCCATGGCGCTCGAGGCCACGGGGAACTCCTGGACCGTGCTCGCCGGCTTCTCCCTCGCGCTCTCCCTCATCACCTTCGCGACGACGTTCGCGCTCCGGGAGACGCGCGGGCGCGACCTGGCGCTCCTCGAGGACGGCGCCTGAGCCCTCTCGCCCAATCCCACAACGAGGGCCCGGCGCCAATGCGGTGCCGGGCCCTCGGGGCTGCTGACGATCAGTGGAAGTGGACCGGGTCCACGCGCGATCAGTAGAAGTGGACCGGGTCCACACGATGGGGGAGCTCGCGGCCGTCGAGGAAGCGGCGGAGGTTGTCCTGGAAGCGCTCGGCGATGAGGCGGTTCTCCGCGACGCTGAGCGCCGAGGTGTGCGGCGAGACCATGACGCGCGGGTGGGACCACAGGGGGCTGTCCACGGGGAGCGGCTCGACGGCGAACACGTCGAGGCACGCGTATCCGACCTGTCCGGACTCGAGGGCCTCAAGCAGTGCCTCCTCGTCCACGACCGTCCCGCGGCCGACGTTCACGAGCACGGTCCCCGGACGCATGCCGGCGAACACCTCCCGGCCGATGAGGCGCTCGGTGTAGGGGGTGCCGGGCAGCGTGTTCACGAGGGCGTCCGCCGTCGCGACCAGAGACGGCAGGTCCTCGCTCGCGGCCACGCGCTCGATGCCCTCGATGGGCGCGACCGACCGCTTCGTCCCGCTCACGCGCAGGCCGAGAGCGCGGCAGAGGCGGGCCGTCTCGAGGCCGATCTCTCCGAGCCCGGACACCACGACGTGCGAGCCCGAGGCCAGGCGGGTGGGGATGCGCAGCGCAGGCCAGTGCCGCTCGCGCTGGTCCTGCGCCATCTCCGCGGTCCGCTTGAAGCCGTTGAGGATGCCCATGACGGCGAACTCGGCGAGGGGGAGGGCATGCACACCTGCCGACGTCGTGACCATCACGCGCTCGAGGTCCGCCTGCGGGACCCCGGAGGCCTTGACGGCCCCGCCGGCCCCGGCGGCCATGGCGTGGACCCAGCGCAGCGACGGGTTCTCGGCCACGACGCGGGCGAAGCCGGCGGGAGACTCGTTCGGGAAGCCGTAGAGCACGTCCGCGGAGTTGACGAGCTTCCAGTACCGCTCCTCCTGCTCGGGGGTGCGGCGGAAGGCCGGGTCGCCGGAGTGGTCGGCGGGGAAGCGCTCGGGCGGGAGCAGGTCCGGCTCGTAGAGGACGGTCACCGCGGGATCCACGGCGCCGATCTGGGCCACGTGCTCTTCTTCGAGGGGGACGGCGATGGCCACCCTGAGGGTTGCATGAGTCATGTTGTTCATCATACTGAATGATGGATAGGATGCTGAACATTTCGTGAGGTTGCATAGGCGGCCCACGAGGCACGAGAAGGAGAGGGCAATGGCGCTGAAGGCCGGATTCGTCGGACTGGGACTCATGGGAGGGCCCATGGCGGCACGCCTCCTCGGCGCCGGCTGGGAGGTCCACGGCTGGAACAGGTCCGCCGCCGCTCTCGAGGCCTTCGCGGGCGCCGGCGGCACGCCGGTGGAGGCGACCTCGCAGCTCGCCGGCCTCGACACCGTTGTCTTCATGCTCCCCGACCTGCCCATGATCGAGGAAGCCTGCGCCCCGATCCTCGAAGGGTGGAGGGTCAGCCCGCCCACGCGCCGCACCCGCATCGTCGTCATGAGCAGCGTCTCGCCCGTCGCCGTGAAGGAGTTCGGCGCTCACGTCGCGGACGCGAGCGGCGGGCTCGCCGCCGTCGTCGACGCGCCCGTGAGCGGGGGGCGGCAGGCCGCCGTCGACGGAACGCTCGCGATCATGGCCGGCGGGGACGCGGACGACGTCGAGGCCCTCGCCCCGCTCTTCGCGCCCCTGTCGCGCAGCGTCCAGCGCCTCGGCGGCCTCGGGGCCGGCTCCCTCGCCAAGGCCTGCAACCAGCTCATCGTGGGCACGACGGCGGCCGCGCTGGCCGAGGCGGCCGTCGTCGCCGAGAGCGCCGGGATCGAGGCCGGCGAGCTCTTCGCCGCGCTCTCCGGCGGGCTCGCGGGCAGCCGCGTGCTCGACCAGCTCGGTCCGCGCATGGCCGCGCGCGACTACATCGTCACGGGGCCCGCCCAGTTCATGGCCAAGGACCTGCGCTTCGTCACCGCCGCGGCGGTGGCCGGCGGCGTGCAGGCGCCGCTCGCCGAGGCGGCCCTGCGGCTCTACGCCGACCTCGTCGAGGCCGGCCTCGGCGGCGAGGACCTCGCCGTCGTCCACCATCTGCTCCGCGTCCGCAGCGGCCTCGCCGCGGCGGAGGACGCCGCGGAAGCACGCTGACGAACGGAACCCCCGTGACCACCATGACCTCCCCCTTCGACCTCACGGGGCGCACCGCCCTCGTCACCGGCTCGAGCCGGGGCATCGGCCGCGCCCTCGCCTCGGGCCTCGCCGCCGCCGGCGCCCAGGTCGTCCTCCACGGCGTCGACCCCGCCCGCCTCGAGGCCGCCCGCGCAGCCCTGGCCGCCGTGCACGGCCCGGGGCGCGTGCACGCGGTCGCCTTCGACATCACGGACCCGGCCGCGGTCGCCGACGGCGTGCTGGCCGCCGAGGGGGCCGCCGGCCCGCTCGACATCCTCGTGAACAACGCGGGCATCCAGCACCGCGTCCCGATGCTCGACCTCGACCCGGCCGACTGGTCCCGCGTCCTCGACACGAACCTCACGAGCGCGTTCCTCGTGGGGCGCGAGGCCGCCCGGGGCATGGTCGCGAGGGGCAGGGGCAAGATCGTGAACATCTGCTCGGTCCAGTCCGAGCTGGCCCGGCCGACAATCGCCGCGTACACGGCGGCCAAGGGAGGCCTGCGCAATCTCACCCGGGCCATGACGGCGGAGTGGGCCTCGGCCGGGCTCCAGGTCAATGCGATCGCCCCCGGCTACATCCACACCGAGATGACCCAGGGGCTCGTCGACGATCCCGAGTTCAACGGCTGGATCCTCGGCCGCACCCCTGCGGCTCGCTGGGGCACGGTCGAGGACCTCGTCGGCCCCGTCGTCTGGCTCGCCTCGGACGCCTCGGCCTTCGTCAACGGCCAGACGATCTTCGTCGACGGCGGCATGACCGCCGTCGTCTGAGCACCCCGGAAGGAACCATGGACCACGCCAACATCGCCGTCGTCGCGCGACCGGGCGGCCAGCTCGCCGTCGAGGAGCGCCCCGTGCCCTGGCCCGCCGCGGACGAGGCGCTCGTGCGCATCGAGTACGGGGGCATCTGCGGCTCGGACCTGCACTACTGGCTCCACGGCGCGGCGGGGGAGTCGATCCTCGAAGCGCCCATGGTGCTCGGCCACGAGGTCGTCGGCACGGTCGTGCAGCCCGCGGCCGACGGCGGGGGCCCCGCCGAGGGCGCGCCGGTCGCCGTCCACCCGGCCTCGCCGGGGCATGGCAGAGCACGGTACCCGGCCGACCGGCCGAACCTCTCCCCGGGCTGCACCTATCTCGGCAGCGCAGCCCGCCGCCCGCACACCGACGGCGCCTTCGCCCGCTACGCGGCCCTCCCCGCGCGCATGCTGAGGCCCCTGCCCCCGGGCCTGGGGCTGCGCGACGCTGCCGTGGCCGAGCCCGCCGCGGTCGCCTGGCACGCCGTCGAGCGCGCGGGAGACGTCGCCGGGAAGCGCGTGCTCGTCGTCGGAGCGGGTCCCATCGGAGCGCTGACTGTCGCGGTGCTGCGGCGGGCGGGGGCGGGCGAGATCATCGTCTCCGACGTCCACGAGCGTCCCCGCGCCGCGGCCCTTGCCCTCGGCGCCACCGCGGCACTCGATGCGGCCGACACTGACGCTGTCGACGCCGTCGACGCGGACGTCGTCATCGAGTCCTCAGGCTCGCACCACGGCCTCGCGGCGGCCCTCCGCGGTGCGACCCGGGGCGGCCGCGTGATCATGCTCGGCCTCCTTCCCCCGGGCCCCCAGCCGGTGCCGGTCTCGCTGGCGATCGCGCGCGAGCTCGAGCTCGTCGGGTCGTTCCGCTTCAACGCCGAGATCGACGACGTCCTGGCCGCGCTGAGCGACGGCTCCCTCGTGGCTGGGGGCGTCGTGACCCACGAGTTCCGGGCCGAGGACGCGCTCGAGGCGTTCGGGGTCGCGCGTGATTCCTCGGCCTCCGGCAAGGTGCTGCTCCGCTTCTGAACCGAGGGGGGCGCGAAAGTGAGGCATGCCGAAATAAGATGTCAAACAGTGATCCCCCATTCCGCCGTCAACTAGCCTTGTCTGCGGAACCCCAGTGAAGAGACGGAGAGTACATGTCTGCACAGATCGGCGTCACCGGCCTTGCGGTGATGGGCGCGAACCTGGCCCGGAACCTCGCCCGCAACGGATACACGGTGGCCCTGCACAACCGCTCGGTGGAGAAGACCGACACGCTCCTGGCCAAGCACGGCGACGAGGGCGACTTCATCCGCACCGAGACGCTGCAGGAGCTGGTCGACTCGCTCGAGAAGCCGCGCCGCGTCCTCATCATGGTCAAGGCCGGCAAGCCGGTCGACGCCGTCGTCGAGCAGCTCGTGCCGCTCCTCGAGGAGGGCGACATCGTCATCGATGCGGGCAACTCCCACTACGAGGACACCCGCCGCCGCGAGGCCTCGCTCGCCGAGAAGGGCCTGCACTTCGTGGGCGTCGGCGTGTCCGGCGGCGAGGAGGGCGCCCTCAACGGCCCCTCGATCATGCCCGGCGGCTCGAAGAAGTCCTACGAGGCCCTCGGCCCGATGCTCGAGAAGATCTCCGCGAAGGCCGACGGCGAGCCGTGCTGCGCGTGGGTCGGCACCGACGGCGCCGGCCACTTCGTCAAGATGGTCCACAACGGCATCGAGTACGCCGACATGCAGGTCATCGGCGAGGCCTACGACCTCCTGCGCAGCGCCGCGGGCATCGAGCCGGCCGAGCAGGCGGCGATCTTCGAGGAGTGGAACCAGGGCGAGCTCTCCTCGTTCCTCATCGAGATCACGGCCGAGGTGCTCAAGCACGTCGACGCGACGACGGGCAAGCCGTTCGTCGACGTCGTCGTCGACGCCGCGGGCCAGAAGGGCACCGGCCGCTGGACGGTCCAGTCCGCGCTCGACCTCGGCTCCCCGGTCTCCGGCATCGCCGAGTCCGTCTTCGCCCGCGGCATCTCCTCGCAGAGGGACCAGCGCGCCATCGCACAGGAGACCCTCGCGGGCCACGAGGCCGCGGTCGAGGTCCCCGAGAACTTCGTCGAGGACGTCCGCCAGGCGCTCTACGCGTCGAAGCTCGTCTCCTACGCGCAGGGCCTGGACATGCTCACGAGCGCCGCCAAGGAGTACGGCTGGGAGCTCAAGCTCGACGAGATCGCCTCGCTGTGGCGCGCGGGCTGCATCATCCGCGCCGCGCTCCTGAAGGACATCACCGCCGCGTACAAGGGCGAGGACAAGCCCGCGAACCTCCTCTTCGCCCCGGCGTTCGCCGAGTCCGTGGGCGCGGCCGTCCCCGCGTGGCGCCGCGTCGTCGCGACCGCCGTCCAGCTCGGCATCCCGGTGCCGGTCTTCTCGTCGTCGCTCGCGTACTACGACAGCCTGCGCCGCAAGCGCCTCCCCGCCGCGGTGATCCAGGGCCAGCGCGACCTGTTCGGCGCCCACACGTACCAGCGCGTGGACGGCGAGGGCACGTTCCACACGCTCTGGGGCGAGGACCGCTCCGAGATCGCCGCCGTCGACACGCACTGACGCCGCCGCATCACGCAGACGGCCGAAGGGCCCCCGCCGTCCGGTGGGGGCCCTTCGGCCGTCTCTGCCCGCGCTGCGCCCCGCCGCGACGGGCGGGGGCACAGCGGGATGATTCAGATGTAGTAGTACTCCGCGGGGTCCACGGCCGGCTTCGTCTCCTTCGCCGAGTCCCGGTGCCGCCACGTGGCCGGGACGCCCGTGACGATCGAGTTCGGCGGGGCATCCTTGACGACGACGGCGTTGGCGCCCACCGCGCTCCCGGCGCCGATCGTGATCGGGCCCAGGACCTTGGCGCCCGCCCCGATCGTGACGCCGTCGCCGATGGTGGGGTGCCGCTTGACCTTCGCGAGCGAGCGGCCGCCGAGCGTGACGCCGTGGTACATGAACACGTCGTCGCCGATCTCGGAGGTCTCGCCGATGACGACGCCCATGCCGTGGTCGATGAAGAACCGACGCCCGATCCTGGCCCCCGGATGGATCTCTATCCCGGTCAGGAACCGCCCGGCCTGGGAGATGAGGCGCGCGGCGAACCGGAGTTCGTCCCTCTGCCACATCTTGTGCGTGAGGCGGTGGATCCAGATGGCGTGCAGGCCCGAGTAGGCGAAGAAGTTCTCGACGTTGCCGCGGGCCGCCGGGTCATGGGCGGCCGCGGCCTCAAGGTCTTCGCGCAGCCGGGCCACGGTGCGTTTGATCAGTGACACGGTGTCCTTTGTATCCTTCTGCCCCAGTATTTCGGAGCGAGGCGATCCGGTCGGTCCTAGCCGCGGATGTCGTCGTAGAGAACGGTGGAGATGTAGCGCTCACCGAAGTCGCAGACGACCGCGACGATGAGCTTGTCCTTGTTCTCCGGCCGCTTGGCGAGCTCGAGCGCGCCCCACACGATGGCGCCCGAGGAGATGCCCGCGAGGATGCCCTCCTGCGTCGCGAGAGCGCGGGCGGTGGCCACGGAGTCCTCGAGCGTCGCGTCGAGGACCTCGTCGTAGACGTTCGTGTCGAGGACCTCCGGCACGAAGTTCGCGCCGATGCCCTGGATCTTGTGCGGGCCGGGGGCGCCGCCGTTGAGGATGGGGGAGTCCTTCGGCTCGATCGCTACGACCTGGACTTCCGGCTTGCGCTCCTTGAGGACCTGGCCGACGCCGGTGATGGTCCCGCCGGTGCCGATGCCGCTGACGAAGATGTCGACCTCGCCGTCGGTGTCCTTCCAGACCTCCTCGGCCGTCGTGGCGCGGTGGACCTCGGGGTTGGCCGGGTTCGCGAACTGCTGGGCCCAGATCGAGTTCTCCGTGTTGGCGACGATCTCCTGGGCCTTCTCGACGGCGCCGCGCATGCCCTCGGAGCCCGGGGTCAGCACGATCTCGGCCCCGAAGGCGCGCAGGAGCACGCGGCGCTCGGTGGACATGGTCTCGGGCATGGTCAGGATGACCTTGTAGCCCTTCGCGGCGCCCACCATGGCCAGGGCGATGCCCGTGTTGCCGGAGGTGCCTTCGACGATCGTCCCGCCGGGCTTGAGCGCGCCCGCCTTCTCTGCCGCCTCGATGATCGCGACGCCGATGCGGTCCTTGACGCTGTTCGCCGGGTTGTAGAACTCGAGCTTGACGGCGACCTGCGCCTCGAGGCCCTCGGTGAGCCGGTTGAGGCGGACCAGCGGCGTGTTGCCGACCAGCTGCGTGACGTCGTCGTAAATGCGTGCCATGGGACCTTGCTTTCGGGAGGTGGGCATGGATAGGGCGCCGGGCGGCCGGCTGCGCGTTCAGCCTAGTCAGGGCCGACTTCCGCTTTCTAGGGCACGAGCCATTCCGAGTAATATTTCCGGGCCTTGGCGAGCTTGGGGTTGATGATCACGTGGCAGTACCCGGCGTCGGGATTCTTCCCGTAGTAGTCCTGGTGGAACTCCTCTGCGGGGTAGAACGTGCTCGCCCGGGTCACCTCGGTCACGATCGGCGCGCTCCACAGGGGCTGGTTCCGCTCGATGGCGTCCTCGAAGAGCATCTTCTCCTCGTCGGTGACGTAGAACATCGAGGAGCGGTACTGAGTCCCCACGTCGTAGCCCTGCCGGTTGGGCGTCGTCGGATCGTGGATCGCGAAGAACATGTCGAGAACGATTTCCTCGGGGATCACGGCCTCGTCGAAGGTGACCGCAACGACCTCCGCGTGACCCGTCATGCCGCTGCACACGCTGTAGTAGTCCGGGTTGGGCATGTGCCCGCCGATGTAGCCGGAGAGGACTGCGCTCACGCCCTTGGTCTTCTGGTACACGGCATCGAGGCACCAGAAGCAGCCCCCGCCCAGGATGAAGGTCTTCATGCTGCCTACAATGTCCGCAGCCCGCGGAAGATTCCCGAGAGAGGACCGCCCCTGGTGTCAGAGCAGACCGGCCCCGAGACGCAGCAGCCTTCGACCCCTGCCGAGCCTGAGCGCAAGGCCGGCTCCGTCGATTCCGGCGATTCCACCGGGGCGTCCGGCTCTCCTGCCTCTCCCACGCTTGCCGACATCCTCATCGCCGTCGAGGAGCTCTGGCCCGAGTCCCTCGCCGAGGGCTGGGACGCCGTCGGGCTCGTGACCGGCCGCCCCTCCCAGAAGGTGTCGAAGATCCTCTTCGCCGTGGACCCGGTCCTCGAGGTCATCGAGGAGGCCGCGACATGGGAGGCGGACCTGCTCATCACCCACCACCCACTGCTCCTGCGCGGCGTCAACACCGTCGCCGCCAACACCCCGAAGGGCCGGGCCGTGCACCGGCTCATCGAGACGGGCACCGCCCTGCTCACCGTGCACACGAACGGCGACAGCGCGGTGGGTGGCGTCTCCGACGTCCTCGCCGACGCGCTCGGGCTCGAGGATGTCCAGCCCCTGACGCCGGCCGCCAACGGCCTCCCCGAGGAGGGCATCGGCCGCGTCGGCGACCTCCCCGAGCTCACGAGCCTCTCCGACCTCGCCGGCCGCCTCTTCGGCATCCTGCCCACCGTTGCCGGCGGGGTGCGCGTCGCGGGGGACCGCGACGGCCTCGTGCGGCGCGTCGCCGTGTGCGGCGGAGCGGGGGACGGCCTCTTCGACGCTGTCCGTGCGGCCGAGGCCGACGTCTACGTCACCGCCGACCTCCGCCACCATCCGGCCTCCGAGGCCCGGGAGGCCGCCCCGGACGGCCGCCCCTACCTCCTGGACGTGAGCCACTTCGCGAGCGAGTGGCTCTGGCTCCCGGCGGCGGCGGCGGCCCTCGACAACGTGCTGCGCGACCAGGGGCACGAGCTCGACGTCCGGGTCTCGACGGTCAACACCGATCCGTGGGACTTCATCCTCACGCCGGGCGAGGGATAGAGTCGCAGCACACGAGGCCCTGACCGCATCGGGGCGACCCGCAGGAGGAACCATGCCCAAGGCCCCCGCCGCCGAACAGCTCAAGCTCCTCGGCCTCCAGGCGCTCGACGCGCGGCTGCACGCCCTCGACGTCCGGCGCAGGGCGCTCGAGGGCGATCCGCGCATCGCGCCGACCACCGCGGCCAGGGACCAGGCCGCGGCCGCGGCGAAGGCGGCCGACGGCGCCGTCGCGGCGGCGAAGCGCGAGCTCACCGCCGCCGAGGACCAGGTGGCCCAGGTCTCCGCGAAGATCGCGAAGGACGAGGAGCGGCTCTACGCCGGCGGGCTCTCGAAGGACCTCGAGGCCCTCCAGAAGGACATCTCCTCGCTCACGTCGCGCCGCAGCGACCTCGAGGACGCCGAGCTCGAGGTGCTCGAGCGGCTCGACGCCCTCCGCGCCGCGCAGGCCGAGGCCGCGGGGCGGCTTGCCGAGGCCGAGGCCGCGCATGCGGCCCTCCGATCGGAGCTCGACGCAGCCCTCGCCGAGGCCGCCGCGGAGCGCGCGTCCGTCGCGGCCGAGCGGGCGGAATTCGCCGCGGGCGTCGACCCGGCGCTCCTCGCGGTCTACGAGAAGACCCTCGCGAAGCGCGGCGTCGGCGCGGCGCGGCTCTTCCACGGCACGTCCGAGGGTTCCGGCATGGCCTTGAGCCCCGGCGACCTCTCCTCGATCAGGGGCGCGGCCGAGGACGACATCGTCTTCTGCCCCGACTCCGGCTGCATCCTCGTCCGCTCGCCCGAGTGGAGCTGAGCCCCGGACCTGGGGGTCAGCCCTCCAGGACGAGGGCGAGCGAGTGCGGCCGGCGGGCCGTGCCCTGGCGCAGCTCGGCCGTCCACCCCTCGCGGGCGGCGGCGAGCAGCGCCTCGGGGGTCGAGGGTTCCGTCCCCCGGCGCGTGAGCAGGTGGCGGACGAACTCGCCGCGGTGGTGCTTCGCGAAGTGGCTCACGACGCTGCGCTTCCCGTCGCGCTCCGTGAACACGTCCACCGTCACCGTCGTCGAGGGCGGGGGAGCGTAGGCCGCGGCGTACGTGCTCGAGCGGCAGTCGACGACGAGGCCCTGGGCGGCGCGCCCCGCGAGCGCCTCGGCGAGGCGGGGCTTCCAGAACGAGGCCAGACGCCCGAGGCCCGGCAGCGCCGTCGACATCGACAGGCGGTACGCGGGCACGGGGTCGGCGAACCCGACGGCGCCCCACAGCGCCGAGACCACGACGATCCACGCGTCGGCCTTCGCACGCTGGGCGGGTGTGAGCCCCGCATAGCCCAGCGCCTCGTACAGCACCCCCGAGTACACGCGGTGCGCCGGCGCCGCCGGTTCGGCGTGCAGCCGGAGGTTCCGCTCGACGTCGTGCGCGAGCGAGGCGCCCACCTTGAGCACGGCGAGGGCGTCCTCGCGGCCGCTCGCGTCGGCGAGGGCCTCCATGACCTCCTTCCGCGCGACCTCGAGGTCCGGGAAGCTCAGGGACGCGAGGTCGACGGCGGGGCCCGCGGGCGCGGGGGTCTTGCCCTCGGAGGGCGGAAGCAGGATCAGCACCCGAGCATCCTACCGATGCCGTGACGCCGTCCGGCGCGGCCGGCAGCGGGCGGGACGGTAGACTTTAAACGCAACGAGGACAGGTCGACTGGGCGATCGCGGGGCGCCTCCTTCGGGAGGGCCGCGAGGAAAGTCCGGGCTCCGCAGGGCAGGGTGGTGGGTAACGCCCACTCGGGGTAACCCGCAGGCCAGTGCCACAGAGAACAGACCGCCGGCAGCCGCGTCGCAGGATGCGGCCGCCGGCAAGGGTGAAACGGCGGTGTAAGAGACCACCAGCTCCCCGGGTGACCGGGGAGGCTCGGTAAACCCCACCCGGAGCAAGGCCAGACAGGGCGCGTTCGAGGGCTGCCCGCCCGAGCGCCCGGGTAGGCCGCTTGAGGCCGCCGGCAACGGCGGTCCTAGATGGATGATCGCCTCCCGCGTCAGGGCAACCCGGCGCGGAGACAGAACCCGGCTCACAGGTCGGCCTGTCCTCGTCCCCGCTCTTCACAGCACGGCCGCGACCACAGTGAGCCCTGTGAGTGACTTCACAGGCCTGAGCGGCCGCGTGCGGCGGGGCGGCCTGTACGCTTGAAAGCGAACGTAGAAGTTCTCCATGGGCCGGGCTCTGCGATCGCAGGACCGGCCCTATTCATGCCCGTCCGGCCACCCGTCGGCGGGCATGCGCACGACGGCGTGCGCGCGAGACGCAGAGAAAGGCACCTGTGTGAGCACAACGGCGGAATCCGCACTCGGCACCTGGATCGGACGCGAGGCAGCGGCGGAGGAGATGATCCCGATCATCGGCCGGCTGTACCGCGAGAACAATGTGGTGACCTCGGTCCACGGCCGCAGCCTCATCAACCAGTCTGTCGTCGGCCTGCTCAAGGCCCACCGCTGGGCGCGCCAGATCGAGCGCGAGGAGCTGAGCCTCGACGAGACCCTCCCCATCCTCAAGGCCCTCGAGCCGCTCGAGCTGGGCGCCGCGTCGGTCGACATCGCCCGGCTCAACGAGAAGTACCGCGCCGAGGGCGCCGGCCGCCCCCTCGCGGACTTCCTCCGCGAGGAGCTCGCCGAGATCGTGGGCAAGCGCGGCGCCGACCCGCGCCAGAGCACCGACGTCGTGCTCTACGGCTTCGGCCGCATCGGCCGCCTCGTGGCGCGCATCCTCATCGAGCACGCGGGCGGCGGCCACGGCCTGCGCCTCCGCGCGATCGTCGTGCGCAAGGGCTCCGACAAGGACCTCGTCAAGCGCGCGAGCCTCCTGCGCCGCGACTCCGTCCACGGCGCCTTCGAGGGCACGATCACCGTCGACGAGGAGAACAGCACGATCCTCGCCAACGGCACCCTCATCAAGGTCATCTACTCGGACAGCCCGGCCACTGTCGACTACACGCAGTACGGCATCAACGACGCGATCGTCGTCGACAACACGGGCAAGTGGCGCGACGAGGAGGGCCTGTCCCAGCACCTGCAGAGCAAGGGCGTGGCCCGCGTGCTGCTCACCGCCCCCGGCAAGGGCAGCCTCAAGAACATCGTCCACGGCATCAACCACGCCTCGATCGAGGCCGGCGACCGGATCGTGACGGCGGCGTCCTGCACGACCAACGCGATCACCCCGGTGCTCAAGGCCGTCAACGACAAGTACGGCGTCGTGCACGGCCATGTCGAGACGGTGCACTCGTTCACGAACGACCAGAACCTCATCGACAACTTCCACAAGGGCGACCGCCGCGGCCGCGCCGCGGGCCTGAACATGGTCATCACGGAGACCGGCGCGGCCAAGGCCGTCGCGAAGGCCCTCCCGGAGCTCGCCGGCAAGCTCACCGGCAACGCGATCCGCGTCCCCACCCCGGACGTGTCCATGGCGGTCCTGAACCTCAACCTCGCCGAGGAGACGACGAAGGAGGAGGTCAACGCCTACCTGCGCGAGATGTCGCTGCACTCGGACCTGCGCAAGCAGATCGACTACATCGACTCCCCCGAGGTCGTCTCGACGGACTTCGTCGGCTCCCGCCGCGCGGGCATCGTCGACGGCCTGGCCACGATCGCGAGCGGCAAGAACCTCGTCCTCTACGTCTGGTACGACAACGAGTTCGGCTACAGCTGCCAGGTGGTCCGCGTGCTCGAGGAGATGGCCGGGGTCAACCCGCCGTCGTTCCCCGTGCAGGTCGCGGCCGACCTGAGCCTCGCCGCGGCGCGCTAGCACCGGATTCCAGGCACCGCTCGGGGGCAAAACTCCGCGCGGTGTCTGGATTCGCCGGCCCGGCCGGGGCAAGATGCACCCATGGAAGCTACGGAGCATGAGAGCACCCTCGAGCACGCGCTCGATGTCGCCAGGGCCAACGCGAAGCAGGCCAAGCTGCTCGTCGAGCATGCGAGGGCCGGCCTCGCCACCGGGGACGTGAGCCCCGAGCGGGTCGCCCAGCTCGAGGAGCTGCAGAGGATCGCCGACGAGGACCTGCTCAGGGTCACCCGGGAGCAGTAGGCCCGGCAGGGCAGGAGACTGGCAGACGACGCCGAAGGGCGCCGCACGCGATGTGCGGCGCCCTTCGCCGTTCAGGCCGCCCTTCGCCGTTCATGGCGTGTGGTGCGCGTGCTCGTGCCGGTCGTGGTCGTCGTCGCCGTGGCCGAACGGGTCCGGATCGACCCCGGGCATCCAGCTCAGGCCCGGCACGCCCCAGCCCTGCTTGCGGACGGCCCGCTTGGCCTTCTTCGCGTACCGGTCGACGAGCCGGTCCACATAGAGCTTCCCGTCGAGATGGTCATACTCGTGCTGCATGACCCTCGCGAACCAGCCGGTCGCGACGAACTCCACGGGGTTGCCGTCGCCGTCGAAGCCCTCGACCTTGGCCCAGTCGGCGCGCTGGAGCGGGAAGCCCTCGCCGGGGAACGAGAGGCAGCCCTCCTCGTCCTCCTCGGGGTCGGGGGCCGCCCCGGAGATCTTGGAGAGGGTCAGGCGCGGGTTGACGACGACGCCGCGCGGGGGCACGCCGTCGTCGTTGCTGAACTTGTACACGAAGACCCTCAGGCCCACCCCGATCTGGGGGGCCGCGAGGCCCACGCCGTGCGCGGCATCGTTCGTCTCATGCATGTCGGCGATGAGGGTGCGCAGGGCGTCGTCGAACTCGGTGACCTCGGCGGCCCGCCGGTGCAGGACGGGCTCGCCCCAGATGACGACAGGATGGACGGTCACGGCTGAAGCTCCTTCTGTGCTGGCAGCAGGTCTGCGCTGGAAACGCCGGAGGCCGCCGGGATGTCCCTGGCGGCCTCGAGGCGACCGGGACGAAACCCGGCCAATCGGGGTGAGTAACGGGGCTTGAACCCGCGACCTTCTGGACCACAACCAGACGCTCTGCCAACTGAGCTATACCCACCGTGGTGACTCCATCGGGGCGTTCTGCCCCGCCGAAGCAACGACATCAAGCATACCTGCTCTTGAGGGGTGCTCATGACCAAAATCAGCCCTGAGCGCGGAAATTTTCTCCGGCAGCCGTCAGCCGGCCGGGGCCGGAGCGGCATCGCCGCCCACGATGCCCTGGGCGATGGCCTGCGCGGTCGCCGAGTCCGGGCCCGGCGCCGGCACGAACACGGCCTGGCGGTAGTAGCGCAGCTCGTCGATCGAGTCGCGGATGTCCCCGAGGGCGCGGTGGCCGCCCGTCTTCGCCGGCGCCTGGAAGTAGGCGCGGGGGTACCAGCGGCGCGCGAGCTCCTTGATGGTCGAGACGTCGATCACGCGGTAGTGCAGATGAGCGACGACCTCGGGCATGTCCCGGGCGAGGAACATGCGGTCCGTCCCGACGGAGTTGCCCCCGAGCTGGGCCCTGCGCGGCTCGGGCACCCACTGGCGGATGTACTCCATGACACGGGATTGCGCCTGGCCGAGCGTCACGCCGTCGGGCAGCTCGTCCAGAAGGCCCGAGGCCGTGTGCATCTCGCGGACGAAGTCGTCCATGCCCGCGAGCGCCTCCTGGCTCGGCCGGATGACGACGTCGACCCCCTCGCCGAGGACATTCAGCTCCGAGTCCGTCACGAGGACGGCGACCTCGATGAGCGCGTCCTTCGCGATGTCCAGGCCGGTCATCTCGCAGTCGATCCACACGATTCGTTCATTGGTGATGGGCACCCGCCCAGCGTACCGTCACGTCGCCGGCCCACCGCCGTCGTCCGCCAGCCCGGTGCTACCATGGACGCACCGCCGAGCCCTGCGCCTGTACCGCGGTGGGGCCTGCCCTGAAGTGGCCTCACGACGAAATGGACGCGACCGATGACTCTTCCCTCGCACCACGCCAGCCGACCGGGTGCGGACGCAGAGGGCCCGGAGATGGAGGACCCGCGAGGCCCCCTCCTGGCGGGCTTCATCGGATCCGTGGCCATGCTCGTGGGCTCCTTCGGAGTCGGCTGGCTCGCCCCCGCGTCCGAGCTGCGCAGGTACGCGCTCTTCATCTGGATGCGCACCGAGGTCGCGGGAGTCATCCTCAGCATCGTCCTGCTCGCCATCGGCGGGATGCTCCTCGTCCGCTCGTGGCTCCGGCTCGGTCAGAAGGTCAACGAGTGGGGGCCGCAGGCGCGGGCCGCCACCCTCAAGGCCCTCGTGCTGTGGGGCGCTCCGATGCTGTTCTCCGTCCCGCTCTTCAGCCGTGACGTCTACTCCTACATCGGCCAGGGCAGGCTCATGGTCGAGGGGTTCAACCCGTACCGCGACGGGATCTCGACGCTCTCGAACTACTACCAGCTCGGCGCCGACAAGATGTGGAGCGAGGCGCCCACGCCGTACGGGCAGCTGTTCCTGTGGATCGAGCAGTTCGTCGTGTGGGCCACGAACGTCCAGCCGGAGGCCAGCGTGCTCCTCTTCCGGGTCGCGGCGCTCGTCGGCATCGCGCTCGTGGCCGTCTACGTCCCGAGGCTCGCCCAGCTGCACGGCGTCAACCCGCATCGCGCGCTCTGGCTCACGGTCGCCAACCCGCTCTTCCTGACCAATTTCATCGCGGCCGTGCACAACGACGCGCTCATGATCGGCCTCGCGGTCGCGGGCGTGTACTTCGTGGCCGTGCGCCGGCCGCTGGTCGGAATCGCCCTCGTGACGCTCTCCGTCTCCGTCAAGCCGATTACAGCCCTCCTGCTGCCGTTCGTCGCCCTCATGTGGGCGGGCAGGAACGCCTCGTGGCCCAGGAAGGCGCTCTACCTCGCGCTCACAGCGGGCCTCTCGGTCGGACTGCTGTACGCGCTGAGCCTGCCGAACGGCTTCGGATTCGGCTGGATCAACGGGCTCGCGGCTCCCGGCTCGGTGTGGATCTGGTACGCCCCCGTCGGCATGGTCGGCATGATGGTCGCCTCGATCGGGGCGTCCCTCGGCCTCGGCTGGCTCGAGCTGGACAAGGCCGTGTTCGCCATCGGGCGGGCCATCTCGCTCGCGCTCGTGGGATGGCTCCTGCTGCGCGGCTCGCACGACAGGCTCGTGCGCCGCATGACGCTCGCGTTCGCCGCCGTCGTCCTCCTCGCGCCGATGATCCAGGCCTGGTACATCGTGTGGCTCATCCCGCTCTTCGCGGCGACCGGGATCCGCCAGGACTGGCAGGTCAAGGTGCTGTACTTCGTGGTCTCGTTCTTCATGGTCTACGGCATCTCGGACCAGCTCGACGTCTTCCCCTACCTCCAGGAGGGGGACAACCAGCTCGCCCTCGCGCTTGCGCGCAACACCGCGGCGCTCCTGGCCCTGCTGTTCGCGCTGTACCTCATCTTCATCGACCCGAAGACCCGCACGCTGTTCCGGCCCGGGAGCCGGAGCCTGCTCGCCGGGCGCTGATTCGACGCGCCCCCTCGACCGGCAACCGCTTTCCGACTAGGCTGAGCCGCGCATGTGAACGCCGTCGAAAGGTTCCCCGTGACCTGGTTCGCCGACGAGACGCCGCACCGCGGCGCCCTGCCTCCCCGGGCCCACATCGACTCCGACGCCCCCGTGGTGACGCTCGACGGCGAGTGGGCCTTCCGCTGCTCGCCCACCGCGGAGGGGACGCCGGGCTTCGAGGCGGAGGCCTTCGACGACTCGGCCTGGGACCGCGTCCGCGTCCCGCACTGCTGGCAGCTCGAGGGCGTCCCCGGGCCCCCGGCCTACAGCCGGCCCGGCTACACGAACGTCGCCTACCCGTTCCCCATCGACCCGCCCGACGTCCCGGACGAGAACCCCACGGGGGAGTATCGGCGGACGTTCACCCTCCCGGCGGAACCACGGAGCGGCCGGTGGCTCCTGCGCTTCGAGGGCGTCGACTCGGCCTTCGAGGCCTTCCTCAACGGGGTGCGCCTCGGCGAGGCGAAGGGCTCCCGCCTCACCCACGAGTTCGACGCGACCAGTGCCCTCGCAGCCGGGGGAAACGTCCTCGCCGTCCGTGTCCACCAGTGGTCGGCCGGCTCATACCTCGAGGACCAGGACATGTGGTGGGTCTCGGGCATCTTCCGCTCGGTGGCCCTCGTGCACCGGCCCGACGGCGGGATCGACGACCTCTTCGTGCACGCCGGCTACGACGCCGACGCGCGCGCGGGGCGCCTGCTCGTCGAGGCGCCGCGCGGCGCCGTCGTGCGCGTACCCGAGCTCGGGCTCGATGTGCCCGCCAACGAGCCCGTCGACGTTCCGGGGGCGGAGCCGTGGAGCGCCGAGGTCCCGCGGCTCTACCGCGGCACCGTCTCGACGCCGGCCGAGACCGTGCGCGTGGCGATCGGGTTCCGGACCGTCGCGATCGAGGACGCGACGCTCACGGTCAACGGCGCGCCGCTCGCGATCCGCGGAGTCAACCGCCACGAGTGGCATCCCCTCACGGGCCGCACGCTCGACGAGGCGACCATGCGGGCGGACATCGAGCTCATGAAGCGGCACAACATCAACGCCGTCCGCACGAGCCACTACCCCCCGGACGCCCGCTTCCTCGCGCTGTGCGACGAGTACGGGCTCTGGGTGCTCGACGAGTGCGACCTCGAGACGCACGGCTTCGAGCGCGTCGGCTGGCGCCGCAACCCGAGCGCCGAGCCCCACTGGCGCGACGCGCTCCTGGACCGCATGCGGCGCACGCTCGAGCGGGACAAGAACCACCCGAGCGTCATCGGCTGGTCGCTCGGGAACGAGTCGGGGCGCGGGGAGAACCTCGAGGCCATGGCCGCGTGGGTGCGCGAGCGCGATCCCGAGCGGTTCATCCACTACGAGGGCGACTGGGACAGCCCCTACACCGACGTCTACTCGCGCATGTACGCCGACCACGCCGAGACCGAGCTCATCGGCCGCGGAGAGGAGCCCCCCGCGGCCTCCGCCGCGCACGACGCGCACCGCCGAGCCCTTCCGTTCGTGCTCTGCGAGTACGCCCACGCGATGGGCAACGGGCCGGGGGGCCTGGCCGAGTACGGGGCGCTCTTCGAGCGGTACCCGCGGCTCGCGGGCGGGTTCGTCTGGGAGTGGATCGACCACGGCATCCCGCAGCGGGCCGCGGGAGGGCCGGGCGAGGGGGCCGAGTTCTTCGCCTACGGCGGGGACTTCGGCGAGGAGCTGCATGACGGCAATTTCATCGCCGACGGCCTCGTCTTCCCGGACCGCACGCCCTCGCCCGGCCTCGTCGAGCTCGCCAAGACCTTCGAGCCCGTGCGCATCGCCGTGGGGGAGGAGGGGATCGGGGTGCGCTCGCGCCTCACGCACGGCACGACCGAGCACCTGGCCTTCCGCTGGCGCTGCGAGGACGACGGCGTCGAGGTCGCCTCGGGCCTGCTCCCACTCTGCGTCCTCGCTCCCGGGCACGAGGCCACGGCCCCGCTCCCTGAGGAGGTGCTCGCCGCGCCCGAGCCCCCGCCCGGCGTCGAGCGATGGCTCACCGTGAGCGCGGTCCTCGCCGCGGATGCGCCCTGGGCCGCCGCGGGGCACGAGCTCGCGTGGGGGCAGGGCCGCCTGGACCGGCCGGCTCCGCCCGTGCGAGAGCCCTCGCGGCCGGCGGGGGACGCGCCCGCGCGCCCCCGGGCCGACGGCGGATGGGACCTCGGCCCCGGCCGGTTCGACGCCTCGGGGCGGCTCGTCCGGCTCGGCGGCCTGGACGTGCTCGGCCCGAGGCTGGACCTCTGGCGGGCGCCGACGGACAACGACGAGCTCGCCGCGACAGATCCTCCGGGCCCGGCGTGGCGTCGGCTCGGCCTGCACCGGCTGCGGCACCGGACCGTCTCCGCGGTCGAGGAGGAGAACGCGCTGAGCGTGGTCGCGCACGCGATGCCCGCCGGGTCGGATGTGGGCTACGAGGTCGAGTACCGGTGGCGGGCGCACGACGGCGGGGTGCGGCTCGACGTCGTCGGCTCGCCCCTCGGCACCTGGGAGGTGCCGGTGCCGCGCCTCGGCGTCCGGCTCGCCGTGCCGGCGGGCCTGGACGAGGTCTCGTGGCTCGGGCTCGGGCCGGGGGAGTCGTATCCGGACAGCGCCGCGGCCCAGCGCGTGGGCCTCTTCGCCGCGACGGTGGGCGAGCTGCAGACCCCCTACGTGCGGCCGCAGGAGAATGGGGCCCGCAGGGGCGTACGGCGCGCCGAGCTGTCCGGACGCGTCGGCGGGGAGCCCGCGCGTCTGCGCGTGGAGGGCGGGCCGTTCATCCTGTCCGTGCGCCCGTGGACCTCGGAGGACCTCGACGCGGCCGCCCACCCCACGGACCTCGTGCCGGACCCGGCCTGGCTGCAGGTGAACCTCGACGCCGAGCACCACGGCGTCGGCTCGGGGGCATGCGGGCCTGTCGAGCTGCCCCACTACCGCCTGCACGCCCAGCGCTTCGCCCTGTCCGTGCTCTTCAGGGCGGAGGGCTGAGTGGGGGCTCGTGCCCGGGCCCCGGGCGGGGCGGGCTAGGAGGCGGCGGGCATCTCGGTGCTGCGGCGCAGGAGCACGCTGCCGGCCACCTCGACGGGGCGCGCGTCGCCGAGGGCGGTCTCGACGGCGAGCCGGCCCATCTCCTCGAGCGGCAGCCGCACGGTGGTCAGCGCGGGGCGGAAGTCGCGCAGCGTCTCGATGTCGTCGAAGCCTGCCACGCCGAGGTCGCGCGGGACGCGCAGGCCCTCCTCGCGCAGGCCCGCGACGAGGCCGATCGCCATGCGGTCGTTGACGGCGAACGCGCAGGTCCTCCGGCCGGCGTCGTGCGCCGCGCGGACGGCGGCCGCCACCTCCGGCGCCACGGTGAAGCCGCCGTCGCGGTCGAAGCCCGTGTGCACGATGCCTGCCGGAGCGCGGCCCGCGTCCGCGAGGCCCTCCTGGAACCCCTCGGTGCGGAGGTCCGAGGTCACGAGGCCGGACCGGCCGGCCACGACGATGAAGTCGTCGAACGGCTCGCCGCCGAGCCGGCGGCCGAGCTCGCGGGAGAGGTCCCGGTTGGGAACGGAGACCACGCGCACGGCCGGGTCCTGCTCCCCCGGGAACGGGTGGCCGATGAGGGCCACGCGCCCGCCGTTGGCGAGGTAGCGCGCGGTCTCGCGGCTCAGGGCCTCGTTGTCCGCCGCGTCCTGGGGGCGGTCCGACCGGCTGCCGGCGATCACGATCGCGTCGGTCCGGCGCGCGGCGAACGCCTCCACCGCGCGGCGCTCCTCGGCCGGGCCGCCCGCGGTGCCGATGAGGAGCACGGTGCGCCGGTGCTCGCGCGCGGCGCCCTGGACGCCGCGGGCGATCGAGGAGAAGTACGGGTCGGCGATGTCGTTCACGACGAGCCCGACGAGCCCCGAGCTCGAGCGGGCGAGGGCCTGCGCCTGGGCGTTCGGGATGTAGCCGAGGGACTCGGCGGCGGCGCGGACCCGCTCCGCAATCTCGGCCGCCGGCTTGCGCTCCGACCCGTTGAGCACCCGCGACGCCGTGGCGGGGGAGACCCCGGCGCGCCGCGCGACCTCGGTGAGCGTGACTGCCGCCATGGTCCTCCTTCAGGCCTGATCCGCTGCCGGATCGACCCGCCCAGTATCGCACCGCCGACCGTCTTTCGGAATGCGCTTGCCATACGCCGCCCGCGACCATGAAGCAGCGCGCGAAGGGCCCGGTGCCGTACGGCACCGGGCCCTTCGCTGTGCCGGCCCATCCGTCGCGGATGGCCGCTGGGTTCCACAGGGCGCCCCAGGAGGGAATCGAACCCCCGACCGTCGGATTAGAAGGCCGCTGCTCTATCCTCTGAGCTACTGGGGCCGGCCCAAGAAGTCTATCCCGCCCCAGGCCCGCTTGGGCCCCATTCGTCCTCCACAGGCCTCCGCCCGGCGTGTCCTCCACATGGGGCTGGACGGGCCTTCAGGCTCCACTGCGATCAGGCAACGCTGGTCACAGGCCTCCGGCCGGGAGGCCATAGGCGCAGGAAAGGGGAGGGCCATGACCGACTACATCACGCTCAGGGGCTGGGTGGGCACGGAGCCGACGTACGGGGTGACGTCGAACGGCAACCCGTACGCACGGTTCCGCATGTCAGTCAATGACGGGTACTTTGATCGCGGGACGCAGGCATGGAATGACGGGCACACGAGCTGGTACAACGTCTGCTGCTACAACCAGCTCGCGGAGAATGTCGCGCGGAGCATCCGCAAAGGCCAGAAGGTCATCGCGCTCGGGCGCCTGCGCATCAAGAACTTCCAGCGTCAGGACGGCTCCGCCGGAATGGACGTGGACCTTTATGCCTCCGCCGTAGGTCACGACCTCGCGATGGGCGTCAGCACATGGAATCGTCGGCGAGATGAGACACCAGTCGATGCGTCGGGGAACCCGCCCGGGCTTGTCGACGGCGTGGGAGTCGTCGACCCTGTGACAGGGGAGGTCCAGGCCCCTGGGCAAGACGAGGATCCCTTCGGCGCGGAGGTTCCGCCGTTCGAGGAGGACGCGGAGGCGGGCCCTGAGGAGGAACTGCTGTCCGCCTGAACGGCCGGGCGGCGAGCTCGGGGAGGCCGGGGCTGCGGAGAGGCGGCCTCCCCGGGCAGGCGCCGATGTGTGCTCATGGGGCGGACCCACTAGATTTAAGGCCATGGCGGAATTCATCTACACCATGACCAAGGCCCGGAAGGCAGTGGGCGACAAGGTCATCCTCGACGACGTGAGCATGTCGTTCTTCCCCGGGGCCAAGATCGGCGTCGTCGGCCCGAACGGCGCCGGCAAGTCGACCATCCTCAAGATCATGGCGGGCCTCGACACGCCATCCAACGGCGAGGCGCGGCTCTCGCCCGGCTACACCGTCGGCATCCTGCTCCAGGAGCCGCCCCTGAACGAGGACAAGACGGTCCTGGGCAACGTCCAGGAGGGCGTCGGCGAGATCTACGGGAAGATCCAGCGCTTCAACGCCATCTCGGAGGAGATGGCGAGCCCGGACGCCGACTACGACGCGCTCCTCGAGGAGATGGGCAAGCTCCAGGAGGCCATCGACACGGCCGACGCGTGGGACCTCGACTCCCAGCTCGAGCAGGCCATGGACGCCCTCCGGTGCCCGCCGCCGGACGCCGACGTCCGCGTTCTTTCCGGCGGTGAGCGCCGCCGCGTCGCCCTCTGCAAGCTCCTGCTGCAGAAGCCTGACCTGCTGCTCCTCGACGAGCCCACCAACCACCTCGACGCCGAGAGCGTGCTCTGGCTCGAGCAGCACCTCGCCTCCTACCCCGGGGCCGTGCTCGCCGTCACCCACGACCGCTACTTCCTCGACCACGTGGCCGAGTGGATCTGCGAGGTCGACCGCGGCCGCCTCTACCCGTACGAGGGCAACTACTCGACGTACCTCGAGAAGAAGCGCGCCCGCCTCGAGGTCCAGGGCAAGAAGGACGCGAAGCTCGCCAAGCGCCTCGCCGAGGAGCTCGACTGGGTCCGCTCCAACGCCAAGGGCCGCCAGACCAAGTCCAAGGCCCGCCTCGCGCGGTACGAGGAGATGGCAGCCGAGGCCGAGCGCACACGCAAGCTCGACTTCGAGGAGATCCAGATCCCGCCGGGGCCGCGCCTCGGGCAGCTCGTCATCGAGGCCAAGGACCTCAAGAAGGGCTTCGGCGACCGCACCCTCATCGACGGCCTGTCGTTCTCGCTGCCGCGCAACGGCATCGTGGGTGTCATCGGCCCGAACGGCGTCGGCAAGACCACGCTCTTCAAGACGCTCGTCGGGCTCGAGCCGCTCGACGGCGGCGACCTCAGGATCGGCGAGTCGGTCAAGATCTCCTACGTCGACCAGAGCCGCGGCGGCATCGACCCGAACAAGACCCTGTGGGAGGTCGTCTCCGACGGCCTCGACCACATCCAGGTCGGCCAGGTCGAGATGCCCTCGCGGGCCTACGTCTCCGCGTTTGGCTTCAAGGGCCCGGACCAGCAGAAGAAGGCCGGCGTCCTCTCCGGCGGCGAGCGGAACCGCCTGAACCTCGCGCTCACCCTCAAGCAGGGCGGGAACCTCCTGCTCCTGGACGAGCCCACGAACGACCTCGATGTCGAGACGCTCTCGAGCCTCGAGAACGCGCTGCTCGAGTTCCCCGGCTGCGCCGTGGTCGTCTCCCACGACCGCTGGTTCCTCGACCGCGTCGCGACGCACATCCTCGCGTACGAGGGCACCGACGAGGACGAGGCCAGCTGGTACTGGTTCGAGGGCAACTTCGAGTCCTACGAGCAGAACAAGGTCGAGCGACTCGGCCCGGAGGCCGCGAAGCCGCACCGCGTGACGCACCGCAAGCTCACCCGCGACTGAGCGCCGAGGATCCCTCGCGCTGAAGGCCGGTCCCCGCGTGGGGCCGGCCTTGAGCGCGTCTGGAGCCTCGGCCGGGCCGCTGGCTCAGGAGGGGCCGTCGAGGTAGGGCAGGCGGATCATGCCCTCCTGGCCGACGCTCGCGACGTGGACCCCGCGCCGGTCGAAGATCCGGCCCACCCCGAGTCCCCGCGCGCCCTGGGCGCTCGGGGACTCCTGCACGTACAGGAGCCAGTCGTCCACGCGGACGGGGCGGTGCCACCACATGACGTGGTCGAGGCTCGCGACGCTCATTCCCGGCGTGATCCAGGTCAGCCCATGCCGGCGCAGGATCGGCTCGAGCAGGGTGTAGTCGCTCGCGTACGCGAGCGCCGCCCGGTGGAGGTCCTCGTCGTCGGGCATCGGGCCGAAGGTCTTCATCCAGACCGCGTTGCGGGCCACGCGGTCGCCGGCGGCGGAGACGTACACGGCCGGGTCCACGTGCCGGACGTCGAACGGCCGGTCGAAGGCCCAGTACTGGGCGACGGGGTGGTCGATCGAGCCGAGCAGGTCCGCGGTGCTCGGCAGCGTCTCGGGCTCGGGGATGCCCTCAGGCATCTCGGACTGGTGGTCGAGCCCGTCGGACTCCTCCTGGAACGACGCGATCATCGACAGGATGGGCTGGCCGTCCTGGTACGCGTGAACCTGGCGGGCGGAGAACGAGCGCCCGTCGCGCAGCCGCTCGACGCCGAACGTGATCGACGTGTCCGCGTCGCCGGGCCGGAGGAAGTAGGCGTGCATCGAGTGCACGTGCCGGCCCTCAGGAACAGTGCGCCCGGCGGCGACGAGGCTCTGGGCCAAAACCTGGCCGCCGAAGACGCGGTGCCGCGGTTGGCGTTCGCTCGGGCCCACGAACACGTCCTTGTCCGTGCGGGCGCCGTCGAGGTCGTCGAGGTCGAGGAGTGTCAGGAGCAGACCTGTTGAATCCGGCGAGGGGGTGGACTGCGAGGGGGCGGACGGCGTCATGCCTCGACAGTAGACGCCCCCCGCCGGTCGGCCAACTGGACCCGCCGCGACGGCACTGTGCCCCCCGAGCCGAGGCCGTCGGCGGTTCTGCGAAGATGGGAGCATGCCCTCCGCCTACCGATTCCCCTTGCAGCTGCGCTTTGGCGACGTCGACTCGTACGGCCACGTGAACAACGTCCGCTTCCTCCAGTTCCTCGAGGATGCGCGCGTCCACTGGATCCGTGAGCCGCTGCGCGTTACCGCGCCGGGGGCGCACACGATGGCGGATCTCATTACCGCGGAGAACTTCACGCTCGTCGGCCGGCACGAGATCGAGTACCTCGCGCCACTGTTCTACCGCCGCGAGCCTGTGTCCGTGGACCTGTGGGTCACTCGCGTCGGCGGCTCGAGCTTCGACCTCGGGTACGCGGTGCGCGACGCGGACTCGGACTACGCCATCTGCTCGACCTCGATGGTCCTCGTGAGCCGGTCGACCGGTCGCCCGGTGCGCCTCTCGGACCCGCTCCGTGAGCACCTGGCCGAGTTCGCCGGCCCCGATGTGCCGTTCAGACGCAGGCCCCCGCTTCCGGCGGAGGCCCAGGCGTGAGCGCGGCCGACGCCGCGGTGGGCCTCGACCTCGGCGACGCGCGGGCCGTCGCCGACCTCCGCGTCCTGCTCGCGCGGGCGCGGGCCGTCGAGGATGGCGCCGTGCGCCTCCAGGCGGTCGGGGACGTCCTCGCCGTCTGGGTCTGCGTCCTGCGGCCGCGGGCCCTGGGGGAGGCGACGCCGACCGTGCTCGGAGTGCGCACGATCGCGCTCGCCCGCCCGGCCCACGTGGACGCGACGGTCTCGATGGCGTCCGTGGGGGACCGGCTCGCCCGCCTCGGTGACTCGGGCACGGTCCTCGAGGTCCCGCCGTCGACCGTCCGCGAGGCGTGGGCCGCCGTGAGCCCGCCCCGCGGCCCGTGGCAGCCGGCCGGCAGCGTCGACGGGGCGATGCTCGAGGCGGCCGCCGCCGCCGGCATGGCCGAGGTCGCCGGTGCTGTGCCCGAGCAGCCCGGCGCCGCGATGGTCCAGGGCGCCCGGGCCGCGGTGTGGGGCCGCGACCTCGAGGGAAGCCCCGGCCTGCCCGCGGGCGCGGCCTTCGCCGCCGTCGCCCTCGGGTTCATCGCCCCGGGCGAGCCCCTCGGGCGCTACGAGTCCGGCCCGTGGGTGCGGATCACCTCCGGGCGCGGCCACGTGCTGTGCCGGCGCCCCTCCGTGCTCGCCTCCTGATCCCGCCGTAGGGCTGGGAACGGAACCCGGCCCGGCGGGGGACAAGGACGCCTCAGTCGTCGAAGGTGTTGACGAGGGAGTGCGCCGCGCGCTCGAGGTAGTCCCAGAGCGTCGCCTCGTGCAGCGGTGACAGCCCGAGCGCCTGGACGCCCTCGCGCATGTGCAGCAGCCAGCGGTCCCGGGCCTCCGGGTTGACCTTGAATGGCATGTGCCGCATGCGCAGCCGCGGGTGGCCCCGCTCCGAGCTGTACGTCCCCGGACCGCCCCAGTACTGCTCGAGGAACATCGTGAGCCGGTGCTTGGCCGGGCCCAGGTCCTCCTCGGGGTACATGGGCCGCAGCAGCTCGTCCCGCGCGACGCCGTCGTAGAAGACGTCCACGAGCTTCACGAAGGTCTCGTGCCCGCCGATCTGCTCATAGAAGCTCGCCGCGGCGGCCGCCGCCTGCCCCTCGGCGGGGTTCCCCTGCTGGCCCCCTCCCGGGCCCCGCAGCAGGTTGGGCCGCCCCTCGCCGGGAACGCCCGGCCCCATCGTCTCAGTCATTGGCCCGCTGACCTCCGCTGCAGTGCTCCTCGGCCGCCCCGTGGCCCTCGTCGTCGCGTCCATTGTCCGGCGGGACATAGGTGCCCTGCGAGCGGTTGCCGACCCGCAGGATCTCGCCGTTGCGGAGGTACCAGATCGTCCCGTCCTCGGCGCGCACACGCGTGATGCGCAGGCCCACGGACTCGACGGTGCCGACCACCTCGCTCGTCTCGATGATGTCGCCGATGCCGTACTGGTCCTCGAGCGTAATGAAGATCCCGGCGAGGAAGTCGCGGATGAGCTGCTGGGCGCCGAAGCCGATCGCGACGCCGAGGATGCCCACGCTCGTCAGCAGGGGCGCGATGTCCACGCCGAGGGCCTTCAGGACGTAGATCGCCACGATGGTCGTGATGATGACCACGACGCTGCTGTTCAGGAGCGAGCCGATCGTCTCCGCGCGTTGGGCGCGCCGCTCGGAGTCGAGGGCGCGCAGGGCCGGTGCCGCCCAGCGGAAGAACCTGTTCTGGACGAGCTGGGGGCCACGCCGCACGCGCGTGACGATCTGCCGGATGACGAACGTGGCGACGAGCCAGACAAGCAGCCCGGCGCCCACGGCGATGCCGACGTCGATGAGCGTCGTGTTGAGCGTGGCCACGGCGGTGTCGAGGTCCTCGGTCACAGGGGGTTGCCTCCTGGGGTCGGGATTGAGGATCGACCCAAGCCTATCGGCGTCTGCGGGGCGGGCGCTCGGTCAGGGCACCTCGGGGGCGTGCCTGACCGGGAAGTTTACGCTGCGCGCAATGAAGCACACACGGTGCGCCTCCTCGTGGAGCCGGTCCGCGAGCCCGCGCTGCGACTCGTCGGCCAGGCCGACGCGCGGGTGCAGGAGCACGTCCGTGAACTCGCCGCTGCCGTCGCGGTTGAGGCGCATGGTCCCCTCCGCCCGATCCTCGTACGAGACGACCACGACACCGTGGTTCACCGCGACGTGCAGGTAGGAGAGCATGTGGCACTGCGCGAGCGCGGACAGGAGCAGCTGCTCGGGGTTGTACCGGTCCCGGTTGCCGTGGAAGGTGGGATCGGCCGAGCCGGGCAGGACCGGCAGCCCGGGCAGCGCGATGTCATGCTCCCGCCCGTACGCCCGGTAGCCCGAGGTGCCGGTGCCGCGGTTCCCCGTCCACGTCACCGTCGCCTCGTAGCGGTGCTCACCGAGCGCCATCGTGAGCAGGCTCCCTGTCCGCCGCCTGCGCACGCAGGGCGCGGGCCACGCCGTCGCGGTTCTCGAGCATCGTGCGCCGGAGGGCGGCCTGGTCGGGGCCGAGCCCGGCCAGGAACGCATCCGTCCGCTCGAGGGTCGACTCGGTCGTCTGCCGCGACGGGTAGAGCCCGACGACGATCTGCTGGGCGAGCGCGTGCGTGCGCTCGGCGACGATCGCCGGCACGGCCTCGAAGTACCGCTCGGTGAACGGGGCGAGCAGCGCGGGGTCGTGGACGCGTGCGAACCCGTTGACGGCGGCCTGCTGGATGGCGTTGGAGAGGTCGCCCCGCACGACGATCGCCTCCCACGCCTCCTCCTTGGCCTCCGCTGTTGGGCGGGCCGCCTTCGCTAGTGCGGCGGCGATCTGGCCGGTCGAGGTGTTGTCGCGCCCGAGCTCGGCGTCGATGAGCGGCAGGCCCGCCCGGCCGCCCGCGGCGAGGGAGGCGATGAGCTCCCAGCGCAGGTCCTGGTCCACGGTCAGGCCGGGGACCTCGACGCCCCCGCCCAGGAGGCCCTCGACGGCGTCGAGGTGCTCCACGGAGGACGCCGCCGCGGAGAAGGCCTTGATGAACTGGAGCTGGCTGTCGGAGCCGGGGGCGGCCTCGAGGGCCAGGGCCCACAGGCGGGCCGCTGCCTCGCGCTCGGTGGTCTCGCGCGCCTCGGGGGCGACGTAGTAGTCGAGCGTCGTGGCGACCTGGCGCAGGAGCGTCGTGACGACGGACGAGTCCGTCTCGGCCCCGATGTTGGCCAGGACGAGGTCCACGTAGGCGCGCGCGGGCGTCTCGCCGTCCCGGGCCGCGTCCCAGGCCGAGCCCCAGACGAGCGCGCGCGGCAGGCTCTCGGCGATGTCCCTGAGCCCGCCCGTCGCGGTGGCGAGGGACGCCGGGTCGAGCCTGACCTTCGCGTACGCGAGGTCGTCGTCGTTGAGCAGGATGAGCTCGGGGTGGGCCAGGCCGGCGAGCTCGGGCACCTCCGTGAGCTCGCCGTCGACGTCGAGCTCGGCCCGGTGCGTGCGCACGAGGTGGCCCTCCGCCCCGCGCGAGTAGAAGCCGATCGCGAGCCGGTGGGGCCGCAGGGTCGGGTGCTCGGCCACGGCGGTCTGCCGCACGGCGAAGCGGACGATGCGCCCGGCGTCGTCCGTCTCCACCTCGGGGGTGAGCGTGTTGACGCCCGCGGTCTCGAGCCACGCCCGGCCCCAGGCGGACAGGTCGCGGCCGCTCGCCGCCTCGAGCTCCGCCATGAGGTCCGCGAGGACGGTGTTTCCCCACGCGTACTTCGCGAAGTAGCGGCGCACGCCCTCCATGAACTGCTCCCGGCCCACCCACGAGACGAGCTGCTTGAGCACCGAGGCGCCCTTGGCATACGTGATGCCGTCGAAGTTCACCTCGACATCGGCGAGGTCCGTGATGTCGGCGAAGATCGGGTGCGTCGTGGGCAGCTGGTCCTGGCGGTAGGCCCAGGACTTCTCGACCGAGGCGAACGTCGTCCACGCGTGCGTGAAGTCCGTGCCCTCCGCCGCGGCGACGTGGGACATGTACTCCGCGAAGGACTCGTTGAGCCACAGGTCGTCCCACCAGCGCATCGTCACGAGGTCGCCGAACCACATGTGTGCCAGCTCGTGGAGCACCGTGATGCTGCGGCGCTCGACCGTGGCCTGCGTGGGCTTCGAGCGGAAGACGTAGCCCTCGAGGATCGTCACGGCGCCGGCGTTCTCCATGGCTCCCGCGTTGAACTCCGGGACGAAGAGCTGGTCGTACTTCGCGAACGGGTAGTCGCAGCCGAACTGCGCCTCGAAGAACTCGAAGCCGCTCTTGGTGATGGCGAAGAGGTTCTCGGCGTCGAGGTAGGGCATGAGGGATCGGCGGGCGAAGATCCCGAGCGGGATCTCGCGGCCGGACGCGTTGACGTGCACGTCGCGCACGGCCTCGTACGGGCCGGCGACGAGGGCCGTGACATAGCTCGAGAGCCGCGGCGTCGGCTCGAAGTCCCAGACGGCGGTGCCCTGAGAGGACGAGACGGGCTCGGGCGTGGGGGAGTTGGAGACGACCTGCCAGTGCGCCGGGGCCGTGACGGTGAAGCGGTAGCTCGCCTTGAGGTCGGGCTGCTCGAAGACGGCGAAGACGCGGCGGGCGTCGGGCACCTCGAACTGCGTGTACAGGTACACCTCGCCGTCGACGGGGTCGACGAAGCGGTGCAAGCCCTCGCCCGTGTTCATGTAGAGGGCGTCCGCGTCGACCACGAGCTCGTTCTCGGCGGCGAGGCTCGGCAGCTGGATCCGCACGCCGTCGTTCACGGCCGCGACGTCTAGCTCCTCGCCGTTGAGGGTCACGGACCGGACCGAGTCGGTGATCGCATCGATGAAAGTCGAGGAGCCCTCGGACGCCGTGAAGCGCACGGTCGTCCTCGAGGCGAACGTCCGCTCGCCGCGGGTCAGGTCGAGCTCGACGTGGTAGCTCTCGACCGACAGGATCGCGCCAGCCCTCTCGCGCGCCTCAGAACGGGTCAGGTTGGTCCCTGGCATGTGCCCTCCAAGCGTCGGTGCGGCTGTCCGGGGCGGACTCCGCCGAAGGGCGGGTCACCGAGTGTGGGGCCGCCCACTTTGAAATTACCATTTCATGGTGTGGGCCTGCCTGAATCCTGACGGATTTTCCGGGATGTGTCAGGGCACCTCACGTCCCCTGCGCGACGTCCGGACTGCCGTGCCGAGTGCTCCATTCGGAGGCCCGTTCGTCGCAGAATTCGGCCGTCCGCCGCAGAATGCCGCCGCTGGTCGTTCGGACCCTCCGCACGGTGGTGTGGGCTTCCTACCGTGTGACCTACGCAACGGTGCGAACCCAGGAGGACCCCCATGACGTCAGAGCTCCGGCACACGACGATCGAACCCGACGCCCGCGACCCGCTCGAGCCAGATCCGAGCCTCCCGCCAACGGCGGTCCCGGACGAGGAGCTGACGGGGGAGAGCACGTGGACCCTGCCGAGGATTCTGCTGTGGACGGCGGTGGCCCTGCTCGGCGGGGTCGCATGGGGGATGATCGCACTGCTCCGCGGCGAGACCGTCAACGCGATCTGGTTCGTCTTCGCGGCAGTGTGCAGCTACCTGATCGGCTACCGCTTCTACTCGAAGGTCATCCAGCGGTATGTCACGCGTCCGGATGACCGTCGCGCAACGCCTGCCGAAGTCAAGGCCGATGGCAAGGACTACGTCCCCACCGATCGCCGGGTCCTCTTCGGCCACCACTTCGCCGCGATCGCCGGCGCCGGCCCCCTCGTCGGCCCCGTGCTCGCCGCCCAGATGGGCTACCTCCCCGGCACCCTCTGGATCATCGTCGGCGTCATTCTCGCCGGCGCCGTCCAGGACTACCTGGTGCTCTTCTTCTCGATGCGCCGCGGAGGGCGCACGCTCGGCCAGATGGCACGTGACGAGCTCGGCAGGATCGGCGGCACGGCCGCGATGGTTGCCGCCCTGCTGATCATGCTCATCATCATCGCGATCCTCGCGCTCGTCGTCGTCAACGCCCTCGGCGAAAGCCCTTGGGGAGTGTTCAGCGTCTCGATGACCATCCCGATCGCGCTCTTCATGGGGGTCTACCTGCGCTACCTGCGGCCGGGCAGGATCACCGAAGTCTCAGTCATCGGCTTCGGGATGCTCCTGGCCGCCATCGTGGCGGGAGGGTGGGTTGCCGCCACGCCATGGGGAGCGGAGCTCTTCCACCTCAATCGGACGGCGATCGCGTGGGGCGTCATCGTGTACGGCTTCGTCGCAGCGATCCTGCCGGTCTGGCTGCTGCTCGCCCCTCGGGACTACCTCTCGACGTTCATGAAGGTCGGGGTCATCGTCATGCTCGCCGGGGCCATTGTGCTCGTCCGTCCCGAGGTCGCGGTGCCCGCATTCAGCGAGTTCGCGGGCGGTGAGCGCGGGCCCGTGTTCTCCGGTTCCCTGTTCCCCTTCTTGTTCGTGACGATCGCCTGCGGTGCCCTGTCGGGGTTCCACGCGCTGATCGCCTCGGGGACGACGCCGAAGCTCATCGAGAAGGAGCGCCAGACGCGCTTCATCGGATACGGCGGCATGCTCATGGAGTCGTTCGTTGCGATCATGGCGCTCGTTGCGGCCATCTCGCTCGACCGCGGCATCTACTTCGCGATGAACTCCTCCGCCGCGGCCACCGGCGGAACCGTCGAGGGTGCCGTCGCCTTCGTCAACTCGCTCGGCCTCGCCGGGGTCAACCTGACGCCCGACATGCTGACCTCGACGGCTGCGGCGGTCGGCGAGGAGTCGATCGTCTCCCGAACGGGCGGGGCTCCGACCCTCGCCCTCGGCCTGGCGCAGATCATGCAGCAGGCCTTCGGCGGAGCGGCCATGGCGGGCTTCTGGTACCACTTCGCGATCATGTTCGAGGCGCTCTTCATCCTCACGGCCGTCGACGCCGGAACCCGTGTGGCGCGCTTCATGCTGCAGGACTCCATCGGCAACGTCCTTCCGAGATTCAAGGACACCGCCTGGCGCCCAGGCGTCTGGATCACGACCGGCATCATGGTGGCTGGGTGGGGGTACATCCTGATCCTGGGAGTCACGGATCCCCTCGGAGGCATCAACACCTTCTTCCCGCTGTTCGGCATCGCCAACCAGCTGCTGGCGGTGATCGCCCTGGCCGTGGTGCTGGCGATCGTCGCGAAGAGGGGACGCAGCTACTTCAGGTGGCTCTGGATCGTGGCCCTGCCGCTCGCGTTCACCGCGGTCGTCACGATCAGCGCGTCGATGTTCAAGATCTTCTCGCCTGTGCCGCAGGTGGGCTACTGGGCCAACCACGTGGCCTTCCGGAATGCCCTCGATGCGGGCGAGACCTCCTTCGGCACGGCACGGACGGTCGAGGCCATGGAGGCCGTCGTGCGAAACACCTTCGTGCAGGGCACCCTGTCGGTCGTGTTCGTCACGTTGGCGATCGTCGTGCTCGTGGCCTCGGTCATCTCGACCGCGAAGGCCCTGCGGAACGGCGGCGGCGACAACCTCGAGGACCCGCCCGTGGCATCCCGCCGTTTTGCTCCGGCCGGACTCGTCGCCACCAAGGCGGAGAAGGCGATCGAGGACGCATGGTCGACGCTTCCTGCGGGTCGGCGGCCCGAGGCGGTGCATCACTGATGTCGTCACTCGGTACGTCGGTCGGTATGTCGATCCGGCCTCTTTCCCGCGTGGCCCGGGCCGTGCGCTGGTACGTGCAGGAGCTTATGGGCGAAAGCTCGTATCGGAGATATCTTGAACATCACCTAGCACACCAGGGCATCGACCACCCTCCGCTGAGCGAACGCGAGTTCTGGCGGCGGAGGATGGATGACCAGGACCGCAACCCGGGAGCCCGCTGCTGCTGACGTTCGACGTGACGAGGAGCCGCACATGATCGAGGATGTGTGGCTCCTCGTCTTCGCCGGCACCGGCATTGGCGCGGCAGCGACCCTCCTGCTCCAACTCCTGTGGAGGCTCGCCCGGGGCTCGCGTGATCTTGGCAGCGATGCGGAACGTGCGACGTTCCGGACGCTCTCGCTCGCATCGCGCGCTGCAGTGCACCTGCGCGGTGGCCTCGAGAACGGCGACCTGCATCGTGCCGCCCGTTCCTTGCGTCTGCTGCTCGGCAGCGATGCCATCGCCATCGCCGATCGGCATGGCATCGTGTCGATCGACGGGCGGGCGAATCTCTCGGACGCAGCATGGCAGGTGGCGTCCAGCGTCATCTCGACGGGCCAGGCGCAGCTGCTCGCCGATGCCGACTCCCATGCAGTCGGAGCGCCGATCGTCGCGAACGGGCGGGCCGTTGGCGTCATCGTGGCGTTCGCCGCCAAGGTGCGGCCTCCCCTCGTGCGGGCAACGACCGAAGTCGCCACGTGGTGCGGCGCCCAGATCGAACTCGGCGAGCTCGAGACCTCCCGTGCCGCCCTCGCCGAGGCCGAGCTGCGCGCCCTGCGCGCGCAGATCAGCCCGCACTTCATCTACAACGCACTGGGCGCCATTGCCTCGTACATCAGCACCGACCCCGAACGCGCCCGGGACCTCGTGCTGGACTTCGCCGACTTCACCAGGTACTCCTTTCGGCGGCAGGGGGAGTTCACGACGCTGGCCGAGGAGCTCAAGAGCGTTCACTCCTACGTCGAGCTTGAGCGCGCCCGCTTCGAGGAGCGCCTGAGCGTCACCCTCCAGATAGCCCCCGAGACGCTGGCGACCGTCATCCCCTTCCTCAGCGTTCAGCCCCTCGTCGAGAACGCGGTGCGGCATGGGCTCGAGCCTCGGGAGCGCGGCGGAACCATCGTGATCGCCGCGCACGACGACGGCACCCACACCGAGATCAGCGTCGACGACGACGGTGTCGGTATGCAGCCGGCGCAGCTTCGGGCGCTGCTCACGGCCAGTGGGCCGACGGACCACGTCGGCCTGCGCAACGTGGATGCCCGGGTGCGGCGCATCTACGGCGACGACCACGCGCTGGTGATCGAGACCAATCCCGGTGCAGGGACGATGGTGCGCATGCGCATCCCCAAATCCCAGCCGTTCAATGAGACTGAAAGGGCCCTGAACCGATGAACCCGGCCAGCGATCCAGACCCCGGCACGGGGGCAGGAGCGCTCGATGTGCTCATCGCCGACGATGAGCGTCCCGTGCTGGACGAGCTCGAGCTGCTGCTGCGCCGCGACTCCCGTATCCGGCACATCCGGCGGGCATCGTCGGGATCCGAGGCGCTGCGCCTGCTCGCGGAGCAAGCAGTGGATGCCGCGTTCCTCGACATCCACATGCCCGGGCTCTCGGGCTTCGATCTGGCGCGCGCCCTCTCCCGGTTCAGCGCGCCGCCGGCGATCGTGTTCGTCACCGCCGACGAAGCGGGGGCACTCGAAGCGTTCGATGTCGCCGCCGTCGACTACATCCTCAAACCGATCCGCCGCGAAAGGCTGCACCGTGCCATCGGTCGCATCCTCGCCGGACGGGAGCCTGCCGAGGAGCCCGAAGCCCTCGACGACGAGAGCATCCCCGTGCGCGTCGGGCACAACTTGCACGTCGTCCACCGTAGCGACGTGCGATGGGTGCAGGCGCAGGGCGACTACTCTCGGCTCGTCACCGACACGGACAGTCACCTGGTCCGCGAGACCATCTCCGAGCTCGAGGAGCGTTGGGCGGGGGCGGGCTTCCTCCGCGTCCACCGCTCATTCCTCGTCGACCGCTCGGCGATCAGGGCCGTGCGACTGACCGGATCACACCCCTCCGTCACGATTGCAGGCGAGGAGATCCCGGTCAGCCGGCGATCGATCGCCGCGGTCCGCGAAGCGATCCTGCAGACACCCGAGGACCGACGATGACCGACGCGGAGGAGACGCAGAACGGCGCCCCTGCCGAGCGGCGGCGCGGCAACGGCAGGCCGGTTCGCGAGCGGGTCACATCCGCGGACCTGACTCCGAACCGGGCCCAGCCCCTGGTGCGGATCGGCAGCAAGCAGGTCGGCGAGCCCCAGAGGGTGTTCACGCGCAGCCTGATGCGCACCCAGCTGCGCCTGGCCCTGGCCTGCCTGGTTTCCTTCCTGGCCGCGGTGGCCTTCTTCTCGTTCCTCATCACAGAGGTTCCAGCGCTGCGCGAGGTGGCGATCGCCGGCGTGCCTCTCCCGTGGCTCATGCGGGCCTACGGCTTCTACCCGATCATCATCGTCTCCGCGGTGGTCTACGCGATTGCCGCCGTGCGGATCGAACGACGGTTCGCGGCCCTCGTGGAGGATGATTGAACCCCCTGCTCATCGGGGGCGCGATTGCGGCGGTGCTGGTCATCACGGCCGTGATCGGCATGTACGGCCTGCGCATCTCACGCACCACGAGTGACTTCTTCGTCGCCTCGCGCACAGTCCGCCCGGTCTGGAACGCCTCCGCCATCAGCGGCGAATACCTCTCCGCGGGAACCTTCCTCGGCCTCTCGGGACTCGTCCTGCTCTCTGGCTCCGACGCGTTCTGGTTCCCCATCGGCTACGCGGCGGGATACCTTCTCGTCCTGATGCTCGTGGCCAGCCCTCTGCGTCGCAGCGGCGCCTACACCATCCCCGACTTCGTCCACGCGCGGCTGGACTCCATCGCCGCGCGGCGGATCACGAGCGTGCTGGTGCTCGTGATCGGCTGGCTCTACATCGTGCCGCAGCTGCATGGTGCGGCGCTCGCCATCACGGTCGTGGCCGACATCCCACGCTGGGTCGGTGCAGTCGCGGTCGCCGTCGTCGTCAGCGGCTCGGTCGCGGCCGGTGGGATGCGGTCCATCACCTTCGTGCAGGCATTCCTGTTCTGGCTGAAGCTAGGGGCGCTCGCGGTTCCCGCCGTCTTCTTCATGATCACCCTCAGCGGACGCGAGCCGAGCATCGACCCCACGCTCGTCTTCCCGGCCGACAGCGGTTCGAACGGGCTCGGCACCTACCTCACCGTTTCGCTGCTGCTCGCCCTGCTCTGCGGCACGATCGGCCTTCCCCACGTCGTCGTGCGCTTCTACACGAGCCCCACAGGGAACTCCGCCCGATGGACGACCGTCATCGTCATCGTGCTGATCAGTGCCTTCTACATGACCTCGGGCACGATCGGCCTCATTGCCCGGGTCACCGCACCGGATCTCGCACAGCCAGACGTTGCCGACACCGTCGCGCTCCTGCTCCCATCGCGGCTCATCCCGGGCACGGTCGGAGACCTGCTCACGGCACTCGTGGTCGCCGGGGCACTGGCCGCGTTCCTCGGAACGTCCTCTGGCCTCGTCGTGTCGCTGTCGAGCGTCGTCAGCCAGGACCTCTTCCACGGCACTGTCCGCTCGTTCCGGTGGGCGGCCCTGTTCTCGAGCGCGGTGCCGCTCGCCGTCGCGGTGGCGACTGTCCCGCAGGCGCTCGTCACCTCCGTCGCCAACGTCTTCGTGTTCGCCGCCTCTGCGCTCACACCGGTCATCGTGCTCGGGATCTGGTGGCGGCCCCTCACCGCGCGAGGGGCGATTGCCGGGATGCTGGTCGGGACAGTGCTCTGCGCCGCCGCGCTCACCGCGGCGTCGCTGCTCGGGCGGCAGGCCGGCCCTGCGGCCGCTGTTCTCGCCCAGCCCGGGGCGTGGACGATCACCGCCAGCACGCTGACCACGATCGCCGTCTCGCTGCTCGACCGCCGGAAGCCGCCGAACACCGAACGGATGCTGAGCCGGCTGCACACCCCCGAGCTCCGCTGAGCGTCGTGGCGTTCCCGTGCAGTAGCGTGGGGGCATGGCCAGCGGGACGGAGCAGAAGTGGGACCGGCGGGCCCTGCGCTTCGCGCTCATGTTCCCCCTCCTGCTCGGCGCCGGCTTCGCCCTCGCCGCCTTCACCTTCCGCGGCCGCGTACCCGAGCCGGTCGCGTTCCTGTGGGACGCCGACGGCGGGCGCGCCTTCGTCCCGTTCGCCGGCTATCTCGCTGGCGGCGCTGGTGTCGTAGCCCTTGTCGGCGCGCTCGCGTGCCTCCCGGCGGCGCGGCTGTCCAGGCCGCCGATCGCGCGCAGGATCATGATGGGCGGGGGCGTCGGATTGGCCATGTTCCTCACGACCGTCCTCGCCGCGGGCCTCATGGGCCAGGTCGGGCTGGCCGACGCGCACGAGTCCCGCCCGGACGCCATCGTCCTGGCCATGGGCAGCGGCGCGACCCTCGCCCTCGCCGTCGTCATGATGATGGCCTTCAAGCCCGACGAGCAGTGGAGCCCCCGGGACGAGGCCGCCCTCCTGGCCGAGCTCGAGCCGGAGCGCACCCGATCGACGTTCGTGTACTGGGCCCATGCGCGCTCCTCGGTCTTCGTCATGCTGAGCGTGATCGCAGTCCAGCTGTCCCTGCTGCTCCTGCTCGTCTCCGTCTGGATCAGCGCGCTCCTGACGCTCGCGGGGCTCGTCGCAGCGGCATCCCTCGTGCTGCGGGTGTCGGTGAGCCCGGAGCGGGTCCGGCTGCGCGCGGGAGGGCTCGTTCCCGTCCTGTCCTTCGCCCCGGAAAGCGTCCTGCGGGCCGGGGCGCGCGACGTCGCCGCACGCGAGTTCGGCGGCTGGGGCTACCGCCGGCGCGGCGCCGACACCTCCGTGCTCGTCGCGAGCGGCCGAGCCGTCGAGGTGATCCTCGAGGACGGGCGCCGGTGCACGTTCTCCGGCCGTGATGCCGAGACGTCGCAGCGGGTCGTCGAGGTGCTCCGGGCATCCTCCGGCGCGTAGGCTTGACTCCGGTCCGTCAGGGCCCCGAGAGCCGCCCACAGAGAGAGGAACGCCGTGCCCAAGCCGCGCGTCCACATTGCCACCGACCACGCGGGGATGGAGCTGAGCGCCCACCTCGCCGAGCACCTGCGCGGCCAGGGCTTCGAGGTCGTCGACCACGGCCCGACGGAGTACGACCCGCTCGACGACTACCCGGCCTTCTGCATCAACGCGGCCCGCGCCGTCGTCGCCGACCAGGAGGCAGGCACCCACGCGCTCGGGATCGTCCTCGGCGGCTCCGGCAACGGCGAGCAGATCGCCGCGAACAAGGTCAAGGGCGTCCGCGCCGCGCTGGCCTGGAACCTCGACACGGCGCGCCTCGCCCGGGAGCACAACGACGCGAACGTCATCGCCGTCGGCGGCCGGCAGCACAGCCTCGAGGAGGCCACCGCGATCATCGAGGCCTTCCTCACCGAGCCCTTCAGCAACGACGAGCGCCACGTGCGCCGCATCGGCAAGATCGCGACGTACGAGACCACCGGCGAGATCGTCGAGTGACTGCCGAGTAGCCACCGTTGCCTGAGGGTCACTCCGTCCACCGCCTCGCGCGCCAGTTCACGGACGTCTTCGCCGGCCAGCGGCTCGCCGTCACGAGCCCCCAGGGCCGCTTCGCCGCCGGCGCTGCCCTGCTCGACAGCCGCGTCCTGCTCGGCGCCCGCGCGCACGGCAAGCAGCTCTTCCTCCGCTTCGAGGGCGGCCTCGTCCTGAGGGTCCACCTCGGCCTGTATGGGGCATGGGACTTCGGCGGGGACGAGACGTTCCGCGGGGCCTCGAGCATTGGCGCCCCGCGGCGCGTCGGGGAGCGGGAGATCGCGGACCACGGCGTGCTGCCGGCCGGCGGGGCGCGCGGGGCGGCGGAGCCGCCGGCGCCCGTCGGGGCCGTCCGGGTCAGGCTCGTGTCCGAGCACGGCTGGGCCGACCTGCGGGGCGCGAGCGTGTGCGCGGCGGAGACCGAGGCCGAGGCCGAGGCGGTGCGGGCGAGGCTGGGGCCGGACCCGCTCCACGCTGATCCCCTCGATGGCAAGGAGGCCACGGCGGGCGGCGAGGAGTTCGCCCGCCGGATCACGCGCCGTCGGACGCCCGTCGGCCAGCTGCTCATGGACCAGGCGGTCGTCGCTGGGATCGGCAACGTCTACCGCGCCGAGCTGCTCTTCCGGGCCGGGCTCGACCCTGCGCTGCCGGGCGTGCACCTCGGCGCGGAGCGGGCCCGCGCCCTGTGGCTCGACGCGTGTGCGGCCCTCGCGCAGGGCGTCCGGGACGGGCGCATCATCACGACCGATCCCGCGCTCTGGCCACAGACGGGTGAGCTGCCCCCGGCCGACCATGCCCACTACGTGTACCGGCGCCACGGGCTTCCCTGCCGCCGCTGCGGCTCCGAGGTGGCCCTGGCCGAGGCTGCCGGCAGGAAGCTCTACTGGTGCCCGGCGTGCCAGGCGTGAGGGGATTTGACAGAGGGCGGCCCCGGCGGCTTTAGTGGAAGGCGCTCGGGGACGTAGCTCAATGGTAGAGCCTCAGTCTTCCAAACTGATTACGCGGGTTCGATTCCCGTCGTCCCCTCTGAGTTCCCGCAGGTCAGAGGCGGATCGGAAGACCACTGTTGATGTGGTCTTCCGATCCTCCGCTGGCGGGGTGATGCCCCCTACAATCACTGTGACGCACACCATCCTCGGCGCCGATGACGCGCAGGATCCTCGGCGCCTCCTCGCCAGGAGGATGACATGTCCGGGAGGAAGGCACTGGCTGCGGCAGGGGCGGGACTCGCGCTCCTGCTCTCCGGCTGCACCGCGACGTCGACGCCGACCCCGACTCCGATCTCGGAAGACGGGGCGACTGCTGCGGCGGCCTTCGACTGGGGCGCTCCAGTAGCGGGGGACGAGTTCAACTACACCGGCCCGCCAGAGGCGGCCAAGTGGAACGTCTACAACGGCGCGGGCCACGACGGCAAGGGAATCCGCAGTCCTCAGCAGGCGTCTGTTGACGGCTCCAAGCTCGTCATCACCGGCACCCACGGCGGCACCACCGCTGGCTTGAGCGCGAAGTTCGCCAACCAGAAGTACGGACGCTGGGAGGTCCGGGCAGCAGGCTCGGGCGACGACGAGTACCACATGGTCTCGATCCTGTGGCCTGACAGTGAGAATTGGCCGTGCGACGGCGAGGTCGACTACGCCGAGACCACCGGCGACTGGAACGCTATCCACTTCTTCCTGCACTACTCCTGCTCCAACTCACAGGTGCAGGCAGCGAAGGCCCTGGACGTGTCCCAGTTCCACAACTACGCCGTGGACTGGTCCCCTGCGGGGATGGTCGGCTACGTGGACGGGGTGGAGTGGTTCCGCGACACCGACCCTGCTCACCAGCCGCCCGGTTCGATGCACCAGACGCTGCAGCTCGACTGGTTCCCCGACGGGACCGCGGACGGCGCGGGGCAGATGCTGGTGGACTGGGTCCGGGTGTACGCGGCGGGCGGCGAAACCCCGACGCCTGCATCGCCCTCCCCCTGATCGGAGGGGCCCACCCGCGTCCCGGGCCCAATGTGCATTGCCGCGTTGCGTCACTGTATCGTGGTCTGTGCACCAAAGACGGGGTGTAGCTCAGCTTGGCTAGAGCGCCTGCTTTGGGAGCAGGAAGTCGCAGGTTCAAATCCTGTCACCCCGACAGTCGCGTCCTGAGGCAGACGGCCCAGGGCGGCACCCCCATCCGACCATCCAGGAGAGCCACGCTGTGAAGAGCGCTGCCGAGAACCTCAGCCCCACCCGGGTCAAGCTCAACGTCGAGGTCCCGTTCGACGAACTGAAGCCGAACATCGACGCCGCCTACAAGGCCGTCGCTGAGCAGATCCAGGTCCCGGGCTTCCGCAAGGGCAAGGTCCCGGCCCGCCTCATCGACCAGCGCGTCGGCCGCGGCTACGTCCTCGAGACGGCCATCAACGAGGGCCTCAACGACTGGTACCAGCAGGCCGTTGCCGAGACGGGCATCCGCCCGCTCGCGCGCCCCGAGGTCGAGATCACCGAGGTTCCCGACCCGTCCGCCACCGACGGCGAGCTCAAGTTCACCGTCGAGGTCGACGTGCGCCCCGAGGTCGAGCTGCCCGACTACTCCGGCATCAAGGTCGACGTCGCTGCCGCCGAGGCCTCCGACGAGGACGTCGAGAAGGCCCTCGACGAGCTCCGCGGCCGCTTCGGCACGCTCAAGCCCGTCGACCGCCCGGCCCAGGCCAAGGACTTCCTCACGATCGACATCACCGCGTCGATCGAGGGCGAGGAGGTCGACTCCGCATCGGGCCTCTCCTACGAGGTCGGCTCCGGCACGATGCTCGAGGGCCTCGACGAGGCCGTGACCGGCCTCTCCGTCGGCGAGGAGGCCGTGTTCGAGACGAAGCTGGCCGGCGGCGAGCACGCCGGCGAGGACGCCTCCGTCAAGGTCAAGGTCACCGCGGTCAAGGAGCGCGAGCTCCCCGAGGCCGACGACGACTTCGCCCAGCTCGCGTCCGAGTTCGACACGATCGCCGAGCTCCGCGAGGACCTCACGAAGCAGGCGGCCCAGTCCAAGGTCGTCGGCCAGGGCGTCGAGGCCCGCGACAAGGTCCTCGACAAGCTCGTCGAGCTCATCGAGGTGCCCGTCCCCGAGGCCGTCCTGGCCGAGCAGGTCGAGTCGCACTTCAACCAGGCCAATGGCGGCCACGCGGCCGGCGAGGACCACGACACCGAGGAGCACCGCGCCGAGGTCCAGGCCAACACGGAGCGCGCCTTCAAGAACGAGGTCATCCTCGACGCGATCGCGGACAAGGAGGAGATCGGCGTCTCCCAGTCCGAGCTCATCGAGTACCTCGTCACGACCGCGAGCCAGTACGGCATGGACCCGAACCAGTTCGCGCAGATCATGGACCAGTCCGGCCAGGTCCCGATGATGGTCGGCGAGGTCCGCCGCCGCAAGGCACTCGCCGTCGTCCTCGGCCAGGCCGAGGTCACCGACTCCGAGGGCAACCCCGTCGACCTGAGCGAGTTCGTCCGCCCCGCCGGCGAGGAGCCGGCCGCGGAAGCGGCTGGCGAGGAGGCCGCAGAGGTCGTCCCGAGCGACGACCCCGCCGCCGCCAAGTTCTAGAGGCACGCCGTCCGGTCCGTTGGACCCGGCCGGCTTCCACGGCCGCCGCGCCCAGCCATGCGCTGGGCGCGGCGGCCGTTCCGCATGGGCCTGCATGGCAGCCCGCGGGGGTATGCGCCGTCAGCGAACAGTGCCCGCGCGGGCGCCACGGGCACGCCGAAAGCGGCTAGTGTCCCTGTAGCAGCATTCGCACACTGCAGCAGATGGAGAAGGATCGCACCATGACCACCCAGCAGGAGAGCATGCCCCGGCTCGCAGCGCCCGCCGAGGCGAACGGCCAGGACAACTTCATCTACCAGCGGCTCCTCAAGGAGCGCATCATCTGGCTCGGCTCGGAGGTCCGGGACGAGAACGCCAACACCATCTGCTCCCAGCTCCTCCTCCTCTCGGCCGAGGACCCGGAGAAGGACATCTACCTCTACATCAACTCGCCCGGCGGGTCGGTCACGGCCGGGATGGCCATCTACGACACGATGCAGTTCATCCCGAACGACGTCGTCACCGTCGCGACCGGCCTCGCGGCCTCGATGGGGCAGTTCCTGCTCTCCTCCGGGACGAAGGGCAAGCGCTACGCGACGCCGCACGCCCGCATCCTCATGCACCAGCCGTCGGGCGGCATCGGGGGCACGGCCTCGGACATCAAGATCCAGGCCGAGCTCATCCTGCACATGAAGCGGGTCATGGCCGAGCTCACGGCGGAGCAGACGGGCCAGACGGTCGACACGATCCTCAAGGACAACGACCGCGACAAGTGGTTCACGGCGACAGAGGCCCTCGAATACGGGTTCTTCGACAAGATCGCCGCGCGTGCCGGGCACGTCTCCGGCGGCGGCGGAACCGACAAGTAGAGACGCCTGAGCAGGCAAGGAGCATTCGAGATGGACATGAGCATGGGCGTCAACCCCGCCGGCCTCCCCACGGCCCGCTACGTTCTCCCGCAGTTCGAGGAGCGCACCCCCTACGGCTTCAAGCGGCAGGACCCGTACACCAAGCTGTTCGAGGACCGCATCATCTTCATGGGCGTGCAGGTCGACGACGCGTCCGCCGACGACATCATGGCGCAGCTGCTCGTCCTCGAGGCGAACGATCCTGACCGGGACATCACGATGTACATCAACTCCCCGGGCGGCTCGTTCACCGCGATGACGGCGATCTACGACACGATGCAGTTCATCCGCCCGGAGATCCAGACCGTGTGCCTCGGCATGGCGGCCTCGGCGGCGGCCGTGATCCTGGCGGCGGGCACCCCGGGGAAGCGCCTCGCGCTGCCGAACTCCACGGTCATGATCCACCAGCCGGCCCTCTCGGGCGGCTCGGGCGGCCAGGCGACGGACCTCGAGATCCAGGCCCGCGAGGTCCTGCGCATGCGCGAGTGGCTCGAGCGCACGTGGGCCAAGCACACGAACAAGACCCCCGAGGAGATCAGCGCCGACATCGAGCGCGACAAGTTCCTCACGGCTGAGGAGGCCAGGGACTACGGGCTCGTGGACGAGGTCTTGCAGTCCCGGAAGATCCGCCCGAGCGCGATCGCGCGCTGAGGCCCTGCGGCGCCGGTGTCCGGTCGATCCGGACACCGGCGTCGTGCTTCCCGACGAGTGTCGGCGGGGTGGCCTACAGTGGGAAGGTCACAGCTTCTGCAGAAGGGAAACGACGAATGGCGCGCATAGGCGAGAGCGCAGACCTGCTGAAGTGTTCCTTCTGCGGGAAGAGCCAGAAGCAGGTCCGGAAGCTCATTGCCGGCCCCGGTGTCTACATCTGCGACGAGTGCATCGAGCTCTGCAACGAGATCATCGAGGAGGAGCTCGCGGAGGTCTCGGACCTCGGCTCGTTCGAGCTGCCCAAGCCGCGGGAGATCTTCGACTTCCTCCAGGAGTACGTGATCGGCCAGGAGCCCGCCAAGCGTGCCCTCGCCGTCGCCGTCTACAACCACTACAAGCGCATCCAGTCCGGCCATCCGTCGAAGTCGGGCTCGCTCGCCGAGGGGCACGCCCACGACGACGTCGAGGTCGCCAAGTCGAACATCCTCCTCATCGGCCCCACGGGCTGCGGCAAGACCTACCTCGCGCAGACCCTCGCGCGCCGCCTCAACGTCCCCTTCGCCGTCGCCGACGCCACGGCCCTGACCGAGGCCGGCTACGTGGGCGAGGACGTCGAGAACATCCTCCTCAAGCTCATCCAGGCCGCCGACTACGACGTCAAGAAGGCCGAGCAGGGCATCATCTACATCGACGAGATCGACAAGATCTCGCGCAAGAGCGAGAACCCCTCGATCACGCGAGACGTCTCCGGCGAGGGCGTCCAGCAGGCCCTGCTGAAGATCCTCGAGGGGACGGTGGCCTCGGTTCCGCCGCAGGGCGGGCGCAAGCACCCGCATCAGGAGTTCATCCAGATCGACACGACGAACGTCCTGTTCATCGTGGCGGGCGCGTTCGCGGGCCTCGAGGAGATCATCGGCCAGCGGGCGGGCAAGAAGGGCATCGGGTTCGGGGCGCCCCTGAGCTCGATCACGAAGCACGAGAGCACGTACGCGGACGTCATGCCCGAGGACCTGCTCAAGTTCGGGCTCATCCCCGAGTTCATCGGCCGCCTGCCCGTCATCACGACCGTCGAGAACCTCGACCGGACCGCGCTCATGCAGATCCTCACGCAGCCGAAGAACGCGCTCGTCAAGCAGTACCAGAAGATGTTCCACCTCGACGGGATCGAGCTGCACTTCGAGGACGAGGCCCTCGAGGCCGTCGCCGACCTGGCCCTCGACCGGGGCACCGGCGCGCGAGGACTCCGCGCCATCCTCGAGGAGGTCCTCCTCCCCGTCATGTTCGACCTCCCGAGCCGCGACGACATCGCGGGTGCGGTCGTGACGCGTGACGTGGTGCTGGGGAAGGCCCAGCCGACGCTGATCCCGCACAGCGTCGTCGCCAAGCGGCGGAACAAGTCCGCCTGAGACTCCAGTGCCCGGCGGCGCGCCGGGCCCCACACCCTGCACGAGCAGCAGCGCAAGGAGAGCACACCCATGACCGCTGAGGCCTCAGCCGCGAAGCAGACGGCAGACTTCTGGTTCGACCCCGCGTGCCCGTTCGCCTGGGTCACGTCGAGGTGGATCGAGGAGGTCGAGAAGGTCCGCGACATCGACACGCGGTGGCACGTCATGAGCCTTTCGGTGCTCAACGAGGGCCGCGAACTCGACCATGACTACCAGCGCCGCATGGACGAGAACTGGGGGCCGGTCCGGGTCATCATCGCGGCCTCGGAGCTGCACGGGCCGGAGCACATCAAGCCGCTCTACGACGCGATGGGCACGCTCATCCACAACGAAGGCGTCACCGACCGGACGGAGGTGGTCCGCCGGGCCCTCGAGCAGGTCGGCCTGCCCGCGGAGCTGGCCTCGGCCGCTGACTCCGACGACTTCGACCCCCAGCTGCGCGCGAGCCACAAGGAGGGCATCGACAAGGTCGGCCAGGAGGTCGGGACCCCTATCGTGGCGTTCAACGGCACGGCCTTCTTCGGACCGGTCATTACGCGCGTCCCCGCGGGTGAGGAGGCCGGCCGGATGTGGGACGCGTCGGTGACGCTCGCCGCCAATCCCCACTTCTTCGAGATCAAGCGCACGCGCACCGAGCGGCCCAAGGCCGTCTGACAGCCGCGGGGGAGGGCGCTAAGGGCCCCCAGAACTACATGAGAGTAGTTTTCCCGAGGCCCTTGCGCACCCCCGTGAGGCGCATCACAATAATCAGTACCTCATCCGAGAGGATGAGGACGTGGAAACCAAAGATTCAGTGACAATTGTTCGACGCAGCCTCAGGCAAAGCCGACAATTGACCGCCAGTGACGGAGCGGTAAGACCTGGATTCCAAGGATTCCACCAGACTGCAAGAACGTCACCGCGCAGCCGAAAAGTCGAAGCCCCACCAACGTTCTCGCTGATGGGGCTTCCCCTTTGCCCGAATTCCGCCCGGACGCGGGGGCCGGCCCGGAGGGCCGGCCGCCGCTGCAGTTGGCCTAGGCCTCTGTCGGGGCGAGCTCGACGGCGCTCACCGTGAGCTCGTCGGCCCCGTTGACGAGCTCGATCGTACGGGCGTTGGCCGCCGCCCGCAGGTCTCCCAGGCCGCCCTCGAGCTGCGCGAGCTGCTCGGCCGGGGCCGAGACGACGGCGGAGAGCACTTCGGTGCGCTGCTTGACCTTCGCCTCGGACTTGGCCTTGCGGATGCCGGACAGCGCGGCGCCGACCGTCGGCAGCATGCCCGTGTCGCCGTCGGCCACGGCAACCGGCGAAGGCCACGCGGCGCGGTGCACCGAGCCCGAGCGCCACCAGCTCCACACCTCGTCGGTCGCGAAGGGCAGGATCGGGGCGAAGAGCCGCAGGAGCGCGTCGAGCGTCGTGGCGAGGGCCGCGAGGACCGAGGCCTTCTGCTCGTCGCCCTGGGCACCGTAGGCGCGGTCCTTGACGAGCTCGACATAGTCGTCGGTGAACTGCCAGAAGAAGGACTCGGTGATCTGCAGCGCCTTGGCCGGGTCATAGGCGGCGAAGGCAGCGCCGGCCTGCTCCACGACGTCAGCGAGCTGGGCGAGGAGCGCGCGGTCGAGGGCGTTGACGAGGACGGGGTCCGAGCCGTCAGCGAGGACGTCCGCCTCCGTCGCGCCGAGGCCGAGGACGAACTTGGACGCGTTGAGGATCTTGATCGCGAGGCGCCGGCCGATCTTCATCTGGGCGACCTCGAACGCCGTGTCCGCGCCGAGCCGGGCCGAGGCGGCCCAGTACCGGACGGCGTCCGCGCCGTACTCCTCGAGGATGTCCGTCGGGACCACGACGTTGCCCTTGGACTTGGACATCTTCTTGCGGTCAGGGTCGAGGACCCAGCCCGAGATCGCGGCGTGCTTCCACGGCACCTGGCCGTGCAGCTCCTCCGCGCGGACCACGGTCGCGAAGAGCCACGTGCGGATGATCTCGTGGGCCTGCGGGCGCAGGTCGAAGGGGAACACCTTGCTGTAGAACTCGTCGTCGGTGCTCCAGCCGCCCACGATCTGCGGCGTCAGCGAGGACGTCGCCCACGTGTCGAAGATGTCGGGATCGCCCGTGAAGCCGCCGGGGACGTCGCGCTGCGACTCCTCGTACCCGGGCGCCGGCTCCGCGACGGGGTCCACGGGGAGCGCCTCATCTGCGGGGACGATCGGCGAGGCGTAGTCCGGGTTGCCGTCCTCGTCGAGGCGGTACCAGACGGGGATCGGAACACCGAAGAAGCGCTGGCGCGAGATGAGCCAGTCGCCGTTGAGGCCCTCGACCCAGTTCTCGTAGCGCGAGCGCATGAACGCGGGATGCCACTCGAGCTCCCGGCCCCGCGTGATGAAGGTCGCCCGCCGGTCCTCGTCCCGGCCGCCATTGCGGATGTACCACTGGCGGCTCGTGACGACCTCGAGCGGCTTGTCGCCCTTCTCGTAGAAGTTCACGGGGTGCAGGATCTTCTTCGGCTCGCCGTCGAGGAGTCCGCGCTCGGTGAGCATCTTCACGACCGCCTCCTTGGCGGAGAACGCCGTCTTGCCCGCGATCTCGGCGTAGGCCTCCCGGCCCTCGTCGGTCGTGATCCAGTCCGGGGTCTCGCTCTGGATGCGGCCGTCGCGGCCGATGATGGCCCGCGTGGGCAGCTGGAGCTCGCGCCACCACGTGACGTCCGTGAGGTCGCCGAAGGTGCAGACCATTGCGATGCCCGAGCCCTTGTCGGGCTTCGCGAGCGGATGGGCCTTCACCTCGACCTCGACGCCGAAGAGCGGCGAGGTCACCTTCGTGCCGAAGAGGTGCTGGAAGCGCTCGTCGTCCGGGTGCGCGACGAGGGCCGCGCAGGCCGCGAGGAGCTCGGGGCGCGTCGTCTCGATGTGGATGGGCTCGCCGTCTGGCGTCGTGAAGGCGTAGCGGTAGTACGCGCCGGGGACCTCGCGGTCCTCGAGCTCTGCCTGGGCGACGGCGGTGCGGAACGTCACGTCCCACAGGGTCGGCGCCTCGGCGAGGTAGGCGTCGCCGTCCGCGAAGTTCTTGAGGAACGCCCGCTGGGACACCGCACGCGATGTCGCATCGATGGTCCGGTACGTCAGGTTCCAGTCGACCGAGAGGCCGAGCGTCTTGAAGAGGTGCTCGAAGACCTTCTCGTCCTCGACCGCGAGCTCCTCGCACAGCTCGATGAAGTTCCGGCGCGAGACGACGTCGAAGTCGCGCTGGTTCTTGGCGGGCTGCGCCGGCGGGCGGTAGTCGGCGTCGTACGGAATCGAGGGGTCGCAGCGCACGCCGTAGTAGTTCTGCACGCGCCGCTCGGTCGGCAGGCCGTTGTCGTCCCAGCCCATCGGGTAGAACACGTTCTTGCCCGTCATGCGCTGGTAGCGCGCGAGCAGGTCGGTCTGCGTGAAGGAGAACATGTGGCCGACATGCAGGGAGCCCGAGGCCGTGGGTGGGGGAGTGTCGATCGAGTAGACCTGCTCCCGCGTGGTCTCGGGGTCGAACCGGTAGGTCCCCTCTGCGAGCCAGCGCTCGGTGAGCTTGGACTCGAGGCCCTCGAGGGCCGGCTTGTCGGGAACTGTCGTTCGGGTGTGCAGGGTGCTTCCGGGCGTGTCTGTACCCGCGGTGGCTGCTTCAGGCATGGGCCCAATTCTTCCATGGATTGCGCCTGTATCGGCGACGGAACGGTGGGTGCGGCCTAGCATGGGGCGCATGGGCGCGATCGGCATCCGCCGGGTCTACGAGGCCTCGCCGGAGGGGACGTACCGGATCCTCGTCGACAGGGTCTGGCCGCGCGGGTTGAGCAAGGACGACGCCGCCGTCGACCTCTGGCTCAAGGAGGTCGCCCCGTCGACGGAGCTCAGGACGTGGTTCGGCCACGATCCGGGGCGCTTCGAGGAGTTCGAGCGCCGGTACCGGGACGAGCTCGCGGGCTCCGATGCCCTCGCCACGCTGGCCGACGCCGCGAAGGGCCACCACGCCGTCGAGCTCGTCTACGGGGCGCGCGACGAGGAGCACAACCAGGCGGTTGTCCTGCGGAAGCTGCTCGCACGGAAGGTGCGCTGACCCGCGGGGCGATCACCTCATGCGGACGTCGCGGCCCAGAGGCTCAACCGGCGGCCCCTGAGCCTCCCGGGCCACCTGGTCGACCGGCGCCACGGCCGTGCCGAGGAGTTCGGAGCCGGGAAGCGGGCCAGGAGCGAGAAGCCGTCTGGGCTCATGCCCGCCCGGAGTGCGCCGCCGGCGCGTGCCGCGTGCTGCTCGAGGGCAGCGATGTCCGCCCCGGCGGTGAGCAGCTGCCCGAGCGACGTCTCCCCGGGGGTGTCAGTGAGGCGCAGCTCGAGGCCGCCGGGCGACCAGTGGAGCTCGAGCACGACCGGCGACGCCGCGTCCGCGTGCGCGGCGGCGTTGGCGAGGCCCTCGCGGATGACGCGATAGGCGGCCGCCTCGCGAGCGGGCCCGAGGGACACGGGACTCCCGGTCTGCGCGATCTGCAGGCGCAGGCCGAGGCGGCGTCCGGCGCGGACGAGGCCCTCGGCCTGCGCAAGGCTCGGGCCGGCTGGACCGGACGGCGTCCGCGTGCCGTCGAGCGTCCACCGGGTTCGGGTCCAGGGGCTGGACAAGCGGGGCATGGGGCCTCCTCGGGAAGGGCTCATCAGGTGCCGACCCCAGCAGTATCGGCGGCCACTGCCAATAAGTCCAGTTGCTAGATAAATTGTCATTTGTTCCCGCCGGCCCCGCTTCGACACGCGCGGGCGGCTCGCCGTAGACTTGACCCCAAAGCATTGACCCGGCCATCACCGGTGAGCTTCCGGAAGAACGGCACGCGCCTGTTTGCGGCGGCCCAGTAGAACCGGACGGGCAGGCCCGTCACAGCCGCAATGAGAGGCCCGCTGTGCAGGCATGACGCCGGCGGGCAAGTGAGGTGGTACCGCGGTGCCTCCCGGCAGATCCGGGCGGAGGCCGTCCTCGCATCGTCAGCAGCGAGCCAGGATCCGAGTGAGCGTGTACCCCAAGGCCACCAGCGCAGCGGACGCAGTCAGCAGCGAGAGCACCCCCAGCCGGACGCAGCCCGGCGCTGTGCGCTTCCCCGAGGTGGAGGAGCGCATCCTGAAGTACTGGGACGAGGACGGCACGTTCCAGGCCTCCATCGACGCCCGGGACGCCGGCCGCAACGGCGACAACGAGTTCGTCTTCTACGACGGCCCGCCCTTCGCCAACGGCCTGCCCCACTACGGCCACCTGCTCACGGGCTACGCGAAGGACCTCGTGGCCCGCTACCAGACCCAGCGCGGCCGCCGCGTCGAGCGCCGCTTCGGGTGGGACACCCACGGCCTGCCCGCCGAGCTCGAGGCCATGAAGCAGCTCGGCATCAGCGACAAGGCCCACATCGACCGCATGGGCGTCGACCGGTTCAACGACGCGTGCCGGGCCTCGGTCCTGAAGTACACCCACGAGTGGGAGGCGTACGTCAAGCGCCAGGCCCGCTGGGTCGACTTCGAAAACGACTACAAGACGCTCAACGTCGAGTACATGGAGAGCGTCATCTGGGCCTTCAAGACGCTCTACGAGAAGGGCATGACCTACAACGGCTACCGCGTCCTGCCGTACTGCTGGAAGGACGAGACACCGCTGTCCAACCACGAGCTGCGGATGGACGACGACGTCTACAAGGACCGCCAGGACCAGACCGTCACCGTCACGTTCCCCCTGCGCGCCGGCGAGTCCGAGCTCTCGCGCGAGCTCGAGGGCGTGCTCGCCCTCGCGTGGACGACGACGCCCTGGACCCTGCCCACGAACCTCGCCCTCGCCGTCGGGCCCGAGGTGCGCTACGCCGTGGTGCCCGTAGGGCCGAACGGGGTGAAGGCCGCTGGCGAGGGCGCGTTCGACGGCGCGAGGTTCCTCCTCGCCGAGGACCTGCTCGGCTCCTACGCCAAGGATCTGGGGTACGACGACGGCGCTGCCGCCCTCTCCGCCGTCGAGCGCACCCTCGCCGGGGCCGAGCTCGAGGGCATCCGCTACGAGCCGCTCTGGGACTACTACGCCGACGCCTCGACGTGGGGCACGCAGAACGCGTGGCAGATCCTCGTCGCCGACTACGTCACGACGACCGACGGCACCGGCGTCGTCCACCAGGCCCCGGCCTACGGCGAGGACGACCAGAAGGTCTGCGAGGCCGCCGGCATCCACGTGATCCTGTCCGTGGACGAGGGGGCGCGCTTCCTCTCGACCTTCGCGTCCGGCCCGCTCGCCGACATCGCCGGCCTGCAGGTCTTCGAGGCCAACAAGCCCATCACGCGCGTGCTGCGCGAGCAGGGCCGCCTCGTCAAGCAGGCCAGCTACGAGCACAGCTACCCGCACTGCTGGCGCTGCCGCAACCCGCTGATCTACCGCGCGGTCTCGAGCTGGTTCGTCGAGGTCACGAAGATCAAGGACCGCATGATCGAGCTCAACGAGCAGATCACCTGGATCCCCGGCAACGTCAAGCACGGCCAGTTCGGCAAGTGGCTCGAGAACGCGCGCGACTGGTCCATCAGCCGCAACCGGTACTGGGGCAGCCCGATCCCGGTCTGGGTGTCGGACGACCCGGAGTACCCGCGGACCGACGTCTACGGCTCGCTCGCCGAGATCGAGCGCGACTTCGGCCGGCTGCCTCTCAACCACGCCGGCGAGCCTGACCTGCACCGGCCGTTCATCGACGAGCTCACGCGCCCCAACCCGGACGATCCGCGCAGCCCCGAGGAGGGGCAGTCGACGATGCGGCGCGTCCCCGACGTCCTCGACGTCTGGTTCGACTCCGGCTCGATGCCCTACGCCCAGGTGCACTACCCGCACGAGAACCAGGACTGGTTCGAGACGCACAACCCGGGCGACTTCATCGTCGAGTACATCGGGCAGACGCGCGGCTGGTTCTACACCCTGCACATCCTCGCGACGGCGCTCTTCGACCGCCCGGCGTTCCGCAACGTCATCAGCCACGGGATCGTCCTCGGCTCCGACGGGCAGAAGATGTCCAAGAGCCTGCGGAACTACCCGGACGTCTCCGAGGTCCTCGACCGGGACGGCTCGGACGCGATGCGCTGGTTCCTCATGTCGAGCCCGATCCTGCGCGGCGGCAACCTCATCGTCACCGAGCAGGGCATCCGCGACGGCGTGCGCCAGGTGATCCTCCCGCTGTGGAACGTGTACAGCTTCTTCACGCTCTATGCGAACGCTGCGGGGGAGTCCGGCTACGAGGCGCGCCTGCGGTACGACGGCTACACCGAGCCGCTGGACCGCTACCTCCTCGCCGAGACCGGGCGCCTCGTGGAGGCCATGCAGGGGCACCTCGACGCCTACGACATCTCGAGTGCGTGCGACGTCCTGCGCGAGTACCTCGACATGCTGACCAACTGGTACGTGCGCCGCTCCCGCCAGCGCTTCTTCGACGAGGACGCGGACGCGTTCGACGCGCTCTACACCGCCCTCGAGGCCGTGTGCCGCGCGTCGGCGTCGCTCCTGCCGCTCGTGACCGAGGAGATCTGGCGCGGCCTGACCGGCGGGCGCTCGGTGCACCTCGCCGACTGGCCCGACGCCGGCCTCTTCGCCGACGACGCGGCGCTCGTGGCGCAGATGGACCGCACCCAGGCCGTGTGCTCGGCCGGGTCGTCGCTGCGCAAGGCCGCGAAGCTGCGGGTGCGGCTGCCGCTGCGGGCGCTCACCGTCGTCGTGCCCGACGCCGGCGCGCTGGCCGGCACCGAGCCGGTGATCGCCGACGAGCTCAACCTCAAGTCCGTCCGGCTGCTCGACGCTGCCGAGGCGAGCGAGGAGGAGTTCGGCATCGAGCGGAAGCTCGTCGTCAACGCCCGCGCCGCCGGCCCGCGCCTCGGCAAGGGCGTCCAGCAGGCCATCAAGGGCAGCAAGAGCGGCGACTGGTCCGTCTCCGACGCCGGCACCGTGACCGCGGGCGGGCTCAAGCTCGAGCCGCACGAGTACACGCTCGAGACGGTCGTGGACCCGGCGAAGGCCGGCGCCTCCGCCGCCGTGGCCATGCTCCCGGGCGGCGGCTTCGTGGTCCTCGACACCGAGGTCACCCCGGAGCTCGAGGCCGAGGGCCTCGCCCGCGACCTCGTCCGCACGGTCCAGCAGGCCCGCAAGGACGCCGACCTCAACGTGAGCGACCGCATCCGCACCACGATCACGGCGCGCGGCGACGTCCTCGCCGCCGCCCGCGCCCACGAGGAGCTCGTGGCCGGGGAGACCCTGAGCGTCGAGCTTGTGCTCGTCGAGGCCGACGCCGAGCCGTCGGCCGCCGTCGAGGTCCTCGCGTCAGCGGAGTCTGCTGCACCGGCGGGCGCGCAGTCCGCGGGGCAGCCGGCAGGGGAGGGTGCACTGTGAGCGGCGGCCTGTCGGAGCTGACGACCGTCGAGGAGGTCTACGCCGAGCTCCTCGGCCGTGCCCCCGAGAACAAGATGGAGCCGCGGCTCGCGCCGCTCTTCCGCGCCATGGACGTCCTCGGCGAGCCGAACAGGGCCTTCCCGATCGTCCACATCACCGGAACGAACGGCAAGACGTCCACGGCCCGCATGATCGAGGCGGGCCTGCGGGCCCACGGCCTTCGCACGGGACGCTACACGAGCCCGCACCTCGTGAAGGTGACCGAGCGGATCAGCATCGACGGCGAGCCCGTGCCCGACGCGACATTCGTGCGGATCTGGAACGAGATCGCCCCCTACCTGGGGATTGTCGACGCCGAGCTCGAGGCCGCAGGGCAGCCCCGGCTGACGTACTTCGAGTGCGTGACGATCCTCGGCTTCGCGGTCTTCGCCGACGAGCCCGTCGACGTCGCCGTGATCGAGGTCGGCCTCGGCGGCATCACCGACGCGACCAACGTCGGGGACGGCGCCGTCTCGGTGGTCACCCCGATCTCCCTCGACCACACCGACCTGCTCGGCGACACCGAGGCGGACATCGCCGCGGAGAAGGCCGGCATCATCAAGCCGGGCGGCTTCCTCGTGAGCGCCGCCCAGCCCGCCGAGGCCGCCCAGGTCCTGCTCGAGAAGGCCCGCGAGGTCGGCGCGGCCTACCGGTTCGAGGGCGTCGAGTTCGGCGTCGAGTCCCGCTCGCTCGCCGTCGGCGGGCAGCTCGTGACCGTCCAGGGGCTCGCGGGCCGCTACGACGACATCCCCGTGCCGCTGCACGGGGCGCACCAGGCGCAGAACGCCGCCGTCGCCATCGCGGCCCTCGAGGCGTTCATCGGCGGGGGCGAGCGCGAGCTCGATGCCGACGTCCTGCGGGAGGCCTTCGCGTCCGTGAGCTCGCCCGGCCGGCTCGAGGTCGTGCGCACCTCGCCCACGATCGTGCTCGACGCCGCCCACAACCCCGAGGGGATCCGCGTCAGCTCGGTCGCCCTGGCCGAGGCGTTCGACTTCTCGGTGCTCGTCGTCGTCCTCGGCGTGCTCCGCGAGAAGGACGCCGAGGAGATCCTGCGGACCCTGCAGGAGGAGCTCGCCGAGCTGCCGGTCGAATACTGCTTCACCCAGTCCGGCTCCCCGCGCGCGATCCCCGCCGAGGAGCTCGCCGAGCTCGCCCTGGACCTCGGCTTCGCCGAGGACGCGGTACACGTCGAGGCGAAGCTCGACGACGCCCTCGAGTACGCGGTCGAGCGCGCCGACGCCGCGGGCGACTTCGGCGGCGGGGTGCTCGTGACCGGCTCGATCACGGTTGTCGGCGAGGCTCGGCTCCTGCTCGGGAAGGGGGCCTCGTGATGGCCCGCCTGACCAAGGCGCAGCGCGAGTGGCGCCCCGGCATGCCGAAGAAGCGCCGCAGCGTCAGGGTCATGTTCGCGTCCCTGACGCTCGTGACCGAGGCGTTCGTCGTGTTCTTCGCGACGCTCGTCGTGTTCGGCCTGCGCGGGCGGGAGCTCGGCGCGCCCCTCGTCCTGCTCGGCGGCTTCGGCCTCGTTGTCGTCTTCGTCCTGGCCTGCGCCGTCGTCGCACGGCCGTGGGGCGTCTGGGTGGGGTGGGCGCTCCAGGCCGTGCTGGTCGCGATGGGCTTCCTCGAGCCCATGATGTTCGCCGTCGGCGGCGTCCTGGCCCTCACGTGGTGGTACGGCCTCGTCACGGGCGCGCGGATCGACCGCGAGAGCGCCCAGCGCGAGCGGGAGCAGGCCGAGTGGGAGAAGGCGCACCCGGAGGAGGCCGGTGGGGCCTCCGACGGAAAGTAGACTGGCACGGAACCCCAGTACCCCGATCCAGGAGCATCTGTGAGCACTGAACGCACCCTTGTCCTCGTCAAGCCGGACGGCGTGGCCCGCGGGCTGACCGGGACGATCCTTGCCCGCGTCGAGGCCAAGGGCTACCGCCTCGCCGAGCTCAAGCAGCTCGTGCCGAGCCGGGACCTGCTGGCCGAGCACTACGCCGAGCACGAGGGCAAGCCGTTCTACGAGCCGCTCCTCGAGTTCATGGCCGGCGGCCCCGTCGTCGCCGCAGTGTTCGAGGGCCACCGCGTCATCGAGGGCTTCCGCTCGCTCGCCGGCACCACCGACCCGACGACGGCGGCCCCGGGCACCATCCGCGGCGACTTCGGCCGCGACTGGGGCCTCAAGGTCCAGCAGAACCTCGTCCACGGCTCCGACTCGTCCGAGTCGGCTGAGCGCGAGATCAAGATCTGGTTCGGCGCGTGAGCCGCTGAGCCGAGGCGAAGGGCGCCTCCCGCAGATGCGGGAGGCGCCCTTCGTGCCTCTGGGGGGCCGCCGTGGACAGAAGCCGCGCCTGGCCGGGCAGCTACATCGTCGAGGGCACGAACATGTGGATGAACCGGAAGAAGATCGACGCCGCGACGCCCACGAAGAGGACGGCCACGATGACCCAGCCCCAGTCGGCGAGGCCGCGGACGACGGCGGGCGGGGCCGGGATGACGCCCTGGATCACGTTCCGGGCGGTCGTCCAGACGAACATCGGGATCATCATGGCCCACACGACCATGCAGAGCGGGCACAGGATCCCGATCGCGTAGAGCGCCTGGGTCCACAGCCACACGACGAACGCGAAGCCGAGCGTGACCCCGACCTGGAGCCCGATCCAGTACGGCCGCCCGAAGCGGGCGCCCGCGAGGAGGCCGACCGCCGTCGTGATGGTCACCGCGAAGGCGACGATCCCGATGAACATGTTCGGGAAGCCGAAGACCGAGCTCTGCCACGTCTCCATGACCTCGCCGCACGAGATCCAGGGGTTCACGTCGCAGACGGTCACGTGGTCCGGGTTCTCGAGCTTCTCGAGCTTCTCGAGGACGAGCGCGCCCGAGGCGAGCCAGCCGACGATGCTCGTGCCGAGGAGCAGCCAGGCGAACGGCCGGGTGCGGGCCATCGCGGGTCCGGTCTCGGCGGCCGGCACGGTGGGGGTCTGGGTGAACATGGGTGAGCGGTCCTTCCTCGCCTACTGGCGGCATTCTAGGACGGCAGGCTGGACGCGGGCCGTACGGATCGCCCGGCTTCGTCTCCTGGAGGGCGGCCGTGTGAGAGAATGCCAGTGGCCGGGCACTGTCCCACATGCAGTGGCCGGTCCGGTGTTCAGCGCGAAGACCGCCGGCCCCCTGAGGGCCCCGCCGGATCGATGGTCCGCACGGGGACGGGGGGCCAGAGCGGCACCTGGCCGGCCCTGACGGTAGGCGGGTTGCACGCGGCACCGGCCCTGCGCGGCGCACCCGCGCGGGCAACGGACTGACTTCTGTCGGCGCCTGCGGGTGCCGGCTCGTGGTGCCGCCGCGAGCGCCGTATGTGGGGGCGCTTGGGGCGGCCTTTGGAGTACGCACAGATGGATATCGAACAGCAGGCCGGCGAGACGGCCCCTGAAGCAGCCCCTGCGGAGGAGACGGAGAAGCCTCGTCGCCGGACGGCTCGGCGGCGGACCGCCGCCACGACGACCGCTCCCGCGGACGCCGCCGACGCGGGGACGGAGGCGTCCGACGCCCCCGCCTCCGGGGAGGCGGCAGCACCGGCCGCGGAGGCGGCCGAGGCCGCGTCAACCGCGGAGCTCGCCCCCGAGAAGCCCAAGCGCGCGCCGCGCAGCCGCAAGAAGACCGCCCCGGCCGAGGAGGCCGCGGAGGAGCCTGCACACGAGCAGGGGAGCGCTGTGCAGGAGGGCGCCGCGCAGGCCGAGGCCGCGCAGGCTGAGGCTGCGCGGTCTGAAGCCGCACTGCCTAGGGCCGACCAGCCCGGGGCCGACCAGCCCGAGGCGGACCAGCCCGAGGCGGCGCCGCGCGAACCCGCCCCCGTGCGCTCCCGCCGTCGTGCAAGCGCCCGCGCAGCGGCCGCCCAGGCCGACTCGAAGTCCGCCGCGGCGACGCCTGCCCCCGAGGCTGTGGCCCCGGCGCCGGCCGAGGCCCCCGTCGCAGAGTCCGCGGCGCCTGCGTCCCGCGCGAAGAGCTCGGTCCGCGCCCGGCGCCGCGCCGCCGGGGCGTCGGCTGCCCCCGTGGCAGCCCCCGTCACCCCCTCGGGCGCGACCGAGGCCGACACCGTGCAGGCTGAGGTGCCTCAGGCCGTTGCCCCCCAGGCCGCTGTCCAGCAGGCCGCTGTCCAGCAGGCGCCGGCCGCGAAGGAGGCTGCCCCCGCTCCGGTCGAGGCAGCTGCCTCCCCCGAGGCCGAGGAGGCGACCCAGGACCAGGAGCTCAGCGGGTTCGCGGCCCTGTTCAGCGACGCCGTCTCTCCGACCTCGCTCCTGTTCCAGGCCCCGGACCTGAGCGCGATCGTCCGCCCGGCCCCTGCGGAGGAGCCCGAGGAGGAGGAGACCGAGGAGGACGAGGAGACGCTGCCCTCGCGCCGCCGTCGTCGCAGCCGGGGCCGCCGCGGGCGCTCTCGCGTCAGCGACGAGACGGGCGAGGAGGGCGCCGAGGAGGGCGAGGACGAGGAGGCCGACGCCGACGAGGTCACCTCGCGCCGTCGTCGTCGCCGCCGCCGTGGCGAGGCCGACCTCGAGCTCACGGGCGGCGAGGACGACGATCCGCCCAACACCATCACGCGGGTCCGCGCGCCGCGCACCCCCTCCGAGGGGACGTCCAACCGCGTCCAGAGCGTCAAGGGCTCGACGCGCCTCGAGGCGAAGAAGCAGCGCCGCCGCGAGTCCCGCGAGTCTGGCCGCCGCCGGCACGTCATCACCGAGGCCGAGTTCCTCGCGCGCCGCGAGTCGGTCGACCGGCAGATGGTCGTGCGGCAGAAGGAGGACCGCATCCAGATCGCGGTCCTCGAGGACGGCGTGCTCGCCGAGCACTTCGTCTCGAAGACGCAGCAGGACTCGCTCATCGGCAACGTGTACCTCGGCAAGGTCCAGAACGTCCTGCCGTCGATGGAGGCCGCGTTCGTCGACATCGGGCGCGGGCGCAACGCCGTGCTCTACGCGGGCGAGGTCAACTGGGACGCGGCGGGCCTCGAGGGCGCCCCGCGGCGCATAGAGAACGCGCTCAAGTCCGGCGACTCCGTGCTCGTCCAGGTCACGAAGGACCCGGTCGGCCACAAGGGTGCCCGCCTGACGAGCCAGATCTCCCTCCCGGGCCGGTACCTCGTGTACGTTCCCGGCGGGTCCATGACGGGCATCTCGCGCAAGCTGCCCGACGTCGAGCGCAACCGGCTCAAGCGGATCCTCAAGGACCGGCTCCCCGAGGACGCCGGCGTGATCGTGCGCACCGCGGCCGAGGGGGCGAGCGAGGAGGAGCTCACCCACGACATCAACCGCCTGCGGGCGCAGTGGGAGTCGATCCAGTCCCAGGCGTCCTCGACGAAGGTGCTCGCCCCCGAGCTCCTCTACGGCGAGCCGGACCTGACCATCAAGGTGGTCAGGGACGTGTTCAACGAGGACTTCTCGAAGCTCATCGTGAGCGGCGAGGAGGCGTGGGACACGATCGAGGCCTACGTGACGTATGTGGCCCCGGACCTCCTCGGCCGGCTCGAGAAGTACCAGGGCGAGGACGACGTCTTCGCGCAGTGGCGCATCGACGAGCAGATCCACAAGGCCCTCGACCGCAAGGTGTTCCTGCCCTCGGGCGGCTCCCTCGTGATCGACCGCACCGAGGCCATGACGGTCATCGATGTCAACACGGGGAAGTTCACCGGCTCGGGCGGCAACCTCGAGGAGACGGTCACGAAGAACAACCTCGAGGCCGCCGAGGAGATCGTCCGCCAGCTGCGCCTGCGCGACGTGGGCGGGATCATCGTCATCGACTTCATCGACATGGTCCTCGAGTCGAACCGCGACCTCGTGCTGCGCCGCCTCGTCGAGTGCCTCGGCCGCGACCGCACCAAGCACCAGGTCGCCGAGGTCACGTCCCTGGGCCTCGTCCAGATGACCCGCAAGCGCATGGGCACGGGCCTGCTCGAGGTCTTCAGCGAGACCTGCGAGGTGTGCGCGGGCCGCGGCGTGATCACCCACGACGAGCCGATCGAGCGCGGCGGCCGCCCCTCGATCCCGGCTGCGGAGCCCCAGCAGCCCCGCTCCGACGCCAACGGCGCCGGCGCCGGTGCTGGCCGCAAGCGGCGCCGGCGTGGGGGCCAGGCCGGCGAGGCCGTGCCGGCCCCGGCACCGGCGCCCGCTCCGGTCCCCGCGGACGAGGCCCAGCGGCAGGCCCGGGCCCAGGCGACGCGCGCTGCCCTCGCGGCGGTCGCCGCGGCGGCCCACGCTGCGCACCTGCACGACGACGAGGTGGCCGCGGCCCGCGCGGCCGAGGCCCAGTCGCACGCAGCCGAGGCACTCGCGTCCCAGCCGGCCACCCCAGCCCCGGCCGCCGCGGGCGCACCGGCCCACGCCGCCCGTGGCGAGGGCGAGGCCGAGGCGCCCGAGGTCCCCGCGGCCTTCGCCGCCCCGCCTGCGCCCGAGGTCGCCACGGGTCCGCTCGGCCTGCCGCTGCCCACCGCCTCGACGCCGCGCCTGCCGGCGCCCCCGGCCTCCGGCCACGGCGCCCCGGCCGTGCTGACCATCGGCGGGGAGCGGATCCAGTTGCCGCACGGAGAGGGAGTGCCCGAGGCCCCCGCGCCGGCCCCGATCCTGAGCCTCGACGACCTCAGCCACGCCTTCGACCAGCTCACGGGCGAGCGGCACACGCCCGCCGAGGGAGAGCGCCCGGGCCGACGCCGCCGCAGCCGCGGCGCGCGCAGCGGCCAGGGCTCGGCTGAGGTGACCCGCGTCGAGCAGTCCACGGGCGCCGTCGGCGGCCAGACGCGGTCCGTCTCGGCCCCCGCGAAGCCCCAGCAGGCCGAGCCGGCCACCGGCACCGACGAGGGCGATGGCCCGCTGATCCTGGGCGTCGGCGTGCCGGCGTCGGAACTCTAGAGGTGGCGCTGGTGGCGCGCGTCCCCCGCGTGCTCAGCATCGCCGGATCCGACCCCTCCGGCGGCGCGGGCATCCAGGCGGACCTCAAGAGCATCGCGGCCATGGGCGGCTACGGCATGAGCGCCATCACGGCGCTCACGGCCCAGAACACGCGGGGCGTCACCGCAGTGCACACGCCCCCCGCCGACTTCCTCGCGGCGCAGCTCGACGCCGTGTCGAGCGACATCGCGATCGACGCCGTCAAGATCGGCATGCTCGCCGACGCCGAGGTGATCCGCACGGTCGGGGAGTGGCTCGAGCGGACCCGGCCCGGCGTCGTCGTGCTCGACCCGGTCATGGTGGCCACGAGCGGCGACCGGCTGCTCGCGGCGGAGGCCGAGGAGGCGCTGCGGGGGCTCCTGTCCCGCGCGCACCTCGTGACGCCGAACCTCCCCGAGCTCGCGGCCCTCCTCTCGGAGCCCGAGGCCGAGACGTGGACGGAGGCGCTCGGGCAGGGCCTGCGGCTCTCCGAGCGCACCGGGGCCGCCGTGCTCGTCAAGGGCGGGCACCTCGACGGCGCCGAGTGCCCGGACGCGCTCGTCGACGCGGCGGCGCCGGGCGACGGCCGAGTCCTCGAGGTCCCCGGCCTGCGCGTGGACACGCCGAACACCCACGGCACGGGCTGCTCGCTCTCCTCGGCCCTCGCGACCGTCCAGGCGCGGACGGGCGACTGGGCCCGCTCCCTCACCGTGGTCAAGCAGTGGCTCCGGGGCGCGCTCGAGGCCTCGGCGGTCCTCGAGGTCGGCGGCGGCCACGGACCCGTGCACCACTTCCACCATGCCGAGGCGGCCGTGCCGCTGGCTGAGGGGGAGTTCGCCGGGGCGCTGTGGGACGCGACGGAGAAGGTGCGGGCGGAGATCGACGCGCTGCCGTTCATCGCGGAGCTCGACGCCGGCACGCTCGCCGAGCGGGACTTCGCCTACTACCTCGCCCAGGACGCCCAGTACCTCAACGGCTACTCCCGGGTCCTCGCCCGCGCGAGCGCGCTCGCGCCGACCGAGGCGGAGCAGGCCTTCTGGGCGGAGGGCGCTCGGGTGTGCCTCGAGGTCGAGGCGGAGCTGCACTGCACGTGGCTCTCGCGCCATCCGCAGGACGGCGGGAGCCTCACCCTCGGGCCGGTCACGAAGGCCTACGTGGACCACCTGCTCGCGGCCTCGGCCTCGGGCAGCTACGCCGTGCTCACGGCCGCCGTCCTCCCGTGCTACTGGATCTACGCAGAGGTGGGGGCCGCGCTGCACGCGCGCCTCGTGTCCCGGCGGGAGGCCGGAGAGCACGGGGACGCCGGGGAGCACCCGTACGCGGACTGGATCGCGACCTACGCGGACGAGGGCTTCGCCGAGGCCACACGCCGCGCGATCGCGTACACGGACGCGGCCGGGCGGGCTGCGGCGGCGGGGGAGCGGCAGGCGATGCGCGCGGCCTTCGCGGCCTCGGCCGTGTACGAGCGTGAGTTCTTCGACGCGCCGCGCCGGTATGCGTGAGCCGGCGGACCGCCGGCATGGTCTAGACTAGAGGAGCGTGCTTTCCGGCCCAGCCGTCCTTTCCGGCTGACGGGCCGGACCGGCTCATTTGCAGCCGGGCTGAGGACTGGCGTATCCTTGATCCTCGGTGCTTTCGCCGTCATTTGGGCTCTGCTCCCAGGGATTCCCTCGCGGACTCACGGCACGAAGCACAGCTGGGCGCCTGACTCCCCGTGCATGGGCACGGACGCCGGGCGCCGCGCGCAAAGAGCTTTAGAAATATCGTCGAGAGAAGTGAGTTCCCAAGTGGTGTACGCGATTGTCCGCGCTGGCGGCCGCCAGGAGAAGGTTTCCGTCGGAGACTTCGTGACCCTCAACCGCGTGGCCGGCGCCGCCGGCAGCACCATTGAGCTGCCCGCGCTGCTCCTGGTCGACGGCGACAAGGTCACCTCTGCCCAGGCCGAGCTGGCCAAGGTCACGGTCACGGCCGAGGTCCTCGAGGACCTCCGTGGTCCGAAGATCGTCATCCAGAAGTACAAGAACAAGACCGGGTACAAGAAGCGCCAGGGCCACCGCCAGGAGCTGACCAAGGTCAAGATCACCGGCATCAACGCCTGAACCTGATCTTTCTGTAGTTCCCCAGATTTCCTGATTCCCTAGGGAGGCATAGCTCATGGCACACAAGAAGGGCGCAAGCTCCACCCGCAACGGCCGCGACTCGAACGCGCAGCGCCTCGGCGTCAAGCGCTTCGGCGGCCAGACCGTCAACGCCGGCGAGATCCTCGTCCGCCAGCGCGGCACGCACTTCCACCCGGGCAACGGCGTGGGCCGCGGCAAGGACGACACCCTGTTCGCCCTCACCGCGGGCGCCGTCCAGTTCGGCACCCGCCGCGGCCGCCGCGTCGTCGACATCGTCGCCGCGTAGCGAACAGCACCGCAGCTTTCCGCGCCCCCACTCGGGGGCGCACACCACGCACAGGGTGGAGCGGGCCAGTGGTCCGCTCCACCCTTTGCTGTGCCCGGGCAGTCCCGGGCTGCACCACTAGACTCGGGGGAGACCCCGACGACCTAAGGAGAACACCGTGGCGAGCTTCGTGGACCGCGTCGTGCTGCATGTCTCGGGCGGCAACGGAGGCCACGGCTGTGTCTCCATCCGGCGCGAGAAGTTCAAGCCCCTCGCCGGCCCCGACGGGGGCAACGGCGGCAACGGCGGCAGCGTGATCCTGCGCGTGTCGTCGCAGACGACGACGCTGCTCGACTACCACCACTCGCCGCACCGGCACGCCGAGAACGGCGGGCCCGGCATGGGCGACTGGCGCGCCGGGCACCAGGGCGCCCCGCTCATCCTGCCCGTCCCGGACGGCACGGTCGTCAAGTCGCGCGACGGCGAGGTCCTCGCTGACCTCGTCGGCGAGGGCGCCGAGTACGTCGCGGCCGAGGGCGGCCAGGGCGGCCTCGGGAACGCCGCGCTCGCCTCCGCCAAGCGCAAGGCCCCCGGCTTCGCCCTGCTCGGGATCGAGGGCGAGGCCCGAGACATCGTCCTCGAGGTCAAGACGATCGCGGACATCGCGCTCGTGGGCTACCCCTCCGCGGGCAAGTCGAGTCTCATCGCAGCGATGTCCGCGGCCCGGCCGAAGATCGCCGACTACCCGTTCACGACCCTCGTGCCCAATCTCGGCGTCGTCCAGGCCGGCGACGTGCGCTTCACGATCGCCGACGTCCCCGGGCTCATCGAGGGCGCGAGCGAGGGCCGCGGCCTCGGCCACGACTTCCTGCGGCACGTCGAGCGCTGCGCGGCGCTCGTGCACGTGCTCGACTGCGGCACGCTCGAGGCGGACCGCAACCCGCTCGACGACCTCGCGGTGATCGAGGCGGAGCTCGAGAAGTACTCGGCGGACATGGGCTTCGCCGGGGCCGACGGCGAGGTCGTGCCGCTCAACGAGCGCCCCCGCCTCGTCGCCCTGAACAAGGTGGACCTGCCCGACGGGCGGGACATGGCCGAGATGGTCCGGCCCGAGCTCGAGCGCCGCGGCTACCGCGTGTTCGAGGTCTCGGCGACGAGCCACGCGGGCCTCAAGGCGCTCGGCTTCGCCATGGCGGAGATCGTCCAGGCCGCGCGTGACGCCGTCAAGGCCGCGCCGCCCAAGGTCGCGCCCGCCGTCCTCCGCCCCCGCGCCGTCAACGAGACCGGCTTCCGGATCCGGCGTGAGGAGCGGAACCTCGAGCCGCTGTTCCGCGTGATCGGAGAGAAGCCCGAGCGCTGGGTCAAGCAGACCGACTTCGCGAACGAGGAGGCCATCGGCTACCTCGCCGACCGGCTCAACCGGCTCGGGGTCGAGGACGAGCTGTTCAAGGCCGGCGCCAAGGCCGGGGACACGGTCGTGATCGGCGAGGAGGACGGCGTCGTCTTCGACTGGGAGCCGACCATGATGACCGGTGCCGAGGTCCTCACGGGCCCGCGCGGCACGGACCTCCGCCTCGCCGACTGGGAGCGGCCCACGCGCGCCCAGAAGCGCGAGGAGCACGAGGAGCGCAAGGCCGCCAAGGCCGCGGCCCGCGCCGAGCTCGAGGCAGAGCGCCGCGCCGGCATCTGGACCGAGTCGAGCCGCCGCCGGCAGCAGCCGGCCACGGACCGGGAGGCCGTCGCCGGCGACGCGGCCGCGGAGGGGGAATGGGCGGATGACGACGACCTCTGAGACGCTCGTGCGCGGGCGCGAATGGCTCCCCGAGGCGCAGCGGATCGTGGTCAAGGTGGGCTCGTCGTCCCTCACGACCATCCGGGGAGGTATCTCCGAGAAGGCCCTCGCCGCGCTCGTGGACACGCTCGCCGAGCGCGCCAACGCCGGCACCGAGATCGTGCTCGTCTCCTCGGGCGCGATCGCCGCGGGCCTCGCCCCCCTGGGCCTGGCCCGGCGCCCCAAGGACCTCGCGACGCAGCAGGCCGCCGCGAGCGTCGGCCAGGGCCTGCTCATGGCCCGATACACGCAGGCCTTCGCAGCCCACGGCGTGACCGTGAGCCAGGTGCTGCTCACCGCGGAGGACCTCGTGCGCCGCACGCAGTACGCCAACGCGCACCGGGCCCTCGAGCGGCTCCTGAACCTCGGCGTCGTGCCGATCGTGAACGAGAACGACACCGTGGCCACGCACGAGATCCGCTTCGGCGACAACGACCGCCTCGCGGCCCTCGTCGCGCACCTCGTCCACGCCGACGCGCTCGTGCTCCTCTCTGACGTCGACTCCGTCTACACGGGCCCGCCCGCCGAGGGCGGCGTGCGGATCGAGCACGTCCGTGGGCCCGAGGACCTCGACGGCGTCCGGATCGGCAGCGCGGGCAAGGCCGGCGTCGGCACCGGCGGGATGGCCACGAAGGTCGAGGCCGCCGGGATCGCGGCCGGCTCCGGCATCCCCGCGCTCGTGACCTCGACGGCCGCCGCGGCGCGCGCCCTCGCGGGCGAGGACGTCGGCACCTGGTTCAGCGTGAACGGCCGCCGCAAGCCCGTCCGGCTCCTGTGGCTCGCGCACCTCGCCGCGACCCGCGGCTCGCTCGTGCTGGACGACGGCGCCGTGCGGGCCGTGCGGCACCGGCACCGCTCGCTCCTGCCGGCCGGGATCACCGCAGTGTCGGGCGACTTCGAGGCCGGCGACCCGGTTGAGCTCACCGACGCCGCGGGATCGGTCATCGCCCGAGGGCTCGTGAACTTCTCGGCAGGCGAGCTCCCCGCGATGCTCGGGCGCTCGACCCGTGAGCTCGGGCGGGAGCTCGGGCCCGAGTACGAGCGCGTCGTCGTGCACGTCGACGACCTCGTGCTCGTGTGACCCCTCCCGGAACCGATCGGTGCTGCGTGATGTGCGCGACGGCGGGGCCCTGACCCGCTCGGTAGACTTGATGCATGACTGACACCGCGCACGAGACCCTTCCCGTCGAGCACACGCCTGCCTCAGAGGCCCCCGGGGCCGCGCAGCCGACGTTCTCGCCGGCAGAGGTCGACGCCGCGGTCAACGCCATCGGGGACCGCGCGCGCCGCGCCGCCCGGCACATGGCGCGCGCCAACCGCGCGTGGAAGGACCGTGCCCTCACGGCCATCGGCGCCGCCCTCAAGGCCAAGGAGACGGACATCCTCGCGGCCAACGCGCTGGACCTCGAGGCCGGCCGCGCCAACGGCACCTCCAAGGCCCTCCTCGACCGCCTCGCCCTCACGCCCCAGCGCATCGACGGGCTCGTTGACGCCCTCGAGAACCTCGCGGGCCTGCCCGATCCCGTCGGGAACGTGGTCCGCGGCCAGACCCTGCCCAACGGCCTGCGCCTGCGCCAGGTCAACGTCCCTATGGGCGTCGTCGCCGCGATCTACGAGGCGCGCCCCAACGTCACCGTCGACATCGCTGGCCTCGCGCTCAAGAGCGGCAACGCGGTCATCCTGCGCGGCGGGAGCGCCGCCGCGAACACGAACACCGCGCTCGTGGCGATCCTGCGGGACACCCTCGTGGAGGTCGGGCTGCCCGCCGACGCCGTGCAGAGCGTCGACGCGTACGGGCGCGAGGGTGCGAACGTGCTCATGAGGGCCCGCGGCCGCGTCGACGTCCTCATCCCCCGCGGCGGGCGCGAGCTCATCCAAAGCGTCGTGCTCAACTCCACCGTCCCCGTCATCGAGACGGGCGAGGGCAACGTGCACATCTTCGTCGACGAGAGCGCCGACGAGCAGATGGCGGTCGACATCCTGCTCAACGCCAAGACGCAGCGCCCGAGCGTGTGCAACACGGTCGAGACCCTTCTCGTGCACCGGGGGAGCACGGTCCTCCCCGCGGTCGCCCGGGCCCTCGCCGCCAAGGGCGTACGCCTGCACGTCGACGGCCGCACGATGGAGGCCCTGCCCGAGGGCGTCGAGGCGACCGCCGCGACGGACGAGGACTGGGCCACTGAGTACATGGACCTCGACCTGGCGGTCGCGACCGTCGACTCGCTCGACGACGCCATCGACCACATCCGCCGCTGGAGCACGGGCCACACCGAGGCGATCCTCACCAACGACCTGCGCAACGCCGAGCGCTTCGTCGCGGAGATCGACTCGGCCGCGGTCATCGTCAACGCCTCGACGCGCTTCACCGACGGCGGGGAGCTCGGCCTCGGCGCCGAGGTGGGCATCTCGACCCAGAAGCTCCACGCCCGTGGCCCCATGGGCCTGACGGAGCTCACGACCACGAAGTGGATCGTCCAGGGCGAGGGTCAAGTCCGCGCCTGATGCTCACGGTAGGATGATCCAAGCAGCCGGACGGCCGCGCCCCGTGGACGGTCACCCGTCCCGCCGGGCGCGGCCGCCGCATCAACCGACCTGAAGGGACAACAATGCTGGCATCGCTGATCAGCACCGCAGTGAACGTGACCGGCGAGGCGGCCGGCCACGAGGAGCGCGCCCCGCTCATCGCAGAGCCGTGGGTGATCGGCGTCACGCTGTTCACGGTCCTCGTGGCCCTCATGTTCACCACGATGGCGTTCAAGAGCCTCGGCCGCCGTCACGAGGCCGTCGAGGAGCACGCGGACCCGCACCGCCAGCACCCGAACAAGCACGACCGCGGCGTGGGCCACTGAACCCTCTGACCGTGGGCCCGGCTGACCAGCAGGCGAGCGGACGGCGAGTCCGCCTCGGCGTCATGGGAGGAACCTTCGACCCGATCCACCACGGCCACCTCGTGGCCGCCAGCGAGGTCGCGTCGAAGTTCGCCCTCGACGAGGTGGTCTTCGTCCCGACCGGGGAACCGTGGCAGAAGTCGAAGCGGCGGGTCAGCCAGCCCGAACACCGCTACCTCATGACGGTGATCGCCACGGCCTCCAACCCGCGGTTCACCGTGAGCCGGGTGGACATCGACAGGCCCGGGCCCACGTACACGATCGACACCCTGCGGGACCTGCACCGGCTCCGGCCGGAGGCGGACCTGTACTTCATCACCGGCGCGGACGCGATGGCGCAGATCGTCTCGTGGAAGGACGTCGACGAGCTCTGGGACCTCGCCCACTTCGTGGGCGTCACGAGGCCTGGGCACGAGCTCCACGATCTCGGGCGCAAGGACGTGAGCCTGCTCGAGGTCCCGGCCATGGCGATCTCCTCGACCGACTGCCGCACACGCGTCGCGGCGGCCGAGCCCGTCTGGTACCTCGTGCCGGACGGGGTCGTGCAGTACATCGCCAAATACGGCCTATACCGCGCCCACGACGGCGCGGGCTCGGTGGGGGAGCCCGCGCCGGAACGTGAGCGTTCCGGCAGCACTGGAACGACCAAGCCATGAGCAACGACGAGACACCGATCACGAGCAGGCGCCAGCGGCGCCGCGCACAGGCCCAGCTGTCCGAGAGCGGCCAGGAGCAGCAGCTCACGCCGGCCCAGGCGGAAGCCGAGGCCAAGGCGAAGGCCGAAGCCGAGGAGCGGGTCGCCCGCGCCCGGGCAGAGGGGCTCGCTGCCGCCCATGAGGCCGCGGCGGGTGTGGCCCGGCCGGGACAGTCCCCCCCGTCGGCTCCCGGCGCCCGCCGCTCCCCGTCCGCACCCCCGGCATCGGCCTCCGTGCAGCCGGGACGGACGCGGGGCCAGGAGGCGCCCGCCGGGCGCGCGCGGCGCGCCCTCGACGCCCCCATCGACGGGAGCGAGGCGCATGCCGAGCGCTCGTCCCAGGCGCGTGCCCGAGACCGGGCCACGCACCGGGCGCTGCGGGAGCTCCACGAGAAGGAGCAGGCGGCCCAGACCGCGGCCCAGGCAGCCGGGTTGCCCAGCCGTCGCGCCCTGCGCCAGCAGGGGGACACCGGCCGGATCGCGGTGACGGGCGAGCAGCTCCGTCCTGCTCCCGAGGCGGGCCAACCGCTGCCGGGCCGACCCGAGGGGCAGCAGGGGACCGGTCGTCAGGCAACCCCCCAGGAGGCCCCGAGGAGGGACGAATCCGCTCCGGCGGCGGGTCCGATCCCCGTGGTTCCCCCCGCGGCCGGCGGGCCCGCCGGGCCAGGCCCAGTGCCCGGCGTCGACCCCGCCCCGCCGACGGCGATGCAGGGCATCGTGCCGAACGGCCTCACCGTGGTGCCGGCCCTCGGGCCCGAGACCGGCTCGTTCCGCAAGCTCAGCCACGAGCAGATCGCTGCCGCGCGTGAGATGCTCAAGGAGCAGGCCAAGAACCAGGCAGCGATGATTGAGGCCCAGCGCACGGGGGGCACCGACGTGGACCCCGAGGTGCTCGCGCAGCAGGTCGCGATGGCCGAGCGCGCCGCCGTCCTGAACCGGCGTGCGCGGGCCAAGCAGCGGCTCGCCGAGGAGAGCAAGCGGGAGAGCGCCGGGCCCCCACGCCAGGCGCCTACGCCGAGCTCGACGGACAACCTCGCGATGGTCACCCCGCTCGAGTTCATGCGGGTCCCCGGCGTCCCGCACCCGGTGATGAAGCCGCCGTCGACGACCCACGTCCCCCTCCCCACGGGCCGGGTCACGAAGCAGCCCGTCCGGAGGCCGGCGCCCGACGCCGCCCCTCCGGCCGAGGCCGCCCCGGTCTCGGCGCGCAGTGCCCACGGGCTCGACCCGCTGGGCTCGGCCGAGGCCGGCGCGGGGCGGGCCGAGCGCGAGCGGCTCATCCTGCTGGGAATCGGCGCGCTGGGCGTCCTCGCCCTCATCGTCGCCGTCATCATGACCGTGCTCGGCGGCGGCAGCTAGCCGCCGCCAGACACCACAGCTCCAAGGAGAAGAGTGAGCGCAACAGATAACGCGGTCCAGCTGGCCCGCACGGCCGCGAAGGCCGCCGCCGACAAGCTCGCGGAGAACATCGTCGCCGTCGATGTCAGCGACCGGCTCGCCATCACCGACGTCTTCGTGATCGCCTCGGCGCCGACCGAGCGCCAGGTCAACGCCGTCGTCGACAACGTCGAGGACGAGCTCATCGTCCAGCTCGACCGCCGGCCCGTGCGCCGCGAGGGCCGTTCCGAGGGCCGCTGGGTCCTGCTCGACTTCGGCGACGTCGTCGTGCACGTCATGCACGACGAGGACCGTGCCTTCTATGCGCTCGAGCGCCTCTGGAAGGACTGCCCCGTCGTGGACCTCGGGCTCGAGGACGGCGGCGCCGCGGCGCCCGCCGCGGGCTGAGTGCGGGAGCGCAAGGGGCGCAGGATCGTCTTCTGGCGGCACGGGCGTACCGACTGGAACGCCGCCGGCAGGTTCCAGGGCCAGACTGACATCCCCCTCAACGACGACGGCCGCGCGCAGGCGCAGAGCGCCGCGCTGCGGCTCGCCTCGCTCAGCCCGGACGCGATCGTGTCCTCGGACCTCGAGCGCACGCGGGCGACGGCGGAGGCGCTCTCGGCGGTCACCGGGCTGCCTCTGGCACTCGACGCCGGTCTGCGCGAGACCAACGCCGGCCAGTGGCAGGGGCACACCTTCGACGCGATCCGGGCGCTCGACGGGGACAGGCTCCACCGCTGGGAGGACGGGGACGTGCACGTGCCGGCGGGGGGCGCCGAGACGCGCCTCGACGTGGCCGCCCGGGTGCGCCGCGCCGTCGACCGCGCCCTCGGTGACGTGCCCGCGGACGGCACGCTCGTCGTCGTGAGCCATGGCGGCGCGATCCGCGTGGGGCTGGCCGAGCTGCTGGGCCTCCCGCACGGCCTGTGGGGCGCCCTGTCGGGGCTCGCGAACTGCTCGTGGTCCGTCCTCGAGGAGCGCCGGCCCCACGCCGACGGAGCGGTGCGCTGGCGCCTCGGCGAGCACAATGCGGGGACCCTTCCGGTGCCCGTGACGCTCGAGGAAGGCTGACCGCCGGGGCGTCTCTCGATTTGTGCAGAGGGGCCGCCACGTTCTAAGATATTCGAGTTGCTCCGGACGGGAAGCAGCGAAAGGCGAAGGCCTTTCCGAGGCCGTCCGAGGCTTCACTTCCGGGGCTGTGGCGCAGCTGGTAGCGCACCTGCATGGCATGCAGGGGGTCAGGGGTTCGAGTCCCCTCAGCTCCACGGGGGTATGGCGCAGTTGGTAGCGCGTCTGCATGGCATGCAGAAGGTCAGGGGTTCGAATCCCCTTACCTCCACCACAGGAGGCCCGGATTTCCGGGCCTCTTTCGTTTCCCCCTCACCATTGCATCTGCCCAGCTCCCTGGAGCGGGACACGGACTGAAGGCCCTAGTCTGAATGGCCGGCATCGGGCACAGTGGACCTGCCGCCCGAAGGAGGACGCGATGGCCGCACCCGAAAAGCCCCTGGGCTACCTGCTCCGCACCCTCGACAGGCTCCTCGAGGAGCGCTTTGAGGAGGCCCTCGAGAGCCACCAGCTGAGCCGGCGGCAATGGCAGCTGCTGAACATCCTGGCGGACGGCCAGAAGACGCTCCGGCGGCTCGACGAGGCCGTGGCTCCCTTCCTCGACGCGCATGCTGGCGAGACGTCTGAGCGCCATCTCGAGCCGCTCGTCAGCGCTGGCCTCGTGGGGAAGGAGGCGGGGGAGTACCGGCTCACGGATGCTGGCCGGGCAGGGCTGCGCTCTGCCCGTGAGGCCGTCGAGGGCCTCCGGGCCCGCATGGTGAAGGGGCTCGACGACGGGGAGTACGCGCGCACGGTCCGCTCCCTCGAGGCGATGATCCGCAACCTGGCCCGATGACACCAATGAGTACGAGCCCCGTCCTGGTAGGACGGGGCTCGTGCTCTTTGGGCAGTGGTCGTGCCGTTGGCGATTCCTGCGGGTGGCCGCAGACTAGCCGATCGGTGTCGGCGGCCGTTCGCCGCCGAGCACCGCGAGCGTGTTCTCGGCGGCGAGCATCGCCATCGCAGTGCGCGTCTCCACCGTGGCGGAGCCCAGGTGCGGGAGCAGCGCGACGTTCTCGAGCTCGAGCAGCCCGGGGTGCACCTGGGGCTCGTGCTCGTAGACGTCCAGTCCGGCACCCGCGATCTGGCCCTCGCGGAGCGCGGACGCGAGCGCAGCCTCGTCGACGATCGGTCCGCGCGCGGTGTTGACGAGGTACGCGGAGCTCTTCATCGCCGCGAGCTGCTCGGCGCCGATCAGGTGATGCGTGGCAGGCCCGTAGGGGCAGTGCAGCGAGACGACGTCGGAGACGGCCAGCAGCTCGTCGAGGTCGAGGCGCTTGGCGTCCAGCTCGGCAGCGATCGCGGGATCGATCTCGCTGCGCGACTGGTAGACGATCTCCATGCCGAAGGCCTTGGCCCGGCGCGCGGTGGCCTGGCCGATGCCGCCCATGCCGACGACGCCGAGGGTCTTGCCCTGCAGGCCACTGCCGAGCAGGAAGAACATGCCCCACTTCCAGGCCTGGCCGGAGCGGATGAGCCGCTCGCCCTCGCCCAGCCGGCGGGTCGCCATGAGGATGAGGCTGAGCGCGATGTCGGCCGTGGCGTCCGTGAGCACACCGGGGGTGTTGGTGGCCACGACGCCGCGTGCGGTGCAGGCGGGCACGTCGATGTTGTCATAGCCGACGGCGACGTTCGCGACGACCTTGAGCTGCGGGCCGGCGGCGTCGAGCAGCTCGCCGTCAATGCGCTCGGTGAGCAGGCTCACGATCGCATCGGCGCCGGCGACCCGGCGCAGGAGCTCCTCGCGGCCGATCGACTCCGGGCCCTGCCAGGCATCGACCTCGTGCTCGGCGCGGAGCTTCTCGATGGCGGCGTCGGGGATACGCCCCGTGACGACGACCCGGCTCATGCGGTCTCGATCCACTCGCGCAGGCGGCCGAGGCCGTCGCGGATGTCGGCGACGTCGATGCCCGAGTAGGCGAGCCGGATGTACTGCCGCTCCTCGCCGGGCTGGCGCCGGCCGAAGTGCTCACGGGTGCAGAAGGAGACGCCGGTCTTGTACAGGGCCTCCGTGGCGAAGTCGCCGACCGCCGTGAAGCCCAGGCGCGCCATGGCGTCGGTGACGTCGGGGAACAGGTAGAAGGTCGACTGCGGCACGGCGACGTGCATGCCGGGAATCGCGTTCAGGAGATCGCATGCGGCATCCCGGCGCTCGCGCAGGACGTCGAGCATCTGCTGCACGGGCTCCTGGGGGCCGCGCAGCGCCTCGATGCCGGCCCACTGCACGTAGTGCGTCGTGCACGACTCATCGTTCGTGTTGAGCGTGCTGAGCACCTTGGCGATCTCCACCGGGGCGACGGCGCAGCCGAGGCGCGAGCCGGTCATGGCGAACTTCTTGCTGAACGTGTACAGGATGACCGTGCGCTCGGCCATGCCGGGGAGCGAGGCGATCGAGCTCGAGACCCCCTCGTAGCGGGTCTCGAAGTAGGCCTCGTCGGAGAGCACCCAGAGATCGTGCTCCTGGGCGATCTGTGCGATGGCCTCGCGCTCGGCGGCCGTGGACTCGGCGGAGATGGGGTTCTGCAGGTCGTTGTAGATGATGGCGACCGTGTTCGGGGTGATCGACGCGCGCACCTGGTCGAGATCGATCGCGAAGCCCGCGCTCGTGGGCAGGTAGCGGTAGGGCACCGCCGTGCCGCCGAGGTACTCGATCTGCGACTCATAGATCGGGAAGCCGGGGTTCGGGTAGAGCACCTCCTGGCCGGGGTTCATGACGGCCTGGAGGAACTTGGTGATGACGGGCTTGCCGCCGGTCATCACCACGACGTTCTCGGGGGTGAAGCTGATGCCACGGCGCGAGCCGAGGTCGTCGGCGAGAGCTTCGCGCAGCTGCGGGATGCCGGGGCCGGGGCAGTAGCCGGTGTAGCCGTCAGCGATGGCGCGGTTCATCGCCTCGACAATGTGCGGGGCCGTCGGGATGTTGATGTCGCCGAGGTGGAAGGGGTACACGCGGTTCCCCTGGGCCTTCCACGCGGCCGCGGCTTGCGCGACGCTGAAGGCGGTCTCGGTGCCCAGGCGTTCGAGCCGGTTGGCGAGTTTCTGCATGCAGTTCCACTCCTCATCGAGTTGACGGTGGGGTCTTCCGGCGGGTGCAGGATTAGTATGGAACTAATATATCAATCTGCGCACTCTGATGTGCAACAGATCTCACAGAAAAATGCCCCACATGTCGAGATCTGTCCGAGCGGACACTGACGCCCGCGGAGGAGGCGGGGGATCAGTCTCTGCCCCCGAGGATCATGGCGCCGGCGGTGCGGACAGCCCGAGGCCCGGCTTGCGGCGGTGCACCGAGAAGTACACGAGGCCCTCGGCTCCAGCCCTGAAGGCCCGGCGCGTGCGGCGCGGCAGCCACACGATGCCGCCCGGCTCGAGCGCGACGTCCCCGCCGTCGGTCGCGAGGGTCCCGGAGCCCGAGACGACGTGCAGGATCACGTCCAGGTCGGGCCCCGCATGCTCGCCGATGGAATCCCCCGGCGAGAGCGCGATGACGTTGGCGTCGAGGTCCCGCTCGCCCATGGCGAGCTTCCAGACGGCGCCCGACCCTCCGCCGTCGTGCGCGAGGGAGCGGGTGTTGGCGAGGGCGCGGGGGAGGTCTTCCGGGCAGGTGTCGGCCATGCACGCCACTCTAGGGGCGCCGGTGCTGCAGAGGGCAGGCATGATGGTCCCATGAGCGAGCACGGCACACGGATCACGATCGCGACGCCCTCGGGCGATGTCTCCGGCGTCCACACGCGCCCCGACGGCGCGGACGCGACGATCGTCGTGGCCCACGGCGCCGGCGCCGGGATGGACCACCCTTTCATGGCGGGCTACTGCGAGGCCCTCGCCGGGCTCGGGATCGCCGCGCTGCGCTTTAACTTCGCCTACATGGAGGCCGGGAAGAAGCTCCCGGATCGGGCGCCCAAGGCCCTCCCCGTGTGGGCGGCCGCGCTCGAGGAGGCGCGGCGCCGGTCGGAGGGGGAGCCGGTGTGGGCCGCGGGGAAGTCGTTCGGCGGCCGGATGGCGTCCATGGCCCTCGCCGAGGGCGCGATGGAGGCCGCCGGGCTCGTCTTCCTCGGCTACCCGCTGCACCCGGCCGGCAAGCCGGAGAAGCTCCGCGACGAGCACCTCTACGGCCTCACGGTCCCGATGCTGTTCCTCCAGGGCACCCGGGACACCCTCGCGACGCGCGGGCTGCTCGAGGGCGTCGCTGGGAAGCTCCCGACGGCGACCCTCACCTGGGTCGAGGAGGCCGACCACTCCTTCGCGGTCAAGGGCGTCAAGCGCACCCCGCACGAGATCGGCGCCTCGCTCGCCGCCCCGACGGCGGAGTTCGTCCGCTCCCACCGGGGTTGAGGGCGAGGGGTCGGCATGGACTTCGAGGCGCCCGTCTGGCGCTACCCCGGGCCCGGAGGGTGGCACTTTGTGACCCTCCCGCCCGAACTCGCCGACGAGCTGAGGGAGCGGACGGCCCGGACGCGCTCCGGCTTCGGCTCGATCCGGGTCCGGGTCACGGCCGGCGGCGTCTCGTGGGACACCTCGGTCTTCCCGGACGCGGCCTCCGGCTCCTATCTGCTGCCGGTGAAGAAGTCGGTGCGGACCGCGGCCGGCCTCGGCGACGGCTCCCTGGTGCGGATCGGGCTCGTCCTGGCCGACGAGGACTGAGGGGGCCGGGGACGGCCCGGCGCCCGGCGGGCGCCGACGTGGTCAGAGGCCGTGGCCCTCGACGCCGGGGGTGCCCTTCCCGCCGCCGTGCCCGCCGCCGTCGTGCGTGCCGTTGCCCTGCCCGTCGGCATGCCCCTCGTCCTGCCCGCCCTCGCGCCCGTCCGGCCGCAGCGCGCGCACCGCCGCGCTGACGGTCGGGTAGAAGTGGTCCGGCCCGAAGCGGGCCCGCGTGCCGAAGCGCAGGAGGCGGTCCTTGACCGGACCCTTGAGCTCGGCGAACACGAGCTCAATCCCCCGGTCGGCGAGCCACTCGTCGAGATCCACGAGCTCGTCGAGCGCCGTCGTGTCGATCCCGGTGATCGGCTCGGCGGCGAGGATGACGTGCGTGAGGTCCCGGTCGGGGTCGTCCTCCGCCTCCTCGACGAGGGAGCGGACGAAGCCCGTGAACACCGCGCCGTTGGCGAAGAACAGCGGCGCATCGAAGCGCGCGATGACGAGCCCCGGGACCCGCACGCCCTCGGGGTGGCGCGAGAGGTCGTGGTAGCCGGGGACGTCCGGGAGGTCCCCGAGCTCCGCCCTGTACGGGGCCCACGCGCGCCGCACGAACTCGAGCAGCGCGAGGGCCACGGCCACCACGACCCCGGGGAGCACGCCGAGCGTCGTGACGCCGAGGAACGCCGCGGCCAGGACCACGGTCTCGCTGCGGCTCATGCGCGCGAGCCGGGCGATCGCCTCGAAGTCGATGAGGCCCACGACGGCGGCGATGACGACGGCGGCGAGCGCCGCGGTGGGCAGGTATTCCGTCGCGCCCGGGGCGACGAGCATGAAGACGACGACGAGCCCCGCCGAGATCACTCCGGCGAGCTGGCTCTTCGCCCCCGCGGCGACGGCGACGGGTGTGCGCGAGGAGCTGCCGGAGACCGGGAAGCCGCCGAAGAGGCCCGCCGAGGTGTTCGCAATGCCGACCGCGGCGAGCTCGCGGTTGCCCGACACGCGCAGTCCGTCCCGGCGGGCGAGGCTCTGCGAGAGGACCCCCGTGTCCGCGAAGGACATGAGGGCGATGCCCGCCGCGGGGGCCGCGAGCGCGAGGACGTCGCCCCACGCCACGCCTCCGAGCGACGGGGCCGGCAGGCCCTGGGGGAGGGCGCCGGTGACGGGCACCCGGTCGTGGAGCCCAGCGGCCCACGTCACGACAGCGGCGAGCACGACGGCGGGCAGCACCCCCGCGAGCCGGCGCCCCAGGAGCCGGCCGGCGGCGATCACGGCGAGGGCGCCGAGGCCCAGGCCCGCGGCGGCGGCGTTCGCCTCGCCCGAGGCGACGGCGGCCGCGGTGGTCGCGAGGCGCTCCCACGGCGTCCCGCCCTCGGCCTCGAGGCCGAGCAGGACGGGCAGCTGGGAGGCGATGACGACGAGCGCGATCCCGGCCAGGTAGCCGATCCGGATGGGCCGCGAGAGCAGGCCCGTGATCGCCCCGAGCCGCAGGACGGAGGCGAGGACCATGATGACGCCCATGACCACGGCCAGCAGGCCCGCGAGCGCGAGCGCCCGGTCGGGGCTGCCCGCCGCGAGCGGCAGGACCGCCGCGGCGATCATCGGCGCGAGCGCGGAGTCCGGCGCGAGGACGAGGACGCGGCTCGGCCCCACGATCGCGTAGACGACCATCGGAACAATCGTCGCGTACAGCCCCGCCACGGGCGGCAGCCCCGAGGCCTGCGCGTAGGCCATGCCCGAGGGGATGAGGAGGCCGAAGAGGGCGGCACCCGCGAGGGCGTCATTGCGCAGCCAGGCCGGCCTGTACCTCGTGAGCCACGGCGCGACCGGGACCCACCGCGGCAGGCGGCCGGCCGCCGTCGTGCGTTCCCCGGTGCGCTCCATGCACGGGATCATTCCGCCTCGTGGCGCCCCGCGCCAGAGCCTGCGGCGGGCGCACCGGCGGGTGGCAGGATGGGGGGATGAGCACAGCCGTCGTCGTCGGGAGCGGGCCCAACGGCCTCGCCGCCGCCGTGCACCTGGCCGGCCGCGGCCTCTCGGTGCGGGTCCTCGAGGCCGAGGACCGGATCGGGGGCGGCTGCCGCAGCTCCGAGCTGACCCTGCCGGGCCTCGTCCACGACGAGTGCTCCGCGTTCCACGGCCTCGCCGCGGGCTCGCCGTTCCTCGCGGGCCTCGGGCTCGAGGAGCACGGGCTGCGCTGGCTCTGGCCAGAGGTCCAGCTCGCGCACCCGCTCGACGGCGGGCGGGAGGCGCTGCTGTGGCGGGACGCCGCGCGCACGGCCGCGGGCCTCGGGGACGACGGCGCCGCGTGGGACGCGCTCGTCGGCCGGACCGCGCGGGGCTTCGGGGACCTCCTCGGGGACATCCTGGGGCCCCTCGCGCACGTCCCCCGGCACCCGGTGGCGCTCGCCCGGTTCGGGCTCGACGCCCTCCTGGCGGCCTCGCTCGTGGCACGCCGCTGGCGCGGCGAGGAGGCCCGCGCCCTCTTCGGGGGCATCGCGGCACACGCCTTCACGCGGCTCGACGCGCCCCTCACGGGTTCGATCGGGATCGTCCTCGCCGCGTCCGGGCACGCCGTGGGCTGGCCCGTCGCGGCCGGGGGATCGGCGGCGATCACCGACGCGCTCGCCGCGAGGCTCGCGGCGCTCGGGGGGACCGTCGAGACGGGCCGCCGGGTCGCCGACGCGCGCGAGCTCGACGCCGACGTCGTCCTCCTCGACGTCGCCCCCGGCGCCGCGGCGCGCATCCTCGGCCCCCGCCTGCCCGGCCGCACGGCCCGCGCCTACCGGCGCTACCGGCACGGCCCGGCCGCGTTCAAGGTCGACTACGCCGTCGAGGGCGGCATCCCGTGGGCCAGCGAGGGCGCCCGCCGGGCGGGCACGGTGCACCTCGGGGGGACCTTCGAGGAGATCGCCGCGGCCGAGGCGGCGACCGTGCGCGGGGCGATGCCGGCCCGGCCGTTCGTGCTCGTGGGCCAGCAGTACCTGGCCGATCCATCCCGCTCGCGGGACGACGTCCACCCGATCTGGGCCTACGCCCACGTCCCGCACGCGTGGGCCGGGGACGGGCTCGAGGCCGTGACGGCGCAGATCGAGCGCTTCGCCCCGGGCTTCCGGACCCGGATCCGGGCCATCGCGGTGCGCGGGCCGGCAGCGATCGAGGCTGCCAACGCGAACTATGTGGGCGGGGACATCAGCACGGGCTCGAACGGCGGGCTCCAGCTCCTCGCCCGCCCCCTGCCCGCGCTCGACCCGTACGCGACCGGCGTCCCGGGCGTCTACCTGTGCTCCGCCGCGACGCCGCCGGGGGCGGGCGCCCACGGGATGCCGGGGTACCACGCCGCGGAGGCCGCCCTCGCGTGGCTCGCCAGGGGACCAGGCCGGCGCTGAGCCGGACGTTAAGGTGGACGGGTGCACGACGACCCCCGCACGCCCCCCGGCGCCTTCCCCTTCGAGCTCCTGAGCCGCTTTCCCGACGTCGAGGCGGAGAACCTCCAGGCCCACGACGCGACGGACCGGCTCCTCGCCGCGCGCGGCCTCGCCGACGCCGGGGAGCGCGGGCTCGGCGGGCACGAGGTCGCCGTCATCGGTGACGCCTACGGGGCCATCACGCTCCAGCTCGCCGCGGCCGGGCTCACGGGCATCAGGGTCCACCAGGACCTCGCGACCGGCCGGGCCGCGCTCGCGGCCAACGCCGAGCGGCTCGGGCTGGCCGGGACGTTCGAGGCGTGCGAGCTCGACGAGGGGCTCCTGCGCGGCGCCCGGCTCGTGCTCGCCCAGCTCCCGCGCGGGCTCGCCGAGCTCGAGGAGGCCGCCGACGCCGTCGCCCGCTGGGCCGCGCCGGACGCCGTGCTCGTCGCGGGCGGCCGCGTCAAGCACATGAGCCTGGGCATGAACGAGGTCCTGGGCACGCGCTTCGCCGACGTCGCGGCCGGGCTCGCGTCGCAGAAGTCCCGCCTCCTGACCGCGAGCGGGCCGCTTCCCGTGCCGGAGCGGCCCCCGTTCCCGGTGTGCGAGCGGCACGGCGACCTCGGGCTGACGCTGTGCGCCCACGGCGGAGCGTTCGCGGGCGCGCGCCTGGACATCGGGACGCGGTTCCTCCTGGGCTTCCTCGACAGGATCCCGGCAGGGGACGCGGTGGACCTCGGCTGCGGAACGGGCGCCCTCGCCGTCGCCTACGCCCAGCGGCACCCGGGCGCCCGGGTCGTCGCGACCGACCGCTCGGCCGCGGCCGTCCGCTCCGCGCGGGCCACGGCCGCGGCGAACGGGCTCGCGGACAGGATCCGGGTCGAGCACGACGACGCCGGCGGCCTCCTCGAGGCGGGCTCGGCCGACGTCGTGCTCCTCAACCCGCCGTTCCACCTCGGCTCGGCCGTCCACGCGGGGGCCGGGATCCGGCTCATCGAGGCGGCGGGGCGGCTCCTGCGCCCGGGCGGCGAGCTGTGGTGCGTCGCGAACCGGCACCTCGACTACCGCCGCGCCCTGGCCGCGGTCGGGCCGACTGAGCCGGTGGGCCGCAACCGCAAGTTCACGGTCACCCGGTCCGTGCGCCGGGGCTGAGCCCGAACTCGTCGAGCAGGCCCGCGAGCGTCTCCTCGCCGTTGCGCACGAACGCCGGGTCGTTGCCCTCGGTCGCGACCGAGAGCAGCCCGAAGTGCAGGGCCCAGCCCGCCGCCCGGAGCCAGCACGCCGCCCCGTACCCGCCGCCGTCGTCCTCCAGGAGCGAGCGGAAGGCCGCACGGTCCCTCGAGCCGAAGAGCTGCCACGCCGCGGCGAGGTCCACCGCCGGGTCGCCCGCGCACACGTCGCCGAAGTCGATGATCCCGGCCAGCCCGCCGCCCGGGGCGAAGAGCACGTTGCCCGCGTGCAGGTCCCCGTGGATCCAGGAGCGCGGGACGTCGAGCTCAGGGGTGTCCCGCAGCCGGTCCCAGAGCCCGGCGAGGGCGGGGGCGTGCTGCGCCGTGATCCGGGCCAGGGGCGGCGCGCCCGCGGTCCCGAGCCGGGCGAGGCGCGCGGCCACGGCCGTGTCGAGGCGCGCGAGCCCACCGCCGCGGAAGGGGTTCTCGGGCGCCCCGGCGGGGGCGGGCACGTGCAGGGCCCGCAGGAAGGCGGCGACTGCGGGGACGGCGGCCGCACGCTTTGCGGCGGGGACCTCGAGCCCGGGAGTGCCTTCGGTCCAGCGGCACACGCTCCACGGCCAGGGGTAGCCGCGCCCCGGACGCCCCTCGCGGACCGGCACAGGCAGCGCGACCCCGACGCCGGCGGCGGCCAGGCGCGAGTCGAGGGCGGGGACGACGTCGAGCTCCTTGCGCACGAGCTCCGCGGCGAGCGCCCGGCGGGGGACGCGCACGCACAGGCCGTCCCCCAGCCGGTACACGACGTTGTCCCAGCCCACCGCGGCGGGCCGCAGGGGCAGGCCGGCGAGGTCCGGGTGCTGGTCGGCGAGGAGCCCCGCGACGAGCCCGAGGGTGATGGGGAACTCCTCCGCTGGGACCGCCGAGGCGGCCGGGACGCTGGTCATGGGCACGCCCTCCACGAGTGCGGTGAATGAACGGGTGTTGAGGGTAACGTACTACTAGAACCGCGCTGGCTCAGGCAGACAGCAGTCAGAGAGTGCAGCGCGGCCGAGGGGACCTGGGGAAGGACACTGTGACGGAGCCACGCCAGCCCGCCGCCCGACGAGGTACCAACCTGCCGCGGATGGGCGACTTCAACCTGACCGTGATCCTCGACGCCATCCGCCGCTCGGAGGCCGGGCTGAGCCGGGTCGAGCTGGCCCAGATCGTCGGACTGTCCCCGCAGACCATCTCCAACATCTCCCGCCGCCTGCTCGACCAGAGGCTCATCGTCGAGGCCGGCAAGGAGGGGACCGGGCCCGGCAAGCCGCGCACCATCCTGCGGCTCAACCCCACCGGCATGTACGCCGTGGGTGTGCACCTCGACCCGAGCATCATCACGGTCGTGCTCCTGGACCTCGTCGGCGCGATCGTCGCGAAGAACACGTTCACGACGCCGCGCAGCCACGTCCCCTCCGAGATCGTCGCCGCGATCGCGGACTGCGTCGAGATGCTCATCGGCTCCTCGGGCGTGGACCGCAGGCTGGTCGCGGGCGTGGGCGTCGCCGCCCCCGGACCCATCGACCTCGACCGCGGCGCCGTCGTCGGGCCCCCGCTCCTGCGCGGCTGGGGCGACGTCCCCCTCCAGGCCATGGTCCAGGAGGCCACCGGGCTCGAGACCACGATGGACAAGGATGTCACGGGCGCCGCCGTCGCCGAGGTCTGGGCAGGCGGCCCGGGGAGCTCCGAGAGCTTCGCCGTCTTCTACCTCGGCACCGGCCTCGGCTGCGGGCTCGTCCTCGGCGGCGAGGTCTACCGGGGGAGCTCGGGGAACGCCGGCGAGATGGGCCACATCATCGTCGACCCGGATGGGCCCGAGTGCTTCGACGGCTGCGGCATGCGGGGCACCATCGCGACGGTCCTCGAGCCGGTCCGCCTGGTCGGGGAGGCGATCGCCGCGGGCGCCCTGCCGCCGCTGCCGGCCGAGCCCGTCGCGGCCGACTTCCAGGCCGGCTTCGCGCGCCTGTGCGAGCTCGCCGGGGAGGGCCACGAGGCGGCCGTCGGAATCCTGAGCGGGGCGGCGCGGAACATGGCCTGGGCCGCCGCCGTCGTCGGCAACCTCCTCGACGTCGAGCGCATGGTCTTCGGCGGCCCCTTCTGGGAGCCCGTCGCCGAGTTCTGCCTCCGGGTCATGCCGGACATGGTCAACGACCTGCTCGCGACCCGCGGCATCCACCGGGTGGAGCTCACCGGCACGGCGCTCGGGGAGGATGTCGGCGCCGTCGGGGCGGCCTGCCTCGTCCTCGAGCGCGCGCTCGCACCCCGCGCGGAACGGCTCCTGCTCGGCGGGTAGCATAGGAGGACGGGCCCGGCGCAACCATGGTGCCCCGGGCCGGCGCACACGAGGGGGAAACCGTGACGCAGCATGTGGACAGGGCGCCGCTCGAGGGCGTCGACCTCGAACGGGCGCACGAGACGATCGGCGCGATCACGGCCCAGTTCGAGGCCACGGTCGTGGGCCAGTCCCGGCTCCGCGAGACGCTGCTCATCGGGCTCCTGACCGGCGGCCACGTGCTCCTCGAGTCCGTCCCGGGCCTGGCCAAGACGACCGCCGCCGCGACGCTCGCCCACTCCGTCCAGGCCGTCTTCAGCCGCATCCAGTGCACCCCGGACCTCCTGCCGAGCGACATCGTCGGCACCCAGGTGTACGACGCGCGGGACGCCTCCTTCACGACCCAGCTGGGACCGGTCCACGCGAACATCGTGCTCCTGGACGAGATCAACCGCTCGAGCGCCAAGACCCAGAGCGCGATGCTCGAGGCCATGCAGGAGCGGCAGACGAGCATCGGCGGGCAGATCCACCGCCTGCCCGAGCCCTTCCTCGTGCTCGCGACCCAGAACCCCATCGAGCAGGAGGGCACGTACCAGCTGCCTGAGGCCCAGATGGACCGCTTCATGCTCAAGGACGTCCTCGACTACCCGAGCCCCCAGGAGGAGGCCGAGGTCCTGCACCGGATCGACCTCGGCGTGTTCGAGGCGGCCCGGGCCAGCACGCCCGCGGCGACGCTCGAGGACGTGCTGGCCCTGCAGGACGCCGCCCGCCGGGTCTACCTCGACCCCGCGATCGTGCGCTACATCGTGGGCCTCGCCTACGTGACGAGGCACGCCGAGCAGTACATCGAGGCGCGCCTTGCCCGCTTCATCGAGTTCGGCGCGAGCCCCCGCGCGAGCATCGCCTTCAGCGCCGCGGCCCGGGCGGCGGCGCTCCTCGCGGGCCGGGACTACGTGGTGCCCGAGGACGTGAAGTCCCTAGCCCACCGCGTCCTGCGGCACCGCGTCATCCTCGGCTTCGAGGCCGTCGCGGAGCAGGTCCCGGTCGAGGCCGTCATCGACGCCGTGGTCGCGGCGGTGCCCACCCCCTAGGCGCGCACCGTGACGAGCCTCGTGACCAAGGTCAAGACGAAGATGTTCATCTTCGCCCACCGCCGCGCGCGCACGATGCTCGACGGCGAGTACGGCTCGGTGTTCCGCGGGCGCAGCCTCGACTTCGACGACCTGCGGGCCTACGTGCCGGGGGACGAGGTGCGGGACATCGACTGGAAGGCCACGGCCCGGATCGGCTCGCCGCTCGTGAAGCGGTATGCCGCCGTGCGCAAGCAGACCGTCCTGCTGCTCGCCGACACCGGCCGCAACATGGCCGCCGTCTCCCGCGGCGGGGAGCCCAAGAAGGAGATCGCCCTCATGGCGCTCGGCGTGGTCGGCTACCTCGCCCACCGCCACGGCGACCAGGTCTCGCTCGTCTCGGGGGACGAGTCCTCGTCCGAGACCCTGCCGCCCCGCGGCGGCGAGGCGCACCTCGAGGTCATCCTGCGCAGGGTCGACGCCGCCGTCGGCCTCGACGCCGCGCCCAGCGACCTGACCGCCCAGCTCGCGCACGTGGCCCGCACCGTGGCCCGGCGGAGCCTGATGTTCATCGTCGCCGACGAGGCCGCCGTGGGGGAGGAGGACGCCGCGCTCCTGCGCCGGCTCGCCGCCCAGCACGAGATCCTTTGGTTCACGGTGCGCGACGCCGAGCTCGCCGGGGCCGGGGCCCCGCGGCGCAGCTACGACGTGGCAGACGGCGGGTACCTCCTGAGCCTGCTGGCCGAGGGGGGCGAGGTGGCGGAGGACTACCGCCGGCTCGTGGAGGAACGCAGCGCCCGGCGGGCGCAGATCCTCGCGGGCCTCGGGATCGTTCAGGCGCACGCCGACTCGGTCGAGGACGTCCTGCCGGCCCTGTTCCGGCTCCTCGAGAGGCACCGCCGTGCCCGGTGACCCCCAGTTCTACGGACCGCTCGGCTACTCGGGATTCTGGCTCTTCCTGGGCCTGGCCCTCGCGGTCGCGGCGCTGGGCTGGGTCGCGTACTCGGTGTGGAGCACGCGCCCGCCCCGGCCCGGCCGGGACGTCCCCGTGCCCCGCTTCCATGCGCCCGCGGGCCTGCGCCAGGAGTACCTCGCGCAGATCGACGAGGTGGGCCTGCTGCTCGACGCCGGGGAGATCACCCCGCGCACGGCCACCCAGGAGCTCTCCCGGATCGTGCGCGGCTTCGTCCAGGAGGCCACGGGGGTGCGCGCGTCGAAGATGACCCTCGACGAGCTCCGGTCCGAGCGCGTGCCCGCGGTCGCAGAGGCCATCGAGCGCTTCTACCCGGCCGAGTTCTCGGCGCCGGAGGCGCACGACGCCGACGGTGCCCTGAGCGACGCCCGGACGGTGGTGGCCACGTGGACCTGATCTTCGGATGGCTCCTGCTCCCCGGCGCGATCGCCCTCGTGGGGGCGCTCGTCCTCGCCGTGCGGCGGGGGAGGCGTGGCGAGGGGGCGGTCCCCGTCGCCCACGGCGACCGCCTCGCGTCCCTGCCCAGCTACCAGCGCCTCGTGCGCCGGCAGCGGCTGTGGCTCTCCGTCGTCGTGCTCGCCGCGCTCGTGCTCGCCGGGGCGCTCCTCTTCGCCGCGGCCCGCCCGGCCCTGACGGCCTCGCAGCGGCCCGAGCAGCGCAGCCGGGACATCATGCTGTGCCTCGACACGTCCGGGTCCATGAGCCGGGCGGACGCCGCGATCGTGGACGTCTTCGCCTCGATGGTGCGTGACTTCCGCGGCGAGCGGATCGGCATGACGATCTTCGACGCGAGCGGCGTCCAGGTGTTCCCGCTGACGGACGACTACAGCTACATCGAGGAGCAGCTCAGCCGCGCGCGGTACGCCTTCGACCGGCGCAGCGTCGACCCGGGGTTCTTCGAGGGCACGCGCGAGGGCCGCGGCACGTCCCTCATCGGCGACGGCCTCGCCTCGTGCGTGCAGAACTTCCCTCGTCTCGACACCGAGAGGCGGTCACGGTCCGTGATCTTCTCGACCGACAACTACCTCGCCGGCACGCCGGTGTTCTCCCTGCCGCAGGCGGCCGAGCTCGCCACGGCCAAGGACGTGCGGGTCTTCGCGCTCAATCCCGCCGACTTCGGCACGCGCACCACGAACGAGGAGGCCCTCGAGCTGCGCGCGGCCGCCGAGTCGACCGGCGGGCAGTACTTCCCGCTGCGGAGCCCGACGGCGGCGCGCTCGATCATCGACCAGATCCAGGCCAGCGAGGCCACGGCGACCCAGGGCAGCGCGCGGGGCCTCGTGGCCGACAGGCCCGACGTGCCGCTCGCCATCGCCCTCGTCGCCGGGGCGGTCCTGGCCGTGGGCCTGTGGAGGGTGCGGTCATGACCCTGCTGCCCGTGTTCCCCTGGTGGGCCACCCTCACGCTGACGCTCGCCGTGCTCGGCGGGGTCGGCTGGGCCGCGTGGCGCGCCCTCTCCGCGGGCGGCGAGCGCAGGCCCTGGATCCTGCGCGGACTGCTCGTGGCGTGCCTCCTCGCGGCGGCGTGGCGGCCCGGCATCCCGGGCGCCGAGGCCAAGGGCGCCGTGAACGACCTCAACGTGTTCTTCGTCGTCGACTTGACCACGAGCTCCTCCGCGGAGGACTACGGCGGAGCGCAGCGGCTCGAGGGCATGCGCGCCGACATGGTCCGGATCGCCGAGCGGCTCGCGGGGGCCAAGTTCGCGGTGCTCGCGTTCGACACGCGGGGCAGCGTCCGGATGCCGCTCACGACCGACACCTCGGCCGTCGAGGCCACCGCCGAGGTCATGCGTCCGGCCTACTGGCTCTACTCGAAGGGATCGAGCATCTCCGCCGGGGCGGACGTGCTCCGCCAGCGGCTCGAGGCCTCCTCCCGGGACGCGCCGGAGCGGGCCCGGATCGTGTTCTACCTCGGCGACGGTGAGCAGACGAGTGCGGATCCGCCCGCACCGATGGGGATCGACAAGAGCCTCGTCAACGGGGGAGCCGTGCTGGGCTACGGGACCTCGGCCGGCGGGCGGATGCGGGAGAACCCGCCGCTCCAGGACGAGCGTGAGCAGGGCTACATCCAGGACCCCCTCACGGGACAGGATGCCGTGTCCCGGATCGACGAGGACGCCCTGCGCGGGGTCGCCGGGGAGCTCGGCGTCCCGTACGTGCACCGCGGACCTGGCGACGCCGTCGACGAGGCGCTCGTCCAGGCCCAGCCCGGCCAGCTGCGCGTGAGCGAGGAGTCGGGGCTGTTCGGCCGGTTCGAGCTGTACTGGATGTTCGCCCTCGCGGCGTTCGGCCTCGCGCTCGCGGAGGTCGTGCGCTCGGGGAGGGCGCTCCGGGAGCTCGTTCCTGGGGGGAGGCCGCGATGAGCGCGCTGCTCGACGGCGTGCCCCCGGCCCCCGCCGGGGGACCCGACGCCCAGGAACGCCCGGAGGAGCGGGCCGCGCGGATGCGGCGCCGCCGGCGGCTCCTCGCGTGGGGCATGCTGCCCGTCCTGGCCGCCCTCCTCGTCGCGGCGAAGCTGCTGGGCATGAGCGCCTTCGCCCAGCAGGCCAACTGGGCCTTCGACGCCAAGGACGGGGCCGGGGTCTCCTCCGCCGCAGACGGCATGGGCGTCGCGGACATCGTCGAGACGCACAAGTCCCACTTCGCCCGCGGGGACGCCTATGTCCTCGCCGGGGACTACGCCCGGGCGCGCGGGGCCTTCGAGGAGGCCCTCCGGCGGACGGGCACTGACGACGAGTGCACAGTGAGGGTGAACCTCGTGCTCTCGATCGAGAAGCTCGCCGCCGCCGCGAAGGAGTCCGGGGACACGGCCGGGGCGGCAACCCTCTACGACGAGGGGCTCGCCGTCGTCGAGGCGGCGCCCGAGGGGTGCTTCCAGCCGGACAGCCCGCAGAACCAGCGCCAGCAGGGGGAGCGGCTCGGCGAGTCCCGGGAGCGCATGGAGCGCGAGCGCGCCGAGGCGCAGCCGCAGCCCGGGCGACAGCAGCAGGGACAGCCCGGAACCCAGCCGAGCCCGGCGCCGTCCCCGAGCCAGGACCCGGCCCAGGCCGCCGAGGAGCAGGCGCGGCAGGAGCGGCTCGAGGAGCTCGAGCAGAAGTCCGAGGCCGGCCAGCAGGAGCGGGTCGAGAGCGAGCAGCGCCGCGACTATCTCGACAGCCCCCCGCAGGCTCCCGTCGACCGGCCCTGGTAGGCCTGCCCGGCACAGTCACATTGCATCATGCTCGGACACATTGCTCCACAGGGCTTGATGGCGCCGGGCCCGGATTCCTATGGTCGTAACCAAGTTGCTCCTGCAACGTGTCAGCGATCCCCGTCTCGGGGATGTGGGCGTCGAGGAGGAGACCCAGCTCGACGCCCAGCTGCGCAGCTGGCTCGCGTTCGCCGACCAGAAGGTCCGCGAGGTCTCCGTGCTGGCCTCGTACCTCGCCGACCCGGCCTCGGCCGCCGGCGCCATCGAGGAGGCCACCCGGGTCATCGCCTCCCGCGCCGAGGCCCCCGGCGTCCGCCGCCCCGAGGTGCGCGAGCGCACCGCGGCCCTGACGAGGCGGACTTCTCCCGCCCGGCCTTCGCCACGCGCGCCGCCGCGCGGGACGCCGTCCTCAACCTCCCGCCGCTGCCGACGACCACGATCGGCTCGCTCCCGCAGACCGCCGAGGTCCGGGGCGCCCGCGCCCGCCTCAACAAGGGCGCGATCGACGCGGCCGAGTACGACATCCACTCCCCGCGCGTTCCCGGCCAGGACGAGATCAAGGAGCTGCTCAAGACCGCCGTCGCGCACGTGCCCTCGCGCCAGCTCTGGGTCAACCCGGACTGCGGCCTCAAGACCCGCGGCTACGCGGAGACGGAGGAGTCGCTGCGCAACCTCGTCGAGGCTGCCAAGGCGGCCCGCACGCTCCAGGGCATCAGCGCCTGAGGCGCCCCTGACGCGCTAGAGGCATGACGGCGTCGTGCGGCGGCGAGTTCAGTCCCAGCTGAGCTCGTCGTCCACGACGCCGTCCTCGTCTGCCGCGGCGACGAGGATCTCATCGGTGAAGCCCTCACCGAGGGTGAAGCCGAGCACGAAGTAGCGCTCCGGCTGCCCGGGGAAGATCCCGACCTTGGCCAGCCTGAGCGCGGCGACGAACCTGTCGGCGTCGACCTCCTCCGGGGTGTCGACGCCGAAGAGCTCCCGGGCCTTGCCGTTGTGCAGGTTCTCGCGGTGGAAGTGCATGTACTCGACGGCCGGGGAGTCCTCGTCCTCGAGGTCCTGGCTGATGCGCTCGCGTGCGGCGTCGATGAGCTCGGGCAGGAACCGCAGGCGGTAGTCCACCTTGTGCAGGGCCGCCTCGTCGAGCCGCTCGTGCTCGCCGATGCTCAGGTCCAGGTCGACCGGCATGCCATTGTACTCGTAGCTCCCCGAGATGAGCCGCTGCCCCGTCGAGGCCAGGGCGACCTGGCCGAAATGCGGGCTGTCTGCCGTCTCCATGACTAAAAGATAGTCCCGCCCCCACAGGCTGGCCAGCTTTTCGAGCCCCAGCCGAACCCCTCAGCCGAGCCGCTCGAGCAGCGCCATCGCGTCGTGCGGCGCCCTGCCCCCGATGTCGTTGTCGAAGTACACGTACGTGTCCAGCCCGTCGTCGAGCCAGCCGCGGACCCGATCCGCCCAGCGGTCGAGGGACGCAGGCCCGTAGCCGCCCGAGTACAGCTCCGACTCGCCGTGCAGGCGGACGTAGCGGAATCCGCCCGTCTCGTCCGCCATGCGGGGCCAGCGGCCCGCGCTGTCCGCGACGACGGTGCAGACGCCGCGGGCGGCCAGCAGCCGGCGCGCCTCGTCGCTGTCGAAGCTCGCATGCCGGGGCTCGACGGCGTGCCGCAGCGGCGCGTCGACGGCGGCCTCGGTGAGCGCGCGGTCCGCGGGGAGCTTCTCGGAGTGGCCCTTCGCCGTGGCGGCGGCCTCCGCCGTCGTCCGCGGGAGCAGGTCGAGGAACCCGCCCACGAGATCGGCGTCGAACGCGACGCTCTCGGGGAGCTGCCACAGGATCGGCCCGAGCCTCTCGCCGAGGGCGAGCACGCCCGAGGCGAAGAAGTTGGCCAGCGGGACCTGGACGTCGCGCAGCCGCTTGAGGTGCGTGATGTAGCGCCCGCCCTTGACCGCGAACACGAAGCCCTCGGGCGTCGCCTCCCGCCAGGCCGCATACGAGGACGGGCGCTGGAGCGAGTAGAAGGAGCCGTTGATCTCGACCGAGGTCATGCGCTCGGCGGCGTAGGCGAGCTCGTCGGCCTGCCGGAGCCCGCGCGGGTAGAAGTCGCCGCGCCAGTGCCGGTAGCGCCAGCCCGAGACGCCCACGTAGGCCCTGCCCCGCGCGCCGCCCATTTGCGCCCCCTGCCCCCGACGACCAGCTAGCCTCGGACGCCGACCCGGGCGGACAGCGCCGCGAGCGTCTCCGCGACGAGGTCGAGGAAGAGCCCGGCCTGGGTGTCGCGCTGGCCTGAGAGCCGCAGGGCGAAGATGTTGCGCGCGAGCCGGATCTCGGGGACGTCGACGACGGCGACGCCGCCCGGGCGGGCCTGGAGCGCGAGCTCGGGGACGAGGGCCGCGCCGAGGCCGGCCGCGGCGAGGCCGAGGCTCGCGTTGAAGTCGTCGCTGTAGCCCACGATCCGAGGGTGCATGCCGCAGCTCGCGAAGAGCCGGTCGATCACCGTCGCGTCCGCCGTCCCGGGGTGGTGGACGATCCACGGCATGCCGCCGAGCTGGTCGGCGCTCATCCGCGAGCCCTCCGCGATGCCCCAGGTCGCGGGGATCACGACCTTGAACGCGTCATCGCCGATCCACTGCCGGTCCACCGTATGCGGCCACGCGAGCCCGGCCTGGCCCACCTGGTAGACGAGCACGACGTCGAGCTCGCCGCCCGCGCGCAGGCCCTGGATGGCCTGGCCCGGCTCCGCGATGGAGACATGCAGGTCGATCCCGAGCCCGCGCCAGCGCTCGCTGCGCAGCACGGCCGGCAGGACGTACGTCGCGAGGCTCGGGAAGATGCCGAGCCGCAGCTCGCGGCCGGCCGCGTCCGCCGCCCGGGCCGTGGCGGCGAGCAGCGCGTCGATGTCCGTGAGCACCTTCGCGGCGTGCCGGGTCATGACGACGGCGGCCTCCGTGGGCGCGATGCTGCGGGCCGTGCGCTGGAACAGCGCGACGCCGGTCTCGCGCTCGAGCGCGGCCATCTGCTGGGACACGGCCGACGGCGTGTACCCGAGGCGCGTCGCGGCCGCGGCGAACGAGCCCTGGCGCACCACCTCGAGGAGGGTCTGGAGGTGGACCGGATTGACCATGCCTGCTCCTTTCCCCTGTCCCGCTCGTGCGTTGGCACCTGCGCGTCGCTCCCATGACAGTGCTTCAGCCTACGACACGCCGGGAGACGAACGACACGGAACTTTTTTCGGGTGTGCACGGCGGCGTCCACAGACTGTGGACGCACTGACTCGAGGGGCGGAAATCCGCGGAAGTCGCTGCGAATCACGGTGCATTTCGTGTGCGCAGCGTGTGGACTACGGGCGTGAGGAATGACATACTTGTAATACATCATCTAGGGGTCCGCAGCGGCGGCGCGCACAACATGTAGTATCGAGGGCAGCCGAGGCGCTCCGGATCCGGAGCAGACCGCCGGTGCGGCAGGTGGAGTGAAACGCCCAGCCGGAGAAAGACTTTTCGCAGGAGGGGAAGATCCATGAACGTCACGGTCTACACGAAGCCGGCGTGCGTGCAGTGCAACGCTACCTACCGTGCCCTCGACAAGAAGGGCATCGAGTACCAGAGCGTCGATGTCACGCAGGACCCGGAGGCCCTCGCGCGGCTCAAGGCGATGGGCTACATGCAGGCGCCCGTCGTCGTGGCCGACGGCGACCACTGGTCCGGCTTCCGCCCCGACAAGATCGCGGCGCTCGCCCAGGGCGCAGCGACCGCGTCGGTGGCCTGACCGCCGTCATAGGCCCTCAGCAGGAGGTGCTCGCATGACCGCCCAGGCCATCGGGGCGGGAGAGGCGCGGGCCCTGGGATCAGACCCGGGGCCGCGCCTGACGGCGAGCCGCCTCATCTACTTCTCCTCCGTCTCCGGCAACACCCACCGCTTCGTGGGCAAGCTCGGCCTCGAGGCCGAGCGCATCCCGCTGCTCTCCCACGAACGCCCCCTGCGCGCGACCGAGCCCTTCGTGCTCATCGTGCCGACCTACGGCGGCACCGGGGGAGCGGGGTCAGTGCCGAAGCAGGTCATCAGATTCCTCAACGACCCGCACAATCGGGGCCTCATCCGGGGCGTCATCAGCGCGGGCAACACGAACTTCGGGGACAACTACTGCGCTGCAGGCGACATCATCGCCGTCAAGTGCGGGGTGCCCCACCTCTACCGATTCGAACTCATGGGCACGTCAGAGGACGTGGACCGGGTCACCAAGGGATTGGACGAATTTTGGACACGACTGTCGCTTCCCCCGCAGTAGCGCCTGCAGACCCCAAGGAGCTTCCCGCGAAGTTCAAGGGCCTCGGCTACCACGAGCTCAACGCGATGCTCAACCTGTACGGCGAGGACGGGAAGATCCAGTTCGACGCCGACCGGTACGCCGCGCGCCAGTACTTCCTCGACCACGTGAACACCAACACGGTGTTCTTCCACGACCTGGACGAGAAGCTCGAGTACCTCATCAAGAACGACTACTACGAGCGCGAGACCCTCGACCAGTACACGATGAACTTCGTGCGCGAGCTCTGGAGCCGCGCGTACAAGAAGAAGTTCCGCTTCGAGACTTTCCTCGGCGCGTTCAAGTTCTACACCTCGTACACGCTCAAAACCTTCGACGGGAAGCGCTACCTCGAGCGCTACGAGGACCGCGTGTGCATGGTCGCCCTGCACCTCGCGCGCGGCGACGAGCAGCTCGCGACCCAGCTCGTGGACGAGATCATCTCCGGCCGCTTCCAGCCGGCCACCCCCACGTTCCTCAACGCCGGCAAGAAGCAGCGCGGCGAGCTCGTCTCGTGCTTCCTCCTGCGCATCGAGGACAACATGGAGTCGATCGCGCGCGGGATCAACTCGGCCCTGCAGCTGTCCAAGCGCGGCGGCGGCGTCGCCCTGTCGCTGACGAACATCCGCGAGCACGGCGCCCCGATCAAGCAGATCGAGAACCAGTCCTCGGGCGTCATCCCCGTCATGAAGCTCCTCGAGGACTCCTTCTCCTACGCGAACCAGCTCGGCGCGCGCCAGGGCGCCGGCGCCGTGTACCTGCACGCGCACCACCCGGACATCTACCGCTTCCTCGACACCAAGCGCGAGAACGCGGACGAGAAGATCCGCATCAAGACCCTCTCGCTCGGCGTCGTGATCCCGGACATCACGTTCGAGCTCGCCAAGAAGAACGAGGACATGTACCTCTTCTCGCCGTACGACGTCGAGCGCGTCTACGGCATGCCGTTCTCCGACGTCTCGGTCACCGAGAAGTACTACGAGATGGTCGACGACGCGCGGATCAAGAAGACGAAGATCAACGCGCGCGAGTTCTTCCAGACCCTCGCGGAGATCCAGTTCGAGTCGGGCTACCCGTACATCATGTTCGAGGACACGGTGAACCGGGCGAACCCGATCGCCGGCAAGGTCACGATGAGCAACCTGTGCTCCGAGATCCTCCAGGTGTCCACGCCGTCGCTCTACAACGAGGACCTCTCGTATGCGGCGGTCGGCAAGGACATCTCGTGCAACCTCGGGTCCATGAACATCGCCAAGACGATGGACTCGGAGGACTTCGGCCTCTCGATCGAGACCGCCATCCGGGCCCTCTCCGCCGTGTCGGACATGAGCTACATCAACTCCGTCCCGTCCGTGGCGGAGGGCAACGCCCAGTCGCACGCGATCGGACTCGGGCAGATGAACCTCCACGGCTACCTCGCCCGCGAGCGCGTCCACTACGGCTCCGAGGAGGGCCTGGACTTCACGAACATCTACTTCTACACGGTGCTCTTCCACGCCCTGCGTGCCTCGAACCTCCTCGCGAAGGAGCACGGCCAGCCGTTCGGCGGCTTCGAGCACTCGAAGTACGCGTCCGGGGAGTTCTTCGACAAGTACACCGAGCAGGAGTGGGTCCCGCAGACCGAGAAGGTCCGCGAGCTGTTCGCGAACGTCCACATCCCCACCCAGGAGGACTGGCGCGCGCTCAAGGCCGAGATCATGGCCCACGGGATCTACAACCAGAACCTCCAGGCCGTCCCGCCGACGGGCTCGATCAGCTACATCAACAACTCGACCTCCTCGATCCACCCCGTGGCCTCGAAGATCGAGATCCGCAAGGAAGGCAAGATCGGCCGCGTCTACTACCCGGCGCCGTACCTGACGAACGACAACCTGGAGTACTACCAGGACGCGTACGAGATCGGCTACGAGAAGATCATCGACACCTACGCCGCCGCAACCCAGCACGTGGACCAGGGCCTGTCGCTGACGCTGTTCTTCAAGGACACCGCCACCACTCGCGACATCAACAAGGCCCAGATCTACGCTTGGCGCAAGGGGATCAAGACGCTCTACTACATCCGCCTCCGCCAGCTCGCCCTCGAGGGGACCGAGGTGGAGGGTTGCGTCAGCTGCATGCTCTAGTGGTAGTCGGATCTCACATACTTCGAAAGGACAGGCCATGACCGCCGAGAAGCTCAAGCTCCTCGACCACGTCCAGGCGATCAACTGGAACCGGATCCAGGACGACAAGGACGTCGAGGTGTGGAACCGCCTCGTGAACAACTTCTGGCTGCCCGAGAAGGTGCCGCTCTCCAACGACGTCCAGTCGTGGCACACCCTCACGGCGCAGGAGCAGCAGCTCACGATGCGCGTCTTCACCGGCCTGACGCTGCTGGACACGATCCAGGGGACCGTCGGCGCCGTGAGCCTCATCCCGGACGCGCTGACCCCGCATGAGGAGGCCGTGTACACCAACATCGCCTTCATGGAGTCGGTGCACGCCAAGAGCTACTCCTCGATCTTCTCGACCCTGTGCTCGACCAAGGAGATCGACGACGCGTTCCGCTGGAGCCTCGAGAACGAGAACCTCCAGCGCAAGGCGCACATCGTCATGGACTACTACCGGGGCGACGAGCCGCTCAAGCGCAAGGTCGCCTCGACGCTGCTCGAGAGCTTCCTGTTCTACTCGGGCTTCTACCTGCCGATGTACTGGTCCTCGCGCGCCAAGCTCACGAACACGGCCGACCTCATCCGCCTCATCATCCGCGACGAGGCCGTGCACGGGTACTACATCGGCTACAAGTTCCAGAAGGGCCTTGAGCTGGTCTCGGAGGAGAAGCGCCAGGAGATCAAGGACTACACCTTCGAGCTCCTCTTCGAGCTGTACGAGAACGAGGTGCAGTACACCCACGACCTCTACGACGCCGTCGGGCTCTCCGAGGACGTCAAGAAGTTCCTGCACTACAACGCCAACAAGGCGCTCATGAACCTCGGCTACGAGGCCATGTTCCCGTCCTCCGTCACGGACGTGAACCCGGCGATCCTCTCGGCGCTGAGCCCGAACGCGGACGAGAACCACGACTTCTTCTCCGGCTCCGGCTCGAGCTACGTGATCGGCAAGGCCGTCAACACCGAGGACGAGGACTGGGACTTCTGATCCCTCGAGATAGAGGCTGAGGGGAACGACCGGCCTCACGTACGCGGGAGGGGCGGCCTACCCGGAATCTTCCGGGTGGGCCGCCCTTTTGGCGCTGGCGGTAACTGCGCCCCGCGACGCCGCCATCCAGCCGGAGAGCAGCGTCAGGACGGCAGCCATGGCTGCGCTCAGGAGCACCGAGCCAAGCCACATGGATACCGGCCACCCGAGGCCGTTGGCCATCGCGATGGCGATGAGCTGCCCGGTCCAGACCAGTGCGGCGATCGCGGCCGTGACGGCGGGCAGGCACCGAGAGAGCCACGCATCGCGGAGCCGGGGCAGCGCCAGGTCTGCGACCACGGCCGCGACCGTCCCGCCCGCCGCGCCGGCCACCGCCACGGGCCTGAAGCCGACCATCCCCACCGGAAGCCACGCCGCCGAGACCACCAGCAGGGTCACGATCCCGCGCGGGGGCCGGACCGAGAGCGAGAGGGCGTACAGCAGGGGCGCGGTGATCAGCGCCGTCGTCAGCAGGTAGCTGGCGAGGCCGATGACGACGGGCATCTCCGACTGGTTGTGCCCGGGGCTGCCGACCAGCGTCGGCACGAAGACGGCCGCGGGCGCTGCCCGGGCGAACGCAGAGCAGTAGACGAGGAAGAAAGCTCCGAGCCCCGTCATGAGCGCGAGGGACAGGACGGCTGGCGGGGTCCACCTGAACGGCTCGCGGGCGCTGCCGGCACGGGCGCTGCGGATGCCAGTGCCCAGGATGAGGAACAGGCTGAAGCCGAGCATCAAGTGCGTCGGGCTGACGAGGGCGTCGAGGGAGACCTCGATGCCGAGAGTCTCGTGCCAGAGCATGTCCAGGGCACCGGCGACGCCGAAGGCCCCGACCCCGAGCACCGTGCCCCGGTATCCGGGAGGGACGGCCGCGGCCAGAGGGCGCCCGGGGATTCGGTTCCGCCACACCACGACGGAGGTCCACACCGCGGCCGCCGCGAACCCGGAGTAGATGCCCGCGTGCCAGGGGGTGAAGAAGCTCTCCAGGCCGGGCTGGTTGAGGTGCGCCCAGCCGTCGACGAAGACGGCGAGCAGCAGCCAGACGCCGAGCAGCTCGGTGACCAGATCGCGCGTGCCGCTGGCGCTCACGGAGCGGCTCTAGCCCCAGAGCCTCTGGGTGGCGATCGTCGCGCCCTCGGAGAGCGCCTCGAGCTTGGCCCAGGCGATCTGCGGGTGGACCCGCCCGCCAAGGCCGCAGTCGGTCGAGGCGATGACGCGCTCCCGCCCCACGATCTGGGCGAAGCGCTCGATCCGGTCCGCGACGAGCTCGGGGTGCTCGACGACGTTGGTCGCGTGGGAGACGACGCCGGGCACGATCGCCTTCTCCTCCGGCAGCTCGAGGTCGCGCCAGACCTTCCACTCGTGCTCGTGCCGCACGTTGGCAGCCTCGAACGAGTACGAGCCGGCGTTGATCGAGAGCATCGTCTCGGCGAGGTCCTTGAAGGGGATGTCCGTGGTGTGCGGGCCGTGCCACGAGCCCCAGCACAGGTGGAAGCGGATCTGCTCCTGCGGCAGGTCGCGGATGGCGTAGTTGAGGGCGTCGACGCGCAGCTGGGTGAAGGCCAGGTAGTCCTCGAGGGAGGGCTCTGGGTTGATCATGTCCCAGTTCTCGGCGATCGAGGGGTCGTCGATCTGGACGATGAGGCCGGCGTCGACGATGGCCTTGTACTCCTCGCGCATCGCGTCGGCGCACGCGTACACGAGCTCCTCGTCATTCGTGTAGTACTCGTTGGCAAGGCGCGAGGCCGAGCCGGGGGAGAGCGCGGGGAGGAAGCCGGTCTCGAAGCCGTTCGCGGCCAGGGCCGCCTTGAGGTGCTCGACGTCGCGCTGCACGGCCTGCTGCCCGGTGTACGTGATGGGCCCGGTCACGGTGGGCTGAGGCACGGGCTTGCGGCCGGTGAGGATGAACGAGTTCGGGTCGTTGTAGGCCTCGTCGAAGCGCACCCGGTCGCGCCGGTCCCGCATGCTGGTCAGCCGGATCTTGCCCGGCTCCGAGCGGATCTTCTCCGTGACCTGCCACCGGTCCACTCCGCCCTGGGTGAGGCCGCCGAGGCGCGAGAACGAGTAGTTCCACCACGCCCCGTAGTCCACGGCGTTGGACATCGTGTGCCCGTACTCGCCATCGTTGGGGAGCGTGATGCCGACCTCCCGCTGGCGGGCGACGACGTCCTTCACCGACGAGGCGAGCAGCTCCTCGTAGGCCGCCGGGTCCCCGGGGTTCTCTGCCATGGCGGCGTTCGCCGCGAGCAGCTCCGGCGAGCGGGGGAGCGAGCCGGCGTGCGACGTCTGGATGAAGTCGGTGTTGTGCATGGGCAGCTTCCTTGTCTCGGGTGAGGGGAGGTCGAAGGGAGACTATCGTCTCAGTCGGGAGGGCGTCTTTAGTCCACATAGCGGAGGCCCGCGGCCGCGAGCTTCTCGCGCATGCCGTAGACGTCGAGGCCGAGCTCGCCCGCGGCGAACCGCTCGCGCTTGCCGGCCTCGTTCTCCTCGCGCCGCGCGGCGGCCTCGGCGACCTCGGCGGCGCGCTCGGCTGGGACGACGACGACGCCGTCGGAATCCGCCCGGACGACGTCGCCCGGGTGGACGAGCGCGTTCGCGCAGACGACGGGGATGTTGACGGAGCCGAGGGTGGCCTTGACGGTGCCCTTGGCGTGGATGGCCCTGCTGAAGACGGGGAAGTCCATGGCCCGGAGCGCGTCGGCGTCGCGGCAGCCGCCGTCGATGACGAGCCCGCCGCAGCCCTGAGCGCGGGCGGACGTGGCGAGGAGCTCGCCGAAGAACCCGTCCTCGCTCTCGGTGCTGCACGCGGCGACCAGCACGTCCCCGGGGCGCAGCTGCTCGACGGCGACGTGGAGCATCCAGTTGTCCCCCGGCTGGAGCAGGACGGTCACGGCCGTGCCGCAGAGCGAGGCCCCCTCGTAGACGGGGCGCAGGTAGGGGCGCATGAGCCCCGTGCGGCCCAGGGCCTCGTGGAGCGTGGCCACGCCGTACTGGGCGAGGGCCTTGACCGCGGTGGGCTCGGCGCGCCGGACCGTGCGGTGCACGACTCCGATCTCGTACATGGTTCTCCTTCACTCCTGAGGGTCGTCCTCCGCGGCGTCCTAGCGGCCCTGGCCGGTCAGCAGGGCGTCGAGCTGGGGGTAGACGGCCCGGGCGTTTTGCTCGAGGACGGCGGCGAGGCTGTCGGCGTCGAGCCCCGCGGCCTCGAGGTAGCGGCGGGTGTCGTCGAAGTGGTGCCCCGTCAGGGGATCGATCCCGCGGACGGCCCCGACCATCTCCGAGGCGAAGAGGATGTTCCGATGGGGGATCACGTCCAGCAGCAGGTCGATGCCCGGCTGGTGGTAGACGCACGTGTCGAAGAAGACGTTCCCCAGCACGTGCTCCCCGAGGTCCGGCCGGCCGAGCGCCTGGGCGAGGCCGCGGAAGCGGCCCCAGTGGTAGGGGACGGCGCCGCCCCCGTGGGGGATGACGAGGCGGAGCTCGGGGAAGTCGCGGAACAGGTCGCCCTCGACGAGCTGCATGAAGACGGTGGTGTCCGCGTTGAGGTAGTGCGCGCCCGTGGTGTGGAAGGCGGGGTTGATGCTCGTGCTGACGTGGACCATCGCCGGCAGGCCGTACTCGCACAGCGCCTCGTAGAGCGGGTACCAGGAGCGGTCGGTGAGCGGGGGCGCGTCCCAGCGTCCGCCGGAGGGGTCGGGATTGAGGTTGACGGCGACGGCCCCGTACTCGCCGGCGGCCCGCTTGAGCTCGGGCAGGCATGTCGCCGGGTCGACGCCGGGCGACTGGGGCAGCATGACCGCCGGGGCGAACCGCTCGGGGTAGAGCTGGCTGATGCGGTAGCAGAGCTCGTTGCAGACCGCGGCCCACGCCGCGGAGGTCTCGAAGCCCCCGATGTGGTGGGCCATGAACGAGGCGCGGGGTGAGAAGACCGTGAGGTCGATCCCGCGCTCGTCCATGAGCCTGAGCTGATTGGCCTCGATCGTCTCGCGCAGCTCGTCGTCGCTGATCCGCAGCTCAGCCGGCGACGGCGGCGCGGCGGCGCGGGCGACGGCGTCGACCTGCCGCCCGCGCCACTCGCCGAGCGCCGGGGGCGCCGTCGTGTAGTGGCCGTGGATGTCGATGATCATGGCTCGGGATCAGCCGGCCGTCATCCGAACTTCTCCGCCGTCGCGTAGCCCCTGCCGTTGTACTTCTGCACGAGCACCGAGGAGACCGCGGGCTGGCCGTCCACGGTGGTGTCGACCGTGGTGCCTTCGAGCATGAGCGGCGCCTGGAGGCCCTTGATGTTCCTCAGGGACCCCATGAAGCTGTCACGCGTGGGCTGGTCCATGCCCTTGAAGGCCTCCTCGAGGGTGGCTCCGATGATGTAGCTCCACGCGCAGTGGGGGAATGCCGGGACGTCCGGGTAGTCGGCGTACTGCTTCAGTTCGGCGAGGAACTTCACGACGTCCTCGTCCTGGGCGAACTCCGGGCTCTGCGGCGTCTTGGAGAAGGACACGGAGTAGATGCCCGGGAAGGCCGTCGCGTTGCCCGGCTGGAGGATCGCCGTCGGGCTCGAGGTGTTCGAGGGCAGGAACCAGCTCGGCTTCCAGCCGATCTGCTGCGTCTTCTGCAGCGACGAGATCACGAGCGGGGTGATCGACATGGCGTTGAAGAAGACATCCGCCCCCGACGCCGCCAGCTGGGTCAGCTGGGCGTCCACCGAGGTGTCCGTGGCCTCGTAGGACAGCTCGCCGACGACCGTGATGTTGGCGGCGTCCTTGATGGCATCCTTGAAGCCCTCGACGTAGCCCTTGCCGTAGTCGTCGTTCTGGTACAGGATGGCAACCTTGTGCTGCTGGCCCGACGCGGCGAGGAGCTTCCCGAAGGCGGAGCCCTCGTTCTGGTAGATCGGCACGAAGCCGAGCTGCCACGGGCTCTCCTCGCGGTTGCTGAAGAGCGGATCCCCGGTCTGGATGAGCACCTGCGGCACCTTCTGGCTGATCGCCGCGTCGCGGAATGCCCGGTTGGTCGGGGTGCCGAGCCCGGCGGTCACGGCGAAGACGTTGTCTGCGACCATCTGCTGGAAGTTGGCGAGCGACTTCTGGGGATCGTAGACGTCGTCGTAGCTCTTGATCTCGACCTGGCGCTTCTTGCCGTCCCCGAACTCCACCCCGCCCGCGGCGTTCTTCGCGCCGAAGTAGGCCTTGACGCCCGCCACGGTGCACGTGCCCGGACCTGCGGTCGGGCCGCTCAAGGGGGTCGTGACGCCGAGGGTGATGGTGGTGTCCGTGATGCCGGGGGAGGTGGCAGCCCCAGCGCCTCCGCCGTCCCCGGTGCCGCCGCGGCAGCCTGCCGCCGCGAGGACGAGGGCCGACGCCATGGCAACGGCGCCGAGGGCCCTGCGTGTCCTGTTCCGAACCTTCATGACCGTTCCTGCCTCTCTGTCCTGGCTGGTGCTGTGGTAGCGGGTGGGGTGGTTGCGGGTGCCGCAGCGTTCGGGCCGGCGCTGGTCCCCGGGGTTGACGACGCCGGGGCTGACGCCGCCGCTGCGGCCGGCGACGACGGAGGGGGAGGCTTCCGGCGCGCGAGCCGTCGGGCGACGCGGGGGAGGCTCACGAGCCCCTCGGGCAGGAGGAACAGCACCGCGAGGAGGATCACGCCCTGGCTGAGGGCCGTGTAGCTGGGGTCGATCGCGTTGGTCAGCTGCGGGACGAAGACGTAGTACACGCCGCCGATGAGCGAGCCGGCGATGCTCCCGGCGCCGCCGATGACCATGGCGGCGAGGAGGCCGATCGAGTGGCCGAAGCTCAGCGTCTCGGGGGAGGTGTACTGCACCGCCGCGAGGTAGAGGAAGCCGCTCGCGCCGCCGTAGACCGAGGCGATCGTGAAGGCGAGGACCTTGGTCCAGTACGGCGAGACGCCCAGCGAGGCGGCGACTGCCTCGTTCTCGCGCACGATGGCGAAAGCTCGCCCGTACTTGCCACGGACAAGCTGCGCGGCCAGGAGGAAGGCCACGGCGCTCACGAGCAGAACGATGTAGAACTGCCACTGGTCCGTGAAGAGGCCCGACCACTCGGGCGCGTCCGTGAAGCGGGCCGAGACCCCCTGGGACCCGCCCGTGAACTCGTCGAGGCGCTTGGCCAGAGGGACGCCGACGATGGGCAGGGCGATCGTGACCATCGCGATGGCGAGACCGCCGAGACGGGCGGCGGCCAGGGCCACGAGGAGCCCGACGACGCCCGCGACGACGCAGGCCGCGGCGAACACGACGAAGACGTTCCAGTCCTGGTTGACGCAGTAGGCGGACACGTAGGCCCCGAGCCCGACGAAGAAGATCTGGCCGAGGTGGACCTGGCCGGTGTACCCCATGATGACGTTCAGGCCCAGGATGGCGACCGCGTAGACCCCGATGCGCACGAGCGTCTGGTTGGCGATCGGGGGAAGCACGAGCGGGGCCACGATGAGCGCGACGGCCGCGAGGGCGATGAGGGCGAGGCGCAGCCACCTGCGTCGCGGGGCGGAGGACGCCGGGGCGTCAGGACGTGCAGTCATCAGACCCTCACCACGACCTTCCGCCCGAACAGGCCCTGGGGACGGAGGACGAGGATGACGAAGATCAGCACGAACGGCACAGCGATCTTGAGGTCATGCCCGATGAGCGGCACGTACACCGCCGCCAGGTTCTCGAGGACCCCGATGAGCCACGCCGCGGCGACCGCCCCGATGGGGCTGTCCAGCCCGCCGAGGATGACGGCCGCGAGCGCATAGACGAGCGCGCCGTCGAGCATCCCCGGGGTCAGGGTGAGCTGCGGGCCGACGAGGACGCCCGCGACGGCGCCGAGGGCGGCGGCGAGGCCCCAGCCGACCATGAGCAGCCGGCCGACCGGGAGCCCGGAGAGTGCGGACGAGGCGGGGTTGTCCGCCACCGCCCGCAGGGCCAGCCCGAGCTTCGTCTTCAGGAAGAGCAGCTGGAGGAGACCCATGATGGCGAGGATCGTCAGCGTCGTCGCGAGCGAGCGCAGGCTCACGACGGCCCCGAGGATGTTGACGCTCGTGAGGGGGAACAGTGAGGGGAACTGTCGGTTGTTGTACCCCCAGATCACGGCGACGACGCCCGTGACGAGGGTCAGCAGGCCGATGGTCACGACCACGGCGGTGTCCGGATCGCCGCGCTCGAACCGGCGGATGAGCAGGCGCTCGACGAGGGCGCCGACGGCGAACGAAAGCAGGACCGAGATGAGGATCGCGAGGATCAGCGGGAGGCCGAGCTCGACGGCGGCGAAGGCGAGGTACGCCGACAGCACGGCCAGGCCGCCCTGGGCGAAGTTGATGAGGCCGGTGGCCTGCCTCACGAGGACGATCGCGAGGGCGAGAGCCGCGTAGATGGATCCCGTGGAGAGGCCGTCGACGGTGAGCTGGATGAAGGTCTCCACGGTCTCAGCCCCCCAGGTAGGCGCGGCGGATCTCGTCCATGCCCTTGAGCTCGGCGGAGGTCCCCGTGAGGACGCTGCGCCCCGTCTCGAGCACGGTCGCGGTGTCGACGAGCGTGAAGGCGAGGTTGGCGTTCTGCTCGACGACGAGCATCGCGATGCCCGATTCGATCCGAAGCCGGCGGATGGCCCCGTACACCGTCCTGGCGGTGCTGGGCGCGAGCCCGAGGGAGGCCTCGTCGAGCAGCAGCAGCTTGGGCTTGGCCATGAACGCCCGGGCCACGGCGAGCATCTGCTGCTCGCCCCCCGAGAGCGCCGCCGCCCGCGAGCCGATGCGGGCCTCCAGCTGGGGGAACAGGTCGAGGCAGTAGTCGACGTCGGCGGAGATCTCCCTCCGCGCCTTGCGCAGGTAGGCGCCGACGAGGAGGTTCTCGCGCACGCTCAGCTGGGGCAGCGTCCCGCGGCCCTCGGGGACGTGGGCGATGCCGAGGGCGGCCACCTGGTCTGGCCGCAGTCCCCGGACCTCCCTCCCGGCGAACCTGATCCGCCCGCCGGTGTGGACGGTGCCGCTGATGGCGCGGAGGGTCGTCGTCTTGCCCGCACCGTTCGCGCCGAGGATGCCCGCGGCCCCGCCCTCGGGCACGGTGAGCGAGACGCCGTGCAGCACCCGCACCGGGCCGTAGGACGCGGTGACGTCCGCGAGCTCAAGCAGCGTCATCGACGGCGTCCTTCCCGATGTACGCCTCGATCACGCGGGGATCGGACTGCGCCTCGGCCGCCGTCCCCTCCATGAGCTTGCGGCCGTGGTCGAGCACGACGACCCGGTCGGTGAGCGCCGAGATGAGGCCCATGTGGTGCTCGACGACGACGATGGTGATGTCCTGCTCGTCGCGGACCTTCTTGACGGTGGCGATGAGCTGCTCGACCTCCGCGTGCGAGAGCCCGGCGGCGGGCTCGTCGAGCAGGAGCAGCGAGGGCCTGGAGAGGAGTGCGCGCCAAAACTCGACTCCCTTGTGGAGGCCGTGGGAGAGCTCGTCGGCGGGCAGGTGCGCGGCCCAGCCGAGGCCGGCCCGCTCCAGCAGGCCGAGCGCCTCGCGGCGGATCGCGCGCTCGGCCCTCGCCGTGAAGGGAAGACCGAGGGCCCAGGGGACCGGTCCGCCGGGAAGGCGGGTGTGCCCGCCGAGGAGGACGTTCTCGAGCACTGTGGCCCGCAGCTGCAGGGCGGGATGCTGGAAGGTGCGGGCGAGCCCGAGCCGGGCGAGGTGCGACGGCGCGGCCCCCACGACCTCGGTCCCGTCGATCGTGATCGAGCCGGAACTGGGCCTGTAGTGGCCGCTGATGCAGTTGAAGAGCGAGGTCTTCCCGGCGCCGTTCGGGCCGACGAGGCCGAAGATGACCCCCGGCTCGACGTCGAAGCTCACGTCCTCGAGCACCTTGACGCCGCCGAAGTGCAGGCTGACGCCGTTCAGGCCCAGACGTGCGGCCATCTGCACCTCCCTTTCGCACACCGCGCGGGAACTGCCGTCGCAAGAGGACGCCAGTGGAACTGACGCTACGGATCGGAGACGAGATTGTCAACGATTTTGGATGGCGTGCTGGGCTGTTTGGTGGCCGCGCCGTCGGCCAGCGACCCCAGCCACTCGATGGCGCCGTCGGTCATGGGGTGAGGCGCTCCCAGGGCATCGAGGAAGGAGCGTGCCTCGCGCATCTCGGCCTCGCGCCGCCCGGCGTGGAGCGCGGTGCCCTCAAGAAGCCGCTGCACGAGGGCACCGCCCGACGGGCCGAGCTCGGCCGCGATCTGGCCGAGGATCCAGTCCCTCGCGCCCAGGGCCGCGGCAGCCTCTGCGGCTTCGAAGACGGTCGCGGCGAGGCCCTTCATGAACACGCTGCGCAGCATCTTGAGACCGGCGGCGACCCCCGCTTCGGGGCCCAGCGCCGTCGCAGGCACGCCTAGTTCGGCGAGCCTCCTCCCGAGCTCGTCCGCCCCCGAGCCGCTCAGGATCAGGGGTGTGTCGACGCGGGCCCGCGGAACGGGTGCGAGGATGGCGCCGTCGGCGAAGGCGATGCCCGCGTCCTCCGCCCTGCGGGCGAGCCTGCGTTTGGCGTCCGGCCCCATGGTGTTCAGGTCGCCGAAGACGGCGGAGCGCTCCATGGCCGGCAAGGCTTCGGCGAGGGCGGCCTCCGCGGCCTCGGCCGTGACGAGGCTCAGCACGACATCCGCGCCCCTCGCTGCCGCGGCGACCCCGTCGGCGAGCGCGACCCCCGCCGGGGCGGCGTCGGCGAGCGGGTCCGCCGCACTGACCGCCGCCCCGCGTGCGGCGAGCTCGGCCGCATAGATGCTCCCGGCCTCGCCGAGGCCCAGGACCGCGATGCGCATGTGGTCCTCCCAAGATTGGCTCTAGAATTGTCGACAAAATCGTGGCTCTCGGAGCCGCGGCACCAACGAGCGAAGGAAGCGAGCGGGAACATGGCGCCAGCGGTGGGAAGCAGGACGGCTGCTGACGAGGAGATGGCCGAGGGCCCTGCGGTTCCCGAGGCGCGTGTCACGGACCTGCTCCGCGACGCGATCGTCCGGGGGGAGTACTCGCCCAACCAGCGGCTCGTCGAAGCGGACCTGAGCACGGAGTTCTCCGCGAGCCGTGCGACGGTGCGGACCGCGCTGCTCGAGCTCGCAGGCGAGGGACTCATCGAGCGCCTCCCGAACCGCGGGTCGCGCGTCCGGGCGGTCTCCCTGGCCGAGGCCATCGAGATCCTCGAGGTGCGCATGCGCGTCGAAGGCCTCTGCGCGGCGAAGACGGCGGCGAGCCTCAGCGACGAGGACGCCGAGGACCTGCGGCGGCTCCGGGCGGAGATGCTCGAGTCCGTCGCGGAGGGCGACCTCGTCGAGTACTCGCGGCTCAACCAGCTCCTCGACGTCCGGGTGCGCGAGATGAGCCGTCATGCCACGGCGGCGGAGGTGCTGGCGCGGCTGCACGCGCAGAGCGTCCGCCATCAGTACAAGCTGTCGTCGCGGCCCGCGCGGGCCAAGGTCTCCGTGCTCGAGCACGCGGCGATCATCGACGCGATCCTCGCCCGGGATCCCGAGGCGGCCGAGGAGGCGGTGCGCCGCCATCTGCTCAGCGTCATCGAGGCCCTGCGGGAGCTCTGACGGCCCGCCGGGCTCAGGACGCCGCCGTGCGCCAGCCGCCGTGGTATTCGGTGCGGGCGGTGACGGCATAGGGGGCGGGGCTCACGACGGCCCGTACATGGATCTGCTCGTGCGGCTCTACGGTCGTCTTGCGCGAACCGCCGTCGGGCTCGCCCCAGACGACCCGGACCTCCGTGCCGATCGCGACGTTCGGGTCCACCGTGGCCAGGGACAGGCCGCGCCGCTCGTTGGCCGTCACCCCGGTGAAGAGGGAGAGCCCCACGACCGTGCCGTCCGCGTCCACCACCGAGTCGTAGTTCGATGAGCCGTAGTTGGCGTTCGGGATGTCGAAGAACTGGTACCCGAGGCCGTCGCGGTCCAGGAACGAGGCCCAGATCCTCGCGAGATCGTCGTCGTTCCATGCAAGCGTGACCTTCTTGCGCTGGGCGGCCGGGTCGATCTTCTCGAGGGCGTCACGGCCGATGAAGTCGTGGTCGAACTTCACGAACGAGCCGTACCCCAGCTCCCAGGGGTTCAGGTAGTAGTCGTCGATCTCGTGGGCCACGAAGGAGCCGGCGAGCGCGTTGATGGCCTCGTAGCTCGTGGCGGAAAGCCACTGGCGGTAGGGCCGCTCGGCCTCGCCGCTGTAGATCGCCGGCAGCGGCGAGGGGATCCATCCGGACTCGAGGGTGTTCGAGGAGTACGCGCGCGAGCCGCAGGGCTCGATGCCGAACTCCGCTCCCGCCTCGAGGATCGCCTCCCGGACCCTCCCATGCTGCTCATAGGGCCCCCAGATCTCGAGGCCGGGCGCGCCGGCCATGCCGTGCCGCAGGGTCCGCACCTGCTCGCCGGCCATCGTCATGCGGCGCATGTGGAAGAACTTGACCGGCTCGACGGTGCCTCCCGCGAGCTTCTCGATGATCTGCCAGGCGGCGGGGCCCTGGATCTGGAACCGGTAGTACTCCCGGTGCACGGCCTGCCCGTAGGGCCGCGAGGGGGAGCGGTCGTCGTAGGTGAATTCGACGTCGTAGCCGCCGGTCTCGGCATGGAACTGCAGCCAGTTCGCTACGGGGGCGCGCCCGACGAAGACGAAGTCCTGCTCGGCCTCGTGGAACAGGATGCCGTCCCCGATCACGCCTCCGTTCGATGCCGTCGGCACGAACTGCTTCGCGGTGTCCACGGGGAAGTTCGCGAAGCTGTTGACGCCTGTGTCGGAGAGGAGCCTGAGCGCGTCAGGGCCCTTGAGGAAGAAGTTCACCATGTGGTGCGACTGGTCGTAGAGGACCGCTGTCTCGCGCCAGGCCTTCTGCTCACGCCGCCAATTGGTGAACTCCGCGGGGACCACTGGATAGATGTAGGTGCCGAGCTGGGAGTTGCGGAGGTGTTCGACGGTGCCGCCTGCCGCGTCGAGCACGTCTTGGAGGTTCTTGGCTGCCATCGGTTCTCCTTTGAGCAACGACTCTGAGGGACTCTGAGAGACACTGTCCAACACTCACGACACAATTGGTGACAATAATGTAGTGGAGGCCTTGACCCGCCACCAGAGGGGTGGTTTTCTGGCAGCGGCCCCTTGATGGGCCTTCCCCCACGGCACTCGCCGAAAGGATGTGTCGACGATGACCTCCGATTCCCTTGCGCAGGCCTTGGCCCGGGTGGGCAGCCCCGTGGAGCTCCTGCGCAACCAGGACTGGCCGGCCTTCACGTTCCCGGTGGCCCCCGAGTTCACCAACTGGAGGGACGAGCAGCGTGCGTGGAACACGACGGTTGCCCTCATGGACCAGTCCCACCACATGACGCAGCTGTTCCTCGGCGGCGGCGATCTCCTGCCGCTGCTGGCCTCCATCTCGCCGAACACCTTCGCGACGTTCCGGCCGGGGGTCGCGAAGCAGCTCATCTCGGTCAACCACGACGGCTACCTCGTCGGCGACGGCATCCTGTTCTACAACGCCGATGCCCCCGAGGGGATCGTGCTCATCGGGCACCACCTGCTCATCGACTGGGTGCGCTTCAACGTAGAGAAGGCCGCGGCCGCGGGCAAGGACGTCCAGCACCGCCTCGAGCCGAACTCTGTCATGCGGCAGGGCCCTCCGACGTTCTACCGCTACCAGCTGCAGGGACCACGAGCCAACCAGGTCATGGAGAAGGTGTTCGCGGGGCCGATCCCGGAGGTCAAGTTCTTCCACATCGCCGACGTCGAGATCGCCGGGCGTCGGGTGAAGGCGCTGCGCCACGGGATGGCCGGGCAGCCCGGGTTCGAGTTCTACGGACCGTGGGACGACAACGAGACCGTGCTCGACGCGCTCATGGAGGCGGGCGCCGAGTTCGGCATCCGCCGGATCGGGGCCAAGGCCTACTCGGCCTCGCCGCTCGAGTCCGGCTGGGTGCCCACCCCCTTCCCCGCGATCTTCGATGACGACTTCGCGGAGTACCGCGAGTGGCTGCCGGCCGCCCGCGCGGGGTCCATCGGCGGATCGCTCTATTCGACAGACGTCCACGACTACTACATGACCCCTTACGACATCGGCCTCGGGAGGTCCGTCCGGTTCGACCACGACTTCCACGGCCGCCAGGCCCTCGAGAAGCACGCGGAGAACCAGCGGCGCCGCAAGGTCACGCTCATCTGGAACGCCGAGGACGTCGCCGCCGTCGTGCGCTCGCAGATGGAGCCAGGAGCGCCGGCGAAGTACCTGGACTTCCCGAAGGCCCGGTACGGCCTCTTCCAGATGGACGAGGTTCTTCAGGAGGGCAGGCGCGTCGGCATCTCGACGGACGCCGGCTACGTCGCCTACGACCAGCTGTACATGTCCCTTGCAACGCTCGACAACGAGGTGCCGGACGGTGCTCAGGTCGAGGTCGTCTGGGGCGAGGATCCGGTGTCCCGCAAGGCGAGCGTCGACGCCAACCACCGCCAGGTGCGCATCCGCGCGACCGTTGCCCCTGCGCCCTACCACGACTTCGCCCGCACGGTCTACCGGGCATGAGGAGCAGTGCGGAAGTGCGGCATGGCAGATAGCGGCATCCCCTGCCTCTACCTTCGTGGCGGCACGTCGAAGGGCGCCTACTTCCTGGCCTCCGACCTCCCCTCGGACCCCGCGGAGCGCGATGACCTGCTGCTGCGGATCATGGGCACCCCCGACGCCCGCCAGATCGACGGCCTCGGTGGTGGGCATCCGCTCACGAGCAAGGTCGCCGTGGTCTCGCCGTCCCGGGACGGCGCCACTGACGTCGACTACCTCTTCCTCCAGGTCGGCGTGGACGAGGCGTTCGTGACCGACCGGCAGAACTGCGGCAACATCCTCGCCGGCATCGGGCCGTTTGCCGTCGAGCGCGGCCTCGTGCAGCCCGGCGACCCGTGGACGGAGGTGCGCATCCGCATGGTCAACACCGGCAGCATCGCCGTCGCGCGGTTCTCGACCCCCCATGGTGAGGTGGAGTACGACGGCGATCTCGCGATCGACGGCGTCCCCGGCACTGCCGGGGCGGTCGCCCTCGACTTCGAGGGCACCGCGGGCTCGTCAACGGGCGCGCTCTTCCCCACGGGCAGCGTGCGCGACACGGTCGCGGGGGTCGAGGCCACGTGCGTGGACAACGGCATGCCGAGCGTGCTGCTGCGCGCCGCCGAGCTCGGCCTCGCGGGCGACGAGTCACCCGAGGACCTCGAGGCCGATGCCGCGCTCGCGGCCCGCCTCAAGGAGATCCGCCTCGCTTCCGCGCAGCTCATGGGCATGGGCGACGTGAGCGCGGCGACGGTGCCCAAGCTCGTGCTGCTGTCCCCGCCCCGCCATGGCGGCGTCGTGTCGACCCGCAGCTTCCTGCCGGTGCGGGTGCATACCTCGATCGGGGTCCTCGGGGCCCTGACGGTGGCCGCGGGCGTGCTCGCGAAGGGATCGGTGGGGGAGGGGATCGCCGTGCTGCCGGAGGCTGGAGGGCCCTGGCGCATCGAGCACCCGACCGGCTACTTCGACGTCGACGTCGCTCTCGAGCAGACCGACGGCGCGTCTGCCGAGGGCGCACCGTCATTCACCGTGACCCGCTCGGCGGCCCTCCGCACCGCCCGCAAGATCTTCGACGGGCGGGTCTTCCCGCGCCCGCGCCTGTAGAGAGAGGACAGACCCGTGACCGCCTCCACCTCGTTCGACATCGCCCATGTGGGCAACGTCGAGCTCCTGACCCCGACGTTCGAGAAGAGCCTCTGGTTCTTCCGCGACCTGCTCGCGATGCGCGTGGTGGCGGAGGCCGGGGATTCCGTCTACCTGCGCACGTGGGACGAGTACCAGCTCTACACGATCAAGCTCACCGCCTCCGACGACGCCGGCGTGGGCCGCACGACCTTCCGGGCCACGAGCCAGGAGGCCCTCGAGCGGCGCGTCGCGGCGATCGAGGCCTCGGGTCTCGGGATCGGCTGGACCGACGGCGAGGTGGGCACCGGCCCCTCGTACGCCTTCCGCGACCCGGACGGGCACGACATGGCGATCTACTACGAGACCGAGCGGTACGTCGCGACCGACGACAAGCCCGCACTCAAGAACCAGGCCTCCGCGTTCCCCGGGCGGGGGGTCAACGTCCGGCGCCTCGACCACATCAACTACCTCGCCAAGGATGTCGTGGCCAACGGCCGGTTCGTCGCCGACGTCCTGTGCGGCCGCGAGAGCGAGCGCATCAAGCTCGACGAGGGCGGCTACGCGGCCTGGTGGTTCCACTTCAACAACAAGTCCTACGACATCGTGTACTCCGACGACTGGCTCAAGCACGGCAACCGGCTCCACCACGTCGCCTTCGCCCCGGACACGCGCGAGGACATCCTCAAGGCGGCGGACATCTTCCTCGAGAACGGCATCCACATCGAGTCGGGCCCGCACAAGCACGCGATCAACCAGACGTTCTTCCTGTACGTCTGGGAACCCGGCGGGAACCGCATCGAGCTTGCCAACGCCGGCGCCCGCCTGCTGCTCGATCCCGACTCGCCCGTCGTGGAGTGGTCCATGGAGGAGCGGAAGAAGGGCCAGGCCTGGGGCATGAAGACGATCGAGACGTTCCACACGCACGGCACGCCCGTCGTGCAGAAGTGAGCTGACCAGTTTCAACCCCAACCGCGCACAAGGAGTGTGGAGCCAATGACCGAGACACTGAATCCCTCGGCGCCCACGGCACCCGTGGTGACCGGCCTGTACATCGGCGGCCGGGAGCGCCAGACCGAGGCGACGCTCGAGGTGGCCGACCCAGGGAAGCCCGGCCGCGTCGTCGGACACGCGGCGGCGGCGAGCCCCGACGACGTCGACGACGCCATCGCCGCTGCCAAGGCCGCCTTCCCAGCGTGGTCGGCGCTGAGTGCTCAGGAGCGCGCCGCGTACATGCAGCGGGCGATCGAGGGCATCGCCGAGGCCCGCGACGAGGACGCGGCGATCCTGTCCCAGGAGAACGGGAAGATCCGGATGGAGGCCTGGGTCGACTCGCTCGTGTTCGAGATCCGGTGGAACCTCGCGATCGCGCTCGCGGACGAGGTCGACGCCGTCAAGGTGCTCCCTCCGGCCCCCGGCATCCCCGTCTCGACCACGGTCTCCTACCAGCCGCTCGGCGTCGTGACGGTCATCGTGCCGTTCAACTGGCCCATTGCGATCCTGGGAGCGTCGCTTCCGCACGCGCTGATCGCGGGCAACACCGCGATCGTCAAGCCGCCGCCCACCACCCCGCTCGCGATGGCGAGGGTCGTGCAGCGGGTCGCGGAGAAGCTCCCGCCGGGCGTGCTGAACGTCGTCACGGGCAAGGACGCCGACATGGCCGCCCTGATCACGAGCCCCGATGTCGGGAAGGTCTGCTTCACCGGGAGCGTCGCCGGCGGCAAGCGGATCATGGAGATGGCCTCGAAGTCCCTCACGCGCGTGACCCTCGAGCTCGGCGGGAACGACGCGGCCCTCATCCTCGAGGACGCGGTCCTCGACGACGAGCATCTCGACCGCCTCTATGCCGGGATCTTCGACACCACCGGCCAGATCTGCATGGCCGCCAAGCGGGTCTACGTCCACCGCTCGCGCCTCGACGAGGTGGTGGCCGGGCTCTCGGCGCGGCTGGAGAAGGCGGTGGTCGGCTACGGCCTCGACGAGGGCACCACGATGGGGCCGCTCCACCAGGCCGCCCAGAAGGCCTTCGTCAGCGAGATCATCGAGGAGGCGAAGGCCTCCGGGGCCGACGTGAGGGAGTTCGGATCGCTTCCGACGGACCCCGAACTGCAGGGCGGCAACTTCCTGCGCCCCGCCATCGTCATCGACCCGGACCCGTCGCTGCGCGTCGTGACGCAGGAACAGTTCGGGCCGGTCATCCCGATCATCCCGTTCAACAGCGACGAGGAGGCCATCAAGGCCGCCAACGACACCTGGGCAGGGCTGTGCGGATCGGTGTGGACGGCGAGCAGCGAGGCCGCTGGCCGGGTGGGCAGCCAGCTCGCCTGCGGCTACGTCTGGGTCAATGACCACGGTGCCACGAGGCTCGACCTGCATGCCCCGTTCGGAGGCATGAAGCAGTCCGGGTTCGGCCGGGAGCAGGGGATCGAGGGGGTGCGGGCGTTCCAGGACACGCGCTCGGTCGCCAACCTCGATCCCGAGGCCCTCGCGGCCGGCTGAGACCGCCGAGCGCGGGCCATGGGCAGCGAGGCGCGGGCGCCGCACCCGGCAGGGGTGGGGCGCCCGCGCCTCCTCCTTGTCCTCGTCGCCGTCCTGCTCATCGCGGCCAACCTGCGTGCGACCATCACCGGCGTCGGGCCGCTGTTGGGGCAGATCGCGGGCGACCTCGGTACGACCGAGGCCGCCCTCGGCCTGCTCGCCGCGATCCCGCTCATCGCCTTCGCCGTCGTCTCCCCGCTCGCCCACGGCCTGAGCGCGCGGTTCGGCGTCAACGCCGTCGTGCTCGCCTCGCTCCTCGCCCTCGGCGTCGGAACCGCATGGCGCTCGGTGCCCGGCCCGCAGGCCAATGTCTGGGGAGGCACCGTCCTCATCGGGGCGGCGCTCGCGGTCGGGAACGTGCTGCTGCCTGCCGTCATCAGGAAGGACTTCAGCGACCGCGTCCCGACTGTCACGTCGCTGTTCACGGCCTTCCTCAGCGGCGCGGGAGCCCTCGCGTCCGGCGTCGTCGTCCCCGTGTCCGAGATCGATGCCGGAGGCGAGGACCTCGGATGGCGCTGGGCGCTCCTGTCCACCGGGGTGCTCCTGCCGCTCGCCGTCGCCGCCTGGGTCGCCGGCGTCATGCTGCGGCCGGGGCCCGACGGCGTCGACAGTGCCGGGGTCCTCCCAAGCGGTCAGGCCATCCGGGCCGAGGCCGAGCCTGCGGCGGGGCGGCTCGGCATCTGGGGCGACGCCGTAGCCTGGCTCGTGCTGGCGTACATGGGCGCCCAGGCGATGACCTTCTACATGATGGTCACGTGGCTCGCGCCCTTCGCCCAGAGCCTCGGACGGGGCGACGTCGTCGCGGGCGTGGACGTCATGCTGCTCCAGGCGACGTCGCTGCTCGGATCGCTCGCCGTCCCGCTCCTCCTGCGCGGCCGTGTCGCGCGCTGGGCGCCGTGCCTCATCCCCGTCCTCGGCCTCGCGGCCATGGCAGGGCTCATCGCCCTGCCTGCGCTGTTCCTCGGCTGGGTCCTCGCGTACGGGCTCTCCTCGGGCGCGTCCCTCGCCATGTCCTTCAGCCTCTTCAGCCTCCGGGCGCGCACGCACGCCACGGCGGCGCGGCTCTCGGGCATGGCGCAGTCAGGCGGCTACGCCATCGCGGCGATCGGGCCGGTCGTGTTCGGCGGGCTCCTGGCCTGGAGCGGGGGCTGGCTCGTGCCGCTGCTGTCCGTCGAACTCGTCCTGGCCGTGCAGCTCGTGGTCGGCCTGTTCGTGGGCAGGCAGCGGCCGGTCTTCGCGCTCCGCTGACTTTACCTATGGACCGTACCTATCTACAAAGGTATCTTCGAAGTGGGCGCGACGAAGCGCTCTCGTCGAAAGGACGCGATCGTGACCAAGTCGAAACCCGCGATCAACCGGCACGCATCACTCGAACTCATCCACGGCTTCTCCCTCGAGATGACCGGCAAGGATGTCCCCGCGCTCCTCGAGGCCAGGGACCGCATCCCCTCCGGGACCAGGATCAACGTCACCTTCCTCGGCAATGAAGACCTCGAGATGCGGGTCGCCGCCGCCAAGGCGGTCGGTGAGAGCGGCTTCGTCCCGGTCCCCCACGTCTCCGCGCGCAGGCTCAGGTCGCGGGCGCAGCTCGAGGAGTTCCTCGGCCGGCTCCAGGACGTCGGCGCCTCAGAGCACATCTTCGCAATCGGCGGCGATCCGGCCGTCCCCGAGGGCCCGTTCGAGGACTCCCTCTCGCTGATTTCGAGCGGCCTCCTGCCGACGTACGGGGTCCGCGAGGTGGGCATCGGCGGGTACCCCGAGGGCCACCCGGACATCCCGAAGCACATCCTCGCGCGGGCCCTCGAGGACAAGGTCGTGGCCCTCAGGGAGCAGGGCCTCGATGCCGCCATCCTGACCCAGTTCGCCTTCGACACCAATCCCGTCGCGGCGTGGATCGCCGGCGTGCGTGACCGGGGCATCGAGGCCCCGATCCGCGTCGGAGTCCCGGGGCCCGCGGGCGTCAAGCGCCTGGTCAGCTTCGCCAAGCGCTTCGGAGTGGGCGCGAACGCGATGATCGTGAAGAAGTACGGTTTCTCGCTCACGAATCTGATCGGGGAGGCCGGCCCGGAGCATTTCGTGGACAACCTCGCGTCGGAGCTCGTGGACCATTGGCGCGGCACGGCCATCCCGGGCCAGGTGGGCCTCCACTTCTACACCTTCGGCGGGCTGCAGGCCACGGCCGACTGGGCCCGCAGATTCATCGCCGAGCGGGAGTGACGGTGCAGCGATGGCAGTGCACGCCGAGTCCACGAGGGATCAGGCCTGCCTGATCGTCCACGGCCCGGACCAGCCGGGCATCGTCGCCGCCGTCGCGGCCCTCGTGACGCGCAATCAGGGGAACATCATCGCCCTCGACCAGTACTCGACCAATCCCAGGAGCGGGGACTTCTTCCAACGGGTCGTCTTCGCCCGCCGGGACCTCACCCTCGCGATGCCGGACCTCGAGGCCGACCTCGCGGCGACGCTCGGCCCCCTCGGGCTCGAATGGAGGCTCACGGACCGCTCCATCCCCAAACGCATGGCGATCATGGTCTCGACATCGGACCACTGCCTGCTCGAGCTGCTGTGGAGGCACCGCCGCGGTGAGCTGCCGGTCATGATCCCCATGGTGATCTCGAACCACACGAACACGGCCGAGGACGTGCGCGCCTTCGGCATCCCGTTCTTCCACGTCCCCTCCTCGGGCCCCGACAAGTCCGCCGCCGAGGCGGAGATCCTGCGGCTGCTGGGCGGGAACGTCGACTTCGTCGTGCTCGCCCGGTACATGCAGGTCCTCTCGGCCGGCTTCCTCGACCAGATCGGGGTGCCCCTGATCAACATCCACCACTCGTTCCTGCCGGCCTTCATCGGGGCGGCCCCGTACCGCAAGGCCAAGGAGCGGGGCGTGAAGCTCATCGGGGCGACGGCGCACTATGTGACCAAGGACCTCGACGAGGGCCCGATCATCGAGCAGGACGTGGCCCGTGCGACCCATGCCTACACCGCGGCGGACCTCCAGGCCCGCGGCGCGTACGTCGAGCGGGCCGTGCTCTCGCGGGCCGTGGAATGGCACGCCGACGACCGTGTCATCCGGCACGGCAACCAGACCATCGTTTTTTGACCCACTCACCGAAGGAGAGGTTCATCATGGCACCGAAGAATCTGCAGGAAGTCCTCGACGGGGCGTCACGCGGCACCGTCGACCTGCTCCGCAACTCGCCGATCGGCTCGTACATCTACCCCGTGGTCCCCGCCGACTTCCAGAACTGGATCAAGGAGCAGAAGGCGTGGCGGGACACGACGGTCCTGTTCGACCAGTCACACCACATGGACAACCTCTTCCTGAGGGGCTCGGACGCCATCAAGCTCATCTCGGCGACGGCCATCAACTCCACGGCCGCCTTCCCCGTCGACAGGGCCAAGCAGTACGTGCCCACCACCGAGTCGGGGCACGTCATTGGAGACGGCATCCTCTTCCACCTCGCGGAGGACGAGTACGTCTACGTCGGCCGCTCGCCCGCGGCGAACTGGCTCCTCTACCACGGGGAGACCGGCGGCTACCCGAACCTGGACATCACGGTAGACCGCCGCTCGCCGTCGCGCCCCTACGGCCAGGCGGTCTCCCGCGAGTACTACCGGTTCCAGATCCAGGGGCCGAATGCCTGGCAGGTGATCGAGAAGCTCAATGGCGGCCCGCTCGAGCAGCTCAAGTTCTTCAACATGTCGACGATGACGATCGACGGCACCTCCGTCCGGACGCTCCGCCACGGCATGGCCGGCGCGCCGGGCCTCGAGGTCTGGGGCCCCTACGCCGACCACGGCCGCATCCGCGACGCGATCGTCGAGGCCGGGGCTGAATTCGGGCTCGTGCCCGTCGGCTCGCGCGCCTACCCGTCGAACACGCTCGAGTCCGGCTGGATCCCGTCCCCGCTGCCGGCCATCTACACCGGAGAGGCCGAGCGCGGCTACCGCGAGTGGCTCCCGGCCGACGGCTACGAGGCCACGGCGACCCTCGCCGGCTCCTTCGTCTCCGACAGGATCGAGGACTACTACCTGACGCCGTGGGAGCTCGGCTACGGGTCCTTCGTGAAGTTCGACCACGACTTCATCGGCCGCGATGCGCTCGAGAAGATCGACCCGTCCAGCCAGCGGAAGAAGGTGACCCTGGCCTGGAACGGCGAGGATCTGACCAGGATCTTCGCCTCGCTGTTCGACGTCGACGGCCCGCACTACAAGTTCTTCGACCTTCCGCTCGCGAACTACGGCTCGGCGAACTACGACTCCGTCGTCGACGCCGACGGCACGGTGGTGGGCTACTCGATGTTCACCGGCTACAGCGCCAACGAGCGTCGCGGGCTCTCCCTCGCGACGGTGGACCAGAACGTGCCCGAGGGCACCGAGCTCAAGGTCGTCTGGGGCGAGCCGAACGGCGGCACCTCGAAGGCCGCGGTCGAGCCCCACGAGCAGGTTCAGGTGCGCGTCGTCGTGAGCCCCGTGCCGTACTCGACGGTCGCCCGCTCCACGTACCACGGCGGGTGGCGCACCAACTACCAGCCTGCCTAAGGTTGTCGCCGTCCGCACCGTCCGACGCCGCCGGTCAAGGGAGTGAAGGAGAGGGCCCATGAGCCTGAGATTCGCGCTGCTCGCGCTGCTCCGCGTGGGCCCCCTCTCCGGCTACGAGCTGCAGAAGCAGTTCTCGGTCTCGGTCGGGCACGTGTGGCACGCGCCCGACTCGCAGATCTACCCGGAGCTGCGGAAGATGGAGGCCGAGGGCCTCATCGAGGGCGAGGAGCAGCAGCGGGGCCAACGCGGCGTCCGGAAGGTCTACCACACCACCGAGGCCGGGGAGCAGGCGTTCCTCGACTGGATGCGGACGCCGCTCGAATACGCCCGGGTGCGCGACCCCGCGCATCTGCGCGCCGCCTACCTCGAGGCCGTCACCCCCGACGTCGCCCGGGAGTTCTTCCGTGCGCACATCTCCCAGTGGGAGGGCGAGCTTGCTCAGTGGGAGGGCGAGCTGCTGCGGATCGCCGCACGCGACAACCCGATGCTCGTCCGCCGCCTCGACGTCACGCCGCCCGAGGAGCACGAACGGACCATCGCGTTCAAGCGGTTCACCTACGAGGGCCTCGTCGAGCGGGCGCGCGGCGAGATTGCCTGGGCCCAGCGCGGGCTGGACCTCGTCGACGAGTTCGCCGAGTCGCCCGATGCCGACTCGCCCCCTGCGTGGGCCCCGCGTGCAGCATCCCGTGTCAGCGGTGCGTCCCGGGGGTAATGCCTCGGGGCAAGCACTGGATCGCTCGAGGGAGGGGCACGATGGACGTCAGGAGGGTGGCACCGGCCGGACTGGCCGCCGCCGCGGTGGTGATGATGGTGGGGGCCTGCACCGGCGGGGGAGGGACGACGGCGTCGCCCACGGCGACCTCCTCGCCCACGAAGACCGATCGCGTCTACAGCGAGGACGAGCTGCGCAGCCTGATCACGGGCCTGCGGGACACGGACGGCAACGAGCTCCAGCTCTACTCCGAGCAGCAGGTCGCCCAGGGCAAGGGCCTCGGGGACATCCTGCTCAACACGGCTACCGTGGATCCCACCGACTGCAAGTCCATCGCGACGGCAGGCCTCGAGAGCAGCGTCGACAGCGGCTCCGTCGCCGTGGCCATCTCCGAGAGCGCGGAGCCGAGGACGGTCTCGGCCCAGTCCGGCCGGGAGGGCCCTGATGCCGAGCAGATCCTCAGCGACATCAAGTCCAAGATGGCCAGCTGCTCGACGTTCACCGTCGAGGCCCTCGGGCAGCGGACCACGGTCGCGAGCAAGGAGCTCGACGCAAGGACCGACGCCAAGGAGAGCTTCGGGACCGTCAGCACCCGCGACGACAACACCTCCGACATGCTCATGCAGGTCTCCGGTGCGCAGGGGCGGCTGCTCGTCGTCGCCACCAAGAGCGGCACCGACCTCTCCGGCGACGACCAGACGGAGCTCGAGGACCTCGTCAACAAGGTCCTGAACCGCGCCGAGTCGCCCAGCCCGACGACCACGTCCACCACGACCTCGACCGTCCGCCCGACGACGACGGCCCCCGCCACCCGCGGCACGGCCTCCCCGACGGACACCACGACCCTCCCGACGACGACCCCCGGCGTCACCGGCACGACGCTCCCGACGCCAGGCGCCACGACCCCGGTGCCCTGAGCCCGCACGCGCCGGATGTGGAGGCCGGGAAAGAAAATCCTGGGGCCGTGTCGATCTGCGCCTTCCCCGTTCGACCTAGGGATGAAAGGGTCGAGAGGCGACCCCGACACCCTCAGGAGTGAACGACCATGGCCAAGTACATGCTGATCATGCGCAACACCGACGAGTCCCTCAAGCTCATGATGGACACGCCGTTCGAGGAGATGCTCGAGTCGGTGGGCCGGTTCAACGACGAGCTCATCAAGGCCGGCGTCCTCGTCGCCGCCGAGGGCCTCGACGACCCGTCCACCGGCGTCGTCGTCGACTACAGCGGCGAGACGCCCGTGGTCACGGACGGGCCCTACGGCGAGACGAAGGAGCTCTTCGGCGGCTTCTACCTCCTCGACGTCGCCTCCCAGGAGGAGGCCGTCGAGTGGGCTCGACGGATGCCGGCGATCCCGGGCTCGAAGTGCGAGATCCGCCGCGTGCCCGGGATCGACGAGTTCCCGCAGGACAACGAGTACGTTGCCAGGGAGCGTGCGTGGCGCGAGCGGACGGGCCAGCTCTGAGCCCTGCTGGGCCAAGCGCCGCGGCCGCGGCAGGCTCCGAGGCGGCGCGCCGCGCCGTCGAGGCGGTGTGGCGCATCGAGTCCCCGCGGATCGTCGGTGCGCTCGCCCGCTACACCGGGGACTTCGCCCTCGCGGAGGACGTCGCACAGGAGGCCGTCGCGGAGGCCCTCGTGGCCTGGGCCCGCGACGGCCTCCCGGCCAATCCCGCCGGGTGGCTGCTCGCGGCCGCTCGGCGCCGCGCGATCGACGCCTTCCGCCGGCGCTCCGCCCTCGACGCCCGGTACGGCCTGCTCGCGGGGCAGCTCGCGGAGGGGCAGGCGACGACGGGCGCGTCCTCCCCTCCGGAGGGCGCCGACGGCCTGCTCTGGGACCCGGACAAGGTCGACGACGACGTCCTCGCCCTGATCTTCACAGCGTGCCACCCCGTGGTCTCCCCGGAGGCCCGCATCGCCCTGACCCTGCGGGTCGTCGCGGGCCTGACGAGCGAGGAGATCGCCCGGGCGTTCCTCGTCCCGGTGGCGACCGTCCAAGCGCGCATCACGCGGGCCAAGAAGACCATCGCGGCCGCGGCGGTGCCCTTCGAGGTGCCGCCCGCGGACGAGCGCCGGGAGCGGCTCGCCGCCGTTCTGAGCGTGCTCTACGTGGTCTTCACCGAGGGATCGACGGCGACGAGCGGCGGCAGCCTCCTGCGCACCGACCTCGCGCGGGAGGCCATAAGGCTCGCGCGCATGCTCGTCGCGACGCTGCCCGACGAGCCCGAGGCGCACGGGCTCCTGGCGCTGTTCGAGCTCACCGCGGCCCGGTTCCCGGCCCGTACCGGCCCCGACGGGGAGGCCGTCCTGCTCGAGGACCAGGACCGCAGGCTCTGGGACCGCTCGGCGATCCGCCGAGGCACGGCCGCGCTCGCCCGCGCCCAGGCCGCGGGCCGCGGGCTCGGGCCCTACGGCCTCCAGGCCGCGATCGCCGCATGCCACGCCTCGGCGCCCTCCGTCCGGGAGACCGACTGGGAGCGGATCGTGCTGCTGTACGAGGCGCTCGGCCGGGTCGCGCCGTCGCCCGTCGTCGAGCTCAACCGCGCCGTGGCCGTGGCCATGGCAACCGGGCCGGCCGAGGCGCTGGGGATCGTGGACGGCCTCGTCGTCTCCGGGCGGCTCGCCGGCTCCCACCTGCTCCCGGGCGTGCGCGGGGAGATCCTGGCCAGGCTTGGCCGACGCGACGAGGCCAGGGCCGAGCTCGAGCTCGCCGCCCGCCTCTGCGCCAACGACCGCGAGCGCGCGGTCCTCGAGCGCAAGGCGGCCGCCCTCACCGCCGGCTGACTACGCCGCATCGCGACACGCGGTTGTCCGCGCCGGATCGCAGCGTGGGCGATGCCGCGTTGCGGCCCGGGCCGGCGCCTATGATGCGAGGCATGGACCTGGCCGACGTCGCCGCCGAGCTCTACGCCCTGCTCCCCGCGGAGTTCACCGCGGCGCGCAACCGGCGGGCCAAGGAGGCGAAGGCCGAGGGGCATCCGCTCCTCGCGAAGCAGGTCGCCCGGCTGCCCAAGCCCGCGGCGTCCGCGTGGGCCGTCAACCTCATCGCGCGGCAGCATCCCGAGGAGCTGGCCCCCGTGCTCGACCTCGGCGCGGCCCTCCGCGACGCTCAGGAGATGCTCGACGCCGAGCGGCTGCGCGAGCTTGGGCAGCAGCGCAGCCGCGTCCTTGCCGGCGCCGTCCGCGGAGCTCGCTCCGCCGCCGAGGCGCAGGGCGTCCGGATCAGCGACGCCGCCGCGGGCGAGATCGAACAGACCCTCCGCGCCGCGATGGGCGATCCGGAGGCCGCCGCGGCGGTCCGCAGCGGGCTGCTCGTGCGCCCGTTCGCCGGGGGCGGCTTCGGTCCCGCGGACCTCTCGGGGGCGGTCGCCGTGCCGGGCGCCCTCGCTGAGGGCGGGAGGGCCGACGGCGGGCTGGGGACGGGCAGGCTGGGCACCCGTGGGGCGGGCGACGGCGCGCTGGGCACGGGCGGGGCGGCCGACGGCGGGGCGACGGCCGCGCCCGCGAAGGCTCGCACTGGGCGGGCGGGGGCGAAGCGCGCCGCGGAGGCTCCGATGGTTGCCGCCGGGACCGCCGTCACGGACCACGCGGCCGACTCCGGGAGGACAGAGGCCGAGCGCATGGAGGCCGAGCGCGTGGAGGCAGAGCGCGTGAAGGCCGAGGCCGCGGAGGCCAGACGGGTCGAGGCGGAGGAGGCCGAGGCGCGCCGGGAGGCACGGCGCCAGGCCGAGGAGGCGAAACGGCGGGAGCGCGAGGAGGCCGAGCGCGAGCTCGGGGAGGCCGAGGAGGCGCTCTCAGCCGCCGAGGCGGAGCTCGAGGAGGCCGAGCGCCAGACCGCCGAGGCCGCGGCGCGCCGGGAGGCCGTCGAGGGCGAGCTCGCCGGGCTGCGCGCGAGGCTCGCCGAGCTCGAGGACGATCTCGCCGCCGCGGAGCGGGAGGAGGGCCTCGCCGGCCGCGCCCGCCGGCTCGCCGCGCGCGTCGCGGAGCAGGAGCGGCGCGTCCTTGCGAGGGCCCGCGAGCGCCTCGACCGGCTCACGTGACCCCGCGCGCCTCAGATGAGCCGCCGCACGCCGGGGTGCTGGATCCGCAGCCACGCGTGCCCGTAGCCGTCGAGCGTGACCTCCACGGCGCCGTCGTCCGCGACCGGAAGGCCGCTGTCCGGGAAGTCGCCCGAGGAGAGCAGGTCCTGCAGCACGACGCCCTCCCAGCTCGGCTCCGCTCCCGGCTCCCCAGACAGCGCCGGTCCGTCAGGCGGGGACCCGAGGGCGAGCTGGACGGTCACGGCCTCGGAGGAGAGGTTGTGCACCGCGAGCAGGCTCGCGTCCTCCCACGTGCAGCGGTGCGCGAGGACGGCATCCGCGCGGTGGTCGAGGACCTCGCACCGGCCCCAGCCCAGCTCCGGGCACTCCCGGTAGCGCTGCGCGAGCCGGGTGATGAAGTTCAGCAGAGAGTCGGGGTCCCGGCGGGCCGCCGCGACGTTGACGTGTGCGGGCCCGTAGCCCCCGGCGGGGATCCTGCTCACGAGCCTGTTCGGCGGCGCCGAGGAGAAGCCCGCGCTCGGCTCCGAGGTCCACTGCATGGGCGTGCGCACGGCCATCCGGCCCTCGGCCGAGAGGTCCTCGCCCATGCCGATCTCCTCGCCGTAGTAGAGGACGGGGGTGCCGGGCAGGGCGAACAGCAGCGAGTACAGGAGCCGGATCCGGCGCGGGTCGCCGTCGAGCATGGGCGGGACCCTGCGCTTGAGGCCCCTGCCGTAGACCTGCATCTCCGGCTCGGGGCCGAACGCCGAGAAGACCTCCTGGCGCTCCTCGTCGGTGAGCTTGTCGAGGGTGAGCTCGTCGTGGTTGCGCACGAACGTGGCCCACTGGTTGTCCGGGGCGACCTCGGGCCGCTTCCTGAGCGCGGTCGCGAGCGGCCGGGCGTCCTGCCGGGCCATGGCGAGGTAGGCGTTCTGCATCGTGATGAAGTCGAACATCATCGTCAGCTCGTCCCCCTCCGGCCCGCCGAAGTAGCTCACCAGGTCCTTGGAGGGCAGGTTGACCTCGCCCAGGAGGATCGACTCTCCGCTGCGGCGGCCCATGAACTTCCGCAGCGAGCGCAGGTACTCGTGGGGGTCGCTGAACTGCTCGAGTTCCTTCCCGTCGACACCCAGGGTCGAGAGGAAGTAGGGCACGGCGTCGACCCTGAAGCCGCTCAGGCCCATCTGCAGCCAGAACCCGATCGCCTTCGCGATCTCGTCCCGCACCTTGGGATTGGCCACGTTGAGGTCCGGCTGGTGCCGATAGAAGTGGTGGAGGTACCACTCGCCGGTCTTCTCGTCGAGCGTCCAGATCGACTGCTCCTGGTCGGGGAAGACGACCTCGCGGGACGTGTCCGGCGGCGGGTCGGAGCGCCACACGTAGAAGTCCCGGTACGGACTGTCCTTCGAGGAGCGCGCGGCCTTGAACCAGGGGTGCTGGTCGGAGGTGTGGTTGACCACGAGGTCCGCTATGACCCGCATGCCGCGGTCCCGGGCCGTGCGGATGAGCTCGACGAGGTCGCCGTGGTGGCCGAGGCGGTGGTCGACGCCGAAGAAGTCCGTCACGTCGTAGCCGTCGTCCCGGTCCGGGCTCGGGTAGAAGGGCATGAGCCACAGGCAGGTCACGCCCAGCTCGGCGAGGTAGTCCACGCGCTGGGCGAGCCCCGCGAGGTCCCCGATGCCGTCGCCGTCGGAGTCGAAGAACGTCTCGACGTCGAGGCAGTACACGACGGCGGTCTTCCACCAGAGGTCTGAGGTGTCCGTGATGCGCATGGCAGGCTCCTCGTGGAGGTCAGTACGTGACCTGCTCGTCGGCGGGGCTGAGGTTCTCAGGCGTGAGCAGGGCCGGGATGACGCTCCGGCCGAACGTCTCGATGAAGCCGGCCTGCGCCTGCCCGACGTGGTGGAGGTAGAGCTCGTCGAAGCCGAGGTCGATGAACTCCTGGAGCCACGCGGCGTGCTGCTCGGGGTCGGGGGAGACGAGGACCGAGCGGCGGACCTGCTCCTCGGTCATGTCACGGCCCGCCTCGTCGAACTCGGCGGCGGTCGCCACGTCCCACGTGTGCGGGTGGGGAACGGCGCCGGGGCGCCACTGGTCGTGCGCGATCGCGATGGCCTCGTCGTCGCTCTCGGCCCAGGAGAGGTGCACCTGCAGGACGGCCCGGCCGTGCCCGCCGCGGGTCCGGTAGGCCGAGAGGACCTCCCGGAGCGTCGCGTGCTCCTGGTTGACCGTGATGAGCCCGTCCGCCCACACGGCCGAGCGCGCGGCGGTCTCGGCGGTCACCGCCGCCGCGACGAGGGCGGGCGCCGGGTCCGGGACGTCCCACACGCGCGCCCGATCCACGCGCACGCGCCCCCCGTGGGTCACCTCCTCGCCGTCGAGCAGCCGACGGATGACGCCGACGCTCTCCTCGAGGCGCTCCTGCCGCTCCTCCTTGGGCGGCCAGGGGTCCCCAGTGACGTGCTCGTTCATGTTCTCGCCGCTTCCGAGGGCGATCCAGAACCGGCCGGGGAACATGCACCCGAGCGTCGCGGCGGCCTGCGCGACGATCGCGGGGTGGTAGCGCTGGCCGGGGGCGTTGACGACGCCGAAGCGCAGCCGCGTCGTCGCGAGGGCCGCGCCGAGCCACGAGAAGGCGAACCCGGAGTGGCCCTGCCGCGCGGACCACGGCTCGATGTGGTCCGAGCACATGGCGCCCTGGAAGCCCGCTCGCTCGGCGTGCTGGACGTCGCGCAGGAGCTGGGCCGGGCCGATCTGTTCATGCGAGGCGTGGAAGCCGATGACAGCCATCCTCCCGTGTGTAGCAGGGCACCGGTGCACTGTCGAGGGCCCGATCGAGGGTCCGCTAAGCTGGGGAATTGCGCAAGGGACAGCTTGCGCAATCTGCTGGTGCGTGTCCCACAGCGGGCGGGAGGTGCTCATGGACGCGATCCTCTCCCTGCCCTTCGCCCTCGCCGTGGCCATCCTCTTCTGCATCGTGCTCCTGCGCACCAACGCGACCTACTGGGCCGGGCGCGGCGCCGCGGCGGGCCTCGCACGCAGCCGGCGGCTCTCGGCACGCCTCGCACGGCCGGGTCCTGCTCGGGCCCTCGCCCGCGCGGGGCGGCTCATCGATCGCTGGGGGCCGATCGCCGTCGTCCTGGCCTACCTCACGGTGGGGCTCCAGACCGCGATCCACCTCGCCGCCGGCATGGCCCGCATGCGCCTGCGGCACTACCTTCCCGCCGCCGTCGTCGGCTCGGCGGCGTGGGCGGTCCTCTACGCGACCATCGGCCTCGCCGCCATCGAGCTGTGGGTCGACGCCGCGCTCGTCTCGCCGTGGCTGTGGCTCGTCGTCTGCGGCGTGGTGCTCGTCGTCGTCGTGCGCGTGCTCCTGATCCGGCGCCTCCGGGCAGACCGCGCTACTGTGGGTGAGGCCGTCCAGCGAGGTTCGGCCGGGAGAGGAGCGGGACGTGACGCAGGCGTCTGAATGGACGGCGCAGCTGCCGGGGCTGGCCGAGGGGGACTCCTACTACGAGAACCTCGGCGGGGGCCGCTTCCGCTCCACGATCCACGCCCAGGGCGCCTGGAACCCGCACGAGCAGCACATGGCCCCGGCGTCGGGCATCATCGCCCACTGCCTTGCCCTGCACGAGCCCAGGGCCGGGATGCGGATCGCCCGCCTGAGCTACGAGATCCTGGGGCTCATCCCTGCGGGCGAGTTCGGGGTCACGGTGCGGACGGTGCGCCCCGGCAGGACCATCGAGCTCCTCGAGGCCGAACTCACCGCCGCCGGCCGCGTCGCGATCCGCGCGAACGCGTGGCGGCTCATCACCTCCGACAGCTCCGAGGTCGCCGCCGTCGAGGACGCGGGCATCCTTCCGGTTCAGGAGTGCGAGCCCTGGGACGGCGCCGAGTGGCCGGGCGGCTACATCCGCTCCCTCGAGATGTACCAGGCCCCGCACCACCGCTCGGGCCGCGGCAGCGTCTGGATCCGCACTTCCCACCCCCTCGTCGCCGGCGTCGCGAGCCCCGACTGGGTGCGCCTCATCGGCCTCGTGGACACGGCCAATGGCATCGCGACCCGCGTCCCGCCCGGACCGGGCAGCTGGGCCTTCCCCAACGTCGACCTCCAGATCCACCTCTACCGCGAGCCCACCGGCGAATGGCTCGGCATCGACAACGCCGTCTCCTTCGGCGCCGACGGAATCGGGCTCACCTCCTCCGTGCTCCACGACGCGAGCGGTCCGTTCGGCCGCGCGGAGCAGATCCTGACCCTGCGCAGGGCCTGACCCATGGCGGAGTGGAACGAGGGCGGCTCCGTCCCCCTCGACGTCGTCGCCGGCAGCGGCCTGCCCGCGGGCTCCGATGCCGCCGCCGAGCTCGCCGGCGCGGCCGAGCTCCTCGACGAGGTCAAGCGCGGGCGGCGCGGGGGGACCCTGCGCCTGTACCGGCCCCACCCGACCATGGCCTTCGGCCAGCGCGACACGCGCCTGCCGGGCTTCGAGGCGGCCCGCGAGGCCTCGCTCGCCCACGGCTTCGAGCCCGTCGTCCGCAGGGCGGGGGGCAGGGCTGCGGCGTACCACGGGGGCACGCTCATCGTGGACCACATCGAGCCCGCGCACGAGGCCATGGTCGGGCACCGGCACCGCTTCGAGGTCTTCGGGGAGCTCTACGCGCGCGTGCTGCGCACGCTCGGTGTCGACGCGCGGGTCGGCGAGATCCCCGGCGAGTACTGCCCGGGCGAGTACAGCGTCCACGGCGTCCCGGACGGCGTGCGGGCCGGGGCGGACGACCCCGAACTGACGACGGCGTCGGGCCGGGTCAAGCTCGTCGGCACGGCCCAGCGCGTGGTCGCCGGGGCATGGCTCTTCTCCTCGGTCTTCGTCGTGAGCGATGCCGCGCCCGTCCGAGAGGTCCTCACCGACGTGTACCAAGCCCTGGACCTGCCCTTCGACCCGGCCACGGCCGGCGCCGCGGACGACCTCGTGCCCGGGATCGCCGTCGACGACGTCGAGGCGGCGCTCCTGGCGATGTACCGGGACCACGGCGCCCTCGGCTGAGGGAGGGGCGTAGGCTCGGGGAGCCCCGCTCAGGGAGCCCGTTGCCTTTTCCCACGCACCGGTGCTAGACCTTCAGCTATGGCGAGGAAGCCGCCCGTTCACGACGTCGACGACTCGCACCTGAGGGTCGGGCCGCCACGACGATCCGCCGCGGGACTCGAGAGCGTCTCGGAGACCCTTCCGCTCGCCGTGTCCCGGCTCGGGTCGGCCAGGACCGCGACGGCGCTGGCCAACCTCAACCAGCGCGGCGGCTACGACTGCATGAGCTGCGCGTGGCCCGACCCGCCGGATCGGAAGGTCGCCGAGTTCTGCGAGAACGGCGCCAAGGCGGTCATCTGGGAGGCCGAGCCGCTGCGGATCCCCAGCTCGTTCTGGGCCGAGCACCCGCTCTCGGAGCTGCGGGAGCGCACCGAGTACTGGCTCGGCCAGCAGGGGCGGCTCGTCGAGCCCGTGTACCGGGCGCCGGGCACCGACCACTACGTGCCGATCGGCTGGGAGGAGGCGTTCGACGTCGTCCGCCGCGGCCTCGCCGCGCTCGACTCGCCGGACGAGGCCACGTTCTACACCTCCGGGCGGACGAGCAACGAGGCGGCCTTCGCGTACCAGCTCTTCGTGCGCTCCTTCGGCACGAACAACCTGCCCGACTGCTCGAACATGTGCCACGAGTCCACCGGCGCCGCGATGGGCGCGACCCTCGGCATCGGCAAGAGCGCGATCACCTACGAGGACTTCGCCAAGGCGCAGCTCATCGTGATCATGGGCCAGAACCCCGGAACCTGCCACCCCCGCATGCTCACCGCGCTCGAGGAGGCCAAGGAGGCTGGGGCGCAGATCGTCGCCGTCAACCCGCTCCCCGAGGCCGGGCTCATCAACTTCCGCAACCCCCAGCGCCCGCGTGGGCTCCTCGGGCACGGCACCGACCTCGCCGACCAGTTCCTGCAGATCCGGCTCGCCGGGGACATGGCGCTCCTGCAGGCCGTGTCCAAGCGCGTCCTGGCCGCGGAGGCAGCCGCGCCCGGCACCGTCCTGGACCACGCCTTCCTCGACGAGCACTGCGAGGGGCTCGAGGCGTTCGCCAAGCACGTCGCGGCGCTCGACGACGAGGAGGTGCGGGCCGCGACCGGGCTGCGGGACGAGGAGATCGACGAGCTCGCCGCGCGGTACATCGCCTCCGAGCGGACCATCATCACGTGGGCCATGGGGCTGACGCAGCACCGCAAGGCCGTCGCCACGATCCGCGAGATCGTCAACCTCCTGCTCCTGCGCGGCAACATCGGCCGGCCCGGCGCGGGGCCCTCGCCCATCCGGGGGCACTCGAACGTCCAGGGCGACCGGACCATGGGCATCTGGGAGAGGATGCCGGAGCCCTTCCTCGACCGGCTCGGGGCCGAGTTCGGGATCGCCATGCCGCATGAATTCGGCCTCGATTCCGTGGACAGCATCCGCGCGCTCGCGGACGGCCGGGTCAAGGCCTTCGTCGCGCTCGGCGGGAACCTCGTCTCGGCGATCTCGGACACCGCCGTCGCCGAGCAGGCCCTGAGCAGGGCCCGGCTCTCGGTGTCCATCTCGACCAAGCTCAACCGCACGCACGCGTTCGCCGGCGAGGAGGCGCTCATCCTGCCCACGCTCGGGCGCACCGAGGTGGACCTGCAGGCGTCGGGACCGCAGTTCGTGAGCGTCGAGGACACGGTCTGCGCCGTGCACGCGTCCGAGGGGAAGCTCCCCCCGATCGCCCCCGGCGTGCTCTCGGAGGTCTCGATCGTGGCGCGCATGGCCCGGGCGGTCCTCGGCCCAGAGCATCCCGTGGACTGGGAGGGCTTCGAGGCGGACTACGACGCGATCCGGGAGCGGATCGCGCGCGTCGTGCCGGGGTGCGAGGACTACAACGAGCGGATCCGGCGCCCAGGCGGTTTCGTGCTCGCGCACGCCCCGCGGGACGAGCGCCGCTTCCCGACCCCGAGCGGGAAGGCCAGGATCACGGTCAACGAGCTCGAGACCATCCGCGTGCCGGCCGGGCGCCTCCTCCTGCAGTCAGTGCGCTCGCACGACCAGTTCAACACCACGATGTACGGCCTCAACGACCGCTACCGCGGCATCCACGGCGGCCGGCACGTCCTGTTCGTCAATCCCGAGGACCTCGCCGAGCTCGGTCTCGCCGACGGGCAGCACGTGGACGTGCACTCCGAGGCGGACGACGGCGTCGACCGCACCCTGCCCGGGCTGCGGATCGTCGCGTACCCCACGGCGCGGGGCTGCGCCGCGACGTACTTCCCCGAGGCGAACGTGCTCGTGCCCCTCGACGCGACGGCCGAGGTGAGCAACACGCCCGTGTCGAAGGCCGTCGTCGTGCGCCTCGAGCCAGCCGCGGCGTGATGCCGAGACGGATGGGTGGGTCCTAGACGCCCAGCTTCTGGACGACCTGGGCGGCCGAGGGGTTCGTGGCCGCCGTGCCGTCCGGGAAGATCACGGTCGGGACGGTGCGGTTGCCGCCGTTGAGCTTCTCGACGAGCTCCGCCGTGCCCTCGACCTCCTCGATGTTGACCTCCGTGTAGCCGATGCCCTTGGCGTCGAGCTGCTTCTTGAGCCGGGTGCAGTAGCCGCACCACGTCGTGGAGAACATCGTGATCGTGCCGTCGGCGGGGGTGAAGCTGTCCATGCGTGTGCTCCTCAGGGGGAAATACGGTCGTCGAAAGGGGATCCTCCGCATCAACGGTACGCGGGCGCACGGTATTCCGGGCGCTCGGTTAAGCCAGCTGACGCTGGGAGGTCAGCCGGCCGGCTCGATGAGCTCCGGGCCGTTGTTGCGCACGCTGTTGACGAGGTCGCCCACGATGCGCGGGACGAGGTGCGGCTCGGGCATCGAGTCGATGAGCGCCCGGACGTCCGCCTCCTTCGTCGTCTCGGGGTCGAGCCAGTCTGCCCACATCTCGCGGGGGACGATGACGGGCGTGCGGTCGTGGATGTACCCGAGGCTGTCCGACGCCGGGCCGGTGAGGATCGTGCACGTGCGCAGCCACCGCTCGGGGTGGTCCGGCGGGAGGGACGGGTCCGGCCAGTTCTCGAACAGGGCCGCGAAGGCGAGCAGCCCGCCGTCGGCCGGGTAGAGGTAGGTGGGGACCTTCACCGGCTTTCCGGTCCCCCCTCCTGCCCCGCCCGTCCCAGAGGATTCGCGCTTCTCCCACTCGTAGTACCCGTCGGCGGGGATGAGCGCGCGCTTCGTCGCCGCGGCCTTGCGGAACGAGGGCTTCTCGGTGACGGTCTCGCGGCGGGCGTTGATGAGCCGCGCGGCGCCCTTGGTGTCCTTGGACCACGGCGGCACGAGGCCCCAGCGCGCCGTCACGAGCTTGCGCGAGGGCTCGCCTGTTTCCTTGTCCTTCCGGTCCAGGACGAGGGGGACTGGGTCCGTCGGGGCGATGTTCCACGAGGGGGTCGTCTCGTCGATATAGGTCTCGTCGACGTCGAACTCCGCCACGAGGTCGCCCACGGCTCGGGCCATGACGTATCTGCCGCACATGGGGCCCATTATGTCCCGCGGCCTTCGCAGAGCGAGAGGTGCCGCGGGGCGTTCACGGCTGTCGGAGGCCGGGTCTACACTGGAAGAGTTCGAAGATACTTTCGAACAGGTAAGGCGATGCAGGTAAAGCACTGCAGGCAAAGCACGACAGTCGAAGCAGTACGTCAGTTCCGAGCGTTCCGGGAGCGTCCGATGGGCATATTCAGCGAGGCGGTGCAGGTCTGGTCCTCCGCTGAGGGGAGGCCTGAGCGCCTGCGCTGGAAGGACGTGGACTACCGCTTCGCCTCCGAGCCCATCCGCTGGTTCGAGCGGCGGCCCTGGTGGCGCGACGAGGGCCGCGCCCCCGTGGGCTACGGGCCGGGGCTCGTGGACCACGAGATCTGGCAGGTCCAGGCGGTGCCCGAAAGCGCGCCGGCCGAGTCTGTGGAGCCCGTGACCCTCGAGATCGTCCACTACGGGGCCACCGGGGTGTGGCGCCTCCTGCGCGTGCACCGCGGCGAGGCCACGACCCGCCGGCTGGCCTGAGGGGAGGCGCATGGCATCGGCATCCTTCACACACCTGCACGTCTCGAGCGCCTTCAGCGCCCACTACGGCGTGTCCTGGCCGGACGAGCTCGCCGCCGCGGCGAAGGCCGACGGCGCGAGCGCGCTCGCGTGCACTGACCGCGACGGCCTCTACGGCGCCGTCAAGCACTTCAAGGCCTGCCGGGAGCACGGCCTCGACCCGATCGTCGGCGTCGACCTCGCCCTGCTCGCCGATCCCGAGGAGGCGCACGACGGCGGGTACCGCGGGTCCCATCAGAATGCACGGAAGCAGCGGCGCGGGGCCGCAGGCGTGGCGGGGCGCGTCGTCGTGCTTGCCCACGGCGGCAACGGAGGGGCGGGCTGGAAGGCGCTGTGCCGCCTTGTCTCGGACGCCCATGTCCACACGACCGGGAAGGCCAACAGCCCCGTGCCCGCCGGCGTGACCCACGCCGAGCTCGCCGCGCGCTGCCTCGACGAGGGCACAGGGAAGCCGGTCCTGACAGTCCTGATCGGGCCGGACTCCGACGTGGGGCGCGCGATGGGTGGGCGCCGCTTCCTGCGCCCCCGGACGCTCTTCCGCCAGTGGCTCGAGGCGATGCCCGCCGGCGTGCTCGCCGTCGAGCTCGTGACGCACCTGAGCGCCCCCGGCCAGCAGCTGAGCACGAGCCACGCCGTGCGCATGCTCCGGCTCGCGAACGAGCACGGCGTCCCCGCGGTCCTGACCAACGCGGTGCGCTATGTCGAGGAGGACGGCGCGGCCACCGCGGACGTGCTCGACTCCGCCCGAACCCTCACGCCCCTCGAGCGGCTCATCGCCCCCCTGGACGAGGACGGCGAGTATCCGCTGGGCCCGTCCCTCCAGCCCACGGGGCAGGGGTGGCTCAAGCCTGCGGAGCTCATGCACGCCCTCGGCCGCGAGATCATCCACGCCGCCGGGCTCGGCGGGAAGGACCTCACGCACCTGCTCTCCAACACCGAGCGGATCGCCGACCGCTGCCGGCTCGACCCGGTCGCCGACGCCGGGTGGGGGAGGCCCGTCGTTCCCGAGGCCTCGGTCATCGGCATCACCGGGGAGCCCCAGCAGGAGCTCAGCGAGCGCGCGCTCGCAGGCATCGGGCGGCGCTTCCCCGCGCTCGCGGGCAGCGGGCTCGAGCAGGTCCACGCCCGGCTCAAGCACGAGCTCGACATCATCCATGACCTCGGCTTCGCCTCCTACTTCCTCACCGTCGCCGAAGTCGCCGAGATGATCCGGGGGATGGGCGTACGCTCGGCCGCGCGCGGCTCCGGCGCGTCGAGCCTCGTGAACTACCTCCTCGGCATCAGCCACGTGGACCCGCTGCGGCACGACCTCATCTTCGAGCGCTTCCTCTCGCGGGACCGCTCGACCCTGCCGGACATCGACATCGACGTCGAGAGCGCCGAGCGGCACAACGTGTACCGGAGGATCTTCGAGCGCTTCGGCGCCGAGCGCGTCACCCTCATGAGCATGCAGAACGGCTACCGGGCCCGCGGCGCCGTGCGGGACGCCGGCCTGGCCCTCGGCCTCGACGAGGAGGAGGTCGGGGACATCGCCAAGCAGCTGTGGCGCTTCTCCGCGAGCCACTTCCGCGAGGCGCTCGCGGAGAAGCCCGAGCTGCGGGGCTTCTCGGAGCAGGTGGGTGGCAACCACCAGCTCGAGCTCCTTGTCGACCTCACCGAGCGGCTCGACCGCCTGCCGCGGCACATCTCGATGCACCCGTGCGGCGTGATCCTCGGGGACGCCGGCCTCCTCGACCGCACCCCGGTCCAGCCCAGCGGCATGGGGCTGCCCATGAGCCAGTTCGACAAGCACGACATGGACCCGATGGGCATGCTCAAGCTCGACGTCCTCGGCGTGCGGATGCAGAGCTCGATGGCGTTCGCCGTGCGGGAGGCGGAGCGGATCGACGGGACCAGGATCGACCTCGACGCCGTCCCGCTCGACGACGAGGCCACGTACGAGCTCATCCGCTCGACCCACACCCTCGGCTGCTTCCAGATCGAGTCCCCGGGCCAGCGGGAGCTCGTCGGGAAGATGGCGCCGCGCGAGTTCAACGACCTCATCATCGACATCTCCCTCTTCCGCCCGGGGCCGATGAAGAGCGACATGGTCCGGCCGTTCCTCGAGCACCGGCACGGGTTCGCGCCCGAGCGCTACCCGCACCCGGACATGAAGCCGTATCTCGCCGAGACCCACGGCGTGACCGTGTTCCATGAGCAGGTGCTGCGCACCTTCGACACCTTCACCGGCTGCGGGCTCGCGAAGGCGGACGAGTTCCGCAGGCTCCTCGGCAACGAGGAGAGGGAGCCGGAGATCGAGGCGTACTTCCGTGAGCATGCGGCCGCAAAGGGCTACACCTCCGAGGTCATCGAGAAGGTCTGGCACACCCTCAAGTCGTTCGCGAGCTTCGGCTTCTGCAAGGCCCACGGCGCGGCGTTCGCGGTGCCGACCTACCAGTCGGCGTGGCTCAAGGCCCACCATCCGGAGGCGTTCCTCGCGGGCATCTTCGAGCACGATCCGGGCATGTACCCCAAGCGGCTCCTCGTCGCCGAGGCCAGGCGCATGGGCATCCCGATCCTGCCCGTGGACATCAACGCGAGCCGCGACGAGTACCGGGTCGAGCGGATCGCCGACGGCCCCGACGCCGGCAGGCTCGGCATCCGACTCACGCTCAAGGGCATCTACGGCCTCTCCGAGGGCGAGCTCGCCCGGATCGTCGCAGGCCAGCCCTACGCCTCGATCGCGGACGTGCGGGACCGGGCCAGGATCACCCGCTCGAGCCTCAGGCGGCTCGCCGAGCTCGGCGCGTTCGACTCGCTGCACCGGGCCGTGGGCGCGCGGGGGAGCAGGGCTGATCTCGTCGCCCACCTTGCCGAGCTCGCCCCCAGGACCTCGGCCAGGAAGGACGCCCCGATCGAGGGACAGCTCTCGCTCGAGATCGGGGACGTCGAGCTCGAGAACCTGCCCGCGCGGCTGCCCGAGCCAGGCCCGGCAGAGAAGGTTCGCACCGAGCTGGACCTCATGGCCGTGGACGCGAGCGCGCACCTCATGGACAGCCACCGACCGCTCCTGGACCGGCTCGGCGTGACGACGGCGGACAGGCTCCTGTCCCTGCGCAACGGTACCCAGGTCCTCGTGGCCGGGATCCGTGTCGCGACCCAGACCCCGCCCATGCGCGGCGGGCGGCGGGTCGTGTTCATCAGCATCGACGACGGGACGGGCTGCGTCGATTCGGTGTTCTTCACCGAGGCGCAGGAGAGGAGCGGGCCGCTCCTGTTCGGCACGCGCCTGCTCCTCATCCGCGGGACGACCCGCCGCACGGGCCCCCGGGGGATCAGCCTCAGCGCGGACATGGCGTGGGACCTCGCCGAGCTCGAGCGCTCGCTGGACCCCGAGAACCCTGTCCTCCCCGAGCCCGGGCACACCCCGGCCGCGTGAGCCGCGGCTCCGGACCGTGCCTGCGCCCTGGCTCTCTCGGTTTGTTCGATACGCTTGACCGTGGCTGGCTGTGGTCACCGTACGCCACAAGCTATGAAGCCGACAGACGAACAGGAGACACCCCGTGCCAGATGCCCAGCAGACCACCATCACCGTCGACGGCGAGGAACGCACCGTCACGGCGGGCACCACGGGAACCGAGCTCTTCGACGGCCGCCGCGAGATCGTCGTCATGCGCGTCGACGGGGTCCTGAAGGACCTCGACCAGCCCGTGCCGGACGGCGCCGCCGTCGAGGGCGTCGACATCGCGAGCGAGGACGGGCTCAACGTCCTGCGCCACTCGACCGCCCACGTCATGGCCCAGGCGGTCCAGCAGCTGCGCCCCGACGCCAAGCTCGGCATCGGCCCCTACATCAAGGACGGCTTCTACTTCGACTTCGACGTCGCCGAGCCGTTCACGCCCGAGGACCTGCGGACCCTCGAGAAGATGATGCTCAAGATCGTCAACCAGAACCAGGTCTTCCGCCGCCGCGTCGTGACCGAGGACGAGGCCCGCGAGGCCATGGCACAGGAGCCGTACAAGCTCGTCATCCTCGGGGCCAAGGACAACCAGTCCGAGGGCGCCACGAAGGAGGGCGCGAACGTCGAGGTCGGCGCGGGCGAGATCACGATCTACGACAACATCGACCGCAAGAGCGGCGACGTCGTCTGGTGCGACCTCTGCCGCGGCCCGCACCTGCCCAACACCAAGCTCATCTCCAACGCGTTCGCCCTCACGCGCTCCGCCGCCGCCTACTGGCTCGGCTCCGAGAAGAACGTCCAGCTCCAGCGCATCTACGGCACGGCGTGGCCCACCAAGGAGGCGCTCAAGGAGTACCAGGAGCGCATCGCCGAGGCCGAGCGCCGCGACCACCGCAAGCTCGGCGCCGAGCTGGACCTGTTCTCCTTCCCGGACGAGCTCGGCTCTGGCCTTCCCGTGTTCCACCCCAAGGGCGGGATCATCCGCAAGGCCATGGAGGACTACTCGCGCCAGCGCCACACCGAGGCCGGCTACGAGTTCGTCTACACCCCGCACATCACGAAGGGGCACCTCTACGAGGTCTCGGGGCACCTCGACTGGTACCGCGAGGGCATGTTCCCGGCGATGCACATCGACGCTGAGCACGCCGAGGACGGGACGGTGCGCAAGCCCGGCCAGGACTACTACCTCAAGCCCATGAACTGCCCGATGCACAACCTGATCTTCCGCTCGCGCGGGCGCTCCTACCGCGAGCTGCCGCTGCGGCTGTTCGAGTTCGGCTCGGTGTACCGCTACGAGAAGTCGGGCGTGGTCCACGGCCTCACCCGTGTGCGCGGCATGACCCAGGACGACGCGCACATCTACTGCACCCGCGAGCAGATGAAGGACGAGCTCACCACGACGCTGACCTTCGTCCTCGACCTGCTCAAGGACTACGGCCTCGACGACTTCTACCTCGAACTCTCCACGAAGGACCCGGAGAAGTACGTCGGGAGCGACGACGCGTGGGACGAGGCCACGCGCACCCTCGCCGAGGTCGCCGAGGCCTCGGGCCTCGAGCTCGTCCCGGACCCGGGCGGGGCCGCGTTCTACGGTCCCAAGATCTCGGTCCAGGCGCGGGACGCGATCGGCCGGACCTGGCAGATGTCCACGATCCAGCTCGACTTCAACCTGCCCGAGCGCTTCGAGCTCGAATACCAGGCGGCCGACGGCACGCGCCAGCGGCCCGTCATGATCCACCGTGCGCTGTTCGGCTCCGTCGAGCGGTTCCTCGGCGTGCTCACAGAGCACTACGCAGGGGCGTTCCCCGCGTGGCTCGCCCCCGTCCAGGTGGTCGCCATCCCGGTCGCCGAGGCGTTCAACGACTACCTGTACGACGTCGTCGCCCAGCTCAAGCGCGAGGGCATCCGCGCCGAGGTGGACGCCGGGAGCGACCGCTTCCCGAAGAAGATCCGGACCGCGAGCAAGGACAAGATCCCGTTCGTGCTCATCGCCGGCGGCGAGGACGCCGAGGCCGGGGCCGTCTCCTTCCGCTTCCGCGACGGGAGCCAGGACAACGGCGTGCCGGTCGAGGCGGCCGTGAAGCGGATCGTCGAGGCCGTCCGAACGAGGGCGGTCTGACATGGCGGAGTCCACGGGGATGGGGGCCCCGCGGGAAGGCGGGCCGGAGGCTGTCCCCAGCGGCAGCGCACCGGATCGCGACGTGACGGACGGCTTCGAGCTGGCCGGGACGCCGGACGCCTTCGGGCGCCTGTGGACTCCGCACCGCATGGCCTACGTGACGGGCGGGCAGGGCCGCTTCAAGAGCCAGGACGAGTGCCCCTTCTGCGCCGCGCCTGGGCGCAGCGACGAGGAGTCGCTGATCGTGCACCGCGGGGTGACGTGCTTCGCGGTCCTGAACCTGTTCCCGTACAACCCGGGCCACCTGCTCGTCTGCCCGTACCGCCACGTGGCCGACTACACGGACATCTCCGCCGAGGAAACCGCGGAGATGTCGGAGATCACCCAGACCGCGATGCGCGTGATCCGCAAGGTCGCCGGCCCGCACGGGTTCAACGTCGGCATCAACCAGGGCGACGCCGGCGGGGCCGGGATCGCGGCCCACCTCCACCAGCACATCGTGCCCCGATGGGGCGGGGACGCGAACTTCCTGCCGATCATCGCCCAGACGAAGCAGATCACGCAGACGCTCCAGGAGACCCGGGCGCTCCTCGCCGAGGCCTGGCCGGAGGCACACCCGGCGGCCGACCGCGGCGCGCGGCTCGCGCAGGACGGCGGGAAGGCGACGGGTGCTGAATAGGCACGCCCGCAGGCTGTTCACTCGGCTCTTCACGCCGCTCGCCGCCCTCCTGCTGCGATGGCGCGTGTCCCCGGACGCCGTGACGGCCGTCGGGACGATCGGGGTCTCGGTGAGTGCCCTCGTCCTGTACCCCCTCGGCGAGCTCTTCTGGGGGACGATCGCGATCACCCTCTTCGTCTTCTCCGACGTCGTCGACGGGATCATGGCCCGGCTCGCGGGCCGAACCGGGCGCAGCGGGAGCTGGGGGAGCTTCCTGGACTCGACGCTCGACCGCGTCCAGGACGGGGCCGTGTTCTCCGGCATCGCCTTCTGGTTCTTCGCGGGCGGCGCCCACTTCGCGACGGGCGTGCTCGCCATAGCGTGCCTTGCGCTCGGCTACCTCGTCTCCTACGCGCGGGCCAAGGCCGAGTCTCTCGGCTACGACGCGAATGTGGGGATCGCCGAGCGCGCCGAGCGGCTCGTCGCGACCCTCGTGGTCACGGGCCTGTGCGGGCTCGGCCTGCCCGTCCCCGTCCTGACCTGGACCCTCGTGGCACTCGCCGCGGCGAGCGCCGTCACGGTCGTCCAGCGCATCGCGGCGGTGCGGGCGCAGGCCATCACGGGCCACGCGGCCTGAGGCCCTGTGCAGGCGTCTAGAGGGTCTGCGGGGCCGTTGGAAGTCATGCCAGTCACAGTCGGTCCGCTGCGGGGATAGACTGTGGTGTCCCCACAGACGTATCCAGCTTTTCGCGCGACAAGAAAGACGAGTACGTGTCTACTGAAGCAAACGCCTCGGCGCCGACGACTGGCAGCAACCGCGTCAAGCGCGGCATGGCCGAGATGCTCAAGGGCGGCGTCATCATGGACGTCGTCAACGTCGAGCAGGCGAAGATCGCCGAGGACGCCGGCGCCGTCGCCGTGATGGCCCTCGAGCGCGTTCCTGCCGACATCCGCGCCCAGGGCGGCGTGTCGCGCATGTCCGATCCGGACATGATCGACTCGATCGTCAACGCGGTCTCGATCCCGGTCATGGCCAAGGCCCGCATCGGGCACTTCGTCGAGGCCCAGGTCCTGCAGTCCCTCGGCGTGGACTACATCGACGAGTCCGAGGTCCTGACCCCGGCCGACTACGAGAACCACATCGACAAGTGGGCCTTCACGGTCCCGTTCGTGTGCGGTGCGACGAACCTCGGTGAGGCCCTGCGCCGGATCAACGAGGGCGCGGCGATGATCCGCTCCAAGGGCGAGGCCGGCACCGGCGACGTCTCCAACGCCACGACCCACATGCGCAAGATCCGCGCCGAGATCCGCCGCCTGTCCTCGCTTCCCGAGGACGAGCTCTACGTTGCGGCCAAGGAACTCCAGGCCCCGTACGAGCTCGTCAAGGAGATCGCCGAGACCGGCAAGCTCCCGGTCGTGCTCTTCACCGCCGGCGGCATCGCGACCCCGGCCGACGCGGCCATGATGATGCAGCTTGGCGCGGACGGCGTGTTCGTCGGCTCGGGCATCTTCAAGTCCGGCAACCCGGCCCAGCGCGCCGCGGCCGTCGTGAAGGCCACGACCTTCTTCGACGACCCGGACATGATCGCCAAGGTCTCCCGCGGCCTCGGCGAGGCCATGGTCGGCATCAACGTCGACGAGATCCCCCAGCCGCACCGCCTCGCGGAGCGCGGCTGGTAAGCGCTGGTAAACGAGGCGTTTCGGGCCCACGCCGCCATTGTCTGGCGGCGTGGGCCTCGCTCGTTCGGCGCTGCGGTCGGCACTGATGCCGTGGTCCAAGATGGGTCATCCGTCGACGCTCGGGATCGCCGACGGCCGCATGGCAGTACAGCGCTGACCTGCCCTGTGAACAACGCCGATCAGTGCTGCAGACGGACAGCGGAACGCGGCAGTGAGAGAAACCACGGGCTCCTCCCTTAGCTCTAGCTAGGGCGTCAACTTTGGACCGCAGTATCAATGTCGACGAGATCCCCCAGCCCCACCGCCTCGCGGAGCGCGGCTGGCAAGGCTGACACACGAGGGTCTTCAAGCTCGTGCCGCCGCTGGTCCGGCGGTGCGAGTCCGTATCCACAGGTGGCATTGACGGAGCCCCAAGGCGGATGCCTTGGGGCTCCGTTGATCGTGCTGGGTATCCAGGCCTGCGGTGACATCCTGGGCCCACCCTGTGGCCAGCCGTCGGTGAATGTGGGCGGACCCTTGGCCGCACCTTGTCCGACGGTTAACCTCAGTGGCAGGTGACCCGGCTGGGGGCGGTTCCATGTCGAAGGGGCGGCGTTATGGCCGACTACCAATTCATCACCCGATGGCAGTTCAAGGCGCCGATCCAACGGGTCTGGGATGCGATTGCGGATCCGCACTCGTATCCGACGTGGTGGCCGCACTTCACCGTAGTGACCCTCGTCAGGGAGGGCGACCGTGAGGGCATTGGGAGCGTCTACCGCATCCACACCACTACCAAACTGCTGTACTCCCTGACTTTCGAGACGGAGACGATCAGGCGCGAGCCGCCGCGGCGCCTCGAACTGAGGTCCACTGGGCAGCTCGAAGGCACGGGCCTGTGGGAGCTCGCGGAGGAGGGTGGAGCGACCAGTGTCGTCTACCACTGGCATGTGCGCACGAGGAAGCGGTGGATGAACCTCACTGCGCCGCTGCTGCGTCCCGTCTTCAAGTGGAGCCACAACATGCTCATGGACGAGGGCGGCGAGGGCCTCGCCAAGTACTTGGGGGTGCGGCTGCTGGCGAACGAATCGGGCGAAGAGGCGGGTCATCGGGAAGTTCATAGGCGCTAGAGGGGAGCGTCACTCCGCGGACTTGGAAGTCCCGGCCGACAACGCGTGTCCTGACCACGACGACTCGCTCCACGTCGTGTCGCCGCCATTCGCGGAACGGATCAGTTCCGCGTGGAAATCGGGAATGCTGCGAACATCGCTCGCCAGTCGGCCTGCATTTGTGCCCGTCCAACAAAGGCTCTGCGGGGGTGGGCGGGTTGCTCGCTGCCGCTATCGGTCAGGCTCGGCCTCAGCACCCTTCATGCTGTCAACGGTGCGGGTTTCTGTGCCTGATGCCTTCAGGCCATACTCGGCCACGCGGCCGCAAGGGCGACCCCCTCTGCCAGGTTCATCATGAGCGACCAAAGCGCCATGAGACGGGCAACCGCCGGCTCTCTCGGACCCAGGGAAACAGGTAGTGCCAGCTCACGAGACAGGTACTGACTACTGATGACCGCAGGCTTGCCTGGTCTATAACCTCCGGATTGAGCCGTTATATCGGCCAGCCGTGATAAGGGTGTCTGCCGGCACCCGGTGCTGCCCTTGTGCCGCGCACGGCCAACGGATAGGAAATCCATGGCTCACACCGTTAGTTTTCCACGCACTCAGACGGCTGGCGGATCCTTGCGCCACCCACCCACGCTGCTCCGGCCCCTGCTTGTCGCGGTTTTGGCTGCCGCCCTCGCAGGCCTCAACGTACTCATCGCCCCGCAAGCGCACGCGGCGGATATCCTCGTGACTCCGTCAGCAGAGACAACACCCGTTCCGAGCTCAAGTGACGCGGCAGATGACACCGCGATTTGGATACACCCCACTGACCCGTCGCAGAGCGTGGTGATCGGCACGGACAAACTGAGTACTGGAGGGGTGGGGGTCTACGACCTGTCGGGGCGCCAGCTGCATTTCTACCTGCACGGCAGCATGAACAACGTCGATCTCCGGTACAACTTTCCGTTGGGCAGTGAGCGCGTCGCCCTCGTCGGCGTGACGGAGAGGAATGTGGAGTCGACCGGCGTTCGATTCTACAAGGTGAACGTCGCGGACCGGTCCCTGACAGAGGTGGGGCGCATCAGCACTCCAGGCAGGCCTCGAGGCTTCGGAATGTATCACTCCCCAGTCTCGGGAAAGTATTACGCCTTTGTGCATGACTTCAATACGAATGTGATAACCCAGTTCGAGCTCGACGGCTCCAATGGAACGGTTCGAGGCACTGCCGTGCGTTCTTTCGACAACGGCGACAGCTCCGAAGGCATTTCGGCTGATGATGAGCTGCAACGTCTCTACGTGTCCGAGGAGAAAGTCGGCCTGTGGCGGTACGGAGCTGAGCCCGGGGACGGTTCAACCCGGACACTCGTGGATCGCACCGTGGCGACCGGTGGACGAATAGTGGAGAACGTCAAGAACTCCGCCATTTACTATGGTCGGCAGGGGACCGGTTATCTGATTGTATCGAGCCAGGGTGGATCCAACTTCGTCATCTACAACCGCGGTGACAACGCCTTCGTCGGCTCCTTCAAGATCGTGGATGGTGGCGGCGTCGACGGTGTGAATGGTCAAGACGGGATTGATGTCACCAATTTCCCGCTCGGACCTTCCTATCCCGCTGGACTTTTCACGAGCCAGGACCACAACAACACCAATGCGGGCAACGGCAACAGCGGCAACCAAAATCACAAGCTTGTCTCCTGGCAGCGGATTGCCGATGCTTTCAGCCCTCGGCTGCTTGTGGACAGCACGTTTGACCCGCGTCAAATAGGAGCAGAGGGCGGGGGAGGAGTCCCCGGACCGGATACCACACCGCCCGATACCTCGATCACAGGCGGTCCATCAGGGACCAGTAGCAGCACTTCGGCCGATTTCACATTCAGTGCGACGGAGCCTGGGACTTTCGAGTGTGCCTTGGATGGCGGTGCCTTCGAGGGATGTGCGTCACCGAAGAAATACGCTGATCTCGCTGCCGGCTCGCACGTCTTCGCGGTGCGAGCGACCGACGGGGCGGGAAACTCGGACCCAACTCCTGCGGAGCGAACGTGGGTCATCGACACCTCGGCGCCTCAAACGGAGACCTTGGCACCGACGGCGGACGCCTACGTTTCGAGCGCGGCGACGACGACGAACTACGGGACGGCGTCGAAGCTCGCCGTGGACAACAGCCCGGTGGAGAACGCGTATCTGAAGTTCGATCTGTCGCCACTCGCGGGAAGGACGATCGTCAGCGCGAAACTCGAACTGCGGGCCACGACCAGCGGCTCAACGGGCACGCAGAACGTCCGGCTGGTGACGCAGGACGCGTGGACGGAGAGCGGCCTCACGTACAGCACGAGGCCGGCCTTGGGCACCAGTGTGCTGGGCAGTGTCGGACCGGTCGCGGCGAACACCGGTTATGAGGTGCCGCTGTCTGCGTCCGTTCTGCAGGGTGAGGTTGGCGGCATCCTGTCGCTTGGCATCAACACCACCAGCGGCGACGGGGCAGACTTCGGCTCCAGAGAGACTCCGACCCCGCCAAGGCTCGTGCTCCAGTTGGGATCGGGCACGGGGACGCCGCCACCCGGGGATACAACGGCACCCACGGTGACCTCGGTGACTCCGGCAGAGAATGCCACAGACGTGGCGGTCACCGGAAATGTCACGGCGACGTTCTCGGAGGCCATGGACTCGGCGACGGTCAACAGGACGACGTTCACACTGACCGAGGGAACGTCAGCCACTCCTGTGGACGCGGTCGTCACCTTCAGCAACAACACCGCGACCTTGGATCCCACCGCCAATCTCACTCCTGGTACGCAGTACACCGCGAGGGTCACCGGCGCGAAAGATTCCTCCGGCAACACAGTCATCGCCAAGTCGTGGACTTTCACGACGGCCGCGGCCGCGACGCCCTCGGAGACGGTGACGTTGACCCCGACAGCGGACACCTACGTCTCCAGCGCGGCGACGACGACGAACTACGGGACGGCCCCGAAGCTCGCCGTGGACAACAGCCCCGTGGAGAACGCGTATCTGAAGTTCGATCTGTCGCCACTCGCGGGAAGGACGATCGTCAGCGCGAAGCTCGAACTGCGGGCGACGACGAGTGGCTCAGTGGGCACGCAGAATGTCAGGCCGGTGACGGAGGACGCGTGGACGGAGAGCGGCCTCACGTACAGCACGAGGCCGGCCTTGGGCAGCAGTGTGCTGGGCAGCCTCGGACCGGTCACGGCGAACACCGGTTATGTAGTGCCCCTGTCTGCGTCCGCCCTGCAGGGTGAGGTTGGCGGCATCCTGTCGCTGGGCATCAACGCCACCAGCAGCGACGGGGCCGACTTCGGCTCCAGAGAGACGACGACCCCGCCAAGGCTCGTGCTCCAACTGCAGCCGTAGACAGTCGCGGCTGGGCCTGCTCCAGGCCTCAGCGCACCGAACAGTCGTCGCCCGACGGCGGCCCGCACCTCGTCACGCGAGCTGAGGGCCGCCGTCGTCTGTGTCCGCCACGGCCGACGCCGGTCCCGCCTACGCGAGGTGCCGGGTGAACCAGTCCCGCGCGAGCTCGGCCACGACGTCGAGGGCGCCCGGCTCCTCGAAGAGGTGCGTCGCGCCGGGCACGATCTCAAGGCGGTGCTGGCAGCGCAGGCGGGCAGCCGCCTGCCGGTTGAGGGCCAGCACCTCGGTGTCCGCCCCGCCGACGACGAGCAGCGTCGGCGCCTCGACGCTCCCGAGCCGCTCGCCCGCGAGGTCAGGCCGCCCGCCCCGCGAGACGATGGCCGCGATCCCGGCGTCGGGCTCCGCGGCCGCCCACAGCGCCGCGGCGGCGCCGGTGCTCGCCCCGAACCAGCCGATGGGGCGCTGGGGCCCCGTGCGGCCACGCAGCCACGCCGTCGCAGCGCCGAGCCGCCCGGCGAGGAGGCCGATGTCGAAGACGGCGCGCCGGTCGAGCTCCTCCTCGTGGCTCAGCAGGTCCATGAGCAGGGTCCCCAGGCCGGCCCTCTCGAGCACGCGGGCGACGGCGCGGTTGCGTGGGCTGTGCCGGCCGCTGCCGCTGCCGTGGGCGAACACGACGACGCCGCCGGCCGGCGGCAGGTGGAGGCGTCCCCCGAGGACCGCGTCCCCGGTCCGGATCTCGACGTCCTCGTCGACGTTGCTGCCGGAGCCGGTGGTGTCCGGGTCCGGATCCGCCGCGGCCGTGCGCCGGGCCGCGGCCTCGAGCAGGGCCAGCACCTCGCCGTCGTCCGTGGGGGAGAAGTCGCGGTAGAAGCGTCCGACGGCGCGGAACACCGCCGGCGTCGAAAGGCACACGATCTCGTCCGCCTCGGGGACGCTCTGTGCGGTCTCTATGGGCCCGACGGGGACCGCCACGACGACCCGCGAGGCGCCGAGCTCGCGGGCGATCCGGCATGCAACGCGCGCGGTCGAGCCGGTGGCGATGCCGTCGTCGACGATGACCGCCGTCCTGCCGGCGAGCGGGACCGGGGCGTGGCGGGCGCGGATCGCGGCGAGGCGCTCGTCGAGCACGCGGCGCTCCTCGGCCTCGACCGCCGCGAACTCCCGCGGGGTCGCTCCCGACATCGCGAGCACGCGCTCGTCGGTCACGAGCGTGCCATGCTCGCCGATCGCCCCCATGGCGAGCTCGGGCTGGAACGGCACGCCGAGCTTGCGGACCACGATGACGTCGAGCGGCGCGTCGAGGGCGGTCGCGACCTCGGCGGCCACGGGCACTCCGCCTCGCGGGAGCCCGAGGACGACGACGTCCTGGCCCCGGTAGTCCTCGAGCGCGCGGGCCAGCTCGCGCCCGGCCTCCACCCTGTCCTTGAACACGTGCACGGCGGCCTCCTCCTCGCCCTGCTTCCACTCTCCCGCGCGGGGGCGGGATGGGGGAGGGGTGACGCCGTGCTTTGTCAGCGGCCGTCAGGGGCAGGCAGCCCCGGCCGCTCAGCCGAGGCCGCGCCGGGCGATGAGATGCGCGACGTCGGCGTCCCGGCCGCGCAGGGCGCGGAAGGACTCGAGCGGGTCACGTGAGCAGCCGCGCGAGAGGAGCTCGCGGCGGAAGTCCTCGCCGGCCTCGCGCGTGAGCCCGCCGTTCTCCTTGAACCACTCGACCGTGTCCGCGTCCAGGACCTCGCTCCAGATGTACGACCAGTAGCCCGCCGCGTACCAGCCGCCCGCGAAGATGTGCTGGAAGTAGCCCGTGCGGTAGCGCGGGGGCACGAGCGGGAGGGCGATGCCCGCTGCCTCGAGCGCGCGCGACTCGAACTCGGCCACGGTCCCCGGGTCCTCGCCGTCCGCGAGCCCGTGCCACGCGAGGTCGAGGAGGGCTGCGCCGAGGTACTCGGTGGTCGCGAAGCCCTCGCCCCACAGCCGGGCGGCCTCGAGCCGGTCGAGCTCCTGGGGGTCGAGCGGCTCGCCGGTGGCGTGGTGCCGCGCGTAGCTCGCCACGACCTCGGGCCACAGCATCCACATCTCGTTGACCTGGGACGGGTACTCCACGAAGTCCCTGGGCACGTTGGTCCCGGAGAAGCGCGGGTACTGCACGTCGGAGAGGAGCGCGTGCAGCGCGTGCCCGAACTCGTGGAAGACCGTGCGCAGCTCGTCGAGGGTGAGCAGCGCGGGCTCCCCGGGCGGGGGCTTGGGCACGTTGAGGTTGTTGACGACGACGGGCCGGTGGCCCAGAAGCCGGGACTGCTCGACGAGGGAGTTCATCCAGGCCCCGCCGCGCTTGGTCGCGCGCGCGAAGTAGTCCCCGAGGAAGAGGCCGAGGCCGGAGCCGTCGGCGTCGAGCACCTCCCAGACGCGCACGTCCTCGTGGTAGCCCTCCAGGTCGGGGCGCTCCTCGAAGCGGAGCCCGTAGAGCTCGCCGGCGGCATAGAACACGCCGTCGCGCAGCACGCGGTCGAGCTCGAAGTAGGGGCGCAGGGCCTGCTCGTCGACAGAGTGCCGGGCGCGGCGCACGCGCGCGGAGTAGAAGGCCCAGTCCCACGGCTCGAGCTCGTGGCCCGCCTCCTCGGCGAGCGCCGCGGCCTCCGCGTGGGCGTTGCGGACGGCGGCCGGCGCGAGCCGGGCGAGCATGCCGCGCACGGCAGCGATCGAGGGCGCGGTCTGGTCGTCGACGGCGAGCTCGGCGAAGTCTCTGTATCCGAGGAGTGCGGCCTTCTCGGCACGCAGCCGCGCCATCGAGGCCGCGAGGCCGGTGACGTCCGTCGGGCCGCCGGAGCTGCCCCGGGCCACGGACGCCTCGAAGATCCGCCGGCGCAGGCCGCGGTCCTCGAGCACGGCCAGGAGCGGCTGGTTCGTGGGCTGGATGAACGTCAGGAGCCACCCCGACTCGTGCCCGGCCTCGCGCGCGGCCTCCGCGGCGGCTGCCCGATCGTCGTCGGACATCCCCGCGAGCTCGGCCTCGTCGGTGACGAGGATCGCGGCGTCGTTGATCGCCGCGGCGACGCGCTGGCCGTACTCGGTGCCGAGACGGGAGAGCTCGGCGTTGATCTCGCGCAGGCGCGCCTGGCCCGCGTCGTCGAGCGCGACGCCGGCGCGGCGGAAGGCGGCGAGCCACTCGGAGACGAGCCGGGCCGACTCCGGGTCGAGCCCGTCCGTGGCGATGGCGGCGAAGCGCGCATGCAGTGCGCGGTTGAGGTGGATCGCGTCCTCGTGCGCGCTGAGCTCCGGCATGAGCTCCGTCTCGAGGGCCCGGATCTCCGGCGTGCCGTGGGACGAGACGAGCGTCGAGAACGCGGCCACGGCCCGTTCGAGTAGCCGCCCGGAGCGCTCCATGGCGACCGCCGTGTTCTCGAAGTCCGCGGGCTCGGGCGACGACGCAATCGCCTCGATCTCTGCAAGGTGCTCCGCGAGGCCCGCGCGGACGGCCTCGGCATAGTGCGCTTCGCTGAGCTCGCCGAACACCGGGAGGCCGTAGGGCAGCGGGCTCGGCTCGAGGAGGGGATTGACCATGAAGCGAGCCTTTCACGCAGCGGGGGCCGCGGCAAGCGCCGCGGCCCCCGACGGGGCTGGCCTGGGTCAGTCCTGGGCGAACACGAGGGACATCGGGGTGGCCTGGGAGCCCTGCCCCTGCGGGTTGTCCTTGAACATCCCGGCGATGGTCTCCTTCGGCAGCGCCGTGTCGTGGCCCATGACGACGACGCCGAGGTCGTTCGCGTCCATGATCGCCGTGCCGCCGAAGGTCTCCAGGGCCTCGGCCGGGAGCGCGGCGCGCACCGCCGCGCTCAGGGCGCGGGCGACGCCGTCGGGGTCCTTGGGCGCGAGCTTCACCGAGTTGCTCGCCGCGCCGAGGCTGTACGGCGTCGCGCCGTCGATCGCGTTGATGTTGTTCCCGACGACGTCGTAGAAGACGCCGCTCTTGCCCTGGAGCTTGCCGACCACCGAGGCGGCGGCCGCCTTGACGATGAGCGGCAGGCCCACCTCGTCGATGGCGATCTGCATCGACCACGGGCTCCCGAGGCCGATGCCCGCCGGGGTGCGCGTGACGAACTTGCTCAGCACACGGGCGGCGGGGGAGACCTTGATCTCCCAGACGGGGAAGGAGCGGCCCTGGGTGATCGCGACGATCTTCTCGCTCACGAGCAGGTACCACTGGCGGCGGTCGACGGCGGCACGCGCCTCCTGGGGGGCCGAGGGCAGGCCGTCGAAGAAGCGCTTGACGTATCCCGTGACGGCCGGGGCCAGCTCGGTCTCGCGCGCGAACACGTCCGTCTGGAGCGGGAAGCGCCGGTACGTGGTCCCTGCGGAGACGATGTCGAGCTCCTTGCCCGGGTTCGCCTCGTAGTCGCTCTTGCCCACCGCGACGTCGGCCGGGGCCTCGTCCTTGTCGATGAACTCGCGGAACCACAGCTCGACGTTGAGCAGCCGCCAGAAGACCATCGTGTCGGCGTCGTTCTTGCCGTTGAGGTACTCCTCGAACGCCGTCAGGACCGCCTCGCGGTCCCAGTACGGCCGGCTGTAGAACGAGTTGGACATGAAGACCTTGTAGATCCGCTCCTTCATGAGGCGGAACCACTCGGCCTCCGGGGTCGTGAAGCCGATCTTGTTGCGCCGGTTGCTGATCACCTCCGGCAGGAGCCCGCGCGTCGCGTCGCGCAGGACGCGCTTGTTCCAGCCCTCCTTGATGATCGCCTCGTCGGAGAGGCTGAAGAGGTACTTGACGACCTCCTTGTCGAGGAACGGCACGCGGCCCTCGAGCGAGAAGCGCATCGTGTTCTTGTCCTCGTAGCGCAGGAGCGAGGGCAGCGACTTGGCGAAGAGGTCGTCGATGAGGCGCAGCTTGAGGTTGTCCGGGATGTTCGTGAAGGACTCGCCGCTGAACTTCTTGGCCCAGTCCCGCTTGAGGAGCGAGCCCATGCCCACGGTCTTCTTCCCGCTCACCATGCCCGCCAACCGGAACCGGCCGAGGCGGTAGAAGACGTCGAGGCTGTTCCGGGTCTCCCTGGCCAGCGTCGCGTAGTCGCCGGCGGCCTTGAGCTGGCGCAGGTACGCGAAGTAGTAGGGGATGTAGCCGGCCATCATCTCGTCGGCACCCTGCCCGTCGAGGAGGACCGTGACGTGCTTCCTGGCCTCCTTCATGACGCAGTACTGCGCGTAGGGGCCGGAGGAGATGATGGGCTCCTCCATCGTGCGGACGAAGTCCTCCAGGTCCGCGGCGAAGCCCTCGGGGGTCGGCTTGATCTTGTGGCCGGCGATGTTCCCGCGGCACGCGTGGATCGCGGCGTCCGCGTACGCCTCCTCGTCGTTGATCGAGTTGGGGAAGACGGCGCTGAACGTGTTCTGCTTGGCGCCGACGGCCTCAAGGCCCTCGGCGTTCTCCTGCATGAGCTTGTTGATCGTCACGACGACGGCCGAGGAGTCGAGCCCGCCCGAGAGGGCGCTGCCGACGGGTACCTCGGAGTTGAGCCGGAGGCGGACGGCCTCGGTGAAGCGGCGCCGGTACTCGTCGACGACCTCGGGCGTGTAGGGCGTGTTGACCTTCGAGAGCTCCTCGAGCTCCTCGCGCAGTCGGGTGTAGGACGAGATGCGGAACCGGCCCGTGCCGAGGTCCACCGTCATCATCTCGCCTGGGAGGAGCTTGTTGACGCCGGCGAAGAACGTCTCCGCCGTGTCGTCGTGGATGCGGAACCTGAGGTAGCGGTAGAGGATGCGCTCGTTGGGCGCGGCCTCGATGTGCTCGGTGGCGAGGATCGGGCGGATCTCGGAGGCGAAGAGCAGCTTCGGCTCGGCCTCGGTCCCGGCGTTGGCCCAGTAGAGCGGCTTGATGCCGAAGTGGTCGCGCGCCAGGACGAGCTGGTTGCGGTGGCGGTCGAACAGGGCGAGGCCGAACATGCCATTGAAGCGGTCGAACGCGTCGGTGCCCCACTCCTCGTAGGCCTGGAGCACGACCTCGGTGTCCGACGCCGTGCGGAACGAGCGGCCGAGCGCCTCGAGCTCGGCGCGCAGCTCGCGGTAGTTGTAGACCTCGCCGTTGTACACGAGGACGGTCGCGCCGTCGGCGCTCACCATCGGCTCCTGCCCGTGGGCGACGTCGACGATCGCGAGCCGCCGATGCGCGAGGCCGACGCTGCCCTCCGAGAAGTACCCCTCGCCGTCGGGCCCCCGGTGCTCGATGCAGCTGTTCATCTCCTTCAGGAGAGTCTCGTCCTGCCCGAAGCCGTAGTAGCCGGCGATTCCGCACATAGGTGCAACCTCATCTTCTCGTCCGTCAGGTCCCGCGCTCCATGCTACCGGCGCTCCATGGAGAGGGCCGGAGCGGGATGCCGGGAAGCCCTCGGGTGGGGCCGGGAAAGGAGCCTCACGGCCTTGACTACACTGGACAGGTGACTTCCGCACCCCCGTTTGTCCCGGACCCTCCCGTCGTCGGCGTCCTCGCCCTGCAGGGCGACGTCCGAGAGCACCTGGCCGCCCTTGAGACCGCAGGAGCCCGCGCGGTCAAGGTCCGCCGCCCCGAGGAGCTCGACGGGATCGACGGGCTCGTGATCCCCGGCGGGGAGTCGACGACGATCGACAAGCTCGCGCGCGCGTTCGGCGTCGCGGAGCCCCTGCGGGCCAAGATCGCCGAGGGGTTCCCCGTGTACGGCTCGTGCGCGGGCATGATCCTGCTTGCCGACGAGATCGCCGATCCGACCAAGGACCTCTCGGGCCACGCCCAGGAGACCTTCGGCGGCCTCGACATCACGGTGCGGCGCAACGCGTTCGGGCGCCAGCGCGAGTCCTTCGAGACGGACCTCGACTTCAAGGAGGTCGACCAGACGGGCGGGCCCGTGCACGCGGTGTTCATCCGGGGCCCGTGGGTCGAGCGGGTCGGGCCGAGCGTCGAGGTGCTCGCAGAGGTCGACCCGCAGCACGCGTCCCACACGGCGACGCTGGAGGGCAAGGCTAGAATTGTCGCAGTTCGTTCAGGGCGGCTGCTCGCGACATCGTTCCACCCCGAGGTGACGGGCGAGACACGGATCCATGAACTTTTCATCCGCATGATCAAGGGAGAAGCGTAGGCATGTCCGGCCACTCCAAATGGGCGACCACCAAGCACAAGAAGGCCGCCATCGACGCCAAGCGGGCCAAGGCGTTCGCGAAGTACATCAAGACGATCGAGGTCGCGGCGCGCCTCGGCGGGCCTGACGTCTCCGGCAACCCGGCCCTCGACCTCGCCGTCAGCAAGGCCAAGAAGAACTCGGTCCCGAACGACAACATCGACCGCGCAATCAAGCGCGGGGCGGGCCTGACCGGCGAGGCCATCGAGTACACGGAGATCATGTACGAGGCCCGCGGCCCCCAGGGCTCCGCGCTGCTCATCGAGTGCCTCACCGAGAACCGCAACCGCGCCGCTGCGGACGTGCGCCTCGCCGTGACCCGCAACGGAGGCAGCATGGCGGACCAGGGCTCGGTCAACTACCTCTTCACCCGCAAGGGCGTCGTGAGCCTGCCGAAGAACGGCCTCTCCGAGGACGACGTCCTCATGGCCGTGCTCGAGGCGGGCGCCGAGGAGGTCAAGGACGGCGGCGAGAACTGGATCGTCTACTCCGAGCCGGCGGACCTGCAGGCCATTCGCGACGCACTCACCGAGGGACACATCGAGTACGAGACCGACGAGGTCGAGTTCGTCCCCTCCATGGAGGTCCAGCTCGACGCCGACGGCGCACGCAAGTTCGTGCGCCTCGTCGACGCCCTCGAGGACCTCGACGACGTGCAGAACGTGTACACGAACGCGGACGTGAGCGACGAGGTCATGGCGGCCCTCGAGGACGACTGAGGAATGGCCGGCCCTGCCCGGATGCCCGACGACGCCGCCGGGACCGCCGACGGCACCCGTGTGAGGCCCGGGTCCCCCCTGCGCGTGCTGGGCGTGGACCCGGGCCTCACGCGTTGCGGGCTCGGGGTCGTGGACATCCACCGCGACCGCACGGCGACCCTCGTCGGCGTCGGGGTCGTGGGCACGGACGCCCAGCAGCCCCTCGACGCGCGCCTGCTCGCGATCGCGAGCGCGATGGAGGAGTGGCTCGACCGCTACACCCCGGGGGTCGTCGCCGTCGAGCGGGTCTTTTCCCAGCTCAACGTGAGCACCGTCATGGGCGTCGCGCAGGCCTCGGGGATCATCATCGCGGCGGCTGCCCGCCGCGGGATCCCGGTCGCGCTGCACACGCCGTCGGAGGTCAAGGCCGCCGTGACGGGCAGCGGGCGGGCGGACAAGGCCGCCGTGACGCGGATGGTGACCAAGATTCTCCGGCTCGAGACGCCGCCGCGCCCGGCCGACGCCGCCGACGCCCTCGCGCTCGCCCTGGCCCACGCGTGGCGGGGGAGCGCGCCCGGCTCGCCATCCGCCGTCGGGCGCACGACGGCAATGACGGCGACGGCGCTGACGCCGGCGCAGAGGGCGTGGCAGGAAGCGGAAGCGAAGGCGCGGCGCGGCAGATAAGCCGAGCAGGACCAGGGTGGCGGAAAGGGCGGGCGGAAGCGAAAGCCCGCCGCGGCAGATAAGCCGACCAGGACCAGGGTGGCGGAAAGGGCGGGCGGAAGCGAAAGCCCGCCGCGGCAGGTAGCCGAGCAGGACCAGGGTGGCGGAAAGGGCGGGCGCGCCGCGGCAGATGAGCCAGCCCGGCGCCGTCGGCCGCTAGAGTTCTCGTAGATATGTTCGGGTGACAAGGAGTTCTCGTGATCAGCTTCCTCCGCGGGCCCGTGGCCCATGTTGGCCTGTCCTCGGCGGTGATCGATGTCAACGGCGTCGGCATGGCGTTCTGGGCGACGCCGCAGACTCTGGCCGGCCTGCGCGAGGGTGCCGAGGCTACGGTGCACACGTACCTCGTGGTGCGTGAGGACTCGCTCACGCTGTTCGGCTTCGAGGATCCCGGCGCGCGCGAGGTGTTCGAGGTGCTGCTCGGGGTCTCGGGCGTCGGGCCTCGTCTGGCCCTGGCCGTGCTCGCCGTGCACAGCCCCGAAGCGGTCCGCGTCGCGGCGCACTCCGAGGACTCGAAGGCGTTCACGAAGGTCCCGGGGATCGGGCCCAAGGTCGCCGCACGCCTCGTCCTCGAGCTCAAGGGCAAGCTCGTGCCCCTCGGCACCCCGGGCGAGCCCGCCCCCGTGCTGCCGGCCGCCGCCGGCGAGGAGGCGTGGAGGGCCCGGGTCGTCGAGGCGATGGCCTCGCTCGGCTGGAGCGAGAAGGACGCATCCGCGAACATCGACCGGGCGCTGGCCGACCAGCCCGAGCTCGCCGAGACGGGGAGTGTCCCCGAGATCCTCCGCGCGACGCTTCGCTGGCTCGGACAGGGCGCGAGGCCCGGCGTGAAGGCGGGCGCCCGTGGCTGAGGCGTCCCTCGTCTCGAGCGGGGAGGAGCCCGAGGAGCGCGTCATCGAGGCGGCGCTCAGGCCCAAGTTCCTCGACGAGTTCGTCGGCCAGGCGCGCGTGCGCCGGCAGCTCTCGCTCGTGCTCGAGGCCAGCCGCCTGAGGGGCCGCACGGCGGACCACGTGCTCCTGTCCGGCCCGCCCGGCCTCGGCAAGACGACGCTGTCCATGATCATCGCGGCGGAGATGAACGCCCCGCTGCGCATCTCCTCCGGCCCCGCCATCCAGCACGCCGGCGATCTCGCCGCGATCCTGTCCTCGCTCACCGAGGGCGAGGTGCTCTTCCTCGACGAGATCCACCGCATGTCGCGGCCCGCCGAGGAGATGCTCTACATGGCGATGGAGGACTTCCGCGTCGACATCGTGGTGGGCAAGGGCGCGGGCGCGACGGCGATCCCGCTCGAGCTGCCGCCCTTCACCCTCGTTGGAGCGACGACCCGGGCCGGGCTCCTGCCCGGCCCCCTGCGGGATCGGTTCGGGTTCACGGGGCACCTCGAGTTCTACTCCGTCGAGGAGCTCGAGCTCGTGCTGCGCCGCTCTGCGGGGCTCCTCGACCTCCGCGTGACCTCCGCCGGCTTCACCGAGGTGGCAGGGCGGTCCCGGGGGACGCCCCGCATCGCCAACCGCCTCCTGCGGCGCGTCCGCGACTGGGCGCTCGTGCACGGGATCGCCGAGATCGATGCGCGCTCCGCTGCCGCGGCGCTGGACATGTACGAGGTGGACGCCAAGGGGCTCGACCGGCTCGACCGCTCGGTGCTCACGGCCCTCGCGACGAAGTTCGGCGGCGGGCCCGTGGGACTCTCGACGCTCGCGATCGCCGTCGGGGAGGAGCCCGAGACGGTCGAGACCGTCGCCGAGCCATACCTCGTGCGCGAGGGTCTCATGGGCCGCACACCGCGGGGCCGCATCGCGACCCCGCTCGCCTACGCGCATCTCGGACTGCCGGTGCCCGCGGGCGCCCCGTTCGCGGACAGCGCAACCCTCTTTGGCCCGGGCTCAGAGGAGGGCCCGGAGGACTCCTCCGACGCCGCTCCCTGAGCGCCCGGCCAAGCCCGTGCGCTTAGACTGGGTACACGCCTCCCGCCACGGCGGGGGCCACTATGCTGTGCCCGCAGGCGGCCGCACGCCTCCCGGGCCTTCCGACAGATTGGACCTCTCATGGACTTGATGACCATCCTCCTGCTGGCCGTCTTCGCCTTCTTCATCTTCTCGATGTTCCGCCGGAACAAGAAGGCCCAGCAGCAGCAGGCCGAGATGCAGTCGAAGTTCGCCCCCGGCGTCGAGGTCATGACGAGCTTCGGCCTCTACGGGCGCATCGTCGCCATCGACGACGCCGAGAACAAGGTCGTCCTCGAGCTGAGCCCGGGGAGCCAGGCCACCGTGCACCGCCAGGCCGTGACCAAGATCGTCGAGCCGGCCGCCGTCGAGCCCGGCGCCCCTGTGGCGGGGGAGGCCGCCGCCCCGGCCGAGGCCCCCGAGGCCGGCCCGGTGGTGTCTGGCCCGACGGCCTCCACGTCGACGCCGCTCGGCCTCGGCAAGCCCGCTGCGGACGCGGGCACCCCGCAGGAGCAGCTCTCCGAGACCCCCGAGGAGACGCTCAAGCGCCTCAACGGCGAGGACAAGAACCAGAAGTAGCCATCGCCGCGCCGCCCGGGACCGTTCCCGGGCGGCAGTGATGCCCAGTGCCCGCGCACCGCTTTCGCCGGCGCCGCGACCCCGACCGAAGGACCACCATGGCACGATCCCGCACGAGGCCGGGACTCAAGACGCTCGTCTGGCTGGGCGTCATCCTCATCGCGCTCACCGGCGTGCTCGCCGGCGGCACCCTCGCGGGGCAGGCCTCGTGGGCGCCCAAGCTCGCGCTCGACCTCGAGGGCGGCACCCAGATGATCCTCGCGCCCAAGGTCTCGGGCGGCTCGCAGATCAGCCAGGAGCAGCTCGACCAGGCGGTCGAGATCATCCGCCAGCGCGTCGACGGCTCCGGCGTCGCCGAGGCCGAGATCAGCACGCAGTCCGGGCGGAACGTGGTCGTGAGCCTCCCGGGCACGCCGTCCGGCGAGACGCGCCAGCTCATCCAGGCCTCGGCAGACATGAACTTCCGCCCCGTGCTTGCCGCGGGCAACCCCGGCGCCGTGCCCGAGGACCAGCGGACCCCCGAGGAGCAGCTCCCCAAGCCCACGGCCGCCCCCGCGAATGCGAGCGACCAGAACTGGATCACGGCCGACGTCTACCGCCAGTTCGAGGCCCTCGACTGCACGGGCGCCCTGCCCGAGAAGACCGAGCGCTCCGACCCTGCGAAGCCGCTCGTGACGTGCGAGGGCGGGAGCAACATCGGCGGCCCCATCAAGTACATCCTCGGCCCGGTCGAGGTCGTCGGCACGGACATCGCCGGCTCGACCTTCCAGCTCCAGCAGGGCCGCCAGGGCGCCGTCACGAACGAGTGGGCCGTCAACATCCAGTTCAACGAGTCCGGCACGGAGAAGTTCAAGGCCGTCACGCAGCGGCTCAACGGCTTCTACGTCGCAGACCCCAACGACGTCCGCTCCCAGTTCGCGATCGTCCTCGACGACAAGGTCATCTCGGCGCCGCGCTCCCTCGCGGTCATCACCGACGGCCGCCCCCAGATCACCGGAAGCTTCACCGAGGCCACGGCCAAGACGCTCTCCGACCAGCTGCGCTACGGTGCCCTTCCGATCAGCTTCGACATCCAGAGCGAGGAGCAGATCTCCGCGACGCTCGGCGGCGAGCAGCTGCGCATGGGCCTCCTCGCGGGCGGGATCGGCCTCCTGCTCGTCATCGTCTACTCCCTCTTCCAGTACCGGGCCCTGGGCTTCGTCACGATCGCCTCGCTCGTCGTCGCCGGCGCCCTGACCTACCTCGCGATCGCGATCCTGGGCTGGACCGAGAACTATCGGCTCTCCCTCGCCGGCGTGGCCGGCCTCATCGTGGCCATTGGCCAGACGGCTGACTCGTTCATCGTCTACTTCGAGCGCATCCGCGACGAGCTGCGCGAGGGGCGCGGCCTCGTCTCGGCCGTCGAGAACGGCTGGAAGCGGGCCAAGCGCACCGTCCTCGCCTCCAAGGCCGTCAACCTGCTGGCCGCCGTCGTGCTCTACTTCGTCGCCGTCGGCAACGTGCGGGGCTTCGCCTTCACCCTCGGCCTCACCGCGATCGCGGACCTCCTCGTCGTGTTCCTCTTCACGCATCCGACCCTGCAGCTGCTCGCGCGCACGCGCTTCTTCGGCGAGGGGCACCGCTTCTCGGGCCTCGACCCCGAGCGGCTGGGCGCCGTGCCGCTGTACCGCGGCGCCGGCCGCCTGCGCGAGGCCTCCGAGGCCGCCCAGAGCGCACGCAGGCCGAAGAACGCAGCCGCCGCAGGCGAGGCCGGCCGCCGCATGACCATCGCCGAGCGCCGCGCCGCCGAGGCCCAGAGGCAGTCGGAGATGTCCTCCGCCTCCGGCCGGGCCGGCCGCGCGTCCGAGCGGAAAGAGGAGCAGAACTGATGTCCACCTTCTTCGCGCGCTTCGGCAACGAGCTGTACACGGGCAAGCGCTCCTACGACTTCGTCGGGCCGCACAAGCGCCTGTGGTTCGCCATCGCGGGCGCGCTCGTGCTCGTGTCCATCCTCATCCCCGTGCTCACGGGCGGGTTCAACCTCGGCATCGAGTTCCGCGGCGGCAGCGAGTTCCGTGTCTCGCAGGTCTCCGACACCGACCCGGGCCTCGGGGAGCAGGCCGTCAACGCCGTCGCGCCCGGCAACGCCCCGCGCGTGGCCAACATCGCCCCGGGCACGATGCGCGTCCAGACGGACCAGCTCACCGATGACGAGACGCTCGAGGTCAAGTCCAACCTCGCGTCCTCCTACGGGGTCGGCGAGGAGAACGTGACCTCGTCCTTCGTCGGGCCTACGTGGGGCGCCGACGTCACGCAGCAGGCCACGATCGGCTTCTTCGTGTTCGTCTTCCTCGCGGCCGTCCTCATGGCCCTGTACTTCCGGACGTGGAAGATGTCCCTCTCGGCCCTCACGGGCATGTTCGTCACGATGGCGATCACCGGCGGCGTCTACGCCGCGAGCGGCTTCGAGGTCACGCCGTCGGCCATCATCGGCTTCCTGACGATCCTGAGCTACTCGCTCTACGACACCGTCGTGGTGTTCGACAAGATCCGCGAGAACACCGCCGACATCTCCGCCTCGACCAGGCGGACCTTCGCCGAGGAGGTCAACCTCGCGGTGAACCAGACCCTCGTGCGCTCGATCAACACCATGATGGTCGCCGTCCTGCCGGTCGCCGCGATCCTCTTCATCGGCGCTGGCCTCCTCGGAGCCGGCACGCTGCGGGACCTCTCCCTCGCGCTCTTCGTGGGCATCCTCATCGGCACGGCGGCGACGATCTTCATCGCTGCCCCGATGTACGCGTGGCTGCGCGAGCGCGAGCCCGAGCTCGTCAAGCAGGCGGAGCGGGTCCGCTCGCGGCGGTCGACGGCGACTGCGGGCGTCTGAGCCCCGCTCTCGGGCATACACTGAGGGCAACCCGTCGTCAGTAGTGGAGGTGCCATCAGTGGTCGAGCGTCCGACGTCGTCCCCGGCCCAGCCCGGGGCCCCCGGTGCGGCCCAGAGCGGCCGCCCCGGCCCGGCGTCGTCTGCGCCCACCGCGCCCCCCGCCCCGGCCGCCCCAGCCGCGGATTCGGCACTGAATCCGGCGCCTATGCCACTGGGCGGCAACAGCCTGCTCGAGCGCCCGGCCCTGGGCCGGCGGGACTGGACGTTCTCACGGCTCGCCCGGCTCACGGGCCGCGGGCCGAGCGCGCACTCGCCCATCCTCGAGCCGCTCCTTCGGACCGTGCGGGCCAACAACCCGCGCGAGGACTTCGACCTCATCCGGCGGGCCTACGAGGTCGCGGAGCGGAGCCACCAGGGGCAGAAGCGCAAGAGCGGCGACCCCTACATCACGCACCCCGTCGCCGTCGCGACGATCCTCGCCGAGCTCGGCATGACGGGCACGACGCTCGCCGCGGCGCTCCTGCACGACACCGTCGAGGACACTCCCTACACGCTCGATGACCTCCGCCGGGACTTCGGGCCCGAGGTGGCCATGCTCGTCGACGGCGTGACCAAGCTCGACAAGGTCCAGTTCGGCGACGCCGCCCAGTCGGAGACGGTGCGCAAGATGGTCGTGGCGATGGCCAAGGACATCCGGGTCCTCGTCATCAAGCTCGCCGACCGCCTGCACAACGCCCGCACGTGGCGCTTCGTCTCGCCCGAGTCCTCCGCACGCAAGGCCCGCGAGACGCTCGAGATCTTCGCCCCGCTCGCGCACCGGCTCGGCATGAACACGATCAAGTGGGAGCTCGAGGACCTCTCCTTCGCGGCCCTGTACCCGAAGGTGTACGAGGAGATCGTGCGCATGGTCGGCGCGCGGACCCCCGAGCGCGAGAAGCAGCTCTCCGTGATCCGCGCCCAGATCGCCGACGACCTGCGCACGGCCAAGATCAAGGCGGAGATCACGGGCCGGCCCAAGCACTACTACTCGATCTACCAGAAGATGATCGTCCGCCAGAAGGAGTTCGACGACATCAACGACCTCATGGGAGTTCGCGTGCTCGTGGACAGCGTCCGCGACTGCTATGCCGCCCTGGGGACACTGCACGCGCGGTGGAACCCGCTCCCGGGCCGGTTCAAGGACTACATCGCGATGCCCAAGTTCAACATGTACCAGTCGCTGCACACGACGGTCATCGGGCCCAGCGGCAGGCCGGTCGAGATCCAGATCCGCACCCACGAGATGCATCGCCGCGCCGAGTACGGTGTGGCCGCGCACTGGAAGTACAAGGACCAGCCGCAGGCCCAGAGCCACACGCCCAGCGGCAAGGCCTCCGAGATGGGCTGGCTCCGCTCCCTCGTGGACTGGCAGCAGGAGACCTCGGACCCGGGGGAGTTCCTCGACTCGCTGCGGTTCGAGATCAACGCCCGGGAGGTCTTCGTCTTCACCCCCAAGGGCGAGGTCATGGCCCTGCCCGCCGGGTCGACGCCGGTCGACTTCGCCTACGCCGTCCACACCGAGGTGGGGCACCGCACGATCGGCGCGCGCGTCAACGGCAAGCTCGTGCCGCTCAACAGCGAGCTCAACCACGGCGACTGGGTCGAGATCTTCACCTCCAAGGCCGAGGGCGCGGGGCCCAGCCAGGACTGGCAGCACTTCGTCAAGAGCGCCAGGGCGCGGAACAAGATCCGCCAGTGGTTCACCAAGGAGCGCCGCGAGGAGGCCATCGACAAGGGCAAGGAGCTGCTCACGCGCGCCATGCGCAAGCAGAACCTGCCGCTCCAGCGCCTCCTGAGCCACGACGCGCTCCTCGCCGTCGCGCAGGAGTTCCGCTACCAGGACATCGCGGGCCTCTACGCCGGGATCGGCGACGGTCACGCGTCGGCGCAGTCCGTCGTCGAGAAGCTCGTCGACAGCCTCGGGGGCGCCGCGGGGGCCGCCGAGGACATCGCCGAGACCATCGCGCCGACGAAGGGCAGCATCCCGCCGCGGTACTCGAACTCCGGCGTGATCGTGCGCGGGGTCGGCGACGTGTGGGTCAAGCTGGCCCGCTGCTGCACGCCCGTCCCGCCGGATCCGATCGTCGGCTTCGTCACGCGGGGCTCCGGCGTGTCGGTGCACCGCTCGGACTGTACGAACGTCGCGGGCCTGAGGGCGGAGCCGGACCGCATGGTCGAGGTCGACTGGGCACCGACGCAGTCGAGCGTGTTCCTCGTCGAGATCCAGGTCGAGGCCCTCGACCGCAAGAGCCTCCTCTCCGACGTCACGCGCGTGCTCTCGGACAACCACGTCAACATCCTCTCCGCCCACGTGCACACCTCGACCGACCGCCTGGCCGTCTCCCGGTTCGCGTTCGAGATGGGCGACCCGAAGTACCTCAGCCACGTCCTGAGCGCCGTGCGCCGGATCGACGGCGTCTTCGACGTCTACCGCACCACGGGCAACCGGCGCCGCGGCTGACTAGCCCTCCCGTCCCGGGCGCAGCCGGGCGAGCGTCCGGCGAGCCCTCTCCTTGTGCGGCTGCCGGGGCAGCGCCTCGAGCGCCCTCGCCACGAGGCCGAGCGTGAGGCCGAGGCCCGGCTGGGCAAGCATCCTCCGCAGCGCCGGCACCGCGCGCAGGTCCTCGCCGTGCACCGCGAGGTCGACGGCGGTGCGCAGCGGGGCGGTGACCTGGAGCCCACCGAGCTCGATCACGTCGAACGGCCCGAAGCTGACCTCGTGCACGAGCAGACGGCTCGAGGAGCGCAGGCCCGAGATCCGGTGCGAGCTCTCGACGAGCATGACCGGCGTCTCGGGCGCGGGCGCGCAGCCGTAGACCCACGCCGCGGTCAGCCGGCCCGCCACGGTCCGGGCCCGGACCCGCTCGGGCAGTAGGACCGCGATCGTGCGAGCCCGGAGCTCCGGCCCGTCCGCGGCCAGCGCCGGCACATAGGCGCCGCCGACGCTGCGGCGCAGGACGCCGTCGGCCTCCATGGCCTGGAGCTCGACGGCGGTGAAGGGCAGGCCAGCGACAAGCACCGGGGCTCCGCCGGGGACGGGGTGCGGTGGAGGGGCGCTGGGCATGGGGACATCATGCCCGCTCCCGGCGGCCCGGCGCTGGACACGGCCGCGGGCCTGTGGACAACCTCAGGCAGGCAGGGACAAAGCAGCGGGCCCCGCGGCGTACTCGGCGAGTGCGGCGCGGGGCCCGGTGACTGCGTGCGCAAGGGCGGGGGCTCAGGCGAGCTCGTTCGCCGACTTCCGGAGCTGGTCGAGCCACGAGCGGCGGGCCTCGAGGGCCTCACGGGCCTTCGAGGCGGCGCGGGAGTCGCCCTTGCGCTCGGCCTCGGCGATCTCCGCCTCGAGGGCCTCGATCGACGACTCGAGCTGGCTCAGGGCGGAGTCGGTGCGGGCCTTCGTCTCAGGGTCCGTGCGGCGCCAGTTCTCCTGCTCGGCGTGCGTGATGGCGTCCTCGATCTTGCGGAAGCCCGCCTCGATCCGGCCCATGTCGGCGCGCGGAACCCGGCCGGCGTCCTCCCACCGGTCCCGGATCGACTGGAGCGCGCGCTTGGCCGCGGCGAGGTCGGTGACCGGGAGGAGCTTCTGGGCCTCGGCCAGGAGCTGCTCCTTGACCTTGAGGTTGGCCTCGTACTCGCGGTCGACGGCGTCGTTGGCCGCCTTGCGGGCCTCGAAGAAGACGTTCTGCGCGGCGCGGAACCGCGCCCAGAGGGCGTCGTCCTCCTTGCGGCTCGCCCGGGGGGCCGCCTTCCAGGCGTCCATGAGCCGGCGGTACTCGCCCGCGGCCCAGCCCCACTCCTGGGAGCTCTGGAGCGTCTCCGCCTCGGCGATGAGCTTCTCCTTGACCGACTTGGCCTGGGCGTTCATGCTGTCCAGCTGCGAGAAGTACGCCCGGCGGTGCCGGTCGAACTGCGTGCGCGCGGCGCGGAAGCGCTTCCAGAGGGCGTCCTCGGCGGTGCGGCCGAGGCGCAGGCCCGACTTCTGCGAGGTCTTCCAGGCCTCGAACAGCTCGTTCATCCGGGCGCCGCTGACCTTCCACTGCGTCCGCTCGGGGTCCTGGGCGCTGATCTGCTCGGCCTCGGCGACGATGGCCTCGCGCTTGGCGAGCTCCTCGGCGCGGGCCTGATCATGCGCGGCCTTCTCGTGCGCCTCGGCGTCGGCGAGGGCGGCCTCGAGCGCGTCGAGGCGGGCCTCGGCGGAGCGAATGTCGCCGACCATGGACCGCTCGGCGAGCTGGGCCCGCAGGTGCTCGACGCCCTTGCGGACGTCGGCCGCGTTGGCGTGGGTGCTCACGCGCTGCTCGAGCAGGACGATCTGCGCGAGGACGTCCTCATACTTGCGCGCGAAGTAGGCGAGGGCCTCGTCCGCGGACACGCCGGGATACTGGCCGACCGGGTGCTCCTCGCCGTCGACGGTCAGGAACACGTGGCCGTCGCCCTCGACGCGGCCCCACTTCGAGGCCTCGGCGAGCGAGACGGACGGCGCGGCCGGGGCGGCGGCCGGGGCGGACGGCGCCGCAGGCTTCGGCTTGGCGGCGAAGGCCGCGGGGGAGGGAACAGGTGCGGCCGAGGGGGCCGCGGCGTCGTCGGATTTCTGACTTTCGGTCACCGCTAGAACTCTTTCGCTTGGTTGTGCCTGGGCTGGCGGGCTTGCCAGACCATCTAGTTCACCGTCAACGAGTCTATCGTGACAGGTGTCACGGGCGCCCCGTCCTCGCCGGCGGACGTTCCGGCCGCGGCGAACTGCTGGACCGACTCGAGCCCCGACGTGACGTGGCCGACCACGCTGTAGCCGCCCGCGCTGTCCGAGGGGATGGTCGTGTCCCGGTAGACGATGAAGAACTGCTGGCCGTTGCTGTACGCGTCGTTGCCCTTGCGGGCGACCGCGATCGTGCCGGCCGGGTACACGCCGTCCGCCGGCGCGTTCTCGATGGGGCCCCACGAGTAGTCGGGCTCCGAGGCCCCGGTGAGGTCCAGGGCGCCGCACTGGAGGACGGCGAACGAGGCGCCGGTCGTGAGGCGGTGGCAGGGCCGGCCCGAGAGCGTGCCGGAGTCGGCGAGCGATTTGAAGACCGCCGCAGCCTGGGGCGCGGCCGTGCCGTCGAGCTCGACGCCGAGCGGCTGGCCGTTGAGGACGAGCTCGCCGGTGAACGTCCTGCCGGCCGCCGTCTCCGGCGAGGGGATGTGGGGAGCGTTGGGGACGGAGGGGCTCGGCGAGGGGCTCGGGGTCTCGAGGCCGGCCTGCGCCGCGGCGTACTCGGCGGCGGTGGGGTTGGAGGCGAACACCGTGCCCTGAAGGACGGCGGCGAGCACGATGGCCCCGGCCGTCACCGCGGAGGCGATGACGTTGTCCTTCCGGCGGCGCTCCTCCTGGCCGCGGCGCAGGGCAGCCTTGGCCTCCATGAGCTGGACCCGACGCCGTTCCTCCTGCGCGCTCCGCCTGGCCACGCGACCGCCCTCCCTGCTGCCACCGCATAAACTTGTGCAGCAGTCAGTCTACGCACAAGGAGCTCTCACCCCATGGCACGTACCGCCTCGCTGTCCGGATTCCCCGAGTGGCTTCCGCAGGAACGGCTGGTGGAGCTCCATGTGCTCGACACCCTGCGGCGAACCTTCGAGCTGCACGGCTTCTCGTCGATCGAGACCCGCGCGGTCGAGACGGTGGGCCAGCTCCTGCGCAAGGGCGAGATCGACAAGGAGGTCTACGGCCTCTCGCGGCTCCAGGACGACGAGGACGCGGCCCGCAAGGACGACGCCGGGGCCCTCGCCCTCCACTTCGACCTCACCGTCCCGTTCGCCCGCTACGTCGTCGAGAACGCCGGGCACCTCGCGTTCCCGTTCCGCCGCTACCAGATCCAGAAGGTGTGGCGCGGCGAGCGCCCCCAGGAGGGGCGTGCGCGCGAGTTCACCCAGGCCGACATCGACGTCGTCGGCGACGGCCAGCTGCCGTTCCGCTACGACGTCGAGCTCGCCCTCGTGATCGCCGAGGCGCTCTCCGCCCTCCCGATCCCCGAGTTCCGGCTCCGGATCAACAACCGCAAGCTCGCCGAGGGGTTCTACCGCGGGATCGGGCTCACCGACACCGCCGGCGTCCTGCGCAGCATCGACAAGCTCGAGAAGGTCGGGCCCGAGCGCGTGGCGGAGCTGCTCCAGGAGGAGCTCGGCGCCACGCCGGAGCAGGCCAAGGCCGCGCTCGAGCTCGCCTCGATCCGCACCGAGGACACGTCCTTCGTGGCCCAGGTCCGCGCGCTCGGCGTCGAGGACGAGCTGCTCGAGGAGGGCCTCGCGGAGCTCGAGCAGGTCATCGCGGCGGCCTCGACCGCGGCGCCCGGCAAGGTCGTCGCCGACCTCAGCATCGCGCGCGGCCTCGACTACTACACGGGCACCGTCTACGAGACGGTCCTCGTCGGCCACGAGCAGCTCGGGTCGATCTGCTCGGGCGGGCGCTACGACGCGCTCGCGACGAAGGGCAGCCGCACGTTCCCCGGCGTGGGCCTCTCGATCGGCGTGACCCGCCTCGTGTCCCGCATCCTGAGCCAGGAGCTCGCCACGGCGACCCGCTCGGTGCCCACCGCCGTGCTCGTGACCCTCGTCGACGACGACTCGTGGACGGCCGCGCAGAGCGTCGCCCGCCAGCTGCGGTCCCGCGGCATCTCGGTCGAGGTCGCCGCGAAGGCGGAGAAGTTCGGCAAGCAGATCAAGTACGCGGACCGCCGCGGCATCCCGTTCGTGTGGTTCACGCACGAGGACGGCCGGCACGAGGTCAAGGACATCCGCTCGGGCGAGCAGGTGCCCGCCGACCCCGCGAGCTGGATGCCGCCCGCGGCCGACCTCGTCCCCCAGGTCGTCGCCCCGGCCGCCGCGCAGCCTGCGGAGTAGGCGTCGGCCGGCGCGGCGACAGGCGTCAGCCGGCGCGGCGCCGTCGTGCGCTGAGCACAGCCGCGCGTCCGGCCACGCCCGCGGCCAGCACCCCGGCCATGACGGCGGCCGACTGCCACGGGAGCGTGAAGGCCAGCACGAGGCAGCCGGCGGCCCCCGCGGCGTTGAGCCAGCGCGGGGCGTACCGCGGCCGCTCGGCGGGGGCCAGGGTGAAGGCCGAGGCGTTCGCGACCGCGTAGTACATGAGCACGCCGAAGCTCGAGAAGCCCACGACCGTCAGCACGTTCCCGGTCAGGACCAGCAGCACGACGACGGCGCACACCGCGAGCTCGGCCGCCCAGGGGACGCTGTGCGAGCCGCCGATGCGGGCGAGCCCGCGCGGCAGGTCGCCCTCGCGGGCCATCGCGAGCGACGTGCGCCCCACGCCGGCGATGAGAGCCAGGAGCGCGCCGAGGCACGCGGCTGTCGCGCCCGCCCGGACGATGGCCTCGGCCCACGCGCCGGCGGGGGAGACGAGGTCCGCGACGGGGGCGGTGGAGCGGGCAAGCTCCGAGCCGAGGCCTGTGCTCAGGACGGCGGCCAGACCGGCGTAGACCACGAAAGCCCCGGCGAGGGCGCCGATGATCGCGCGGGGGATCGTCCGCGCCGGGTCGCGCACCTCCTCGCCGAGCGTCGCGATGCGCGCGTAGCCGGCGAAGGCGAAGAACAGGATGCCCGAGGCCGAGAGGACCGCAAGCGGCGTGACACCCGGAGAGTCCAGCATCACGGGCGGCACAGGCCGGGCCGGCAGCGCGAGCCCGACGGCGGCTGCGAAGCCGAGCACCGCGAGCACGACGGCGAGCAGCACCTTCGTCACGAAGGCCGTCCGGGTGATGCCCGCGAGGTTGACGCCTGTCAGGGCGAGGACGGCCGCGACGGCGACGGGCACCGCGTAGTCTGGGGCGACGTAGTGGGCGAACGTCAGGGCCATCGCGGCGCACGAGGCGCTCTTGCCGGTCACGAACCCCCAGCCCGCCACGAAGCCTGCCCAGTCCCCGAGCCGCTCGCGCCCATAGAGATAGGTGCCGCCGCTCGAGGGGTACTTGGCTGCGAGGGCCGCCGAGGCGACCGCGTTCGCATAGGCCACTGCCCCCGCGAGGACGAGCGCGGCCAGGAGCCACGGCCCAGCCAGGGCGGCGGCCGGGCCGAAGACGGCGAACACGCCCGCGCCCAGCATCGAGCCGAGGCCGATGGCTGTCGCGTCGATCGCTCCGAGCCGGCGCTGGAGGCTGGGGACGGGCGGCACGGGACCTCCGGGTAAACTCGACTGGAATCATCTCCGATCCTAGTGAGGGAACAGCTGTGCTGCGCACACACGGCCTCGGGACGCTGCGCCCCGAGCACATTGGACAGACCGTCATCCTCGCCGGCTGGGTGGCCCGCCGCCGCGACCACGGCGGGGTGGCCTTCGTGGACCTGCGCGACTCCTCGGGCGTCTCGCAGATCGTGGTCCGCGAGGAGGAGGTCTTCCACGGCCTGCGCAACGAGTTCGTCCTCCAGGTCAAGGGCACGGTCGAGCGCCGCCCCGAGGGCAACGAGAACCCGCAGCTCGCCTCGGGCGAGATCGAGGTCATCGCCGAGAGCGTGACCGTGCTCAACACCGCGGACCCGCTCCCGTTCCAGGTCGACGAGCACGTCGAGGTCGGCGAGGAGGCGCGCCTCAAGCACCGCTACCTCGACCTGCGCCGTCCCGGCCCGGCCCGCGCGATGCGCCTGCGCTCCGAGGCCAACCGCGTGGCCCGCGAGCTCCTGCACTCCGAGGGCTTCACCGAGGTCGAGACCCCGACCCTCACGCGCTCGACGCCCGAGGGCGCCCGCGACTTCCTGGTCCCGGCCCGGCTCGCGCCCGGCTCGTGGTACGCCCTGCCGCAGTCGCCGCAGCTGTTCAAGCAGCTCCTGCAGGTCGGCGGGATCGAGAAGTACTACCAGATCGCGCGCTGCTACCGCGACGAGGACTTCCGCGCGGACCGCCAGCCGGAGTTCACGCAGCTGGACATCGAGGCGAGCTTCGTCGAGCAGGACGACATCATCGGCCTCGGCGAGCGCATCGTCGCCGAGCTGTGGAAGCTCATCGACGTCGAGATCCCGATGCCGATCCGGCGGATGACGTACTGGGAGGCGATGGCCAAGTACGGCTCGGACAAGCCGGACCTGCGCTTCGGCCTCGAGCTCACGGAGCTCACCGAGTACTTCAAGGACACGACCTTCGGCGTCTTCAAGGCCCCGTACGTCGGCGCCGTCGTCATGCCCGGCGGGGCCTCCCAGCCCCGCCGCACGCTCGACGCGTGGCAGGAGTGGGCCAAGCAGCGCGGCGCCAAGGGCCTCGCCTACGTCCTCTACAAGGAGGACGGCGAGCTCGCGGGCCCCGTCGCGAAGAACCTCACCGAGACCGAGCGGGCGGGCCTGGCCGAGGCCGTCGGCGCCAAGCCCGGCGACTGCATCTTCTTCGCCGCCGGCGAGCAGGGCGATGCCCGCGCGCTCCTCGGCGCGGCGCGCGTCGAGATCGGGCACCGCACGGGCCTCATCGACCCCAACGACTGGGCGTTCGTGTGGATCGTCGACGCGCCCCTCTTCGAGCCGGCCGCGACGGTGAAGGCCGCTGGCGACGTCGCCCTCGGCTACTCGGCCTGGACCGCCGTGCACCACGCGTTCACCTCGCCCAAGCCGGAGTTCCTCGACACGTTCGACCAGGACCCCGAGAACGCGCTCGCCTACGCCTACGACATCGTGTGCAACGGCAACGAGATCGGCGGCGGCTCGATCCGTATCCACCGCCGCGACGTCCAGGAGCGCGTCTTCGCGGTCATGGGCATCGACCACGACGAGGCGCAGGAGAAGTTCGGCTTCCTCCTCGAGGGCTTCAAGTACGGCGCCCCGCCGCACGGCGGCATCGCGTTCGGCTGGGACCGCGTCGTCGCCCTCCTCGCCGGCGTCGAGTCGATTCGCGAGGTCATCGCGTTCCCGAAGACCGGCGGCGGCTTCGACCCGCTCACGGCCGCGCCCGCGCCGATCACGCCGCAGCAGCGCAAGGAGGCCGGCGTCGACGCGAAGCCGGAGCCGAAGAAGCCCGAATCCTAAGCACGACAGCACGACGTCGAGGGGCGGCACCCGCGGGTGCCGCCCCTTCCGTGCGCCTACCCCCTCCCGGGGAGGGTGACCTCCACGAGGACCGAGGCCCGCTCCGTCCCGGCGCCGGTCTCCGCCGCCACGACGAGAGCGCCGACTGTCGGTGCCGCGCGGTAGCGTAGTGGCGATGGAAGATCTGTTCGGATTCGGCGACGACGGCGAGGACGAGTCGCCGTCGTCCTCGGCGCGGGCGGCGCAGCGCGGCCCCCTCGCCGTGCGCATGCGCCCCCGCAGCCTCGACGAGGTCGTCGGGCAGCAGCACCTGCTCGGGGCGGGCTCCCCACTGCGCCAGCTCGCCGCTGGCGAGACCGGCAGCGGCCCCACCGGGCCCAGCTCGGTGATCCTGTGGGGTCCACCCGGCACGGGGAAGACGACGCTCGCGCACGTGATCGCCCGCGGTCCGGGCCGCAAGTTCGTCGAGCTCTCGGCCGTCACGGCGGGAGTCAAGGACGTGCGCCGGGTCATGGACGAGGCCCTCACCGCCCGGGACCTGCACCGCACGACGACGGTGCTCTTCCTCGACGAGATCCACCGCTTCACGAAGGCACAGCAGGACGCGCTCCTGCCCGGCGTCGAGAACCGGTGGGTCGTGCTCGTCGCCGCGACCACCGAGAACCCGTCGTTCTCCGTCGTCTCGCCGCTGCTCTCGCGCTCGCTCCTGCTCACGCTCAAGCCGCTCACGGACGCGGACATCCGCGGCCTCATCGAGCGCGCGGTGACGGACCCGCGCGGGCTGGGCGGCGCCGTCGTGCTCGCGGACGACGCCGCCGAGCACCTCGTGCGCCTCGCCGGCGGGGACGCGCGGCGCGCCCTCACGGCGCTCGAGGCAGCGGCCGCCGTCGCCCTCGGCGACCCGGGGGAGCGGGCGGGCGGGGAGGACAGCGCGACAGGCGACGGCGGCGACGCGGCCGGGCGCGGTCCGGTCACGGTCGAGCTGCGGCACAGCGAGAAGGCCGTGGACTCCCACGCCGTGCGCTACGACCGCGCGGGGGACATGCACTACGACGTCATCAGCGCGTTCATCAAGTCGATCAGGGGCTCCGACGTCGACGCGGCCCTGCACTACCTCGCACGCATGGTCGAGGCGGGGGAGGATCCGCGGTTCATCGCGCGGCGGCTCATCATCTCCGCCTCGGAGGACATCGGCATGGCCGACCCGACCGCCCTCCAGACGGCCGTCGCGGCGGCGCAGGCGGTGCAGCTCATCGGCATGCCCGAGGGCCGGATCGTCCTGGCCGAGGCCGTCGTCCACCTCGCCACGGCGCCGAAGTCCAATGCCGCCTACATGGGCATCAACGCCGCGATCGCCGACGTCCGCGCGGGGCTGGGCACGGGCATCCCGCCCCACCTGCGCGACGCGCACTACGCCGGGGCCCAGCGCCTCGGGCACGGCAAGGGCTACAAGTACGCCCACGACGCGCCGCATTCCGTCGCAGCGCAGCAGTACCCGCCGGACGACCTCGTCGGCAAGGACTACTACGTGCCCACGGGCAACGGCGCCGAGCGCGACATCGCGGCCAGGCTCGAGAGGCTGCGGGGGATCGTCCGCGGGACATGATCCGGCGGGGGCCGTGCCCCGGACGTGCTAGGCTTGATGACCGTCTGGCACGTCCGGCGCGCTCCCTCCTGAAGAGATTCGGCAGGGCCAGTGCGCCCGACGGTAGCAGAAGGCAGCCGCGGGCCAACGCTCTCCACCTCGGGAGGCCAGTGATCCGATGCCGCGGCAGTATGAAAGGACACACGTGTCGAGCACTCGTGCCCGCCGTCAGACGCGCCTCTCGCGCTCTCTCGGCCTCGCCCTCACCCCCAAGGCCGCCAAGTACATGGAGCGCCGCCCGTACGGCCCCGGTGAGCACGGCCGCGCCCGCAAGAAGCAGGACTCGGACTACGCCGTCCGCCTCCGCGAGAAGCAGCGCCTCCGCGCGCAGTACGGCATCCGCGAGGCGCAGATGACCCGCGCCTTCGAGGAGGCCAAGCGCACCAAGGGCCTGACCGGTGAGAACCTCATCGAGCTCCTCGAGATGCGCCTCGACGCCCTCGTGCTCCGTGCCGGCTTCGCCCGCACGATCGCCCAGGCCCGCCAGCTCGTCGTGCACCGCCACATCACCGTGGACGGCAAGCGCGTCGACCGCCCGTCGTTCCGCGTCGCCGAGGGCCAGCTCATCGGCGTGCACGAGCGCTCCGAGAAGTTCGCCCCGTTCCAGGTCGCCGCTGCCGGCGCGCACCGCGACGTCCTCCCGGCCGTCCCGGGCTACCTGGACGTCAAGCTCGAGTCGCTCCAGGCCCGCCTCGTGCGCCGCCCGAAGCGCTCCGAGGTCCCCGTGACCTGCGAAGAGCAGCTCGTCGTCGAGTACTACGCCCGCTGATCCGCCTCCCGCCTGGGCTCAGGCGGGGCATCAGCACGAGGAGCCCGTGGCGCGAGCCGCGGGCTCCTCGCGTGTGTAAGGTAGCCAAGGGGCCCGCCGCAGGACGGCGCAGGCCAGGTCTAGACAGCTGGACGAACGGGAGGAATCTGTGTCCGGAGGCGATATCGCAGGGCTCATCGCGGCGGGGGTGTTCGCAGTGCTCGTCGCCCTGCTCGCGGTGCCCATCCTCAAGCTGGGGAGGGTCCTCGACGAGCTGCGCGGGTCCATCCGCAGCCTGTCCGACGGCGCGACGCCGCTCATGGACGAGGTGACCGCGACGGTCACCACGACCCACGGCCAGCTCAAGAAGGTCGAGGGCATCGCCTCGAACGTCTCGGACGCGACCGCCAACGTCTCGGCGCTGTCCTCCCTCGTGGCCGCGACCGTCGGCTCGCCGCTCGTGAAGGTCGCCGCCTTCTCCTACGGCGTCCGCACAGCCCTGTCCCAGCCCCGACAGCGTCGCTCGGGCCGGCGCAGCCGCTGACGCCGGCGCAGCAGCCGCCGCTAGAAGTCGCAGAAGCCGAAGGAAGCGTGAGGAACACCATGAAGCGCATTGTCTGGCTCGGCATCGGGGTGGCCATCGGGGCCATCGCATGCCAGAAGGTCATCGAGGCCCGCTCCCTCGCCTCGCCCGGCGGGCTCAACCGCGCCGTCGGCGAGCTCGCCGACAGCATCGCCCACTTCGCGGACCAGGTGCGCGCGGGCATGGCCGAGCGCGAGACGGAGCTCCGCCGCGGCCTCGGGCTCGACTCCTAGGCACGGCACTTAGAATTGACTTTCGTGGCGGGGCCCTGGGGCCAGACGCCACACGCTGCGCGCATCGGCGCGTCAGAACCCCCGGAAGGTTGAAGCACACAGCATGAAGTCGCACGAGATCACTCGACGCTGGATCGACTACTTCGTCAGCAAGGGGCACACGGCAGTGCCCTCGGCGTCGCTCGTGTCCAGCGATCCCTCCCTCCTGTTCACGGTCGCGGGCATGGTCCCGTTCATCCCGTACCTCACCGCCCGCGAGGAGCCCCCCTTCCCCCGCGCGACGAGCGTCCAGAAGTGCATCCGCACCGGGGACATCGAGGAGGTCGGGAAGACGGCCCGCCACGGCACGTTCTTCCAGATGTGCGGCAACTTCTCCTTCGGCGACTACTTCAAGCAGGACGCGATCAAGTTCGCGTTCGAGCTCCTGACCAAGAGCGTGGACGACGGCGGCTACGGCCTGCCCGCGGAGAAGCTCTGGGTCACGGTCTACGAGGAGGACGACGAGGCCGAGCGCCTCTGGCTCGCCAACACCTCGATCCCGGCCGAGCGCATCCAGCGCATGGGCAAGAGCGACAACTACTGGTCGACCGGCCAGCCCGGCCCGGCCGGCCCGTGCTCCGAGATCTACTACGACCGCGGCCCGGCCTACGGCCCCGAGGGCGGCCCCGCCGTCGACGACAACCGGTACATCGAGATCTGGAACCTCGTGTTCATGCAGTACCAGATCGACAACGTGCGCTCGAAGACCGACTTCACGATCCTCGGCGAGCTGCCCAAGAAGAACATCGACACGGGCCTCGGCATGGAGCGCCTCGCGATGATCCTCCAGGGCGTCGAGAACATGTACGAGACCGACCAGGTCCGCCCTGTCATCGACAAGGCCGCCGAGCTCTCGGGCAAGGAGTACACCTCGGCGGAGACCGACGACGACCCGCACCACGCGGACGACGTCCGGATGCGCGTCGTGGCCGACCACGTCCGCAGCGCGCTCATGCTCATCACCGACGGCGTCACGCCCTCGAACGAGGGCCGCGGCTACGTCCTGCGCCGCCTCATCCGCCGCGCCGTGCGCGCGATGCGGCTCCTGGGCGTCGAGAAGCCCGTCCTGCCCGAGCTGCTCCCGGCGTCTCGGGACGCGATGAAGGGCGTCTACCCGCAGGTCGAGAAGGACTTCGACCGGATCAGCCGCATCGCCTACGGCGAGGAGAAGGCGTTCCTGCGCACGATCGCGGCCGGCACGGCGCGCCTCGACGAGGCCGTGGCCGCCTCGAAGTCCTCGGGCTCCAAGCTCAGCGGCGAGGAGGCCTTCACGCTGCACGACACCTACGGCTTCCCGATCGACCTGACGCTCGAGATGGCTGAGGAGGCCGGCGTCGCAGTGGACGAGGCCGGGTTCCGCGCCCTCATGGAGGACCAGCGCCAGCGCGCCCGGGCCGACGCCAAGGAGAAGAAGAGCGGGCACGCGGACATGAGCCTGTTCCAGGAGCTCCTCGCCGGCGGCGAGACCGTCTTCACGGGCTACACCGGGCTCGACGGCGAGGCCCGCGTCCGCGGCCTGGTCTCGGGCGGGGCGCTCGTGGACCGCATCGGCGCCGGGAGCGAGGTCGAGATCGTGCTCGACGAGACCCCGTTCTACGCCGAGGCCGGCGGCCAGGCCGCCGACACGGGCATCATCACCGGCGACGGCTTCGTCGTCGAGGTCCTCGACGTCCAGCGACCCGTGAGGGGCCTGAGCGTGCACAAGGCGCTCGTCCGCGAGGGCGAGCTGCACGCCGACGCCCTCGTCCGCACCGCCGTCGACCGGGAGCGCCGGCACGCCGCCGAGCAGGCCCACACCGCGACGCACCTCGTGCACGCGGCCCTGCGCCAGATCCTCGGGCCCGAGGCCGTCCAGCGCGGCTCCTTCAACAAGGCCGGCTACCTCCGGTTCGACTTCGCGTGGGGCGAGCAGCTCTCGGGCGCCTCCAAGAGCGAGATCGAGGAGGTCGCGAACCTAGCGATCCGCGACAACTACACGGTCAACACCTCGGAGATGCCCCTCGCGGAGGCCAAGGCCGCCGGCGCGATGGCCCTCTTCGGCGAGAACTACGGCTCGCGCGTGCGGGTCGTCGAGATCAACGGCCCGTGGTCCATGGAGCTCTGCGGCGGCACGCACGTCGACACGACGGCACTCATCGGCTCCCTCACGCTGCTCGGCGAGCAGTCGGTCGGATCCGGCAACCGCCGTGTCGAGGCGTTCGTGGGCCTCGACGCCTTCCGCCACCAGGCCGCCGAGCGCGCGCTCGTGTCCGAGCTGACCGAGATCTTCAAGGTCCCGGCCGGCCAGCTGAGCGAGCGCATCTCCGCGACCCTGGACAAGCTCAAGGCGGCCGAGAAGGAGCTCGAGCGCCTGCGCAGGGAGAAGCTCGTGGCCGCCGCGGCGGCGCTCGTGGGCTCGGCGAAGGATGTCGGGGGGGTGCGCCTCATCACGCACGACGCCGGCGAACTCGCCTCGGCGGACGAGCTCCGCGCCCTCGCGCTCGACCTGCGCGCCCGCCTCGGAGCTGGTTCTTCGGCTGGCGCCGTCGTCGCCGTCGCCGGCGTCGCCAAGGGCCGCCCCGCAGTCCTCGTCGCCACGAACGACGAGGCGCGCGCCGCTGGCGTGAAGGCCGGGGCGCTCGTGCGCACCGCGGCCGGGATCCTCGGCGGGGGCGGAGGCGGCAAGGACGACGTCGCGCAGGGCGGTGGGACCGACCCGGCGAAGATCGTCGACGCGCTGGCCGCCGTGGCCGACGCAGTCGCCCAGCGCTAGAGGCGCCGCCGGATGACTGCCCCCGACAGCAGTTCGCCCGTGTTCCGGCGCGGCGTCCGCCTCGCCGCGGACGTGGGGACGGTGCGCGTCGGCGTCGCCGTGTGCGACGCCGACGGCATCCTGCCGACCCCGCTCGCGACGCTCAAGCGGGACCGGAAGGGGAACCGCGACATCGCGGCGATCGTGCGCGAGGCCGTCGAGCGGTCCGCGATCGAGGCCTACGTCGGCCTGCCGCGGCTTCTCTCGGGCCGTGAGGGCGAGTCCGCCCAGCTCGCGAGGGATTTCGCTGCCAAGCTCGCGCAGGGTCTCGCCGACGCCGGGAGCGAGTGTGAGGTTCGACTCGTCGATGAGCGCCTCACCACGGTCGAGGCGCATCGCAGCCTTCACGCGGCTGGCCTCGGCTCTCGCGAACACCGTAGAGTGGTGGACCAAGTGGCCGCGGTCGGCATCCTCCAGCATGCGCTGGACCTGATCCGCGGTCGGGGTGCGGCGGGGACGGCAGTGGCCGCGTCCGGCACGCGGAGTGGGGAAATCCGTGGCGACGACTCGGACATGAGAGGCTAGCGAGGATGGACCCGAAGGAGAACACGACACCTGCCGTGCCCGAACGGCCCCTGACGCGCCGAGAGATGCGGGAGCGCGAGCGCGCCCAGCAGGAGGCCCAGCAGCGCATGCTGAGCCCGCAGCGGCGGGCCTACACGCCGCCGCCGTCGGCCTTCCCCCGCGCCGCGGCGGCCAGCGCCCCGCCCCCGAGCCCCTCGGCGAGCACGCGCCCGACCCCGACCGGGCCGACGACGTCCGTCCCGCCCACGGCCGCGGGCAAGAGCGTCCCGCCGGCGCCCCCGGTGACCGGAGCGCCCAGCGCGCCGCCCGCGGAGGCGTCGCACACGCCCGCACCGCCCGCCCGGCACGGCGGGCTGCGCGGCCGCCGCGCGTCGTCGTCCTTCGAGACCACCCCCGGCGCCGGCCCTTCCGCGTCACTGCCTGGGGCGTCCCCGACCTCGGCCTCGATGGGCTGGGGCTCGTACCCGCCGTCCTCGGGCCCGGCCGCCGCGGCGCCGAGTGCCCAGGCCGCTCCCAGCGCCCAGGCTCCCAGCGCCCCGGCCCCGACGTCTGCGTCCGCCGAAGCGCCATCCGACGGCGGGGGAACCCTGCCCGCACCGGTTCCCGCGGCCTCGCCCGCTACCGCCTTCCTCCCCGCCATCGTGCGCCGGGGCACCCCCGCCAGGACGCCGGCCGCGGGGGCACCCGGGGCAGCGCCCGAAGCCCCCGCGACCCGGCCCGTCGACCGCGTCACCGCGACCGGAATGCACACGGGTGGGGAGGCCGACGCCGGCCGCCGCCACACCTTCCCGGTCGCCGCCCAGCGTTTCGCCTCGCCGGCCACCGTCGCTGAACCTGAGGCGCCCACTGCAACCGAGCCCGCCAACACGGACTACGTCCATGAGGAGCCGCTGCACACCGGCCCCCTGCACACGGAGATGCTCGCCGCGGACCATGGCCACGACGAGTCGCTGCACGCCGGCCCCCTGCACACGGAGATGCTCGCCGCGGACCACGGCCACGACGAGTCGCTGCACGAGGTCTTCGGCGAGCCCGTGGCCCCGGCCCCGCGGCGCCGCAACCGGCGGCTGCGCGTCATCATCGGGCTGGGCCTCGCGATCGCCCTCTTCGTCGGCGCCGCCCTCGTCGGCATCCAGTTCCTCTCCCCGATCCTCGGGCTCGATCGCGTGAGCGACTACCCCGGGCCCGGAAAGGACGAGGTCGTCGTGACCGTCCAGGCGGGCTCCGGCCCGGCGGCCGTGGCCAACAGCCTCGAGAAGCAGGGCATCGTCGCCGACGCCAAGACGTTCCTCAAGGAGTTCGCCGCCACGGGGGCGAGCCTGCACCCGGGCGACTTCACCCTGAGGAAGGAGATGCGGGCCAAGGACGCCGCGCAGATCCTTGCGGGGTCCGGCGGCGAGAAGGTCCTCTACTTCGCGCTCAGCGCCGGACTGCGCGTCAATGAGTCGCTCGACGCGATCGCCGCGGGCACGGGGGCCGACCGCAAGGAGCTCGACGCGCTCAACGCCCAGCCCGCGCAGTTCGGCCTCCCCGCCCAGGCCAAGAACCTCGAGGGCTACCTCGCCCCCGGCGAGTACCGGTTCCCGGTCGGCACGAGCCCGAAGGACATCCTCGCCAAGCTCGTCGGCACGACGCTCGACACGCTCAAGGACGCGGGCGTCACGGACCCGGTCAAGCAGTACGACGTGCTCACTGTCGCGAGCATCGTCCAGGCCGAGGGCGGCCGCGCCGACTATGGCAACGTCGCCGGCGCGATTTACAACCGGCTCAAGCCCAACCCTGAGACCAACGGCCTCATCCAGTCGGACGCGACCGTCACCTACGGGCTCGGCCGCAAGAGCTATCACATCACCGAGCAGGAGAAGGCCGACACTTCCAACCCGTACAACACGTACGCCCACGCGGGCCTTCCGGCCGGGCCGATCGGATCGCCGGGGGCGACGGCGATCAAGGCCGCGGCGAACCCCACGGCGAACGACTACCTGTACTGGGTGACGGTGAATCTGGACACGGGCGAGACGAAGTTCTCCAAGACGTACGCCGAGCACCTCGGTTACGCCCAGGAGTACGAGCGCTGGTGCCAGGCCAATGCGGGGAAGTGCCAGTGACAGCTGAGCCTGGGGCCGCGCGCGCGGCCGTCCTGGGCCACCCGATCGGGCATTCGAAGTCGCCTGCCCTGCACCGCGCCGCCTATGACCTGCTCGGCGTGGAGATGGACTACGGGCGCTTCGACGTGACGGAGGAGGGCCTCGCGGACTTCGCGCGGCGCGTCCGCACTGAGCCCGGCTGGCGCGGGCTCTCCGTGACCATGCCGCTCAAGTCCGCCTTCGTGCCGCTCGTCGACAGGCTCGAGGGGCTCGCCGCCGAGCTGGGCGTGCTCAACACGGTCGTCGTCGAGGACTCCGCAGCGGGGCGCCTCCTCGTGGGGCACAACACGGACGTCGTCGGGATTGTCGAGGCGTTCCGGCACGCGGGGGTCTCCGCCGCCGTCGACCCGGTCATCGTGGGAGCGGGCAACACCGCCCTCGCCGCCGTCGCCGCGCTGACGCAGATGGGCGCCCGCCGCGTGGCCTTCCTCGTCCGCGACCCCGCGCGGGCGGGGGAGGCGGTCGGACTCGCCGGGCGTCTCGGGCTCGCGGTGCAGATCGCGGACATCGGGGCCTCGGCCGATCGGCTCGCCTCCGCCGACGTCGTCGTCAGCACCCTCCCGCCGCGCGCCGCGGACGGGCTCGCGGCGCGCCTCGCCGAGGTGCCGGAGCTCCCTGCCGCGGACGACGGCGGCCCCCGGGTGCTGCTCGACGTCGCCTACGACCCGTGGCCGAGCGAGCTCGGCCTGGCCTGGGAGGCCCGCGGCGGAACCGTGCTGCACGGGCTCGAGATGCTCGTGTACCAGGCCGTCGAGCAGGTCGTGCTCTTCACGGGCCGCGAGGAGGCCCGGTCTCCGCGCGTCACAGATGTGATGTGCGACTCAGTCGGTGTCCCGCGCCGCACGGCGTAGCGGGCCCCCGTGGCAGGATGGAAGATATGTTGCGTTGGTTGACCGCCGGTGAGTCCCATGGCCCGGCACTCGTAGGAATCGTCGAGGGCCTCCCCGCGGGCGTGGAGCTCACGAGCGAGGACATCCGGCGGTCCCTCGCGCGCCGCCGTCTCGGCTATGGCCGCGGCGCGCGCATGAAGTTCGAGCAGGACGAGGTCACCATCATCGGCGGCGTCCGCCACGGCCTGACCCAGGGCGGCCCCGTCGCCATTCAGGTGGGCAACACGGAGTGGCCCAAGTGGGAGCAGATCATGGCCGCCGACCCGGTCGCCGCGGCCGAGCTCGAGGGCCAGGCCCGCAACGCGCCCCTGACACGCCCGCGCCCGGGCCACGCCGACTTCACGGGCATGCAGAAGTACGGCTTCGACGAGGCCCGCCCGGTCCTCGAGCGCGCCTCGGCCCGCGAGACCGCGACCCGCGTCGCGCTCGGCACCGCCGCCGCGGCCCTCCTGCGCGCCCTCGGCATCGAGCTCGTGAGCCACACGACCCAGATTGCCGGCGTCGCGGCCCCCGAGGACGCCCCGCTCCCGCTGCCCTCCGACGTCGAGGCTCTGGACGCCGACCCGCTGCGCTGCTTCCACCCGCAGACCTCTGCCGCGATGGTCGCCGAGGTCGACGCCGCGCACAAGGAGGGCGAAACCCTCGGCGGCGTCGTCGAGGTCCTCGCCTACGGCCTCCCGCCGGGCCTCGGAAGCTACGTCCACTGGGACCGGCGGCTCGACGCGCGCCTCGCGGCGGCGCTCATGGGCATCCAGGCGATCAAGGGCGTCGAGGTCGGCGACGGCTTCCGCACCGCCGCGCGCCGCGGCTCGGCCGCGCACGACGAGATCGTGCGCGACAGCTCGGGCAAGATCGTCCGCTCGACCAACCGCGCCGGCGGGATCGAGGGCGGCATGAGCATCGGCGACGTGCTGCGCGTGCGCGCGGCCATGAAGCCCATCGCGACCGTCCCGCGTGCCCTGCGCACGATCGACGTCGCGACCGGCGAGGCCGCCAAGGCCCACCACCAGCGCTCCGACGTGTGCGCGGTGCCCGCGGCCGGCGTCGTGGCCGAGGCCATGGTCGCGCTCGTCCTGGCCCAGGCCGTGCTCGAGAAGTTCGGCGGGGACTCCGTGGCCGAGACGCGCCGCAACCTCGAGTCGTACCTCGATTCCATCCCGGCGAGCCTCGACTCGGTGGCCGGATGACCCCGACCCTGCGCCGGCTGGACCGGCCCGTCGTGCTGTTCGGGCCCATGGCAGCCGGCAAGACGTCCGTTGGCGTGGCCCTGGCCGAGCTCACCGGAGCCGAGTTCGTGGACACCGACGCACTCGTCGTGGCCGAGCACGGGCCGATCCCGGAGATCTTCGCCGCGCACGGCGAGGAGGGCTTCCGCGAGGCGGAGGCTGCGGTGATCGCCCGCGTCCTGGGCGGCGAGCACCCCGGGGGGCTCGTCCTCGCCCTGGGCGGAGGCGCCGTCCTGCGCGAGGAGACGCGCGCCCGGCTCGGCGGCGTGCACCGGGTCTACCTGAGGGCCTCGTGGGAGGACGTCGCCCCCCGCCTCGTGGGCAGCGACGACAGGCCGCTCCTGCACGGGGACGCCGAGGGCAGCTGGAAGGCGCTCATGGAGCGCCGCCGCCCCGTGTTCGAAGCGCTCGCGACCCTGAGCGTGGACACCGGGCGTGGTACGGCGCAGGACGTCGCGGCCGAGATCGCCGCCAGCCTGTGCGACATCGACGAGCCATGCGACATCGACCAGGGAGTGCAGGCATGAGCAGCGACGCTGCGGTCATCAAGGTCACGGGGAGCAGCCCCGCGGAGAACTACGACGTCGTCGTCGGCCACGGGCTCCTCGACCGGCTCGCGCCCATGCTCGGCGAGCGCGTGCGCCGGGTCCTCGTCATCCACCCCCGGGCCCTCCGCGCGACCGGCGACGCCGTGCGCGAGTCGCTCGCTGCGGACGGATTCACGGCGCTCACGGCCGAGATCCCGGATGCCGAGGAGGGCAAGCACATCCAGGTGGCAGCCTTCTGCTGGCAGGTCCTGGGGCAGAACGACTTCACGCGCTCCGACGCCGTCGTCTCCGTCGGCGGCGGAGCGGTGACCGACCTCGCGGGCTTCGTCGCGGCGACGTGGCTGCGCGGCGTCCGCGTCGTCCACCTCCCCACGAGCCTCCTCGGCATGGTCGACGCCGCGGTCGGCGGCAAGACGGGCATCAACACCGCCGAGGGCAAGAACCTCGTCGGCGCCTTCCACCCGCCCGCCGGCGTCCTGGCCGACCTCGACGCCCTCGCGACCCTGCCGCGCAACGAGCTGGTCTCGGGCATGGCCGAGGTCGTCAAGTGCGGCTTCATCGCCGACCCGCGGATCCTCGAGCTCGTCGAGGCGGATCCCGAGGCCGTCGCCGACCCGGCGTCTGCGACCGTGCGAGAGCTCATCGAGCGCGCCATCGCGGTCAAGGCGCGCGTCGTGTCCTCGGACCTCAAGGAGGCCGGGCTGCGCGAGATCCTCAACTACGGGCACACCCTCGGCCACGCGATCGAGCTCGCCGAGCGCTACTCATGGCGGCACGGCGCCGCGGTGAGCGTCGGGATGATGTTCGCCGCGGAGCTCGCCCGCAGCGTCGGGCGGCTCAGCGACGAGGTCGCCGACAGGCACCGGACCATCCTCGAGTCGCTCGGCCTGCCCACCTCGTACCGCGGGGACCGCTGGCAGGCGCTTCTCGACGGGATGCGGCGGGACAAGAAGTCCCGCGGGGACCTCCTGCGCTTCGTCGTCCTCGACGACGTCGCCAAGCCCGGCATCCTCGAGGTCCCGGACACGTCCCTGCTCTTCGCCGCGTACCAGGAAATCTCCGAAGGATCAGAGGGAACGGCCGCATGATCCTCGAACGTCGCGAATGGCCAGACGCCGGGTTCCCCGGCCTCGCCGTCAACCCCGAGACCCTCAGCGCGGAGATCGTCGACGAGGAGCGCTGCGAGGCGGCCCTCTCCACGAGCGATGAGCCGGCCGACCGCGCGATCGTCGAGCTCGCCCGCGGGCACGTCAACACCGCGGCCGAGATCATCGTCGAGGCCCGGTACCAGGACCCGGAGTCGTTCCAGCTCAAGGTCCTCGAGCTCGACGTCATGCGCGCTGGGAACCGGAACGACCGCGCCGTCGAGCGGGCGCAGCAGCTGCTCGCCGAGACCAAGGGCACCCCGCGCGAGGCGGTCGTCTACCAGTACCTCGGCAAGATCCAGTTCTCGCGCGGGCAGTACGCCGCCGCCGAATCGGCGTTCTCCAAGGCCCTCGACCTGCGGGTAGCCCAGGCGGCCGATGCGAGCCTCATCTACTCCACGACCGTGGCCCTTGGCCGCGCGCGCGAGCTCCTCGGCGCCCACGGCTGACCGGCGGGGACCGAGAGGGCGGCGCGGTCCGCTCCCACTTGGCTTGTAGAATGGTCTGCGGACTTCTCCCAGACCGCAGACCCCAGAGAGGCTTTTCGTGGCAACCACCAACGACATCAAGAACGGCACCGTGCTGAACCTGGACGGCCAGCTGTGGAACGTCATCGAGTTCCAGCACGTCAAGCCGGGCAAGGGCGGTGCCTTCGTGCGCACGAAGCTGCGCAACGTCCTCTCGGGCAAGGTCGTCGACAAGACGTTCAACGCGGGCACGAAGATCGACACCGCGACCGTGGACCGCCGCGACTACCAGTACCTGTACAAGGACGGCCAGGACTTCGTGTTCATGGACACCGACACGTACGACCAGCTCCACGTCTCCGGCGAGACCGTGGGCGACGCCGCGAACTTCATGCTCGAGAACCAGACGGTCCTCATCGCGCTGCACGACGGCGCCCCGCTCTACATCGAGCTCCCGCCGAGCGTCGTGCTCGAGATCACCTACACCGAGCCGGGCCTCCAGGGCGACCGCTCGTCGGCCGGCACCAAGCCCGCCACCGTCGAGACCGGCTACGAGATCCAGGTCCCGCTCTTCCTCGAGACGGGCACCAAGGTCAAGGTCGACACCCGCGACGGCAGCTACCTGGGACGTGTCAACGACTAGTGAGTGCCCGTGGCAAGGCCCGCTCGCGGGCCATCGAGATCCTCTTCGAAGCGGAGCAGCGCTCCGCCACGGTGTCTGAGGTCATCCAGCGCCGCCGGGACAACACCGAGCAGCTGATCAACCCGTACACCGTCCAGGTCGTGGACGGCGTCATCGCCAAGCAGGCCCAGATCGACGAGATCCTGCGCACGTACGCGCAGGGCTGGACGCTCGAGCGGATGCCCGCCGTCGACCGCGTGATCCTGCGGGTCGGCGTGTGGGAGCTCCTGTTCAACGACGAGGTCCCGGACGGCGTCGCCGTGAGCGAGGCCGTGGCCCAGGCCCGGACGCTCTCGACCGACGACTCGCCGGCGTTCGTCAACGGCCTCCTCGGCCGGATCCAGCAGCTCAAGCCGACGCTCCTGGCCTGAGCCCGGCATCCAGCCGCCGGGGGAGCGCCCGCTGCCCGAAGGGCCCCGCACCTGCGGGGCCCTTCGCGCTGCCCGGGTGTCTGCCCTGTTCGGACATCATGCCCTGCCTGGGCGTCAGCTCACAGGGGCCGCTGGTGGGCCGGGATGCCCGTCACCGCCGCCCTCAGCTGGACGACGCGCTCGAGCAGGGCCCGCTCGGTGCTCGCGTGCCCGGCGATGTCCCGGCCGCTGAGCACGCGCTGGCGCGTGTACGCGAGGTCCGTCGCGACGCGGATGAACTGCACCATCTCGGGCCGCCGGCCCACCGAGGCGGCCCAGCGCAGCCCGGCGGAGCGGCCCCGCGGCGTGGCGAGCATGTCGACCTCGAGCGGGGTGAACCAGCCGGCATCGGCATACTCCACGAGCCGGCGGTGCGTGAGGCGCGCGTCCGCGCGGCGCAGGAGGTACACGCCCACGACGGAGGCGGCGAAGAGCGGGATCTGGACGACGGCGTAGAGGATGAAGAAGTCCTCGCCGGCGCCGTTCCAGATGTTGTGCAGGAGCATCGCGGGCACGAGCCCGACGCCGAAGGAGACGACGGCGAGCCACGGGTTCCAGCGGCGCGCGGCGAGACCCATGACGAGGCCCGTAGCGCCCGTGAACATCGCGTGCGCGAACGGCGACAGCACGCCGCGGAGCGTGAAGATCACCGCGAGCGAGGCGGCCGAACCGCCGGTCTGGTCGTAGAGGCGGCCGAAGTACAGGATGTTCTCGGTGAAGGCGAAGCCGGCGGCGATCGTCATGCCGAAGACGATCCCGTCCACGGGCCCGTCGAAGTACTTGCGCGCCGCGAGCATGAGGATGAGCAGCCCGAGCCCCTTGGCCACCTCCTCGACGATGGGCGCCTGGACTGTGGCCAGGAACTCCATCGTGCGGGCCTCGCTCGCCCCGCGCGGGCCGAAGACCGCCATGAAGAGCGGCTGGATGAGGGTCGTGGCGGCGACCGCGACGGCGGCGCCCCACGCGAGGGCGAACACGAGCAGGCCCCGCGGCTCCGGCTCCCAGCGGTCGATGGCGAACACCGCGAGCAGCACGATGCCCAGCGGGAAGAGCGAGAGCACGAACCCGACCGTGAGCCCGCCGCTCCCTGTCGCGTCGAGGAGGAACGGCACGACGAGCGCGAGGCTGCCCACGACGAGCACGGCGCCGGCGACGAGGAGCACGACCAGGCCAGGGGCCATGGGGGGCCGCCCGGCGAGGGCGGGCACCGCTCTGGCCGCCGGCGCCGAGGCGGGCGGACGCACGGCCTTCGGCCGCGAGACGCCGGGCCGGTGCGGCCCCTGCCGAGGCTCCCTCTGTGATTCCCTCTGTGACTCCCTCCGGGAGGTCTCCCGCCCATGCGTTCCCTCCGCGGGCTGCTGCCCCTGCGGCGGGAAGCGCGGGGGCGGCACGAATCCGCCGGGATCCTCGGGCCCCTGCCGTGGGTCCGGCTGGTTGCTCGTCATGCCTCAAGGCTAGGCCCGCGAGCCCTCCCATGGGGCGTGACGGGGCTTACGGCCGCGGAATCCCGGGCAACGCGCTGTGGTAGCGTGGAGGAACAGTCTGTCCTTTTTAATTCCGTCCTGTGAGGCGGGGAAAGGGGTCTGCTGTGGCAACTGCCCCTGCAGAACAACAGGGTGACGGCGGCATGCGCCGGATCGTCCTGAGCGCCGGCGACATCGACCGGGCCCTCACGCGCATCGCGCACGAGATCCTCGAGGCCAACAAGGGCCCGGAGGGACTCGTCCTCCTCGGCATCCCGCGCAGGGGCTACCCCCTCGCCGTCCGGCTCGCCGCCAAGCTCGCCGCGGCCGACCCGGCCGTCGACCCCGAGCGCATCGTGGGCCAGCTCGACATCACGATGTTCCGCGACGACCTCGCCCGCCAGCCCACGCGCCCGCCGGCCCGGACCGTGCTGCCCGCGGGCGGCATCGACGACCGCGTCGTGGTCCTCGTGGATGACGTGCTCTTCTCCGGCCGCACCATCCGTGCCGCGCTGGACGCGATCGTCGACCTCGGCCGCCCCCGCAGCGTGCGGCTCGCCGTCCTCGTGGACCGCGGCCACCGCGAGCTGCCCATCCGCGCCGACCATGTGGGCAAGAACCTCCCCACCTCCCGCTCCGAGAAGGTCCGCGTCCGCCTCGCCGAGGTCGACGCCGGCGCCGGCTTCGCCGAGGACCTCGTCGCCATCGAGTCCGCCCCCGCGCAGGGGGAGGCCCGGTGAGGCACCTGCTCTCGACCCATGACCTCTCCCGCGCGGACGCGATCCGGATCCTCGACACGGCCGAGGAGATGAGCGCCGTCAACGACCGGGAGGTCAAGAAGCTCCCCGCGCTGCGCGGCCGCACGGTCGTGAACCTCTTCTTCGAGGACTCGACCCGCACGCGCATCTCCTTCGAGGCCGCCGCGAAGCGGCTCTCGGCGGACGTCATCAACTTCGCCGCCAAGGGCTCCTCGGTCTCGAAGGGCGAGTCCCTCAAGGACACCGCCCAGACCCTCGAGGCCATCGGCGCGGACGCCGTCGTCATCCGCCACCCCGCCTCCGGCGCGGCGCAGCGCCTCGCGACGACGGACTGGATCAGCGCCGCCGTCGTCAACGCCGGCGACGGGACTCACGAGCACCCCACCCAGGCGCTCCTTGACGCGTTCACCCTTCGCCGGCACTGGGCGAAGCTCGCGGGCACGCCCTCGGGCGGCACCGACCTCGCGGGGGCCAAGGTCACGATCGTCGGGGACGTCCTGCACTCCCGCGTCGCCCGCTCGAACGTGTGGCTCCTCACGACGCTCGGCGCGCACGTGACCCTCGTGGCCCCGCCGACGCTCCTGCCGATCGGCGTCGAGCACTGGCCATGCACGGTCTCCTACGACTTCGACGAGGCCATCGACGCCAAGCCCGACGCCGTCATGATGCTCCGCGTCCAGGCCGAGCGGATGAACGCCTCCTACTTCCCCTCGACCGGCGAGTACTCCCGCCGCTGGGGGCTCGGCGACGAGCGCTTCGCGCGCCTCGCCGAACTGGGGCTCAACGACACGGTGATCCTGCACCCGGGGCCGATGGTCCGCGGGCTCGAGATCTCCTCGACGGCGGCCGACTCGGCGCGCTCCCAGGTCCTGAGCCAGGTCGCCAACGGCGTCTCGGTGCGCATGGCCGTCCTCTACTTGCTCATGTCCTCCGGCCTCGACGGCCAGGACGCCACGATCGCCCACGCCAAGGAGACCGCATCATGACCGAGACCCGCTACCTGATCTCCGGCGCCTCCCTCTACGGCGAGAAGACGGCGGACATCCTCGTCGCCGACGGGCGGATCGCCGAGGTCGGCACCGGCCTCGACGCCTCCGGCGCGACCGTCGTCGACGCCGACGGCCTTGTCGCGCTTCCCGGGCTCGTCGACGTCCACACGCACCTGCGCGAACCCGGCCGCGAGGACGCCGAGACGGTCGAGACCGGCACCCGCGCGGCGGCCCTCGGCGGCTACACCGCGGTGCACGCGATGGCGAACAGCAACCCCGTTGCGGACACCGCCGGCGTCGTGGAGCAGGTCCAGACCCTCGGCCGCCGCGCCGGCTGGGCCGAGGTCCGCCCCGTCGGCGCCGTCACCGTGGGGCTCGCGGGCGAGCAGCTCGCCGAGCTCGGCGCGATGGCCGACTCGGCCGCCGCCGTGCGGATGTTCTCCGACGATGGCATCTGCGTGCACGACCCCGTGCTCATGCGCCGCGCCCTCGAGTACGTCAAGGCGTTCGACGGCGTCGTGGCCCAGCACGCGCAGGAGCCCCGCCTCACGGCCGGCGCCCAGATGAACGAGGGCGTCGTCTCGGCCGTGCTCGGCCTCCCGGGCTGGCCTGCCGTGGCCGAGGAGAGCATCATTGCCCGCGACGTCCTGCTCGCTGCGCACGTCGGCTCGCGCCTGCACGTGTGCCACGTCTCGACGGCCGGCTCGGTCGAGATCATCCGCTGGGCCAAGGCCCGCGGGATCGACGTCACGGCCGAGGTCACGCCGCACCACCTGTGGCTCACGGACGAGCTCGCGCGCACCTACAACCCGGTCTACAAGGTCAACCCGCCGCTGCGCACGGACGACGACGTGCAGGCCCTGCGCGCGGCCCTCGCCGACGGGACGATCGACGTCGTCGGCACCGACCACGCCCCGCACCCGAGCGAGCACAAGGAGTGCGAGTGGGCGCAGGCGGCGATGGGCATGACCGGGCTCGAGACCGCGCTGAGCGTCGTGCAGCACACGATGGTCGAGACGGGCCTCATGACGTGGCGCGACATCGCGCGGACCATGTCCGAGGTCCCGGCCCGGATCGGTCGCGTGGCCGACCAGGGCCGGCCGATCGCGGCGGGGGAGCCCGCGCACCTGACGCTCGTGGATCCCGCCGCCCGCTGGACGGTGGACCCGTCGGTGCAGGCCACGAAGGGGCGCAACTCGCCCTTCGCGGGCCGTGAGCTGCCGGGCCGGGTCGTCGCGACGTTCTATACGGGGCACCCGACCGTCCTGGACGGCGCCCTCAACGCGCCTCATCCGGCGGCCGAGGCCGCCGGGGCGCGCTGATGGAGCGTCTCGGCCCGGGCCTGCTCATGCTGGCCCTCGCCCTCGCGCTCATGGGGCTCGTCCTCGTGGGCTGGCGGGGGAGGCTGCGCCGGCAGTCCGGGATCGCGGCGCCCGCGCCCGTGCCCGACGCCGCGGCGCTCGGGGCCGAGCGGCTGCGCTGCAGCGGGCAGTATGTGGTCACGACCGGGGCGGGCGACTGGCTCGACCGGATCGCGGTGCACCGGCTCGGGGTCAGGACGACCGCGGACGCCGTGGTGTACGACGCCGGGCTCGTGCTCGAGCGCGCGGGCGCGCCGGACGTGTTCATCGCCGCGGGCGACCTGGACGGCGTCCGGCTCGAGGCGGGGATGGCCGGGAAGTTCGTCGAGGAGGGCGGGCTCGTGGTCGTGGCCTGGCGGCTCGGCGGCACGGCCGTGGACACGGGGTTCCGGCCGCGCTACGCACAGGAGAAGAATGCCCTCGTGGCAGCAATCGGGGATTTGGTACAGACCGCGCCGCGTGACGGCGACGGCGAGGGAAAGAGTGGACAGTGACTGAGAAGGGTATGAAGCGGCAGCAGGCCGTGCTCGTCCTCGAGGACGGGCGCGCGTTCCGCGGCCACAGCTACGGGGCCGTCGGCACGAGCCTCGGCGAGGCGGTCTTCGCCACCGGGATGACCGGCTACCAGGAGACCATCACCGATCCCTCGTACGCCCGCCAGATCGTGGTGCAGACGGCGCCGCACATCGGCAACACGGGCGTCAACGGCGAGGACGCCGAGTCCCGCCGCATCTGGGTCGCCGGCTACGTGGTCCGCGACCCCGCGCGCCGCCCCTCGAACTGGCGCAGCGAGCGCAGCCTCGACGAAGAACTCGAGGAGCAGGGCATCGTGGGCATCCAGGGCGTCGACACGCGCGCCATCACGCGCCACCTGCGCGAGCACAAGACGATGCGCGCCGGCATCTTCTCGGGCGAGGCCGCCCTGCGCTCGGACGCCGAGCTGCTCGAGACGGTCCGCGCCTCCCAGCGGATGGAAGGCTCACGCCTGGCGGAGGAGGTCAGCATCGACGAGGCCTACACCGTCGAGCCGGCCGACCACGGCTGGGACGGCGAGCCGCGCTTCACCATCGCCGCCGTCGACCTCGGCATCAAGTCCATGACCCCGCACCGGTTCGCCGAGCGCGGCGTGCGCGTGCACGTCCTGCCCGCCACCGCGACCCTCGAGGACGTCCAGGCGGTCCGCCCGGACGGCTTCTTCATGTCCAACGGCCCCGGCGACCCCGCGACCGCGGACGCCCAGGTCGGGCTCCTGCGCGAGGTCCTGGACAGCCGCCTGCCGTACTTCGGCATCTGCTTCGGCAACCAGATCCTCGGCCGCGCGCTCGGCTTCGGCACGTACAAGCTGCGCTACGGGCACCGCGGCATCAACCAGCCCGTCATGGACCGCCGCACGGGCAAGGTCGAGATCACGAGCCAGAACCACGGCTTCGCCGTGGACGCGCCGCTCGACGGCGCCCCCGTGGCCCCCGAGGAGCGCTACGGCCGCGTCGAGGTCTCGCACATCAGCCTCAACGACCAGGTCGTCGAGGGCCTCGCGTGCCTCGACATCCCGGCCTTCTCGGTCCAGTACCACCCCGAGGCCGCGGCCGGCCCGCACGACGCCGCGTACCTCTTCGACCGCTTCATCGACCTGATGGAGCAGTCGGCAGCCAACAAGACCCCCGAGACCGAGGAAGCGAAGTAATGCCCAAGCGCACGGATCTCAAGAGCGTCCTCGTCATCGGCTCCGGCCCGATCGTCATCGGCCAGGCCGCCGAGTTCGACTACTCGGGCACGCAGGCGCTGCGCGTGCTCAAGGAGGAGGGCCTGCGGGTCATCCTCGTCAACTCCAACCCGGCCACGATCATGACCGACCCGGAGTTCGCCGACGCGACCTACGTCGAGCCCATCACCCCCGACGTCGTCGAGAAGATCATCGCCAAGGAGCGCCCGGACGCCGTCCTGCCGACCCTCGGCGGGCAGACCGCGCTCAACACCGCGATCGCCCTCGACAAGAACGGCGTCCTCGCGAAGTACGACGTCGAGCTCATCGGCGCGAACATCGACGCGATCGAGCTCGGCGAGGACCGCGAGAAGTTCAAGGGCGTCGTGGAGCGCTGCGGCGCCGAGAGCGCCAAGAGCCACATCGTCCACACGATGGACGAGGCTCTCGTGGCCGCCGAGGACCTCGGCTACCCGATGGTGGTCCGTCCGTCGTTCACGATGGGCGGCCTGGGCTCGGGCCTGGCCTACGACGAGGCAGACCTGCGCCGGATCGTCGGCCAGGGGCTCCAGTACAGCCCGACCACCGAGGTGCTCCTCGAGGAGAGCATCCTCGGCTGGAAGGAGTACGAGCTCGAGATGATGCGCGACAAGAACGACAACGTCGTGGTCGTGTGCTCGATCGAGAACTTCGACCCGGTCGGCGTCCACACGGGCGACTCGATCACGGTCGCGCCGGCGCTGACCCTCACCGACCGCGAGTACCAGAAGCTGCGCGACGTCGCGATCGCCGTCATCCGCGAGGTCGGCGTCGACACGGGCGGGTGCAACATCCAGTTCGCCGTCGACCCCAAGACGGGCCGCGTCGTCGTGATCGAGATGAACCCGCGCGTGTCCCGCTCCTCGGCGCTCGCGTCGAAGGCGACGGGCTTCGCGATCGCCAAGATTGCCACGAAGCTCTCGCTCGGCTACACGCTCGACGAGATCCCCAACGACATCACCCAGAAGACGCCGGCGAGCTTCGAGCCGACCCTGGACTACGTCGTCGTCAAGGTCCCGCGCTTCGCGTTCGAGAAGTTCCCGGCAGCGGACCCGACGCTCACCACGACCATGAAGAGCGTCGGCGAGGCCATGGCCCTGGGCCGCAACTTCACCGAGGCCCTCCAGAAGGCCCTCCGCTCGCTCGAGCAGAAGGGCGCCCAGCTCGACTTCTCCTCGGTGCCGGAGTACGAGGTCGCCGAGCTCGTCGAGAAGGCCAAGCGGCCGACGACGGACCGCCTCGCCCAGGTGCAGCGCGCGCTCCTCGGCGGCGCGACCGTCGAGGAGCTCTACGAGGCCACGGGCATCGACCCGTGGTTCCTCGACCAGCTGCAGCTGCTCAACGAGGTCGCCGCCGAGATCAAGGCCGCCCCGGCCCTGACGGAGGAGATCCTGCGCCTGGCCAAGCGCCACGGCTTCTCCGACGAGCAGATCGCCGCGCTCACGCACTCGAGCGAGGCCGTCGTGCGCGGCGTGCGCCAGGCCCTCGGCGTCCGGCCCGTGTACAAGACCGTGGACACGTGCGCGGCCGAGTTCGCCGCCTACACCCCGTACCACTACTCGTCCTACGACGAGGAGGACGAGGTCGAGCTGCACGCCAAGCCGTCCATCATCATCCTCGGCTCGGGCCCGAACCGGATCGGCCAGGGCATCGAGTTCGACTACTCGTGCGTCCACGCGACGATGGCCCTGCGCAAGGCCGGCTACGAGACGGTCATGGTCAACTGCAACCCGGAGACCGTCTCGACCGACTACGACATCTCGACCCGCCTGTACTTCGAGCCGCTCACGCTCGAGGACGTGCTCGAGGTCATCGCGGCCGAGGAGCGCACGGGCGGCGTGCTGGGCGTCTTCGTCCAGCTCGGCGGCCAGACCCCGCTCAAGCTCGCCCAGCAGCTGGCCGACGCGGGCGTGCCGGTCCTCGGCACCTCGCCCGAGGCGATCGACCTCGCCGAGCACCGCGGCGCGTTCGCCAAGGTCCTCGACGACGCTGGCCTCGTCTCCCCGAAGAACGGCACCGCCGTCTCGTTCGAGGAGGCCAAGCGGATCGCGGACGAGATCGGCTACCCGGTCCTCGTGCGCCCGTCCTACGTGCTCGGCGGCCGCGGCATGGAGATCGTCTACGACGAGGCCAACCTCTCCCGCTACATCGCCAACGCGACCGAGATCACCCCGGACCACCCGGTGCTCATCGACCGCTTCCTCGAGGACGCCGTCGAGATCGACGTCGACGCCCTCTACGACGGGCGCGACCTGTACCTCGGCGGGATCATGGAGCACATCGAGGAGGCGGGCATCCACTCCGGCGACTCGGCGTGCGTCCTGCCGCCCGTGACGCTCGGGGAGAACATCGTCGAGCGCGTGCGCACGGCGACGGAGGCCATCGCCAAGGGCGTCGGCGTGCGCGGCCTCATCAACATCCAGTTCGCGCTCGCCTCGGACGTCCTCTACGTGCTCGAGGCCAACCCCCGCGCCTCCCGCACGGTGCCGTTCGTCTCGAAGGCCACGGGCGTGCAGCTCGCGAAGGCCGCCGCGCTCATCGGCACGGGCGTGACGATCAACCAGCTCCGCACGGCGTACCGCATGCTGCCCGAGGAGGGCGACGGCGCGCACGTCCCCGTCAACGCGCCGGTCGCCGTCAAGGAGGCCGTGCTGCCGTTCAGCCGGTTCCGCACGCCGGAGGGCACGGTCGTGGACAGCCTGCTCGGGCCCGAGATGCGCTCGACCGGCGAGGTCATGGGCATCGACAAGCACTTCGACACGGCGTTCGCCAAGAGCCAGGCGGGGGCCAACAACGCCCTGCCGACGTCGGGCCGCGTCTTCGTCTCGGTCGCGAACCGCGACAAGCGCTCCGTGATCCTGGGCGTGAAGAAGCTCGCGGACCTCGGGTTCGAGATCCTCTCGACCGGGGGCACGGCCGCCGTCCTGCGCCGCAACGGCATCCAGGCCACGGTCGTGCGCAAGGTCGGCGAGGGCGCGAGCGCCGAGGGCGAGGGCACGATCGTTGACCTCATCAACGACGGCGGCATCGACATGGTCTTCAACACGCCCTCGGGAGGCGCCGCGCGCGGCGACGGCTACGAGATCCGCGCGGCCGCGACCTCGAACGGCAAGCCCTGCATCACGACGGTCGCGGAGTTCAACTTCGCGGTCCTCGCGATCGAGGCCATGCGCAGCTTCGAATGGAGCGTCACGAGCCTCCAGGAGCACGCGGCCGCCGTACGCGGGGATGCTGTCGCTCCATCGACAAATGCGCCGTCGACTGAGGCCGCGAGTGTCTGACGCTGCCGGCGCCCACGCTGACGCGGCCTCGCACCGCGCCCCCTTCGGCGAGCGGCTCGGCGACGCCGTCGCCGAGCGCGGCCCGCTGTGCGTCGGCGTCGACCCGCACCCCTCGCTGCTCGCGGCGTGGGGCCTCGCGGACGACGCCGACGGGCTGCGCCGCTTCTCGCTCACCGTGCTCGAGGCGGTCGGGCCCGTCGCCGCCGCGCTCAAGCCGCAGGTCGCGCTCTACGAGCGCCACGGCTCGGCCGGCATCGCGGTGCTCGAGGAGCTCCTCGCGGCCTCGGCCGAGGAGGGGCTGCTCACGATCGCCGACGCGAAGCGCGGGGACATCGGCTCGACCATGGCCGCGTACGCGGACGCGTGGCTTCGCGAGGGCTCGCCGCTCGCCGCCGACGCCGTGACGCTCAGCCCGTACCTCGGCTTCGAGTCGCTGCGCCCGGCCCTCGACCTCGCGGCCGAGACCGGTCGGGGCGTCTTCGTCCTCGCGCTGACCTCGAACCCCGAGGGCGCGTCGGTGCAGCACGTCGGCGGCCCGGACGGCTCCGTCGCGCGGCGCATCGCCGAGGCCGCGGGCGCCGAGAACCGGCGCTACGCGGCGGCGGGGGCGGGCCAGGGCTCGGTCGGGCTCGTCGTCGGAGCGACCGTGGGCGACGCCGTCGGCCGGCTCGGCCTCGACCTCGCCGCGATGGGCGGCCCCATCCTCGCCCCGGGCCTCGGCGCCCAGGGCGCGACGGGCGCCGTCCTGCGCGAGACCTTCGGCGCCGCGTACCGCCAGGTGCTCGGGACCTCGAGCCGGGAGATCCTCGCGGGCGGACCGAGCGCCGCGGGCGTGCGCGAGCGCGCCGAGCGCACCCTCGCCGAGCTCGCGGCCTGATCCGCCGTTGCCAACCGGGCGGGGTCGGACTAGGTTCAACCATGCCCCGGGGTGACGGGCCTCCGGGCGGGGTTCCCTCGCGGGCGGGGGAGCCTCAGGCCAGCCTCCGGAGGTACGTGCAATGGTCCTGAATCCGTTGACCCCCCAGCAGCGGGCCGAGGCCCTCGAGAAGGCCACCGCCGCCCGCTCGGTGCGGGCCGAGGCCAAGTCCGCCCTCCGCAACGGCACGCTCGAGGTGGGGGAGCTCCTCGAGCGCTCCCGCGACGACGAGGCCCTCGCCCGGCTCAAGGTCACGGAGATGCTCGAGTCCCTGCACGGGATCGGCAGCGTGCGCGCCTTGGCCATCCTCGAGGCCCTCGGCATCGCCCCGAGCCGCCGCCTGCGCGGACTCGGGGTCCACCAGCGGCGCGCGCTGGTAGATTTTCTGGGAGCGCAGCATCAGCGCGAGAACTGACACGGAAGGACAGCGTGGAGCACAACGAAGGCCATGAGCCGGACCGGGCCGGTGCCAAGGAGAGCTGGCTGACGGTCCTCGCGGGCCCGACGGCCGTGGGCAAGGGCACCGTCTCGACCTACATCCGGGACACCTACCCGGAGGTCTGGCTCTCGGTCTCGGCGACCACGCGCGAGCCGCGCCCCGGCGAGGTGGATGGCGTCCACTACTTCTTCAAGACCGCCGAGGAGTTCGACCGCCTCGTCGCCGAGGGCGCCTTCCTCGAGTGGGCCGTCGTGCACGGCAAGAACCGCTACGGGACGCTGCGCAGCTCCGTCGAGGAGGCGATCGCGGACGGGCGCCGCGTCCTCCTCGAGATCGACCTCCAGGGGGCCCGGCAGGTCAAGGCCGCGATGCCCGAGGCGCGCTTCGTGTTCCTGGCCCCTCCGAGCTGGGAGGAGATGGTGCGCCGGCTCGTCGGGCGCGGCACGGAGAGCCCCGAGGAACAGCGGCTCCGCCTCGAAACGGCTAAAATAGAACTCGCTGCCGAGCCGGAGTTCGATTTCACCGTCGTCAACGACGATGTCCGGCGGGCAGCGGACGAGCTTGTGTCACTCATGGGGCTGACCCCGCACGCCCGCCAGTCGACGCGCTAGCGCGCCGGTCCCCGTCTACTTGATCAGAGCATTGGAGAACCCATGTCCGCGAACCCCGAAGGCATCATCAACCCGCCGATCGACGACCTCCTGACGAAGTCCGACTCCAAGTACGGCCTCGTGATCTTCGGTGCCAAGCGCGCGCGCCAGATCAACGCGTACTACGCCCAGCTGCACGAGGGCCTCTTCGAGTACGTCGGCCCGCTCGTCGACACCCGGCTGAACGAGAAGCCGCTCTCGATCGCCCTCCGCGAGATCAACGACGGCCTGCTCGTCGCCAACCGTGTCGAGGAGCAGGCCGAGGACGGCCAGCAGTAGCGGAAGCACCGGAAGCATCGGAAGGGAGCGCGGGGGAGTGCGCATCGTCCTCGGCGTAGGCGGCGGGATCGCCGCCTACAAGGCCGCCTCGCTCCTGCGCCTGTTCACCGAGGCCGGCCACGAGGTCACGGCGGTCCCCACGGAGGCCGCCCTCGCGTTCGTCGGCAAGCCCACGTGGGAGGCCCTCTCCGGCCGGCCCGTCCGCACGGACGTCTTCGAGGCGGTCGAGACCGTCAACCACGTCCGGCTCGGGCACGAGGCCGAGCTCGTCGTCGTCGCCCCCGCGACCGCTGACCTGCTCGCGCGGGCGGCCGGCGGGCACGCCGACGACCTGCTGACCAACACCCTCCTCGTCGCCACGTGCCCCGTGCTCATGGCGCCCGCCATGCACACCCAGATGTGGCACCACCCCGCGACCCAGGCGAACGTCGCGACGCTGCGCGAGCGCGGCGTCACCGTCCTGGACCCCGCCGTCGGGCGCCTCACCGGCGCCGACACCGGCCCGGGCCGGCTCCCGGACCCGGAGGAGATCTTCGCCGCGGCGCTCGCCCTCGTGGGCCAGGGGGCGGACGACGGCGCGCTGGGCGGGCGCCGGCTCCTCGTCTCGGCGGGCGGCACGCGCGAGCCCCTCGACCCCGTGCGCTTCCTCGGCAACCGCTCCTCCGGCAAGCAGGGCGCGGCGGTCGCCGCCGCTGCCCTCCGCGCGGGCGCACGCGTGACCTTCGTCGCGGCCCACCTCGACGTCGAGCCTCCGGCCGGCGCCGAGATCGTGCGCGTCGAGACCGCCCTCGAGCTACGCGACGCGATGCACGAGCACGCGCCCGCCGCGGACGCGATCGTCATGGCCGCCGCGGTCGCGGACTTCCGGCCCGCCCAGCGGCACGGGACCAAGATCAAGAAGCAGGACGGCGCCGAGGACCCGGTCATCGCCCTCGTCCGCAACCCCGACATCCTCGCCGAGCTCGTCGAGCGCCGGAACGCCGAGGGCCGCGGGCAGCTCATCGTCGGGTTCGCCGCCGAGACCGGCGACGCCGGGGCTGGCGTCCTCGAGTACGCCCAGGCCAAGCTCGCCCGCAAGGGCTGCGAGCTGCTCGTGGTCAATGAGGTCGGGACGGAGCGCGTCTTCGGCCTCGACGAGAACAGTGTGACGATCCTCGCACGCGACGGCTCGGAACCCGAGCACGCGGCGGGAAGCAAGGACGAGGTGGCGGACGCCGTCGTACGCCGTGTGACGCGCGAGCTCGCCTCCCGCGCGGGGCGCGGCACCGCAACCAGTAAGGTAGACCAGTGACCCACGCACCCCATGCCGCAGTCGGGCATGCCTCCGACAGCACCGCCCTGCGCCTCTTCACGTCCGAGTCCGTGACGGAGGGGCATCCGGACAAGATCTGCGACCAGATCAGCGACGCGATCCTCGACGCCCTGCTCGCGGCGGACCCCGAGTCCAAGGTCGCCGTCGAGACGATGGCCACGACGGGCCTCGTGCATGTCGCGGGCGAGGTCACGACCGACGCCTACGTCGAGATCCCGCAGATCGTGCGCAACACGATCCTCGGCATCGGCTACGACTCCTCGGCCAACGGCTTCGACGGCGCCCGCTGCGGCGTCTCGGTCTCGATCGGCCAGCAGTCCTCGGACATCTTCGAGGGCGTGTTCACCTCGCTCGAGGCGCGCGAGGGCATCTCGGAGGACGAGTACGACCTCCAGGGTGCCGGCGACCAGGGCCTCATGTTCGGCTACGCCTCGGACGAGACGGCGAGCTACATGCCGACACCGATCTGGCTCGCCCACCGCCTCTCCGAGCGGCTCACGGACGTCCGCAAGAGCGGCGAGCTCGCCTACCTCCGCCCGGACGGCAAGACCCAGGTCACGGTTGGCTACGACGGCGATCGCCCCGTGAGCGTCGAGACGGTCGTCATCTCGAGCCAGCACGCGGAGGGGACCCAGCTCTCGACGCTGCGCGCGGACCTCGCCGAGCACGTCATCCGCCCCGTCCTCGAGGCGAGCCAGCTTGAGACGGACCACGTGCGCAGCATCCTCAACCCCGCCGGCGCGTTCATCATCGGCGGCCCCGTGGGCGACGCCGGCCTCACCGGCCGCAAGATCATCGTCGACACCTACGGCGGCTTCGCGCGCCACGGCGGGGGGGCGTTCTCGGGCAAGGACCCCTCGAAGGTCGACCGCTCGGCCGCGTACGCCATGCGCTGGGTCGCGAAGAACGTCGTCGGCGCCGGCCTCGCGCACCGCGCCGAGGTGCAGGTCGCGTACGCGATCGGCCAGGCCCGGCCCGTGGGCATCTACGTCGAGACCTTCGGGACCGAGAGCGTGGACCCGCTGCGGATCAGCGCGGCGATCAACGAGATCTTCGACCTGCGCCCCAAGGCGATCATCGAGGCCCTCGACCTCAAGCGCCCCATCTACGCCAAGACCGCCGCGCACGGCCACTTCGGCCGCGAGGAGCCGGACTTCACGTGGGAGCGCCTCGACCGGGTCCAGGACCTCAAGGACTTCTTCGACGCGTAGGGCGCCGCGCGCGGAGGGCATCGACTGTCGGTGGCCCGTGATGGACTGCCCTCGTGAGCCAAGGAGTTGACGTGCCCGCGCAGCCTTCAGGGGCAGAGCCCCTCCAGCCATCGCTGCTGAGCGGCTTCCCGGCGGCCCCGCCGCCGCCCTCCGGCCCGCGCCCGGCCGCAACGCTGCCGGTGGCCCGCGTGTGCGTCGAGTCGCCCCTCCCGCAGCTCGACCGGCCGTTCGACTACCTCGTCACCGAGGAGCTCGACGCCGCGGCGGTGCCGGGCGTGCGCGTGCGCGTGCGCGTCGCCGGCCAGGAGCACACGGGCTTCCTCCTCGAGCGGCGCGAGACGTCCGATGCGGGCGTGGCGCTCGCTCCCCTCGGCGCCGTCCTCTCGCCGCTGGCGGTGCTCGTCCCCGAGGTCGCGGCGCTCGCCTCCGCCGTCGCCGAGCGGTGGGCGGGGGCGCTCGGGGACGTGCTGCGCTTCGCCGTCCCGCCCCGGGCGGCCAAGGTCGAGGCCGAGTTCGCAGCGTCCCCCGCCGAGGAGGCCCCTGCCGAGGCTTCCGCTCCCACCTCCGATCCCGGCCAGGGCGACGCCGGCTGGGCGGGACTGCGACACGGCCCTGCCTTCCTGCGCCATCTCGCCGCGGGCGGCAGCCCCCGGGCCGTCCTCCAGGCCGTCCACGGCTACGGGCCGTCCGGCTGGCCCGCGGCTCTCGCTCGCGCCGTCGCCGCCGCCCGGGCGTCCCGCCGGGGCGCCCTCGTCGTCGTCCCCGACCGGCGCGACCTTGCGAGGGTCCAGGCCGCCCTCGAGCGTGCCGTCCCGGGCGAGCGCGTCGTCCGCCTCTCGTCCGACGACGGTCCGAGCACCCGCTCGCGAGCGTTCCTCGAGCTCCTCACCGGTCGGGCCCGGATCGCGGTCGGCACGCGCGGCGCCGCTTTTGCTCCGGTGCGGGACCTCGGCCTCGTGGTCTGCTGGGACGACGGCGACGACCTCCACGCCGAGCCCCGCGCCCCGTACTTCCACGCCCGCGAGGTGCTGCTCCTGCGCGCCGAACAGGCCGGGTGCGCGCTCCTGCTCGCCGGGCACAGCGTCTCCGCCGAGGCCGAGCGGCTCGTCGCCTCCGGCTGGCTCGAGCGGATCGCGGCCGAGCGGCCGCTCCTGCGCCGGGAGCTGGCCCGGGTCACGAGCACCGCGGACAGCGTCGAGTCCGCGCGCGACCCGCTCGCGCGCGTCGCCCGGCTCCCGCACGCGGCCTGGCAGCTGGCCCGCGAGGCGCTCGCCCGCGGGCCGGTCCTCGTCCAGGTCGCCAGGGCGGGGTACGCGCCGTCGCTCGCCTGCGCGGCGTGCCGCGAGCCCGCCCGCTGCCAGCACTGCTCGGGACCGCTCGCCGAGCAGGCCTCCGGCCGCGAGCGGCTCGTCGTGTGCCGCTGGTGCGGCTCCCCGGAGCTCGACTTCTCCTGCAGGGCCTGCGGGGGCCGTAGCCTGCGCCGCAGCGCCGTCGGCGCGCTGCGCACGGCCGAGGAGCTCGGCCGGGCCTTCCCCGGGGCGGTCGTCGTCACGTCCTCCGGGGACTCCGTCAAGGACGAGGTGCCGGACGCCCCCGCCCTCGTCGTCGCGACTGTCGGGGCAGAGCCGGTGGCACCCTCGGGCTACGCCGCCGCGCTCCTGCTCGACGGCGAGTCCCTCCTGCGCCGCGAGTCCCTGCGCGCGGGCGAGGAGGCCCTGCGCCGGTGGCTCAACGCCGCCGCCCTCGTGCGCCCCGGGCGGGACGGAGGCAGGGTCGTGATCACGGCGGGGGACAGCGAGGCCGTCGACGCGTTCGTGCGCTGGGATCCGGCCGGGTTCGCGGCGCGCGAGCTCGGGCTGCGGCGCGAGCTGGGCCTGCCCCCGGCGGTGCGGGTCGCGGCCGTGACCGGGGCGCGCGCCGACGTCGGGGCGCTGCTCGCGGCAGCCGCAGACGTCACCGGGCTTCCGGGGGTCCGGACCGTCGGCCCCGTCGAGGTCGTCCCGGTGCCGGCGGCGGCGTCCGACGGGCCGAGGGACACCCGCGCGCTCGTCTTCTTCCCCGTGGGCGAGGGGGCTGCGGTGACCCGCGGCCTCCGGGCAGCGCGGATCTCCCAGGCCGCGCGGCGCACGGCCGGGCCGGTGCAGCTGCGCGTCGACGCCCCCGACGTCCTCTGACGTGCCCTCAGCGGCCGGCGGCGCCGCGCCCGAGCCGGGCGATGCCCCCGAGCAGGCCGGGCCGGCGTCGGCCGCGGACCGCGAACTGAGCCCGAGCCTCCTCGGCAGCGGCGAGCAGGGCCTCGGCCGAGCGGTCCCAGCTGAACTCGCCGGCCTGGGCGAGGGCGGCCCGCGAGGCGGCCTCCCACGCACCGGGCGCCTCGAGGGCCCGGACCGCCGCGGCGAAGTCGGCGGGGGAGTCGGGGTCCACGAGCGCGGCGCCGGCGCCGCCGACCTCCCGGAAGATGGGGATGTCGCTCGCGATGACGGGCGTGCCGAGGCTCATGGCCTCCACGAGCGGGAGGCCGTAGCCCTCGGAGCGCGAGAGGCTCACGAGCGCCGTCGCGCGCAGCAGCAGCTCCTCGTACTCCGCCTCGCTCACGCCGTTGTGGAACACGAGCCGCGCCCCGGCGGGGGCCCCTGCCTCGAGCTCGGCGCGGCGGGCGGGGCTGATCCGGCTCAGGAGGTGGAGCTCGTACTCGGGGAGCTCGCGCATCCCGGCGATGGCGGTCTCGACGTTCTTGTACGGCATGAACGAGCCCATGTAGACGAGCGTCCGCTCCGCGCCGCCGTCGGCTGCCCGCGGGGTGCGGCCGGGCTGGGGCGCGTTCCCGACGATGCGCACGGGCCGGCGCGTGAGCCGCTTGCCGGCCATGAGCGCCTCGGTCGTGCGGCTCACCGTCGCCACGACATCCGCCCGGTCGAGCAGGAGCCGCTGCGGCCAGTAGGCCAGGTGGTAGAGGCGCCACAGGAGGCGGACGGGGGCGGGGAGGAAGCTGGGCGCCTGCGGGTGCTCGTAGTAGATGAGGTCGTGCAGGGTGAGGATGAGCGGGTAGCGCCGGCCCCACGTGCCCATGGTCTGCATGGGGCAGAACACGACGTCGGGCGCGAGCCGGTTGACCCGCACGGCGATGAACAGCTCGGCGGGGGAGAGCGGGCTCGGAACCAGCACGTGCGGCACGTCCGGCAGGAGGGCGAGCTGGCGCTCGTCGCTGACGAGCATCGCGACGTCGGCCCGCCGGGCGACGGCCTCGATGAGGCTCGCCCCGTACCGGCTGATCCCGTCGTGCTGGTCGGTTCGCGTGAAGCGCGCGTCGATCAGGATCCTCACGCGGGGGCCTCCTCGAGGAATGCGGTGATGGCCGCCGCGGCGGGCCGCGGCGTCTCATAGTGGATCAGGTGCCCGACGCCGGGGATGACGGTCAGGCGCGCGTCCGGCAGCAGGCCGGCGAAGCGGCGAACGTCGGGCAGGTGGGCCACCTCGTCTCGGTCGCCGGCGATGAGCAGGACGGGGAGGCGGAGGTCCTCGGCGGCCTCTGCGGCGTGGTGCGAGATGGAGGCCTTGAACGACTCGAGGAGCATCGAGCGCGAGGCGAACTCGCTGAAGTGCTCCTCGTGCTGCGCGTGGACGAAGCGGCGGAGCTCCGGCTCGCGGGTCTTGGCCATGGTCTCGCTCATGACGCGCACGATCGCGGGGGAGCGCAGGAGCGCCGCGCCGGGCCGCTCGGGGAGCCGCGCCGCGGCCCAGTAGTACACCTCGGCGAGGCGGCTCATGACGGCCTGCGGCCCCTCGAGCGCGGGAGCCGAGATGGGGTTGACGAGGACGAGCCGCGCGAACCGGCCCGGGCGGGCGGCGAGGAAGTGGGACGTGACGATCGAGCCGAATGAATGCCCGAGCAGGACCGTCTCCGGGCCGAGCCCGAGCGCGTCCGCGAGCGCGCCGAGCCAGGCGCCGTACCCCTCGATGTCGTGCTGGCCCTCGGCGAGGACGGCCGATTCGCCGAAGCCGGGGAGGTCCGGCATGACGACGCGGACCCCGGGGAGCGCGTCGACGATGCGCAGGAGCCCGTGGTGGGTCCCGCGGAAGCCGTGCACCGCGAGGATCGTGGGCGGTTCGCCGGAGGCGGCGTCCCCGAAGGGCTCGACGGGCTCGTAGGTGAAGACCGCGGTGTCCGCACCCAGGACGCTCACGGTGCTGCACTGCTCCCGCGCGGCGAGCTGGGACGAGAGGAAGGCCTGGGCCATCGGCTCCGCCATCAGTCCACCGCGAGCTGGGGCATGGGGATGGCGCGGGGCAGCGGCACGGTCGGGGTGGGGGTCATGGGGTCCAATCTACCGGCGCGCTCAGGCCTGCTCGGCCAGCAGCGCGCGCGCCGTCGCCTCGTCGACGATGAGCTCCGTCGCGAGCCGCGCGTTCAATGCCCCTCGCAGGGCGGCGGCCTTCGACGCCCCGGAGACCACGCACAGGCGCCGCGGGACCGTCCGGAGGGCCGCGAGCTCCGGGCCGGTGCCGCGCGCGTTGAGCTCGATCCCGTCCGACGAGCCGTCCGCCCGGAAGAACACGGTCGCGACGTCCCCCACGACGCCCTCCTCCCCGAGGGACTCGAGGTCCGCGGCGTCGAGGTAGCCGCTCGAGTACACGTGGCTCGGGACGTCCGCCTGGACGGATCCCACGCCGAAGACAGCGAGGTCCATGCGCGCCTGCACCTCGAGCACCCGCCGCACACTGCGCTCGCGCCACATCCAGGCCTTGGTCTCCGGTCGGTCGAAGAAGGCGGGCACCGGGAACTCCTCGACGGCGGCATCGAAGGCGGAGGCGAAGCGGCGCATGATCTCGCTCGCGTAGCCGAGGCCCATCGTCTGGGTGTTCGCCGCCCCGTTGAGCTGGACGACGGTGCTGCCGTGGGTGGGCCGGCGCCCGAGGTGGCGGCTCATCGCGCTCACGGTCGAGCCCCACGCGATGCCGATGACGCTCCGCGGCTCCACGAGGGACGTGAGGGTCCGCGCGGCGTACATCGCGACCCTGTCGAGCGACTCAGCCTCGTTGAGGTTCTCGACCTGGGGCACGACGTGCACCGACTGGGACCCGAGCCCGAACCGCGCCGAGACCTCGTTCTCGAGCTCCGCCGCGGTGTCGACGGGGCTGTGGATCTGGATCTGCACGAGCCCCTCCTCGCGCGCGAAGGACAGCAGCCGCGAGACCGTGGACCGCGAGGTCCTGAGCTGGCGCGCGATGCTGTCCATCGTGAGGTCCTGGAGGTAGTACATCCGGGCCGCGGCGAGGGCTTCGTAGTGCCTTCGCGTCGCGGGATTCTGTGCGGCGTCGGCCACACCCTGAGGCCGGAATCCCGTCTCGGAGGAGTTCATGGGCGCCCTTCCTGCACGTTTGTGCACGGATATTGATCTTTCTGTGCAGCTCTTCGAAGAATTATCGCGAGCGCTCCCCACAGCAGACCACCCCGCAAGGAGAAACCGTGGCACCAGACCGTCCCGTCCCCGACCCCCGCTCCCACACCGCCGCCCTGCGGTCCGCCCCGCGGGCGCACGTGCTCGTCGTCGGCGGCGGCATCAACGGCGTGGCGACGTTCCGGGACCTCGCCCTCCAGGGCGTCGACGTCGCCCTCGTCGAGCGGGGCGACTACTGCGCCGGGGCCTCCGGCGCGTCGTCGCACATGATCCACGGCGGCATCCGGTACCTCGAGAACGGGGAGTTCCGGCTCGTCCGCGAGTCCGTCGTCGAGCGCAACCGGCTGCTCCGCCTCGCGCCGCACTACGTCAAGCCGCTGCAGACGACGATCCCGGTCTTCTCGACGTTCTCGGGGATCCTGAACGCGCCCCTGCGGTTCCTCACGCACCGCTCGGGAACGCCGCACGAGCGCGGCGCCGTGCTCATCAAGCTCGGCCTGAGCCTCTACGACGCCTTCTCGCGCGGCGGCGGCGCGCTGCCCCGGCACCGCTTCGTCGGCCGGGAGCGCGCCCTCGCGGAGCTGCCCGCGCTGCGGCCCGACGTCAAGTACACCGCCACCTACTTCGACGCCTCCGTCCACGACCCCGAGCGGCTGACACTCGACGTCCTGCGCGACGGCCTCCTGGCGGGCCCGCACGCGCGGGCGAGCAACTACGTCAGCGCGGTCGGCGCGTCCGACGGCGCCGTCCTCCTGCGCGACGAGCTCACCGGCGAGGAGTTCCCCTTCCGCGCCGACGTGGTCGTGAACACGACCGGCGCCTGGGTGGACCGGACCAACGGCGCTCTCGGCGGACCCACTGCCTTCATGGGCGGCACGAAGGGGTCACACATCGTCCTCGACCACCCCGGGCTGCACAGGGCCTGCGCGGGGCGCGAGATCTTCTTCGAGCACAGCGACGGCCGGATCGTGCTCATCTATCCCCTCGGCGACCGCGTGCTCGTCGGGACCACCGACGTCCCGGCCGGCGATGACCTCGAGCCCACGTGCACCGACGCCGAGATCGACTACTTCTTCGACCTCATCGAGCACGTCTTCCCGGGCCTGGACGTGGACCGCAGCAGCATCGTCTACAGCTTCTCCGGAGTACGCCCGCTGCCCCGCAACGACGGCACGGCCCCGGGGTTCGTCTCGCGCGACTACCGCATCGAGAGGGACGCGCTCCCCGGCGGGACCGCACCTGTGCTGAGCCTCGTCGGCGGCAAGTGGACGACCTTCCGCGCACTGTCCGAGCACCTCTCGGACGAGGTGCTCGGCCTCCTGGGACGTCCCCGGTCCGTCAGCACAGCCGATCTGCCCATCGGGGGAGGGCGCGACTTCCCCGCCGGCCAGGAGGCGGTCGACGCCTGGGTCGCGCGCCGGCTCGGGGGCGGGATCGACCGCGGCCGCGCCGCGACGCTCCTGGCCCGATACGGCACCCGGGCGGAGCAGGTCGCGGCCTATCTCGTCGCCGGCGAGGACCGGCCCCTCGAGACCACCCGGGAGCTGAGCGTGCGCGAGCTCGCATGGATGGCGGAGCACGAGCAGGCCGCCCACGTCGAGGACGTGCTCCTGCGCAGGACGTCCCTCGCGTTCCGCGGCCTCGTCACGGCGGAGCTCGTCCACGAGGTCGCCGAGCACCTCGCGCCCTGCCTGGGCTGGGACGCGCAGCAGACGCGGCGCGAGGCGCAGCGAGCCATCGCCACGCTGTCCAGCCGGCACCGCGTCGACGTCGAGCAGCTCGTCTCCTGACGCCACCCGCTCTCGGAAGGAGCCAATGATGTCTCTCGCCACCGTCTTCCTGTCCGAAGTGCTCGGCACGGGAATGCTCACCCTGCTCGGCTGCGGCGTCGTCGCCAACGTCGTGCTCAAGGGCACCAAGGGCCATGCCGGCGGCTTCCTCATGATCACGTGGGGCTGGGGCATTGCCGTGTTCGCCGGCGTCTACGTCGCCGCGGCGTCCGGCGCCCACCTCAACCCCGCCGTGACCCTCGGCCTGCTCGCCAACGGCAGGGCCGAGTACGCCCCCGGGGTCGCCGTCGACCTCGCGTCGACCCTGGCCTATCTCGCGGGCGAGGTCACCGGGGCGTTCCTCGGGGCCGTGGCCTGCTGGCTCGCGTACAAGCAGCACTTCGACCACGAGGAGGACCCTGCCAGCAAGCTCGGGACGTTCTCCACGGGGCCGGCCATCGGCTCGACGCCCTGGAACCTCGTCACCGAGATCATCGGCACGTTCGTCCTCGTCCTCGTCGTGCTCTCGTTCGGCGGGACGCCGTCGGGCCTCGGCCCGCTCGCCGTCGCGCTCCTCGTCGTCGGCATCGGTGTCTCGCTCGGCGGCCCCACGGGCTACGCGATCAACCCCGCGCGCGATCTCGGTCCCCGCATCGCCCACGCCGTCCTGCCGATCAGGGGCAAAGGGGCCAGCAACTGGGGATACTCGTGGATACCGATCGTCGGCCCGACCCTGGGAGGCATTGCCGCCGGACACGTCGCCCTGTGGACGCCGGACGTCCTCGCGTCCGTCGTCCGGTAGCCATCGAACCCCACCCGCTTCTCCCACTGCAGACTCATCCGAAGGAGCCATGAATGTCTGAGCAGAAAGCATCCCCGAGCACGTATGTGATCGCGATCGACCAGGGCACGACGAGCACTCGCGCGATCGTCTTCGACCACGCCGGCGGGATCGTCTCGACCGGCCAGCTCGAGCACGAGCAGATCTTCCCGCAGGCCGGCTGGGTGGAGCACAGCCCGCGCGAGATCTGGGACAACACCCGCGAGGTCATCGGCCAGGCCCTCTCGAAGGCCAACCTCACGCGCCACGACATCGCCGCCGTCGGGATCACGAACCAGCGCGAGACGGCGGTGGTGTGGGACAGGACGACCGGCGAGCCCGTCTACAACGCCATCGTCTGGCAGGACACGCGGACCCAGCCCCTCGTGGACCGGCTGGCCGAGGACGGCGGCGTCGAGCGGTTCAAGAAGAAGACCGGGCTCCCGCTCGCGACCTACTTCTCGGGCACCAAGATCGCGTGGATCCTCGACAACGTCGAGGGCGCCCGGGCCCGGGCGGAGGCCGGCGACCTCCTCTTCGGCAACACCGACGCGTGGCTGATGTGGAACCTCACCGGCGGGACGGACGGGGGAGTGCACGCCACGGACGTCACGAACGCCTCCCGCACGCTCTTCATGGACCTCGAGACCCTCGCGTGGGACCAGGAGATCCTCGACGCCTTCGGCGTGCCGGCGTCCATGATGCCGGAGATCAGATCCTCCTCGGAGGTCTACGGGACAGTGCACGGCTCGCAGCTGCTGCGCGGGGTCCCGGTCGCGGGCATCCTCGGCGACCAGCAGGCGGCGACCTTCGGCCAGGCCGCCTTCGGCCCCGGCGAGGCCAAGAACACCTACGGCACGGGCTGCTTCCTCATCTTCAACACCGGTGAGGAGATCGTGCACTCGGGCAACGGCCTACTGACTACGGTGGGCTACCGGCTCGGCGACGCGGCGCCGCACTACGCGCTCGAGGGCTCGATCGCCGTCACCGGCTCCCTCGTCCAGTGGCTGCGGGACAACCTCGGCATGATCCAGACCGCCCCCCAGATCGAGGAGCTCGCCCGCTCGGTCGAGGACAACGGCGGCGTGTACATCGTGCCGGCCTTCTCGGGCCTCTTCGCCCCGTACTGGCGCCCGGACGCCCGGGGCGCGATCGTGGGCCTCACCCGCTTCGCGAATCGGGGGCACATCGCCCGGGCCGCCCTCGAGGCGACGGCCTTCCAGACCCGCGACGTGCTCGACGCCGTCAATGCCGACGCCGGGGTCCCGCTCACCGAGCTCAAGGTCGACGGCGGGATGGTCGCCAACGATGCGCTCATGCAGTTCCAGGCCGACATCCTGGGCGTCGACGTCGTGCGCCCCCGCGTCATCGAGACGACGGCGCTCGGGGCGGCCTACGCCGCCGGACTCGCCGTCGGCTTCTGGAAGGACCTCGGCGAGTGCTCGGCGAACTGGGGCGAGGACCGGCGCTGGAGCCCGTCGATGGATGCCGCGGAGCGTGACCGGCAGCTGCGGCTGTGGCGCAAGGCGGTGGCCAAGTCGATGGACTGGGTCGACGACGACGTCCGCTAGAGCCGGCCATGCGCGCGGGAGGGGCGGCACCGTGAGTGCCGCCCCTCCCGCTGATCGGATCGTTCCAGGTCGAGGCTACCCGACCTCGGCGGGCGCAGTCTTGGCGTAGACGCTCCGGCTGACCTCGTAGCCGCGTGCGTCCTGCTCGAGTGCCTGCGCGTTCACCTCCTTGAGCTCCTCAGGGCTCAGCGTGGCGATATGCACGAGATCCATGAACTCCTGGTCGGGGCCACCGACGGCGGTGACCTTCACGAGGCCGACGCCCTGAGAGTAGAACTTGCGCTGGTGCCCTGCCTCGGGAGGCTCCAACGGGTTGTACTCGTCGATGACCAGGACGTCGTTGTAGCAGCCCGTGGGGACGCACACACGCTGGTTCTTCTGGATGACGTTGCCGCAGTCGAGGAAGTCGACCTTCGGCGCATAGGCCTGAACGTAGTCCGGCGCGCTCAGCGACGGCTTGGCCAGCATGGCGATGCCGGCCTGCGCCTTGGCGAGGCCATGGATGAAGGTGCTGGGCGCTCCGATGAACTCGCCGTTCTCGTACTCCTCCGGATACTCACCGAACAGCCACACCGTTCCGTTGCGGCTTTGTGCGAAGAATGCCAGCTCTGATTCCAGCAGCTGACCGTCCTCGTAGTCACGGTCCCAGAGCACGCGGGTTGTCACGCCGTCGATCTCCTTGGTCAGTCCCGTGACAGTGTGGATCACTGAATGCGTGTGGACGCCGTCGGCCGACGTCACCGTGCCGGTGGTCACGAACTGCATGCCGGGCTTGAGCGGGAACCACTTGTTGCTGATCTTCGTGGGCTGCACGAAGTCATCGGCGTTGAAGTTGATGGCCGAGCCGGGCCCGCACAACTCGGCCGGCGGCGGTGCCGCATTGGCGCCTGCCGCTGTCGCGACCGACAGCGTGGCTGCGACCAGCAGCAGCACCGATGTGCCTGCCGTGATCCGGCGGCGTCGATGGAACATGGGGATTCCTTTCATGGGTGCGGGGCGTCAGGCGGCCGGAACCGGCTCGGCCTCGGGCTCGTTCCGGCGCTTCCGCGGCTTGGCGAACCGCAGGTACAGCGACGGAACGATGAACAGGTTGACGAGCGTCGAGGACACCAAGCCGCCGAGGATCACCACGGCCATGGGGTGTTCGATCTCGTGCCCTGGGAGGTTGCCCATGATCACGAGGGGAACGAGGGCAAGCGCCGTTGCCAGCGTGGTCATCAGGATCGGCGAGAGGCGTTCCGCAGCGCCGCGCATGACCAAGGCCCGGCCGAACTCCTCCCCCTCATGCTCCTCCAGATGCTGGCAGTGGTTGACCAGCAGGATGCCGTTGCGGGCAGCGATGCCCATCACGGTGAGGAAGCCCACCAACGATCCCAGGGAGAGGATGCCGCCCCCCATCAAGGCCGCGAGGACGCCACCCACAAGGGCAACGGGGAGCGTCAGCATGATGAGTGTCGCCAATCGCCAGCTGCGGAAAGCTGCCTGGAGCAGCAGATAGATCGCTATGACGGCACCGACGGCGAAGATCAGCAGCCGCTGGGTCGCCGCCTGGCGCTCGGCGTACTCGCCGAGCACCTCGGCATGGTAGCCGGTGGGGAAGTCAATCGTCGCGAGCCCTTCGTTGAGCTTGGCGACGACGGCAGCCAGGTCCCCTTCCTTCACATTGGCGCTGACATCGATGCGACGGGACCCAGCCGTCCGCTCAATCTGGTTGGGCGTCGCCTTGACCTGGACTGAAGCGACCTCGCCCAGACGGATCTTCTGGCCGGAGGGCGTGTCGATGGGCAGGCTTTCGATGCTGCTGACGCTCGTTCGGATGGCCGGAGGGCTCCAGACCTGCACGTCGTACGCCTTGTTGTCGCGGAAGATGTCGCCGGCTTCCTCACCCCCCACAAGAGTGGCGGCGGCGCGCCGGACGTCGCCGGGCTTCAGCCCATACTGATTCGCCTTGACCAGGTCCACTTGCACGTCGATCTGCGGCACGTCGACCTGGAGCGACATCTTGGCGCCGAGGGCGCCTGGCACCTCGCCCAGGACCTTCTTCACCTTGTCAGCCTGGGTCCGGAGCTCTTTCAGGTCGTCGCCATAGACACGGACAACGACTGCGTATCCCGTCCCGGTCAGCACCTCGCGGATGCGTTCCTTCAGGTAGGTCTGAACGTCACGCTTGATGCCGGGGTAGCCTTCCACGACCTCCTGGATCGAAGCCAGCGTCTTGTCGTAGTCAACAGCGGGGTCCACGCTGATCCAGTTCTCGCCGAAGTTCACGCCCACCACTTCGTCGGCGGCGAACGCCTGCCCGATGTGGGAGCCGCAGTTGCGGACGCCGGGGATAGTCATGAGCTCCTTGCACGCGGCCTGGCTGACCCTGACCTCCTCTGCATTGGACGTGCCCGGCTGCGTGATCCAGTGCATCAGGAAGTCGCGCTCCTTGAATTCCGGGAGCAGGGACTGCCCGAGCAGGGGAGCAGTGACGATGCCGGCGATGGCGAGCACGCCGACGGCGGCATAGCCCGGGACGGGATGCTTCACGGCGGGCTGCAGCACCTTGTTGTACCAGCGCTTCAGAACGCGCACGACCGGCGGGTCCTTGTCTTCCAGCCGTGCCTTGCGCAGGAAGATGTAGGCGAGCGCCGGCGTCACGGTCAGCGCGACGACCATCGAGGCGAGCACGGCCAAGGTGTAGGAAATGGCCAGTGGTCGGAAGAAGGCGCCGGTGAGGCCGTCCAGGAAGAAGATCGGCACTGTGGCGGCGATGATGATGAGCGTCGCGTAGACGATGGGACCGCGGACCTCGATGGACGCATTGACGACCACGCGGGCCGTGCTGGAACCGTCGCCCTGGGCCCGGTGCTTGCGCAGCCGCCGGACGATGTTCTCGACGTCGATGATGGCGTCATCAACGACGACTCCGACAGCGATGACCAGTCCCGCCAGCACCATGGTGTTGACCGTGCCACCGGTCCAGTAGAGGACCAGCAGGGCGGCCATGAGCGACAACGGGATTGCCACGACGCTCACGAAGGCCGTACGCCACTGGAACAGGAAGAGACTGAGCACGAGGATGACCAGGAGGCAGCCGAAGAGGAGCGCCAGGCTGAGGTTGTGGATGGATTCCTCGATGAACGTGGCAGGCCGGAACAGGGTGGTGTCCACCTTGATCCCGCTCAGGCCGGGTTCGATCTGCTTGAGGACTTCCTCGACGCCCTTGGTCACCTCCAGGGTGTTGCCCCAGGGCAGCTTTTCCACGATCAGCATGATTCCGGGGCCGCCGTCGATCACGGCGTCGCCGATCAGTTGCTGGTGGTCCTCGACCACGTCTGCCACGTCGCCAAGCTTCAGCGGCGCTCCTCCCGGCCGTTCCTCCACCGTGACCTGGGCGAGGTCCGCCGGAGTCGTGATGGCCTGGACGTGCCGGATGCCGAGGCTCTGGCTGGGGGTGTCCAGGGCGCCGCCGGTCCCGATGAGCGAACCGGGGGTGTACTGAAGGAGACCTGAGTCGAGGGCTTCTGACGTCGCGGTCATGACGGACTCCAGGCTCACATTGTGGGCCTGCATCCTGACAGGATCTGCCTGGACCTGGAGCATCTGGAGCCGCTCACCCCAGATGGCCACGTTGGCCACGCCAGGGACCCGAAGCAGGTGCGCCCGGATGTTCCAGTAGGAGATCATCGACATTTCCATGAGCGACCGGGTGTCCGAAGACAGCCCGATCTTCATCGCGCGGCTCGTCGAGGAGAGCGGCTGCAGCATCACCGGCGGCGCGGCCCAGGTCGGAAGTGTCGGGATGACCGTGGCCATCCTCTCCGACACGAGCTGCCTGGCATTCAGTTGGTCGGTGCCGGGCTTGAAGAGCAGGACGATGGAGGACAGCTGCGACACAGACTTCGATCGCAGCTCGTCCAGCCCATCGATACCGTTGAACGCCTCTTCGAGCGGCACGGTGACGAGTTCTTCGACCTCGGAGGCCGTCAGGCCAAGGCAGGCCGTCTGGATTTCGACGCGCGGGGGAGCGAACTCCGGGAACACGTCCACGGATGCAGTGCTCAGCTGGGCGCTGCCCACCACCATGAGCACCGCTGCGAGTGCCAGGATGATTGAGCGGAACCTCAGGCTGGCGGCAACAATGCGGCGCATGTCAGTGTGCCGTGTCGAATTCGGCGCCGAAGAGCTCGGCAGCCGCGGTCGTGACGATAGCGGTTCCCACTGGCGGCCCGGACGAAGCGAACACCGTGGCACCCTCGATGCGTGTCACAGCGACCTCCTGCCGCTGGTAGACGCGCGGCTCTGGATTCGTGTAGACCCAGGTCGCCCCCCGAGCGTCATAGATCAGCGCCTCATAGGGCAGCGTGATGGCCGCGCCGCCCGTCCCGGCCTGGACCGTCGTCGTCTTGAGGTCCAAGCGACTGATGGCCTTCTCCGAAAGCGTGATCTTGGCAATCCCCGTCTGGGCGTTCTTTTCGACCTTGGCGGCCTGCTGGGCCGCCGTGGACGTCGGGGACGCACCCACGGGGGGCGTGCCGCAGCCAGACAGGAATGACAATCCCATGACCAACCAGACACAAGTGGCCGCGCCTGCCGCCGCCTGGCGGCCGGTCGAAGGACGACGTGTCATTTTGCTTCCACCTTCTCCATGGCAGGGACATCCGCGCGGTAGGTCGCTTCCCAGTCCTCCGGGCCGTGCTGGGGACCGAACCACAGCATCAGCAGAGGAACCAGCAGGAGAGCGAAGAGCGTCGTGGTCACCAGGCCACAGACGATGATGAGTGCAATCGGCGCCACCACACCCGAGCCTGCCGCCCCGCCGAAGAGGGCGATCGGGATGAGCACGAGGGCGGTCGTGGCCGCAGCCTTCAGCACAGGAGCCACGCGTTCCTTGGCGGCCGCCATGACGATCGTGGCACGGGCGGCGCCGGGGTCCTCCCGCCACCTTCGGTCGCAGGTTGCAGCGAAGACCGCTGTGTTGCGGACCGCTATCGCCAGCAGTACGGCCAGGGCGGCCAGCGACACCCACGACACGGAACTGCCGGCCAGGAAGGCTGTCAGGAGACCGCCCGAAAGCGCCGCCGGGAGGCCGAGGAAAGCGGCCACCGCGGTCTTCCAGCTGCGGACGGCAGTCTGCAGCAGGATGAGCACGCCCAGGAGCGCGGCGCCCCCGATGCCCAGAGCGAGCAAGGTGGCGTTCTGTCTGTCGGCGTACTTGGTCGGGATCTCGGCGTGGTACTCCACCGGGAACTGCACGGTCTGGATCGCCGTCTGGATGTCGCGCTCGACATCAGCCAGGGGGCGGCCCCTGACATCGGCGACGATGTCGATGTAACGGCTCGTGGCGTTGTGGTTGACCACCGTTTCGTTCGGGACGATCCGTACCTGGGCGATATCGCCGAGCCTCACATGGCCACCGGCGGGGGCGTCCAGGAGAAGATCCCGCAGGCTCGTCAGGTCGTCGCGGACGTCGGCCGTGCCGCGGACAACCACTTCGAAGACCTTCTGCTGCTCGAACAGGTTGCCGACCACGATGCCCTGCATGAGCGTCGCCGCCGCCCGTCGGGCGTCGCCGGGCTTGACGCCTGCTGCCTGGGCTGCTTTCAGGTCCACTTCGACCTCGAGGACGGGAAGCCGGGGGGTCGAGTTGATGCGCGGAGATTCGAGGCCCTTGATGTTGGCCAGGGCTTGGCGGACCTCTTGGACCTTTTCGTTGAGGACGTTCATCTCCGTGCCGTAGACCCGGACAGTGAAGTCGGGCTCGACGCCGGCGCGAGTTTCGCCGATTTGCTGCTGCGAGTAGCTGGTGATGTTCTGGGCGATTCCGGGGTAGCCATTGACGATCTCCCGAACGGCGCTTTCAACCTGTGAATAGTCGGCGTTCTGGGCCACCGAGACCCACAGTTCGGCAGAGCTGTTGCCCACCACTTGATCGGACGAGATGGCCCGCCCCACATGGCCGCCCACTCCGGTGACGCCGGAGACGGTGCGCAGCTCGTCGGCGGCTCGTGAGGCGATCCTGCTGACTTCAGAGGTCGACGTTCCCGCCCTGGCATCCCATTGGACCAGGATCGTCCGGTCCGGCAGGGTCGGGACGATGGCGCGGTTGCCGACGAGCTGCGACGCGGCCAGCAGGCCGGCGATTCCGACGATCGCAGCTGCCGCAACACCAACAGGCAGCATCCCGCGTCCCCGCTCCAGGACACTGCCATAAGAGCGTTGGGCCTTCGTGAACCGGCTCGACTCCGGCCGGTGGAGCATGGAGCGCTTCAACAGCAGGTGCACCATGACCGGGGTCACGCTGATGCCGACGATGAACGCGGCCAGGAGCGCTAGGGCCATCGCCCAGATCAGGGGCCTGAAGAAGGCTTCCCGAAGGCCCCCGGTGAAGAGTGCAGGGACCATGACCAGGACGAGGGTGAGGGAAGCGAGCAGGAGCGGTACGCGCACCCACCGGACAACAGCGGTGACGTACGACTTGAAGTCGCCGTTCGCTTGCCTTCCCTCCGGCGCCGGGGCGCCGCGCAGTTGCGCGTGGAAGTCCTCGACGATGTCTCCCACGATCAAGGCCACGGCCAGAAGGACTCCCACGAGGACTGTGACGTTCAGCGTCTCTCCCTGCCATTGCAGGACGAGCACAGCGGCCGTCACCGACGTCGACAGGGACACGAGGGCCACCAGGGCCGCTCGCCAGGACCTGAACAGGAGCCAGAACAGGGCGACCATCAGGATGAGGCTGACCAGCAACGCGATGCCAAGCCGGTCCACGGTCTCCTGCAGGGCTGAGGCCGGCCGGTACACCGAGGTGTCGAGCTCGACGCCGGTCAGGCCAGGCGCCAGGTCCTTCAGCGCGGCTTCGACATCCTGGGTCACCTGGAGCGTGTTGGCGCCGGGGAACTTCTCGATGACCAGCAGCAGCCCCGGGTCCTGCCCGATGACGGCGTCGCCGATGAGCGGCTGGTGGTCTTCCTTCACCGTGGCCACATCGCCCAGGGCACGGGATGGATCGGAATCCTCAATGTGCACCTGGGCCAGTTCCTGGGGGTTGCGGATCGGCAGGACATGCTGGATGCCGAGACGCTGGTTGGAGGATTCGATAAAGCCACCGGTGCCCGGCGTCGATGCCTCCAGGAAGCTCAACGGCGAGACCCAGACCGCGTTGCCCGCGCTCTTGATGATCTGCTCGAGGGTCACACCCTTGTCGCGCAGGGTCGCAGGGTTGACCTCCACCTGGAGCTGCTGTTCACGCTGCCCCCAGATGGACACGTTGGCGACGCCCTGGACACCGATGAGCCGCGGCTTGATCTTCCAGCGGGCCAGCACCGACATGTCGATGCCTGACAGCTGCTTGGACGACATCCGCACCATGAGCAGCCGGCTGGTTGAAGACAGCGGCTGCATGATCAGCGGGGGAGAGGACACGTTGGGCAGGGCGTGGGCCTGCGTCATGCGCTCAGCCACCAGCTGCCTGGCCCGCATCAGGTCCGTACCAGGACGGAAGACGAGCTCAATGGAGGACAGGCCCGGGACGGACTTGGACCTGATTTCCTCGAGCCACGGGACGCCGTTGAGCAGGTCCGCCTCCATCGGAGTCGTAATGAGCTGCTCCACCTCGACCGCGGACAGCCCCAGCGCCTCGGTCTGGATCTCAACGTGGGCGGGGGCGAATTCCGGGAGGCCGTCGACGGCCATGCGCGGAATGCTGATGATTCCGAACCCGATGATGCCCGCCGCGATGGCGAGCACGAGGATGCGGAACTGCAGGCTGAATCTCGTAAACCAGCCGAACATGGCTAGCGCCTGTATTGTCCGGGAGCAGACAACTGAGGCTGTGTCGTCGTAGGCCGGCCTAGGGGCGGGCGTGCGGCGCACCAAAGTTTCATTTCAGGCTCCTCAACCTGAGACCTTTGGCTACACCCCCAGACTCAATCAACATGGTGAACCCGCTGGGAAATGGCCGCAAGACTCTCGGGTACGCGACCTGAATCGCCGTCGGTACTTGCTCTCTGGGTCCCGGTACCTACTGCCGAGCGACGTCCACGGCCAAAGGCCTCCGGCCTCCCTTTCGCGTGGGGCGCCGTGGAGCGGCTAGAGTAGAAGCGTGCACGCGAGCCTCCTGCTTACTTAGCCGCCCGGCGCATCACGTCGAGCGGCCGCCCCTCCTTGTCGAGGGGCTTTTGTGTGTTATGGATCATCTGGTCCAAGGCAGGAGCGGGAACCGTCATGGCCGGGCAGGCGTCATGGAAGAACAGAAGAGGGCAGCAGTGAGCGTTCAGCCGGAGACAGGAACCGGAACACAGGCAGCAGGCGAGGCGAGCTCCGACAGCAGCTACAGTTTCGCTGCCATGGAGGCCAAGTGGCCGGCGGTGTGGGACGAGCTCGGCGTGTTCACGCCGAAGGACGACGGCAGCCGCGAGCGCCGCTACGTGCTCGACATGTTCCCGTACCCCTCGGGCGACCTGCACATGGGCCACGCCGAGGCGTTCGCGATGGGCGACGTCGTCGCGCGCTACTGGCGGCTCAAGGGCTTCGACGTGCTCCACCCGATCGGCTGGGACTCCTTCGGCCTGCCCGCCGAGAACGCGGCGATCAAGCGCAACGCGCACCCGTCCGAGTGGACGTACGCGAACATCGACACCCAGGCGGCGTCGTTCAAGCGGTACGGCCTGAGCCTCGACTGGAGCCGGCGTCTGCACACCTCCGACCCCGGGTACTACCGCTGGACCCAGTGGCTCTTCCTGCGCTTCTACGAGCGCGGCCTCGCGTACCGCAAGAACCACCCCGTCAACTGGTGCCCCAAGGACCAGACCGTGCTCGCCAACGAGCAGGTCGTCAACGGTGCCTGCGAGCGCTGCGGCACCCCGGTGACCAAGAAGGCCCTCAACCAGTGGTACTTCAAGATCACCGACTACGCCGACCGACTCCTTGACGACATGGCCGAGCTCGAGGGCCACTGGCCCGAGCGCGTCCTGGCCATGCAGCGCAACTGGATCGGCCGCTCAGAGGGCGCGCACGTCCACTTCGCGATCGAGGCACTCGACGGCGCAGAGGGGCGCCCCGCGCGGGACGTCACCGTCTTCACGACCCGCCCGGACACTCTCTACGGTGCGACGTTCTTCGTCGTCGCGGCAGACGCCGAGCTCGCCACTGAGCTCGTCGCCCCTGCCCACGCGCAGGAGCTCGCCGACTACCAGGACCGGGTCAAGAACCTCTCCGAGATCGAGCGGCAGAACACCGACCGCGAGAAGACCGGCGTCTTCCTCGGCCGCTACGCCATCAACCCGCTCAACGGCGAGCGGCTCCCCGTCTGGGCCGCCGACTACGTCCTCGCCGAGTACGGCACGGGCGCCATCATGGCCGTTCCCGCGCACGACCAGCGCGACCTCGACTTCGCCCGCGCGTTCGGCCTGCCCGTCCGCGCCGTGCTCGACACTGGCGAGGAGGACCCGGCCGAGACTGGCGTCGCGACCGCCGGCGAGGGCACCCTCGTCAACTCCGGCCCGCTCGACGGCCTCTCAAAGGCCGAGGGCATTGCCAAGGCCATCGAGATCGTCGAGGCCGCGGGCACCGGCAAGGGCACCGTCAACTACCGGCTGCGCGACTGGCTCCTGTCCCGCCAGCGCTTCTGGGGCGCCCCGATCCCGATCATCCACTGCGCCGAGTGCGGCGAGGTGGCGGTCCCCGACGAGCAACTTCCCGTGCGCCTGCCGGACAACCTCCGCGGCGAGCAGCTCGCGCCCAAGGGAACCTCGCCCCTCGCGGCTGCGGCCGAGTGGGTCAACGTCCCGTGCCCGTCCTGCGGCGGCGCCGCCACCCGGGACACCGACACGATGGACACCTTCGTGGACTCCTCGTGGTACTACCTGCGCTACCTCTCCCCGGACTACACCGAGGGCCCCTTCGACCCGGAGGCCGCGAAGAACTGGATGCCCGTCGCGCAGTACGTCGGCGGTGTCGAGCACGCCATCCTGCACCTGCTCTACAGCCGCTTCTTCACCAAGGTCATCAAGGACATGGGCCTCATCGACTTCGACGAGCCCTTCGCGGCGCTCATGAACCAGGGCCAGGTGCTCAACGGCGGCAAGGCCATGAGCAAGTCCCTCGGCAACGGCGTGGACCTCGGGGAGCAGCTCGACCAGTTCGGGGTCGACGCCATTCGCCTCACCATGGTCTTCGCGTCCCCGCCCGAGGACGACGTCGACTGGGCCGACGTCTCGCCCTCCGGCTCGGCCAAGTTCCTCGCCCGCGCATGGCGCCTCGGCCAGGACGTCACGAGCGCCCCGGGCACGGACCCGGCTGGCGGCGACCGCGCCCTGCGCGCCGTCACGCACCGCACCCTCGCTGAGGCCACTGAGCTCGTCGAGTCGCACAAGTTCAACGTCGTCGTGGCCAAGGCCATGGAGCTGACCAACGCGACCCGCAAGGCGATCGACTCGGGTCCCGGCGGGGCCGACCCGGCCGTGCGCGAGGCCGTCGAGGCCCTCGCGATCATCCTGAGCCTCTTCGCACCGTATACGGCCGAGGACCTGTGGGCCGCGCTCGGGCACGAGCCGTCGGTCGCCAACGCGGTCTGGCCCGCGCACGATCCGGCACTCCTCGTCGAGGACACCGTGACCGCCGTCGTGCAGGTCCAGGGGAAGGTGCGCGACCGCCTCGAGGTCGCCCCCGACATCACCGAGGACGCCCTGCGCGAGCTCGCCCTGGCCTCGCGGAACGTGGCCCGTACCCTGGACGGCCGCGGGATCCGCACCGTGATCGTGCGGGCGCCGAAGCTCGTCAACATCGTCCCGGCCTGACGGTTCGAACCGTGGGGGAGGGGGAGAGGAAGGCGCCGGAGGCCCCGGCCTGGGCGTGGCTGCGGCGCGGTCTGGGCCGGCTGCGGCCCGCGCCGCCCCCCGTGCCCCCGGCCCGGCCGCGCACGGCCGTCGTCACCGACTCGGCCGCGGCCCTGCCGGCGGCGTGGACCGAGGACTTCGCTCGTGCGGGCTGCTTCGCGTCGGTGACCCTGCCCGTCATGGCCGGGGACGAGATCTTCACCGAGGGCCAGGACGTCGACACGGCCCTCGGCCTCGCCCTCGCGGCGGGCCGGCCCGTGCGGACCTCTCGGCCCTCGCCCGGGCAGTTCGAGCGCGCCTACCGCTCGTTCGAGGAAGCTGGCTTCGAAGGCATCGTGTCACTCCACCTCTCCGGGGGGCTGTCCGGCACCGCGGACGCGGCACGCCTCGCCGCGGAGCGGGTCGGGATTCCGGTCCAGGTCGTGGACTCGCGCACGGCCGGGATGGCCCTCGGCTTCGCTGTCCGCGATGCGGTGACGGCCGCGGCCGACGGCGCCGACCCCGGCGCTGTGCAGGCCGCGGCGCTGGCTCGCATCCCCGGCTCCGAGGCCCTGTTCTACGTCCCGAGCCTCGAGCAGCTGCGCCGCGGGGGGCGCATCGGCGCGGCGGCCTCCCTCATCGGCACGATGCTCGCCATCAAGCCGATCCTGACGCTCCAGGACGGGCTCATCGTCCCGCTCGAGCGGGTCCGCACCGCCACCCGCGCCGTGACTCGCCTGCGCGAACTGGCACTCGAGCGCTGCGCAGAGGCCGGGACGCCGGACGTCGCGGTGCACTACTTCGGCAACGCGGACGAGGCCGAGGACTTCGCGGCCGGTCTCGCCGGGGCAGCCGGGCGGTCCGCGGCGGAGATTGTCGTCTCGCCCCTGCCGGCCGTCCTCGCGGCGCACACTGGGCTCGGCGTGCTCGCCGTCGTGGTCTCGCCGCCCGCGGCGCAGGGCGCCCGGCAGCCCGAGGGAACCCCGGCGCCGGCCTAGGGCAGAGCGCCCGGGCTTCCCCGAACCCCTCGGTTGTGCTCCGATTCCCCCGGTGTGCCCAGAACCCGGTGTGCCCTGACTTTCCCTCAACAGGCGCCGCTTGGGCGTGTCGCTCCACATGGACCGGCCTTGGGCCCGGTCTTCCACGCTCCCCGTGCCACGGTGGTCCCATGGCATGGTCGGTGCGCGGTAGTCGTCGGGCTGAGCGGGCTGCGGCCCGCCACCGGTGGGACGAGCTGCTCCCCGCTAACGGCGGCATGCTGGAAGGGGACGCTCCCGTCCGGTCAGGGGCGCACGGCTCCCCGCCGGAGGCCGACGCCGGTCCCCTCCCGAACGCCATGGCGTCTGCCGATGGCGCTCTTCCGCCCGGGGCTCCTCCCCGGGGAGGGCCGGCGCCCGCTGAACCGGGCCAGTCCCAGCACACGCGCAGGCGCCTCGTGCTCTCCGTCCGGGCGGCTGTTGCCCTCGTGGTCGTCCTCGCGGTCTGCAGCGGGCTCTGGTGGTGGAGCTCCGCCTCGGCGGCGCCCGAGGTGCGCTCGGTCGAGACCGTCGACGAGGCGGAGGGCGGCCACGGCCAAGAGCCGGCGGCCGGACAGCCCGAGGCCAGGGGAGCGTCCGCCTCTGGGGATGCCGGCGCGGTGGACGGGCCCGACGACCGCGACGGCATTGTGGCCCATGTGGCCGGAGCAGTGGCCGCGCCCGGCGTGTACCGGCTGCCGCGCGGGGCGCGGTACCACGAGGCCATCGCGGCAGCCGGCGGAGCCGGCCCCGATGCCGACGTCCACCGGCTCAACCTCGCCGCTGCGGTCGAGGACGGCATGCGGCTCTACGTTCCCCGCGTCGGCGAGGCAGGGGACCCCGCGGCCGGCGGGGCACCCGTCGCTGGGGGGAGTGCGGCTCCGCCGGGATCCCCGACGCCGGGCGGGCCCGCCGGAGGCCCGGGCGCGAAGGTCAACCTCAACACCGCCACTGCCGAGGAGCTCGGAGCCCTCCCCAGGGTCGGACCTGTCCTCGCACAGCGCATCGTCGACTTCCGCACCCAGCACGGACGCTTCGGTGCGCCAGAGGACCTCGACGCGGTCGACGGCATCGGCCCGAAGATGCTCGAAGCCCTCCTGCCCCTCGTGACCGTCTGATGTCAGCGCGAGGAAATATCGCAGAGCGAGGAGGCCCGGCGCGAGACGCCCAGCGCGGGCACGCGTGGGAGCGCTACCGGTCGTCCGCCGCCCGGGGCGTCGCGGTGGATGGTGCCTCTGGCTCCACGCTGCTGGGCCGGGCAAGGGAGCGCGCGGCCGGCGTGTGGGCCGCCGCCGACGCTCCGCCGCCCGTGCGCGCCGGGACGTGGCGGGACCTCCGTCTCGTGCCGCCCGGAGCGGCCGCCTGGCTCGGAGCGGCCGCCGGCGCGCCCCTTGCCGCTCTGCTCGACGCTGGCTCTGGGGACGGTCCGGACTGGGGCGCAAGGCTGGTCGGCGCCGCAGCCGTCGCCTTCGTCCTGGCCGGGGCGGCCCTCGTCGCCGCGGCCGCCCTGCGCCTCCGCCTCCGGGGTCGCGCGGGCACTCTGCGGCTCCGGCCGCGAGGATCCCCGGGGTTCCGGCTCGGGGTCGGAGCCATGCCACCGCGGAAGGCCGTGGTCCTCGCGGGCTCCATCGCCGTCGCACTCGGGGCCGGGCTCGCCGCCTCCGCCGGCCAGTGGAGTGCCGAGAACTCGGGGGCCGCGGGCGCGCTGCTTGCCGGCGGCGGGCAGACCACGGCGATGGTCGAGCTGACCGACGACCCCCGCCCGCAGCGGCTTGGCGGCGCCTTCGCCACGGGGCCCCGGTTCCTCGCGGAAGCGCGGCTGCTCGAGGCGACGCACGCGGGCAGCGCGTTCTCCGCCCAGGCGCGAGTCCTGCTCGCGGGAGGGACCGAGCTCGAGGATCTGCGCGCGGGCGCGAGGCTCACACTCGCCGGGACCGTGGTCCCGGCCCAGCAGCCGGGCGGCCGGGCCCTCCTGAGCCTCGACAGCGCGCCCCGCCCCGCGGGCTCCGCGGCCGGCGCCGCAGCCGCCGCCGAGACCCGGGAGGCGCTGCACGACGCCTCGTCGTGGCTCCCCGCCGATGCGGCGGGCCTCTTTCCCGGCATGGCCGTCGGAGACACCTCGGCCCTGCCCGCCGACCTCGAGGAGGCGATGCGCGCCGTGGGCCTCGGGCACCTCACAGCGGTGAGCGGGGCAAACTTCACCATCGTCCTCGGGGCGGCGCTCCTGGCCCTGCGGTCCCTCCGCGCACCGCGCTGGCTCGCTGTCGCCGCGAGTGCCGCGGCCCTCGGCGGCTACCTCGCTGCCGTCGGGCCCGAGCCGAGCGTCGCCCGCGCGGCGGTCATGGGGGCGGTCGGCCTCGCGGCCCTCACGGCGGGCCGCCCGGGGCGCAGCTCCTCGGCCCTCTCGGCGGCCGTCCTCGCCATGGTCGTCCTCGATCCAGCGCTGGCCACGAGTCTGGGCTTCCTGCTCTCGGTGGCCGCGACGCTGGGCATCGCCCTCGTCGGGCCCCCGCTCGCGCAGGCCCTCGCCCATCGGCTCCCCGGCTGGCTCGCCCTCTCGGTCGCGGTGCCCCTGTCGGCGCAGCTGCTCTGCGGTCCGATCGTCGTCCTCATCCAGCCGCAGCTGCTCACGCTCTCCCTGGCAGCCAACGTCGCCGTCGCCCCGCTCGTCCCCCTCGTCACGCTCGCGGGAGTCGTCGCCCTCGCCATGTGCGTGTGGTGCCCTCCCGCGGCCGTCGCCTGCGCTGCAGTGGGCGGCGTCGCGGCTCAAGCCGTGGCGGCCATCGCGAGGGCCGCGGCCGCTGTCCCGGGCGCAGCCCTGCCCTGGCCCGACGGCCTCCCGGGCGCGCTCGCCATGGCCGGGCTGTCCGCCGTGAACCTCGCGGCGCTCTGGGCGCTGTTCGTGCCCTCAGGGCGTGCCCGGTCCGCGGCCGCCCTGCACGCCGTCGGCGACGCGCTCCGCGCCGCCCTATCCCCTGGGGCGTCGGAAGAGGACGATTCCCATGGGGCCTCCGCCGGGCGGGCCCTCGCCGCGCCCCGGTGGCTCGCCGGGACAGCCGTCGCAATCCTCCTCGTGGCGGCGCTCCTGGCCGGCGTGCGGCTCGTCGCGGGACACCGCGGCCTCGAGGGCTGGCACGTGGCGCTGTGCGACGTCGGCCAGGGGGACGCCGTCGTCCTCTCGGCGGGCGAGCGGGCGGCGGTGGTCGTCGACAGCGGTCCGGACCCGAGGCTCGCGGACTCGTGCCTCGACGCCCTCGGCATCGTGACCGTCGAGGCCTACGTCATCACGCACTTCCACGCCGACCACTATGGAGGGACGGCGGGCGTCCTTTCTGGCCGAACCGTCCGGCGCGTGCTCGTCCCCGCGGCGGCAGGGGCGCCGCCGCAGGAGGTCCGGGACCAGCTCGCCGCGGCTGGGATCCCCGTCGTCGCCGCGGCTGCGGGGGAGCGGGGGCGGGCCGGGCCGGTGGGCTGGAGGGTCCTCTGGCCGGCGAGGCCCGCGCGGGCCCTCGCAGTGGCCGCCGAGTCCATCGAGCAGAACAACGTGAGCCTCGTCCTCGACGTCGACTGGGACGGCATGCCCGGCGCCGGCGTCCTGCTCACAGGAGACCTCGAGGAGGACGCCGCCGCCCGGCTCCTCGCGCGCGAGCCCAGCCTGGTGCGGAACCCGCCGCCGGTCCTCAAGGTCGCGCACCACGGGGCACGGAACGGGGGGACCGCGATCCTCGATGCGCTCCGCCCGCGCGTCGCCCTCGTCTCGGCCGGCCGCGACAACGACTACGGCCACCCTCATCCCGAGATTGTCGCCGCCCTCGAGCGGCGGGGAACCGCCACCCTGCGCACGGACGAGTCCGGCACGGTCCAGCTCCGCTTCGCGCCGGGCTCCGTCGAGTGGGCTCCCCGATGACACAGACCGTGTCGCGCATCGCGGGCCCGGGCCCGGGCCCTGACCCGGGTCCGGCGCGGGGAGCGCGGCCAGGGCGGGCGCAGCAACGCACCGTGTTGGCCCGGCTGTCGGCCCCGTGGCAGAGTGGACGGGTGACGAGGACAGCAGCATCAGCACGGGGGACGGCGTGACCCCGGCGGCCCGGCCCGCACGCTCCGGTGGGGCCCGCGCCACCTCGGCCGGCACGGTCGACTGGCGCTCCGTGGCGCCGGCCCCGGTCGTCCTCGTGATGGGTCCGGAGGACTACCTCGCGGCGCGGGCCATGGACTCCGTCCGGTCCCAGGCGCGTGCGGCGAGCCCGGACCTCGAGGTCACCCGGCTCGACGCAGGATCCTATGCGGGCGGGGAGCTCCTGCTCGCGGCCTCGCCGTCCCTCTTCGGCGAGCGCAAGCTCGTCGAGGTCCACGGGCTCGAGTCGATGACCGAGGAGTTCCTGCGCGACGGCCTCGCCTACGTGGCGGCCCCGGACGAGGACGTTGTGCTCGTGCTGCGGCACGCGGGCGGGACCCGCGGGAAGAAGCTCCTCGACGCGATCAAGGCCTCCCCGGCGCCCGTCGTCGACTGCCAGCCCCTCAAGAAGGACGCCGACAAGGCCGCGTTCGTCGCGGCCGAGTTCAAGGGCTCCGGGCGGCGGATCGAGCGCGAGGCCATCGAGGCCCTCGTGGCGGCCGTCGGCAGCAGCCTCGCGGAGCTCGCCGCGGCCTGCAGCCAGCTGCAGCTCGATGCGGCCTCGACGGTCGACGCCGCGACGGTCGAGAAGTACTACGGCGGCCGGGTCGAGGCGACCGCCTTCAAGGTCGCCGACGCCGCCCTCGCGGGGGACGCGGCCCGCGCCCTGTCCGCCTTCCGGCACGCCCTCGACACGGGGGTGGACCCCGTGCCGATGGTCGCCGCAGTGGCCGCCAAGCTGCGCACCCTCGCCCGCGTAGCCGGGGCGCACGGCTCGGCGAACGCCGTCGCCCGCGAGCTCGGAATGCAGCCCTGGCTCGTCGAGCAGGCGCAGCGCGACATCCGCGGCTGGACGCCGCAGAGCCTGGCCGAGGCGATCCGGGCCGTGGCGGAGGCCGACGCCCAGGTGAAGGGCCTCGCGCGGGACCCGGCCTACGCCGTCGAGCGCGCCCTCGGGGTGGTCAGCGCGGCCGCACGGGCCCGCTGACGCCCGGCCCCCGGCGGAGCGGGCCTCACCCTGGTCAGACAGCAAACAGCCGGGGCCGGCATCCTCGACGGATGCCGGCCCCGGCTGAGAAGCGCTGAGCGTGGCTCAGAGCGCGCCAACCCGCTTCGCGATGCCCGACTTGCGGTTCGCGGCCTGGTTCTTGTGGATGACGCCCTTGCTCACGGCCTTGTCGAGCTTCTTGCTCGCGCGGGCCAGAGCGGCAACAGCGGCGTCCTTGTCGGCGGACTCGACGGCCGTGTTGACGGCGCGGATGGCCGTCTTCAGCTCGGACTTGACCGAGTTGTTGCGCAGACGCGCCTTCTCGTTGGTGAGAATGCGCTTCTTCTGGGACTTGATGTTTGCCACGTATGAACTCTCTTGTTAATGCCAACAGGGTCTAGAGGGCTTTCGGACCGGCCATCGACTGAGCGGCGTGGGGATGCCTATGGCAGCCGGTCTTCAGTGCCCGTCGACCTGCACGGACACACAGCAGACAACTCTAGCAGAACGACGAGGTCCCGGCATGCCAGCCCGCCGCCTCAGCCCCAGCCGTGGCTCGCCCGCAGCCCGGCGGCCACGGCTTCGAAGGCCGCGCGGTCCAGGATGGCCCCCTCGCGGCGCACCGCCGCGGGGTCGATCTGCAGGACGCGGTCCAGCCTGACCTCGCTCGGACGCCCCCGGGCGTCCCAGGCCCCGGTGCCGATGTCCAGGTAGTCGCCGCGGCCGCCGTTTCCCGGACCGGAGTGGTTCCGGCTCGTGAGCATGAGCGCGAGGAGCAGCCCGCCCCGGCGCGCGACGACGAGGACAGGCCGGTCCTTCCCGCGCGAGTGGTCCTCCTCGTACGGCACCCACGTCCACACGATCTCGCCGGGGTCCGGCTCGCCGTCCGGGTCGGGGCGGTATTCGGCGCGGGCCGTGCCCGAGAAGTCGCCCGCGTAGCCAGCGACGGCATCCGCGGGACGTCTTGCCTCGGGGCGGGGCCCTCCTGAGCGCGGCGACCGGGCCGCCCGCGGTGAGCCCCCGCCGTCGTGCGCCGGCCGACGGCGGGCGAGGCCGGCGCCGATCGCGGCGCGCAGGGCGGACAGGGCACGGGAAGCAGCGGAGCGCAGCATCCAGCCAGCGTAGCCCTGGCCCGGGCGAGACTCGTGAACCAGCCGGGGCGGATCCGTGGGAGACTAGGAAGTCAGCAACTCCCCGCCAGCTTCGGACAGTGAGGACCGTTCACAGTGTCTCCCATGGCCCGCACCGCCCCGGTGCCTGCCGCGACGGATCCGTCGATCATCCGCAACTTCTGCATCATTGCGCACATCGACCACGGCAAGTCCACGCTCGCCGACCGCATGCTGCAGTTCACGGGCGTCGTCCAGCCCCGCGACATGAAGGCCCAGTACCTGGACCGCATGGACATCGAGCGGGAGCGCGGCATCACGATCAAGTCCCAGGCCGTCCGCATGCCGTGGGAGGTCGAGGGCACCGCCTACGCCCTGAACATGATCGACACCCCCGGGCACGTGGACTTCACCTACGAGGTGTCCCGCTCGCTCGCCGCGTGCGAGGGCGCCGTCCTGCTCGTCGACGCGGCCCAGGGCATCGAGGCGCAGACCCTCGCGAACCTCTACCTCGCGATGGAGAACGACCTCACGATCATCCCGGTCCTGAACAAGATCGACCTGCCCGCGGCGCAGCCGGAGAAGTACGCCGAGGAGCTCGCGAACCTCATCGGCGTGGACCCGGCCGACGTGCTCAAGGTCTCGGGCAAGACGGGCGTGGGCGTCGAGGGCCTCCTGGACCGCATCGTCGCGGACATCCCGGCCCCCGTGGGGGACGCGGCGGCACCGGCCCGCGCCATGATCTTCGACTCGGTGTACGACACGTACCGCGGCGTCGTCACCTACGTGCGCGTCGTCGACGGCTCGCTCAATCCGCGCGAGCGCATCCAGATGATGTCCACCAAGGCCAGCCACGAGCTCCTCGAGATCGGCGTCATCTCCCCGGAGCCGATCCCGAGCAAGGGCCTCGGCGTGGGCGAGGTCGGCTACCTCATCACGGGCGTGAAGGACGTGCGCCAGTCCAAGGTCGGCGACACGATCACGAACCTGTCCAAGCCGGCGGCAGAGTCCCTCGGCGGCTACCAGGACCCCAAGCCGATGGTCTTCTCGGGCCTGTACCCGCTCGACGGGTCCGACTACCCCGATCTGCGCGACGCCCTCGACAAGCTCAAGCTCAACGACGCCGCGCTCGTCTACGAGCCCGAGACCTCCGCGGCGCTCGGCTTCGGCTTCCGCGTCGGCTTCCTGGGCCTGCTGCACCTCGAGATCGTGCGCGAGCGCCTCGAGCGCGAGTTCAACCTCGACCTCATCTCGACCGCGCCCAACGTCATCTACGAGGTCACCCTCGAGGACAAGTCGGTCGTGACGGTGACGAACCCGAGCGAGTTCCCGACCGGCAAGGTCAACGAGGTCCGCGAGCCCATGGTGTCCGCGACGATCCTGGCCCCCAACGAGTTCGTCGGCGCGATCATGGAGCTCTGCCAGGGCCGCCGCGGCCAGATGAAGGGCATGGACTACCTCTCCGAGGACCGCGTCGAGCTGCGCTACTGGATCCCGCTCGCCGAGATCGTCTTCGACTTCTTCGACCAGCTCAAGTCCAAGACCCGCGGCTACGCCTCGCTCGACTGGAAGGCCGACGGCGACCAGGTCGCCGACCTCGTCAAGGTCGACATCCTCCTCCAGGGCGAGCAGGTCGACGCGTTCAGCGCGATCACCCACCGGGACAAGGCCTACGCCTACGGCGTCATGATGACCGGCAAGCTGCGCGAGCTCATCCCGCGCCAGCAGTTCGAGGTGCCGATCCAGGCCGCGATCGGCTCGCGCATCATCGCACGCGAGAACATCCGCGCGATCCGCAAGGACGTCCTCGCCAAGTGCTACGGCGGCGACATCACGCGCAAGCGCAAGCTGCTCGAGAAGCAGAAGGAAGGCAAGAAGCGCATGAAGATGGTGGGCCGCGTGGAGGTCCCGCAGGAGGCCTTCATCGCCGCGCTGACCACGGACGAGTCGTCGAAGGACAAGGCGAAGAAGTAGTGCGAGTCCTCCCGGCACCGGCCCGGACGGCGGTGGCGTAGGTGCCCAGTACCCTCCCGATCGGTGACCCCGCGCCGGCCGACGGCGTGCTGCCGCAGCAGGCGGCCGTCGGCGCGGCCGAGCGCGGCTTCTCGCTGTACGCGCACATCCCCTTCTGCGCGGTGCGGTGCGGGTACTGCGACTTCAACACCTACACGGCCACGGAGCTCGGGGGCGGGGCGTCCCAGGCGGCCTACGCCTCGACGGCGGCTGGCGAGGTGCGCTTCGCCGCGGCGGCCCTGGATGCCTCGGGCGTGCCGCGCCGGCCCATGTCCACCGTGTTCTTCGGTGGCGGCACCCCGACGATCCTCCCCGCCGCCGATCTCGCCGCGATCCTCGCCGCCGCCGTCGACGAGTGGGGCCTCGAGCCCGGCGCCGAGGTCACGACCGAGGCGAATCCGGACTCGGTGACCCCGGCCTCCCTCGAGGCCCTCGCCGAGGCGGGCTTCACGCGCGTCTCCTTCGGCATGCAGTCCGCCGTCCCGCATGTGCTCAAGGTCCTGGACCGCACGCACACCCCGGCCAGGGTGCCCGACGCCGTCCGCTGGGCCCGGGACGCCGGCCTCGACGTGAGCCTCGACCTCATCTACGGCACCCCCGGGGAGAGCATGGCGGACTGGCGCGCGTCCCTCGACGCGGCCCTCGCCTGCGAGCCGGACCACGTGAGCGCCTACGCGCTCATCATCGAGGACGGCACGAAGCTCGCGGCCCAGATCCGCCGCGGCGAGGTACCGGAGCCGGACGACGACGACCACGCCGAGAAGTACGAGCTCGCCGACGCCGTGCTCGCTGAGGCGGGCTTCGGGTGGTACGAGGTGAGCAACTGGGCCCGCGGCGCCGCCGGCGACACCCCGGAGGGCATGCGCTACGCGTGCCGGCACAACCTCGCCTACTGGAACGGCGGGGACTGGTGGGGGATCGGCCCGGGCGCGCACTCGCACGTCGGCGGGGTCCGCTGGTGGAATGTCAAGCACCCCACCGCCTACGCGGGCCGGCTGGCGCGCGGCGAGTCGCCCGCTGCCGGCCGGGAGACGCTCGACGCCGACACCCGCCGCGTCGAGCGCGTCCTCCTCGGGCTTCGGCTCGCCTCGGGCCTGCCGGTCGCCGACGTCCCGCCGGAGGGCCGGGCCGCCGTCGCGGGCCTCATCGCCGAGGGGATCGTCGAGGGCCCCGCTGCCGTGCGCGGCCGCCTCGTGCTCACCCTGCGCGGCCGGCTCCTCGCCGACGCCGCGGTGCGGCGCCTGCTGCCCTAGCCGGACCTGCCCCGGCCGAACACTGACCGGCCGGGGCCTGGGCTACGGGACGAGTCGCAGGTTGTAGCGGTACCGGTACGGCTGGCCGCGGTTGACCTGCACGCCCGCCACGACGGCGAACACCGTGAGGCCGAGCCACACGAGGGTCGCGAGCACGGCGAAGACGTTCCCGATCACCGGGATGAGCGCGAGCACGTTGAAGACGATGGCCGCGGCCGTGGGCGGCAGCGTGAAGTTCAGGGCCTCCTTGGACTCCTGGGCCGTGAACGGGCCGCGGTCCCTGAAGACGAGGTAGATGAGCAGCGCCGGGACGCAGCCGAGGATCCCGCCGAAGTGCGCGAGCGTCGCCCACTGGCGGTCCTCCGTGGCCGTGAGCGGGAGCGCCCGGGCGGGGGCCCCCTGGTAGTCGCTCTCGCCGTTGTGCGGGTCCTGCGGGTACTCAGCCACTGGGAAGTTCCTTGCCTGTGCGTCGTATGGTGCGTGGTGCCCGAGGCCGGGGTTCCGGCCCCCGGGGCACTCCAAGGATAGCCAAGGTCCGGGCCTCAGGCCGTCAGGAAGTCGATGACCTCTTCGACGCGCCCCAGCAGCGCCGGCTCGAGGTCCGCGTACGTCCGCACCGCCCCGAGCAGCTTCTGCCAGCCGAGGCCGATGTCCTCGGGCCCCGCATGGGGCCAGCCGAAGGCGGCGAGGATGCCGGTCTTCCAGTCGGTGCCGCGGGGCACCGAGGGCCACGCCGGGATGCCGAGCGTCGAGGGCTTGATCGCCTGCCACACGTCGACGTACGGGTGGCCGACGATGAGCACGTTGCCCGCGGCGCCCGGCGCCGACATGGCCTGGGCGGCGATGCGGGCCTCCTTCGAGCCCTCGACGAGGTGGTCCACGAGGATCCCGAGCCGGCGCTCGGGCCCGGGCCGGAACTCGGCCACGGCGGAGGCGAGGTCGTCGACGCCGTGGAGCGGCTCCACGACGATGCCCTCGACGCGCAGGTCGTCGCCCCAGACCTTCTCGACCAGCTCGGCGTCGTGCTTGCCCTCGACCCAGATCCTGCTCGCCTTGGCGACCTGCGCGCGCAGCCCCTCGACCCTCACCGACCCGGAGGCCGTCCGCGTCGGCGCGGCGGCAGCGGCGCGGGGCGCCGGCGGGCCGATGCGGACCGGGCGTCCGTCGAGCAGGAAACCGAAGCCGAGCTGGAACGAGCGCGAGCGACCCCGGCGGTCCTCGAGGCTCATGACGTGCATGCCGCCGGACTTCTCGACCCGGATCACGGCGCCGACCCAGCCGCTCTCGGCGTCCTCGAGCACGAGGCCGAGCTCGACCGGCACAACGGGCAGCTCGCGCTTCGGGGGCGCCGCGAGGTCCGCGGGCCCCCATGAGTCGTACGACATCCGCTCCACGCGCACCGGCCTTCCTCGCTCCCGCCGCGCTGGCGCAGGCGGCGCCGCCCGCACGGGCGGCGTGATCATGCTATGGGCTCCGGCCCGGCGGCCCGGGAACCTCGCCGTGGCGGCCGACGGCGTGTGCCCCAGCAGCTGCGGGACGGGCGCCCGCGGGCATAATAGACTTAGCACTTGGTCTCAGGGAGTGCTAACAATTGCCGGGCGCTGAACGGCGTAAGGGGTGAGAGGATGAACGAGCCGCGCAAGCTCGAAGTGCTGCGCGCCATTGTGGAAGACTACGTGCACTTCCGCGAGCCGGTCGGCTCGAAGGCGCTCGTGGAGCGCCACGGGCTCGGCGTCTCGAGCGCCACGATCCGCAACGACATGGCCGCCCTCGAGGACGAGGGGCTCATCGTAGCCCCGCACACGAGCGCCGGACGCGTGCCCACCGACAAGGGCTACCGCGTCTTCGTCGACCACCTCACGGCCGTGCGCCCGCTCTCCCCGGCGGAGAAGCAGGCGATCCACACGCTCCTCGACGGCGCCGACGACCTCGACGACGTGCTCGAGCGCACCGTCCGGCTCCTGTCGCAGCTGACGAACCAGGTCGCCGTCGTGCAGTACCCGCAGCTGGGGCGGGCCCGCGTGCGCCACATCGAGGCCGTCGCCCTCGCGCCGCACGAGGTGCTGCTCGTGCTGATCGCCGACACGGGCACCGTCGAGCAGCGCGTCCACAGCGTCGTCGAGGAGGTCGACCGGGACCGGCTTTCGTACCTGCGCGACCGCTTCATCGAGGGCGCCGCCGGGACCTCGGTCGTCAACCTCGACGCGACCCTCGGCGCCGTCGTCGACGCACTCCCGCCGCACGACCAGCCCCTGGCCGCCGAGCTCGTGCGCGGCCTCTCGGTCCTGGCCGCCTCGACCCGCGAGGACCGCATGGTCATGGCGGGCACCGCCTACCTGGCCCGGTCCAACAGCGACTTCCTGCAGAGCATCTCGCCGGTCCTCGAGGCCCTCGAGGAGCAGGTCGTCCTGCTGCGGCTGCTCTCCGAGATGGCGAGCGACCCGCGCGGCGTGACCGTCACGATCGGCCGCGAGAACCCCTACGACGGGCTCATCGAGACGTCCGTGGTCGCCACCGGCTACGGGCGCACGGACGGGCCGAAGATCGGCGTGCTGGGCCCGACCCGCATGGACTACCCGGCCACGATGGCGGCGGTGCGGGCCGTGGCCCGCTACCTGTCGAAGATCCTGGCCGGAAGCTAGAGGAAGCTAGAGAAAGAAGACCGTGAGCAGCCACTACGAAACCCTGGGCGTCCCGTCTGACGCGAGCGCCGAGGAGATCAAGAAGGCCTACCGGAAGCTGGCCCGCAAGCTCCACCCCGACGTCAATCCCGGCGAGGAGGCGGCGGACCGGTTCAAGGCCGTCACGCACGCCTACGAGGTGCTCGCCGACCCGCAGAAGCGGCGCATCTACGACACGACGGGCAACGAGAACGGCAACGACAACGGGTTCGGCGGCGCGTACAACGGCTCCGGCTTCGCCTTCCAGGACATCTTCGAGACGTTCTTCGGCGGGGCGGCCGGGGGGCAGGCGGGCCCGGCCTCGCGCACCCGACGCGGCCAGGACGCGCTCATCGCGGTCCGGATCGAGCTGCGTGACGCCGTGTTCGGCGTCAACAAGAAGATCGAGGTCGACACGGCCGTGCTCTGCGGCCGCTGCGAGGGCTCCTGCTGCGAGCCCGGCACGGAGCCAGTGCGCTGCGGCGTATGCCACGGCAGCGGGCACATCCAGCGGCCCGTCCGTTCGATCCTGGGCCAGGTCATGACCATGGCCACGTGCCCCTCGTGCCAGGGCTTCGGCACCGAGATCCCGACCCCCTGCAACGAGTGCGGCGGCGAGGGCCGCGTGCGCAGCCGGCGCTCGCTCACCGTCAAGATCCCGGCGGGCGTCTCGACCGGCACGCGCATCCAGCTCTCGGGCCAGGGCGAGGCCGGCACGGCCGGCGGCCCCTCGGGCGACCTCTACGTCGAGATCCGCGTGGCGAGCCACAGCACGTTCACGCGCGAGGGGGACCAGCTGCACGCGACGCTCAGCGTGCCCATGACGGCGGCCGCCCTCGGCGCCGAGATGACCCTCGACACGTTCGACGGCGAGCAGGCCATCTCGCTGCGCCCGGGCACCCAGTCCGGCGACGTCGTCACCCTGCCTGGCCTCGGCGCCGCCCGCCTTCGCGGCGGCGGTCGCGGCGACCTGCTCGTGCAGATCCGCGTCGAGACGCCCACGCGCCTCGATCCCGAGCAGGAGGAGCTCCTGCGCCAGTTCGCCAAGCTGCGCGGCGAGCAGGTCGGCGAGGGCAAGCTCGTGGGCACGGGCGGGGTCTTCGCCAAGCTGCGCGACAAGCTCGGCAACCTCTGACGATGTCCCGCCCGCTCTTCTACGTCCCGGAAGGGGCGCTCGACGGCGCCGAGCCGGGGACGCTCGTCACCGTCGGCGGCGCCGAGGGCCGGCATGCCGCGACGGTGAAGCGGCTCGCCCCGGGCGAGGGCGTGGACCTGGCCGACGGCGCCGGCGTCCGTGCCGTGGGCACCGTCGAGAGCGCCGTGGGATCCGAGCTCGTGGTCGCCGTCGAGCGGGTCGGGCGCGAGCCGGCCCTCCCGTACCGGCTGGTCCTCGTCCAGGCCCTCGCGAAGGGCGACCGCGACGAGCTCGCCGCCGAGACGGCCACCGAGCTCGGCGTCGACGCCGTGATCCCCTGGCAGGCCGAGCGCTCGATCGTCCGCTGGAAGGGCGAGCGCGCCGAGAAGTCGCTCGCGAAGTGGCGCTCGGTCGTGTTCGCGGCCGCGAAGCAGGCGCGGCGAGCGAGCGTGCCGGTCGTGGAGCGGGCGCACGACGGCGCCGCGCTGGCGGAGCGGATCGGTGCGGCGAGGCTCGCCGTCGTCCTGCACGAGGAGGCGGCCGAGCCGCTCTCGGCGGTCCTCGCGGACCTCGCCACGGGCGACAGGGCTGCAGGCGACACCGCAACAGGCGAGGTGCTGTTCATCGTCGGCCCGGAGGGCGGGATCAGCCCCGCCGAGCTCGCGCGGTTCACGGCTGCGGGCGCGCGCATGGCGCTGCTGGGCCCGCACGTCCTGCGCTCCTCCACGGCTGGGCCGGCGGCCCTGGCCGTCGCGGGGGACCGGCTCGGGCGTTGGCCCGTCGGGGCGCGCACGGCCGAGGGAAGGTAGCGGCCGGCGGCGTCAGCCCATCGCGGGTCGCGCCGGGCGTCAGGGCCCGATGCGGAATGACTTGGTGTCCCACGCGCTGCTCCCGGCGTTCGCGGGCGCCGCGGCATCCTCGGCGGGGAGGATGCGGATCTCGTACTCGCCGTCGTCGAGGTTGACCGCAAAGGTGAACTCGCCCGGCTTGCCCGGCTCCTGTCCGGACGTGATGCTTCCGCTGAGATAGACGGACTTGGCGCCGGAGGCATCCCGCTTGAGGACCTGCCAGGCGAGCGGCGTGCCGGCGGGAACGGCGCGGCCGAACACCTTGAGCTGCCCGTCGAGCTGCGTGTTCTCCTGCGGGTCGATGATCCATCCGGGCGCGGCCATCGACGGGTCCCGCTGCATGAGCTGCCCAAGACGGACCCGCTCGAAGGCCAGCTGCGACGTCCGCCCGTCGACGAGCAGCATGACGGAGGTGGGCTGCTCGGTGTCGACGAGGCCCGCGCTGGCCGCGGCCGCCGTCGCGGTGTAGACGAGCTGCTGGACGGCCAGCTGGGCCGTGCGCTCGTCGACGTTGCTGTTGAAGGCGTCCGAGGAGACGTCGACGGTAATGATGTTCTTGCCCGAGATCGAGGCGGCGAGCTTGCGCGGCTGCTGCCACGGGGTGAAGTAGTCAGGGTCGAGCGGCTTCTGCGTCATCATGAGCTTGAGCGCGGTCGTGACCGGGTTGTCCTCGGTCCCCGCGTCCCTGAACTCGCGGTAGAGGTAGATCCCGTCGCGGGCGCGGCCGAGCCAGTACACGGGGCTCTTCGCCGAGGTCTGGGACGTCTCGAGCGGGACCGAGGCCTGGGTCGTGCGGTCGGTCGAGCCCGCGGGGGTCGCCCCAGCCGCTATGCTCGGCTCCGGCGTGCCGCCCGCGGTGCAGGCAGAGAGTGCGGCGCACACGGAGAGCAGGGCACAGGCAAGCGCTCGGGCGGCGCCGTCCCGGCGACGCCCCGGCACCCGCTCGCGCGATGCTGCACTCGGCATGGATCCTCCGCAGGTCAGCTGCCCGCCCCGGCCGCCCGGCGCGGGCGGAGACTCCCGGGGAGCCGACAGCACCATCCAGCTTGGCACAGCCCTGGGTGCCCCGGCCGCGCGCAGGCGGCCGCCTGCACCAAGTGATGCGGGATTGATACGTTCGCGCCTCCTGGGCAGGCGTCCCGGCGTACCATGTGACCAGGCCTGCCCGGCCAGACCGGCCGGGGCGACGGCCCCGACAAGGAGAGAGACCGCCTGTGACAGCGGAGTTCCCGCACACGACCCCCGCATCCCGTACCGAGGTGCTGCGCTTCGGCTCGAGCGAGGAGATGGTGAAGATCCTGGGCCCGCACGACGAGGCGCTGCGCTTCGTCGAGGAGCAGTTCCCCTCCGTGGAGATCCATGTGCGGGGGAACGAGCTCACCATCGTGGGCCCCCCGGCCGAGGCGCCGAACCTGCGCCGGCTCTTCGAGGAGATCGCCGTCATGGCACAGGCGGGCACGCCCGTCACTCCGGCGTCCCTCGCCCAGCTCGTCTCGATGCTGCGGGCCCAGACGGTGACGAGCCCCTCGGATGTGCTCACGCACAACATCCTCTCGAGCCGCGGCCGGACGATCCGGCCCAAGACGGCGAACCAGAAGGACTACGTCGACGCGATCGACGCGAACACGGTCATCTTCGGCATCGGCCCCGCGGGCACGGGCAAGACGTATCTGGCCATGGCCAAGGCCGTCCAGGCGCTGCAGCACAAGGACGTGAGCCGCATCATCCTCACGCGCCCTGCCGTCGAGGCGGGGGAGCGGCTCGGCTTCCTGCCGGGGACCCTGAGCGACAAGATCGACCCGTACCTGCGCCCGCTCTACGACGCCCTCCACGACATGATGGACCCGGAGTCGATCCCCCGGCTCATGGCCGCCGGCACGATCGAGGTGGCCCCGCTCGCGTACATGCGCGGGCGCACCCTCAACGACGCGTTCATCATCCTCGACGAGGCCCAGAACACGACGCCCGAGCAGATGAAGATGTTCCTCACGCGCCTCGGCTTCGGCTCGAAGATGGTCGTCACCGGTGACGTGACCCAGGTCGACCTGCCCTCCGGCACCTCCTCCGGGCTGCGGATCGTGCAGGAGATCCTCGACGGCATCGAGGACGTGAGCTTCTCGATCCTCGACGCCTCGGACGTCGTGCGCCATCGGCTCGTGAGCGACATCGTGGACGCCTACGGCCGGTGGGACACCCAGCTGCGCGCGCAGCAGGAGCGCCGCCGCGCCCGCGCAGCCGCGCGCCAGGGCGCTCCCGCGGCCAGCGGGGATGCGGCCGGCCGTCTGGCCGACGGTTAGACGGATAAGCTGGGTCCGTGAGCATCGAAGTCAACAACGAGTCCGGAGTCCAGGTCGACGCCGAGGCCCTCGTCCGGCTGGCCCGGTTCGTGTTCGAGCGCCTCTGGCTGCACCCCCAGACCGAGCTCTCGATCCTGCTCGTCGACGAGGAGGCCATGGAGCGGCTGCACCTCGAGCTCATGGATGAGCCCGGGCCCACGGACGTGCTCTCCGTCCCGATGGACGAGCTCACGCCGGGCCTCCCCGGCCGGCCCACGCCCCAGGGCATGCTCGGCGACATCGCCGTGTGCCCGCAGGTCGCCTCCGAGCAGGCCGCCCGCGGGGGCCACTCGGTCGACGACGAGATGCTCCTGTTGACCACGCACGGGATCCTGCACCTGCTCGGCTTCGACCACGCCGAGCCGGAGGACCGCGAGGAGATGTTCGGCCTCCAGAAGCAGCTGCTCACGGAGTTCCTCGGGCGTCCCGCGCCGAGCGAGACGGTGGCGTGACGACCACCGTCCTCCTGATCGGCCTCGCGCTCGCCTTCGTCGCCCTCGCAGGCTTCCTCGCCGCCGCTGAGGCCGCCCTCGCCTTCCTCCCGCGGCACGACGCCGAGCTCCTCATCGAGGAGGGGCGTGCCCCCTCCCTGCGCCACCTGCTCGAGGACCCCGTGCCGCACCTGCAGGCCCTGCGCTTCTGGCGCGTCTGGTTCGAGACCGCCGGCGCCGTCGCCGTCGCCGTGCTCGCCCACAGCTGGCTCGGCAACGTGTGGCTCGCGGGTCTCGCCGCGACCGCCGCGATGGCTCTCGTCGGGTTCCTGCTCGTGGGGGTCTCGCCGCGCCAGCTCGGGCGCCAGCACGCCCTGCCCGTCGCCGCGGCGGCGGCGCCGCTCGTGCGGGGCCTGCGCCTCGTGCTCGGCCCCGTGCCCGCGTGGCTCGTGGCGCTCGGCAGCACGTCCGCCGGAACCGACCCCCGCCACGAGGACTCGACCTACAGCGCCACCGAGCTGCGCGAGTTCGTCGAGCGCGCGAGCGACGCGGAGGACTTCGAGGAGGAGCAGGCCGAGCTGCTCCAGTCCGTCTTCGAGCTCGGCGAGACCCTCGTGCGCGCGGTCATGGTCCCGCGCACGGACATCGTCGCCATCGAGTCCGGCTCGACCCTGGCCCAGTCCATGTCCCTGTTCCTGCGCTCCGGCTGCTCGCGCGTTCCCGTGTTCCGTGAGAACCTCGACGACGTGGTCGGCGTGCTCTACCTCAAGGACGTGGCCGCCCGCCTGCACGAGGACCCGCGCGCCGCTTCGGAGGCGGTCGACACGCTCGCGCGGGAGCCGCGGTTCGTGCCCGAGTCCAAGCCGGTCGACGAGCTGCTCAAGGAGCTCCAGCGCGAATCGATCCACCTGGCCATCGTCGTCGACGAGTACGGCGGCACGGCGGGGCTCGTGACCCTCGAGGATCTCATCGAGGAGCTCGTCGGGGAGATCGTGGACGAGTACGACGTCGACGCCGACGAGTCCGTGCCCCTCGGCGACGGCCGCTTCCGGGTCGCGTCGCGCATGAGCCTCGACGACCTCGGCGAGCTGTTCGACACCGACGTCGAGGACGACGAGGTCGAGACGGTCGGCGGGCTGCTCGCCAAAGGCCTCGGCCGGGTCCCGATCGTGGGCAGCACGGCAGAGATCCACGGCATCCGCCTCACGGCGGAGCGGATCGAGGGCCGCCGCAACCGGATCAGCCACATCCTGGCCGAGCGGGCCGAGCCCGCCGAGACAAGCACCGACGCCACTGACGAAGCGGAGAACACCCATGGCTGACACCCCAACACGCGGCGGCGACGCCTCCGAGACCTACCGCGCCGGATTCGCCGTCCTCGTCGGCCGCCCGAACGCCGGCAAGTCCACCCTGACCAACGCCCTCGTGGGGCAGAAGGTCGCGATCACTTCCGCGAAGCCGCAGACGACGCGGCACACCATCCGCGGCATCGTGCACCGCGAGGACGGGCAGCTCATCCTCGTCGACACCCCTGGGCTGCACCGTCCGCGCACCCTTCTGGGCCAGCGGCTCAACGACCTCGTGGCCGAGACGCTCTCCGAGGTCGACGCGATCGGCTTCTGCCTGCCCGCGAACGAGCGCATCGGCCCGGGTGACCGCTTCATCGCGAACCAGCTCGCCGCCGTCGGGCGCAAGCCCATCGTCGCGATTGTGACGAAGGCCGACCTCGTGGACCGCGGCCAGCTGGCCGAGCAGCTCCTCGCGGTCGATGCCCTCGGCCGCGAGGTCCTCGGCGGTGAGGGCTGGGCCGAGCTCGTCCCGGTCTCGGCGAAGGACGGCTACCAGGTCAGCACGGTCGAGAAGATCCTCATCGCGCACATGCCCCCGTCCCCGCCGCTCTACCCGGACGGGGAGCTCACGGACGAGCCCGAGGCGGTCATGGTCGCGGAGCTCATCCGCGAGGCCGCGCTCGAGGGCGTGCGGGACGAGCTGCCGCACTCGCTCGCGGTCGTCGTCGAGGAGATCGTCCCGCGGGAGGGCCGGAGCGAGGACAACCCCCTGCTCGACGTGCGCGTGAACCTGTTCGTCGAGCGCCCGTCGCAGAAGGCGATCATCATCGGACGGGGCGGGGAGCGCCTACGCGAGGTCGGCACGTCCGCGCGGCGCGGCATCGAGGCCCTCCTCGGCACCCGCATCTACCTGGACCTGCACGTCAAGGTCGCCAAGGACTGGCAGCGCGACCCCAAGCAGCTCGGGCGGCTGGGCTTCTAGGCATCCCGTGCGAGGGCGCTCACAGCAGGCTCACAGACCGCCCCGGTACCATGGACTGACCCCAGAACCTCCAGGAAGGCCCCTTCTTTGGCTCGACGTGCCGACGCCGCCGGCGCCGTGACCCGCGCCGGCGCCCACCACGCCAGCAGCGACGAGACCCCGACGCCCCGGCACCTGAGGCCTTCGCACCGGCATCCCGCGCTCAAGGCCGTGGCCATCGTGCTCGCGCTCGTCCTCGTAGTGCTCGTGGCGGCCGCCGGCTACTGGGTCATCCGGCTCCAGACGAACCTGCGCCAGGCCCCGCTCTCGGCGGGCAGCGCGAGCGCCGACGCCTCGAGCGACGCGACGGACCGCCTGCAGCTGCTCATCGTGGGCACGGACACGCGCGACGGCGCGAACGGCGCCTACGGGACGTCCGAGGACAGCTCCGGGAGCGGCAACGCCGACGTCATGATCCTCATGGACATCTCGGCCGACAACCAGCGGATCACGATGGCCAGCTTCCCGCGCGACCTCATGGTCTCCATCCCCGCATGCACCGACCCGAAGAGCGACATACGCCACGCCGCCGTCCCGGTGGCCCAGCTGAACTCGTCGATGTCCCTCGCCGGGCCGGGCTGCACGGTGGACACGATCAACCACCTCACGGGGCTGTCCATCGACCACTTCCTCGTGGCGGACTTCAATGCCGTCAAGGAGCTCTCCAACACGATCGGCGGCGTCGAGGTCTGCGTCAACGCGGCCATTGATGACCCGTCGTCCGGACTCAAGCTCGCGGCGGGCACCAACTCCGTCCAGGGGGAGCAGGCCCTGGCCTTCCTGCGCAGCCGGCACGGCGTCGGGGACGGCAGCGACCTGTCCCGGATCAAGTCGCAGCAGGCCTTCCTCGCATCCCTCGCCCGCAAGGTCCGGGCCGACGGCACGATCGGCAACGTGCCCAAGATGCTCGGCATCGCGGACACGATCACGAAGAACCTCACGGTGGACAAGGGTCTTGCCAACCCCCAGTCCCTCCTGACCATCGGGAACCGGCTCAAGGACATCGACCTGGCCAAGGTCGCCTTCGTGACCGTCCCCACCGAGGCCTATGTGGCCGACCCGGCCCGCGTCCAGCTCAAGGAGCCCGACGCCGAGGGCCTCTTCCAGGCCCTGCGCGAGGGCCGGGACCTCACCGCGCCCCAGACTCCCGCGACCCCCGCGCCGACGCCCACCGACCCCGCCGTCAGCGGCACGCCGAGTGCCGCCCCGACGCCCGCCTACGAGAAGTCCGTGCAGCCCGTCGCCGTCGCGAACGGCTCGGGCCTGCCCGGCCGCGCCCAGGAGCTTGTCCGCTACCTCGCGGCCGACGGCTTCACGCGGGCCACCTCGTTCGCAGCGGTCCCTGTGGCCTCGACGGCGGTCTACTACGGCCCGGGCTACGAGCAGGTCGCTGCGGACATCGCCGCGCGCTTCGGCATCCCGGCCGCGCAGGTGCTCCCGTCCACGGCCGTCCCCGGCGTCCAGCTCTACGTGGGCCAGGACTTCACGGCGGGGGAGCGCCTCGAGGCGAAGGTGCCGGAGGGCATCGTCTCCCAGACCGCCGCGGACTCGACCTGCCAGGCGGCCTTCGGATACTGAGGCCAGGACGACGACGCCCCGGCCCCCTCCTGAGGGGGCCGGGGCGTCGTCTGCGGGTCACCAGATGGCGACGCGTTCCTCGGGCTCGAGCCACATGCCGTCCCCGGCCGTGACGCCGAACGCCTCGTGGAACGCGTCGAGGTTCTTCACGATGGCGTTCGTGCGGAACTCGTTCGGCGAGTGGGGGTCGATCGAGAGCCGGCGCAGCGTCTCCTCGGGGCGGCAGACCTGCCGCCACACGGTGGCCCACGAGATGAAGAACCGCTGGGCGCCCGTGAGCCCGTCGATCACAGGGGCCTCCTCGCCGCCGAGGCTCAGCTGGTACGCCTTGTACGCGATGCCCAGGCCGCCCAGGTCCCCGATGTTCTCCCCGAGGGTCAGCCTGCCGTTGACGGTGTGGCCGGGGGTCTCGGCGGGGGAGAGGACCTCGAACTGGCCCACGAGCCTGGCCGTGAGCGCCTCGAAGGCCGCGCGGTCCTCGTCGGTCCACCAGTTCCGCAGCGCCCCGTCGCCGTCGAACTGCGAGCCCTGGTCGTCGAAGCCGTGCCCGATCTCGTGGCCGATCACGGCCGCGATACCGCCATAGTTGACCGCCGGGTCGGCGTCCGGGTGGAAGAACGGTTCCTGCAGGATCGCCGCGGGGAAGACGATCTCGTTCATGAGCGGGTGGTAGTAGGCGTTGACGGTCTGCGGCGTCATGAGCCACTTGACGTGGTCCACGGGCTTGCCGATCTCGTCGAGGAGCCGGTCGAGCTCGCCCTCGTGGGCGCGCCGGGCGTTGCCGAGGAGGTCGCCGTCGCGGATCTCGACCGGGGAGAAGTCGATCCACTCGTCCGGGTAGCCGATCTTCGGCCGGAACGAGGCCAGCTTGGCGAGCGCCCGCTGGCGCGTCTCGGCGCCCATCCACGGCAGGACCGAGATGCTCTGCCGGTAGGCCTCGACGACGTTCTCGACGAGCACGGCCATCTCGGCCCGGTGCGACTCGGGGAAGTGCCGGGCCACGTAGAGCCGCCCGACGGCCATCCCGAGCCCGGACTCGACGGCGCCGACGCCGCGCTTCCAGCGCTCCTTGTTCTCGGGCGTGCCGGAGAGCACGGTCCCGTAGAACGCGAAGTGCCGGTCCACGAAGGCCGAGGACAGGTAGGGTGCGGCCGAGCCGAGCACGTGGCCCCGGAGCCACAGCTTCCAGGCGCGCAGCGGGACCTCCTCGAGCAGGCCCGTGACCCCGGCGAGGTAGTCGGGGTTGGAGACGACGAGCTCGGCCCGGGCGTCCGCGGCCACTCCCGCGGCCTCGGCCCACGCCGGGAAGTGCCCGAACGCCTCCGTGGCCTGCGCCTCGGTGCGCAGGTTGTAGGTCTTCTGCGGATCGCGCAGCGTCACGCGGTCCCAGTGCAGCGCGGCGATGCGCCGCTCGAGCGCGAGGACGTCCTCGGCGTCCTGTTCCGCGGACTCGGAGCCCAGCAGGGCGAAGACGTCCCGGAGGTAGTCGCGGTACTGGGCGACGGTCTCGGCGAACTTCTCGTCGCGGTAGTAGGACTCGTCCGGCAGGCCCAGCCCGCTCTGGCTCAGGTACAGGACCACGCGCTCGGGATCGCCCGCGTCCGGGGCGGCGTAGAAGCCGAACAGGCCGTCGGTCCCGCCACGGCTGAGCCGCGCGGAGGTGACGACGAGGCCCGCGGCGTCCTCGACGGCGTCGACCTCGGCCAGCAGCGGGGCGAGGGGCTCGGCGCCCAGGCGCTCGACGCCGTCGACATCCATGAAGGAGCGGTACATGGCCCCGATCTTCGCCTCGTCGGACCCCTCGGGGTGCTGCGCCTCGGCGAGCTCCTCGACGAGGGCCCGCACGGCCTCCTCCGAGCGGTCGCGCAGCTGGATGAACGTGCCCACGAGCGCGCGGTCCGCGGGGATCTCGGTCGAGCGGAGCCACCCGCCGTTCACATGGCGGTAGAGGTCGTCCTGCGGGCGGACGCCATCGTCGAAGTAGTCGCGGTCGACGCCGGACGGCGCACTCGAGCTGGTCATGCTGCCTCCTGTGTGGGTTGGCTTCATCTTAGGCGGGGGCGCCTGGGCGGGGCGGGGCGGCTCGCGGCAGGGTGCTATGGTTGCCGTGTGCCGAACGCGCTGCTTCTTCTTAGCTGCCGTGGCGGGGCCCACTAGTCGCTGATCCAGCGCAGGCCGGACCCCCGCCGCGGAGTCTTCACGTGCCCCCGGCCGCCGTGGATCCCAGCGACGAAGAAAGGCCTACAGTAAAACCATGCGCAACGCTCAGAAGCCCTCGGGCATGCCGGTCCACCGCTACCTGCCGTTCCACGAGCAGATCAAGGTCGAGCTGCCGGACCGGACGTGGCCCGACAAGAGGATCGAGAAGGCGCCCCGCTGGTGCGCGGTGGACCTCCGCGACGGCAACCAGGCGCTCATCGACCCCATGAGCCCGGCCCGCAAGATGAAGATGTTCAAGCTCCTCGTCGACATGGGCTACAAGGAGATCGAGGTCGGCTTCCCTTCCGCCTCGCAGACCGACTTCGACTTCGTCCGCCAGCTCATCGAGGGCGGCCACATCCCGGACGACGTCACGATCCAGGTCCTGACCCAGGCGCGCGAGCACCTCATCGAGCGCACCTACGAGGCCCTCGTCGGGGCCAAGCAGGCCATCGTCCACCTCTACAACTCGACCTCAGTCCTGCAGCGGCGCGTCGTGTTCCACCAGGACGAGGACGGCATCCTCGACATCGCGGTCCAGGGCGCCCTGCTGTGCAAGAAGTACGAGGAGACGCTGCCGGACACGCACATCACCTACGAGTACTCGCCGGAGTCCTTCACGGGCACCGAGCTCGAGTACGCGGCGCGCGTGTGCAACCGGGTCGCCGAGATCTTCGAGGCGAGCGCCGACAGCCAGGTCATCATCAACCTGCCGGCGACCGTCGAGATGGCCACGCCGAACGTCTACGCCGACTCCATCGAGTGGATGAGCCGCCACCTGCACCCGCGCGAGGGCATCATCCTGTCCCTGCACCCGCACAACGACCGCGGCACCGGCGTCGCGGCCGCCGAGCTGGGCTACCTCGCGGGCGCGGACCGCATCGAGGGCTGCCTGTTCGGCAACGGCGAGCGCACGGGCAACGTCGACCTCGTGACCCTCGGCCTGAACCTGTTCGTCCAGGGCATCGACCCGATGATCGACTTCTCGAACATCGACGAGATCCGCCGCACGGTCGAGTACTGCAACCAGCTGCCCGTCGGCGAGCGCGTCCCCTACGGCGGCGACCTCGTCTTCACGGCCTTCTCCGGCTCGCACCAGGACGCCATCAAGAAGGGCTTCGAGGCGCTCGAGCGCGACGCGGCCGCCGCCGGCAAGGACGTGCGCGACTTCACGTGGCAGGTCCCGTACCTGCCGATCGACCCGAAGGACCTCGGCCGCACCTACGAGGCCGTCATCCGGGTCAACTCCCAGTCGGGCAAGGGCGGCGTGGCCTACCTGCTCAAGAACGAGCACCACCTCGACCTGCCGCGGCGCGCGCAGATCGAGTTCTCGGGCGTGATCCAGCGCCGCACCGACACGGTCGGAGGCGAGGTCAGCGCTGCTGAGCTGTGGCAGATCTTCTCCGACGAGTACCTGCCGTCCTCGTCGGTCGACGGCGGCAAGCCGTGGGGCAAGTACGCCCTCTCCTCGGTCAACACGGAGACCACCGAGGACGGCACGATGACGCTGCACGCGACGCTGCGGGTGGACGGCGTGCAGGTGCGCCGAACGGGCACCGGCAACGGCCCGATCGCCGCGCTCCTGGACATCTTCAGCGCCGAGGGGATCGACGTGCGGGTCCTGGACTACAGCGAGCACGCGCTCTCGGAGGGGGGCAACGCCCGTGCCGCCGCGTACGTCGAGTGCGCCGTGGGGGAGCGGGTCCTGTGGGGCGTCGGCATCGACTCGAACACGTCGATGTCCTCGCTCAAGGCCGTCATCTCCGCCGTGAACCGCGCCCTGCGCGACGCCGCCGAATAGCGACCGCACCGGCCGGCCCACGGGCTGGCGGACGACGGCGGCGGGCCCCGCGTGTGAGCGGGTCGCCCGCCGCCGTCCTCGCCGCCATGGGAGAATGGCAGCCATGGCCGAGACGACGTTCGCAGCGCGGAGCTACCGCGACGACGGCGTCGTCCTGCGCACCCACCGGCTGGGCGAGGCCGACCGGATCGTCGTCCTCCTCACCCGCCGGCACGGCCAGGTCAGGGCGGTCGCGCGCGGCGTCCGGCGCACGAGCAGCCGCTTCGGGGCTAGGCTCGAGCCGTTCATGGTCGCCGACCTCCAGCTCGTGCACGGCCGCTCCCTCGACGTCGTGAGCCAGGCGGCGGCCCGCGCGAGCTACGGCGCGGCGATCGCCTCGGACTACGCCCGCTACACCGTGGCCGCGGCGATGGCAGAGACCGCGGAGCGGCTCACGGCCTCGGACACGGACGCCGGCCCGGCCCAGTACCAGCTCCTCGTCGGTGCCCTCGCGGCCCTGAGCCGAGGCGCCCACGCTCCCGGGCTCATCCTCGACTCGTACCTCCTGCGGGCGCTCGCGACGGCGGGCTGGGCGCCGAGCTTCACGGACTGCGCCCGCTGCGGCGAGGCCGGGCCGCATGCGGCGTTCAGCGCCGCGCTCGGCGGGATCGTCTGCCCCCACTGCCGGCCCCCGGGCTCGCCCGCGCCGGCGGCGGAGACGGTCGCGCTCCTCGCGGCCCTGCTCTCGGGCGACTGGGGCACCGCCGACCCCTCTGAGCCGGAGCACCGCCGGGAGGCCGCGGGCCTCGTGGCCGCGTACGCCCAGTGGCACCTCGAGCGGGCCGTCGGCTCCCTGCGGCTCGTCGAGCGGGAGCCCGCCGGAACCTGAGACCCGCCGCGCGCCGTCGTGCCTCCCGCAGACCGGCACGCGCCCGACCCCCCAATGCCCTGCCTGCCCCACACTCTTCGGATGGTGACGACCCCGTGACATCGACCCCGCGACGCCCCCGCGCCGAGAGGCCAGCGCCCATACGCCCCTTCCCGCACCCCTCGGGCGCGACGCCGCCCGACATCCCGCGCCAGTTCGTCCCCCGGCACGTCGCGATCGTCATGGACGGCAACGGCCGGTGGGCCAACCAGCGCGGGCTGCCGCGCATCGAGGGGCACAAGGCGGGCGAGCCGGCGCTCCTGGACGTCATGGCCGGGGCGATCGAGCTCGGGATCGAGTACGTCTCGGTGTACGCGTTCTCGACCGAGAACTGGAAGCGCTCGCCCGAGGAGGTCCGCTTCCTCATGGGCTTCAACAAGGACGTGCTCCGGCGCCAGCGCGACACGCTCGACTCGTGGGGCGTGCGCATCCGCTGGGCGGGGCGCCGGCCCAAGCTGTGGGGCTCCGTGATCCGCGAGCTCGAGGAGGCCGAGGCAGCGACCCGCGGCAACACGACGTGCCACCTCACGATGTGCGTCAACTACGGCGGGCGCGCCGAGATCGCCGACGCCGTCGCGGCGATCGCGCGCGACGTCGAGGCCGGGCGGCTGAGCGCGCGCAGCGTGGGCGAGAAGACGGTCCAGCGCTATCTCGACGAGCCCGACCTGCCCGACGTCGACCTGTTCCTGCGCAGCTCGGGCGAGCAGCGCCTGAGCAACTTCCTCCTGTGGCAGTCCGCCTACGCGGAGATGGTCTTCATGGACACGCTCTGGCCGGACGTGGACCGGCGGACCCTCTGGGAGGCCGTAGAGATCTACGCTCGCCGCGACCGCCGCTACGGGGGCGCCGTCGACCGCGCGCCCGCGGGGTAGCGCCTAGCCCCCACTGAGCCGGCTGATCCGGTCAAGCCAGGCTCCGAGCCGCGCGTAGGCCTCCTGCCGCACGGCCGGGGCGGAGAGCAGGACGTCGTGCAGGGCGCCGTCCACGATGGCCTCGTCGAGGTCGCTGCACAGCGCGGCCGCCGCCCGGCGCATGGGCGCCACGTTCAGCACCGCGTCCCGCGAGCGCATCTGCTCGCGCCACACCGGCCCGGTGTCCGACGCGCTCGAGGCGAGCAGCAGGGCGGGCAGGGCGATGCGCGGGCCCGCGCGGAGGGCGCGCTGGGCCTCGAGCACGCCGTGGAGCCAGCCCACGCGCACGGGGAAGGCGTTGGGCGGGCGCAGGTCGCTGCGCAGCTCCCACTCGCCGCCGGCCTCCTTGGCGATGGCCCGCCAGTAGAACCCCCGCGGCGGCAGGGGGAGCCGGGCCTGCGGCCACCGGGCCGAGGCCGGCCGCAGGGCCGCCTCGAGGACGCGGCCTGCGAGCGGCCCGCCGTGGGGCACGAGCCAGGGGCTGCTGAGCACGAGGCCCGAGAGCTCCCCGGGGCTGCGCTGCGCGAAGATCGCCGCGGCCAGGCCGCCGGTCGAGTGGCCCATGAGCACGGGCCTGGCGCCGGCCTCCGCCGCGGCGGCCTGCACCGCCGCGCCGACGCTCTCGAGGTACTGGGCCGCCGAGCCGACGTACCCCGGCACCGTCCCCTGGCCGATGCTGCGCCCGTGCTCGGGCAGGTCGAGCGCGAAGAACCGCAGGCCGAGGCGGTCCGCGAAGCGCGCGAGCTCGAGGTTGAAGAAGTAGTCGCTCCAGCCGTGGACGTACACGAGCGCGCGCCCGCGCCAGGGCGGGGGGCCGCCGTCGCCCCCCGCTGGGGCGGACGCTGAGGGATGACCGTAGCGGACGAGGATCCCGAGCGGGCCCGACGGCCCCCGGCCCAGCGGGGCCGCCTCCACGCCGTCGCCCAGGAAGTCTGGCGACCACGCAAGCTCCACGGGACACCTCCTCGCGCCATTCCTGACCCGAGGGTACCCGGCCCGGCGCGGGCGCGAACCGCATTTGGGAACCGGCCCGCGGAGACGGGAGACTGGGGGCATGCGCTTCTACCCCCTCTTCTTCCGTGCCGCGTTCTCGTGGATGGACGCCGAACGCGCCCACAAGATCGGCTTCGGCGCCATCCGGGCCGTCCACGCGGCCGGCCTCGGCAAGGCCCTCGCGCGCTTCACTGCCCCCTCCGAAGCCCTGCGCACCGAGGCCTTCGGCGTCTCCTTCCCGTCCCCGTTCGGCCTCGCGGCCGGGTTCGACAAGGAGGGCCGGGGGATCGAGGCCCTCGCCGAGCTGGGCTTCGGCCACGTCGAGGTCGGCACGATCACGGGGCAGCCGCAGCCGGGCAACCCGACGCCGCGCCTCTTCCGCCTCGTCGAGGACCGCGCCGTCGTGAACCGGATGGGCTTCAACAACGACGGCGCCGAGGCCGTCGCGCCGCGCATCGCCGCGGCCCGGGCCGCCCTCGAGGCCCGGTATGGCGCCGGGCGGCCGGTCATCGGCGTCAACATCGGCAAGACGAAGGCGGTCGAGCTCGAGGACGCCGTCGAGGACTACCGCGTGAGCGCACGGCTCCTGACCCCCGTGACCGACTACCTCGTGGTCAACGTGAGCTCGCCGAACACCCCGGGCCTGCGCCTCCTGCAGAGCGCCGAGTCGCTGCGCCCGCTGCTCGAGGCCGTCCGCGAGGAGTCCGGGCGCGCCGCGGGCCGCCGCGTGCCGCTGCTCGTGAAGATCGCCCCGGACCTGAGCGACGAGGACGTCGACGACGTCGCGCGGCTCGCGCTCGAGCTGGGGCTCGAGGGCATCATCGCCACGAACACGACGATCGGCCGCGAGGGGCTCTCGGCACCGGCGGGGAAGGTCGAGGCCGCGGGCGCGGGCGGGCTCTCCGGCGCGCCGCTCAAGGCCCGCTCGCTCGAGGTGCTCCGCCGGCTCCGTGCCGCCGTGGGGGACAGGCTCGCGCTCGTCTCGGTCGGCGGCGTCGAGACCGCGGAAGACGTGCGGGAGCGCCTCGACGCCGGGGCCACCCTCGTCCAGGGCTACACGGCCTTCCTCTACGAGGGCCCTTTCTGGGCCGCCCACATCAACGCGGGCCTCGCGCGCTCCCGCGGCTACGCGCGCTCCCGCGGATAGCAGGGGCGGCCCCGCCGCGGCGCGGCGGGCGGCAGACACGACGACGGCGCGGCACCCAAAAAGGGTGCCGCGCCGTCGTGCGCGCCGGGTGCGCGGTGGCTCAGGAGGGGTATGCGCCGCGCTTGACCTGGGGCTTGGGCAGGCGCAGCGGGCGGAACTGCAGCGCCCGCATGCTCCCGTACCAGACCGTGCCGCGCTCGACCTCGCCGAACTTCGCGGCGAGGCGCTTCTTGAGCCGGCGCGAGAGCCAGAACGTGTCCGCGAAGACGAGCAGGAACACGACCCAGAACCCGCTGAGGATGTACACCTGGGACGCGCTGTCCTGCGGGACGACGAACGAGGCCACGACGAAGACGAGCGCGGCGAACATGAGGTACTCGCCGAGGTTGAAGCGCGCGTCGACGAAGTCGCGGGCGAACCGCTTCTGCGGCCCGCGGTCGCGCCACGGCATGTGGCGCTCGTCGCCGGTCTCGAGGGCGCGGCGCACGCGTGCCCTCTCGTCCATGGCAGCCTGCCGCTCGGCCGCCTTCGAGGCCTTCCGGTCGGTCGGGACGAGGGGACGGCGGCGGGCGGCCTCCTGGTCCTTGCGCCGCGGGGTCGGCGCCCCCTTGCCGGCTAGGGAGGCGGCATTCTGGTCCTCAGGCTGCCCGGGGCTCTCGGCGGCGGGCTGGTTCTTGCGTCCAAACACCCACTCAGGATACCGGCGCGCCGGGCGGGCGTGATTGATGGCCCCCGCGGGCTTGCGTAGTGTCGGGCCATGCCTTCACAGCCTGCCCCGCCCGCCGTGTCGGACGACGACGTCGCCGCCCTGCGCGCGGCCGTCGCCCGCCGCTTCGCCCAGACCGTCGAGGAGCTCTCCCGCCTCGTCGCCATCCCCGGCATCGCGTTTCCCGCATTCCCGGCCGAGGAGCTCGAGCACAGCGCCGGGGCGGTCCTCGAACTCGTCCGCGCCGCGGGGTTCGCCGACGCCGAGATCCTGCGCGCGCCCAGGAAGGACGGGACGCCCGGCGGGCCCGCCGTCGTCGCGCACCGTCCGCCGGCCCCGGGCCAGCCCACCGTCCTGCTCTATGCACACCACGACGTCCAGCCGACCGGCGACCCTGAGCTGTGGGACTCGGCGCCCTTCCAGGCCACCGAGCGCGACGGGCGCCTCTACGGGCGCGGCACGGCGGACGACAAGGCCGGCATCCTCGTCCACCTCGGCGCATGCCTCGCGCTGTCCGCGGTGTACGGGGACACGCCCGGGGTCGGCGTCACGCTCTTCATCGAGGGCGAGGAGGAGGCCGGCTCGCCGAGCTTCCGCTCGTTCCTCGAGACGCACCGCGACCGGCTCGCCGCGGACGTCATCATCGTCGCGGACTCGAGCAACTGGGCCGTCGGCACCCCCGCCGTCACGACGAGCCTGAGGGGACTCGTCGACGGGACGTTCGAGGTGTCGGTCCTCGGGCACGCCGTCCACTCCGGCGTCTACGGCGGGCCCGTCCTCGACGCCCCGACAGTGCTGGCCCGGCTCATCGCGACGCTGCACGACGAGGAGGGCAACGTCGCCGTCGCGGGGCTCGTCGCCGGCGACGACCCCGACGTGGAGTACCCCGAGGAGCAGTACCGCCGCGACGCCGCGGTGCTCGACGGCGTCGAGCTCGCCGGCAGCGGCAGCATCGCCGCGCGGCTGTGGACGCGCCCCGCGCTCTCGATCATCGGCCTCGACGCCCCGGGCGTGGCCGTCGCCTCGAACACGATCCAGCCCCGGGCACGGGCCAAGTTCAGCCTGCGGCTCGCCCCCGGGCAGGACGCGGAGGCGGCGCTCGACGCCGTCCGGCGGCACCTCGAGGCGCACGTCCCCTTCGGTGCGCACCTGCGGTTCGAGCCGGGGGAGAGGGGCAGCGCCTACCTCGCCGACACCGGCTCGCCGGCGGCAGCCCGCCTCATGTGGGCGCTCGAGGCGGCGTGGGGGACGCCGCCGGTCCACATGGGCATGGGCGGCTCCATCCCGTTCATCGCGGACCTGACCGACGTGTTCCCGGATGCCGAGGTGCTCATCACGGGTGTCGAGGACCCGGACTCGCGGGCCCACAGCGCCAACGAGTCGCTGCACCTGGGCGAGTTCGAGCGCTGCATCCTGGCCGAGGCCCTCCTCCTGGCGGCGCTCCGGCGCACGCCCGGACCCGGCATCGGCCTGTGAACGTGCCGTTGAGCAGCACTGTGTGAGTTCGCTGGCGTGAGTGTCGCCACAGGGGGTTAGCACGGAGTCAGGGGTGAGTCGTAGCATGGATGGAAGGCCCAGAAGGCCGTCGGCGTCCCCGAGGCGGCGGCCATGGAGAGAGGTAGAGAATGAGCACTGCAACCAACGAGTCCGCAGAGGCCCTGGCCTCCCACGAGGTGACGCTCACCGAGGTGGCCGCGGGCAAGGTCCGCAGCCTCCTCGAGCAGGAGGGCCGCACGGACCTGCGCCTGCGCGTCTCCGTCCAGCCGGGCGGCTGCTCCGGCCTGATCTACCAGCTGTACTTCGACGAGCGGATCCTCGATGGTGACGCCGTGCGCGACTTCGACGGTGTCGAGGTCGTCGTCGACAAGATGAGCGTGCCGTACCTCGCGGGCGCCACGATCGACTTCGAGGACACGATCTCGAAGCAGGGCTTCACGATCGACAACCCCAACGCGCAGGGCTCCTGCGCGTGCGGCGACTCCTTCCACTGAGCCTCCCCGCACCCCCTTCCGGCCGTGCCTCCGTGGGACCCGCTGGGTCCCGCCGGGGGCACGGCCGACGCGTGCGGGGGACATGTGGGCGATTCGCCGGGGATAGCGGTAAGCTCTACACCGAGTAGTAAAACTATGTCTCCCGACACTCTGCGCGACAGCCATGCCGTGCGGGCGCCGAGGAAAGCACCAAGAGGAAGGGCCGTCTGTGAGGTCGCAGAACCGAACCAGCAGCCAGCGCACTCGAATCATCACGGTCTCGGCAGTCGCCGCGGCCGGTGCGCTCGCTCTGTCTGGATGTTCACCGGAGGTACAGCGAGGCTGGCTGCCGACTGAGAGGGACACGACCAGCAATACGGGCATCCTGACCGACCTCTGGGTCAATTCCTGGATCGCGGCCATGATCGTCGGCGTGATCACGTGGGGCCTCATGCTGTGGTGCGTCGTCGCATACCGCCGCCGCAAGGGTGCGAAGGGCTTCCCGCGCCAGATCAGCTACAACCTCCCGCTGGAGATCTTCTACACGGCGATCCCGCTGTTCCTCGTCGTCGTGTTCTTCTACTTCACGGACCGCGACCAGCGCGCTGTCGACAACCCCAACGCGAACCCGGACGTGACGATCAACGTCGTCGGCAAGCAGTGGTCCTGGGACTTCAACTACGTTCGGGGCGGCATTGTCCGCGAGGACGTCCACGAGGGCGGTGTCCAGGCACACCTCACCGGCGAGGCGTACGACCTCGAGCAGCTCCCGACCCTCTACCTCCCGGTCAACAAGAGCGTCACGGTCGAGCTCACCTCGCGCGACGTCATCCACTCCTTCTGGGTCCCGGCCTTCCTGCAGAAGCGGGACATGATCCCGGGCAAGCCCAACTACATGTACTTCACCCCGCAGAAGGAAGGCGTCTACGAGGGCAAGTGCGCCGAGCTCTGCGGCGAGTACCACTCCGAGATGCTCTTCCGCGTCAAGGTTGTCTCCGAGGCCGAGTTCCAGGCCCACCTCGCCGGCCTCGACAAGGGCCTGCTGGACGAGAAGTACGACCGCAACCCGAACCTGAACGAGAAGTAAGGGACCATGGCTACCTATACACAGTCGCCTTCGGCCGGCGCGCTGAGCGCGCCGGTGGTGCCGAAGTCCAAGGGGCGCATCGTCGTCAACTGGATCACCTCCACGGACCACAAGACCATCGGGTACATGTACCTGATCGCCTCGTTCGTCTTCTTCTGCCTCGGTGGCGTCATGGCCCTGCTGATCCGCGCCGAGCTCTTCGAGCCCGGCATGCAGATCCTGCAGACCAAGGAGCAGTACAACCAGCTCTTCACGATGCACGGCACCGTGATGCTGCTCATGTTCGCGACGCCGCTCTTCGCGGGCTTCACGAACGTGATCATGCCGCTGCAGATCGGCGCGCCCGACGTCGCCTTCCCGCGCCTGAATGCACTGGCGTTCTGGTTCTTCCTCTTCGGCTCGACCATCGCGACGGCTGGCTTCATCACCCCGCAGGGTGCGGCCTCCTTCGGCTGGTTCGCGTACGCCCCGCTGTCCAACACGACGTTCACGCCGGGCGTGGGCGGTGACCTCTGGGTCTTCGGCCTTGCCCTGTCGGGCTTCGGCACGATCCTCGGCGGCGTCAACTTCATCACGACGATCATCTGCATGCGCGCCCCGGGCATGACCATGTGGCGCATGCCGATCTTCACCTGGAACGCGCTCATCACGTCGATCCTCGTGCTCATGGCCTTCCCGCCGCTCGCGGCAGCCCTCTTCGGCCTCGGCGCCGACCGCCGCTTCGGCGCTCACGTCTTCGACCCGGAGAACGGCGGAGCCGTCCTGTGGCAGCACCTCTTCTGGTTCTTCGGCCACCCCGAGGTGTACATCATCGCCCTGCCGTTCTTCGGCATCGTCTCCGAGATCTTCCCGGTGTTCAGCCGGAAGCCGATCTTCGGGTACAAGGGGCTCGTCTTCGCGACCATCGCCATCGCCGCGCTCTCTGTGACGGTGTGGGCACACCACATGTACGTGACGGGCGCCGTCCTGCTGCCGTTCTTCGCCTTCATGACGATGCTCATCGCGGTCCCGACCGGCGTGAAGTTCTTCAACTGGATCGGCACGATGTGGCGCGGCTCGCTCACGTTCGAGACGCCCATGCTCTGGAGCATTGGCTTCCTCATCACGTTCCTCTTCGGCGGCCTCACCGGCATCATCCTGTCCTCGCCGCCGCTGGACTTCCATGTGTCCGACTCCTACTTCGTCGTGGCGCACTTCCACTACGTCGTCTTCGGCACGGTCGTCTTCGCCATGTTCGCCGGCTTCTACTTCTGGTGGCCGAAGTGGACGGGCCGCATGCTCAACGAGCGGCTCGGCAAGATCCACTTCTGGCTCCTCCTGCTCGGCTTCCACGGCACGTTCCTCATCCAGCACTGGCTCGGCGTCATGGGCATGCCGCGCCGCTACGCGGACTACCTCGTCGAGGACCAGTTCACCTGGATGAACCAGTTCTCCACGGTCTCCTCGTTCGTGCTCGGCGCCTCGCTCATCCCGTTCTTCTGGAACGTGTACATCACTGCCCGCAGTGCCAAGAAGGTCACCGTGGACGACCCGTGGGGCTTCGGCGCCTCGCTCGAGTGGGCCACGTCGTGCCCGCCGCCGCGGCACAACTTCACCTCGCTCCCGCGCATCCGCTCGGAGCGCCCGGCGCTCGACCTGCACCACCCTGAGCTGTCCATGGCCGGTGCGATCCAGCACGCCGGGACCGCTGCTGCCGTGACCGCACCCCGGAAGGACGCGTCCAAGTGAAAATCGAGACCTGGCTCTTCGGCACGGGCATCTTCTTCTTCGTCCCCGTCGCCGTCGTCTACGGCTTCATGACCAACTGGAGCGAGTGGGTCGGCATCCTCGGGATGCTCCTCGTCGGCGGCCTCGCGGCCATGATCGGCAGCTACCTCGGCGTGACCGCCAAGCGCGTGGGCATGCGTCCCGAGGACCGCGAGGACGCCGAGATCCACGAGGGCGCCGGCGAGCAGGGCCACTTCAGCCCCTGGAGCTGGTGGCCGCTCGTCCTCGGCATCTCGTGCGCGACCGGCTTCCTGGGCCTGGCCATGGGCTGGTGGATCCTCTTCATCGGCGCTGGGATCGCCCTCGTCGCCCTCGTCGGCTGGGTCTTCGAGTACAGCCGCGGCGACCACGCCCACTAAGGGCATGGCCCCGTCAGGGGCACCCCTGGGGCTGGGGCCGGCATCCGTCACGGATGCCGGCCCCAGCCCCTTTTTCGTGTGCAGTTGCGGGCCCGTTGGGGCGGCGATGGGAGAAGGGCATGGGTGTGTCACGATTGATCCGGAACCATCACCAACCCGCGCGGACCGGCTGCACGCCGCCCGCCCACCGGCAAGGAGCGCTGTGGAGAACGCGGAGGCCATCGACGGGGAGCTCGACCGCTCCTCGAAGACCGCCATGTACATCCAGCTGAGGGAGATCCTCCGCTCGCACATCGTCACGAAGCTCGCACCAGGCGCGCCCCTTCCGTCCGAGCGCGAGCTCTCGCTGCGCTTCGGCGTCGCCAGGATGACCGTGCGCCAGGCCATCGACGCCCTGGTCGCCGAGGGCGTCCTGGACCGCATCGTGGGCCTGGGCACGTTCGTGAGCCGGCCGAAGCTCGACCTTCAGATGAAGCTCACGTCCTACAGCGAGGAGATGCAGCGGCGCGGCATGGTGCCGGACGCACGGGTCCTGAGCTTCGAGCAGATCGGCGCGTCCGCGTACCTGGCCCGCGAGCTGCAGGTCGACGAGGGCACTCCCGTGGTGCGGTTCCGGCGGCTCCTGCTCGCCGACAAGGAGCCCATGAGCGTCGACGAGAACTACATCGTGGCCCACCGAGTCCCGGGCATCCTGGATGGTCCGCCGCCGACGTCCCTGTACCAGGTGCTCAGCGAGACGTACGGGCTCGTCATGGAATGGGGCGAGGACACGATCGAGGCGACGGCGGCCTCGCCTTCGACGGCTCGCCTCCTCAACGTCGAGATGGGCTCGCCCCTGCTCAAGATCCAGCGGCACGCCTACGTGTCCAAGTCGATCGTCGACTATTCGGTCTCGTACTACAGGGCTGACCGCTACAAGCTCTGGGTGCCCCTCCAGCGGCCCGGAATCCGGGCGCCGCGCAGTTACTCGACGAAGCGCTTCCCGCGCTGACAGGAGCCCGCAGGCGGCCGCTGGAGCAGGGTACGGAAAAGGCCCCGCAGCTGGAGCTGCGGGGCCTTCCCTGTGGCCAGGCTGCCGGGCGTCAGTGGCCCAGGCTCTTGGCGGTCTCGTCCTCGTGGGCGGCGATGGCCTCGTGGTGCCCGTGGGCGTGTGCCGCCTCGAGCTCCGCGACCGTCACGGGGGCGACGCGGTCCTCGAAGAACCACCGCGAGAGCTTCGCGCGGCGACGCTCCTTGCGGTCGACGACGCCCCTCGCGTTCGGCTGTGCCGGCAGGATCGCCGGCGACTCGAACGAGACGAGGCGGTAGCGCTTGTACTCGTCGAGCGGGGCGTGCACCTCGATGAACTCGCCGTGCGGCAGGCGCACGATGCGGCCGGTCTCGCGGCCGTGGAGCGCGATCTCGCGGTCCTTGCGCTGGAGCCCGAGGGCCACGCGCTTGGTCACGACGAACGCGATGATCGGGCCGAGGAAGAACAGCGTGCGCAGCCAGTACGTCACGTCGTTGAGAGAGACGTGGAAGTGCGTCGCGATGAGGTCCGAGCTCGCCGCGGCCCACATCACGCAGTAGAACGTGAAGCCGGCCATGCCGATCGCGGTGCGGGTCGGGGCGTTGCGCGGGCGGTCCAGGACGTGGTGCTCGCGGTCGTCCTTCGTGATCCAGCGCTCGATCCACGGGTAGGTGAAGAGCACCGTGAAGACGATGCCCGCCGGGATGAGGGCCGGGAGGAGCACGTTGAGCGTGAGCGTCTGGCCGAAGATCACGAACTCGAAGTGCTGGCGGTAGCCGTCCACCGCGCCGAGCACGCCCGGCATGAGGCGGAGCGCGCCGTCGACCCAGCCGATGTACCAGTCAGGCTGGGTGCCTGCCGAGACGGGGGAGGGGTCGTACGGGCCGTAGTTCCAGATCGGGTTGATCGTGAACGCCGCGGCCATGAGCGCGATGACGCCGAAGACGATGAAGAAGAAGCCGCCGGCCTTGGCCGCGTAGACCGGGCCGAGGGGGTAGCCCACGACGTTGCCGTCGTTGCGCCCCGGGCCGGGGTACTGCGTGTGCTTGTGGAGGACCACGAAGAACAGGTGCAGGACGAGCAGCAGGAGGATCAGCGCCGGGACGAGCAGGATGTGCAGCACGTACAGGCGGCCGATGATCGCGGTGCCCGGGAACTCGCCGCCGAAGAGGAAGAACGAGATCCAGGTGCCGATGAGCGGGATCGACTTGATCACGCCGTCGATGATGCGAAGGCCGTTGCCCGAGAGCAGGTCGTCCGGGAGGGAGTAGCCGGTGAAGCCCGCCGCCATCGCGAGGATGAGCAGCACGCCGCCGATGACCCAGTTGATCTCACGCGGCTTGCGGAACGCGCCGGTGAAGAACACGCGGAGCATGTGCACGCTCAGGGAGGCCACGAAGAGCAGGGCCGCCCAGTGGTGGACCTGTCGCATGAACAGGCCGCCGCGGACCTCGAACGAGATGTCGAGCGAGGACTGGTACGCGACGGACATCTCCATGCCGCGCAGCGGCACGTAGGCGCCCTCGTAGTGGGTCTCCGCCATCGAGGGGTCGAAGAAGAAGGTGAGGAAGGTGCCCGACAGCAGCAGGATCACGAAGCTGTAGAGCGCGACCTCGCCGAACATGAACGACCAGTGGTCCGGGAAGATCTTGCGGCCGAATTCGCGCAGGATCGGGGACGCGCCCGTGCGCTGGTCGACGAAATCGGCGATGCGTCCGACCTTGGTCGGCGGCTGGTAGGAGGAGGCGGTAGCGCCGCTCACGAGTACTCACGCTCCCAGTAGCTAGGTCCAACAGGTTCGTGGAAGTCCGAGGAGGCGACGAGGTAGCCCTCGGCGTCGACCTCGATGGGGAGCTGCGGCAGCGGCCGGCTCGCAGGCCCGAAGATGACCGCGCACTCGTTCGTCAGGTCGAAGGTCGACTGGTGGCACGGGCACAGCAGGTGGTGCGTCTGCTGCTCGTAGAGCGCCACGGGGCAGCCGACGTGCGTGCAGATCTTCGAGTAGGCGACGATGCCGTTGTAGCTCCAGCTCTCACGCCCGGGGGTGATGTTGAGGTCAGCCGGGTTGAGGCGCATGAGAAGGACGACGGCCTTGGCCTTCTCATTGAGCTTGCCCTCGTGGAGCTCGTTGAGCCCCTCGGGGATGACGTGGAACGCCGAGCCGATCGTGACCTCGGAGGCCTTGATGGGCGTGCCGTCGGGGTCGCGGGTGAGGCGGACCTTCTGGCCCGTTGCCTCGTCCGGGGCCCACATGGTGTGGCGCAGCTTCTGGTCCGGGCGCGGGCCCAGGTCGCCGAACACCGCGAGGGCGGGGAGCGGGGCGAGCGCCATCGCGCCGATCAGGGTGTTGCGGATGAGGGGACGGCGCTTGATGCCGGTCTCCTCGACGATGTCATCGACGATCTTGACCGCTGCCTCGCGGTCCTCGTCCGTGCGGATCGCGTGCCGCGCCTCCGAGACCTCGTGGTCCGGCATGAGGACCTTGGCCCAGTGCACGATGCCCGTCCCGATGCCGAGCATCGCGAAGGCGGTCCCGAGGCCGAGCAGGAGGTTCTGCCAGCGGATCGTCGCGATGTCGGAGTCGTGCCCGAGGTCGATCGCGAAGTACGCGACGAGGAACACGACAGTGCCGATCACCGAGATGATGAACAGCGCCGTGACCTGGCGCTCAGCGCGCTTCGCAGCCCGGGGGTCGAGGTCAGCCAGACGGGGGCGATGCGGTGGGAGACCCGGGTCCGCGAACGCCTGCTCTGTCTGACCAGCCGTAGCTACGGCGCCCCCGTGCTGGGAGGCTCCGTCACTATGGTTGCCCATATTTCCCCTCATCCTTCCTGGCCCCGGTGCAACCGGGACGGTATTCAAATCCTTGCCGCCGAGCGGGCGGCTGAAACAGTGCTGGGCGGCAGCCTCAGGAGCTGCGCGAGGTCAGCCAGATCGTGAAGCCGATGATGACGCCGAGGCCGGCGACCCACACGAACAGGCCTTCGGAGACCGGGCCGAGCGCGCCGAGGTCGGCGCCGCCGGGGGAGCCCTGCGTCTCGATGGTCTTGAGGAACGTGATGATGTCACGCTTGCCCTCGGGGGAGATGTTCGCGTCGCTGAACACCGGCATGTTCTGCGGACCGGTCGCCATGGCCTCGTAGATGTGCTTCTCCGTGACGCCCGCGAGCGACGGGGCGAACTTGCCTCGGGTCAGGGCACCGCCGGCAGCGGCGGCGTTGTGGCACATGGCGCAGTTCACCCGGAACAGCTCGCCGCCGTGCGTCGCGTCGCCCTTGCCGTCGAGCATGCTCTCGTCGGGGAGAGCGGGGCCGGCGCCGAGCGATGCGACGTAGGCCGAGAGCTGCTTGGTCTGCTCCTCGTTGAACTGGACCGGCTTCTTGTAGGCCTGCGGGCCCTGCATCTGCATGGGCATGCGGCCCGTGCCGACCTGGAAGTCAACCGCGGCTGCGCCGACGCCGATGAGCGAGGGGCCGGAGTCCGAGCCTGCGCCGCCCATGCCGTGGCAGGTCGCGCAGTTCGCCACGAAGAGCTTCTCGCCCTCGCTGATGTCGCTCGCCGTGTAGGTCGTGTCCGCCTTCGCCTGGTTGGCCGAGCTGGCCACTGCGTAGAGTCCGCCGGTCAGCAGCAGGCCCATGACCAGCAGCGCCAGGACTGCCAGCGGGTGACGCCGCTTCTGCGAGAGTGCCTTCACTAAATCGTTCCTATCCGTTTCCTGCCGCGGCCAAGGGCGCGGCCCGAGATCTGCTGCGGTGCTTCCGGTGCTACTTCAGGACGTAGATGACCAGGAAGAGGCCGATCCACACGACGTCGACAAAGTGCCAGTAGTACGACGTGACGATGGCCGAGGTGGCTTCGAAGTGCCCGAAGCGCTTGGCCGCGTAGGCGCGGCCGATGATGAAGAGGAAGGCGACGAGGCCGCCGATGACGTGCAGGCCGTGGAAGCCGGTCGTCATGTAGAAGGCGGAGCCGTAGGCGTTCGAGGACAGCGAGACGTGCTCGCTGACGAGCATCGCGTACTCGGTGGCCTGGCCGGCGACGAAGAAGGAGCCCATGAGGAACGTGAGCAGGAACCACTCGATCATGCCCCAGCGGCCGAACGCGAAGACGCCGCCCACACGGCGGGGCTGCAGGCGCTCGGCGGCAAAGACGCCCATCTGGCAGGTGAACGAGCTCGCCACGAGGACGATCGTGTTCACGAGGGCGAAGGGGAAGTTGAGCTTGGCCGTCTCCTCGGCCCACATCTCGCCGGAGGCGGCACGCAGGGAGAAGTACATGGCGAAGAGGCCGGCAAAGAACATCAGCTCGCTGGACAGCCACACCACGGTCCCGACCGAGACCATGTTGGGGCGATTCAGCGTGGGATGTGCCGGGGTCGTGGGGGCATGAGTCGCTGTCGTCACAAGGACATTATGTCTGCAAACGTCGGGTTCGCCCAACGCGAACCGCCCCCTGACGGAACTTTTTCTACAAACCCTCGAAATTCCGCGGATCGGCGGGGTTCCGCGTCAGAAGCGGGCCGTCGGGTCGATCACATTACGCGGCCGGGCCGGACGTCGATAGCATCGGAGGCGTGACCACGGACTCCACAGCACCCACTGCGAAACCGGTGATTCCCGAAACCCAGCCCACATGGCGCTCGCTCATCGGCACGCTCGTGGCGGGCGGCGACCTCTCGCAGGCCCAGACGGAGTGGGCCATGGACACGATCATGTCCGGCGAGGCGACCGAGGCGCAGATCGCTGGCTTCCTCGTCGGGCTCCGGGCCAAGGGGGAGACGGTCGACGAGCTGGCCGGCCTCGTCAGGGGCATGGTGGCGCGCGCGACGCCGATCACGATCTCGGGAGAGAAGCTCGACATCGTCGGCACGGGTGGAGACCAGCAGAACACCGTGAACATCTCGAGCACCGCGGCCCTCGTCGTCGCCGGGGCCGGGGCGCGCGTGGTCAAGCACGGCAACCGTGCCGCGTCGTCGTCGTCCGGATCCGCCGACGTGCTCGAGGAGCTCGGGGTGCGCCTCGACATGAGCGTCGAGCGCGTGGCCGCCGCGGCCGAGTCGTGCGGCATCACCTTCTGCTTCGCCCAGGTGTTCCACCCGTCCTTCAGGTACACGGCCGTCCCGCGGAAGCAGCTCGCGATCCCGACGATCTTCAACATCCTCGGGCCTCTGACCAACCCCGCGCGCGTGCAGGCCTCGGCCGTGGGTGCCGCGGACGCGCGCATGGCGCCGCTCATCGCCGGTGTGCTCGCCGACCGCGGCAGCCGCGGTCTCGTGTTCCGCGGCGACGACGGGCTCGACGAGCTGACGATCACGACGACGTCGAGGATCTGGGAGGTCCGGGACGGGAAGGTCACGGAGTCCGTGCTCGATCCCGCCGACCTCGGCATCGGCCGAGCGCCGCTCGAGGCGCTCCGCGGCGGCGACGCCGTGCACAATGCCGACGTCGTCCGCCGCGTCCTCGCCGGGGAAACCGGCCCGGTGCGCGACGCGGTCGTGCTCAACGCCGCGGCAGGGCTGACGGCCTACGACACCGCCGCCGAGGGTCCCCTCCTCGACCGGCTCGCGGACGCCAAGCGGCGCGCCGAGCACGCGATCGACTCGGGCCAGGCCGCCCGGACGCTCCAGGCCTGGGTGGACTTCAGCCGCTCGTAGCCGGGCCGGGGCGCGGCCGGCCTATGACAGGCCGAGCGAGAACGCGGCCTCCAGATCGTGCCGCGAGTACGCGCGGAAGGCGATGTGCGTCGTCGTCTCCACGACCCCGTCCACTTTGGAGAGGCGGTCCGCGACGACGTCGGCGAGCTCCTCGTGCTCGCGCACGCGCGCGATGGCAATGAGGTCCCACTCGCCTGTGACGGAGTAGACCTCGCTGATGCCCGGGATCGCCGAGATCTTCTCGGCGACCTCCGGGATCTGCGCCGTGTCGGTCTGGATGAAGACGAATGCCGTGATCATGGTCCCAGCCTACTGGGCCGGGGTGCGGCCCCTGCTGCTAGCCGCGGCTCCGGGCTGCGCGGGACGAGAGGCGTCGCGCCGCGAGGGCGACGGCCCGCCAGCCGAGCAGCCCCAGGCCGAGCGTCACGAGGGCGACGACGAGGAACGGCACGGCAGTCCCCGCTCCGGTGACAGCGCGCAGCAGCATGCCGATCGCCCAGACGCCGGCCCACGCGGCGACCCCGGTGGGCCAGAGCGCCAGCGGGCGGCGCCAGGCCCTGACGGCAGCCCATGCGACGGCGAGGCCCACAAGGAAGGGCCATGCGGTCGCGAGGACACCGAGGACGGGGTTCCCGACGGCGTGGAAGCCGCGGCCAACGGCCGCGAAGACGAGCACGACGGCGATGTCGGCCGCCGCCGCGAGCGCGAGGGCGGGTGAGCCTGGGGATGGCGAGGAATGCATCCCCCCAGCCTACGGCGGCAGGCCCGGGCACGGCGTCGTGCGTTCTTCCCACGGCGGGGCGGGGCGCGGAAGAATGCCCAGATCAGAGCACCCTCGATCAGCCAGGAGCAGCGATGCCAGCGATGACCACGTGCCTATGGTTCGACGACCAGGCCGAGGAGGCCGCGGAGTACTATGCCGGGATCTTCCCGAACTCGAAGGTCACGTCCGTCGACCGCTACGGCGAGGGAGGGCCGCGCCCGGCCGGGACGGTCATCACGGCGTCCTTCGAGCTCGACGGGAGGCCGTTCGTCGCCCTGAACGGGGGACCGGAATTCACCTTCGACGAGGCCGTCTCGATCCAGGTCCACTGCGAGGGCCAGGAGGAGGTCGACTACTACTGGAACGCGCTCACGGCCGACGGCGGCGCGGAGAGCATGTGCGGCTGGCTCAAGGACCGCTTCGGGTTCTCGTGGCAGATCATCCCGAGCCGGCTCACAGAGCTGCTCAAGGATCCTGACCCCGGGCGCGCGCAGCGGGCTCTGGGAGCGATGCTGCAGATGCGCCGGATCGTGGTCGCCGACCTCGAGGCTGCGGCCGACGCCGCACCCTGACCGCCGGGGCTGTCACGCCGTGCGGGCCTCGGCAGCCGGTGCCCGGGGCGCCCCGCGGCGCCGTTCGCGGACGAGCAGCCAGACGTAGGCGAGGTCCAGCGCGGAGCAGAGCAGCCCGACGCCGAGGACGAAGGGGGAGAAGTCCAGCAGGCCCCACTGGATCGTCGGCGCGAGGGTGCCGACCCACTTTGCCACGGCGATCGTGAGCGACTGTCCGCGTGCTCCGCGGCGGGCGATGAACATCGCGATGAAGAGGCCGGACATGAGCAGGTTCTGCAGGAACGCCGAGTAGACCGCGCCCTGGCGGTCGCCGAACTCGGCGAGGAACAGGATCTGGACAGCCACGGCGGCGGCCAGCAGCCCGGCGGTGCCCGCGAGGAATTCGCCGCGGCTGAACCTCGCCGAGAACTCCGCGTACCCGAACCTGAGGAATGTGTACAGGATCACGACGTCGGCAGCGCCCCAGAGCAGATTCACGTACGTCTGCAGGCCCGGCGTCCCGCTGAGGCCGATGACGGCGTACTGCCACTCCCATGCGAGGTTGAGGGCGAGCGCCGCGACCGGGATGGCGTAGGTCCGCTGCGCGAAGCCAACGCGGACGGCCTCGACGTACACCGTGGTCCAGGCGATCCCGCTGACGAGGATGAGGCCATAGACAGGGATCGCGTCGTTCATGGTGTGTAGGTTCGCGCCCGGGCATCGCGCGGGGCAAGGGTGCGCGCTGGTTCACCTGGCTTGGCCCGGGAAACGAGTTCCCATGGGCGACATCCCCGAGATCGAGGTCAGCGACCTGCAGGAGCTGATCTTCGTCCTGACCCAGGATGTCTGGCAGCCATCGGAGGCCAGATTCCGCATGAATGTCGCCTACCGGGGGCTCCCGTCCTCGGCCCAGGGGCTCGAGACTGGCCTGGCGAGGCTCAGCGGGCACTCGAGGGAGGCGCTCGAGGGCCATCTGCTGCGCAACTTCCGCAAGTACGCCTACCAGGAGTCGCCGCCCGGGGACTCGGTGTGGAACTGGGTGAGCCTCGCGCAGCACCACGGGCTCCCGACCCGCCTGCTCGACTGGACCTTCTCGCCCTACGTCGCGCTGCACTTCGCCACGGCCAAGCCCGACGCCTACTCACGGCCCGCCGCAGTGTGGTGCGTCGACTACGTGGCCGCGCACCAGGAGCTGCCCGAGGAATTGGCCAGCAGGATCGAGCCCATGGGCTTCGGGCTGTTCACCACGGAGATCCTCGAATCGGCGGCACCGACCCTGGCGGACTTCGACCGGTTCCGCGATGCCCAGGGGGCCGCGCTGCCGCTGTTCTTCGAGCCCCCGTCGCTCGACGAGAGGATCGTGAACCAGTCCGCCGTGTTCTCGGCCATGACCTCCGCCGAGGCGTCCCTGGGGGAGTGGCTCCGGGCACATCCCGGCCTGTGCCGGAAAGTTGTCATCCCCGAGGGCCTGAAGTGGGCCATCCGGAACCATCTCGATCAGGCGAACGTCACCGAGCGGGTGCTGTTTCCCGGCCTCGACGGCCTCAGCCGCTGGCTGCGGCGGTACTACGGCAACCGCCCGGAGGATCTGTATCCGCATGCGGACCCTGATGCGCCCGAGTCGGGGCCCGAAAGGGTCCCCGGGCCGCCGTGATGAGGCTGGGCCTCCTGAGGCCGTACGATCGGCTCGGGCGTCATCGGAACGGCGACGCTGAACGTCTGGTTCGTTGGCGCCCACGGTCGGGTCACGGATCCGCATGGCTCTGGGCAGCTAGCGCCGCCTCGCGCAGCACCCGCGCAGCACAGGGGAAGGGGGCGTCGTGATTCATCGACAAGACCGCAGACTACGACTTGACATAATGTCGATTATCGGCGCTTAGCACCTGGTGCGAGAACTGCAGTCTCGACCCGTTTTCAGCACATCAGTGGTCCACAACACTGGCTAGCTGCCTGTCGTGGATCGAGCTGTGGCGATCGTCGTCGTCCCGTTCGGCCAGCAGATCGAAGAAGTGGCCACGTTGGACCTGGACGACGTCAGCGTCACCGAGGAACCAGTCACTATCCGGCTCGGCAGCATTGAGATCGCACTGTCGTCCCGCTCGATGGCCCCTGACGCCATGTGGCACCCGATCCCGGCCATAGCCTGACGACATCACCCCCCATGGGGCATGGGTCTAGCGCGGCGTCTCCCCCGCCAGCACATCAACCCGAGTCACCTGACTCGTCAGTATTACGCCACGATTGAGGTCGCTGGCCTAACCTGGTTCGCACCAGTCGGTACGAAAATCGCGGTCAGATTGTGGGCGGTCACCGCGACCACCACAGCCATTTGGTCTCGTTGATGACAGCATGGGTGCGGCAGGTGTAGCTGACCGCCCCGTTCTCCCAGAACCGGACGACCGCGGTGCCCTTGCACCAGTGGCAATGAGTTTCCGTCTGCCCGTGATGTGTGCGCGACATCATGTTCGAAGGCACCAGCTCGGGGGTCATGCTGCGGCCTCTGCGATGAGCCCCGGTGCTCGGTGCGGGCCTGCCGCCCACTCCGCATGCATTGCGGGGATGTGATTGCCGATCGAGTCATGCTCAGCCAGCTCCGCTTTGAGGCCGGAGATCAGTTCGCGCAGGATCCGGTAGTTGCCAGAGTCCTCCTCGAGGGACTGGGCGAGATCTAGGCACTGCCCCAGGCGGGCCCGGCTCATCACGCCGCCTCCAACTCGGGGGCCCACTGCACATTGCAGTTCGCAGGCCCATCGTCCGAGGCCCGGCATGGTCCTACGGGACGATCCGCGGTCGGCGCCTGGGCGTGGTGGCCCAGGCGGTCATTCGGCGTCCGGTGTCCGGAACGGTTCCACATCTGGACGACGTCATCGACATCCACCATGGCCCCCGCCTCCTCGGTCTAGCTCTGTGGCGGTCGGTCCGGGATCTGCATCCCGTCCCGCTGTTGCTTTAACTCTAAACCTGTGAGTTCACATGTCAAGGGTTTACCATGAGGTAGATCACACGCAAGGGAGGACGGGCACATGAGCAGCTGGAGGGAACAACTCGCCTTCGCACCCCTGGAGAACGCGGTGCGCGGGGAGGAGACCGGCCGCCGGCTCCGCCAGGCCATCGAGCTGGGGCTCCTCGAGGACGGCACGCAGCTGCCGAGCGAGAACGACCTCGCCGCGATGATGGGCATCTCGACCCAGACCCTGCGCTCGGCCCTGGCCGAGCTGCGCCATCTGGGCCTCGTCGAGACCCGGCGCGGGCGCGGCGGCGGCAGCTTCGTCCGGGCCAACACCGGGGACATCGCCCGCGCCCGGCGGGAGACCCTGGCCGCGTACTCGCTCGAGGACCTGCGCGACATCCGCGAGTACCGCGCCGTCCTGGCCGGCTCCGCGGCCGCCGCCGCGGCCGGAAGGTCCCAGCAGATCTCCCTCAGCCGCCTCGCCTCCCTCGCCGCGATGGTCGGCCTGGCCGGCGAGCCCGTGGACCGGGCCCGCGCGGACAGCAAGTTCCACACCGAGCTCTCCGCCGCCTCGCGCTCGGTCCGGCTCACCCGGCAGGACATGGCCCTGCAGGCCGAGGTCGGGCCCCTGATCTGGACCAGCCCCGCCGGCGACGCCCGCCTGGCCGCCCAGGAGCACGCCGCGATCGTCGAGGCCATCCGCGCCGGCGACACAGGAGAGGCCCGCGCCCGGGCCGAGGACCACATCCGCCGCGAGATGAACGGCCTCATCGACCTGCGCGTGTCCATGGACACCGCCGCGCCCGGGGCCCCGCCCAAGGCCAGCGGGCAGGCCGACGCGATCGCCGCGATCGAGGCCCTCGCCCAGAAGATCGAGGCCACCGCCGCCGCGTCGATCCACGTCCTCGAGGACGCCGTCCACGCCGCCCTCGACGCCTCCACCGACGGGGCCTCGCTCGAGGCCCTCACCGGCGTCTACGACATCGCCCACCGCACCCTCGCCCAGGCCTCCCCCATGCTCTACGGCCTGGGCTTCTTCACCGAGGCCGCCTACTTCGGCCAGGCCGAGACCATCTGGTCCTACATCCCGCCCGGCCGCACCACACCCCAGCGGCTCGAGATGGACCTGGAGTTCTACGACTTCGCCAGCACCCCCTGGTGGCCCCGCGAGGGCACCGAGCACGCCGTCCAGAGCAGCTACGCCTACGTTGACCCCAACGGCTCCAACGCCTACATCATCAGCTTCAGCAAACGCATCATGCGCGACGGGAAGATGACCGGCGCCGCCACCGCCGACGTCCTCGTCAGCCACCTCCAGACCGACTTCGCACCACTCCTGGACGCCCTCCCCCCAGGCTCCTGCATCGTCGACCAGCTCGGCATCGTCATCGCCACCAACGCCGGCAGCCTCATCGGCGAGATCCTCACCCCCCAACCGAACGGCGGCAGCACCATCGACCTCCCCGCCGTCCCCTGGCACCTCCACATCGCCCCGACCCGCTGACCCCCAAGGTGGCCGCCTGCACGGCCTTGCGGTGGGCCTTGCCCTGGAGCGAGGCGGCGAACTCCTCGTGCCTATCGGCGGCCGCGATCGTTGCCTAAGTCCTCGGCTACTCCCCCGCCACCATCGAACTGCAGGCCCGAGGCGCCGTCGTCAACTGTGCCAGTTACATCAAGGCCGGACCCGACGCTGGCGCGGCATGGTCGGACGCCGCGCTCCAACGGCCGCAACGGCCGCAACGGTCGCGGCGCGATCGCGGCGACGAGGGGGTGCCATGGACGCACTGCCAGAGAAACTCTGCCGGGGCAGGCCGGCTCCAGGACGGATATCGTCTGCCGGCGCCTGTAACGGCGTCCTCCTCAGTGGGCAGTAGTCCTGGTCAGGCTGCCGGACGACTTGAGGAGCCCAGCCTCGCTGCAAGACCCTGCTGCAGGTGCTCAAGGGCCGAGGTGATCCGCCGAGGTGTCCTATCCACTGCGGGATACAGAGCAAATACATCGGCGCTGGGCGTCTCGATCTCCGGGAGGACATGCTGAAGTACTCCCTGCTGGATCAGCGGATTGACGTGCCATGTGGAGCGCATGATCAATCCGAGGCCCTGGACGCACCAGTTGGTCACCACGTCCCCGTCGTCGCTGATCATGCTGCCCCGAACATCGACGTACTCGTGCCCGTCCGTCCCGAAGCGCCACAGCGAGTAGTCGGGGTTGTTTTCACGCAGGACGATGCAGTTGTGCAGTTCCAGGTCCCTGATGGTCCGAAGCGGCGGGGCGCTCTCGATGTAGCTGGGGGCCGCGCACACAATCCTTCGGTTCCGGGCCAGGAGTTTCGCCTTGAGCCGTGAATCCGTGAGCCCTCCCACCCGGATGGCGATGTCGAAACTCGTACCCGAGATATTCAGAGGCAGCGGAGACAGCTGGAGGTCTATCTGGATCAGCGGGTGCTGCCGCACGAACTCTCCCAGCAGCGGTGCAATGTGCGTGCGGCCGATCCCTAGACTCGAATGCACGCTGATACGTCCCTTGAGCTCACCATGCTGTGCGGAGAGGGCTTCTTCGAGGTCCGTTTTCTGCTGCAGGATGGCCGCGGCCCCCGACGCATAACGGTGCCCCTCTTCGGTGAGGGTCAGCCGACGCGTGCTCCGCCGGACCAGTGGCACTCCCAGCCGCGACTCGAGCCGGGCGAGGCGCTTGCTCACCGCGGACACCGACTTCCCCCAGTTCCTGGCCGCTTCGGTAAGGCTCTGCGAGCGGGAGATCTGTTCAAAAAACTCCAAATCATCGATCGCGGTGAGATCCATCTCCTGCTTCTTTCGTTATGGGAAACAACACATTGTCTCCAGCGCCCTTCTGGCGCCTCTTCTTGTAGCTTACGCTGGTCGAACTGGAAGCGCAGGCAGGGGTATAGCCCCACCGAAGCAGGCCCGGAACCGGGACGACGGCGTGCGACAAGGGAAAGCAAGGTAGAAGCATGACTGCACTCGAAACGGACGTTGTGATCGTCGGAGTGGGTTCGGTGGGAAGCATGGCGAGTTGGCAGCTCGCCTCCCGTGGTCTGCGGGTCATTGGGGTAGACAGGTTCTCGATCCCGGGCCCCTTCTCTGCCTATGCCGGGGAATCGCGGCTCTTCCGCAAGGTCTACGTGGAGGGTGGGCATTACACGCCCCTCCTGCAGAGAGCCCAGGATCTGTGGCGCGACCTGGAGAAGATCAGCGGGAGCGAGCTGCTCAGCGCAACTGGCGCCGTCACGATCTATGACGAGCACAATCCTGGATTGGCGCCACTCCTTGCCGCCGCCCAGGATCATGGCCTCGACTACAAGCTTCTGCGGGGCGATGAGGCCAGGGCACGGTATCCCGAGCATGTGATCAGGGACTCGGACGTCACGGTCTTTGATCCTGAGGGAGGCTACCTGCATCCGGAAAAGGCCGTGACTGCCGCACTACTGGAGGCCGCACGGCTTGGCGCCAAGTTCCTGGGCAACCGGAAGGCACACAGCGTTGAGACGTACGGAGACCGGTACATTGTCCGGACTGATCAAGAAGAAATCATTGCCTCTCGGGTGGTCATCTCGCAGGGCAATGGTGCTGGCGCACTGTGCAAGGAACTCGGTGTTCACCTTGCCGTTCGGCCGCAGATCCTGACCTGGTTCCCGGCCATGGACCCCTCAGCATTGTTCAGGGAAGACATGCCGGTCTTCATGAGGAGGGTTGAGGAGGCTGGGAGGTCAAACCCGGGTCGATTCTACGGGTTCCCGAGCGCAGACGGTTGGACGATGAAAGTCGTCGGGAGCGTCTATCTGGACGAGGTTGAGTCCATGGAGAAGCCCCTCACGTGGGATCCCCAGTTCATGGAAACGATCAGAGCCTGGGTTCGTGAATTCCTTCCCGGACTGATTCCCGACCCCATCAGGGTTGCCACGTGCGCGGACGGACATGTGCCGGACACCACCGGCCTCTTCGGGCTCGTTCCCGGAATGGACGGCGTCATCGCCGCGGCTGGCTTCTCGGGCCACGGTTTCAAGCTGGCCTCCGCACTGGGAGCCATCGCCGCCGATCTCCTGACGGACGGAACCACCGCCACCGACGTCGGTTTCATGGACCCTGCCCGGTTCCTCGAAGCAGACAAGCGACTCGGATCACTGGCTCTGAGCTAAGAGCAGCGATCCTTCAACCAGTAGTGAGCCCCTGTCTGGCGGCGATTTTTTGCAGACCTAACCCGAAAATATAAAGAACTAGGAAGAGATCCATCATGGCAGACACGAACTTCCGGCCGAAGTACATCTCTTATGATGTCTACGGCACGCTGATCAACTTCACCATTTACCCCACGACTCAGCGTCTGCTCGATGGCCGCATCCCCGACGAGCAGTGGCTTGCCTTCAAGAAGGTTTTCCGTGCATACCGGTTCGATGAGGTTCAGGGTGACTACAAGCCCTACGAGCAGATCCTTCAGGACGCCTTTGACCGTGCCTGCAAGCGGTTTGGCATCGGGCCGACCCCCGGCGCCGGCGCAGAGCTCGCTCAGGCTGTGCGCGACGCCGTTGCCCACGAGGACGTGCCGGCGGCCCTGAAGCTCCAGGGCGACAACTACAAGCTGGTGGCTCTGTCCAACGCGGACAACAGCTTCCTCGACATCAGCATCCCCAAGCTCGGTGCAGAGTGGCACGCTGTCTTTACCGCTGAGCAGGCCCAGGCCTACAAGCCGCGCCTTCAGGCGTTCGAGTACATGCTGGACAGCCTGAACGCCAAGCCTGAGGACTTCCTGCATGTCTCCTCGCACCCGCTGTATGACCACATCCCGATGTTCAACCTGGGCTTCCGGGACCTTGTCATGCTGGACCGTGGCGCGGAGCCCTTCGCTCCGGGCTACAACATCTTCACTGTCCAGTCTCTGGACGAGCTGAACAAGCTCCTCTGTCTCTGACGGGAGCTCATACCGTCCGGCGAAAGGCGACGATGTCACCCCAGGGCGCCTGCCAGCAACTGCTGGCAGGCGTCTTTGCATCATCCGGGCGCGCTTTTCCATAAGTCATGGGCTTTCGACCTCCCTTGTCATTCGGATGTCTTAAATCAGCCGGTGAACTTCAAGAAGAGGAACCTCTCGTACTATGTCTGCCCGCATTCTGATCACCACGGACTACCTGCGCCCCGGCGACAAAGTTGACCGGCTCCTCCGAAAGCACGGTCTCGATACCATCTACTCGCCCTCTCGCGGACCGCGGACACATGCTGAGCGGCTATCGCTCTTCGACGGCGCCGCCGGCGCCATTCTGGCCAGCGAACCGGTCACCGCCGACATGCTCGCCGGCGCAACCTCGCTGAAAGTCCTCGCCCGCAGCGGTGTGGGCTACGACTCGATAGACATTGAAGCCGCGCGACGGCGTGGCATACGCGTTTGCAACACCCCTGGCGTAAACCATGACGCGGTCGCAGAGATGACCATCGGCCTGATGATCATGGCAGCACGAAGCCTCTCGAGTGTCATCCAATCGGTCAAGAACGGCCACTGGCCGCGCAGTGCCGGTCGTGAACTGCGGGGGGCCACTCTCGGCATCATTGGTTACGGACCGAGCGGCCGGGCCGTGGCACGGCTCGGCCGCGCCCTCGGAATGACAGTTCTCGTCAGCACGTCCCATCCGGTCCCCTCGGATTCCGGTATCCGGTTCACCGATCTTCAGACGACAATTGGCGCGGCCGATTACCTCACCCTTCATACCCGCTCCGAAAACTCCACTCCCCCGCTCGTCGACTGCGCCTTCCTGCACGCCATGAAATCTACTGCCATCCTCATTAACACTGCCCGCGGTTCCCTCATCGACGAAGGAGCCCTGGCCGACGCCCTCTCCGTAGGCCAGATCGCGGGAGCGGCGCTCGATGTTGTCCAAAATGAACCACTGACCGCCAATCATCGGCTCCGGGGCTTGGACAACGTCCTCATCACCTCCCATCTGGCCGGACAAACGGTCGAGGCACGAGACCGCGCCGGCATCGCGGCCGCCCACGCTGTCATCGATGTTCTCGAGGGCCGCGAACCGACACATGCCGTTGCCTGATTCCCGTCGATGATGGCTTCGCGGGCGCGGTTCTCCTTGGGCGGTCAGCGTCTTGCCGTCCGGGTGGCTTTCGTATGGGAGTAGGCCCACTCGGCCCGCCAGGAGCCCGGATGCTGGTCGACGTCCCGGCCGGGTTCGGCGCGCAGGTCTTTAGTCCGTGCCGACCACCTTTCACTGCGGGAGTGGACTCCGCGGATCCCGGGGAAGGCCGCCCGGCGAAGTTCAACACCGACCGCTAGCGGACGCTTGGGGATCAGGTCATGTTCGAACTCGTCTCGGCCGGCGACCAGGTAGCGGGTCAACCGTGCGGCGTGCCGTGGTGGCGCTGTTGGGGACGAAACGGCGAATGAATGTTGCCGTTATCGCTGCGAAGAGCGACATGAGAAGCGTGTTCGTAGAGCGGGGCCAGGGCCGCATTGCCGATGACGACGGCGAGACCTCCTACAGACGTCCGGTCCGGCTTTGCGCATGAGCCGGGCTATGGGCCACTGAAAGGTGATAGTCAGGACCGAGGCGTAGGCAAAAATCACCGCCGAGCACCTACTCCTGCTCCGCTGCGCTCCAGTTCCACTGGAAGCCCGAAATACAGCTGGTTGGTGGCCAGGAGATTGACGCTGTAGAAGGCCGTGAACCGGACGAAAGCCCGCGACCCGTACCAGGCAACCCGCGATCATTGACTGCCGTGCTCCCCATCGATCGGCAAGCCCCGCCGAAAAGAAACAGTCCTTGCTGTGCAAAGGTGCGCGCGCCAAGAACGATCCCGACCGCCAGCGTTCCCATGCCGAAGTCATCCCGCCGATGTTGAGCATCAACTGGCTGGCCAGCAACAGCTGCGGTGCAGGTCCAGCAGTGACAGGACCTTTACGCATCGTGAGGGTCACGTGCGGCTGGTTTCCTTTTCTGGATGCACCGTCCTAGGCAGGCCCTGCGGAGAGATGGGCAATCTGTTCGGGCTGGAGGGGCCGGATCGCGTGGCCTTGCAGGAGGAAGAAGAGGCGGGCGGTCTCTTCCACTTCCTCAACAGCGTCCACTGCTTGTGCAAGGGAGGGCGCGGAGACGATCGGCCCGTGGTTCGCCAGCAGCAGGGCACGGCTCGATGCTGCGGCCTTTTCCGCTGATTCCCCCAGCCCGTGATCGCCGGGTGCGAAGTAGGGCAAACGGACCAGCCGTCCGACCCTCATGACGAAATAGGCCGTCAAGGGCGGCAGGACGTCATCGTCGTCCACGTCCTCCAGGCACGAGAGCGCTGTGGCGTATGTGGAATGCACATGGGCTGCCGCATGGTCCTGGGGCCTCGCCCGGTACATCGCCAGATGCAGGAATGCCTCCTTGGACGGGCGGGCACCGGAAAGGTGTTCGCCGGCGTCCGAAACCAATGCCAGGTCGTCTGTTCTGAGTTCACCCAGAGAGGCGTTGGTTGGGGTGACTAGCATTCCGCCAGCGACGCGTACACTCAGGTTCCCGGACGTTCCCCTGGTGAGGCCTCTCTGGTGCAAGGATCTGGCCAATCGGACGAGTTCGTTGCGGCTGTCCACATCGGTCACCGATCGTGGTCCCACGCGTCAAGGAAGAGTCGCGGGTCTCCGAGGTTCCCGGACTTGAGCAGGATGGCCAGCCCGTCGTCGGTTTCCGTCGTCAGCCACGGCACGCCGGGCGTGACTTCCCTGCCGACACGGGCTGTGCTGATGCCGAGGCTGCGGACGACAGCCCCGGAGGTCTCTCCGCCCGCGACGATCAGCTGTCGGCAGCCCAGGCGGATGAGCCCTTCGGCGATCGTGGAGAGGCTCTGCTCGGTCATCTCGGCGGCCCTGGCCCGGCCCAGGTGCCCTTGGGCCCTCGATACCTCCTCTGGGGAGGCGGTGGAATGGATCAGGACCGGGCCGTCCTCGATGTTCTTGCGCGCGAAGTCAAGCGCTTCGCCGACCACGTCCTGTCCTTCAGCGATGGCGACGGGGTCGACGAGGAAGCAGGGGCGTGACTGGCGGAACGTGTCGATCTGGGCTCTCGTCATCTCCGAGCAGCTGCCTGCGACGATCGCGGCCGGACCTGCTGGCCGGGTCACCCGCGCCGATTCTGGTTGGACGAGGGACCCACGGGCAATCGCCAGCCCGCCAACCAGCCCTGATCCTCCGGTGACCAGCGGATGATCGAGCAGCGCGGCACCCAGCACCGACAGATGGTGGTCATCGAGGGTGTCGACGACGGCGTACCCGATGGACGCGGTGCTCACAGCTTGGAGGTGCGCTTGGACTGCCGCCGCACCGGCTTCGATTGCGCTGTAGCCAACATGACCGACGAGGGTCTTGGTCTGCGCCTGCAGGAGCCTCGGCACGTTCGAGTCGGACATCGGGGTCAGCGGGTGGTGGCGCATGGAGGATTCCTGCAGGAGGTCCATGCCGGCGAACAGAACACCGTTGTACACCGTCCGCCCCAGAGCCGGAGTGCCCGGAGCAACCACTGTGACCTGGCCGTCCGGGACGAACTCGTTGCGCAGCGCGTCTGCCACGGGACCGATGTTGCCTTCTGCGGTTGAGTCGAACGTCGAGCAGTACTTGAAATAGAGCTGCTGAACGCCCCACGACTTGAGGGTGTGCGCCGCCGCCAGAGACTCCTCCACAGCCTCGGCGGCGGGCACGCTGCGGGTCTTCAGGGAGATGACGACGCAGTCGACGTCGTGCAGCTGCATTGACGGCTCGGGAATGCCGAAGGTCTGGACCACACGCATCCCGGCGCGCACAAGCGTGCCGGCCACGTCGGAGGCACCCGTGTAGTCATCGGCGATGACTCCCAGCCAGGGGACATCGGCTTTCGTTGGGCTGTTTGGCATCGCCGGAATCCTTCTCGGATGTGAGCGCTTCTTATGACACTTTGGACGGGAAGATGGTGCTGAGCTGGGTCATGCCGGAGTCGGGGGAAGCAAGGATGATGGGTCCTCCAGGCTCCTCGTGGGTGTGCTTGACGACCCGGGCCATGGACGCTTGCGCGAGAACGACGACGTCGCACTCCGTCGCAAGTTCAGAGAAGGCGGCGAGCACTAACGTGTCATGCATCGCCCGGTCACCTGCGCGGAGGGCCTCGAACGCGCCGTCCACTTTTCTGGCGGTAATGGCGGGCGTCTGGTTCTGCCTCCTGGCCGCGGCTTGGACGAGCCGTGTAGTTGGTCCAAGGGTCGCAGAGATGGTCGCGAGCACGCCGATCCTGTGGCCGGAAGCTACGGCGAGTTCCGCCATGGGCGCGTCGATGCGCAGGACAGGGATCGACACGAAATCCTGCACGGTGCTCGCCGCTTCGCCAATCGAGGAGCAGCTGACCAACAACGCCTGAGCGCCAGATTCCTCCGCATAGCGGGCATAGCTGACCAGCCGCCGACGAACATGTCCTGGTGTCGTGCCCCTGGCTACGGTGTCTCGGAGCAACGACTCGTCGACATAGTGCAGGACGCGGAGGCCCGGAACCGCTTCCGTGGCCCGGGCTTCCATGTCCGTCACCAGTCCGGGGACCGTATGGAGCATCGCAAGCAGCGGCGTGTGCTTGTCTTGGGCTCCCTCGATTTCTCGTTCACAGCACGGACGGGACGAGGGATCGATGATGCTCGACGTTGAGTTCATGATCGTCTTTCTGTTGTTCGCGGCGCTCGGCGACGCTGAAGGAGGAGGCGGCTGTACGCCTGCCGCTAGTCAGTCGAGGCCGGGATGTTCTTGACGACAAACACCTTGCGAAGTGGTTCGTGGATGGTCCACGTGCCCTCCCAGCCGGCGGGAGTCACGAACAGGGTTCCCGGGCCGATGTCAAAGCTGCTGCCATCCGCTTCGGTGATGGTGGCGGACCCGCTCAGGATCTGGCAGATCTCGTCGTAGCCGGGGCGCGTGCTCTTGGACACTCCCGGAGTTGCCTCCCAGATGCCCACCCTGAAGTCGTCCCTGGTCCACAACCGGAAGGACGCTTCCGTCTGGCCGGGCGTCAGGGAAGCTTCCTTCGGCCTGTGCCCACCCAGATCTGCGGTGGTGGTGTGAGTCATGACGGTCGCCTTGACCATTGCTGCTCCCTTCGTCTTTGAGCCGCTCGTGCGAGCGTCCCGATTCCGGGACCGCACTGCTTCAGCCAGATGAACGTAGCAAACAAGAAGACGCTCGCTAGCTGCCTCAGGTGCAAGCCGTTGTTTCTAATGACGAAAGAACCGCGGAAGGCACGGGATTTGCGAGCCGCGCCTTCTTCTTGCCTTCAGGGAAACAATGCGTTTGCCCTGGAAGGCTCAATCTCGCCTCTTCTTGTCTGATACGTTCCTGTGACTGGAAGCGGAGCAGACCCCTGGAGACCGCATCAAGGGTGAGACAGAAGGAGCAGTTTTGATCAAGGCCACCGTTATGCGCGACGCAACGACCGCAGACCCGGGAGAGCACACTCCCAAGGAGAATTCGGTGACGCCCGGCCAAACGGACGTTTCCCTACGCCTTTGGGCTAGGGATGACTTCAAGGTGGGCATCTGGGAAGCCACTCCGGGAGTGTCCAAGGCCATCCGGCAGAATGACGAGATCTGCCAGATTCTGAGCGGGTCCGCCACCATCACGGAAGCGGATGGCACCAGCTTTGACATCGGTCCGGGAACCCTGTTCGTGATGCCTGCCGGCTGGGAGGGTACCTGGACCATCCACGAAACCGTCCGAAAGATGTGGGTCGTGAGGGACGTTCCCGCCTCTGCTGAGTAGCAAGCCAGGATCCCGCCGCCATGCAGAAATGCGCGCGGGTCGTCCCCCAAGGGGGACGACCCGCGCATGATGGAACTGTCAGGCTGGAAGGCTGACCTTCAGGGCAATCGAACTCAGTCGAAGCCGTGGCAGTAGACCTTGCGGACGGTCTCGAGGACCTCCCAGCGGCCCGTCCAGCCCTTGGGCTGAACGACCACATCGCCGGCCGAGACCTCGTAGACGTTGCCGGAGCCATTGTCGGTGACCCGCACGCGGCCGCTCACGATGTAGCAGAGCTCCGTGTCCTCGCGAGGGGTGATGTTCCAACCGCCCGGCTGGCACTCCCAGACCCCCATCTTAAAGGGGGTGTCGAACTTCAGGATCGCCGTCTTGGGGTCGCCCGAGTCGTAGCCGGCGCGGTGGCCGTTGGGCTCGAGCTCACCCTGGATCTTGTCGGCGGGCACGTAAACGTAAGGCTGCATGAAGCCTCTCCTCCTCGTAGGTTGTCAATTGTCGACAATACTAAAGCCGCCAGAAGGTGATGTCTAGGAGGAGACGACTAGGGGTGTAGTGACAGCGCCTGAAGCGGAGATCAAGACATGCCCCTGGCCCCTCTCCCCCACGGGTTTCCCTTCTCACGGGTTTCCCTTCCCCACGGGGTTCCCTGGGAAGGGTCAGCAGACGTCGTAGAGCAGCTGGTCCCCCGCCACCCGCACGCCCTCGGTCAGCGGATGCGCTACAGCTCGGCCCGGAGGCATAAGGTGGGACACATCGGCACCTTCGAGCAGCACGGCGTGGTCGGCGATCAGCCGACGGTGGCACCGCCACCACACGGTCTCGCTGCACATGATGGCTGTGCGGCGCTCTTCTGCTTCCTCAAGCGCACTTGTCAACGCGGCGGTGAAGTCCGGTGTACGCATGTAGGCGGCGTAGGCGCGGAAGGACTCGTTCCGCAGGGCGATATCGGGTGACCCGGCAGGCAGCTTGCGGAACCCGCCGAGCCGCTTCTCCCAGCGGTACTCGATCCCGGCCTCCGGCAGCCAGACTTCCATCTCGCCCCTGCCGAAGTGCGGGTGCTTCCGGCTGCCGGGCCCGATGCGCACGTCGATGATGGAGGCGACCTGGGCCCTGCGTAGCAGCCGCCGAAAGTCCTCGGCGCTGGCGGCGCCATGGCCAACCGTGAGCAGCAGCGTACGGGCGGCCGTCATGGACCGAGCCTACTGCCACGCCTGATTCCGCGCCGGTGTCAGGTCTTAGCCCCTCCTGTAGCTGAGAGATCCCTCGAGGGCTCGAGCGACAATCTGGTTCGCCATATCCGAAGGGGATGCCGGACTCCGCAGCCCGTGGCGATCCGCCAGGTCCGCGCGATCGAACTCGTGCCACACGGACTAAGCGGCCTCGAGATCGCTGAACTCATGGTCCGTCCGGGTCTTCACGCGTTCGAGGCAGACCTCGAGCGGCGGCAGCAGGACGGCATAGTGGACCTCGCCGAGCCCCGTGTGCTCGAGGAAAGTCTCGGCGAACCACGGCCCGATGACCCCGTCACCCTCGACGAGGGCGCTCGTCTCAAAACGGTCCGCCAGGAGCGCGGCCGTGGTCGACTTGCCGGATCCGGGAGGGCCGCTGACGATGATCAGCTGGCCCACGTCATGCTGCCCTCTTCCGCACGCTCCATGGCTCCCCCATCATCTCGGATGCTTGCGCTCGTCCTCACCGTAGGCGAACGGCCGCCGGCCCCGGAACCTGGAGAGTCCTCCTCATCTCGCCCCCGCCGCGGCGCTCACGCCTCCCAGGCCCAGCCCGCCGCAGGGAAGCCGGGGCCGCGCACGGGCAGGCCTTCGGCATCGGCCTTGACGAGCCCCGGCAGCTTCGCGAGGACGCGCGCGAAGTTGGACGTGTCGGGCTTCCCCCTGCCCGCCGCCACGGCGAGCTCCCGCGCGAGCCGCGCGGCGTCCGCCGTCGTGAACCGCTCGCCCAGGAGGGCCCGGGCGAGGTCCGCGTCGGAGAGCAGCCCGTCGGCGACCGAGGCGGCTGCATGCCGCACGATCGCGTCGTGGTCGAACGGAAGGTGGCCCAGCTCGGCGATCGGCACGGCACGGGCCCTCTCGGGGTGGACGACGGCGTGCTGCGCGAGGGCGGCGACGTGGACGACGGAGAGCGTGGGGCCACGGGGGTCGCGGTCGAAGTCGTCGAACACGGCCGTCTGCCGCAGCGCGAGCACGTGCTTCGCGCGGACCCCCGCCTTCGTCTCGAGTGCCCGGAGGGCCGCCTCGGCGAGCCGCTCGTTCGCGCGCAGCAGGACCCCCGGAAGAGCCTCCTCGCCGAGGAACGGCTCGAAGATGCGCTTGGCGACCACGACGTGCAGGTTGCCGTCCCGGAGGACGAAGGGAACGGTGTCGATCGAGACGAGGGGCTGCTGGTGCTCGGCGGTCATGCCTTCCATTGTTGCCCGGAGCTCCTCCCGGCCCGACGCACCCGGCGCACCAGGAGGAGGGCCTCGCTCACGCGACGTTGCCGAGCACGGCGCGGACCTCGGCGAACGACTGCCGGCGCAGGAACCGCCCGTCGGCCCACACCGGCTCGAGCAGGCTCGCGGCCTCCTGCTCGGGCGTTGCCCGCTCCATGAGGGAGAGCTCGCCGCGCCCGTCACGGACGACGGCGAGCCGGCCCGTCGCCGACTTCTTCGTCCCCGAGTCGGTCACGGGGTCCTTCAGCAGGTCGTGGCCGACGCCGTCGATCTGCACCCAGGTGGCCTTGACCGCCGACGAGAACGTGTCCCGCGTGACGTACTGGTAGGTGAACGAGCCGACCCCGAAGACGATGTTGGAGGCAGCGAAGCCCTTGGCCTCGAGGCGGGCGGTGATGTCGCGTGCCCGGTCGAGCGTGATCGAGTCCCCGTAGATGAGGCCCACGTGCGGGTCGAGGACCTTGAAGCCCTTCCCGTTGACGGTGCCGCCGAAGGCCTCCCAGAGAAGGTCGACGGCGCCCCGCCCGGCTGGGGTGCGCACCTCGCCTTCGTCGGGTCCGGCGGTGCCGCAGACGATGTCCGCCGGATCGCCCGAGTCGGGCCTGATGACGACCTTGCCCTCCCTGCCGAGGACCCTCTCCTTGAGGGCGGGGAGGATCCCGGTCAGGACGTTCCACAGGTCGAAGGTGTCGGAGACGATCGAGACAATCCCGGACGGGTGAAGGTCAAGGATCCGCTCGAAGGTCGCGAGCTCGCTCTCGGCGCTGATCCCTGCGCACATGACCGAGTGCTCGGTCGCGGGCACGGAGCCGAGGACGTGGCCGTTCTCCCCCGGGTAGTAGCGGCGGATCCAGTCGAGGCTCGCGAGCGAATCGGACCCCCTGGAGGACAGCAGGTGCCCCGCGCCCGAGGCGGCCGCGGCCGTCGTGCCCGCCATGCCCCGGTACGAGAAGTCGTGCAGCTGCCAGTCGACGGCGGACGGGTCCCCTCCAGTCCTGTCGGCTGCGTCCTCGAGGAGGCGACGGTACTGGTCGGCGATCGTCGCGGTCGTCGAGGGCTGCCAGACGGCCGCGCTCAGGGCGGTCTCAATGTAGTTCACGAGCCAGAAGAACTCGGGATCGGTGTTCTCGATGGTGAAGGACGGCACGCGAAGCGGCACGCGGGTCCCCTCGGGCAGCGAGCGGAAGACGAGCGGCAGGTGGCCCTTCCGGTGGAGGGCGCGGATGTGGTCGCTGCCGATGCTGTTCGGGCCGAGGATGGCCTCGAGGGTCGCGGCGTACTCCGCGACCGCCTCGTCCTCGTCGGCGGCGAAGAACGGGGCGAAGGCCTCGATGCAGTAGGCCTGCAGGAACGCCTGGAGGCCGAAGTGCACGACCTTGTCGACGCCCGGAACCCGCGAGGCGCGGTTGGTGTAGTTGCTCAGCACGTACTCCGTGCCCTCTGGGTACATGTCGCGGTGCCCGAGCTTGTAGGCGTCCGTCTGGAACAGAGCGGCGGTGGCGGCAGGGCCGGTCAGGGCGGCGGCCGGGGCGGGCGTGGTGGTCGCAGTGGTCATGGTTCAGCAGCCTTCCAGGAGGTGCGGGAGGAGGGGATGGACGACGGCGCCGACGTCGGGATTGGCGGCGCCCGGGTGGGAGTCGGTGGTGTGGATCGTCCCGTAGTGCTCGCGCAGTGCGGGCGCCTGCCCGGAGAACACCCCGTGGCTGACCCACAGGTCGAGGCGGTCGGGGCCGAGGCCGGTGGCGGCGGCGAGCCCGCGGAAGGTTCCGCCGCCGTCGCAGATATCGTCGACGACGAGGAGCCGGCCCTTCGCCGGGAGTGGCTCGCAGGAGAAGCCCGAGAGCTGCCCGCTCGCGAAGTCGCGCTTCTTCCTCGCGTGGTAGACGGGGAGGCCGAGGTGCGCGGCCGTCTTCTCGGCGCGGGTCCGGGCGCCCTCGTCGGGGCAGATGATTCCGGCGTACTCCCCCAGCCGGCTCCCGAATGCATGGGCGACGACGGCGTGCGGCTCGACGACGCGAAGCCGCTCGACCAGGCCGGGCATGACGGGCGAGTGCGGGTCGAAGCACACGACCTGGTCGGCGCCGATGGAGTTGATCAGGCCGGCATACACCCTGGCGCCGAAGGGGTTCCCACGGTCCTGCCGAGCGCCCGGCAGGTACGGGATGAGCGCCGTGACGGTGGCGCCGGCCTGGTGGGCGTAGTCGGTCCACATGGCCGCGGTGACGTAGTCGTTGGCGTCGCTGCCGGCGAGCCACAGGTACCGGGGAGTCTCCCCCGACACGAGGGCCCGCTCTGTCACGATGTGCCGCTCCCCCGCGGGAAACGTCATCGGGACGGCGATCGACTCGACGGTCCAGCCGGCCCCTGCGGTAGCGAATGCCTTGAACATGCCTCAACGATAGCCTAATACTCGTCATTTGACGAGTATTAGTTTTCCGGCAGATCTCACGTGCGCGTTTCCTACGGCGCGGGGCCCGGGATCAGGCCCCGACGTAGGCCGCGAGGTGCTTGCCGGTGAGGGTCGAGCGGTCCGCGACGAGGTCCGCGGGAGTGCCCTCGAAGACGACCCGCCCGCCGTCGTGCCCCGCCCCGGGCCCGAGGTCGATGATCCAGTCGGCGTGCGCCATGACGGCCTGATGGTGCTCGATGACGATGACCGACTTCCCGGAGTCCACGAGCCGGTCGAGGAGGGCGAGCAGCTGCTCGACGTCGGCCAGGTGCAGGCCCGTGGTCGGCTCGTCGAGGATGTAGACGTCCCCCTTCTCCGCCATCTGCGTGGCGAGCTTGAGCCGCTGGCGCTCGCCGCCGGAGAGCGTCGTGAGCGGCTGGCCCAGGGTCAGGTAGCCGAGCCCCACATCGGCAAGTCGGTCGAGGATCGCGTGGGCTGCCGGGGTGCGGGCCTCGCCCTCGGAGAAGAACTCCTCGGCCTCCGCGACCGGCATCGCGAGGACCTCGGCGATGTTCCGCCCGCCGAGCGTGTACTCGAGCACCGACGCCTGGAACCGCTTCCCCTCGCACTCCTCGCACGTCGACTCGACGGTGGCCATGACGCCGAGGTCGGTGTAGATGACCCCGGCGCCGTTGCACGTGGGGCACGCCCCCTCGGAATTGGAGCTGAAGAGCGCCGGCTTGACGCCGTTGGCCTTCGCGAACGCCTTGCGGATCGGCTCGAGCAGGCCCGTGTAGGTCGCCGGGTTGCTGCGGCGCGAGCCGCGGATCGCGCCCTGGTCGACGACGACGACGCCGTCCCGGCCCGCGACGGAGCCGTGGATGAGGGAGCTCTTCCCGGAGCCCGCGACGCCCGTCACGACAACGAGGACGCCGAGGGGGACGTCGACGTCGACATCCCGGAGATTGTGCGTCGACGCGCCGCGCACCTCGAGGGCTCCGGTGGCCGTGCGCGGGGCCTCCTTGAGCGCGGCCCTGTCGTCGAGGTGCCGGCCCGTCGTCGTGTCGCTGCCGCGCAGGCCCTCCACCGTGCCCTCGAAGCACACGGTGCCGCCCTGCGTCCCGGCGCCCGGGCCGAGATCGACGATATGGTCTGCGATCGCGATCATCTCGGGCTTGTGCTCGACGACGAGCACCGTGTTGCCCTTGTCCCGCAGCTGCAGCAGCAGGGTGTTCATCCGCTCGATGTCGTGGGGATGCAGGCCGATCGACGGCTCGTCGAAGACGTAGGTGACGTCCGTGAGCGAGGAGCCGAGGTGCCGGATCATCTTGGTCCGCTGGGCCTCGCCGCCGGAGAGCGTGCCCGAGGGTCGGTCGAGGGAGAGGTAGCCGAGCCCGATCTCGGCGAACGAGTCGAGGAGGTGCTGCAGGCCGGCGATCAGGGGGGCGACCGAGGGATCGTCGATCCCCCGGATCCACTCGGCGAGGTCGGTGATCTGCATGGCGCAGACCTCGGCGATGTTCTTGCCCCTGATCCTGGAGGACAGCGCCTCCTGGCTCAGCCTCGTGCCGCCGCACTCAGGGCATGTCTGGAAGGTGATGGCGCGCTCGACGAAGGCGCGCACGTGGGGCTGCAACGAGTCCACGTCCTTGGAGAGCATCGACTTCTGGATCTTCGGGATCAGGCCCTCGTAGGTGAGGTTGATCCCCTCGACCTTGATCTTGGTCGGCTCCCGGTAGAGCAGGTCGTGCAGTTCCCTCTTGGTGAACTTGCGGATCGGCTTGTCCATGTCGAAGAAGCCGCTGCCACTGAAGATGCGCCCGTACCAGCCGTCCATGCTGTACCCGGGGATGGTGAGGGCGCCCTCGCTCAGCGACTTGGCGTCGTCGTACAGGGCGGTGAGGTCGAAGTCGCTGACGGACCCCATGCCCTCGCAGCGCGGGCACATTCCGCCGAGCCGGTTGAAGGTAGCCTTCTCGGCCTTGGTCTTGTCCCCGCGCTCGACCGTGATCGCCCCGCTGGCCCGCACAGTCGGGATGTTGAACGAGTACGCGTTCGGCGAGCCGATGTGGGGCTGGCCGAGCCGGCTGAAGAGGATCCGGAGCATCGCATTGGCGTCGGTGGCCGTGCCGACGGTCGAGCGGGGGTTCGTGCCCATCCGCTCCTGGTCGACGATGATCGCCGTCGTGAGGCCCTCGAGGACGTCGACATCCGGCCGGGACAGCGTGGGCATGAAGCCCTGCACGAACGCGCTGTAGGTCTCATTGATCATCCGCTGCGACTCCGCGGCGATCGTGGCGAAGACCAGGGAGCTCTTGCCCGAGCCGGAGACTCCGGTGAAGACGGTGAGCCGCCGCTTGGGCAGCTCGATGCTCACGTCCTTGAGGTTGTTCTCGCGCGCGCCGTGCACGCGGATCAGGTCGTGGCTGTCGGCCAGATGCCGGGCGTCCGGCTGGATGTACCCTCTCGCGAGCGTGCTCACAGTTCCTCCATCTCCTGGCAGGGCGAGCCGCTCTCGGACGCTCCTGGATGCGGATGAGAGTGGATCGTGCTGTCCATGGCAGCCATGCTAGCCACGGGCCCCGACGGCGGCTTCTCGATTCCTGACCGGCCGCGTGACCTGCTTGGCGATGCAGGCCGGGATGCCCTCGGTCGAGCCCTCCGCGAGGCGCCGATAGGCGCTGGGCGGCATGCCGACCAGTTCCGTGAAGCGGGTGCTGAACGTGCCGAGCGACGAGCATCCCACCGCGAAGCAGACCTCGGTGACGCTCAGACCGCCACGCCGGAGCAGGGCCATGGCGCGCTCGATGCGGCGGGTCATGACGTAGCTGTACGGCGACTCCCCGTAGGCGAGGCGGAACTCTCTGCTGAGGTGGCCGGCGGACATATTCGCACCGCGGGCGAGCGACTCGACGTCCAGCGGTTGGGCGTACTCCCTGTCGATCCTGTCCTTCACCCGCCGCAGCCGCGCGAGGTCACGCAGGCGCTGTGCGGCCGCCGGGGTCGTGGTCATGTCCCGATCGTGCCACGGCCAGCCGGCCATGCCTAGCGGAGCGGGCCAGCGCGAAGGCACGCAGCGGCGTCGTGAATTGACACAACGAAAGTTCTGGAAACCCATGGCCGGCGACAATTAAAAAGGCAACTGTGTGTATTGCAAACGCCTCCTTGACACAGCAGGATTGCAGCCGGCGTGGACGGCCCGGAGATTCCGATGGGTGCGGCTGGTCCTGGGACCCTATCCGCAGCCGCCCGCGTGGGCCACCGCGCGGCCGGCCGCACTCAGGGGCGGCGAGGGCACCCTCTCCGACGGTGCAAAGTTCTGCTGGGTGGGGACATGCAATTCTCGAGGACCGTCACAGGAAATGCGCGTTGGAGGAAATTCAACATTTAGCCCGAGAATAGCCGCCCGGCCTCGACGAATTTCAGTGGAGGGCGATGAGGAGCATCTCCGACGTGCCGGGAATGCAGGTCTGCAGGAAAATCGGAGGATAGCCGCCAGAAAAGCCCGCGAGGACGCCCTGCTGGGCGCCTCGGGAGACGACCATGCGCTCGTACGCGGTGAAGGTCCCATAGCCCTGGACGGTGACGACGGTCCCCGGCTGGATCCAGCCCATCCTCGCCCAGCCGCCGCAGAAATCATGCTCTGCGATGCTGATCGAAACCGTGACGGGCGTGAAGCGGACGGGGCCGGCGCAGGCATCGACGGCCGCCTGTCCCCCCGCTCCGACGACTGGGATGTAGGCCCCCGGCGCAGGAGCCGGGGCCGGGGCGGGAGCCGGCGCAGGGGCAGGCGCAGGCGCAGCGACGACCGGCGCCGGCGCAGCCGCCGCGGCTGCCTGCGTTTCCTGGGCCTGCCGGGCCGCGGCCTCCGCCTGCCAAGCCGCTTCGGCCTCCGCCTGTCGAGTTGCCTCGGCCTGCCGCTCGGCCTCCGCGCGCTGCGCGGCCTCGGCCGCCTCGCGTTCGGCCCTGAGCCGCGCCTCCTCCGCAGCCTGTGCCGCCGCCTGCTCGTCGCGGACCCGGGCTGCCTCGGCCTCGAGCTCGTTCGCCCGCTGTGCGACGGCCCGCTGTTCCTCCACGGGATCCTGCACTGGCGGGGCCTCGCCGACCGCCGCCGCGGGCGCTGGCGCTGGCGGGGCTGCGGCCGAGAAGCCCCACACGGCCGCCAGGCCCCCAAGGGCGGCTAGCGCCGTGATGGAGGCGCGTTTCCAGGCTGGGCTCGGGGACATCGGCGGACCTCTGATCGGGACCGGTCTGTTTCCGGTCGGAGATTCAAAGATCTTCAAGCGCCAATATGCTCGTAAAGCATTTCGGGGCGATTAGAGTACCGCCCCAGGGCAATTCACGTAGTCACTTCGCGATTCCGTCACCGCGCGGAGTGAATTCAAGTACTCGGCCAAGTGCCGGGACGGCACGGGTGCGTACTCGAGGGGCCGGGAGCAGTATTCGCCACACAGAGGAGCGGCGCCGTCGTCGACGGCGCCGCTCGGGGATCAGGTGCTCAGAGGCCGCGGGCCGCGGCGTAGCCAGCCATGCCGTCCACGGCGAGTGCATCGCGGACGGCGGCGATCCCAGCGTAGTCCGGCAGGACGATGGACTGGCCGTCGGCCGAGAAGCCCGTGCCGGCGGTGGGCAGCGTGAAGAAGACGCTCGCGGCAGGGTCGACTCCCCTGAGGCCGAAGGCGAGCGTGGCCATGGCCCCCGCGTCGAAGCCGGGATCGGTTGTCACGTACGGGGCCACCGCTCCGATGACCGCGATCGCGCTCGCAGGGTCCTTGATCCTCCCCGCGCCCGTCATGTGCGCCATGATGCCGCGCACGAACGCCTGCTGGTTGCGCACGCGCTGGTAGTCGCCGTCGATGAAGGCATAGCGCTCCCGGACGAATTCGAGGGCCGTCTGGCCCCCGAGCCTGTTGATGCCGGGGGTGAACGTGTGCCTGGTGTCATGCGTGGCCGTGAACGGCACGGCAACGTCGACGTCGATGCCGCCGAGGGCATCGGTGAGCACCTTGAACCCCTCGAAGTCGATCATGGCGTAGTGGTCGATGCGCGTGTTGAGGAGCGTGCCCACCGTCTCGACGACGAGCGGCGGGCCGCCGATCTCGAGGCTCGCATTGATCTTGGAGAAGCCGTATCCGGGAATCGAGACCCACGTGTCGCGCATGATCGAGATGCCGTAGACCCTCTGCCGGTCGGCCGGGATGTGCACGAGCATGAGCATGTCGGCGCGGTGGTCGGACCTCTCCCCCGTCGTGGCCTGCCGGTGCGCCGCCTCGCGCGCGTTGCCCCGGATGTCGCTTCCGATCACCAGGACGTTCAGCGGACCCGGCGGGAGGTCTGGCAGGGTCGGCGGGGGCGGTGGTGGCGGGGTCTCTGGCGTCGGCGGCGGGGTGGGGGTCTCGCTCGGGCTCGCACTCGTCGTGCTCGGCCCGGCCGCCGGAGGAGTGGCCTGCGGCATGGCCAGGACGATCGCCGCCACGAGGGCTGTCAGTACGATCGCGATGGCCGCGGCCATGGCCGCGATCCGGCGGCGCCCCCACGGGGCCCGCCTCTGGGGGCTCGGCGCGCTCTGACCGTTGGCTGAGTCGCTCATGCGCTCAGCATTGCATCGGCAGATCAGGTGCGGGAGGTGCGTTGTGGGTTTGTAATGTCCCGCTGGCGGGCAGGGATCCCGTCATGCCGAAGTGCGACACTGTGCCCATGCCGACCGCCAGCCGGCCTGAGAGCGCCCGGCCCCGCCTGTCCCTCCGCCACCTCCGGGACGTCGCCGTCCGCAGCCTCGCGCGGGGATTCGCGCGGGGCAGGCTCGAGCTGGCCGGCAAGGCGGCCCTCGCCGCGGGAATTGCGTGGACCGTGGCGCCGCTTATGCCCGGTCCCGCCGCGGAGCACCCCTACTACGCCCCGCTCGGGGCGCTCGTGAGCATGTACCCGACGGTTGCCGGCTCGATGCGGAACGGCCTGCAGAGCCTGCTGGGGCTGGCCCTCGGGATCGGAGTGGCGATCGCAGTGACAAGCTTCGCCGACGTGAGCGCCCTCTCGGTCGCGGCAGTCATCGGCATCGGCGTCCTCGTGGGGGGCCTGCCCGGGAAGCCGACGGCGGCGGACTGGGTCCCTCTCGCGGCGTTGTTCGTCCTGGTCATCGGCGGGCGGAGCGCGGACGACTTCTCCTTCGCCTACATGCTCCAGATGGCCGTGGGGGTGGGCATCGGCCTCGCGGTCAACTGGCTCATCCTGCCCCCGCTGCGCTTCCGCGGGATCGCAGCCGCCTCGTCGCGCCACGTCGACGGCCTCGCCCGCCAGCTCGACGAGATGGCCGCCGCCCTCGTCGAGTCGTGGCCCCCAGACCACGAGGAGTGGGCAGGGCGGGACGCGCAGCTCGCAGAGACGGCTTCCCAAGTGCGGGCGGCCGTGCACGAGGCCGAGGAGAGCGCCAAGGCGAACCCGCGCCGTCGGCGGCACCCCCGAGACCTCGACGAGGACTTCAGGGACCTCCAGGCCCTCGAGCGCATGACGTTCCAGGTCCAGGACATCACCGACGTCCTCGCAAGCGTCATCTGGGAGGAGCGCGCCGGCACGACCGTCCCCGTCGGGCTGACCGACGAGCTCGCGGCGGCACTCACGTGCACTGGGGACCTCGTGCGGGGGTGGATGGCCGACGACGTCGGCGATCGCCTCGAGCGGGCCCAGGGAGCCGTGGACGGCCTCAGCTCGGCGCTGCGCGCCGCCGCGGCCGAGGACGCCTCGGTCAACGCGACGGCGTCCCTGGCGATGAGCATGCGGCGCATCATCGGCACGGTCCGCCGCCGCGCGACCGAGCGAGACTGAGGCAGCCTCAGGGGCGCCTAGACCTGGCCTGACCTCACGGAGCGGCGCGGCTTCCGCTGTCCGTCTGACTGCCCTGGACAGGGACGAAGTTCCAGGAATACGAGCCATCATCGTTCAGGGTCATCCGCAGATGCCCCCATGTGTCGCTGAACTTCCTCTCCACATAGGCCGGGTTCGACTTGAACGGCCGGAGCCCGATGCCGCCCGTTGACACCTGGAACTGCTGCATCCCGTCAGCGACGCACTGGTCCGCGATGTTCACCGGGCAGGTCCGCTCGTAGTTGTGCTGGGACCCGGACAGGAGGACCCGTACCCGGTTGTTCCAGAACACCTCGATCCAGGGCTTGGCCTGGGAGAACCGGGTGTGGCTCGACGTGTCAGAGGTGAAGTACGGGTCGTGGTAGACGACGGCCAGGTGCTTGCCTGACGCCTTCGCCGCCTTCAGGTCGGCGTCCATCTCCGCGGTCATGGCCTGCGCCCGGGTGGCGTTGTAGCGCCATGCGGCTGTAGGTGCCACAAGAAGGTGCCAGTTGCCCTTGTCGAAGGAGTACCACTCCAGCGCGTCCTGGAACCGGCCCAGCTGTTGGCTCGTCGCGGACTTCTCAGTCGAACCGGGGCACTGCCCGTCCATGTACCTGTCCAGGTCGTCGTTCCGTCCCGGCTGCACGTCATGGTTCGGCCCTGCTGCCCAGAATGTCTTCGGCACCACCGGTCCCCACAGCTTGTGGAACTCGTCCACGAGGTCAGCGCAGTAGCCGATGTCGTACTGGAAGTCACCGAGACCGATGAAGTTGTCCAGTGATCCGTCGCTCAGGCCGGACGCGATGCTGGCCGCGTTCTTGCCTGAGGCGGAGTCTGTGGACGTGTTCCTGTCAGGGTTCATGTCACCCACAGCGGCGAACGTGAACGTGCCCGTAGCGGGGGGAGGCGGGGCGGGAGCTGCCGGATAGACCCGGACCCAGTCAACGCTCATCACGCCGGTACCGTCAGGCGAGGGATCGGGGACCCAGTCCAGCTGGAGGGTCTGGTGCATCGGGCCCGGGGGCAGGTGCGTCGGGTCGGTGTCACGGAACCACTCCACCCCGTCCACGTAGCCGACCATCCCCGCGGGGGACCAGTCCACCGCGTAGTTGTGGAACTGGCTCACGTCCAGGTCCCTGCTGGCTGAGACCTGGGAGTCAGAGCATGAGTAGTGGAGGTGGAACTTGATCGCGTCCCACTGCCCGTTGGTCTCGGCGTAGTTCACCTCGCCGTCGCACGGCCACTTCCCCGAGTCGGGCCACAGGATCGACACCATGTGGTACTCGTTGTCGCCCGAGGCGGCGGCGCGTACTTCCCAACGCCCGTACTTCTGGTTCGCGAACTTCGCGGACATGCCCGCAGTGGTTCCGTCGGCGGTGCCGTTGATCCACATCTTGGCGCCGTCCACGCTGGCCTGCGCGCGGGAGCGGACGCCGTTGCCCGCGTGGCCGACGGAGTTGTAGACATTCCACTTGGCAGCATCGGGCGCGCCCACGTAGTTGAACTCGTCGCCCGCGACCGGGGTCCCCCAGCCGTACGTCGCCGCCGCGGTCGTTCCCTCATTCGGGTCAGTCGCGGCCGGGGTCGGGGTCGCGGTCTCGGTCGGGGTCGGTGTCGACGTCGGGCTCGCGCTCATCGTGGTCGGCGAGGCTGCCGGGGGGCTGGATGGCTGCATTGCCGTCAGGACCGTCCCCACGAGGGCGGCCAGCAGGACAATGGCCGCCGCGGCCCCGGCCACGATCCGGCCGCGCCGCCATCGGGCCCGCCCTGGGGGCGGGCCCGGCGCGCTATGGCCGCTGGCTGCGTCGCTCATGCCGTCAAGAATGGCACTGCTTGATCGAAACGCGCGACCCCCGGCGCGCGGAGGGGGTCGGGTCCTAGACGTCCTCGGCGAGGCTCACGGTGAAGACGTCGGGCCCGCTGCGGGTGACCTTGATGCGGTCCTTGGGGGCGTTGGCTTTGGCCGAGACGTGCGAGATGGCCTCGTCCAGCGTGTGGTCGACCGTGGCGGGGTCCCAGATCTTGAGGGTCACGGAGTGAGATTCAAAGGTCATGCGTCGTTGCTTTCTCTGATGCTCAGGAGCCGGCGCTCCTGGCCGCCTCCTCGTCGAGGCAGCCAGCCCCCACAGTATCCAGACCGGTACGGCCCTGAGATCATTCTGTGACCGATCGCACAGGCCTAGGCGGGTTGATTCCCGTCACAGCCGTCAGCCCTTCCGCCAGGTGTCGTCCTCGAGATGGGAGCCGGCCTGCGGGCCCATCTGGAGCATCCCGCCGTCGACCGTCCACGACGCGCCCGTGACGTAGGCCGCCGCCGGCGAGGCGAGGAATGCGATGACGGCCGCGACCTCCCGCGCGTCGCCCGGGCGGCCGAGCGGGACTCCGGGACGCCGCTTGCCCCGCGGGTCCTCGTCCTCCTGGCCTGTCATGGGAGTCGCGATCTCCCCCGGCGCCACCGCGTTGGCCGTGATGCGGTGCTCGCCGAGCTCGAGCGCCATGGTCTTGATGAGGCCCCCCAGGCCGTGCTTCGCCGCATCGTACGCCGACGAGCCGACGCGGGGCTGGTGCTCGTGGACGCTCGTGACGGCGATGAGCCGGCCGCCGCGGCCGGCGTCGACCATGCGGCGCGCGGCCCGCTGGAGGCAGACGAAGGCCCCGTCGAGGTCCGTCGCGACGATCTCGCGCCAGCGCGCGTAGTCCATGTCGAGGAAGGGCTCGTTCGCCCCCGTGCCCGCGTTGTTGACGAACACGTCGACGCCGTGGAGCTGCTCTGCGAGGCGGTCGACGACGTCTCCGCAGCCGGGCGCGTCGGCCACGTCGAGGCGAGCGACGACGGCCTTCCGCCCGTGGCTGCGGACCTCCTCGGCCGTCTGCTCGGCGCCCTGCTCGTCGGTGTGCCACGTGATGCCGACATCCATGCCCGCCTCGGCGAGGGCGACGGCGGTGGCGCGGCCGATGCCCGAGTCGGAGCCTGTGACGATGGCGGTGCGCGGCTCGAAGTCTCGCTGGTCCAAGTCCATGGTGTTCCTCGTTCCTGACGTGGGCTGATCACCCGAGGCCTACCCGTGGCCGACGCGTGCGAAACCGCCCCGCTACCGCCGGTGGGTCCACTCGAGCAGCGCCTCGAGCGGCCACGTCGTGACGATGCGCTCGGCGGGGACCCCGTTCGCCTCCGCGCGCGCGGCCCCGAGCTGCAGGAAATCGAGCTGGCCGGGCGCGTGGGCGTCGCTGTCGATGGAGAACAGGCAGCCGGAGTCGAGCGCCTCGCGGATGAGGGCGTCAGGGGGGTCCTGGCGCTCGGGCCGCGAGTTGATCTCGACGGCGACGCGGTGCTCGGCGCACGCGGCGAAGACCCGCGCGGCGTCGAACTCCGACTCGGGCCGGGTTCCCCGGCCGCCGGTCACGAGCCGTCCGGTGCAGTGGCCGAGGACGTCCGTGTGCGGGTCCTCGATGGCCGCGAGCATGCGCCGCGTCATCGCCCCGCTCGGCGAGCGGAGCTTAGAGTGCACGCTCGCGACGACGACGTCGAGCCGGTCGAGCATGGCCGGCTCCTGGTCCAGCGTGCCGTCCTCGAGGATGTCCACCTCGATCCCGGTCAGGATGCGGAAGGCGCGGCCCCCGCCGCCTGAGGCCCTCGCGGCGGCGTCGGCCTCCTCAGCATCCTCGGCGGCGTTGGCGGGGCTGGCGGGGTTTTCTGAGAAATCGCTGTTGAGCTCGGCGACGAGGTCGAGCTGCCGCGACAGGCGCTCGGGGCTGAGGCCGCGCGCGATCGTGAGGCTCGGCGAGTGGTCGGTGAGGGCGAGGTACTCGCGGCCGAGCCAGCGCGCGGCCTGCGCCATCTCCTCGGGCGGTGACCCGCCGTCGGACCAGTCGCTGTGACTGTGCAGGTCGCCGCGCAGGAGGGCGGCCAGGCCCCTCCCGCCCTCCGCGAGGGGCGCCTCCGCGCGCTCGCGCAGTGCCTCGAGGTACTCCGGGACTCGCCCCTCGAGGGCCTCGCGGATCACCTGGGCGGTGCGGTCGCCGATGCCGGGCATCCTGCGGAGCCGGCCGTCGCCCGCCCGGGCGGCGACGTCGCCAGGGGCGAGCGGCGCGATCGTCGCGGCGGCCCGGCGGAACGCCTGCACCTTGAAGCTCGGCGCGAGGGAGCGCTCGAGCCAGAAGGCGATCTCGTTGAGGGCGTCCACCGGGTCCATGCCTGTCCTATTCCCCACTGCGGGCCGTTCGACGCCGCAACGGCGCCGCCCGCCCTGTTTGGGCGGGGTGCTACGCCACGAGCAGGGCCCCGCCGAGGCCGAGGCCGCCCACGACGGCGGTCGAGGCTGCCGCGAGGGCGAGCGTCCGGCCGCCCCGCCGCACGAGGGATCCCAGCCGCACGCCGGCGCCCAGGGCGAGCATCGCCGTCGTGAGCAGGAGGGTCTGCGCCGCGGAGGCGGCGGCGAGGACGTCCCCGGGGACAAGCAGGGCGCTGCGCAGGGCGACGAGGGCCACGAAGCCGAGCACGAAGAGCGGCACGAGCGGGGGCCGGCGCGATCCCTGCGGCATCCCGGCGCGGCGCCCGCGCCAGGCGAGGGCCGCGGCGACGGGGGCGAGCATGAGCACGCGGGCGAGCTTGACGGTGACGGCAAGGGCGAGGGCCCCGCCGCCGAGCACCCCGCCGACGGCGACGACCTGGGCTACCTCGTGGACGCTCGCCCCCGCCCACACGGCGGCAGTGCGCGCGTCGAGGCCGAGCGCCCCGGCGAGCAGGGGCAGCGCGGGGATCATGAGCGTGCCGAAGAGGACCACGAGGGCGACCGCGGTCACGGTCGCGTTCTCCTCCTCCCTGTCCTTCGCCGTGACCACCGACTCGACGCCGGCGATGGCCGCGGCCCCGCAGATCGAGAATCCGCACGCGATGAGCAGCGCCTGGCGGCCCGGCACGCCGAGGAGACGGCCGATGCCGAGGGTTGCGGCGATGCCGAGCACGACGACGGCGGCCGCGAGCGCGGGGACCCCCCAGCCGAGGGCGGCCACGTCATGGAGGGAGAGCTGAAGGCCCAGCAGGACGATGCCGAGCCGCAGCGGGACGCGCGCCGCCACCCCCAGGCCCGGTCCCAGCCGCTCCGGCACGAGGCCTGCGGCGCGCGCGCCGATGCCGAGCACGATCGCGGCCAGGAGAGGGCTGACCCCGGGCGCGAGGCCCGCGATCGCCGCGAGCGCGAGCGCCCCGCCGAGCGCGGCGGCCAGCCCGGGCGCCACGTCCCGCGCACGGGCACGCGTGGCCGCAGCCGGTGGCACGGGACGGGGCTCGGTGTGGGTCAGGGCGGCCATGCTCCCATGCTCCCGGGACTCCCGGGCGGCCAGTAGACGGCAATCCGGCATGCGCCCATATGCTGGTGATATGAGCGTTCGCGACTGGGACCTGCGGCACTACCGGCTGCTCGCGGCCGTGGCCGAGCACGGGAGCATCGGCGCGGCCGCCCGCGCCACGGGCATGGCCCAGCCCAACGCCTCGCGCCTGCTCGAGCAGATGGAGCGCTCGGCCGGCTTCGCCCTCGCCCGGCGCACGCCCCGGGGAACGGAGCTGACCGACCGGGGGCGTGTCGTCGCGGGCCTCGCCGCCGAGCTCGTCGAGTCGGCCGAAGGCATCGTGCGCTCGGTCGCCGCCCTCGAGGCCGAGCGCGGCGCCCTGCACCTGTGCGCCTCCCTCACCGTCGCCGAGCACCTCATGCCCACCTGGCTCGCGGCGGCCCAGCAGCGCCTCCCGGGCGTCACGGCCACGCTCGACGTCGGCAACTCCGACGCCGTGTTCGAGCGGCTGCGCTCGGGTGCGGCGGACCTCGGCTTCGTCGAGGGCCCGACGGTGCAGACCGGCTTCCGGTACCTCGACGTGGCGCGGGACGAGCTCGTCGTCGTCGTCCGGCCGGACCACGCGTGGGCGCACGACGGCGATGTCCCGCCCGAGGCGGTCGCGACGGCGGGGCTCGTGGTGCGGGAGCCAGGCTCGGGGACGCGCCAGACGGCGGACGCCGCCCTCGCCCCGCACGGGACAGGCCCGCGGTTCGAGGTCGGCAGCAACGCCGCGCTCGCCGCGAGCGTCGCCGCCGGGCTGGGGCCCGGCGTCGTGAGCCGGCTCGCGGTGCTCCCCGCGCTCCGCAGCGGCCGCCTGGCCGAGGTCGCGACGCCGCAGCTGCGGCTCGGCCGCGTCCTGCGGGCGGTGTGGCCCGCGGGCCCGCCGCTGTCCCGCTCGGCCGAGGACTTCCTGAAGATCGTCCTCCCGGCCGGCTGAATGCCTCCCGGGGCGGTCCCCCCGGGGCCGCCTGCAGCGCCTACCCTGTTCCCCATGAGCACAGCGCCCGAGAGCACCGCGCCCGAGAGTACAGCTCCCGCCACGAACGCCCCGCACGACTGGAGCGCGGCGCGGCTCGCGGAGGCCGCGGCGGCGATCGTGGCCGCGGACGGGCTTCCGCCGATCGTCCAGGCCGGGCACCCCGTGCTGCGGATGCGGGCGGTCCCCTTCGAGGGGCAGCTCGACTCGGCGCTGCTCGCGGCGCTCATCGACGTCATGCGCCGCACGATGCACGCGGCCCCGGGCGTGGGACTCGCCGCGCCGCAGATCGGCCTGCCGCTGCGGCTCGCTGTCCTCGAGGACCTGTGGGCCGCGGACGAGGAGGTGGCCAGGATCCGCGAGCGCGCGCCCCTGCCGTTCACCGCCTTCCTCAATCCCGCCTACCTGCCCCTCGGCGAGGAGCGGGCGTCCTTCTTCGAGGGGTGCCTGTCGGTGCGGGGGTACACCGCCGTCGTGCGGCGCGCCGCCCGCGTCGAGGCGCGCTGGACGGCGCCGGACGGAACCCCGCGGTCGGCGCAGTTCTCGGGCTGGCAGGCGCGGATCGTCCAGCACGAGACCGACCACCTCAACGGCACGCTCTACCTGGACAGGGCCGAGCCGCGATCGCTGTGCTCGAACGAGGAGTACGCGGCGCGGTGGGCGCAGCCGACCCCCGAGCGCGCGGCGAGGGCCCTCGGCTTCTAGGCCGCCTGCGCCGGACCTTCCGGGCCCGGGTTCGCAGGAGTGGGCAGGTGCCGGGCCCACCAGCGCAGGATGTGCTCGAAGCGTGCGAGCCGGTGATGCGGGGTCCCCGAGCGGGACAGCTCGTGGTTCTCCCCGGGGAAGAGCAGGAGCTCGGACTCGGTGCCGGCGAGGCGCAGGGCGGCGTAGTACCGCTGTGCCTGCTCGACGGGGCACCGCCAGTCCTCCTCGGAGTGGATGACGAGCGTCGGCGTGCGCACGTCCCCGGCGCGGGCCATGGGGCTCTGCGCCGCCATCGCGGCGGGATCCCAGCCGACGTACTCGCCGGGGAAGAACCAGCCGATGTCCGCCGAGCCCACGAAGCTGGCCGGGTCGAGGAAGCCGCGCTCGACGACCGCGGCCCGGAAGCGATGCTCGTGCGCGATGACCCAGGCGGTGAGATAGCCGCCGTAGGAGCCGCCGAGGATGCCGAGGCGGCCCGGGTCGAGGCCGGGGATGGCGTCGAGGGCGCCGTCGAGGAACGCGAGCACGTCGGCGGCGTCGTCGGTTCCCATGCGGCCGCGGATCGCGCGCGCATGGTCCTCGCCGTAGCCGGCGGAGCCGCGGGGGTTGCACATGAGCACGGCGTAGCCCGCGCCGGTGAGGACCTGGGCCTCGTCGAACCACGCTCCCGTGTACTGCGCGAACGGCCCGCCGTGGACCATGAGCAGCGCCGGGTGGGGGCCCTCGCCGTCGGGCAGGACGGACCAGCCGTGCACGGACGTGCCGTCAGCGCCCCGCGCGACGAGCTCGCGTGGCATGCGCGGCGGCGCGATCGCCCGCAGCGGGGCGTTGAGGTGCGTGAGCCGGCGCAGCTCCCCCTCCCGGCCGACGGCGGCGAGCTCGCCGGGGCCCTCCTTGTCCGCGACGGTGGCGACGACGGCGCCAGAGCCGGCCGTGCTGCCCGCGCAGTCCACGCCCGTCACGACGACGTCTCCGCCGGCGAGCTCCTCGCGGACCGTAGCTCGGCCAGGGCCGCCAGGCGTGAGGGCCAGGACCGAGACGGTCCCGCGGTGGCGCGCGAGGACGAGGGCCCGGCCCGCCGCGTCCACCCGGAGGACGGCCGGCGCCTCGCCCAGGTCGTCGCCGTCGGCTGTGAGGCGCAGGGTCGTTCCGCCGGGGGTGTGCCAGAAGAGGTGCGCGGGGCGCCCCACGAAGTCTGTCCCCGAGGCCCCGAGCGAGCTTGCCACGATGTAGAGGCCCGAGCCGTCCGGCGCCTCGCGCACGGCCTGGACCGACGCGGCCTCCTCGGGGAGCGGGCCGACCGCCTCGCTCGCGCCCCCGCCGACGGGCGTGCGCACGGCGCGGGCGCCCAGCGTGTCGATCAGGGCCGGGTCGAGGACCGAGACGGTGTAGACCCACGCGCCGTCGGCGGAGAAGGAGGGGTGCGCGTGGTCGACGGCCGCGTCCGTGAGCTGCCGCGCCTCCGGCCGGCCGGACCCGGCACCCCCAGTGTCCTTGGCCTCACTGTCCTTTGCCTCAGCGGCCTTCGCCTCACTGGCCTTCGCCCTCCCGCGGGCCTCCACGAACGGCTCCTCGTCGAGCCCGGGCAGGTCGAGGACGAAGAGCTGCGCCCGCTGGTCCTGGGTATACCCGACGCCGTTGAGCCGGTAGTTCAGGTGCCGCACGTGGCGCGGATCCTCGGCCCCGGCGCCGACGCCGTCGAGCGTGCCGTACCGGCCCTCCTCCGGGACGCGCGCGGTGAAGGCGACCCGCGCGCCGTCGGGCGAGAAGGCGAACTCCTCAACGCCGAGCGGCGCGTCGGTGAGGACCCGAGGCTCGCCGCCGCGGGCGTCGACGACGCACAGCTGGGGACGCGTCTCCGCCTCCGCCCGCAGGAACGCGAGCCGCGACCCGTCCGGGGAGTACTGCGGGGCGGTGTCCCTGAACCCGCGCGTGAGCAGGCGCGGCCTCCCGCCGGCGAGGGGCACCTCCCAGACCTGGCCCACGTAGGCGTCCGCCCGGAAGTCGGGGCGCGTGACCGCGAGCGCGCACACGGCCCCCGAGGGGTGGAGGCTCGGGCCGGAGGGGACGCGGATGAGATCGAGGTGACGGGGCTGCACGCTCGGATCCTAGCCACGTCTGGGCGGGCGCGGGGCCCGACGCGCCCGTGCCCGACGCGCCCCGAGGCTACGATGGTGGCCATGCTCTCCGACGCCTCCGCGCTCCTGCTCTGCCCGCACTGCGGAGCCGGCTGGGACGGCTCGGCGAGCGGGCCCAGGTCCCTCGTGTGCGCCGCGGGCCACCGCTTCGACGCCGCACGGCAGGGCTACGTCAACTTCCTCACGGGGCGCGGGAGCAGGTTCACTCCGGACACCCCTGCCATGGTCCAGGCCCGCGAGCGCTTCCTCGCCGCCGGGCACTTCGCGCCGGCCGCGGAAGCGCTCGCCGAGGCCTGCGCGGAGCTCCCCCAGGACGCGTGCGTCCTCGACGCGGGCGCCGGGACGGGCTACTACCTCGCCGCAGTGCTGGGCACACGACGGCGGGCCCGCGCCGTCGCGCTCGACCTGTCCCCGCACGCCCTGCGGCGCGCCGCGAGGGTCCCGGGCGTCGCGGCGGTCGTGTGGGACCTGTGGCGGCCCCTCCCGCTCGCGGACGAGAGCGTCGACGCCGTGCTGAACGTGTTCGCGCCGCGGAACCTGCCCGAGTTCGCCCGGGTCACCCGGCCCGGCGGGCTCCTGTGCGTCGTGACCCCGCTCCCTGAGCACCTCGCCGAGCTCCGTGACCGGCTGCCGATGCTTGACGTTCCCGCGGGCAAGGCCGATGCGCTCGAGCGCGGGGCCGAGGAGTTGTACGAGCCCGTCTCCCGGCACCGGGTCACGATGCCGCTCTCGCTCGCCCCGGAGGACGCCGCCGACCTGGCCCTCATGGGGCCCGCCGGCCACCACGCCGCCAGGGACGAGATCCTCGCCCGGCTCGGCGACGGGCCCGTCGAGGCCACGGGCGCGGTGGAGCTCAGCGTCCTGCGGCGTCGCTGACCGGCGCCGCGTCCGCCGTCGCGCTGGACGCTGCGCGAGACCCTGTGCGGGATCCAGTTCGGGGTGTCGTGCGGGGAGCCGGCCGCTCGGAGAGGTCCACCCGCAGGAGCCGGAGCGCCGCCTGGACGAGGGGACCGATGCCGAACGCGAACACCGCCGTGCCGATTCCCACCGTGCCGCCGAGGAGCCAGCCCACGAGCACGACCGTGAGCTCGATGGCCGAGCGCACGACCCACACGGGCCTGCCCGTCACGCGCACGAGGCCAGTCATGAGCCCGTCCCGCGCCCCGGGGCCGAGCCCCGCTCCGATGTAGAGCGCGGAGGCGAGCGCCAGGAGCCACAGGCCTCCCCCGAGCCACGCCGCCTGCCACGCGAGGCCCTCCGCGGCGGGGACCCAGGCCAGCCCGAGGTCCGCGAAGAGGCCGATGAGGGCCGCGTTGGAGAGCGTGCCCCAGCCCGGCCGCTCGCGCAGCGGGATCCACAGGAGCAGGACGGCGAGGCTGATCGCGATCGTGGCCGCCCCGAAGCTCAGGCCCGTGGCCTCGGCGACCCCCTGGCCGAGGACGTCCCACGGCGACGAGCCGAGGCCCGAGCGCAGCAGCAGGGCGATCGCCATGCCGTAGGCGAAGAGGCCGGCGTACAGGCGGACGAGGCGGACGGGGAGGCGGCGGCTGATGAGGAACGCGGTCATGGCCATCATCCTCGCGGAGGATTGGCATCCTTTGATAGGTCCAATTCGGCTACGCTGGCCCTATGGGCAGCATCACAGCACCGCGCCTCGCGGCGCTCCTCGGTCCGTGGCAGGGCTCGGGCCCGGCCTATGCGGAGCTCGCTGAGCGGATCCGGCTCCTCGCGCTCGACGGCCGCATCCTCGACGGGACCCGGCTGCCCGCGGAACGGGAGCTCGCCGCCGCCCTCTCCCTGAGCCGCACCACCGTCGCCGGGGCCTATGCGCGGCTGCGCGAGATCGGCTGCCTCGAGAGCGTGCGCGGCTCCGGGAGCTACGTCTCGCTCCCGGCAGCGCCCGCCGTGGCCGCGCCGGACGAGGGCGGGGCCTTGGACCTGACGAAGGCGGCCATGCCCGCAGTGAGCGTCGTGGCCGAGTGCTTCGCGCGGGCAGGAGCCGAGATCAGCGCGCTGCTGGGCACGAGCGGATACGAGCCCATCGGACTGCCCCGGCTGCGCGTGGCCGTGGCCGAGCACTTCCGCCGCCGCGGCCTGCCCACTGTGCCCGAGCAGGTCATGGTCACCTCCGGGGTGCAGCACGCGATCGCACTCCTGGCCCGGCTCCTCGTCTCCCCCGGCGACCGCGCGCTCGTCGAGCAGCCCACGTACCCCCACGCGATGGACACGCTCCTGGCCGCCCGCGCGCGGCTCGGCGCCATCCAGGTCTCCCCGGCGGGCTGGGACTTCGAGGCCGCCAAGGCCTCCTTCGCCGCGGGCCCCGCCCTCGCGTACGTCATGCCCGACTTCCAGAACCCCACGGGCGCGAGCCTGCCCGTCGAGGGTCGCGAGCGGCTCGCGCGCCTCGCCGACCGGCATGGGACAGTGCTCGTGGCGGACGAGACGACCGGGCTGCTCGACCTGTCCCGTGGCCCGCTGCCGCCGCTCGCCGCCTTCTCGTCCGCCGCGGTCACGGTAGGCGGGCTGTCCAAGCTCGCGTGGGGCGGGCTCCGGGTCGGCTGGATCCGCGCCCCGAGGGCACTCATCGCGCGGCTCGCCCAGGTGCGCACGAGCCTCGACCTCGGAACGGCCGCGTTCGAGCAGCTCGTCGCCGCGGAGCTCCTCGCCCGCGAGGACCTGCTCGTCGTCGAGCGCCGCTCCCGCCTGCGGGCCGGCCTGGCCGTCCTCACGGAGGCCCTCGCCGAGCACTTCCCCGAGTGGCGCGTCCCGGAGCCCGACGGCGGGATGGCGCTGTGGCTCGACTGCTCGCCGTGGTCCTCGTCCCGGCTCGTGCTCGCGGCCCGCGCGCACGGGCTCGCGCTCACGGCGGGGCCCCGGTTCGGCCTTCACGGGGCGTTCGAGCACCGCCTGCGGCTGCCGTTCACGTCGCCGCCGGACGAGCTGCGGGCGGCCGTCGCGGCCCTGCGTGCGGCCGCCGACAGCGGGCGCTCGGCGCCCGCGCCGTCGCCGCTTGTCGCCGTCTGAGGCGCCCCGGCCGGCGCCCCGGAAACCCGTTGCCGAGGGCTCCCGCTGGGCTAGTGTGGAAGCATCAGGCGGGTGCGGGAGGGGGAACGATGGACTGGTTCGCTCAGTACGGATGGATGGTGTGGCTCGGCCTCGCCCTCGTGCTGGCCGGCGTCGAGATGGTGAGCCTGAGCCTCGTCTTCGTCATGCTCTCCGGCGGCGCCCTCGCGGCCTTCGTCGCTGCACTCCTGGGCGCGCCGGCGTGGCTCCAGGGGGTCCTCTTCGCGCTCGTCTCCGTGGCCATGATCGCGTTCGTCCGCCCCATCGCGATGCGCCACATGCGCCCTGGCATCGAGGACGCGCGCACGAACATCGACCGGCTCGTGGGCGCGCCCGCGACCGTCGTCGAGGCCGTGGACGCGCACCGCGGCCTCGTCAAGATCGGCGGGGACGTGTGGACGGCCCGGGCGGAGCGCGGCGAGTTCCTCCCGGGGGACACCGTCAAGGTCATCGCGATCGACGGCGCCACTGCCGTCGTCGCCCCGAGCGGCAGCACGTCGCCCTACCGCAGCTGACGGCCCGGTCCGGGCCGGAAGAGAAAACCATCGAAGGGGGAACCATGGACCCGGCAGGATTCCTGCTCACAGCCCTGTTCGTCGCGCTCATCGTGTTCGTCGTGACGGTGCTCGTGCGCGCCGTGCGGATCATCCCGCAGGCGCGGGCCGGCGTCGTCGAGCGCCTCGGGAAGTACCAGCGCACGCTCAACCCGGGACTGACGCTGCTCATCCCGTTCGTCGACCGGCTCCTGCCGCTGCTGGACCTGCGCGAGCAGGTCGTCTCGTTCCCGCCGCAGCCGGTCATCACCTCGGACAACCTCGTCGTCTCGATCGACACGGTCGTGTACTTCCAGGTGACCGACCCGCGGGCGGCGACGTACGAGATCGCGAACTACATCCAGGCCGTTGAGCAGCTCACGATCACGACGCTGCGCAACGTCGTCGGCGGGCTCAACCTCGAGGAGGCGCTCACCTCGCGGGACCAGATCAACGGGCAGCTGCGCGGGGTCCTCGACGAGGCGACGGGACGCTGGGGCCTGCGGGTCTCGCGGGTCGAGCTCAAGGCCATCGATCCGCCGCACTCCATCCAGGACTCGATGGAGAAGCAGATGCGGGCCGAGCGCGACCGCCGCGCCGCAATCCTCACCGCCGAGGGCACGAAGCAGTCGGCGATCCTCACCGCGGAGGGCGAGCGGCAGTCGCAGATCCTCCGGGCCGAGGGCCAGGCCAAGGCCGCCGTCCTCAAGGCCGACGGCGAGGCGCAGGCGATCCAGAAGGTCTTCGACGCGATCCACCGCGGCGACCCCGACCCGAAGCTGCTCGCCTACCAGTACCTCCAGACGCTGCCGAAGATCGCCGAGGGCGGATCCAACAAGCTCTGGATCATCCCGAGCGAGGTCGGGGAGGCGCTGCGCGGGATCGGAGGCGTGATCGGCAACGTGACGCAGTCGCAGGAGGGCCGGGCACAGGAGGGCCAGGCGCCGGGCGCACCCGCAGGGGGCAGCCAGGCGGCGCCCGGACTGGAGGCGGCGACGGACGCCGACCTCGACGCCGCCGAGGTCCCCGGGGCGAGCCTCGAGGCGGACGCCCGGGCGTTCGAGGAGCAGGCGGCGGCCCCCACCCAGCTGGACCTCGAGGCGCAGGGCTTCCTCGGCAGCGCCCCGGCGGAGGGGGACGACGGCGCCGCCTCGCCGTACGCCGGGCCCCGCCCCTGAGCGGGCCGGCTGACGGCCCGGACCGGTCGCATCTATAATGGAACGTCCGCCACGGGCCCCGGGAACACAGGGGCGCCGACAGGCGTTGGCAACTGCGCCGGGCCCGTGCGACCGGCAGAACGTGAGGGAGTAGAAATGAGCGACCGCAGCCTGCGCGGCATGCGCCTGGGTGCACAGTCCATGGAGACGGAGGCCGGAGTCGAGCCGGCCCCGCGCCAGCGCGTCGAGTACCGGTGCGAGGACGGCGAGCAGGTGTTCGTCACGTTCTCCTCCGAGGCCGAGATCCCGCCCGTGTGGACGTCCAAGACGGGCAAGGAGGCGTTCCTCGTCGACGGGGAGCGCCCGGTGGACACCGCCGAGAAGGCCGTCCGCACGCACTGGGACATGCTGCTCGAGCGCCGCAGCATTCCCGAGCTCGAGCAGATCCTCTCCGACCGGCTCGAGCTGCTCCGCAGCCGCCGCGGACAGTGACCAGCCGGGAGTGACAGCAGAATGGGGCGGGAACCGCAAGGTTCCCGCCCCATTCTCTTTCTTTCGGCCTGTACCTTCAGGCTCAGCGACCGCGGCCGCGGCCGGTCAGCTGCTCGAGGCGCTCGGCGAGGCCCCAGCGGGTCACGTTGAGCATGGCCTCGATGACGATGTTGCCGCTCATCTTCGAGCTGCCGAGCTCGCGCTCGACGAACGTCACGGGAACCTCGACGACGGTCAGGCCCATCTTGGCCACGCGCCACGCGAGGTCGACCTGGAAGCCATAGCCGCGCGACTCGATCGAGTCGAAGTCGAGCTTCTCGAGGGTCTCGCGCCGGAAGGCCCGGTATCCGGCCGTGATGTCCTTGAGCTTGAGCCCGAGCATGATGCGGGCGTACGTGCTGCCCGTCCGGGAGATGAGCTGGCGGTAGAAGGGCCAGTTGACCACGGAGCCGCCCTTGACCCAGCGCGACCCGATCACGAGGTCCGCCCCGTTCTCGATCTGCTGCAGGAGCGAGGGGAGCTGCTCGGGCTGGTGCGAGCCGTCGGCGTCCATCTCGACGACGACGTCGTAGCCGCGCTCGAGCGCCCAGCGGAACCCGGCGATGTACGCGGCGCCGAGGCCCTCCTTGCCCTTGCGGTGCAGGACGTGGACCTGGGAGTCCTCGGCCGCGATGCGGTCGGCCAGCGCGCCGGTGCCGTCAGGGCTGTTGTCATCCGCCACGAGCACGTCCGACGCCGGCACGGCTGAGCGCAGGCGGCCCAGGGTCTTGGGCAGGGACTCGAGCTCGTTGTAGGTCGGGATGATCGTGAGAATGCGCACGCAGTCGGCCTTTCGGAGCTGGATAGGGCAGGCGCCATGGGGGCGCGACTGTCCATTATATCCAGCGGCAGGCAGGCCTATGCGTCTTCGGGCCAGTACGCGGGGCCGGCAGCTGGTCAGTCCCCCGAACTGTTTTCTACTGACACACAGGCCTGCCCCGTGCCGTGCCCCGCCGTGAAGCGGACGGGACCGGGCCAGCCTCAGGCGGCAAGGCCCGATGAACATCGATCCTACGGGGTGAGCGTCCCGTGTCAACCGCCCGTTCATCTGGGCGTACGCGCGTTTGCCCTCGTCGCCCCGGCGTGTCGCCAGCGCTGGCAGGCCCGGGGAAAGAGCGGAAAAACTAGTCCCCGAAGCCGCCGCGCCGGAAGAGCTCGCGGCCCCGGTGCACCGTCTGGAGGCACACTGGGGCGTTCTCGGTGTCGAGGGCGGGCAGGAGGGGCGTGCGGGCGCGCGGATCGGTGCTCCAGGCCTGGACGCGGTCGTCGGCGACCTGCACCATGAGCTCGTCCGCCCGCCACACAGCGAAGCTCGCGGGGGCACCGGGCACGAGCTGGCCCAGGAGCGGGTTGGCGTGCCGGACGGCCCGCCAGGCCGAGCGCGTGTGCCCGATGAAGGCTGCGCGGGCCGAGATGCGCTGGCCCGGGTCCGAGTGCGTGAGGCACGCGCGGACGGTGTCCCACGGGGACATGGCGCACACGGGCGAGTCCGAGCCGAAGCACACGGGGACCCCCGCCGCGAAGAGCCGGGCGAAGGGGTTCATCCCGGCCCTGCGGGGCCCCAGCCGCCGCTCGTAGAGCCCTCCCGGGCGGCCCCACGCGGCGTCGAACAGCGGCTGCGCGCTCACGGTCACGGCGAACTCGGCGAGGACGGCGGCCTCGGCCTCGCCGACCATCTCGGCGTGCTCGAGCCGGTGGCCTGCGGCGCGGACCCTGCCCGCGCCGACGGCGTCCGCGGCGAGCCGGAGCCCGTCGAGGACGCGGTCGAGCCCGCCGTCGCCGATCACATGGAAGCCGGCCTGGACGCCGAGCTCCGTGCACGCGGCCACATGCGCGCCGATCTGCTCGGCCGTGAGGTAGCCGTGGCCGCGGTGCCCGGGGGCGTCGGCGTAGTCGGCCCTGAGCAGGGCCGTGCGGCTGCCGATGGACCCGTCCACGGTGAGGTCGCCCGCGAGGCCGAGCACGGGCGCGCCGAGCCCGTCGAGGACCTCCCGGCCCTCCTCGGCGCTGCCCACGAGCTGTCCCCAGTAGGCGAGCACCTCGGGCTCGCCCTCCGCGTCCTGGCGGGCGGCCAGCACGCGCAGGTCCTCGGCGCCGCCGAGGTGCGGGGCTGCCTGCTCGACGACGGCGACGTGCCCGTTCGCGGCGGCGTGCGCGAGGGCCGCGGAATGCAGGGCGCGTAGCTCCTCAGGGCGCGTCGGCCGTGTCGCCGCCCGTGCGGCGGCGAGCGCCTCGCGCGCGGCGACCGGCCCGCCGTCCTCCATCCCGGCCAGCCCCGCGAGCCCAGCCGAGGCCGCGAGGGCCGGCGAGACGAGCGCGGAGTGCACGTCCACCCGCGTCAGGAGCGCCGCACGGCCGCCGGCGGCCCGCGCAAGCTGCTCCGAGGTCGGCAGGGTCGGGTCGTCCCAGGCGGACTCGTCCCAGCCGTGGCCGCGCAGCACCCCCGCTCCTCCGGCTCCCCCCACTCCCCCGGCGTCCGCCGCTGCCGCGGCCGACTCGAGGGCCGCGAGCAGCCCCGCTGCCGAACGGACGCCCGAGAGGTCGAGGGACGTGAGGGCCGCGCCGGTGTCGGCGAGGTGCACGTGCGAGTCGACGAAGCCCGGCGCGACCAAGGCGCCGTCGAGGTCCAGGACCCTCATTGAGGAGTCCGCGATCGAGGACGCGGCCTGCTCGGACCCGAGCCACGCGACCGTGCCGCCGTCGACGAGCATCGCGGAGGCGAAGGGGTCCGCGGCCGAGTAGACGGAGCCGTTGCGGTAGAGGGTGAGCGTGCGCTCGTCGGGCATGGGGGCGTTCCTCTTCTTCGCCGCGGCGGCGCCGGGGCATCGTTCGGGCTGGGGCTGTTCCTGGGCTGTTCTGCGCCTATTCCGCGACAGCGGAGTAGGCGACCACGCCGCGGCGCAGCGCGCGGATGGCCTCGTGGCACAGGCGGGACACGCGCGGCTCGATGCCGGGGACGTCCGCGAGCTGGTCGAGCAGGTCGATGACCTGCCGGACCCAGCGCACGAAGTCGCCAGCGGCGAGATCGGTGCCGGAGAGCACGTTCTGCAGCTCGCGTCCGCGCGCCCACTTGTAGACCGGCCAGACGAGGCCGAACTCGGGCTCCGCCGTGCGGGGCAGCCGGTGCTGCTCCTCGTCGTCCTCGAGCTGGGACCATTCCCGCAGGACCACGTCGACCGCGATGTCGAGCGAGACGCTCGGCATCTTCGGCGGCAGGCCCCGCTCCTCGCGCTTGGCCTGGTAGACGAGCACGCTCACCAGGGCCGCGAGCTCGGCGGCGTCGACGTCGTCGAACGCGCCCGCCCGCAGCGCGAGCATCGTGAGGAGGTCCCGGTCGCCGTAGATGCGGCGCAGCTGCTGGCCCGCGGCGGAGACGCCGCCCGTGCCGGTGGCGCCCACCTCGCTGCCCTCCCCCTCGGCCTCGAGGCAGCCGTACACGGCGAGGACCTCGCAGACCCGGTCGAAGGTCTTGGCGATCGTGTTCGTCCGGCCCTGGATCTGGCCGAGGAGCCTGTCCGTCTCCCTCCGCAGCTTGATCCACCGCTCGGACCAGCGGGCGTGGTCCTCCCGCTCGGCGCAGCCGTGGCAGGGGTGCTGGCGGAGCCGGCGCCGAAGGTCCTGGATGCGACGCTCGGTGTCCTCGTAGCCGTCGGCGAAGGCGAAGTCCCGGCGCGAGCGCTTCCCGCCGCGGCGCCCCGTGTCGCCGCCGGTGCGCGCGCGCTCGACGGCGTGGCGCAGCGACGCGCCGAGGTCGCGCCGGTCCTTGGGCCGCTTCGGGTCGAAGTGCTTGGGGATGCGGATCCGCGCGACGGGCTCGACGGGGCCCGCGATGTCCTGGAGGCCGATGCGGCGGAGACTGTTCTCCTCCGTGAGCACCTGGGGGCGCGGGTCCCGCCCGTTCGTGTCCGGGGCGAGGACGACGGCGCTGCCCGAGAGCCTGCCCTCGCCGATCTCGACGACGTCGCCCGGGGCGAGCCTGGCGAGCGAGTCGAGCGTCATGGCGCGGCGGGCCCTGCCGGACTCCCGCGAGGCGAACTTCTCGGCGTCCGAGAGCTCCTGGCGGATCCGCGCGTACTCCGAGAAGTCCCCGAGGTGGCAGGTCATGGCCTTCTCGTAGCCGGCGAGGGACTCCTCGCGGCTGCGCACCTGCCGCGCGAGGCCGACCACCGAGCGGTCCGCCTGGAACTGGGCGAAGGAGCTCTCGAGGATCTCCCGGGCGGTCTCGCGGCCGAACTGGGCCACGAGGTTGATGCTCATGTTGTACGTGGGCCGGAAGCTCGAGTTGAGCGGGTAGGTGCGGCGGGAGGCGAGGCCCGCGAGGGCGGCAGGGTCGAGGCCCGGGCGCCACAGCACGACGGCGTGGCCCTCGACGTCGATCCCGCGGCGCCCCGCGCGTCCCGTGAGCTGCGTGTATTCGCCCGCCGTGATGTCGACGTGCGCCTCGCCGTTGAACTTCTCGAGCTTCTCGATCACGACGCTGCGTGCGGGCATGTTGATGCCGAGGGCGAGGGTCTCGGTCGCGAAGACGATCTTGACGAGGCCCGCGGTGAAGAGCTTCTCGACGACCTCCTTGAACGTGGGCAGGAGCCCGGCGTGGTGCGCGGCGATGCCGCGCAGGAGGCCCTCGCGCCAGGCCCAGAACCCGAGGACCGCCATGTCCGCCGGGGGGATGTCCCGCGCGGCCTCCTCGACGGCGGCGGAGATCTCGGCGCGCTCGCTCTCGCTGGTCAGGTCGAGCCCCGCGTCGAGGCACTGCTGGACGGCCGCGTCGCAGCCGGCCCGGGAGAAGATGAAGTCGATCGCGGGCAGGAGGCCCCGCCGCTCGAGCGTCTGGACCATCTGGGGCCGGCTCGTGCGCGTGCCCGCGAGCGGCGTCGCCTCGTCGGGGCGTCCCGGCCCCGGACGCATCGACTGCTTCTCGCCGCGCTGGCGCTCCTCGCGGCGGCGTGCCCGGCCGCCGTGGCCGAAGCGGCCGCGGTACTGCTGCTGGGTCTCGCGGCGTGCGAGGTCCGCCAGCTCCGGGTTGACTGCGGAGAGTTCGCTCACGGCGGCGGACCGGACACGGGGCTGGCGGCCGGCGCTGCTGGGCATCCCGGCCACGCCCGCCGCGGGGAACGAGGCCGCGGGCGCGGCGACGGCGTCGACCGCCGCGGACTCGTCGGCGAGGCCGCGGCCGGCATCGTGGGCGTCGGCCAGGGCCTCGAAGTCGCTCCGGGTCGCGAAGAGGTCTATGAGCTGGCGCCCCACGAGGACGTGCTGCCACAGCGGGACGGGCCGGTGCTCGGAGACGATGATGTCGGTCTCGCCGCGCACCGTGTCGAGCCACGCGCCGAACTCCTCGGCGTTGGAGACTGTCGCGCTGAGGGAGACGAGCCGCACGTCCTGGGGGAGGTGGATGATGACCTCCTCCCAGACGGCCCCGCGGAAGCGGTCGGCGAGGTAGTGCACCTCGTCCATGACGACGTAGCCGAGGCCGATGAGGGTGTCGGAGTCCGCATACAGCATGTTCCGAAGGACCTCGGTCGTCATGACGACGATGGGCGCGTCGCCGTTGATCGTCGTGTCGCCCGTGAGCAGCCCGACCCGCTCCGCCCCGTGGACCGCCGCGAGGTCGGTGTACTTCTGGTTGGAGAGGGCCTTGATGGGCGTCGTGTAGAAGGCCTTGAGGCCCTGCGCGAGGGCCAGGTGCACGGCGAACTCGCCGACGATGGTCTTGCCGGCGCCGGTCGGGGCCGCGACGAGCACGCCGCGCCCTGCCTCGAGGGACCGGCACGCCTCCTTCTGGAACTCGTCGAGGGGGAACGCGATGCGGGCGGCGAAGGCGCCCAGTTCCGTCTTCGCGAAGGCCCTGCGCTCGGCGGCTGCCGCGTAGCGCTCGGCGGGGGACGGATTCTCGGCGGCCGTGGACATGCCACCAGCGTAGTCCCCCGCCGGGCTCAGAACTTCTCGAGGTCCTCGCGGGTGGTCGCGACGTCCGCCACTGCGTCCGTCTCGGCGGCGGCCTTGGCCTGCCGGCGCTCGCGGCGCCGGTCGTTGAGCAGGCAGATGCCGATGGCCGCGAAGAACAGCACCAGGAGCGGCACGGCGAGCATGAACATCGAGAGCGCGTCGGCGCCGGGGGCGGCGATCGCCGAGAGCACGAAGACGAGGAAGACCGTGATGCGCCAGGCCTTGAGGATGACCTTGCCGGGCAGGACGCCGATCATGTTCGCCGCCACGAGGCCCACGGGGACCACGAAGGCGATGCCGAGGGAGAGCAGGAGCCGCGTGACGAACTCGACGTACTCGCGCACGTCGATCTGGTTGTTCACGAACGCGGGCGTGAACTGCGTCAGGGCGTGCACGATCTGCGGCAGGACGATCCAGCCCATGTAGATCCCGAGGAGGAACAGCGGCACGGCGACGATCATGAAGCCGAGCGAGTAGCGCTTCTCCTTGAGCGTGAGGCCGGGCATGACGAAAGCCCAGGCCTGGTAGATCCACACGGGGCTCGAGACGACCATGCCGATCATGACGGCCATCTGGATCTTGAAGTCGAAGGCCGAGGCGATGCTGGGGAAGTTCAGCGCCGAGATGCCGCCGGTGTGCTCCGAGATCCGGTTGACCGGCTGCTGCAGAGCGATGATGAGCGGGTCGTACAGGAACCAGCCCGCCACTGCCCCGAGGGCGATGCCGATGAGGGCCTTGATGAGCCGGTTCTTGAGCTCCCTGAGGTGCTCGAGCAGGGGCATCCGGCCTTCGGGGTTGGCCTTCCTGCCCTTGCCTGCGGCCACGCTCAGGCGCGAGTGGACGGGCCGGAGGCGCCGCCCTCAGTCTGGTCGTCGCGCTTCGGCGGGATGACCTTGCCCTCGACGGGGGCGTCGGTGCCGGCCTGGCTGGCCGTCCCGGACTCCTTGCCGTCGTTCTTCATCTCCTTGACCTCGGACTTGAGGATCCGCATCGACTGGCCGAGGCTGCGTGCCATGCCCGGGAGCTTGGGGGCCGCGAAGAGGAGGACGACGACGATGACCAGGATCAGGATGACCCACGGGTTTTCGAATGGTCGGAACACAGGAAGTCCTTTCGTACAGCTGCAAGTCTAGATGAGCCCGAGGTCCCGGAGGGACTGAGGCTGGCCGCGCAGGCGCCGTCGCTCGACGCGGCGTTCGCGCCGCGCTTCGCGGCGCCGGGCGCGCCCCTCGGCGTACTCCCGGCGCATCGCGGCGGGCTCGGCGAACACGGCGCTTCCGGGAGCCGGGGCAGCCGGGAGGGCGCCGCCGTCGTCAGCGCGGCCGCCCGCGTCCGCCCGCTCGTCCGCCACGGTGCCATCCGCTGCGCGGAGGGCCGGGGAGAGCTGCCCGAGAGCCTCTCCCGCCTCGCGCATGAGGGCGAGCCCCTTGCGGACGATGTGCACCCCGCCGAGCACGAGCCCGAGCAGCGTGCAGGCAAGGAGCGACATCCAGATGAGGACCCACGACCACCACGGCACGCTTCACAGACTATCCGGTCCCGGTTGGCCCGCCGTACCCGGCCAGGGCACGCCCCAGCCACGCGCGGCACGCCTCGACCGCCTCCCCGGGCCCCTCGAGCGCTGCGGAGCCGCCGAACTGGGCCAGGAACGCGGCGAGCCAGGCGATGTCGGCCACGCGGAGGCGGACGCGCCTGCTTCCGTCCTCGAGGTCGCGGCCGTCCTCCGCGTCGAACGCGGCCTCGGCCCACAGCGACTCCGGGGCGAGCCGCACGACGGCCACGACGTCGCTCGCACGCCGCGTGAAGAGGGCGTCCCCGCCCGGCTCGAAGTCCGGCGGAACGGGCACGGGGGCGGCGGGCGCGACGGACTCGATCCGGTCGATCCGGAAGACCCGGCGCCCGCCGGCACGATGGCAGTAGCTGTTGAGGTACCACCGGTTGGCCTCGGAGAGGATCCCGAGCGGGTTGACGAGCCGTTCGGTGACCTCGTCCTTGGTCGGGTTGAGGTAGGTCAGGCGCAGTGTCTCCCCCGCCGTCGCCGCAGCGTAGAGGGCCGGGATGAGGTCGGCGTTGCGCTGCGGCTCCGACTGCAGGTCGATCTGCGGCAGGCCCTCACGGCCGACGACAGCCGCCGCGCCGACCTTGTCGATGAGCCTCGCGATGGACTCCTTGGCGGAGTCCTCGGCGAGTGGGAGCAGCGACTGGAGGCCGAGCTGGAGCGTGACCGCCTCCCCCGCGCTGAGCCGGCGGGGGCTCGCCAGTTCGGAGGCGTTGGCGAGGCTCACGACGCCGTCGTCCTCGATGACCTCGATGTAGCTCTGGAATCCCGCGGAGTCGATCGGGCCCGCCTCCTGGAGGACGAGCAGCTCCTGGCGGACCTGCCGCTCCGTGAGCCGGAACCGCTCCGCGATCGTCTCGACCGAGGCGGGGCCGGCGAGCAGGAAGGGCACGAAGTCCATGAGCCGCTCGAGCCGTTCGTTGCCGCTCGTGACCTTCCGCGGGGGCCGCGTGACGGCGGCCTCCCGGGCTCCCTGCGTGCCGAGCGCGGCGAGGGCGCCCTCGAGCCGGGAGACGACGGCGTGCGCGAGCTCGGCAGGCTCCTCGACGACGACGGCGTCGCCGAACCCGGCGAGCCACTCGGCCGCGACCGAGACGTCGCGGAACCCGAAGTCCCCGCGATCCCAGCCCTCGGGCCCGGGGCCCGTGGGCGACCATGTGCGGCGCAGCTCGAGCGCCCGGTCCTCGGCGACCCGCAGTCGCGCCGTCCGCTCCGGCAGCTCCTCGAGCCCGTCGAGCGCCCGGCGCACCGCACCCGGCTCGGGCAGCGGGAAGGCCCCGGGCGCGTGGGCCGTGACGGCGCCCCGGATGCGGGAGAGGCGGAAGACGCGCGGGGCGCCCCGGTCGACGTCGTGCCCAGCGAGGTACCACTGGCCGAAGCGCTGCCCGAGTCCCCAGGGCTGGACCCGGCGGCGGCGCAACTCGCCCGTGCTCGAGGCGTGGTAGTCGAACGTGACCTCGGCGCCGCGCGCGGCGGCGTCGCTCAGGATGTCCCAGTGCGGCTCGTCGAGCCGGACCCGGGGCTGCACTTGGGACGGCGGCGTCTCGGGGAGCGCCCCGGCGGCCTCGAGCCGGCGCAGCGCTCGCTGGGCCTCCCGGCCCGCCACCGCCCGGTCGCATGCGAGGGCCGCCAGGGCCAGCCACGTGGACTCCTCGGCCGTGAACTGCTGCGGCGGGAGCCGGAACCCGGTCGGGTCGACACGGTACATCGTGACCTTCTCGGCGCTGTCCATGCGCTCGTAGCCCTCGCGCTCCTGGATGTCGGCGCCCATCGAGCGCAGGTCCGCCTTGTCCCGCTCGAACTGCCGCAGGACCGCCTCCTGCTCCCTCGACGAGGCGCCCTGACCGCGCTCTGCGATGTGCTCGGCGGTGTAGCCGTAGACGTCGCGCAGGATCCGGTCGCGGGACAGCCCCCGCTCGGTGTGCAGGAGCGCGATGAGGAGGTTCAGCAGGCGCGAGGTCTTGGCTTCGGACACAGTCCGAGGCTATACGCAAACGGGCGGCAGGCAGCGTGAGCTGCCTGCCGCCCGGATCGCGGAGGGTGTCCGTCCGCTCAGCGGACGCCGACGAGGTCCACGACGAAGATGAGGGCCTCGTTCGGGCCGATGGCCCCGCCGGCCCCGCGGGAGCCGTACGCGAGCTCGGACGGGATCTCGAGGCGGCGGCGCCCGCCGACCTTCATCCCGAGGAGGCCCTGGTCCCAGCCCTGGATAACCTGGCCGACGCCGACCCGGAAGTCGAGCGGGGTGCCCCGGTTCCAGGACGCGTCGAACTCCTCGCCCGTGGACCAGGCGACACCGACGTAGTGGGTCGAGACGGTGTCGCCGGCGACCACCTCGCGGCCGTCGCCCTCAATGAGGTCGACGATCTTCAGCTCGGCCGGGGCCTCGCCCTCGGGGAAGTCGATCTCGGGCTTCGTGCGGTCGTACTCGCGCTTGCCGAACGACATGGGTGCTCCTAACTCTTGATGGCCCGTCCCTGACGGGCCTGTGCTGTGGGAGAGCCTACTTGATGCCGAGGATGTCCACGACGAACACGAGGTCGCCCTTGGCCTGGCCCTGACCCTCCTCGCCGTACGCCTGCGCGGCGGGGATGACGAGGAGCACGCGGGAGCCGACGGCCTTGCCCGCGAGGCCCTTGGTCCAGCCCGGGATGACCTGCTGGAGGCCGAAGGTCGCGGGCTGCCCGCGATCGAAGCTCGAGTCGAACTTGACCCCGTCGGCGAGGTTCACGCCGACGTAGTTCGCGACGATCGTGTCGGATTCGGCGACGGTCTGGCCGTGGCCGGTAATGAGGTCCTGGGCGACGAGCTCGGTGGGCTTCGCGGCGCCTGCGACGTCGATCTGCGGGACGCCGTTGCCGTCCTCGGTGACCTTGGGCAGGCCCGCGGGGAGCTCGGTGACGGCGTCGCCCTCAGGCTTGGAGAGCGGCTGCGGCGTGTCCTTGGTCGAGAGCACCTTGATCACGAGGAGGGTCGACGCCGTAGGGGCCGTCTCCGTGGCGCTCATCTGCTGAGGGGGCGAGGCGAAGGCGATGTACGAGCCGACCTTGGCCCCGACGAAGCCGTTGTAGACAGCGGCGCCGTTCGCCTTGAGCTCGTCGGAGAGCTCGAGCTTCTCCGTCGCGCCGGAGGCGAAGGTGTCCTCGAGGACTGCGCCGTCGGCGCCGTTGAGCGCGACGTAGCCGATCTCGACCGTCTGACCGGCCTTGACCCTCTCGCCGTCGCCCTCGTCGACCACCTTGATGGTCTGCTCGTTGACGGAGAGCGGCTTGTCGAACTCCACCGCGGGGGCCTTCTCTCCGGGCGTCACCTTGAGGGAATCGAAGGCGGCGACCTGGCCGGCCGGGGTGCTGGTGGGCTCGGAGCTCCCGCAGCCGGCCACGAAGAGGGCAAGCGGGAGCAGCAGGGCGATGAGACGGCGCACTGGTCAACTTCCTGTGGGGTGTTCCACCACATGGCGTGGCGGCGGTCGGGCCCGTCAGGGCCGGATCAAGCCTACCGGCTCAGCCTGTGAAGGGCCTGAGTGCGTCGAGGAGCTCGTCCACGCGCGGGTCCTCGTTGGCGAACGGGTCCTTGCACAGGATCGTGTGGTGGGCCCGGTCGTTGAGCTTGAGGTGCACCCAGTCGACCGTGTAGTCGACGCCGGCGGCCTGGGCCGCCTGGACGAACCGGCCCCGCAGGCGCGCGCGCGTGCTCTGCGGCGGGGTCAGGGCCGCCTGCGCGATCGCGGCGTCGTCCACGACGCGCGCCGCGGCGCCGCGCTTCTGCAGGAGGAAGTACAGCCCTCGGTCCGGGCTGATGTCGTGGTACGTCAGGTCCAGCTGGGCGACCCGCGCCGAATCGAGGTCGACGCCGTGGGTGGCGCAGTAGCGGTCGATGAGCTTCTTCTTGATCGCCCAGTCCACCTCGGTGTCGATCCCGCGGGTGTCCCCGGACTCGACGGCGTCGAGGGTTCGCTCCCACAGGTCGAGGATGCGCTCGACGTGGGGGGTGTGGGCTCCGTTCGCCGCGACGAACTCGTGCGCTTTGGACAGGTACATGCGCTGCATGTCCAGCGCCGTGGTCGTCCCGCCGCTCGCGAGCCTGACGGGCGCGCGGCCCGACAGGTCATGCGAGATCTCGCGGATGCTGCGGATCGGGTTCTCCATCCGCGCGTCGCGCATGATCACCCCGGCCTCGATCATGCGCAGCACGAGGTCCACGGTGCCGAGCTTCATCATCGTGGTCGTCTCGGACATGTTCGAGTCCCCGACGATCACGTGCAGGCGGCGGAAGTGCTCGGCGTCGGCGTGCGGCTCGTCCCGGGTGTTGATGATGGGCCGCGACCGCGTCGTCGCCGAGGACAGGCCCTCCCAGATGTGGTCGGCGCGCTGCGAGAACGCGTACACGGGCCCGTGGGCCGTCCGCAGCACCTTGCCCGCCCCGCACAGGACCTGCCGCGTGACGAGGAACGGGATGAGGATCTCGGCGAGGCGCGAGAACTCGGTGCGCCGCGGGATGAGGTAGTTCTCGTGGCTGCCGTAGGAGTTGCCGGCCGTGTCCGTGTTGTTCTTGAAGAGGTAGACGTGCCCGTCGAAGCCCTCCTCGGCCAGGCGGCGCTCCGCCTCGGCGATGAGGTCCACGAGGATGCGCTCCCCCGCCCTGTCGTGCGCGATGAGCTGCGCGACGTCGTCGCATTCGGCGGTCGCGTACTCGGGGTGGGAGCCGACGTCGAGGTACAGCCGCGAGCCGTTGCCCAGGAACACGTTGGAGGACCGGCCCCAACTGACCACCTTGCGGAAGAGGTACCGGGCCACCTCCTCGGGCGCGAGCGGGCGGCCGTTGGGGCTCGAATAGGCGATGCCGAATTCCGTCTCGACGCCGAAGATCCTGCGGTCCACTCAGTCCGTCCCGTCCATGAGGGAGACGAGCTCGTCCGCCGTGATGCGCCGGAACGCGCGGCGCAGGCCGCGGGCGGTCTCGGCGTCGCGGTCCAGGACGGCGACCTCGAGGCTGATCGGCTCCGTGCGGTCCTCGCGCAGCGCCCGCGCGGCGAGCCGGATGGCCTCGCCGAAGGACGCCTCGGAGCTCCAGCCGTCGATCACGGCCTCGGCGACGCGCTCGGCGGCGCCGCCCATGACGACGAAGCGGCGCTCGTCGGCGATCGAGCCGTCGAAGGTGAGCCGGAAGAGGTGGTCGTGCTCGACGTCCTCCCCGACCTCCGCGACGGTGAGCTCGACCTCGAAGGGCTTCTGCTCGGCGGTGAAGACCGCGCCGAGGCTCTGCGCGTACACGCTCGCGAGCCCCCGGCCCGTGACGTCCTCGCGGTCGTAGGAGTACCCGCGCACGTCGGCGTACCGCACGCCGGCCTGGCGCAGGCTCTCGAACTCGTTGTACTTGCCGACGGCGGCGAACGCGATCCTGTCGTAGATCTCGCCGATCTTGTGCAGCGACGGCGAGGGGTTCTCGGCGACGAGCGCGATCCCGTCCCGGCAGCTGACGACGACGACGGAGCGGCCGCGCGCGATGCCCTTCCGGGCGAAGTCCGCCCGGTCCTTCATGAGCTGCTCGGGCGAGACGTAGAACGGCTGGGTCATCTCAGGCCTCCCGTCCTGCCGTGCTGCGGGCGGAGATGACATTGCCCGCGACGGTGGCGAGCTCGTTCTCGGCCACGCGCCGGGCGCCCGCGCGGGTCACGGTGTACACGACGGGCCACAGCTGCCGGATGGGATCGGGGCCGCCCGTGGCGGAGTCGTCGTCGGCTGCGTCGTAGAGCGCCTCGACGGCGACGCGCACGGCGTCGTCCTCGGCGAGGCCCGGCCGCCAGAGCTTCTTGAGCGCTCCGCGGGCGAACACGGACCCGGAGCCCACCGAGTGGTGCTCGAGCTCCTCGTAGCGCCCGCCGGTCACGTCGTAGGAGAAGAGCCGGCCGACGCCGGACTCGAGGTCGAAGCCCGCGAAGAGCGGGACGACGGCGAGGCCCTGCAGCGCGAGCGGCAGGTTGCCGCGGATCATCGCCCCGAGCCGGGTGGCCTTGCCCTCGAGGCTCAGGAGCATGCCCTCGATCTTCTCGTAGTGCTCGAGCTCGACCTGGAACAGGCGCGCGACGTCGATCGCGATGCCCGCGGTCCCGGCGATGCCGAGCACGGAGTAGCGGTCCGCGGGGAAGACCTTCTCGATGTGGCGGCTCGCGATGACGTTGCCCATCGTCGCGCGCCGGTCGCCGGCCATGAGGACGCCGCCCGCGAAGGACAGCGCGACGATCGTGGTGGCATGCGGCGCCACCGTCGAGGCATCCGCTGGAAGGCTCCTGGTGAAGGGGAGGAGGTCCGGCCTGGCCGCCGCCAGGTGCTCGGTGAAGGACGAGGTCGCGGCGGCGACGATGCGCTCGGCGAGGAAGTCGTTCATACCGGGCCTACTGACCGCCCTTCTGGACGAACCCGCGCACGAACTCCTCCGCGTTGGTCTCGAGGACGTTGTCGATCTCGTCGAGGAGGTCGTCGACACCCTGGGTGTTCGCCTGGTCCTGGCTGGCGCCGGGCGCCGGGGTCGGGACGTCGACCTCGACGGCCTCTTCCTCGTCCCGAGGCTGAGTGCTCTTGTGCTCCTGACCGGCCATGGCCGCCTCCTTGCATCGGGCGTCGCTGGCGGCGGCGCCGTGGTCTGTGCTGTGGCTCGCCGCCGCTGGCTGCGACGTGACCCTCAATCCAATCTCAATCCCATACTGTCACTTTTCCGGCCGGTGTCACGGCACGGCACAGTGTCCTTCGCCTACGTGTGCCGTTCGCCGAGCAGGGCCGCGAGGAAGCCCTCGAGATCGGGGTGCTCGTCGAAGAGCGCGCTGGTGAGCGCCTTGGTCCCGCGCAGCGGCTCGCGCGTGGGAACGCGCTGGAGCCGGTAGCTGTTCGGGGGCGCGAAGACGACCGAGTCCCAGCTCGCGCTCGCGACCCCGCGGGGGAAGCGCTGGATGCTCTTCCCGCGGAACCACGCGCGCGTGTCCTCGGGGGGCTCGACGACGGCGGCGGCCACCGCGGCGGGGTCGGCCATCGTCTCGAGCGTCCCGCGGGCGGCGAGCCTGAGCGCGATCCCGCGCTCGGGCCGCACGTCAGACCACTGGATGTCGACGAGGCCGAGCCGGGCGTCGCCCCATGCGAGCCCATCGCGGTTGCGGTACCCGTCCAGGACGCGCAGCTTCGCGAGCCACTCGACGTAGCGCGCCGCGGCATCGAGGTCCCCGCCGAGGTCTGTGAGGGCGGCCTCCCAGCGGCGGAGGACCTCGGCGGTGTGCCCGTCGCCGCCGTGCTCGGCGGCCACGCCCTGGTCCGCGGCGAGCTTCGCCGCGGCCTCGAAGTACATCCACTGCAGCTCGAGCCCCGTGAGCTGGCGCCCGTCGATGAGCCGCACCGTCTCGGTCATGCCGATGTCGTGGCTGAGCCGATGCATCGCCGGGACCGGGTCGTGGACCTCGATCTGCGGTGCCTTCCCGGCCTCGATGAGGCTCAGGACCAGGGCCGTCGTCCCGAACTTCAGGTAGTTGGCGACGTGGCTGACGTTGGCGTCGCCCACGATCACGTGCAGCCGGCGGTACTTGTCCGCGACAGCGTGCGGCTCGTCGCGGGTGTTGATGATCGGCCGGCGCATCGTGGTCTCGAGGCCGACCTCGGCCTCGAAGTAGTCGGCGCGCTGGCTGATCTGGTAGCCGGGCCGTGAGCCGTCCTGGCCCAGGCCCACGCGTCCCGTGCCGCACACGAGCTGGCGCGAGACGAAGAACGGCGTGAGCCCCGCGACGAGCTCGCTGAACGGGACCGAGCGCGGCACGAGGTAGTTCTCGTGCGAGCCGTACGAGGCCCCCTTGCCGTCGGTGTTGTTCTTGTACAGGTTCACCGGGCCCCGCTCACGGTCCTCGGCGAGGGCGCGCACGGCGGCGAGGGCCACGGCGTCGCCCGCGAGGTCCCACACGAGCGCGTCGCGGGGGTTGGTCACCTCGGGGCTCGAGTACTCGGGATGGGCGTGGTCGACGTAGAGCCGCGCCCCGTTGCCGAGCACGAGGTTCATGAGCGCCGGCTCCTGGTCACCGTCGAGCTCGATCTCCGCAGGCCCGTGGGCGAGGGCGACCGCCTCCGCCGTCAGGACGGGCTCGACGTCGGTGAGCTGGTCCGGGTGGGCCTGGCCGCGCGTGACCGTCCACCCGCGGGCGTCCCGCAGGGGCGTCTCGTCGGTGTAGTCCCAGCCGGTGCCGCCCTCGGCGCCCTGCCCGCCGCTGCCCTTGGCGCGCGTGAGCCGGGAGTAGGCCGCGATGACCTGCGAGGACAGGTACGTCGCGTTCGCCCCCGGCATCGCGGGCGCGTGGATGCCGAACTCGGTCTCCGAGCCCATGACGCGCAGGGCTCCCCCGGCCGCGAGGCCGGGGCTCGTGTCGCTGCTCATGCTCCCCCCTACAGGTACTGCCCGGTGCTCAGGGTCGTCTCGATCGTGCGGCCGGGCTCGGTGCCGCCCTTGCCCTGGACGATCGTTCGGATGTACGTGATCCGCTCGCCCTTCTTGCCCGAGATCCGCGCCCAGTCATCCGGGTTGGTCGTGTTCGGCATGTCCTCGTGCTCGCGGAACTCGTCGGCGACGGCGCGCAGGAGATGGTCCATGCGCAGGCCCTTCGAGCCCGTCGTGAGGAGTTCCTTGATCGCGGCCTTCTTGGCCCGGTCCACGACGTTCTGGATCACGGCGCCGGAGTTGAAGTCCTTGAAGTAGAGGATCTCGGTGTCGCCGTTGGCGTACGTGACCTCGAGGTACTCGGTGGACTTGTCGGTCGCGTACATGGCCTCGACCGTGCGCTGGATCATCATGTCCACCGTGGCCTTGGCGTCCCCGCCGTGCTCAGCGAGGTCGTCCGGGTGGATCGGCAGGTCCTCGGTCAGGTACTTCGAGAAGATGTCCGAGGCGGCCTCGGCGTCGGGCCGGTGGATCTTGATCTTGACGTCCAGGCGGCCGGGCCGCAGGATCGCCGGGTCGATCATGTCCTCGCGGTTCGAGGCGCCGATGACGATGACGTTGTCGAGCCGCTCGACGCCGTCGATCTCGCTCAGCAGCTGCGGCACGATGGTCGTCTCGACGTCGGAGGAGACGCCCGTCCCGCGGGTCCGGAAGAGCGAGTCCATCTCGTCGAAGAACACCACGACCGGGCTGCCGTCCGAGGCCTTCTCACGGGCGCGGGAGAAGATGAGGCGGATGTGCCGCTCCGTCTCGCCCACATACTTGTCGAGGAGCTCAGGGCCCTTGATGTTCAGGAAGTAGCTCTTGACGTCCTGGGTTCCGGCCCGCTCCATGGCGCGGCCGGCGAGGGAGTTCGCGACCGCCTTGGCGATGAGCGTCTTGCCGCATCCGGGCGGGCCGTAGAGCAGGATGCCCTTGGGGGCCTTGAGCCCGTGCTCGCGGTAGAGGTCGGGGTGCAGGAACGGCAGCTCGACGGCGTCGCGGATCTGCTCGATCTGGGACGCGAGCCCGCCGATGTCCTGGTAGCTGATGTCCGGGACCTCCTCGAGGACGAGGTTCTCGACCTCCGAGCGCGGGACCTTCTCGAGGGCGCAACCGGTGCGGTTGTCCACGGAGACGGCGTCGCCGACGCGCAGCCGCTCGAGCTGGAGCGGCCCGGAGAGGCGCAGGACGCGCTCCTCGTCGCCGCGGCCGATCACGAGGACGCGGTCGTGTCCGAGGAGCTCCTTGATGGTCACGAGCTCGCCCGAGCGCTCGAAGCCGAGCGAGGCGACGACCTCGAAGGCCTCGTTGAGGAGGACCTCCTGCCCGATGCTCAGGTCGGCCACGGACACGAGGGGGCTCAGGCCCACGCGCATCTTCCGCCCGGAGCTCACGACGTCGACGCTCTCGTCCGTCACTGCCGTGGAGGCGCCGCCGGCGGGTCGCTTCCGGTTGATCTGCACGATGCTGCCGAAGCTGTAGGGCGGCTGGCCCTCATGCTCGAGCGAGGACTTGAGCCGCTGGATCTCGGCCTTGGCCGCCTGGAGCATCTCCGTCATCCGGGTGTTGTTGCTCGTCGCGGAGGCAAGCTGCCTGTCGACGGCGCGCAGCTTGTCCCGCAGGACGTTGATCTGCCGCTCGGCGATGCTCAGCTGCTCGGCATGGGGCGAGGGCGGCACCGCCTCGCGGCCGTTCCCCGCCTTGTCGTTCTCTGCCATCGCGATCACATCCTTCTCCACCCGAGGGCCGGGCCTTGCGGTCCACCCTGCATCCGAGTCCTACCCGAACGCGCCCTGATGAAAAGACACTAGCGCGACCTCGCCCCGGCGAACCCGAGCAAATCGGCTTGGAACAAAAGAGTTACACGCAGTTTCCGGATGGTGGACAGGACGTGTCAGTCCTCGGCCGAACCCTGTTCCGGGACCCCCGCGCGGGCGTCCCGGGCGGCCCGGCGGAGCTTGCGGTCGGACACCGGCCGCTCGCCCACCGAGGCCGGGGTCCATGCGTTGAGGTCCTCGTCGCTGAACTCCGTCTTCGCGCGCTTCTTGCGCACGAGCGGCTCGACGCCCTCGGCCAGGCGGCGCGTGACGAGGAGGAAGCCAGTGTGCCCCACCATGCGGTGCTCGGGGCGGACGGCGAGCCCCTCGAGGTGCCAGCCGCGCACCATCGACTCCCACGCGTCCGGCTCGGTGAAGCGGCCGTCTGCGCGGATCGCCTCGGCGGTGCGGGAGAGCTGGGTCGCCGTCGCGACGTAGTTGATCCATACGCCTCCCGGGGCGAGGACGGTCGCGACGGCGTCGAGGCACTCCCATGGCGCGAGCATGTCCAGGACCACGCGGTCGATGCTGCCGGGCTCCTCGGCCTTGACGACCTCGTCCTGGAAGTCGCCGAGGGAGATGCGCCACGCGGGGTGCGGGCCGCCGAAGATCGTCTCGACATTGCCGCGCGCGATGTCCGCGAACTCCTGGCGCCGCTCGAACGAGTGGAGGTACCCGCCGTCGCCCACGGCGCGCAGGAGCGAGATCGAGAGCGCGCCCGAGCCCACGCCGGCCTCGACGACGCGGGCGCCGGGGAAGATGTCCGCCATCGTCACGATCTGGCCCGCGTCCTTGGGGTACACGACGGCCGCGCCGCGCGGCATCGACAGGACGAAGTCCGACAGGAGCGGGCGCAGGGCCTGGTACTGGTGCCCCGCGGTGTTGGTCACGACCGAGCCGTCCGGCCGGCCGATGATCTCGCTGTGGTTCAGGAAGCCCTTGTGAGTGTGGAACGCGCCCCCGTCGGCGAGGGTGACCGTGTTCATGCGGCCGCGCTCGTCGGTCAGCTGCACGCGCTCGCCGACACGGAACGGGCCGCGGCGGAGGGCCGCCCCGACGGGGCCGTCCGCGGCGACGGGCTGGGTGCTCTGGGTCATGGTGTCCTCTCTGCGGTCCGCCGGGCGCACCGGCGGAAGGTTCTGGGGAAGGCTAGCGCGCCTGGCGGCCGGAGATCGCGGCCACGACGTCGCGCTGGCTGAGGAGGCCGACAACGCGCCCGCCGGCATCCACGACGGCGTACTCGGTGCCCGCGAGCTGGGCGAGGTACTGGACGAGCTCCTGCCCGCCGGCGGTGTCCGGCACGTACGCGCCCGGGGCGAGGGCGTAGCCGACCGCCGTCACCGGCGTCGTGGGGCGCGCCGCCGGCGGCACGCGGTCCACGGCGGAGGGGTCGACGACGCCCTGCGGCTTGCCGTCCGGGGCGCAGAGCACGACGGCGACACCGTCCTGGGCGCCCGCCGCAACGGCCTGCTCGACGCTCGCGTAGTTGGGGATGCCGACAGCGGGGACAGCCAGCCGGCCCGCGACGACGCCCGGGAGGCGCGTACGGAAGCCCGCGTGCCGGATGGCGGCCGAGGCCCCCTGCCAGAGGAACACCGCGACGAGGAGCGTGACCATCGCGAACGGCAGGTCCACCGGCGCGCCCTGGGCGGCCGGGAGGACGACGCCGAACAGGACGAGGCACAGGACGATGCCGCGGCCTGTCCAGCCGGCGGCGATCGTGCCCTTCTCCTGGGAGCCGGTGGCCTTCCACACGGCGCTCTCGACGATCCGCCCGCCGTCGAGCGGCAGGCCCGGCAGGACGTTGAACACGGCGATGAGGAAGTTGGCCCACATGAAGATGTTCACGAGGATGTCCGCGACCCCGGTGAGGTGGACGCTCGAGACGATGACCCAAGCGGCGCCCGCGAGGAAGAAGTTGGCGGCGGGCCCGGCGAGGGCCACCGCGACGGAGCGGCCGGGTGAGGCGATGTACGACTCGAACTGGGTGTGCCCGCCCCAGAGGTTCAGCACGATCTTCTGGCTCGGCCAGCCGAACGCGCGGGCCGTGAGGGCGTGCGCGAGCTCGTGGACCAGGACGGACAGCAGCAGGAGCACGGCGTAGGCGAACGCGACGAGGTAGGCCCCGACCCCGAGGGCTGGCTGGCGGTCCTGGAGGGTCGGACCGTACACGAGCACCGTGAATCCCGCGATGAGGAACCACGAGTAGGCCAGGATGACGGGCACGCCCGCGATCCGTCCGAGGCGGATTCCCTCGCGGCGCCCGGTCTCGGTCCCGGGTTCGCCGCTCACGCGGGGCCCCCGGCCGCCGGGACGGCCGCCCCGCGCAGGGCCGAGGCGAGGTCCCCTGGTCCGCGCCCCTCGAGCGTCTCCCAGTGCTCGACGCCGAGGTGCACCGGGACCGCGAGGGCGTTGGGCACGACGATGGTGGCCAGCTCCGCGGCGACGGCGGAGGTCGCCCCGGGGGTCGAGTCCTCGACGGCAACGCACTCCTCAGGCTCGAGCCCGCCGAGCTGGTCGGCGAGCAGGGCGAGCCCGCGCAGGTACGGCTCGGGGTGGGGTTTGCCGCGGGACACGGAGTCCCCAGTGACGACCGCGGCGAAGGTCCCCTCCGGCAGGTGCCCGAGGATGCGCTGGACCATGGGCGCCTCGGACATCGTCACGAGCGCGCACGGGACGCCCTCCGCCGCGAGCGCGTCGAGCATCTCGCGCGCGCCTGGGCGCCAGGGCACGGCGCTGCCGAGCTGCTCGATGACCCGGGCCGTGAGGGTGTCGATGATCTCGCGGGCCTCCATGCGCACGCCGGCCTCCTGGAGGATCCCCGCCGAGGTGCTGAGGGCCTGGCCGACGAGCCGCATGGCCTGCTCGTGCGTCCAGGTGCCGCCGAAGCGCTCGACGAGCTCGTGCTCAGCCGTGATCCAGTACGGCTCGGTGTCGACCAGGGTTCCGTCCATGTCCCACAGGACGGCGCGCAGCGGCGCTAGTCCGCCGGGGGCAGGACCGGAGGCAGGGTTTTCGGCGGGGAGGCGCATATCCACCAGTCTACGGTGGCGAGGGGGGCGCCTCCGGACGCCGGGAGGGCACCGCAGGCTGTTTTGCCCTGTGGGCGAAACAGGTGCGGAACCCGGGCCGAGGGCCATGCAACGGGGCGTGCGGCGTCATAGTCTGGAGCGATGGACGACTTCGACGCCGACGCCCCGGCACCGCACCCGGGCCTGTTCCCCCCGCCGCCCGAGGGCGAGCGGGTCACTGTGATGCTCGCGGCGTTCGAGGGCTGGAACGACGCCGGCGAGGCGGCGAGCGATGCCCTGCGGTTCCTGCGCCGCCACTTCGATGCCCAGAAGGTCGGCATGATCGACTCGGACGACTACTACGACTTCCAGTTCACGCGGCCCACCGTGCGCCGCGCGGGCTCGGGGCGTCGGCGCATCAAGTGGCCGACGACTAAGGTCTCGACCGCGCGCCTGGAGGGGCACCCCCTGGACCTCGTGCTCGTCCAGGGCACCGAGCCCTCGTACCGCTGGCGCTCCTTCACCGACGAGCTCATCGAGTACGTCGAGGACCTCAACGTGGACTACCTCGTCGTCGTCGGGGCCCTGCTCGCGGACGTCCCGCACTCGCGTCCGATCCCCGTCACAGCCACGAGCGAGAACGAGGAGCTCAAGGAGCGGCTCGGCCTCGAGTCGAGCCAGTACGAAGGGCCCACCGGGATCATCGGCGTGTTCGCCGACGCCGCGGACCATCACGGCACCCCGACGGTCTCGCTCTGGGCCGCCGTGCCGCACTACGTGGCCCAGGCGCCCTCGCCCAAGGCGCAGCTCGCGCTCCTGCACCGCATCGAGGAGCTCCTGCAGGTCCCGCTCGACACGAACGACCTCGCGGAGGACGCCGAGGCGTGGGAGCGGGGGGTCAACGAGCTCGCGACAGAGGATCCGGAGGTCGCCGCGTACATCCACCAGCTCGAAGAGGCCAAGGACACGGCGGACCTGCCCGAGGCCACGGGCGAGTCGATCGCGCGCGAGTTCGAGCGCTACCTCAAGCGCCGCGGCAAGGACTCCCCCGGGGCGGGTTGATCCGAGCATCGACGCGACACGGGCAGGGCCCGGCGGGGAACCGCCGGGCCCTGCCCGTGTCAACGTGCTGGTACGGAAGGGGCCTAGCGCAGCGCGACGCCGAGCAGGGCGTCGACCGCGGCGGCGGCCAGCGCGCCGTCGTCCGCGCTCTCCCCCCGCCCCGCGGCGGCAGCGTCCTCGGCCCACTTGTCGACCGCGGCGAGGGCGCGCGGGGCGTCGAGGTCGTCGGCGAGGGCGGTGCGCAGCTCGGACAGGAGCGGCTCGGCCGAGCCCGGGACGGCGCGGGCGAGCGCCTCCCGCCAGCGCCCGAGACGGGCGACTGAGGCGTCGAGGAGGTCCTGGGTCCACTCCCAGTCGGAGCGGTAGTGGTTGGCGAGGATGGCGAGGCGGATCGCGGCGGGCTCGACGCCCGCGGCGCGCAGCTTCGAGACGAGGACGAGGTTCCCGCGGGACTTGCTCATCTTCTCGCCGTCGAGGCCCACCATGCCCGTGTGGGCGAAGTGCTTCGCAAGGGGCTTGTGGTCCATGCTCCACGCGTGACCCGCCCCCATCTCGTGGTGCGGGAAGGCGAGGTCGGAGCCGCCGCCCTGGACGGTGAAGGGCGCCGGGAGGAAGCGGCGGGCGATCACGGTGCACTCGATGTGCCAGCCCGGGCGGCCGCGGCCGAGCGTTCCGCCCTCCCAGTGGGGCTCGCCGAGGCGGGCCTCGCGCCACAGGATCGGGTCGAGCGGGCTGTGCTTGCCGGGGCGGTCGGGGTCGCCGCCGCGGTCGCCGAAGACCTCGATCATCTCCGCGACGGTGAGGTGGGAGACGTACCCGAGGCGCCACGCCTCGTCGTCGGACTCGGCGCGGCGGGTCGCCTCGGTCACGTCGTAGTAGACGTCGCCATCGGGCTCGCCCTCGGACCCGCCCAGCGTGTAGGCGAGGCCCTCGGCGAGGAGCTTCTCGACCTCGGGGACGATCCAGGGGATGGACTCGACGGCGCCGACGTAGTGCTCGGGCGCGAGGACCCGCAGGGCCTCCATGTCCGTCTGGAAGAGCGCGATCTGGCTGTGGGCGAGCGTGCGCCAGTCGACGCCGGTCTTGTCCGCGCGCTCGAGCAGCGGGTCGTCGACGTCGGTCGTGTTCTGCACATAGGTGACGGTGCTGCCGGCGTCGCGCCACAGGCGGTTGAGCAGGTCGAAGGCCACGTAGGTGGAGGCGTGCCCGAGGTGCGTCGCGTCGTAGGGGGTGATGCCGCAGACGTAGAGCGACTGCTCGGGGGCGGCGGGGATGTCGACCATGTCCTGCAGGCGCGAGTCGTAGAGCCGGACTGAGCCGCTGGTTCCGGGCAACTGCGGGACGGGGGTCTGCCTCCAAGTCTTCACCCCACTAGCCTAGTGGCCCGCCGAGATGACCCCGAATCCGAGAAGGACATACAGGAGGGCGCCGAGCCCGATCCGGTACCAGACGAAGAGCCGGTATGAGCGCGAGGAGATGTAGCGCATGAACCAGCCGATGATGATGAAGCCGACGACGAACGCGATCGCCGTCGCGAGCGCGGTCTCCGGGAGCCCGTAGGGGCCCGAGTCGAAGCCGTTCTCCAGGCTCTTGGCAAGCTGGAAGAGGCCCGAGCCGAACACTGCCGGGATCGCGAGGAGGAAGGAGTACCGGGCGGCGGCCTCACGCGTGTAGCCCATGAAGAGCCCGGCCGTGATGGTCCCGCCCGAGCGGGAGACGCCCGGGATGAGCGCGAGCGCCTGGGCGAAGCCGTAGAGGATGCCGTGGCGGGTGTCCAGCGTGTCGAGCGTGCGCACGTGTCGGCCGAGGGCGTCGGCCACCGCCAGGATGAGCCCGAACACGATGAGCGTCGTGGCCGTGATCCAGAGGCTCCTCAGGACCGTCTCGATCTGGTCCTGGAAGAGCAGCCCGAGGACGACGATGGGGAGGCTGCCGATGATCACGAGCCAGCCCATCCGCGCGTCGTGGTCGTTGCGCGCGACCCGCCCTATGAGCGAGCCGAACCACGCACCGATGATCCGCACGATGTCACGCCAGAAGTAGATGATGACGGCGGTCTCGGTGCCGAGCTGGGTGATCGCGGTGAAGGCCGCGCCCGGATCCTGCGCATTCGGCAGGAACTCCCCGACGATCCGAAGATGGGCGCTCGAGGAGATGGGCAGGAACTCCGTCAGGCCCTGGACGAGCCCGAGGAAGGCGGCTTCGAGGAAATTCACGCTCGCCACTCTAGTCGGCGAACCTCGGTGGCCCGCTCAGGTGCGGCGCGCAGCGTCCCGTCCGGCGCCGGCCTCCGCCTCGTCCATGTCCTCCTCGTCCTCGTCTTCCTCGTCCTCTTCGTCGTCCTCATCCTCGTCGTCCGAGTCCACGAGGTCGATCGGGAGATCCTCGCCGTAGGCGTCGTAGAGCGCGTCCGCGTAGGACTCGAAGGCGTCGGCGACAGCGAAGAACGCGGCCTCCACGGCGGGGTCCTCGTCGGAGCGCCTGGAGGCGGCGGCGATGAGGTGCTCTTCGAGTGCGGCTGTCAGCGAACCGAGGGCCACGCGCGGGTCAATGCTCATGGGGGCCACGGTAGTCTGAAACAGCGGGGCCTGCTAGGGAGCCACGGTGCTCACGACGGCGTGTCCCGCCCGCCGCCATCCCGCGGCGCCAGCAACAGGCAGCACGAGGAAGCGAGGGCCATGAAGGAGCGGATCCTCACCACCGCCCCGGTCGACGGGGGGAGCGCAGCGCGCCAGTACGAGTACCTGGTGCTCTCCGTCGGGCCGAAGGACTCCCTCGCGGACGCACGGCAGCGCGTGCGCGAGCACTCGGAGTACGGCCGCTGGGAGCTCGAGCGCTCCCGCCTGTACATGGGCGGCGGGCGCCAGTACTGGCTCCGGCGCAAGGTCATGGTCGTCTCGCGGACCGCGTAGCCCTGACAGGCCTCAGTCCTCGAGGGGCCCGAGGAGCTCGTTCGCGACGGTGGCGTGCGCGGACTCCGGATCCGAGGGGTGGTACAGCCCCGCGAGCACGTCGCGGTAGAGGCGCTCAAGCTCGCTGCCCCTGAAGTAGGCCCCTCCCCCGCCCACGCGCATCGCCGTGCCGACGACCGCCACGGCCGTCTCGACGACCCGGTGCTTGAGCCCGCTCAGAGCCCTGAACCACGCAGCCCCGCGGTCCACGAGTCCGTCGAGGTCGGCCGCGACGCGCTCGAGCTGCGGCAGAACGGCGTCGACCGCCATGGCCGCCTCGGCGAGCTGCCAGCGGATGTCAGGGTCCTGCGAGTAGGGCCGCCCGCCGCTGCGATGCGAGCGTCGGCGGTGGGCCGCCTCGACCGCCAGCTCGAGCGCCCGCTCGGCGATGCCCGTGTAGACGGCGGCGAGGAGCGACTCGAAGACCGCGAAGATGCCGAAGACGAGCAGGTCCTGGCTGGGTCCGACGGGGAGAGTCCGCACGATCCGCTCGACAGGGATGTGCGCGCCCTCGAGGACAGTGGTGCGGGACTGGCTCGCGCGCATGCCGAGGGCGTCCCAATCGTCGAGGTGCCGCCAGCCGGGCTCGTCGCGGCGGAGGAAGCCCCATACGAGCCGCGGCTCCTCGCCGGAGGTGTCCTTGCCGAACGTGCCGAGGCGGGTCCATGCCGGCGCGAGCGAGGTGAAGACCTTGGTGCCGGTGAAGCAGTAGCCGCCCTCGCCGTCCGGCGCCGCGTCGGTGAACGAGTCGAAGAGCACCGCGTCGTTGCCCGCCTCCGAGACGCCGAAGGCGAACACCTCGCCCGCGGCGGCCTCCTCGAGGACGACGGCGAGCGAGGCGTCGCCCCGGTCCCCGAGCACCCTCGCGACGCCGGTCCACACGAGGTGCATGTTGACGGCGAGGGCCGTGGCCGGTGCCGCCGCGGCGAGCCGCCGCTGGAGGCGCACGACGTCGGCCAGGCCGGCTCCCAGCCCGCCTGCGGCCTCGGGGACGAACGCCCTGAGGTAGCCGGCCGCGGCGAGGGCGTCGAGGTCCTCGCGCGGGAACTCATTGCGCTCGTCGTAGCCCGCGGCGCGCGAGCGGATCCCGGCCAGGAGCTCCTCGGGCAGGACTGCCTCGGGGTCCACGGGCATGCGGCGCGCCCTCAGTAGGTGGTGAGGAGTCGGCGCAGCACGCGCGCGCCGAACCGGAGCGACTCGGCGGGGACGCGCTCGTCGACGCCGTGGAACATGCCCGCGAAGTCGAGGTCGGCGGGCAGCTGGAGCGGCGCGAAGCCGTAGCCCGTGATGCCGAGACGGCTCAGGGACTTGTTGTCCGTCCCGCCCGAGAGCGTGTAGGGCAGGACCGTCGCGCCGGGGTCCTCGGCGTCGAGCGCGGCGACCATCGCATCCACGAGGGAGCCCGAGAAGGGGGTCTCGAGCGAGACGTCGCGGTGGACGTGGCTGAACTCCACGCCGTCGCCCGCGAGCTCCTTGAGCTTGGCGAGGACGAGCTCGTCCTGGCCGGGGAGGGTGCGCACGTCGATGCGCGCCTCGGCCGCGCCGGGGATGACGTTCTCCTTGTAGCCGGCGCGGAGGATCGTGGGGTTCGAGGTGTTCTGCAGCGTCGCCCCGACGAACCGGGCCAGGGTTCCGAGCTCCTTGAGCAGGATGTCCGGGTTGTCCGGGTCGAACTCGACGCCGGTCAGCTCGGTGACGCCGTCGAGGAAGCGGCGCGTCGTGTCCGTGAGCTCGATGGGCCACTCGTGCGAGCCGATGTTCGCGATCGCGCGCGCGAGCGTCGTGACCGCGTTGTCCGGGTTGGTCTGCGAGCCGTGGCCGGCCCTGCCCGTGGCGGTGAGGCGCAGCCACTGGAGGCCCTTCTCGGCGGTCTGCAGGAGGTAGGCGCGCTTGCCGCCGATCTCCGCGGAGAAGCCGCCGACCTCGCTGATGGCCTCCGTCGCGCCCTCGAAGAGCTCGGGGCGGTTGTCCACGGCCCAGCGCGCGCCGTACGTGCCGCCGGCCTCCTCGTCGGCGAACATCGCGATCACGAGGTCGCGGCGCGGGCGCGTGCCCGTGCGCTGCATCTCGCGCACGACCGAGAGGATCATCGCGTCCATGTCCTTCATGTCCACGGCCCCGCGGCCCCAGATGAGGCCGTCGCGCAGCTCGGCGGCGAAGGGATCCACGCTCCAGTCCTCCTTCTGCGCGGGGACGACGTCGAGGTGGCCGTGCACGACGAGCGCGCCCGCGCCCGGGTCGGTGCCCTCGATGCGCGCGACGACCGACGCGCGGCCGGGCGCGGACTCGAAGATCTCCGGCGTGAGGCCGACCTCCGCAAGCAGGCCCGCGGTGTATTCGGCCGCCGACCGCTCGCCGGGGCCCGTGCCGTCGCCGTAGTTCGAGGTGTCGAAGCGGATCAGGTCGCGGCAGATCCCGACGACCTCGTCTTCGGCGGGAACGTGGCTGGCGGCGGGGCTGACGGACATGGATCCTCCTCGGTGCTGGGCTTCCCCCAGCCTAGTCCCGCCCGCCGGCCGGGGCGCCGCGCGATTTCAGCTTTCGGCCCCGAATCGTGTAGAGTCTTACTCGCTGCCCGGGAGGGAAACACACGGTGTTGACGCTCGGGAGGCCGCCTGCGCGGGTGGCGGAATGGCAGACGCGCTAGCTTGAGGTGCTAGTGCCCGAATAGGGCGTGGGGGTTCAAGTCCCCCTCCGCGCACCACGGGAAGCCCCGGTCCTCGGACCGGGGCTTCCGTGCGTTCCCGGCCTCTGGGAGAGCCCTTGGGGCACGTCCTCCGCGTCGTCCCCGATCCGACTGCCGTGGGGCAGCGGGAGGGCCATCAGGACCCCCCACAGGACCATCGACACGCCCCACAGGTATCCCGGCATCGCGCCGCTCCGGTCGGGGAAGGCGAGCATGGCGACGCCGATGTACGCCGCCGAGACGCTCACGCTGACCCGCATGAGCGCCCGCCCGGGCGGCCAGACCGCCGTCACCACCGCGCACGCCGCCACCGTCAGGCCCACAGCCGTTTGTAGCGGCCAGTGGTCGAGGCCCAGCGTGTCGACCGTTTCATCGGTGCCCTCCATCGCGGACCGGGACCCCTCCACCGCGACGAGCACGTAGCCGAGCCACAGCGGCACTCCCGCCGCCGCGAGCACGCACAGTGGCCAGCTGAAGCCCCTCACCCGCGGAAGCGCTCCGGCTGCTTCTCGCGTGAGCCACGCCAGGAGCACGCCCGTTCCGAGGACGGGAATCCCCACGAGGAGTGGACGGGCGTCCCACCCGAGCACGCCGCCGAGGCAGATCGCCATGCCTGCGACGACGATCTGGACGATGGCCGGCCAGGATTTCGATGGCCAGAGTGCGGTCCAGCCATAGGCGAATGCCAGGACGAACGTGAACAGGCTCCCCCAGCTGGCATCTAGGGGGACCTGCCACTCGTAGGCGGGGTTGGCCCAGCCTGGCAGGGTGGCCAGGTCGACGATGCCGAAGAGGACGAACGCGCCGATGCCCGCGAGCGTCCAGGCGACGGGCTTCACCGCCCGCATCCGGAAGGACCGGTCCGCCTTGGCGGCTCCGTCACGGTTCATGTCCAGAGGCTAGGTCCGGCCGAATCAGGCGTAAAGGAGCCGATCGCCGCTGGGGCGGTGTGGCCTCCGGCCGCGGCAGCGGTGGTCACGAGCAGGCCAGGAATGGTGTATTGTTCTATATCGCTGCCGGGGAGGAAAAGCATGGTGTTCCTCGTCGAAACAGTCGCCTGCGCGGGTGGCGGAATGGCAGACGCGCTAGCTTGAGGTGCTAGTGCCCGAATAGGGCGTGGGGGTTCAAGTCCCCCTCCGCGCACAGAGGCAGAAGGCCCGGGAATCCACGGATTCCCGGGCCTTCTGCGTGTTTGCCGCCCCGCCGATCAGGCGAGCGAGAGCGTGTAGGCGACGACGAAGCCCGCGGCCGTGCTGAGGGCGACGGCCGGGCCGCCGTGCTCGTAGGCCTCCGGCATGAGCGTGTCCGCGAGCGAGGCGATCACGGCGCCGGCCGCGAAGGCGAGCGGAAGGGAGATGGTCTCCGGCTCGCTGCCGGACAGCGGGCCTGCCCCGATGACGACGGCGGCGACGAGCAGCACCCCGCAGACCGTCCAGAGGCCGATGATCGCCGGTGACGACATGCGCTCCTTCATCGACGCGGCCCCCACGAGCGCCTCCGGGAGGTTGGAGACGAAGATCGCGGCGAGGAGCGCGAGCCCGCCCGTCCCCTCCCCGAGCGAGACGCCGAGCGCGACGTTCTCGGGCACGCCGTCGAGCGTCACGGCGGCGAGCAGGGCAAGGCCAGCGGCCCCCCTGGCCGAGGTCGCCGATGCCGGGCGCTCCTGCACGGCGGCGTCTGTGTCGAGCTTCGCGCTGCCGCGAAACTCGTCCGCGGGCTTGGTGCGGTTGCCGGGCTGCGCCCACCGGTCCAGGAGCGCGCTCAGGACGGTGAACACGAGGGCGCCGACGAACAGGCCGATGGCCGCCCGCCAGATGCCCCCGTGCTGGTGCGCGTCCTCGAACAGCTCGAAGGCAAGAGCGGTGATGAGGGCGCCCGCCGCGAACGAGAGGAGGATGGCCAGGAGCCGCTTGGGGAGCTCGAAGCGAACCCCGATGATCGCTCCGATGATCAGGGCGCTGGAAGCCACGGCGCCGAACAGCAGCGAGGTCCACATGCGGCCCAGTATTGCCCGCGAGCGGACGGGCGGGAAGGCGACACTCAGGACTTGCCGTTCCCTGCCACGGCCCGAATGGCGGCCCACCCCTGGGGAGGCATCTCACCCCAACCGCGCCACACTCCCCACGAAGTGCCGCCTCCCCGACTTCGCGCTCCACCCCACGAACTCGCTCCGCTCCCAGGCCCCGTCCTCGTCCACGAGGTCGGCGATCCGCACGGACACGGCCGCGGGCAGGAACACCGGCGCCTCGAAGGACACGTCCCACACGAAGGAGTCGCCCTTGTGCGCCCCCACCTCGGCGAGCGCGCGCGAGGCCGTGTACATGCCGTGCGCGATCGAGCGCTTGAGCCCCAGGGCCTTCGCCGAGAGCACAGAGAGGTGGATCGGGTTGAAGTCGCCCGAGACGCCGGCGTACTCCCGCCCGAGGTCCACCCCGAGCCGCCACAGCGCGGTGGGCAGGGGCGGGCGGAACTCGCGCGCGTCGGCTCCCTGGGCCCCCGCGCCATTGGAAGTGGGCTTGTCGATCCCCGGGAGGAAGGCCCCCTTCGCAAGGTAGGTCGAGACGCCGCGCCACACCGGGGCCCCTCCCACGGCCCGCCGGATCTCCGCCACGACCTCGGCCTGGGTCCCGGCGCGGTGCCCCGAGAGGTTCTCGGCCCACGCGGTGATGTCCAGCTCGTCGTCGTACGCGACGGGCTCGCGGTACTCGACCCGGTTCCGCAGGTGCACCATCCCGAGCAGCGGCAGCGGGAAGTCCTCGCGCGCCATAAAGCTCATCGCCACGGGGAAGGCGAGAGTGTGCAGGTAGCCGGCCGGCACGACGTCGCGCGCGGGCTCCCCCAGCAGGTGCTGGTAGGCGGTGAGCCTCGCGAGGTCTGGACGCACGACGGCGACGTGGTGCCGCGCGTCCGGGAGCCGCTGGCCGCCGTCGTGCCTCGAGATGAGCAGGCGGGCGGCCTCGGCGGCGGCCGTGACGTAGAGCTTGGAGAGGGACGGCAGCTCGGGGAGCTCGACCGTCTCGGTCGGCGCGGGCCTCGTCGGCGCCGGGCTCCCGCCGGCCATCACTGCCCCATCCAGTACTGGCCGCACACCCGCAGCACGTTCCCGGAGATCCCGCCCGCGGCGTCGGAGGCGAGGAATGAGATGGCCTCGGCGACGTCGACGGGCTGCCCGCCCTGCTGGAGCGAGCTGATCCGGCGCCCGACCTCCCGCATCAGGGGCGGCACCTTCGCGGTCATCTCGGTCTCGATGAATCCGGGGGCGACGGCGTTCGCGGTGCCTCCCGTCGCTGCGAGCCGCGCCGCCGTGGAGCGCACCATGCCCATGACGCCGGCCTTGGACGCCGCGTAGTTGGTCTGCCCGCGGTTGCCCGCGATCCCCGAGGTCGAGGCGACCGAGACGATCCGGGCGCCGTCGGCGAAGCGGTCCGAGGCCAGGAGCGCCTCGTTGATCCGCAGCTGCGCGGAGATGTTCACGGCGATGACGGAGTCCCAGCGGGCCGCGTCCATGTTGGCCAGGAGCTTGTCCCGGGTGATGCCGGCGTTGTGCACGACGATGTCGAGCCCGCCGTGGCGGTGGAGGGCGTGGTCCAGGATCCGCTCCCCCGCGTCCGGCTTCGTGATGTCGAGCTGGAGCGCGGTGCCGCGGACCTCGTTCGCGATCTTCGCGAGCGCGTCCCCGGCGGCCGGGACGTCGACGGCGACGATCCTGGCGCCGTCGCGGGCCAGGGTCCGCGCGATCGCGGCGCCGATGCCGCGCGCGGCCCCGGTCACGACGGCGACCTTGCCGGCGAGCGGCCGCTCCGGGTCGGCGGGCAGCTCGCCCTTGGCGGTGCCGACCGTCAGGAACTGCCCGTCGACGAAGGCGGAGCGGCCCGAGAGGAGGAAGCGCAACGCCCCGAGGGCGCTCGGGGCGTCCGCGGGCACGCCCTCGGCGAGGAGGATGCCGTTGCCGGTCGCTCCGGCGCGCAGCTCCCGGGCCAGCGAGCGCAGGGCCCCCTCGACGCCGGCCCGGGCGGCGGCGAGCGCGGGCTCGTCGGCGGTCGAGGACCTGCGGGAGAGGGTCACGACGCGGCTGCCCGGGGCGAGCGCGCGCAGCGCCCCACCGGCGGCCAGGAACGGCGCCGAGAGATCCTCAGGGGCCGTGACGCCGTCGAGCGCCAGGACGATGGCCCCGAGCCGCTCGCGGCGCTCGCCGGCGGCCGACGACGACGGCGAGTCCCCGCCGTCGTGCATCGCGCTTTGGGCTGGCCCCCCGCTGGAATCCCGGCGCACCTCGACGTCCCAGCCCTTCAGCGCGGTCTCGAGGGCGTCCGCGCCCTCCCCCGACCCGATGAGCAGGACGGGCCCGGGCACGAGCGGGTCGCCGGGAGTGTGCCGGCGCAGCTGCACGGGCTGCGGGAGGCCGAGCTTCTTGGCCAGATCGCGGCCCCAGCCGCGCGAGACGAACTCCGTGTACTTGTCGACTGCCATGGCCTCGCCTCAGCGCCCCTCGAGCACGGCGACGACGCCCATGCCGCCCGCGGCACACACGGAAATGAGTCCCCGGGCCGGTCGGCCGAGGTCGCCGGCGGCAGTGCGCTCGTGCAGCTGCTTCGCGAGCGTCGCGACGATGCGCCCGCCCGTCGCGGCGAAGGGGTGCCCGGCGGCGAGCGAGGAGCCGTTGACGTTGAGCTTGGCGCGGTCCACCTTGCCGAACGCGCCGTCGAGGCCCAGCCGCTCGCGGCAGAAGTCCTCGTCCTCCCAGGCCGCGAGGGCGGCGAGGACAGTCCCGGCGAAGGCCTCGTGGATCTCGAGGTAGTCAAGGTCCTCGAGGGTCAGCCCGAGCCGCCCGAGCAGGCGCGGGACGGCGAAGACGGGGGCCATGAGCAGGCCGTCCTTGCCGTGGACGAAGTCCACCGCGGCCGCCTCGCCGTCCACGATCTCGGCGAGCACGGGCAGGTCGCGCTCGGCGGCCCACTCCTCCGAGGCCAAGAGCACGGCGGAGGCGCCGTCGGTCAGCGGCGTCGAGTTCCCGGCCGTCATGGACGCGTCGGCGCCGAGGTGCTTGCCGAAGACGGGCTTGAGGGAGGCCATCTTCTCCGGGGTCGTGTCCGGGCGCAGGTTCTGGTCCTTCGTGAGGCCGCGGTAGGGGGTCACGAGGTCGTCGAAGAAGCCGCGCTCGTAGGCGGCGGCGAGGTTCCGGTGCGAGGCGAGGGCGAGCTCGTCCTGTGCCTCGCGCGTGATGCCCCACTGCTTCGTGGTCAGCGCCTGGTGCTCGCCCATGGACAGCCCCGTGCGCGGCTCGGCCGTCCCGGGGGCGACGGGCGCGAGGTCCTTCGGGCGCAGCCGGGACACGGCCCTGAGCCGCTGCTGGACCGTCTTCGCCCGGGAGAGCTCGAGGATCACGCGGCGCAGCCCCTCGCCCACGACGATCGGCGCGTCCGACGTCGAGTCGACGCCGCCGGCGACGGCCGAATCGATCCGGCCGAGCTTGATCTTGTCGGAGAGCGACAGGACCGTCTCGAGGCCGGTCGCGCAGGCCTGCTGGACATCATAGGCGGGCGTCTCGGCGCTCAGCGCGGAGCCCAGCACCGCCTCGCGCGTGAGGTTGAAGTCGCGGGAGTGCTTGAGCACCGCTCCCGCGGCCACCTCTCCGATGCGCTCATCCTGCAGTCCGAAGCGGGCCACTAGCCCGTCGAGCGCGGCCGTGAGCATGTCCAGGTTCGACGTCTCGGTGTACGCGCCGTTGGCACGCGCGAACGGGATGCGGTTGCCGCCGACGACGACCGCCTTGCGCACCGTCTGGGGCTTCGCGGGCTGGGGGTTGGGCATGGCGTTCCTCCGGATGTCCTGTGACCTCAGTTACCGATACCTAGCGTACCTGATACGCTGGGTATCGTGAACTACCCCACACCAGCGGACGACGGGACGAAGAACGACCGCGCCGCCCCGGCTGCTGACGGGCGCGCCACTCGGTGGGCCAGCCACCGCGAAGAACGCCGGTCGGAGCTCATCCGCGCCGCGCGCCGCGCGGTGCACCGCCTCGGGGCCGACGTGCCTATGGAGGACATCGCCGCCGCCGCCAGCACGTCGAAATCCGTCTTCTACCGGTACTTCCGGGACAAGGCGGGCCTCGCCGCGGCCATGGGCGAGCTCGTCCTGGCCCAGATGCAGGACCGCATCGCGGCGGCGGCGGCGGCCGCGGCATCCCCGTACGACGGGCTGCGCTCGATGGTCCACGCGTACCTGGCAATGGCCGCGCGCTCGCCGAACGTGTACGAGTTCGTCACGCGCGGCCCCGCCGGGGCGGCAGCCGACCCTGCCGCGGGCGGCGCCGCCGGGGCCGCGTTCGGGACGTTCTTCGACGCCGTGGGGGCCATGATCGAGGCCCCCATGCGCCGGCACCTCGACGCCGATTCGCAGGCAACGCTCGACTACTGGCCCTGCGCAGCCATCGGCCTCGTCCGCTCCGCCGGCGAGCGCTGGCTCACCACTCCCCCGTCGCCCGCCAAGCCGTCCCTCGACGACATGGCCGGCCTCATCGCCGACTGGCTCTACGCGGGCATCGCCGCCCAGGCGGGCACCGCCGTCGTCCGCGCACCGCTTCCCGCAGCAAAGGAGCTCCCATGACCCCCGTTTCCACCGAGAACGCAGCGAACCCAGCAAACCCAGCAAACACTGCGGCCCCGGGCGCCACAGAGGCGCCGTACGACGCGGCCGAGCTCTCCGACGTCCCGGACACCGCCGAGTCCCCCTCGGTCGACGTCGCCGCGCTCGGCGAGCTGCTGCTCGGCCGCTGGGCCGACACGCGCCGGGCCGCGCGCGAGCTCGCCGGGCACCCGGAGCTGCACAAGGTCGAGGGCCTGACGCACACCGAGCACCGCGAGCGTGTGTTCGGCCAGCTCAAGTACCTCGTGGACCATCGGGCCGTGCAGCGCGCCTACCCGCGCGAGCTCGGCGGCGAGGACGACCACGGAGCCAACATCGCGGGCTTCGAGGAGCTCGTGACGGCGGACCCGTCGCTGCAGATCAAGTCCGGCGTCCAGTGGGGCCTCTTCGGCTCCGCCGTCCTGCACCTGGGCACCGAGGAGCACCACCGCCGGTGGTTGCCCGGGATCATGGAGCTCGAGGTCCCGGGCTGCTTCGCCATGACGGAGACCGGGCACGGCTCCGACGTCGCGAGCATCGCCACGACAGCGACCTACGACCCAGAGGCCGGCGAGTTCGTGATCCACACCCCCTTCCGGGCCGCGTGGAAGGACTACATCGGCAACGCGGCGAAGGACGGCGTCGCGGCGGTCGTGTTCGCCCAGCTCATCACCCGCGGTGTGAGCCACGGCGTCCATGCCTTCTACGTCCCGCTGCGCGACCCGGAGACGCACGAGTTCCTGCCGGGCGTCGGCGGCGAGGACGACGGCGTGAAGGGCGGGCTCAACGGGATCGACAACGGGCGCCTGCACTTCGACCACGTCCGCGTCCCGCGCACGAACCTCCTCAACCGCTACGGCGACGTGGCCGAGGACGGAACCTACTCCTCGACGATCGCAAGCCCCGGGCGGCGCTTCTTCACGATGCTCGGGACACTCGTCCAGGGGCGGGTCTCGCTCGACGGCGCCGCGGTGGCCGCCTCGAAGGTCGGCCTCGCCGCGGCCGTCCGCTACGCGACCGAGCGGCGCCAGTTCAACGCCTCCTCGGACGAGCAGGAGGAGGTGCTGCTCGACTACCAGCGGCACCAGCGCCGCCTCCTGCCGCTGCTGGCCGCGACCTACGCGATGTCCTTCGCGCACGAGCAGCTCCTCGCGAAGTTCGACGGCGTGTTCTCCGGCGCGCAGGACACGGACGAGGACCGGCAGGACCTCGAGACCCTCGCCGCGGCGCTCAAGCCACTCTCGACCTGGCACGCGCTCGAGACGCTCCAGGAGTGCCGGGAGGCCTGCGGCGGCGCGGGGTTCCTCATCGAGAACCGCTTCGCGTCATTGAGGGCGGACCTCGACGTGTACGTCACCTTCGAGGGCGACAACAACGTCCTGCTCCAGCTCGTGGCCAAGCGGCTCCTGAACGACTACGCCAAGGAGTTCCGCGGGGTGAGCGTGGGCGCTCTCGCGAAGTTCGCCCTCGGCCAGGCCCGCGGCATGGCCTACCGGACCGGGCTGGGTACCGTCGCCCAGTTCATCGCCGACTCGGGCCGGGCCCAGCGCTCGGCGCTCGCCCTGCGCGACCCGGACACGCAGCGCCTCCTGCTCGCCGAGCGGGTCCAGGCCATGGTCGCCCAGGCGGCGCAGTCCCTGCATGGGGCCAACCGGCTGCCGCAGGCCGAGGCTGCCGCCCGGTTCAACGCGCACCAGGACGAGCTCATCGAGGCCGCCCGCGCCCACGCCGAGCTGCTCCAGTGGGAGGCCTTCACCGAGGCGCTCGAGGGGGTCGGCGACGCCGGCACCCGCCAGGTGCTCACGTGGCTGCGGGACCTCTTCGGCCTGACGCTCGTCGAGAAGCACCTCGCGTGGTATCTCATGAACGGCCGGCTCAGCATGCAGCGCGGGCGCACAGTGGGCGAGTACATCAACCGGCTGCTGAAGAAGCTCCGCCCGCACGCGGGGGACCTCGTTGACGCGTTCGGGTACGGGCCGGAGCACATCCGTGCCACGATCGCGAGCGGCGTCGAGGCCGAGAGGCAGGCCGAGGCGGCCGAGCACTTCCGCGCCCTGCGGGCCTCGGGCCGGGCGCCGGTGCTCGAGAAGCGGCTCCCCGAGCGGGCCTAGCACGCTTGTGCGGGTGGCCGTCAGGGGCGGGCGGGCCCCCGCGCCGGGCGCTTCACACCCCCGGCGGCCGGGTCTAGCCTGAGGGCAGGGCCCGGCCGCCCGGGACGGGCCAGCGTCAGGAGGATGCGATGGGCGAAGGATGGGGCCGCAAGGGCCAGTGGGAGATGCCGGAGCACCTGAGGCGATTCGGGATCCCGGAGCCGTTCCGGCGGTTCGTCGAGGGCGAGTGGGACACCGGGTGGCTGCGGGTCGAGGAGTTCCGCGACGGCGAGTCCCTCGTCGTGCGGGTAGACGTCCCCGGCATCGACCCGGAGAACGACGTCGAGGTGACGGTCCAGGAGGGCAGCCTCAGCATCAAGGCCGAGCGCCGGGAGAGCACCGAGGACAGCCTCAAGGACGGGTACCGCAGCGAGTTCCGCTACGGCTCGTTCTCGCGCACGGTGGAGCTGCCGCGGGGCGCGCGTGGCGACGACGTCACCGCCTCCTACCGCGACGGCGTCCTCGAGGTCCGCGTCCCCGTCGCCCCCGAAGCGGGGCCCGGCCCGACGAAGGTCACCGTCAACCGCGGCTGACCCCAGGAAGCCGACGCTGCCGAACGACGACGGCGACGAACCTCGGCAGGCTCGTCGCCGTCGTCGTGCTTAACCCAGCCGTGCTGCGCTAGAGGACGCTCTTGTAGACCTCGATCGTCGTGGCCGCGATGCTCTCCCAGGAGAAGTGCTGCTCGGCACGGTCCCGGCCGGCCTCGCCCATCTTGCGGGCTCGGGCGGGGTCGGAGACGACCTCGGTCAGGGCCGCCGCGAAGTCGGTGACGAACTTCTCGGGGTCCAGCGGGGTGCCCGTGCCGTCGGTGACCTGCTCGATGGGGACGAGGAGGCCGGTCGTGCCATGGTCGACGACCTCGGGGATGCCGCCCGTCGCCGTGGCGACGACGGCCGCGCCGCAGGCCATGGCCTCGAGGTTCACGATGCCGAGGGGCTCGTAGATGCTCGGGCACGCGAAGGCGGTCGCGTGCGAGAGGACCTGGATGAGCTCGTCGCGCGGAAGCATGCGCTCGATGAGGACGACGCCCTCGCGCTCGGCGCGCAGCGCGTCGATGAGCTGGGCGGTCTCGGCGGCGAGCTCCGGGGTGTCGGCCGCGCCGAGGCACAGGACGAGCTGGACGTCGGCGGGCAGCTTCGCGGCGGCGCGCAGGAGGTACGGCACGCCCTTCTGCCGCGTGTTCCGGCCGACGAACACGACGGACGGCTTCTCGGGGTCGATGCCGAGGGCGCTCAGGTGCTCGGTCCCCTCGTCGCGGCCCCAGCGGGAGACGTCGATGCCGTTGTGGACCACGCGGACCTTGGCCGGGTCCACGTCCGGGTAGCAGCGCAGAATGTCCTCGCGCATGCCGTTGGAGACGGCGATGATCGCGTCCGCGGCCTCGTACGCCGTCTTCTCCACCCAGGACGACAGGCGGTAGCCGCCGCCGAGCTGCTCGGCCTTCCACGGCCGCAGGGGCTCGAGGCTGTGCGCGCTGAGCACGTGCGGGATGCCGTGCAGGAGCTTCGACAGGTGGCCGGCCATGTTCGCGTACCACGTGTGCGAGTGCACAAGATCCGCGCCCGCGACGTCGGGGACGATGCCGAGGTCGACGCCGAGCGTCTGCAGGGCGGCGTTCGCGCCCTCGAGGTGACTCGGCACCTGGTACGAGGCGACGGCCGCGCCGTCGACCTCCGGCTCGCGCGGGGCGCCGAAGGCGTGGACGTGCAGATCGACCTCGCGGGCCAGGACCCGGCTCAGCTCTGCCACATGCACTCCTGCGCCGCCATAGATCTCCGGCGGGAATTCCTTGGTCACAATGTCGATACGCACGGTTTCAACGTAGTCGGTGCGTGGATCGTGATCTAGTGTGAAGGTGGCCACGGTCCAACGGCCGGAGCGCGGCCCACAGACAAGCCGGAACGAGGGAATACGGGGGTTGCGCAGTGGCGCCTAGGAAAGTATTGGCGATCGTCCTGGCGGGCGGCGAGGGCAAGCGCCTCATGCCGCTCACGGCCGACCGGGCCAAGCCAGCAGTTCCGTTCGCCGGCGGGTACCGGCTGATCGACTTCGCGCTGTCGAATCTGGTCAACTCGGGGTACCGGCACATCGTCGTGCTGACGCAGTACAAGTCGCACAGCCTCGATCGGCACATCTCGGAGACGTGGCGCCTCTCGACGCTCCTGCAGAACTACGTCGCTTCCGTGCCGGCGCAGCAGCGCGTGGGCAAGAGCTGGTTCCTCGGCAGCGCGAACGCGATCTACCAGTCGCTGAACCTCATCTACGACGACCAGCCGGACATCGTCGTCGTCGTCGGCGCCGACCATGTGTACCGCATGGACTTCGACCAGATGGTCGAGGCCCACGTCGCCTCCGGTGCCAAGGCCACGGTCGCCGCGGTCCGGCAGCCGCTGAACATGGCCAACCAGTTCGGCGTCATCGAGACCGATGCCGCCGATCCCGGGAAGATCGGCGCGTTCGTCGAGAAGCCCGCGAGCACTCCGGGCCTGCCGGATGACCCGGACTCGTTCCTCGCCTCCATGGGCAACTATGTCTTCGACGCCGACGCCCTCGTCGAGGCGCTCAAGCGCGACGCCGAGCGGCTCGACACGAAGCACGACATGGGCGGGGACATCATCCCGTACTTCGTCGAGCGCGGCGAGGCGGGGGTCTACGACTTCACCAAGAACGAGATCCCGGGCTCCACCGAGCGCGACCGCACCTACTGGCGGGACGTGGGGACGCTCGACTCGTTCTACGACGCCCACATGGACCTCATCTCCCCGCTGCCGGTGTTCAACCTGTACAACTCCGAGTGGCCGATCTTCACGCGCCAGAGCGTGTCCCCGCCGGCGAAGTTCGTCCGCGGCGAGGGCGGCACCGTCGGGACGGCGCTCGACTCGATCGTCGCGAGCGGCGTCGTGATCTCCGGGGGGATCATCGAGGGCTCGGTGCTCTCGCACGACGTGCGCGTCGAGACCGCGGCCCGGGTCGTGGACTCGGTGCTCATGGACGGCGTCCTGATCGGTGCCGGGGCCGTCGTGAACCGGGCGATCATCGACAAGAACGTCGCCATCCCCGCGGGCGCGACGGTCGGCGTCGACGCGAAGCTCGACCGCCTGCGCGGCTTCGAGGTCACCGCCTCCGGGATCACGGTCCTGGCCAAGGGCCAGGTCGTCCCGGAGCCGGACGAGGACGAGCGCCGGCTTGCCGCTGCGTGGTCCTCGAAGGTCCCGGCCGCGCTCGAGGACGTCGCCGCCGAGCTCCCCGAGGTCGTCGAGCGCATCCAGGAGGTGCACGCAGCCGCCGCGTCCGGAGGAGGGAGCGCCGCAGGGACGACGAAGAGCTCCGCCGGGAACGCGCCGTCGTCCGTCACAGCACGCGTGGAGGACTAGCCGGGAGCGGGGGCCGGGGATCACCCCGGCCCCCGCTCACCGGTAGAATGGGAGTCCATGAGCTCCCCCGATGTGCCCTCCGAACTGACGCCTGAGGAGATCCAGGCCTGCCTCAAGGTCCTGGGCACGATCCACGCGTACGACGAGGAGCACCCCGACTACGTCGCGGTGCGACGCGCGACCGGCAAGATGTTCAAGGCGCACCGCCGCTTCACGCGCACCCAGAAGCGGGACGCGATCGCGGAGGCGGACAGGGCCGTCATCGCGCAGACCGCGACCGCGGCGCCCGACCGGATCGACGACGAGACGAAGGGCAACAAGCTCAAGCCCTCAGCCACCGGCTCGATCGCCGGGCACCTCCTGCGCTCCCGGCCGTGCTACATCTGCAAGCAGCACTACACGCAGGTCGACGCGTTCTACCATCAGCTCTGCCCCGACTGCGCCGCCATGAGCCACGCCAAGCGGGACGCGCGGACCGACCTGACCGGCCGGCGGGCCCTGCTCACGGGCGGGCGCGCGAAGATCGGGATGTACATCGCGCTGCGGCTCCTGCGCGACGGCGCCCACACGACCATCACGACCCGCTTTCCCAAGGACGCCGCCCGCCGGTTCGCCGCGATGGAGGACAGCGCGGAGTGGATCGACCGGCTCACGATCGTGGGCATCGACCTCCGCGACCCCTCGCAGGTCATCTCGCTGTCCGACGCGCTCGACGCCGAGGGCCCGCTCGACATCATCATCAACAACGCCGCCCAGACGGTGCGCCGCTCGCCGAACGCGTACAAGCCCCTCGCCGACGCCGAGGACGAGCCGCTGCCCGCAGCGCTGCTGGCCGGCAACGGTGGGCCGCAGCTGCTCACCTTCGGGCACGCCCACGACAGGCACCCGCTCTCGATCGCCGGCTCCGTCTCGGGGCACCCGGTCCTCGCGGGCGACGCGGTGACCGCCCTCGCGCTCTCGACCGGCTCAACGTCGCTCGAGCGGATCGAGGCCGGGACCGCGATCGACGCCGGCGGGCTCGTGCCCGACCTCGCGACCATCAACTCGTGGACGCAGGTCGTGGACCAGGTCGACCCGCTCGAGATGCTCGAGGTCCAGCTGTGCAACGTCACGGCGCCGTTCCTGCTCGTGAGCCGGCTGCGGGCAGCGATGCGGCGGTCGACGGCGCGGCGCAAGTACGTCGTCAACGTCTCCGCGATGGAGGGGCAGTTCGGCCGGAAGTACAAGGGGCCGGGGCATCCGCACACCAACATGGCCAAGGCCTCGCTGAACATGATGACGCGCACGAGCGCCGGGGAGATGTTCGAGACCGACCGCATCCTCATGACCGCCGTCGACACCGGGTGGATCACGGACGAGCGCCCGCACTACACGAAGGTCCGCCTGGCAGACGAGGGCTTCCACGCCCCGCTCGACCTCGTGGACGGCGCCGCACGCGTGTACGACCCGATCGTCATGGGCGAGGCCGGAACCGACCTCTACGGGGTCTTCCTGAAGGACTACAAGCCCTCCCCCTGGTGACCCCTCCCCCTCCCCCTTCCCCTCCCGTTGAAGGGTCCCTGGCACCCCGTTGCGGGGTCCCTGGCACCCCGTTGCGGGGTCCCTGGCACCCCGTTGCGGGGTCCCTGGCACCCCGTTGCGGGGTCCCTAAGGCGAGGGGGAGATTAGGCCGCCTTCTCGCTGAGGAGTGCGCGGAGTTCCCGTCGAACCCGCAGGAAGTCATCGGCCAGGTCTGCGGCTGTCGCGTGGATGATGTCCCACGTCGCCCGCCGGAATGCTGAATCACGCCGGAGATCGCTCAATTGCTGATCGGGGTCGCCGTGATGGGCTCCTTCGTACTGAATTCCCACTCGCATTTTCCGATACCCGATATCCACGGTGTATGACTTTGGATCCGTCGGATCCAGCGCGATCTGCAGCTCTGGTTCGGGGAACCCATGAGCGATGATGCTCAACCGCAGAAGGGTCTCGGGCACCGAGTCTGACCCGACTCGCATGTCGAAGAGTGCCTCCTTGCACCTTCCGACGCCCTTGACCTTCGGATGCCTTGTGAGCAAGGCAGCCAATGACCCCTTCGTCTCGTAGGGCTCACTTCGGCCTTCGAACTCAGGCCGTGGGAATCGGATCAGCTGGCCTCCTAGCGCAACGAGTGCTGCAGGTGTCAGCTCCTGCCCCAGATCCAACCAAGTCCGTCCCGGGCTGGTCAGCCGAACGCCGTCGACCGTCCGCACCTCTCCCTCCAGGATCCGGACGCGATGTCCCACGACGCCGGGGCGGCGCACCCTCGGCAGGTGCGAGGGCTTGCTGAGATGGACATCCGAATGGTCCTGCAGCCAGACGGGCAACCACAGCCCCAGCAGTGCTCCTGCGGTGCGATGCGATGCCCACGCATCAGGATTCACGTCGAGGTGCGCGCGCACAAGGCCCAGGAGATCCGGAATGCCTGTGCCTGGCACGAAGACGCCCTTGCTGACCTGGCGGATGTCTTCCAGTCGGAGCGCCCTTGGGTCCAGACCGTGGGCGCGCGCCTCCTGGGCCGAGAACGGTCTCCGGATCAGGTCGTCAACGCTTCCATGGTCGGTCATGCGCCCATGCTGGCACACCAACGCTGCAAGCGTCCGAAGTTATCCACAGGCCCATGAACCCCGTGCAGGGGCTGCAGGGACCCCGCAACATCGCGCCAGGGACCCCGCCACCCGGCGCCAGAGACCCCGCAACGTCGCGCCAGAGACCCCGCAAACGTCGCGCCAGGGACCCCGCAACGTGGGGGGTCAGGCGAGGCGGGTGATCTCCACCGCCACGTCGAGGTGGGAGCCGCCGCCGCCCGAGAGGATGCCCTTGAGCGGGGGCACGTCCCGGTAGTCGCGGCCGCGGGCCACGGTCACGTGGAAGTCCCCGGCCGGCTTGTGGTTGGTCGGGTCCCAGCTGCGCCACTCGCCGTCCCACCACTCGAGCCACGCGTGCGACTGGCCGGCCACCGTCTCGCCGATGCCCGCCGTCGAGCGCGGATGGAGGTAGCCGGAGATGTACCGCGCCGGGATCCCGAGGCTCCGCAGCGACCCGATCGCCAGGTGCGCGAGGTCCTGGCACACGCCCTCGCGCTGGTTCCAGGCCTGCTCCGCGTCGGTCGTGACCCCGGTGCTCCCGGGCATGTAGCGCATCTCCCCGCGCATCCACTCGAACACCGCGTGGGCGGCCTCGTTCGGGTCGCGCCCCTCCACGAGCTGCGGCACGATCCCGAGGACCTCGGCCCCGGGCCCCGACAGCCGCGACTGCGGGAGCCAGTCGCTGAACTGGTCCTCGATCTCGGGGCTGCGCAGCCGCTCCCAGGACACGACCTCGCCCTCGACCGGGACCCGCTCGACCCTGTGCACCTCGACGGTCGTCGTCGAGACGACCTCGAGGTACTCGTGCGGGATCTGCATGTCGAACGCCGTCACGCGCGTGCCCCAGTAGTCCTTGTAGGAGCTCATGGCCGCCTGCGACGGCGTGACCCGCACCTGCGACTCGAGCACCACCTGCTGCGGCTCGGTGAGCGGAGTCATACGCGCCTCGTTGTAGCTGAGCGTCACGCGCCTGTTGTACCGGTACGCCGTCCGGTGGTCGATCCTCAGACGGGTCATGAAACCTCTCCCACCCAGGCCTGCTCGTCGGCCCGATTGAAGTACTTGCGCGAGATCGCGTCGGAGGCCTGCGCGACGGCCTTCTGGACGCGCTCCATGTGCTCGGGCAGCTCGACCATGAGGTCGTCCGTGCGGTGGAACTCGAGGAAGGTCCTCGCCTGCCCCACGATCCGGCGCGCGTCGTTGATGAAGCCGACCCGCTGGTCCGAGGGGTCGAGCTTCTCGAGCGCCTTGTCCGCGTCCCGCAGCGCGTACACGATCGACCTCGGGAACAGCCGGTCCATGAGCAGGAACTCGGCCGCGTGACGATCGTCGAATGCGGCACGGCGCGTGCGCAGGAACGACTCGTAGGCCCCGGCGCAGCGGAGCATGTTGACCCAGGACATCCCGGCCGTGTGCACCTCGCGGGTCGAGAGCATGCGCGCGGTCATGTCGGCCCGCTCGAGCGAGCGGCCCAGGACCATGAACTGCCAGCCCTCGTCGTGGCTCATCGTCGTGTCGGCGTGCCCGCGCACCATGGCGGTCCGCTCGAGGACCCAGTTGCAGAAGCGGTAGGTCCCGACGACGTCCTTGCGGTGCTGGCTGAGGCCGTAGTAGGTCGTGTTGAGGCACTCCCACAGGCTCGACGACACGGTCTCGCGGGCCCGCCGCGCATTCTCGCGCGCGGCGCCCAGGGAGCCGGCGATGCTCGTCGCATGCGAGCGGTCGTAGGCGAGCGCGTGCAGGAGCTCGGACAGGCCGAACTCCTCCATCTCCGGGCGGGAGCCCATGACGCCGAGCAGCTCCTCCGCGACGCTGCGCTGCTCCTCGGGCGGAATGTGGTTGAGCCGCTCGAGGTGGACGTCGAGGATGCGGGCGGTCCCGTCGGCGCGCTCGACGTAGCGGCCGATCCAGAACAGGGATTCAGCGATGCGGCTGAGCATGGCGGCCTCCTCGGGCGGGTCGTGCGGGGGTGGCTGGGCGGGAGGATGCACACGCACGACGGCGGGCGCTCACCGGGGCGGGGCTGCTCACTGCTGCTGCTGTTCCGCCTGGCGGTCGCGGTCCCGCCAGTTGCTCTCGACGGGCCACACGCTCGTCCGCTCCCGGATGCTGATGGAGTGCCGCGGCTCGGCCTCGATCGGGACGTCGGGAGATTCGGCCAGCACCCACGTGTCCTTGGACCCGCCGCCCTGGCTCGAGTTGACGATGAGCGAGCCCTCCTTGAGCGCGACGCGCGTGAGGCCGCCGGGCAGCACCCAGACGTCCTCCCCGTCGTTGACCGCGAAGGGACGCAGGTCCACGTGCCGGGGCCCGAACTTGTCCCCCGAGAGCGTCGGGACGGTCGAGAGCTGCAGGACGGGCTGGGCGATCCAGCCGCGCGGGTCGGCCAGGACGCGGGCGCGCAGGGTCTCGAGCTCCTCGCGGGTCGCGTCCGGGCCGATGACGAGGCCCTTGCCTCCGGACCCGTCCACGGGCTTGACCACGAGCTCGTCGAGCCGGTCGAGGACCTCCTCGCGCGCGGCGTCCTCCTCGAGCCGGTAGGTGTCCACGTTGGCGATGATGGGCTCCTCGCCGAGGTAGTAGCGGATGAGGTCCGGGACGTAGGAGTAAACGAGCTTGTCGTCCGCGACGCCGTTGCCGACGGCGTTCGCGATCGTCACGCCGCCGGCCCGGGCGGCGTTGACGAGCCCCGGGCAGCCGAGCATCGAGTCCGAGCGGAACTGCAGCGGGTCGAGGAAGTCGTCGTCGATCCGCTTGTAGATGACGTCGACGCGCTGCTCGCCCGCCGTCGTGCGCATGTAGACGCGGTTGCCGCGGCAGATGAGGTCGCGGCCCTCGACGAGCTCGACGCCCATGAGGCCCGCAAGCAGCGTGTGCTCGAAGTAGGCGGAGTTGAACACGCCGGGGGTGAGCACGACGACGGTCGGGTCGTCGACGCCGGCCGGCGCCGTCTTGCGCAGCGCCGAGAGGAGGCGCCGCGGGTACTCCTCGACCGGGCGGATGGGCTGCTGGCTGAACGCCTCGGGCAGGCCCTTGGCCATGGCCCGGCGGTTCTCGAGGACGTAGCTCACGCCCGAGGGGACGCGCACGTTGTCCTCGAGGACGCGGAAGGTCCCCGCGGCGTCGCGCACGACGTCGATGCCGGAGATGTGCACGCGGACCCCGCCGGCGGGCTCGAACCCGTGGACCTGGCGGTGGAAGTGCTGGCTGGTCGTGACGAGCCGGCGCGGGATGACGCCGTCGGCCACGACTGCCATCTTCCCGTAGACGTCGTTGAGGAAGGCCTCCAGGGCGCGCACCCGCTGCGCGACGCCGCGCTCGAGGACGTCCCACTCGTTGGCCGGGATGACCCGCGGGACGATGTCGAGAGGGAAGGGGCGCTCCTCCCCCGCGTAGTCGAAGGTGACGCCCCGGTCGAGGAAGGTCCGCGCCATCGAGTCCGCGCGCGCGCTGACGTCCGCAAGGCTCAGGCCGTCGAGGGCGCCCGCGAGCTGGCGGTAGCTCGGGCGCGCGGCCTGCTGCGGGGCGAACATCTCGTCATAGGCGCCGGTGCGGGCGGCGGCTATGGAGTAGTCCTCGAAGAGATCCGACATAGTGCACAGCTTTTCACCTCCGCGGCCCTGCGCGCATATCGGCGCCGTTCCTCGGGCGTGTTCCATGACGCATGGTTGAATGGCCGCGTGTCGAGAGTGAACGAGACCACAGCCAATCCGGGCACCGCGAACCTCGGCCGCGAGGAGGCCGCCGAGCGCGCGCGGATCGTCCAGACCGAGCGCTACGACGTGACCCTCGACCTGCGCCGCGCCGGGGACCCGTCCGAGCCGTGCTTCACGACGACGGCGGCCATCGCCTTCCGCTCGCGTCCGGGTGCGGCCACCTGGGTGGACTTCATCGGCGAGGAGGTGCTCGCCGTCGTCCTCAACGGCCGCCCGCTCGGCATCGAGTACGACGGCGCGCGGCTGCGGATCGAGGGGCTCGAGGAGTCGAACCGGCTCGAGGTCACGGCGCGGGGGCGCTACAGCACCTCGGGCGAGGGCCTGCACCGCTTCACCGACCCCGCCGACGGGCGCACCTACCTGTACACGCAGTGCGAGCCCGCGGACGCCCGCCGGTTCATCCCGTGCTTCGAGCAGCCGGACCTCAAGGCCCGGTTCGGCTTCACCGTGCTCGCGCCAGAGGGGTGGGCGGTGAGCGCGAATGGCCTGCTCGCAGAGCACAGTACCGAGCACAGCGGCGAGCGCTGGGAGTTCGCCCAGACCGAGCCCATGTCCACCTACCTCGCCGCCGTGCTCGCCGGGCCGTACCACCGGGCCGAGGACTCGTGGACGGGCAGGAGCCCGGACGGCGGGACCATGACCGTGCCGCTCGCTGCATACTGCCGCGCCTCGCTGGCCCCGAGCTTCGACGCCGAGCGGATCTTCGCCCTGACCAAGCGCGGCCTCGACTTCTACCACCGCGCGTTCGGCATCGCGTACCCGTGGGGCAAGTACGAGCAGGCCTTCGTGCCCGAGTACAACCTCGGCGCGATGGAGAACCCCGGGCTCGTGACCTTCACCGAGGCGTACGTCTTCACCTCCCGCGCTGCGGACAGCCAGTACGAGGGCCGGGCGAACACCCTCATGCACGAGATGGCGCACATGTGGTTCGGCGACCTCGTCACGATGCGGTGGTGGGACGACCTGTGGCTCAAGGAGTCGTTCGCGGACTTCATGGGCACGCTCGCCGTGGACCGGGCCACGGATTGGGAGACCGCGTGGGTGAACTTCGCGAACCGGCGCAAGGGGTGGGCCTACGTCCAGGACCAGCTGCCCACGACGCACCCCATCGTCGCGGACATCGCCGACCTCGAGGGGGCCGAGCAGAACTTCGACGGCATCACCTACGCCAAGGGCGCCTCCGTGCTCAAGCAGCTCGTGGCCTACGTGGGCGAGGAGGCCTTCTTCGGCGCGGCCCGGGACTACTTCCGCCGGCACGCGTTCTCGACGGCGTCCCTCGCGGACCTGCTCGGGGCGCTCGGGCGCGCGTCCGGGCGGCCCATGGAGGAGTGGGCAGCGGCGTGGCTGCAGACCTCCGGGCTGAGCGTCCTCGAGCCGGTTGTGGAGCACGACGGCGGACGGCTCGCCCGCGTGGCCGTGCGGCAGAGCGGCCTCGACCCCGTCACAGGCCTGCAAGCGCTGCGGCCGCACCGCCTCCGGGTCGGGCTGTACTCTCGCGACGATGGCGGCCGGCTCGTGCGGACGCAGTCCGTCGAGGCGGACGTCGAGGGCGCCCTGACGGAGCTGCCCGTGCTCGCGGGCCTCCCGGTGCCCGAGCTCCTCCTGCTCAACGACGGCGACCTGACCTACGCGAAGGTCCGGCTCGATCCGGCCTCGGAGCGGACCGTGCGCGAGGGACTCGGGGACATCGAGGACCCGCTGGCGCGGGCCCTGTGCTGGACGGCGCTGTGGCACGCCGCGCGCGACGGCGAGGTGCCGGCGCGCGCGTACGTCGACGCCGTCGTGCGCTTCGCCGGCGCCGAGACGACCGTCGGGGTGCAGCTCGCGGTCCTCGACAACGCCCGCACGGCGATCGAGCGCTACACCCACGGCGAGGCCCGCGGCGAGCTGCGCACCCGCTACCTCGCCGCCGTCGTGCGCGAGCTGCGCGCCGCCGAGCCCGGGTCCGACCAGCAGCTCGCGTGGGCGCGGGCGCTCGCCGCCGGGAGCCGGTACGGCGGCGGCCAGCTCGACCTGGTCCGCGGGCTCCTGGACGGCACCGAGGCTGCCGAGGGCCTCGCGGTGGACCAGGACCTGCGCTGGGCCCTCCTCCAGGCGCTCGCAGCCCAGGGGCGGGCGGACGCCGCCGAGCTCGACGCCGAGCTCGCGCGCGACCGCACGGCGAAGGGGCGGGTGGGCCACGCCGTCGCCATGGCGGCCCGGCCGCTGCCCGAGGTGAAGCGCGAGGCGTGGGCCGCCGCCGTCGAGGGGACGGCGCTGTCCAACGAGCTCCTCGGGGCGACCGTCGAGGGCTTCATGGCCGGCCTCACGGCGCTGCGGCAGCCGTTCACCGAGCGGTACTTCGGCATGCTCACGCGGCTGTGGAAGGAGCGCTCGCAGGAGATCGCGACGCGGCTCGTGACCGGGCTGTTCCCGGCCGACGAGGTCCTCGCTGTGGGCCAGGAACCCGGGGAGAACGCCGTCCTGCGGCGCACGGACGCGTGGCTCGACGAGAACGCCGGGGCGCCCGCGGCGCTGCGCCGGCTCGTCGTCGAGGCACGGGACCACCTGCACCGCTCGCTCACGGCGCAGAACACCTCGCGCGCGGGCACGTGCGGGATCGGCCGGAAGGACGCAGAGGAAGAGGAGGAAGCATGGCACGGCTGAGGGTGCACAACCTGACGATCTCGCTCGACGGCTTCGCCGCCGGGCCCGACCAGAGCGTCGAGAACCCGCTCGGGGTCGGGGGCGAGTCCCTGCACGCCTGGATGTTCTCGACCGAGACCGGCGCGAGAAGGTTCGGGACAGAGGGCAGCTCGAGCGGGGTCGACGACGCCTTCTTCCGTGCCGGCGAGGACGGCATCGGGGCGACGATCATGGGCCGGAACATGTTCGGCCCCGTGCGCGGGCCCTGGCCGGACGAGTCCTGGCGCGGCTGGTGGGGCGAGGACCCGCCCTTCCACCATCCAGTCTTCGTGCTGACCCACCACCCGCGGCCGCCGGCGCGGATGGAGGGCGGGACCGTCTTCCACTTCGTCGAGGCCACGCCCCGCGAGGCCCTCGCGATGGCCTCAGAGGCGGCCGGCGGACTCGACGTGCGTCTCGGCGGCGGGGCGGCGACCGTCCGCGAGTTCCTCGCGGAGGGCCTCATCGACGAGCTGCACGTCGCGATCGCGCCGGTGTTCCTCGGCGCCGGCGAGCGGCTGTTCGACGGCGGCATCCCCGCCGGGTACGTGAGCGACCCGCTCCTCGGAGGCGAGGGCGGGGTTGCCCACGCGGTGATCAGGCGCGCCTGACGCCTCGTACTGCCGTCGCGTTGGCTCTCGCTGATGTCCGCAATTGTTGCGGAGTTCTACGGGTGTCTGCGTGTTAGTCCTGTCCGGTGGGTGAAGATACTTCCGTGGCAGACGCGCGGGAATGGGCCGAGGGTGTGGTCGAGGTCAAGGGGCAGCCCATCCCCGACGGGCGCCGAGTGCGCAAGGGGCGCCCTCCGCGCATCAGCCGGCGGGGCTTCACCACTGCCGTGCTGGCAGCTGCCTTGGCTGGGTGCGCGGTGGTCCCCGACGAACCCGACAACCCCGTCCACAGGGGCCCGGCAGGACAGGACGGCTCCGCAGGAAACGGGGGCATGGACGTGGGCAGCGCACTCGACGCCGCCGCCGGGGGCACTCACACCCAGGCAGTGCCCAGCAGGGAACGGATCGCCGCCGAGTACAAGGGGAAACCGCCGGGCCAGTGGGGACTGCAGCTTCCCGGGATCCAAACTCGCCTGCCCTCCAGCGCCACCGGCCCGCTCTTGACGTTCGACTGCTGCGGTGGCCCCGGCGGCAACGGCGTGGACCAGGCCCTCATCGACGTCTTGACCAAAACCGGCACGCCTGCGGTCTTCTTCCTGAATTCACGGTGGATCCAGGCGAATCCGGGACCCGCCCGCGCGCTGGCGGACAGCCCTCTTTTCGAAATCGGCAATCACGGCACGAGGCACGTCCCGCTCTCCGTGTCGGGCCGCAGCGCCTACGGCATCACCGGAACGGCCGGGGCGGTGGAGGTCTATGACGAGGTGATGGGCAGCCAGGACACCATCTTCAAGCTCACCGGGCGGACGCCCCGGCTGTTCCGCCCGGGAACGGCCTACTACGACGACGCCGCCGTCGCCATCGTCCGCGAGCTAGGTCTGGTTCCGCTCGGCTTCAGCATCAACGGCGACGGCGGAGCGACCTTTCCCGCCGCGACGGTGGCCCGCGAGGCCTCCACCGCACGGGCCGGAGACATCGTCATCTTCCATGCCAACCGTCCTGCTGGGGGAACCTCGGCAGGCATCGCCCGGGCGCTGGCAGACCTCCACAGCCGCGGCATCCAAGCTGTGCGCTTTCAAGCCTGACCAGGGCGGCGTCATGGATGCCAACTGGGGCCACCCAGGCTAGGGGACGCGATGCGTCCACGCCTGCGTCGCGAACTTGCGGGCGGCGAGCTCCCGCGCGTCGGCGAGGGAGGCCGGGGAGAGGTCTACGCGCGTGGCCCCGTAGCGCGCCTCGAAGCTGGACATCATGGCCCCGATGATCCCCTCGCGGGAGAGGCCGGTCTGCCGTTTGAGCGGGTCGACGCGCTTCGCGGCGCTCGCGATGCCCTTGTCGGAGATCTTCTCCCGGCCGATCCGCAGCACCTCGGTCATCTTGGCCGCGTCGATGTCATAGCTCATGGTCACGTGGTGGAGCACCCCACCGTTCGCGAGCCGCTTCTGTGCTGCGCCGCCGATCTTCCCCGCCTCGGTCGCGATGTCGTTCAGCGGCTTGTAGAAGGCCTTGACGCCGACCGACGCGAGCGCCTCCATGGCCCACGCATCGAGGAACGGGTACGAGTCCGCGAAGGACAGGCCGTCCACGAGCGAGGCCGGGAGGTACAGGGAGTACGTGATGCAGTTGCCGGCCTCCATGAACATGGCCCCGCCGCCGCTGATCCGCCGCACGACCGTGACGCCGTGCCGGGCGACGCCGTCAGGGTCCACCTCGTTGCGGTAGGACTGGAAGCTGCCGATCACGACCGAGCGCTCGTCCCAGTCCCACAGCCGGAGGGTCGGGCTGCGCCGGCCGTCGCCGACCTCGCGCGTGAGGACCTCGTCGAGCGCGACCTGCTCGACGATGGGCAGCCTGGTCGGGCCGATGACCTCCCACTCGTGGTCGGCCCACGTCGTCGCGTGCCCCAGCGCGCGCCGCACGGCGACCGCGACGGCGTCGGCGTCGAACCCGAACATGACGGCGGTGGGGCCGACGGCGTCGGCAACCGCGGCGCTGATCACCGCGTTGGGCGCGTGGCTCGAGAGCCCGACGAGGGCGCCGTTGATGTCCGCGAGGGCCTCGTCGGGCTCCAGGAAGAAGTCCCCGTTGATGCTCGCGGCCGTGATGAGCCCGTCCTCGGCGGCGAGGTCCGCGACCACGAGCTTCCCGCCGGGCACCTTGTACTCGCCGTGATAGTCAGCCACGGCTCCAGACTAGCCGCGCCCGGTGCCGCCGGCGTCAGCCCTCCCCCGAACGTGCGGAAGGCGCCGCCCCCTGCGGGGCGGCGCCTTCCGTGGCGGGAGAGGCCTGGTCAGGCCTTCTTGCCGAAGTTCTTGAAGCGCGCGTTGAAGCGCTCGACACGGCCGGCCGCGTCCATGATGCGCTGCTTGCCCGTGTAGAACGGGTGCGACTCCGAGGAGATCTCGACGTCGATGACCGGGTACGTGTTGCCGTCCTCCCACTCGATGGTCTTGTCAGAGGAGACCGTGGAGCGGGTGAGGAACTTGTTGCCGGAAGCGAGGTCGTGGAACACGACGGCCTCGTACTTCGGGTGGATGTCAGACTTCACAGTGGGACCTTTCTGCTGCTCCTGGATTTTGCCAGGGGCAAGGTGTGAACGCCCCCGTTTGGGGGCCAGCAGTCAATGCTACCAGCTAGCCGCCCCGGGATTCGCCCGGGTTCCGCGCGCGAGCCGGGTGAACGCCGTCGGCCGTCTAGTCCTTGCGGCTCTGCGCCGTCTTCTTCTTGTTCGCCTTCTCCAACGCCTCGACCAGCTGATCCTTCGTCATGTGCGAACGGCCCGGCACGTCGAGCTTCTTGGCGAGATCGTAGAGGTGCTTCTTCGAGGCATTGGCGTCGACGCCGCCATGGGTTTCACGCTGCGTCGTCTTGCCGCCCTTGGCCTGTTCGTCGGACGGGCCCCTGCCTTCTTTGGGCTCCCAGTGGTCGCCGACCTTCTCGTGCGTATGCTTCAAGGCCGAGTACGCGACGCGATGGGCCCTTTCCTCGTCGTGGTAGGTCTCCGCGGCCGAGTCGTGGGCCTTCGCGAAGGTCTGCTGGGCCTTTCTACCGGAGCGCTGAATGGTCGAGGGGAGTTCGTCCTTCCTCGCCTTTCCGCTCTTGTCTGTCTTCGGCATCGCGTCCTCCGTTTCGTCGATACGGCAGAGCCTGCTTCTGTAGGGCTCATACCCTCGGCGGGACGGGCTACGCGGACTGGGCTAGACCAGCGTCCGCAGCGCGATGGACAGGACTTCTGCAGCGATCTGGCGAGCGTGTGGTTCGGCCTCAGAGATGTGGACCGCGCGGCCTGTCCGGTTCCAGAAGGAAGAGACGTCCATCGTGTACTGCTCGGTCCACCCGCCTCCCGGGAGGCCGATCTCGGCTCTCGCGCAGGACTGGTGCTCGTAGTAGTCCCGCTTGACCATGACTCGCCACACGTGGCGGTCGTCGCGGCCAATGATGACGAGCTTCCAGTCTGTGCCGCCCTTGGGCGACCACTGGTAGTCGATCAGCGCGAGCTTGCGGAGCGGATCGGCGGCGGCCAGTTCAGTGTTCACAGCTCCTGCTGCCTCTCTCTTTCGGCCCCTCGGGCCCGTCACGGTGCTCCCGGCTCCGCCCTTGCCGTTGAGCGTAGGATCCGGCGAAGGGGGTGTCACGAGTAGCCCCTACGCGTTGCCTCCAGGTCCTCGCCAGGGCAGTACTCTCCGGTTCCGCACGCCAGTACTCGCCGCTCCACCGCTCCGACACTCGGCAGCGGCGCGATGACGCAGTGCACGCCGAGCACTGCCGCAGGTCCGTGCCACGCCATTAGTCTCTGTATGCGCCGCCGGACGAAATCTGCAAGAATCCGGCACTGGCGGGTTGTTCCACCGTGTGGGGGTGCTGCTGCCGTTCCGCGTGGATGTGATGGGGGCAATGGGCGTCCACCGCGCGAAGGAGAAAGGGACCGATGACCCAGATCAGCGCTGTGCTTTCTGCCTCGGGTGAGGCACGCATCACCGGATCCGACGGCAAGACGTGGAGCGCCGACTACGCCAGTCTGGAGGCGGCTCGGCGGTCGCTCCACGACACGGCCGTCGCCACCGCGGCGGCGATCGATGGGCCCGTCCATCTCGTGGTGTCCGAACCGGCTGGCGAGCAGCGCATGCTCGTGCACGCGAACGGCCACTCCGAGGTTGACGCGCCCTTCGGGTCCGCCGGCCCGGCGGCCTCGGTGAGCGTCCCGCCCGCGCCCGCCCATGCTCCGGCCCACGCGGCGCCCGGCCACGCGGAACCCCGTGATCCAGAGCCCAGCCACCTTGCCGCGAGTCACGTTGCCCCGAGCCAGGCCGCGGCCAGTCACGCCGTCGTAGTTCAGGAGCCGCCTGCGGCGGAACGGACCGCCGAGCCCCAGGCCGCGTCTCCCGCTCGCGTGGCCGCGCCGGCCGCGCCGGACGAAGCCCCTCTGCGCGAGCGCCGCCGCCGGCCGACCGCGGCGGACTTTGCCGCCTCGCGGCCGCCGATCCCGCAGAGCCCGGCGCGCGAGGGATGGCAGGGCACTGTCAACATGCTCTCGGGCGGCGCCCTGCGGCTCCCACCGGGGGAACGCGAGATGGCCCGGCGCGAGTGGCGCGCTTCGGTCCAGCGGGGCCTCGCCGGCCACAAGTGCGTCGTGTTCGTGAACCTCAAGGGCGGGGCGTCGAAGACGACGAGCTGCTACCTCACGGCCGCGACGCTCGGCCGGATCCGCGGCGGCAACGTGCTCGCGTGGGACAACAACGAGAACAAGGGCACGCTCGGCGACCGCGCCCAGCAGGCGGGCCACGACCACACGGCCGCGGACCTCCTCGCCAACATCGAGAGCTTCGCCCTGCCCTCGAATGCCCACGAGCTCGTCAACTTCGTGCGCGCCCAGGGCGAGAACAAGTTCCATGTCCTCGCGTCGCAGAACCAGGCCGGGGACAAGGAAGTGATCGACGGCAGCGCGTTCGTGCGGCTCCACTCGGTGTTGCGGCAGTTCTACCACCTCGCGCTTGTCGACACCGGCAATGCGTCGACCGCGGGGACGTGGCAGGCGGCGGTCGAGATCGCGGATGAGATCGTGCTGGTCGCCATGAACAAGGAGGACTCCTCGAAGACCCTCGCTGCGACAGTGGACACGCTCGTCGAGATGGGCTTCGCCGACAAGCTCGGCCGCGGCATCCTGCTTGTGACCCAGCCCCCGGTCCCGTCCAAGAACCGCGCGGCGCGCCTCGCGGCCAACGAGGAGCGGCTCGACCGCATCCGCGAGCACTTCAGCCACTACGTGCGCAAGATCGTCGTCGCCCCCTACGACGAGGCCCTCGACGATGGAGCGGACATCATCTTCGAGAATCTCGCCCCCGCAACTCAGGAGGCATATCTCGAGGCCACGGCAGCGATCGTGGACGGCCTCTGAGAGGGAGCTGACGCAGGCCGCTCACGCGGGCTCGACATTGCGAAGCGCGTGGCCGCGCGAAACAGGTGGCCGCGGCGCATGGCTGGGCTGTTTTCGTCAGCTGACGTCTTCCTCGTCGACTTCTTCGAAGCCTGTCCCCGCTTCGGCAGAAATTCACCGTGAGCTTGCGCCACGTGAATGGCAGGCCGCTCTCCTGAACGGCGCTGCCGACGCGCTCGGGCGCTGCCGCTGTCTCTCGCGTTTGCCAGCTGCCTGGGGGCTGCCCGACCCCCAAGCAGCATGAATCATCCAGCTGTTCCCCCCGCGCCCCCGACCACCTACCCTAACGTCTACTCCCATGTGGCTCGGCCACAGAGTCAAGTGGGGGACGCTCTTCCGCGACATTGCGAAAGGAACGAAATGATCGTCCTCGGAGTTATTCTGCTGATCGCCGGCTGGCTTCTCGGCATCGGCATCCTCACCACCATCGGCTGGATTGTGCTGATCATCGGCGTCATCCTGCTTATTCTCGGCGCGATGAACCGCCCCATCGGCGGGCGCCGATATTGGTATTAGCCCGCGGCTCCCATAGGGGTGGTGATACGCGCGGGATCATCGTGCGGTGACCAGCAGCTACTTTCAGCGTGTGCGGGTGGCTTTCGGACGACCGTGACGATCCCGTCGTGTTGTCGTCGCACGTCGTCGATGGGTATTAGTCCGAGGTGTGTAGCGGAAAGGGGATTTTGACGTGCGGAAACGCCAAAAGTCGTCCCGGTTTTGACCCATGGAAATTTGAAATCTTCTCGCCTGACGCCGCGGCCCTCGGCCACGAGCTCGTCGATCGTGATCGACCCCTCCCCCAGCATCATCTCCGGCGCGACGTGGCCTGCCTCCTTCAGCAGCCGGACGTCCTCGGGCCATAACTCGCGATCCGCGTCCATGGCATCTGGAAGACAGTGCCCAAACCGCCCCTACATTTGTGGATCGGTGAGTCTTTCAAGCACTGAAATCCTCGAACGCCCTCGTTTCTCAGGAGCGACGACCGATATTTGGAACACCTCACGCATCTGACTGCAGTGCCTGTACCGCGTACTACAGTGGATGCATGGCTCCCAGCCGCCATCCGCTCGACGACCTGCGCGAAACCATCGCCCGTCTGGCCGATCAGCTCAAGCTGCCCGGTTCGGAGCGCGTCGACGACCTGGTCGGCGAGCTCATCGGGGCGAGGCCCGGGCCGGCTCGGCCGCTGGCCGAGGTGCAGGCCGAGCTCGACGCGCTGGTCGGACTGGAGACCGTGAAGGAACAGGTGCGGGCCCTCGTCGCACTGCTCCAGGTCCAGGCCCGCCGTAAAGCGCACGGCCTGCCGGAGGTGGCCACATCACAGCATCTGGTGTTCCTCGGCAACCCGGGCACGGGCAAGACCACCGTGGCGCGGCTCCTGGCCGAGATGTACCGCGCGGTTGGTCTGCTGCAGAAGGGCCACCTGGTCGAGGTCGACCGTTCGGGCCTGGTGGGGCAGTACGTGGGCGCAACTGCCATCAAGACGGACCGGGTGATCCGGCGTGCGCTGGACGGCGTCCTGTTCATCGACGAGGCCTACGCGCTGGCCCCGGAGGACGGCCGGATGGACTTCGGCCCCGAGGCGATCGAGGTCCTGCTCAAGCGGATGGAGGACCACCGCCACCGCCTGGTCGTGATCGTGGCCGGGTACCCGCGGCTGATGGAGTCCTTCTTGCTCTCGAACCCCGGACTGCGCTCCCGGTTCGCCCGCGAGATCACGTTCCCCGACTACTCCGTCGACGAACTCGCGACGATCTTCCACCGGATGCTCGCCCAGCACGAGTACACGCTGGAGCCGGGTGCGGACCAGATACTGCGCCGCATCCTCTCCGGGCTCCATGCGGGCGAGGACTCCGGCAACGCCCGGTTCGCGCGCACGCTGTTCGAGCAGGCGCTCAACCGACAGGCGCTGCGGCTGTCGCTCACCGAGGGACAAAGTCTCGACGCGCTCGACCGTGAGGCCGTCATGACGCTCACCGCCGACGACATCCTCGAGGCCGCGCTGGCCTTGGGCGAGCAGCCGGACCCGGAACCGACGCCGGAACCGGAGCAGTCACGCTGGTGGCGCTGGCTGGTCTGACCCGTTCCACCGTCGCGCAACCGCAGGACAGCTTTCGTACCCACGCCAAGCTTGCTCGGTGAGCGCCTACCGGACCAGCCGGGTCTCCTCCTCCAAGTGGCCGAGCTTGTCCGGGTTCCGCATGGCGAAGATCCGCGCGATCCTGCCGTCCTCCACCACCAGGCTGATGAGTGACGGACCGCCCGCTTCGTCGTCGATCCGGATGCCGAGCCCGCCGTTGAGCCAGAGCAGAGCGATTTTCGGGTTGCGCGCGGCCTCTGGGAAGGGCCGCAGAAGATTTGTCACCTTCTTCGCTCCGTACACCGGCACCCGAACCGCTTGGGCGAGGCCGCCGCCGTCGGCGATGAGTACGACGTCGGGGGCCAGCACGTCCATCAAGCCCTGCACATCCCCGGTGGTGACCGCCTTCAGGAACCGTTCGAGGACCTCCTGCTGCTCAGTGCGGTCCACGCGTATGCGGGGGCGCCGGGCCGCCACATGAGAGCGCGCACGGCTGACGATCTGGCGCACGGCTGCCGCTGACTTTCCCACGGCCTCGGCAATCTCCTCGTAGGGCACGTCGAAAACCTCCCGCAGGACGAAGGCAGCCCGCTCCACAGGGGTGAGCGATTCGAGAACCGTGAGCATGGCGATCGAGACGCTTTCGGCCAGTTCCACGTCCTCGGCGACATCCGGCACGGTGAGCAGCGGTTCGGGCAGCCATTCCCCGACGTAATCCTCCCGCCGTCGCGCCAGCGTGCGGAGGCGGTTGAGCGCCTGGCGGGTGACGGTGCGAACGAGGTAAGCCCGCGGGTCGCGGACCCCCGCGCGGACGTCGGAGTCCAGTTCAGCCCACCGGAGCCAGGCCTCCTGCACCACGTCCTCGGCATCCGCGGCGGAACCGAGCATCTCGTAGGCGACGGTGAAGAGCAGGCTGCGGTGGGCGACGAACGGGTCCGCCCTGTCAGTGGCGGCGAGGCTGCTCATTCCGCTCACGCTACTCCGTGGCCAGTACGCGCTGCGAGCGGCTTCAGCTCGCAGGAATCCGCGAACCCTTCGGATTCGATGCCGAGGGCCACGTTGCTGCGGGTCGTGAGGTTGGCGAAGCCGATGACGCTGGTCAGTTCGATCAGCGCCGGCGCGCCCAATTGCTCGAGCAGCCGGGCCGACAGCCCGTCGGTCACCGAGACGGGCGTGGCGCTCATGGCCTCGGCATACTCGAGGACGTCCCGCTCCAGAGGCGTGAAGACGTCGGAATCTCGCCAGCATGGGATCTGCCGGGCCTTCTCCAGGTCCAGGCCCCGATTGTGCGCCATGAAGTAGTTGTAGTCGAGGCACCACGTGCAGCCGATGAGGGAGGCCACGGCCATGTGAGCGTAGGACTTCAGCGATTCATCGCAGCTGTTCCACTTCTGCAGCTTCTGTCCGAAGCCCATGGATGCCTTGAGAACGGGCTGGTTGTGCCACATGATGCCCAGCGATTCCGGGACTTTGCCGAACATCTTCGCGCTGAGCCTCTTGATCAGGGCGCCGTAGAAACCGGTGATCTCTGAGGCTGGGATCCTGGTGGTCATGTCTCCTCCTGCGGTCGGTTCTGGGTCCTACGACATGAAGACACCGGCGGCGCCCGATCTGTGACAGCGATGCCGTGAAACTCTCTGGAGAGCGACGCGTTTGGCCGCGACCTGATGAACCGCGTCCATCGGCCGCCCTGAGCGGACTGGAAAGCACCCCGGAAACGAAAAACCCCGGGCCTTGGTGAACTGCTCATCAAGGCCCGGGGTGTTTTCGTTCCCGGCTTGGCCACAGACCTAGGGGCTGGCAATCGGCATCAGCACTGCGGGGTTGAAGCAAGCGAGCCCGCGGCCGGGCTTCCCGTGCCATTGATGCTGTAGTTGCGCGCCCAGTCAACATCCATGGTGGAGGGCTTGGTGGGCTGCCCGTTCGGGAACCAGTCAAGCTGCATGGTCAGGTGCATGGACTGGTCCGGCTGGTGCGCCGGGTCAGTGTCCTTAAACCAAAGCTGGCCGTCCACATAGCCGGTGACACCCGACGGGCACAACTGCACCGCATAGTTGTGCCACTGGGTCATGTCCAGGGGCTTCTTCGCATAGGTCTGGACGCCAGTTGCGCAGCCGTAGTGGAGGAAGAAGCTGATATTTGCCAGATCGTTTGTTTGCTCCGCAAAATCAATCTCGGAGCACTTGGCGGAGGTGTTGTCGGGCCAGAGAATGTTCACGGCATGGTACTGCTGTTCGGCGGCGCTGGTGCGCATCCGGACTTCGTACCTGCCGTACTTTTGGCGGGCAAATTTCGCGCTCATGCCGCCCGTGACTCCAGCGGAGTCGCCCTTGATCGTCATGATCCCGTTGTTCACCGAGACGGCCTGAGGTGAACGCACACCGTTTCCTGCATGGCCCGCGGAGTTGTAAACACTCCATTTGGTGCTGTCCGGCGCGCCTGTGTAGTTAAATTCGTCGCCGGCCTGGAGGGGTCCCCATCCCAGCGCTTGGGCGGCCTCGGTGCCCGTGGAGGAAATCCCGGATGCAGTCCCCGTTGGGCTTGCTGTTGGCGTCGGAGCGGCGGCCGACGTTGGCGTGGCTGTCGCGGTCGACGTCGCCGTCGGCGCGGGAACGGCCGTCGCGGTCTGCGTCGGTGCAGAGGTGGGCGTCAACGTCGGAGTGGGGGTCGCCGTCGACGACTCAGCCGCAGCGATATGCCCCAGGGCCCTGCCGTGCTTTGGGGCGGTATTGGCGGCCTGGGCAGCGGACAGGGCAAGCAGGCCTCCCCCGCCCACGGCCAGTGTTGTTGCCGTGAACAAGGCAAGTGTGCGTTTGCGGAATTTCAAGATGCAGCTCTCCGGTCACTTCGGTTTGTATTTCGGTAGCAAGCAGCCACCAGGACAGGACGCAGTGGGCAGTGCATTGCTTCCTGAGAACCTGCCGAATCCAGTTCAGACCTCGGTGGCTTTGCCACGCGGCGGGGAGCGATAACCAACTTTCGGGACTCCGGCGGCACCGGGGGCCGCCCGAATCTTCATTCGTGGCATTGCTTCCCCCGGCATGGCCATGTGTAGTTTTCATCGTGTGCACACAGCGGTGCAGTCCCTGACCCGGTAACCATGCCAACAACAGCTGTACAGTCAGGGGTCAGCAGTTCGACGACGACGCCAAGCGCTCGTCGTCAACGCAGGCCAGGCACTCGCGCGCTGGCCGCGTACACAGCCCCAGATCTCCAGCCCGCGCTAGGCAGTGATCACAATTTGGTCACGAAACGTCCATCAACGCTAGGCAGAACGCCCACGCGGAAGCAAACACGAGGTCGACATGGCCGACGCAATTTGCATTCGACACCGCTGTTACGACAAGGTGGAGGGTTTTCGGGCTCTTCGTCGATCCGGTGGGGATGAATGGGTCAGTCCGCCGGTGGCAAGGCCCGTGCGGGTTGCGCGAGGGCTAACTCCCCCCTCGAGTCCCGGCCATGTCGTGGGATGTGACGGCAGAGCGCGAGCACGTCCAGTTTCCGTCGGGCGGAGCAGGGTCTGGTGACGCGGTCAGCACATTCGCATGACGGCCGCCAGGACCAGGGAGTGCCGCTCAATCGGCCCGACAACATGCTGGCTGGCACAACCCGTCAGGGTGCACCCGAAGTCGGTCCACAATGTGCCTGGCACCGCGGTCCGATAGGTGCAATCGTGCCAAACCACTACCCCGTCCCATAGAAGGCAACAGCAGACGAGGCAGCGACGTTGAGCGAATCCACGCCGTTCATCATCGGAATCGTGACCCGCCTGTCGAGCACCCTGTCCCTCTCCGGAGTCAGGCCCTCCCCCTCTGTTCCGAAGACCAGGGCGAGGTTCTCGTCGTCCTCCGCGACCAGCTCGTCGAGCGTGATCGCGCCCTCCCCCAGCGTCATCCCGGCAACGACGTAGCCTGCCTCCTCGTTGAACCACGCATCGGACGAGTTCGGGACGGCGCCATGCCGATCGGCCCCCGAGCTCGCCAAACGCTGCTCCGATTGAAGGGCCATGCCCCAAGGAATCCGTCAAGACGGGAATGCCTTCCAGAAGAACTGTGCCCCCTTCTCAATGGTGGATCTACTCGCGATTCCGGCAAGCCCCCTCCCCCAATGCCCGAACCAGCGCCTAGATTGGCGGGGAAGTGCAAGACGTGCCTGAAGAGGGCGAGAGCAAGGAAATGAAGTACGGGAACGCCTGTCTTAAGCCAAGGGAAATCCGTCCAACATTCTTGAGCGCGGTGACCGGATCGGCATGTTCTGGCATGGCCACTACGACCGCCTGCATCTCCACACCGCCAGGGGCTTCTCTCATCTTCAGTATTGGCCGTTCCCCCGGAAATACCCACGCTACCCGTCAGGGCTGCAGGTGATTTCCTACTTGAGGCCTATCCGGACCGTTTCGGCGTTCATCAGGCGTTTCGCCACAATGTCGGCTCTCTGGCCCTCGAAGGGGACTCCTGGCGCGTCGAAACGGAAAATGGCTGGGAACACCGGACCGGCGTCGAGCAGGGTGATGATGGCAGGGCCGAGGTGCAGTAATGGAGTCCAGGATGAAGGCGGCCACGACGGCGGTGAAGACCATCGGGCAGCGCGCAGCATGGCGGCGGTGATGTACGAAGTCGGGCCCGCTCGAGCGGCTCTTCCGCTGGGTCGGGCGCAGACCGGGCGAAACCGGTCGGCGACCTGCCCGACCGTACCTGCGCACCGGAGGATTCCCCGCGCAGCCAGCCGAGTCTACTGTGAGTGCGTGCGCGGTCGCATCGAAGCCGACTATCTGGTGGTCGGTGCTGGGACAGCGGGGATGGTCTTCACCGACCGGATCCTCGCGCATTCGAATGCCACGGTCGCGATCGTCGATCGTCGGCATGCGCCCGGGGGACACTGGCAGGACGCATATCCGTTCGTTCGGCTGCACCAGCCCGCCAACCTCTACGGCGTCGAATCCGTGCCATTCGGAGCCGACAGGCGCGACGTCAGCGGCACGAACGCCGGCATGTACGAGCTGGCCGGCCCGAGCGAGATCTGCGCGCACTTCGAAGAGGCGATGACGCGGGTCTTCCTGCCGACCGGTCGTGTCGTCTACCTGCCCGAGTGCGAGTTCGTTGACGAGGGTCGAATCGTCTCCCGCCTGGACGGCCGCACCGTGGCCATCACCGTGCGCCGCCGCGTGGTGGATGCGAGGTACCTCGAGGGCCGCATCCCCGCCACCTCCGCCCCGCCGTTCGCCGTGGCCGAGGGAGTCCGCTGCATCCCCACCGGTGGGCTCGCCCGCCTCGCCCACCCGGCCGGACGCTTCACGGTGATCGGCGCGGGCAAGACCGCCCTCGACACGTGTGTGTGGCTTCTCGAGCAGGGTGTGGATCCCGCCGACCTCACGTGGATCAAACCGCGCGAGGGATGGTGGCCGAATCGACGCTACCTGCAACCGCACGACCTCGTCGTCGACCAGTACGTCGCGAACGCCGCGCAGATCGAGGCCATGGCCCAAGCGACGACGGTTGATGATCTCTTTGCACGGCTCGACGAACAGGGAATCCTGCTGCGGGTCGATCCCTCGGTGCCGCCCACGATGTTCCACGGCGCCATCGTCGGAGAAGCCGAAATCGCCCTCCTCCGGCAGATCAAGGACGTCGTCCGCCTCGGTCACGTGCGTTCTGTCGAGCGCGACCGCATCATCCTCGACGGGGGCATCATCCCCACGACACACGACACGCTGCACCTCCACTGCGCGGCGCCGGGGCTCGCCCGGCCGCCACTCCGTCCGATCTTCGAGCCTCGCCGCATCACGCTTCAGCCGATGTTCTGGGGCACCGTCTCGTTCCAGTACGCGATGCTTGGCGTCGTCGAAGCCGAACTCCACGACGACGGCCAGAAGAACGAGCTGTGCCGTCCGCTGCACCTCTGGGATCGGAATGTCGACTTCCTCATCGCCTACGCGGCGCTGATGGCGAACGCCCGGGCTCGCGGCCAGCATCCGGCCGTGTCCGCCTGGTCGCGCACGAGCCGGCTGTACCCTTTCGCCGAGCTGGAGCGTTACGCCGACGACCCACGCCTCCCAGAGGCTCGCGAGCGCAGCCGAGCCCATGCCGCCGGAGCGCTCTCCAACCTCCCGCGCCTCATCGCCTCGGCGTGACCGGACCATCGGCGGCCGGCGATCGCTGAGGGGCGGTGAGACGCGCGCTGCAGGCTCGAGACCAGACCGGCGGCTGCGGCTTCGCGCCCGATGGGGCGGGTTCCTTACGTTGTTGAAGGATTGACCAGCCGGTGCCCCCCGCGACGGCTCGGCCGCTGATTGTTGGAATCTTCTCCCCAGACACCGCAGTGAGGTGGGTCCAGTTGCCGAGACGTCGTGACCCGAATCGAATCATGCGACTTCCGGCCAAGCCACTACCTGGTCGCATAGAAGGCAACGGCCGACGAGGCCGCGACGTTGAGCGAGTCGACGCCGTTCATCATCGGGATCGTGACCCGCCGGTCGAGCACCCTATCTGTCTCAGGCGTCAGCCCCTCACCCTCGGTGCCGAAGACCAGGGCGAGGTTCTCGTCGTCCTCGGCGACCAGCTCGTCGAGCGTGATCGCACCCTCCCCCAGGGTCATCCCCGCAACGACGTAGCCTGCCTCCTTCAGCAGCCCGACGTCCTCGGGCCACGCTTCGATCCGCGTCCACGGCACCTGGAACACCGTCCCCATCGACACCCGGATCGAGCGGCGGTACAGCGGGTCCGCGCACTGCGGCGTCACCAGCACGGCGTCGACGCCAATGGCTGCGGCGCTGCGAAAGACCGCGCCCACGTTCGTATGGTCCGTGAGGTTCTCCAGGACCGCGATCCTCGACCTCCCCCGCCCGCGAGTGCGATCAGCCACGTCGGCGAGCAGCCGCTCGACCGGCACGGGCTCGGGCCGGTGCATCGCGGCCATCGCACCACGGTGGAGGTGGAAGCCGGTGATCTCCTCGAGCAGCTCGGGCGTCCCCACGTACGCGGGGACGTCCGGAAAGGCGGCGAGCACGTCCGCGAGGCCCTCGAGCCACTTCTCGGCGAGGAAGAACGATCGCGGGCGGTGCCCGGCGTCGAGGGCCCGGCGCAGGACGCGCGTGGACTCGGCGATGTAGAGGCCCTCGGCGGGCTCGCGCACCTTCCGCAGGTGGACGTCGGTGAGCTGGGTGTAGTCGGCGACGCGTGGGTCGTCGGCGCTCTCGAGGCGCACGACGTTCGGCGGGCCGACGACGGCGGGCGGGGCGGCGCCGTCGTGCGCCTCCGCCCCGCGGGCGGGGTTCGGCGACTTCTCAGCCACGGGCAAGCCTCGAGACCATGTCGATGAGGGCCATGAGCCCCAGGAGCACGATGACGAGCCGCAGCGCGCCCGGGCGCATGCGCCGGCCGATCCCGGCGCCGAGGAACCCGCCGATCGTCGAGCCGACGGCGATGAGCAGCACGACGAGCCAGTTGATCCGCTCGAACGCGAACAGCAGGTAGGACACGGCCGCGATGAGGTTCACACCCAGCGTCAGGACGACCTTGATCGCGTTGGACTGCTGGAGCGTGCCGTGGAAGAAGATCCCGAGCACGGCCATGAGCAGGACGCCCTGCGCCGCGGTGAAGTAGCCGCCGTAGACGCCGATGACGAAGACGAGGACGTACAGGACCGCAGGGAGCCGCTGGTGGTCGGCCTCCTCGGGCGGCACGTGGCCGAGCGCCTGCCGCCGCTTGGCCCACGCGGACAGCCGCGGCTGGAACACGACGAGCAGGATGGCGACGACGATGAGCACCGGCGCGACGAACGTGAAGACCCGCTCGGGCAGGGTCAGGAGCAGAAAGGCCCCGACGAGCCCGCCGACGAGGGAGACGGGCAGGAGCCGCAGCAGGGTCCGCTTCGCGCTCGCGGCCTCGCGGCGGTAGCCGTAGGCGCCCGAGAAGCCCCCGGCCACGAGGCCCATGGCATTCGAGATGATCGAGTTCACGGGCCCGTAGCCGAGGGCCACGAGGATGGGGAACGTCACGAGGGAGCCCGAGCCGACGATCGTGTTGATCGTCCCGGCCCAGAGGCCGCCGAGGAAGACGAGCGCCTCGCGCCAGAAGTCAGCCAGCTCCACAGTCAGGAGGCGGCGGGTGCACCGGCTCGGGCGGCGGCGGCGCCGTCCTTCGCGGTGGCCGTGTAGCGCCCGTCGCGCGCGACGACGTCGAGGGCCATCCCGAACGTCTCGCTCAGGTTGCCCTCGGTGAGGGTCTCGGCGATCGGGCCCGCGGCCACGATCCCGCCGTCGCGCAGCAGGAGCGCGTGCGTGAACCCGGGCGGGACCTCCTCGAGGTGGTGCGTGACGAGCACGAGGGCGGGCGCGGCGTCGTCCGCGGCGAGCTCCGAGAGCCGGTGCACGAGCTCCTCGCGGCCGCCGAGGTCCAGGCCCGCGCCGGGCTCGTCGAGCAGCAGGAGCTCGGGGTCCGTCATGAGGGCTCGGGCGATCTGGACGCGCTTGCGCTCGCCCTCGCTCAGCGACGCGAAGACGCGGCCGAGCAGCGGGCCCATCCCCCACTCGTTGAGCAGGCGGAAGGCACGGCGCTCGTCGTCGCGCTCGTAGGCCTCGCGCCAGCGGCCCGTCACGCCGTAGGCGGCGGTCACGACGACGTTGAGCACCTTCTCGTGCTCGGGGATCTGGGCCGCGAGGGCCGCCGAGGCGAGCCCGATGCGCGGGCGCAGCTCGAAGACGTCGACCTTGCCGAGGGTCTCGTCGAGGACGTCGACGGTGCCGCGCGACGGGTGCATGCGGGCCGCGGCGAGCTGGAGGAGGGTGGTCTTGCCGGCGCCGTTCGGTCCCAGGACGACCCAGCGCTCCCCCTCGCGCACCTGCCAGTCGATGCCGTCCAGCAGCGTCTTCGTCCCACGGACGACGCTGACCTTGGACAGCTGGAGAACATTGCTCATGACTTCTGACCCTAGTGCAGATGCTTCGCCCACGGCGAACCGCCCAGGGGCTGGCTAGAATCTTGGGCTATGCCTGCAGATTTCGCCGCCGTCCTCCATGCCGCCTCGCTGTCCGAGGCCGACGCCGCCGCGGCCGCCCGCGCCCTCGAGGGCGCCGGAGCCGGCGTCGGGCCCTTCGGGCGGGCGGGCGGCTCGCGCTACGAGGTGCTGGCCGCGGACGTGACGCTCGACGGCGCGCGGCTGGGCGAGGCGCGCGAGGCCCTCGCCGGGCTCGGGTTCGGGGCGTCCCTCGTGCCCGCCGCGCTGCGCGCGGCCGAGCGGAAGCTGCTCATCATGGACGTCGACTCGACGCTCATCCAGCAGGAGGTCATCGAGCTGCTCGCCGAGCACGCGGGCAAGCGCGAGGAGGTCGCCGCGGTGACCGAGGCGGCGATGCGCGGCGAGCTCGACTTCGCCCAGAGCCTGCACGCGCGCGTCGCGACCCTCGCCGGGCTCCCGGTCGAGGTCATCGAGAAGGTGCGCGCCGCCGTCGTGCTCTCCCTCGGCGCGGAGGAGCTCATCGAGGCGTTCCACGCGGCGGGGCACGTCGTGTGCGTCGTCTCGGGCGGCTTCAACCAGATCCTCAATCCGCTCGCGGAGCGGCTCGGCCTCGACCACGCGCTCGCGAACGAGCTCGAAGTCGTGGACGGCCGCCTGACGGGCCGGGTGCTCGGCGAGGTCGTGGACCGCGCGGTCAAGGAGCGCATGCTGCGGGAGTGGGCCGGCGGGCACGGCATCCCGCTCGAGCACTGCGTCGCGGTGGGCGACGGCGCCAACGACCTCGACATGCTCGGCGCGGCCGGGCTCGGGGTCGCGTTCAACGCCAAGCCCAAGGTCCGCGCGGCCGCGGACGCGGCGATCGACCTCCCGTACCTGGACATCGTCCGCCACCTCGCGGGCGTCTGACCCCGCGTCCGGTGGGACATGACCCCTCAACCAGGGACTGGCCAAGCGTCTAAAGGCATATGACCCCTCAACGTTGAGGGGTCATGTCCCCTGCGTTGAGGGGTCAGGCCTGGAAGTGCTCCGCCCCGCCGACGTACTCCGTGTGGCCCGTCGGGACGTCCGCCGTGACCATCTTCGCGACCTCGGCGGCGAACTCCTCGACCGAGTAGAGCTTCCCGGCGGCCTCGCGGCGCGCCTCGATCGCACCGGGGGCGGCGCGGTCGAGGAGGGTCGCGGTGATCGTGCCCTCGATCATGTCCCCCGAGACGACCACGAAGGTGATGCCCTTCTCCTCAAGCCACGGGACGAGCTCGCGGAGCGCCTTCTCGCCGGCGTTCTTGGACCGGGCCACCGGCTCGTACGCGTCCATCGTCGGGACGGTGTCGATGAAGTGGGCCTGGTGGCTCGTGACGAACACGACGCGCGATCCCGGCTTCATGCGCTCGGCCGCGGCCTTGAGCATGTTCACCTGGGCGTCGCGGTTGAGCCGCAGCGCGTAGTCCTCGCCGAGGCCCGACTCCATGCCGCCCGAGGCGTTCAACACGAGGATGTCGAGGCTCCCGAAGGAGTCGATGGCCGCCTGGGCGAGCGCCTCGACGTCGTCCGCGTTGGTCAGGTCGCCGCCCACGGCGACGGCGCGGCCGCCGGCGGCCTCGATCTCCGCGACCACCTTGTTGGCGCGCGGCGCCTTCTGGCGGTAGTTGATGACGACGTTGGCGCCCTCGCCGGCGAGGATCGTGGCCGTCGCGGCGCCGATCCCGCGCGACGACCCCGTCACGATCGCGGTCTTGTTCTCCAGCAGTCCCATCCGAACTCCTCGTTGTCGCACTCGTCCAAAAGAATCAGGTCCGGGGTCCATCATGCCAGCGCATGAGGGCCCACCAGCTGTAGGAAACCTACAGAACCGGCAGAACCGGCGGCGGGGCCTAGTGGCCCATGCCGAGGCCGCCGTCGACCGGGATGACGGCGCCGGAGATGTAGGCAGCCTCGTCGCTCGCGATCCAGCGCACCACGTTGGCGACCTCCTCCGCCTCGGCGAAGCGGCCGGCGGGAACCTTCGTGAGGTACTCCTTCTGCGTCTCCTCGGGCAGCTCCGCCGTCATGTCGGTGTTGATGAAGCCCGGCGCGACGACGTTGGCCGTGATGCCGCGCGAGCCCAGCTCGCGGGTGAACGAGCGTGCGAGGCCGACGAGGCCGGCCTTCGAGGCGGAGTAGTTGATCTGGCCGGGCGCGCCGTAGAGGCCCGAGACCGAGGAGATGAGGATCACACGGCCGCGGCGCAGGCGGATCATGCCCTTGGACGCGCGCTTGACCACGCGGAAGGCGCCCGTGAGGTTCGTGTCGAGGACGGACGTGAAGTCGTCCTCGCTCATGCGCAGCAGGAGCGTGTCCTTCGTGATCCCGGCGTTGGCCACGAGCACCTCGACCGGGCCGTGCGCCTCCTCGACGGCCTTGAAGGCGGCGTCGATCGAGGCCTCGTCCGTGACGTCGGCCTGGACTCCAAGGATCCCCTCGGGCAGCTCGGAAGGCTTCCGGTACGTCACGGCGACCTTGTCCCCGTTGGCGAGGAAGGCCTTCGCGATCGCCAGGCCGATGCCGCGGTTCCCGCCGGTGACGAGGACGCTGCGCGGGGAGGGTGCTTCCAGGGTCACGGTGCTCCTTGAGAAGGGGTCGGGGCGCCTCTGATCGGCGCCGGTTCACTTCAGAATCCTAGCCGCCGCGGGCACCGAGACGGGGGCGAGGGGCCCCGAGCCGGCCCTCGGCCCATGGTCCCCGCCCCGATTGGCCCCTCCGACGGGCGCGGTGGGACAATGGACAGTGCTTGGGAGTGTGATGACGAGAGATCCTGCCGGCCGCACCGGCCACGACGCTTCCGGGAACGCCGCGGAGGTCCACAGCATCACCGCCGCCCAGCCCGGCCACAGCGTCGATATGCACCAGCGCATGGTCCGCTACGCCGTGGCCATGGGCATCCGCATGGTCTGCATCCTGCTGCTCTTCGTCCTCGACGGGTGGCTCAAGCTCCTCGCGGTGGCCGGGGCGGTGTTCCTGCCGTGGGTCGCTGTGGTCATCGCGAACGCGCAGACCCAGGCCGAGACGTACGACGGCGACATGGTCGACGCCGCGCCGCTCGCCGAGATCGGTCCCGGGGCGCCACCGGAGGCGGCCGCCGAGACGATCCAGGGCGAGGTGGTCGACGGCGAGGCCGAGCCGGGCGACGCCGCACCGGACGACGACGAGCCCGGCGACACGACAGACGAGACGACATACCGCGACAAGGAGGACGGCGCCGCGTGAACCTGCTGGACATGATCCCCGGCCCTGAGGGCGCTGACGGCGGCGACCGCGCCAATGGCGACCGGCCCGAGGAGCAGCCCGTGTGCTCCCGCAAGGGCTGCCGCGCGGCGGCGTCCTGGCGGCTCCTGTGGAACAACCCCCGGATCCACACCGCCGAGCGGCGGAAAGTGTGGCTCGCGTGCGCCGAGCACCGCGAGTGGCTCGAGGACTACCTGCGCACCCGCATGCTCTGGCGCGAGACGCTCCCGTTGGACACGCCCGCCGGGGCGTCCGCCTGATGTACCGGTTCCTGTTCTCCCGCCGCTGGCTCATGTACCTCGGGCTCGCCGCCCTCTTCGCCGTTGCGTGCGTGTTCCTGAGCCGCTGGCAGCTCGCGCGCCTCGACGAGGCGAGGGCCGTCGTCGACCGCGTCGAGCAGAACTACGACGCCGCGCCGATGCCCTTCGCCGAGGCAGCGGGCGAGTTCGGGCGGTTCGACATCGAGAGCGAGTGGCGCCCGGTCGCCCTGCGCGGGACGTACGACGTCGAGCAGACCCGGGTCGTGCGCAACCGGCCGCTCAACGGGCAGCCGGGCTACGAGGTCGTCGTGCCGCTGCGCCTCGAGTCCGGCGAGACCGTGATCGTGGACCGCGGCTGGCTGCCGATCGGCAACGCCGAGGCGGGCCGGCCGGACGCCGTGCCGGCCCCGCCCGCGGGGACGGTCGACGTCGTCGTGCGCCTGCGTCCGGCCGAGCCCGCGCTCGACCGCGGCGCGCCCGAGGGGCAGCTCGCCTCGATCGACCTCAGCGGGTACGCGGACCAGCTGCCCTACCCGATCCTCGAGGGCGCATACGGGCTGCTCGCGAGCGAGGACCCGCCCGCGGCCCAGACGCCGGCACCGCTCGCGAAGCCGCAGCCGGACGAGGGAACGCACCTCTCCTACGCGCTCCAGTGGCTCGCATTCGCCGTCCTCATGTTCATTGCGTTCGGCTGGGCCGCGCGCCAGCAGGCCCGCAACGACGCGATCGACGCGGCCGCTGACGCCGCCGAGGCGCACGCCGCCGCCCGCGCCGACGGCCGGGACGAGGGCGCCGCGCGCGAGGCCGCCGAGCGGGCCGCCGCGAGGGCGGCCCGGCTCGGGCCGCGGCAGCGGAAGCGGCCCACCGCCGAGGAGGAAGAGGACGCGATCCTCGATGCCCAGGGCTACCAGTAGGCCCGGCTAGGATCAGCCGCATGCCTGACTCTGTCCCCGACTCCCTCCCGGGCTCTCCCATGGAACGCGCGGGCTCTCCCGTGGAGCGCGCGGGCTCTCCCGTGGAGCGCGTCCGCGGCGCTCTTGTCGCCGCCGGGCTCTCCGACACCGTCCGGACCTTCGCCGAGGACGTGCCCACCGCGGCCGCGGCCGCGGAGGTGCTCGGCTGCGAGGTCGGCGCGATCGCCAACAGCCTCGTGTTCGACGCCGACGGCGAGCCGCTGCTCATCCTCGCGAGCGGCGCCGCGCGCGTCGACACCCGCCACGTGGCCCGGCAGATCGGCGTCGGGAAGATCCGGCGCGCGTCCGCCGACTTCGTGCTCGAGCACACGGGCCAGCGCGTGGGCGGGGTCGCGCCCGTGGGCCACCCGGCCCCGCTGCGCACCCTCATCGACGTGCACCTGCGCGCGTACCCGCTCCTGTGGGCGGGCGCCGGCGACCACCGCTCGATGCTCTCGATCGGGTACGACGACCTCGCCCGCGTGACCGGGGCCGAGGAGCTCGAGGTCCGGTAGCGCGGGACGCCAGCTCAGGCGAGCGTGATGAGGTCCAGGTAGTCCGCGCTCCAGAGGTCCTCGACGCCGTCGGGCAGCAGGACGACGCGCTCGGGGTTGAGCGCCTCGACCGCTCCCTCGTCGTGGCTGACCATGACGACGGCGCCCTTGTACGTCTTGAGCGCGCCGAGGATCTCGCGGCGGCTCGCGGGGTCGAGGTTGTTGGTCGGCTCGTCGAGCAGCAGGACGTTGGCGCTGGAGGCCACGATCGTCGCGAGCGCGAGCCGGGTCTTCTCGCCGCCGGAGAGCACGCCCGCGGGCTTGTCGACGTCGTCGCCCTGGAACAGGAACGAGCCGAGGATGCCGCGCACGTCGGCGTCGCCGAGGTGGTCCGGGGCAGCGCTGCGCATGTTCTCGAGGACCGTGCGGTCGTGGTCGAGGGTCTCGTGCTCCTGCGCGTAGTAGCCCACCTTGAGCCCGTGCCCGGGCTTGATCTCGCCCGTGTCCGGGGCGTCGACGCCGGCGAGCATGCGCAGGAGGGTCGTCTTGCCGGCGCCGTTGAGGCCCAGGATGACGACGCGCGAGCCGCGGTCCACGGCCAGGTCCACGTCGGTGAAGATCTCGAGCGAGCCGTACGACTTGCTCAGGCCCTCCGCCATGAGCGGGGTCTTGCCGCATGGGGCGGGCTCGGGGAAGCGCAGCGCGGCCACGCGGTCCGAGGCGCGCTCCTCCTGCAGGCCGGCGAGCATCCGCTCGGCGCGCTTGGCCATGTTCTGCGCCGCGACGGCCTTGGTCGCCTTGGCACGCATCTTGTTCGCCTGGTCGAGCAGGACGGCGGCCTTCTTCTCCGCGTTGGCCCGCTCGCGCCGTCGTGCGCGCTCGTCGGTCTCGCGCTGGGCCAGGTAGCGCTTCCAGCCCATGTTGTAGATGTCGATGACCGCGCGGTTCGCGTCGAGGTGGAAGACCTTGTTCACGGTCGCCTCGAGCAGCTCGACGTCGTGCGAGATGACGATGAGCCCGCCCTGGTGCGCCTTGAGGAAGTCGCGCAGCCACGCGATCGAGTCCGCGTCGAGGTGGTTGGTCGGCTCGTCGAGCAGGAGCGTGTCGGCCGCCGAGTACAGGATGCGCGCGAGTTCGACGCGGCGGCGCTGGCCGCCCGAGAGCGTGCGCAGCGGCTGGTTGAGGATCCGGTCCGGGAGGGCGAGGTTCGCCGAGATCGCGGCCGCCTCCGCCTCTGCGGCGTACCCTCCGCCCGCGAGGAACTCGGCCTCGAGCCGGTCGTAGCGCGCCATCGCCTTGCGCTGGACGGCGGCGTCGTCGCTCGCCATCTCGGCCTGCGCGGCGCGGAGCTTGCGGACGACGACGTCGAGCCCCCGGGCGGAGAGGATGCGGTCCCGCGCGAGCTGCTCCATGTCCGGCGTCCGCGGATCCTGCGGGAGGTAGCCGATCTCGCCCGAGCGCGTCACCGTGCCCGAGGCGGGCAGCCCCTCCCCCGCGAGGACGCGCGTGAGGGTCGTCTTGCCGGCCCCGTTCCGGCCGACGAGGCCGACCTTGTCGCCCTTGTCGATGCGGAAGTTCACCTCGTCCATGAGCAGGCGCGCGCCGGCGCGGAGTTCGAGGTTGGAGACGGTGATCACGTGGTGCAGGCCTTTCGGGAGGACGGCCCGGACGTGGGCCTCCCTCTATGCTAGTGACCCGCGGCGGCCTCCCCCACATCGGCCGGCACGAGCAGGCCCTCCTGCTCGCCGATGACGGCGAGCGAGAGCTCCCGGTAGCCGACCGACTCGAAGAGGACCGTGATCCTGTCCGCCTCGGCCGCCATGACGATCCCCGGGCCCCACTCGCGGTGCCGCACGGGCAGCTGGAGCGGCCACTCGGCCGGCGCCTCGGACTCACGCGCCTCCACCTCGGCCCGGCTGCCGGCCTCGGCGCAGCGGTCGCAGTTCCCGCACCACGCGGGCGCGTCCTCGCCGAAGTAGTTCAGCAGGTGCTGCCGTCGGCAGCCGTCCGTCTCCGCGTAGGCCCGGACCATCTCGATCCGCGAGGCGTCGATGCGGCGGCGTGACTCGTCCTCCTCGTGGGCGTGCCGGACCGCCTCGGAGGCGGACGTCCCCGGAGCCGCGCGGAAGCCGGCGCGGCCGGCGCGGACGGCGCCGCTGTGCTCGAGGAGGTTGAGCGCGCGGGAGACGGCGCGCGGGCCGAGCCCGGTCTCGCGGCGCAGCGCCGCGGCGCGGAGGGGACCCCTCTCCGAGACCGCCTCGAACACGGTGCCCAGCGTCTCGGCGTCGGCGCCTCCCCCGGCGAAGAACCGCCGCAGCCCGAGGTCCTCCGGCCGATAGTGCAGGACGGCGACGGCGGGCAGCCCATCCCGGCCTGCGCGGCCGACCTCTTGGTAGTAGCTGTCGAGCGAATCCGGCGCGTCGGCGTGGACCACGAACCGGACGTCGGGCTTGTCGATGCCCATGCCGAACGCCGTCGTGGCGACGACGACGTCGAGCCCGCCCCCGAGGAAACGCCCGTGCGCCGCCTCGCGGTCCCCGCGGGACCGCCCGGAGTGGTACGCCTCGGCGCGGAGCCCCCGTTCGGCGAGGGCGGCGGCGTACTCCTCGGTCGCCCGCCGCGTCCCGGCGTACAGGAGCCCGGGCCCCTCGAGGCCCGCGACCTCGTCGAGCACGGCCGCGCGCTTGTCCCGCTCCGACGCGTGGCGCATGACGCGAAGGCCGATGTTCGGCCGGTCGAAGCCCTGCACGAGCACGAGCGGGTCGCGCAGGCCCAGCCGCTCGACGATCTCGTCGCGCGTGTGCGGCGTCGCGGTGGCCGTGAGGGCGACGACGGCGGGCCGGCCGAGCCGGCGGATCGCCTCGCCGAGCGCGAGGTAGTCGGGCCGGAAGTCGTGCCCCCACGCGGAGACGCAGTGGGCCTCGTCGACCACGAACAGCGCGGGCGGCCGCGCCGCGAGCCGCTCGAGGGTCCCCTCGCGCGCGAGCTGCTCGGGCGCGAGGAACAGGAAGCGGGCCTCGCCGCCGTCGTAGGCCTCCCAGGCCGCGCGCTCCCGGCGTGCGCCCACGGTCGAGTTGACGGCGAAGGCGGCCTCGGCGTCGAGCGCGGCGTTGATGTCCTCGACCTGCTCGTGCTGCAGGGCGATGAGCGGGCTCACCACGATCGTGCAGCCGCCGAGGGCCGCGCCCGGGACCTGGTAGATGGCCGATTTCCCGTGGCCCGTGGGCATGACCGCGAGGACGTCGCGCCCCGCGGCGACGGCCTCGACGGCCTCCCTCTGGCCCTCGCGCCAGTCGTCGATCGCGAAGGCCTCGGCGGCCCTCTCGAGGTCGTCGGGGGTGGGCGGATGGGGGCGGCGCGGCCCGGGCTGAGGAGTCACCGGCTCCTCCTACCCCCGCCGCCGCGAGCGGAAACGGGCCGCCCGCCGCCGCCGTCGTCGTCCTTCTTGTGGCACACCGCCAAAGGAGGCGCCGGGGCGCTCGTGGGTGCCCTACAAAATGGGCCTTGCCCGGGGTGCGTACCCTACACAGCAGACGCTGCCGTACAGGACCGGCGGCACCCGCACCCGCACCCCTGCACCAGGAGGACCCATGAAGCAGAAGAGCGCCCCCGCCGCGGCCGCGGCATCGGGCACGCGTCCGCGCCGGACGTGGGACGCCCAGTCCCTCGCCCTCGTCGCCGTCTTCGCCGCCCTCATCGCCGTCTCGGCCATCGTCCCGGGCATCCCGGTCGGGGGCTTCGGCGTGCCGATCACGGTGCAGACGCTCGCGATCGTGCTCACGGGCCTCGTCCTCGGCGCCGCCCGGGCCACGGCCGCCGTCGGCCTCTACCTCGCGCTCGCCTTCGCGGGCCTGCCGATCTTCTCGGGCGGCCGCGCGGGCCTGCAGATCCTCGCCACGGGCTCGGCCGGGTACATCATCGGCTTCCTCGTCGGCGCGTTCGCGATCGGGCTGCTGGCCGAGCTCGTCATCCGGCGCACCTCCCCGCGGCGGCGCGGCCTGTGGTTCTTCCTCGCCGCGACGGCGGTGCTCGTCGTCGTGATCCACGGCCTCGGCGTCGCGGGCATGGTCGTGAACCTCAAGCTCGCGTGGGGCGCGGCGTTCCTCGCCGACCTCGCCTACTACCCGGGCGACCTGCTCAAGAACGCCGTCGCGGCGGTCGCGGCCGTGGCCGTGCACCGCGCCTTCCCGGACGTGCTCGTCCGGCGCGTCAAGGCGCCGGAGGCCCTTTCAGCGTGAGCCGGATCGAGCTCGACGGCGTCCGCGTCGCCGTCGCCGTCGAGGACCCCGAGTCGGGCCGCACCCACTCCAAGGTGCTGCTCGACGGCGTCGGCCTCGACCTCACCGAGCGGCGCATCGCCGTCGTGGGCGCCAACGGCTCGGGCAAGTCGACGCTCCTGCGCCTGCTCAACGGCCTCGTGCTGCCGAGCGCCGGGAGCGTGCGCGTGGACGGCCTCGACACGGCCGCGGACGGGCGCGGGGTGCGGGCGCGGGTCGGGTTCGTCTTCACCGATCCGCTGAGCCAGCTCGTGATGCCCACGGGCCGGGAGGACGTCGAGCTCTCGCTGCGCCGGCACCACCGCTCGCGCGCCGAGCGGGCCGCGGCCGCGCAGGCGGTCCTGGACCGGTTCGGGCTCGGGGAGCTCGCCGATCAGAGCGTCTACGAGCTCTCCGGCGGCGAGCGGCAGCTCATGGCCCTCGCCGCGGTGCTCGCCGTCGAGCCGTCGGTCTTGATCCTCGACGAGCCCTCGACCCTCCTGGACCTGCGCAACCGCGAGCTCCTGCGGCGCACGCTCGCGGGCCTGGACCAGCAGGTCATCCTCTCGACGCACGACCTCGAGCTCGCCCTCGACGCCGAGCGCGTGCTCGTGGTCGACGCCGGCCGGGTCGCCTTCGACGGCGCTCCCGCGGAGGCGGTCGCGTTCTACCGCGCCCTGTGCGCGGCCCCGGCGCACGACGGCGGCGGCTGATGCGCGCGCGGACCTCGCCCGGGCTCCTGGCCGGGTATGTGCCCGGGGACTCGTGGCTGCACCGGGCGCCGCTCTGGGCCAAGTTCGCGGGGGTGCTCGCGGCGGGGGCGGCGAGCTTCGTGCTGCTCGACTGGCGGGCCTCGGCCCTCGCCGTGGGAGCCGTGGTGGCCGCGTGGCTCTCGGCGGGGCTGGGCGTGCGCCGGCTCGTGGCGCCGTGGAAGCTCGTCGTCCCGCTCCTGGGCGTGCTCCTCGTCTTCCAGTGGTGGCAGCAGGGTCCCGCCGTCTCGGGCCGGATCGTGCTGAACCTCCTGCTGTGCTTCCTCGCCGCCGGGCTCCTCACGGCGACCGTGCCGCTGCGGGAGCTGCTCGACGCCGTCGCCGCCACGGCGCGGCCGTTCCGGCGCTTCGGCGCCGATCCGGAGCGGTTCGCCCTCGCGATCGCGATCATGCTGCGGAGCATCCCGGTCCTGGCCGGCTCCTTCGCCGAGGTCGGCGACGCGGCCCGGGCCCGGGGGCTCGAGCGCAGCGTCCGCGCGCGGACGATCCCCGTCGTCCTCTCCGCCGTCGCCTATGCCCGCCGCACGGGAGACGCCCTCGCGGCCCGCGGCCTCGGCGACAACTGACCCGCCCGCCCCGCTCTTCCCCGCGATCCGTCCCAAGGATCCGGGGTCACCTCCCAAGAATGCGGGGTCACCTCCCAAGGATCCGGGGTCACCTCCCTAGGATCCGGGGTCACCTCCCAAGGATCCGGGGTCACCTCCCTAGGATCCGGGGTCACCTCCAATGGTTTCGGGTACGGATCTCGATGCGAAACTGCCCATTCGCGGGCCGTCCGGTGGCCCAGCACGTGACCCCGCAACGCAGGAACGTGACCCCGCAACGCAGGAACGTGACCCCGCAACGCAGGAACGTGACCCCGCAACGCAGGAACGTGACCCCGCAACGCAGGAACGTGACCCCGCAACGCAGGGAGGTGACCCCGCATCGGAGGGAAGGGGTCGGCACGCTGCTCAGGGGAGGTCGGTGGCCTCGAAGAGGGCCGCGGTGCCGATCCCGCCCGCGGAGCTGATCATCGCGAGGCACAGCGAGCCCTCGGGCAGGGCCTGGGCCCGCGCCAGCAGCCGAACCACGGACACCGCTCCCGAGGCCCCGTAGGCGTGGCCGAGCGCGATGGCCCCGCCGTCCGTGTTGAGCACGGCCTCGAGCCGACCGTCCCGGAGCCCGAGCCTGTCGATGCATGCGAGCACCTGCCCTGCGAAGGCCTCGTTGAACTCGACGGCGGCCAGGTCGGCCGCGGCGACGCCGTGGGCCCCGAGCAGCTCCTCGGCAGCGGCGGCCGCGCCGAGGCCGAGCCGGCGCGGATCGACGCCCACGGAGGCAGCCCCGACGAACGCGAGCGCCCGCCGCCCGCCGTCGGAAGGCTGCGGGTCCAGGGCCTCCGGTGCCGCGACGAGCACCGCAGCGGCCCCGTCCGCATCGCCGCACGAGTTGCCGGCCGTGACCGTCCCACCGGGGACGAATGCGGCGGGGAAGCGCGCGAGCAGGGAGGCGTCGAGCCGCGGCCGGGGGCCGTTGTCCGCCCGCACCCAGCCGCCGCGCCCGCGCACGGGCACGAGCTCGCCGTCGAACGCCCCGTCCCCCGCCGCGGCGAGGGCGAGCCTGTGGCTGCGCAGCGCGAAGGCGTCCTGCCGCTCCCGGCCGACGCCGGCCTCCCGCGCCACCGACTCCGCGGCGACGCCCATGTCCGGGTCGCCGGGCTCGTCCTCCCCGGGCCGCGTGGGCGCGTGCTGGGCCCGCGAGTAGAAGTCGATGCCGCCGTCGCCCGTGCGCCGTCCGCGCACGGGCGCGGTACTGATGGACTCGGCCCCGCCGGCGAGGAAAGCGGCGCCTGCGCCGGCCTGGGCGAGCCGGCACGCGAGGACGACGGCGTCGAGCCCCGATCCGCACTGCCGGTCCACCGTGATGCCGGGGATCCGCTCGGGCAGGCCGGCCTCGAGCGCGGCGAGGCGCGCGAGATTGCCGCCTCCGCCCGCGGCGTTGCCCACGACGACGTCGGCAATCATGCCCTCCCGCACGCCCGGCCCGTCGGCGAGGGCGCGCAGCACCGGCGCGAGCAGGTCCTGGACGGGCACGTCGGCGAAGTGCGTGCCCGCGCGGGCGAGCGGGGTCCGGCGGCCGGCGACGACGAGCGGCGCGTTCTCGCGGGCAAGGCGGCGCACGCCCTGCGCCCCCGGCCCGGCCTGGGGAACGGCCTCAGACGAGCGGCCGGGCACGGCTGTCGCCCTCGAGGATCCAGCGCTGGAACTCGGCGCGGGAGAGCTTCCCGCGCTCGGTCGTGGGGAGCGCGTCGAGCTGGAGGTACTGGAGCGGGCGCTTGACCGGGGCGAGGGCGCCCTCGAGCCCCGCGCGGACGGCCAGCTGCCCGAGGCCCGCGTGCGAGGGCACGATCCCGGCCACGATGCGCTGCCCGCGCACGTCGTCGGGCACGCCCGCGACGACGACCTCGGCCACGCCGTCGAGCATCGCGAGGGCGGCCTCGACCTCGTGCGGGTACACGTTGGCGCCGCCCGTGTTGATCATGTCCGCGCGCCGCCCGAGCACGTGCAGCGTCCCGTCGTCGAGGAACCCCTGGTCGCGCACGGTGGCCCAGCCGCGGAGGTGCGTGAACGCCTCCCCGTCGTCGCCCCACACGTAGCCCGAGCTCACGAGGGGGCTGCGCACGCAGATGTTGCCCACCGCGCCGTCGGGCAGGGGCGCGCCGGCGTCGTCGAGGATCGCGAGCTCGACGCCGGGGAACGCGCGCCCGACGCCGGTGCCCACCTCGGCGGCCCCGCCGCCGGGCGCGTGGCGGCTCGCCGCGACGAACGAGAGCTCGGAGGCGCCGTAGTACTCCCACACGTCGGCGTGGGGCGCCCAGCGCCGGACGGCCTCGAGCGTGCGCCGGTCGAGCTTCTGGCCCGCGCACACGATCGCGGTGACGCCGCTCGCGTCGACCTCGCCGGCGAGGCCGCGCTCGGCGAGGACGCGGAGCATCGTCGGGACGAGGACGAGCCGCGTGATCCCCCGCCGGGTGATCTCGGCGTGCGCGTCGCCGACGTCGAAGTGCGCGAGGGTGTGGAACGACGCGCCCGCGTGGAGGCACTCGGAGAGGGTGTAGAGGTTCAGGCTCGCGGACAGCGGCCCGGGCGCGAGGACCCGGTCGTCGGGGCTCAGCCCGAAGCACTCGACGGAGGCCTCGAAGGAGCGCCGCCACGACTCCCTCGTGCGGGAGAAGCCCTTGGGCAGCGAGGTCGTGCCCGAGGTGAGGCCGACGAGGAACGACGACGAGGGGTCGCCGTCGGCGAGCTCCGCCGGCCCGTCGGCAGCACCCCCGAGGCGCCCGGCGGCACGCCCCGCGCGCTCCGCGAGGCGCGCCACGACGTCGTCCGCGAGGGCCTGGGGCCAGAGCGGGTCGAGGACGGCGCACTCGCGCTCCCCCGCGACGCCCGCGGCCCAGCGCACCGCGAAGTCCACCCCGTTGCCCTGGCGGAGGACTCCGGTCGGCTCGCCCGAGCGGGCGAGGGCCTCGGCGGCACGGTGCAGCTCCGACCACGAGAGCCGCTCCCGGCCGCACACGACGGCGGGCTCGTGCGGCTTCTCGGCAGCCCAGCGGCGCAGCCGGTCGAGGAATGGCATCCGCTCAGTCTATCGGCGGGGCGAGAGCTACCCTTGGGTACATGAGCTTCAATGACGACGCGCAGCTTGACCCGTCCCAGGTGCAGGACCAGCGCGGCGGCGGGGGGCGGTTCGGGAGGGGCACCGTCATCGGCGGGGGCATCGGCGGCGGGATCCTCGTGCTCGTCCTGAGCCTGCTCGGGATCAACCCGCAGATCCTCGAGGGGCTCATGGGGCAGGCGCCGCAGGGCCAGCAGCAGACGGGCCCCGGGACCGCGGCGGAGTGCCGCACGGGCGCGTCGGCGGACGCCCGGATCGACTGCCGGATCGTCGGGACGGTCAACAGCCTCAACGCGTTCTGGGCCGCCTACCTCCCGGAGCGGGGCGTCAAGTACCCGCAGCCCGGGGCCGTCATCTTCGACCAGGCCGTGAGCACGGGCTGCGGGACGGCGACGAGCGAGGTCGGCCCGTTCTACTGCCCGGCCGACACGACCGCGTACTTCGACCCCGGGTTCTTCGCGGTCCTCGAGACGCAGTTCGGGGCCTCGAGCGGGCCGCTCGCGCAGGAGTACGTCGTCGCCCACGAGTTCGGGCACCACGTGCAGAACCTCATCGGCACGCTCGACTACGCCCAGCAGGATCCGCAGGGGCCGCAGTCCGGCGCGGTCCGCGTCGAACTCCAGGCGGACTGCCTCGCCGGGATCTGGGCGCAGCACGCCGACTCGGCGCCCGGCCCGGGCACGGGCGAGCCCTTCCTCGAGCCGGTCACCCAGCAGGACCTGCGCGACGCGCTCTCGGCCGCGGCCGCCGTCGGCGACGACCGCATCCAGGCGGCAGCGAGGGGCCGGGTCAACCCCGAGGCCTGGACCCACGGCTCTGCCGAGCAGCGCCAGGCCTGGTTCATGCGCGGCTACGACAGCGGCGACATCGACCAGTGCAACACCTTCACGGGCCGGGTATAGCCACGGCATGAGCCTGCATCCCCGGCGACCAGGGCAGGCCCGCCGCCCCCTGCTGGGGCGCGGGCTCGCCGGCGCCGCCCTTGCCGCTGTCCTCGCTGCCGGAGCGGCAGGGTGTACGGGAGGGCAGCCAGCGCCGTCGCCCACCGCCGCGGCGACAGGCGACGGCACTCCCCCGCCGCAGGCATCGCCAGCGGCAGCGGCCGGGGACATCCCGTCGATCGTCCAGAACGTTGAGCCCTCAGTCGTTACGATCCTCACCCAGGACGGCGTGGGCAGCGGGGTGGTGTACCGCCAGGACGGGCTGATCCTCACCAACGAGCACGTGATCCGGGGGACCACCAGGGTGGAGATCGGCTTCGCCGACGGCCAACGGGCGGTGGGGACGGTCAGGGCCGCCGACCGCGTGTCCGACCTCGCCCTCGTCCAGGCGGAGCGGACGGGCCTGCCGGAGGCGCAGTTCGAGACGCGGCTGCCCCGCGTGGGCGAGCTCGCCGTCGTCATCGGCTCGCCGCTGGGGTTCGAGAACACGGTCACGGCCGGCATCGTCTCGGGCCTCCAGCGGTCCATCCCCGGCTCGGCCTCGAGCAGCCTCTCCCTCGTCGACCTCATCCAGACCGACGCCCCGATCAGCCCCGGGAACTCGGGCGGCGCGGTGGTCAACGCCCAGGGCAAGGTGATCGGGATCAGTGAGGCGTACATCTCGCCGCAGGCCGGCGCGGTGGCCCTGGGCTTCGCGATCCCGGCCGCCACGGCGGTCGAGGTGGCCGAGGAACTCCTCGCGGACGGCACCGCCGACCACGCCTTCCTCGGACTCGGCCCCGCGCCCATCACCCAGCAGATCGCCTCCGAGCTAGGCCTCCCGGACGCGCGCGGGATCCTGGTCCTCTCCGTGTCCGAGGGCGGCCCCGCGGCGAGGGCCGGGATCCGGCCCGGAGACGTCCTCCTCAGGGTGGACGGCAGCGATCTCAGCGCTCCGGAGGACCTGCTCTCCGCCCTGCGCGCCCGCAACCCCGGCGACACGGTCGACCTCGAGGTGCGGCGGGACGGGGCAACCACCCAGCTGAAGGTCACGCTCGCGGAGCGTCCCACGGGGCCCGCCAACGAATAGGGGCCGGGCTTCCCTCTGCCCAACACGCACGACGACGGGCGGTCCCCCTCCGTACGGAAGGGGACCGCCCGTCGTCGTCAGCGGCCCGGGATCCGGGCCGGGATCAGATGTTGAAGCCGAGCGCGCGCATCTGGTCGCGGCCGTCCTCGGTGATCCGCTCGGGACCCCACGGCGGCATCCACACCCAGTTGAGGCGCCACTCGTCCACCGAGCCCTCGAGCGCCTTGCCCACCTGCTCCTCGAGGACGTCGGTGAGCGGGCACGCGGCGGTCGTGAGCGTCATGCTGATGAGCAGCGCGCCATCCTCGCCGTACTCGAGGCCGTACACGAGGCCGAGGTCGACGACGTTGACGCCGAGCTCGGGGTCGATCACGTCCTTGAGCAGCTCCTCGACGTCGTCGAGGGCCGTCTGTCCAGGCTGGATCTCCGTCATGGCGGCAGTCCTCAGGCCTTGGCCGCGCCGGCGCCGGCCGCGTAGCGGTCGTAGCCCTCGTCCTCGAGGCGGTCGGCGAGCTCGGGGCCGCCCTGCTCGGCGATCCGGCCGTCGACGAACACGTGCACGAAGTCCGGCTTGATGTAGCGCAGGATCCGCGTGTAGTGCGTAATGAGGAGCGTGCCCATGTTGCCCTCGGCGTGGGCGCGGTTGACGCCCTCCGAGACGACCTTGAGCGCGTCGACGTCGAGGCCGGAGTCGGTCTCGTCGAGGACCGCGAACTTCGGCTTGAAGAGCTCGAGCTGGAGGATCTCGACGCGCTTCTTCTCGCCGCCCGAGAAGCCCTCGTTGACGTTGCGCTGGGCGAAGTCGGCGTCGATCCGCAGCTGGTCCATGGCCGCCTTGACGTCCTTGGTCCACGTGCGCAGCGCGGGGGCCTGGCCGTCGATCGCGGTCTTGGCCGTGCGCAGGAAGTTGGTCATGGTCACGCCCGGGATCTCGACCGGGTACTGCATGGCGAGGAAGAGACCGGCGCGGGCGCGCTCGTCCACGCTCATCTCGAGGACGTCCTCGCCGTCGAGCGTGATCGAGCCCGAGGTGACCGTGTAGCGCGGGTGGCCCGCGATGGTCGAGGCCAGCGTGGACTTGCCCGAGCCGTTGGGGCCCATGATGGCGTGCGTCTCGCCCGTCTTCACGGTGAGCGTGACGCCCTTGAGGATCTCCTTGACGCCCTGCTCGGTCTCGATCGAGACGTGCAGGTCCTTGATCTCCAGAGTCGACATGTGTGTTTGTTCTCCTTGTTCCCCGGTCGCACCGGGCGGGTGTTTCAGGGGTCAGTTGTCTCCGGCGGCGAGCTCGCGCTCGACGGCCTCGGTGAGGTGCTCTTCGATGGCGGGAACGCCGATCTTCTGGATGATCTCGTTCAGGAAGCCGCGCACCACGAGGCGGCGGGCGACGTCCTCGGGGATGCCGCGCGCCATGAGGTAGAAGAGGTGCTGGTCGTCGAAGCGGCCGGTCGCGCTCGCGTGGCCGGCGCCCTCGATGAGGCCCGTCTCGATCTCGAGGTTCGGCACGGAGTCCGCGCGGCAGCCGTCGGTCAGGACCAGGTTCTGGTTCTTCTCGTAGCTGTCGGTGCCCTCGGCCTGCTTCTGGATCAGGACGTCGCCGACCCACACCGTGCGCGCATCCTTGCCCTGCAGCGCGCCCTTGTAGAGCACGTTGGAGACGCAGTTCGGCTGGGCGTGGTCCACGAAGGTCCGGTGCTCGAGGTGCTGGCCGGCGTCCGCGAAGTACAGGCCGTAGAGCTCGGCCTCGCCGCCGGGGGCGGCGAAGCGCGCGGTCGGGGTCACGCGGACCACGGAGCCGCCGAGGCTCACCACGATGTGCTTGAGACGCGCGTCCCGGCCGATCTTGACCTGCTGGCTCGAGGCGTGCACCGAGGCGTCGCTCCACTCCTGGAGGGACACGACCGTGAGGTCGGCGCCGTCCCCGAGGACGATCTCGACGTTCTCGGACACGACCGCGTCGCCGACGTGGTTGAGCACGACGACGGCGCGGGCGCCCTCCTCGGCGACGACCACCACGTGCTGGGCTGCTGCCGCCGTCCCGGCGCCGGTGAGCGTGACGAGGACGTGGTCCTCGAGCTCAACCCCGGCGGGGACGGTGACGACCGTGGCCTCGGCGAAGTGGGCCCACGCGTTGGCGGACACGCGGTCCTCCGGGATGCCGGCCGAGCCGATGCGGGAGTCCTCGCGGCCGACGGTCTCGACGCGCACCTGCTCCGGCGCCTCGACAGCGACGGCCGGGGCCGCGCCGTCGAGCGCTGCGGTGTGCAGGCCGCCGAGGCGCTTGAGCGGCGTGAAGCGCCACTCCTCCTCGGTGCCGCGGATGGCCGGGAAGTCCTCAAGCGTGTAGGACGTCAGGCGGCCGGCGCGGGAGCTGTCCGGGATGCCGTAGCCGCCGCCGTGCGAGTGGCCCTTGGCGGCGGCGCCACCCAACGGAGAGGCAGAAGCGGACTGCGGGCGGGTGGCCTCCGCGGGCTCGAGCGGGGTCAGGCTCTCGCCCTCCTCCGTGAGGCCGGGGATGGACGGCGCCCCGATGCGCGCCTTCTCGGTCAGGAGCGAGTCATTCAGGGGCGTTTCAGTCATCTCAGTCATGTCAGCCGACAGACCCTTCCATCTGCAGTTCGATCAGGCGGTTCAGCTCGAGGGCGTACTCCATGGGCAGCTCGCGCGCGATCGGCTCGATGAAGCCGCGCACGATCATGGCCATGGCCTCGTCCTCGGGCAGGCCGCGGGACATGAGGTAGAAGAGCTGCTCCTCGGACACGCGCGAGACGGTCGCCTCATGGCCGAGCACGACGTCGTCCTCGCGGATGTCGATGTACGGGTAGGTGTCCGAGCGCGAGATCGTGTCGACCAGGAGGGCGTCGCAGCGCACCGTGTTGGCCGACTTCTTGGCGCCCTCGCGGACCTGGACGAGGCCGCGGTAGGCTGCCCGCCCGCCGCCGCGTGCCACGGACTTGGAGATGATCGAGGACTGCGTGTTCGGCGCGATGTGCACCATCTTCGAGCCGGTGTCCTGGTGCTGGCCCTCGCCCGCGAACGCGATCGAGAGGGTCTCGCCCTTGGCGTGCTCGCCGACCAGGTAGACGGCCGGGTACTTCATGGTGACCTTGGAGCCGATGTTGCCGTCGATCCACTCCATGGTCGCGCCCTCGTGGCAGATGGCGCGCTTGGTCACGAGGTTGTACACGTTGGTCGACCAGTTCTGGATCGTCGTGTAGCGGACGCGCGCGCCCTTCTTGACGACGATCTCGACGACGGCCGAGTGCAGCGAGTCCGAGGTGTAGATCGGGGCGGTGCAGCCCTCGATGTAGTGGACGTAGGAGTCCTCGTCCGCGATGATGAGCGTCCGCTCGAACTGGCCCATGTTCTCCGTGTTGATGCGGAAGTAGGCCTGGAGCGGGATCTCGACGTGGACGCCCTTCGGGACGTACACGAACGAGCCGCCCGACCACACGGCGGTGTTGAGCGAGGCGAACTTGTTGTCGCCGACCGGGATGACCGTGCCGAAGTACTCCTGGAAGAACTCCGGGTGCTCCTTGAGCGCGGTGTCCGTGTCGAGGAAGATCACGCCCTGCTTCTCGAGGTCCTCGCGGATCTGGTGGTAGACGACCTCGGACTCGTACTGGGCGGCGACGCCGGCGACGAGGCGGGAGCGCTCGGCCTCCGGGATGCCCAGCTTCTCGTACGTGTTGCGGATGTCCTCGGGGAGGTCCTCCCACGAGGCCGCCTGCTTCTCGGTCGAGCGCACGAAGTACTTGATGTTGTCGAAGTCGATGCCCGACAGGTCCGCGCCCCAGAGGGGCATGGGCTTGCGGTCGAAGTACTTCAGGCCCTTGAGGCGGAGGTCGAGCATCCACTCGGGCTCGCCCTTCTTGGCGGAGATGTCGCGGACGACGTCCTCGTCGAGGCCACGTCGCGCGTTGGCGCCGGCTACATCGGCGTCCGCCCAGCCGTACTCATAGGTGCCGATCCCATGGAGCTCCGGGTTCTTCTCCAGAATCTCCGAGATCACTGTGGACTCGCCGTCCACGGCCTTGTTCTCGGCCACTTGATCCGTCATCACGGCCTCTCAGTGTTGGTAGTGGTCGTCTGCGTTGTGGGTGCCTCGGCCGGCAGGGCCGCGGCAATGGCGGCCCGTCCGGTGGGAATGTGGGTCGTGCACACGTGCCCGCCCTGTGCGAGCGTCGAGAGCCTGCGCACGTCCACGCCGAGGAGGCGGGAGAACGCGGCGGTCTCGCTGTCGCAGAACTGGGGGAACTCCGCGGCCAGCTGCTGGACGGGGCAGTGCCCCTGGCACAGCTGGACGCTCGCGAGGTGTGCCGGGAGCGGGGCCTTGCCCTGGACCGACGCGGCGGAGGCCACGAAGCCGTCCGCCGTGAGCGCCTCGGCGAGGGCCCGCGAGCGGGCCGCGACGTCGTCGCCCGCGGCGTCGACGATCGGTTGATAGCGGTGCTCCATCGCGGCGAAGCGCTCCCGCGCGAACTCCTCGACGGCACTGGCCCCGCCGAGCGCGCCGAGGCGCTCGAGGGCGCTCCGCGCGATATCGAGGTAGTCGTCGCCGATCGTGGACTGGCCCCGCGAGGTCAGGACGTAGCGCCGCGCGGGCCGGCCCGCGCCGGTGCCCGAGGTCGCGACGCGCTTGACCTCGACGACGCCCGCCTGGGTCAGGGCATCGAGGTGGCGGCGCACGGCGGCCGGGGTCACGTTGAGCAGCTCGCCGAGTTCGGCGGCGCTCACAGGACCGTGCTCGAGCACGGCACTGAGGACGCGGTCGCGCGTGCGGTCCTCCGTGTCGGCGGGCGGCCGGTGGGCAGCCTTCGGCGTGGTCATGGAATACACAAAATAATGATTGCCTAATCGGGCGGGCGTCTCCAGTAAGGAGAGGCTTATCACTCCTGGCCCCCTGCCCGCGGCGCCACTGCTACGCCGCGTAGAATGTATGGGTGCTCAGAACCGGTTCACCATGCCTCGAGGTCGAGGGCCTCGTCAAGGATGTAGGCCCTATCCCTTCCCTCGACGGCCGGATGAAGCGGATCCTGGCCGGCGTCGACCTCGTCGCACGGCATGGCGAGATCACCGTGATCCTGGGCGTCAACGGCGCCGGCAAGACGACGACGCTCGAGTGCGCGCAGGGCCTCCAGACCCGGACGGGCGGGACGGTGCGGCTCCTCGGCGAGGACCCGGTGCGGGCTGGCGCGGAGCTGCGCTCCCGCGTCGGGATCATGCTCCAGGAGGGCGGGCTGCCGCCGTCCGCCCGGCCCCTCGCGCTCCTGCGCCACGTCGCGGGGATGTACACCGACCCGCGGCCGGTCGACGAGCTCGCCGGACGGCTCGGCATCGACGAGTTCGCCTCGACCACCATCCGTCGGCTCTCGGGCGGCCAGAAGCAGCGCGTGGCCCTGGCCGCCGCCCTCGTCGGCCGGCCCGAGGTCGTCTTCCTCGACGAGCCGAGCGCGGGCCTCGATCCCCAGTCGCGCCAGCTCGTCGTCGCCCTCATCGAGGAGCTCCGCGCCGAGGGGCTCGGCATCGTGCTCACGACTCACCTGCTCGACGACGCCGAGCGCCTCGCCGACGTCGTCCACATCCTCGACCGCGGGCGCGTCGTCGCGAGCGGCACCGTCGCCGAGCTGCTCGCCCACCGCCGCGACGCGGCCCGCCGCCTGACGCTCACCGCGGAGCCCGGCCTCGCGCTCGCCGACGCGTTCGCCGGCTCGGCCGCGGAGGTCAAGGAGGGCCCCGCTGGCCAGTACACCGTCGACGGCGAACTCACGACGGCGGACCTGCTCGCCGTCGCGTCGTGGCTGCACGAAAGGGGCATCATGCCGCACAGCCTCGAGCTCGGGGCGAGGAACCTCGAGGACGTCTTCCTCGCGATCGCTGCCGAATCCGCAACCGAGGCAGCCGCCGATCCAGCACAGGAGCACCGCGCATGAGCGCCGCGAGCCTGGCCCGCCGCGTCTGGCAGCAGGGCCGCTACGAGACTGGCGCCATGCTGCGCAACGGTGAGCAGCTCATCCTCATGCTCGTCCTGCCCCTCCTCGCGCTCGTCGGGCTCACCATGACGCACTTCCTCGACGGGCTCGGTCCCAGCCGGGTCGACGTCGCCGCGCCGGGCATCCTCGCCCTGTGCACCATGAGCGTCGGCTTCACCGGACAGGGCATCGCCACCGGCTTCGACCGGCGCTATGGCGTGCTGCGCTTCCTGTCGACGACCCCGCTCGGGCGCGGGGGCCTCATCGCGGGGAAGGTCGTCGCCGTCCTCGTCGTGCTCGCCGTCCAGACGGTGGTCGTCGGCGGGGTGGCCCTCGCGCTCGGCTGGCGGCCGTCGCCGTCCGGCGTGCTCCTCGGGCTGCCCCTCCTGGCCCTCGGCGCGGCCGCCTTCACGGCCCTCGGGCTCCTCATCGCCGGGACGGCCCGGCCCGAGGCCACCCTCGCCGTGACGAACCTCGTCTGGATCCTGCTCGGCGTCTTCGGCGGGATCGTCCTTCCGGCCACCCGGCTCCCAGCCGCCCTGGAGCCCGTCGTCGGCTTCCTGCCCTCCGGCGCCCTCGGCGAGGCGCTGCGCGCCGCCTTCCTCGAGGGCACTCTCAACCTCCCCGCCGCCGCGGTCCTGGCCGTCTGGGCCGTCGTCGCGGGCACCGCCGCCACCCGCTGGTTCCGATGGAGCTGATCTGAATGACCGCCACTGGCCATACGCCCCTCGCACGCCTCGCGGCGCGCCTCCCCCACGAGGTCGACCGCCGCATCCGGGCCCTGTCGATCGCCTCGCTCGTCGGGCAGACCGTGCTGATCGGCACGGGCGGCGCCGTGCGGCTCACATCCTCGGGGCTCGGCTGCCCCACATGGCCGCGCTGCACTGCCGAGTCGCTCACGACGACCCCCGAGATGGGCCTCCACGGCGTCATCGAATTCGGCAACCGGCTCCTGACGTTCGCCCTCGCCGCCGTGGCCGTCGCGATGCTTGTCATGCTCTGGAACCTCCGCAAGGAGCGCAAGGACCTCTTCTGGCTCGCCGCCGCGCTCCTCGGCAGCATCCCCGCGCAGGCGGTGATCGGGGGCATCACGGTCCTGACGCAGCTCAACCCCTGGGTCGTGGGCCTGCACTTCCTCGTCTCGATGGCCCTCGTCGTCGTCGCCATGCTCCTCGTGAACCGGGCCTTCGGCCGCACGGGCCGCCTCATGGACCGCACCCTGCCCGCCCTCCCCGGGGCCGTCTTCCCCGCCATGGCTGCCACAGCGGCGGCCGCCGCGGCCGCCGTCGTGCTCGGCGTCGTCGTCACCGGGGCCGGGCCGCACGCGGGCGACGCCGACGCACCGCGCAACGGGCTCGACTGGGACCTCTTCTCGCACATCCACGCCGTGCCCGCGTACCTCGTCGCGTTCGGCGCCCTCTTCGGCGTCTGGGCGGCCGTGCGCTCGCGCGTGCGGGGGCCCTTCCGCTCCGGCGTCCTCGTCCTCCTCGTCCTGACGCTCCTTCAGGCCGCGATCGGCATCACGCAGTACTACACGGGCATCCCGCCGCTGCTCGTCGGCACGCACATGGTCGTCGCGGCCCTTCTCATGGCCTCGGCCGTCAACGTCGCCGACATCGCCCGCCACAGCCCGCGGCTCTGAGCCCGGGCGAGGCCGCCGCGTATCGCTCACATCGCAGACACGAAGGAGGGCCGCACCCGAACGGGTGCGGCCCTCCTTCTCTGCGTCCTTGGCGCACCCTGTTTCGGGTACGGATCTCGAGGGCAGATTCTGTCTGTCAAGTGCAACGGATGGGGTCAGGCTGCGTCGGGAAGGAGGAGTTCGGTGAGTGCCTGGGCGGGGGTGGGGCCTGGGAGGTTGCTGCCTTTTGCGAACCAGAAGAGCAGGAGCCGGTTCGTGTTCCTTACCGTTTCTGGTGTGTCGTTCGGGGGCTTGCGTAGGCCGTCGATCGCCCCAGGGGCGCCCCGGTGTGGCTCGTTAGTGTTCGCCGGCTTTCATGGCTCAACGAGATTGGCCGCCGGGTGGAGCCCCACCGGATCGCGGCGTCAGTGTCTGCATACCCGCGTCATAGTCCACGGCCCGCCCGTCCGGATAGGAGCGCCCATTCTTGAGACGGGGGACCCCGTTGTCCCACTCCTGGGCCGTTGTCCGGGTGGATCCCCAACCACGCCGCTGCTTCCCGCCTGCTCAGGCCCTGTCCCCTGAGCCGATGGAAATCCTCCCGGGTCGGCATCTCCGAACGGCTCCTGGCCAATCCAGCCTTCCGGGCCCACTCGTATCCGGTATCCCTGTTCGGGCCCAAGCGGGCCGCAGCCACGGTCACGCTCCCGAGCGATCGCAGAAGCGCTAGGAACTCATCCCTGACCCGCGGGGCATAAGGCCCTCTCCCAGACGAATCTCTCCTTAGATGCCGCACGGTCGTTGCAACTCCTCGAAGTACGAGGCGTTGCGACGACCGCTAGAACCCAAGCCTCCTTAGGTGGGTGCCGCCGTCGTCCTTCTTCAAGCCCTCACCTCGCTGAGGGCGTCGCCGCCTCCGAGCGCTGTGATCTGACTCGTGGCCGCAATGACTTCCTGGACGAGGAGCTGCTCCTTCTCATCCAGCCGCAGCGTGGGCACCGCGAAGGCAAGGCTCCCCATGACAGGACCACCCACGCCGTCGAACACCGGAGCCGCAACTCCCGTCACCCCCGGATCCACCTCGGCATGCGTGATCGAGTGGCCCGCCTCCCGGATCCGCCGCAGGCTGTCCCGGAACTCCTGCCAGCATGAGCCCAGGCCGGCTCCGGCGACGTCGTCGACATGCCGGGCGTACAGCGACCTCAGGCGATGCGGTGGGAAGTGCGCGAGGATCACCTTGCTCGCCGCGCCGCGGAAGAGGCTGAGCGGTTGGCCCCGGCTGTAGTTCGTGTCCTGCGGATTGATCCAGGCCTGCGCGATGCAGACGATGTTCTCCCCGTAGTAGCTGTTCAGCAGCAGGTTCTCGCCCAGCTTGCTCGCCAGCGCGTGCATCACCTCCTGGGAGCGCTGTAGCAGCGGGTCGGTCAGACGCATCTGCCGGTCCAGCTGCAGAACTCGGCCGCCCAGGCCATAGGCCCCTCCCGCCCGGCTGGCGAGGAGCCCCGCGTCGGCAAGGACCTTGAGGTAGCGGTAGGCCGAGGTGCGGGAGGTATTAAGCGCCTCGGCCACGTCCTCGGCCGTGCAGGCGGGCTTGTTGACGGTGAGCAGGTCCAAGATGCTGACCATCTTCGTCAGGCTGTCCATCCGCGCTTCCTCCGAATCCTCGTTCTGCTGGGCAGAATCTTCTGCACAACAATGTAATCCAGCTCATACTTGAAAGAAATCCCGCTATTCAGGATTTCCTGCTGGCCCCCTAGTCCGGCGGGGTTCAGGCCCCTTCGACCAACGTTGTCTCGAAAGGCAGTTTCATGAGCACCTCTGTGTGGCGTTCTGCGCCCCCGCCCTCCCCCGGCCCAGTGAGCCCAGGCGCCATGGTCGCCGACGTTGTCGTCCTCGGCAGCGGCCTCTCCGGTCTCAGCGCCGCCTGGACCGCCGCCAAGGAGGGGGCGCGCGTCGTCGTCCTGGAGAAGCTGCCCACCGCCGGCGGATCGTCGGCCCTGTCCGCCGGCATGTTCTGGACCGCGCCGGACCTCGAGTCCTACCGACGCCGGATCCCCCTTGGGAATCTGGCCCTGGCCCGCCGTCTCCTCGAGGACTACGGGCCGGCGCTGCAGGAGATCCGCGGAACCGGTATCCCCGTCGCCGACACTCCGAAGACGGACATCATGACCTTCGGCCGCGGCTTCTCGCTCGCGATCCGCGACCTGCTCCCCTACCTCCAGCAGGAGATCCTCGACGCCGGAGGCCAGATCATCACGGGCGTCAAGACCCTGGGCATCTGCCGCACCGAGAGGGGGATCCGGCTGGAGGCAGAGACCGCCGAGGGCACCTTCGACGTTGAGCCAGCCTCGTTGGTCCTGGCCACCGGCGGCTTCCAAGGCTCCCGGCACAAGCTGAACGCGACGCTGGGCCGGAACGCCGACCGGGTGCTCCACCGGGCGAACCGCGGCAGTGTTGGCGACGGCCTGGACGCAGCCCTTGCCCTGGGCGCTGCCGGTACTGGCGGCATGGCCACCTTCTACGGCCATCTCGTGCCGCACCCCTTGGCGGAGTTCCGGCCCGAGCACTTCCTGCCGCTGTCCCAGTACTACTCCGACTACTGCATCCTCCTGAACATCCAGGGTCGCCGCTTCGTGGACGAGCATCTGGGCGACGAGCTCCTGAACCAGGAGCTGGCGTTCCAGCCGGAAGCCCGCGGGGTGCTCATCTTCGACCACAAGGTGCGGACCGAGCACGCCACCGCCGAACCCTTCCCGGGCCTGGGCGTGCTGGACCGCTTCCAGGCAGCGGCCGACGCCGGCGCCCGGCACGCGCAGGACGCAACCCTCGGGGGACTCCTCAAGCAGGTGGCCTCCTGGGGCGTACCGCTCGAGGAGGCCGAGTGGACGGTGCACGAGTACGCCGAAGCGGCGCGCGGGCAGCGCACCCATGTCGGCGGGGCTCCAGTCTCGCCGCTGGCCCGGGCTCCGCAGGAGGCGCCCTTCTATGCCCTGGAGGTCCAGCCGTCGATCACGTTCACCTTCGGCGGCATCCGGGTGGACGAGCACGGCCGGGCCCTCGACGACGACGGCGCCCCCGTGCCGGGCCTTTTCGCGGCGGGCTCGGACATCGGCGGACTCTCGAACTACGGGTACGCGGGAGGCCTCGCCCCGGCCTACATCACCGGGCGCTGGGCAGGAGCATCCGCTGCCGCTCACTCCCTGACCGGCGCAGCGGCCTCCGTCTGAGCCACCCAATCGAGCATCTGGAAGGACAGGACAAGATGAGCAACACCACTCCGAGCGAATACGACGTCGTCGTCCTCGGCGCCGGAATCGCCGGCCTGGCGACGGCGGCCTCCGCCGCGGAGGCAGGGCTGAGCGTGGCCGTGCTGGAGAAGATGGACGAAATCGGCGGCAGCTCGAAGATGAGCGGCGGCTTCTTCGCCTTCTCCGGAACCGAGGAGCAGGCGGCAGCGGGCGTCGAGGACAACAACGAGTTGTTCCGCGAGGACCTGCTCGCCGCCGGCGGCGGGGTGAACAACCGAGCGCTGACCGAGGCCTACCTCTCCCATCAGGAGGAGACCTACCGCTGGATCAAGTCCCACGGCATCTCCTTCGGCGCCCTGGAGGTCTCCAGCGGCCAGAGCCGGGCGCGGAGCCACCTCTCCCCGATCAAGGACCTGCTCGCCGCCCTCGCCGCAAGCATTGAGCGCGACGGCGGCGTGATCCTCACCGGTCACCGCGCCGTCGAACTGCTGCGCGACGATGACGGGCGGGTGGGCGGCGTCGTCGCCGACACCGCCGAGGGGCGCCGCGACTTCTCTGCGCGCGGCGGCATCGTCATCGCCTCCGGCGGCTTCAGCCGCAGCACCGACCTCCTGCAGCTCTTCGCCCCGGACCAACTCGCAGGCATCCCCTACGGCGGGCTGGGCAACACCGGCGACGGGCTCAAGCTGGCTTGGAAGCTAGGCGCAGGCCTTGCAGATATGGCCTACATTGCGGGCACCTACGGCTCCCACCCTGAGACCGGTCTGGAGTTTCACGAGCTACTGACGGCGTACTACATGGGGGCGATTGTGGTGAACAAGGACGGGCGGCGCTTCATGGACGAGTCCCAGTCGTACAAGACGCTCGGCGCTGCCTGCCTCGGCCAGCCGGAGGGTCTCGGCTTCGAGCTCTTCGACACCAAGGTGCGTGCCAAGTCCCATCCCGGCGTGCCCCTGAACGACATCGGCTTCCTCGAGGATCTCGGCCACGTCCACAAGGCCGACACGCTCGAGGAGCTGGCCGCCGTCGCCGGCATTGACGCACGGACGCTCGTCGAGACCGTGGCCGCCTACAATCAGGCCGTCGCGGGCGAGCGCGAGGACGAGTTCGGCCGCACTGGCCTGTGCAACGGCGTCGGCGAGCTGCTGCCGATCGACACGGCCCCCTTCTACGCCTACCCTGCCAAGACCCTGATGACCACCACCTACTGCGGCCTCACGATCACGCCCCAGGCGGAGGTCACCGCGATCGACGGCGAGGTCATCCCCGGCCTCTACGCCGTCGGCGAGGTGACCGGCGGGTTCCACGGGAAGGCGTACATGACCGGAACGAGCCTCGGCAAGGGCACCGTCTTCGGCCGCATCGCCGCCCGCACCATCGCCTCCGCCCTCGTCCCCGCGAGCTGAAAGGGAGCCATGTCCCCCACCCTCCCCACGCCGGAGAGCGTCGCCGACGTCGTCGTCGTCGGCGGCGGCGGCTCCGGCATGAGCGCGGCCATCTCGGCGGCGACCAGCGGATCGTCAGTGATCCTGCTTGAGAAGTGCGATGCCGTCGGCGGCAGCACCGGCCGTTCCGTGGGCTCCTTCACCGCGGCCAACACGTCCTACCAGTACCGCGCCAGCGTCAACGACTCGATTGAGATGTTTATCGAGGACATGAAGACGGCGAACGGCGCGGACGAGTCCCGTGAGAACGTCCAGCTTCGACGCCTCCTCGCCGAGAACGCGGGCCCCACCATCGAGTGGCTCGGCAGCATCGGGGTCCAGTTCCTCGGCCCCACGCCCGAGCCGCCCTACGAGAAGCCGCGGATGCACAACATCCTCCCCAACTCCTCGGCGTACGTCAGCGCCCTGCTGCGCGAGTGCCGGAAGCGGGGCGTGAGGATCGTCACCTCGGCCCGGGTCGAGCGCCTGCTGCGCAACCCCGATGGCGAGGTGATCGGCGCCCGCGCTGGTGGCCGGGACTATCTTGGCCGCCGCGGCGTCGTCCTCGCCACCGGCGACTACTCGGCAGCGACGGACATGAAGCGGGCTTTCGTCGGCGAGGCAGCCGCCCATGTCCCCCCGGTCAACCCGCACAACACCGGCGACGGCTTCCGCCTCGGCGGCGACGTCGGCGGGGTGCTGCTGCAGATGGACCGGCTCTACGAGAGCCTGCGCTTCCCGCCGTCGAAGGCGCCCGACCCGATCAAGGCGCTGCCAGCGCACCCGGCGGTCGCCAAGGCGATGCGCTTCGTCGTCGAGCGTCTGCCCAAGAGGGTCCTCGCCTTCGTGGCCCGCGGAGCCCTCACCAGCTGGGTGGGTCCCAACAACACCCTGTTCGCGGCGGGCGCCATCCTCGTCGACTCGCGCGGCCGACGCGTGGCCAACGAGGATTCGGACAAGGAGCTGGCGCGCGGTGTCGCCGGGGGCGAGAACCGGGCTTTCCTGGTATTCGATGCTGCGCTGGCCCAGAAGTTCTCCTCCTGGCCGAACCCCGTCTCCACCTTCCCCGGCGTCGCCTACGCCTACGTTCAGGACTACCGGCTGTACCGCCCGGACGTGTTCTTCACCGCCGACTCCCTGGAGGACTTGGCGCGCCAGACGCGCGTCGACGCCGAGGGGCTGCGGCAGACCGTGGAGTCCTTCCGCGGTTACGCGGCCGCGGGGCACGACCCCGAGTTCGGGCGCGCCCGCTTCGGCGCCGGGCTGGGCGAGGGGCCGTACTACGCCCTCGGCCCTCTGCAGGCCTACGTCACCCTGGCCGACGGCGGCCTCGCCGTGGACGGGAACTTGCGGGTGACCACAGCGGACGGCACTGCCGTGCCCGGCCTCTGGGCCGCCGGGAGCACTGGCCAGGGCGGCCTGCAGCTGCTCAACCACGGCCTCCACACCGGCTGGGCCATGGTCTCCGGCAGGATCGCCGGGCGCGAGGTCGCCCAGGCCACGCCGCGGGAGGACCTCGTTCCGGTCGGCGACCTCTCCTCCGTCCTCGACTCTCCCCTTGAAGAACTGCAGGTGATCGCATGAGCAACAGGCACCTTCCGGGCCGCGGCAGCTCGGCGATTGTCTCCGGGGGCGCCGGAGGGATCGGCAGCGCCGTGTGCGCACGGCTCGCGGAGCTGGGGTACGCCGTCGTCGTCGCCGACGCGGACGACGACGGCGCCAGAGCCGCCGCCGCCTCGCTCCCCGGCCCCGCCGAGCACGCGTGGGTGGCCGGAGACCTGACGACGACCGAGGTCAACCAGAAGGTCGTCTCCGCAGCGGCGGATCTCGGACCGATCCGCGTCCTGGTCAACGCTGTCGGCATCAGCCCCAAGAACGGCGGCCGGAAGAAGTCGTTCTTCGAGCTGAGCGACGAGGAATGGGACCGAGTTATGGCGGTCAACGTCAAGGCCCCGTTCCTCCTGGTCCGCGAGGCGTTCCGGCGCATGCCCACGGACGGCACGGCCAGCATCGTGAACCTGCTCTCGATCACCTCGAGGATGGGCACAGGAGGACTGCCCCATGCCCCCTTCGGGCCGTACCTGCCGTCGTCTATGGCCTACGCGGCGTCGAAGGCCGCGCTGCAGAACATGACAGCCTCGCTCGCCCGGGAGCTCGCCGGGTTCAGCATCCGCGTCAACGGCGTCGCCCCGGGCTTCGTGGAGACGGCGATGACGGCGGGAATGCCCGACGTGCGGCGCATGTTGGAACAAGTTCCCGCCGGACGCTTCGCCAGGCCGCACGAGATCACCGACGCCATCGAATTCCTGCTCAGCGACAAGGCCAGCTACATCAACGGCACCAGCCTTGACGTGAATGGCGCGTGGCAGACGTGCTGAACAGCCAGAAGACCAGCACCTCCGACCTTCCGACCACCCCACGACCGACAAAGGAGTCAGTCATGTCATACGCCAACCTCGACCAGCACGAGCTGCCCTCGGCCCTGCCGGGCAGCACCCGCCGCGAAAAAGCGACGCCCCAGGCCCGCCGGGCGCTGTTCTCCGGCGCCATGGGATCGGCCCTCGAGTGGTTCGACTTCGCCGTCTACGGCGCGCTGGCTGCCACGGTCTTCCCCGCCCTCTTCTTCGCGAAGATGGACCCCGCCATGAGCCTGCTCGCCTCGTTCGCCACCTTCGGCGTCGGGTTCTTCGCCCGGCCCCTCGGCGGCATCTTCTTCGGGCAGCTCGGCGACAAGATCGGCCGCCGCCAGGTCCTGCTGGCCACGTTCATCTCCATGGGTGTGGCCTCGCTCGTCATCGGCGTCCTGCCGCCGTACAGCGCGATCGGCTTCGCGGCCCCGCTGCTGCTGGTCCTCATGCGCTTCATCCAGGGCTTCGCCCTCGGCGGCGAGGCCACCGGCGCCCAGCTGATGACCATGGAGCACGCTCCCCGCGATCGGCGCGCCTTCTACGGCTCCCTCATGGGCATGGGCTCCCCCATTAGCCAGGTGCTCGCCAACCTGATGCTGACCGTCCTGTCGGCGACGCTGCCCAACGAGGCGTTCATGACCTGGGGATGGCGGGTGCCGTTCCTGCTGAGCATCCTGCTCGTGATGGTGGGCATCTACATCCGCCTCAAGGTGGAGGAGACGCCGATCTTCAAGGAGGGCCTCGAGGAGATCAAGCACGAGACCGCCAGCCCGCTGGTCCTGATCCGGGGCTACTGGAAGCCGATCGTGCGCCTGATCCTCGCCTACTCGCCAATCGTCCTGACGTTCTACATCATCAGCGTCTTCGGCATCAGCTACCTGAACTCCCACGGCTTCGACCGCAGCCAGACGTACTCGATCATCATGGTCTCCAACTTCCTCTCAGTCCTCGCCATTTGGTGGGGCGGGCGAGTTGCCGACCGGATCGGCCGCCGCAAGGTGCTGTTCATCGGCGGCAGCATCGCCCTCGGGGCGGGGCTGTTCTTCTTCCCGGCCGCCGACACGGGCAGCTACCCACTCGTGCTCGTGGTGGTCGCCATCGCCCTCTGCGGCACGCAGTTCGGCAACGCCGCCCAGGGCGCGCTGTACGCCGAGGCCTTCCCCACCCACGTCCGCTACACCGGCTCCGCTCTGGCCCTCACGGGCGCGAACCTGGTCTTCGCCGCCCCGGCGCCGTTCCTGGCCTCGTGGCTGACCTCCCTCGGCTTCGGCACGGCCCCGGTGGTCATCTTCTACGCCGTCACGATCGTGCTGTCCCTCGTGAACCTCTACTTCATGCGGGAGGGCCGGACGCTCGAGGGCGACGTGCAGTCCTTCGGCCGCGGCCGGCTCAGCATCTGAACCAGGAGAACTTGCATGATCGTCGAACAGCGCACCTACGTCCTACACACCGAAGTCCGGTTGGCCGAGTACCTCGAGGCCTATTCGTCGATCGGCCTGCCGGTGCAGAAGAGGCTCCTCGAGGGGTTCATCGGCTACTTTGTGACGGAGATCGGCACGCTGAACCAGTTGACGCACCTGTGGGGGTACGAGGACCTGGAGGCCCGGCGCCGGCGCCGGGCCCTCCTGGACGAGGACCCCGAGTGGCAGCGGTGCCTCAAGATCATCCGGCCGATGATCAAGAGCATGGAGAACCGGATCATGTACCCCGCGGACTTCTCTCCGATCCGCAGCCTGCCGATCGCCTCCCAAGAGCCGGGGACGGCCTTCGCATCCCGATAGGCGAGGCAGTCAACGTCCGACGGCGGGACCCATCTAGGCTTGGATTCGTTGCAACGCCGGAAACGACTAGCTGCTGGTCAGTAGATCACGCAGGCGCTCGGCTGGGCGTATCCCAGCCGAGCGTTTTGCATGGGCGGCAGTTGAGTTCTTGGGCGGGCACATCGCCCACTATGAGAACGCGGACCGGCTCGCCGGCATCGCCGGGGTCGCATTCGTCCCGCGCGGCTCGGGGCGGGTCTCCGGCAGCCACCACCGCACGAAACCCACGAAGCGGGTGCTGCCCTCGACCAGGGTCCCGATCGCGCTGGCCCCGTCGCCGCCGATGAGGTCCCTTCCCAGGGCCCGGCCCGGTCGTGGACGGGGGCGGGCGCTGGCTGATGGTCAAGGCCTCCCGGTAGGGGGATTGCACTTGATGAATCGAGCTTGGGGACGGCTTGTCGCCCTCCTGGGTAAACGGAGGTGTACCCGGAATGCCGAATCCGCGACGAGATCCGTATCCGAAACGGAGGAGCTATCCCGCGATGATCGGCCCGCCCACGAACGGGTCGATGGCGAGGGCGAGGAAGAGGATGGTGAGGTAGCTGATGGAGCCATGGAAGACCTTCATGGCCTTCTTGTCCTCGATCTCCTCGCGCTGCGCCCGCGCGTAGAGGGCGTGCGACTCGTAGAGGAACCAGCCGCCCGAGAGCACAGCGGCCGTCGTGTAGACCCAGCCCGCCCCGCCGAGGGGAACCATGAGGAGCGAGCAGATGACCATGGCCCACGCGTACAGGACGACCTGGACGGCGACGATCTTGGCCCCGGCCACGGCGCCGAGCATCGGCACGTTGGCGTTGCGGTAGTCCTCGCCGTAGCGCATGGAGAGGGGCCAGTAGTGCGGCGGCGTCCACAGGAAGATGACCATGAAGAGGATGATGGCCGGCCACTCAAGGGTGTTGGTCACCGCGGCCCACGCGATGAGGACCGGGAAGCACCCGGCGGCCCCGCCCCACACGATGTTCTGCGCGGTGCGGCGCTTGAGGATGAGCGAGTAGATGACGACGTAGAAGAAGATCGCCGCGGCACCGAGGACGCTCGAGAGCGGGTTCGCCCCGAACCACAGGATGGCGAGGGACGCGATGCCGAGGAGCCACGCGAAGGCGAGCGCCTCGCGCGGGGTCACCTCGCCGGTGACGAGGGGCCGGTTCTCAGTGCGGCGCATGAGCCGGTCGATGTCCCGGTCGATATAGCAGTTGAACGCTCCGGCACTGCCGGCCGCGAACGCACCGCCGACCATGGTCGCGAGGATGAGCCCGAGGGACGGGAAGCCGCGCTCGGCGTAGACCATCGTGGGCAGCGTGCTCACGAGCAGCAGTTCGATGACACGGGGCTTCGTGAGTGCGACGTACGCCTTGACCTTGCGGCGCAGACCCGGTTTTGCTGGCCTGGACGGGACGGTGGCGGGGGCGTCTGCTGTGCTCACGGGTGCGCGACTCTGTTCTACTCGGGGTACTAGTCGGGATCGACTCTGCCGAAGCTGCTGGCGGGGGCGCCCGGCGGCGGGCGCACAGTGCCGCCTCCATGATACCGGCCGCCGGGCGCCCTCCCGCGCGCGCGGGCGCGCGGGCGCGCGGGGCATGTGTCGGGCCGATGTCCTACTGGTCACCAAGGGCGACCGTGTGGAGTGATTCACACTCCGGAATATGGGGACAAATTTCCGGCAAGGGCTCTCCTCGGCGCCATGCCCGTGACTAGTATGTGAGCTGGACGCCCCGCTGCCGCAACACGGACCGCTGCCCTGCTACAGGCTGACCTGCAACAGGGCATGGCGCGTGCCTGCGGACGCTGCAGTGCTGCTCGGCTCGACCCCGGCGGGCTCGGGGCATCCACAGACAACGTTTCGATGGTGAACGGCTGGCAGACTGCCGCAGCCCACCATTCGCGGGCTCGCTGAGGCCTGCCCAGTCGTCAGCAATGGAGAGGGGCTCGGTCTTCGTGCCTGCAGTGGATGTGCAAGAACTGACCTGGACGGATCTGGACCGCAAGGCGGTGGACACGGTCCGCGTGCTGGCCGCGGACGCGGTGCAGAAGGTGGGCAACGGGCACCCCGGAACGGCCATGAGCCTGGCCCCGGCGGCGTACCTGCTGTTCCAGAAGCTCATGCGGCACGACCCGTCCGACCCGTCGTGGATCGGCCGTGACCGGTTCATCCTCTCCCCCGGGCACTCCTCCCTGACCCTGTACATCCAGCTGTTCCTGGCCGGGTACGGGCTCGAGGTCGAGGACCTGCAGGCGCTGCGCACGTGGGGCTCGCTGACCCCGGGCCACCCGGAGTACAAGCACACCGCGGGCGTGGAGATCACGACCGGCCCGCTGGGCCAGGGCCTGGCCTCCTCGGTCGGGTTCGCCTACTCCCAGCGCCGCGAGCGGGGCCTGTACGACCCGCAGGCGCCCGCGGGAGAGTCCCCGTTCGACCACACCGTGTGGGTCATCGCCTCCGACGGTGACCTGCAGGAAGGCGTCACGGCCGAGGCGTCCTCGCTCGCCGGCCACCAGGAGCTGGGCAACCTCGTGGTGATCTACGACGAGAACCACATCTCGATCGAGGACGACACGGACGTGGCGTTCACCGAGGATGTGCTCAAGCGCTACGAGGCGTACGGCTGGCACACCCAGCGCGTGGACTGGACCGCCACGGGCGAGTACAAGGAGGACGTCCACGCCCTCTACGACGCGCTGCTCGCGGCCAAGGCCGAGACCGGCCGCCCGTCGATCATCTCGCTGCGCACGATCATCGGCTGGCCCGCGCCGACCAAGCAGAACACCGGCAAGATCCACGGCTCGGCCCTCGGGGCCGAGGAGGTCGCCGCGCTCAAGGGCATCCTCGGCTTCGACCCGGAGAAGTCCTTCGAGGTCGACCCCGAGGTCCTCGCCCACACCCGCGGCGCGCTCGAGCGCGGCAGCAAGGCCCGCGCCGCCTGGCAGGAGTCCTTCGACGCCTGGAAGGACGCCAACTCCGAGGCCGCCCAGCTCCAGGCCCGCATCGAGGCCCGCCAGCTGCCCGCCGGGTGGGAGTCCTCCCTGCCGGTCTTCCCCGCCGGGAAGGACATCTCGACCCGCGCCGCGTCCGGCAAGGTCCTGAACGCGATCGGCCCCGTTCTGCCCGAGCTGTGGGGCGGCTCGGCCGACCTGGCCGAGTCGAACAACACGACGATCGAGGGCTCGCCGTCGTTCATCCCCGCTTCCCGCTCGACCGAGGCCTGGAAGGGCAACCCCTACGGCCGCGTGCTGCACTTCGGCATCCGTGAGCACGCCGCCGCCTCGATCGTCAACGGCATCACCCTCGGCGGGAAGACCCGGGCGTTCTCCGGCACGTTCCTCATCTTCTCCGACTACCAGCGCCCGGCGATCCGCCTCTCCGCGCTCATGGGCATCCCGTCCACCTATGTCTGGACGCACGACTCGATCGGCCTCGGCGAGGACGGCCCGACCCACCAGCCGGTCGAGCAGCTGGCCTCCCTCCGCGCGATCCCGGGCCTCGACGTCGTCCGTCCCGCCGACGCGAACGAGACCGCGTGGGCGTGGAAGACCATCCTCGAGAACACCGAGAACCCGGCCGGCATCGTCCTGACCCGCCAGAACCTCCCGGTCTGGGAGCGTGGCGACGGCGCGTTCGGCGCCGCCTCCGGCACGGCGAGGGGCGCCTACGTCCTGGCCGATGCCCAGCGCGACGGGGCCGACGTCACCCCGGACGTCATCCTCATCGCGACCGGCTCCGAGGTCCAGCTCGCCGTCGAGGCCCGCGAGGCCCTCGCCGCCGAGGGCGTCGCCGCCCGGGTCGTGTCCATGCCCTGCGTCGAGTGGTTCCGCGCCCAGGACGCCGCGTACCAGGAGTCCGTCCTGCCGGCCGCCGTCACCGCGCGCGTCTCGGTCGAGGCCGGCCTGGCCCTGGGCTGGCGCGAGTTCGTCGGCGACAAGGGCCGCACGATCAGCCTCGAGCACTACGGCGCCTCCGCCGACTACAAGACCCTGTTCCGCGAGTTCGGCATCACCGCGGAGGCCGTCACGGCCGCCGCGAAGGACTCCATCGCCTCGGCCTGACTCCACCTATTTGACCCTCATTGGCTCTCACTGGCTCTCACAAGGAGACTGACATGACAACCCCCACCCAGGCACTGTCGGACGCCGGCGTCTCGATCTGGCTCGACGACCTCTCCCGCAGTCGGCTTGCCGACGGCTCGCTCAAGGCCCTCGTCGAGGAGAAGAACGTCGTGGGCGTGACGACCAACCCGACGATCTTCCACCTGGCCATCACCAAGGGCCACGGCTACGACGCCCAGCTGGCCGAGCTCGCCGCGGCGGGCGCCGACGTCGAGCACGCAATCTTCGAGATCACGACCACCGACGTTGCCGACGCGTGCGACCTCTTCGCCCCCGTGGCCGAGGCCACGCAGGGCGTGGACGGGCGCGTCTCGATCGAGGTCGACCCGCGCCTCGCGTGGGACACGGCCGCCACGATCGCCGAGGCCAAGAAGCTGCACGCCAAGGTCGGCAAGTCCAACGTGCACATCAAGATCCCGGCCACCCTCGAGGGCCTCGAGGCCATCTCCGAGACGCTCGCCGCAGGCATCAGCGTCAACGTGACCCTGATCTTCTCGCTCGAGCGCTACCGCGCCGTGATCAACGCCTACCTCATCGGGCTCGAGAAGGCCAAGGCCAACGGCCACGACCTGTCCCAGATCCACTCCGTGGCCTCGTTCTTCGTCTCCCGCGTGGACACCGAGATCGACAAGCGCCTCGAGGCGATCGGCACCGAGGAGGCCAAGGCCCTCAAGGGCCAGGCCGGCCTGGCCAACGCGCGCCTGGCCTACCAGGTGTACGAGGAGGAGTTCTCCACGGAGCGCTTCAAGCTCCTCGCCGACGCCGGCGCCCGCCCGCAGCGCCCCCTCTGGGCCTCGACCGGCGTCAAGGACCCGAACCTGCCCGACACCCTCTACGTCACGGGCCTCGTCGCCCCCGGCGTCGTGAACACGATGCCCGAGAAGACCCTCGAGGCGACCTTCGACCACGCCGAGGTCACCGGCGACACCGTCACCGGCGCCTACGCCGAGGCCAACGCCCACCTCGACAGGCTCGCCGCGCTCGGCATCGACTACAACGACGTCGTGGCCGTGCTCGAGTCCGAGGGCCTGGACAAGTTCGTCGCCTCCTGGAACGAGCTCCTCGGCGACGTCGAGGCCGGCCTCGCCGCCCAGGGCGCGGCTGCCAAGGGGGCCTGAGCATGAGCGCACTGACTTTCGACGCGACGGGCGCGGCCCGGGCAGCCGTCGAGGCGCACGCCGCTGCCCTCGCGGCCGACGCCGTCGCGAGCCGGATCTTCGCGAAGGACCACACGCTGTGGGGACCGGAGGCCGAGGACGAGTCGGCCAAGCGCCTCGGCTGGGTCGAGGCGGCTACCGTCTCCCAGCCGCTCGTGGCCGACATCATCGCCCTGCGCGACGAGCTGCGCGGCGAGGGCGTCGACCGGATCGTGCTGTGCGGCATGGGTGGCTCCTCACTCGCCCCCGAGGTCATCACGGGCACGGCCGGAGTGCCGCTCGTGGTCCTCGACTCGACCGACCCGGACCAGGTCCGCGCCGCGCTCGACGAGCGGCTCGAGGCCACGGCCATCGTCGTGTCCTCGAAGTCGGGCTCGACCGCCGAGACCGACTCCCAGCGCCGCGCCTTCGAGGCTGCCTTCACGGCGGCGGGCATCGACGCGACGCGCCGCATCATCGTCGTGACGGATCCGGGCTCGCCGCTCGACGCAGCGAGCCGCGAGGCGGGCTACCGCGCGGTGTTCAACGCCGACCCGACCGTGGGCGGGCGCTACTCGGCCCTGACGGCGTTCGGCCTCGTGCCCTCCGGCCTGGCCGGCGTCGACATCCAGGCCCTGCTCGACGAGGCCGAGGAGGCTGCCGAGCTCCTGCGCGAGGACTCCGCGGACAACATCGGCCTCCAGCTCGGCGCGGCCCTCGGCGGCACGTCGCCGCTGCGGGACAAGATCGTCATCGTCGAGGACGGCTCCGGCATCACGGGCTTCGCGGACTGGGCTGAGCAGCTCATCGCGGAGTCGACCGGCAAGATCGGCCGCGGCGTGCTCCCCGTCGTCGCATCCGTCGACTCCCCCGAGGTCTCGGGCGGCGCCGAGGACGTGCTCGTCGTGCGCCTCGTCTCCGCCGACGCCGAGCCGCAGCTGGGCGAGAACGAGGTCGCCGTGGGCGGCGGCCTCGCGAGCCAGCTGCTCCTGTGGGAGTTCGCCACGGCCGTCGCCGGGCGCCTGCTCGGGATCAACCCGTTCGACCAGCCCGACGTCGAGGCGGCCAAGGTCGCCGCTCGCGGCCTGCTCGACGCGCGCCCGGAGCCGACCCCGGCCGCCTTCACCGACGGGCCCATCGAGGTCCGCGGCGGCGAGTGGCTCGGTGGCGCGTCCACCGCGGCCGAGGCCGTCAAGGCGCTCCTCGCCCAGCTCGGGCCGGACGGCTACCTCAGCGTCCAGGCCTACCTCGACCGGATCGCGTTCCCGGCCCTCGAGTCGGTGCGCGACCAGCTCGCCTCGGTGACCGGGCGCCCGACGACCTTCGGCTGGGGCCCGCGCTTCCTGCACTCGACCGGGCAGTACCACAAGGGCGGCCCCGCCGTCGGCGTGTTCCTGCAGGTCACGGCGGAGGCGAAGGCTGACGTCGAGATCCCGGAGCGCCCGTTCACGTTCGGCCAGCTCATCACTGCCCAGGCCGCGGGCGACGCCCAGGTCCTGGCGGAGCACGGCCGGCCGGTGCTGCGGCTGCACCTGACCGACCGCGAGGCCGGCGTCGAAGCGCTGCTCGCGCTCGTGTCCTCGCTCAGCAACTAGGTCCGACAAGAAAGCAACCATGCCTGAGAACGACAACGGCGGTGCGAAGCGGCCGGCAAACCCCCTGCGTGACCCGCGGGACCGCCGGCTCAATCGCATCGCCGGGCCGTCGTCGCTCGTCCTCTTCGGGGTGACGGGCGACCTGGCCCGCAAGAAGCTCATGCCCGCCGTGTACGACCTCGCCAACCGCGGCCTGCTTCCGCCGAGCTTCGCGCTCGTCGGGTTCGGCCGCCGCGACTGGGAGCACGAGGACTTCGCGGAAGAGGTCAAGGCCGCGGTCAAGTCCCATGCCCGCACTCCCTTCGACGAGGCGGTGTGGGCACAGCTGAGCGAGGGCGTCCGGTTCGTCCGCGGCTCGTTCGATGAGGACGAGGCGTTCCTGCGGCTCAAGGACACCCTCGAGGAGCTCGACGCCAAGCGTGGCACCCGCGGCAACCACGCGTTCTACCTCTCGATTCCGCCGAAGGCGTTCGAGCAGGTCTGCCGCCAGCTCTCCAAGCACGGCCTCGCCCAGGCCGAGGAGGGCAAGTGGCGCCGCGTCGTCATCGAGAAGCCCTTCGGGCACAACCTCGAGTCGGCGCGCCAGCTCAACGAGATCGTCGAGTCGGTGTTCCCGGCGGATGCTGTGTTCCGCATCGACCACTACCTGGGCAAGGAGACGGTCCAGAACATCCTGGCGCTGCGCTTCGCGAACCAGCTGTTCGAGCCGCTCTGGAACGCCAATTATGTGGACCATGTGCAGATCACCATGGCCGAGGACATCGGCACGGGCGGCCGGGCCGGCTACTACGACGGCGTGGGCGCGGCCCGCGACGTGATCCAGAACCACCTGCTCCAGCTCCTCGCGCTGACGGCCATGGAGGAGCCCATCTCCTTCAACGCGGACGACCTGCGCGCGGAGAAGGAGAAGGTCCTCGCGGCGGTCAAGCTCCCCAAAGACCTCTCTACGCACTCCGCACGCGGCCAGTTCACTGGCGGCTGGCAGGGCGGCGAGCTCGTCCAGGGGTACCTCGAGGAGGAGGGCATCCCCGCGGACTCGACGACCGAGACGTACGCGGCGATCCGTGTCGACATCAACACGCGCCGCTGGGCCGGGGTCCCGTTCTACCTGCGGGCGGGCAAGCGCCTGGGCCGGCGCGTGACGGAGATCGCCGTCGTGTTCAAGAAGGCGCCGAACCTCCTGTTCCTCGACCAGCACGAGGCCGAGTTCGGCCAGAACGCGGTCGTCATCCGCGTCCAGCCGGACGAGGGCGCGACGATCCGCTTCGGCTCGAAGGTCCCGGGCACCCAGATGGAGGTGCGCGACGTGAGCATGGACTTCGGCTACGGCCACTCGTTCACCGAGTCCTCCCCCGAGGCCTACGAGCGGCTCATCCTCGACGTCCTGCTCGGGGAGCCTCCTCTGTTCCCGCGCCACGAGGAGGTCGAGCTCTCGTGGAAGATCCTCGACCCGTTCGAGGAGTACTGGGCCAGCACGGGCGAGCAGCCCGAGCCCTACGCGCCGGGCAGCTGGGGGCCGGCGTCGGCCGACGAGCTCCTGGCCCGTGACGGACGTTCCTGGAGGCGGCCATGATCATCGACCTGCCCAACACGACCACGTCGAAGATCTCCAAGGAGATCACGAACATGCGCCACCGCGGTGGCGTCGTGGCCCTCGGCCGGGTGCTGACGCTCGTCGTCATCACGAAGCACGGCTACGAGGAGGAGGCCATCGAGGCTGCCAACGAGGCCAGCCGCGAGCACCCCTGCCGGATCATCGTGCTCGTCGACTCGGGCCGCGACTCCGCGGACCGGATCGACGGCCAGATCCGCGTCGGCGGCGACGCAGGCGCCTCCGAGGTCATCGTCCTGCGCGGCTACGGCCGGCTGGCCGAGGAGAGCGAGTCCCTCGTGGCCGCCCTGCTCCTGCCAGACGCGCCGATCGTGGCCTGGTGGCCCCACGGCGCGCCGAAGGACGCGGGCGAGACGTCGATCGGGCGCATCGCCCACCGACGGATCACCGACTCGGGCAACGAGCCGGACCCGACGGCGGCCCTGTACCGCCTGCGGGAGACCTACAGCGCCGGGGACACGGACCTCGCCTGGACGCGCCTGACCAACTGGCGCATCCAGCTCGCGGCCGCGCTGGACCAGGCCGACGGGAGCCCGGTCACGGGCGTCACGGTCGAGGGCGCCTCGGACTCCCCCAGCACGGTCCTGCTCGCCGCGTGGCTCACGCTCGCGTTCGACGCGCCGGTCACGATCGTCGCCGACCCGGCCGGGACCGGGATCCGCAGGGTGCGCCTGCACCGCGCGACGGGCGACATCCAGCTGTACCGCCCTGGCCTCACGGTCGCGGAGCTCACCCAGCCGGACCAGCCGTCCCAGCGCATTGCCCTCCCGCGACGGAGTCTGCAAGACTGCCTGTCCGAAGAACTGCGGCGGCTCGACGCGGACGAGGTCTTCGGCGAGGTCCTCGCGTCCGGCCTGCCGCGCACCAACCTGAGGAGTGTGCAGCCGAGTGAGCGCTGATCCCCGTGTGAGCATCCATCCCGACTCGTCCGTCCTGCTCGCGGCCATCGCAGCCCGGCTCATCACGAAGCTCGTGGACCTGCAGGACAAGTACGGGGAGGCCACGATCGTCCTCACCGGGGGCTCGATGGGGATCGGCACGCTGCGTGCCGTCGCGGAGTCGCCTGCGCGCCGCGCCGTCAACTGGTCCAAGGTCAACGTGTGGTGGGGCGACGAGCGCTTCGTCGAGGCCGGCTCGCCCGACCGCAACAGCCGGCAGGCCGCCGAGGCGCTCCTCGACGAGCTCCCCTTCGACCCCGAGCGCGTGCACGTGCCGGGGGCGGTCGGCGAGTTCGCGACCGCCGACGACGCCGCGGCGGACTACGAGCGGCGCCTCGCCGAGGAGGCTGCGCGGGAGCACGCCGCGGACTACTCGGACTCCCGGGCAGACGAGCCCGGCCGGCTCCCCCGGTTCGACGTCCTGCTTCTGGGGGTCGGCCCGGACGCGCACATCGCCTCGCTGTTCCCGGAGATGGCCGGCATCCGCGAGTCCGAGCGGCTCGTCGTCGGGGTCGAGAACGCGCCCAAGCCGCCGCCGTCGCGCATCTCCCTGACCCTGCCGGCGATCAAGTCGGCGGACGAGGTGTGGATGCTCGTCGCCGGAGAGGACAAGGCCGGCGCCGTGGGCCTGGCCCTCGCCGGCGCCGGCCCGGTCCAGGTCCCCGCCTCGGGCGCCCGCGGGCGCTCGCGCACGCTCTGGCTCCTCGACGCGGCGGCCGCCGCCAAGGTGCCACAGGAGCTCGTGCGCAAGGAGCCGGCCTCGGCATAGCGGGCCGCCGGCCGGCCGCGAAGGGCTGCCCGGAACAGGCGAAAGGGGCGGGAGCAGCAGAAGCTGCTCCCGCCCCTTCGGCGTTTCCGGCGCGTCAGGAGTCGCCGACGCTCGTGAGGCGCATGATCAGGCCCAGGGCGATGATCACGACACCCCATGTGAGGCCGAGGATGATCGTGAAGCGGTTCAGGTTGCGCTCGGCGACGCCCGAGGACGCCAGTCCCGAGGACATGCCGCCCCCGAACATGTCGGAGAGGCCGCCGCCGCGGCCCTTGTGCATGAGGATCAGGAGCGTCAGCAGGAGGCTCGTGATGCCGAGCAGGATCTGCAGGATGATCGTCAGGACTTCCACGTGGGTGCTCCGGCCTTTCTCGCTGGGGTCGGTTCGCGCCGTCGGTGCGTGCGCCGGCTAGGCCGCCGCGTGGCTCTCGAACCTGACAATGCTAGCAAACTCGGCAGGATCGAGGCTCGCGCCGCCCACGAGCACGCCGTCGACATCCGCCTCACCCAGGATGGCGGCCGCGTTGCCCGCCTTGACTGACCCGCCGTAGAGGAGCCGCGTGCGGGCCGCCGCCTCGGCGCCGAAGATCCGGGCGAGCTCGGCGCGGATGGCTGCGCACATCTCCTGCGCGTCCTCGGGACCCGCGACCTCTCCGGTGCCGATCGCCCAGACGGGCTCGTAGGCGACGACGAGCTGCGCCGCCTGCTCGGCGGTGAGGCCCTCGACGTCGGCACGCAGCTGCGAGAGCGTGTGCTCGACGTGGGTGCCGGCCTGGCGGATCTCGAGGCCCTCGCCGACGCAGAGCACGGGGACAAGGCCGTGCCTGAAGGCCGCCTTGGTCTTGGCGTTGAGGACCTCGTCCGTCTCGCCGTGGATCTCGCGGCGCTCCGAGTGCCCCACGAGGACGTAGCGGCAGCCGAGCTTGGCCAGGAACGCGCCACTGATGTCGCCCGTGTAGGCGCCCGAGTCGAACTGGGAGAGGTCCTGGCCGCCGTAGGCCACCGGGAGGTCGTCGCCCGCGACGAGGGTCTGGACACCGCGGAGATCGGTGAACGGCGGGAAGACCGCGACCTCGACGCGCGAGAAGTCGTGCTTGGCGTCGTCGAGCGTCCAGGCGAGCTTCTGGAGCAGGGTGATGGCCTGGACGTGGTCCATGTTCATCTTCCAGTTGCCCGCGATGAGCGGGGTGCGGTCGAACGTGCCGTTGGTGGAGCTGGTCACGGTGTCTCCTGGGGTCGTGGTCTGAAGGGAAACGGCCGGGCGCGGGCGCACTAGCGCGCCGCACGCCCGGCCGTGATGAAAAGCGAGACGGCTAGGCGCCGAGGGCCGTGAGGCCCGGGAGCTCCTTGCCCTCGAGGTATTCGAGGCTCGCGCCGCCGCCCGTCGAGATGTGGCCGAACTGGCCGTCCTCGAAGCCGAGCGTGCGCACCGCGGCCGCGGAGTCGCCGCCGCCGACGACGGTGAGCGCGCCGTTGCCCGTGGCGTCGGCGAGGCCCTGGGCGACGGCCTTCGTGCCCGCCGCGAACGCGGGGAACTCGAAGACGCCCATGGGGCCGTTCCAGAAGACGGTCTTCGCGCCCTTGATCTCGCGCGCGAAGGCCTCGGCGGTCTCAGGCCCGATGTCGAGGCCGATGCCGGAGGCGCCGAAGGCCGTGCCCTCGATCGCGTCCGCCGCGGCGACCTCGTGCTGCGCATCGGCCGCGAAGCCGGAGGCGACCACGACGTCGGTGGGCAGCACGAACTCGGTGCCGGCCGCCGTCGCCCGCTCGAGGTAGTCCTGGACGGTGCCGATCTGGTCCTGCTCGAGGAGGCTCGAGCCGACCTTGTGGCCCTTCGCGGCGAGGAACGTGAACAGCATGCCGCCGCCCACGAGGAGCTTGTCCGCCTTGCCGATGAGGTTGTCGATGACCGCGAGCTTGTCGGAGACCTTCGAGCCGCCGAGGACGACGACGTAGGGCCGGTCCGCGCCGTCGGTGAGGCGGCGGAGCACCTCGACCTCGGCGCGGACGAGCTCGCCGAGGTAGGCCGGCAGGATCTGGGCGATGTCGTACACGGACGCGTGCTTGCGGTGCACCGCGCCGAACGCGTCGTCGACGTACGCGCCGTTCTCCCCCGTCAGGGCCGCGAGCTCGCGCGCGAACGCCGCGCGCTCGGCGTCGTCCTTGCTCGTCTCGCGGGCGTCGAAGCGGACGTTCTCGAGGACCAGGACCTGGCCGTCCTCGAGTGCCGCCGCGAGGCGCTGGGCGCTCTCGCCGACGGTGTCCTCGGCGCGCTGGACCGTGATGCCGGCGCTCGCGCCGAGCTCAGCGAGGCGGTCCGCCGCGGGCTTGATCGAGTACTTCGGCTCGGGCGCGCCCTTGGGGCGGCCGAGGTGGGCCATGACGATCACGCGGGCGCCGGCCTCGGCCAGCTTCTGGATCACCGGGAGGGAGGCGCGGACGCGGCCGTCATCAGTGACGGTGGACCCGTCGAGCGGCACGTTCAGGTCCGACCGGACCAGAACGCGCCGCCCGCGGACACCATCGGCGAGCAGCTCGTCGAGAGTGTGTGCAGTCATGAGGTCAGGCTATCTGAGTTCCCGGAACGTTACGGGACTCAGAGCTTGGAGGCGACCAGCTCGGTGAGGTCCACGAGGCGGTTGGAGTAGCCCCACTCGTTGTCGTACCACGAGACGACCTTGACCTGGTTGCCGATGACCTTGGTCAGGCCGGCGTCGAAGATCGAGGAGGCAGGGTCCGTCACGATGTCCGAGGAGACGATCGGGTCCTCGGTGTAGGAGAGGATGCCCTTGAGCTGCTGCTCGGCGGCGGCCTTGACCGCGGCGTTGACCTCATCCTTGGTGACCTCGCGGGAGAGAGTCACGGTGAGGTCGGTCGCAGAGCCGGTCGGGACCGGGACGCGGATCGCGTAGCCGTCGAGCTTGCCCTTGAGCTCCGGCAGGACCAGGCCGATGGCCTTGGCGGCGCCCGTGGAGGTCGGGACCATGTTCAGGGCGGCGGCGCGGGCGCGGCGGAGGTCCTTGTGCGGGCCGTCCTGGAGGTTCTGGTCCGCCGTGTACGCGTGCACCGTGGTCATGAGGCCGCGCTCGATGCCGAAGGCCTCGTGGATGACCTTGGCCAGCGGGCCGAGGCAGTTGGTGGTGCAGGAGGCGTTCGAGATGATGTTGTGCGCCGACGCGTCGTAGAGCGAGTCGTTCACGCCCATGACGATCGTGATGTCCTCGTCGGTGGCCGGCGCGGAGATGATGACCTTCTTGGCGCCAGCGTCGATGTGCTTCTTGGCGTCCGCGGCCTTGGTGAAGAAGCCGGTGGACTCGACGACGATGTCGACGCCGAGGTCCTGCCAGGGGAGGTTCGCCGGATCGCGCTCGGCGAGGACCTTGATCTCCTTGCCGCCGACGACGATGGCGCCGTCACGGGCCTCCACGGACTCGGCGAGGCGACCGGTCACGGAGTCGTACTTGAGCAGGTGAGCCAGGGTCTCGGGGCTCGTGAGGTCGTTGACCGCCACGATCTCGAGGTCAGCGCCCTGGGAGAGGGCTGCGCGGAAGAAGTTGCGGCCGATGCGGCCGAAGCCATTGATGCCAATACGAGTGGTCACTCTGGTCGATCTCCTTGATGCTCAGTCGAGCACCCAGGAGACTGCTCGAACTGTTAGACGGTCCGCACATCGTTGGGCAGAGATTTTGCACGAGGAAAGGCCGACAGCCCGAGTCTCCATTGTCCATGGCTGAAAGGCCTGCGCGGCCTTTCCGCCCACCATCCTACGGGGAAAGGGCCCGTCTCGGAACAGACGGACCCTTTCGCACCGAATGTCACAGAATGTGACGCGAATCTCACGCGACGGTGATGAGGCTCCCAGCGCCCTGGCGCGCGGCCTCGAAGCGCTTGGCAACGTCGGCCCAGTTCACGATGTTCCAGAACGCCTTGACGTAGTCCGCCTTGACGTTGACGTAGTCGAGGTAGAAGGCGTGCTCCCACATGTCGAGCATGAGCAGCGGGATCGTGCCGACGGGGACGTTGCCCTGCTGGTCGTAGAGCTGCTCGATGACGACGTTGCCGCCGAGGGGCTCGTAGGCGAGGATCGCCCAGCCGGAGCCCTGGAGGCTCGTGGCCGCTGCGCTGAAGTGCGCAACGAACTTGTCGAACGAGCCGAACGCGTCGTCGATCGCCGCGGCGAGCTCGCCCTCGGGCTTGTCGCCGCCCTCCGGGGAGAGGTTGTTCCAGAAGATCGAGTGGTTGGTGTGGCCGCCGAGGTGGAACGCGAGGTCCTTGCTCAGGCGCGTGACGTTGGCGAAGTCGCCAGCCTCGCGGGCCTCGGCGAGCTTCTCGAGCGCCGTGTTGGCGCCCGCGACGTAGGCAGCGTGGTGCTTGCTGTGGTGCAGCTCCATGATCCGGGCCGAGATGTGCGGCTCGAGCGCCGCGTAGTCGTACGGAAGCTCAGGCAGTGCGTAGGTCACAAGATCCTCCATCGGTTGGTTTCCCGCGCCCATATCCCAAGAAGCACGGGCTGATGACTGCTCCATCCTATGCAGATCCCAGGGCATCCCCGCCGAAGGCGTCAGCCGTCGAGCATGTCGGGCGTAACGTTGGCCTCCGTGCCGGGGATCCCGGTCTCGGCGGCCTTCTTGTCCGCCATGGCCAGGAGCCGGCGGATCCGCCCCGCGATCGCGTCCTTGGTCAGCGGCGGCTCGGCGAGGCGGCCCAGCTCGTCGAGGCTCGCCTGCTTGTGCGCGACGCGCAGCTCGCCCGCGTAGCGCAGGTGCTCCGGCACGTCGTCGCCGAGGATCTCGAGCGCGCGCTCGACCCGCGCACCGGCGGCGACGGCTGCCTGCGCGGAACGGCGGAGGTTGGCGTCGTCGAAGTTCGCGAGCCGGTTCGCCGTCGCGCGGACCTCCTTGCGCAGGCGCCGCTCCTCCCAGGCCATGAGCGCGTCGTGCGCGCCCATGCGGGTCAGCAGCGCGGCGATCGCGTCGCCGTCGCGCACGACGACGCGGTCCACCCCGCGCACTTCCCTCGCCTTCGCGGCGATCCCCAGCCGGCGCGCAGCGCCGACGAGCGCGAGCGCGGCCTCGGGCCCCGGGCACGTGACCTCGAGCGAGCTCGAGCGGCCGGGCTCCGTGAGCGAGCCGTGGGCGAGGAACGCGCCGCGCCACACGGCCTCGGCATCCGCCGCCGAGCCGTTGACGACGACGGAGGGCAGCCCGCGCACGGGCCGGCCGCGGTTGTCGAGCAGCCCCGTCTGCCGCGCGAGGGCCTCCCCGTCGCGCACGACCCGCACGACGTACCGGCTGCCCTTGCGCAGGCCCCCGCCCGAGACGACGATGATCTCGCTCTGGTGCCCGTAGACCTCCTGGATCGCGGCACGCAGGCGCCGGGCCGTGGAGGCGAGGTCCACTTCGGCCTCGATGACGATGCGGCCGGAGATGATGTGCAGCCCGCCCGCGAACCGCAGGATCGCCGAGACCTCGGCCTTGCGCTCGGAGGACTTCTTGACGCCCAGCCGCGACAGCTCGTCCTTGACGCCCTGGGTCAGTGCCATGGTGTGCCCTCCTGCTGGGATGCGCGCGGCGGCAGGGAGCCTGCTGGGCTCATCGCCCGCCGCCGTTGAAGATCTCGTGGTACGCGCCGGCGAGCCGGAGCGCATCGTGGACCGGCCGGTGGCCGGAAGACCTCACTCTACCGAAGTGGACCTCGGCCCCGAGCTCGGCCGCGACGCGCACGAACTCGTCGCGGTCCCGGACCGAGGCGACGTCGGCGATGACGGCGTCGACGCTGAACTCGGGGGCGGTGCGTTGGAGCACCCGCAGGTGGTCCGCCGCGCTCATGCCGGACGTCTCCTGCGTGTCCACCGCGAGGTTCATCGTGAGGCATCGCCGGGCCGGGGTGTCGCACAGGGCCTGCCGGGTCTCCGGCAGGGTCAGGTGCGGGAGCACGGACGTGTACCAGGACCCGGGGCCCAGGACGACCCAGTCGGCGAGCTCGATCGCGCTGAGCGCCTCGGGGCACGCGGGGGCGTCCTCGGGGACAAGCCGTACCTCCTCGAGTCGGCCCGCGACGGCGCACGCGGCCTGGCCGCGGATCGTCTCGATCCGGTCCCCGCCGCCGTGTGCGCCCGAGCCGGAGACGAGCACGTCGCCCTCGATCATGAGCGGGACGCGGGACATCGGCAGGACCTGGCCGCGCGCGCCGAGGAGCGCCCCGGCCCAGCGCAGCCCGGCCACGATGTCGCCGAGGAGCTCGGCGAGGGTCACGATGAGCAGGTTCCCCAGCGCATGGTTGTCGAGCCCGCTCGTCCCGGCCGGGGAGCGGAAGCGGTGCTGCATGACGTCGCGCCACGTGCGGCCCCAGTCGGTGTCGTCGCACAGGGCGGCGAGGGCCATGCGCAGGTCGCCCGGGGGGACGACGCCGAAGTCGCGGCGCAGGCGGCCGGAGGACCCGCCGTCGTCCGCGACCGTGACCACGGCGGTGAGCTCCGTGGTGAGCAGGCGCAGGGCAGAAAGGGAGGCGGCGAGGCCGTGGCCGCCGCCGAGCGCGACGACGGTGGGGCCCTTGGGCACGCCCCCGTTCGTGCCAGCGCCGGGCCGTACGAGCGGGAGCTGGCCGGTGAAGAGCGCACTCACTCGCGGCCCAGATCCCGGTGCGAGGTGGTCACGGTCACGCGCGGGTGCTGGGCGAGCCGCTTGCCCAGCTCCTCTGCGATCGCCACGGAGCGGTGCTTGCCGCCCGTGCAGCCGACGGCGATCGTCGCGTAGTGCTTGTTCTCGCGCCGGTAGCCTGCGAGGACGGGTTCGAGGGCGTGGACGTAGCGGTCCACGAAGTCCTGGGCGCCGTTGGCCACGAGGACGTAGTCGCTCACGTCCGGGTCGAGGCCCGTGTGCGGGCGCAGCTGCGGGATCCAGTGAGGGTTCGGGAGGAAGCGCACGTCCGCCACGTAGTTGGCGTCCGCGGGCAGGCCGTACTTGAAGCCGAAGCTCATGATGTTCAGGCGCAGCGTGACTGGGCCCTTCTCGGAGAACAGCTCCGTGATGGCCGTCGCGAGCCCGTGCACGTTGAAGTCTGACGTGTCGAGGACGAGGGTCGCGCTCTCCTTGAGCTCCGCGAGCAGAGCGCGCTCGGCAGCGATGCCATCGGAGATGCGCCCGCCGCCCTGCAGGGGGTGCGGGCGGCGGCCCTGCTCGAAGCGGCGGATGAGCACTTCGTCGCTCGAGTCGAGGAAGAGGACGCGGTACTCGGTGCCGCTCGTGGCGAGCTGCGTGAGGGCGTCGCGGATGTCCGCGTCGAGGCCCTTGCTGCGCACGTCCATGACGACGGCGAGCTTGGGGATCTTCGCCGAGGCGTGGCCGACGAGCTCGGACAGGGTGCCCAGCAGCTGCGGCGGCAGGTTCTCGACGACGTACCAGCCGTGGTCCTCGAGGGCGTTGGCCGCCGTGCTCCGGCCCGCACCGGACATGCCGGTGACGATGAGGAGCTCCGACGCGGTGGGTTTGACGGGGGTCAGGGTGTCTTGGCTCGCGTCCGCCGCGCTCGTCTCGCTCATGGCCCCAGCCTAGCTAAGTGTCGAGGATTTCGCCGGTGCTGTAGTTGACGGCGGGGACGGTCTCCTCGGCCGGCGTGCCCGCCGGGCCGAGGCCGTGGAAGCGCGCGTGGACGGCGCTGGCGAGGGCCGGGCCGAGGCCCGGGGCCTCGGCGATCTCGGCCACGCTCGCGGCCTTGAGGCGCTTGACCGAGCCGAAGTGCGCGAGGAGCGCCTTCTTCCGGGCAGGGCCGAGCCCCGGCACCTCGTCCAGGACCGAGGCCGTCATCGACTTGCCGCGCTTCTGCCGGTGGAACGCGATCGCGAACCGGTGGGCCTCGTCGCGGATCCGCTGGAGCATGTAGAGGCCCTGCGACGCCCGCGGGAGGATCACGGGGAAGTCGCCCTCGGGCAGCCACACCTCCTCGAGCCGCTTCGCGAGGCCGACGACGCGCACCTCCTGGCCGATGCCGAGCTCGGCGAGAGCGCGCACGGCCGCCGCGACCTGCGGCTGGCCGCCGTCGACGACGACGAGGTTGGGCGGGTAGGCGAACTTGCCCCTCTCCTCGACGGGCAGCTCCCGGTCGGCCAGGTAGCTGCGGAAGCGGCGGGTCAGGACGTCGTGCATCGCAGCGGTGTCGTCGCGGGCGGCGTCGCCCGTGACCGCGAAGCGGCGGTACTCGCTCTTCTTCGCGAGCCCGTCCTCGACCACCACCATGGAGCCGACGACGTTGGTGCCCTGCACATGGGAGATGTCGAAGCACTCGATGCGCAGCGGGGGCTCGGCCAGCTCGAGGGCCTCCTGGAGCTCCTGGAGACCGAGCGATCGGGTCGTGATGTCCCCGGCCCGGCGGCTCTTGTGGAGGCGGAGGGACTGCACCGCGTTCTCGTGGACGGTCTCGAGCAGCGCTGCCTTGTCCCCGCGCTGTGGGACGCGGAGGGTCACGCGTGCCCCGCGGAGCGCGGAAAGCCACGCGGTGAGCTCCTCGGCGTCCTCGGGGAGCACGGGCACGAGCACCTCGCGCGGGAGCCGGCCGTCCGTCTCGGACTGCTCGCCGTACACCTGGGTGAGGAGGTGGGTGACGAGCCCCGCGGGTGTCGTGTCCTCGACCTTCTCGACGACCCAGCCGCGCTGGCCGCGGATCCTGCCGCCGCGGACGTGGAACACCTGGACGGCCGCCTCGAGCTCGTCCTCCTCGACGGCGAAGATGTCCGCGTCGGTGTCTTCGGAGAGCACGACGGCGTTGCGCTCGAAGACCTTGCGCATCGCGATGATGTCGTCGCGCAGCCGGGCTGCCGTCTCGTAGTCGAGCTCGGCCACGGCCGCGGCCATGCGCTTCTCGAGGCCGCCGATGAACCGCTTGGCCTCGCCTCCCATGAAGGCGCAGAAGTCCTCTGCGAGCTGGCGGTGCTCCTCGGGGGTCACCCGGCCGACGCACGGGGCAGAGCACTTGTCGATGTAGCCGAGCAGGCACGGGCGGCCGCTCTGCTCGGCGCGGCGCAGGACCCCGGCGCTGCACGAGCGGACCGGGAAGACCCGCAGGAGCGTGTCCATGGTCTCGCGGATGGCGCCGGCGGTGTACGGGCCGAAGTAGCGCGTGCCCTTGCGGCGCTCCCCGCGCAGCACCTGCACGCGGGGGTACTTCTCCCCCATGGACACGGCGAGGTAGGGGTAGGTCTTGTCGTCGCGGAAGGCCAGGTTGTACCGCGGAGAGAACTCCTTGATCCAGGTGTACTCGAGCTGGAGGGCCTCGAGCTCGCTGCCGACGACGGTCCACTCGACGCTCGCGGCCGCGTGGACCATCGCGTAGGTCTTGGGCAGGAGCGTGGCGGGGTTCGCGAAGTACGAGTTCAGCCGCTGCCGGAGGCTCTTGGCCTTGCCGACGTAGATGACGCGGCCGTGCGGGTCGCGGAACCGGTAGACGCCCGGATCCGTGGGGATCTCCCCTGTCTTCGGCCGGTAGCTCGATGGATCTGCCACTGGTCCATTCTAGTCAGGAGGGCGCCAGGTCGAATCAAGGGTGTGCCAGGCCCGCAAGCCCCGGAGCCCCGGCTGGGCTCACTCGTTCGCGGGGGGCTTGTTGTACCCAGGCGCCCGGGTCTGCCCGCTCAGGGCGGCGATCGCGTCCATGATCCGGTCCGTCGCCTCGCGGCGCGCGGGGAGCGAGTGGTCTGGGCCGGTCTTCTCGAAGTAGAGCGGCTCGCCGACGACCATCTCGAAGTGCCGCGGGACGATCGTGTTCCTGTCCGCTGGCTGGAGCTTCTCGGTGCCCTTGAGGCCGACCGGGACGACGGGCGCGCCGGTCGTGAGCGCGAGCCAGCCCACGCCTGTGCGGCCCCGGTACAGGAGCCCGTCCCGCGAACGGGTGCCCTCGGGGTAGATGCCGATGCCCCTGCCCTCGTCCAGGAGGTCGAGGAGGGTCTTGAGCGCGGCCACGCTCGCGGCCTGCTCGCCACGCTCGACCGGGATCGACCCCACGCCCTCGAAGAAGGACTTCATGAGCTTGCCCTTGATGCCCGTGCCGTTGAAGTACTCGGCCTTGGCGAAGAAGGCGACGCCGCGGGGCATGAGCGCCTGGATGATCACGGAGTCGAGGAACGAGAGGTGGTTCGAGGCGACGATGACCGGACCGTCCTTCGGGACGTTCTCAAGCCCCGTCACCGTGGGGCGGCACAGGCCCGCGATGGCGGCGCGGATGCTGTGGCGCGTGAGGGAGTAGATCACCACGCGGCGGCCTCCTGCGCCGAGCCGGCGCGGGCCGCCCTGTCCTCGTGGGGCACGCTCTCCTCGCGGGACACGCTGTCCTCGCGGGCCTGGGGCAGAGCGGCGACGATGGCCTGCTCGAGCTCGTCGACCGTCCCGACGACGGCGGCGAGGTCCAGGGCGGCGAACTCGCCCTCGGGCGCGAAGCCCCACAGGACGCCGATGCAGGGCACCCCGTTCGCGGCGGCTCCGGCCGCGTCGTGGCGGCGGTCGCCGATCATGACGGCCGCGTCCGGGCGCCCGTGGTTCGTGGCCAGGGCCGCGCGCACGATCCCCGTCTTGCCGTCCGGGGCGGGCGGCAGCGTCTCGTCGTCGGGCGCGCCGTGGATGCTGTGGAAGTGCCGGTCGAGCCCGTGCGCGGCGAGGAGGCGCTTGGCGAGGGACTCGGGCTTCTGGGTCGCGACCGTGAGGCGCAGCCCGCGGTCGCGCAGGCGCGCGAGCAGCTCGGGGATGCCCGGGTAGGGGCGGCTCTCGGCCATGCCGTGGGAGATGTACCGCTGGCGGTAGGTGTGCACGACGGCGGGGATCGCCTCGGCGGGCACCTCGGCGAGGCGGCGGAGCGACTCGACGAGGGGCGGCCCGACCATGCTCGAGAGCGTCGCCGCGTCCGGGACTGGGTAGCCGTGGTCCGCGAGGGCATGCGCGATGCCGCCCGTGATGCTTCCTGCTGGGTCGACGAGAGTTCCGTCCAAATCGAAGATCACGAGTGCGGGGCTGTCAGTCACCGGGACAGTCTCCCATATCGTCTGGAGTGCCCGAAACTCGTATGAATACGCGGGCATGGATCCAGAACTGCGGCGTTCCGAGCCCATGCCGTGCCGGTCATGCGGGCCTTCCCAGAGCCCTCTGGCCAGCGCCTCACGCCCTGCCGAGGACCTCCGCGAGGAACGTGCCCGTGTGGCTTCCGTCCACCCGGGAGACCTGCTCGGGGGTTCCCGTGGCGATGATGCGGCCGCCGCCGGAGCCGCCGTCGGGCCCGAGGTCGAGGATCCAGTCCGCGCTCTTGATGACGTCGAGGTTGTGCTCGATCGTGATGACCGTGTTGCCCTTGTCGACGAGCGACTGCAGGACGCCCAGGAGCTTGCGGATGTCTTCGAAGTGCAGGCCCGTGGTGGGCTCGTCGAGGACGTAGATGCTGCGCCCGTTCGAGCGCTTCTGGAGCTCCGCGGCCAGCTTGACGCGCTGGGCCTCGCCCCCGGAGAGCGTCGTGGCCGGCTGGCCGAGGCGCACGTAGCCGAGGCCGACGTCGTTGAGCGTGCGCAGGTGCCGCGCGATCGGCGTGAAGGCGGCGAAGAACTCCGCGGCCTCCTCGATGGGCATGTTGAGCACGTCGGCAATCGTCTTGCCCTTGTAGTGGACCTCGAGCGTCTCGCGGTTGTACCGCGCGCCGTGGCACACCTCGCACGGGACATAGACGTCCGGCAGGAAGTTCATCTCGATCTTGAGCGTGCCGTCGCCGCTGCAGGCCTCGCAGCGCCCGCCCTTGACGTTGAACGAGAACCGGCCGGGCTGGTAGCCGCGCACCTTGGCCTCGGTGGTCTCGGCGAAGAGCTTGCGGATGTGGTCGAACACCCCCGTGTACGTGGCCGGGTTCGACCGCGGCGTGCGGCCGATCGGACTCTGGTCCACGTGGATGACCTTGTCGAGGTGCTCGAGGCCCTCGATGCGAGTGTGCCGGCCGGCAACCTGCTTGGCCCCGTTCAGCCGGTTCGCGAGGACCTTGTAGAGGATGTCGTTCACGAGCGTGGACTTGCCCGAGCCGCTCACGCCGGTCACCGCGGTGAGCACGCCGAGCGGGAACGTCGCGTCGACGCTCTGGAGGTTGTGCTCGCGCGCGCCGACGACCTTGAGCTGGCGCGTCTTGTCGACCTTCCGGCGCTTGGCCGGCACTTCGATCCGGCGGCGGCCGGAGAGGTAGTCCCCCGTGATGGATCGGCGGCTCTCCTTGAGCCCCTCGAGCGGGCCCGAGTACACGACCTCGCCGCCGTGCTCGCCCGCGCCCGGGCCGATGTCGACGATCCAGTCGGACTCATGGATGGTGTCCTCGTCGTGCTCGACGACGATGAGCGTGTTGCCGAGGTCGCGCAGGCGCGTGAGCGTCTCGATGAGGCGGCGGTTGTCCCGCTGGTGCAGGCCGATGCTCGGCTCGTCGAGAACATACAGCACGCCCACGAGCCCCGAGCCGATCTGCGTCGCGAGCCGGATGCGCTGCGCCTCGCCGCCCGAGAGGGTCCCGGCGGAGCGCTCGAGGTTGAGGTACTCGAGGCCGACGTCGAGCAGGAACTCGAGCCGCGCGTCGATCTCCTTGAGCACCTGGTGCGCGATCTGCTCCTCGCGCGAGGTGAGGTCGAGCGTCGAGAGGAACTCCCGGGCCTCCCGGAGAGGGAGCCGCGAGGTCTCGGCAATGGACTTCCCGCCCACGAGCACCGAGAGGGACGCCGGGTTGAGGCGCGCGCCGCCGCACTCGGGGCACGGGATCTCGCGCATGTACTCCTCGTACCGGTCCCGGGCGAAGTCCGACTCCGTCTCGAGGTGCTTGCGCTGGATGTACTGGACGGCGCCCTCGAAGCCCGTGCTGTACTTGCGCTCCCGGCCGAACCGGTTGCGGTACTGCACGACGACCTTGTGGTCCTTGCCGTAGAGCACGGCGTCCCGCGCGTACTGCGGGAGGCTGTGCCAGGCGGTATTGACGGAGAAGCCGAGGTCGTCGGCGAGGCCCTCGAGGAGGCGGGTCCAGTACTCCTGGGTCGCGGTGCCGAGCGACCAGGGCGCGATCGCGCCCTCGGCGAGGGAGAGCGCGGGGTCCGGGACGACGAGCTCCTCGTCGACCTCGAGCTTCGTGCCGATGCCCGTGCACGCCGGGCACGCGCCGAAGGGGTTGTTGAAGGAGAACGAGCGGGGCTCGATCTCGTCGATCGCGAGCGGGTGCTCGTTGGGGCACGCGAGGTTCTCCGAGAACGCCCGGATGCGGCCGTCGTCGTCCGCGTCGCGGTCCACGAAGTCGGCGAGGACGCGGCCCTCGGCGAGCCCCAGCGCCGTCTCGACCGAGTCGGCGAGGCGCTGGCGGATGCCCTCCTTGACCACGAGGCGGTCGACGACGACCTCGATCGTGTGCTTGTACTGCTTGCCGAGCTTGGGCGGCTCGGAGAGCTGGATGAGCTCGCCGTCGACGCGGGCGCGGGCGTAGCCCTTCGCCGCGAGCTCCTTGAAGAGGTCGACGAACTCGCCCTTGCGCCCGCGCACGACCGGGGCGAGGAGCTGGAACCGGGTCCCGTCGGGGAGCTCGAGCAGCTGGTCGACGATCTGCTGCGAGGTCTGGCGCGTGACCGGCTCGTGGCAGATGGGGCAGTGCGGGCGCCCCACCCGGGCCCACAGCAGGCGCATGTAGTCGTAGATCTCGGTGATCGTGCCGACGGTCGAGCGGGGGTTCTTGCTCGTGGACTTCTGGTCGATCGAGACGGCCGGGGAGAGCCCCTCGATGAAGTCGACGTCCGGCTTGTCCACCTGGCCCAGGAACTGGCGCGCATAGGCGGAGAGCGACTCGACGTAGCGCCGCTGGCCCTCGGCGAAGATCGTGTCGAAGGCGAGCGAGGACTTGCCCGAGCCCGAGAGGCCCGTGAAGACGATCATCGCGTCGCGGGGGAGGTCGAGGTCCACATTGCGCAGGTTGTGCTCGCGGGCGCCCTTGACCACGATCCGGGTCAGGTCGTGGCGATGCGATGGCCCGGCGGCGGCGCCGGAGAGGACGCGAGGCGACCCGGCGCCGGGGGCCTGGGTCGAGGGGGAATCGTTGAGCGTCGAGAGACTCTGCACCCGTCCATGCTAGTCGACAGCGTCAAAATTTCGAAAACGTCTTCGATAGCGCGTCTCAGGCCCGGCAGGGGTCAGAGCCGGCCGTAGGCCGCCCGCAGGAGCTCGACGGCCTCCTCCAGCGTGCAGCCGCGCGCGTGGGCCGCGGAGGCGAACTCAGAGGCTGCGGCGGCGAGCTCCTGCTCACGGGCGCCGCGCGGGGCGATGCTCGTTCCGGCCCTCCCCGCGGTGACGACGACGCCCGCGTCCTCGAGCTCGCGGTAGGCCCGCGCGACCGTGTGCGGGGCGACGCCGAGCTCGGAGGCGAGCGCCCGCACGGGCGGGAGCCGATGCCCGGCCGGCAGCGCGCCGTCGTCCGCGAGGGCGATGATGCGGCGCCGCAGCTGCTCGAAGAGCGGCGTGGCCAGCTCCGCGTTCGGGCGCCAGCGCCCGGGGAAGTCGGGATGTGACATGCCGCTCAGCCTACCGGCGGCATGCCTAGACTGGCCGCATGAGCAGCCTCCTCCACGATCTCGAGCGCGTGACGGTCCGCCGCATCGCCGTGAGCGAGATGGACAACAACGTCTATCTCATCACTGGCAAGGCGTCCGGGGCGCAGGTCCTCATCGACGCCGCCGACGACCTCCCCGCCATCCAGGCCCTCCTCGCCGAGGGCGCCTCGGACGCGGAGGCCCCCGCGCGCCTGGCCCTCGTCGCGACGACGCACCAGCACTGGGACCACGTGCGGGCGCTCGAGGGGCTCGTCGCGGCGACCGGGGCGCAGGTCGGCGCGGGCCGGCAGGACGTCTCCGGGATCCCGGTGCCGGTCGACGTCGTGCTGGACCACGGGGATGTGGGGAGCTTCGGGGGCCCCGAAGGATTCAGCCTGACCGCCGTCCACCTGCGCGGGCACACGCCCGGATCGATCGCCTTCGTGCTCGAGGAGCACGACGCTCCCCCGATCATCTTCTCCGGGGACTCGCTCTTCCCCGGCGGCGTCGGCAACACCCAGCAGGATCCGGACCGGTTCGCGCTGCTCTACGCCGACGTCACCGAGCGGCTCTTCGGCGTCTACCCGGACGAGGCGGAGGTCCACCCGGGTCACGGGCGCCCGACGACGCTCGGCGCCGAGCGCCCGCACCTCGCCGAGTGGGCGGAGCGGGGCTGGTAGAACCCTCCCGCTCCCCCGGGGCCCACAGCCCATGGCGCCGGTGCCGAACGGGTCCTACCATCACAGCATCCGTTCGGACCGAGCTAAGGGAATGCGATGTTGACCGCCTCGTCATCCATTTCGACGGCAGGGTCAGCGGCTACTTCGTCCGCTACGTCGACGTGCTGACCCAGCCTCGAGGCGTTCCAGCAGGCGGTCTTCATGGCCAGTTTCGAAGGCACCACCGACTTCGGGCTGGGCCTGTCCGCCGAGCTGCCGTTCCGCGTGAAGGCAGTGGGCGGCCCCGGAGGCTCGCGTCTGGTCATCGACGTGGCCCATCCATGAACCTGACTACCCTGACGTGCGCTCCTCGATCCCGCACCAGCCGGCGACGAACAGGGCGATGCTCTTCGTGATCCGGCGGACTGACTCGACCGAGACCCGCTCGTCGAACCCGTGGATCGCCTCGGAGACGGGCCCGTAGACGAGCGAGGGCATGTCCCCGTAGAGGGTGAAGACGCGCCCGTCGAGGTAGCCGGGGGTCGTGAAGCTCTGCAGCGGGTGGCCGAACGCGCGCTCGTGGGTCTGGGCCAGCAGCGACTCCGCGTCGCTGCCCGGCTCGAGCACATAGCCCTCGGCGAAGAACCCCGTCCTGGTCGCCTCGGCATGGATCGGCGACTCCCCCGCCGCGAGCGCGGCGAGGCATTCCTGGAGCTCGGCCCAGGCCTTCTCCGCGGGCGTGCCCGGGTAGATCGCCGCGCGCACGTCGAACTCGCACCACGCCGGGACGCTCGAGGGCCAGTCCCCGCCCGCGATGCCACCGAAGTTGACGTTAATTGGGTGGTCGAGGTCCTCGAAGTAGCGGTGGCCGAACCGCTCGAGGTTCCACTTGGCCTCGAGCTCCCGCAGCGCCGACATCGCGGTATAGGCCGCGTCGATGGCGTTGAAGCCCGAGCCCATCTCCCGCGGGTGGGTGGGGCTGCCGCTCACGCGGACCCGGAACCAGAGCACGCCCACGTTGGCGCGCACGAGCATGTCCTCCTCGGGCTCGGGGATGACGACGGCGTCGGCCCCGTAGCCGCGCAGGAGCGCGGCGAGGGAGCCGTTCCCCGTGCACTCCTCCTCGACGACCGACTGGACGTGGATCCGGCCGGTGGGCTCGAAGCCCGCGGACCGGACGGCGTCGAGCGCGAAGAGGTTGGCGGCGAGCCCCGCCTTCATGTCCCCCGCACCGCGGCCGTACAGCCAGCCGTCGATGATCGGCGCGTCCCACGGGGAGCGCGACCAGGCCTCGGAAGGCCCCTCGGGGACGACGTCGATGTGGCCGTTGAGGATGAGCGAGCGTCCTCGTTCCTCCCTGGGGCGGAAGGAGCCGACGACGTTGGTCACCCCCTCGTAGGACACCGTGGTCGGCCCGTAGCCCTCGTGGGCCGAGAGCTCCTCGGGATCCAGCTCCCACCGGTCCATCACGAGCCCTCGCGAGGCCATCGCCGCATACATGAGGTCCTGGGCGCTGCCCTCCCGCGCCCGGAGCGACGGGTGCCTGACGAGCTCCTGGGTGAAGGCGAGCTGCTCATCGAACGCGGCATCCACGGCGTCGAGGATGCGGCGGCTCTGGTCCTCGGTGATCATCACTGGAGTGCTCATCAGTCGGCGACGAGGTGCTTGTCCTCGATGCGCAGGCGCCCGCCGAGGTAGCCGCCGACGGCGGTGAGCAGCGAGATGATGGCGAGGATCAGGGCCGCGCCCCAGGACTGGTTGCCGGACACGCCGAGCATTGCGGTGGCGATCATGGGCATGAAGCCGCTCGTCGCGCCGGCGATGTTGTAGCCGAGGGCGACGCCGGAGTAGCGCAGCTTCGGCGGGAACAGCTCCGTCAGCAGGGCGCCGTTGACGGCATAGGCCACGGCGATGAGCATGATGCCGATCGTGATCGCGAGGGTGATCATCAGCGGGGACTTCGTGTCGATCATCCCGAACAGCGGGAACGCCAGGAGCGCGCTCACGATGCCGCCCCACATGGTGACCTTGCCGGCCCCGACCTTCTCGGCCAGGCGGCCCATGTAGACCGTGACGACGATCTGGGCGGCAGCCGCGATGAGCGTCGCGTTGACCATGATGCTGCGGTCCACCTTGAGCGTGTTGGCGCCGTAGCTCACCGCGAAGGTCGTGATCATGTAGAAGCCGCCGACGCCGAGCAGGGCGGCGAGGACCGCCACGACGAGGCGCCCCCCGGCCCGGCGGAAGACCTCGAGCGCCGGCGCCTTGACCGTCTCCTCCTGGGCGAGCAGGTCCTTGAAGATCGGGGACTCCTCGACCTTGAGGCGGATCCAGAGCGCGACGAGCAGCATCGGGATGGCCGCGAGGAACGGGAGGCGCCAGCCCCACGCGTCGAAGGACGCGGACGGCAGGAGCAGGACGAGGGCGAACGCACCGGAGGCCATGAGGGTCGCTACCGGCGAGCCGATCTGGACCATGGCGGCATACCGGCCGCGCTTCTCGGCGGGCGCGTGCTCGACCGCCATGGTCACCGCACCGCCCCATTCGCCGCCGACGGCGAGGCCCTGGACGAGGCGCAGGACGGCGAGCAGGATCGGCGCCGCAAGGCCGATGCTGGAGAAGTCGGGCAGCATGCCGATGAGGGCGGTGGCGACGCCGATCATCACGATCGTCGCGAGCAGCGCCGGGCGCCGCCCGTAGCGGTCGCCGATGTAGCCGAAGACGACGGCGCCGATCGGGCGGGCCGCGAAGCCGACGCCGAAGGTCGCGAAGGAGGCCAGCAGGGCGGCCGTCGGGTTCAGGTCGGTGAAGTAGAGCCGGTTGAAGACGAGGGCGGCGGCGGTGCCGAAGAGGTAGTAGTCGTACCATTCGAGGGCCGTCCCCACGAAGGCGGCGCGGGCGATCTTGCCCGCGTCCTTGCCGGAGACGACCGGCGGGGCGCTCGGAGCGCCGTTGATAGACGTCACTGGGTGAGCCTTTCGAGCTGAGTGGAGTCTGCGCTGAGGGTCCCCGTGGCGGTTCCGAAAGGCCACGGCCCTCTTCCCGAGGGGCGAGCGCTGGAGGAACATCCCGCTGGCAGATCTGGGATACGTCTTCGAGCGTAAATCAGTGAGATTTCCCTGAACAATGGCGATTTCCACTCACTTCGCCTGCCTTCCTTGGGCAAATTCACATCCTGGCGCTTCAGTGCGGGACGGCCCGAGAAGAGCGCTGGACAGGCCGAGAAGCCCGGGTCCGGCTAGGCCCGGTCCATGCCGTAGCGGCTGAGCGCGACGAGCGCCCACGCGGCCTGGGCCGGGACGGTGAGGTCCAGGCCGATCACCTCCTGGAGGCTGCGGAGCCGGTTCACGACCGTGTTCCGGTGGCAGTAGAGCTCCTCGGACGTCTCCTTGATCGACCCCGTGCGGGCGTAGCTGCGGGCCACCTGCAGCAGGCGCTCGCGCTCGTGCGGCGTGCACTCATCGAGCGCGCGTGTGACGCGCGACGAGAAGCCGGGCAGCGCCGTCTCGAGCAGTCCGGCAGCGATCCGCATCCAGGCCTCCTCGACGCTGGCCAACGCCGAGCCCCCGCGGTGCTGCGCCAGGACCAGCGCCGCGGCGGCCGCGGCGGGAACGGCCCCCAGGCCCTCTGCCCCGGGGACGTAGCCTGCGCCGAAGCCCGGCTCCTCGTCGAGCCACGTGCGGCCCTTCCGCTGGCGGCGGAAGAGGTACACGGCGCCGGTGTTCTCGTAGAGGTAGACGTCCTCCGAGGAGCCGTAGCGGCGCTGGGCGAGGGGAACGGCGTCGTCGATCACGGCGAGCACCTCGAACGTGCCCTGGGCCGGCACGTCGAGGGCGACGGCGACCTCCTGGACGCCGGCCGCGTCGAGCGGGTCGCCGTGGAAGAGGCGGGACAGCAGGCGCTGCCGGTAGAGCTGCTTGTTCCGCGCCAGCAGGGCCTCCTCCTCGGCGAAGGCCTGCTGGATGCTGCTGACGTACCCCTCCACCATGTCCAGCACGCGGTCCATGTTGGCCACGAGGATGCCGATGCTGTCGGGGCGGGCCACCCGCTCGAGCCCCTTCCACAGGACGCGGAAGTCGTTGCGCACTGCGCTCAGGAACGCATCCAGGGGCACGCCCTGACGCGCGCGCCGAGTGGCGATCTCCCGGGGAAGCGCCCGGAGGTCCGGCGGGACCTCCGCCCCGCCCATCTGGAAGATCAGCAGGTCCATCGTGTCGACGGCGCCCTGGTAGACGTCCTGCTCCGGGACGCGGGCCTCGCCGTAGGAGATGGCCGCGAACTTCTGGAGGAAGTCCTCGACGAGCAGCTCCCGCTCGTGCCACAGCCGTTCGACGAGGCGGGCCCACTCCGGCTCGACCGAGGGCCCTGGCCTGAAGACCCGCTCCGAGGGTGCCGCTGCGCGGGATGGGACGGGATGCTCTGCACTCACCCCACCATTTTATGCAAATGCTTAAGCAGACGGGCGAAAGCGGCGGCCTTTGTCCATTGCGGGTGGCATAGTCCCAGCGTTGAATGTTTTTCATGCTCGTCGACCTGGTGATCCGCAACGCCCGAATCCTGACGCAGGACCCCTCGCGCCCGCTCGCGGACAGCCTGCTGGTCCACGACGGCAGGATCCTCGCCGTCGACCCGGATCCGGGCCTGGGCCTCGAGGGCGCCCGCCTGATCGACGCCGGCGGGGCCACGGTGGTCCCCGGCTTCAACGACGTGCACGCGCACAGCGTGTGGTTCGGGCTCGGCCTCATGGAGGCGAACCTCGGCTCCGTGACGAGCCTCGAGGACGTCTACCGGACCATTGCCGAGGCGGCCGCGCCGCTCGGACCCGACGAGTGGGTCATCGCCTCGGGCTTCAGCCCGCTCCTCCTCGGGGGCCAGCAGCCGGACCGCGACCGGCTCGACGCGGCGGCAGGGGGCCGGCCGGTCTGGATCAAGCACTCCTCCGGCCATGCGTGCACGCTCAACGGCGCCGCCCTCGCCCGGGTCGCCCAGAGGGCCGCCCTCGCCGCGCCCGTCGACGGCGGAGTCGTCGTCGTGGGCGACGACGGCCGGCCGACGGGGCTGCTCGAGGAGAACGCCATGCGGCTCGTGCAGGACCTCATGCTGCCCTACCCCCTGGAGACGATCGAGCGCGCGCTGGACATCGCCACGACCCACTACCTGTCCGAGGGCATCACGAGCGTCACCGACGCCGGGATTGCCGGCGGCTGGATCGGCTACTCCCCCCGCGAGTTCGCGGCCTACCAGAGCGCGAGGGACAAGGGGCTGCTGAGCGTGAGGATGCAGCCGATGATGGTGCTCGACGCCCTCCACGAGGTGCCCGGCCACGCGACGGATCCGGCCGCGCGGGGGCTCGACGGCGGCATCCGCTCAGGCCTCGGCGACGACTGGCTCCGCCTCGGATCGGTCAAGGTGTTCAGCGACGGGTCGCTGCTCGGCGGCACGGCCTACGTGAGCGAGGAGTACGTGGGCTGCCCGCACAACCACGGCTACCTGCAGATGGCGCCGGAGAAGCTCCGCACGGCCGCGCTCGGGGCCTACCGGGCCGGCTGGGCGCTCGCGATCCACGCCATCGGCGACCGCGCCGTCGACCACGCGATCGAGATCATCGAGGAGGCGCAGCGGACGTACGGCCCCAACGCGCTGCCCAACCGCATCGAGCACGGCGGCGTGGTCCGCCCCGAGCAGCTGGACCGGATCGCCGCGGCCGGCATCGTGCTCGTCCCGCAGCCGCACTTCATCACCGAGTTCGGGGACGGCATGGCCCGCCTCCTCGGCCCCGAACGCACGGCCCAGTCCTACCCGGCGAAGAGCCTGCTCGACCGGGGCGCGCTCCTGCCGGGGAGCTCGGACCGGCCGGTGTCCAAGGGACGCCCCCTGGACGTCATGCAGTCCTTCGTCGAGCGCCTGACCCCCTCGGGCGAGGTCTACGGCCCGGCGGAGAGGATCACCGCCGCCCAAGCGCTCGCCGCCTACACCACCGGCTCGGCCGAGGCGACGGGAACCGGGCACCTCAAGGGCATGCTCGCGCCCCGGTATCTCGCCGACCTCGTCTTCCTCGACCAGGACCCCACCGCCGTCGAGCCCTCGCGCATCGGGGCGACCCGCGTGCTCGGCACGATGGTGGGCGGCGAGCTCCGCTTCGGCGAGGAGAACTTCCCCACTCTGACGAACACCCCAGACTCCGCCGCAGCCTTCGCTGGAAAGGATCGTGCATGAGCACCACCGACACCGAGTTGCTCGCCGACTTCGCCGCCATGTCGCGCTTCGGGGCGACCCCGGGCGGCGGCGTCGACCGGCAGGCCGGCACGCCCGCCGACCACGAGACCCGGCGGTGGTTCAGCGAGTGGCTCGGCCGCCACGGCTACACCGAGTCCGTGGACGAGGCGGGCAACCAGTTCGGCACCCTCGAGCTCGTCCCCGGCGCCCCCTACGTCCTCATCGGATCGCACTTGGACTCGCAGCCCCTCGCTGGGCGGTACGACGGTGCCTACGGCGTGCTCGCGGCCGCCCACGCCGGGGCGCGCGTCGCCGCCGAGGCCCGCGCGGGGAGCCTGGACGCGGTGTACAACGTCGCCGTCGTCAACTGGTTCAACGAGGAGGGCAGCCGCTTCACGCCGAGCATGATGGGCAGCGGCGTCTTCACCGGCAAGCTCCCGCTCGCCGGCGCGCGCGCCACGGCGGATCCCAGCGGCGTCACGGTGGCCGAGGCGCTCGCCGCGGGGCATCGGGCTCCGGACGGGAGCGCGCCGGTGCTCGCCGACGTCGCCCGCTACGCCGAGATCCACATCGAGCAGGGCCGGAGCCTCGAGGAGAGCGGCACCCAGGTCGGCATCGTGGACCGCACGTGGGCCGCCGCGAAGTACCGGGTGACCGTCGACGGCGCGCAGTCCCACACCGGGGCCACCCGCATGGAGGACCGTCGGGACGCGCTCTACGGCGCCGCCCTGGTCATCGCCGCGGCACGGGAACTGGCCGCGGAGTTCGAGCCCGGCCTCCTGCACACCTCGGTCTCCGAGCTGTACGTCCTCCCGAATTCGCCGGTCACGATCGCCCGCCAGGTCGTCACGAACCTGGACCTGCGCTCTCCCGACGAGGACGTGCTCGCGCGGGCCACCGAGATGCTCGACAAGTGGATCGCCGACGCCGAGGCGCGCTCGCGGACCGAGATCAGCCTCGAGCAGACGCACCGCTGGGGCCTCGTGGCCTACCAGCCGGAGGGCGTGGCCCTCGGGACCGCGAGCGCCGAGCGGCTCGGCTTCACGCACACGACGATCATGACGGTGGCGGGGCACGACTCCACCAACCTCAAGGACGTCGTGCCGACGGTGATGCTATTCGTACCGAGCGTCGAGGGCATCTCGCACAACGAGGCCGAGTTCACGCGCGACGACGACGCCGTGCGCGGCGTCCAGCTGCTCACCGAGGTGGTACGAGGGCTCGTGCGCGGGGAGCTCGGGACCGCCTGATCTACATCCGCCGCCCGACGCAGAAGATGCGCCGGAACGGGTACACGACCGTCGTGACGCCATCGCGCTCGGTCGGGGGGTACGCGTCGAGGAGGAGCTGGTTGTACTGCTCCTCGAACTGCCGGCCCTCCTCCGGCGTGAGCAAGTCGAGGACGGGCCGGAGGGCGGTCCCCCGCACCCAGTTCAGGACGGCGTCCTCCCCCTCGAGCACCTGGAGGTAGGTGGTCTCCCACACGTCCGCCTCCCATCCGGCCTCGCGCAGGAGGCCGAAGTACTCCACGGGCTCGGACACGGCGTCCGTGTGCCGCAGGACCCCGCGGAGCCGGTGCTCCCACTGGATGGACTCCGCGAGCTCGCGCAGGAGGACGTGCGAGGGCGACTGGAAGTTGCCGGGCACTTGCACGGCGAGCCAGGACCCGGGGGCGAGCTGCTCGAGCCAGCGGCCCATGAGCCCCTGGTGCCCCGGCACCCACTGGAGGGCCGCGTTCGAGACGACCACGTCGACGTCGTCCTCCGGCTCCCAGTGGACGATGTCCCCCCGCGTGAAGCGCAGGTTGGAGAGCCCGGCGCCTGAGGAACGGGCCGTGCCGAGCATGGCTTCGGAGCTGTCCACCCCCTCGACGTCGGCGCCCGGCCAGCGCTCGGCGAGCGCCGCCGTCAGCTGCCCGGTGCCGCAGCCGAGGTCGACGACGCGGCGGGGCGCCTCGGCCGCGATCCGCGCCGTGAGGTCGAAGAACGGCCGCGAGCGGTGGTCGTTGAAGGCGGCGTAGACTGCCGGATCCCACGTCAGCGAGCTCATGGGTCAACGCTAGTGCCGATAGGCTGGAGGCGCCATGCGACTCGACACGCTCCTTCCCGCTCCCTCCGGCCGCCCCGACCCGTCCCGGTCCCTCCAGGACGAGGTGTACGACGCGTTCGTCGGCTGGGCCGAGGGACGCGGCCTGTCCCTCTACCCCGCCCAGGACGAGGCCGTGCTCGAGCTCGTCTCCGGCTCGAACGTGATCCTCGCCACCCCGACCGGCTCCGGCAAGTCCCTCGTCGCGATCGCGGCCCACTTCCACGGCCTCGCCACCGGCCAGCGCTCCTACTACACGGCGCCGATCAAGGCGCTGGTCTCGGAGAAGTTCTTCGCGCTGTGCGAGATCTTCGGCGCCGAGAACGTCGGCATGGTCACGGGCGACTCGGCCGTGAACCCCGAGGCCCCCATCATCTGCTGCACCGCGGAGATCCTCGCCAACCACGCCCTGCGCGAGGGGGCGGACGCCGAGCTCGGCCCCGTCGTCATGGACGAGTTCCACTTCTACTCCGACCCGCAGCGCGGGTGGGCGTGGCAGGTCCCCCTGCTCGAGCTCCCGCAGGCCCAGTTCCTCCTCATGAGCGCGACGCTCGGGGATGTGAGCCGCTTCGAGGACGAGCTCGCCGAGCGCACGGGGCGCACGACGACGACTGTCGCCCACGCGGAGCGCCCCATCCCGCTGCACTACTACTACGAGGAGCGGCCGGTCCACGAGACCCTCGAGGAGCTCCTCGCGACGAAGCAGGTCCCCGTCTACGTTGTGCACTTCAGCCAGGCCGAGGCGATCGAGCGGGCCCAGCAGCTGATGAGTGTCAACATGTGCACGCGCGAGGAGAAGGACCGGATCGCCGAGCTCATCGGCGGCTTCCGCTTCGCGGCCGGCTTCGGCAAGACGCTCAACCGGCTCGTCCGGCACGGGATCGGCGTGCACCACGCGGGCATGCTGCCCAAGTACCGCCGGCTCGTCGAGCAGCTCGCCCAGGCAGGCCTGCTCAAGGTCATCTGCGGCACGGACACCCTCGGCGTCGGCATCAACGTGCCCATCCGCACCGTCATGCTCACCGCCCTGAGCAAGTTCGACGGGAACCGGACCCGGCTCCTCAACGCCCGGGAGTTCCACCAGATCGCGGGCCGCGCGGGGCGGGCTGGCTTCGACACGGCGGGCACCGTCGTCGTGCAGGCGCCGGACCACGTCGTCGAGAACAACCGCGCGCTCGAGAAGGCTCGCGCGAAGTTCGGCGACGACGCGCGCAAGCTGCGCCAGGTCGTGAAGAAGAAGCCCCCCGAGGGGTTCGTCTCGTGGGGGAAGCCGACCTTCGAGCGGCTCGTCGAGGCGCAGCCCGAGCCGCTGTCCTCGAGCTTCACGGTCTCCCACGCGATGCTCCTGAACCTCATGGCCCGCCGGGGCAACCCGTTCACGGCGGCACGCCGGCTCCTCGGCGAGAACCACGAGCCGCGGGCTTCTCAGCTGCGGCTCATGCGCCGCGCGCTCGGGATCCTGCGCGAGCTCCTCGGCGCCGGCGTCGTCGAGCGGATCCCCGCGGCGGAGCTGACGGCTGAGGACGTCGCGAGCGAGCGCTCGCTGCGGCTCACCGTGGACCTGCAGGAGAACTTCGCGCTCAACCAGCCCCTCTCCCCGTTCGCGCTCGCGGCCCTCGACCTCCTCGACCCGGAGTCGCCGTCGTACGCCCTCGACGTCGTCTCGGTCATCGAGGCCACGCTCGAGAAGCCGCGGCAGATCCTCTCCGCCCAGCTCAAGCGCGCCCGCGCCGACGCCGTCGCCGCGATGAAGGCCGAGGGGCTCGAGTACAGCGAGCGCATGGCGCAGCTCGACGCCGTGACCTACCCCGAGCCGCTCAAGGAGCTCCTCGAGGCCGCGTTCGAGACCTACCGGCGTCACGCCCCGTGGGTGGCGGACTTCGAGCTCGCCCCCAAGTCGGTGGTCCGGGACATGTACGAGCGGGCCATGGACTTCGGCGAGTACGTCCAGTTCTACGGCCTCGCGCGGAGCGAGGGGATCGTCCTGCGCTACCTCACCGACGCGTTCAAGGCCCTGCGCCAGACCGTCCCCCAGGACGCCCTGCGCGAGGACCTCGAGGACCTCATCGCGTGGCTCGGGGAGCTCGTCCGCCAGGTCGACTCGAGCCTGCTCGACGAGTGGGAGGAGCTCACGAGCGGCCGCGACCTGCACACCCACGACGCCCCGCCGCCCCCTCCCCCGGCGCTCACGTCCAACCTCCGGGCCTTCCGGGTCATGGTCCGCAACGAGCTCTTCCGCCGCGTCGAGCTGTTCGCGGACGAGGACTCGGCGGCGCTCGCGGAGCTCGACGGCGATGCCGGCTTCGGAGTGCAGGAATGGGAGGAGGCCCTCGACGGCTACTTCGAGGAGCACGAGGACATCGGCACCGGCCCGGACGCCCGAGGCCCGCAGCTGCTCGTCATCGAGGCCAAGCCCCGCGTGTGGCACGTGCGCCAGATCTTCGACGACCCGGCCGGGCACCGCGACTGGGGCTTCTCGGCCGACGTCGACCTCGACGCGAGCGACGAGACCGGCACCGCCGTCATCCGGGTCACCGCGATCGGCCGCCTCGGCGGTTAGGTTGGTGCCATGAGTCCTTCCTCCGTGGCCACCCTCCGTCCCGCTGAGCCCGCCGACGTGCCCGCCATCCTCGAGCTCATCCGCGAGCTCGCGGCCTACGAGCGGGAGCCGGACGCCGTCAAGAACACCGTCGAGGCGCTCACGGAACAGCTCTTCGGCGAGAACCCGGCGATCTTCGCGCATGTGGTCGAGGACGTCGGGAGTGACGGCAAGGCTCCGGGGGCCGACGGCGCGCAGGGCTCGCCGAGGATCGCGGGCTTCGCCCTGTGGTTCCTCAACTACTCGACGTGGGAGGGCACGCACGGGATCTACCTCGAGGACCTCTACGTCCGCCCCGAGGCCCGCGGCCTCGGTTATGGCAAGGCGCTCCTGCAGGAGCTCGCCCGCATCGCCGTCGCGCGCGGGTACGCCCGGGTCGAGTGGAGCGTCCTGAAGTGGAACGAGCCCTCGATCGGCTTCTACCGGGGCCTCGGCGCGCACCCGATGGAGGAGTGGGACACCTTCCGGCTCACCGGCGACGCGCTCGCGGACTTCGGCTCCCCCGCATGAACGGCGCCCCCGGGCACCGCGTCCTCGGCCGCCACGAGTTCCGGGGCCTGCGCACGGCTGAGCACGTCTTCCGGCTCCCGCTGGACCACGGGCGCCCCGACGGGGAGCACCTCGAGGTCTTCGCCCGCGAGTACAGCTCCGCCGCGCACCCGCCGTCGGCCGTCGAGCGGCTGCCCTGGCTCGTGTTCCTGCAGGGCGGCCCGGGAGGCCGCGGCAACCGCGTGACGGGCCTGAGCGGGTGGATGAAGGAGGCCGCACGGGACTTCCGCATCCTCATGCTCGACCAGCGCGGCACAGGCCTCTCCACGCCGGCGGACCGCATGACCCTCCCCATGCGGGGCGGCCCCGCAGAGCAGGCGGCCTACCTCGCGCACTTCCGCGCCGATTCGATCGTGCTCGACTGCGAGGCCATCCGGCGCGCCCTCGGCTCCGGCCCCTGGACCGTCTTCGGGCAGAGCTACGGCGGCTTCTGCACGCTCACCTACCTCTCGCTCGCGCCGCAGGGCCTGCGCCGGGCCATCATCACGGGCGGGCTCGCCCCGCTCGACGCGACGGCCGACGACGTCTACCGGGCCACGTACGCGCGCGTCGCCGAGCGCAACGAGCAGTACTTCGGCTGGTACCCCGGCGACCGCGCGGCGGTGACCGCCGTCGTCGAGCATCTGCGCGAGCACGACGAGCGGCTCCCGAGCGGCGAGCGCCTGACTCCCGAGCGGTTCCAGCTCGTCGGGGGCCTCCTCGGCGGGAACACGCGCGTGGACCAGCTGCACTACCTTCTCGAGGACGCCTTCACACGCGGCCTGGACGGGCCGCGGCTCTCGGATGCCTTCCTGGCCCAGGTCCACCAGCTAGTGACCCGCGCCCCGAACCCGCTGTACGCGCTCCTGCACGAGTCGATCTACGCCCAGGGCGCGGCCACGGGTTGGGCTGCCTGGCGGGTCCTCGAGGAGTTCCCCGCGTTCCGGCCGGACGCGGAGGCCCCGCTCCTGCTCGGCGAGATGATCATGCCGTGGTACTTCGAGCAGGACCCGGCCCTTGTGCCGCTCGCCGACACCGCCGAGGCGTTAGCCGCCAAGGGCGACTGGGGCCCGCTCTACGACCCCGGGCGGCTCGCCCTCAACGACGTCCCTGTGGCCGCTGCCGTCTACCGCGACGACATCTTCGTGGACCGTCGCCTGTCATTGGATACCGCCCGGCGGGTCCGCGGGCTCGCCGTCTGGGAGACCGCGGACTTCCACCACGACGGCATCGCGGACGACGGCGAGGGCATCTTCGCGCGGCTCCTCGCCATGGCGGACGGGGAGCGCGGGGCGCTCCCTGTCGCCGGTCCGGGCCACGTCGGCGGCTGAACCTGGCGATCTCCTCCGGCCGTCGCGAGAAGTGTCGGACCCCCGTGATGGGGTGGGGCTATGGAGGAATTCCGGGAGGGGACGAACGACGGCGGGCGGCCGCCGTCGAGCGCTCCCGACGAGCCCTGGTGGGTGAAGGAACCCGAGCCGGTCCCAGACGAGGCCGGGGAGTGGGCTGGCAGGGACTACCCGGCGTACCTCGACGACCCCGCCTCGGATCCCGGCCGGGCCGACTACGAGTGCCGGGACTGGGAGGCCGAGGAGGAGGACGCCGAGGGCGGCCCCGTGATCCTCCATCCGGCGGCGGCCGCTGCCCGCAGACGGCAGCGTTCTATCGAGGCGCTGATGGCGGGCCTGGCCGGCGCCGACGCGGCCGAGGCACAGCTGCACGCCTGCGGGTCCTCATGGTCCGCGGGATCGCGAACCTCCTCGGGGCGGACGCGCCGGGCGCGCTCGAGCGCTCCCAGGCCCCGTCCCTGACGGCGGCCGAGATCGCCGCCGAGCGCTCCCTCCCCCCGCGGGCCGCAAGGGCGCTCGTGGCCGAGGCCCTGGAGATGACGGCGCCCGAGGCCGCCCCCGTGCTCACCGCGCTGCAGCAGGGCCGGCTGGACCGGCCCCGGGCCCAGACCATCCTGCGCTCCGCCGCCCCCGTCCCCGCGGCCGACGTCGCGGGGTTCCTCGAGCGCGCCGTCGCCCTCGCCGCCCCCGCCGGCGAGCCCGCCGGCGGCCCGGCCCAGCCCGCGGCCCAGGGCCCGGAGCGGCCCTCCGTGCCCGCGCTCTCGAGGGCGCTGCGGCGCATGGCCGAGGAGCACAGCGCCCAGACCCTCACCACCAGGGCCCGGCAGGCCCGGGAACATCGCCGGGTCGACCTCGAGCCCGGCGACGACGGCATGTGCCACCTCTGGGCCTACCTCCCGCTGGAGGCCGGCGCCGCCATCGACGCCCGGCTCCAGGCCGCCGCCCGAGCCCAGGCATCCCCCCAGGACCCCCGCACCACCGCGCAGCGCCGCGCCGACGCCCTCACCGACATCCTCCTCGCCCCGACCGACGGCTCCTCGGCTGATGGCTCCCCGGCTGCCGGCGCCCCAACCGGCGGCTCGCCCCGCGGTGGAGTCCGCATGGAGATCGTCGTGACCGTCCCCGCCACGACGCTCGTCCCCCAGCCGCTCCCAGCCGATCGCCGAGCCGGCGGGCCGGGCTTGGCCGAGCCAGCGAACTCGGAACCGGGCGACGAATCCGCAGCCTGCCCGGAAGAGGGCCCCACCAGCGAACTCGCCGACAGCCCCTCCGGCGAACTCGCCGACAGCCCCTCCGACGGCCCGGCCGTCGAGCTCGCCGCGGCCGGCCTGGCCTTCGGCGACGCACCCGGCGAGATCCTCGGCTACGGCCCCATCGACGCGGCCACCGCCCGCCGCCTGGCCGCCCAGGCCGACACCTGGCTGCGGATCCTCACCCACCCACAGACCGGCACCCCGCTCGCCCTCGGACGAACCCGCTACACCCCGCCCCCGGCGCTGCGGCGCTTCCTCGCCGCAAGGGACACCGGATGCCGCTTCCCCGCCTGCGACCGCACCCACCCCCACACCGAGGCCGACCACACCCATGAATGGTCCCACGGCGGCACCACAGACGCCGCCAACCTCGCCCTCCTGTGCTCGGAGCACCACCGGTTCAAAACCCTCGGACACTGGACCGCCTCCCAGCCCGGCACCGACGGGACGATCGCCTGGACCTCACCCCTTGGCCGCACCCACATCACGACGCCCGGTCTGCCCCGCCCGCCCGAAAGGCCGCCCGAGACATCGCTGCCCGAGTCGCCGCCTGAGGAATCGCCGCCGCCGTTCTGACACACTCGCACGACTGACCGTGTTGCCTGAGCTCGCTAGGCCTGAGCTCGCTACGAGCGAGCTCGCTACGCCCGAGCCCGCTATGCCCGAGCTATGCCTGAACCCTGCTGGGTCCCCGGGTGATGGCAGCCGCCAGGAGGACGGCGACGCTCAGGAGGCCCGCAATGGCGGCAAGTCCGGGATAGCCGACGAGCGCCATGGCGATTCCCGACAGTGCGCCGCCCGAGGCCCCGGCGAGGCCCATCGCGGTGTCGGTCACACCCTGGGCTTCGACCCGGTTTGCCTCCGCGACGCTCTCGGCCAGAAGCGCAGAGCCGGAGATCGTCGCAGCCGACCATCCCAGGCCCAGCAGGACGAGCCCGACCGTCACGGCCGCCGCGCTCCCGGCCCCGACGGCCGCGATGGCAACCGCGGCGAGCAGGAGCCCGTGGCCGCCGGCGAGGACGGTGCGGCGGCCGAGGCGGTCCGAGAGCCAACCCATGAGGGGCGAGAGCGCGAACATGCCGGCGATGTGGAGCGAGATCGTGAAGCCGATGAGGGCAAAGGAGTCAGTGCTGACGTGTCCCTCGTGGCCATGCCCGGCCGCCGAGACGCTCCCGACAGTCAACTGCTGGAGGTGGAGCGGGGTCATCGACATGATGGCGACCATGACCCCATGCGCCGCGACGATCGCGGCCACGGCCAGCCCCGCCCCCGGGGAGGAGCGGATGGCCCGCAGCCCGCGGCCCAGAACGGCGCCCCGCGGGGGCGATGGCGTCGAAGCGACGGCCGGGGCGGGCACGACGGCCGTGGGATCCGTCACCGGGGTGGGATCCGTCACCGGGGTGGGATCCGTCACCGGGGCCGGGGCGGCCGCAGGCCCGGGGGCGAGTTCGGCGGCTGGCCCGGGCGCGGCCATCGGAGTCCGGCGGGCCTCGAGGAGCGGGTCCGGCCGGAGCCCGACGGCGAGGAGGACGGCGGCGATGACCATGCCCGTGACCGAGATGACGAACGGCCCCGCGGACTCCGGCAGGCCGAGGGCCTGGCCGAGGACCGCGCCGGGCTTGATGAGATTCGGGCCAGCGACGGCCCCGAGCGTGATGGACCAGACGACGAGCGAGAGGTCGCGCCCGCGGTGCGCCGGGTCGGCGAGGTCCACGGCCGCGAAGCGGGACTGGAGATTCACGGCCGTCCCGACGCCGAGCAGCGCGCCGCCGACCAGCAGGAGGGCGAGGGAGGAGGCCATGGTCGAGAGGACGATGAAGAGCGAGCCGGCCGCCGCGGCGGTCAGGCCAGTGACGAGGGCCGGGCGCCGACCCCGGACCGACGCGTAGCCGCTGAGCGGGAGCGCCGCGACCGCCGCCGAAAGAGTGAGCACCGTCGTCACGGCCCCGGCCCACGCCTCGGACCCGCCGAACTCGACGGCCAGGAGCGAGCCGATCGCGAGCGTCGCGCCGTTGCCCATGCCGCTGAGCAGCTGCGCGATGGAGAGCACCGCGACGGTGCGGCGCTGGATGCGCCGCCGCGCGCCGTCGACCGCCAGGACGGCGGAGTCGGAGTCCAGCCCCTCCCCGGCAGCTGCTCCGTCTCTGGCAGCGGCGCGACCCGTGGACAGGTCCCCGGCCTCGGCGGGGCCGACGACGGCCTGCGGCTCGCGCCGCTGTTCCGGCTCAGGCATGCCCGGCGGCCTGCATCTGGCGGAGCTCCTTCTTGAGGTCGGCGACCTCGTCCCTCAGCCGGGCGGCGAGCTCGAACTGGAGCTCGGCCGCGGCGCCGTGCATCTGCTCGGTGAGCTGCTCGATGAGGCCGAGGAGGTCCTCGGCGGGGGCGGCGGCGAGGCCTTCCTTCCGGACGGCCGCCTGCCCGGCCCCGGCAGCCTTCGCCGCCGAATAGCCGCGCTTGCCTTTGCCGTACTCGAACTGCTTGACGAGCTTTGCCGTGTCCTGGTCCTCGCGCGCGAGCTGGTCGGTGATGTCGGCGATCCGCTTGCGCAGCGGCTGGGGGTCGACGCCGTGCTCGCGGTTGAAGGCGATCTGGATCTCGCGGCGCCGGTTGGTCTCGTCGATGGCCTGGGCCATCGAGTCGGTGACCTTGTCCGCGTACATGTGCACTTGCCCGGAGACGTTGCGCGCCGCGCGTCCGATCGTCTGGATGAGCGACGTCGAGGAACGCAGGAAGCCCTCCTTGTCCGCGTCGAGGATGCTCACGAGCGAGACCTCGGGCAGGTCCAGGCCCTCGCGCAGGAGGTTGATCCCGACGAGGACGTCGAAGACGCCGAGGCGCAGCTCGCGCAGGAGCTCGACGCGGCGCAGCGTGTCGACGTCCGAGTGCAGGTACTGGACCTTCACGCCATGGCCCATGAGGTACTCCGTGAGGTCCTCGGCCATGCGCTTCGTGAGCGTCGTGACGAGGACGCGCTCGTCCCGCTCGACCCGGTCCCGGATCTCGCCGAGGAGGTCGTCGATCTGGCCCTTGGTCGGCTTGACAACGACCTCGGGGTCCACGAGCCCGGTGGGCCGGATGATCTGCTGCACCACGCCGTCGGACTTCCCGAGCTCGTACTTGCCCGGCGTCGCCGAGAGGTAGATGGTCTGCCCGATCCGCTCGAGGAACTCGTCCCACTTGAGCGGGCGGTTATCCATCGCAGAGGGCAGGCGGAAGCCGTGCTCGACGAGCGTGCGCTTGCGCGACATGTCGCCCTCGTACATCGAGCCGATCTGGGGCACGGTCACATGCGACTCGTCGATGACGAGGAGGAAGTCGTCCGGGAAGTAGTCCAGGAGGCAGTGCGGGGCGGTGCCGGCGCCGCGGCCGTCGATGTGGCGCGAGTAGTTCTCGATCCCGTTGCAGAAGCCCATCTGCTGCATCATCTCGAGGTCGTACGTCGTGCGCATCCGCAGGCGCTGGGCCTCGACGAGCTTGTTCTGCGACTCGAGGGTCTCGAGCCGCTCGGCGAGCTCGTCCTCGATGGCCTTGATGGCCTTGGCCATGCGCTCGGGGCCGGCGATGTAGTGGCTCGCGGGGAAGACGTACATCTCGGTCTCCTCGCGGATCACCTCACCCGTGACCGGGTGCAGGGTGTGGATCGACTCGATCTCGTCGCCGAAGAACTCGATCCGCAGGGCGAGCTCCTCGTACATCGGGATGATCTCGACCGTGTCGCCGCGGACCCGGAACGTGCCGCGGTGGAAGTCGACGTCGTTGCGCACGTACTGCATCGAGACGAACTTCCGCAGGAGCGCGTCCCGGTCGAGCTCCATGCCCTGCCGGAGGGTGACCATCCCGGCGACGTACTCCTCGGGCGTGCCGAGGCCGTAGATGCACGAGACGGTCGCGACGACGACGACGTCGCGCCGGGTCAGGAGCGCGTTGGTCGCGGAGTGCCGCAGCCGTTCGACTTCCTCGTTGATGGAGGAGTCCTTCTCGATGAAGGTGTCCGTCTGCGGGACGTAGGCCTCGGGCTGGTAGTAGTCGTAGTAGGAGACGAAGTACTCGACGGCGTTGTTCGGCAGCAGCTCGCGGAACTCGTTGGCGAGCTGCGCGGCAAGCGTCTTGTTCTGCACCATCACGAGCGTGGGCCGCTGGAGCTTCTCGATGACCCACGCAGTCGTGGCGCTCTTGCCCGTGCCGGTTGCGCCGAGGAGGACGACGTCCTTCTCACCATTCGTGATGCGTTCCGCGATCTCCGCGATCGCCGTGGGCTGGTCCCCCGCCGGCTGGTACTCGCTGACCACCTTGAAGGGGGCGACGACGCGGTTGATCTCCTGCGCAAGGCTCATGGAACCAATCTACGCCCGGCTGCGGACAGGTCGTGTCCGTGTCTGGGCCTAGCCCGAGTCCCTGGTGCCCGCAGTGCGCGCTGCCGCCGGGACGAGCACCCCGTGCCAGAGGCGGTCGACGGCGTCGCGCAGCTCCCCGAGCGTCCCGGCATTCTCGATGACGTGGTCCGCCGCGGCGAGCCGCTCCTCGCGGGTGGCCTGGGCGGCCATGCGCGCGCGGGCCTCGTCCTCGGACAGGCCGCTCCGCCGGCGAAGGCGCTCGACGCGCACCTCGTCCGGGGCGTCCACGACGAGGACGAGGTCGAAGTTCCCCGCCTGGCCCGTCTCGACGAGCAGCGGGATGTCCTGCACGACGACGGCGCGCGGGTCCGCGACATCGGCGGCGGCGACGAGCTCGGCCGCGCGGGCCCGGACGCGGGGGTGGACGATCGCGTTGAGCTCCGCGCGCCGCGCGGGGTCCGCGAAGACGACGGCGCCGAGCGCCGCCCGGTCCAGCCCGCCGTCGTCCGCGATGACGTCCGGGCCGAACGCTGCGGCGACCGCCGCGAGCCCCTCCGAGCCCGGGGCGACGGCCTCGCGGGCCAGCACGTCCGCGTCGATGAGGACCGCGCCCAGCTCGGCGAGCCGGCGCGCCACCTCGGACTTCCCGGATCCGATCCCGCCCGTCAGACCAACTCTCAGCACGGGCCCAGCCTAGCGCCCGCCTAGACTTGCCCGGTGACCGATTCCCCGCGCCGCGCTGTATCCTCCGGCCGCGACACTCCCCCGAGCCGCCCTGTCTCCCCCAGCCACGCAGTGCGCTACACGACTGTCGACGGCGAGCACCGCCACGAGCTCGAGGTCAAGCGGTCCCGCTTCATCACCGTCCTGCGCCGGGTCGAGACCGAGGACGACGCCCGCGCCCTCGTGGCGGAGCTCCGGCGAGAGTTCCACGACGCGCGGCACCACTGCAGCGCCTTCGTCCTCGGCCCCGACCGCGGGACCCAGCGCAGCAGCGACGACGGCGAGCCCGCCGGCACCGCAGGCATCCCCATGCTCGAGGCCCTCCTCAAGCGCGAGACGCACGACGGCGTCGCGGACCTGAGCGACGTGGCCGCCGTGGTCGTGAGGTACTTCGGCGGGATCCTGCTCGGCGCCGGCGGGCTCGTCCGTGCGTACTCCGAGTCCGTCTCCTCGGCCCTCGCCGCGGCCCCGCTCGTGCGCCGCGACCGGCTCCGGATCCTCGGCGTCGAGGCCCCGCACGCGGGCGCCGGGCGGCTCGAGAACGATCTCCGCTCGGCCGGCGTCGAGGTCCTCGGCACCGACTACGGGCCGCAGGCGGCGCTCCTGCGGATCGCGATCGAGGACGGGGACGCCCCGGCGGCCGCGTTCGCGGAGCGGCTAGCGGGCCTCACGGGAGGGGCGGGAAACGCCGTCGTCCTCGGGACGGAGTGGGTGGACCTGAGGTGAGCCCCGAAGCATGACCTCAGGCGCGCGAAAGGGGCGGGCCCTGCGGTGCAGGACCCGCCCCTTTCAGGCGATCAGTCGGCCGGGCTGTCAGTCGAGGGGACTGTCAGCCGGCCAGGCCGGGATCAGTTGCCCGTGAGCTTCTCGCGCAGGGCGGCGAGGGCCTCGTCGGACGCGAGCGTTCCGGCCTCGGTGGCCGGGGCCTCCGAGGAGTAGGTCGTCGGCAGCGCCTCGTGGCCGGACGCAGCGGCGGCGTCGTCGGCGAGGTGCTGGGCGACCTGCTTCTTGTGCGCCTCCCAGCGGGACTGGGCGTCGGCGTACTGCTGCTCCCACGCGGCGCGCTGCGCCTCGTAGCCCTCGAGCCACTCGTTGGACTCCGGGTCGAAGCCCTCCGGGTACTTGTAGTTGCCCTCCTCGTCGTACTCCGCGGCCATGCCGTAGAGCGCCGGGTCGAACTCGGTCGAGTCCGGGTCCACGCCCTCGTTGGCCTGCTTGAGCGACAGGGAGATGCGGCGGCGCTCGAGGTCGATGTCGATGACCTTGACGAAGAGCTCGTCGCCGACGGAGACGACCTGCTCGGCGAGGTCCACGTGGCGGACCGCGAGCTCCGAGATGTGCACGAGGCCCTCGATGCCGTCCTCGACGCGGACGAACGCGCCGAACGGAACGAGCTTGGTGACCTTGCCCGGGACGACCTGGCCGAGCGCGTGGGTGCGCGCGAAGGTCTGCCACGGGTCCTCCTGCGTCGCCTTGAGCGAGAGGGAGACGCGCTCGCGGTCGAGATCGACCTCGAGAACCTCGACCGTGACCTCCTGGCCGACCTCGACGACCTCGGACGGGTGGTCGATGTGCTTCCAGGACAGCTCGGAGACGTGGACGAGGCCGTCGACGCCGCCGAGGTCCACGAACGCACCGAAGTTGACGATCGAGGAGACGACGCCCGGGCGGACCTGGCCCTTCTCGAGCTTGTTGAGGAAGGACGAGCGGACCTCGGACTGGGTCTGCTCGAGCCACGCACGGCGGGACAGGACCACGTTGTTGCGGTTCTTGTCGAGCTCGATGATCTTGGCCTCGATCTTCTGGCCGATGTACGGCGCGAGATCGCGGACGCGGCGCATCTCGACGAGCGAGGCCGGGAGGAAGCCGCGGAGGCCGATGTCGAGGATGAGGCCACCCTTGACCACCTCGATGACGGTGCCGGTGACGACGCCGTCCTCCTCCTTGATCTTCTCGATGTCGCCCCACGCGCGCTCGTACTGGGCACGCTTCTTGGAGAGGATCAGGCGGCCTTCCTTGTCCTCCTTGGTGAGGACGAGGGCTTCGACCTGATCGCCGACGGCGACAACCTCGCCCGGGTCGACGTCGTGCTTGATGGAGAGCTCGCGGGACGGGATGACACCCTCGGTCTTGTACCCGATGTCGAGCAGGACCTCGTCGCGGTCGACCTTGACGACGGTGCCCTCAACGAGGTCCCCGTCGTTGAAGTACTTGATGGTGGCGTCGACTGCGGCGAGGAAGTCCTCGGCCGTGCCGATGTCGTTGATGGCGACCTGCGGCGTAGCGGACGTCGAGGTGGAGGTGATGGTCATGTAGTAGGGGCTCCGATGTGGATAGTTGGTCGGTCAGCCAGTCCCCCGAGCCCGCGGCTCAGCCGCGCAGGAGTCTGCCTGAGTGTGGATTGTGTCGTGCACGCGCGTACTACGCGCCCGACCAGTCTAGTCGCGGCCCGCAATGCCGGTCAAAAGCATCAGAAGTGCGTCAGGCAGTGCGCGGGTCGCTCGACGGCGAAGAGCCGCAGGGCCGAGAGCGCCGCCCCCGGACGGAGCTCGGTGAACCGGCCGGCCGCGGCGAGGGTCACGGGGCTGACCCCGCCGCAGTACACCGAGGACAGGTCCGCGACGTCGAGCCGGGCGTCGGCCTCGGCCGTCTCCCCGGGCGAGAGCCGGGCGACCCGCGCCCTGCCGCCCTGGACGGCGAGGCGGAAGGTTCCCGAGGCCAGGCTCAGCGGGTCGGTGACGGTCAGGACGAGCTCGCCGTCGGCGTCGTAGGCCCGCGCGGCGAGGGCCGACTCGACGTCGAGGATCCGCAGCCACAGCATGTCCTGCGCCGCCTTCGCCGCGACGCAGCGCGGGTCCTCGAGCGCCCACACGAGCGGATCGTCGGCCGGGGCCTCGCGCCATACGACGCGCTCGACGAGGTCGAGCGCGCCGAGGAACTCCCACAGCCCGAGGTACGCGGCGTGCGTAGCGGCGACGAGGTCCTTGACCTCGACCGTGTACGGCTGGCTGTCCCAGCCGCGGAAAGAGTAGGCGACGTAGCCGTCCGCCTGTCCGTCGGGGCCGATGTGCAGGGCGGCCCGCAGCGCCGGGTCCGGCCCGCCGTCGTGCGAGAACCGGCCGGCCGCGGCGAGCCGGTAGCGGTCGTGCCGGTCGATCGAGCCCGGGGTGAGCCGGTGGACGCGGGCGAAGATCCGCGGCCCCAGGTCGAGCAGGGCGGAGGGCTCCGCCGCCTCGACGTGCCCCTCGGGCGCCGCGGACAGGGCGAAGCGCCGGGTCGTGTCCACTGTGACCGTGCGCTCCGAGGTGGCCACGCCGAAGCCGAAGCGGCGGTAGATGCTGCCCTCGGAGGCCGTGAGCGCGGCGACGGGCACGCCGTCGGCCTTCGCCCGGGCGAGGTCCGCGCTCAGGAGCCGGCGCAGGAGGCCGCGCCGGCGGTGGCTCGTCCGGACTGTCACCGCGGTGATGAGGTGCGCCGGGACGAGCTTGCCGAAGCCAGTGTTGAGGGTCTTGCGCATCGTCGCGAACGTGGCCACGGGGATGTGCTCGCCGAGCGTCCCCGCCGGCACGGGCCCGCGGGCGTAGACGCCGGTGAGCTCCCGCTCGTCGGCGGCGTACATGGCGGCCACGGCGTCGAGGTAGGAGTCGTCGCGGGCCTTGTCGTAGAAGCCGGCCCCGACCGCACGCAGCCAGTCCCGCGTCGCGCCGTGGCCCTCCTGCCCCGGGAGGCCCGGCGCGAAGCGGCGCAGGATGTAGGCGCCGTCGTCGAACGGCTCGCCCGCGTCGAACCGCTCGCCCTCGGCCTCCGGCGCGGCCGTGCTATCGGATCCGGTCAATGCCCCGCCTCGTTCCAGGTCCGGCCGACGCCGATCTGGACGTCGAGCGGGACGGTGAGCTCCGCCGCGGAGCCCATCTGCTCGGCCACGAGGGCGCGCACGCGCTCCTCCTCCCCCGGGGCGACCTCGACGACGAGCTCGTCATGGATCTGCAGCAGGAGCCGGGAGGCGAGGCCCTGCTCGCGCAGCTGCCCCTCGACGCCGAGCATGGCCCGCTTGATGATGTCCGCCGCGGAGCCCTGGATGGGCGAGTTCAGGGCGATGCGCTCGGCCAGCTCGCGGTGGACCCGGTTGGGGCTCGTGAGGTCCGGGAGGTAGCGGCGGCGCCCGAAGATCGTGGAGGTGTAGCCGTCCTGGCGGGCCTGCTCGACGACGCCGCGGAGGTAGTCGCGCACCCCGCCGAAGCGGTCGAAGTAGTCCTTCATGAGGGTGCGCGCCTCGTCGACCGAGATCTCGAGCTGCTTGGAGAGCCCGAACGAGGTGAGCCCGTAGGCGAGGCCGTAGGACATGGCCTTGACCTTCGAGCGCATCTCGGCCGTGACGTCCGCGGGCTCGACGTGGAAGATCCTCGAGCCGACGAAGCGGTGCAGGTCCTCGCCCTCGCTGTAGGCCTGGATGAGGCCCTCGTCGCCCGAGAGGTGCGCCATGATGCGCATCTCGATCTGCGAGTAGTCCGCGGACAGGAGCGACTCGTAGCCCTCTCCTGCGATGAACACGTCGCGGACCCGCCGGCCCTCCTCGGAGCGGATGGGGATGTTCTGGAGGTTCGGGTTGTTGGAGGACAGGCGCCCGGTCGCGGCGATCGTCTGGGCGTAGGTCGTGTGGATGCGGCCGTCGGACGAGACCGACCTCTGCAGCGTCTCGACCATCTGGCGCAGCTTGCTCGACTCGCGGTGGGCCATGAGGCCCGCGAGGAACGGGTGGCCCGTCCGGTCGAGGAGGTCCTTGAGCGAGGCGGCGTCGGTGGTGTAGCCGGTCTTGATCTTCTTCGTCTTGGGCAGGCCGAGCTCGTCGAAGAGGACCGCCTGGAGCTGCTTGGGCGAGCCGAGGTTCACCTCGCGGCCGATCGCGGCGTACGCCTGCTGGGCCGCGGCCTCGCTCGCGGCGCCGAGCTGGTCCATGAGGCTCGCGATGTGCCCGGTGTCGACGGCGATGCCGGTCCACTCCATGTCCAGGAGAACGCGCGAGAGCGGGAGCTCGAGGTCCCCGAGCAGGCCCGCGGCTCCGCGCTCGGCGAGGGCCGGGGCGAGGTGCGCGTGCAGGGCGTGCACGACGGCGGCCTCCTTCACGAGCGCCCCGGCCGCGGCGTCGCCGCCGTCGAGGTCGAGGGCGAGCTGGCCGGTCGCAGGCTGGCCAGCCCCGAGGTCCACGCCGAGGTGGTGCTGGGCGAGGTCGGCGAGGGCGTAGGAGCGGCGATCGGGCTCGGCGAGGTAGCCGGAGACCGAGACGTCGTCGACCACGCCGGCGACCTCGGCGCCCGCCGCGCGGAGCGCCTTCGCGGCCTCCTTGTAGTCGTGCATGGCCTTGGGCACGGCGGGGTCCGCGAGCCACTCCGCGAGCGGGGCGGGGACCGCGCCGTCGAGCGGGAGGACGACGGCGGCGTCGTGCGTCGCGAGGGCGATCGCCTCGGCGGTGGGCCGCGGGGACGCGCCCGAGGCGCGCAGGGCCACAGCCACGGGCGCCGCGCCCCCTGCGCCGTCAGTGCCTGCCGCGCCGGCTGCACCCGTCGTCAGCGCCGACAGCGCCGCCGCGAGCTCGGCGTCGTCTGCCGGGACCGTGTGCTGCGGCACCTCGAAGACGTCCTCGGGGGCGTCCGCCGCGTTCATCGCGAAGATCTCGTAGACGCGCGTGCGGAGGGTCTTGAACTCGAGCTCGTCGAAGAGCGACTCGACGGCCGCCCGCTCGGGGCGCGGCTCCGCGAGGTCCTCGAGCGTGAGCGGCAGCTCGAGGTCCGTCAGGAGCCGGTTGAGCTTGCGGTTCCGCTCGACCGACTCGAGGTTCTCCCGGAGCGATTCGCCCGCCTTGCCCTTGATCTCGGCCGCGTGAGCCAGGACGCCCTCGACGCCGTCGTACTGCGCGATCCACTTCGCGGCCGTCTTGGGCCCGACGCCGGGCACGCCCGGCAGGTTGTCGGCTGACTCGCCGACGAGGGCCGCGAGGTCGGGGTAGCGGGACGGCGGGACGAAGTACTTCTCCTCGATCGCGGCCGCGTCCATGCGGGGCAGGTCGGAGACGCCCTTGCGCGGGTACAGCACGGTGACGTCGTCGTTGACGAGCTGGAAGGTGTCCCGGTCGCCCGAGACGAGCAGGACCTCGAAGCCGGCGGCGGAGCCCTGGGCGGCGAGCGTCGCGAGGATGTCGTCCGCCTCGTGGCCCGGCAGCTCGAGGGTCCGGATGCCCAGGGCGGCCATGACCTTCTTGATGTAGTCGATCTGGCCCGCAAACTCCTGCGGGGTGGCGTTGCGGCCGGCCTTGTACTCGCTGTACTCGGTCCTGCGGTGGGTCGTCTCATCGCTCACGTCGAAGGCGACGGCGACGTGGGTGGGCTTCTGGTCCCGGATGAGGTTGATGAGCATGGACGTGAAGCCGTGCACGGCGTTGGTGTGCTGGCCCTCGGAGTTCTGGAAGCTCTCCGCGGGCAGCGCGAAGAACGCCCGGAACGCCATCGAGTGGCCGTCCAGGACCAGCAGCCGGGGCCTGTCCCCTGCGGCACCCCCCGCGGTGCTCGTCGGGCTGGGAAGGGGGGTGGTTTTGCTGGTTTCAGTCACGGGTGCCAGCCTAGTTCCCATGGCGGACAATTTCATTCAGCGGCCTGGCTCCCCGGATTCCCAGCGGGTCGGCTCCCCGCAGGCGGACCACCGGCAGGCGGACTACCGGGAGGCAGACTACCGGGAGGCCGAGAGTCGCCCCGTCGGAGCAGCGGACGCTATCGCGGATGAGCTCGAGGCCGCGGGAGTCCCGGCCCACCTGCGCGGCTGGCTCGTGCAGCGCGGGGTCGGCGCGCTCGTGGTCAAGCTGGGGATCGTCTTCGAGGAGCTCACGGCGGAGCGCTCGGTCGCGACGATGCCCGTCGAGGGCAACACCCAGGTCGCTGGCATCCTCCACGGAGGCGCCTCCGCCGCGCTGGCTGAGACCCTCGGCTCGTTCTCGGCCTCCCTCCACGCGGGGCCGGGCAGGCACGCCGTCGGCGTCGACCTCAACGTGACCCACCACCGGCCGGGGGTGCGGGGCCGCGTCCGGGGCACGTGCACGGCGGTGCACCTCGGCCGGACGCTCACGACGCACGAGATCGTCGTCGCCGACGAGGACGGCCGCCGCCTCGCCAGCGCGCGGATCACGAACCTCCTGCGCGACAACCCGGAGCCGAAGGACAGGACGCGCGCCCATCGCGCGTGATGGCCGGGGCCCGGGGCTGCGTCGCCGGCCTCAGGCCCGCCCGTAGGTCAGCTCGACGGTCCCGCCGCGCTCCGCGAGCCCCTCGAGGACGAAGCCCGCGGGCTCGTCGAGGGGCCTCCCGCCGAACAGCGGCACTCCTCCGCCGAGGGCGATGGGCACGAGGGTCAGGACGATCCGGTCCACGAGCCCGGCGGCGAGGAACTCGCCCGCGAGCCGGCCGCCGCCCGCGATGTAGACGTCCTTCTCCCCCGCGTCCCGGCGCAGCTCGCCCGCGAACTCGGTCACGTCTCCGCGCACGAAGACCACGTCGGCGCCGTCATCCACCCCATGGTCGTGGTGCGTGAACACCCAGCAGGGGACCTCGTAGGGCCACTGGGCGGTCGAGTGCGAGCGGATCCACGCGTAGGTCGCGCCGCCCATGACGACACACCCGACCGTCTTCGCGAAGGCCTCGTAGGACCCGGCGACGCCGTCGACCCGGTTGAACTGCTCGAGCCAGGCCAGCCCGCCGCCGTCGGCCGCGATGTAGCCGTCGAGGCTGCTGCCCACGTAGTACACGAACTCAGCCATCCGCCCACCCTAGCCGCACGCCGGAGTACTGCCCAGCAGGGGGCAGGCGCAGGTGAAAGGCTCAGGTGAACCGGCCCAGGTGAACAGTCTCAGTGGAAGTACGGGACGATCAGGTAGACGCCGACCAGGACAGCCACGCCGCACAGGCCGAAGCACACGGTCGACACGGCGCGCTGGAGCGCTCCCCCGGGACGGCGGTCGGCGGCGACCGCGGCGAGCCGCACGCCGAGTCCGTAGAGGAGGACGACAGTCCCGGCACTGAGGATGGTCGCGACGGCGACGATGGCCAGCTCGGCCCACTTGATGGTCACTTGGATTCCTTCCGGGCGAACGGGCGGCGGCGGGGGAACTCGACGGCCTCGCCTGCGTCCTCGACCTCGACGACGTTGTGGTGGCCGACCTTGTCCCGCTGGGACACGATGAACATCCAGAGGACGGCCGCGCTGCCGAGGATGGCGGTCGCGATGACGCCGGGAGTGCCGAGCCCGATCAGCAGGGCGGCCAGGCCGCCGACGACGGCGGCCGCCGGGAGCGTCAGGAGCCAGCCGACGCCGATGCGTCCTGCCGTGCCCCAGCGCACCGTGGTGCCCCGGCGGCCCAGGCCGGAGCCGATGACCGAGCCGGAGGCGACCTGCGTCGTCGAGAGGGCGAAACCGAGGTGGGAGGAGGCGAGGATCGCGGCCGACGTGCTCGACTCGGCCGAGAAGCCCTGGGCGGGCTTGACGTCCGTCAGGCCGGTGCCGAGCGTGCGGATGATCCGCCATCCGCCGGCGTAGGTGCCGACGGCGATCGCGATGGCGCAGGCTGCGATGACCCAGAACTCGGGGCCGGACCCCGTCTCCTGCAGCCCGCCGGAGATGAGCACGAGTGTGATGATGCCCATGGTCTTCTGGGCGTCGTTCGTGCCATGGGCGAGCGCGACGAGGCTCGAGGTGAAGATCTGCCCGATGCGGAACGTCGCGCGGCCCTGGTGGAGCTTCTCGCCCTCTGCCGTGCGCCGGGCCGTGACGGCATAGGCGATGCGTGTGCAGAGCCACGCCGCGAAGCCGGCGATGAGCGGGGCCGCGATGGCCGGCAGGATCACTTTCGCCACGACGGTCGTGAAGTTGACCGAGTGGAAGCCGATGCCGACGAGCGCGGCGCCGATGAGGCCGCCGAAGAGGGCATGCGAGGAACTGGACGGGAGGCCGCGCAGCCACGTGAACATGTTCCACAGCACGGCGCCCATGAGGCCCGCGAAGATCACCTCGGGGGTGATGTGGATGCCTTGCTCCCCCTCCCGGATGAGCCCGCCGGAGATGGTCTTGGCGACCTCGGTGGACAGGAAGGCGCCGACGAGGTTGAGAACGGCGGCGAGCGCGACGGCGCGGCGGGGCGTGATGGCCCCCGTCGCGATGGGGGTGGCCATCGCATTGGCCGTGTCGTGGAAGCCGTTCGTGAAGTCGAAGAAGAGCGCCAGTACGATGACCAGCACAATCATGGCGGTGATGTCCACCCGGGGGTCCCCTTCGGGGTCGTGTGACGGTTGGCTCGGGGAACTCTCCGCGCCAGGCGCACTTCTCGGGCGCCCGGTTCACTGGATGTTCACCGACTGCCACGCAGAGTTGTCTCGAGGTCTCTTGACGGATCGGGGGATCTGGGGTCGGCGCGGCGTGTCCATCCTAGGGGGCGGGCTGCCGATCACGGAAGTTGGGGCGGCCCGGCGCCCTCACGGCGTTCCCATCGAGCGGCGATAAAATGGATGGGTCATGATCGGTGCCCCGCTCCGTCTTCTGGCCTGGTTCGTCATCCCAGCGACCCTCCTCACGGGCTGCGTGCCCGCGGCCAGACTCGACGAGGCGGCCGCAGACCGACCGGCCCAGATCTCCTCGGCCCCGGCAGCTGCACGCGATGACGCCGTGGCCCCTCTGGCCCCCTCCCCCACGCCGACACCTACTCCGACGCCGCCCCCGGTGCCCCAGCCGTTCGCGCTCAACCTCTACCAGGAGGGGGACTTCGTGCCGCAGTACACCTTCGACTGGTGTGTGGCGGCCAGCATCCAGATCATGCACAACCTCATCGACGACACGGGGTCCGGCACGTGGGCTGATCGTGCACACCAGGGCGAGCTGTGGGAGATGGCGCGGGCACGGTCGTTCAATTCGTTCAACGGTGCCAACCCCCTGGGCTGGGCTCAGGTGCTGACCGAGGTCGGGATGGGGCCGTACACCGTCGTCAGCATCGCCGACTACGAGGAAGCCCTCCAGACCGCGGCGCGCGCCATCGCCGACACGGATCGTCCTGTCGGGCTGGTCCTGTGGCGCGGTCGCCACGTCTCGGTGATGAGCGGCTTCGAGTCGCTCGGCGATCCGGACCAGTTCCCGGAGTTCTCCGTCACGGGCATCCGCGTCCAGGATCCGCTCTACCCCTACGGTGGCGTGCAGTGGGGGCCGTCCCCGGCACCCAACAGCCTGCTCACCCCCGAACAGCTGGCGACGCAGTTCGTGGTCCGCGAGCCGCGACGCTGGAGCAGCGACCTGCCGACCGGCTACCTGCTCGTTCTGCCGGTTGACGAGGCGTCATGACGGTCACCTTCAACCACACCATCGTCTACGCAACGGACAAGCGGCGTTCGGCAGAGTTCCTCGCCGACGTCCTGGGGCTGCCGGAGCCGCAGGCCATGTGGTCCTTCATGACCGTGCCCCTCGAGCATGGAGTGACTCTTGATTTCGCTGCAGCGAAGGGGCCCATCTCCCCGCAGCACTATGCCTTCCTGGTCAGCGAAGAGGACTTCGACGGGATCTTCGCAAGGATCCAGGCCAGGGGCATCCCTTACTGGGCAGACCCTGGCCGGTCCCGTCCACAGCAGATCAACCACAACGACGGCGGACGCGGGGTCTACTTCTCGGACCCTGATGGGCATTTCCTCGAGGCCATCACGCGTCCGTATGGATCGGGGGCAGGTACGAACTCGCCGTAGGCCCCAGATACCCGAGCTGCGGTTGCAGCGCAGCTGGTCTGGCTGGGTCATCCGATCGTTGCTAGCGTGGCGGAATGAACCCGTCGAAGACGCCGGCCGAGATCCTCGACATTGCCGGCACCGAGGTTCGCATCTCGAGCCCGGACAAGGTGGTGTTCCCCCAGCCCGGGCTGACGAAGCTCGACCTGGTTCGCTACTACCTCACCGTCGCAGAGGGTGCGCTGCGCGGCGCCGGCGGGCGCCCCATGGTGCTCAAGCGCTTCCCCAAGGGCATCGACGCTGAGCCGTTCTTTCAGAAACGCGTGCCCGAAAACCACCCTGAGTTCATCGACACGACAACCCTGCACTACGCGTCGGGGACGTCAGCCGAAGAGGCCGTCATCCGGGACGCCGCGGGCCTGGCGTGGGTCGTGAATCTTGGATGCCTGGACCTCAACCCGCACCCCGTGCGTGCCGAGGACCTGGAGCACCCCGACGAGCTCCGCGTCGACCTCGACCCGATGCCGGGAGTCGACTGGTCGCAGATTGTCGACGTCGCCTACGTCGCGCGGGAGGTGCTCGACGACGTGGGACTGGTGGGGTGGCCGAAGACGAGTGGGTCGAGGGGACTCCACATCCTTGTGCGCATTGCGCCCGATTGGTCGTACCGCGACGTGCGGCTCGCCGCCGAAACTCTCGCCCGCGAGGTCGAGAACCGCGCTCCCGGGCTCGCCACCGCGCGGTGGTGGAAGGAGGAGCGCGGCGAGAGTGTGTTCGTCGACTTCAACCAGAACGCCAAGGACCGCACCGTGGCATCCGCGTACTCGATCCGGCCCCTGCCCGACGCCCGGGTCTCAACGCCGCTCACATGGGACGAGGTCCGCTCCGCCCGGCCGGAACAGTTCACGGTGCGCTCAGTGCCCGAGCGCTTCGCCGACGTGGGTGACCCCCACGCCGGCATCGATGACGCGGTCGGCACCCTCAACGGGCTCCTCGCCTTGGCGGCCGATATGGGCCCCGCTGAGAAGCCGCCGCGCGGGGGCGACGGCTTCGGTCGCCGGAAGTCGGTGATGCCGCTCATCGAGGTTGCCCGCACCAAGACCAAATCCGAGGCTTACGCGGCCCTCGATGAGTGGAAGGCTCGGCACGCGGACCTCGTTCCGGCCCTGCGTCCGGCCGATGTGCTCGTCGACGGAATGCGCGGATCGAGCTCGCTCTGGTACAGGGTGCGAGTGAACCTGCACCACGTCCCCGAAGCGGAGCGGCCCCCGCAGGGTGAGCTCATCGCCGACTATGACCCATGGGGCGGCAGGGAGTGGCGGGGGCGCCCGGGGTCCTGACCCGCTGCCTGCTGGAACCCCCAACTCGCATCGATCTGGCACAGTGACCATTCGTCCAGTGCCAGAGGCCCGCAAGCCCCTGAATGGGGAAACACACTGTGCCCGAGGTGGGACTCGAACCCACACACCTTTCGATACCGCATTTTGAGTGCGGCGCGTCTGCCAATTCCGCCACTCGGGCATGCGCAACCCGTGGGGACACGGGCGCCTGCGGAACCACTGTACCCTCCCGGCAGCCCCCGCGTGGCCAGACCGGCCTGGCGGATGGGCGTCGGCAGGGCGGCGCCGGTAGGATCGAGGGCAGACCCAACCCCCGAATCTAGGAGCCCGAGTGTCCGACAAGACCGCCAAGGCTGCCCCAGCCGACGAGAAGTCCCCGAGCACGGCCCCCGCGCGCCGCGTGGTCGTCGCCGAGGACGAGACCCTTATCCGCCTCGACATCATCGAGATCCTGCGCGGCGAGGGCTTCGACGTCGTCGCCGAGGCAGACAACGGCGAACGCGCCGTCGAGCTGGCCGAGGAGCTCAAGCCGGACCTCGTCCTCATGGACGTCAAGATGCCGGTCATGGACGGCATCACGGCGGCGGAGAAGATCGCCAAGGCCCGCATCGCCCCCGTCGTCCTCCTCACGGCCTTCAGCCAGAAGGAACTCGTCGAGCGCGCGCGCGACGCCGGCGCCATGGCGTACGTGGTCAAGCCGTTCACGCCGAACGACCTCATCCCGGCCATCGAGATCGCGCTCTCCCGCCACGAGGAGATCAAGGCCCTCGAGGCCGAGGTGACCGACCTCCAGGAGCAGTTCGCCACCCGGAAGCTCGTCGAGCGCGCCAAGAGCCTGCTCATCACCAAGATGGGCCTGACGGAGCCCGAGGCGTTCCGCTGGATCCAGAAGACCTCGATGGACCGCCGCCTGAGCATGCGCGAGGTCGCCGAGACGATCATCAACCAGGTCACCTGACGCGGGGCCGGGCGCGGGCCGGGGAGGACCCGCCCCGCACCGGCTCCCATCACCACGAATCGACGCGAAGAGGGCGGCACCCCCACGGGGATGCCGCCCTCTTCGCGTGCCTGGCGATACTAGATCGGCTTGGCCTTGTTCCTGTCCTTGACCGGCCACGGGCCGACCTTCTCCCGCTCGGGCGCCGCGGCGCCGCTCACGAGCTGGCCGGCGTCCGCCAGGTCGCCGACCTTGTGCACGCGCAGGGCGTTGGTCGAGCCGGCGACGCCGGGGGGCGAGCCGGCCGCGACGACGACGAGGTCGTTCGGCTCGGCGAGGCCGGAGCGCAGGAGGTACTCGTCGACCTGGGCGATCATCTGGTCGGTGTGCTCGGCGAAGTCCACCATGCGCGGCTGGATGCCCCAGCACAGGCTCAGGATGTTCAGCGTCGACGTAAGCGGCGTGAACGCGAAGACGGGCTTCTGCGGGCGGAGCCGGCTCAGGCGCCGTGCCGAGTCGCCGGACTGGGTGAAGGTGCAGATGTACTTGGCATCGAGCTGGTCGGCGATCGTGACGGCGGCGCGCGTGATGGCACCGCCGCGCGTCTTCGGCTGCGAGCCGAGCGGCGGGACGCGCTCGAGGCCGTGCTCCTCCGTGGACTCGATGATCTTGGCCATCGTCTTGACGGTCTCGATCGGGTAGGCGCCCACGCTCGTCTCGCCCGAGAGCATGACGGCGTCCGCGCCGTCGAGCACGGCGTTGGCGCAGTCCGAGGCCTCGGCGCGCGTCGGGCGGGGGTTCTCGATCATCGACTCGAGAACCTGGGTCGCGACGATGACGGGCTTGGCCCAGCGGCGGGCGAGCTCGATCGCACGCTTCTGGACGAGCGGCACCTCCTCGAGCGGAAGCTCGACGCCGAGGTCGCCGCGGGCGACCATGATCGCGTCGAACGCGTCGATGATCTCGTGCAGCTGGTCGACGGCCTGCGGCTTCTCGATCTTGGCGATGACGGGGACGCGGCGCCCCTCCTCGTCCATGATCTCGTGCACGCGCACGACGTCGCTCGCATCGCGCACGAAGGAGAGGGCGACGTAGTCGACGCCGCGCTTGAGGGCCCAGCGCAGGTCCACCTCGTCCTTCTCGCTCAGGGCAGGGACGTTGACTGCGACGCCGGGGAGGTTGATGCCCTTGTTGTTGGACACCGTGCCGGCGACGGTCACCTCGGTGACGACCTTGACGTCGTCGACCGCCGTCGCGCGGAGGGCGACCTTGCCGTCGTCGATGAGGAGGGTGTCGCCGACGCGGACGTCCTCGGTGAGGCTCTTGAGCGTCGTCGAGCAGATCTCCTTGGTGCCCGGCACGTCCTCGGTCGTGATCGTGAAGACGTCGCCGACGGCGAGCTCATGCGGGCCGTCGACGAAGCGGCCGAGGCGGATCTTCGGGCCCTGCAGGTCGGCCATGATGCCGACGGCCTTGCCGAGCTCGGCGGAGGCCTTGCGGACGTTCTCATAGGTGCTGTCGTGCACCGAGTGGTCGCCGTGGCTCATGTTCATGCGGGCCACGTCAACTCCGGCATCGATGACCGCCAGAGTGTTCTCATAGCTGGAGATGGCCGGGCCGAAGGTGGCCACGATCTTCGCGCGTCTCATATACCTACCCTAGGTCGGAAGTGGTGATCGGGGATGTCAGGGGGATGAACAGAAGGGGCCCTACGACGCCGATGGCGGGGCAGGCCATGTGGCCTGCCCCGCCATCGGGTCACAGAACGGAGATGGCGCGATCCGTCGGCGCCACCGGCGCCGGGAGGATCGTCGCGCCGGTGAGATGCCGGTCGACCGCGGCCGCGCACGCGCGGCCCTCGGCGATGGCCCAGACGATGAGCGACTGGCCGCGGCCGGCGTCGCCGGCGACGAAGATGCCGGGCGTGCTGGTCATGTAGTCGGCGTCGCGCGCGACGTTGCCGCGCTCGTCGAAGCCCGCCTTGACCTGCTCGGTGATGCCCGCCGGCTCGGCGCCGGTGAAGCCCAGCGCGAGGAAGACGAGGTCCGCGGGGATGATGCGCTCAGTGCCCGCCTTGGGCACGCGCCTGCCCTCGACGAACTCGGTTTCGGCGACCTTGAGGCCCGTGAGCCGGCCGTTCTCGCCGACGAACTCGACGGTCGAGGCGAGGTAGGTCCGCTCGCCGCCCTCCTCGTGGGCGCTCGCGACCTCGAAGAGGTTCGGGAACATCGGCCACGGCTGGTGCGCGGGCCGCTCGCTCGGGGGCTGCTTTCCGATCGCGAGCGTCGTCACCGACGCTGCCTGCTGGCGGTGTGCGGTGCCGATGCAGTCCGCGCCGGTGTCGCCACCGCCGAGGATGACCACGTGCTTGCCGCGGGCGTCGATCTGGTCGAGGACCGTGTCCCCGGCGACGACGCGGTTGGCCTGGACGAGGTAGTCCATCGCGTAGTGGACGCCCTCGAGGTGGCGGCCCGGGATGGGCAGGTCGCGCGGGACGGTCGCGCCGGTGGCGACCACGACGGCGTCGTAGCGGCGGCGCAGCTGGTCCCAGCTCACGTCCTTGCCGACGTCCACGCCGGTGCGGAAGCGCGTGCCCTCGGCCTTCATCTGGGCCAGGCGGCGCTCGAGCACCTCCTTCTCCATCTTGAAGTCGGGGATGCCGTAGCGCAGGAGGCCGCCGATCCGGTCGTCGCGCTCGTACACGGCTACGGTGTGGCCCACGCGGGTCAGCTGCTGGGCGGCCGCGAGGCCCGCGGGCCCCGAGCCGACGACCGCGACGGTCTTGCCCGTGAGGCGCGCCGGCGGGAGCGGCTCGATCCAGCCCTCGTCGAAGGCCTCGTCCGCGATCGAGACCTCGATCTGCTTGATGGTCACGGCCGGCTGGTTGATGCCGAGCACGCACGAGGTCTCGCACGGAGCGGGGCACAGCCGGCCCGTGAACTCGGGGAAGTTGTTGGTCGCGTGCAGGCGCTCGCTCGCGTCCCGGCCCTTGCCGCGCCACGTGAGGTCGTTCCACTCGGGGATGAGGTTGCCGAGCGGGCAGCCGTGGTGGCAGAACGGCACGCCGCAGTCCATGCAGCGCCCGGCCTGGCGCTTGAGCACGCCGCGCTCCTGCGCCTCGTAGACCTCCTTCCAGTCCATGATGCGGACGGGAACGGGGCGCCGCGGCTGCGTCTCACGCTGCCGGACTTTCAGGAATCCGCGTGGGTCAGCCACCGGTCACCTCCAGGATGCGAGACCAAACTTCCTCACCGTCGGGGTCGAGGCCCTCCTCGAGGGCCGACAGACGGGTCTGCAGCACTGCTGCGTAGTCGCGCGGCAGGACCTTGGTGATCCTCGCCGCCGTGTCGTCGAAATTCTCGAGCAGCCGCTGCGCGAGCGCGGACTCGGTCTCCTCGATGTGCTTCACGAGCAGGTTCCGCACGATGTCGCGGTCCTCGTCGTCGAGCGGCAGGAGCTGCAGCTCGCCCGAGTCGAGCGCCTGCTTGTTCACGCGCTCCGGCTTGAGGTCCAGCACGAACGCCGTTCCGCCGGACATGCCAGCGCCGAAGTTGCGGCCCGTGCGGCCGAGGATGAGCGCCTGGCCGCCGGTCATGTACTCGCAGCCGTGGTCGCCGATGCCCTCGACGACGGCGGTCGCGCCGGAGTTGCGCACGAGGAACCGCTCGCCGACCTGGCCGCGCAGGAACATCTCGCCGCTCGTGGCGCCGTAGCCGATCACGTTTCCGGCGATGACGTTGTGCTCCGACGGGAAGACGTTCGTGCGGTCGGGGCGCACGATCACGCGGCCGCCCGAGAGGCCCTTGCCCACGTAGTCGTTCGAGTCGCCGAACAGGCGCAGGGTCACGCCGGCAGGCAGGAAGGCGCCGAGCGACTGTCCGGCCGTTCCGGTGAGCGTGACGTCGATCGTGTCCGTCGCGAGCGTGTCGGTCCCGAAGGCCTTCGTGACCGCGTGCCCGAGCATCGTGCCGACCGAGCGGTCCGTGTTGACCACGGGCAGGCTGATCTTGACCGGGCTGCGGTCCTCAAGGGCCTCGGACGCCATCTCCATGAGCGGCGTGTCGAAGTGCTTCTCGAGCTCGTGGTTCTGGCCCGTCGTGTTGCGCAGCGGCGCGTCCTCGTCGAAGTCGAGGCTCGCGAGGATCGGCGCGAGGTCCAGGCCCTCGGCCTTCCAGTGGTCGATCGCGTCGCGCACGTCGAGCACCTCGCTGCGGCCGATCGCCTCGTCGAGCGTGCGGAAGCCGAGCTTGGCCAGGATCTCGCGGATCTCCTCCGCGACGAACTCGAAGAAGTTCACGACGAACTCCGGCTTGCCGGTGAACCGGGAGCGGAGCTCGGGGTTCTGGGTGGCCACGCCGACCGGGCACGTGTCGAGGTGGCACACGCGCATCATGATGCAGCCGGAGACGACGAGCGGCGCGGTCGCGAAGCCGTACTCCTCGGCGCCCAGGAGGGCGGCGATGACGACGTCGCGGCCGGTCTTGAGCTGCCCGTCGACCTGCACGACGACGCGGTCGCGGAGCCCGTTGAGCATGAGCGTCTGCTGGGTCTCGGCGAGGCCGAGCTCCCACGGGACGCCCGCGTGCTTGAGCGAGTTGAGCGGCGAGGCGCCGGTCCCGCCGTCGTGCCCGGAGACGAGCACGACGTCGGCCTTGGCCTTGGTCACGCCCGCGGCGACCGTGCCGATGCCCACCTCGGAGACGAGCTTGACGTGGACGCGCGCGCTCGGGTTGGACCGCTTGCAGTCGTAGATGAGCTGCGCGAGGTCCTCGATCGAGTAGATGTCGTGGTGCGGCGGCGGCGAGATGAGGCCCACGCCCGGAGTCGAGTGGCGCGTGCGCGCGACCCAGGGGTAGACCTTCTGGGCCATGAGCTGGCCGCCCTCGCCGGGCTTGGCGCCCTGCGCCATCTTGATCTGGATGTCGTCCGCGTTGGTCAGGTACAGGCTCGTGACGCCGAAGCGGCCCGAGGCGACCTGCTTGATCGCGGAGCGGCGCTCGGGGTCGAGGAGCCGGTCGACGTCCTCGCCGCCCTCGCCCGTGTTGGACTTCGCGCCGAGGCGGTTCATCGCGATCGCGAGGGTCTCGTGCGCCTCCTTCGAGATGGAGCCGTAGCTCATCGCGCCCGTCGAGAAGCGCTTGACGATGCTCGAGACCGGCTCGACCTCCTCGATCGGCACGGCCGGGCGGAGGCCCTCGCGGAACGAGAGCAGGCCGCGGAGCGTCATGAGGTTCTTCGACTGGTCGTCGACGCCGTTCGTGTACGCCTTGAAGACGTCGTAGCGGCGCTCGCGCGTCGCGTGCTGGAGGCGGAAGACCGTCTCCGGGTTGAACAGGTGCGGCTCGCCGTCGCGGCGCCACTGGTACTCGCCGCCGTTCATGAGCGGCCGGTGCGGCTGCTCGATGCCCGAGGACGGGTAGGCCATCTCGTGGCGCGCGGCGACTTCGGCAGCGATGACGTCGAGGCCGACGCCGCCGAGCTGGCTGTGCGTGCCGGCGAAGAACTCGTCGACGAGGTCCTGGGACAGGCCGAGGGCCTCGAAGGTCTGCGCGCCGCAGTAGGACGCGACCGTCGAGATGCCCATCTTGGACATGATCTTCAGCACGCCCTTGCCGAGGCCCTTGATGAGGTTGTAGACGCCGTCCTCGGGGGTCACGCCCGGGAGGTCGCCGGAGCGGATGAGCTCCTCGACGCTCTCCATCGCGAGGTACGGGTTGACCGCGGCCGCGCCGTAGCCGAGCAGGACGGCGACATGGTGCACCTCGCGCACGTCGCCGGCCTCGACGACGAGCGCCGTCTTGGTGCGGTTGGCGCTGCGCAGGAGGTGGTGGTGGACGGCGGAGAGCAGCAGGAGCGACGGGATCGGCGCCCACTGCGCGTTCGAGTCGCGGTCCGAGAGCACGATGTACTGCACGCCGCGGTTGATCGCGCCGGAGACCTGCTCGCAGATCTCGGTGAGGCGGGCGCGCAGGGCCTGCTCGCCGCCCTCGGGTCGGTAGAGGCCGCGGATCTTGACGGCGATCCGGTCGCCGTCGCCGTTCTCGATGTTCGCGATCTTCGCGAGCTGGTCGTTGTTGATCACGGGGAAGGGCAGGATGACCTGCTTCTCCGAGACCTTGCCGGTCCTCAGGAGGTTGCCGTTGGGCCCGATCGCGCTGTTGAGGCTTGTCACGAGCTCCTCGCGGATCGCGTCGAGGGGCGGGTTCGTGACCTGGGCGAAGGACTGGACGAAGTAGTCGAACAGGAGGCGCGGCCGCTTGGACAGCACCGCGACAGGCGTGTCCGAGCCCATCGCGCCGAGCGGCTCGGCGCCGGTGCGGGCCATCGGGCCCACGAGGATGCGCAGCTCCTCCTGGGTGTACCCGAAGGTGCGCTGGCGGACGTTGACGGACTGCGGCGTGTGCACGACGTGCTCGCGCTCGGGCAGGTCGTCGAGGCGGATGACGTTCTCCTCGACCCACTCGGCCCACGGGTTGGTCCCGGCGATCTCCGCCTTGACCTCCTCGTCGTCGATGATCCGGCCTGCGTCGGTGTCCACGACGAACATCTTGCCCGGAGCGACGCGGCCCTTCTTGACGACCTTGGCGGGCTCGACGTCGACGACGCCGACCTCGGAGGCGAAGACGACGAGGCCGTCCTCGGTGACCCAGTAGCGGCAGGGGCGCAGGCCGTTGCGGTCGAGGGTCGCGCCGACGAGGGTGCCGTCGGTGAAGGACACGGCGGCGGGGCCGTCCCACGGCTCCATGAGGAGCGAGTGGTACTCGTAGAAGGCGCGGCGGGCCGGGTCCATCGAGGCGTGGTTCTCCCACGCCTCGGGGATCATCATCATGATCGAGTGCGTGATGGGGCGGCCGGAGAGCCACAGGAGCTCGGCGACCTCGTCGAACGAGGCCGAGTCCGAGGCGCCCGGGGTGCAGATCGGGAACAGCTCCTCGGGGGCGTCGCCCAGGAGCGGGCTGCTCAGCTGCGACTGGCGCGCGCGCATCCAGTTGCGGTTGCCCTTGACCGTGTTGATCTCGCCGTTGTGCGCGATCGTGCGGAACGGCTGTGCGAGCGGCCACGACGGGAACGTGTTCGTCGAGAAGCGCGAGTGCACGATCGCGAGCTTGGTCGTGAACCGATCGTCCGAGAGGTCGGGGTAGAACGGCTCGAGCTGGGCGGTCGTGAGCATGCCCTTGTACACGATCGTGCGCGAGGACAGCGACGGGAAGTAGACGCCGTGCTTGTTCTGGGCGCGCTTGCGGATGCGCCAGGCGCGGGCGTCGAGCTCGTTGCGGGTGAGCTCCTCGCCCGTGGCCGAGGCCAGGAACGGCTGCTCGAAGCGGGGCATGCACGCGCGCGCCATCGCGCCGACGAGCTCCGCGACGACGGGGACCGTGCGCCAGCCCAGGACCGTGAGGCCCTCGGCGGCGGCAAGCGCCTCGACGCCCGCGCGGGCGGTCGCGGCCTCGCGGTCCTCCGCGGGGAGGAAGGCGATGCCCGCCGCGTACTGGCCCGCCGCGGGGAGCTCGAAGTCGACGACGGCCCGGAAGAACTCGTCGGGGATCTGGGTCAGGAGGCCGGCGCCGTCGCCCGTGCCCTCGTCGGCGCCGACGGCGCCGCGGTGCTCGAGCGCGCGCAGGGCGTGCAGCGCGGCGTCGACGATGTCATGGCCGCCCTCTCCGCGCAGCGTGGCCACGATCGCGAGGCCGCAGGCGTCCTTCTCAGTGTCGGCACGGTACATGCCTGCGGAGGGGGGCAGGGAGGAGAACCGCTCGAACGGCGAGATCGCCCTCGGCAACTCCTGCTCTGCGGCGCCGTGTGTCGGATGAGTCATGACGTAACGTCCTTCCTCCTGGTCGATGGCGACAGGGGACAACGTTGGCCCCGCAATGCTGGCCATGGGAGGGCACAGCAAGGCGCTGATTACTGGAAACAGTATGGCTGGCCCGCGTCAGGCGTAACAGCCTTCCGCTCGTGAGCCGGACATACTCGGGTGCCGATGCGCCCGGGCGGCTGCCGGGCGTCGGAATGGTCCACGTCGTTGTGGAGGCGAGCCTTCCGGGCGGTAGCCCGGTCTGGTCGGCAGGCGGCTCGGGAGGGCTCCGCCTGCCGGTCGGCCTCTGCAGGCGTCCAGTGCGGCCATAGATGCGGGCCACGGAGCGTCAGAGCCTTCTCGACTGTCCGCCAGACTACCACGGAGCCGCATTTCGAGACGGCATTGTCCACAATCTGAAACCCGGTTGTTACGCCGGTCTGGGCCGCGAAAAAATCCGCCCTCGCGGCCCGTGCTACCGCTCCGCCGGCTTCTCCGGGGCGCCGGGCTTCTCCGGCGAGCCTCCGGCGTCGGGATCGGCATCCCGTCGCTCGGGCTCGGCCTCGAGTTCTGCCTCGGGTCCTGCCTTCGGCGATGCCTCGCGGCCGGGGAGCAGGACGCTGTCCGTCTCGCGGCGCCGCGCCGCGGTGAGCGCGGCGAAGACGGCGACGGCGAGGACGAGGACGAGGACCGAGGTCCACACGTTCAGCCGGGCGGTCATCCCGGCGATGGTGACCATCTCCGCCTCGTCGATGCGCAGGGCCTCGATCCACACGCGGCCGAGGGTGTAGTAGGCGGCGTAGATCCAGAAGAGGCGGCCGCCGCGGAACCGGAACCGCGCATCCAGGGCGAGCAGGATGGCCACGCCCGCGAGATTCCACAGCGACTCGTAGAGGAAGGTCGGGTGGAACAGCGTCTGCGGCTCGTAGCCGGCCGGGAAGTTCGCGTTGTGGGGGTCGACCTCGAGCCCCCAGGGCAGGTCGGTGGGACCGCCGAAGAGCTCCTGGTTGAAGTAGTTGCCCCAGCGGCCGATCGCCTGCGCGAGCAGGAGCCCGGGCGCGGCGGCGTCCATGAACGCCGTGAGCCGCACGCCGGCGCGGCGGCAGCCGATCCAGGCGCCGACGGCACCGAGGAGCACGGCGCCCCAGATCCCGAGCCCGCCCTCCCAGATGCGCCAGATGGCGCTCAGGTCCCCCGTGCCGTCGTACCCCGGGCCGAAGTAGCGGTCCGGGGAGGAGAAGACGTGGTAGAGCCGCCCGCCGATGATGCCCGCGGGGATGGCCCAGATGGCGATGTCCCAGATGGCGTCCGCCGGGCCGCCGCGCTTGGCCCAGCGGCGGGCCGTGAGCCAGAGGCCCACGACGATGCCCGCCAGGATGCAGAGGGCGTAGGCGTGGATCCTGAGGGATCCCCACGGGAGCGGGATGTCGAAGCCGGACCAGTCCGGGCTCGGGATGGCGGCGGGCACACTGGCCGCCCGGGCGACCACGGCGGCGAGGGGACCCATCACGCTCAGGCCCCGGCCGCCGTCGTGCGCGCGAGCCCGCCGCTGAGCTCGGAGGCGAGCCGGCCGACGGCGGAGGGCCCGCCGTCGCGCAGCGCCGCCACGAGGGCGGATCCGACGATGACGCCGTCGGCGTAGTCCGCGATCTCGCGCACGTGCTCGGCAGTCGAGACCCCGAGGCCGACGCACACGCGCTCGGCGCCGGCCGCGCGGGCGTGCTCGACGACGTCACGCGCCGCGGAGTCGACGGCGGTGCGGGCGCCGGTGACGCCCATGAGCGAGACGCCGTAGGTGAAGCCGCGGCAGGCCTTGGCCGTCATCGCCATGCGCTCCGGGGTCGAGGACGGGGCCACGAGGAAGACGCGGTCGAGTCCGTACTTGTCGGAGGCCGCGAACCACTCCTCGGCCTCGTCGGGGATGAGGTCCGGGGTGATGAGCCCCGCTCCCCCGGCCTCGGCGAGGCGGCGGGCGAACTCGTCCACGCCCATCCGCATGACCGGGTTCCAGTAGGTCATGACGAGCACGGCCGTGCCCAGGTCGGCGGTCGCCTCGGTGATGCCGCGCACGACGTCGAAGACGCTCGCCACGCGGAAGCCGCGGGCCAGGGCCTCGGTCGTCGCGGCCTGGATGACCGAGCCGTCCATGACCGGGTCGGAGTACGGGACGCCGATCTCGATGAGGTCGGCGCCGCCGCGGGCCAGCTCGATGCCGGCCGCGATGCTCTCCTCGACGCTCGGGTAGCCGGCCGGGAGGTAGCCGATGAGGGCGGCGCGCCCCTCGGCCAGGGCCTGGTCGATCTTGGCGGCGGACTTGCTCACTGCTGCTCCTTCGCTGCGCCCCGACCGGCGGCGTGGGGCTGGGCGCCCTTGACCGTGCGGGTCGAGAGCGTCGTGCCCTTGACGTTGCCGTCCTCGTCCAGCATGCCGAACCACTCGGCGGCCGTCTGGACGTCCTTGTCGCCGCGCCCGGAGAGGTTCACGATCACGATCTTCTCGCCCGGGGCGCCGCCCTCGGCGGCGAGCCGCTGGCCGACCTTGAGGGCCCCGGCCAGGGCGTGCGAGGACTCGATCGCGGGGATGATGCCCTCGGTGCGGCACAGGAGCCGGAAGGCGTCCATCGCCTCCGCGTCGGTGATGGGCTCGTAGGTCACGCGGCCGATGTCGTGCAGGTACGAGTGCTCGGGGCCGACGCCCGGGTAGTCGAGGCCGGCGGAGATGGAGTGGGATTCGATCGTCTGGCCGTCCTCGTCCTGCATGAGGTACGAGCGGGCGCCGTGGAGCACGCCGGGGCGCCCGAGCGTGATGGTCGCCGCATGCCGGCCGGTGGAGACGCCCTCTCCCCCCGCCTCGAAGCCGTAGATCCTCACCGACGGGTCGTCGAGGAAGCCGTGGAAGATGCCGATCGCGTTGGACCCGCCGCCGATGCACGCGCACACGGCGTCGGGCAGGCGCCCGGTCTGGGCCAGGATCTGCTCGCGGGCCTCGTCCCCGATGACCTCGTGGAAGAAGCGCACGAGGGCCGGGAAGGGGTGGGCGCCCGCGGCCGTGCCGAGGAGGTAGTGGGTCGTGTGCACGTTGGCGACCCAGTCGCGCAGGGCGTCGTTGATCGCGTCCTTGAGCGTCTGGGAGCCGTTCGTGACGGGAACGACCGTCGCGCCGAGCAGCTGCATGCGCGCGACGTTGAGGGCCTGCCGGCGCGCGTCCTCGGCGCCCATGTAGACGACGCACTCGAGGCCGAGGAGGGCCGCGGCGGTCGCGCTCGCGACGCCGTGCTGGCCCGCGCCGGTCTCGGCGATGACGCGGGTCTTGCCCATCCGCTTGGCGAGCAGGGCCTGGCCGAGCACGTTGTTGATCTTGTGCGAGCCCGTGTGGTTCAGGTCCTCGCGCTTGAGGAACACGCGGACGCCGCCGGCGTGCGCCGAGAAGCGCTTCGCCTCGGTCAGGAGCGAGGGGCGGCCCGAGTAGGTCCGGTTGAGCTCGGCGATCTGGGCGAGGAACTCGGGATCGGCCTTGGCCTTCTCGAAGGTCTCCTCGAGCTCGTCGAGGGCCGCGATGAGGGACTCCGGCATCCAGCGGCCGCCGAAGGAGCCGAAGTACGGCCCGGGGGCGTGGCGCAGGCTCCCGCCCGCGAGGAAGGCGTCGGCCGTCGAGTCGACCGCCTTTCCCGTGCCCTGTCCTGTTCCGTCAGCAGCGTGCTGCGGGGCCGACGCTGGCGTGCTCTCGCCCACGGGTCCTACCTTCCTGGCGCGCCGAGGCCGGCGCTGTTCGAATTGCCTAGTGTGCGGCGAGGCGTTCGGCGATGGCCGCCGCTCCGGCGCGCTTGAATTCCTGGATCCGTGCGAGCGGATCGCCGTGGGTCACGAGAGCCTCGCCCACGAGGACGGCGCCGGCGCCGAGCCCCGCGTAGTAGGCGACGTCCTCGGGGCCCTGGACGCCCGACTCGGCGACGGCCACGGCGGAGGCGGGGAGCCGGTCGGCGAGCCGGCCGAAGACGCCCCGGTCGACGTCGAGCGTCTTCAGGTTGCGCACGTTGACGCCAACGATTCGCGCCCCGGCGGCCGCCGCCCGGTCGATCTCCTCCTCGGTGTGCGTCTCGACGAGCGCCTCCATGCCGAGGCCCTCGGCGAGCTCGAGGAGCCCGCGCAGGCGCGCGTCGTCGAGCGCGGCGACGATGAGCAGGACGAGGTCGGCGCCGTGCGCCCGCGCCTCGTGCACCTGGTACTCCTCGACCGTGAAGTCCTTGCGCAGGAGCGGGACGTCCACGGCGGCGCGGACGGCGTCGAGGTCCGCCAGGCTCCCGCCGAAGCGGCGCTGCTCGGTCAGGACGCTGATCACGGAGGCCCCGCCGCCCGCATAGAGCGCCGCGAGCTCGGCAGGGTCGGGGATGTCGGCGAGGGCGCCCTTCGACGGGCTCCTGCGCTTGACCTCAGCGATGACCCGCAGCTCCCCGGCCGGCTGCCCGCCGCCGAGGGCCGCCCATGCGTCGAGCGCCGGGGGCCGGGCCGCCGCGGCGGCCTCGATCTCCGCGGCGGGGACACGCCGGACGCGCTCAGCGAGGTCCTCGCGGACGCCCGCGATGATCTCGTCGAGGACGGTGGCCATCAGTGGGTGTTCTTGAGCTTGCTGCCGCCCACGCCGTAGCCGGCCTTGCGCATGGCCCAGCCCACGATGAGGCCGAGGACCATGACGACGATGCCGCCCCAGAACACCGGGTTCGACGCGATGACGAAGCCGACGCACGAGACGATCGCGCCGAGCATCATGACGAAGACGCACGTCCAGGCCGCCGGGCTGTTGCCGTGGCCGAGGTCCTCGCCGTGGAGGACGTCCTTCGTGTTCGCGGAACCGGGGGTGTTGCTCATCTCAATCTCCTGACGTGGGGTACTGGTGCCATTCTGCCATCAACTGCGATCGCGGCTGTCGCGCTCCGGCCCGGGCCGGGCGCGCGCTCACTGCGTCGGGTCGTCTCCGCGGCTGAGCCGGTCCCAGCCGTCGATCTCGTCCACCGGGGCGGCGGGGTTCTTCTTCGCGGTGCCGCTGCGCTGTGCGGCATCGCTGGCCGCCGTGTCGTACTTGGTCCGCAGCGGCCAGTGGCGCGAGGCGGCGAGCAGGAGCACGCCGCCCGCCGTGAGGAGGCCGCCGGCGGCGGCCGCGAGGGCCGGGAAGGCGGTGAGGGCGACGGCGGCGTCGGAGCCCGCGAGGCCGGTCGCCTGAGCGATCGTGCCCTCGGCCGCGGCCCGCGGGTCGCCGAGCACCGCGAGGCACGCCGCGACGACGCCCGCGCCGGCGAGGACGACGACGGCGCCCGCCACCGCGCGGCCGATCCGGCCTGCCACTGCGGCGGCGAGGGTCCCAGCGAGGCCCACGAGCGCGAGCGCGGAGACGGCGGTCGCGGCCTTGCTGCCCTGCACCTCGAGGTGGGTGGCGCGCACGGCGGCGCCGCTGACCTCGGCGTCGAGCCACGTCTGCGTCGTCGCGCCGAACGCCGCAAGGGCGAAGGCGACGCACAGCATCACGACGAGGGGCTTGCGGGCCCAGCGCGGCACCGCGCGCGCGTCAGCCACGCGCGCCCCCGGGAGCAGGCGCCGGCCGCGCGAGCGTCTCGGCGGGCCGGAGGGCGGACGCGGTGTGGACGGCGCGCAGCGGCGCGGCGGCCTTGTTCATGGACTCGAGGGCCTCGGCCTCGGGATCCGAGTCGGCGACGATGCCTCCCCCGGCCTGAACGTAGGCGCGGCCCTCGCGCAGGAGCGCCGTGCGGATCGCGATGGCCATGTCCATGTCCCCCGCGAAGTCGAAGTAGCCCACCACGCCGCCGTAGACGCCGCGCCGGTGCGGCTCGACCTCGTCGAGCAGCCGGAGGGCGCGCGGCTTCGGGGCGCCCGAGAGGGTGCCCGCGGGGAACGTCGCGGCGAGGACGTCGTACGCGGTCGCGTCGGGACGGAGCTTGCCGTCGACGGTCGAGACGAGGTGCATGATATGGCTGAAGCGCTCGACCTCCATGAACTCGCTGACCTCGACCGAGCCCGGGCGGCACACCTTGGACAGGTCGTTGCGTGCGAGGTCCACGAGCATGAGGTGCTCGGCGCGCTCCTTTTCGTCCGCGAGGAGCTCCTCGGCGAGGGCCTTGTCTGCCTCGACGGTGGCTCCGCGCGGCCGGGACCCGGCGATCGGGTGGGTCACGACCTGCTCACCCGTGACCGTCACGAGCGCCTCGGGGGAGGACCCCACGATGGAGTACTCGCGCCCCTCGGCGTCGGCGAGGGTCATGAGGTACATGTACGGGCTCGGGTTGGACGTGCGCAGCACGCGGTACACGTCGAGCGGCTCGGCGTCGTAGTCGAGCTCGAAGCGGCGCGAGATGACGACCTGGAACACGTCGCCGTCGACGATCGCCTCCTTGCCGCGCGCGATCGCGGCGAGGTAGCCGTCCTCGGCCCAGTCGTGGATGACCTTGTCCTTGTAGTCGACGACGGGGCTCAGGACGCTCAGCGCGGGCTCGGCCGGGCGCAGGAGGGCCTCGAGCATGACGTGGAGGCGGTCGACGGCGTCCTGCCAGGCCTCGTCGACGCGCTCGTCGCTGTTGTCGAAGTTGATCGCGTTGGCCACGAGGGTCACGGTGCCGTCGACGTTGTCGTGCACGGCGAGGTCGGTGACGAGGTTCATCGCGAGCTCGGGCAGGTGGAGGTCGTCCTCGGGCGGGGAGACCAGCCGCTCCCAGCGCCGCACGGCCTCCCAGCCCACGAAGCCGACCATTCCCGAGGTCAGGGGCGGGAGCCCCTCGAAGCGCTCGGTCCGCAGCGCCGCGACGGTCTCGCGCAGCGCCTCGAGCGGGTTGCCGGACACGGGCACGCCGGCCGGCGGCTCCCCGATCCAGTAGGCCTCGCCGTCGCGGCTCGTGAGGGTCGCCCGCGACGCGGCGCCGATGAAGGAGTACCGCGACCACGAGCCGCCCACGGCGGCCGACTCGAAGAGGAACGTCCCGGGCCGGCCGTCGGCGAGCTTGCGGTAGAGGCCGACGGGGGTCTCGGCGTCGGCCAGGACGCGCAGGTGCACGGGCACGACGCGGCGGTGGGCCGCGACGGCCCGGAACTCCTCGAGCGTGGGGCTGATGACTCCAAGGTCGTTCATGGGGTGCGATTTCGCTTTCGGTTCAAGGTCGGGAGCAGGCCGCGCTCCGTGTCCGTGCCGGAGGACGGCGGGGGTCGGTCAGTGGCGTTCGCCGACGACGGCGTCGAGCCGCCGCCCGTCGAAGCAGGTCCGGGTGCCGGTGTGGCACGCGGCCCCGACCTGGTCGACCCTGACGAGGAGGGCGTCGCCGTCGCAGTCCAGGTCCACGGACTTGACCCACTGGACGTGGCCCGACGTGTCGCCCTTGCGCCAGTACTCCCGCCGGGAGCGGGACCAGAAGGTCACCCGGCCGCTCGTGAGGGTGCGGTGCAGCGCCTCGTCGTCCATCCACCCCACCATGAGGACCTCGCCCGAGTCGTGCTGCTGCACGACGGCGGCGACGAGCCCGGCGTCGTCCCGCTTGAGCCGCGCCGCGACCTCGACGGGAAGGGGGCTCGACGGCGCGGGCCGGTCGGGGCTGCGGCCCGGGGCCGGGGACAGGGTGGAGTTCTGCTCAGACATCCCCTCAAGTCTAGTCGGCGCGGACCCGCGCTCCCGCACTGCCCTCGCCTGCCCGCGTGGCTGCCGCCCGCCCGCGTGCGTGCGCCTGGTCACGCCTGCACGGGACCCCGCCGCGTGCTAGGTTCGCTAGTGATGCATTTCGTAGACCTGTCGCGCGAAGTCCTGGCCGAGACGCTGCTTGCGGCCGGCCCCGACGCGCCCACGCTCTGCGAGGGGTGGCGCACGCGGCACCTGGCGGCCCACCTGTACCTGCGCGAGCGCAGCCCGCGCGTCGGCCTCGGCATCGTGCTCAAGCGCCTCCGGGGCGCCTCGGACCGTGCCGTGGCGCGGCTCGCCGCGGCGCACGCCTCGCCGGAGCGCTATGCCGAGCTCGTCGGGTCGTTCCGCGCCGGTCCGCCGGCCCTCTCTCCCCTGCGCATCCCCGCCATCGACGAGACGGCGAACCTCGCCGAGTACTTCGTCCACACCGAGGACGTTCGCCGCGCGGTGGACCGGTGGGCGCCCCGCGCCCTCGACGCCGCCTACGCCGGCGCCCTCTGGGAGGAGGTCATCCGGCGGGCTGCGCTCCTGTACCGGGGCGTGGACCTGGGCATCGTGCTCGTCAACAGCTCGGGGCCCCGGCACGTGGCCAAGCGGGCGCCCGTGTCGGTCGCGATCGTCGGCGAGCCCGGCGAGCTCCTCCTGCACGCCTACGGCCGGACCGCCCAGGCACTCGTGACCTACGAGGGCCAGCCGGACGCCGTCGCCCTCCTCGCGAGCGCCGACATCGGCGAGTGACCGCCGGGGTGGGCGCCCACAGGGGCGAGCGACCGCGGGTCTCCTAGCGGACCGGGAAGCCGGCGCCGCGGATCGCGGCCTTGACCTGGGCGATCATGTCGTCCGGGCCGAAGTGGAACATCGACGCCGCGAGGACCGCGTCCGCGCCCGCCTCGATCGCGGGCGGGAAGTGCTCCGGCACGCCCGCCCCGCCCGAGGCGATGAGCGGGACCGTGACGGCGCCGCGGATGAGCCGGATGAGCTCGAGGTCGAAGCCCTCCTTCGTCCCGTCGGCGTCGATCGAGTTCAGCAGGATCTCCCCCACGCCGCGGTCCGCGGCCTCCTTGGCCCACGCGACGGCGTCGATGCCCGTGCCCCGGCGGCCGCCGTGGGTCGTGACCTCGAAGCCGGACGGGGTCGACGTCTCGCCCTGGACGCGGCGCGCGTCCACGGAGAGGACGAGGACCTGGGAGCCGAAGTGGCGCGTGATCTCGTCGATGACCTCCGGGCGCGCGATCGCTGCGGTGTTGATCGAGGCCTTGTCCGCGCCCTCGCGCAGGAGCCGGTCAACCTCGGCCACGCCGCGGACGCCGCCGCCGACCGTGAGCGGGATGAAGACCTCCTCGGCGGTGCGGCGCACGACGTCGAACGTCGTCTCCCGCTCGGACGAGGACGCGGTGACGTCGAGGAACGTCAGCTCGTCGGCGCCCGCGGCGTCATAGCGGTGCGCGAGCGCGACCGGGTCCCCCGCATCGCGCAGGTCCTGGAAGTTCACGCCCTTGACGACGCGGCCGGCGTCGACGTCGAGGCACGGGATCACACGGACGGCAACAGACATCTGGCGGTCCTCCCTCAGATCCGGCAGGCGTGGATGCTGCTGACCAGGATCGCGCGGGCGCCGAGGTCGTAGAGCTCGTCCATGATCCGGTTGGTCTCGCGCTTGGGGACCATCGAGCGCACCGCGACCCACTCCGAGTCCCGCAGCGGCGACACGGTCGGCGACTCGAGGCCGGGCGTGAGCGCGGCGGCCTGCTCGACGAGGTCCTTGCGGATGTCGTAGTCCATGAGGACGTACTGCCGGGCCACGAGCACGCCCTGCAGGCGCCGGATCAGGACGTCGATCTCGCGCACGGTGCCGTTCGCGGGCCCGCCCTCACCCGAGCGGCCGATCAGGACGGCCTCCGAGCGCAGGATCGGCTCGCCGAAGATCTCCATGCCGGCGGCCTTGAGCGTGTTGCCGGTCTCGACGACGTCGGCGATCGCATCCGCGACGCCGAGCCGCACCGACGACTCGACCGCGCCGTCGAGGCGCACGACGCTCGCGTCGACACCGCGTTCGGCGAGGTAGCCGCGCAGGAGGCCGTCGTAGCTCGTCGCGATGCGCTTGCCCGCGAGGTCATCGAGCGCGCCGAAGTGGCCCACCGGCCCCGCGAAGCGGAACGTCGACGCTGCGAAGCCCAGGCCGAGGAGCTCCTCGGCCTCGACCTCGGCGTCGAGCAGGAGGTCGCGGCCGGTGATGCCGACGTCGAGGGTTCCGCGGCCGACGTAGACGGCGATGTCGCGCGGCCGGAGGAAGAAGAACTCGATGTCGTTGTCGGGGTCGACCATGACGAGCTCGCGGCTGTCGCGGCGCTGGCGGTACCCGGCCTCGGAGAGCATCGACGAGGCGGCTTCGGACAGGGATCCCTTGTTCGGGACGGCTACACGGAGCATGGGAGAGGGGCTTTCTGGCTGCTGAGGGTTCGGGGGCGGCTGGGGCCGCGGTCAGGCGCCGGCTGGAAGGCCGGCGCGCCGCGGCTACAGATGACGGTAGACGTCCTGCAGCGTCAGGCCCTTGGCCAGCATGAGGACCTGGATGTGGTAGAGCAGCTGCGAGATCTCCTCCGCCGCGGCGTCGTCCGACTCGTACTCGGCAGCCATCCAGACCTCGGCGGCCTCTTCGACGACCTTCTTGCCGATACCGTGCACTCCGGACTCCAGTTCGGCGACGGTGCGCGATCCGGCCGGGCGCTTCTCGGCCTTCTCGCTGAGCTCGGCGAACAGTGTCTCGAAATCCTTCACGCGCTCAAGACTACTGGAGCGCGGAGGGCCGCCCGCACACGGGGGCGAGTGTGACCGGCGGCCTGTGAGGCACCCCACAGGCCGCCGGGCGGTCGCGGTTGCTGGGGACGTCAGAGCGCGCGGAGAGTCTGCGCCGTGAGCAGGGCGGCAGTCGTCGCCTCGTGGCCCTTGTCCTCCGCCGAGCCGGGCAGGCCCGCCCGGTCGATGCCCTGCTGCTCCGTGTCGCACGTGAGCACGCCGAACCCGACCGGCACGCCCGTGCGGACGCTCACGTCCGTCAGGCCGACGGTCGCGGCCTCGCACACATACTCGAAGTGCGGCGTGCCGCCGCGGATGACGACGCCGAGCGCGACGACGGCGTCGTGCCTCGCCGCGAGCTTCCCGGCGGCGACGGGGAGCTCGAAGGCGCCCGGCACCCGCACGACGGTCGGCTCGGGGATGCCGGCCTCCTTCGCGGCGCGCAGGGCCCCGTCGAGGAGCCCGTCCATGATCTGGGTGTGCCAGCTGGCCGCGACGATCGCGAGCCGGAGCGTGGCGAGGTCAGGGTTGTCGAGGCTCAGGGTGGGTGCGCCGTGTCCGCTCACGTGATGGTCTCTTCCTTTGTCTGTCGTGAAGGTCTCTGGTGGGTCCAGGGGTGGGGGGGTCTGGGTCACTCGCCCTCGGCCGCGGCGCGACCGTGCGTCGCGGCGGCCTGGATGCCGAGGGTGAGGCGGTGGTCCATCCGCTCCTTCTTGGTCTGGAGGTAGCGGATGTTCTCGACGCGCGAGGGCACCTCGGTCGGGACCATGGAGACGATCTCGACTCCGGAGTCGGCGAGGCGGTGCTGCTTGTCGGGGTTGTTGCTCAGGAGCCGGATCCGGGTCAGGCCCATCTCGACGAGGATCTGCGCGGCGGCCCGGTAGGAGCGGGCGTCGACGGGCAGCCCGAGCTGCTCGTTGGCCTCGACCGTGTCGAAGCCGGCCTCCTGGAGGGAGTAGGCCTTGATCTTGTTCGCGAGGCCGATCCCGCGGCCCTCCTGACCGCGCAGGTACAGGAGGGTCCCGCCCTGCTCGCGGATCAGGCCGAGTGCGTAGGCCAGCTGCTCGCCGCAGTCGCACCGGTAGGAGCCGAAGATGTCCCCCGTGAGGCACTCAGAGTGGAGCCGCACGAGCGGCGCGACGCCGTCGGCCGGCGCCTCCGGCGAGCTGACGGCGAAGTGCTCGACGCCGGTCTCCTCGTCGGTCCAGGCCTGGGCGATGAATTCGCCGAAGGCCGTCGGGAGCTTCACGATGGGCCCGCCGCTGACGGGGTGGGGCCTGTGGTGGCCGTGGGCGGCGTGCCGCTGGGTCATCGAACTCCTCCTTGAGCGCCGCTGCGGGCGGCGACGTAGGCCGACAGGTCCTCGATCGAGATGAGCGGGCAGCCGTGCTCGTCGGCGAACTCCCGCAGGGCCGGGAGCCTCATCATCTCGCCGTCGTCGTGGACCACCTCGGCGATCACGCCCACGGGCGCGAGACCGGCGAGGCGGCACAGCTCGACCGCCGCCTCGGTGTGGCCCGGGCGGGCCAGCACACCACCGTCAACTGCACGCAGCGGGAAAATATGCCCCGGACGGTTGAAGTCGGCAGCGGTCGAGCCCGGGGACGCCAGGGCGGCGACGGTCTGGGACCGGGCGGTCGCGCTGATCCCCGTCCCGGTGCCGACGAGGTCGCACGAGACGGTGTAGGCCGTGCCCTTGGCATCCTGGTTGTCCTCGACCATGGGCGGCAGCGCGAGCCTGTCGGCCGTTGCGCCGTCCATGGGCGCGCACACGACACCCGAGCTGTGCCGGATGGTCCAGCCCATGAGCGCGGGGGTCGAGTGCTGCGCGGCGAAGATGATGTCGCCCTCGTTCTCGCGGTCCTCGTCGTCGACGACGAGGACGGGGCGGCCGGACCGGAGGGCGTCGATGGCCGCGCTGACGGGCTCGAGGCGGATGGCCTGGGCGGGGGCGCTCACAGCTGGACCTCCTGGCGGGAGAAGGACTCGCGGGTGAAGGACAGGAGGCGCGCGGTGTACTTCGCGAGCACGTCGACCTCGAGGTTAACGGCGCCGCCGAGGGGCTTGGCGCCGAGGCCCGTCTCGGCGAGCGTCGCGGGGATGAGCCCGACCTCGAACCACGGCCCGGCCTCCCCGGCCGGGCTCACCGCGGTCACGGTGAGCGAGACGCCGTCGACCGCGATCGAGCCCTTCTCGGCGATGTAGGGCGCGAGCGCGCCGGGGACCGAGAACCTGAGGCGGTGCCAGTTCTCGAGCGGCTCGCGCTCGACGAGGGTGCCGACGCCGTCGACGTGGCCCTGGACGACGTGGCCGTCGAGGCGCCCGCCGGCGGGGACGCAGCGCTCGAGGTTGACCGTGTCCCCCACGGCGAGGCCACCGAGGGTCGTGCGGTCGAGGGACTCGCCCATGACGTCCACAGTGACGCGCTGGCCGTCGTTCTCGACCGCCGTGAGGCAGCAGCCGTCGACGGCGATGGACCCGCCGAGGGGCAGGTCCCGTGCGAGCGTGGGCACGCTGAGCGTGATGACGGCGCTCTGGCCGGTGCTGCGGACAGCCTCGACCGTGCCGCGCTCGGCGATGATTCCGGTGAACATCAGTGGGACTCCTGAGAGGGGGTGCGGGCAATGCTGGCAGTGCGGCGGTCGCTCGCCGCGGGCTTGAACGTCAGGCGCAGGTCGGCGCCGAGGCGGCGCACGGCGCCGCCGTTGGCCTCGTCCCAGTCCCAGTGCTGGGCGTCGGCGAGGGTGCGGATGCCGAGGTCGGCGACGGCGGAGCGGCCGGAGCCCAGCAGGATGGGGGCCTGGTAGACGATGAGCTCGTCGACGAGCCCGGCCGCGAGGAACGCGCCGATGACGCGCGAGCCGCCCTCGACCATGAGGTGCCGGACGCCGCGCGCGAAGAGGGCCGTGAGGACCTCGGCAGGGTCCTGGGTGCGCTCGTGATGGAACAGCCCGTCGTCCCCGCGCACGGCGGCGTCCTCGGGGACGTCGCGCAGGCCCATGACGACGCGCAGGGGCTGGTGCGGCCCGAGGGACCCGTCCGGCGCGCGGGCGGTGAGCCGCGGGTCGTCGACGGCCACGGTCTGGCTCCCGACGAGGATCGCGTCGACGCGCGAGCGCAGGGCGTGGTTGTCCTCGAGCGACTCAGGGCACGTGATCCACTGGCTCGTGCCATCCTCGGCCGCGATGCGGCTGTCGAGCGTCTGGGCGATGTGGACGGTCACGAAGGGGCGGCGGGCCTCGACGGCCGCGAGCCACCGGCGGTTGAGCTCGGTCGCCTCCTCGGCCAGTAGCCCGCTCTCGACGGCGACCCCCGCCGCCCGGAGCGTCGCCGCGCCGCCCGAGGCGGCGTCGTGCGGGTCGTCGATCGCGTAGACCACGCGGGCGATCCCGGTCGTGACGATCGCGTGCGCGCACGACGGCGTGCGCCCCACGTGATTGCACGGCTCGAGGGTCACGTACATCGTCGCGCCCTCGAGGTCGATGCCGTCCCGGAACGCCGCCGCGAGGGCGTCGGCCTCCGCGTGGGGGCTCCCGGCGCCGCGGTGGTAGCCCGTCGCGAGGACGCGCCCGTCGGGGGCGACGGCCACGGCTCCGACGAGGGGGTTCGCGCCCCGCGGGCCACGGGCCGCGAGGGTGAGGGCCTCGGCCATGTGGGCCGAGTCAGATGCTGTCCATGCGGGCGGCTGTGCGCGCACGGGTGAGAGCCACTGCAGCGAATCCATCGCACTCTTCCTTTCCGCTCTGCAGCGGCTCCGGGGTTGCGACAGATGGGGCGCGCCCCCACGGGGCGCACCACAGGCTGCACGTGCTTCTCCCATCCAGACTTTGACTGTCGGTACCGGAATTCCACCGGTTCAACCGTCGGCCGCGCTCTTCACGAGCGCGGTCTCAGGGTCGCGGACTATCACCGCCGGTTCGGACTTTCACCGACCCCGGAGCACGTTTCACTTGGTGCTGGTCTCTCGGGTACCCCGATTGTTGCCGGGTCAACCAAGAGGCCACTGACATTGTGGCATAACACGAAGGGTGCTCATGCCAATTCCCGTCACGTGCCGCCATGTGGACGGCGGACGGGACATCGAGGGGCGCCGGCTCAGCCGGCCGCGGACCGCGCGGCGGCAGACTGGCCGCCCGCTTCCTGGGCGCTCGCGCGCAGGCGCGCGATGGCCTCGCCCGGGTCTGCGGCGCCGTAGACGGCCGAGCCCGCCACGAAGACGTCCGCGCCGGCCTCCGCGGCGCGGGCGATCGTCGCGTCCGAGATCCCGCCGTCGACCTGGATCGCGACCGCGGCCCCGCTGCCCTCGACGGCGGCGCGGGCCCGGCGGATCTTGGGCAGGGTCACGTCGAGGAACGCCTGCCCCCCGAAGCCGGGCTCGACCGTCATGATCAGCAGCATGTCGAGCTCGGTGAGCATGTCGACGTAGGGCTCGACGGGCGTGGCCGGCCGCAGCGCCATGCCCGCCTTGCAGCCGCGGGCGCGCAGCTCGCGCGCGAGCTTGATCGGCGCCATGGCGGCCTCCGCGTGGAAGGTCACGGAGGCGAGGCCGAGGTCCGCGTACAGCGGCGCCCAGCGGTCGGCGTCGGCGATCATGAGGTGCGCGTCGAGCGGGACGGGGCTCACGGCCTGGATCCGCTCGACGACGGGGAGCCCGAGCGTCAGGTTGGGCACGAAGTGGTTGTCCATGACGTCGACGTGCACGGCGTCGGCGGCCGAGATCCGGGCGAGCTCGGCCTCGAGGTTGACGAAGTCCGCGGACAGGATGCTCGGGTGGATGCAGGGGCTCACTCAGTCCTCCTTCTGGGGCGTGGGCAGCTTGCGGAACAGTGCTAGGAACATGGCGTCCGTCCCGTGCACATGGGGCCACAGCTGCGCGGTGTCGCCGTGGCCCGCTCCAAGCGGCCGCAGCGCGACGGCGTCGAGCGCCGCGCCGGCGTCGAGCGGCTCGATGTCGCTGCGGCGGCGGAGCGCATCCTCGACCACGGTCGTCGTCTCGGCGGGATGCGGCGAGCACGTCACGTAGCCCACGACGCCGCCGGGCGCCGTCGCGTCGATCGCGGCGTCGAGGAGGGAGCGCTGGAGCGGGCCGAGCTCGGCGAGGTCCGACGGCGTGCGGCGCCACCGGGACTCGGGGCGGCGGCGCAGGGCGCCGAGGCCGGTGCAGGGGACGTCGGCGATGACGCGGTCGAAGCCGCCCGCGAACTCGCGTGCGGCCTCCCGGCCGTCGCCCGTGCGCACGTCCCACACGTCGGACGGGACGGGCCGCAGTGCCTGGCGCACGAGCTCGGCCCGGTGGGGCGCGGCCTCGTTCGCGAGCAGGGTTGCGCCGCGCTGAGCGGCCAGCGCCCCGAGGAGGGCGGCCTTGCCGCCCGGTCCGGCGCACAGGTCGAGCCACCGCTCGGGCGAGCCCGCGCCGTCGTGCGGCTCGACGGGCACACCCGCCACGGCCCGGGCGACGAGCTGGGAGCCGACGTCCTGGACCCGGACGGTCCCCTCGCGCACAGCGGACCACCGGCCGAGGTCGCCGCCGCCGGAGAGCGCCGAGCCCTCGACGAGCTCCCCCGGCTCGGCGCCGGCCTCGAGGGCGTCCTCGAGCGAGCCGAGCCCCGGCAGCGCGACGAGGTTGACGACGGGGGCGGCGTTGTCGGCCTCGAGCAGTTCCCCGATCTCCCCCGCGGCGCGGCCGTGCGCGACGAGGGACTGCCGGAGCGCCCGGACGATCCAGGCGGGGTGCGCGTGGCGGATGGCGTCGCGCTCGGTCTCGTCGGCCGCCCCCGCAGCGAGATCGTCGAGCCACTCGTCGAGGCCGCGCTCGCTCACCCGGCGCAGGACGGCGTTCACGAGCGACGAGGGGCCCGCACCGACGACGGCGCGCGTGAGGCCCACGGTCTCGTCGAGGGCCGCGTGGGCGGGCACGCGCATGAGGAGGAGCTGGTAGGCGCCGAGGCGGAGGACGTCGAGGACGGCCTGGTCGAGCTGCTCGAGCGGCCGGTCGACGCAGCGGGACAGGACGGCGTCCAGGGTCCCGGTGCTGCGGAGCGCCCCGTAGGCGAGCTCGGTGGCAAAGCCGGCGTCCCGGCGGTCGAGCCGGTGGTGGCGGATCCGCGCGGGGAGCACGAGGTTGGCGTAGGCGTCCTCGGCCGAGACCGCGCGGAGCACCTCGAACGCGACGAGGCGCGCGGGGTCGGCCCGGCGCGACCGCTCGGAGGGAGCCGTGCGGCTCCGCTGTCGCGGCCCCTCTCCCCTGTTGCGCTCGCGGCCCTTGGCATCGCGGCGGCTCGAGCCGGAGCCGGCCTGGCCGCCCTGGCTGTCCCGGCTGCCCTGACCCCACTGGCCCTGCTGGCCTCCGCGGCCGCCCTGGCCGCCCTGGCCTCCGCGGCCGCCCTGGCCCCGCTGGCCTCCGCGGCCGCCCTGGCCGCCCTGGCCTCCGCGGCCGCCCTGGCCCCGCCCTCCATCGCGCCCGGCGTTCCCGCGCTCGCTCATCCGAGCACCTTCCCCTCGACGTCTCCCGCGCCGCGCGCCCAGTCGGCGGCGGCCATCATCTTCTTCCCGGCCGGTTGGAGCCGCACGAGCTCGAGCGCGTGCGTCCCCGTGCCGACGAGGAGGCTCCTGCCGTCCCACGCGAGGCGGCCGGGCGCGAGCCCCTCGATGTCCGGCCGCAGCCGCGGCGGGGCGAGCTTGAGCCGCTGCCCGTCGAGGAGCGTCCACGCTCCCGGCTCGGGGGTGACGCCGCGGGCGCGGCGGTGCAGGGCAACGGCGGGCTGGGACCAGTCGAGCCTGCCGTCCTCGAGCGTCAGCTTGGGGGCCAGGGTGGCGGGCCCGGACTGCGCGAGCGGCTCGAGCCGGCCCGCCTCGATGCCGCCGAGCGTCTGGACCAGAAGCTCCGCGCCGCTCACGGCCAGCTCGTCGAGGAGCTCCCCGCTCGTCGCCTCGGGCCCCGGGGTCACGGCGAGGGTCCCGTACACGGGGCCGGTGTCGAGGCCCTCCTCGAGCCGGAACGTCGAGGCGCCCACGACGTCGTCGCCATGGATGACGGAGTGCTGGAGCGGCGCGGCGCCGCGCCACGCGGGCAGGAGCGAGAAGTGCAGGTTGACCCAGCCGTGCCGCGGCACGCCGAGCGCGGCCGGGGGGACGAGCCCGCCGTACGCGACGATGGCGGCGACGTCCGGCTCCCACGCGGCCAGCTGCTCGGTCACGTCGGGGCCGATGCGGCCGGCTTTGACGGTCGCCAGCCCGAGCTCGGCGGCCCGGGCCGCGACGGGCGACGGCGTGAGGACACGCTTGCGTCCCACCGGCGCATCGGGCCGGGTCAGCACGCCCACGACCTCGTGGCCGGCGGCCAGGATCCGCTCGAGCGAGGGGACGGCCACGGCCGGGGTCCCTGCGAAGAGGACCCTCATCCGAGGCGGCCCGTGCCGAAGCTCGAGCCGACGTGCTGGGCGCGCTGCGCGGCAGTCGAGCCGGCGACGCTGCGGTAGTCCCTGGCCCTGATGGCGCGCAACGCGGCCTTGCGGTCCTCGCCCTCGAGCCGGTCCGGGAAGAGGATCCCGTCGAGATGGTCCGTCTCATGCTGGACGCACCGCGCGAGGAGGCCCTCGGCGTCGAACGCGACCGGCTGGCCGTCGGCGTCGACGCCCCGCACGGTGGCGGTGCGGCGGCGCCGGACCGGGAAGGCGACGCCGGGAATGCTGAGGCAGCCCTCGACGGCGTCGTCCTGGAAGTCCTCGGAGAGCTCGAGCTCGGGGTTGACCACGTGGCCGCGCCGCCCGTCGACCTGGTACGTGAAGACGCGCAGCCCCACCCCGATCTGGGGTGCGGCGAGACCGGCCCCGTCCACGTCCTCCATCGTCTCCATCATGTCGGCCACGAGACGACGCAGCTCTGGGCCGAAGTCCGTCACGGGCTCGGCGACGGTCCGGAGCACGGGGTCGCCGATGATCCTGATGGGCAAGACGGCCATGGGCGCGTGAACCTTTCGTGGTCGGGGGCGGGTGCCGGCGCAGGATGCGCGCGGGCGGACGGCCCTGGCAGGGGCGCGAGAGCCGAAGGGCTGTGGACAATTCTAGGCCGCGGGCCGTCCCCGGGCCCACGGCGATGCGCTTCCGCCAGATCCCGCGGGTTCCATCACGCCACGGGCTGCGCCGGGCCGACGAGGGCCTCGGGCCGCCGCGGCGCCGGGGGAGGCGGGGCGAGCGGCAGGAGCACGCGGCCGGCAGCGGCGGCCTCGACTCTGGCCGCCCAGACCCGGCGGAGCTGGCAGAACGTGATCCAGCGGCTCCTGCGGACCTCGGGATTGACGCGCACGGCAGCGGCCTCGGTCTCCCCCACGGCGACGGCGATCAGGAGCGGATCCTCGCCGTAGGCCCACGGCTCCCAGACGCCGGCCTCGGGGTCGACGAGGCTCTCCTCGGCCTTCATCCCGGCGACGAGCTGCATGGCGACCTTGTCGTCGAGGGGCTTGACGCGCCCGTCCCGAGTGGTCCCCTTGGTCTTGTAGTCGATGAGGCAGACGCGCCCGTTGATCCGCGCGACGAGGTCGAGCGTGCCCGCGTAGCCGAGCTCGTGGTTCCACACGGTCAGCTCGGCCGCGAGGGGCTCGACGCTGAAGGACTCCCACCACGCGTCGACGCTCGCGGCGTACGCCTCCTCGCCGTGCTCGCGGAGGCACTCCCGGGCCTCGGCCAGCGTGTGCGGCCTCCCGAGGGCCCGCAGCGCGAGCTGCTCGGCATAGGAGTGGACGCGGTCGCCGCGCTCGGCCGCGCTGCGGGCGTACGCCTCCGAGGCGTCCACGGCGGTGCGGACGAGACTGCGCAGTTGCGCAGGGCGATCGAGCGCCGCCCGCAGGTCCGGATGGTCGGCGACATGCTTCGCGGCCATGTAGCTGCGCCACCCATCGAGGTCGAGGGGCTGCTGGGAGATAACGGTCGTGATCGAGGGCACGGTGGGCTCCTCGTGGAACGAACGCCGGTACATGCGTCCGAAGCCGTCTGGGGAGGCTACCGCGAGTTCCGGGGCTGTCATGGGGCCACCCTTTCACGACGGGCCGACAATTCTCCTGCGCCCGCCCGACGCCGAGGCGGACGGGGCGGATGACGACGGACGGCGATGCAAACAGAAAGACCCCCGGAGCACGTCCGGGGGTCCAGCGGGTGGGCGATACTGGGTTCGAACCAGTGACCTCTTCGGTGTGAACGAAGCGCGCTACCACTGCGCCAATCGCCCGCGTCGCCATGCCGGCCTCTCGGCCTTGGCGCTCTACGACTCTAGCCCACATGGACCCGAGAACCCAAATCCCGCAGGAGCCGACGCGGCAGGCCACCCGGGAGAAGAGAGAACGCGCGCACGCGCGCGAGAGAGCCCCAGCCCTCCCGCGCCAATGTGCTGCCAGGGCGGGCGCGCCGCGCCCCGAGCCGATTTGTGCAAACCCGGGCGGTCCTATAGAGTCTTTACTCGTTGAAGCGCGGCCGAACGCCGCGGACAGCAGACCGGAAAGCCCGTGAGGCAAAACGGAATGCCGGCCGCGAGCAGAGCGCAGACAACATGCGGACGTAGCTCAGTTGGTAGAGCACCACCTTGCCAAGGTGGATGTCGCGAGTTCGAGTCTCGTCGTCCGCTCGCAGGACACTGTCGGAAGCATCCGTCCCGGATGCCAACACGGTGGGGTGGCCGAGAGGCGAGGCAGCGGCCTGCAAAGCCGTATACGCGGGTTCGAATCCCGTCCCCACCTCGGTGGACACCCTGGCTCCCTTGCAGGAGCAACGGGCGATTGGCGCAGCGGTAGCGCGCTTCCCTGACACGGAAGAGGTCACTGGTTCGATCCCAGTATCGCCCACGGAGGAGCCAAGGCTCCCCCATGCGGACGTAGCTCAGTTGGTAGAGCACCACCTTGCCAAGGTGGATGTCGCGAGTTCGAGTCTCGTCGTCCGCTCTCTTTCGCTTAAACTGCCTGTTCCTCCGGATTCCCGGCGGGACCAGGGGCGATTGGCGCAGCGGTAGCGCGCTTCCCTGACACGGAAGAGGTCACTGGTTCGATCCCAGTATCGCCCACAGCAAGGCGCCCCCTCGGGGGCGCCTTTTCGCATCTGCGCTACCATCGATGTCACGAGGGGCGATCTGGCCCCGCGGACTGAAAGGAGGTGGCCGTGTCCTTACCCAACGACATCAAGGGCAAGGCTGAAGCCCATATCGACGGAGCACCCCGGTCTCCGGAGGGAGCCGCCGTGAGAGGCTGACGCCTCCCTGACGTCTGTTGCTGGGTGCCGGTACCGCCGCGAGGCGGGACCGGCACCTTCTGCGTCTGGGCCTAGACTCCGAACGTGCCCACCTCCGACCGCTCGCCCGAGCGCGATCCTGACCTGCCCGCTTCCCCCCAGGCAGCCTCCCCCACAGCCGCCCCGGCTCCCTCCGGCCCCGGCAGCCTCGCCCCACCGGTGACCGCGGGGGTCGTCACGGCGGTCGTGGGCTACAGCTCGTCGTTCGCGGTCGTCCTCGCGGGGCTCCAGGCCGCCGGCGCCACCCCTGCCCAGGCATCCTCGGGGCTCATGGCGCTCAGCGCCGCCGTCGGGCTCGCCTCGATCGCCCTGGCCCTGCGCTTCCGCCGGCCCATCACCCTCGCATGGTCCACCCCGGGGGCGGCGCTGCTCGCCTCGTCGGGGGCGGCCGACGGCGGGTGGCCGGCCGCCGTCGGGGCGTTCCTCGTTGCGGGGCTGCTGCTCGCGATCAGCGGCGCGGTGCCGGCGCTCGGAACTCTCGTGGCCCGCATCCCAGGCCCCATCGCCCAGGCGATGCTCGCCGGCATCCTCGTCCCGCTGTGCACGGCCCCGTTCGAGGCGCTCGTGGCGAGCCCACTCGTCGTCGGCCCCGTCGTGGCGGTGTGGCTCGCGGCGACGCGCTTCGCGCCCCGCTGGGCCGTCCCGGCGGCCCTCGTCGCGGCGATCGCCGCCATCGGCGTGTCCGTCGCCGCGGGCGGCGGGGCGCCGGACCCCGCGCGGCTCGTGCCCTCCCTCGAGGTGACGGCCCCGACGCTCACGCTGGGCTCCGCCATCGGCATCGCGCTGCCGCTGTACATCGTCACAATGGCCTCGCAGAACGTCCCCGGCGCGGCGGTGCTCGCCTCGTTCGGCTACCAAGCCCCCTGGCGCACGTCCCTGCTCGCCACGGGGGCGGCAACGGCGGCCGCGGCGCCCTTCGGCGGGCACGCGGTCAACCTCGCGGCAATCAGCGCCGCGCTCGCCGCGGGCGAGGAGGCGGGGCCGGACCGCTCGCGCCGCTGGGTCGCCGCGTTCACCTCGGGTGCGGTGTACCTCGGGCTCGCGGCCGGCTCGGCGGCGCTCGGCGCCCTCGTGGCCGCTGGCCCCGGAGGCGTGCTCGAGACCGTCGCCGGCCTGGCCCTCCTGGCGACGCTCGCGTCCTCGATCACGGCGGCCCTCGCGGACGAGCGCGAGCGAGGCGGCGCCGCCGTCACGTTCGTGCTGGCCGCCTCGGGCCTGTCAGTCGCGGGGATCGGCGCGGCCTTCTGGGCCCTCGCCGGCGGCCTGGCCGTCCGGGCCGTCCTGCGCTGGAGGCGCTGAGGACACGGAGCCTGGGCGCCGCTCGTGATACGAGCTGCGCGGCGCGGGCTGCGCGTCCACTGTCTGGGGCGGCCAGCGCTAGGACGGCTCGTGCGTCTGGCCCTCCCGCGCGAGCGCGGTCAGCCGGGAGACGGCCCGGAAGTACTTCTTCATGAAGCCGCCGGCCATCATGTCCGGCGTGAACAGCTGGTCGAACGGCACGCCCGAGGCCAGGATCGGCACGTCCTTGTCGTAGAGCCTGTCGGCGAGCACGACGAAGCGCAGGGCGACGGACTGCTCCTCGATGGTGTGGACGTCGCGCCACACGATGCCGTCGATTCCGTCGATGAGCTGGCGGTACCGGCTCGGGTGGACGCCGGCGAGGTGCTTCATGAGGTCGGAGAAGTCGTCGACGGCGACGACCCCGCCGTCGAACTCCGCCTTCATCCGGGCGTCGAGCTCGTGGGGTGCGACCGGCGGGGGCGCGGCGGGCAGGCCGCGGTGCCGGTAGTCCTCGCCGTCGATTCGCACGACGTCGAACTGGTCGGCGAGCACCTGGATCTCGCGCTGGAAGTCGACGGCGGCGAAGCGGCCCTCGCCGAGGGCCCCGGGGAGCGTGTTGGACGTCGCCGCGAGCTTCACGCCGGCGTCGGCAAGCTCGCGCATGAGGCGGGACATGAGGACCGTGTCGCCCGGGTCGTCGAGCTCGAACTCGTCGATGCAAACGAGGGCATAGCCGCTGAGCGCCTCGACCGTCTTGCGGAAGGACAGGGCGCCCACGAGGTTCGTGTACTCGACGAAGGTTCCGAACGCCTTGGGGCCTGAGACCGAGTGCCACAGCGAGGCGAGGAGGTGGGTCTTGCCGACGCCGAAGCCGCCGTCGAGGTAGATGCCGGCGCGCGATGCGTCCTTCGGGCCGAAGAGCTTCGAGAAGAGCCCGCCGCTCTTCTTCGCCCCCACCGTCGTGCCGAAGTGCTGGAGCGCCCGCACGGCGGCGGCTTGGGAGGGCTGGGCGGGGTCCGGGCGGTAGCTCTCGAAGGAGACCGTGCCGAAGCGCGGGGATGGATGGAAGCCCGCGAGCAGCTCGTCGACGGAGACTCTGGGCGTGCGGGTGGTCAGGTGTGCGACAGTCGCCAAGGATTCCGTCCGGTGTGTGGGGTCTTCGGGCCAAAGACAAGGATATCCCCTAGCGGATATTGCGCCGCGTGACAAGCACCACGGGTAGCCGGTCCCACGGGCGCCCCGCGGTGGCTACTCTGGTGCCGACCACTCAGGAGCGCGGGCGGGAGCCCGCGCGCCCTGGCTCAGCCGAGCGAAAGGCACACCATGAGCTACCCCGTCGACGGCAGCGAGAAGTTCGCCGCCTACGCCCACCCCGAGCGCCTCGTCTCCACCGAGTGGCTCGCCGAGCAGATCGCCGCCGGCGCGGTGGGCTCTGGCGGCCTCGCCGTCGTCGAGTCGGATGAGGATGTGCTCCTGTACGAGACCGGCCACATCCCCGGGGCCGTCAAGATCGACTGGCACACCGACCTGAACGACGAGGTCGCGCGCGACTACGTGGACGGCAAGGGCTTCGCCGAGCTGCTCTCCAGGAAGGGCATCTCGCGGGACACCACCGTCGTGATCTACGGCGACAAGTCCAACTGGTGGGCCGCGTACGCCCTCTGGGTCTTCACGCTCTTCGGCCACGAGGACGTCCGCCTGCTCGACGGCGGCCGCGACAAGTGGATCGCCGAGGGCCGCGAGCTCACGACCGAGGTGCCCTCGCCCGAGCGCACCGAGTACCCCGTCGTCGAGCGCAACGACGCGCCGATCCGCGCATTCAAGGACGACGTGCTCGCGCACCTCGGCAAGCCGCTCATCGACGTCCGCTCCCCCGACGAGTACACGGGCAAGCGCACGCACATGCCCGCCTACCCCGAGGAGGGCGCACTCCGCGGCGGCCACATCCCGACGGCGGCCTCCATCCCGTGGGCCCGCGCGGCCGCCGAGGACGGCACGTACAAGTCGCGCCAGGAGCTCGAGGACCTCTACCTCGGCGAGGCAGGCCTGACCCCCGGCGACGAGGTCGTCGCCTACTGCCGCATCGGCGAGCGCTCGAGCCACACGTGGTTCGCGCTCAAGTACCTCCTCGGCTTCGAGGCCGTGCGGAACTACGACGGCTCGTGGACCGAGTGGGGCAATGCGGTGCGGGTTCCGATTGTGAAGGGTGAAGAGCGAGGCACCTGGCCTCTCAGCTGAGGCGCGGCACTCACGTCTCCCGGACCAGGGTGGCGGACAGGGCGACGTGGCCTCTCAGCTGAGGACATCGCGTACGACGGCGGCCGGTCACCTTCTCGCGGAGGTGACCGGCCGCCGTCGTCCGCGCAATGGGGCGTCACACAAGGCCCCGCCGACGGCGAACACACGCCGGCCGGCGGGCCCTTGCGCGTACGCTGGAAGGTGATGAGCACGAACACCTTGCCCTCCGCGCTGGCGGAGATCGTCGATGACTTCCAGGCCGTGACCGAGCGCGAGCGGCTCCAGCTGCTGCTCGAGTTCTCGCAGGCGCTGCCCGAGCTGCCGGAGCGGCTCCAGAACCACCCGGAGATGCTCGAGCAGGTCGTCGAGTGCCAGTCTCCCCTCTTCATCGCGATCGAGACGGAGCCCGCCCCCGCCGGGGCGCCGACCGGCTCGGGCCCGGTCGTGCGGCTGTTCTTCTCGGCCCCCGCCGAGGCGCCGACGACGCGCGGGTTCGCCTCCGTCCTGCACGAGGGCCTCGACGGGCTCACGGCGGCGGAGATCCTCGCGGTCCCGGACGACATGCCCGAGGAGCTCGGCCTGACCCGGGCCGTCACGCCGCTGCGGATGCGCGGCATGGCGGCCATGCTCGCGCGCATCAAGCGCAAGGTCTCCGGCGAGTGCCACCTGGGCTCCTGACGTGGCCCGGAAGGGCCGCGGCGGGCCGGGCACCCCTGCGACGACCGCGCTCGACGCGGCCGGGGTAGCGTACACGGCCCGCGCCTACGAGCACGACCCGGCAGCCCAGAGCTATGGGCTCGAGGCCGCCGAGGCGCTCGGCGTCGACCCGGCCAGCGTCTTCAAGACGCTCTTGGTGGAGGTGGCAGCGGGACACGGCAGCCGGCTGTGCGTCGCCGTCGTGCCCGTGACCGGGAGCCTCGACCTCAAGGCGACGGCCGCGGCGTTCGGCGGCAAGAAGGCGTCCATGGCGGACCCCGCGGCGGCAGAGCGGCGCACGGGCTACGTCGTGGGCGGGATCTCCCCTCTGGGCCAGCGCCAGCCCTCCCCCACGGCCCTCGATGACTCGGCGCTCGCGCACGGGACCGTCCTGGTCTCGGGTGGGCGGCGGGGGTTCGACATCGAGCTGGCGCCAGCGGACCTCGTCCGGCTCACGGACGCGGTGGTCGCCCGGATCCGGGCCGACTGACCCCGCCTCCTGCGGGTTCCCGGCGTCATACGACGCCGCCCGCCGCCTGCCGCGGCGCGAGCTGCCCGGCCAGCCACGAGGACACCGTGGCCTCCCACCGCTCGCGGTCGTAGTTCCACTCCTTCGTGTGCCGGGCCCTGCGGAAGGTCGTGAGCGTGACCATCTCGGGGTTCCGCTTCGCGAGCTCGAGCGAGGGCCCGATCGGCACGAACTCGTCGTCGATGCTGTGCAGGATGAGGGTGGGCGTGCGCAGCTCGACGGCGCGCGTGACCCAGTCCATGGCCTTGAAGTCCAGGGGCGCGGCGAGGCCCGTGAGCCAGCGGCCCCACGGGTGGCCAAGGAGGATCTGCCCGAACGTGCCGACCCGCGAGGGGATCCGGTTCACGCGCGCCTGGTGCGCGAGCACGTTGACCCAGTCCACCACGGGGGCATCGAGGACGAGGGCCCGGATGTACTGGCGCAGGGTCGAGAAGTCCGCGGCCCGGAGGCTGATCGCCCCGCCCATGGACCAGCCGAAGAGGACCACGTCCTTCGCGCCGTGGTCGAGTGCGTACTGGATCGCCACCTCGACGTCGCGCCACTCCGTCATCCCGAGCCCGTAGCGGCGGTCGGGGGCCGAGGGCGCCTCGCCGTCGTTGCGGTACGAGATGACGAGGCTCGTCAGGCCCAGCGAGTGCGCGGTGGGCAGGCCACGCAGCCCCTCCAGCCGCGAGGCCCCGCGGCCGTGCACCATGATCGCCCAGGTGGAGGAGGGGTCCTCGGCCGGGACGAGCCACGCGGGCCCGGGCCCGACGTCGAGCGGCAGGACGACCTCCTCGAACTCGAGGCCCGCATCCCGGGGGCTGCTGTACACGACGCCGCTCCAACGGGCCCGCACCGCGGTCGTTAGGTCCCCCGAGTACTCGGCCAGGACTGGCCGGGTCACGGTCATGTCGCCGGGCGCCGAGTCCTCGATGGGGCCGAGCCGGACGTGGCCCGCGCCCGCGTGGAAGAAGAGGCTGTACTCGCCGTCGACCAGGGTCTCGGGGGTCGCGCGCAGGATCACCCGCCGCTCGGCCCCCGTGCCCTGGACCGCGAGGATCTCCTGATTCTCCTCTTTGACGCGGTCCGGCATGACGATGCGCCGCGCGAAGTAGGTGGCGAGCCCAGAGCTCAGGGCCCCCATGCCCGAGGCGAGGACGAGCGCAGCGCCCGCGCCGCCGAGCGCCCACACACTGAGCGGGAGCGGCTCCGCGGACGACGGCGGGAGGCCCGCCGGGCCTGTCGGGTGCGGTTTCGCGCGCGGTGCTCGGGTGGCCATGCCCCCATTGTGGCAAGGAATCTCCGGCCGGCGCGCAGGGCGCCGGGCGGGTGGGGACGGCGTCGCGGCCTGCCGCTGCCGTGCGCCGGAGGCTAGTCTGAGTGCATGAGCGCGCCGATCCTGATCCTGACCGAAGTCGCCCTCGGACCGAGCGAGCGCAAGTCCATCCAGGGGCTCCTCGAGGCCGCGACTGCCCCGCTCGAAGTGCTCGTGCCCGCGGGCCGCAAGCGGCGCCTGATCGTCGACTTCCTCGACCACCTCTCGATGCTCGAGTTCGGCAAGGCCGTCGACGGGCTCACGGACAAGGGCCCGAGCCCCGAGGAGGCCCACCTCGTCGCCGAGACGGCGCTGGCGACCTCGCTCGCCGCCCTCGAGGGGCTCGGCGACAGCGTCTCCGGCGCCGTCGTCGACGGGGACCCGGTGCAGGCCCTCGCGGACCGCGTCACGGGATCGGGCGCGGAGCAGGCCGTCGTCGTGACCCTCCCGCACGCGGTCGAGGACACGTTCCACACGGATTGGGCCAACCAGGCCCAGCGCAGGCTCGGCATCCCCGTGCTGCACCTCTACGCGGGCACGGGATTCATCGGCGACTCCTGATCGTTGGGACAGACATGGAGAACACCACGACGGGCGGCCACCCGGCGCCCCGCCCCACCGTCCGCAAGTCCGACGAGGAGTGGCGCGCCCAGCTGAGCCCCGACGAGTACCGCGTCCTGCGGCAGGCCGGCACCGAGCGGGCCTACACGGGCGAGTACTGGGACACGCACACGAAGGGCAGCTACCGGTGCCGGGCGTGCGGCGCCGAGCTGTTCACGAGCCGGGAGAAGTTCGACTCGCACTGCGGCTGGCCGTCCTTCTGGGCTCCGCTCGCCGAGGACGCCGTCGTCTACCTGCACGACCGCACGCTCGGGATGGACCGCATCGAGGTCCGCTGCGCGACGTGCGACTCGCACCTCGGCCACGTCTTCGAGGGCGAGGGCTACCCCACGCCCACCGACCAGCGGTACTGCATCAACTCCGTCTCGCTGACCCTCGTCCCCGACGAGGGCTGAGCCGCAGCCCAGCCTGGGCAGGGGGCGGCAGAGCGGCAGCGCGCTGAGGATCAGCGCGCACTGCTCCGCCGCCCTCTTCTCCGCTCCTGAGCAACAGACTTTCTGATCTATACCTCTCCCGAGGAGAAGTCATGATGCCCTCTCGCTACGCTCGGCTCAGCAGCGAAACCACGCCGGCTCCGCCCCAGCGGACGCCACGATCAGGAAGCGAGAACATGATGTCCGCCACCGCCGTCGCGACCCCGACCGCCTCGAACCCGGAGCTCCCCGTCCAGCACGACCCAGCCTGGCTCTCGCTCAAGGCCGCGGCCGTGGCCCTGCGCTCCCTGCAGGCGCACGACGGCTCCCTCGCGGAGGGCGCCGACCGCGGCGAGGCGGCCCGGCTGGCCGCGGCGATCACCGCCGGCATCGAGGCGCTCGCCCCGCGCTTCCCGCACGACGCCGAGTACCTCCACCTGCTCGTGGCCGACTTCACGGCCTGGGCCGAGGCCGGCTTCGGGGTGCCGGACTTCCTCGACTCGCTCGTCGCCTTCCAGCCGCAGCTGGACCGCGTGGACGGCCTCGCCCATCTCGTGGTCTTCCCCATGTACACCCAGAACGGCAGCGCGGACCGACTCGTCGAGGCCGTGCTCGTCGAGGTCATCTGGCCCGAGTTCGTGGCCGAGCTCGAGGCCGGGGACTACAGCAACAGGCTCTTCGTGCCGATCCGCTTCCTCGACTTCACCCCGGGCTACGACACGAACTCGGCGGTGCTCTTCCCGGAGACCGTCGCGATGCGCGAGGTCCCGCACTTCACGTGGGGCGCGATCTTCGCCGACCGGGAGGCCGCGCGCTTCCGCCGCGTGCTCGACGCCGCGGCCAAGGTCACGAACCTCGACCTGCCCGCGGACGCCGCCGAGCTCATCGCGGACCAGCGGCTGACCGAGGAGACCTTCGTCATGTGGGACCTCATCCACGACCGCACCCACATGCGCGGCGACCTGCCCTTCGACCCGTTCATGATCAAGCAGCGCATGCCGTTCTTCCTCTACTCGCTCGAGGAGCTGCGCTGCGACCTCACCGCCTTCCGGGAGAGCGTCAGGATCGAGCGCGACGAGCACGCAGCCCCCGAGGCCCGCCGGCATGCGAGGCTCGTCCAGTATGCCGTGGTCTTCGACCGGATCTTCCGCTTCGCGATCAGCGGCACCCGCGTGCGCAACTACGACGGCCTCGGCGGCCAGCTGCTCTTCGCGTGGATGCACCAGCACCGCGTCCTGCACTGGACCGACACGAAGCTCTCGATCGACTGGGACGAGGTGCCCGGCGTCGTGAGCGCCCTGGGCGACGCGATCGACGAGCTGTACTGGCGTTCCATCGACAGGCCGAAGGTGGCACACTGGCTCGCAGCGTACGGGCTCGTCTCCTCGACCGTGACCCCGCACCCCGCCTCCGTGTGGGCCAAGGGCCCCGACGCCCTGCCGCTGACCGGCACGCCGCGCGAGATCACGGACACGGTGCTGGACGACGAGTTCCCGCTGTCGATGTTCTTCGAGGCACTGGAGAAGAAGATGCGCGCAGTCATCGGGTCCACGGCAGGCATCACGGGCGAGACGGCGCTCGCGCCCGCGCAGGGGGCGTCGGCCCTCAGGACGTCCACGCAGGGCGCCGCCGCGTGAACGCCGTCACGAGGGGGGCCGACGGGGCCGTCGTGGTCGTGGCCGGCGCGACCTCGGCCTCGGGCGTGGCGATGGTCCACGCCCTGCGCGCCGCGGGCGCCATCCCGGTCGCCGTCGGCAGCGACGCCGGCCGGCTCGCCAAGGCGTTCGGCGAGCCCGCGGCGTTCGGGGAGCCTGGGACGCTCGGCGAGAACCCGCTCGCGGGCGCGTCTGCCGTGCCCGCGCTGGCGCGAACCGGCACCATGGACGACGGCGGGGTCCCCCAGCGCGCGTGCGACCTCACCGACTTCACGGCGGTCCGCTCCCTCGCGGCGGAGCTGCGCGAGACGTTCGGCGCGGTCGACGGCGTCGTCCACCTCGTGGGCGGGTGGCGCGGCGGCAAGACGCTCGCCGACCAGTCTGACGAGGACTGGGAGGCCCTGTCCAAGACGTCGATCGCGACGCTGCGGAACACGAGCCGGGCCTTCTACGACGACATCGCCGGCTCGCCGCGGGGCCGGTTCGTCATCGTGTCCTCGACGCTCGTCGACCGCCCGCGGGCAGGCTACGCGAACTACGCGGCGGCCAAGGCGGCGGCCGAGGCCTGGGTCCGCGCCATGGCCAGGGGCCTGGCCACCGACCAGTCCGAGCGCGCGGAGGCGCCGCGGCCCCAGGCGAGCGCCGCCGTCGTGCTCGCCGTCAAGGCCCTGCTCGACGAGGGGATGCGCGCGGAGCATCCGGAGCGCCGCTTCGAGGGCTACACCCACGTCGACGACCTGGCCGCGCGGACCGTGGCCCTCTTCTCCGAGGATGCCGCCGGGATCAACGGCGCGCGCTTCGACCTGACCGCATGAGACCCGTGTCTCCAGAACCCCTAGGCAATACTGTGACCGTGACCGTGCCCCCTGCCGCCTCCTCGTCCCCTCACCGGACCGCGTCCACTGCTCCCCCCGTGGGTGCCCACGTGCCGGCGGGGTGGCCGCTGCACGATGCGTCAGTGCGCGGCTTCGCCTCGGACAACTACTCGGGCGCCCACCCCGAGGTCCTCGCGGCCCTCGCCGTGGCGAACGGCGGGCACCAGACCGCCTACGGCGAGGACTCCTACACGAGGCGGCTCCAGGAGGCCATGCGCGGCCTCTTCGGCGACAGTGCCGAGGCCTTCCCGGTGTTCAACGGGACGGGCGCCAACGTCCTGTCGCTCCAGTCCCTCCTGCCGCGCTGGGGCGCGGTCGTGTGCGCGACGACCGCGCACATCAACGTCGACGAGAACGGCGCGCCGGAGCGCGTCGGCGGGATGAAGCTCCTCGCCGTCCCGACCGCGGACGGGAAGCTCACGCCCGAGCTGATCGACCGCGAGGCCTGGGGCTGGGGGGACGAGCACCGCGCCCAGCCACTCGCCGTGTCCATCACCCAGACCACCGAGCTGGGGACGCGGTACAGCATCGAGGAGGTCCGGGCCATCGCGGACCACGCCCACTCGCTCGGCATGAGGGTTCACATGGACGGGGCCAGGCTCGCGAACGCGGCGGCGGGCCTGGGCGTGCCCGTGCGCGAGTTCACGTCGGACGCCGGCGTCGACGTCCTGACCTTCGGCGGGACGAAGAACGGCATGCTGTTCGGCGAGTGCGTCGTCGCACTCAACCCGGACGCCGCACGGGGCCTGACCTACCTGCGCAAGATGAACATGCAGCTCGCCTCGAAGATGCGCTTCGTCTCGGCCCAGTTCCTCGCCCTGCTCGAGGACGGCCTCTGGCTGCGCTCGGCGGGGCACGCGAACGCGATGGCTGCGCGGCTGCGGGCCGCCGTCGAGGGGATCGACGGGGTCGAGCCCACCCAGCCGACCGAGTCCAACGGCGTCTTCGCCGTCCTGCCGGAGGGCGTCGCGGACCGGCTGCGCGAGCGGTTCCGGTTCTACGACTGGGACCCGGGCCGCCGCGAGGTGCGCTGGATGTGCTCGTTCGACACGACGGAAGAGGATGTGGACGCGTTTGCAGCCGCCCTGCGCGAGGAACTCGCGCGCTAGCTGCTTGACGGCCTGAGCGGGCCCCGGCGTGCCTTCTCTGGCCGCCGGGGCCCCAAGCGTAGTCTGGAGATGTGACCGCACTAGCACACCTGCCTGCGGATTTCTCGAGCGCCCTCCGCTCCCTCCGCAGCGCTGCGAGCAGGCCGGAGCTCACGCTCCAGGAGATCCCCGCCCCCGCGCGCCTGGCCCCGTACGCGGTGGCGCTCGAGGCGGAGGTGCCCGACGACGAGGCGGGCGAGCTGGCAACGGGACGCTTCATCCTCCTGCACGATCCCCAGCCCCCGGCGGTGTGGGAGGGGACCTTCCGGATCGTGACCTACATCCGCGCGCAGCTCGAGCCGGAGATGGGCAACGACGCCCTCCTCGGATCGGTGGCATGGACCTGGCTCGTCGAGGCGCTCGAGCAGCACGGCGCGGCGTACACCGCCGCCGGAGGCACCGCGACCCGCGTCCTCTCGGAGGGCTTCGGGACGCTCGAGGGCCGCAGCGACACGATCGACATCGAGCTCCGCGCCTCGTGGACGCCCACCGGCCCGGCGCTGCGCGAGCACCTCGAGGCGTGGTGCGAGATGGTGTGCACCTTCGCCGGGATCCCTCCCCTGCCCGACGGGGTCGCGGCCCTCCCGCGCCGGCGCCGCCCGAGGCCAGCACCGCCCCGGCGGTAAACTGGCCCGATCATGACCGCACAGCCACAGGACGCAGCAGCGCCGGGATCGGAGGACGGGCCCCGCGGGGCCGCGCCCCCCACCGAGGACCAGCAGAAGACCCACATCACCGTCGACGGCTTCGAGGTCCCCGTTCCGGCCGTGATCGGCCTCGATGCCCCCCGCGACGGCGTGCCCCTCGTCATCTCGACCCAGGAGGGCCTCGAGCGCGCAGCGGCCGCGATCGCCGCGGGCACCGGGCCGGCGGGCGTCGACGCCGAGCGCGCCTCGGGCTTCCGGTACGGCCAGCGGGCCTTCCTCGTCCAGATCCGGCGCGAGGGCTCGGGCACATGGCTCATCGACCCCGAGCCCTTCACCGACCTCAGGATCATCCAGGAGGCCCTGCGCGGGGTCGAGTGGATCCTGCACGCCTCGACCCAGGACCTCCCGTGCCTCGCCGAGCTCGGCATGTGGCCCGACCGGCTCTTCGACACCGAGCTCGCTGCCCGCCTCGCCGGGCTCCCGCGGGTGGGCCTCGCCGCCGTGGTCGAGCACATGCTCGGCTTCGGGCTCGCGAAGGAGCACTCCGCGGCGGACTGGTCCACGCGGCCGCTCCCCGAGCCGTGGCTGCGCTACGCCGCGCTCGACGTCGAGGTGCTCGTCGAGCTGCGCGAGGAGCTCGTCGAACTGCTCGCCGAGCAGGGCAAGCTCGCATTCGCCGAGCAGGAGTTCGCCGCGATCCTCGCGGCCGGCCTCCCCGAGCCCAAGCCCGACCCCTGGCGGCGCACCTCGGGCGTCCACCAGATCCGCGACCGGCGCCAGCTCGCCGCGGTGCGCGAGCTCTGGCTCGAGCGCGACTCCCTCGCCGAGAAGCGGGACATCGCCCCGGGCAAGCTCATCCCCGACTCGGCGCTCGTCGCCGTCGCCCGCGCCATGCCGAGCACGGTCCCGCAGCTGCTCAGCACGAAGGGCTTCCATGGGCGCGCCGCGCAGCGCGAGGCGCCGCGGTGGCTGCGGGCGATCGCCACCGCGCGCCAGCTCGACGAGCTCCCTCCCCTGCACCTCCCGAGCACCGCTCCCCCTCCGCCGCGCGTGTGGGAGGACCGCGACCCGGAGGCCGCCGCACGGCTCAAGACCGCCCGTGCGCGGATCGCTGAGATCGCGGAGCGGCTCGGCATGCCGACGGAGAACGTGCTCACGCCGGACCACCTGCGCCGGATCGCGTGGCGGCCGCCGGAGACGCTCGACGCCGACTCGCTCGCCGAGGCGCTGCGCGGCCTCGGGGCCCGCGAATGGCAGATCGCCCAGGTGCTCCCCGACCTGCTGGCCGCGCTCGCGGACCCGGAGCCGCTCCCCGCCAGGGCGAAGGGGTCCTCCGCGGACCGATGAATCCCGACTCGTAGGCCCGGATGACGGCCTGCACGCAAGGCATTGCCAGGCGAAGTTACTGCTGAGTAACATGGGCGGGGGCGGCCAGCCGCCCCAACCGACCCAAGGAGCATGCGCATGGCCTCGAGCAGGCACCTCCGTGACGTCGTCTTCGTCGACGGCGTCCGCACCCCCTTCGGCAAGGCCGGCGAGACCGGCATCTACCACGGCACCCGGGCAGACGACCTCGTGGTGAAGACCATCCGCGAACTGCTGCGCCGGAACCCCACCCTCCCGGCGGAACGCGTCGACGAGGTCTCGATCGCGGCCACGACCCAGACCGGCGACCAGGGCCTCACGATCGGGCGCACCGCCGCGCTCCTCGCGGGCCTGCCCCGTACGGTGCCCGGATTCGCCGTCGACCGCATGTGCGCCGGCGCGATGACCGCCGTCACGACGACGGCGAGCGGGATCGGCGTCGGCGCCTACGACGTCGTGATCGCCGGAGGCGTCGAGCACATGGGCAGCCACCCCATGGGGGCGGGCGCCGATCCGAACCCGCGCTTCCTGTCGGAGCGCCTCGTGGACGCCACGGCCCTGACCATGGGGAACACGGCCGAGAACCTGCACGACCGCTTCCCGGCGATCACGAGGGAGCGCGCAGACGCGTACGCCGTCGCGTCCCAGGCCAAGCTCGCCGCCGCATACGAAGGCGGCCGGATCCAGGCGGATCTCGTTCCCGTCGCGACGCGCCGCCCCGACGAGGGCTTCGGCCTCGCCACGGTGGACGAGCCCCCGCGCCCGGGCACGACTCTCGCAGACCTCGCGTCCCTGCGAACGCCGTTTCGCCCGCACGGCCGGGTGACCGCGGGCAACGCCGCGGGCCTCAACGACGGCGCGACGGCGTGCCTCCTCGCCTCGGCCGAGGCCGCCGAGGAGCTCGGGCTCGCCCCACGCATGCGGCTCGTCTCCTTCGCGTTCGCCGGCGTGGAGCCGGAGGTCATGGGCATCGGGCCGATCCCGGCCACGGAGAAGGCGCTGTCCAGAGCCGGGCTGGGCATCTCGGACATCGGCCTCTTCGAGATCAACGAGGCGTTCGCGGTGCAGGTCCTGAGCTTCCTCGACCACTACGGGATCGCGGACGACGACCCCCGCGTCAACCGCTACGGCGGGGCCATCGCCGTCGGCCACCCCCTCGCCTCCTCGGGCGTGCGCCTCATGACCCAGCTGGCGCGCCAGTTCGCCGAGGACCCCACGGTCCGCTACGGCCTGACCACGATGTGCATCGGCCTCGGCATGGGCGGGACCGTCATCTGGGAGAACCCGAACCACCCCGACTACCAGCACCCCTCTACCGGAAGGGCGAGTGAATGACCACCGCATCCGAGTCCATCCCCGCCTCGCCGGCCGCCTCCCGCTTCGACGCCTTCGCCGGGCTCGCCGCCCAGGTCCCGGACGAGATCGTCACCCACTCGCTCGTCACCGACGTCGTCCTGCCCGGGACGGGGGGACGCAACGGCGGCGCGGTGACGATCGCCCTCATCACGCTCGACAACGGCCTCGACCACACGAAGCCCACCACCCTCGGCCCGAACACCCTCGTGGAGCTCGGCCGCACCCTCGAGGGCCTGCAGGCGCGGGCGGCAGCAGGCGAGATCCAGGCCGTTGCCGTCACGGGCAAGCCGCACTTCCTCGTGGCGGGGGCCGACCTGTCCACGGTCAAGACCCTCCGCGACCCGGTCCACGGGGCCCAGATGGCCCGGCTCGGCCACGCTGCATACGACCTCCTCGCGGACTTGGGCGTCCCGACGTTCGCGTTCATCAACGGCGTGGCCCTCGGCGGCGGGCTCGAGATCGCCCTCGCCTGCACCTACCGGACCGTCTCCACCGGGGCGCAGGGGATCGGCCTGCCCGAAGCTTTCCTGGGTCTTATCCCGGGCTGGGGCGGCGTGTGGCGGCTCCCGCACCTCATCGGCCCCGAGGCGGGCCTGACGGTCATGATCGAGAACCCGCTCAACAACAACCGCACGATCGACGGCGCGCAGGCCTTCCGGCTCGGCATCGCCGATGCGCTCTTCGAGCCGGCCGACTTCCTCGAGCGCTCGCTCGCGTGGGCGGCGTCAGTCCTCGCCGGGGACACCGCCGTCGAGCGCCCGAACGCCGTCGATCCCGCGGCGGATCCCGCCGCAGCGCAGCGCTGGGCCGCCGCCGCTGCCGCCGCCCGCGCCCTCGTCGCCGCCAAGGTCGGCGACGCCGCACCCGCCCCAAGCAGGCTCCTCGACGTCTTCGAGGCAGGCTCCACGGCGACGCAGAGGGAGTCCGCAGAGCTCGAGGTCGCCGCGCTGACCGAGCTCATGCAGTCCCCCCAGTTCCGCGATACGGTCTACGCGTTCCTCGACCTCGTCCAGAAGCGCGGAAAGCGCCCCGCCGGCGCCCCGGACCCGGCGCTCGCCCGGCCCGTGGCGAAGGTCGGGATCGTCGGGGCGGGGCTCATGGCGAGCCAGCTCGCGCTGCTCTTCGCGCGCCAGCTCGCGGTGCCCGTCGTCATGACGGACATCGACAAGGTCCGGGTCGACAGGGGCGTCGCATACGTCCACGGGGAGGTCGACAGGCTCCTCGAGAAGGGCCGCATCACCCCCGACGCGGCCAACAGGACCAAGGCCCTCGTCAGGGGCACGGTCTCCAAGGCCGAGTTCGCCGACGCGGACTTCGTCATCGAGGCCGTCTTCGAGGAGCTCTCCGTCAAGAAGCAGGTGCTTGCCGAGGTCGAAGCGGTGGTCAAGCCCGAGTGCATCCTCGCGACCAACACGTCCTCGCTCTCGGTCACGGCCATGGCGGAGGAGCTGGCCCACCCCGAGCGCGTCGTCGGCTTCCACTTCTTCAACCCGGTCGCCGTCATGCCGCTGCTCGAGATCGTCCGGGCGCCCGAGACGGACGACGCCGTGCTCGCGACCGCGTTCGCGCTTGCGAAGGGGCTCAGGAAGACCGCCGTGCTGGTCAAGGACGCCACCGCGTTCGTCGTCAACCGCGTCCTGCTCCGCCTCATGGGCGAGGTCATGGCCGCGTTCGACGAGGGCACCCCGGCCGAGGTCGCGGACGGCGCCCTCAGGCCGCTGGGCCTGCCCATGACGCCGTTCGAGCTCGCGGCCCTCGTCGGCCTGCCGGTCGCGCAGCACGTCGCGGAGTCGCTCCACGCCGCCTTCGGGGACCGCTTCCACGTCTCGGCGAACCAGCAGGCGCTCATCGACGCGGGCGTGCCGGGGCTGTGGGCCCCGACGCCCGACGGCGGGCGGGAGGTCCCAGCCTCGACGCTCGCGCTGCTGAAGGTCGGCGACGCGCCATCGACGCCGGAGCAGGTCCTGGCCCGCTGCCAGGACGCGCTCGCGGAGGAGATCGGCCTGATCCTGGCCGAGGGCGTCGTGGCTGGCCCCGAGGACGTGGACCTGTGCATGATCCTCGGCGCCGGCTGGCCCCTGCACCTCGGCGGCATCACGCCCTACCTGGACCGCGTGGGCGCCTCCACCCGGGTCAACGGCCGCCCGTTCCACTCTGGGTCCTGAGGGCCAGAGGCAAAGGCTCAGTCCCCTCCGAAACCCTCGCGGAGGAACTGCGCGAGGGCCGGGGCCAGCCCGGCGAGGGCCTCGGCCTCGCCGGAAAGGGGGAAGCTCAGGGCGCCGGCCCACGCGCTCCGGACCAGCCCGCCGTCGTGCACCCAGTGCGAGGCCGTCCGCATCCCGCCCGCCACGACGTCGAGGCGCTCTGCGGCGAGGCTGCGTCCGTTGGGGAGCTCGACGGTCTCGGTGCCGCCGCGGCGCACCTCGGCCGGGGCCGGCGCCTCCTCGGGGCAGGCCTCGTCGACCCGGCGGTAGGCGGCCCGCGGCCGGTCCGAGGCGGCGAGCCGCGCGACGAGGAGGTGCTCCCCGGCCGCGGGCAGGGTGTCGACGCCGAGCCCGGCCTCCTCGCGCCGCGCGCCCGAGCGCAGGCCGCCCGGCTCCTGCCGGTAGCGGAAGGCGTGCCACGTGTCGCCGCGCTCGCTGAGCCGGATGAGCGACTCGCTGCCGAACGGCGAGCCGGAGCCGTCCTCGAACCCGACGCGCGTGACGAGGACCTCGCCGTCGAAGGCACGCAGCACGGCGCCGCGCCGCTCCCCGGCAACCCAGAAGCCCTCCCAGCGTTCCCACGCCGCCTGCACGATCCCCCCTCCAGGCACCGGGCTCACATCGCCGGTGCCACAGCGACTGACCCTACCGGATCGGCCCAGCGTCCACGCGTGTGAAGCGGCCCGCGTCGAGGGCCAGCACGCGGTGGGCGATCCGGTGGGCCCAGGGCAGCCCGTGGGTCGTCAGGACGACGGCGGCCCCCGCCTCGGCCGAGGAGGCCACCGCCGCCTCGAGCAGCAGCAGGCCCGGACGGTCGAGCCCGACTGTGGGCTCGTCGAGGAGCAGGACGCGGGGCCGGCGGGCGAGGACCGTCGCGAGCGCGAGCAGGCGCTGCTGAGCCCCGGAGAGCTCGTACGGGTGCGCGTGGGCCGCGTCCCCGAGGCCGACGGCGTCGAGGGCCTCGAGCGCGCGGGACCGGGCGGCGTCGCGGCCGAGCCCGAGCCGGCCGAGGCCGAACTCGACCTCGGCGTGGGCCGTGCGCGCGAAGAGCTGGTCCCGCGGGTCCTGGAACAGGGTGCCGACGTGCTCGGCGACGGCGCCCGCCGGACGGCCGGCGATGTCCCTGCCGGCGATCCTCACGGTGCCGGCCTCGGGGCGCAGGAGCCCGGCGAGGGTCCGCAGGGCCGTCGACTTCCCCGCCCCGTTTGGGCCCGTGAGGGCCACGACCTCCCCCGGAAGGACGGCCAGGGAGGCGCCGTCGAGCACCGGCCGGCCGGCGGGCCGGGCCTCCGCCCCCAGCCTCCGCAGGCGGCGGCCGGGACGTCGGGCCGCGCGGTCTGGGTAGGCACAGCGCACCGTGTCGAGCTCGGCGACGGGACCGCCGGCCGCCGACGGGCGGCGTTTGCCGTGGCGGATGGCCTCGTCGGAGGTGGGCCCGCGGTCCACGGGGTCACCCTCCGCAGGATCCCGGGGCAGGACGCCCGACCCCTCGAAGGTGCGGGAGCCGAGGACCTCGCGGGGCGGCCCCGAGGCGAGCGCCGTCCGATCCCCCAGCACGAGCACGTGCCCGGCCCGCCGCGCGAGCGCCCCCGCGCACGCGCCGAAGACGGCGACGGCGGTGCCCCCCGCCACGGCGCGGTCCACGATCGCGGCGAGGGCGGCGGCCCCGGCGGCGTCGAGGGACGCCTCGGGGTCGTCGAGGAGCAGGACGGCCGGGCGGTCCACGAGGGCGCAGGCGATCGCGAGCCGGCGCTGCTCGCCGCCGGAGAGGTGCTGCGGGCTCCGCCCGAGGAGGCCGGAGAGCCCCACCTCGGCCGCCGCGCCTGCGACGCGCGCAAGCATCTCCAGGCGCGGGGTGCCGCGCTGCTCGAGGGAGAACGCGAGCTCCTCCCCTACGGTCGCCGCCGCCCCCGTGAGCAGGTCGGCCGCGCGCTGGGGGACGTAGGCCACATGCCCTCCCCACGCCCCGAGCCGGAGCCGAGGGTCGTCGGGACCGCCCGTGAAGGACAGCGCGACAGCCGCGCCCGAGGCCCCGGCCTGGGCGTCTCCTGCCGCGAGCTCGAGCGTCCCCTCGAGCCGGCCGTGCCCTCCGGCCACCGCCCACCCGGCGAGGACCTTCGCGAGCGTCGAGGTCCCGCTGCCCGAGGCCCCGAGGACCGCCGTGAGCGTCCCCGGCCGCAGCGCTAGCCCCACCTCGCGCAGCACGGCCGGCCCGCCGTCGTCGTACGCGAAGCGCCGGATGCGGGCCGAGAGCGCGGGCCGCGCCGCGGCACCCGCGCCGGCCGGAGGATGCGCGCTCACCGGGCCGCCCCCGCGAGGGCTGGCACGACGATGGAGGCCAGGATCGCTGCGGCGGCCACGGCGAGGGACCAGCGCAGGGCCCGCTGGCTGCGCGAGTCGGGCTCGGGGAGGTAGGCCGTGCGCGGCCCCGGGAGGGACTGCCCGCGCGCCTCGAGCGCGACCGCTCGCTCCCCCGCCTCGTCCACGAGGGCCAGCACGAGGGGAAGCGCCTGGAGCCGCGCCGCGAGGAGCCGGCCGCCCGGGCTGCGCCGGACCACGAGCCCGCGCGCCTCCTGGGCTTCACGGATGCGGCGGAGCCTGTCCGTGACCGTCGCCGCTAGCCCGAGCGAGGCAGCCAGGACGTAGCCGAGCTGCGGCGGGACGCCGCGCCGGACGAGCGCGGCGCGGAGCAGGCCGACGTCGGCCCACAGCGAGAAGGCGAGCATGACGGCGGCGAGGGCGGCGGTGCGCAGGACGAAGGCCCCCGCGTAGGCCAGCCCCTCGGCGGTCACCCGGGCCGGGCCGAGCTCGGCCAGCACCGTGCGCCCCTCGGGGAAGAACAGGCCGTGGATCGCGAGCGCCCACAGCGCGAAGGGCACGACGACGGCCGCTCCGGCGGCGGCGACCCCCCGGGCGGTGCCGGCCCGCACCGCCGCCGCGACGGCCGCGGCGAGAGCGCCGAGCCACACGGCCCAGTGCGCCCAGGCGAGGCACGCCAGGCACGCGGTGCCGGCGAGGGCGAGCCCGGTCAGCGGGTTCAGGCGGCCGCGGCCTGGGGGCTCCCCCTCGGGCGGGGCCGCCGGGGTGGGGACGTCAGGCAGCGGGCGCCGCCTCGGAGTCGCGGGCCTTGCGCGGGACCGCGAGGACCCGGTGGCGCCGGACGAACTCGAACCGCCGGGTGGCGCGGCGCGGGAGCGCGTACGCGAGCGCGGCGGCCGCCGCGAAGGTCACGAGCTTGTCGACGAGGTCGGAGAGGATCGCGCCCTTGAGGACGGACTCGGCGAGCCCGTCCCCGGCCGCCCGGAAGAGGGCGATGACGGCGCCCGTCGCGCCGGTCGAGGTGCCGCCGTACACGGCCAGCGCCACCGTGGAGCCGATGAAGGCGGCGGCGAATCCGGTCGCGATGGCCGCGAGGGGGAGCCACCAGAGTTGCCGCACGGCTCCCCAGCGGGCAGCGAGCCCGGCCAGGGCGCCGATCACGGCGGCGCCCGCGGCGAACGGGATGAGCGTCGGGTTGAAGAAGGACCACACAATCGTGCTCAGCAGGCCCGTCGCGGCGCCGGCCGCGGGCCCGGCGAGGATGGCCACGAGGACGGTTCCGATCGAGTCGAGGTAGATCGGCACGAGGGCCGTCCCGACGAACTGGCCGAGCACGATGTTGAGCACGAGGGCCACGGGGATGACGGCGAGCGTCGTCGTCGGGAGCGTCGGGAGGATGCCGGCGAAGAGCAGCACGGTCGCGATCCCGTAGCCCGTGAGCGCGACGAGGGTCGCGGACGCCGACGGCGTGTCCACGGGCTCGCCGGGCTGCGTGAGGATGAGGAAGGCGAAGGTTGCGGCGACGGCGAGGGCGCCGAGCACGGTCAGTGCCGTCCTCAGGGGCGAGCGCCGCGGGGCCTCGGCGGTCAGGGGGTGCGACATGGGGCAGGTCCTTGCGGTGGGTGCTGGCGGGGATGGGACGCCTATGTCACCTCGGCGGGCCGGTGCGCTCGCGGCGCGCACGCGCCACAGTCTAGCCGAGCCCGGCCCGTCCGGGCCCAGCCCCGCCGAGCCGCCGCGCAAGGGCACCGACGCCTGTCACCAGCTCGGCGAAGGACTCCTCCGGGTGGTTCTCGCTCACGATCCGGGCATTGGGCGGCTCACCCCAGAGGCCGCGGAAGTCCGCCACGGTCGTGCCGAGCAGCCTCGGTGCCTCGGTCTCGACGTGCACCGTCGCGTCGCGGGTGGCGTAGCGCGCAGTCCCGGCGGCGACGCTCGCGGCGAAGTAGTCGTGGATGTGCGCGATGTAGCCCTGGTCGTAGCGCCGGTGGAACTCGAAGTAGAACCGCAGCATGTCGCTCACGTGCCGCACAAGCGTGTTGGACGCGCGGCTGCGGGTCCCCTCGGGCTGGTCCGGAAGGACGAGCTCGGGGTCGGTGCAGCCGGCGGCCCGGGCGAGGGCGGCGACGTGCTCGGGCTGCATCTCGATCCGCTCGGTCGCCTCGAGCGCGCACACGACCGGGAGCCGCTCGGCCGGCAGGCCGGCGTAGGCGGCGAAGACCTCGGCGGCGGCGTGCGGATCGACGTGCGTGTTCCACTCGGCGGTAGGCGTCGTGTTGCCCTGGTAGTTGTAGGCGCCGCCCATGATGACGACGCCGGCGAGCAGCTCGGGCAGGCGCGGCTCGGCGCGCAGGGCGAGCGCGAGGTTGGTCAGGGGCGCCGTCGCGAGCACCGTGAGCTGGCCCGGGCGAGCCCTCGCGAGCTCGACCCAGAGCCCGACGGCGTCCCGCGGCTCGGGCGCGCGGCGCGGCGGCGGGAGCTCCGCGTGGCCGATGCCCTGCGGGCCGTGGGTCTCGGGGGACGTGACGAGCGGCACGCGCAGGGGCGCCCTCGCGCCGACGGCCACGGGGACGTCTCCGCGGCCGCACAGCTCGAGGACCGCGAGCGTGTTCCGGGCCACCTCGTCCACGCCGACGTTGCCTGGCGTCGCCGTGACCGCGGCGATCTCGACGTGCGGCTGGCTGCAGAGGTAGACGAGCGCCAGTGCGTCGTCGATGCCCGTGTCGCAGTCCACGAGCAGCGACACGGGGGCGCGCGAGGGCTCGTGCGCCACGGGCCGGGAGGCCTCGTTCATCAGGGGCGCGCCGGAGGGGCCGGGCGCCTCGTTCACTGGCTCCATCGTCGAACCGGCTGGGCCCTAGAAGAGCGCGACCTTGGGGATGCGCGGGAAGATGTCGTCGAGCTCCTCGAGGTCCTCGGGGCTCGGCTGCCACGAGGCGGCCTCGGCGTTCTCGCGGATCTGCTCCGGCTTCGTCGCGCCCGCGATGACGCTCGCGACGGAGGGCTGGGCGGCCAGCCACGAGAACGCGACCTGCAGCTCGGTCAGCCCGCGCTCCTCCGCGAACGCCGAGAACCTGTCTAGCTGCTCCCAGTCGGCGTCCTGGACGAGGTTCGTGCGCGTGTGCGTCAGGCGGGACCCCTCGGGCGCCGTCCCGCGGGAGTACTTGCCCGTCAGCAGGCCGTTCGCGAGCGGGAAGTAGGGCAGGACGCCGAGCCCATACGCCTCCGCGGCCTCGGTCACCTCGAGCTCGGCCCGGCGGTCGAGGAGGTTGTAGTGGTTCTGGCTCGAGACGAAGGGGGTCCAGCCGCCGATGCGCGCGGCGAACTCGGCCTCGGCGATCTGCCACCCCGCCCGGTTGGAGTGGCCGATGTAGAGCACCTTGCCCTCGTGGACGAGGTCGTCGAGCGCGGCGAGGGTCTCCTCGATCGGCGTCGACGCATCCGGCGTGTGGTACTGGTACAGGTCGATCCGGTCCGTGCCGAGCCGGCGCAGCGAGCCCTCGACGGCCTGCCGGATGTACCGGCGCGAGCCGCGGGCGCCGAAGTCGCGTCCGTTGGCCCCGTGCATGTCCATGCCGAACTTGGTCGCGATGACGACGTCGTCGCGGCGGCCCGCGAGGGCCTTGCCCAGCATCTCCTCGCTCAGGCCAGGCGTCGCGCCGTAGACGTCGGCGACGTCGAAGAGCGTGATGCCCGCGTCGATCGCGGCGTGGACGACGGCGTCGGTGCCCTCCTGGGTCGCCGTCGGGGTGTTCGCGCGGCCGAGGTTGTTGCAGCCGAGCCCGACGGTCGAGACGGTCAGGCCGGAGTGGCCGAGGCGGCGGTAGTCAGTCATGCTGCCAGACTACTCGCGCCCGGAGTCCCCGGCGGGGAAGGCCGGCGGGGATGGCCAGCGGTGGTGGAGCGGCAGGGCTCAGAGGGAGAAGCCGCGCACGCCCGCCGGGGCGTGCCGGAGCTTGAAGGCCTCGGGGTCGGTGGCAGGAGCGACGGCGATCGAGAGCTTCGTGAAGTCGCTCGTGGCCTCGCGCAGGCACGTCTTGACGGCGGCGACGGCCTTGGCCGCGTCGACGCACGTCGTGAACACGTTGAGCTTCCCGGCGGCGATGCTGCTGCCCTCGACCGTGCCGAGCCCGCGCCACGCGAGGTGGGCGGAGAGGGCCTGGACGGCCTGCCGCTCGAGGTGGCGGTCGCGCTCGGTGCCCTCGGCCGTCTTGAGGGCGAACTGGGCGACGACGCGCCACTGCTCGTCCTCGGCGAGCGGCGCGTAGCCGTCGGCGTCGCACTGGGCCTCGAACGCGGCCAGGAGGGCCTCGGCGGCCTCGGCGTCGACGTCGTCCGTCGACTGCGTCGCCGAGAGGTGGCCGACCTTGCCGTGGTTGACGACGAACTGGCGGGCCTCGTCGTCGTGCCAGGCCTCTCGGAACTCGAGGGTGCCGTCCTCGGCGCGGCGGTAGAGGCGGGCGTAGCTCATGGGTGCTCCTTCCGGCCGCGCGCCATCCAGGCGTCGGCGGCCCCGTCGAACGGGCCCGTGCCCTCGAGCACGGCCCTGTGGAGGCGCGCGCACTCGGCGCGCACCGCGGCCACGAGCGGGCCGGGGTACGCCATCGTGCGGCGGTGCTCGTCGAACTCGTCCTCGTCGTCGACGAAGACCCCGTGGCGCGCCGAGCGGATGACGTCGAGGTCCATGTCGACCATGTGGAACTCGACGACGCCCGGATGCCCCTCGCCCGCGGGCTCGCCGATGCGCTTCCACGCGAGGTCCCACGCTAGGTCCACATAGATGCGGAAGTCCCCCGGGTTCGTCTCGTCGTAGAAGGTCGCGGCGTAGCCGCCGCTGCGCGGGACGAGCAGGACGGCGTCGGAGCGCGTGTGCAGGGCGGCCCCGGGGCGGGAGATGAACTCGCCGCGGCCCTGGTAGATCCACCAGCCGTGCTCGTCCTCGCCGAGGCTGAACCCCGGCACGACCCAGTGCGCCGAGCCGTCCCACTTGCGGTTGCGGGCGACGACGAGCTCGCCCGGGCGGGGCGTCCCCGTGCCGGCCGGCGGCAATGGCGCCCAGGGGGCCTCCGGGGTCAACGGGGCCGCCGGCCCGGGGGCTGCGCCGTCGTGCCTGCCGGCAGTCACAGCTGCGGGAGGCTGCCGGTCGTGGGGGCCGGCTGGCCCGGGAGGGGCCGCGCGAAGGGGACCTTCGTGCCGAGCACCTGGGCCACGATGTCGTGCGCGATCTGGCGCGGCGTGAGGCCCACGCGCTCGAGGACCTGCCCGCGCGTGCCGTGGTCGAGGAACTCCGCCGGGAGCCCGACCTCGTTCAGGGCCGTGTCGACCCCGGCCGCGCGCATCTCCTGGCGGATCCGGGATCCGACGCCGCCCGTGCGCACCCCGTCCTCGAGACACACGACGATCCGGTGCGCGGCCGCGAGCCGGATGACGCTGCGCGGGACGGGCAGGACCCACCGCGGGTCGATCACGGTTGAGCTGATGCCCTGCTGGGCGAGCCGCTGGGAGACGTCGAGGGCGGTCTCGCTCATGGCCCCGACCGAGACGAGCAGGACGTCGGCGCCCTCGACGCCGGCGGCGCCCGCGCCGCCGTCGTTCTCCAGGACGTGCCCGACGCGCGCGAGCACGTCCACGCCGTCGGCGAGCCGCTCGATCGCCTCGGTCTCGGCCCCGACGGTGCCCTTCGAGAAGCGCACGACCGTGGGCGCGTCGTCGACCGCGACGGCCTCTCGCAGCTCCTCGCGCAGCCGCGTCGCGTCGCGCGGGGCGGCGAGGTGCAGGCCTGGGATGCTCTGGACGAGCGCCATGTCCCACTGCCCGTGGTGGCTCGCGCCGTCGGGGCCGGTGACGCCCGCGCGGTCGAGGACGAGGGTCACCCCGGCCTTGTGGAGCGCCACATCCATGAGCAGCTGGTCGTAGGCGCGGTTGAGGAAGGTCGCGTAGACGGCCACGACGGGGTGGAGGCCGCCGAAGGCGAGGCCCGCCGCGGAGGCCACGGCATGCTGCTCGGCGATGCCGACGTCGAAGACGCGGTCCGGGTGCCGGGCGGCGAACTTGTGAAGGCCCACGGGGATGAGCATGGCGCCCGTGATGCCGACGACATCGGGCCGCTCGTCCGCGATCGCGGCGATCTCGTCGGCGAAGACCGACGTCCACGAGGTGCCGCCGCCGGGCTCGGCGGGCTCGCCGGTCTCGGGGTCGATGACGCCGACGGCGTGGAACTGGTCGGCCTCGTGGTTGCGGGCCGGCGCGTAGCCGTGGCCCTTCTCGGTCATGGCGTGGACGATGACGGGCCCGGCGTAGTTCTTCGCCGTCGTGAGCGCCTCCTCGAGGGCGCGCTCGTCATGGCCGTCGACGGGGCCGACGTACTTCAGGCCGAGGTCCTCGAACATGCCCTGCGGGGCCCACCAGTCCTTGATGCCCTTCTTGGTGGCATGGAGGCTCTTGTAGACGAACTGCGCGAAGGGCCCGCCCTCCTTGAGGCGGCGCTTGGCGAGGTCGAGCAGGCTCTCGTAGGCGGGAGCGGTGCGGACCCTGTCGATCGTCGGGCGCAGCGACGCGAGGTGGTCGGCGATGCCGCCGACGGTCGGGGCGTAGGAGCGGCCGTTGTCGTTGACCACGATCACGACGCGCCGGCGCTTGTCCGCCGCGATGTTGTTGATGGCCTCCCAGGCCATGCCGCCGGTGAGCGCGCCGTCGCCGATCACGACGACGGTGTACCGGTCCCCCTCCCCCGTGAGCTGGCGCGCGCGGGAGATGCCGTCCGCCCAGGACAGCGAGGAGGAGGCGTGCGAGGACTCGACGATGTCGTGCTCGCTCTCGGCGCGGGACGGGTAGCCCGAGAGCCCGCCCTCCTTGCGCAGGGAGGAGAAGTCCTTGCGGCCCGTGAGGAGCTTGTGCACGTAGGACTGGTGGCCCGTGTCGAACACGACGCTGTCCCGCGGCGAGTCGAAGACGCGGTGGATGGCGAGGGTCAGCTCGACGACGCCGAGGTTCGGGCCGAGGTGTCCGCCCGTCTGCGCCACGTTTTGGATGAGGAACTCGCGGATCTCGCCCGCGAGCCGCGTGAGGTCCTCGGCGCTGAGGCGGGCGAGGTCCCGCGGACCCTCGACGGACTCCAAGATGCCCAAGGGCGACTCCTTGCTCGAAACGTGCACGAACCACTCTAGCGCCTCGCGGCCACCCACCCCGTGCACGGGAAGGGGCCCCGCCTCACAGGCAGGGCCCCTTCCACGCTCGCGTCAGTTGACTCAGTTCGCCGAGATCTGGCGCAGCACGTACTGCAGGATGCCGCCGTTGCGGTAGTAGTCCGCCTCGCCGGGGGTGTCGATGCGCACGACGGCGTCGAAGGACTTCGCGCTGCCGTCCTCCGCCGTCGCGGTCACCTTCACGGTCTTCGGGGTCGTGCCCTCGTTGAGCGCGGTCACGCCCTGGACGGAGAAGACCTCGTTGCCCGTGAGGCCGAGCGTCGCGGCGGACTCGCCCTGCGGGAACTGGAGCGGCAGGACGCCCATGCCGATGAGGTTAGAGCGGTGGATGCGCTCGTAGCTCTCGGCGATGACGGCCTTGACGCCCAGGAGCGCGGTGCCCTTCGCGGCCCAGTCGCGGGACGAGCCGGAGCCGTACTCCTTGCCCGCGAGGACCACGAGCGGGATGCCGGCGGCCTGGTAGTTCACCGCGGCGTCGTAGACGTAGGCCTGCGGGGCGCCGTCCTGCGTGAAGTCCTTCGTGAACCCGCCCTCGACGCCGTGGAGCAGCTGGTTCTTGATCCGGATGTTCGCGAACGTGCCGCGGATCATGACCTCGTGGTTGCCACGGCGCGAGCCGTAGGAGTTGAAGTCCTTGCGCTCGACGCCGTTGGCCAGCAGGTACTGGCCTGCCGGGGTGTCGGACTTGAAGGAGCCAGCCGGCGAGATGTGGTCGGTCGTGACCGAGTCGCCGAGCTTGAGGAGCACGCGCGCGCCCTCGATGTCGGTGACGGGGTCCGGCTGCGCCTTCATGCCCTCGAAGTACGGGGGCTTGCGGACGTAGGTGGACTTGTCGTCCCACTCGAACGTGTCGCCGGTCGGCGTCGGGAGCGACTGCCAGCGGTCGTCGCCGTCGAAGATCGTCGCGTACGACTTCGTGAACATCTCCTGGTCGATGGAGGCGTCCATGACCTGCTGGACCTCGGCGGGGTTCGGCCAGATGTCCTTGAGGAACACGTCGTTGCCGTCCTCGTCCTGGCCCAGCGGGTCGGCGTCGAAGTCGAAGTCCATCGTGCCGGCGAGGGCGTAGGCGATGACGAGCGGCGGGGACGCGAGGTAGTTCATCTTCACGTCCGGATTGATGCGGCCCTCGAAGTTGCGGTTGCCCGAGAGGACGGCGGTGACCGAGAGGTCGTTGGCCTGGACGGCCTCGGAGATCTCCGACTCAAGCGGGCCCGAGTTGCCGATGCAGGTCGCGCAGCCGTAGCCGACCGTGAAGAAGCCGAGCTTCTCGAGGTACGGGATGAGGCCGGACTTCTCGTAGTAGTCGGTGACGACCTTCGAGCCCGGGGCCACGGAGGTCTTGACCCACGGCTTGGACGTGAGGCCCTTGTTCACGGCGTTGCGGGCCAGGACTGCCGCGGCGAGCATGACCGACGGGTTCGACGTGTTGGTGCAGGACGTGATCGAGGCGATGGTCACGGCGCCGTGGTCGAGCTCGAACTGGCGGCCGTCCTCCATCGCGACGTGGACGGGCTGCGACGGGCGGCCGAAGGAGCCGGACGCGGCGGACTCGACCGGGTTGGCCAGGCGCGCCGTCTCGTGGACGTGGCTGTCGGCCTCGGTCGTCGTCGGGGAGTCGGAGGCCGGGAAGGACTCGGCGATCGTCTCGTCGACGCTGCCGTCCTCGATCGAGATGTAGTTGTGCAGGTCCTTGCGGAACTGCTCCTTCGCGTCGGTGAGCTCGATGCGGTCCTGCGGGCGCTTCGGGCCGGAGATCGAGGGGACGACGGTCGAGAGGTCGAGCTCGAGGTACTCCGAGAAGCGCAGCTCGCGGGAGGCGTCGTGCCAGAGGCCCTGCTCCTTGCAGTAGGCCTCGACGAGGGCGAGGTTCTCCTCGGAGCGGCCCGTGAGGCGCAGGTAGTCGAGGGTCACGTCGTCGATCGGGAACATCGCCGCCGTAGAGCCGAACTCGGGGCTCATGTTGCCGATCGTGGCGCGGTTCGCGAGCGGCACGGCCGCGACGCCCTCGCCGTAGAACTCGACGAACTTGCCCACGACGCCGTGCTTGCGCAGCATCTCCGTGATCGTGAGGACGACGTCGGTCGCGGTCGCCCCGGCGGGGATGTTGCCGGAGAGCTTGAAGCCGACGACGCGCGGGATGAGCATCGAGACGGGCTGGCCGAGCATGGCCGCCTCGGCCTCGATGCCGCCGACGCCCCAGCCGAGCACGCCGAGGCCGTTGACCATCGTCGTGTGCGAGTCGGTGCCGACGCACGTGTCGGGGTAGGCGCGCAGCTTGCCGTCCACCTCGCGGGTCATGATCGTGCGCGCGAGGTACTCGATGTTGACCTGGTGCACGATGCCCATGCCCGGGGGGACGACCTTGAAGTCGTCGAACGCCGTCTGGCCCCAGCGCAGGAACTGGTACCGCTCCCCGTTGCGCTGGTACTCGATCTCCATGTTCCGCTCGATCGCGGACGCGTTGCCGAAGACGTCGATCTGGACCGAGTGGTCGATGACCATCTCCGCCGGCGCGAGCGGGTTGACGCGCTTCGGGTCTCCGCCGAGCTCCTTGACGGCCTCTCGCATCGTCGCGAGGTCGACAACGCAGGGCACGCCGGTGAAGTCCTGCATGATGACGCGGGCGGGGGTGAACTGGATCTCGGTGTTCGGCTGGGCGTTCGGGTCCCAGCCAGCGAGTGCGCGGATGTGGTCCGCCGTGATGTTCGCACCGTCCTCGGTGCGGAGCAGGTTCTCCAGGAGGACCTTGAGGCTGAAGGGGAGGCTCTCGTGGCCTTCCACAGAGTTCAGCCGGAAAATTTCATACTCGGTTCCGCCGACGTTCAGGACGCCTTTGGCTCCGAAGCTGTCCACAGTGCTCAATGCAGGACTCCTCTCGCAACACAGCCATCTTTGTCCCGGTACCATGGCGGTGCTAGTTAGGCACGCCTAACTCGGGTCAGTGCGTCCTCGAGGGGGGACGCGTGGCTTCGCCGCCCATCCTAGTTCTCGGCGACGGGCAGCAGGAGGGGGTGTAGCCAGGCTCACGCGCCGGGCAGCAGCAGTCCTACTACTTCCACGTGGTGCGTCTGAGGGTACAGGTCGAACGCCCGGAGGCTCTCGAGCCGCCAGCCCGCGTCGCGGAACCAGCCGACGTCGCGCGCGAACGATGCCGGATCGCACGCGACGTACGCGATCGCGCGGGGCGCCGCCGCGACGAGCTGCCGCACGACCTCCTTGCCGGCACCCGCCCGCGGCGGGTCGAGGACGACGGCGTCGAACGCGCCGCGGCGGCCGTGCTCGCGCAGCACCCGCTCGACCCGGCCCTGGACGACGGCGACCTCCTCGCGGCGCTTGAACGTCCGGCGCGCGTCGCGGCTCGTCCCGGGCGCGCCCTCGACCGACAGGACGTGCCCCGAGGGCCCGACCGCCTCCGCGAGCGGGGCCGTGAAGAGCCCGGCGCCGGCGTACAGGTCCGCCACTTGGGCGCCCGGGGCGAGGGCGCCGTCGAGCGCCTCGAGCACGGCGCCGACGAGGGTCTCGGGCGCGCGGCGGTGGATCTGCCAGAAGCCGTCGCCCGTGACGGTGTAGCGGTGGCCGAGCACGTTCTCCGCGACCCAGCCGCGCCCCCGGACGATCAGCGGCGTGCGGCTCCCCGCGCCCAGCGCGCTCGCCGAGACCGCGGGGTCGAGGCCCGCGAGGGCCTGCCGGAGCCTGCCAGGCGTCACCCCGTCGGCGAGCGTGAAGACGATGAGCGGCAGCGTGCCCGAGGCGGGCGCGGCCACGTCGACCCGCTCGACCCCGCTCAGGTCCAGCTCCCACAGGCGCAGCGCATTGATCTCGTCCGTCGCGAGCGGCATGGCCTGGACCGCGATGAGCGCCTCGGACCGGTGGGCGTGCATCGCGAGCCGCCCCTCGGGGGTGACCGCGAAGCTGCAGCGGGTCCGCCAGCCCAGCCCGCCGCGGTCGTCCGCTGCGGGCGTGCCGGCATCCTCCGGCGCGCGCAGCGGCACCGCCTCCGTCTCGACGTCCCACGCGAGGCCAGCGAGGCGCTCGAGCTGCTCGCGCACGACGGCGGACTTGAGCCGGCGCTGCTCGGCCAGGGCGATGTGGCCGAACTCGGCCCCGCCCACGGGCAGCCGGCCCTCGGCGTAGGCGCGCGGCGAGTCGGCGAGGTCCCACACGTGCTCGCGGCGGTGCGGCGAGGGCTCGAGGACGTCGACGACGTCGGCGCGCCAGAACTTCCCCGCGGGCTCGGCCTCGGTCAGGGACGCGCGGACGAACTCGCCGGGCAGGCCGTGGCGGACGAACAGGACGCGGCCCTCGTGCCGTGCCACGACGTGGCCGCCGTGGGCCACGGGGCCCAGCCGGAGCTCGAGGACGCGGTCCTGCAACGGTGTTTCTTCGGCGCTCACAGCTCCTGCAGCCTCCTGGCTTCCTCCGACGACTTCAGCTGCCACGGCACGCTCGCGACCATGACCCCGGGCTCGAAGTGGAGCCGGGTCTTGATCCGCAGGGCCGTCTGGTTGTGCACGAGCTGCTCCCACCACTTGCCCACGACGTACTCGGGGATGTAGACGACGATGAGGTCCCGCGGCGACTCGCGCCGCATCCCGCGGATGTAGTCCATGAGCGGTGTGATCGTCTCGCGGAAGGGGCTCGCGAGGACCGTCAGCGGGACGGGGATCTCGAGCTTCTCCCAGTCAGCGACCGTCTGGGCGGTCTCCTCGGGGCTGATGTCCACCGTCACGGCGTCGAGCGTCGAGGGCCGCGACGCCCGCGCATACGCGAGGGCCCGCAGGACGGGCTTGCGCACGTGCGAGACGAGCAGGACGGCGTGGACCCGGCTCGGCAGGGCGCGCGCGGAGACGTCGTCGCCCACCGCGAGCTCCCGCGCGACGTTCTCGTAGTGCGCGTGGATGCTCCACATGATGAGGAACAGCACGACCATGGACAGGATCGCGATCCAGGCCCCGTGCTCGAACTTGGTCACGAGCACGATCACGAGGACAAGGCCGGTGAGCCCGAACGCGATCCCATTGACGGCGCGGGAGCGCATGATCCGCACGCGCGCCCGCCGGTCCCGCTGCCGCCGCAGCTCGCGGCCCCAGTGCCGCACCATGCCGAGCTGGCTCGCCGTGAACGAGACGAAGACGCCCACGATGTACAGCTGGATGAGCCTCGTCACGTCCGCGTTGAACGCGACGATGAGCAGGGCCGCCCCGGCCGCGAGGGCGAGGACGCCGTTGCTGAACGCGAGCCGGTCGCCGCGCGTGCGCAGCTGCCGCGGGAGGTAGCCCTCCTGGGCGAGGATCGAGGCCAGGACGGGGAAGCCCGTGAAGGCCGTGTTGGAGGCGAAGACGAGGATCGCGACCGTGGCCGCGACAACGACATAGAAGAGGGCGTGGCCCGGCCCGAAGACGGCCTCGGCGATCTGCCCGATGGCGGGCATCTGGATGTAGTCCGCAGGGAGGGGCCGGCCGTCCAGGAGGAACTCCCGGCCGGGGTCCTGCACGATGTGCACCCGGGCGGCGTTGGCCAGGAAGATGACGCCGCCGAGCATCGCGGCGGCCAGGGCCCCGACGAGCAGAAGCGTCACGGCCGCGTTGCCGCTCTTGGGCGGGCGGAAGCTCGGGACGTTGTTGCTGATCGCCTCGACGCCCGTCACGGCCACGGCGCCCGAGGAGAACGCGCGCAGCAGCAGGAACGCGCCCGCGACGCCGACGAGGCCCTGCTCGAACTCCGGCACGGGCACGATGTCGAAGGCCGCGCTCTCCGCCGGGCGCAGCGTCCCCGTGAGCCACTGCACGAGGCCCACGGCGGTCATGCCGAGGATCGCCGCGACGAAGATGTAGGCGGGCAGCGCGAAGAGCGCGCCGATGCCGGTGATCCCGCGCAGGTTGGCCAGCGCGAGGAGGGCGACGCCGACGACGGCGATGAGCGCCTGGCGCCCGTGCAGGGAGGGGACGGCGGCGGTGAGGTAGGTCGCGGCCGAGGAGATCGACACCGCGACCGTCATGACGTAGTCGACGAGGAGGGCGCTCGCGACGGTGAGGCCGGCAGTGCGCCCGAGGTTGACCGTCGTCGTCTCGTAGTCCCCGCCGCCCGAGGGGTACGCGCGGACGTTCTCGCGGTAGGCGGCGACGACGACGAGGAGCACGACGATGACGGCGAGGCCGACCCACGGCGAGAGCGCGACGGCGGCGACACCGGCGAGGGCCAGGGTGAGGAGGATCTCGTCAGAGGCGTACGCGACCGAGGAGAGCGCGTCGGAGGCGAAGACGGGGAGCGCGACGCGCTTGGGCAGGAGTGTCTGCCCCAGGCGGTCATTTCGCAGTGCCCTCCCCACGAAGACACGCTTGACCGAGTTCAGAAGCGTCAGCACTCTGACACGTTATGCGCAAAGGAGCGCCCGTGTCATGGCGGGGTAGATTTGGGGACATGGCGCACTACGTGATCATGGGCTGCGGCCGTGTCGGGGTGACGCTGGCCCACACCCTCGAGGACTCGGGCCACTCGGTCGCCGTCATCGACCAGGACGACCGCGCCTTCCGCCGGCTCCGCCGCAGCTTCGCTGGCCGCAAGGTCACGGGCATCGGCTTCGACCGCGACACCATGAAGCAGGCCGGCATCGAGGAGGCCTACGCGTTCGCCGCCGTCTCGAGCGGGGACAACTCCAACATCCTCGCCACCCGCGTGGCGCGCGAGACCTTCCACGTCCCGCACGTCGTCGCGCGCATCTACGATCCCGGCCGCGCGGAGATCTACCAGCGCCTCGGGATCCCCACCGTCGCGGCCGTGCGCTGGAGCGCCGATCAGGTGCTGCGCCGCATCCTCCCCGAGTCGGGCGTCGCCGGGGACTTCCGCGAGCCCTCGGGCCGGCTCGTGCTGACCGAGGTCAACCTCGACCCCGGGTGGTTCGGGCACCCGCTCTCGGCGATCGAGAAGTCCGCCCGCGTCCGGGTGGCCTACCTCACGCGCTTCGGCGAGGGCCTGCTGCCCACCGCGTCGACGAGCTACCAGGAGGGCGACACGGTGCACGTCATGATGGACCTCGCCGACGCCGCCGAGGTCACCCGCGCCCTGTCCGCGCCGCCCGCGAAGGAGTCCGAGTGAAGGTCATCATCGCCGGGGCCGGGAGCGTCGGCAGCTCGATCGCACGCGAGCTCCTCGCGCACGGACACGACGTCCTGCTCATCGACCCGAAGCCCGAGGTGATCGGGCGCAGCGGGCTGCGCGGGGCCAAGTGGCTCATCGGCGACGCGTGCGAGCTGAGCACCCTCAAGGAGGCCCAGATCGCCGAGGCCGATGTCGTCGTCTCGGCGAGCGGCGACGACAAGGTCAACCTCGTCGTCTCGCTCCTGGCCAAGACCGAGTTCGGGGTCGGCCGCACGGTCGGCCGCGTCAACAACCCGAAGAACGACTGGATGTTCGACGGCTCGTGGGGCGTCGACGTCGCGGTCAACACGCCGCGGCTCATGACGGCGCTCGTCGAGGAGGCGGTCGAGATCGGCGACGTCGTGCGCCTCCTGACGCTGCGGACGGGCGAGGCCTCGCTCGTGGAGTTCACGGTCCCCGCGGACTCGGCGATCATCGGACGCACCGTTGGCGAGGTCGAGTGGCCTGCCGACTGCACGCTCGTGGCGATCCTGCGCGACCAGGCGCCGATCTCGCCGAGCCGGGACGACGTCGTCGACCACCGCGACGAGCTCTTCTTCCTCACGACGCTCGAGGCCGAGGACGCCCTGCGGCGCCTCCTCGCACCGCGGACGACGCCGGCCCCGGCCGAGGAGCGCGAGCCCGAGGACGAGGACGACGCCTTCGACGGCTGACGCGTCAGGCCCGGGACTCCTCGGGCAGGGGCCGCGAGACGATCCACGCGAGCCAGATCCCGAGCGCGTACAGCGGCACGCCCATGATGAGCCGCGTCGCGCCCAGGGCAACGAGGCCAGCGTCGCCGAGGAGGTACAGCGGCACCTGCACGACGAGCCGAAGCCCGAGGACGGCGACCATGATCCATGTTCCGAGCCTGTACTGGCGCATGCGCTGCGCGTCCTCGCGCCAGTGGACGCCCTCGTTGCGCAGGAACCCGAACACGACGCCCATCAGCGGCCAGCGCATCGTTATCGAGACGACGAGCGCGAGGATGTAGGCCGCGTTGGTCACGAACCCCGTCACGTAGAAGTTCTCGGCCCGGCCCGTGAACAGCGCGAGCGCGGCGGAGACGGCGATGCCCACGATGCCCGCGAAGGCCTGCGTCGGCGGCGTCCTGCCGACGAGCCGCACGGCGACGAAGACGGCGGCGACGGCCAGGGCGAGGACCGCCGAGAGCGCGAGGTCCCGGGCGACTGTGAAGGCCACGAGGAACACGAACCCCGGAAGGATGCTCTCGAGCACGCCCCGCAGACCGCCCGCGCTGCGCAGGACGTCGATGCGCCCGTCCCGGTGGCGGTGGAGGCCGGCCTTCGCGGCGTAGGCCGCCGCGAGGTCCTCGGGGCGCGGGACGCCGCCGTGGGCCGTGGGCCCCTGCCCTTCCGGCCCTTGCCGCTGTGGCCCGTGGTCGGGGCGGCCGTCCGGGGCTGGCGGCGTGGGCGCTCCGTCGTCGCGGGAAGTCACGTCAGTCCTCCTGGGCCAGGATCTCGTAGCGGGGGTTGTAGATGGTGGGAACGCCGTTGTAGTGGGCGAGCATGCCGGCGAACCGCAGCCGGCTCCCTGCCCCCAGCCCGCTCACGCGGCGCCGGCCGAGCCAGATGAGGGACAGCGCCGGACCGAGCCCAGGGCGGTCCGCGTCCTCGGCCACCACTGCGCTCACGCGGGGCGGCTCCGCGACCGGGACGTAGGTGACGGAGCGGACGACCCCGCGCCCCGACACGAGGCCGCGCTCCGGGAGGGACCGGAAGTCCTCGAGCACGGTGACGGGGCCCGCATCAGCCACGGTGGGTGATCTCCGGGCCGCGCTGCGGCGGCTCCGGCGCGCGCTGCCCGGCGCCCGTGGCGCCGTCAGCCGCTGCGGCGTTCCCCGCCGCAGCGTTCCCCGCCTCGGCGTTCGCCGCAGGGTTCTCCGCTTGCGCGGGAATCCGCAGGGGCAGCAGCTCGCGCGGCGGCAGCGGCGACTCGCCCCGGTCGACGACGATGTTCCGGAAGAGCTCCTCGAGCGGGGCCGCGGCCGCGCGGTCCTCAGCCGCGGGGCCGCCGATGACGCCGCGGAGGAACCACCGGGGCCCGTCGACGCCCATGAAGCGGGCGGCCCGGTAGCTGCGCCGCTCCCCCGAGGCGTCCGCGGGCAGGCGGGCGAGGAGCTCGGTCCCGAAGGCGCCCTCTGCCTCCTCGACCGTGCCTCCCTGGCTCGCGACCGACTGGGCGATCTGTGCGCGGATCTCGCCCCAGAGCCCCTCGGAGCGGGGCGCGGCGAACGCCTGGAGCTGGAGGCTCGAGCCCCCGAGGTCCATGGTCACGGCGACGACGCGCTGGGTGGCCTCCTCGAGCTCGAGGCGCAGCTGGAGGCCCTCCGTGGGGCGCACGAGGATCGAGCCGAGGTCCACGTAGCCGGTCTCGGTGCTCGCCTCGCTCGCGTCGAACGGCCCCTTCTGGGCGCGGCCGTAGCCGCTCTTGTCCGGCTCGGTCTGCCGGGCCTTCGGCTGGCCGAGCACCGAGGGATCCTCGGCGGTCAGCTTGGCATTCTTGCCGCGTCCGAACAGCACCACACCACTCCTTAGTCTTGCCGGCCCGCTGCCGGCACGCCCGCGGCGGCCATCGCGGGCCGACGCATCATGCGCTACTGGGCTGAATACCCGCCGGTCGAGCCGAAGCCCGACGCCCCCCGCACGGTGTCGGAGAGCTCGTCGACGGGGACGAACCGCGCGTGCTCGACGCGCTGGATGACCATCTGGGCGATTCTATCGCCGCGGCGCAGGGTCAGGGGGGCCGCTGAGTCGGTGTTGAGCAGCGTCACGGAGATCTCGCCGCGGTAGCCGGCGTCGACGGTGCCGGGGGCGTTGACGACGGTCAGGCCGTGCTTCGTCGCGAGGCCCGAGCGCGGGTGGATGAGCGCGACGTAGCCGAAGGGCAGGGCGATGCTCACCCCCGTCGGCACGAGGGCCCGCTCCCCCGGGGCCAGCGTGACGTCGGTGCGCGCGCGCAGGTCGGCTCCCGCGTCGCCCGGGTGCGCGTACGACGGCGGCTCGAGGCCGTCGTCGAGCATGCGGAGCTGGACGTCGAGGGTAGGCTCCCAGACGGGGAACTCCCCCTCGGGGGTGTGCCTCTCGAAGGCCTGGGCGGCGGGGGCCTGCTGCTGCGCTGTCACCCGTATACTCTACCGGCCTGTGGACAGGTGCTTTTGTCGCCGGGGACTGGGGGATGGAAAGCTGGTGCCATGCCTCACGACCCGACGCCGGCCTCCGGCAGCTCCACCCCCACCGGCCAGCCCGTCCTCTACTCCGAGCGGCTCTGGCCCGCCTGGTGGGTCTGGCTCGTCACCCTGGGCATCGCGGCCGCCGGCATCCTCATCTTCGCGCCCATCAGCCTCGCGGCCGGATATATCGCGGCCGTCGCGATCTTCGCCCTCCTCGCGGGCGGCCTCGTGGCGTCGACGCCGCTCGTCGCGGTCACGGCAGGGGGCTTCCGGGCGGGGCGCGCGTCGCTGCCGCTGGAGTTCGTGGGCGCCGTCGAGGCGTTCGACGGCGAGGAGGCCACCGCCGAGCGCGGCCCCCGGCTCCACGGGCTCGCCTACCTGTGCATCCGCGGCTGGATCCCTGGCCTCGTGCGCGTCGAGCTGACCGACCCCGAGGACACGACGCCGTACTGGCTCGTCTCCTCCCGCCGCCCGGACCGGCTCGCCGCGGCCCTCACGGAGGCCGCGGGCAGCCACCCCGCCCAGGCCTGATCAGGCGCCCAGGCCTGACCGGGCCAAAAACCTGATCACACAAAGGAAGGCCCCCGGCGCTGCTTGAACTGCGCGCCGGGGGCCTTCCGCTCACTCGTGCTGGGAGGGCCGGATCAGCCCTCGCACTCCTTGCAGAACAGGAGCCCGTTCCTCTCCCGGGCAATCTGGGAGCGGTGACGGACCAGGAAGCACGAGGCGCAGGTGAACTCGTCGGCCTGCGCGGGCAGCACTCGGACAAGGAGCTCCTCGCCGGACAGGTCGGCGCCGGGCAGCTCGTAGCTGTCCGCGGCCTCGGCCTCGTCCTCGTCCACGGAGGCAGACTGCTTCTCCGAGCGGCGGGTCTTCAGCTCTTCGAGGGAATCCTCGCTGAGCTCTTCCTCGTTCTTGCGCGGCGCATCGTAGTCGGTCGCCATAGTTTTTCGTTCACGCTCCGGTAGCTAGCCATGTCACGTGGCATCCCACGTAGTCCACTCCAACGCACTCGGCCCCCATTTTGTGCCCAGTGACGGGGAGATTGTTCCCGATGTGCGTCCAAAACGCCACTCGGGTCTCGGCGGCCCGCAGTGCGCGCCCCACCAGGGGGCCCGCCGAAGGGCGGCGGGGCGGGCGAATTTTCGCGGCACACCGGGCGTGTGCAGCAGGAAAAGGGGGCGTGGATGGCACAGTGCTGTGCAGGATCAATGCAAGGCTGGAGGCTTTCTATGCGGGAGCAACCGCAGGACCATGTGCAGCAGCTGCGGCTCGTCGGGGTGCACGACGACGGCGCCCACCTGCTCGTGAGCGCTGCATCGGGCGAGGTGTTCCGGCTGCCGCTGGACGAGGCGCTGCGGCGCGCCGTCTCCCGGCCCGCCCCGCAGCGGCCCCCCACCGGCGGAGCCGACGGCCCCATGATGTCCCCCCGGCAGATCCAGGCGGAGATCCGGGCCGGCGCGACCGCCGAGGAGGTCGCAGAGTCTTCCGGCATCCCGCTCGCGCGCGTGCAGCGCTACGAGGGCCCCGTGCTTGCCGAGCGCGAGCACATGGTGCGGCGCGCCCAAGCCGTCGAGGTCCCGGGACGCTTGCCCTCGCACGATCTCCTCCGCGGGCCCGCGGCCTCACAGCCCGTATCGCTCGGCGAGATGGTCGCGTATCGCCTCTCACTGCACCGCGTGCCGGCCTCGACGGTCGAGTGGGACTCGTGGCGCCGGCCCGACGGCCAGTGGACCGTGGTCGCGCGCTTCGCGCTCCCGGACGGCGCCCCCTCGTCCATCGGCGAGGAACCCCCGGCGATGTGGACGTACCACCCCGTGCACCGCACGGTCGCCAACGCCAACCGGTGGGCGCAGCAGCTCAGCGAGCTCGAGCCCCTCGACGGCCCCGCCCCGCGGCGACGGCTCGCCGCCGTCTCCGACCGGCCGTTCGACGTCGAGGCCGACGTCGCGCGCGAGGGTTCGCCCCGGGAGGCCGTGCTCCGGCAGGAGGAGGACCGCGAGGGCGAGCTCCTCGACATGCTCAGGGCGCGCCGGGGCCAGCGGCTCGGCGTCGACGAGGACGGCGACGATGCGCTCGCGCTCCTGCTGACCAACGGCATCCCCGCCGCGCACCCGCGCCCCTCGGAGGTCCCTGCGCCCGAGCCGGACCCGGAGGACGACGACGCCCCCTACGGCCCGGCGCTGCCGGCAGCCCGTGATACCGCGCCGGATGCGGCCGCCGAGCGTTCCATCTTGCGCGACGAGCCCGAGCACCCAGTCCTCCCCGAGCGCTCCGCCCCGCGCGGCGAGGCCGGACAGACCGCCGTGCCGCGCGGCGGCATCACCTCGCTCTTCTCGCGCCTCGAGCCGCCCGGCGACGACGCCGGCACCGGCCACCTCGGCCTCTTCCCGGGCGTGAGCACCGCGACGCGCGAGATCTCGATCATCCCCGCCCCCGCGGTCCCCGCCGACGGACCGGCCGCGGGCTCTTCGTCCGGCTCCCCGTCCCCGGGATCCCCGTCCTCGGGGGACCAGGACGACGGCGGCAGCACCCGGCCGCCCGAGCCCACACGCCGCTCGAGCCGGCCCAAGCGCTCCTCCGTGCCCAGCTGGGACGAGATCGTCTTCGGCACGAAGGGCGACTGACGCCGTCGGGCTGCTCGGCTTCCTAGTCGCCGAAGGGCAGGAGCTGGTCGCCCTCATGCAGGACGCGCGCGGGGGCCGCGGTCTGGCCCGCCATGTAGTGCCGCCGGCACAGGGTCTCGTAGCCCACGTCCGCCGACGCCCCGGCGTCGGGGCCGTGGCCGCCGTGCGAGGCGATGTCCGCGACCAGGACCTGCTCCCCCTCGAGGACCATCCGGCCCCCGACCGTGCGCGCGTTGTGGGTGGCCCGGCGGCCGCACCAGCACAGGGTCTCGACCTGGAGCACCTCGACGCGGTCCGCGAGCTCGACGAGCCGGCGCGAGCCCTCGAAGAGGCGGCCGCGGAAGTCCGTCGAGATGCCGAACGCATAGACGTCCGCGTCGAGCTCGTCCACGACGCGAGCGAGCTCCTCGACCTGCTCGGCGAGGTAGAACTGCGCCTCGTCGCAGATGAGGTAGTCCACCTCGGCGGCGTGCGTGCGGCGCGTGACGACCTCGTCCCAGAAGCTCGTGGTGCCCGTGACCTCGATCGCGGGCGTGCGCAGCCCGAGCCGGCTCGTGATGGCGGCCTCGCCCGAGCGGTCGTGCCGGGTGAAGAGGAGCCCCCGGCGGCCTCCGGCCCGGTGGTTGTAGTCCATCTGGAGGGCGAGGGTCGACTTGCCGCTGTCCATCGTGCCCGTGAAGAAGGCGAGCTCAGCCACGGCGGCGCCTCTTGGGCTGAACGCGGCCGCCGGCGCGGAAGGCCACGAGCGGCACGAGGCGCTCGGCCTTCGTCCACGAGCCGTGCTGGCCCACCATGCTGAACGCGGTGGGCCGCGCGCGGCGGCCGTCGAAGAGCGCGAGGTCGCCGTGCGCGGCGACGAGGACGTCCCCGATGCGCTCCCGGACCTGCTCCGAGACGGGCCCGAAGAGGCCGTGGCCGATCGCCTCCTCGCGGGTCATGATCCACGCCTGCCCGCCGAAGCGCGCCCGCCAGCGGTCCATGACGGCCGACCGCGCGGCGTCGTCCGCCCCGTCCTCGAGGTGCAGGTGCAGCATGCGCGGCTCCCCCGCCGTGTGGCGGATGCCGTGCGTGAGCTCGGGCTCGGCGCCGAAGTCGATCCGCCGCGCGGGCGGGATGTCCACCATGCCGTGGTCCCCCACGACGAGGATGAGGGTTCCTGCGGGCAGCTGTGAGCCGAGCCGGCGCACGCACGCGTCGACCTCCTCGAGCGCTTCTTCCCATTCGGGCGAGTCGCAGCCGTACTCGTGCCCGGCCTTGTCCACCTCGTTGAGGTAGAAGTACGCGAGCATGCGGGGGTGCGCCGCCATCGCGGCGGCCGCGGCCGTCGTGCGCTCGTGCAGCGTCGTGGCGCCGATGAACTCACCGCCGCGCAGGGCCGCCCGCGTCATCGGCGAACCCTCGAACTGCGGCAGGCTCACGGTCGCGACATGCGCATGGCCCTCGAGCCGCTCGAAGACGGTCGGGAAGGGCTGCCAGGCCGTCGGATCGACGTCCGGGTCCCACCCGTTGAGCTGGTTCACGACGCGTCCGAGCTTGGGCGAATACACGTCGTAGCCCACCATCCCGTGCTGGCCCGGCGGGACGCCCGTGCCGAGGCTCGCGAGCGAGGCCGCCGTCGTGCTCGGGAAGGCCGCGTCGAGCACCTCGGGGATCGCGCCCTGCCCCGCCTGCATCTGCTCGCGCAGGAACGGCGTGTGCGCGGCGCGGCTCGTCAGGAGGCTCCGGCCGAGCCCGTCGACCATGACGAGGCAGATCCGCGGCACCTCGGGCAGGCCGAGGACGTTCTCGAAGCCCGAGGCCCCGAGCGCGGCGGCGCAGCTGGGCAGGACGTCGGCGAGGGAGCGCGAGCCGAAGGCGGGCGGCGGCGGGAGGGGCTGGCCGGTGCCGGCGGCCGTCACTGGCGGCCCCCATGGCCGCGCAGGCTGCGCCCGGCGAACGCGACGCGGGGGCGCTGCGGCCCGGCACCCGCCACGCCCGCGGGGGCCGGCGCGGAGCCCGTGTTGACGGCCCGCAGGAGGCGGGCGAAGTGCTTGGCGTCCTGGACGGCGCGGGGGCCGTCCGCCTCGGCGCTGATGCGCAGCACGAGGTCCTCCTGGGCCATCGTGCCCGTGTAGCCGTGGTCGGCCTCGCACTGCGGGTCTCCGCATCCGGCGGGGACGATGTCGAGGCGCTGGCCGCCGCTCCACGCGATCGCGAGGGTCACCTCCCGCACGGGGTCGTCCGGCGTGTACTCGGCGGGCTCGGAGTAGACGTAGCTGAGCACGACGGTCGCGATCTGGGACACGGGGACCGACTCGGTCGAGACCTGGGCGGACATCCGGTGGCCGGAGTCGTCCAGAGGCGCCTCGTCGACATGCGTCACGACGAGCATGTCCTCGGTCAGGACCAGGACTGTGACGTGGCGGCGGACCTCCGAGCGCTCGAAGTGCGTCTCGAGGTGGGTCAGGTGTGCGAGGGGCGCGCGTCCGTCCAGGGCATCCTCGACGACGTCGCCCACGAGCCGGGGGTAGAACCCCGTCCGCTCGAGCGCGGCCGTGAGAGACTCCCCCGAGGACCGGCGGGTCAGGCGGCCTGCATGGTCCTCTGGCGCATTGTGGCTCATGGGCCACATTCTCCCAGATGGCCTGCGGGCGCCCCAAAGCGGCGCCGCGCCCGGCGCCTGCTGCGTGAGCCTCGCTCTATTGGGTGAGCATCGCACGCCGCGCGCTGTCCGTGCGGCGCGCGGCGTTGCCGATCCGGACGTCGGCGGCGAGCACCGTGAGCCCCTCGCCGCTCACGACGACGGGCCGCAGCTCGAGCAGCGCGACCTCGGGGTGCCTGTCCTTCAGGAGCGAGACCCTGCCGATGAGGTCCTCGAGTGCCGCGACGTCGAGGGCCGGCATGCCCTCGTGGCCGAAGAGCTTGACGGCCGTGCGCGGGGCCCGGACGATCTCGCGCACGTCCCCCGTGGTGAGCGGGGTGATGCGGTGCGCCCAGTCGTCGAGGAGGTCGACGGCGTCGCCCGCGAGGCCGAAGGACAGCACCGGCCCGAGCAGCGGGTCCTCGATCGCGCGCACGACGCAGGCCTGCCCCACCGGGGCCATGCGCTGGACCTCGAGGGGGGCGCTGCCGTACGCGGTGAGCGAATGCCCCATGTGGTCCACGGCCGCGCGCAGGGATGGGGCGTCGGCGACGTCGAGGCGCACGGCGCCGAGGTCGAGCCGGTGGCGCAGGTTGGCCCGGGTCGACTTGATGGCGACGGGCCAGCCGAGCTCGTCTGCCGCGGCGACGGCCTCGTCCGCGGTCGCGATGCGCCGCGAGGGCAGCACGGAGATCCCGTAGCAGGCCAGGAGCGCGGCGGCGGCCCCGGCGTCGAGCTGCGTGAGCTCCGTGCCGGCCACGCGCGCGAGGTGGGCCTCGATGAGCGCCTCGGCCGCGTCGTCGTCGTGCTCCGCCTCGAACGGCTCGCCCTGCTCCCGGGCGAGCCACTCGCTGTAGCGCACCGCGGCGGCGAGGGCCGCGACGGCGGCGCCCGCGCTCGTGAAGCTCGGCACCGTGGCGCCCTGGGCGTCCGCGCCCGCCTCGGGCAGCAGGCCGTCGGTGTCGACCCGGCGGTCGAGGACGCCTGGGAAGACCGCCACGACGGTCCGGCCCGAGGACTCGGCGAGGTCGGCGAGCACGGCCGCGACGGTGTCGACCGTGAGGCTCCGCTCGGGCAGGACCGCGACGACGACGGCGTGGACGCCGTCGCGGCCCGCGAGCTCGCGCACGCGCTCCCGGAGCGTGCCCAGTGCGACCGACTGGCCCGTCGAGAGGTCGAGCGGCTCCGTCGCGGCGACCGTGAGCCCGAGGGTGTCCGCAGCGTCGGCGACGACGCGCGCAAGCGCCGGCGAGTTGCTCGCCACGGCAACGCCCGGCCCGGCGGGGAGCGGGCCCGAGACGATCTGGGCGACGTCCACGAGCTCCTCGACGGTCGCGACGCGGATCGCGCCGGCCTGGCGCAGCATCGCGTCGAGCGCGCCGGGGGGCGCCTGGGTCGTCCTGCCCGAGTGGCCCGGCGGCAGGCGCAGGCCGAGTCCCTCGCCCTTGGCCACGATCACGGGCTTCGAGCGGGCGAGCCGCCGGGCGATCCGGGAGAACTTGCGCGGGTTGCCGAAGGACTCGAGGTAGAGCGCGACGGCGCTCGTGGCGACGTCGTCCTCCCAGTACTGCATGACGTCGTTGCCCGAGACGTCGGCGCGGTTGCCCGCCGAGACGATCGTCGAGAAGCCGAGGTGGCGGCGCTCGGCGGCGGCGTAGAGCGCGACGCCGATCGAGGCGGACTGGCTGAAGAGCCCGAGGCCGCCCTGGCGCGGGAGCCGGGGCGCGAGGGACGCGTTGAGCCGCACGTCCGGATCCGTGTTGGCGATTCCGAGGGAGCCGGGGCCGACGACGCGCATGCCGTGGGCGCGGGCGTGCCGCACGATCTGACGCTGGGCCGCGAGGCCCTCCTCGCCTCGCTCGGCGAAGCCGGCGGAGGCGATGAGGACGCCGCGCACGCCTGCCGCGGCGCATTCGGCGACCACGCCGGGCACCTCCTCGTACGGCACGGCGACGAGGGCGAGGTCCACGGGCTCCGGGACGTCGCCGATGCGCGGATAGGCCGCCATGCCGCCCACCTCGAAGGCCTCGGGGTTGATCCCGTAGACCCGCCCGTCGAACCCGCCCTCGACGACGTGCTCGAGGAGCTGCTGGCCCAGCGCGCCCCATTTCCGGCTCGCGCCGATGACCGCGACGGACGACGGCGCGAGCAGCCCGAGCACGCTGCGCGCCTCGGCGCGGTGCTCGCGGGCCTCCATGACGGCGCGCGACTTCTCGGTCGGGTCGATCTCGAACTCGACGCTCACGATGCCGTCGTCGAAGTGCCGGTCGACCGCGTAGCCCGCCTCGGCGAACACGGCGAGCATCTTGCGGTTCTCGGGCAGGACCTCGGCTGTGAACCGGCGGATGTGGTTCTCCCGGGCCGCGGCCGCGAGGTGCTCGAGGAGGATCGAGCCGAGCCCGCGGCCGTGGTGGCGGTCGGAGATGTTGAACGCGACCTCGGCCTCGGCCGGGTCGCTGAGCCTGTCGTAGCGCCCAATGCCGATGAGCTCGTCGCCGACCGTGATGACGAGGGCGACCCGGTCGCGGTGGTCGACCGTCGTGAAGCGCGTGAGCTCGGCGGCCGTGAGCCGGGACTTGTAGCTGAAGAACCGCAGGTAGATGGACCCCTCGGACTGCCCGCTGTGGAAGGCCTCGAGCGCGGGGGCGTCCTCGGGCCGGATGGGCCTCAGGTGCGCGGTCCCGCCGTCGCGGAGGACGACGTCGGCCTCCCAGTGCTGTGGATATGCCGTGGCCGGATGTGAGTCGGCCGTGCTCGGTTCCGCCATAGGGTTAGCCTAGATCAGGCCTGAAGAGCCAGAAGTCCCGACCCAGAAGTAAGGATCCCCCCAGTCTTGGCACGTCGACAGAACCCGCGCAGCGCAGGACCGCTGGGAGCGGACACCCTCCCCGGAACGGACGACTTCGCGGAGAACATCACCGACATCGACGTCGCCGAGGAGATGGAGTCCTCCTTCCTCGAATACGCCTACTCGGTCATCTACTCCCGCGCGCTCCCGGATGCGCGCGACGGCCTCAAGCCCGTCCAGCGCCGCATCCTGTACATGATGAGCGAGATGGGCCTGCGCCCGGACCGCGGCCACGTCAAGAGCGCCCGCGTCGTCGGCGAGGTCATGGGCAAGCTCCACCCGCACGGCGACGCCGCCATCTACGACGCCATGGTGCGCATGGCCCAGGACTTCTCCCTGCGCCTGCCGCTCATCGACGGCCACGGCAACTTCGGCTCGCTCGACGACGGCCCCGCGGCCCCGCGCTACACCGAGGCCCGCATGGCGGCCGCGTCGCTCGAGCTCACGGGCGACCTCGACGAGGACGTCGTCGACTTCGTCCCCAACTACGACAACCAGCTCACGCAGCCCGAAGTGCTCCCGGCCGCGTTCCCGAACCTGCTCGTCAACGGCACGACCGGCATCGCGGTCGGCATGGCCACCAACATGGCCCCGCACAACCTCGGCGAGGTCATCGCGGCGGCCCAGCTCGTCGTCGCCCGCCCCGACGCGACGCTCGAGGAGGTCATGGAGCTCGTCCCCGGCCCCGACCTGCCCTCCGGCGGGCGGATCGTGGGCCTCGATGGGATCCGCGATGCCTACCGGACCGGCCGCGGCTCGTTCAAGACCCGCGCGAAGGTCGCCGTCGAGCAGCTCTCCGCGCGGCGCACGGGCCTCGTCGTGACCGAGCTGCCGTACATGGTGGGCCCCGAGAAGGTCATCGAGAAGGTCAAGGACGCCGTCGGGTCCAAGAAGCTCACGGGCATCAGCGCGGTCACCGACCTCACGGACCGCAAGCACGGCCTGCGGCTCGTGATCGAGGTCAAGAACGGCTTCAACCCGCACGCCGTCCTCGCCCAGCTCTACCGCTACACGCCGCTCGAGGACTCATTCGGCATCAACAACGTCACGCTCGTAGACGGCCAGCCGCAGACCCTGGGCCTGCTCGACCTCCTGCGCGTCTACGTGGACCACCGGCTCGACGTCGTGCGCCGGCGCACGGCGTTCCGGCTCGGCAAGCGCAAGGACCGGCTGCACCTCGTCGAAGGCCTCCTCGTGGCCATCATGGACATCGACGAGGTCATCCAGATCATCCGCACCTCGGACGAGGCCGCGGCGGCGCGCGAGCGGCTCATGTCGATCTACGACCTGAGCGAGGTCCAGGCCAACTACATCCTCGAGCTGCGCCTGCGCCAGCTCACCAAGTACTCCCGGATCGAGCTCGAGAAGGAGCAGGACGAGCTGCGGCGCGAGATCGCCGAGCTCGAGGCCATCCTCGGCTCGGACACCCTCCTGCGCGAGCTCGTCTCGCGCGAGCTCGGCGAGGTGGCCGCGAAGCACAGCACGCCTCGGCGCACCATCCTGCTCGAGTCCGAGGACGTGGCCCCGACCTCGTCGAAGGCGCTGGCCGCCGCGGCGGGCGCCGCGGCCGGTGCGGGCAGGGCCTCGGCGAAGGCCCCGGCCCTCGCGCTCGAGATCGCCGATGACCCGTGCTGGGCGATCCTCACGGCGTCAGGCCTCGTCGCGCGGACCCAGACGGGCGAGCCGCTGGCCGACGCAGGCCCGCGCTCGAAGCACGACGTGTACCGCTCGCTCGTGCGCACGACGGCGCGCGGCGAGCTCGGCGCGCTGACCTCGACGGGGCGCATGCTGCGGCTCCAGGCCGTCGACCTGCCGGTCCTCGAGCCCTCTGCCGGGCTGCCGAACATGGCCGCGGGTGTGCCCGCAGCGGAGTTCATCCAGCTCGGGAAGGGCGAGGAGCTCGTGGCCCTCGTGCCGCTCGACACCGTCGTCGCGCTGGGGACGGCGCAGGGCATCGTCAAGCGCGTGAGCCCCGACTACCCGCTCAACCGCGAGGACTGGGAGGCCATCTCGCTCAAGCCCGGGGACGCCGTCATCGGCGCGGGCCCGGCGGCGGACGAGGACACGCTCGTCTTCGTCTCGGCCCAGGCCCAGCTCCTGCGCTTCGCCGCCTCGGCCGTGCGGCCTCAGGGCCGCGCCGCGGGCGGCATGGCCGGGATCAAGCTCGCAGAGGGCGACTCGGCGGTGTTCTTCGGCGTGGTCGCGGCGGCCGACGCGGGAGCGGCGCTGGCGGACGACGGCGAGCTGGCCGGCTCCGGGGACGCGGGCTCCGCCGTCGTCGTCACGATTGCTGGCAGCGCCTCGGCGCTCCCGGGCACCTCGCCGGGCACGGTCAAGGTCACCCCGCTCTCGGAGTATCCGGCCAAGGGGCGCGCGACGGGCGGCGTCCGCTCGCACCGCTTCCTCAAGGGCGAGGACCGGCTCACGCTCGCGTGGGTGGGCCGCGGCCCGGCCAAGGCGTCCTCGCGCGCGGGCGTGGCCCGCTCGCTGCCGACCGAGCACGGGCGCAGGGACGGCTCCGGCGTGCCCCTGTCCCAGGCGGTCGAGGAGATCGGCCCGTCCTTCCCCTGATCCTCTCTTCCGGGCCTCCGGGTACAGGTGCTCCCCGCCCCGGGCCTAGACTGCGGGCATGGCGATCACCCCTGACACCAAGGACTGGACGTGGGTCCTCGAGCGGCCGTGCCCCGAGTGCGGCTTCGAGGCCCGAGGGCTCGCGCCCGCCGACGTCGCCCGCCGGCTCGGCGAGGCGCTGCCCAGGTGGGACGCCGTGCTGCGGAGGGAGGACGTGCGCGAGCGCCCGGACGAGTCGACGTGGTCGCCGCTCGAGTACGGCTTCCACGTCCGGGACGTGTGCGAGCTCTTCCGCCACCGGCTCGGGCTCATGCTCGCCGAGGACGGCGCCCGGTTCGCCGACTGGGACCAGGACGCGAGGGCCCGCGAGAAGGACTACGCTGCCGCGGATCCGGAGACGGTGCGCGCCGATCTCGCCGAGCAGGGCGCCGCGACGCGGGACGCCTTCGCGGCCGTCCCCGAGGAGGCGCAGGGCCGGCGCGGCCTGCGCAGCAACGGCAGCGAGTTCACCGTGGTGACCCTCGCGCGGTACTTCCTGCACGACGTCGAGCACCACCTGCACGACGTCCGCGGCTGACGCCGTGGTCCAGGGCGTGCCCCCCACCGGAACCGGGACAAGGAGCGTGACATGGCAGACGACAGGGACTTCGTGAGCGTCCGCTACCCCGTCGACGACGTCGAGGCGTCCGTCGGCTTCTACACCCAGCACCTCGGGTTCACCGGGCGGCACAACTTCGCCCCGGCGTTCGCGGACGTGGTCCGGGGCCGGCTGCGGCTCCTGCTGAGCGGCCCGACGAGCTCGGCCGCGCGTCCGATGCCCGACGGCGAGGCGCCCTCCCCCGGAGGGTGGAACCGGATCCACCTCATCGTCGATGACATCGCAGCCGAGGTGGGCCGGTTGCAGGCCGCGGGCGTCACGTTCCGGAACGAGATCGTCTCCGGCCCCGGGGGCCAGCAGATCCTGGTGGTCGACCCGTCCGGGAACGTCGTCGAGCTCTTCCAGTCGGCGGCCGGGACGCCGTAGGCGCACGAGCCCTCGCGACGTCGCCTGGCCTGGCCTTTCAGCCGACGAGCTGGGCCGGCCATGTGCCGTCGTTCTCGGCGCCGTCGTCCGAGAGGGAGCCGCCGGGCCAGCCGAGCCGCACGAGCCGGTCCCCCGGCATGAGCTCGGTGGCGTGGTGCGTGACCATGACGACCGTCCGGTCGGCCAGCGCCCCGTGCAGGGCCCCGACGAGCTCGAGGCCGGACTCCGGGTCGAGGTGCGCCGTCGGCTCGTCGAGGAGCACCACCTGCGCCCCCGTGAGCAGCGTGCGGGCCACCGCGAGACGCTGGCGCTGCCCGCCCGAGAGGAACGATCCGCGGCTGCCGATGCGCGCGTCGAGGCCCCCGGGCAGCGAGCGGACGTGGTCGAGCAGGCCGACGCGGGCCAGGACGCCCTCGAGCTCGGCATCCGACGGCGCGTCGTCGCGGGCGCGGGCGACTGCGAGGTTGCCGCGCACGCTCGAGTCGAACAGGTGCGACTCCTGGGGGCACCACGCGACAGGCCCGCCCACGTGGACGGTCCCGGCACGCGGGGGCAGGAAGCCCGTCAGGAGAGCGAGCATCGTCGACTTCCCGCTGCCCGAGGGGCCCGCGAGGACGACCCAGTCCCCCGGCCCCGCCTCGAGGTCCAGTCCCGCGACGACGTCGGGGCCGCCCGCCCAGCCCACCCTCACGCCGCGCAGCCGGATGCCGGGCGTGGCCGGGGCTGCGGCGGGCGATACGGCCGGGGCGGCGTGTGCCGCGGGGAGCGCCGAGGACGACGGCGCGTCGGGGGCCTGCGCGCCGAGCCCGGCCCCCTCGGCCGCGACCCGGGTCAGGGCGGCCCGGAGCGCCGGCAGCTGCTGGACGGCGGTGCTCGCGGCGGCGAGAGGCTCGGCGAGGGCCAGCTGCAGCAGGAGGACGGCGGCCGCCGTCGTGCCCGGGGCCCCGGCGGCGCCGGCCGTGACGAGGGTCAGCGCACCCGCCGCCGCGGTGGCGGCCAGGACGATGGCCTGTGCGAGGCCCTCGGCGGAGGCGCCGCGCCGTTCGAGGCGGGTGAGCCGGGCATCCTCGGCCCGGAGGCCGGCCAGGACGGTGCCGGCGCGGCCGTTCGCGGCGAGGTCGCCCGCGGCGGAGAGCGCCTGGCCCATCCGAGCGAGGAGCCCGGAGCGGCCGGCCTGGAGCCGTCGGGCGGCGCGCCTGTCTGCCGCGAGGGCCACGGCGGGCGCGACGACGAGTGCCGTCGCGCCCGCCGCGGCGAGGACGGGAACCTGCGCCGGGAGCAGGAGGCCGACGGCGGCGAGGGAGCCGAGGCCGACGAGCACGGCCGTGGCGATGGGGTGCAGGACGCGCGGGAGCTGGTCCCTGACCGCCTCGGCGTCGCCGACGAGGGAGCCGAGGGCCGCCCCGGGCACGAGGAGGCGGCGGGCCGAGAGGCCGCGCGAGGACAGGATGCCCCAGAGCCGGTCGCGCAGGACGGTGAGCGTGGACAGCACGGCCGAGTGCACGGCGAGCCGCTCGCGGTAGCGGAGCACCGCCCGGGCGATGCCGAAGAGGCGCACGCCCGTGATCGCGGTCAGCAGGTAGAGGATGGGCGGCTGCTCGCTCGCCCGCACGATGAGCCAGCCGGACAGGGAGGCCAGGGCGATGCCCGCGGCCGCGGCCCCGAGGCCCGCGAGCGCCGCGAGGACGTACCTGCCCGCGTCGGGCCGGAGGAGGCGGAGGAGCTCCCGCAGCCAGGCCAGGCCGGCCGCGCGCTCCGGGCCGGGCGGCTGCCGGTCCGGGTGCCGGACGTCCATGATGTCCGCGCTCTCGGCGCGGAAGCGCTCGGACGCGGCCCCCGGCCGCGCCTGTCCGGGGGCGAGCCGGACGACGTAGTCCGCGAGCGCGGCGGTGCGGCCCTCGTGGGAGACGAGGAGGACGGTGGCCCTGCCCCGCAGCGAGGCGATGGCGTCCTCGACGAGCCCCGCCGACGCGGAGTCGAGATGCGCGGTTGGCTCGTCGAGGAGCACGGTGTCCGCGCCGTCCGCGACCCGTGCGAGGCCGCGCGCCACGGCGAGCCTGCGCTGCTGTCCGGGGCTCAGCTCCGCCGGGTCGGCGCCGCCGAGGCCGTCGAGGCCGAGCTGGGCCAGGAGCCGGCCGGGCAGGGCCGGGTCGTCCTCCGCGGCGGCCCCGGCGTAGAGGGCGAGCTCCCCGGCCGCGCTCGGCTCGGTGAACTGCGGGTGCTGCGGGACCCAGGCGATCCTGCCTGCCGGGATGCCCCGGACGCTCCCGGAGACCCGGGCCCCGGCCCCATCCCGCACGAGGCCGGCCAGCGCCGCCAGAACCGTCGTCTTGCCCGAGCCGCTCGGGCCGGAGAGGAGGGTGATCTCCCCCGCGGGAGCGGTGAAGGAGACCCCCGCGATCGCATCGGCGGCGGCCCCCTCGTAGCGCACGCCGAGGGCCTCGACGCCGATCCCTCGGGCGGTGTCGCTCTCTCGGCGGCCGTCCGGGGCGGCGCTGAGTGCTGTTCCGATTCCAGCTCCACGTCCTGCTGCGCGCCGAGCGCCGATCCGCTCCCGCACCCGGCGCAGGGCCTCGGCCCCGTCCTCGCTCGCGTGGTGGGCGGAGCCCAGGTCCCTCAGCGGCTGGAAGCACTCGGGCGCGAGAATGAGGGCCAGGAGACCTGCCTCGAGCGCCATGTCCCCGTGCACGAGCCGGATGCCGATGAACACCGCGACGACCGCGACCGAGATCGTCGAGACGAGCTCGAGCGCGAGGGCGGAGAGGAACGCGACCCTGAGGGTCGCCATCGTGCGCTCCCTGTACGCGCGCGACAGCCCTGCGAGCGCGGCCCGCTGCTCCACGGCGCGCCCCAGGCCCACGAGCACAGGCAGCCCCTGCGCGAGCTCGACGAGGTGCGAGCCGAGGCGCAGGAGCGACTGCTGGGCCTCGGAGACGGCATCGAGCGTGTGCCGGCCGATGAGGACCATGAAGAGCGGCACGAGCGGCAGCGTCGCGGCGAGGACGAGCGCGCTCACCCAGTCCGCACCCAGGATCCTCGCGCCCAGCAGGAGCGGCACCGCCGCGCAGTGGACGACGGCGGGCAGGTACTGGGTGTACAGCGCGTCGAGGGCGTCGAGGCCCCGGCCTGCGAGCACGGCGGTCGCCGCGGCCGACGACGCCACGCGCGCCCCGCCGTCGTCCGCCGCTCCCCCCTGGCCCGCGGCTCCCGGCGCGAGCCCGGCCTCGAGGAGCTGGGATCGCAGCTCCTCCTTGACGCCGACGGCGGCCCAGCGGCCCGCGGCAGCGGCCCCCCAGTGCGCGAGCGCGCGGACGAGGACGCCCAGGGCGGCCAGGAGCGTGCTGTCCGCAAGGACGGAGCGGTCGGGAACGCCGGCGGCAAGGGCGGCCAGCCCGGACGCCACGCCCTGCGCCAGGAGCGCGAGGCCCACGGCCTTGGCCACGGCGAGCGCGCCGAGGAGCACGAGCGCGCGCCGCGTCGTGGGGCCCAGGGGGACGTCGGGCCGCACGGCGCTAGCTCCCGCCGGCCGGAGAGCCCGTCACGAGCCTGCGGACGGTCGCGGGGACGACCGTGTGCGCCGTCGGGATGCTGCCCACGGTGAGGCGGCGGCGGAACACCCAGTAGGTCCAGGTCTGGTAGGCGATCACGAGCGGCAGCCCCACGAGCGCCACGACGGTCATGAGGCCGAGCGTGTAGTCCGAGGAGGACGCGTTGGCGATCGTGAGGCTGTTCGCCGGGTCGAGCGTCGAGGGCAGGACCACGGGGAAGACGGCGCTGAAGATCGCGGCAGCTCCCGCGACGAGGAACGCACCGGCGGCGATGAACGCCCGTCCCTCCGAGCCGCGCCGGCCGAGCGCCCACGCGGTGGCCGCCGCGACCGCCGCCGCGCCAGTGAGGGCCCAGCTGTACCAGGCGCCGGTGGCGAGCTGCACCGCGACGGCCCACGCGGCGAGCGGCAGGACCCCTGCCGGGAGCCAGCGCACGAAGGCGGCGTGCGCGCGGGCCCGGATGCCGCCGTCGGTCTTGAGCGCCACGAACGCGAGCCCGTGCACGAGCGCGAAGGCGACGACGGCGAGCCCGCCGAGGACCGCGTAGCCGTTGAGCCACGCGAAGGGCCCGCCCACGCGGTCGCCGTTCGCGTCGAGCGGCAGGCCCGTCGTCGTGAGGGCGAGCATCGCACCGACGCAGAAGGCCGCGACGCCCGAGCCGAGGGCGATCGCCCAGTCCCAGCCGGCGCGCCAGCGGTCGCTGTTGATCTTGCCGCGGTACTCGAACGCGACGGCGCGGAAGATGAGGGCGACGAGCGTGAGGGTCAGCGGCAGGTACAGGGCCGAGAAGAGGGACGCGTACCAGCGCGGGAAGGCCGCGAAGGTCGCGCCGGCGGCGGTCAGGAGCCACACCTCGTTGCCGTCCCACACGGGGCCGATGGTGTTCAGCAGCAGGCGGCGCTCCTGCTCCCCGCGCGCGAAGAGCCTCATGTGCATGCCGACGCCGAGGTCGAACCCCTCGAGGAAGAGGTAGCCGGTCCAGAGGAGGGCGACGGCGCAGAACCAGACAGTGGGCAGGGTTTCCATCGTCGTGCTCCTAGTAGGCGAAGGCCAGGACGTCGTCGGCGGGCTTCCCGCCGCCCGGGCCCGCCTGGTCGTCGTGGTCGTCGTGGTGGGCGGGCGCGAGCTCGGGCATCGCGGAGGCGACGCCGCCGCGGACGTAGGTGGTCAGGAGGCGCACCTCGACGACCATGAGGGCAGCGTAGATGGCCGTGAGGACCACGAGGGAGGTCAGGATCTCCCCGGCCGAGACGCCGGGCGAGACGGCGGCGGCGGTGAACATGAACACCTGGTCGACGCTGCCGGCCATCGTGGGGTTCGGGGCCACGACGAACGGCTGGCGGCCCATCTCGGTGAAGATCCAGCCCGCGGCGTTCGCCCCGAAGGGGGCGAGGATCCCGACGACGGCGAGCCGCATGAGCCAGCGCGACCGCGGCACCGTGCCCCGGCGCGTCGCGTAGAGGGCGACGGCGGCGGCGAGGGCGGCGAGGCCGCCGAAGCCGATCATCATCCGGAAGCCCCAGTAGGTGACCTCCATGACGGGGACGTACTGGACCTCGCTGCCGGCGCGCTCGCCGTAGAGCGGGTTGTCCGGGATGGTGGTCCCGTACTGCTCGCGGTACTCGTCGAGCAGGCTGTTCACGCCCTGGACCTCGGTCGTGAAGTCGCCCTTGGCGAGGAAGGAGAGCAGGCCGGGGAGCTCGATGACGGCGACGATGTCGTCGCAGTCGCGGGCGCCGACGTTGCCGATCGAGAGGACCGAGAAGCCCGTGCCGTCGTGGCAGGCGGCCTCGGCGGCGGCCATCTTCATGGGCTGCTGCTCGAACATGAGCTTGCCCTGGAGGTCGCCCGTGATGCCGGTGCCGGCGAAGGAGATCATGGCGACGACGGCGCCGATCCGCAGGGAGCGCAGCCACACGGTGTGGTCGGTGCGGTCGCGGCCGGGGACGTCGGGCACCTCGCCGACGACGACGCGTCCGTCGGCACCGACGGTGTCGATGCCGTCGTGCCGGCGCCGCCACAGGTGGTACCACGCGATCCCGAGCAGGAACGCGCCCGCGACGCCGAGCGCGCCCATGAGCGTGTGCGGGAACGCCACGAGTGCGGTGTTGTTCGTGAACACGGCCCACGCGTCCGTCATCACGGGCCGCCCGTCGACGACGGTGACGCCGACCGGGTGCTGCATCCAGCTGTTCGCGACGATGATGAAGTACGCGGAGACCACCGAGCCGAGCACGGCGGCCCACAGGGCGGCAAGGTGGAGGCCGGGCCGCAGCTGCTTCCAGCCGAAGATCCAGAGGCCGAGGAACGTGGACTCGACGAAGAAAGCGAGGAGCGCCTCCATCGCGAGCGGCGCCCCGAAGACGTCGCCGACGAACCGGCTGTACTCGCTCCAGGCCATGCCGAACTGGAACTCCTGCACGATGCCCGTGGCCACGCCCATGATGAAGTTGATCAGGAAGAGCTTGCCCCAGAACTTCGTCATCCTGAGGTACTCGGCCCGGCCCGTGCGGTTCCACATGGTCTGCATGACGGCCACCACGAGGCCGAGGCCGATCGTGAGCGGCACCATCATGAAGTGGTAGACCGTCGTGATGCCGAACTGCCAGCGTGCAATTTCTACAGCGTCCACGCATGCTCCCGTGTCGTCGCCCGACGGACTTCTACATTCGGTAGAAATCCTGACTTCTACAAAGTGTAGAACATTGGCCCCCGCCCGGGAACCAGTCTGCGTGCCGCCGAGAGCGAACGGAACCCCGTCAGGCTTGTACGGAAATGTTCTACCCCGCGTAGAATGGACGGTGGGCGCTGAGACGCCTGCCGCGCGCCAGGGGTGCGCGCCGGCACTGAGGGTGAGGACTGAGAGAACGATGGCAAGCCTGGGTGAACTCGAGCGTTCGGTGATGGACCTGCTGTGGTCGGCCACCGAGGCGTCCACCGCCAACGACCTCCGCGACCGGCTCGCCTCGAGCGAGGGCCCGGAGCACGCGAGCAAGGACCTCGCCGTGACCACCGTCCTGACCGTGCTCTCGCGCCTCGAGAAGAAGGGCCTCGTCGAGCGCGAGCGCGGCACGCGCCCGCACCGCTACCGGGCCGTCTCGACCCGCGAGGAGCACACCGCGCGGCTCATGCACGAGGCGCTCGGCACCGCGCCTGACCGCGAGGCCGTCCTCGCAAGGTTCATCGGCACGGTCACGGACGCCGAGGCCGCGACGCTGCGCAAACTCCTGGCCCGGGGCTGATGCTCGCCGCCGGGAGCCCTGAGTGCTCCTGACCGCGTACCTCCTCGCGCTGCTGGCCCTGGTCCTCGCGTGGCCGGTGCCGGTAGCGCTCTCGCGCGCCCGCTGGACGGCCCGCTCCCCCTTTGCCGCCATGGTCCTGTGGCAGTCGATCGCCCTCGCCGGCGGGCTGTCCATGATCGGCGCGATGCTGGTCTACGGGCTCGAGCCGCTCGGCGGCAACCTCGTCGCCGCCCTGCGGCGCGCAGCGACGATCGTCCTGGGCAACGAGAGCCCCGGCGAGGAGCTCCACTTCTGGCACCTCTTCGCCCTCTGCACGGCCGCGCTCCTGACCGTCCACCTCGTCTTCACGCTGCTGCTGACCTACGCGCGGATCGTGACCCAGCGGAGGCGCCACCGTGAGCTCCTCGCGCTCCTGAGCTCGCCCTCCGGCGCCCTCGACCGCACGTGGGTCATCAACCACCCCGCCCCCGTGGCCTACTGCCTCCCGGGCGGTTCGCGCTCCGTCACCGTGCTCTCCGATGGGCTCATGGAGGCCCTCGCGCCCGAGGAGCTCGCCGCCGTCGTGCGCCACGAGAAGGCCCACCTGACCCAGCGGCACCACCTGCTCCTGTGGGCCTTCGAGGCGTGGCGCGCCGCGCTGCCCTGGCTGCCCACGAGCCGCCTCGCGCGGGCCGCCGTGAACTCCCTCGTCGAGATGCTCGCGGACGACGTCGCCCGCCGCTCGACCCCCGACGCCGTGCTGGTCCGGGCCATCGCGCTCGTCGCCGTCGGCGGTGCGGACGACGGCGAGGGGCCGCCGGGCGGGCGCAGCGGCTCCCTGCCCGCCACGATGGACGAGGGGGAGGACGTCGACGTCGCCGCGCGGCTGAGCCGGCTCCTCACCCCCCGGCCGCCGCTCGGCAGGACCGCGACGGCCGGCGTGCTCACCGCCTCGGCCCTGCTCCTCGCGGTGCCGACCGTGCTCCTGCTCGCCCCGGGGATCCTCTAGGCAGAGCCGAGGGCTGGGAGCACGCGCTACGCGTCGATGCGCTCCGGGTTCTGCCGCTCGCGGCCGAGCGCTACGCGTCGATGCGCTCCGGTGTTCTGCCGCTCGCGGCCCAGCGCTACGCGTCGATGCGCTCGCGGTCGAGCTGGGAGCTACCCGTCACAATGAAGTCCTTGCGCGGGGCCACGTCCGAGCCCATGAGCAGCTCGAAGACCTCCTCGGCCCGTTGGGCGCTCTCGATCGTGACCCGGCGCAGGCTGCGGTGCCGCGGGTCCATGGTCGTCTCGGCCAGCTGGTCCGCGTCCATCTCCCCGAGGCCCTTGTAGCGCTGGATCGGCTCCTTGTACTTCTTGCCCTCGGCCTCGAGCCGCGCCAGGAGCCGGTGCAGCTCGGCCTCCGAGTAGGTGTAGACCATCTCGTTCGGCTTGGATCCGGGGTGGACGACCTCGACGCGGTGCAGCGGCGGGACCGCGGCGAACACCCGGCCCTGCTCGACCATGGGCCGCATGTAGCGGAAGAACAGCGTCAGGAGCAGCGTTCGGATGTGGGCGCCGTCGACGTCGGCGTCCGTCATGAGGATGACGCGGCCGTACCGCGCGGCCGCGAGGTCGAAGCTGCGGCCCGAGCCGGCGCCGACGACCTGGATGAGGGCTGCGCACTCGGCGTTGGAGAGCATGTCCCCGACCGAGGCCTTCTGGACGTTGAGGATCTTGCCGCGGATCGGCAGGAGCGCCTGGAACTCGGACGAGCGGGCGTGCCGCGCCGTTCCGAGCGCCGAGTCACCCTCGACGATGAACAGCTCCGAGCGCTCGGTGTCGTCCGTCCGGCAGTCGATGAGCTTGGACGGCAGGGTCGAGGATTCGAGGGCGGTCTTGCGGCGCTGCGTCTCCTTGTGGACCCGCGCGGTGATGCGCGACTTCATCTCGTTGACGACCTTCTCGAGCAGCACGGCGCTCTGGTTCTTCTCGCCGCGGGCCGTCGAGCTGAGCTTGGCGCCGAGCTCCTTCTCGACCACCTTCGCGACGATCTGGCGCACGGCGGGCGTGCCGAGGATCTCCTTGGTCTGCCCCTCGAACTGCGGTTCGGCGAGCCGCACCGTCAGGACAGCCGTCATGCCGGCGAGCACGTCGTCCTTCTCGAGCTTGTCGTTGCCGGCCTTGAGCTTGCGCGCGTTCGCCTCGACGGCCTTGCGGAAGACCTTGAGCATGGCGGCCTCGAAGCCGGCCTGGTGCGTGCCGCCCTTGGGCGTCGCGATGATGTTCACGAACGTGCGGATCGTCGTGTCGTAGCCGACGCCCCAGCGCAGGGCGACGTCGACCTCGCACGAGCGTTCGACCTCGGCGATGCGGCTGTGCCCCTGCTCGTCCAGCACAGGGACCGTCTCGTGGAAGGTGCCCGAGCCGTGGAGCCGCCACACGTCGGTGACTGGGGCGTCGATCGCGAGGAAGTCCACGAACTCGGAGATCCCGCCGTCGTGGTGGAAGACCTCCTCGTGCACGCCCGACTCCCCCGGCGTGCCGGGGAGGCGGCGCTCGTCGCGGACCGTGATCCGCAGGCCTGGGACGAGGAACGAGGTCTGGCGCGCGCGGGCCGCGAGCTCCTCGTAGGAGAACTTCGCGTCCGGGGTGAAGATCTGGGCGTCCGCCCAGTAGCGGATGCGGGTCCCGGTGACGCCGCGCTTGGCCTTGCCCACGACGTCGAGCACCGAGTCCTCGATGAACGGCTCGAACGGTGCGGCCGGGGTGGGCCGGCCGGCGTCCTTGAAGCGGCCGGGCTCGCCGCGGCGGAAGGACATCTGGTACGTCTTGCCGCCTCGGTCGACCTGGACGTCGAGCCGCGCGGAGAGGGCGTTGACGACCGACGCGCCGACTCCGTGCAGACCGCCGGAGGCCGTGTAGGACCCGCCGCCGAACTTGCCGCCGGCGTGCAGCTTCGTGAAGACGACCTCGACGCCGGTGAGTCCCGTCTTGGGCTCGACGTCGACGGGGATGCCGCGGCCGTCGTCGTGCACCTCGACCGAGCCGTCAGGGTGGAGGATGACGGCGATCTCGTGGCCGAACCCGGCGAGGGCCTCGTCCACCGAGTTGTCGATGATCTCCCAGAGGCAGTGCATGAGGCCGCGCGAGTCCGTCGAGCCGATGTACATGCCCGGGCGCTTGCGCACCGCTTCCAGCCCCTCGAGGACGGACAGATGCCGGGCGGTGTATTCAGAACTCGGTGCCACGCGGTCGGGACTCCTTCTTGGCGGGTCGAACAGGCCTGCCGGCACGCGGCAGGGTATGGTCACAAGGCTAGTCGGCTTCGGGTCGGGGAACCGCACGCCACCCGGCGTCACGCCCCTCAACGGTACTGCCGCTTCTCTTCCGTTGCCGAACTGCAATACGCCGCGAGCGAAAGTTGCGCATTCTTGGCACGTTTCCGGGCAACGACGGTGTTAGATGTAGTGACCGTGTAAGACCACCCGGTTGTTGTGAAGGAGGCTGAGATGACTGCAGCACTGGCGGACCGCACCCTTACTGCGGCGGATCGTTGCGACCGCTGCGGCGCCCAGGCCTACGTACGAGTGGTCCTGGAATCGTCCGGCGGAGAGCTCCAATTCTGCGCACACCACGCCCGCGCCGTCGAGGGAACCCTTCGGCCGCTCGCGTCGCACTGGCAGGATGAGACCGGAAGGCTGACCGAGAAGGCCGCCCTCTCCGAGGACTGAGCAGACGCCGCCCGGGCCGAACGGCCAGGGGCACATGCGAAAGGCCCGGACACCGACTGTGTCCGGGCCTTTGCGCTGCCCTGCCGCTCCTAGTCGAGGTAGTCGCGGAGCACCTGGGAGCGGGACGGGTGCCGCAGCTTCGACATCGTCTTGGACTCGATCTGGCGGATCCGCTCGCGCGTGACGCCGTAGACCTTGCCGATCTCGTCGAGCGTCTTGGGCTGCCCGTCGGTGAGCCCGAAGCGCATGGCCACGACGCCGGCCTCTCGCTCGGAGAGCGTGTCCAGGACGGAGTGCAGCTGCTCCTGCAGGAGGGTGAAGCTCACCGCGTCGGCCGGGACCACGGCCTCGGAGTCCTCGATGAGGTCGCCGAACTCGGAGTCGCCGTCCTCGCCCAGCGGGGTGTGGAGCGAGATCGGCTCGCGGCCGTACTTCTGGACCTCGACGACCTTCTCAGGGGTCATGTCGAGCTCCTTGGCGAGCTCCTCCGGGGTGGGCTCCCGGCCGAGGTCCTGCAGCATCTGGCGCTGGACGCGGGCGAGCTTGTTGATGACCTCGACCATGTGCACGGGGATGCGGATCGTGCGGGCCTGGTCGGCCATGGCGCGCGTGATGGCCTGGCGGATCCACCACGTGGCGTACGTGGAGAACTTGAAGCCCTTCGTGTAGTCGAACTTCTCGACGGCGCGGATGAGGCCGAGGTTGCCCTCCTGGATGAGGTCCAGGAACAGCATGCCGCGGCCGGTGTAGCGCTTGGCGAGGGAGACGACGAGGCGCAGGTTCGCCTCGAGGAGGTGGTTCTTGGCCCGCTCGCCGTCGTGGACGATCCGCTCGAGGTCGTGCCGGTACTGGGGGTCGTAGCTGGCCCCCTCCTCGTCGAGCTTGTGCCGCGCGAAGAGCCCCGCCTCGATGCGCAGCGCGAGGTCGACCTCCTGCTCCGCGTTGAGCAGGGCCACCTTTCCGATCTGCTTGAGGTAGTCCTTAACCGGGTCGGCGGTGGCGCCCGCGCTCGTGACCTGCTGGACGGGGGCGTCGTCTTCGTCGGCGTCCGAGATGACCATGGCCGAGGAGCCCGGCTTCGCGTCCTTGCCCTCGGTCTCGAGGGCCTCATCCTCGGCAGCGATCTCGCCCTCGTCGGGGGTGACCGAGTCGAGGTCCTGCTCCTCGACGACGTCCTCGGCCGCGTCGCCCTCGGGCTTGGTCGCGTCCGCCTTGCCCGTGGTGTCCTTGGCGGCCGCGCCTCGGGCGGGAGCCTTCGCCTTGGACGCGGCGGGCCTGCCCGCCGACCGCTTGGCCGCGGTGCGCGTGCCAGCGCTCTGGGCCGAGCCGTTCACGGTCGCCATCTCGGCGGTCTCTTTATCCGTGGGGGGCGTCACGATTACCTTCCTGCCGCAGTGCCAGTGCCACCCTGCGGGCAACACCACTATGACCCTGTCAAGTCCGAAGTGCGGCGCGTGCGCCTCACCGGACCGAAGGGTCGTGCATGCTTAACCCCCCAGCGCCCGAATTCGTTCCCCGTGGGGGCGAAATGAACGGCTTCCGGTGCTCGGACCCAACCGGGTCTGGCGTCCATTTTCTCATGAAGCCGGGGCCTCGTCCTTCACCGCCCCGCACGGGCCCGTTCATTGCCCCTTCACCGTCCCGTCACGGCCGACCCATCACAGCGGGCTCCGCCTGTCCCGGCCGTCCCGGCCCCGCCCGGCCCGGCCCGGATCATGCTGCCCGCAACCTGCCGGGCCGCGGGCCCGGCTTCCCCGCCCCCCGGCTCCCCCGGCTCACGCCGCGGAGGGCCCGCGCCAGGCAGCGTCCCCTCGCCGGGCCCAGCCCGAAAGCTCGCCGTGGTCCACAAATCGCCTGAGCAGCTGGGCGAGCCGGTAGCCGGGGTCGGCGCTCAGGGCCCGCTCGAGGTAGCGCAGCGACTGCCCTCCCCTGCCCCGTGCCCACTGGATCCAGGCGAGGAGGGAGAGGGCGGGAGCCCGCACCTCCGGCTCCTCCATCTCCGCCAGACGCCGGCAGATCCGGCCGAGCTGCTCGATCCGCCCCCAGTCGGGTGCACTGTCGGTGTGCCCGAGGAGCACGGCGCCGAAGACCGAGTCCGGGCCGGCGCCGGGCGAGTCCACGCGGGTGCCCGGCGAGTCCACGCGCGGGCCACCCTCCGGAACGGCCTCATCCCACGCCTGCTCGCACTGGGACCCCCGGCGCCAGACGCTGAGGGCGGCCAGAGCCTGCTCGGCGGGAACGCCTCCGGGCAGCGCCGGCGGAACCCCCTCGGCCGCGGCGGCCCGGAGGCTGGCGGTGGCCCGGAGGCTGGCGGTGGCCCGGCTCCCGCGCCAGGCGGTGCCGGCGTCCGCGGCGGCCGCCACGACCACTGCGTCGCGCAGGGCTGGCCGGGCGAGGGTCACCGCGAGGAGCCTGAGCCGCTCGGAGGTGGCGTGGGAGGCGTTCTCCAAGACCTCGTCCCACGCCGCGAGTGCTGCCGTGAAGGCCAGGGGGTCCCACCAGCGCCCGGGATCGTCGCGGTAGCGCTGCAGCTCGGCCGAACGGGCCGCCGGAGGGAGCAGCCGCATGCGCGGCTCGGGGATCTCGGGCGGGCCGTAGGAGCTGCCGCGGTACACCATCTCTGCGCCCACGCGCCCGGTGCGGAGCTCCTCGACGCTGTGGCCGGGCCAAGGGCAGCAGTGGAAGTCGGTGCACAGGACAGTCCGCCAGTGTGTGGCCCCGACGATCCAGGCGTCCAGCACGGGAAGCCCAGAACCGTCGAGCCGTTCGCCGACGGCCGCAAGGAGGGAAGAGTGCGGGGGCCTGCCGACCTCCGGCCATGCCGCGTCGGTGTACAGGGCCAGGACGACGCCCTCCGCCTCGGAATCGGAGCACACGTAGTCGCCGACCTTCTCCGCGAACCGGCCGAGGCCTCCTGCTCCGGGGGCGGGCAGGCTGGCCCGCAGGATGGGCCCGAGCCTCCCCCGGCCCACGGTGACCGCGACGAGGCTCTCAGCGGGCCACTCGCCCAGCGCGTGCGGGATGTACGCGAGGACGTCCCCGGGGCTGCGGACGGTGAGGGGCTCCTGCGGGGGCTCGGGTCCCTCCGGAAGGTCGGGCCGGACCGGGGCAACCGGAAGCGACATGCCGGGCGGGCCCGTCAGGCCTCCCCCTGCCACGGGCAGAGCGGGCCCCAGGGGCTCCGAGGGGCGGCTGGCGGGGTCGGGCTGCTTGATGCTGTCCATGCGGCCAGTCTCATGCGGCCCGCCACGGCGCGGGCCGGTCGGTGCTCCCATGTGGATGACACGCCCAGACGGACGGCTGGGGAGGAGAAGTCAGCCCCTCCGGCTCCGGGAGGCCGCCCAGACCTCGCGCAGCGGTGCCACGCGGATCCCCTGGGCGGCCAGGTTCCGGCGCACCTTCCGCCGGACGCCGAGGATCGCGACCGCGCCCGCGCCCATGACCACGAGCTGCACCGCGAGCGCCACCCTGAAGGCGTCGAGGCTGTACAGGCCCTCTGGGCTCAGCCCGAGCGCGTGCTGCAGGTCGAGCAGGTAGCCGATGAGGAACATCGTCGCGAGCGCGGCGACGAACCCGCCCGAGTTCACGATCCCCGTCGCGGTGCCGAGGCGGTGCGAGGGGTTGAAGGTGCGCGCGAAGTCGAAGCCGATCATCGAGCTCGGCCCGCCGAGGGCGAGGATCGCCACGAGGGCTGCCATGAGCCACAGGGGTGCCCGGCCCGGGACGAGCAGGACGGCGGCCCACGCCGCCGCCGTCAGGCCCGTGATGGCGAGGACGAGGGTGGAGCGCCGCAGCGGGTGCCGCGACACGAAGCGCCCCATCGGCGGCCCCGCGAGGAGGGCGACGACCACGAAGAAGGACATGAGGCCCGCCGCCTCGGCCGTGCTGTAGCCCTGGCCGGCGAGCATGAACGGGAACCCCCACGCGAGCGCGAAGACCGTGCCGCTGAACTGGACCGTGAAGTGGCTCCACAGCCCGAGCCGCGTCCCCGGCTGGCGCCACGCTGCGGCGAGCACCTCCCGCGTGCCCTCTGGCGGGCCGTCGTGCCCGGCCTGCCGGCCGGGCGGCGCGTTCCGCAGGAGGGCCAGGACGAGCACGATCACGACGACCGAGAGGGACGCGAGGGAGAGGAAGGCCGGGGTCCAGCCCCACGCGTGGACGAGCGCCAGGAAGGGGATGACGCTCACGAGCTGGCCGAGCTGGCCGATCATGCCCGTGAGCTGGCTCAGCACCGGCGCGCGCCGGCCCTCGAACCATACGGGGACGAGCCGCAGCACGGAGACGAACGTCATCGCGTCCCCCATGCCCACGAGCATCCTGCCGATGATCCCGGTCACGACGGACTCGGCGACGGCGATCTGGAGCTGGCCGAGCGCCATGAAGGTGGCGCCCACGGTGACCATGATGCGCGTGCCGAACCGGTCCACGAGCAGGCCCACGGGGACCTGGAGCGAGGCGTAGACGATGAGCTGGATGACGGTGAAGGCCGAGAGCAGGGCGCCGCCCGCGTGGAACCGCTCCGTGGCCTCGAGGCCGACGACGCCGAACGACGTCCGCTGGACCACCGCCACGAGGTAGGCGGCGACGCCGATCCCCCACACCAACCACGCCCGCCAGCTGTTCACCCGCTCGATCCTAGTCGGCCGGGCGGACCCTCCCGGGGCTCCCGCCGTCGTAGCCGCCGTGCGAGGCGAGGTACGCCTCGGCAGCGGCGCCGAGGTCCTCCGCCGTCGGCAGCTCGTCCTCGGGGCCTGCAAGGAGCGAGCGGAGCGGGAACTCCTCGGAACGGTCGTCGAACCGCTTTTCAAGCCCCGCGACGAGCTCCCGGATGTCGGCGGACCCGGACACCTGCTCGGCGACCTGGCGCCCGACCTCCCGCGCCGCCTCACGGAGGCGGTCGCTCGGGAGCATGAGCGCGGACGCGGCGCCGAGGTGCTCGAGGCCCGTCACAGCCGCGGCCGGGTACTCGGCCTCGGCGAGGTAGTGCGGGACGTGGACGACGAAGCCCGTCACGTCGCGGCCCGCCTCGATGAGGCGCAGCTCGAGGATGTGGCCGACGGAGGCCGGGAACTCGACGGTGGGCTTCCACCGCGAGATCCGCTCGACGAGCTCCTGCCGGGTGCCGTGGACGGTCACGCCGAGCGGCCGCGTGTGCGGGACGGGCATGGGGATCGCGTGGAGCCACAGCACCGACGAGACGTCGAGCTGCTCGACGAGTCCGACGACGGCGCGCGCGAACCGCTCCCACTGCAGGTCGGGCTCGGGGCCCGCGAGGAGGAGGTAGGGCCGGCCGAGCCCGTCGGCGAGCCGGTAGAGGGCGAGCCGCGGCGGCTCGTAGCCCTCGAGGTGGTCCTCGGCGAAGCGGATCCTGGGCCGGCGGGAGCGGTAGTCGAGCAGCTGGTCGACGTCGAAGGCCGCCACTGCGCCGTCGGACTGCTCGCGCACGAGCTCGTCGACGATCTGGCGGACGGCGTGCCCGGCGTCGGCGAAGCCGGTGAAGCCCATGATGAGCGGCAGGCCGCGCAGCGCGGCGTCCTCGGTCAGCTCGGGGGCGGCGGAGTACAGTCCGGCCGGCTCCTGCAGGGGCCCGGTCACGGGGTCGATCACGGTGGAATCCTCTCTGGCCTAGCTGTCGGCCCTCGCGGGACAGTCTGGAAGAGTCCAACGTGGGCCAGCCTTCGATCATTCCACGAGCGGCTACGATCGGTAGGACCTGAAGCAACCGCAGCGAAATACTTCAAGAGCGCGGCGACAAGGACCCCGGCGCCGCGCAGAATCGAGGCCACCGACGTGTTCAGCAACCGCGAAGTCACCCTGAGCGCCATCGCCAAGGACCTCCGCAAGACTCCGAGCGACGTCCTCGTCGTGGGCGTCGCGGCCGGGCCCGACGGCCCCGTCCTGCTCGAGAGCCCGCTCAGCGCGCGCGACGCCGAGGCCATCGGCTCGACCCTGAGGGCCCTCGGGGTGACGGGGTCCGCGGACCAGCTCCACCGCCTCCCGGGGCTGCCCGAGCTGGGCACGGACGTCATCGCGCTCGCGGGCGTGGGCAGGCTCGACGACGGGGCCGTGCCGAGCGCCGAGCAGCTGCGGCGCGCCGCCGGCAGTGCCGTGCGGCAGCTCGCGGGGAGCGACACCGTGGTCCTCGCCCTCCCGGCCCCGGGCGCGGCGGAGCTGGGCGCCGTCGCCGAGGGCGCGGCCCTCGGGGCGTACGCCTACACGGAGCACAAGACCGTGACGCCGGACGGCCCGAAGGAGAACGTGCGCCGCGCCGTCGTCTACTCCCCGGCGGCGGGCACTCCGGCGGCCGACGACGCCCTCGCTCGCGCCGCCGTCGTCGGCGCCGCGGTCAACGCCACGCGCACTCTCGTGAACATGCCGCCGAGCCAGCTCTACCCCGAGACGTTCGCCGAGGCGGCCCGCGAGCTCGCGAAGGGCCTTCCGGTCAAGGTGACGGTCTGGGACGAGAAGCGGCTCGCGAAGGAGGGGTTCGGGGGCATCCTCGCCGTCGGCCAGGGCTCGGCCCGCCCGCCCCGGCTCGTCAAGCTCGAGTACACGCCGGCCAAGGCCACGCGGCGCGTCCACCTCGTGGGCAAGGGCATCACCTTCGACACCGGCGGCATCTCGATCAAGCCCGCGGCCCAGATGGACCAGATGAAGAGCGACATGGCGGGCGCCGCGACCGTGCTCACCGCGCTGCTCGCGGCCGCACGGCTGGGCCTCGGTGTCTCCATCACGGCGTGGCTGTGCATCGCCGAGAACATGCCCTCGGGCACAGCGCAGCGGCCCGCCGACGTCATCACCGTGCGCGGCGGGAAGACCGTGGAGGTGCTCAACACCGACGCCGAGGGCCGGCTCGTCATGGCGGACGGGCTCTCGGCCGCGAGCGACGAGGAGCCCGACGCGCTTATCGACGTCGCGACGCTCACCGGCGCAGCGCTCATCGCGCTCGGCACGCGCACGGCGGGGGTCATGGGCGACGACGCCGTCACGCGCCCGCTGCTCGACGCCGCTGCCGCTGCGGGCGAGCCCGCCTGGCCCATGCCGCTGCCCGAGGAGCTCCGCGCGGGCCTCGACTCCGCGACGGCCGACATCGCGAATGTCGGCGAACGGCCCGGGGGCATGCTCACCGCGGCGATCTTCCTCCGTGAATTCGTCGGCACCCGCGCCGACGGCAGTCCCGTGCCGTGGGCCCATATCGACATCGCGGGCCCCGCCTTCAACACCGGCTCCGCCTACGGCCACACGCCGAAGCAGGGAACGGGCGCCACGGTCAGGACCCTCGTGGGCTACCTCGAGGCCCTCGACGGCGCGTCCCAGGCCTGAGCCGGAGGGCCTGACGCCACCCGGCGTCAGGCCCTCTTTTCATATTGCGAAATTGAAAGTCCGCCAAGTGGAAGTGCTAGAGTTCCCGTGACTCTGGCCACAAGCCCGGTGACATTCGATCCGGGAAGGTGGAGCATAGTCCGTCGGGGGGATAGGGTTTCCCCTGATACCGGGCCTGCGCGGACCGCCGCGGGCACAACTGTCATATCTGACGGCGGAACGCCGTCCACAAGGCGAGGAGCGTCCACGTGGCCGACCAGGCAACTGCGCAGGAATTCGACATCTTGGTCCTCGGCGGCGGGAGTGGCGGCTACGCCACGGCGCTGCGCGCCGTCCAGCTCGGCCTCACCGTCGGCCTCGTCGAGAAGGCCAAGCTCGGCGGCACGTGCCTGCACAACGGCTGCATCCCGACAAAGGCGCTCCTCCACTCGGCCGAGCTTGCTGACCACGCCCGCGACTCCGCGAAGTACGGCGTCAACGTCACGCTCGACAGCATCGACATCAGCGCCGTCAACGCGTACAAGGACGGGATCGTCGCCGGCAAGTTCAAGGGTCTCACGGGCCTCATCAAGTCCAAGGGCATCACGGTCATCGAGGGCGAGGGCCGCCTCACCTCCGCGGACACCGTCACGGTCAACGGCACGGCGTACAAGGGCAAGAACATCGTCCTCGCGACCGGCTCCTACTCGCGCAGCCTCCCGGGCCTCGAGATCGGCGGCCGGGTCATCACCTCGGACCAGGCCCTCGAGCTCGACTACATCCCGCAGAGCGCGATCGTGCTCGGCGGCGGCGTGATCGGCGTCGAGTTCGCCTCGGTCTGGAAGTCCTTCGGCGTCGACGTCACGATCATCGAGGGCCTGCCCTCGCTCGTGCCCAACGAGGACGAGGCGATCGTCAAGCAGCTCGAGCGCGCGTTCAAGAAGCGCGGCATCAAGTTCAACACCGGCACCTTCTTCCAGGGCGTCGAGCAGAACGACAGCGGCGTCAAGGTCACCCTCGTCGACGGCAAGACGTTCGAGGCCGACCTCCTGCTCGTCGCCGTCGGCCGCGGCCCGGTCACGGCGAACCTCGGCTACGAGGAGGCGGGCATCACGATCGACCGCGGCTTCGTCATCACGAACGAGCGCCTCCACACCGGCGTCGGCAGCGTCTACGCCGTCGGCGACATCGTCCCCGGTGTCCAGCTCGCCCACCGCGGCTACCAGCAGGGCATCTTCGTCGCCGAGGAGATCGCCGGCCTCAACCCGGTCGTCGTCGAGGACGTGAACATCCCCAAGGTCACGTTCTGCGAGCCCGAGATCGCCACGGTCGGCTACACCGAGAAGGGCGCCAAGGAAAAGTTCGGCGACGACCAGGTGCAGACCCAGGAGTACAACCTCGCGGGCAACGGCAAGAGCTCGATCCTCGGCACGGGCGGCATCGTCAAGGTCGTGCGCCAGAAGGACGGCCCCGTCGTCGGCGTGCACATGATCGGCTCCCGCATGGGCGAGCAGATCGGCGAGGCGCAGCTCATCGTCAACTGGGAGGCCTACCCGGAGGACGTCGCCCAGTTCGTCCACGCGCACCCGACGCAGAACGAGACCCTCGGCGAGGTCCACCTCGCCCTCGCCGGCAAGGCGCTCCACGGCTGAGCAGCCCCGAGACATTCGCACGAGAAAAGAACTAAGGAGTACGGGGACACATGTCTGAGACCGTCAACCTGCCTGCGCTCGGGGAGAGCGTCACCGAAGGAACCGTCACCCGCTGGCTCAAGCAGGTCGGCGACCGCGTCGAGCTCGACGAGCCGCTCGTCGAGGTCTCCACCGACAAGGTCGACACCGAGATCCCGTCGCCCGTCGCGGGCGTCCTCGAGGAGATCCTCGTCGGCGAGGACGAGACCGCCGAGGTCGGCGCGCCCCTGGCCCGCATCGGCGACGGCGCCGGTGCCGGCAGCGCGCCCGCCGAGGCCGCCCCGGCCCAGGCTGCGCCTGCCGAGGAGGCGCCCGCACAGGAGGCACCGGCCCCGGCTGCCCCCGCCGCAGAGGCCCCGGCCCCGCAGCAGGCCGCCCCGGCCGAGGAGCCGGCGGAGCCCGCCTCGGCGCAGGCCGCCCCCGAGGGCCACGAGGTCACTCTCCCGGCCCTCGGCGAGAGCGTCACGGAGGGCACGGTGACCCGCTGGCTCAAGGCCGTCGGCGACGCCGTCGAGGTCGACGAGCCGCTCCTCGAGGTCTCCACCGACAAGGTCGACACAGAGGTCCCCTCCCCCGTGGCCGGCACGCTGCTCGAGATCCGCGTGAACGAGGACGAGACCGCCGAGGTCGGCGCCGTCCTCGCCGTCGTCGGCTCGGGTGCCCCGGCGCAGGCCGCTCCAGTCGCCGAGGCCCCGGCCCAGGCGGCCCCGGCCCCGGCTCAGGAGGCCCCCGCCGCCCCCGCCCCGGCGGAGGAAGCCCCCGCCCCGGCCCAGGAGGCTCCGGCGCCGCAGGCTCCGGCGGCCCCGGCACCGCAGGCGCCGGCACCGCAGGCGCCCGCGCAGCAGGCCCCGGCTCAGGGTGGCGAGTCCGGCTACGTGACCCCCCTCGTGCGCAAGCTGGCCAATCAGCACGGCATCGACGTCACGACCCTCACGGGGACCGGCGTCGGCGGCCGCATCCGCAAGCAGGACGTGCTCGCCGCGGCCGAGGCCGCCACGGCTGCGCAGGCCGCCCCCGCTCCGGCCGCGCCTGCCGCCGCCCCGGCGAAGGCGGGCCCCTCGGTCGCCCCGTCGTCGCTGCGCGGCACGACCGAGAAGGCCCCGCGCATCCGCCAGGTCATCGCCCGCCGCATGCGCGAGTCCCTCGACACGTCGACCCAGCTCACGCAGGTCCACGAGGTCGACATGACCAAGATCGCGAAGCTCCGGGACAAGGCCAAGGGCCAGTTCCTCGCGCAGAACGGCACCAAGCTCACCTTCCTGCCGTTCATCGCGAAGGCGGTCGCCGAGGCGCTCAAGCAGCACCCGAAGCTCAACGCCGAGTACGACGAGGCGCAGCAGCAGATCACGTACCACAACGCGGAGCACCTCGCGATCGCGGTGGACACCGAGAAGGGCCTCCTCGTCCCGGTCATCCAGGACGCCGGCAGCCTCAACCTCGCGGGCCTGTCCGCCAAGATCGCGGACGTCGCCGACCGCACGCGCAAGGGCAAGATCGGCCCGGACGAGCTCTCCGGCGGCACGTTCAGCATCACGAACATCGGCTCGGTCGGGGCGCTCTTCGACACCCCGATCATCAACCAGCCGCAGGTCGCGATCCTGGGCACGGGCGCGATCGTGAAGCGCCCGTGGGTCACCCAGAACAGCGAGGGCGACGACGTCATCGCCGTCCGCTCGATGATGTACCTCTCGCTCACGTACGACCACCGTCTCGTGGACGGCGCGGACGCGGGCCGCTTCCTGCAGACGCTCAAGGCGCGCCTCGAGGAGGGCGCCTTCGAGGCCGACCTCGGCCTCTGAGCACCGCGCACGACGCCGGCGGCGCCCGTCCCCAGGGACGGGCGCCGTCGCCGTTTCCCGGCAGTCTGGCGGGGCCGGCATTCGTTATGCACTTGGGATCCGCCGCGCCCGCGCCCGGCCGATCGCGCCTCTCCCCGCCACTAGACTCGAGACCATGACAATCGTCTACAACATCGTCGTCTTCGTGCACATCGTGGGTGCGGCCATGATCATCGGCCCCTGGATCGCGAACATGAAGCAGCCCACCGTCGGGCCGCGGCAGTTCGACGGCGCGATGACTCAGCTGCTCACGGGCATCATCCTCATGGGCCTCATCCCCGTCCTCGGCCAGACCGAGGAGGCCTTCGCCGACCCGAACTACCCCAAGCTCATCGTCAAGTTCGCCGTCGCCGTGATCGTCGGCGCCCTCGCGTTCGTCGGCAACCGCAGGCGCAAGGCGGGCGAGACGGTCGCGCCCGGGCTCGCGCACGCCGTCGGCGGCCTCGCCCTCCTCAACGTCGCGATCGCGACCCTCTGGAACTAGCCAGGGCACCGCGGCACACGGCCCCGGCCGCCGGCGTCACGCCCGGCGTCCGGGGCCGTCCTGTACCCGGCCTGGGCCCGGGTATGCCTAGGATGGGCGAGGACGGCGCAGTCCCTTTCCGGCTTCGCCGCGGCACACCGACCACGCACGCAAGGAGCACGCATGGCTACCATCCGCAACGCGCACACCATCTGGCAGGGCAACCTCTTCGAGGGCGCCGGCGAGACCACCTTCGACTACTCGGGCATCGGCACCTACGACGTGACCTGGAAGGCGCGCACCGAGGACGCCCGCGGCAAGACCAGCCCCGAGGAGCTCCTCGCTGCCGCGCACTCCGCGTGCTTCTCGATGGCCTTCAGCAACGAGCTCGACAAGGCCGGCTACAAGGCCGAGCGCATCGAGACGAAGTCGGAGGTCGGCTTCCAGCCGGGCGAGGGCGTGACCGGCAGCAAGCTCACGGTCTCGGCCCGCATCCCCGGCATCGCCGAGGACGAGTTCCAGAAGATCGCCGACGCCGCCAAGTCCGGCTGCCCGGTGAGCCAGGCGCTCTCCATCCCGATCACACTCGAGGCCACGCTCGAGTCCTGATCCACGTCTCGGCCGACGGCGATCCTGTCGCCGCGGCCGGCGGCCCGCAGGGGCCCCAGCGCCCGGAGTGCCCCGGGCTCTGGGACGCACGAAGGCCCCTTCCGCACCGGCGTGCGGAGGGGGCCTTCGTGCGTCGCCGGCCGGACAGGGCGGGGCTCAGCCCTCGAGGGCCGGGACAGGCTCGGCGCCGGCCAGGGCCTGCGGCCGCGGCGGGAGCGGCGCGGGGCGGAGCGAGCGGTAGCCCTCCCGCGCCGGCGGGCGCTGGGTGGGGATCTCGACGAGCATCTCCTTGAGCACCCCGATGCCCTGCTCGAGCTGCGGATCGATGCCGGCCGCGTAGGCGTGCGGCGGGTAGGGGACCTCGATGTCCGGCTCGACGCCGGCGTTCTCCACGCCCCAGCCGACGCCGTCCTCGAACCACGTCGCGTAGCGCGGCTGCGTCACGCCCGTGCCGTCGGCGAGCCGGAAGCGGTTGTCGATGCCGACGACGCCGCCCCACGTGCGCGTGCCCACCACGGGGCCGATCCCGCGCAGCTTGGCCACCTGGGTGATGATGTCCCCGTCGGACCCGGCGAACTCGTCCGCGAGGATCACGACCGGGCCGCGCGGGGCCTGCCGCGGGTAAGTGCGCGGCTGCTCGCCGCGGGGCATGCTCCAGCCCGTGACGCGGCGGCCGATGAGCTCCGCGACGAGCTGGGACGTGTGCCCGCCGCGGTTGCGGCGCACGTCGACGACGAGCGCGTCGAGGGCGGTCTCGGTGTCGAGGTCGCGGTGCAGCTGGGCCCAGCCGCGCGCGGCCATGTCGGGCACATGGAGGTAGCCGAAGCGGCCGCCGGAGGCCTCGCGGACGAGCCGGCGGTTCGCCTGGACCCAGTCCTGGTAGCGCAGCCGCTCCTCGTCGCGGATGGGCACGACGGCGATGCGGCGGCTCTCGCCGGCCTCGGCACCGTGGGCGGGGCCGTTGAGAACGGTCAGCTCGACGACCTTCCCCGCGGCCCCGACAAGGGCCATGGCCGGGCCGAACTCGGGGGTGAGCGGCACGCCGTCGACCTCGAGGAGGCGGTCCCCGGCGCGGACGTCCGCGCCGGGCGAGGCCAGGGGCGAGGACGCGAGCGGGTCGGAGGACTCGTTGGCGAGCACGCGCCGCACCACCCAGCCGCCGTCGAAGTCGAACTCGCCGCCGAGCCGGCCCTGGCCGCCCGCCCCGGGCTCGGTCACGGGCGCCGGGGTCACGTAGGCGTGAGACGTCCCCAGCTCGCCGTGCACCTCCCACAGGAGGTCGACGAGGTCGTCGTGGGAGCCGAGCCGGGCGACGAGGGGACGGTACCGGTCCGAGACCTCGTCCCAGTCGGTCCCGGCCATGTCCGGTGTCCAGAAGAAGTCGCGCTGGAGCCGCCAGGCCTCGTCGAAGGCCTGCGACCAGACGTAGACGGGATCGAGCCGGACGCGGATCCGGTCGAGGTCGACGGCGATGTGCTCGCTGTGCCCGTCCTCGGCGGCCGACGAGCTCGGCACGCTGTGCACGGCCCTGTCCCGCACGTACACGACCCGGGACCCGTCGCCGCTGATCCGGTAGGCGTCGAGGGCCGAGACGAGCGTCGTCTCGACGCCCGAGACGAGGTCGAGACGCTGCAGGGTGGGCGGCGTGTCCTTGTCCCCCGGCTTCGCCTTGCCCTCGCCCGTGGCTCCGGCGAGGTCCTGGGAGAGCCACAGGAGCGCGTCGGGAGCCGCGGAGAGGCGCGAGTAGTTGCCCTGCCGGACGGGCAGGGCCACGATCCGGTGCTGGATCCCCTCGAGGTCCACCGTCACGCGGGGCGGCGCGGACGACGGCGGGGCGGCGGCTTCGGCGTCGTCGGCCCCGCGGCCCTCGGCCGCGCTCCCCGCTCCGCGGCCTGCGTCCCCGAAGTCCGCCACGCGCGGGCCGAACGGGCTCGCCTTGGTGGCCTCGAGCGGGACGATGTACGGCTTGATCGGGCTCGGGAACGAGAGGTCGAACGAGTGGCCGTCGTACACCGGGTCGAAGCTGCGGCCCGAGAGGAAGGCGAGGTACGCGCCGTCGGGCGTGAATGCCGGGGACGCGTCCCAGAAGCGCCCGTCGGTGACGTCGGCGATCGTCCCGGTCGAGCATTCGGCGAGGCGGATCTTCGACCGCGCGCCGAACGCCGTGACGGGCTCGCTCCAGGCGAGCCACCGCGAGTCGGGGCTCCACGCGAGCTGCTCGACGCTGCCCTCCTCGACGCTGCTCAGGGTCGTCGCGGTGCCGGACGCGACGTCGACGAGGTGCACTTCGCCGAAGGCCGTGCCGACCGCGATGAGCGTGCCGTCGGGGCTTGGGACGAGCTCCGCCGCGCGGCTCGGCGTGGGGAGCGCGATGCGGCGCAGGCGCGGGAGCGAGTCGGCCGTCACCTCAGGGTCCGGCGGCGCGCTCTCCCGGCCGGGCACGACGTATGAGCGCGAGCCCGCCGCGGCCGGGGCACGCAGGCCCGCGGAGAATGTGCCCGTCTGGCTCCCGGAGGGCGCGGCCGCGTCGTCGCCCCTCGCCGCCTCGTCTCCACCGTCTCCGCCCGCGCCGGGTGCGCCGGGCTGGCCCGGCTGGCCCGTCGTGGACAGCGCCGAGACGGGAACGGGGAGGCCGTCGCCGCCGTCGAACTCCACCCTCGCGGGCCCGCCGTCGCGCTCCGCCGCGGTGCGGGTCCCCGCCGCGGCGGCACGGGCCGCGGCTTCGGCGCCCGCGAGGCGCTTGATGAACAGCCCCTCCTCGCCCTCGTGGTCCGCGATGTATGCGACGGCGTCCGAGCCGAGCGGGCGGGCGAGCCGGGCGCGCACGCCCGGCGTCGCCTCCACGACGCGGGAGGGCCCGTCGCGGTGCGCGAGCCAGTGCACCGTGCCATGCGATTCGACGACGCTTGCGCGCCCATCCGGGGTCGGCACGACCTCGCCGAGGTGGCGGGACACCGCGAGCGGGACGGGGCGGCGCGAGGTGGAGGCCGAGGCGAGCGCCACGTCCAGACGGCGGGGCTCGGCGTCGAGGCCGTCCAGGAGCCAGAGCTCGCCGGCGGACTCGAAGGCGATGCGGCTGCCGTCGGTGGTCGCGTGCCGCACGTAGAAGCGGTCAAAGTCGGTGTGCCGCCGCAGGTCCTGGCCGAGCCGGTCCACGGAGTACAGGTTGCCGACGCCCTCGTGGTCCGAGAGGAAGGCGATCCGGCCGTCGATCCACATCGGGTCGCAGAGGTTGCCCTCGAGGCCGGGGACGAGCAGGCGGAACTCGCCGCCGCCGTCGGGGTCGATCCAGAGCTTCCCCGCCGCGCCCCCGCGGTACCGCTTCCAGGAGGCGGGCTCGCGCGTCAGGACGCTCCCGACGACGACGGGCCGCTCGTCCCCGACGCGGGGGCCGAAGGCGACGGAGTCCACCGGCCCGTAGGGCAGCTCCTCGAGCCAGCCGCCGTCGAGGGGCACGGTGTACGCGTGCGTGTGCCGCGAGTCCGGCTGGTTGTGGGCGCTCGTGACGACGACGCGGCCGCCGGGCTCGAAGCCCTTGACGCGGGTGGTCGAGTGACCGAAGTAGGTGAGCTGGCGGAAGCCGCCGCCGTCCACGTCCGCCGAGACGACCTCGGGCGCGCTGCCCTGCACCACGGTCCAGACGACCTTCGACCCGTCGGGGGCGAAGCGGGGGTTGCGGGCCGGGAGCCGGAGCGCGGACAGCCGCCAGGCGCGGCCGCCGGACACGGGCGCGAGCCAGACGTCGTCCTCGGCCACGAAGGCCACGAGGTCCCCGTGCACATGGGGATAGCGGAAGTAGCTGGAGCCAGTCATCCTCCGATCATAGGCAGGCCGCGCGCTCGCTCACGCCGCGAGGACGCTGGCCACGCGCCAGCGTCCGTCGACGCGCTCGAGCACGACCCGCAGGTCCTGGTCGCGGCCGGCTGGCCTCTCCCCCACGGGTGCGCCCGCGGCGTCGAGCACGGTGTAGCCGCTCGTGACGATGCGCACCCGCACGACGGCGCTGCCGGGCGCCGCCCCGGGCGCCGGGTCCGGCTCGAGCGACGCCGCGGTCACGCTCGCGCGGAAGCCCTCGAGCCGCTGGCCGTCCCGGGCGAGCCCGTCCGCCAGGGCCGCGTCCCCCGCGGCCGCCGGGGAGCCCGGGACGCTCACGGCCTCGAGCAGGGGACGGTCGGCGGCGGCGATGGCCCGGGCCCGGATGTCCGAGAGGGCCTGGACCGCGCGCACCGGGTCGTCGGCCTCGGCGGCCGTGCGCAGCTGCTCGGGGAGGGCGTCCCATCCCGCCGCGCCTTCGGCGGGACGCCCGCCGTCGGAAGCCGGCGCATGCGCCGCGGTGGTGGTCACCCCGCCAAGCGACGCCGCCCACCACCCGCCGGCGACGAGGGCGACCAGGACGAGGAAGGCGGTGCAGGCCCGCAGCACTGCGGCGCGCGAGGCCAGCCCGCGGGCGTCCGGGGCCCGGTGGGTCCTCGGCGATCGGGCGTCGGCCTCGGCGCCGAAGAGCGGCCGGCGCCGGGGCCGGCGGAGGCGCGCGAGCGGCCAGCGCCCCGGCGGCGGCGGCTGCACGCGGGTGAGCAGCTCGGGGATGACGGCTGCGTCCACCGCGGGGGCGAGGTCGACCGGCTCGGCGCGGGCACTGCGGAAGAGGGCGTGCGCGAACTCGGCGGCGGTGGGGCGTGCGAAGGGCTCCTCCCGCAGGGCCGTCTCGATGGCCGCGGCGAGCTCCGCCGGGACGTCCTCGACGAGGAGGCTGAGCGGTGGCCGGGCCGACGTCGGCTGCGGGGGCGAGCCTGTGAGGCAGAACCACGCGAGCGCCCCGAGGGAGAAGACGTCCCGGGCGGCGGTGCGCACGTGCTCCTCCTCCGGCGCCCTCGGCACCGGGTCGGCGAAGCCGGGCGTGCCGGCGTCGGCCGCGGACGCGTCTCCGACCATGCGGGCGAGGCCGAAGTCGGAGAGCAGCGGCTTGCCCTGGGCGGTGAACAGGACGTTCCCGGGCGAGACGTCGCCATGGACCGTGCCCTCGGCGTGGAGCGCGCCCACCGCCTGCGCGACTGGCGCGACGGCCGTCACCGTCTCGCCCACGCCGAGCCGCCCGCGGGCGGCGAGGAGCCGCCCGAGCGAGCCGCCCGCCGCGTAGTCGGCCAGGAGCGCGATTGTGCCCTCCCCGCTTCCCCCACCGGCGACGTCCGTGGGACCGTGTGCCCCGCCCTGCACGGCAACGGCGTCGCGGACCGCGAGGACGTGGTCGTGCGGCTTGGCCCCCGCGATCCGCAGCTCGCGCCGCGCCGCCGAGAGGGCCTCGGGCTCCGCGGCAGTGCCACGGGCGATCACCTTGGCGGCGAGGGCCCGGCCCGTCGCCGCCTCACGCACGAGCCACACGTGTCCCGCCGCCCCCGTCCCGAGATGGCGCACAACGTCGTAGCCCGGCAGGGCGGGCGGCTCCGGCTGGTCCGCGCTCGGCGGCTGCCCGGGGTGCGGCTGGGTCTCCATGGCTCATGTCTACCGCAGACCCGCAAGGTGCCGCAGAAGTTATCCACAGGCCGGTGCGACGTTCGCCACACTGCCGGGCTGGGGCCCGGGGCGGAGGGCTAAGCTGGACGGCATGACTCTTGCGTTCACCCGGCTGGGGTTCGCGCCGGACTACGTCGACTACGAAGCCGGCCTCGAGGCGCAGCGCCAGCTCCACGACGACGTGGTGGCCGGCAACTCCCCCAGCACCGTCCTCCTCCTCGAGCACGCCGCGGTGTACACCGCGGGCAAGCGCACTGAGGAGCACGAGCGTCCCCTCGACGGGACCCCCGTCGTCCCCGTCGACCGCGGCGGGAAGCTCACGTGGCACGGCCCGGGGCAGCTCGTCGGGTACCCGATCGTCCGGCTCAGGGAGCCCCGCGGCATCCGGGCCTACGTCGAACTGCTCGAGGACGTCATGATCACCGTGATCTCGGAGTACGGGATCAGGGCCGAGCACGTCGACGGCCGCTCGGGCGTCTGGGTGCGCGCGGATTCCCGCGGCGGCGACCGGAAGATCGCGGCCATCGGCATCAGCGTCCACGACGGCGTCACGGGCCACGGGTTCGCGATCAACTGCAACAACAGCCTCGAGCCGTACGCGCAGATCATCGCGTGCGGCATCACCGACGCCGGGACCACCACCATCTCGGCCGAATGCGGGCGTGACGTCAGCCCCAGCGACATCGTCGACCGGATCGCGGAGGAGCTCTCCCGCCGCCAGGACGAATTCGTCGCCGCCGGCATCGCCGCGCCGGAAGGAGCCCTCGCGTGACCCTCGCCCCCGAAGGACGCCGCCTGCTGCGCATCGAAGCACGCAACGCCCAGACGCCCGTCGAGCGCAAGCCGGACTGGATCAAGGCCAAGGTCCAGATGGGACCGGAGTTCGTCCAGCTCAAGAACCAGGTCAAGAAGGAGGGGCTGCACACGGTCTGCGAGGAGGCCGGCTGCCCCAACATCTTCGAGTGCTGGGAGGACAAGGAGGCCACGTTCCTCATCGGCGGCTCGGAATGCACCCGGCGCTGCGACTTCTGCCAGATCGACACGGGCAAGCCCTCCCCGCTCGACCGCTTCGAGCCGACCAAGGTCGCCCGCAGCGTGCAGTCGATGAACCTGCGCTACGCGACCGTCACCGGGGTCGCCCGAGACGACCTCGAGGACGAGGGCACCTGGCTCTACGCCGAGACGATCCGCAAGATCCACGAGCTCAACCCGGGCACCGGCGTCGAGATCCTCATCCCGGACTTCTCCGGCAAGCCCGAGCACATCGCCGCGATCTGCGACGCCGCCCCCGAGGTGTTCGCGCACAACGTCGAGACCGTCCCGCGCATCTTCAAGAGCATCCGCCCGGCGTTCCGCTACGAGCGCTCGCTCGACGTGATCACGCAGGGCCGGGACCGCGGCATGGTCACGAAGTCCAACCTCATCCTCGGCATGGGCGAGACCCGCGAGGAGGTCTCCGAGGCCCTGCGCGACCTCCACGAGGCCGGCTGCGACCTCATCACCATCACCCAGTACCTGCGCCCCTCCGAGCGGCACCACCCCGTCGAGCGCTGGGTCAAGCCCGAGGAGTTCGTCGAGCTCTCCCAGGAGGCCGAGGAGATCGGCTTCCTCGGCGTCATGAGCGGCCCGCTCGTGCGCTCCTCGTACCGTGCCGGCCGCCTCTGGGCGACGGCGATGCGCAAGAAGGGCCTGCCGATCCCCGCGCACCTCGCGCACATCGAGAGCTCCGGCACGACCCGCCAGGAGGCCGCGACCCTCGTCGCCGCCCGCCAGGGCTGACAGGGTCCGCACAGCCGGAACAGCATGCGGAGCACACGGCGCGCGGCGCCCATCGGGACCCCGTCCTGGGGCGCTCGGACGGGCGCCGCGCGCTCGAGCGTCCCGTAGAATTGAGGGACTATGGCCAAGCGCACCGACACCCCCAGCACGCCCTCGGGGAATCCCAAGGACATCAAGCCGAAGAAGGAACGCTTCAAAGGCTTCAAGCAGTTCATCCAGGTCTTCCAGATGACCCGGAAGGCCGACCCGAATGCCGTCTGGCTCATGGCGCTCGTGTTCCTCGCCGTCACCGGCGTGAGCCTGCTCATCGGCTTCCTGCTCGACAACTGGATCACGGGCCTCATCATCGGCATCCCGCTGGGCCTGCTCGGCGCCGTCTTCATCCTGAGCCGCCGCGCGGAGCGTGCTGCGTTCAGCCAGATCGAGGGCCAGCCCGGCGCTGCCGGCGCGGCGCTCAGCACCCTCCGCCGCGGCTGGATCGTCGCCGAGGAGCCTGTCGCCGTCAACCGCATGCAGGACGTCGTGTTCCGCGCGATCGGCCGCCCCGGCGTCGTCCTCGTGACCGAGGGCCCCAGCACGCGCGTGCGCCAGCTCGTCGACGAGGAGCGCAAGCGCCTCGCCCGCATCCTCCCGAACGTCCCGATCCACGTCATCGAGACCGGGCGCGACGAGGGCCAGACCCCGCTGCGCGGCGTCGCGAAGGCCATGCAGAAGCTCAAGCCCGAGCTGACCAAGGTGGAGGTCGCGGCCGTGGACAAGCGGATCGCGTCCCTCGGCCCGCGCATGCCGATCCCCAAGGGCATCGACCCCCGCCGGGTCCGGCCGGACCGCCGCGCGATGCGCGGCCGCTGACGCTACCCCTGACACGCACGAGGACCCTGGGCACCGCCCGGGGTCCTCGTCTGCTCTGGGCCGGTCTGCTCTGGGCCTTCGGTCTCTTGGCGAGGGCCAGTCTTTTCTGGGCCGAAGGAGTCAGAGGCGGACGACGACGGTCCCGGCCGCCTTGTCGTGGAGGCCGCGCTGGTCCGGGTCGAAGATGACCGCGGGGATCACGAGGCACAGCAGGACCGTGCGGAGGGCCGCTGCGGGCAGGGACACCCGCCCGCCATCGAGGCGCTCGACGCGCAGGCCCGCGATCCGGTGACCCAGGCTGAAGCCGGCGAGACCGACGAGGAGGACCTGCTCGACGGCGAAGACCCCCAGCGTGGCCATGGCGTCGCCGCCGAAGAACGCGCCCGAGATCGCGAGGGACGCTGCCCAGTCGATGCACAGGGCGAGGACACGCCGGCCGGGGCGCCCGATGGAGCCTGGCCCGGCAGTAGGCTTGCCGAGGCGCCGCCCGGGATAGTCGCCGTCGGACGACGGCGCGCCGCCGAGCCAGGAGCCGATGTCTTTGCGCTCGATCACCGCTCCAGTCTAGGGCGCGTGGCGCGCTGGCCACGCGCCGGGCAGGCCGCTAGCGTTTACACACGACAGCCTTCTGTAACCTGCCTGAAACAATACGGACACGGCCGGGAAATGCCCCATTCGTAGGCTGGAGCCCGTTGCAGCGAGGCGTCCGGCGCCGCGCAGGCTGCGCGCGCCGTGATTGCGCCCGGCCAGACTGCCACCCCCCTTGTGTATAGGAGCATAGATGTTCAAGTCTGCGGACGAAGTCCTCAAGTACATCCAGGACGAAGACGTCAAGTTCGTCGATATCCGCTTCACCGACCTCCCGGGCGTCCAGCAGCACTTCAACGTCCCCGCCAAGACGGTCGACGCGGACTTCTTCGAGAACGGCCAGCTCTTCGACGGCTCGTCCATCCGCGGCTTCCAGGGCATCGCCGAGTCTGACATGCAGCTCATCCCGGACGTCACCACGGCGTTCGTCGACCCGTTCCGCGTCGAGAAGACGCTCGCCCTCAACTTCTCCATCGTGAACCCGCGCACCGGTGAGCCCTACCACCGTGACCCGCGCGGCGTGGCCGAGCGCGCCGAGGCCTACCTCGCCTCGACCGGCATCGCCGACACCGCGTTCTTCGCGCCCGAGGCCGAGTTCTACGTCTTCGACAACGTCCAGTTCGAGTCCTCCCCGCAGGGCTCCTTCTACAAGGTCGACTCCATCGAGGCCCCGTGGAACAACGCCCGTGAGGAAGAGGGCGGCAATCTCGGCAACAAGACCCCGTTCAAGGGCGGCTACTTCCCCGTGGCCCCGGTCGACCACCAGGCCGACCTGCGCGACGCGATGTGCCTGAACCTCGACGCCGCGGGCCTCGAGGTCGAGCGCTCCCACCACGAGGTCGGCGCCGCCGGCCAGGCCGAGATCAACTACCGCTTCTCGACGCTCGTCCGCGCCGCGGACGACCTGCAGAAGTTCAAGTACATCATCAAGAACACGGCGCTCGAGTGGGGCAAGTCCGTGACGTTCATGCCGAAGCCGATCTTCGGCGACAACGGCTCGGGCATGCACTGCCACCAGTCGCTGTGGAACGGCGGCGAGCCGCTCTTCTACGACGAGAAGGGCTACGCCAACCTCTCCGACGTCGCCCGCTGGTACATCGGCGGCCTGCTCAAGCACGCCTCGGCGGTGCTCGCGTTCACGAACCCGACGGTGAACTCCTACAAGCGCCTCGTCAAGGGCTTCGAGGCCCCGGTCAACATGGTGTACTCGCAGGGCAACCGCTCCGCCGGCATCCGCATCCCGGTCACGGGCTCGAACCCGAAGGCCAAGCGCATCGAGTTCCGCGCGCCGGACCCCTCTTCGAACCCGTACCTCGCCTTCGCCGCGCAGCTCATGGCCGGCATCGACGGCATCCGCAACCGCATCGAGCCCCCGGCTCCGATCGACAAGGACCTCTACGAGCTCCCCGCCGAGGAGGCCCGCGACATCCCCAAGGCCCCGGGCTCGCTCGACGAGGCGCTCGAGGCCCTCGAGGCGGACAACGAGTTCCTCCAGGCCGGCGGCGTCTTCACGCAGGACCTCATCGACACCTGGATCGCGTACAAGCGCGAGAAGGAGATCGCTCCGCTCTCCCTGCGCCCGAACCCGTACGAGTTCGAGCTCTACTACGGCGTCTGATCCGCACCGCGGACCCTTCCGCCCAAGCGCCCGCCCCGGGACGGCACAGCCGTCCCGGGGCGGGCGCTTTTCCGGCGTGCGAGGCCGCGCCTCGCCCTGCCCACCGGCAGGGCCTCGGCCGGCCGCCGGCCTCAGCCGGCGATCGTCGTCAGGAGCGCCACGAGGTCGCCCTCTGCGCGGACGTCGTGGGTTCCGCCGGGCAGCACCATGACCTCGCCCTGGGAGACGGTTGTCTCGGGCCCGTCCGTGCCAGCACGCACGATGGCGCGTCCCTGCAGGACGTGGAGCGTCGCCGCCTCGGGCTTGGCGTGCTCGCCGAGGCTGCGGCCGTCGAGGATGGCCAGGAGCGTGTGCCGCAGCCGGCCGTCCTTGAGCACTGCCGCTGCGCTGTGCCCGTGGGCGTCCGACCGGGCCCGCGCGAGTTCCCGCTCGGCCTCGGAGGCGAGGTCGGCTCTGACGTGCTCCATGTGCCGCTCCTTCTGGCGTCCCAGGTTGTGGCGGATTATCCGGCGGCGTAGAACCGCCGCTCGAAGACCTGCCGCGCCCGGCGCGTGAGGTTCAGGTAGTGCTGCTCGAGGGCGCTGGCCTGGCCGGGCGGGTAGCCGCACCAGCGCGCAACGCCCTCGAGGTCGCGCCGCGAGGAGGGCAGGAGATCGGACGCCCTGCCGGTCCACGCGACGTTGGCGCTGCGCACGCGGCTCGCGAGGGTCCAGGTCTCGGCGAGCAGCTCAGCCTCGTCCGCCGGGATGAGCCCCGCCTCGGCCGCAGCCGAGAGCGCCGGAAGGGTCGCCGTCGTGCGCAGCTCGGGGTGCCGCGCCGCGTGCTGGAGCTGGAGGAGCTGGACGAGCCACTCGACGTCGCTGAGCCCGCCGCGGCCCAGCTTGAGGTGCCGCGAGGGGTCGGCTCCGCGGGGCAGTCGCTCCGATTCGACGCGGGCCTTGATGCGGCGGATCTCGCGGACGTCGGCGGGGTCGAGCTTCTCGGGGTAGCGCACGGAGTCGACGAGCGCCATGAATTCGCGCGCAACGTCGTCGTCCCCGGCGAGCGGCCGGGCGCGGAGCAGGGCCTGCGACTCCCACACGAGGGCCCAGCGGCGGTAGTACTCGGCGAAGGACTCGAGCGAGCGCACGAGCGGCCCGCTCTTGCCCTCGGGTCGGAGGTCCGCGTCGAGCGTGAGGACCCGCTCGGCGAGGACAGGGGGCTTGAGCGGCTGGGTCAGGAGGGAGGAGAGGCTCGAGACGATCTCGAGGGCCTGCTTCTGCGCCGCCGTCGGGTCGGCCGCGGGCAGCGGGCGGTGCACGTAGATGACGTCGGCGTCGGAGCCGTAGCCGATCTCCCGGCCTCCCTGCCGGCCCATCGCGACAACGAGCACCTGGGTCAGGACCGGGCCGTTGGCGGCGGCGATGCCCTCGGCAACGCGCAGGGCGGCGAGCACGGCCGCCTGGTCCGCGTCGGCGAGGGCCTCCCCCACCGCCCGGACGTCCAGGAGACCGGCCCGGTCCGCGAGGGCGACGCGCAGGATCTCGCGCCGGCGGATGAGCCGGACGAGCCGCATCGCCGCGGCCGGGTCCTCGTGCCTGGACAGCTTGGCCTGGATCTCCTGCCACTGCGTCTCGAGCGGGACAGGCCGCAGGTCGCCGTCGTTGCCGAGCCAGGCGACGGATTCCGGCGAGACCTCGAGCAGGTCGGCGATGAGCCGGGAGTCGGAGAGGACGTGGCACAGCCGCTCCGCGGCGGCCGCCGAGTCACGGAGGAGTCCGAGGTACCAGTGCGTCGTCCCGAGGGCCTCGCTCACCCGGCGGAAGGCGAGCAGGCCGCCGTCGGGATCCACGCCGTCGGCCAGCCAGTCGAGCAGGACGGGCAGGAGCTGGCGCTGGAGGGCGGCCCGGCGGCTCACTCCGGCCGTGAGCGCCTCGATGTGCCGCATCGCGCCCTGCGGGTCGCGGTAGCCGAGCGCGGCGAGCCGCTCCTGCGCCGCCTGCGGGGTCAGCCGGGCCTCGTCGGGGCTCAGGTTCGCGACGGTGTTGAGCAGCGGGCGGTAGAAGATGCGCTCGTGCAGCTCACGGACGCTGCGCTTGGTGCGGTGCCAGCGCTCGAGGAGCTGCTCGGGGTTCGAGCGGCCCACGTCGAAGATCCCCTGCACGGCCCGGGCGAGGGCGCGCAGGGCGTCCTGGTCGACGGGCATGAGGTGGGTGCGGCGGAGCCGGAAGAGCTGGATGCGGTGCTCGAGGAGGCGCAGGTAGCGGTACGACGAGTCGAACTCGGCAGCGGCCCCGCGGCCGATGTAGCCGCCCGCGGCGAGGGCCGCGATGGCCGATGTCGTGTCCCGCACGCGCAGCGACTCGTCGGCGCGGCCGTGGACGAGCTGGAGGAGCTGGACCGTGAATTCGACGTCGCGCAGGCCGCCGACGCCGAGCTTGATCTGCCGCTCGGCCTCGCCCGCAGGGATGTTCTCGGTGACGCGGCGGCGCATGGCCTGGACCGATTCGACGAAGCCGTCCCGCCCCGCGGAGGCCCACACGAGCGGGGCGATCGCGGCCTCGTAGCGGGCCCCCAGCTCCCGGTCCCCCGCAATGCAGCGTGCCTTGAGGAGGGCCTGGAACTCCCAGCTCTCCGCCCAGCGCGCGTAGTAGGCCAGATGCGAGTCGAGGGTGCGCACGAGCGGGCCGTCCCGGCCCTCGGGCCGCAGGTTCGCGTCCACCTGCCACAGTGCCGGCTCGCGTCCCGTCGACCAGACCGCTCGGGCGAGCCCGGTGGCCAGGAGCGTGCCGATCTGAACGGCCCGCGTGTCGTCCAGCGTTCCGCCGGGACCCGTCGAGTCGGCGTCGATCACGTACACCACGTCGACGTCCGAGATGTAGTTGAGCTCGCGTGCCCCGCACTTGCCCATGCCGATCACGGCGAGCCCGACGGCGGCGACCTCCTCGGCCGGGAACGTCGCCGCGGCCTCGGCTCGGGCGACGGCGAGGGCTGCCTCGAGGGCCGCCCCCGCCAGGTCGGAGAGCTCGGCGGCGGCGGTGGGGAGGAAGTCTGTTGGCGAGGCGGCGCCGAGGTCGCGCAGGGCGAGCTCGCACAGGCGCCGCCGGTAGGCCACCCGCAGGGCCTCGTACGCGCTCCCGCCCGTCACCGCGGCGACGGGCCGGGCGGAATGCGGGTCAGCGCCGACGGAGCGCAGCAGGAAGGTGCGCAGCTCGTCGGGGTCGGCGCCGAGCGGCTCGGCCGAGAGCGGGGCCTCGAGCACGTCGAGGTGCTCGGGGCGGCGAAGCAGGAACTCGCCGAGCGCCTCGGACGCGCCGAGGAGGCGGAAGAGCGGCTCGCTGCGCTCCGGGCCGGCCTCGAGCAGCGACGCGAGCTCTGGCCTGCGGTCGAGGAGCCGCACGAGCGTCAGGAGCGCCGCGTCCGGGTCCGGGGCGACCGAGAGGCCCTCGAGGAGGGCCTCCTTGTCCACGCCGTCGAGCTCCCGGGCAGACAGGAACCGCTCGGCCCGCTCGGGATCGGACGAGCCGAGGGCGATCAGCCTGCGCGCGAGGCTCGGAGCCATGCGGTCCCCTAGAGGATGCCGAGGTTGCGGTGCAGCTCGTAGGGCGTGACCTCGAGCCGGTACTCGTTCCACTCCTGGCGCTTGTTGCGCAGGAAGTGCTCGAACACCTGCTCGCCGAGGATCTCGGCCATGAGCTCGGAGTCCTCCATCGCGTTGACCGCGTCGTAGAGGCTCGCGGGCAGCGGCGAGTGGCCCAGGGCGCGTCGCTCCGAGGTCGTGAGCGAGGAGATGTCGTCCTCGGCCGCCGGCGGCAGCTCGTACGCTTCCTCGATGCCCTTGAGGCCCGCCCCGAGCAGGACGGCGTAGGAGAGGTACGGGTTCGTCGCAGAGTCGATGCCGCGGTACTCGACGCGGGCGCTCTGGTGCTTCCCCGGCTTGTAGAGCGGGATGCGGACGAGCGCGGAGCGGTTGTTGTGCCCCCAGCTCAGGTAGCTCGGGGCCTCCCCGCCGCCCCAGAGGCGCTTGTAGGAGTTGACGAACTGGTTCGTGACGGCGGTGAACTCCGGGGCATGGCGGAGCAGGCCGGCGATGAAGTGGCGGGCGGTCTTGGAGAGCTGGAACTCGGCGCCGGCCTCGTGGAACGCGTTCGTGTCGCCCTCGAAGAGCGAGAAGTGCGTGTGCATCCCCGAGCCCGGGTGGACCGTGAAGGGCTTGGGCATGAAGGTCGCGTAGGCGCCCTGCTGGAGGGCCACCTCCTTGACGACCGTGCGGAACGTCATGATGTTGTCCGCCGTCTGGAGGGCGTCGGCGTAGCGCAGGTCGATCTCGTTCTGCCCCGGGCCCCCCTCGTGGTGGCTGAACTCGACCGAGATCCCCACGGACTCGAGCATGTTCACGACCGTGCGGCGGAAGTCCTGCGCGACGCCGCCGGGAACGTGGTCGAAGTAGCCGCCCTGGTCGACGGGGACGGGCGCGCCGTCGGGACCGAGCCTGTCGGACTCGAGCAGGTAGAACTCGATCTCAGGGTGCGTGTAGCACGTGAAGCCCATCTCGGCGGCCTTGGCGAGCGTGCGCTTGAGGACGTTGCGGGGGTCGGCGGGCGAGGGCTCGCCGTCCGGGGTGAGGATGTCGCAGAACATGCGCGATGTCGGCTCGGTCTCGCCGCGCCAGGGCAGGATCTGGAACGTCGAGGGGTCCGGCTGCAGGAGCATGTCCGACTCGGAGACGCGGGCGAGGCCCTCGATCGAGGAGCCGTCGAAGCCCAGGCCCTCCTCGAAGGCCCCCTCGACCTCGGCCGGGGCGAGGGCGACGGACTTGAGGGAGCCCACGACGTCCGTGAACCACAGGCGGACGAAGCGGACGTCGCGTTCCTCGATGGTGCGGAGCACGAACTCCTGCTGACGGTTCATGGGGGGCAGTCCCTCGCCTTCTACGTGCCGGTGCCGGTGCGTGAGCAAGGAGGCGCCACGGCCGGTGCCTCCCACTCTACTAAGCAACCGGGCCTGCGCTAAGCAACGCCCCGCGCGGTCGGCTAGGCTCGGTCCATGGCCCCCACAGACTCTCCTGAGCCGCGCCCGTCCGAGGCCGCCGCGCCCTACGGCAGCGGCGCGGCCCCCGCCCGGAGCGGCCGGGTCCGTGTGCACCACCTCGCCCAGGCCAAGGAGCGGGGCGAGCGCTTCGCGATGCTCACCGCCTACGAGCAGTACTCGGCGCAGATCTTCGACGAGGCCGGCGTCGAGGTGCTCCTCGTCGGGGACTCCGCCGCGAACAATGTCTACGGCTACGAGACCTCACTGCCCGTCACGGTCGACGAGATGCTGCCGCTCGTGCGCGCGGTGTCCCGCGCCGCGCGCCGGGCCCTGGTCGTGGCGGACCTGCCGTTCGGCTGCTACGAGGCGTCCCCCGGGCAGGCCGTGGCGGCGGGCGTGCGCTTCCTCAAGGAGGGCCTCGCGCACGCGGTCAAGATGGAGGGCGGCGCCTACTACGCGGACACCGTGCGCGCCATGGTCCAGGCCGGCATCCCGGTCATGGCCCACATCGGCTTCACGCCCCAGAGCGAGCACGCGCTGGGCGGCTACCGGGTCCAGGGCAGGGGCGACGACGCCGGGCGGCTCATCGAGGACGCCCGCGCCCTCGAGGCGGCCGGCGCCTTCTGCGTGCTCATGGAGATGGTCCCCGCGGAGACGGCCAAGGCCGTCGACGCGGCCCTCGCCGTGCCCACGATCGGCATCGGGGCGGGCAGCTCGACGACGGGCCAGGTGCTCGTGTGGCAGGACATGGCCGGGCTGCGGGGCGGCGAGGGCGTCCGGGTCGCGAAGTTCGTCAAGAAGTACGCGGACCTCCGCAGCACTCTCCTCGACGCCGCGCGCCAGTACCGCGACGAGGTCCACTCCGGCCAGTTCCCGGGCCCCGAACACTCGTTCTAGCCCGGCGCGCCGGCGTCAGTCGTTGTCGGACCAGCCGTCGCCGTCGGCGTCGGAGGGATCCCAGGCGCGGTTGCGCTCCCTGACCTTCTCGAGCGCCCGCTCGGCCTCCTCGCGCGTCGCGTACGGGCCGATCAGCTGGGTCCAGTCGCTCTGGGCGTCGACCTCGACTTCATGGGTCCGCACGTTGTACCAGTACTCGACCACGTGAGCCTCCTCCCTAGTACACTCAACCCTATGCCTTCTTCCCCTTCCACGGCACCCGTGGGCACTCTTGCCCGCGGCACGGTGAGCCCCCAGCGGAACGTCCCGGAGTGGATCCCACGCCCCGAGTACGTGGGGAAGGCGGCCCCCGCCAAGTACACGGGCTCCCCGGTCCTCTCCCCCGAGAAGATCGAGCTCGTGCGCGCCGCGGGCAGGATCGCCGCCCAGGCAATCGTCGAGGTCGGCCGGCACATCCGGCCGGGCGTGACGACGGACGAGCTGGACCGGATCGGGCACGAGTTCGTGCTAGACCACGGGGCGTACCCATCGACCCTGGGCTACCGCGGCTTCCCGAAGTCGCTGTGCAGCTCGATCAACGAGGTCATCTGCCACGGCATCCCGGACACGACAGTCCTGGCCGACGGGGACATCGTGAACATCGACATCACTGCCTTCAAGGACGGTGTCCACGGGGACACCAACGTCACTTTCCTCGTGGGGGACGTGGACGACGAGTCGAGGCTGCTCGTGGAGCGGACGCAGGAGTCCCTCCGCCGCGGCATCAAGGCCGTCGCTCCCGGACGCGAGATCAATGTGATCGGCCGGGCCATCGAGTCCTACGCGCGGCGCTTCGGCTACGGCGTCGTGCGGGACTTCACGGGCCACGGCGTGGGCGAGGCCTTCCACACGGGCCTGATCATCCCGCACTACGACGCCGCACCCGGCTACAGCCAGGTGCTCGAGCCGGGGATGGTCTTCACGATCGAGCCGATGCTGACCCTCGGCGGGATCGAGTGGGACATGTGGGAGGACGACTGGACCGTCGTCACCCGCGACCGGAAGCGCTCCGCCCAGTTCGAGCACACCCTCGTCGTCACCGATTCCGGCGCCGAGGTCCTCACCCTCCCCTGACCCGCGAGAGGCACAACGCATGGCCAAGAGCGAGAAGAAGAAGTCCCGGTACGTCATTGGCGTGGACATCGGCGGCACTGGCATCAAGGGCGGCATCGTCGACCTGAAGAAGGGCAAGCTCGTCGGCGACCGAGTGCGCATCGACACGCCGCGCCCCGCGACCCCCGAGAACGTCGCCGAGGTCGTGGCCGAGATCGTCGGAGCGCTCGGCGCCCGGGAGGACGCGCCCGAGCCGAGCTCACCCGTCGGCGTGACGTTCCCGGGCATCATCCAGCACGGGGTGTCCCGCTCCGCGGCCAACGTGGACAAGTCGTGGCTCGACTTCGACATCGACTCGCTCTTCACCCAGCGCCTGGGCCGCCCCGTCGAGGTGATCAATGACGCCGACGCCGCCGGGCTCGCCGAGGTGCGCTACGGCGCCGGCAAGGGCGTCGACGGGACGGTCCTCGTCATCACGCTCGGCACCGGCATCGGCTCGGCCTTCGTCTTCGACGGCAGGCTCGTGCCCAATGCCGAGCTCGGCCACCTCGAGATCGACGGCTTCGACGCCGAGACGAAGGCCTCCGCCGTCGCACGCGAGCGCGACGGGCTCAGCTGGGAGGAGTATTCGGTGCTGCTCCAGCGCTACTTCGCGCACGTCGAGTTCCTCTTCTCCCCCGAGCTGTTCGTCGTCGGCGGCGGGATCTCCAAGCGCGCCGACGAGTACCTGCCGCGGCTCAAGCTGCGCACGCCCATCGTGCCGGCCGAGCTCAAGAACGAGGCGGGCATCGTCGGGGCGGCGCTCCAGGTCGCCATCCACCACAGCCTCGCCGAGTAGGCATCGCGGTCCCCGCATGACGGAGGGGCCCGGACCTTCCGGTCCGGGCCCCTCGCGGCTCAGTGGTCCGCGTGCTGCGGGTGGGACTGCTCGCTGCGCAGGAGGCTGATGGCCGCCTCGAAGTCCTCGAGCGAGTCGAAGGACTGGTAGACGCTCGCGAAGCGCAGGTACGCGACCTGGTCGAGCTTCCTGAGCGGGCCGAGGATCGCGAGGCCGATCTCGTGGGCCTGGATCTCCGCCGAGCCTGCGGCCCGGATGGTCTCCTCGACCTCCTGGGCGAGCAGGGCGAGGTCGTCGTCCGTCACGGGCCTGCCCTGGCAGGCCTTCCGGACGCCGTTGATGATCTTCGTCCTGCTGAACGGCTCGCCCACGCCCGAGCGCTTGATCACCGTCAGGCTCGTCGTCTCGATCGTCGTGAACCGGCGGCCGCACTGCGGGCACTGCCGGCGGCGCCTGATCGCGGCGCCGTCCTCCTGGATGCGGCTGTCGACGACGCGCGAGTCGGGATTGCGGCAGAACGGGCAGTACACGTGGGAGATCTTACTGACCCCGCAGCATGCGCCACAAGGAGATCACCACAACATGTAGTACTGCGACGACTATCTGTGGGTCAGTGGCGCGCGAAGCGGACGTCCACGGCGTCGCCGTGCGCTGGCAGGTCCTCGGCGTCGGAGAGGCTCCGGATATGCGCCGCAACACCCGTGAGCGCGGCCTCGGAGTAGTCCACGACCTGGATTGCGCGCAGGAACGTCGCGACGTTGAGGCCAGAGGAGAACGCCGCGGTGCCGGAGGTGGGCAGCACGTGGTTCGACCCCGCACAGTAGTCGCCGAGGCTCACCGGGCTGAAGTCGCCCACGAACACGGCGCCCGCGTTGCGGATGCGCGCCGCGACGGCCGCCGCGTCCGCCGTCATGACCTCGAGGTGCTCGGCCGCGTAGGCGTCGCACACGGCCACGCCGGCGTCGACGTCGTCCACGAGGACCGCGCCGGACTGCTCGCCGGACAGCGCCGTGAGGACGCGCTCCCGGTGCTTGGTCCGGCCTGCCTGGGCCTCGAGCTCCGCGCGGACGGCGTCGACGAGCTCCGGGGAGTCGGTCACGAGGACGGACCCCGCCCGGGGGTCGTGCTCGGCCTGGCTGATGAGGTCCGCGGCGACGAGGGCCGGGCGGGCCGTCGCGTCGGCGAGGATCGCGATCTCGGTCGGGCCGGCCTCGGCGTCGATGCCGACGACGCCCTTGACGAGGCGCTTGGCCGTCGCCACGTAGATGTTGCCGGGGCCGGTGACGACGTCCACCGGCTCGAGCGCCGGCAGCGCCCGGTCGCCGTCGGCGGCCGTCCCTGCCTCGACCCCTGCGGGAATCCCGTAGGCGAAGGCGGCCACGGCCTGGGCGCCGCCGATCGCGTAGACCTCCTCGATCCCGAGCAGCGCCGCGGCGGCGAGGATCGTGGGGTGCGGAAGGCCGCCGTTGTCCTTCTGCGGCGGCGAGGCGAGGGCGATCGAGGGCACGCCCGCGGCCTGCGCCGGGACGACGTTCATGACGACGCTCGAGGGGTACACCGCGAGCCCGCCCGGGACGTAGAGCCCCACGCGGCCGACCGGGACCCAGCGCTGGGTGACCTTGGCGCCGTCGGCCGGGGTGACGGTGACGTCCGCGGGGCGCTGCGCGTCCGCGAACAGCCGGGCCCGCGCGATTGACTCCTCGAGCGCGGTCCGCACGGCGGGGTCGAGCTCCGTCAGGGCCGCCGCGATGGCCTCCGCGGGGACCCGCGGGTGGCGCTGCCGCACGCCGTCGAACCGCTCGGCGTAGTCGCTGAGCGCGGCGAAGCCCCGCGCACGGATGTCCGCGATGATCCCGCGCACCGCATGCTCGACGTCGGCCCCCTCCGACGGGGCGAGGCGCGGCACCGCGGCGCGCAGCTCGGCGAGGCCGAGGGTGCGGCCGCGCAGGTCGATCGTGCGGAAGTCCAGGAAACCGGCGGAAGTCACCGGACCAGTCTACGCGGGCGGAGGCACGCGTCCGGGCAGATCCTCCTGGGGCGGCTGCCACCAGAGCGTGGTGAGAGCGAGGACGGCCAGGGCGGTGATCGCCGGCCAGACGGCCAGCACGCTCACGGCCTGGACGCCGAACTCGGAGCCGGCCGCGCCGGCGTCGACCCCCCGCGCCCCGACGAGCCGGCCCAGCAGCGTGCCGGCGAGCCAGGCGAGGCCGCTGCCCGCGACGCTGCCGGCGAGGGCTGCGAGCCCCCGGTCGGGAAGCCCGGGGCGGCGCCGGCCCGCGGCGAGAGCAGCCGCGAGCACGAGCCCGGCCGCCGCGCCGAGGGCCGCGAACACGAGGTCCCGCTCGTCCCACGCGCGGTAGTCGGTGCCCTCCCCGTAGAGGATGCCGCCAGGAGCCGCGAGCCACCACACCGCCCCGAGGAGGGGCCCGGCCGCGGCGGGGACGAGCGCCCAGCGCGCGAGCCCCGCCTGCCGGGACCGTTCCGCCCGCGGCTTCGGGCCGCTCTCGGTCACGGGAGCCGCCTCAGGCATCGAGGCATGCGGGGCCGAGGAGCACCTTGAGGTCGCCGAAGAGCGCGGGATTCGGGTTGACGCGCAGGTGGTACCCGAGGCGCATGACCTCGATGCTCCGCGTCCCGTGCAGCCGCAGCTGGACCTCGTTGTGCCCGGGGTGCGTCTTGAGCACGTCCCCGAGCTGGGTCACGACCGACTCGGTCGCCTTGTGCGTGGGCATGCTGATGACCACGGGCCCGCCGGTCGCGTCGCTCAGGTCGGGGACCGTGAGCTCCATCGCGCTGAGCGTGACCGCGCCGTCGTCGCGGCGCTGGAGCCGGCCCTTGACGACGACGATGAGGTCCTCGGCGAGGACGGACGCGATCGGGCCGTACACCTGCCCGAAGAACATGACCTCGATCGAGGCGCTGAGGTCCTCGATCTCGGCGCGCGCGTAGGCGTTGCCGCTGGCCTTGGCGATGCGCCGGCTGAGGGAGGTGATCATGCCCGCGATCGTGACGATCGCGCCGTCGGCCGGGCCGTCCTCGGCGAGCAGCGCGGTGATGCCCGTCTCGGCGTGCTGGGAGAGGACGCCCTCGAGGCCCTGGAGCGGGTGGTCGGAGACGTAGAGGCCGAGCATGTCGCGCTCGAAGGCGAGCTTGTCCTTCTTCTCCCACTCGGGCAGGTCCGGGATGTCGACCTGGAGCCCGGCCGCCTCGGAGGCCCCGCCGTCGAGCGCCGAGAACAGGTCGAACTGGTTGTTGGCCTCGTTGCGCTTGAGCGTGATGACGGCGTCGACCGCCTCCTCGTGGACCATGACGAGGGACCGGCGCGGGTGGCCGAGCGAGTCGAAGGCGCCGGCCTTGATGAGCGACTCGATCGTGCGCTTGTTGCACACGACGGCGGGGACCTTCTGGAGGAAGTCGCTGAAGCTCGCGAAGGCGCCCTTCTCCTCGCGCGCGGCGACCATAGCGTGGACGACATTCGAGCCGACGTTGCGGATGGCGCCCATGCCGAAGCGGATGTCCTCCCCGACCGGAGTGAACGTGAGCGAGGACTCGTTGACGTCCGGCGGCAGCACGGTGATGCCCATGCGCCGGCACTCGTTGAGGTACATGGCCGACTTGTCCTTGTCGTCGCCGACAGAGGTGAGGAGGGCGGCCATGTACTCGGCCGGGTAGTGCGCCTTGAGGTACGCGGTCCAGTAGGAGACGACGCCGTACGCGGCCGAGTGCGCCTTGTTGAAGGCGTAGTCGGAGAACGGCAGGAGGATGTCCCAGAGGGTCTGGATGGCTTCCCTCGAGTAGCCGTTGTCGATCATGCCCTGGGAGAAGCCCTCGAACTGCTTGTCCAGCTCGGCCTTCTTCTTCTTGCCCATCGCGCGGCGGAGGATGTCGGCCTGGCCGAGCGAGTAGCCCGCGAGCTTCTGCGCGATGGCCATGACCTGCTCCTGGTACACGATCAGGCCGTACGTCCCGCCCAGGATGTCCGCCAGCGGCTCCGCGAGCTCGGGGTGGATCGGGGTGATCTCCTGCTGCCCGTTCTTGCGCAGGGCGTAGTTCGTGTGCGCGTTGGCGCCCATGGGGCCCGGGCGGTAGAGCGCGAGGACGGCGGAGATGTCCTCGAAGTTGTCGGGGCGCATGAGCTTCAGGAGGGAGCGCATCGGACCGCCGTCGAGCTGGAACACCCCGAGGGTGTCGCCGCGGGCGAGGAGCTCGTAGGAGGCCGCGTCGTCGAGCTCGAGGCGCTCGAGGTCGAGGTCGATGCCCCGGTTCGCCTTGATGTTCTCGATGGCGTCCGTGATGATCGTCAGGTTCCTCAGCCCGAGGAAGTCCATCTTGATCAGGCCGAGGCCCTCGCACGTCGGGTAGTCGAACTGCGTGATGATCTGGCCGTCCTGGAAGCGGCGCATGATCGGCACGACATCGATGATCGGCTCCGAGGACATGATGACGCCGGCCGCGTGCACGCCCCACTGGCGCTTGAGGCCCTCGAGGCCCTTCGCCGTCTCGAAGACCGACGCCGCGGCCTGGTCGGCGGCGATGAGGTCCCGGAACTCCCCGGCCTCGGAGTAGCGCTTGGCCTCGGGGTTCTCGATGTCCGCGAGCGGGATGTCCTTGGCCATGACGGCCGGGGGGAGGGCCTTGGTCAGGGTCTCCCCCATGCTGAACGGGTGGCCCATCACGCGGGCGGAGTCCTTGAGGGCCTGCTTGGTCTTGATCGTGCCGTAGGTGACGATCATGGCCACGCGCTCGTCGCCGTACTTCCGCGTGACGTACTCGATCACCTCGGGGCGGCGGCGATCATCGAAGTCGACATCGAAGTCGGGCATCGAGACGCGGTCGGGGTTGAGGAACCGCTCGAAGATGAGGCCGTGCCGCAGGGGGTCCAGGTCGGTGATGCGCAGCGCGTACGCGACCATCGAGCCCGCGCCAGAGCCTCGGCCGGGCCCGACCCGGATGCCGTTGTCCTTGGCCCAGTTGATGAAGTCGGCGACGACGAGGAAGTAGCCGGGGAAGCCCATCTGGGTGATGACGCCGAGCTCGTAGTCGGCCTGCTTGCGCACCTCGTCGGGCACGCCGCCCGGGTAGCGGTACTTGAGCCCGCGGTCGACCTCCTTGACGAGCCATGACGTCTCGTCCTCCCCCGGCGGGCAGGGGAACTTCGGCATGAAGTTCGCGTCCGTGTTGAACGAGACCTCACAGCGCTCGGCGATCGCGAGGGTGTTGTCGCAGGCCTCCGGGAGCTCGCGGAACAGCTCCCGCATCTCCTGCGGGGACTTGAGGTAGTAGCCCGAGCCGGAGAAGGCGAAGCGCGACCCGCCCTGGTCGTAGCTGGGCTCGAGCAGGGTCGAGCCGGACTGGATGGCGAGGAGGGCCTCGTGGGCCTTGGCGTCGTGCTCGTGGGTGTAGTGCAGGTCGTTCGTGGCCACGAGCGGGATCGAGAGCTCCTTGGCCAGGCGCAGGAGGTCCTGGGTGACCCGGCGCTCGATCTCGAGCCCGTGGTCCATGAGCTCGCAGAAGTAGTTCTCCTTGCCGAAGAGGTCCTGGTACTCCGCGGCGGCCTGCCGGGCCTCCGCGTACTGGCCCAGCCGCAGCCGCGTCTGGATCTCGCCCGAGGGGCATCCGGTCGTGGCGATGAGGCCCGGGCTGTACTCCTCGAGCAGTTCTCGGTCCAGGCGCGGCCACTTGCCGAACACGGAGTCGAGGGAGCCGATCGACGACGCCCGGAAGAGGTTCCGCATGCCCTGGTTGTTGTAGCTCAGGAGCGTCATGTGCGTGTAGGCGCCGCCGCCCGAGATGTCGTCCGACTTCTGGTGCTCCTCGCCCCAGCGGACGCGGCCCTTGTCGGTGCGGTGCGTGCCCGGGGTCACGTAGGCCTCGACGCCGATGATGGGCTTGATGCCGGCCTGGGTGGCCTTGTTCCAGAAGTCGAACGCTCCGAAGAGGTAGCCGTGGTCCGTCGTCGCCATCGCGGTCATCCCGAGCCGCTGAGCCTCCGCGAAGAGGTCCGTGAGGCGGGCGGCGCCGTCGAGCATCGAGTACTCGGTGTGGACGTGGAGATGGGCGAACGAACCGCTGGAAGTCACCGCACCAGTGTAGTCAGCGCCCCTCGGGGACGTGGCGAGGCGCGCCCCTCACGCCGCGCCGGAGGGGGAACGCGTCAACGCTCAGATCCGCCCGTCCCTCAGGGCGTCGACGGCGAACTGCAGGTCTGCGGGATAGGGGCTCACGGCCTCGACGGGCTCGCCCGTTCGCGGGTGCGCAAAACCGAGACGGTGGGCGTGGAGCCACTGCCGCGTGAGGCCGAGGTCCGCGGCGAGGCGCGGGTCCGCCCCGTAGGTCAGGTCGCCGGCGCAGGGATGGCGCAGGGCTGCGAAGTGCACCCGGATCTGGTGCGTGCGGCCCGTCTCGAGGTGGATCTCGACGAGGCTCGCGCGCCCGAAGACCTCGATGACCTCGTAGTGGGTCACCGAGGGCCGCCCGTCCTCCACGACGGCGAAGCGCCAGTCGTAGCCAGGGTGGCGGCCGATCGGCGCGTCAATGGTCCCCTCGAGCGGGTCGGGGATGCCCTGCACGACGGCGTGGTAGACCTTGTCCACCGTCCGCTCCTTGAAGGCCTGCTTGAGCACGGTGTAGGCGTGCTCCGTCTTCGCCACGACCATGGCGCCCGACGTGCCGACGTCGAGCCGGTGCACGATCCCCGCGCGCTCGGGGGCGCCCGAGGTGGAGATCCGGTACCCCGCGCCCGCGAGGCCGCCCACGACGGTCGGGCCGACCCACCCCGGCGAGGGGTGGGCGGCGACGCCCACGGGCTTGTCGACGACCACGAAGTCCTCGTCGTCGATGAGGATCTCGAGTCCGTCCACCTTCTCAACCACCACTTCCAGGGGATCCCGTACGTCAGGGCGCTCGATCTCGAGCACGTCGCCCGCCGCGAGCCGGGCGGACTTGGGCACCGACCTTCCGTGCAGGCTCACGTGCCCACCCGTGAGGAGGGCCGCCGCCGCGGAGCGCGACAGCCCGAGCAGCTCCGCCAGGACGGCGTCGGCGCGGGCGCCGGCGTGCTCCTCTGGGACCGTGACCCGCTCAGCCACGGCCGTCGCCCCCGGTGGCCCCCTCGGCCGTCCCGTCCGTCGGGGACGGTGCCTTCGCGGGGCTCCCGTCGGGCGTGACGCCTCGCAGGGTCAGGAGGCACACGAGCACGACGCCGCACACGACGGCGGAGTCGGCCACATTGAAGATCGCGAAGTTGGGCAGCGAGATGAAGTCGACGACGTGGCCCATGCCGAACGAGGGCGCCCGGAAGAGCCGGTCCGTGAGGTTGCCGAGGGCGCCGCCGAGCACGAGGCCGAGCGCTGCCCCCCACACGGCGGACCGCACCCGGCGCGCGTAGACGAGGATGGCGGCCGAGACGATCGTCATGACGATCGTGAACACCCACGTGACGTTCTCGCCGATGGAGAAGGCAGCCCCCGAGTTGCGGATGTAGAACCACTGCAGGAGCGGCGGGAGGACGGGGATCCGCTCCCCCTCGGCCATCGTGCTCGTGACCCAGAACTTGGTCAGCTGGTCGGCGGCGTAGGCAGCCGCCGCGACGAGCGCGAGGAGGATGACGGCGCGTCGCCGCCTCGGGCGGGGGGTGGCGGGCTCGGCCGCGTCAGGGGTGGTGTCCATGCTTCTTTCAGGGGCAGGCAGAGGCCGGCGGCTGCCTCTGGCAGCCGCCGGCCTCACGAGCTCGTGGTCTGGCTCAGACCTCGGCGCTGTCGGAGATCTCCGCGGTGGCCACGGAACCGCGCGACTCGAGGTCGCGGAGCTGGCCCTCGATGTAGGCCTTGAGGCGCGAGCGGTAGTCGCGCTCGAAGCCACGGAGCTGCTCGACCTTGCGCTCGAGGACCGAGCGCTGCTGCTCAAGGGCGCCGAGGACCTTGCGGGACTTCTCCTGCGCCTCGTTGACCAGGCTGCTGGCCTCGATCTGTGCCTCGGCGATGATCTTGTCGCGCTGGTCGAGGCCGTCCTGGACGTGCTTGTCGTGCATCTGCTGGGCCATCGCCAGCAGGCCTGCCGCGGACTCGGAGACCGGCTGCGCGGCCGGCGCCGGGGCGGGCGCGACGGGGGCCGGGGCGACCTCCTTGACGGGCTCGGGCTTGGGCTCCTCGCGCACCTCGGGTGCGGGAGCCTTCTCCACCGGCTGGGCCACGCCCTGCTTGGAGCTGAGCTCGGCGACCTTCTTGCGGAGCTCGTCGTTCTCCTGGTTCAGGCGGCGGAGCTCGATGACGATCTCATCCAGGAAGTCGTCGACCTCGTCCTGGTCGTAGCCCTCGCGGAACTTCGTCGGCTGAAAGCGCTTGTTGACAACGTCTTCTGGCGTCAGAGCCATCTGCTCACCTCATTGGTCTAGTCAGTCAGGCAGCTTCCGCCACCGTGACTACCGTATCTGAACTGTTACCTGTCCTCCAGCCAGCCCGCCCCGGCCTGATGGGGACGAACCAGCGGATGCCACTGACTGTGAACCTACGCGAGATTGCGCACGACCGCCATTGCGATGACGACGGCGATCGCGAGCACGATGAAGCCGAGGTCGAGGCTCATCGCCCCGAGGTGCAGCGGGCGGAACCACCGACGCGAGAGCTTCATCGGCGGATCTGTGACCGAGTACACAGCGCTGGCCGCGACGAGCGCCGCCCCCCTCGGGCGCCACGACCGCGCGAAAGACTGCACCCAGTCGAAAACGAGCCGCGCGATGAGCGCTATGAAGAACAGCTCCAGCAGGAGGTAGACGAGCGCGAACAGGATGCCCACCGGTGCCTCAGCTCTGGTTGAAGAAGCTCGTCTGGCCGTCGGTGACCTTCTTGTCCTCGCCGAGGACCTCGACCGTGGAGGGCGAGAGGAGGAAGACCTTGTTCGTCACGCGCTCGATGCTGCCATGGAGGCCGAAGACGAGGCCGGCGGAGAAGTCGACGAGGCGCTTGGCATCGGCCTCGCCCATGTCCGTGACGTTCATGATGACGGGGATGCCCTCGCGGAAGCTCTCGCCGATCACCTTGGCGTCGTTGTAGGACCTCGGGTGCACGGTCGTGATCTGCCGGAGCGCGCCATCCTCGCGGACGGCGGCCGCGCGCTTGATCGGCGTGACCGGGGCCCGGTACTCCTCGACCTCAGTGGAGGACTCTCGGGTGGCCAGCGCCTGGCGGCGTTCGTCTCGGTCGGTGTGCACCGGCTGTTCCTCTTCCGTGCGTGCGTGCGTGGCCTCGGTCTCGAACTGCTCCTCGCCGTCCGCCAGACCGAGGTAGATCATCGTCTTGCGCAGAGCGCCAGCCATGCTCGACTCCTGTCCCCTAGGGCCGGGCTGCTGGAACGCTCGCCGGGGTGCTCGGCCCAGAAGGTCCCGACACGACGACGCTACCGCACGGTTCGGCGGCGTCCCAGAACATCCGTGCCAATCCTCAGGTGTGTCGCGCCGGCTGCCACGGCCTCCTCGAGGTCCTGGCTCATCCCGGCCGACAGCATTCTCGCCCCCGGGTGGCGCTCGCGCACAGCCCGGGCGAGGACGGCGAGCCGCCCAAAGGCCGGAGCCGGCTCCTCCCCGAGGGGTGCGACCGCCATGAGCCCCGCGATCCGCAGCCCCGGCGTGTCGTCGATGAGGTCTGCGAGCGGCAGGACCTCCTCGGGCAGCGCCCCGCCTCGGCCGGGCGCTGCACCCTCGGCGAGATTCACCTGGACGAGGCAGTCGAGCGGGCGCGCCCGCTCTTGGGCGGCGACGGCCTTGCCGAGGGCGGCGGCGAGGGAGGGCCGGTCCACGGAGTGCACGGCATCGGCGTAGCGCGCAACGCTCTTGGCCTTGTTCGTCTGCAGCTGGCCGATGAAGTGCCACGTGAGCCCCAGGTCGCCGAGCTCGGCGGCCTTGGCCGAGGCCTCCTGGTCCCGGTTCTCCCCCACCTCGGCGACCCCGAGTCCGGCCAGGAGGCGGACGTCGGAGGCGGGGTGGAACTTCGTCACCACGATGAGGTGGGGCTCATCGTCCCTCCCGGCCGCCGCGGCGGCCCGGCGGATCCGGTCGCGGACGCGCGCGAGGTTCGCCTCGAGCTCGGCGCGTCGCTCGGCCTGCCCCGCGCCCTGGTCAAGCCCCTCAGGCATGCGACCACACGAGGCCCGCGAAGCGGCCCTGGCCGGGCGCGCGGCGGTGCGAGTAGAGGGCGTCCTCCTCGAACGTGCACGCGGCGGCATCGGTGTGGGCCGGCACGCCTTCCGCTGCCAGCTGGCGCAGCACGCCGGCGGGCAGGTCGAGCGCGGGCGTCCCCCAGGCCGTCGTCGCGGCCGTGCCGGGCACGACGGCGTCGACCTGGTCGCGCAGGGCCTCGGGGACCTCGTAGCAGCGCCCGCAGATGCTCGGCCCGAGCCAGGCCTCGAGGCCGATAGCTCCAGCCTCGCGGAGGCGGGCGACTGCCCCCGGGACGACGCCGGCGGCGAGCCCAGGCCGCCCGGCGTGCACCGCGGCGAAGGCCGGAGTCCCATCGGGGAAGGTGCCTGTGAGGATGACGGGGACGCAGTCCGCGACCATGACCGCGAGCGGCGCCCCCCGCGAGAGGAGGGCGTCGGCGGTCGGCGCGGCGCCGCCGTCGTCCGCCCACGCCGCGTCGGCGCCGTGCACCTGGCTCATGAAGCGGAAGCCCCCAACGCCCGCCGCGGCCGCGAGCCTCTCGCGGCTCCGCAGCACGGCGTCGTCGTCCGAGCCGACGTGGAAGGCGAGGTTGCCCGCGTCGGTCCGGGTGAACGCGACGGTGACGCCGGGACGGACGTCCCGGCGCCACCAGAAGAGGCCCCCCGCCTCGGGGGTGCCGCCCGCGCCCCGCGTCACTTGAGGAAGTCGGGGACGTCGAGGTCGTCGCTGCGGCTGCCCGTGAGGTCGGACTCGACGACGGCGGGCAGCTCGACATCGAAGCCCGAGTCGGCGGCGAGGCCCGAGCGGCCCTGGCTCCACTGGCTCAGCCCCGCGTGCGCGGGCGCAGCCTGGGCCGGGCGCGGCGCGGCGGCGGGCGCTGCCGGGACGCTCGCCGGCGCGGCCGGTGCCGAGGGGGCGGGGGCGGCCGGGGCGGCGGCCTGGGCGGGCTTGACGTCCTCGAGCGACGGGGAGGTCGCCTTGAGGTCGTCGAAGCCGGCGGCGATGACGGTCACGCGGGCCTCGTCGCCGAGGGCGTCGTCGATCACGGCGCCGAAGATGATGTTCGCCTCGGGGTGCGCGACCTCCTGGACGAGGCGGGCGGCCTCGTTGATCTCGAAGAGCCCGAGGTCGCTGCCGCCCTGGATCGAGAGCAGGACGCCGTGGGCGCCGTCGATCGAGGCCTCGAGCAGGGGCGAGGCGATCGCGAGCTCGGCGGCCTTGACCGCGCGGTCCTCCCCGCGGGCCGAGCCGATGCCCATGAGCGCGGATCCCGCGCCCTGCATGACGGACTTGACGTCGGCGAAGTCGAGGTTGATGAGGCCGGGGGTGGTGATGAGGTCCGTGATGCCCTGGACGCCGGAGAGCAGCACCTGGTCGGCGGAGCGGAACGCGTCGAGGACGGAGACGTTGCGGTCGCTGATCGAGAGCAGGCGGTCGTTCGGGATGACGATGAGGGTGTCGACCTCGTCGCGGAGGGCCTCGATGCCGTTCTCGGCGCTCGTGGCGCGGCGCCGTCCCTCGAAGGTGAACGGGCGGGTCACGACGCCGATCGTCAGGGCGCCGAGCGAGCGGGCGATGCGGGCGACGACGGGCGCGCCGCCGGTGCCCGTGCCGCCGCCCTCGCCGGCGGTGACGAAGACCATGTCGGCGCCGCGGAGCACCTCCTCGATCTCGTCCGCGTGGTCCTCCGCAGCCTGGCGTCCGACCTCGGGGTTCGCGCCCGCGCCGAGGCCGCGGGTGAGCTCGCGGCCGACGTCGAGCTTGACGTCCGCGTCGCTCATGAGCAGCGCCTGGGCGTCCGTGTTGATGGCGATGAATTCCACGCCCCGCAGACCCACCTCGATCATGCGGTTGACTGCGTTCACGCCACCGCCGCCGATGCCGACGACCTTGATGACGGCCAAGTAGTTCTGCGGTGCTGCCACGTTGAGTGTCCCTTGTTCGGAGCCTGCTGGAAAGAAGCCTGAGCCACAACCTTAACCCTCAAGTTGAAGGTGATAGTTATGTCAAGTAGCCCTTGCTGAAGACGGTATGGGGCGGGTTCGGGGCGTGCAACGACCGCTCTGGCGTGTCGTCGCATTGTGCCCCATGTGTCCCGGGGCGTCCCGTTCTGCGGCCCCCTTCGGCCGCCGGTGACCGGTCCTCACCGGGTCACCGGATGCCGCGGCGCGCTCACGTCGAAGACCCGCACGGGCGCCTGGCCCGGGGGCGCCTCGTCGGCGGCCTTGACGAGCGCCTGGAGGACGCGGGACTTGAGCTCGCGCTCCTCGGCGTTGCCCCAGATGACGGTCCGGCCGTCGGCGAGCCTGAGCTCGACCGAGTCGGCCGACTCCGCGGAGGCCGTCGCGAGCTGGGCGAGCACCTCCGCGGGCAGGGCCGAGAGCACGGCCGTCACGGCGTGGAAGACCTCCTGCCCGACCGGCATCGAGGCGCCGTCGATCACGGGGACGTCGTACTGCTCCTCGTCGGCCGCGTTGCCCAGGACCACGCCCTCGCCGTCGACGACGAGCAGCCCGCCTTCCTGCTTCACGAGCGCCACGGGCACGCGCTCGATGACCGTCACGACGAGGGTCTCCGGCGGCTCGGCACGCACGCGCGCGTCCTTGACCTGGACGAGCTGGCCGAGGAGCGCCCGCACCTCGTCGTCGCCGACCCTGGCGAGCGGCTTGCCCCGCACCGGCGCGAGCACGCCCTCGACCTGAGCGGGCGTGAGCAGGTGCGTGCCCTGCACCGTGATGGTCCGCACCGCGACGAGCGGGGTGAAGAGCACGACGGCGAGCAGGCCGGCCACGAGCGCCGCGGCGACCCCGGCTGTGATCGCCATCCGGCGGCGGCGCCTGCGGTGCGGCGGCTCCGGGAAGGCCAGGACCTCGCCTGCAGCGCGGGCGTCCCCCACGGAGCCGGCGCCGCCCGCGTCCGTCCGGCCCGGCCCCGTGAGCAGGGTGACCTTGGCCCCGGAGCCCACGCTGACCCGGCCGGGATCGCCCGCAGCAGCATTCCTCCCGGGCTCGCCCTTGCCGCGGCCGGCCGCCACGCCCTTGCCCTGCCCGGCGGGCACGTCCTCGTGCCCCGGGGTCATGCGGGGCACCCGGGGCGTGTGGCGGCTAGCGGCCACGCAGGGCCTCCAGGAGGGTCGCTCCCTGGGCCGTGACGTCGCCCGCGCCCACCGTCAGGACGATGTCCCCCGGCGCGGCGGCGGCCGCGAGCTCGCGGACGGCGTCCTCGGGGCGGGGCGCGTAGGCGCCGGTCGGCAGGGCGGCGGTGACGAGCTCGCTCGTGACGCCCGGGATCGGGTCCTCGCGCGCGGGGTAGATGTCGAGGACGCGGACGGTGTCCGCGCCCGAGAGTGCCTCGGCGAACTCGGCGGCGAACTCGCGCGTGCGGGAGAACAGGTGCGGCTGGAACAGCACGTGGATCCGGTGCCCGGCGGCGACCGAGCGGGCCGCGGCGAGGGCAGCGCGGACCTCGGTCGGGTGGTGGGCGTAGTCGTCGTAGACCCGCACCCCGGCGGCCTCCCCCTTGAGCTCGAACCGGCGGGACGCCCCCGTGAAGCCGGCGAGCGAGGCCGCGGCCCTCTCGGGCTCGGCGCCGACCTCGACGGCGGCCGCGAAGGCACCGGCGGCATTGAGGGCGTTGTGCAGGCCGGGGACGGCGAGCGGGAGGGGCACGGTGCGGCCGGACCACTCGAGGCTCGACCCCCCGGGCGCGAAGTGCACGCGCACGTCGGCGTCCGCACCGGTGCCGTACAGCGCGACGCGGGGCCCGCCGTCGGCCGCGCGAAGACGCTCCGCCACGGCGCGGGCACCCGGATCGTCCCCGCACGCGAGCACGAGCCCGCCCGCGGGCACAAGGGCGGCGAAGGCGGCGAAGGCGGCGCTCACGGCCTCCGCGGTGCCGTAGTGGTCGAGGTGGTCCGCCTCGACGTTGGTGATGACGGCGACGAGGGGCCGGTAGTTCAGGAACGACGCGTCGGACTCGTCCGCCTCCGCGACGAAGATGTCCGTCTCCCCCGCTGCGGCGTTGACGCCCAGGGCCGGGATGTTGGCCCCGATCGCGAAGCTCGGGTCCAGGCCAGCGCCGCGGAGCATCCACGTGGCCATCGAGGTCGTCGTCGTCTTGCCGTGCGTGCCGGCGACGGCGATGACCCGGTCCCCCGCCATCGTCGCCGCGAGGGCCTCGGAGCGGTGCAGGACGCGCAGCCCGCGCGCGCGGGCCGCGGCGAGCTCAGGATTGTCGGCGCGGATCGCCGAGCCTGCGACGACGGTCTCGGCCTCGCCCAGGTTCTCGGCGTCGTAGCCGACGGCGACGCGCGCGCCGAGCCGGGCCAGGTCCGCCATGACGGGCAGGTCCTTCGCGTCGGAGCCGCTCACGGACACGCCCCGGGCGAGCATGACGCGCGCGACGGCGGACATGCCGACGCCGCCGATCCCGACGAAGTGGACCCGCCCGAGGGCCCCGAGCCCGCGGTCCTGTCCCGCCTGCGTGCCGCTCATGCCTGTGCCGCCTCCATCACCATGTGTGCCATCGTCCTGTCCGCGTCCCGCACGCCGAGCCTCGCCGCGCGGTCCGACATGTCCGCGAGCCTCTGCGGGTCCGCGAGGAGCGGGAGCACGTTCTGCTCGAGCCACGCGGGCGTGAACTCCGCGTCACGCACCATGAGCGCGGCCCCGGCGCTGACGAGGCCGCGAGCGTTGAGCGCCTGCTCGCCGTTGCCGATCGGCAGCGGGACGAACACCGCGGGGAGCCCGACGGCCGCCACCTCGCAGACCGTGCCGGCGCCGGACCGGCAGACGATGAGGTCCGCGGCCGCGTAGGCCGCCTCCATGCCGTCCACGTACTCGATCTGATGGTAGCCGGGGGCCGTGAGCGGGGTCCCGTCCGCGCCCGTGACCGACTTGCCGCGGCCCGTGATGTGCAGCGTCTGGACGCCGGCCTTCGTGAGCGCCGGGAGCGCTCCGGCGATCGTGCGGTTGAGGCTCGCGGCCCCGGACGAGCCGCCCGTCACGACGAGCGTGGGCAGGCGCGGGTCGAGCCCGAGGGAGCGGCGGGCGGAGTCGCGAGCGGCGGCGCGGTCGAGGCCGGAGACCTCGCGGCGCATGGGCATGCCCACGAGGCGCGCGTGCCGCAGCCTCGTGTCGGCGAAGGCCTTGCCCACGAAGCGCGTGAAGAGGGCTCCGACTCGATTGGCGAGTCCGGCCCTGGTGTTGGCCTCGTGGATCACGATGGGCGTCCCCCGGCGGCGCGCCGCGAGGTAGAGGGGGGTGCACACGTAGCCCCCGACGCCGACGAGCACGTCCGCCCCCGCGCCCTCGAGGACCGCCTCGGCCTGGCGCACGGCCGCGGCCAGGCGGGCGGGCAGGCGCACGAGGTCGAGGGTAGGACGGCGCGGGAGGGGGACGCGGTCGATCGTCGCGAGCTCGAAGCCCGCCGCCGGCACGATCGTGGTCTCCATGCCGCTCTCGGTGCCGACGGCCAGGATCCTGGCGCCAGGCGCGAGGTCGACGACGGCGCGCGCGATCGCGAGGAGCGGGCTGATGTGCCCCGCCGTGCCTCCTCCCGCGAGCACGACGGACGGTCCGGTCCCCGCGGGGTCAGCGGGGCCGGGGGTGATCTGGGGTGGCATTGCTTCTCAGACGGCCTTCCGGTTCTTGGCTGGTGGTCGTGGGACGCGGCGCTGGCCCTTCGAGGGCCGGGAGCCCGTGGCGTGATGGGCGCCCGTGGCGCCAGCCCCTGCGCCGGTCCCGCCGCGGCGCCCGGCGGATGCGGGCGCGGGCTTGGGGCGGGCCGCGGGCTTGGCCTGCCCCGCGCGCGGCGGCCTGCCGAAGAGGCGGCGCCGCGGGGAGGACTCGAGCTCCTCGCGCGCGAGGGAGAGGACGACGCCGATGCCCCCGAGGGTCATGACGAGCGCCGATCCGCCGTACGAGATGAAGGGCAGGGGAACGCCGATGACGGGCAGGAGCCCGGTCACGACGCCCATGTTCATGGTCGCCTGCCCCAGGATCCACACCATGATGGTCCCGCCGAGGATGCGCGGGAAGACGTCGTGCTGGCGGCCCACGACGCGGTAGATGGCGACGGCGAGCACCGCGAAGAGTGCCACGACGACGAGCGCGCCGACGAAGCCGAGCTCCTCGCCGATGATGGCGAAGATGTAGTCGTTGTGGGCTTCGGGCAGCCAGTTGTACTTGAGGCGGGACTGGCCGAGGCCCACGCCGAGCCAGCCGCCCTCGGCGAGGGCGAAGAGCCCCTGGGTGGACTGGAAGCTGATCTGCTCCGAGTCGGCGCCCGCGCAGCTCTGTCCGATCCACGAGGTGATGCGGCACATGCGGTTCGGGCTCGTGAGCGCGAGCACGGCGGCGCCCGCGGCCAGGACGAGGCCGGCCACGGCGAAGAAGCGCCCCGAGACTCCCGCGAAGAACAGCGCGGCGGCGACGATCATCATCACGACGAGTGCGGTGCCGAGGTCCTCGCCCCAGAGGATGAGGCCGATGACGCCGAAGCCCGCCGGGACGGCCGGGACGAGGGCGTGCTTCCAGCTCGCCAGAAGGGGTGCCTTGGCGGTGAGGACCGTCGCGAGCCACAGCGCGAGGGCCAGCTTGGCGGCCTCCGAGGGCTGGAAGGTGAAGCCCGCGATCTCGATCCAGTTGCGGTTGCCCAGCACCGACTTGCCGATGCCGGGGACCTGGACGAGGCCGAGCAGGGCGATGGCGAGGAGCAGTGCGGGCCACGCGAGGCGCTTGAGCCAGCGAACGTTGATGCGGGACAGGACGACCATCAGGACGAGGCCGCCGGCGCCCATGATGCCCTGCTTGAGGGCGGCAGAGTACGGCGATTCGCCCGCGGCGATGTTCTCGACGCTCGAGGCGGAGAGGACCATGAGGATCCCGATCGCCGTCAGGGCGAGCGTGGACCCCAGGATGAGGTAGTAGCTGGCGCCGCTGCTGGCCTTCTCGGTCTGCGCGATGCGCAGCCACAGGTCCGCGAGCCGCCGCAGGGGCGTGCTGGGCCGCTCCCGCTGCGCCGTGCCGGCCATGTCCTGCTCCTTGCCTTGGTCCCTACGCGCCAGGTGCCTCTCCCCCGCGCGCTGTCAGCGCCGTCACCGCTGCCACGAAGGCCGAGCCGCGGTGGGCATAGGACTCGAACTGGTCCATGGACGCCGCCGCGGGCGCCATGAGCACGGTGTCGCCCTCGGCGGCATGCTCGGCGGCTATCGCCACGGCGCTGGCCATGACGGCGTCCCCGTCCGGCCGCTCCCCCTCAGTCTGGACCGGCTCGACGGGGAACACCGGGACATCCGATGCGTGTCGTGCGAGGGCGGCGGCGAGCTCGCTGCTGTCCTCGCCGATGAGGACGACGGCCTTGAGCCGCTGGGCGTTGCGGGAGACGAGCTCGTCGTAGGCGACCCCCTTGGACAGGCCGCCGGCGATCCAGACGACGCTGCCGAACGAGGAGAGCGAGGCCGCAGCGGCATGCGGGTTGGTCGCCTTCGAGTCGTTGACCCATGTGACCCCACCGGACCTCGCGACGGGCTGGATGCGGTGGTCGCCCGGCAGATAGGCCTGGAGGCCGCGCTTGACGGCCGCCGGCTCGACGCCGTAGGCGCGCACGAGGGCGGCTGCCGCGAGGGCGTTGGCGATCATGTGCCGCGGCGCGGCGTGCCCGAGGTCCCCCACCGAGGCGAGCTCGGCCGCGTGGTCCTTGCGCTCCTCGATGAAGGCGCGGTCCACGAGGAGCCCCTCGACGACGCCGAGCATGCTGATGGCCGGCGTCTGGGTCGTGAAGCCGATGGCGCGGCAGCCCTCGACGACGTCGGCGGCCTCGACCATGCGCTCGGTCTCGATCTGCTCGGCGTTGTAGACGCACGCCTTCTGCGTGTTCGCGTAGGCGCGGGCCTTGTCCGCGAGGTAGCCCTCGTAGGAGCCGTGCCAGTCGACATGGTCCTCGGCGACGTTGAGCACGACCGACGCGACGGGCGAGAGCGAGTGCGACCAGTGCAGCTGGAAGCTCGAGAGCTCGACGGCGAAGACGTCGTACTCGACTGGCTGCCGGAGCGCATCGAGGATGGGGGTGCCCACGTTGCCGACCGCGATGGCCGTGAGCCCGGCGGCCTGGAGCATCGACTCGGCCATGCCCACCGTCGTCGTCTTCCCGTTCGTGCCGGTGATGACGAGCCAGTCCGCCGTCTTCCTGCCGCGCCGCGTGCGCAGCCGCCACGCGAGCTCCACGTCGCCCCAGATCGGGATGTCGGCCCGCTCGGCCGCGGCGAGCATCGCCTGGTCCGGCCGCCAACCGGGCGAGGTCACGATGAGGTCCGGCAGCGCGCCGTCGACCTTGGGCAGGCGCACGACGGCGTCCGGCCCGAGCAGGACGTCCTCCGCGCCGACGATGCGCAGCGTGTCCGCCTGGGCCCTGGCCCGCTCGCTCTCGGAGGCGTCGACGACGACGACCGACGCGCCGAGCTCGATGAGCGTGTCCGCGGCGGCGAAGCCGGAGACGCCGATGCCGGCGACGACGACGCGCAGGCCGGACCAGTCGGCGTCCCACGAGGTCAGGGACGCGAGGCGCTCCGCGGCTGAGGGAATGTTTCGAGTCACAGTCCTGCCACCCATTCTGCGTAGAACACGGCCAGGCCGGCGGCGACGCACAGCCCGGCGAGGATCCAGAAGCGGACCACCACAGTCACCTCGGCCCAGCCCTTGAGCTCGAAGTGGTGCTGGAGGGGCGCCATCTTGAACAGCCGCTTCCCCTTGGTGGCCTTGAAGTACCCGACCTGGAGGATCACCGAGAGGGTGATGAGGACGAAGAGGCCGCCGATGATGCCGAGCAGCAGCTGCGTCCGGGTCAGGATCGCGAACCCGGCGATGGCCGCGCCGACCGCGAGGGAGCCCGTGTCGCCCATGAAGATCTTCGCGGGCGAGGTGTTCCACCACAGGAACCCGACGAGGGCGGCGCTCATGATGGAGGCGAGGAGCGCCAGGTCCATCGGGTCCCGCGTCTCGTAGCAGACCGAGCCGCCGATGCCCGGGAGGCCGCACGCCTGGTTGCTCTGCCAGATGCCGATGAGGGTATATGCGCCGAACACCATGATGGACGCCCCGCCCGCTAGCCCGTCGAGCCCGTCGGTGAGGTTCACGCCGTTGCTCGCGGCCGTGACGATGAGGTTCGACCAGATGACGAAGAGGATCGCCCCGAGGACCGTCCCGCCGAAGGCGAGGTCGAGCCACGGGATGTCCCGCAGGAACGAGATCTGCGTCGAGGCCGGCGTCGTGCCCTGCTGGTCCGGGAACTGCAGGACCAGGAGCGCGAACGCGACGCCGACCAGGCCCTGGCCGATGAGCTTGGCTCGGGCACTGAGCCCGAGGCTCCGCTGCTTGGAGATCTTGATGAAGTCATCGAGGAAGCCCACGACGCCCATGCCGACCATGAGGAAGAGCAGGAGGGCGGCGGAGACCGAGGGGCCCGCGCTCGTCGGGTTCATGAGCCACGTCACGAGATGCGTGAGGTAGTACGCCGCGACCGAGGCCAGAACGAACACCGTCCCGCCCATCGTCGGCGTACCGCGCTTGGTGTGGTGCGTCGTGGGGCCGTCGTCGCGGATGAACTGCCCGTAGCCCTGACGCACCAGGATCCTGATGAACAGGGGGGTCCCGACGAGTCCGAAGACCAGGGCGAGGCCGGCGCCGATCAGGAGTGCGATCACGTCAGCTCCGTTCCTGGGTGTCCATGGGGCTCGCGTGCCCGGCCCATGCTATCCGATCGCCGAGGTGCCTCAGCCCCACGCCGTTGGAGGACTTGAACAGCACCAGGTCGCCCGGCTCGAGCTCCTGCTCGAGCAGCCTGTAGGCGGCGTCGGCATCCTCGACGAAGGAGCATTCGCTGCCCCACGAGCCCTCGTTCACGGCGGAGACATAGAGTGCCCGGGCCTCGCGCCCGACGACAACGAGCCGGTCGATGTTGAGCCGCACCACGAGCGTCCCGACGGCCGTGTGGGCCGCGACGGACTCGTCGCCGAGCTCGAGCATGGCCCCGAGGACAGCCCACGTGCGGCGCCCGCGGCCGAGGTCGGCGAGCGTGCGCAGTGCGGCGCGCATCGACTCGGGGTTGGCGTTGTAGGCGTCGTTGATGACCGTCACGCCGTCCGGCCGCTCGGTGCGCTCCATGCGCCAGCGGCTGCCGGGCCCCTGCTCGGAGAGGGAGGACGCGATCCGCTCGACGGGCACTCCGGCGGCGGAGGCGGCCGAGGCGGCCGCCAGCAGGTTGGCCGTGTGGTGCGCCCCGATGAGCCGGCTCGTGACGCGCACGGGCTCGGCGTCGCCGATGGCGAGGTCGAACACCGGCGAGCCGGCGGCGTCGACCGTCGCCCCGTGTGCGGCGACGAGCGTGCCGCGGGCGGCATACTCCCCCGCGGCGGCCGGCTCGGCCGTGAAGAAGGCGCAGCGCGCCACCGTCCGGGCCTCCATCTCCCGCACGCGCGGGTCGTCGAGGTTGATGACGGCGGTGCCCTCGGGCGCGAGCGCCTCGAGCAGCTCGCCCTTCGTCTTGGCGATGTTCTCGACGCCGCCGAACTCGCCCGCATGGGCGGTGCCGACGCACAGGACGACGCCGATGTCCGGCTTGACCATCTCCGCGAGGTAGGCGATGTGCCCGAGCCCCGTCGCGCCCATCTCGATCACGAGGTACCGGGTCGAGGCGTCGGCCCCGAAGACGGTGAGCGGGACGCCGACCTCGCCGTTGTACGAGCCCTGGGGTGCGACGGTCGCGGTCGGGGTCGCCGAGCCCTCCTGCGTGGAGCGGAAGATCCCGGCGAGCAGGTCCTTGGTCGTGGTCTTGCCGGCGGAGCCGGTGATGCCGACGACCGTGAACTCCTCTCCCCGGGCGGCGCGCTCGGCGCGGATGCGCCGCACGGCCTCGCGGGCGAGGGCGCCCATGGCCACGACGGCGTCCGGGACGATGACGGAGGGGTAGACGGTGCCGTCGGCGTCCGCGACCTCCCGCTCGCACAGGGCCAGGACCGCCCCGGCGGCGAAGGCGGCCCCCACGAAGGAGTGGCCGTCTGCCCTCTCGCCGGGCTTGGCGACGTAGAGGGAGCCTGGCTGGGCTTCGCGGGAGTCGGTGACGACGGAGGTCGGCACGACAGCGTTCAGGACAGCTGGATCGGCGGTGGGGGGCACGAGGCGGCCGCCAGTGATCTCGGCGATCTGCGCCGCAGTGAAGTGAATCATTACTCCCCGGACTCTAGCGGCTCGCCGCCCACGGGGCGGAATCCGTGCTCGACGAGGGCAGCACGCAGCTCGTCGCGGTCGTCGAGCGCGAGGTTGACGCCCTTGACCTCCTGCCACGCCTCGTGGCCCCGGCCGGCGACGAGGATCACGTCCTGGGGCCGGGCGAGCGCGACGGCGCGGCGGATGGCCTCGGCGCGGGGCGCGACCTCGAGGATCGTGCGGCCCCACGAGCCGGCCGCGTCCTCGTCGCGCGCGCCCGCGAGCACGTCGGCCCGGATCGCGTCGGCGTCCTCGTCGTGCGGGTCGTCGTCGGTCACGACGACGACGTCCGCGCCGCGGACGGCGACGGCGCCCATGATGGGCCGCTTGCCGACGTCGCGCTGGCCGGTCGCGCCGAAGACGAGGATGAGGCGCCCGTCCTCCGTGCGCGGCCGCACGGCGTCGAGGGCACGGACGAGCGCGTCCGGGTTGTGGGCGAAGTCGACGACGGCGGCCGGCTCGGTCCCGACGGGCTGCATCCGCCCCGGCACCTCGACGGCGAACGGGTCCGACGCGTCGAGGGCCGCCTGGACGTCGTCGAGCCCGGCACCGGCCGCGACGACGAGGAGGACGGCGAGGGCCGCGTTGGAGACGTTGAAGGCTCCCGGCAGGCCCGAGCGGACCCGGAGCACGGCGCCGTCGCGGTGGCGCAGCTCGAACGCTGTGCCGAGGCCCGAGGGCGAGGGCGCGGCGACGGTCCAGTCGGCCTCGGGCTGGGCGGCTCCGGCCCCTGTCGCTGCAGGGGCGGTGCTCAGAGTGGTGACGGGAATCCCGGCCGAGGCCGCGAGCCGGAGGCCCCACTCGTCGTCGACCGTCACGACGCCATGCGCCGCGCGTTCGGCCGTGAAGAGCTCTGCCTTGGCCGCGAAGTAGTCCTCCATGGTGCCGTGGAGGTCGAGGTGGTCCTGGGTGAGGTTCGTGAACCCGACGGCGTCGAAGCGCACGCCGTCCACCCGGCCGAACTCGATCGCGTGCGAGGAGACCTCCATTGAGGCCGCGGTCACGCCGCGCTCGCGCATGAGGGCCAGGAGGGCGTGGACGTCGGTCGATTCGGGGGTCGTGAGCCGGCTCGGGATGGGCTCGCCGCCCGCGACGATCTCGATCGTGCCGATGAGCCCCGTCGTGTGGCCGAGGGCGCGCAGGAGCGAGTTCGCGAAGTACGTCGTGGTCGTCTTGCCATTCGTCCCCGTGACGCCGAGCAGGAGGGGCCTGGGGCCGTCCGCGGGCTGGCTCGCGTAGATGCGGGCCGACAGGCGGCCGACGACGGCGCGCGGCTGGTCGACGACGAGCACCGGCAGCGCCGTGAGGTGCTCGGAGAGCGCGACCTGGGCAGCGCCCTGATGGTCGGTCAGGATGGCCGCCGCGCCGGCCTCTGCCGCGTCCAGGGCGAAGTCCGCGCCGTGCCGGCTCGCGCCGGGCAGGGCCACATACAGGTCGCCGGGGCGCACCGTGCGGGAGTCGAGCGAGGCGCCGGTGACAGACACGTCCCCGTCGAGGGTGTTCCTGGGGAGCCCCAGGAACTCTGCGATGTCCGTCAGGGCCATGGGCTCCACACGGTCTGGGCGGAATGCCCGGGCCTCGTCCTCCGCCGCCCCCTCCGGGGAGTCCGTCCTGCCCTCGGGCATGGGCTGATCGCTCACGTTCACCTTCACTGCTCGGGAGATTCCAACTCTAGTCGCTCGCGTCCCGCACCTGCCTCCGGGGCGGGGCGGGAGGCGGTGCCGGGTCAATCAATCGGCGGGAGCGTAGGCGCCTGCTGCCGCGTCCGGCCCTGCGTCCGCGAACTGCGGCAGGCGGACCGGCTCCCCGGTCGAGGGCGGCACGTTGTAGAGGCGGAGGGCCTGGGCGAGGATCGATTTGAAGACCGGACCGTTCGTGATGCCGTAGATGTCCCCCTTGGGGCGCTGGACGACGACGGCGACGACGAAGCGCGGATCCTCCATGGGCGCCATGCCGATGAGGGACGCCGTGAACCCGTCGTAGCCGGGGACGCCGTCCTCGCGCGGCGCCTCCGAGGTGCCGGTCTTGGCGCCGACGCGGTAGCCGTCGATGCCGGCCTCCTTGACGTGTCCCTCCGTGACGGTGGACTCGAGCATGTCCTTGACCTGCTGCGCCGTGGACGGGCTGAGGACCTGGGTCGGCTCTGCCGTCGGCGGGCGCTCCTCGGACCCGTCCTCGCTGATGTAGGCGTCGATGAGCCGTGGCTGGAGCATGGTCCCGCCGTTCGCGATGGCCTGGTAGGCGCGCGCGGTGTGCAGCGTCGTCTGCGTCACGCCCTGCCCGAAGAGGACGGTGTACTGCTGCCGGTCGTCCCACGCGTCGGGCCCGGCGAGGATGCCGGTGTTCTCGCCCGGGAGCCCGACGCTGATGGGCTTGCCGACCCCGAACTTGCTCAGCCAGTCGTAGCGCTGCTCGCGGGTGAGCTCCTTGCCGGCCATGACCGTCCCGGTGTTCATCGAGTAGCCCAGGATGCCCGCGAGGGTCCGCTCCTCGGTGCCATGCGAGAACGAGTCGGCGAACGTCTGGCCGTCGACCGTGTAGGTGGGCGGGATCGTGTACTTGCTCAGCGGGGTCGCCTTGCCCTCCTCGATGAGGGCCGCTAGCGTGAGCGTCTTCTCGACCGAGCCCGGCTCGTAGGCGGCGGTCACCGAGCGGGCACCGCGGTCCTTCGCCTCGGACCGGCCCGGATCGTTCGGGTCGACGGAACTGCTCTCCGCCATCGCGAGGATGTTGCCGTTCTTGGCGTCGAGCACGACGACGTTGCCCCACTGGGCCCCGAGGTTCTGCACCTGTGTCTGGATGGCCTGCTGGGCGAAGTACTGCAGGTCCGAGTTGATGGTGAGCCGGACGCTGCTTCCGTCCTTGGCCGGGGTCAGCCTGTCCGTCGCGACGGGGATGCGGAGGCCGTCCGCGCCGATCTCGTAGACCCGCTCGCCGTCCTTGCCCGTGAGCACGGCGTCCTGGGTCTGCTCGATGCCGGCCAGTGGCGTCCCGTCGGAGCCGAGGAAGCCCACGATGCTCCCGCCCACGGCCCCGTTCGGGTAGACCCGCTGGGAGACGCCCTCCGAGAGCACGCCGGGGAAGCCGATCGCCATGACGCGGTCCTCGGTGTCCGGGGTGACGTTCTGGGCGACGTAGTTGAAGGGCTTCTCGCCCGTGACCGCCTCGGTGACCTCGGCGGCGCTCTTGCCGAGGACGTCCGCGAGTTCCTGGATGGCCTCGCTGCGGGAGACCTCGACGATCTCGCTGCCCTCGCTCGTCTCGATGCGCCGCTCGAGGTGGGTGAAGTCGGGGTCCGAGGCGAGCCGCTGGTCGACGGTGATGTTGTAGCGGATGACGCTCGTGGCCAGGACGGTGCCACGGGAGTCGAGGATCTCGCCGCGCTGCGCCGGGAGGACGGTCTTCTGCAGCCGCTTGCTCAGGGCCGCCTCGGCGAGCCCGCCCACGTCGAGGCCCTGGACCAGGACGAGCCGCCCGCCGATCACGATCAGGAACGCGAGCATGGCGGCCAGGCCGAGCCTGAGCCGTCTCTTGGCCCGCGCCGCACGGCGGGCGGCGCCCTCCGCGGCCGGCGGGGACCCCGCCGTCGTGCGCTGCCGGCCCTTGCTGCTCACTCCCACATCCGTGTCCTCAGGTTCGCTCGTTCCCGCCCTCTCCCTGGACCCCTCGGGGGCCGGGCGGGCGCCGGCTAATTCCCCGGTGTCCGCTGCGCGGGTGCCGGGATGGAGCCGCCGTGGAGCTCAGCCGGAGGAGCGGGCTGGGCCTGCGCTGCCGCCTGGGCCGCCGCGGCGGTCTCATGCCCGTCAGCCTTGCGGCCGGACGCCTCCCGGGCGGCCTCTGCCCGCTGCTCGAGCGGGTCCTTCGAGGCCGGGGCGGGGACGGCCGCCAGCTGGCCGGGCACGGCCGGCGGAGCGATCGCGGCGCCCTGTGAGGCACCCTTCTCCGCGGCCTTGGCCTTGCCGGTCACCAGGAGCGTCCCGAGGTCGATCTGGCCCTTGGACGTCGAGGCGACCATGCCCAATTCTGCCGCCCGCGCGGCCAGAATCTGGGGAGCCTCGTAGTTCTGGGCGCGCTGCGTGAGGTCCTGATTCTGCTTCTGCAGGCTCAGCTGCTCGTTGCGCAGCTGCACGAGCTCGTACTGGCCGGTCGAGACGGAGATGTTGAGCACGAGCACGCACAGGAGCGCGGCGCCGAGGACGCCGAGGCAGAAGATCGCGAAGGGCGCGCGCCGGCGCGCCGGCAGGGCGCGGACCAGTGCCAGCGGGGCCCGGCGCGAGCGCTCGGGCGCCTGCGACGGTGCCGCGACGGCCAGGGCAGAGGTCCCCGAGACGGCGGTCCTGGTGGTCTGTGCTGCTCGGTTCATCGCTGGCTCCTCACCCTGATGCGTTCTGCTGCACGGAGTCGTGCCGAGGCAGCACGGGGGTTCTCCTCGATCTCCTCGGCCGTGGGGACCTCTGTCCCCTTCGTCAGGACCTTCAGTTCGGGCTTGTGCTCCTCGAGCTCGACCGGGAACCCGGGAGGCGCCGACGAGCGGCTGCGCTCCTGGAGCGCCCCCTTGACGATCCTGTCCTCGAGCGAGTGGTAGCTCATGACGACGATCCGCCCGCCGAGCCGGAGGACGTCGACGGCCGCGGGGACCGCCCTCTCGAGCACGTCGAGCTCCTCGTTGACCTCGATGCGCAGGGCCTGGAACGTGCGCTTGGCGGGGTGGCCGCCGGTCCGGGCCGCAGCGGCGGGAACGACTCCGCGGATCACCTCGACGAGGCGCCCGGTGGTCGTGAAGGGCTCCGACTCGCGGGCTTCGACGATCGCGCGGGCGATCCGGCCGGCGAACTTCTCCTCGCCCCACGCTCGGATGATCCGGGTGAGGTCCTCGACGCTGTAGGTGTTGACGACGTCGGCGGCTGTCTGGCCGCGGCTCACGTCCATGCGCATGTCGAGCGGGGCGTCGTAGGAGTAGGCGAAGCCCCGCTCGCGCTCGTCGAGCTGCAGGGACGAGACGCCGAGGTCCATGAGGACGCCGTCGACGCCGTCGAGCCCGAGATCTGCCAGGACCTCGGGGATCTCGTCGTAGACGGCGTGGACGAGGCGCGCGCGGCCGCCGAAGGGGGCGAGCCGGGCGCCGGCGAGGGCGAGGGCCTGCTCGTCGCGGTCGATGCCGACGAGCGTGACGTCCCCGAACCTCTGGAGCACGGCCTCGCTGTGGCCGCCCATGCCGAGGGTCGCGTCGACGATGACGGGCGCACGGCCGGCAGAGCGGGCGGCCTCGACGCCGCCCCCGAGGAGCCCGACGCAGCGCTCCCGCAGCACGGGGACGTGACGCTCGGACGTGGGGCGTGCCTCGTCCTCGTCGTGGGCCATGTCGTCTCCTTCCGGGCCTCCAGCGTCGGTACTGCGTGCTTCAGCGTGTGCCTCTCGTGGCCGGCACGGCTCCGGCGATGCCCAGATCCCCCTCCGCACCGCGTCTCCCCTGGCTCCGGGGAAGGTGAGCCAGGTGAGGTCCGCCGGGCGGCTGGAGATCTCGGCCAGCCGGTGGGATCACAGGATCCCGGGGATGGCATCGTCGTCGGTCTCCGAGAAGGCGGTCTCCTTCTCGGCCAGGTAGTCCTCCCAGGCCCGGGCGTCCCAGATCTCCGCCCGGGTCCCCACGCCGATCACGGCGAGGTCCCGGTCCAGCCCCGCATACGTGCGCAGGTTCTGGGGGATCGTGACGCGCCCCTGCTTGTCGGGCACCTCGTCGGAGGCTCCAGACAGGAAGACCCGGAGGTAGTCACGTGCCTGACGCGATGAGATGGGGGCCTCCCGCATCTGCTCGTGGACTCTCTCGAACTCCTTCTGGCTGAAGACGTAGAGGCAGCGTTCCTGGCCCCGTGTCAGAACCAGCCCCTCGGCCAGCTCGTCGCGGTACTTGGCCGGGAGGATGAGCCGCCCCTTCTCGTCGAGACGCGGCGAATGCGTACCGAGCAGCACCGGCACCACCACCTGTCCCGTTCGAAGAGCCGCACGTCCCCATACCGCCACTTCCCTCCAACATCCCCCACTTTACTCCACTCCCCTCCCCCGTCAATGCGACACGGCGTGGCCCAGCCCTCCACTGGGGCCTCGCGATCCCCGAGATGCCGGGGAATCCGGCGGAGGGGGGCGGGTGGAGGGCTGTGGAGCGACGGGGCACGCCGGGAGGCGCCAACCCTCCTACGGGGCACGCAGAGACGTGGATTCCTGCCCGCGCCCTTGAGGGGAGCGCTGGCGGGGAGGTGCCTGGGGAGGAAAGTGGAGGGAGGCAGGCGGAGCGAAGGGTGGAGGGTGGAGCGGAGGGTGGAGGGCTCGGGGCATACCGAGATGCAGAAGCGCCCCGGAACCGGAGTTCCGGGGCGCTGTCAGTCGGTCAGGTCGCCATGGTGCACGTCACGGCGAATCGACGTCTCTCCAAGCAGGGTCCGGCCGGGGCCGGCGTCGTGCGTCGGAGCGAGGGGTCAGCCGTCCTCGCGGCGGCGTTCCTCCCACTGGGCCTCGAGGCGGCTCAGGAATCCGCCGCGCGAGCGGTTGGCGGCTCCGGGGCCCGAGGTCCGGCGGCGTCCCGGGCGGCGCAGCGTGCCGTAGTAGACGCTCGCCCCCATCGCGAGGAAGCCGAGGACGCCCACGAAGATGTTCTGGATTCCGACGCCGACCAGCAGGATCAGGACGCCCACGATCACTCCGAGGACACCCAGGACGATGTGCTTGGTCGAGAAGGTGCGGAGCGCATCCGCGCCCATGGAGTCCGCGAACTTCGGGTCCTCGTCATGGAGCTGCTTCTCAAGCTGCTCCAGCATCTTCTGTTCATGCTCGGAGAGAGGCATGGCGACTCCTTCATGCGTGCACGTGATGGCGGCCCATCACCTACATCAACGCACTGAACCAGCCGCTGGTTCCCTGGCGCCCGACGAGCCGATGCGGACCCGACCGCCCACCGGGAACCTTCAGCCGACTCACTGCACTCAATGTTCGAGGTGCTTTTAAGAATAGGCGCTCGGGGTTCGTTCCAAAAGGGAGTCGGACGAGGCCTGGGACACGCCTCAGGGGCCCTCCGGCCGCCCCTCGGCGGGCCGAGTCCCCTCTCCGAGAAGGCGCGCCGGACGCAGGGTTCCGGGACCGAATTTGGCTGCGACGCGGTCGAGGGCCTCCTCGGCCGTGCGCCAGTTGTCATCTGCCCGATCGAGGCTCAGCTGCCGGGGCGCCCCGTCCGAGCGTTCGAGCCGCTCCCCGCGCAGGCCGATGAGCCGGACGCTCTGCGGCCGCGGGCCGACGCCGGCCAGGAGCCTCCTGGCCTCGGCGTACAGCTGCTGGGCGCTGTCGGTCGGGACGGCCAGGGCATGGGAGCGGCTGAGCGTCGAGAAGTCCGCGTAGCGCAGCTTGAGCGCCACGGTCCCGGCCGAGAGTTGGGCAGCCCTCAGCCTGCCGGCCACGCGGTGGGCGAGGCGGAGCAGCTCGCGGTGCAGCACCGCGTCGTCGTCGACGTCAACGGCGAAGGTCTCCTCGGCGCCAAGGCTCTTCTCCTCCCGGACGGGCGTCACGGGCCTCGGGTCGATCCCCCAGGCGAGCTGCTTGGCGTGCACGCCCGAAACGCCCAGGACGCGGCGCAGCGTGGCATCCGGTGTGTGGGCCAGGTCCGCCACGGTGTGGATGCCCAGTCGGGCCAGCGCCTCCCGCGCCTTCTGCCCGACGCCCCACAGGGCACCCACGGGGAGCGTGTGGAGGTACGCCACCGTCTCCTCGGGACGCACCACGAGGAGCCCGTCAGGCTTGGAGCGCGCGGACGCGATCTTCGCGACGAACTTGGTGCCAGCGACGCCGACCGAGGCCGTGATGCCGAGCTCGGCGCTGATCCGCGCCTTGATCTGGGCCGCGATGTCCTCGGGCGGGCCGAGGCGGCGGACCGCCCCGGAGACGTCGAGGAACGCCTCGTCCACGCTCAGCGGCTCGACGAGGTGCGTGAAGTCGGCGAAGATCCGCATGAGGTCCCGCGAGACCTCGTAGTAGAGGCCGTGCCGGGGCGGGACGACGATCGCCCTGGGGCACTGGCGGATCGCGACGGCCATCGGCATGGCACTGCGGATCCCATAGGCCCGAGCCTCGTAGCTGGCGGAGAGCACGACGGAGCGCTCGGCGGGGAAGCCCACGATCACGAGCTGCCCGCGCAGCTCGGGCCGCTCGCGCTGCTCGACGGCCACGAAGAAGGCGTCCATGTCCACATGCAGGATCCCCCGGGCACGCAGCGACGCGAGGGGCTCGCCGGACCCGGCGGTCCCCGGATGCTCGGTCTCCACGGCTCCATGGTAGGCGTGCGGACCGACACGGCGGCGGGGCCGGGCGGCGTCCCCACTACACTGGACGGGACCTCGACGCCGAAGGAAGGGACAACAGTGGGCATGAGCACCACAGGGATTCGACGCGCGGGCTGGGCCGCACTCTGGGCGGCGGCGGTGCTGGCCGCGGCGGGGTGCTCTGGCTCCCCCGCCGCGCCCAGCACCTCCGCAACGGGCACAGCGACGGCGGCCGCCTCGCCGTCGTCCTCCTCGCCAAACGCCACTCCAAGCGCGACGGCGAGCGCGACCGCGACGTCCACCGTGAGCGGCATCGCCCAGGGCTTCCCGACCACGCTCATCCCCCTGATGCCCGGCGCGACGGCGAAGGCGACAAGCTTCGACGCGTCGACGACGCCCGCGGGGGCGGTACTCGTCGCGACCACGAAGGCCTCGGTGGCAGACGCGCTCGCCTTCTACTCGAAGTCGTTCACGGGCCAGGGGTTCACCGCTGTCCCGGCCGCGAGCCCGTCCGCTGCACCCGGGACCGGGGCGCCCGCCGAGACGCTCGACTTCGTCCGCGCCGACGGCCAGGAGACGGCGAACGTCTCCGCGGTCACGGCCAACGGTGTGACGACTGTGACGGTGGGTGCCTCCGTGGCCCCCGCGAACTTCAAGTAGGGCCCGTGCGCGAACAGCTCTCGCCGGCCGTCCACGAGTCGGAGCAGGCGGCCTACCGGGACGCGCTCTCGGCCGAGCTCGAGGCCTTCCTGGCCCGCCAGCGCTCGGCCATGGCGGCCGTCTCGGGGGACGTCGGGCCGCTCATGGACGCCATCGGGGGCCTCGTCGCGGGCGGCAAGCGGCTCCGCGCGCTCCTGTGCTACTGGGGCTGGCGCGGGGCCGGCGGCGCGGCGATGTCCCCCGAGCCGGTGGCGGCGGGCGTGGCGCTCGAGCTGTTCCAGGCCGCTGCCCTCATCCATGACGACATCATCGACCGCTCGGACACGCGCCGCGGCGCCCCGAGCGTCCACCGACGCTTCTCTCAGCTGCACGCAGGATCCGGGTGGTCGCTCGACCCCGAGCGGTTCGGCCACGCCGCCGCGATCCTCACCGGCGACCTGTGCCTGTCCTTCAGCGAGGAGGCCTTCACGGGCATCGGCCCGGCCGCGGGCGCGCCGACGCCGGCGCGGCGGATCTTCAACACGATGCGCGCCGAGGTCATGGCCGGGCAGTACCTGGACATCCTCGAGGAGGTAGCTGGACCGTCGCGCAGCGCCGACTCCGCGGTGGCGCGTGCCCGGAACGTGATCCGCTACAAGTCCGCGAAGTACTCGACCGAGCATCCCCTCGGGATCGGCGGGGCTCTCGCCGGCGCGGACGACGGCCTGCTGCGCGCCTACTCCGCGTTCTCCCTGCCGCTCGGCGAGGCCTTCCAGCTGCGGGACGACGTCCTCGGCGTGTTCGGCGACCCGCACACGACAGGGAAGCCCGCCGGGGACGACCTGCGCGAGGGCAAGCGCACCGTCCTCGTCGCGCTGGCCCTCGAGGCCGCCGACGCCGCCGGGCGCGAGGAGCTCGAGCGGGGGCTCGGGCGCCAGGACCTCGGGATGGACGACGTCGACCGGCTGCGGGCGGTGATCAGCGGCACGGGCGCGCTCGCGCGGACGGAGCGGCTCATCGACGAGCTCGCGTCCGAGTCCTCCGCCGCCCTCGCGCAGCTCGACCTCGATCCAGTGGTCCGCACGGCCCTCGAGTCGCTCGCCGACGCGGCGGTCCGCCGGACGGCCTGAGCCCCAGGGCAGGGCCCTACCAGGCCAGGATCTGCGCGCGCCGGCGGATCTCCGTCTTGCGCCCCTCGTGCAGGGCGTCAATGGGGCGGCCTCGGAGCGAGTCGTCCGGCGTGAAGAGCCACGCCACGATCTCCTCATCGCTGAAGCCTGCGTCGCCGAGCACCGCGATGGTGCCCTTGAGGCTGTCCAGGACGTGGTCCCCGTGGAGGAAGAGGGCGGGGACGCTCCGGATCTTGCGCTCCCCGAGGCGCACCGCCACGAGGGCGCGCTCGTCGAGGAGTCCGTGCACCTTGGTGATCGGGCAGCCGAGCCGCTCCGCGACGTCCGGAAGAGGAAGCCACTCTGACACCAGGTTCTCGATATCGCTCACACGACAAGCCTGCCACGCGGACGGCGCAGCCTCCTAGTCGGCGCAGAGGGTCGAGTCCTCCATGCTGCCGCGGCAATTCGGCGTCAATGCTTTTCAGCCTCCTCGCGTGACCAGCCGCACTCGGCACGTCCCGATCCGATCCGGAGCCGCCTCGCGTCCCGTCTCCGCCTTGTGTGCTCCGCCAATCCGTGAGAGATTCACATTTGTCACTCAAGTAACAGTGATAAAACAATTTCCCGGGGGCCTCATGAATAACACTGGTCCCTTCCGTCACGGGAGTGGGAGCCACTTTCGTCATTCAAGGAGGTTGACCGATGAGCTCGTCCGGCACCACAGGGTCCGCTGCCGCCGCCAAGGCCAGCCTTCCCCTCGTCGCCGCCACCACTGCCGTGCTGCCCGCCGTCGCGCTCTCGTCGCTGGCCCTCGCAGCGCCGGCCGAGGCAGCTCCCACTGCGCCCCGGCAGGTCCCCGGGACGCTCGCGGCCGCCATCGAGCGGACGGGGCATCAGGCTGCGGTCGTGCCGGCCTCGGAGATCGCCTCGCTGGTGCCGAGCCGTCTGGCTCCGCTCGAGAGCAACGCTCCGAGCGAGTACACGATCGTCGCTGGGGACACGGTCTGGGCCATCGCCCATCGCTTCGGCCTCCGCGTCTCGGAGGTGCTCCGGCTCAACGACCTCCGGGACGACTCACTCATCTTCCCGGGCAAGAAGCTGCGCCTGACGGGCGACGGCGCCACCGCGCCTGCGCCGGCCCCAGCCTCGCCTGCGGCCCCGGCGCCGTCGTCCGGCGGGGAGTACGCGATCAAGGCCGGCGACACCCTCTACGGCATCAGCGCCAAGCTCGGTGTGCCGATCGGCGACCTGCTCTCGGCGAACGGGCTTCGCCTCGACAGCGTGATCTACGCAGGCCGCACCCTCAAGGTGCCCGGGGCCCCGGCACCCGCATCAGCCCCTGCCCCGGCGCTCGCGTCCACCTCCGCCCCGGCCCAGGCCCCCTCGAATCCGGGCGGCACCTACGCGATCAAGCCGGGCGACACGCTCTACGGCATCAGCGCCAAGCTCAACGTGCCCCTCGGCGACCTGCTCTCCGCGAATGGGCTCAGCCTCACGAGCGTCATCTATGCAGGCCGCACCCTCAAGCTCCCCGGCGCCCCGGCCCCCGCTCCGGCGCCCGCCTCGGCAGTCGCGCCCGCGACCTCTGCCCCAGTGCAGCCGCTCGTCCCGGACACGTTCCTCGGCTACACGTACCCGGAGGCGGTCGTGGCCTCGGCGAACGAGAACAAGCAGCGGCTCAACGCCTCCCCGGTGCCGAGCCGGGCGGAGATGAAGCAGATCGTCGCGGACACTGCGCGCAGCATGGGGGTCGACCCCTCGCTCGCCCTCGCGGTCGCCTACCAGGAGTCGGGCTTCAGCCAGCGTGCCGTCTCGCCCGCGAACGCGATCGGGACGATGCAGGTCATCCCCACCTCGGCGCAGTGGGCCTCGGACCTCGTGGGCCGGAAGCTCAACGTCCTGGACCCCTACGACAACGCCACGGCCGGCATCGCCATCCTCCGGGCGCTCCTGCGCACGAGCAAGGACGAGGACCACGCGATCGCCGGGTACTACCAGGGCCAGTACTCCGTGGAAAAGAACGGCATGTACGACGACACCAAGGACTACGTCGCGGCCATCAACGCCCACCGGGCCACATTCCGCTGACGGGCGGCTGGGGCTGCCCTTCCGGGGAGGCCCCAGCCTCAGCCCTTAGGATCGAGTGGTGAACAGCATGCAGGGCGACGCGCTGGTCGGCTCGCTCGTCGACGGGCGCTACCTCGTGCGGTCGCGCCTCGCGAGCGGCGGGATGGCGACCGTCTACGTCGCCACCGACACCAAGCTCGAGCGGGACGTGGCCCTCAAGGTCCTGCACCCGCATCTGAGCCTCGACCCGACCTTCACGGAGCGGTTCGAGCGGGAGGCGAAGGCCGCAGCCCGGCTCTCGCATCCGCACGTCGTCTCGGTCCTGGACCGCGGGCACGACGGCTCCTTGTTCTACCTCGTCATGGAGCACGTCCCGGGCCGCAGCCTGCGCCGCCTGCTCGAGGAGCATGGGGCGCTCGCCCCACGGCAGGCCCTCGCCCTCACGGACGCGATCGTCGACGGGCTCGCCGCCGCGCACGCGGCAGGCCTCATCCACCGGGACGTCAAGCCGGAGAACGTCCTGCTCGGCGACGCCGGGCAGATCAAGGTCGCGGACTTCGGGCTCGCCCGGGCGGTCACGGCGGCGACGAGTACCGGCGCGCTCATCGGGACGGTCGCCTACATCGCCCCCGAGCTCGTGGAGGGGCGCGGGGCCGATGCCCGCAGCGACCTCTACTCGGTGGGCATCATGCTGTACGAGCTGCTCACGGGCGTCCAGCCCTTCCGCGGGGACACCCCGATCCAGGTCGCATACAGGCACGTGACCGCCGACGTCCCCGCCCCCTCGGAGGCCGTCCCGGGCCTCTCCCCCGAGCTCGACGAGCTCGTCCAGTGGGCCTGCGCCCGGGATCCGGAGGCCCGCCCCGTGGACGCCGCGGCCTTCCTCGACGAGCTCCGGCACGTCCGCACGCACCTCACCGACGCCCAGCTCGACCACAGTCCCAGCCCCCTGCCGGCTGCCCATGAGCAGGGCGCGCCGCACGGCCAGACCCCTGCCGGGCCCGACGCCACCACGGAAGCGCTCCCTGTGCGCGGCTGGGCACTCGTCGGGCAGGCGGAGCCGGGCCCGACGCCGCCCGCTCCCACCGAGGTGATCGGCGCCGGCATGGCCCACACGTCCGTCATGCCCCGCCACGACCACGGCGTCCGGCCCCCCTCAGCCCGGGAGCTCCGCCGCCGCGAGCGGGAGGCGGCGCGTGCTGCCGCCACGGCGGCGGCGACGCCCACACGCTCGCTCACCGGCGGACGGCGGCGGCTGCGCGGCGCCGTCTGGATCGCCGTCATCGCGCTGCTCGCCCTCGTCGCGGCCGGCGCGGGCTGGTTCTTCGGCGTCGGCCCCGGGGCGGCTGCGACCGTCCCGGACGTCAAGAACCTCACGGTCGCCCAGGCCACGCCGCTCTTCGAGGAGGCCGGCCTCGCGTTCTCGACGCAGGACGTCTTCGACGACGCCGTCGCGCAGGGGCTCATCGTGGGCAGCACCCCTGCAGGGGGGACCCAGATCCGGCGCTTCCAAGGCGTCGACGTGCTCGTCTCCAAGGGCCCACAGCTCTTCCCCCTCCCGGACGTCCGGACCAAGCCGCTCGAGGCGGCGAAGTCCGAGCTCACGGGGGCGGAGATGGCCGTCGGGGCCGTCACGGAGGCGTTCCACGACGATGCCCCGGCGGGCACGGTGCTGGCCCAGGACCCTGGGCCGGGCACCCCCCTGCGCCGGGGCAGCGCGGTGGCCCTCACGGTCTCGAAGGGCCCGCAGCCGATCCCGGTTCCCTCGGTCGTGGGGCGCACCCAGTCGGAGGCCCTCTCGGCGCTGCGCGCCGCCGGCCTGAACCCCGTCGTCAGCTCGGAGGAGGTCAACGACCGCAGCGTGCCCAAGGGCTCGGTCGCGGCCCAGTCGCCCGCCCCCGGCACGGCGCTGACGAAGGGCGGAGAGGTCACGCTGACGATCTCGAAGGGCCCGCGCCTCGTCAAGGTCCCGGACTTCGTGGGCAAGCAGGCGCGCGAGGCCGAGGAGAAGCTGCGCGAGCTCGGCTTCGAGGTGCGCATCGAGAAAGTCCTCGGGGGGTTCTTCGGCACAGTGCGCGCCCAGGACCCCGTGGACAAGGAGGTCCCCGAGGGCAGCGTCGTGACCCTCACTGTGGTCTGACGCCGTCCCCCGGGGACCAGCCTGTCAGTGGTGCTTCGAGAGCGCCCCCGCGACGAGGAACGCCATCTCGAGCGACTGCATGTGGTTGAGGCGGGGGTCGCACACGGACTCGTAGCGGTCCGCGAACGCCGCCTCGTCGATCGGGTCGGAGCCTCCGAGGCACTCGGCCACGTCGTCGCCCGTCATCTCCATGTGCAGGCCGCCGGGCACCGTGCCGAGGGCGTCGTGGACCTCGAAGAAGCCGCGGACCTCGTCCACGACGTCGTCGAAGCGGCGCGTCTTGTAGCCGTTCTGGCTCGTGACCGTGTTCCCGTGCATGGGGTCAGTGACCCACAGGACCTGGGCGCCGGAGGCCGTGACCTTCTCGATGACCGGCGGGAGCTTCTCCCTGATGTTGCGAGCACCCATGCGCGTGATGAAGGTCAGGCGGCCGGGCTCGCGCTCGGGGTCGAGGCGGTCGATGAGCCGCAGCGCGTCGTCGCCCGTCGTGCTGGGGCCGAGCTTGACGCCGATGGGGTTGCGCACCCGGGCGAGGAAGTCGACGTGCGCGTGGTCGATCTCCCGCGTGCGCTCCCCGATCCAGAGGAAGTGAGCCGAGGTGTCGTACGGGAGGCCCGTGCGGGAGTCGATGCGGGTCAGGGCGCGCTCGTAGTCGAGCAGGAGCGCCTCATGGCTCGCGAAGAACTCGACGCGCTTGAGCGCCTCGAAGTCCGCCCCGCACGAGTGCATGAACTGGATCGCGCGGTCGATCTCGCGCGCGAGGGACTCGTAGCGGGCGTGGGCAGGGTTCTCGGTGAAGCCCTTGTTCCACATGTGCACGAGCCGCAGGTCGGCGAACCCGCCCTGGGTGAAGGCGCGGATGAGGTTCAGGGTCGACGCCGACGTGTGGTACGCGCGCAGCATGCGGCGCGCGTCGTGGGCGCGGGACTCGGGGGTGAAGTCGTAGCCGTTGACGATGTCCCCCCGGTAGGCCGGGAGCGTCACGCCATCGCGCGTCTCGTCGTTCGACGAGCGCGGCTTGGCGAACTGGCCTGCCATGCGCCCCATCTTGATGACCGGCAGCTGGGCGCCGTAGGTGAGCACGACGGCCATCTGGAGGATCGTGCGCACGCGGGCGCTGATGCGGTCCGCCGTGGCGGCCTCGAAGGTCTCGGCGCAGTCGCCGCCCTGGAGCAGGAACGCCTTGCCCTGGGCGGCGGCGGCGAGCCGCTCGCGCAGCAGGTCAACCTCGCCGGCGAAGACGAGCGGCGGGAGGATCGACAGCTCGGAGATCGCGCTCCGGAAGGCGTCCTGGTCAGCCCACGTGGGCTGCTGCGAGGCCGGCAGGGAGCGCCAGTTGTCGAGCCCCGGGTAGTCCGCGGCGCCGCTCTGGGCGGTGCTCGTGAAGGGGGCCGCTGGCGATACGGAGAGTTGAGTCACCATCCAAGGCTAAGCCCTGACGCGGGGCGCGCGCTCATGCGTCGCTGCGGGGCCCCTCCTCGCCGGGCGCGGGGGCATCGCTTCCCGGCCGCGCGGGCGGATTCGGCGCCACCGCTCCCGCCTGCTGCGCCTTGACGAGTGCCGCGTACGCGTCGACGTACTCCTGCCCGGAGAGCAGCTGGATCTGGCGCATGACGGCGTTGGTCACCTCGCGCTGGACATCGCGGTCCTCGGCGCGGTCGTAGTACTCCGAGAAGTCGAGCGGGCGGCCGATGATCATGCCCACGCGGCGGATTGTGGGGATGCGCTTGCCGATCGGCTGGACCTTGTCCGTGCCGATCATGGCGACGGGCAGGATCGGCACGCGCGCCTCGAGGGCCAGCCGGGCGACGCCGACCTTGCCGCGGTACAGGCGGCCGTCGGGGCTGCGCGTGCCCTCGGGGTAGATGCCGAGGAGCCCGCCGTGGTGGAGGATCTGAGTCCCGGCGCCGAGGGACGCCGCGGAGGCCTCCCCGCCCGAGCGGTCCATGGGCAGCTGGTTGGTGTAGCGGAAGAACGCGGCAGTGAGCCGGCCCTTGAGGCCCCTGCCCGTGAAGTACTCCTGCTTGGCCAGGAACACGACGGGCCTGCGGAGCATGACCGGCATGAAGATCGAGTCGGAGAAGGAGAGGTGGTTCGAGGCGAGGATTGCCGCCCCGGACTCGGGGACGTGGGCCCGGCCCTTGACCCACGGCCTGAAGAGGAGCTTGACAATGGGACCGATGAAGATCCGCTTGAGGATCCAGTAGACCACGGCAGCGCCTTCCGCTGAGCGAGCGTGCATGCACGCCCCACTCTAATGAGGGGGCGCTCCCCGCGGGCGAGTGCGCGTGCGCCCGGTGCGTCGCGGTGCCACGATAGTCGCATGGACCGGCAGGCTCCCGCGGACGGCATGCGCCTCGGCGTCGCCGTGTGCCACGGCTTCTCCGGCACACGGTCCTCGGTCCTGCCGTGGGCCGAGGGGCTCGCCGCGGCGGGCTTCGACGTCGAGGTCCCCCTCCTGCCCGGCCACGGGACCGACTGGCAGGACCTCGAGGGCCGGCGCTGGCGCGAGTGGGCCGGCGCGTACGAGGACGCGTGCCGGCGCCTCGCGGCCCGGACCGACATGCTCTTCGTGGCGGGACTGTCGATGGGAGGGGCCATCGCCCTGTGGACCGCCGCCCGCCTGCCCGTGGCGGGGGTCGCCGTCGTCAACCCCGGCCTCGGGTTCTACGACTGGCGCGTGCGGTACATCGGGGCGCTCCGGCTCGTGCAGCGCACGGCGAGCCCGATCGAGGAGGCGGGCGCCCCCGATCCGGTCGGCGACGAGGGCGACTACTCGCTGACCCCGCTCGCGGCGGTCCACGAGCTCAAGCGGCTCTTCCGCACCGTGGACAGGTCCCTGCCCCGGGTCACCGCCCCGCTGCTCGCGTTCCGCTCCGACGGCGACCCGGTGGTGCCGCCGTCGTCCCTCGAGCGGATCCTCAGGCGCGTGCAGAGCTCGGACATCGAGGTGGTCCACCTGCGCCGCAGCGCCCATGTCGCGACGCGCGGCCCCGAATGCCCCCTCATCGTCGAGCGCACCGCGGCCTTCTTCGCCCGCTGCGCTCGGGATCCGTCGGCCCGACGCAACGCCGTCGGGGCATAATGCATGCCATGGACACCCCATCGCCGGGCATCGGTGTTGTGCTCAGCCACGGATTCACGGGATCGCCGACGGCCGTGGAGCCGTGGGCCGAGGCCCTGCGCGCCGAGGGATTCACGGTCGTCACGCCCCTGCTCCCGGGCCACGGGACGAGCTGGGAGGACCTTGCGACCCGCTCGTGGCACGAGTGGTACGACGCGTACGAGGAGGCCTACCACGGGCTCGCGAGGGAGTGCAGCTCGATCGTGGCCGCGGGCCTGTCGATGGGCGGGACCCTCGCGCTGCGGCTCGCCTCCCGTCAGCCCGTGGCAGGCGTGACCGTCGTCAACCCCGCGCTCGTCGTGGACGACCCCCGGTCGCACGTCTCCGGCGTCCTCCGCCGTGCCCTGCGGACGGTGCCCGGCATCCTCAACGACATCAAGCGGCCGGGCCAGGACGAGAACGCGTACCTGCGCGTCCCGGTCGCCGCCGGGCACGAGCTCAAGCTCCTCACGCGGGACGCCTTCCTCTCGCTGCCGCGGGCCACCGCGCCCCTGCAGGTGTTCCGCTCGACGGTCGACCACGTCGTGACGAGCGGCCGGAGCCTCGCCGCGATCGTCCGGCTCTACGGCGGCACGGACATCCGCATCGTGCGGCTCCCCAACAGCTACCACGTTGCGACCCTGGACTACGACGCCGGCACGATCTTCGCAGAGTCGGCCGCCTTCATCCGCGGGCTCGGGCAGGGCGCCCCGGGACGCGCCGACGCGAGGAGCGAGGCATGAACGCCCGGCCCGACCCGGACCGCCCCGACCACGCGGCCGAGGACGACGCCTGGCGCGACCTCGTCGCACGCCTCCGCGGCGCTGCCGCGGGGCCCGGGGAGGACGGCCCCGCGCCCGCCGAGCCCTCTGCGGCAGAGCGCGCCGAGCGCGCGGCGGGAACCCCGCGCGGCCCGGCCAGGGACGACGGCGCCGCACCCGCCTCCCCCTTCGACGCCTTCGACCCGCTCGGGGTCTCGCGCCGGGAGCCCGAAGCAGATCCGGGCGATCCAGGGGACCGAGGGAACACCGCGCACTCTCGCCGGGGCCGGGAGGCTGACGGTGCCGAGGAGGCCGACGAGATGCTGCCGGGCGACTTCGTGCCCGAGGAGCCCGCGCCCGTCCTCGCGGGCGCGGACCCCGCCGTCGTGCTCGCATGGTGCGGCGCGATCGGCGGGCCCGTCGCGCTCCTGCTGTGCGCCCTCCTGTGGCGGGGCGTGCCCGGGTACGTCGTCGCGCTGCTCATCGCGGCCTTCCTGGCCGGTGTCGGGGCGCTCATCATGCGTTTGCCACGCCACAAGGACGACGGCGACGACGGCGCCCGCGTCTAAGAGGCGCGACGGCGACGACGGCGCGCGCGTCTGGCAACCTACTGAATCACTGCTGAGGGGATCAGCGCACGGCGCCGTGCGCGCGCAGGCTCACGCGCGAGAGGTCCGCGGCGCCGATGAGCCCGGCCTCGGGACCGAGGTGGGCACGCTCGATCCCGGCCAGGGGGCGGAAGCCGCGGCCCGTGAGGTTGCGCGCGAAGGCCCGGCGGGCCGGCTCGAGCAGGAGCTCGCCCGCGTCGCAGAGGCCCCCGCCGATCACGAAGGTGCCGGGGTCGAGGGCCGCGGCGAGGTTGGCGAGCCCGAGGCCGAGCCATTCGCCGACGTCCTCGAGCAGCTCGCGCGAGGCGGCGTCGCCCTCGCGCGCGAGCTCGGTCACGATGGCGCCGGTGATCGCCTCCGGGTCCCCGCCCACGGCGCGCAGGAGCTCCTGGGCGACCGGGGAGTTGGCGCGGGCCAGCTCGCGGGCCTCGCGGCCGAGGGCATTCCCTGAGGCGTACTGCTCCCAGCAGCCCCGGTTGCCGCACTCGCAGCGGTGCCCGCCGGGCACGATCACCTGATGGCCGAACTCGCCGGCGACGCCGTAGCGGCCGCGCTCGAGCCGGCCCGAGAGGACCATGGCCCCGCCGATCCCCGTGCCGAGGGTGATGCACACGAGGCGCGGCTCGCTGCGACCCGCACCGAAGCGCCATTCGGCCCATGCGGCAGCGTCGGCGTCGTTGGTGAGGTGGACGCGCCGGCGCAGGAGCCGCTCGAGGTTCTCGCGGAGGGGCTCGTTGCGCCACGCGAGGTGCGGGCTGAAGAGCACGGTGCCGCCGTCGAGGTCCATCCAGCCCGCGGCCCCGATGCCCACGGAGGAGATGCGGTGGTCCTCGCTGAGCTCGCCGACGAGCTCGGCGATGACCCGCTCGACCTCGCGGGGTTCCGTGCCCGGCGTCGCGCGGCGGGCACGCCGGAGCACGTGGCCCTCGGCGTCCACGACGCCCGCGGCCACCTTGGTGCCGCCGATGTCGATGCCGATGGCGAGCCCGCGGCGTCGCAGGCGGGGTCCGTCGGCACGGAAGGTCGGGGCGAAGCGCGGTCTCGGCACGCAGGCCAGTCTATGGCGCGAACGTGGCCCGGACTGTAAAGTTACCGGCCAGTAGATACTCGCCGTGACGTGCAGCACAGTGCGCGCGGCTGCTTGGATATGGTTAAGCCATCTCCCGCGCACCCGGGAGATTTCGAAGGAGATGCTGTGCGCGAAATCGTTGTCCCTCCCCTCGTCCCTCAGCCCGTCGCCAGGAACATCACCGACTTCGTCATCGAGCAGGCTGAGAAGCCCTCGAATCCGCCCCTCTTCGCCACCCGCGACGCCGCGGGCCAGTGGCAGGATGTCTCCGCGAAGGACTTCCTCGCCGACGTCCACGACATCGCCAAGGGCCTCATCGCCGAGGGGATCTCCCTGGGCGACCGGATCGGCATCATGGCCCGCACCTGCTACGAGTGGACCCTCGTCGACTTTGCGATCTGGTTCGCGGGCGGGGTCAGCGTCCCGATCTACGAGACCTCCTCCCCGTCGCAGATCGCGTGGAACCTCGGCGACTCGGGCGCAGTGGCCGCCTTCGGCGAGGCCGCGCACCACGAGGACGCCATCCGCCAGGCCGTCGACGCCGAGGGCCTCGACGCCGTGCGCCACGTCTGGCAGCTTACCCCCGCCGGCCTGTCGGCGCTCCGGGCCGCCGGGGCCCGCGTGACCGACGAGGAGCTCGAGGCCCGTCGCTCGGCCGCGACCCTCGAGACCCTCGCGACGATCATCTACACATCCGGCACGCTGGGCCGCCCCAAGGGCTGCGAGCTTACCCACGGGAACTTCGTGGCCCTGTCCGAGAACGCGACGGCGGCCCTCTCCGAGGTCGTCCAGCACGGTGCCAAGACCATCATGTTCCTGCCCCTGGCCCACGTCTTCGCGCGCTTCATCTCCGTCCTCGCCGTCGCCGCGGGCTGCCAGGTCGCGCACACCCCGGACGTGAAGAACCTGCTGGCCGACCTCCAGAGCTTCTCGCCGACGTTCATCCTCGCCGTCCCGCGCGTTTTCGAGAAGGTCTACAACTCGGCGCTTACCAAGGCCGAGGACTCCGGCAAGGGCAAGATCTTCCTCGCGGCCGCGGACACGGCCATCGCGTGGTCGAGGGCCCACGACGACGGCGGCTCGCCCTCGCTGGGCCTGCGCCTCAGGCACGCCCTCTTCGACCTCCTCGTGTACAAGAAGCTGCGCCACGCGATGGGCGGCCGGGTCCGCTACGCGGTCTCGGGCGGAGGCCCGCTCGGCACCCGCCTCGGGCACTTCTTCCACGGGATCGGCCTGACGGTGCTCGAGGGCTACGGCCTGACCGAGACCACGGCGCCGGTCTCGGTCAACACGCCGTCGCTCATCAAGATCGGCACCGTGGGCGCCCCGCTCCCCGGCAACGGGGTGCGGATCGCGGACGACGGCGAGATCCTCGCCAAAGGCTCGTGCGTCATGCGCGGCTACTACAACCTCCCTGAACTCCAGGCCGAGACCTTCACGGACGGCTGGTTCCACACGGGCGACATCGGCGAGCTCGACCCGGACGGCTACCTGCGCATCACCGGCCGCAAGAAGGATCTCATCGTGACGGCGAGCGGCAAGAACGTCGCCCCGGCCCAGCTCGAGGACCAGATCCGCTCGGACGCCCTCGTCTCCCAGGTCGTCGTCGTGGGCGACAACCGCCCGTTCATCGCCGCGCTCGTGACGCTCGACGAGGAGGCCCTCCCGGGCTGGCTCGAGCGGCACGGCCTCAGCCCCGCGCTCACCCCGGCGCAGGCCGCCGAAGAGCCGGCCGTGACGGCTCACGTCCAGAGCGTGATCGACCGGGCCAACACGAGCGTGTCCAAGGCCGAGTCGATCCGGGCGTTCCGGATCGTGCCGACCGACTTCACGGAGGCCTCGGGGCATCTCACCCCGTCGATGAAGGTCAAGCGCTCCCAGGTGATCGCGGACTTCGGCTCATACGTCGAGGACATCTACGCCCGGAGGCAGGACGCCGCGAAGAAGGACGCCGCGCCCGCCTGATGCACGCGCGGACCTGATCCACGCGCGCCAGCCGCCCCCGCCCGATCCGGGCGGGGGCGGCTCTGCGCTGAGGTTCGCGCTCTGCCAGCTGCCGGCGCTACTCCGCCGCGAGCTGGTCCACGACGAGGGCCGCGAGCTCGATGGCCGCCTCGCGGGTGGCGGGGCGCAGCTTCCGGAAGTCGATCTGCGAGCCCTCGGCGAGATGCCGGTCGTGCGGAATGCGGACCACGTGCTGCACGCGCGTCCGGAAGTGGTCCTCGATTGCGTCCACATCCACACGGGTCCCCCCGCCCGCGGACATATTGATGACGACGATCGCCTTCTTCACGAGGTCCCCCCGGTCGTGGGCCTCGAGCCACGAGAGCGTCTCGGAGGCGAGCCGCGCCTCGTCGACGCTCCCGCCGGAGACCAGCACCACGGCGTCGGCCTTCTCGAGGGTGCCCTGCATGACCGAGTGGACCATGCCCGTCCCCGAGTCGGTGAGCACGATCGAGTAGTAGCGGCCCAGGACGTCGGTCACCGCACGGTAGTCGGCGTCGTTGAAGGCATGCGCCACCATCGGATCGGCATCGGAGGCGAGCACGTCGAGCCGCGAGCCCTCGCGGGCCGTGTAGCTCGAGAGCTGCGCGAAGGAGGTGACGTCGAACCTGTCCTTGACCAGCTGCCGCGCGGTGTGGGTGGCGCGGCCGGGGTTGCGGTCCGAGAGGGTCCCCCGGTCCGGGTTCGCGTCCATGGCGATGACCCGGTCCTCGCGGAGGTCGGCGAGGGCCATGCCCAGGAGGGTCGTGACCGTGGTCTTCCCGACCCCGCCCTTGCGCGAGAGGACCGGCACGTACCGGGTCCGCTCGCCGAGACGCATCGCGATGCGGTGCTCGAGTGCGCGCTGGAACCGCACGGCGTCCGAGTCTCCGAGGTTCACATAGCCGAGGGTCGCGTAGTACACGAGGCGGCGCCATCCGCCGACGGGCGGGGCCGACGTCATCGCGACGAGCCGGTCAGAGGTGAGCGAGGCCGGGAGCTCCGGCCCCTCGGAACGGGAGCGCCGCTCGCTCGCGGGAGGCTGGGCGGACCCCGTGCGTTCTTCAGGTTCCGCAGGTCCCGCGGCAGGAACGTCCTGGCCGGCCGCCGACGCCGACACCGCGTCCGTCGGGTCGGGGCGCAGCGACTCGGGCCCGGACGTCACGAGCGGGTGCGAGGCGAGCCATTCCGCCGACGGCTGCGGGACGGTCTGCGGGCCGAGCTGCGGCACGGCCCCGGGTCCCGGAGGCGAGGGGGGCTGCGACGGCACGGGAGGAATCGCGGCCGGCGCGATGGGTCCCGTGGACAGTGCAGCAAGCGACTCTGCGCTCGTGTGGTCCTGGGCATCGGTGAAGCTCACGACGCCGATCGAGGCCGCCGGCGCGGCGGGCGCCCCAGTCTCGCTCGGCTCCCCTTCGGCCGCCTCCCCCTCGGGAGCCTCGGCAGCCTCGGCGTCGTCCTGGCCCTCCTCAGGCGCATCCGCCTCTGGGGCGTCTGCGTTGGCCTCCGCGGTGGCCTCGGCGTCGTCTGTCCCTTCGGCGCCGCCGGCAGCCTCGGCGTCGTCCTTCGGCTCGGCGCTGGCCGTGGGCTCCGCGTCGTCCTTCGGCTCGGGCGTCGTGTGCTGGCTCATGGGCTCCCGTCCATCGAGTGTCCAGTCGCGACCGGTGGCGGCGTCCTGAGCCGCCGCCACCGGTCCCTGGTCGGGCCCCAGTCTAGTCGCGCGCCGGGGCCCGACGGAGATCGCAGGGCTACTCGGCGCCCACGACGAGCAGGAGGTCGCCGCCCTGAACCTGCTCGACGCCGCTCACGACGATGCGCCCGACCTTGCCGGAGACAGGGCTCGTGATCGAGGCCTCCATCTTCATGGCCTCGATCGTCGCGACGGAGTCGCCGGCCTGGATGACATCGCCCTCCTTGGCCGTGACGGTGACGGCGCCCGCGAACGGCGCGGCGATGTGCCCCGGGTTCGTCGCGTCGGCCTTCTCGGCCTGCTTGACGTTGCTCTGGACCGAGCGGTCGCGCACCGCGACGGGACGGGACTGGCCGTTGAGCGTCGCGATGACCGTGCGCATGCCCTTCTCGTCCGGCTCCGAGACCGCCTCGAGCTGGGCGATGAGGCGGACGCCCTTCTCGAGCTCGATGACGTGCTCCTGGCCACGCTGGAGGCCGTAGAGGTAGTCGCGCGTGTCGAGGACGGCGAGGTTGCCGTACGTGTCGCGGCTCGTCTGGTAGTCCTTGGTCGGGCCGGGGAAGAGCAGCCGGTTGAGCGTGGCACGGCGGGTCGCGGAGTCGCCGCGCAGGGCCGCGGAGTCCTCCGCGCTCAGGGTCTCCTCGCGCACCTTGACGGTGCGGCCCTGGAGGGCCTTCGTACGGAAGGGCTCGGGCCAGCCGCCGGGCGGGTCGCCGAGCTCGCCGCCCAGGAAGCCGATGACGGAATCCGGGATGTCGTACTTCTGCGGGTTCTCCTGGAAGTCCGCGGGGTCCGCGTTGAGGCCCACGAGGTGCAGGGCCAGGTCGCCGACGACCTTGGAGGACGGCGTGACCTTGACGAGGCGCCCGAGGATCCGGTCCGCGGCGGCGTACATGTCCTCGATGGCCTCGAAGCGCTCCGCGAGGCCGAGGGCCGTGGCCTGCTGGCGCAGGTTGGACAGCTGCCCGCCCGGGATCTCGTGCAGGTAGACCCGGCCCGTCGGGCCCGGGAGCCCGGACTCGAACGGCGCGTAGACGCGGCGCACGGCCTCCCAGTAGGGCTCGAGGGCGCCGACGTTGGCGAGCGAGATGCCCGTGTCGCGTGGCGTGTGGGCGAGGGCCGCGACGAGCGCGGAGGCGCTCGGCTGGCTCGTCGTGCCGGCGAGGGCCGCCGAGGCGACGTCCACGGCGTCGACCCCGGCCTCGACCGCAGCGAGGAGCGTCGCGAGCTGGCCGCCAGCCGTATCGTGCGTGTGCAGGTGGACCGGCAGGTCGAACCGCTCGCGCAGGGCGGAGACGAGCTTGGCGGCCGCGGCCGGGCGCAGGAGCCCGGCCATGTCCTTGATCGCGAGGATGTGGGCGCCGGCGTCGACGATCTTCTGGGCGAGCTCGAGGTAGTAGTCGAGCGTGTAGAGGTCCTCGTTCGGGTCGAGGAGGTCGCCCGTGTAGCACAGGGCCACCTCGGCCACGGCGGTGCCGGTCTCGCGCACGGCGCGGATGGCCGGGGCCATCTGGTTCACGTCGTTGAGCGCGTCGAAGATGCGGAAGATGTCGATGCCCGTCGCGGCTGCCTCGCGGACGAACGCGTCGGTGACCTCCTCGGGGTACGGCGTGTAGCCGACCGTGTTCCGCCCGCGCAGGAGCATCTGGAGGCACACGTTGGGGATCGCGGCGCGCAGCGACGCGAGGCGCTGCCACGGGTCCTCGCCGAGGAAGCGCAGCGCGACGTCGTACGTCGCCCCGCCCCACGCCTCGACCGAGAGCAGCTGCGGGGTCAGGACCGAGACGGCCGGGCCCGCGGCCACGAGGTCGCGTGTGCGCACGCGGGTCGCCAGGAGGGACTGGTGCGCGTCGCGGAAGGTCGTGTCCGTCACCGCGACGGGGTTCTGCTCGCGCAGGGCCTTCGCGAAGCCCTCGGGCCCGAGCTCGAGGAGCCGCTGCCGGGAGCCGGCGGGGGCGTCCGCGAGGTCGACGGCGGGGAGCTTGGCGCGCGGGTCCGTGTGGACCCTGGGCTCGCCGTTGGGCTTGTTGACCGTGACGTCGGCAAGCCAGGTGAGCAGCTTCGTGCCGCGGTCAGCGGACGAGCGGGCCTTCAGCAGCTCGGGGCGCTCGTCGATGAACGACGTCGCGACATTGCCGGCCACGAAGTCCTCGTCGTCGAGCACGGCCTGCAGGAACGGGATGTTGGTGGAGACGCCGCGGATGCGGAACTCGGCCAGGGCGCGCCGGGCGCGCTTGACGGCCGTCCCGTAGTCGCGGCCGCGGCACGTGAGCTTGACGAGCATCGAGTCGAAGTGGGGGCTGATCTCGGCACCCTGGTAGACCGTGCCGCCGTCGAGGCGCACGCCGGCGCCGCCCGCGGAGCGGTAGCCGGTGATCTTGCCGACGTCGGGGCGGAAGCCGTTGGCCGGGTCCTCGGTCGTGATGCGGCACTGCAGGGCCGCGCCCCTGAGGCGGATCGACTCCTGCGTGAGGCCGAGGTCCGCGAGCGTCTCGCCCGAGGCAATGCGCAGCTGCGCCTGGACGAGGTCGACGTCCGTGACCTCCTCGGTCACGGTGTGCTCGACCTGGATGCGCGGGTTCATCTCGATGAAGACGTGCTGGCCGGCGCGCTCGCCCACGGTGTCGACGAGGAACTCGACCGTGCCTGCGTTGACGTAGCCGAGGGCCTTGGCGAACTTGATGGCGTCGGCGTAGAGCGCCTGCCGGATGGACTCGTCCAGCTGCGGCGCCGGCGCGATCTCGATGACCTTCTGGTGGCGGCGCTGGAGGGAGCAGTCGCGCTCGAAGAGGTGCACGACGTTGCCCTCGGCGTCGGCGAGCACCTGGACCTCGATGTGGCGCGGGCGCAGGACGGCCTGCTCGAGGAAGACGGTCGGGTCGCCGAACGCGGCGTCGGCCTCGCGCATCGCCGCGCTGAGGGCCTCGGGCAGGGCCTCCCGCGTGTCGACGCGGCGCATGCCGCGCCCGCCGCCGCCCGCGACGGCCTTGACGAAGATCGGGAAGCCGATCTCGTCGGCCTCTTTCAGGAGAGCGTCGACGTCGGCGCTCGGCGCGCTCGACTTCAGGGTGGGGATGCCCGCCTTCTTCGCGGCCGCGAGGGCGTGCACCTTGTGGCCGGCGAGTTCGAGGACCTCCGCGGGCGGGCCGACGAAGGTGATTCCGGCCGAGGCAGCGGCGCGCGCGAGCTCGGGGTTCTCCGAGAGGAAGCCGTAGCCGGGGTAGATCGCGTCGGCGCCGGCCTCCTTGGCGACGCGCACGATCTCGTCGACATCCAGGTAGGCGCGGACAGGGTGGCCCTCCTCGCCGATGAGGTAGGCCTCGTCCGCCTTCTGGCGGTGGATCGAGTTGCGATCCTCGTGAGGGAAGACGGCAACGGTCTTGGCGCCGAGCTCGTAGCCGGCGCGGAACGCGCGGATTGCGATCTCTCCGCGGTTTGCGACCAGAATCTTGGAAAACATGGGGCTCCTGTTTCACGCAACGCAGGATGACTAGGTGGTGCCTAGTGTGTATGGCAGCAAAGTATCAGGACAATCACCTGTGGTCTGAATCACGAGACATGCCGTCCACATGACGGGATATGGAGGGTCCGCGGGCTCGGTCGCGCCGCGCCCGGAGCGGGCTCCAGCTCCCACTAAGATGGTCGGAGTCGGCCAGCGGATAGGTAGTGGATTCTCCAGTGCAAACAGTCAGCATCAGCAGCCTCAAGGGCGGAGTCGGGAAGACCTCGGTGACCACGGGACTCGCCTCGGCGGCCCTCGCGGCCGGCATCCCGACCCTCGTGGTCGACCTGGACCCGCATGCTGACGCCTCGACCGCGCTCGGCGTGTCCCCCGACCGCCAGCTCGAGGTGGGACGCATGCTCAAGTCCCCGCGGCGCGCCTTCCTCGAGGACAACGTCGTGCCGAGCTCGTGGGTGCGCCGGGCGGCGGCCCTCAACGGGCACCAGAACCGCGTCCTCGACGTCGCGTACGGCGGCTCGCTCAGCAGCATCTACGACCGCCCGGACCTCGGCCGCCGCGACCTGCGCCGGCTCTCGGCCGTCCTCGACGGGATCGACGGCTATGGCCTCGTGCTCATCGACTGCCCGCCCTCGCTCAACGGCCTCACCCGCATGGCGTGGGCCGCGAGCAGCGGCGTGCTGCTCGTCGCCGAGCCGGGACTCTTCTCGGTGGCCGGCACCGAGCGCACGATGCGCGCGATCAAGCTCTTCAAGGAGGAGTACGCCCCGCGGCTCGCCCCTGCGGGCATCGTCGCCAACCGTGTGCGCCCCTCGTCGGCCGAGCACGGCTACCGGCTCGAGGAGATGCGGCAGATGTTCGGCCCGCTCCTGCTCTCCCCCCACCTGCCCGAGCTTGCCAACTGGCAGCAGATCCAGGGCGCCGCGCACGCCGTGCACCACTGGCCGGGCGAGGCCGCCCGCGGCACCGCCGCGCTCTACGACGAGCTGCTCGGCTCCGTCCTGCGCCAGGGCCGCGAGGTCCGGCCCCGCGCCGGCGTGCGCTGAGCGGCCGCGCGCCCGTCGCACACGACGACGAAGGGGAGCCTCCCGCGGGAGGCTCCCCTTCGTCGTCGTGCGCTCTGTGCGCTGCTGGTCAGCCGATCTTTCGAGCCGCGCGGCGCTTGCTCAGCTCGTCGCCCGGCATCGCCTGATCCGGGGCGTGCTCGCTCGGGAGCTCGGCGAGGCTGCCCTCGACCTCGCGCCACACGCGGCCGACGGCGATGCCGAAGACACCCTGGCCGCCCTGGACGAGGTCGATGACCTCGTCCGCCGAGGTGCACTCATAGACCGACGCGCCGTCGCTCATGAGGGTGATCTGGGCGAGGTCCTCGACGCCGCGCTCGCGCAGGTGGCCGACGGCGATGCGGATCTGCTGAAGGGAGACACCCGTGTCCAGGAGACGCTTGACGACCTTGAGGACGAGGATGTCGCGGAAGCCGTAGAGGCGCTGTGAGCCGCTGCCCGCCGCGCCGCGCACCGTGGGCTCGACGAGGCCGGTGCGCGCCCAGTAGTCGAGCTGGCGGTAGGTGATGCCGGCTGCCTTGCACGCCGTCGGGCCGCGGTAGCCCGCCTCGTCGTCGAGAGCTGGGAGGTCGTCGCTGAACAGGAGGCCCTGCGCGCCGACGGGAACCTCGGTTCCCCGGCCCGCGATGTGCCTGAGATCTCCGGAATCTCCCTTGGGACTCACAAAACCCTCCTTCGCCGCTCCCCTAGGGGGTTGCTTCACCGAGGGGGGCGATCAGAAACGCAGCACTGTAATTACACAGCCGCACACACGTCCAGTGTCGCCTGTTGCCTTCGGGGATGCAATGGGAGCTTTCTGTACTGACGTTAGGGGTGCGGCCCGCCGATTTCAAAGACCCACGCCGGGCAAGGGGATCGTGTCTGAACCGTGACCTGCGGCACGCGCCGGCCGCAGGGACGTCATTCGTCGAAGTCCTCGGGCTCGACGTCGTTCAGGAACTCGCGGAACCGGCGCAGCTCGCTCTCCTCCTCGACGCTCGGCGAGGCCTCCTCCGTGCCCTCCTCGCTGCCCTCGGCGAGCTGGACTCCGGCCTCCTCGAGCACCGCGTCGGCGCACCAGATCCGGCAGTTCACGCGCAGGGCCACCGCGAGGGCATCCGACGCGCGGGACTCGACGGTCGTGCCGTCGTCGAAGCCGAGCTGGGCGTAGAACACGCTGTCCTCGACGGCAACGATCGTCGCGGACACGACCTGCCGGCCGAGACCGTGGACCACGTTCACGAGCAGGTCGTGCGTGAGCGGGCGCGGCGGAACGACGTGCTGCTGGGCGAGGGCGATGGCACTCGCCTCCGCGGTGCCGATCCAGATCGGCAGGTGCCGCTCGCCGTGGGCCTCCTTGAGGAGCACGAGGGGCTGGTTGGACGGCAGCTCGATCCGCACACCGACGACTTCTACCTCGATCATCAGCCATCCATCCTCGAGATGAGCCCGTGGACCAGGGCCCGGTGCAGGGTCAGGAATACCTCGCTGAGCTCACGCGCCTCCTCCGCCGCGCGGGCCCGGGACGCCTCCCCGCGGCGCGAGGCCGTGGGCGCGACGACGCGCTCGATCAGGCCCACCTCCCGCTCGGCCGAGGCCTGGAACGGGCGGAGGTGCCGCGGCTCGAGGCCGTGCGCCTCGAGCTGGACGCACGCGCGGGCAACCTGCAGGGCATGCTCGTCGAACCGGCCGTCGACACGCTCGATGAGTCCGTAGCCGAGCATCGCCTCGACGAGCCGGGCACTCGCGCCGGACTCGGCGCGCAGCTGCTCGTCGCTGAGCGAGCGGGGCCGGGTCGTGGCGAGATGGGCCGAGAGCTCCTCCGAGACGGCGCGCGGAGCGATGCTTGCCCCGCCCGGCAGGCTCTCGGGACGCTCGCCGCGGTCCACCGCGTCGAGGTAGTCCTTGATGACCTTGAGCGGGAGGTACTGGTCGCGCTGGAGGGCCAGGACGAAGCGCAGCCGCTCGACGTCGCCCTCGCTGTACTGGCGGTAGCCCGCGGGCGTTCGCTGGGGGCAGATGAGGCCCTTCTCCTCGAGGAAGCGGATCTTCGAGGCCGTCATCGAGGGGAAGTCCTCGGCCAGCGTGGCCAGGACCTCTCCGATGTTCAGGACGCCGGTTCCCCTCCGCTCGGACTGCGCAGCTGCCATGAGCGGCCCCTACGAGGGCTGTCGTGCGGGGCTGAGATAGAACGTGAGCCGGAACTTGCCGATCTGGACCTCCGCGCCCGTGCGCAGAGCGACCTGGTCCACGCGGTCGTGGTTGACGTAGGTGCCGTTGAGGCTGCCAGCGTCCACGACCTCGAAGCCGGTCCCGGCCCGGCGGAACTCGGCGTGCCGGCGCGAGACCGTCACGTCGTCGAGGAAGATGTCGGCGTCCGGGTGACGGCCCGCCGTCGTGACATCGGAGTCCAGCAGGAACCGGGCGCCCGCGTTGGGGCCGCTGTGGGCGATGAGGAGGGCGGAGCCGAACGGCAGGGCCCGGACGGCCTCGCGTTCCTCAGGGCTCAGGGCAGGGGGCATCGGCGTTTCGGCGCCCACCGGGGGAAGGTGGATCGACGTCGTCTCCGATGCTGATTCCTGACGCTTCGTGACCTCCTCGGCGCCGAGATCCCGGCGCTGGTCGCTCACCATCTGTTCCTCCTCAAACGTCCCTGGCTCCAGAAAACTACCCTACCTGCTGTTCGTACTGGGCGGCACTGAGCAGGCCGTCGGTGTCGGCGCCCTCCGCGAGCTGGACCTCGATGAGCCAGCCCTCGCCGTACGGGTCGGAGTTGACGAGGGCGGGATCGGTGTCGAGGGCCTCGTTGCGCGCCACGACCTTGCCCGAGACGGGGGCGTAGATGTCGCTCACGCTCTTGGTGGACTCGACCTCGCCCACGACCGCGTCCGCCGTCACCTCCGTGCCGACCTCGGGCATCTGGACGTAGACGACGTCGCCGAGCGCGTCCTGGGCGAAGTCAGTGATCCCGATCCGCACGACGCCGTCGCCCGGCTCCGTCGAGACCCACTCGTGCTCGGCGGTGTAGGACAGATCCGCGGGGACGTTGCTCATGCTGCTCGCCTTTCGTCGAAGGAGCTGGAGTGACCGCCACGCATGAGATGAACCCCGAACGGGCCGTGGGGCCGTGTCGCTGAAAGTATAGGCACACAATTTCCCCTGTTCAGGGCCTCATTCCCTGCCCTTTCCTCTGGCACGATGGACGCTATGCCCGAACTTCCGGAGGTCACGGCGCTGACGGCGTTCCTCGACCGGCGCCTCGCCGGGTCGCGGGTCGAGAGCGTCTCCTTCGGCTCTGTGAGCGCGCTCAAGACCGCCGATCCGCCCTACACAGCGCTCGTGGGGCGCACCGTGGCGTCGGTGGGCCGGCGCGGCAAGTTCGTCGTCATCGACACAGTGCCGGGCCAGGGCGGCGGCGAGGACGACGGCGTGCCCCGGCTCGCCGTCGTCGTCCACCTCGCGCTCGGCGGCTGGGTACGTCTCCTCGACGAGCTTCCGACGCCCGCCTCCGCCCGCGGCAAGGGGTACATCGCGGCGCGCTTCGGGTTTGTGCGCGGCGACGGCGAGGAGCGTGAGGAGACGGGCCTGGACCTCACGGAATCGGGGACGTGGAAGCGGCTCTCGGTGCACGTCGTGCGCTCTCCCGAGGACGTCCCGGGCATCGCGGCCCTCGGGCCCGAGCCCCTCGCCGAGGGCTTCACGCTCGAGGACTTCCGCGCGCTCCTGCGCCCCCGGCAGCAGATCAAGGGTCTCCTGCGGGACCAGAAGACGATCGCGGGGATCGGCAACGCCTACAGCGACGAGATCCTGCACGCGGCCAAGATCTCGCCGTTCGCCATCGCGGCGACGCTCGGTGACGACGCGGTGGCCCGCCTGTACGCGGCGATGCGCGAGGTGCTCGCGGCGGCCGTCGAGCACGCGGTGGGCCTGCCGCCCGAGGAGCTCAAGGACGAGAAGCGCGCCACGATGCGCGTCCACCGGCGCACGGGAGAGCCCTGCCCGGTGTGCGGGGACACGATCCTCGAGGTCTCCTTCGCGGACAGCGCCCTGCAGTATTGCCCCACGTGCCAGACCGGCGGGAAGCCGCTCGCGGACCGCCGCACCTCGAAGTTCCTCAAGTAGCCGCGCCACCTCCTGCCCCGGCGGTGGGCCGCCGACACGCGCTCCTCACTGACTGGTTCAGGCGATCGGATCGCCCTGGACCGGGCCCTCGGTGTTGGGCTTCCAGCCCAGCTCCGGGGCGACGTGCTTCGCGAAGCTTTCGAGGATGTGCAGGTTGTACTCGACGCCGAGCTGGTTCGGGATGGTCAGCATGAGAGTGTCCGCGGCCATGACGGCCGTGTCGGCCTTGAGCTGCTCGACGAGGTCGTCGGGCTCGGCCGCGTAGGTCTTGCCGAAGGTGGACTGGAAGCCGTCGATGACGCCGATCTGGTCCGCGTCCGTGCGCATCCCGAAGTACATGGCGTCCCGGCTCGTGGTGATCGGGAAGATGCTGCGGCTCACCGACACGCGCGGCGGCCTGGTGTGGCCCGCGGCCCGGTAGGCCTCGCGGTAGAGGTCGATCTGCTCGCGCTGGAGCTCGTGGAACGGCACGCCCGTCGCCTCGGTGAGGAGCGTCGAGCTCATCATGTTCAGGCCCATCCGGCCAGTCCATTCGGCCGTGGGGCGCGAGCCGCTCCCCCACCAGATCCGCTCGCGCAGGCCGGGCGAGTGCGGCTCGACGCGCAGGAGCGTCCCGGCGGGCGCCTGCCGGGGGTCGGCGGGCGCGATGCCCTCGCCGTCGATCGCCCTGAGGAAGGTCTCGAAGTGCTTGTGCGCGAGGTCGGCGCCGCGGGGATCGGTCGAGCCCGTGTAGCCGAAGGCCTCGTAGCCGCGCAGGGCTGGCTCCGGCGAGCCGCGGCTCACGCCTATGGCGATGCGGCCGGCACTGATGATGTCGAGGGCCGCGAGCTCCTCGGCGAGGTAGAGCGGATTCTCGTACCGCATGTCGATCACGCCGGTGCCCACCTCGATGTGGCTGGTCCGGGCCGCGATCGCGGACAGGAGCGGCACCGGAGAGGCCTGCTGCTTGGCGAAGTGGTGGACGCGGAAGTATGCGCCGTTCACGCCGAGCTCGTCGGCGCCGACGCCGAGCTCGACGGCCTGGCGGATCATGTCCGCCGCGCCGTGCGCCTCCGATCCGTGGGAGGCGCCGTAGTGGCCGAAGGAGAGGAATCCGAACGCTTTCACGTCAGGGATCAACTCGCTCCGGGTCGCGGGAATTCCAGCGGACCCTCCAGGCGGACCCCATAGCGCGCCGCCGGGAAGGGGCGCATGGGGCACAATGTGCAGCATGGGGCGGTGGACCGAGGAACGGGTGCTCCAGGCCGCGCCCGACCAGGCCTCCATCGCGGCCGCCCAGAGGCTCGCCCGCCCCGGCCCCTGGTCCGAGACGGGCAGCAACGACGTGCTCGTGTGGGGCAGGTGCCAGGGCAGCGGGAAGACCCCCTACCAGGTGAGCATCGACCTCGCCGCCCCCGCCTACCGGTGCTCGTGCCCGAGTCGCAAGTTCCCGTGCAAGCACGCCCTTGCCCTGCTGCTCCTCTGGGCCCGAGGGGAGGCCGCCGAGGCGGGAGCGCAGGCGGCCGAGTTCGCCGAGGAATGGGCCGCGGCGCGGGCCGACCGCGCCGAGCGCACGGCCGCCCGCGGCCTGCGCGAGCCCGGGCAGCAGGCCGACCCGGCAGCCCAGGCCAAGCGCTTGGCCGCCCGGACCGAGCTCATGGACGCGGGAATGGACGACTTCGCCCGCTGGCTCACCGACCTCGCCCGGACCGGCCTCGCTGCTGCCCGCACCCAGCCCTACGCGTGGTGGGACGCGACGGCTGCTCGGCTCGTCGACGCCCAGCTGCCCGGCCTCGCGGACCAGGTGCGCGCGATGGGCTCGGCGGTGCACGGCAGGGCCGACTGGGCCGACCACCTCCTCCTGCGCGCGGGCCGCTGGTGGGCCCTGACCCACGCGTGGGCGATGCGCGAGGACCTCTCCCCCGAGGAGCTCGCCGACCTCCGCGCCGTCCTCGGCTGGGGCACGGCCTCGGCGGACGTCCAGGCCACCGAGGCCCTCCCCGGTCCGTGGCTCGTCCTCGGCGCGCACCGCAGCGAGGAGGGCCGGCTCCTCGAGCAGCGCACGTGGCTGCGCGGCCCGGACGGGACGGTCGTCGTCGTGCTCGACGTCGCGCCGCAGGGCCAGGCGCTCGCCGTGCCGCAGCTCGCGGGCGCGCTCCTCGACGTCGACGTCGCGCGCTACCCGGGGAGCGCCCCGCGTCGGGCCCTCCTCGCCGGGGAGGCCAGGCCCCTCGGGATGGCCCCGGACCTCGGCCCCGGCACGAGCATCGCGGGGGCGCTCGCGGACGAGGCCGAGGCGGTCGCCCGCTCGCCATGGCGCGACCGCCACCCCGTGCTGCTGGCCGGCGTCCGCGTGGTGCCGGCGGCCGAGGGCGGGCGCGGGGGCTGGGTGGCCGATGCCTCCGGGGACGCCCTCCCCCTCGCCGACGCGCCGCTCGCGTCCCTGCTCGCCCTCAGCGGCGGCCACCCGGTGGACGTGTTCGGCGAGCTCGAGGAGGGCCGCGTGCGCCCCCTCACGCTCGCCGTCGACGGTGAGGTGGTGACGCCGTGACGTGGCGCGAGGACCTGCGCACGACGGCGCTCGTCGGCACGGCGCGCGCCGCGCCTCCCGCCGTGCCCACCGGACTCGCCGCGCTGGGCGTGCAGCCGCCGGGCGGCCCGGGCCCCGAGGAGCTGCTCCTCGGCCAGGCCGCCCTCGCCGATGCGGCGGACCGTGCCTCGCGCCGGCCAGGCGCCGCGGGCCAGCCCCCGGAGCCGGCCGCCCAGGACGACGTGCCGCAGGCCGCCGGGGAGGCGGCCCGCCTGCTCGACCTCCTGCTCTCCCAGCCGCCCGTCGGCCAGGCGCTCCGGGCCCGGCTCGTGGCTGACTGGCTGCGGCTCGCAGGGCAGGCGGACCGCCGCGTGCCGCACCGCCTGCTCCCCGCGCTCCTGGACCTCGCGGGAACCTCCGAGACCGTCACCGGGCAGCTGAGCCCCGCCCTCGGCACGCGCGGCCGCTGGCTCCAGACGGTCCTCGGCCTCGGGGCGCGCACCATGGAGCCCGTCCCGGCCGCCCGAGAGGACTGGAGCGAGCTCTCCCCCGCCGCCGCGACGGCCGAGCTCGAGCGGCTCCGGGCCTCCGACCCGGGCGCCGCGCGCGAGCTCCTTCGAGCGCACTGGGACGGCCTCGGGGCGCGGGAGCGGGCCGCCCATCTGGCCGCCTTCGCCGTGAACACGTCCCCCGAGGACGAGCCCCTCCTCGAAGCCGCCCTCGACGACGGCGCCAAGAGCGTCCGCTCGACGGCGGCCCAGCTGCTCGACCGTCTCCCCGGCAGCGCCCGCGCCGCCCGCATGGCGCGGCGCCTCGAGCCCCTCCTCGCCGTCCGGGGCCTGGTGCGGCGGCGCTTCGAGATCGCCCTCCCGCCCCCGCCCGACGCCGCGGCCCTCCGGGACGGCATCCCGGCGGACCCGCGCTCGGGAGAGCCCGACCGGCTGGCCCGCCTCGACGCGATCATCCGCGGGGCTCCCCTGGAGGTGTGGACCGCGGCCGCGGGCGGCGGCCCCGCAGCGGCCCTCGCGCTGCTCAAGGACGAGGGCAGGGCCGTCGACGCGATCCTCGCCACGGCGCTCGCGCGCAGGGACCCCGAGTGGGCCCACGCCCTGCTCGAGGTCCGTCCGGACTCGCGCCTGCTCGGCATCCTCCGGGACCGCGAGCGCGAGGCGCACGTCCTCGCCCGGCTCAAGGCCGCGGCGAAGCCCTTCGACCTCGTCGCCCCTCTGCGCGCCCTGCCCGTCCCCTGGGCCCCGCCCGTGGCCGACGCCGTCCTCGGCCTCGTCGCGACCGAGAAGGGCGCCCCGCTCGCGGCGATGCTCGCGGACGTCCTGCCCGCCGCCCTGCCGCCGGACGCCGTCGACCGCTGCCGCCGCCTGCTCGAGAAGCACGACGGCGACGCCGCCCGCCGCCGGGTGCTGCGCGACGTCGTCCAGTACCACGCCTTCAGGCAGTCGCTCGAGGAATCGTTCAGACAGTCGCTCCGAGAACCGCCCGAACAATCACTGACGGAGGCCTCCCGATGACCGACGCCCAGACCGAGTCCGCGGCCAGCGACCTCGGCGCCCCAGGGATCCTGCGGGCGCACGCCGAGGACGAGTACGCGCACGAGCTCGCGGCGCTCGCCGCCGTGGACGACCGCCCGCGGCCGCCGAGCTGGCGGCTGTCCCCCTGGGCGGTTGCGACGTACATCCTCGGCGGCGAGCTTCCCGACGGGACGCCCATCAGCCCCAAGTACTTCGGCTCCGCGCGGCTCGTCGAGGTCGCCGTCGCGTCCCTCGCGACGGACCGGGCCCTGCTCCTGCTGGGCGTGCCCGGGACGGCGAAGACCTGGGTGGGCGAGCACCTCGCCGCGGCAATCTCCGGCTCCTCGACCCTCGTGGTCCAGGGCACCGCGGGAACGCCCGAGGAGGCGCTGCGGTACGGCTGGAACTACGCGCGCCTGCTCGCCGAGGGGCCCTCCCGCGCCGCGCTCGTCGCGGGGCCGGTCATGCGGGCGATGGAAACCGGCAGCCTCGTGCGGATCGAGGAGCTGACCCGCATCCCCTCGGACGTGCAGGACTCCCTCATCACGGTCCTGAGCGAGAAGACCCTGCCGATCCCCGAGCTCAACGCGGAGGTGCAGGCGCGCCGGGGCTTCAACGTCATCGCGACGGCGAACAGCCACGACAAGGGGGTCAACGAGCTCTCCTCGGCGCTGCGCCGCCGGTTCAACACGGTCGTCCTGCCGCTCCCCGACACGCTCGAGCAGGAGGTCGAGATCGTCCAGACCCGCGTGCGGAGCCTCGGCGCGGCGCTCGAGCTGCCGGCCGAGCTCGCGGCCCTGACGGAGATCCGGCGGGTCGTGACGGTCATGCGCGAGCTGCGGGCGGGCGTGACGCAGGATGCCCGCACGACCATCAAGTCGCCGTCGGCCACCCTCTCCACGGCGGAGGCCATCTCGGTCATGACGAACGGGCTCGCCCTCGCGGCGCACTTCGGCGACGGGCGGGTCCGCGCGGAGGACGTCGCCGCCGGCCTCGTCGGGGCCGTGGTCAAGGACCCTGTGCAGGACCGGGTGGTCTGGCAGGAGTACCTCGAGACGGTGGTCCGGAACCGGCCCGAGTGGAAGGACCTCTACCGGGCCTGCCGCGACCTCGAGGGACCGCGCTGAGCCATGGCACCGGTGTCCGGCGTCGACGCCGTCCACGTTCTGGGGGTCCGGCACCACGGGCCCGGCTCGGCGCGCTCGGTGGCCGAGGCGCTCGCGGCGCTCCGGCCCGGGCTCGTGCTCGTCGAGGGTCCGCCCGAGCTCGACGCCGTGCTCCCTCTCGTGGGCGAGGCGGACATGGTCCCGCCCGTCGCGGCGCTCATCTACGCCCCCGACGAGCCGCGACTCGCCTCGTTCTACCCGCTCGCGGCCTTCTCGCCCGAGTGGGTCGCGATCCGGTGGGCGTGCTCGACTGGGACCCCCGTGCGCATGCTCGACCTGCCCGCGGCGCACAGCATCGCGCTGCGGCGCGCTGTACAGGAAGCCGGCACGGGCGATGGAGACGGCGACGTCGAGGGGCCCAGCCCCGGCGAGCCCCAGGAGGCCGGGCCGCCCGCCTCGCTCGACTATCGGCCCGACGCGATCGGGATGCTCGCCGCGGCCGCCGGCTACGACGACGCCGAGCGCTGGTGGGAGGACGCCGTGGAGCACCGCGTCGCCGACCCGCTCGAGCGCTTCGCGGCCATCGCGGAGGCGATCGCGGAGATCCGCGACGCCGACCCCCGCCCCGCGGACCACCCGGACGTCGTCGAGAACGCCCGGCGCGAGGCGGCGATGCGCCGGGCCCTGCGCGCGGCGGCCCGCGAGGGGCACGCGGGCATCGCCGTCGTCTGCGGCGCCTACCACGCGCCGGCGCTCGTGCCGTCGGCCGCCCGCCGCCACTCGGCGTCAGCCGACAACGCCCTGCTCGCGGGCCTGCCCAAGGCGAAGGTCGCCGTCACGTGGGTGCCGTGGACCGCGGACCGGCTGAGCCTCGCGAGCGGCTACGGGGCGGGCGTCGCGGCGCCCGGCTGGTACCAGCACCTCTTCGCCCACTGGACCGAGCGGGGCACGACGGCGGACGTCGCCACGAGCTGGCTCGCGCGGGTCGCGCACGCGCTGCGGGGGCAGGGGCTCGAGGCGCCGACGGCGTCCCTCGTCGAGGCGGCCCGCATGGCAGAGGCGCTCGCCGCGGTCCGCGGCCGCCCGAGCCCGGGCCTCGGCGAGCTCGACGACGCCGCCCAGGCCGTGCTGTGCGGCGGCTCGCGCGTCCCGCTCGAGCTCGTGCATCGGGAGCTCGTCGTCGGCCACGCGCTCGGCGCCGTCCCCGACGCCACCCCGACCGTCCCGCTCGCCGCCGACCTCGCCGCAGAGCAGCGGCGGCTCCGGCTGCGGCCCAGCGCGCTCGAGGAGGTCCTCACGCTGGACCTGCGCCGGCCCAACCAGCTGGCCCGGTCGGTGCTCCTGCACCGGCTCGCGCTGCTCGGCGTCCCGTGGGGGACTCCGGCCGAGGCCGGCCGCACGACCGGGACGTTCAAGGAGGCCTGGATCCTGCGCTGGGAGCCGGGCCTCGCCGTCGCGATCGTGGACGCGAGCCGCTATGGGACGACCCTCGTCTCGGCAGCCGCTGCCCGTGTCGCCGAGGCCGCGCAGGCCGCGGACGGACTCGCCGAGCTCGGCGAGCTGCTCTCGGCCTGCCTCCTCGCCGACCTTCCGGAGGGGATCGGGCGGGTCGTGGCCGTGCTCGCCGAGCGGGCGGCCCTCGCGCAGGACATCCCCGACCTGCTCGCCTCGATCGCTCCGCTGGCCCGGACCTGCCGGTACGGCAACGTGCGCGGCGTCGACGTGGCCCAGGTCCGGCGGATCCTCGAGGCGACGGTCGTGCGCGCGTGCGTGGGCCTGCCGACGGCGTGCGCCGGGCTCGACGACGAGGCCGCGGCGGCGATGCGCCGCGCCGTCGACTCGGCCCAGCACGGCCTCGCCCTCCTGCCGGACCTCCCGCTCGATGACTGGCACCGCGCCCTCGCCGCCGTCGCCGGCTCGGACAGGATCCACGGCGCCGTGGCCGGGCGCGCGACGCGGCTCCTGCTCGACGCTGGCCTCGTGGACTGGGACGACGTCGCGGACCGGCTCTCCCGGAGGCTCTCCGTCGCCTCGCCCGCGCCGGACGCCGCCGCGTGGCTCGACGGGCTCGTCTCCGGCGACGCGACGCTGCTCATCCATGACCGGCGGCTGCTGCAGGTCGTGGACGGGTGGGTGGCCGGTGTCGGCGACGAGGTGTTCGACGACGTCCTGCCGCTTGTGCGCCGGACGTTCTCCGCATTCTCGCGCCCCGAGCGGCGGGAGATCGGCGAGCAGCTGAGCCGGCTGGGCGGCCCCGACCAGGAGCGCGGCGAGCCCGAGCCGCTCGACCTCGCCGGCGCGGGCCCCGCGATCCGCACGATGGCCCGCTACCTCGGCTGGGAGGCGAGAGCATGAACGGAACCGGGAACGACGACGCCGGGGAGACGGGCGCCCGGGAGGGCCGGGACCGGCTCGGGCGGTGGCGGCTCGTGCTCGGCGGGCACGAGGCCGACGGCGTCACGAGGGGCGACGGGACCGCCGTCGTGCTCTCCGCCGAGGACGCGCAGCGGGACAAGGCGCTCGAGGAGCTGTACGACCCGGGCCCGAAGGGGCAGGGAGGGCTCGGCTCCTCGAGCCCCCGCGTGGCGCGCTGGCTCGGGGACATCCGCGGCTACTTCCCCTCGAGCGTCGTCCAGGTCATGCAGGCCGATGCCATGGACCGGCTCGGCCTGCGGCAGATGCTCCTCGAGCCGGAGATGCTGCGCACCGTCCAGCCTGATATCGGGCTCGTGAGCACGCTCGTCGGGCTGGGGCGCGTCATCCCGGCGCACTCGCGCGAGGCCGCGCGCGCCGTCGTGCGCCAGGTGACGCGCGAGCTCGAGGAGCGCCTGCGCGCCCGCACGGTGCAAGCCGTGACGGGGGCGCTCAACCGCGCCGCGCGGACCCGCCGGCCGCGGCACCGCGACATCGACTGGAACCGGACCATCGCGGCGAACCTCAGGCACTACCAGCCCGAGTACCGCACGGTCGTGCCCGAGCGGCTCGTGGGGTACGCGCGCCGGACCACCGAGGTGCAGCGGGAGATCATCCTGTGCATCGACCAGTCGGGCTCGATGGCCGAGTCGATCGTGTACTCGAGCGTGTTCGGGGCCGTGCTCAGCTCGCTGCGCTCGGTGCGGACGCGGCTCGTCGTGTTCGACACCGAGGTCGTCGACCTGACAGAGGAGATGGACGACCCCGTCGACGTGCTCTTCGGGGTCCAGCTCGGCGGCGGGACGGATATCAACCGGGCGCTGGGCTACTGCCAGGAGCGCATCACGAGGCCCACAGAGACCGTCATGGTGCTCATCAGCGACCTCTACGAGGGCGGGATCGCCGAGGAGATGCTGCGCCGCGCGGCGTCGATCGTCGGCTCCGGGGCCACGCTCATCGCGCTCCTCGCGCTGAGCGACAGCGGGCACCCGTCCTTCGACGCGGACCACGCCGCGGCCCTCGCAGGCATCGGCGTCCCCTCGTTCGCGTGCACGCCGGACCTCTTCCCCGAGCTCATGGCCGCGGCGATCGAGCAGCGCGACGTCGGCGAGTGGGCGGCCGCGCGCGGGATCCCCACGGCCCACGGCGAGGGCGGCGGCTAGGCCGGACCGTCAGGCACGTCAGGGAGGCACCATGAAGGCAGCAGTCGTCGAGAGATATGGCCCGCCGGACGTCGTCCGGATCACCGAGGTGCCGCGCCCGGAGCCCGGGCGGGGCGAGGTCCTGGTCCGGGTCCTCGCCACCGCGGTGACCGCGGGGGACGCGCGCATCCGCGCGGCACGGTTCCCGCGGGGCTTCGCCCCTCTCGCGCGGCTCGCCCTGGGCCTGCGGAGGCCGCGGCGGTCGATCCTCGGCGTCGTGCTCTCCGGCGTCGTCGAGGCCGTGGGTCCAGGGGCCGCCGGACTCGCCGTCGGGGACGAGGTGTGCGGGATGACCGGGACCAGGCTCGGGGCGCATGCCGAGTATGCCGCCGTCGCGGCCCGGCTCCTCGTCCCCAAGCCGCCCGCGGTCTCGCACGCCGAGGCCGCCGGGGTGCTGTTCGGCGGGACGACGGCGCTGCACTACCTGCGCGACCGCGCCCGGCTGGCGCCCGGGGCCTCCGTCCTGGTCAACGGGGCCTCTGGAGCGGTGGGGACGAGCGCCGTCCAGCTCGCGAAGCACCTGGGCGCTCACGTGATTGCGGTGACGAGCGCACGGAACGTGGAGCTCGTCGTCGGGCTGGGGGCGGACAGGGTCGTCGACTACACGGCCACGCCGCTCGACCGCCTTGGCGAGCGGTTCGACGTCGTCTTCGACGCCGTCGGGAACGTGTCCCGGGCTGCGGGGAAGCGGCTCCTCACCGAGCGGGGCGTCCTGCTCCTGGCCGTGGCGGACCTGTGGGACACGCTGCGCGCGGTCGGCCGGGTCAAGGCCGGGCCCGCCCCCGAACGGCCGGAGGACTTCCGCTATCTCCTGCAGCTCGTCGCCGAGGGGCGGTTCCGGCCCGTGGTCCGGGAGCTCGGCGGGCTCGAGGCGATCGTGGACGCCTACCGGCTGGTGGACTCGGGGCACAAGGTCGGCAACATCGTGCTGAGCCCAATGCGTTGAGGCGCGCGCCCCGCCCGATGCAGCCACTCGGCACTCTGATTGGGCCTCTTCTGGGGCTTGCCCCGAGGACGGGCCCTCTCACTGAGAGGGCCCGAAGAGACGAGGAAGCCCCGGTGGGATACCGTCCCACCGGGGCTTGTTCGTCGGGCTGACAGGATTTGAACCTGCGACCCCTTGACCCCCAGTCAAGTGCGCTACCAAGCTGCGCTACAGCCCGAACATGCTCGCCCGTTCTCGCTTTCGCGCCCGTTCAAGCAACCGCTTCAGCTTATCCGAACAGGCGGATCTGCGCCAATCGAGTGGGCCCCGGCGCGGCGCCTTGACGGGGCTACTTCTTCTTGCCCCGGCGCTCGCGCACGCGCATGCCGATCTCGATCGGCGTGCCCTCGAAGCCGAAGGTCTCGCGCAGGCGGCGGGTGATGAAGCGGCGGTAGCCCGGGTCCAGGAACCCGGTCGTGAAGAGCACGAACTTCGGCGGCCGGCTCTGGGCCTGGGTGCCGAAGAGGATGCGCGGCTGCTTGCCGCCGCGCACCGGGTGCGGGTGGGCCGCGACGAGCTCGCCGAGGAACGCGTTGAGCCGCCCGGTCGGGATGCGGGTGTCCCAGCCCTCGAGCGCCTTGTCGAGCGCCGGGACGAGGCGGTCCTTGTGCCAGCCCGTCTTGGCGGAGATATTCACCCGCGGGGCCCAGTCGACGTGGGCAAGGTCCTTCTCGACCTCGCGCTCGAGCCAGCGGCGCCGCTCGTCGTCCATGAGGTCCCACTTGTTGAACGCGAGCACTAGCGCGCGCCCGGACTCGATCGCGAGGTTGAGGATGCGCACGTCCTGCTCGGAGAGCACCTCGTCCGCGCCGAGGAGCACGACGGCGACCTCCGCCTTCTCGAGCGCGGCCTGCGTGCGCAGGGACGCGTAGTACTCTGCGCCCTGGGCCATGTGCTGGCGGCGGCGGATGCCGGCGGTGTCCACGAACCTCCACGTGCGCCCGCCGAGCTCGATGTACTCGTCGACCGGGTCGCGGGTCGTGCCCGCGAGCTCGTTCACGACCGCGCGCTCGGAGCCGGCGAGCCGGTTCAGGAGCGAGGACTTGCCCACGTTCGGGCGGCCGATGAGCGCGACGCGGCGGGGACCGCCGGAGCGCTCGACGCCGGCGATCGCCGAGAACTCGGGCAGCACCTCGAGCGCCGCGTCGAGCAGGTCCGCGACGCCGCGGCCGTGGAGGGCAGAGACGGGCCAGGGCTGGCCGAAGCCGAGGCCCCAGAGCATCGCGGCGTCCGCCTCCTGGGCGAAGTCGTCGACCTTGTTGGCCACGAGCAGGACGGGCTTCTTGGCCTTGCGGAGCATGCGCATGACGGCCTCGTCTGTCGCCGTCGCGCCGACGGCGGAGTCGACGACGAACAGGACGGCGTCCGCCATGCTCACCGCGATCTCGGCCTGCTCGGCGACCATCGCGTGGAGGCCCTTGGCGTCCCGCTCCCAGCCGCCCGTGTCGACGAGCGTGAACCTCCGCCCGTTCCACTCGGCCGGGTACGAGACGCGGTCGCGGGTGACGCCCGGGACGTCCTCGACGACGGCCTCGCGGCGGCCGAGGATGCGGTTCACGAGCGTGGACTTGCCCACGTTCGGCCGGCCGATGATCGCCAGGACCGGGTCCATGCGCGTGGGCGCGTCGGGGTCCCAGTCCTCGTCGAGGCCCTCGAGGAGCCGGGTGTCCTCGTCGTCGAGCTCGTAGTCCTCGAGCCCGGCCCGGAGGGCGGCGGCACGCTGCTCCGCCTCCTCGTCGTCCATCGCGGCGAGGTGCTCGGCGACCTGGTCGCTGCCCTCGGGCGTGTACTCCTCGTTCCCGGCAGCCGTCGTCCCGGTGTCCAGGGAATCGGTCATGTTCTTCTCCTTGAGTAAAGTCTGTGCGACGCGCCGGCTCAGGCCTTGCGCGGGTTCACGACGGCGTCGACCACGGCGAGGACGGCCTCGACGGTCTCCTCGAAGTCCAGGTTCGAGGAGTCCACGGTGAACACGCCGTCGGCGGCCTGGGTGAAGCTCGCAACGGCGGAGTCCTTCGCGTCCCGGCCGACGACCTGGGCCTGGAGCTCCTCGGCGCTCTGCGTCCCGCCGAGCTGCTCGCCGCGGCGGCGCATACGCGCCTCCTCGGAGGCCGTGAGCAGGAGCCGCACCTCGGCGTCGCGCGCCACGACCGTCGTGATGTCGCGGCCCTCGACGACCATGCGGCGCCCGTGCGCGGCGATGAGCGCACGCTGGCGGCGGATGAGCTCGTCCCGCACGCCCAGATTGGTTGCGACAGCACTCACGGAGCCAGAGATCCGCGGCTCGCGGATGGCCTCCGTGACGTCGTGCCCCCGCACGAGGACGCGCTCACCGTGGGCGCTCGTGCTCAGCTCGAGGTCCAGGACGCGCGCGGCGGCCTCGACGAGGGCGCCGTCGTTGAGGTCCACCCCGCGCTCGAGGCAGTCCCACGTGACGGCCCGGTACATCGCGCCCGTGTCCAGGTACGCGAGTCGCAGACGGCGGGCGACCTCCTTGGAGACGCTCGACTTGCCCGAGCCCGACGGGCCGTCGATCGCGACGACGAGCGGGCGGCCGAGCCGCAGCGGCTCGCCCGTGGGCGAGCCCATCCGCACCGTGGTGCCGCGCTCGGTGCTCTCGGACCAGTTCCCCGGTCGGCTCTCCTCCGACATCGTCATTGCAGAACCCGCCATCCGCGCCCCTCCAGTTCCTCAACCAGTGAATCGTGCTTGCTCGGGAGCACGGAGATCTCCACCATGCCCACGTTGCGCCCCGACGAGTGGTCGAGCCGCAGGTCTTCGAGGTTGACGCCGATCTCGCCGATCTCCGTGAGCAGCCGCGCGATCTGACCCGGACGGTCGTCGACGAGCACCGTGAGCCACGCGAACGCCTGCGGCGGGCCGCCGTGCTTGCCCGGGATGCGGGCCTGGCCGGCGTTGCCCTCGCTCATGAGCTGGGCGAGGTCGAGCCTCGCCCCGGGCGCCTCGGGCGCCTCGAGCGTCGCGATGAGCCGTTCGACGTCCTCGCGCACGCCGTACAGGTGCTCGACGAGCTTGGACGCGTTCGCGCCGAGGATCTGGACCCACAGCCCGGGATCGGACGCGGCGATGCGCGTCGTGTCCCGGAGCCCGTTCCCGGCGAGGGCGAGCAGGCGCAGGTCGGTGCCCTGCAGCCGGCTCGCGAGCAGCGAGGACATGACCTGGGGCAGGTGGCTCACGAGGGCGACCGCCTCGTCGTGCTCCTCGGCGTCGAACTCGAGGACCATGGCCCCGAGGTCCGCGCCGAGCGCCTTGGCGGTGCGCACGGCCTCCGGGGTCGCCTCGGGGTGCGCGCACACGACCCAGGGCATCGACGTGAACAGCTCGCCCCGGGCCGCGACCGGGCCGGACTTCTCCCGCCCGGCCATCGGGTGCGTGCCCACATAGCGGGACAGGTCGGCGCCGTTCTCGGAGAGCCGGGACAGGATCCCTGCCTTGACGCTCGCGATGTCGACGACGACGGCGCGCGGCCACCGCTTGAGCGAGCGCGCGACGACGTCGGCCGTCACGTCCGGCGGGGCGGCGACCACGACGAGCTCGGGCTGGACGCCGGGGTCCGACTCCATTTCGGCGATGGGCCGGCCGGCCCCGATATCGACCGCGACGGCTTGGTTGGTCGGCGAGGGGTCCTCGAGGAAGACGGGCACGCCGCGGTGCTCGAGCCCGAGCCCGATGCTCGTCCCGAGCAGGCCCGTCCCGATGACGACGACGGGGCCGTGCAGGTGCGTGATGGACATGCGCTGCTCCCGGCCTAGAGGCCGACGGCCGCCAGGAGGTGGCCGACCTCCTGCTTGCCGAGCTTGCGGATCGTGCCCTGCCTCTGGTCCCCGAGGCCGATCGGGCCGACCTTCGCGCGCACGAGCCGCTGGACGGGGAAGCCCACCGCGTCGAACATGCGCCGCACGATCCGGTTCTTGCCCGAGTGCAGCACGACCTCGACGAGCACAAAGCCCGGGGTCGAGTCGACGAGCCGGAACGAGTCGACCTTCGCGAGGCCGTCCTCGAGCTCGACGCCGCGGCGCAGCTGGTTGCCGATGCCCTGCGGCATGGGCCCGCGGACCTGGACCACGTAGGTCTTGGGCACCTCGTAGGAGGGGTGCGTGAGGCGGTTGGCGAGCTCGCCGTCGTTCGTGAGTAGGAGCAGGCCCTCGGTGTTGGTGTCGAGGCGGCCGACGTGGAAGAGCCGCTCGGGCGAGCCGGGGCGCAGGTAGTCCGAGATGCAGGGGCGGCCCTCGGGGTCGTCCATGGTCGAGACGACGCCGCGGGGCTTGTTGAACGCCATGTAGACGAGGTGCTCGTCGGTCTGGACCCGCACGCCGTCGACATGGATGACGTCAGTCTCGGGGTTCACCCGGGTGCCGAGCTCGGTCACGATCTGGCCGTTGACCTCGACGCGGCCCTCGACGATGAGCTCCTCGCACACCCGGCGGGAAGCGACGCCCGCGTTCGCCATGGCCTTCTGCAGGCGGACGCCCTCCTCGTTCAGCTCGGCGCGCGTGCGCGGCTGGTGCTTCGGGAGGGGGGCCGGGGACTTGCGGGGCGTGTCCTTGCGGACCGGGCCAAGGTTCTTGCCGAAGCGCTCTCCCGCGAACGGCGCCGCCCCGGTGCCCTTGGGCTGGGGCCGCTCGCCGCGCTTGCGCGCGGGCTGCTTCGGAGCGCCCTTCGCGCCGCCGCGGGCGGCGTTCCCGCGCCGTCCGTTGTTGTTGCGTGGTGAACCCTGGCGTCCCGCCTGTGTCATGACCCGGCCTTTTCGATCTCTTCGCAATGCACCGTTCTTGGCCGAACGGTATTTCTGAGAATGTGTCTGGAAAGGGGCGAATGCCCCGAACAAGGATACCGGATCAGCCCGTGGGGCCCCCGTAGGCCCCCTCGATGTCCGCGATCGCCTCGAGGCCCGGCAGGTGCGGCGAGATCCGCGGCAGCTCCGCGACGGAGCCGATCCCGAGCCGTTCAAGGAAGTACGACGTCGTCCGGTACAGGATCGCTCCGGACTCCGGGTCGGTGCCGGCCTCCTCGATGAGGCCGCGGGTCACGAGCGTCTTGACCACGGAGTCCACGTTGACGCCGCGGATGGCCGCGATGCGAGCGCGGCCCACGGGCTGGCGGTACGCGATCACCGCGAGGGTCTCGAGCGCAGCCTGGGTCAGGCGCGCCGTCTGCCCCTCGAGCACGTGCCGCGAGACGATGTCCGCGAACTCCGGCCGCGAGTAGAACCTCCAGCCGCCGGCGACGCTGCGCAGCTCGAACCCCCGCCCGCCGGCGTCGTACTCCGCGGCGAGCGAGCGCAGGAGGCCCTCGACCTCGGGCTCGGGGAGCTCGAGCGTCGCGGCGAGCTCCGCCGTGCCGATCGGCTCGTCGACGACCATGAGCACCGCCTCGAGCGCCGCCGCCCTGCGGTCATCCTGCATGCTGCCCCTCCTCGACAGGTTCCTGAAGATCCTCGTACTCCTCGCTCAGCCGCTCGGGCGTCCAGCCCTCCCCCGCTGTCCAGCGCACGCTCAGCTCCCCGAGAGGGCCGGCCTGCTCGAACGCGACGGCCCGGTCCCGGAAGAGCTCGAGCAGCGCGAGGAAGCGGGCCACGACCACGAGCCGCGAGTCGGCGTCCGAGGTCAGGGCGCGGAAGCTGAGCGGGCCGGAGGCGCGCAGCCGCGCCCCGAGGAGCTCCGCCTGCTCGCGCACACTCACTGGAGGAGCGTGCAGGTGCTCGGTGCCGACCTCCGACGGCGGGGCGTCCTTGGGCGCGAACGCGCCGGCCGCGAGCGCGGCGAACTGCTCGGGCGTGTGCCGCCACACCAGCTCGGGCAGGAGCGCCGCGAAGGCCGGCTCGAGGCTCACCGACCGCGGGTAGCGGCGGCCCTCCGCCTCGAGGGTCCCGGCGAAGATCCCGGCGATCTCCTTGAACGCCTTGTACTGCAGGAGCCGCGCGAAGAGCAGGTCCCGGGCCTCGAGGCGGGCCACGTCCTCCTCGTCCTCGACCTCCCCGGCGGGCAGGAGCCGGGCGGCCTTGAGGTCCAGGAGGGTCGCCGCGATGACGAGGAACTCGCTCGCCTCGTCCAGCGCCCAGTCCTCCCCCTTTTCCTGGAGGGCGCGGATGTAGGCGATGAAGTCGTCCGTGACGGTCGCGAGCGCCACCTCGGTGACGTCGAGGCGGCGCTTGGCGATGAGGCCGAGCAGCAGGTCGAAGGGGCCCGTGAAGTTCTCGAGGCGGACCTCGAACCCCGGCCGGCCCGGGGCCGGCTCCGGGAGCTCCTCGCTAGGGAGCGCCACCGCGGGCCACGAGCTCGCGCGCGAGCCGGCGGTAGGCCTCGGCGCCGGAGTGGTTCGACGCGTACTGGGTGATCGGCTCGGCGGCGACCGTCGCGTCGGCGAACTTGATGGTGCGCTTGATGACCGTCTCGAACACCTTGTCGCCGAAGGCCTCGACGAGGCGGGCGAGGACCTCGCGGCTGTGGAGGGTCCGCGCGTCGTACATCGTGGCGAGCACCCCGTCCACGACGAGGCGCGGGTTGAGCCGGTCCTGGACCTTCTCGATCGTCTCGACGAGCAGGGCCACGGCGCGCAGGGCGAAGAACTCGCAGATGAGCGGGATGATGACGCCGTGCGCCGCGGTGAGCGCGTTGACGGTCAGGAGGCCGAGGGAGGGCTGGCAGTCGATCAGGATGAGGTCGTACTCGTCCTCGACCTTGCGCAGCGCACCCGCGAGGACCTGCTCGCGGGCCACCTCGGTGACGAGCTGGACCTCCGCGGCGGAGAGGTCGATGTTGGCCGGCAGGAGGTCCAGGCCCTCGACGTTGGTGCTGCGGATCGCCTCGTGGACGTCGGTGTGCCGGTCCATCATGACGTTGTAGACAGTGGTCTCGAGCTCGTGGGGGTTGATGCCCAGGCCCGCGGAGAGCGCGCCCTGCGGGTCGAAGTCCACAAGGAGGATGCGGCGGCCGTACTCGGCCAGCGCTGCGGCGAGGTTGATGGTCGAGGTCGTCTTGCCGACCCCGCCCTTCTGGTTGACCATCGCGATGATGCGGGCCGGGCCGTGCGAGCCCAGCGGGACGGGCTCGGGGAACTCGCGCAACGGACGGCCCGTCGGGCCGAGGGCCGCGTCCCCGAGCTCCTCCGAGATGCCCTCGAGAGTCATTGACCCCTGATCGTTGCTCACGTATCCATCCACACTTTCGGTATCGCCAGCCTGCGGTTCCTTCATGCCAGCGTACACACGCGCGAGAGGCAATCCGCCGAACCTTGACAGAACGGCCTGCGGCGAGCCTTACCCTCAACCTGAGCCTCAAGGTTCCCCCGGCGACGGGACTGACACGCCCAAGGGCCGCCCCCGAGGAGCCACACTGTGCAGAGTGTGGCTCCAAGGAGGCGGCCCGGGCTACGGCGGCGGAGGCCGCCGCAGGCTCAGTGGCCGGCTCAGGCGCGGGCGTAGTCCCGACCCGTGGTCAGCTGGGCGTCGGCCGGCTGGCCGGGGATGTCCTCGACCTCGGGCTCGGCGCCGTGGCCGTGCCCGGCGAGCATCGTGGTCTCGTCGAAGGGCCGGGCGCCGGAGAGCACCTCGCCGACCCGGTCGCGGTCGATCTCCTTGGTCCACGTGCCCATGAGGACGGTCGCGACGGCGTTGCCCGTGAAGTTGGTCAGGGCGCGGGCCTCCGACATGAACCGGTCGATGCCGACGATGAAGGACACGCCGCCCACGAGCTGCGGGGCGTGGGCCTGGAGGCCGCCCGCGAGGGTCGCGAGGCCGGCGCCGGTGACGCCCGCCGCGCCCTTCGACGCGATGACCATGAAGACCAGGAGGCCGATCTGCTCGCCGAGGGACAGCGGGGTCCCCATCGCGGTGGCGATGAACAGCGAAGCCATCGTGAGGTAGATCGCCGTGCCGTCGAGGTTGAACGAGTAGCCCGTCGGGACGGTGACGCCGACGACCGGCTTCGAGACGCCGAGGTGCTCCATCTTGGCGATCAGCCGCGGCAGGGCGGCCTCGGAGGACGAGGTCGAGACGATGAGGAGGTACTCGCGGCCGAGGTACTTCATGAGCTTGAAGATGTTCACGCCGCTGACGACCTTCAGGAGCGTTCCCAGGACCACCACGATGAAGACGGCGCAGGTGATGTAGAAGGCGAGCATGAGCGTGCCGAGGCTCAGCACGGCCTGCCATCCGGTCGCGCCGACGACGGCGGCGATCGCGCCGAACGCGCCGATCGGGGCCAGCCACATGATCACGATGAGGATCCGGAAGACGAGGACCTGGGCCTGGCGGATGAACTCGAGCAGCATCGAACCGGTCTTGCCCATGCGCTGGAGGGCGAAGCCGACGAGGAGGGCGATGAAGAGCGTCTGGAGGATCTCGCCCGAGGTCAGGGACGAGAGCATCGTCTTGGGGATGATTCCCAGCAGGAAGTCGGTCGTGTCCTTGGACTCGCCGGCCTGGTAGGTCGCGTTGGCGAGGTTGAGGCCCTCGCCCGGGTGGATGAGGTTCCCGACGACGAGGCCGATCCCGAGAGCGAACGTGCTCATGGCCAGGAAGTACGCGAGGGCGAGGCCTCCGACCTTGCCGACGGTCGCGGCCTTGGCGATCGAGCCGATGCCGAGGACGATCGTGCAGAAGATGACCGGGGCGATCATCATCTTGATGAGGCTAACGAACGCGTCGCCCACGGGCTTGAGGCTCGCGGCGAAGCCCTCCTTGCCCGGGAACAGGAGGCCGACCGCAACGCCGAGCACGACGGCGACGATGACGGCGATGTAGAGGAAGTGCGTGCGGTCGACCGGCTTCTTGGCCGGTGCCGACGCCGCTGGCGACATTGCCACGGTGATCTCCTTGATAGTGTCGGGTGGCCCAGCTGGGCCTGTGTCCATCACCACTGTGCGGCAGGCTGTGACACGGGTCACCGTTACGGTCATATTGGTCGCAGGGGTGTGTGCGGTAGATGCAACAGGGCCGTAGCATCCGCGGAACACGATGGTGAGCGCTGGACAGGCGTTAGGAGGGTCGATGAAGAAGCTGAGCCTCGCGAACAGGCTCCTGGCGATCCTCGTCCTCGCCGTCGCCGCGCTCACGGCATTCATCGGCATGGCCATGGTCCTCGATGCGAGGGACCAGTCCCATGAGCAGGCGGGCAAGCGCACCCTCGCCGTCGCCGAGGCCCTCGCGGACAGCCCGTTCGTCATCGACGCCGCCGCCCGCTCCGGGACGCAGGATCCGACCCCCACGCTCCAGCCCTACGCAGCCCAGCTCACAGCGGACGCGGACCTGGACTTCATCACGATCATGGCCCCCGACCGGACGCGCTGGACCCACGCCAACCCGGAACAGATCGGCGGCAAGTACCTTGGCAGCGTCGACGAGGCGCTCGCGGGGCGCACCCTCACCGAGACGTTCGAGGGCACGCTCGGGCTCTCGGTGCGCTCGGTCGCCCCCATCCTCGCCGCCGACGGGACCGTCCTGGGCATGGTGTCTGCGGGCGTGCGGGTGAGCGCCCTCGACGTCGCGCTGGCAGGCCGCCTCCCCGCCGTCCTCGGTGTGGCTGCCGCGGTGCTCGCGCTCGGCGTCCTCGGCTCCGTCGGCCTCGGCCGCTACCTCGCCAGGGTGACCCGCGGCTACGGCCCCGAGCAGCTCGGCCAGCTCTTCGCCTACTACGAGTCGGTGCTGCATTCGGTGCGCGAGGGGGTGATCCTCGTGGACCCGGCAGGGCGCGTCGTCATCCGCAACGACCAGGCCTCGCGCCTCCTCGGGCTCCCGGAGGCGGACGACGCCGTCCCCTCCTCCGCGGCACCGGCCGCCGCGCGCCTCGACGAGCTCGGACTCCCTGAGAGCCTCAGGGAGCTGCTCGCGAGCGGCCGGACGGCGCGGGACGAGATCCACGTGACGGCGGACAGGGTCCTCGTGGTCAACCAGGAGCCCGCGCTGAGCCATGAGGGGCGGAGGACGAGGGTGCTGGGCGCCGTCGCGACCCTGCGGGACCGGACGGAGATCGAGGCCCTCGGCTCCGAGCTCGAGACCATGCGAACGCTCTCGGACGCCCTGCGGAGCCAGACGCACGAGCACGCCAACCGGCTGCACACCATCGTGTCCCTGCTCGAGCTGGGCCGGACCGACCAGGCCCTCGCGTTCGCGACCGAGGACCTCCACCTGAGCCAGTCCCTCGCCGACGAGCTAGTCGTCTCGCTCGACGAGCCCGTGCTCGCCGCGCTCGTCATGGGCAAGGCGGCGCAGGCCAACGAGCGCGGCGTCCGGTTCGACGCCGAGGCCGGCGACTCCCTCGCCGGGACGGGGATCGCGGCGCAGGACCTCGTGACCGTCGTCGGGAATCTCGTGGACAACGCGATCGACGCCGCAGCGTCCGGCGAGGCGCCCCGCTGGGTCTCGCTCGAGATCGCGGTGGAGGAGGCCGGCGTCGTCATCGAGGTGGCGGACAGCGGGCCGGGCGTGCCCGAGGGGGAAGCAGAGGCCGTGCTGCGCTTCGGGTACTCGACCAAGCCGCACACCGGGCAGGGCCGCGGCCTGGGCCTCGCGCTCGTCTCGCGCACGGTGCACCGGCTGGGCGGGACGCTCACCGTCGCGCGGCGCCAGGGCGCGGTCTTCACGGTCGTCCTGCCGCGGAAGGAGGCAACGTAAGTGAGGGAGCTGCGCGTGCTCGTCGTGGAGGACGAGCCGATCGCCGCGGACGCCCATGCCGCCTACGTGGGCCGCGTCGACGGGTTCGTGCACGCGGGCACGGCGCATGACGGCGCGTCCGCCCTCCGGCTGGCCGGCGAGCTCGCGGCGGCGGGGACCCCGGTGGACCTCGTGCTGCTGGACATGAACCTGCCCGACCTCCACGGACTCGACGTGGGGCGGCGGCTGCGGGCGGCGGGCCACGCCGTCGACATCATCGCGATCACGGCCGTGCGCGAGCTGCCGATCGTGCGCCGGGCCATCTCAGTGGGGGTCGTGCAGTACCTCATCAAGCCGTTCACGTTCACGGCGTTCGCGGAGCGGCTCGAGCACTACCGCCGCTACCACGAGACCCTCAACGCGGCCGGGGGCACCGCCTCCCAGACCTCGGTGGACGAGGCCTTCGCGGCGTTGCGGGCGCCCGTCGCGCAGCCGCTCCCGAAGGGGCTGTCCCAGGACACCCTCGAGTCGATCCGCCAGTACCTGCGCTCGAGGGGGACGGCCGTCTCCGCGGCCGAGCTGACGGAGGCCGTGGGCGTCTCCCGCGTCACCGCCCGGCGCTATCTCGAGCACCTCGCCGATGCGGGGGAGCTCATCCGCTCGGCCCGCTACGGCACGCCCGGCCGTCCCGAGAAGGAGTACCGCTGGGCCGGGTGACCTCACGTCCCTGGGTGCAGCAGCGGAGGGCTCGCACGACTACTGCCAAAGCGGGCCACCCGGGCCTACCGTTGAAGCAGGAGGCCGCCGCCCCGGCGGCCCCGTCACCGGGAAGGAGCCGCCATGAGCCAGGACACCGAAGGCGCCATCGCCGAAGAGGAGCCGGAGCGCACCACACGGGACGTCTCCACGATCCCCGACGGCTCGGGCAACGACCGCGATGCGGACGAGTCCGACGACGAGCGCTTCGACGCAGGCTGACGGCGGCCCGCGGGGCAGCCGTCACGCCCTCACGGTCAACGACAGGGGGGCACACAGAGAGGACGAGCCATGACCCACAGCCTCGACTACGGCGACACCGAGGACGACGACCTCACCGAGCCCCTCGACGGCCGGAACAGCCAGGCGCCCGAGGGGTCGAGCGACAATCCCGAGACGATGGAAGAGATCGACCCGCTGCACGCACCGCGGCGGCTCATCGAGCTCGACGCCGAGGAGGGCGAGGAGCCCGAGGCGGAGCTCGACGTCGAGGAGGAGAATCCGGACATCGAGCTCGGCATCGACTGACACACTGCATCACACACGGCACAGGGCCGCCGGGGCATTCGACCCCGGCGGCCCTTTCCTGTCCGGCCAGGGGGAACCAGGGGGAATACGTGTCCCCGCTGTCGGGAATTGCCCCCCAACCAAGTAGTCCGCGGGGAAAAGACGGGTACTCGGAAGGTACGGCCAAGTGGTGCCTTAGGTAGCCATCTCAAATACATTGCAATTGCAGGAGATTTTCTCCTCGCCAAGCACGCACCTATCCGCACAGACGATCCACGAATTGCTTTTCTGGGGGAGCCGCCAGTGAACCACACCCTATCTCGCCCGTCCGGGGCCGCCGCCGGCTGATGCCGGCCCGCTCCCCCCGCCGCCGGGCCAGCACACACAGAGCCTGCGCAGCCGGAATGCAACCGCGCTGCGGCGATGCCCCGCACCCCGGTGCGCCTTCGCTTTCCTCTTTCTTCTTTTCTTTCCTTTTCCTCGTCCTTCCTTTCCTCCTTTTGTCATATCCTCAATTCTCAGGAGCATTCAATGAACCGACAACTGCGGGGGGCAGTCCTCGGCCTCCCCCTCCTCGTAAGCCTCATCACCGTCAACGGCCCCGCGGCCAGCGCAGCGGAGGGCGACGTGCCCGCCAGCGGCGGGGCCGGTGTCGTCACTGCGGCAGATTCCGGCGGCGCGGGACAGGGGACTCCACCCTCTGACCCTGGGAACGTCACCGTGGATCCCCAAAGCGGGCCGGTCAACGACACCGGCAATGGCGGCGGAGGCGGCGGCTGGGCCGCCGCGCCCACCGACCCGGGCACCGCCGGCGGCGGCGGGGGCGGCGGCTGGGGCGCCGCCCCGACGGACCCGGGCAGCGCCGGCGGCGGAAGCTGGGCCGCCGCCGCGCCCACCGACCCGGGCACCGCCGGCGGCGGAGGCGGGGGCGCCCCGACGGACCCGGGCAGCAACGGCGGCGGCAACGCACCCAGCGACCCCGGCAGCGGCGGCGAGGACAACGGCACGCCGCCCACCGACCCGGGCAGCAACGGCGGCGGGAACGGCGGTGGGAACGGCAACGCACCCACCGATCCCGGCAGCAATGGCGGCGGCGGGAACGGCGGTGGGAACGGCAACGCACCCACCGATCCCGGCAGCAACGGCGGCGGCGGGAACGGCGGTGGGAACGGCAACGCACCCACCGATCCCGGCAGCAACGGCAACGGCGGCAACAATGGCAATGCCGGCGGGAACGGCAACGGCAACCATCATGGCCACAACCCCGGCGACACGCCCCCGGATCCCGTCGACGAGCCGAGCACCGGCGGAGACACGGAGACGCCCAGCCCGGACCCGACCGACACGGAGGGCACCGGCACTGAGAACACCAGCACGGAGACCACCGAGACCGGCACGGACAACACCCAGGGAACCCTCGAGGAGCAGGACGGGACCGAGACTCCGGTGCTGCTCGGGGACGAGTCCGCCGTCGTGACCACGCAGGACTCGCATGACATCGACGAGCTTCCCGAGACCGGCATCGACCTCGTGTGGCAGCTGGGGGCCGCGACCGGGCTCCTCCTGGGCGGCTCGGCGATGACCCTGCGGCCGAAGCCCCGCCGGCAGCCCCGCCACCGGGCGTAGGGCTGGGCCCGCCACTACTGGCCCAACCGTGGCGGCTCCTGTAACGTGATGGACGTAGTCGTTGTGTTTCGCATTAAGTCTGTACGCAAGGCCAGCCTCCGCCGGAGGCCGGGTGTGTGTCTGCTGGGCGGTACTGGACACCGCTGCAAGCAGTCCCGAAATACGGGATCCTGCACCCGTCCGAAGGAGGACAAAAAATGGCAACTGGCACCGTGAAGTGGTTCAACAGCGAGAAGGGCTTCGGCTTCATCGCTCCGGACGACAACTCTGCCGACATCTTCGTGCACTTCTCCGCCATCGAGTCCACGGGCTACCGTGAGCTCCAGGAGGGCCAGAAGGTGGAGTTCGAGGCCCAGCAGGGTCCGAAGGGCCTCCAGGCCGCGAAGGTCCGCGCTCTCTGAGCCGTTCTTCATAGGCTGACTGACGTCCCTGTGACCGATGTCGATCCCCGCAAGGGCCGGCAGCCTCAGGCTGCCGGCCCTTCGGCGTCTCCAGGGTCCGCTCCCCCGGCCTCCGATCTCGTCGGCATCGTGCTCGCGGCTGGCGCCGGCCGGCGCATGGGCCAGCCCAAGGCGCTGGTCGCGGACGACGCCGGCCCCTGGCTCGAGCGCGCCGCGCGCCACCTGCTCAAGGCGGGCTGCCGGCGGGTCCTCGTCGTCCTGGGCGCCTCCGCGGTCGAGGCCGCGCTCCTCCTCCCCGACGATCCGCGTGTGAGCGCGGTGGTCGCCCCGGAGTGGACGGAGGGCGTGGGCGCGTCGCTGCGCGCAGGGCTCGAGGCCGCCGCGCTCGTCACGGACGGCGCCGGGAACCCGCCGTCGGCCGCCCTCGTGACCCTCGTCGACCTGCCGTGGATCGAGGCCGAGGCCTTCGCCCGGGTGGCCGGAGCCGGCGCGGCGCCGACGGAGCTGCGCCGGGCGGTGTACGCCGGCAGGCCCGGCCACCCCGTGCTGATCGGGCGCGAGCACTGGGCGCCCCTGCGCGAGTCGCTGGTTGGCGACACGGGCGCGGGCCCCTACCTCGCCGCGCATGGCGCCGTCGGCGTCGACTGCTCGGGGCTCGGCGGCGACCGCGATCAGGACGAGCCCCTTGGAGGGGAGCACGCCCTTCACTGAACGCTAACCATTCTCATTTGTGTTAGCGTACGGGCATGCTCACACCTTTCCCAGGGCGATCCGCCCTGCCCACAGCCACGACCCGCGCGGCCGTCCTGGCCGCCGCCCTCACCGCCGTCCTCGCCCTGAGCGCGTGCGGCGGGCCCTCTCCCGCGTCCACGGCCGAGACCGCGTCGCCTGCCGCCTCCCCCGGTGCGAAGCCGGCCGAGCGCTCCCGCGCGATGCCGCGGCTCGTCCTCACGACGGACGGCGGGCTCGTGACCCTCAATGCCGCGACGCTCGAGCCCATCGGGGACCCAGTCCCGCTCGACGGCTTCCTCCGGATCAACCCCGCCGGGGACGGCCGCCACGTGCTCGTGTCCACGGAGCGCGGCTTCGAGGTCTTCGACGCGGGCACGTGGGCCGAGCCGCACGGGGACCACGATCACTTCTACACGTGGGACCCCCGCATGACCGGCACCGTGTTCGACGCCGACCACCCGGGGCACGCCGTCCATCACGCCGGCAGCACGGCGCTCTTCGCCGACGGCACGGGCGAGGTCACGGTGTTCGACCCTGCGGGGCTCGCCGACGGCATGCCGGAGACGAAGGTCTCGCGTACCCCCGAGGCCCATCACGGCGTCGCCGTCCCGCTGCCTGAGGGCGGCCTGCTCACGACCCGCAGCCAGGGCAAGGACCGGGTCGGCATCACGGTCCTCGCCGCGGACGGCACCGAGACGGCGTCCTCCCAGGAGTGCCCCGGGACCCACGGCGAGGCTACCGCGGCGGGCGGCGCCGTCGTCGTCGGCTGCACCGACGGGGCGCTCGTCTACAGCGGCGGGGACAGCGGTCAGCAGATAAGGAAGGTCCAGGCCCCGGACGCGTACGGCCGGATCGGGAACCAGGCCGGCAGCGAGCATTCCCCGATCGTGCTCGGCGACTACAAGGTCGACAAGGATGCGACGCTCGAGCGGCCCACCCGGATCAGCCTCATCGACACCCGCACGGCGTCGCTGCGGCACGTCGAGCTCGGCACGAGCTACTCGTTCCGCTCGCTCGGCCGCGGCCCGGCGGGCGAGGCGCTCGTCCTCGGGACCGACGGCGGCCTGCGGGTCATCGACCCCGAGACGGGCGCGGTGACGCGCACGATCCCGGTCGTCGCGCCGTGGACCGAGTCCGAGACGTGGCAGGACCCGCGCCCCACGCTGTTCGTGCAGGGCTCGACGGCGTACGTCACCGAGCCCGCGTCGCAGCGGCTGCACGCCGTCGACCTCGCCTCGGGCGAGGTCGTCAAGAGCGCCGAGCTGCCCGCGGTGCCGAACGAGATCACGGGCGTGACGGGCAAGGCCGCCTGAGGGCCCATGCCGGCCGGCAGGGCCGGTGATGCACGAGCGGCCCGGGCCGGCACTGCCGGTCCCGGGCCGCTCCCGTGCGAAGTTCTAGGCCAGCAGCTTCCCCCAGCGCGGGTCGAGCAGCGGCGCGCCCGCGAGCTGCAGGCAGCGCCAGAGCGTGACGGCCACCGAATCGAGCACGGCCACGCCGGTGCGCTCCTCGAGCGCGGCCGCGACGGGGGCGCCGTAGAGGTTCGTGCACAGGAACACGAGCGCGTCCGGCCGCTCCGCGGCGAGCTCGAGCGAGCCCGGGATGAGCTCCGCCGGGGCCACCCGCGCGAAGGACTCGTTGTCGCTCAGGCCGAGGAAGCGGTGGCCGCTCGTGCGGATGCCCTCCCCGGCCCAGCGGGCGATCACCTGCAGGTTCACGTCCGCCGTGTACGGCGTGATGAGGCCGACCGATTCCGTGCCGAACTCGGCGAACGCGTCGACGTAGGCGAGGGTCGACGTCGTGGCCGCGATGCCGGTCGCGGCGGTGATCTCGGCCGCGATCTCGCGGTCGTGGTCCGCTCCGAGCCAGGACCCCGAAGTGCCGTTCCACGCGATGACGTCGACGTCCGCGGTCCCGAGGAGCTCGGCCGCGGCGCGCATGCCCTCGACGTCGAACTGCCGGTCGGATCCGGCGTCGAGGGCGATGCGCGTGACTGGGATCCGGGTGGAGTGGACCGTGACGTCCTCGCGGGCGCCGAGGATCCGGTAGCTCTGCGGCTCGAGGCACGTGTTCGACGACGGGACGATCATCCCGATGCGGGTGGGGCGGGCGGCGGTCACCATGGTCGGGCCTCCTGGGCTGTGGTCTCGGCCAAGACGGGGGCTAGCTCTGGGACGGGGCCCGGCGCCGCGGCATTCTGGGCCTCGCGGTAGCCGACGCGGGCCACGTAGCGGCCCACGGGGCCCGGATCGTGGAACCCCTCGTGGTCGAGCACGACGCGCCCGCCGGCGACGACTACCTGCGGCCAGCCGCGCAGCGCCCGTCCGTGGAAGGGCGAGAAGTTGGTTCCCATGTGCAGCGCCGCCGCGTCGACGGTGCGGACCTCGTCCGGGTCGAACACGACGAGGTCTGCGTCGAGTCCCGGCGCGATGACCCCCTTGCCCGGAAGCGCGTTGATCCTGGCCGGGGCCGCCGCGAAGAGGTCCACGAAGCGCTCGAGGAGGCGCGTGCCGTCGTCCGCTCCCCCGCCGCCGCCCGCACCGGCCGTGCCGGCCGGCGCCGAGGCAGCGGCCACGGCCTCGGCGAGCGCCGTGAAGGCGACGGGCATCCGCGTCTCGACGCCCGGAAGGCCGTGCGGCATCTGCCGGACGTCCTCGGAGCGCTCGCGCTTCTGCGACAGGTCGTAGCTCGAGTGGTCGCTCGAGACGGTGTGCACCGAGCCGTCGGCGAACCGCGAGCGCAGGGCCGCGACCGTCTCGGGCGAGCGCATGGGCGGGCAGCACGCGTACCACTCCGGGAAGCGCGAGGAGTAGACGCCGTCGTCGAGGACGAGGTAGTGCGGGCACGTCTCCGAGTGGGCGGCGAGGCCGCGGGCGCGGGCCTGGGCGACAAGGTCCACCGCGCCGGGCGTCGACTGGTGGACGAAGTACACGGGGGCTCCCGTGTACTCGGCCATCGCGAGGACCTCCCGCACGGAGGCCTCCTCCGCGAGCTCGGGCCGGGTCTCGTGCAGGTGCTCGATCCCGATCCGGCCCGCCTCCGCGTGCGCCTCTGTGCAGTCCACGACCATGGCGTCGTGCTCGGCGTGCACGTAGGTGAGCCCGTCGAGGCGCACCATCTCGCGCATGACCTTCAGGACCGTGTCGTTCTCGGCCATCGTCGAGCCGCGGTTGGTCATGTAGAGCTTCACCGAGCGGATGCCGAGGGCCGCGAGCTCCTCGAGCTGGGTCGGGACGGTCTCGTCCCAGTCGATGACGGAGCCGTGGAGGGCGACGTCGCAGCGCGCCTCGCGGGCGAGGGCGAGCTTGGCCTTCGCGGCCTCGAGCGGGGTCTCCATGGAGTCCCGAGGGATGCCGAAGTCGAGGATCGTGGTCGTGCCGCCCCAGAGCGCCGCCATCGAGGCGGTCGCATAGTCGTCGAGCGTGCGCCACCGGCCGGTGACCTGGGCGACGTGGCAGTGGCCGTCGATGCCGCCGGGGACGACGGCGCGGCCGGCGGCGTCGAGGGTGCGCGCCGCGGCAGGGACCGGCTCGGCCGCGTCGACGACGGCGGCGATCCGCCCGCCGTCGACGACGACGTGCGCGCGCCGGCTGCCGCCGGCGTTGACGACGAGCCCGTGGGCGATGACGAGGTCGGGCAGGGCGGGGCTCATCGGGCACCCGCCGGGGCTGCGTGGGAGGCCGGTGAGGCCGCCGACGCCGGGGCTGCCGCCGCGGGGGCGGCAGGCTGGCCTGCAGCGAGCCGGCCGGCGTCGAGCGCCGCGTCGAGGGCCGGGCTGAGGCCCGCGCGCCGCTTCGCCGGCGGGGCGGCGAAGGAGCCGGCGCGGTGCGGGCCCGAGGCGAGCCCGACGACGGCCTCGGCGAGGCGGACGCCCGCGCCGATCCCGTCGACGACCGGGACGGGGATCTCGTCCGCGACGTCCCGGGCGAGCCCGGCGAGCGGGGCGCCCGCGAGGATGACGACGTCGGCGCCGTCCTCCGCGACCGCGAGCCGGGCGAGCTCGACCAGCGTGGGCCGGAAGTCGTCCTGGACCGTCCCGATGCCGCGCAGGGCCTGCTTGATCGAGCGGATCGACGCGAGCCGGTCCGCGAGCCCGAAGCGTTCCACGCACTCGCGGTACCACGCGGTGATCCGGTCGGAGATCGCGACGATGGCGAAGCGCTGCCCCTGGAGCGCGGCCGCGCACAGGGCGGCCTCGGTGATCCCGATGACCGGCACATCCACGAGCTCCTTGAGCGCCGGCAGGCCAGGATCGCCGAAGGCGGCGACGACGACGCCGTCGACCTCTCCCGCGTGCTCGGCGATGAGCTCGGCCACGGCGCCCGCGGCGATGAGCGACTCGAGGCGGGTCTCGATGTACTCGACGCCGTGCCCGGCCGTGCGGACGACGAGCTCGGTGCCCGGGCTGGCCGAGCGCTCCGCCTCGGCCCGGATGAGGTCCGTGACATCGTCGCTGATGTTCGGATTGATGACCAGAAGTCTCATGCTGTTCCTTGCTTCCCTCCCGGGCGGCGTGGGCCGCGCTGGGCGCGCGGCTCATTCCGTCCCGGGGAACTGTTCTCTGTACTTCTCGATGTGGTGCACGGACTGCTCTGCTGCCCGGTCCGGGTCCTTCGAGGCGATGGCCTCATAGAGCTCGCGGTGCTCCCTGACGAGCTCGGGCAGGTCGGAGACGTGCCGGAAGAGCCAGTGCATGCGGCCCTGGAGCGGCTCGAGGGCGCTGCGCAGGAAGCCGTTGTCCGCGATCCGGGTGACCTCGTCGTGGAACCCGCTGTTGGCGCGATGCGCCTCGGCGACGGCTCCGCGCGCGAGGGCATCCTCGGCGTCGTCGAGGAGCCGGGCGAGGCGCGCGAGGTCCTCGTCGGTGGCCCGCTGGGCCGCGAGCCGGCACGCGAGGACTTCGAGCGAGATGCGCACGTCGAAGAGGTCCTCGACCTCCTTCTCGCTCAGGCTCGCCACGACCATGCCGCGCGAGGCGCGCTCGGCGACGATCCCCTCCTGCCGCAGCATCCGCAGGGCCTCGCGGACGGGCAGGCGGGAGACGTTGAACTCGGCCGCGAGGTCCCGCTCGATGAGCCTGGTCCCCGGCGGGTAGTAGCCCTCGAAGATGCGGCCCCGGAGGGTGTCGCGGATGTCTTCGCGCAGGGGCCGCTCCCGCTGCGTCTCCTCGGCCGGCTGGGCCATCGTGCGCTCCTCGCTCGCTCGTGGCGGGGCGGTGCCCCGCTGCCTTCGTCCATTCGACCACGCGGCCCGCGGGGGCGCGGCGGGCGCCGCACCCCCGCGGGCGGCGGTCACACCGGCAGTCGCTTGCTGTAGTCGAGCGTCAGCACAGCCGCGGCCATGACGATCGCGGAGCCGACGAAGTACAGCAGGGCCCATGTGTAGCCGCCCGTCGCGCCGACGATGAAGCCGACGACGATCGGGGTGACGAAGCCGGCGATGTTGCCGCTGAAGTTCATCGCCCCGCCCAGGACGCCGGCGTTGGTGCGCCCGCCCAGGGTCGCGGGGACGGACCAGAACAGGCCCACCCAGCGGAGGAAGAACAGGACGACGGAGAGCAGCACGACGGCGGCGATCGGGTCTGCGACGACGGTCACTCCGACGAGGCCGCCCGCGACGATGACGCTTGAGGCGCCGAGCAGGGAGCGCATGACGACGTTGGCGCCGTAGCCCTTCTCGCGGAGCCTGTCCGCGAGGAGCCCGCCGAGGATCTCGCCGACGAAGCCGGCACCGAAGATCACGAACGTGGACCAGCCGATGGTCTTGAGGTCGAACCCCTTGGCCTGGGACAGGTAGAGCGGGCCCCAGGTGAGCAGGCCGTAGAAGACGCCGTTGAAGCCGAGCCAGCCGAAGCACATGGCCCAGAAGGAGCGGAACTTCAGGTACGGCAGGAGCGCGCGGCGTGCCTCGCCCTTGGTGAGGCCCGCGGCCTCGTCCTCGGCGCGGTGCGAGTCCTCGATGTACTCGGCCTCGGCGTCGTTGACGCCCCGGTGCTCGCGGGGGCTGTCCCGGACGTACCACCACACGAGGGCGCCGAGCACGACGGTCGCGATGCCCGCGATGATGAAGGCCATGCGCCAGCCGCCCGCGGCGGCGATGAGCCACGTGATGATGATGCCGCCGAGGCCCGCGCCGAGGGGGGCGCCGGCGTCGAGGATCGTGGCGCCCCGGCCGCGCTCCTTCGAGTGCATCCAGATGGCGTTGAGCTTGCCGCCTGCGGGCATGACGCCGGCCTCGGTCACGCCGATGCCCAGGCGGGCGATGAACATGCTCAGGAAGCCGCCGGCCATGCCGGACGCCGCGGTCGCGGCGCCCCAGCCGACGCACGACGCCGTGACGACCTTGCGGGGGCCGAAGCGGTCGATGAGCCAGCCGACGGGGACCTGCATGAGGGCGTAGGTCCAGAAGAAGGCCGAGAGCAGCAGGCCGACGAGCTCGGGGCCGAGGTTGAACTCCTTCTGGATGATGGGCAGGGCCACCGAGATGGAGCCGCGGTCGATGTAGTTGACGGCGACGAGGACGAGGAGCAGGAGGAAGAGCTTCCAGCGCACGTTGGTGCGCCGACCTGCAATCTTCCCCACGACGTCCTCGGCAAGGGGTTTGGTCGAAGAGGTTTCTTCTTGAAGGGACACGAGTCCTCCTTCACGACGGGTGGAGACGGTTGGCCTCGCAGGGAGGCCGTGCCCGGATGGGCGTGCGCAACGTGAGGGACCTCTTTTGGGATCCCATTTTGGGATCCCAAAAAGAACCTTAGGCAGTGAGGGCTGCCACAGTCAAGAGTTTGGGATCCCAAAATGGGATCCCGTCTAGGCACGTTGCGGGGTCACCTCCCAGCGATGCGGGGCCATATCCCACGCGTCGGAGGGGCCGGGCCCCCTCGGCCCGGCCCCAGCGCGGAGACTACGCCTCAGGACTCACGCCCTGATGACCGCCGCCTCGCGGATGCGCGCGAGGACGAGCGCGCACGCGCTCGGGACCGGCTCGACGATCTCGGCGATCCCCTCCCCCGCGAGCCGCCGGGCGGTCGCGCTCAGCGGCCCTCCGGCGATCACCACGGCCTCGGCGCCGGCGGCTGCACACCTGCGGACCGCATCCGTTAGCTCCTCGAACTGCCGCTCGGGGTCGGCGGCGAGCTCGAGCGGCGGCGACGCCGTGAGGTGCACGCCCGCGAACAGGGCCCTCCCCCGGTGCTCGTCGGCCAGGCCGGCCAGCGAGCGGGCGAGGAGAGGGGTGCTCGTCGCCATGCCGAACGGCCTGCCGCCGCGCCCCGCCGCGAGCACCGAGGCCTGGCCGATCCCGACGACGGGGATTCCGAGCGGCGCCAGCTCGGCCTCGAGCTCGGCGCGGCCTGGGTCCCCGATCGCGGCGACGACGACGGCGGCGACCTCGCCCGCGCCGGTGGCCACCCGCCGTCGTACGGCCTCCACGACGTGCGGAACGGAAGCGGCGAGGGCCTCCGGGTCCACGATCATGGCCGGCCCGGCGACGGCGGTGAGCCCCTCCACGGCGAGGCCAGACGGCGCGAGCTCGGCCTCGGCGAGGGAGCACATCATCTCGGTGGTCCGCTCGTTGGTGTTGGGGTTGACGAGCAGGACGGTGCGGCGCGCGCCCCGCCGGGCTCCCCGAGCCTGGGTGGAGGCCTCAGTGCCCATAGATCGCCGCCTCCTCGGACTCCTCCATGGGTTTGCCGAACGTCTCGGGCGGGAACTGGACCACGATCGCCAGCACCAGGAAGAGCGCCGCGAGGGTCGCGAACATGCCCGGGATGCCAGCGACGTCGAAGATCGCGCCGGAGATGAGCGGGAACAGCCCGCCGGACAGGGAGCCGGCGGCGAGGATGATCGACGTGCCGAAGCCGCGCGTGTGCGTCGGGTAGTGCTCGGGCGCGAAGATCCAGATGGTCGTGTTGAGGATGATCACGGCGAAGTTGAAGAGGAAGCCGAAGACGACGATCCAGGCGATGTCCGTGGCGAGGAAGGCCATCGACAGGCCGGCCGCGAAACCGATGGCCGCAGCTGACGTGAGCACCTTCTTGCGCGGCAGGCGGCTGGCCAGGAACGCCGCCGTGGCGGCGCCGACGAGCGAGCCGGACTGCATGACGAGCGTGAACCACAGGCTCGTGTTCACGGCGTAGCCGCGGGAGACGAGGATCGTGGGCATGAGGGTCAGCATCGAGATCTGCGCTGCATAGGACATGCAGACCGCGACGCACAGGAGTGCCGTGCGCGACAGGTACTTCCCCCGCAGCGCGTCCATCCACGTGGCCTGGGGGCCGGTCGGCGCCGCCTCGAGGTGCGGGTGGTGCGTGAGGTACTGCTCGGGGTCCGGGATCGGCCCGGAGAGCTTGCCGCGCGCAAGCCGCGTGATGACGAGGTTGGCCTCGTCGATCCGGCCCTTCGAGGCCAGGAAGCGGGGCGTCTCGGGGACGTAGCGCCGGAACCACATGACGAGGATGGCTGGGATGAAGAGGAGCCCGAAGACCCAGCGCCAGCGGTCCTCGCCCGTGAAGAGCGTGAACACGAGGATGCCGAACGCGGGAGCGAGCATGTTGCCGAGGCCGGCGGCGGTGACGTTGATGAGGCCGACGGCGGTGCCGCGGTGCTTCGCGGCGAAGAACTCGGCCATCATGATGACCGCGACGGCGATCTCGCCGCCGAGGCCGAAGCCCACGATGAAGCGGCCGGCAGCGAGGATCGGGTAGTTCGGGGCGACGGCGCACAGGAGCGAGCCGGCCGCGAAGATGATGAGGTTGATGATGAGCATGTTGCGCCGGCCGAAGCGGTCGGCGACGAGCCCCGTCAGGATGCGTCCGAGGGCGGTCGCGGTGAACGTCATCGTGTTTAGGAGGCCGATCTCGAGGCCGCCGAGCCCCCATGCCTCGCGGAGCACGGGGCCCGTGATGCCGACGGCGTTCTGCTCGAGCGCGTCGAAGAAGACGCCGAGCAGGATCATGAGCCCGATGTGCCGGTGCGCGCCCGTGACGCCGATGCGCGAGTAGGCGCCCTCGATCTGGGCGGCCAGTGTACTTGGGGCCTCGTCGGGCTTGGCGCGGCCGTGCCCGTGGCCGCCGGCGACCGTGCCGGCGGGCCCCGAGGCGGACGGGGTGGAGGGAATCTGCTGGTCCATTGCTGCTCCTCGGAGCTCACAGGGATGGGTTTTCCGTGTAGCGGTAGCAAACTCCTGCCATACGGAATGCGATGCAGATTACCTTCATTTGGTATCCCATCAAGGGATACCAAATGGAAATCATCCCTTCGGATGAGAGTCAGGCGCGGGTTCGCCACGTGTATTCGGGCTCGTAGCCGAGCAGCCGGCGGGCTTTGTCGATCGACAGGAGCGTCTCGTGGTCCCCGAGTTTCCGGGTGAGACGCACCCCCGGGAAGACCTCGGCCGCGAGCGCCGCCGAAGTCCGGGACATGACCGTGTCCGCCGCGGCGATGATGTAGGCCTCGAAGCCGGGCCGGGCCGCCTCGAGGGCGCGGCGGACGGCCTGGGCGCCGTCCCGCGCGTCGATATACCCCCACAGGTTCCACTTGCGCCCCCGCGGGTCGGCGCCGAAGGAGGGGAACTCGGCGTAGTCCTCGGGCGCCATGACATTGGAGAAGCGCAGGGCGCTCACGCTCAGCTCTGGATCCCAGCGGCACAGCTGGATGGCCATCTGCTCCTCGAGGTGCTTCACGAGCGAGTACGTGCTCTCCGGCCGCGCCGCGTACTCCTCGTCGACGGGGATGTACGGCGGCGGCACGTCGAACGGCAGGCCGAGCAGGGTCTCGCTCGAGGCGTAGACGATCCGCCGGACGCCCGCGCGCCGCGCGGCCTGGAAGACGTTGTAGGTCGCGAGCATGTTGTTGCGGAACGTCGCCGCGTCCGGGGCGAGGCCGGGCGCCGGGATCGCCGCGAGGTGCACGACGGCGTCGACCCCGCCGTGGCGGTCATCGACCCCCGCGAGCGCGTCGGCCACCTGGCCGTAGTCCGTGAGGTCGACGCGGATGAATCCGTACCGCCGCTCCCCGACGGCGTCGAGGTTCCAGACCGTGTGGCCCTCCTCGCGCAGGTGCGCGAGCACCGCCCTGCCGAGCTTGCCGCTTCCGCCAGTGAGTGCGATCTCCATGCGACCCATGCTCTGCCACCCCGCCGCAGGTGTCACGCGGCGGCCCGGCGCGGCGGAGGCCGACGGCGGAGCCGTGCCGTCGGCCTCGCCCGCCGCGCGCAGCGCCTGGCGCGTCAGGCCGCGACGCTGACCGCCGCGCGGACCGGCTCGAGGGCCTTGGCCCAGGTCACGAGCTGGTCCAGCATCGGGTCGACGGACGCGGCCTGGCGCTCGGTCGGCGTGAACTCTGAGAAGTCCTTGAAGTCGGTGAAGAGGGAGAACATCCCCGTCTTCTGGACGTGGGCGACCTGGAGCTCGGAGAGGATGCCCCGCAGGTGCTCGGCGGCGCGGACGCCGAACGCCGAGCCGTAGGAGACGATGCCCGCGGCCTTGTTGGCGAATTCGGCGTTGAGGTAGGAGAGCGCGTTGGCGAGGGCCGGCGCGATGGAGTGGTTGTACTCGGGCGTGACGAAGACGAAGCCGTCGAACTCGTCGATGCGGGCCGAGAACTCCTTCGTGGCCTCGTGGCCGTAGGCCTGGTAGGCGGCCGGAACCGCCTCGTTCAGGAGCGGCAGGTTGAAGTCGGCGATGTCGACGAGCTCGAACTCGGCGTCCGTGCGCTCCTGCGCGCGCTCGAGGACCCACTCGGCGACCTGGCGGTTGTTGCGGCCGGGACGGGTGCTGCCGGTGACGATCGCGATCCTGGTCATGTCGGTCTCCTTAGTTGACGCATCAATCAAAACTTGATGTCTCAACTGAACCACGGGCATAATTGATGTGTCAAGCAATGTCGTGGAATGAAGGAGGAGCCGTGAGAAGGCCGGCGGAGACAGAGGCAGAGCCGCAGTGGCTGGACGAGCGCGAACGCGAGGTCTGGCTCGCGCTGCGCCGGCTCCTCTGGGGCCTGCCCCCGGCAATTGACCGGCAGCTCATGCGGGACTCGCACCTGTCCGGTCCTGAATACTCCGTCCTCGCGACACTCTCGGAGTGCCCCGACGGCGTCCTTCGCTCGGGCACTGCTGCCCAAGAGCTCGGCTGGGAGCGCAGCCGGCTGTCCCACATCCTGCGCAGGATGGAGGCGAAGGGGCTCATCTCGCGGACGTGCTCGGCGGACGACGCGCGCGGCCAGGACGTCCATCTCACCGAGGCGGGGCGCGCCGCGATCGTTGAGGCTGCTCCCGGGCACGTCGACTTCGTGCGCAGCACAGTCTTCGACCCGCTCTCCCCGGAGCAGCAGGCCCTGCTCCGCGATGCCTGTGGGCGGATCGTCGATGCGATCTGCGCGGCAGAAGCCGCGGCCGTCGCCGAGCACCCCACCGACCGGGAGATCCACGAGGAGGCCTGAGCCACACTGGGCGCCCTTGGACCCCACCTCGGCGTCACAGGACCCCACCTCGGCGTCACAGGACCCCACCTCGCGGCTGGCTAGACTGGCGGCGTGATCTGGCAGCGCAGCGCATCCCACTGGTTCCGCCTCCCCGCCGACCGCCTGTGGCCGGTCCTCTCGCGGCTCGAGCGCTGGCCAGAATGGAACCCCGCCATCGCCGCGGCGTCCATCGACGGAAGCCTCCGGACCGGCGCGCAGGGCCGCTACTCCCCCGCCCACCGGCTCATCGGGCCGCTGCACCGCCGCACGGCTCCCCCGTTCACCATCACGAGCGTGGAGCCCGGGCGGCAGCTCGCCCTCCACCAGGCCCAGCCCGGCGGCGGACAGGACATCGCTTGGACGCTCGACGAGCGCGACGGCGGAACCGTCCTCACCCAGCGCGTCACCCTCGAGGGGCCACTCGCCCAGCCGTTCGGCCTCACCGCCGGCGAGCCGCTCGTGCGTCACTTCGAGGCGCAGTGCGCCCGCCTCTACCGGCTCGCAGCCCCGTCGCCCCAGCCGGACGGGATGGACGACGGCGGGGCGCGGGGTCCGCTCGTCGCGATCGCCGGCGGGTCAGGGCTGCTAGGGACCCTGCTCGCGTCCCACCTCGTCTGCGACGGGCACCGGGTCGCCGTCCTGACACGTTCTCCTGCATCCTCGCCGTTCGAACAGATCCAGTGGGACGGCCGCAGCCAGGGCCCGTGGGCGGAGCGCCTCGGCGCAGAGCCGCGCCTCGCCGTCGTGAACCTCGCGGGCGTGAGCATGGACCGGCCCGGCACCGAGGAGAATCTGGCCCTGCTCACGGCGAGCCGGGTCGAGCCGACCAGGGCCCTCGTCGAGGCGAGCCGACGGTGGGAGCGCCCGGCGGAGCGCTGGCTCCAGCAGAGCGGCACGGGGATCTACGCCGCCACCGACGAGCCCGCCTCCGAGTCCGCGCCCATCCCGCCCGACGCACCGGGCCTCGCCGCCGTCGCCCGGGACTGGGAGGCCTCGGTCGACGGCGCGAACGCCGCGCGCGTGTTCATCGCGCGCACCGGCGTCGTGCTCCACCGCGACGCACCCACGATGGCACGCCTCACCGTCCCCGCGCGGCTGGGGGCCGGCGGCCACCTCGGCACGGGCGGCCAGTACATGAGCTGGATCCACGCGACCGACTGGGTGCGCGCCGCCCGGACGGTCCTCGGCCTCGCCCCGGCCCCCGGCGAGCCGCCCGTCGACGTCCCCGCCGGCGTCGTCAACGTGACGGCGCCCTTCCCGGTTCAGAACAGCGAGCTCATGGCCCGCCTGCGCGACCTCGTCGGCGTGCCGGTCGGCATCCCCGCACCGGAGCCGCTCCTGCGCGTGGCCGCCGCGGTGCTGCGGACGAACCCGAACCTCGTCCTCGAGGACATCCGGGCCATGCCGGCCGCGCTCCAGGCCGCCGGGTTCACCTTCGCCTACCCGCGCCTCGGCGACGCCCTCGCCGAGCTCGGCTCCTAGCGCGGAACCGCTCAGGGTCGGCCCGGCCGGCCCGGCCGGCGCCCCTACCAGGCGTGGGGCGCAGGGCGCCGCGTGCCCGGCAGCGCGTTCTCGGCCCGCCAGGCGTGCAGGAACTCGGGCAGGACGAGGTCCGCGGGCGGCTTGCCGACCTCGGCGAAGATCTCCTCGTTCGGCACGGGCCCCGACGCGGAGACGAGTCGCGTCGCGATGTAGGCGCGCGCGTAGACCTCCCCGCCCGAGACAATGCGCTGCTCGAAGAAGATCGCCTTCTCGTCCGTGCCGATGATGCGCGTCTCGATGCTGTAGCGCTGCCACAGCTGCAGGGACCGCCGGAAGGCGATTGTCTCGAGGCTCACAACAGGGCTCCAGCCCCGCGCCTTCATCCTGTCCCACGCCCCCGATCTGACCATGAGGTCGAAGCGGCCCAGGTCCATGAGCGAGAAGTACATCCCGTTGTTGACGTGCAGGGCGATGTCGATGTCGGTCGGGAGGACACGCAGCGGCAGCGAGGAGGCGTCCCAGAGACTCAGCGGCGGGCGCCGTCGGGACGTGACGAGCAGGCTGAGCGTGCGCAGGAGAAGATGCATGCCCCAATGCTACTCGCGGGTAACAGCAGAGCAACCGCGATCATTTGTATACATTTGATGCGGCAAAGGCCTTGAAGATCCGGGCCTAAGCGTGCAATGTATACAGACGGCAACAACAGCGAGACGGGAGGCGCATGAAGGCCAGCGACCGCGCCTACGCCGCCCTCCGCGACGACATCCTCGAATGGCGGCTGCCCCCGGGCAGCATGCTCGCGGAAGTGGAACAGTCCGAGCGGCTCGGAGTCTCGCGCACCCCCCTGCGGGAGGCGCTCGCGCGGCTCACGGCCGAAGGCCTCGCGTCCGCCCAGCGCGGCCGCGGCGTCGTCGTGAGCGAGATCTCGCTCGATCACCTCGACGAGCTCTTCGAGCTCCGCGAGGCCCTCGAGTCCAAGGCCGCCTCGCTCGCCGCGCAGCGCGGGGACCGGGAGCGGTTCGCCCGCCTGCGCGACGCCTTCGCGGCGGCGGGTGCCCTCGTCACCGACGAGGACCCCCAGCGGCGCGAGTACTACGCCCTCGCCGCCGAGCTCGACGCCGAAATCGACGCCGCGATCGCCAACTCCTACCTGTCCCAGGCCCTCGCGGGCCTGCGCGTGCACCTCGCGCGGGTGCGCCGCCTCGCGAAGGACGACGGCGCGCGGCTGCGGCAGGCCGCCGTCGAGCACGCGGCGATCGCCGGAGCGATCGCCGACGGCAACCCGCAGCTCGCCGCCGCCGCGACCGCGGTCCACCTCAGCAGCAGCCTGCACCACATCACGTCGACCTACCACCAGCCCGCCCCCGAGCCGAAAGAGCCTTCCCATGGTTGAGATGCACCACGTCCGCGTCTACAAGAGCGAAGAGAACCTGCCCCGCGAGGATCAGCTCGCGCACAAGATCGCCCGGGTCGCCGCCGACCCGGTCGAGGTCGCGCCCGAGGTGACGGAGATGGTCATCAACCGGATCATCGACAACGCCGCGGTCGCGATCGCCTCGCTCAACCGGGCCCCGATCGTCGCCGCGCGGGCGCAGGCGCTGGCCCACGCGCCGTCGTCCGGCGGCCGCGGGGCGCTCGTGTTCGGCATCGGGGACCGGGTCTCCCCCGAGTGGGCAGCCTGGGCCAACGGCGTGGCCGTGCGCGAGCTGGACTACCACGACACCTTCCTCGCCGCGGACTACTCTCACCCCGGGGACAACATCCCGCCGATCCTCGCCGTCGCGCAGCACGTCGGCTCGGGCGGGCGGGACCTCGTCCGGGGCCTGGCCACCGGGTACGAGATCCAGGTCGACCTCGTCAAGGCGATCTGCCTGCACAAGCACAAGATCGACCACGTCGCGCACCTGGGCCCCGCAGCCGCCGCCGGCATCGGCACCCTGCTCGGCCTGGACGTCGAGACCATCTTCCAGGCCGTGGGCCAGGCCCTGCACACGACGACGGCGACGCGCCAGTCCCGCAAAGGCGAGATCTCCACGTGGAAGGCCCACGCCCCCGCGTTCGCGGGCAAGATGGCCGTCGAGGCCGTCGACCGGGCCATGCGGGGCCAGACCTCCCCGGTGCCGATCTACGAGGGCGAGGACGGGGTCATCGCCTGGCTCCTCGACGGCCCGGACGCCTCCTACGAGGTGCCGCTGCCCGCGCCCGGGGAGGCCAAGCGCGCGATCCTGGACACCTACACCAAGGAGCACTCGGCCGAGTACCAGGCCCAGGCCTGGATCGACCTCGCCCGGAAGCTGCACGCCGCGCACCCCGAGGCCATCGACCCCGAGAAGGTCGCCAGCATCCTCATCCGCACGAGCCACCACACCCACTACGTCATCGGCTCGGGAGCGAACGATCCGCAGAAGTACGACCCGACCGCCTCGCGCGAGACTCTGGACCACTCGATCCCGTACATCTTCGCCGTCGCCCTCCAGGACGGCGGGTGGCACCACGTCGACTCCTACACCCCCGAGCGGGCTGCGCGGCCGGACACCGTGGCGCTGTGGCACAAGGTCACCACCGAGGAGGACCCGGAGTGGACCCGCCGGTACCACTCGCTCGACATCGCCGAGAAGGCGTTCGGCGGCTCCGTGGTCATCACCCTGACCGACGGGACCGTGATCGAGGACGAGATCGCCGTCGCCGACGCCCACCCGCTCGGCGCCCGCCCCTTCGGCCGCGAGCAGTACATCGCCAAGTTCCGCACCCTCGCCGCCGAGGCCGTGGCGCCCGAGGAGATCGAGCGGTTCCTCGACGCCGTCCAGCGCCTTCCCGAGCTCGGCCCCGGCGAGCTCGATGCGCTCAACATCCTGGCCAAGGACGGCGTCATCGACCTCGCCGCCGGACCGAAGGGGCTGTTCTAGACCATGCTGTATTCGACGAGCACCCCGGAGCAGAAGCGCCTCCGGCTGCGCGAGGCCCTCGCCTCGGGCGTCATCCAGCAGTTCCCCGGCGCGTTCAGCCCGCTCTCCGCGAGGCTCATCGAGGAGAAGGGCTTCCCCGGCGTCTACATCTCGGGGGCGGTCCTGGCCAACGACCTCGGCCTGCCCGACATCGGCCTCACGACCCTCACCGAGGTCGCGACCCGGGCCGGGCAGATCGCCCGGATGACCGAGCTGCCCGCGATCGTCGACGCCGATACCGGCTTCGGCGAGCCGATGAACGTCGCCCGGACCGTCCAGGAGCTCGAGAACGCGGGCCTGGCCGGCTGCCACATCGAGGACCAGGTCAACCCGAAGCGGTGCGGCCACCTCGACGGGAAGGCCGTCGTCGACCTCGGCACCGCGCTCAAGCGCGTCCGCGCCGCCGCCGATGCCCGCCGGGACCCGAACTTCCTCATCATGGCCCGCACCGACATCCGGGCGACGGAGGACGGCGAGGCGGGGCTCCGCGCCGCCGTCGACCGCGCCAAGGCGCTCGTCGACGCCGGCGCCGACGCCATCTTCCCCGAGGCGATGGGCACGCTCGAGGAGTTCGCCGCCATCCGGGCGGCCGTGGACGTGCCGATCCTGGCCAACATGACCGAGTTCGGCAAGAGCCGCCTGTTCACCGTCGCCGAGCTCGCCGGCGTCGGGATCAACCTCGTGATCTACCCCGTCACGCTCCTGCGCATTGCCATGGGCGCTGCAGAACGTACTCTGGAGTCAATCGCCGACGACGGCACGCAGGAGGCCCAGGTCGAGAACATGCTCACGCGCTCGAGGCTCTACGAGCTGGTGGACTATGAGGCGTACAACCGCTTCGACACCGGCGTCTTCAACTTCCAGGTCCCCGGCCGATTCTGAAACGGCCGCGACCCCCCAAGGACGGCCAGTCACGCCGACGACCTGACCCGACAAAGGAGTCCTCCCATGACACAGGTGCCCAACACCGACGAGATCAAGAAGGGCCTCGCCGGCGTGGTGGTGGACTACACCGCCATCTCCAAGGTCAACCCTGAGACCAACTCGCTCCTCTACCGCGGCTACCCCGTGCAGGAGCTCGCCGCCAGGTGCAGCTTCGAGGAGGTGGCCTACCTCGTCTGGCACGGCGAGCTGCCCACCCCCGAGCAGCTTGTCGACTTCGAGCGGCGCGAGCGGGCGGGCCGCTCGCTCGACCCGCTGCTCAAGCAGGTCGTCGACGAGCTCCCCGTCGGGGCCCACCCGATGGACGTGTGCCGCACGGCGGCGAGCGTCCACGGCGCCCGCCACCCGAAGGCCGACGACTCCTCGCGCGAGGCCAATCTCGCCAAGGCCCTCGAGCTCTTCGCCGCCATGCCCGCCGTCATCGCCTATGACCAGCGCCGCCGCCGCGGCCAGGAGCAGGTCGAGCCCCGCGAGGACCTCGGCTACGCCGCGAACTTCCTCTGGATGGCCTTCGGCGAGGAGGCCGCCCCCGAGGTCGTGCGCGCCTTCGAGGTGTCGATGATCCTCTACGCCGAGCACTCCTTCAACGCCTCGACCTTCACCGCCCGCGTCGTGACCTCGACCCTCTCGGACCTGCATTCCGCCGTCACGGCCGCGATCGGCGCGCTCAAGGGCCCGCTGCACGGCGGCGCGAACGAGGCCGTCATGGAGACCTTCGAGGAGATCGGGATCCGGACTGACGAGACCCACGAGCAGGCCAAGATCCGGGCCAAGGCCTGGATGGACGCCGCGCTGTCCCAGAAGAAGAAGGTCATGGGCTTCGGGCACCGCGTCTACAAGCACGGCGACTCCCGCGTGCCCACGATGAAGGCTGCCCTCGACGACCTCATCGCCTTCTACGGCCGGCCCGAGATCCTCGGCCTCTACGACGGGCTCGAGCAGGCCATGGACGAGGCCAAGGGCATCAAGCCCAACCTCGACTACCCCACCGGCCCCGCCTACCACCTCATGGGCTTCGACATCCCCACGTTCACGCCGCTCTTCGTCGCGAGCCGGATCGTCGGGTGGACGGCGCACGTGATCGAGCAGCTCGAGAACAACTCGCTCATCCGCCCGCTCAGCGCCTACAACGGGCCGGACGAGCGCCACCTCGACTGAGGGCCCGTCTGGCCGCTGACATCAGGACCAGGTTCAGGGGCCGAGCACGGCGAAGCGGGCGACCGTCTCGTTGTCCTCGGCCATCACGACGAGGAAGTCCGGCGGGCTCCCCGTGGCTCCGGCCAGGACGATCGGGAGCCAGTGGTCGGCGTCCTGCCACATGTGCGCGACGGGCAGGGCGTCGACGGGGTACCAGCGCGGCTCGATCTCCTCGGTCTCGCACACCTCCCCCGACCAGCGCCTGCACGTGAACATCGTGCACTGCATGTCCCAGTCGGGACGGGCGGGGAAGCGGAAGTCGACCGTCCCGGCAGGGAGCACGTGCGCGGCATCGAGCTCGACGCACGCCTCCTCGGCGAGCTCGCGGCGCGCGGCCTCCGCCGCGGACTCCCCCGGCTCGACATGGCCGCCGAGGCCCACGACCTTGCCGCGGCCGAACCCCCGCTTCTTCCGGCCCAGGAGCACCTCACGGCCCGCGGGCCCCTCGCGCAGGAGGAAGCACAGGGCGACAGCGGCGCCCATCAGCCCCTCGCCCTCGGGTGGGCAGCGGCGTAGACCTCGCGGAGGGTGTCCGCCGTGACGAGCGTGTAGACCTGCGTGGTCGTGACCGAGGCGTGGCCGAGGAGCTCCTGCACGACGCGCACGTCGGCGCCGCCCTCGAGCAGGTGCGTCGCGAAGGAGTGCCGCAGGGTGTGCGGGGAGACGTCGCGCCCGATCATGGCCTTCTCGGCGACGTCCTTGAGGATGGTCCACGCGCTCTGCCGGCTGATCCGCCCGCCGCGGGCGTTGAGGAAGAGGGCGGGCGTCCCCCGCCCCTTGGCGACGAGGGCCGGGCGGCCGCGCACGAGATACGCCTCGAGCGCGCGGGCGGCGTAGGAGCCCAGCGGCACGAGCCGCTCCTTCGAGCCCTTGCCGAAGAGCCGCACGATGGGTGGTCCCGCGTCGCCGCTGTCGAGCCGCAGGTCGTCGACGTCGAGCCCCACGGCCTCGCTGATGCGGGCGCCGGTCGCGTAGAGGAACTCGAGCAGGGCCCGGTCGCGGAGCCCGGACGGCGTGTCCGCGGCCGCCGCGTCGAGGATGCGGCTGACCTCGTCGACGCTGATCGCCTTGGGCAGGCGCTGCCCCGCGAGCGGCGGGTGGACGTCGGCGGCGGGGTCGGCCGCCGTCGTGCCCTCGAGTGCCCAGAACCGGTGCAGGCCGCGCACGGCGACCACGGTCCGCGCCGCCGAGCGCGCCGTGAGCGGGCTCCCGCCGTCGGCCCCGTCCCGGAGCGCCTCGGCGAACCGGCGGACGTGGCCGCGGTCGACGCCGGACGGCGCGCCGACGCCCTCGCGCATGAGGTACGCCGCGTAGCGGGCGAGGTCGCGGCGGTAGGCGGCCAGGGTGTTGGGGGCAAGCCCCCGCTCGACGGCGAGGTGGCGCAGGTAGTCCTCGACAGCACGCAGGAGCGCGGGCGCGGGCACGGCCTCGGTCCGTGCGGCGTCCGTCCGTGCGCCGTCCGTCGATGCGAGTGCCTCCATGGGGCGGGGCCCGCTCAGCGCTGGCCCGGGTGGGCCGGCCACGGGCTGTCGCCGGGGCGCAGGGAGGTGTAGCCGTCCCGGCGGGCGGCGTCCGCGGCGAGGACGGCCACGACTGCGCTTGGGTTGTGCAGCCGGCCGCCGAGCACGGCCTGCACGGCCTCGTCGAGGTCGACCCACGCGAACTCGATCTCGGACTCCTCGTCGGTGCGCTCGTGGCGCTCGTGGTGCGGGATCTCGCGCAGGCCCCGGGCCAGGTAGATCCGGATCGCCTCGCTCGAGGAGCCGGGCGAGTTGAAGAAGTCCGCGAGGACGTACCAGTGGTCTGCGGCGAGGTCCGCCTCCTCAGCGAGCTCGCGCGCGGCGGCGTCGAGGTTGGACTCGCCCTCGACGTCGAGGAGGCCGGCGGGGATCTCCCACAGGTCCATCCCGACGGGGTGCCGGTACTGGCGCAGCAGGAGCACCCTGCCGTCCCCGTCCATGGGCAGGACTGCGACGGCCCCTGGGTGGTCGATGTAGTCGCGGTGGAGCGTGCCCGCGCCCTCCGAGAGCTCGAAGGAGTCGCTGCGGACGTCCCAGATCCGGCCCGTGTAGACCTTCTCCGAGGACAGCACGCGCCGCGGGCTCAGGGCATCCTCGACGTGCGTCGAGCTGCCGTCCGGCCGCGGCGCGTGCGTCGTCATCCCCGGTCCTACTTGCCCTTGCCGGCGGCGGCCGGGGCGGGCGCCTCGGATGCGGTGGCGCCCTCGGACGCAGCCGCGCCCTCGGATGCGGACGACGACGGGGCCTCCGCCGCGGTGCCGGCACCGGCCGCCTTGGCCGTCTGGTGCTCGAGGGCGGCCTTGACGAGGCCCACGAACAGCGGGTGCGGGCGGGTCGGGCGCGAGCCGAGCTCGGGGTGCGCCTGCGTGGCCACGTAGTAGGGGTGCTGCTCGCGCGGGAGCTCGACGAACTCGACGAGCTGGCCGTCGGGCGAGGTGCCCGAGAAGACGAGGCCCTTGGCGGCGATCTGCTCGCGGTAGGCGTTGTTCACCTCGTAGCGGTGGCGGTGCCGCTCGGCGACCTTGGTCGTGCCGTAGGTCTCGGCCACGACCGAGCCAGGCGTGAGCGCGGCGTCGTAGAGGCCCAGGCGCATCGTGCCGCCCATGTCGCCCTTGCCCTCGACGATGTCGAGCTGCTCGGCCATGGTCGCGATGACGGGGTGCTTCGAGTCAGGCTCGAACTCGCTCGAGGAGGCGTCCTCGAGGCCGACGACGTTGCGCGCGTACTCGATGACCATGCACTGGAGCCCGAGGCACAGGCCGAGGGTCGGCAGGCCGCTCTCGCGCGCCAGCGTGAGGGCTCCGAGCTTGCCCTCGAGGCCGCGGATGCCGAAGCCGCCGGGCACGAGGATCGCGTCGACGCCGTCGAGCGCCTTCTCGGCCCCGGCCGGGGTCTGGCACTCGTCGGAGGCGACCCAGCGGATCTTGACCTTCGTGTCGTTCGCGAAGCCGCCGGCGCGCATCGCCTCGGTGACGGACAGGTACGCGTCCGGGAGGTCGATGTACTTCCCGACGAGGGCGATCTCGACCTCGTGCGCGGGCTGGTGGACGGCCTGGAGCAGGCGGTCCCACTTGGTCCAGTCGACGTCCTTGAACGGCAGGTCGAGGGCGCGGACGATGTACGAGTCGAGGCCCTGGGAGTGGATGACCTTGGGGATGTCGTAGATGCTCGGCGCGTCGGGGCAGTTGACCACGGCGTCCGTGTCGACGTCGCACATCCGCCCGATCTTCTCGCGCATCGCCTCGGGGATCTGGCGGTCCGAGCGGATCACGATCGCCTCGGGCTGGATGCCGATCGAGCGCAGGGCCGCGACCGAGTGCTGCGTCGGCTTGGTCTTGAGCTCCTGCGACGGGCCGATGTAGGGCACGAGCGAGACGTGCAGGAAGAACACGTTCCCGCGGCCCACGTCCTGGCGGACCTGGCGGGCCGCCTCGAGGAACGGCTGGGACTCGATGTCGCCGACCGTGCCGCCGATCTCGGTGATGATCACGTCCGGGGCGCTCTCGCCCTCGGCGGGCAGGCGCATCCGGCGCTTGATCTCGTCGGTGATGTGGGGGATGACCTGGACGGTGTCGCCGAGGTACTCGCCGCGGCGCTCCTTGGCGATGACGGTCGAGTAGACCTGGCCCGTCGTCACGTTCGCGGAGCCGTCGAGCGACTCGTCGAGGAAGCGCTCGTAGTGCCCGATGTCCAGGTCGGTCTCGGCGCCGTCCTCGGTGACGAAGACTTCGCCGTGCTGGAACGGGTTCATGGTTCCTGGATCCACGTTGAGGTAGGGATCCAGCTTCTGCATGGTCACCGAGAGGCCGCGGGCCCGCAGCAGGTGGCCGAGGCTGGACGCCGTCAGGCCTTTCCCGAGCGAGGACGCCACGCCGCCGGTGACGAAGATCTGCTTGGTCGTCTGGGCGGAGTCTGAGAAACGGGAATGAGTTCGCTGCACCACGGAATTCGAGCATATCACCGATCGGCCGTCCACCTCTGCCGGCGCGTCGTGTCGGCTGCCACTCGGCCCGGCCCAGCCGGCCAGGCTCAGCCGGCCAGGCTCAGCCAGCGGCGGCCGCCCTCGAGGACGCGGCGTCCTCGAGCAGCTCGAGGGCGTGCGCCTGGGCGCTCGTGGAGTCCTCCTGCCCGGCGAGCATGCGGGCGAGCTCGACGACCCGCTCCTGGTCCTCGAGGAGGCGGACGTCGCTCGAGGTCACGCCCTCGACCCCGGTGGCGCTGCGCGAGGACGCGACCGAGTTCTTGATCACCGTGATGTGGTGGTCCGCGAACGCGGCGACCTGCGGCAGGTGGGTCACGACGAGCACCTGGACGTGGCGGGCCAGCATCGCGAGGCGCCGGCCGATCTCGACGGCGGCGCGCCCGCCCACCCCCGAGTCGACCTCGTCGAAGACGAACGTCGGAACAGGGTCGACGGCCGCGAGCACGACCTCGATGGCGAGCATGACGCGCGAGAGCTCGCCGCCCGAGGCGCCCTTGCCGAGCGGCCGGGCCGGCGCGCCTGCGTGCGGCTGGAGCTGGATCGAGACCGTGTCCGCCCCGTCCGGCCCGAGCTCCCCCGTGGGCTCGACCGTGACGTGCAGGGTCGCGTCCGGCATCGCGAGGGCCGTGAGCTCCGCGCTCACGCGCTCGGCAAGCTCGAGGGCGGCCGTCTGGCGCAGGGCGGTCATCTCGGCGGCCAGCTCCGTGAGCTCGGCCTCGTCGCGCACGAGCTGCTCCGTGAGCGTCTCGATCCGGCCGTCGTCGTCCTGGAGCTCGAAGAGGCGCTTCTGCCCCGCCTCGGCCCAGGCGAGGACCTCGTCGAGCGTCGGGGCGTACTTGCGCGTCAGGCCATTGAGTGCCGCGCGCCGCTCCTCGACCTCCGCGAGCCGGCCGGGGTCCGCGTCGAGGGCCGAGCCGTAGCTCGCGAGCGAGGAGGCGACGTCCGCGAGCAGGAAGCCCGCCTCGGCGAGCCGCTCGGCGGCCGCGGCGAGCTCGGGATCGTGCTCCGAGACCTGGTCGAGGACCCGCTTGGCGCCGTCCACGAGTGTCGTCGCGTCGGAGGCCTCGCCGAAGTCCTCGGCAACGAGCGCCTCGTGCGCCTGCTGGGCCGCCGCACGGAGGGCCTCGGCGTGCGAGAGGCGCAGCGACTCGGCGCGCAGGGCCTCGTCCTCCCCCGGCTCCGGACCGATCTCGCGGATCTCCGCGAGGGCGGCCTCGAGGGACTCGGCCTCGCGGATGCGCTCGCGCGCATTCGACGTGAGCTCGTCGAGCTCCCGGCGCGCGGCGACCCACCCGCCGTAGCGCTTGGCGTAGGCCGCCTGCTTGGCCGCGAAGGCCTCGCCGGCGAACTTGTCGAGGGCCTCGCGCTGGGCGGCCGGGCTCTTGAGCCGCAGCTGCTCGGACTGGCCGTGGATGACGACGAGGCGGCTGCCGACGTCGGCCAGCGTCCCGACGGGGGCGCTGCGGCCGCCGACGTGCGCACGGCTGCGTCCGTCCGCGCCGACGGTGCGAGCGAGCAGGAGCTCGGCCGCGCCGTCGTGCTCCTCGACCTCGGCGCCGGCCTCCTCTGCGCGCACGACGGCGGCGTGGCCGGGCTCGAGCCGGATGCTCGCCTCCGCGAGGGCGGACTTCGCGCCGGTTCGGACGGCGCCGGCGTCGGACCGTCCGCCGAGCAGGAGTCCGAGGGCGGTGACGACCATGGTCTTGCCCGCGCCCGTCTCGCCGGTCACGACGCTCAGCCCGGGGCCGAGCGGGAGGGACGCCTCGGTGATGACGCCGAGGTCGCGGATCCTGAGTTCCTCGATCATGGGTGCTCCTCGTCTCAGGTCTCGTCGCTGGCGGCGGGCCGGCCTCCCCACGGGATGGGGGGCACCTCGGGGACCACCGGCTCGGGGCCGTTCGGCGCGGGGGCCGGGACCGGGCCGCGCCAGCCGTGGATGGGGAGTTCGAACTTGCGCACGAGGCGCGCGGAGAACGGCGTCGCGCTGATCCGCGCGAGCCGCACGGGCAGGGGTGACTTCGTGACCTCGACGCGAGCCCCCGGCGGGAGGGCGATCGAGCGGCGGCCGTCGCACCACAGGACGCCGTGGGCGTCGGTGCGGCCGAGGATCTCGACGGCCAGGCGCGAGTGCGGCGAGACGACGAGCGGCTTGGCGAAGAGCGCGTGCGCGCTGATCGGGGCGATGACGAGGGCCTCGACCTCGGGCCACACGATGGGCCCGCCGGCCGAGAACGCGTAGGCGGTGCTCCCGGTGGGGGTCGCGAGGACCACCCCGTCGCAGCCGAACGAGGTCAGCGGCTTGCCGTCGACCTCGGTCACGACCTCGATCATCCGCTCGCGGCTCGCCTTCTCCACGGCAGCCTCGTTGAGGGCCCATGTGTGCGCGACCTTGCGGCCCTGGTGCCACACCGTCACGTCGATCGTCATGCGCTCCTCGACGGAGTAGCTGCGCGAGGCGACCCACTCGACCGTCTGGGCGAGGTCGGCGCGCTCGCTCTCGGCGAGGAACCCGACGTGGCCGAGGTTCACGCCCAGCAGGGGGACGTCGACGTCGCGGACGAGCTCGGAGGCGCGCAGGATCGTCCCGTCCCCGCCCAGGACCATGACGAGCTCGACCTCGTCGAGGCCGATGTCCTGCCCCAGGATCTCCGTGGGGTGGTCGAGCCCGTCGAAGCGCTTCTCGAGGTCCGCGCGCTGGGCCTCCTGCATGACCGGCACGAGGCCGGAGCCGTAGAGCTGGGCGCAGGCCTCGCGGGCCGCCACCATGGAGTCCTCCCTGCCGGTGTGGGCGAGGACGAGGATGCGGCGGGTCATGCCTGGGCCTCCCGGGGGTCGGTGGTGGGCCAGTGGGCCGCGACCCAGGCGGTCGCGTCGGTGGCCGCTGCCTCGCCCGCGGCGGACGACGGCGCGGGGCCCGGCCCGAGCTCGTCCCCGCCGGGGCGGGACAGCCAGAGGAAGTACTCGAGGTTGCCGTCCTGGCCGGGCAGCGGGCTCTGGGCGAGGCCGCGGAGGGCGAGGCCAGCCGCAGCCGCCGCCTCCACGACGGAGGCGACAGCGCGGCGTCGTTCGCTGTCCGAGCCGACGACGCCGGTGCGGGCCAGGCGCTCCCGGCCCACCTCGAACTGGGGCTTGACCATGACGACGAGATCCCCGCCGGGCTCGGTGCAGGCGGCCAGCGGCGCGAGGACGAGCGTGAGCGAGATGAAGGACAGGTCGGCGACCGTCACGCGGGCGGGGCCGCCGATCATGCCGGGCTCGAGGTCCCGCACGTTGAGGCCCTCGTGGACCCGCACGCGGGGGTCCACGCGGAGGGAGTCGACGAGCTGGCCGTGGCCCACGTCGACGGCGACGACCTCGGCCGCGCCCGCCTGCAGGAGGACGTCCGTGAACCCGCCCGTCGAGGCCCCGGCGTCGAGGCAGCGGGCGCCGGACGGGTCCACGGCGGGGAAGCGCTCGAGGGCGCCGGCGAGCTTGTGCCCGGCCCGGCTCACGAAGCGCTCGTGCTCGGTGGCCGCGACGGCGATGGGGGTCGACTCGTCGACGGCGTGGGAGGCGCGGGTGACGGCGCCGTCGGCGACGGTCACGGCGCCGTCCGCGATGAGCTTCGCGGCGTGCGTGCGGGAGCGCGCGAGGCCGCGGCGGACGAGCTCGAGGTCGAGTCGGGCCACGGCTACTCCCCCGCCTCCGGGTCCGTCTCCAGCACGGCCGTGAGCGCCTCGTGGAACTCCTCGAAGGCGGCCGCGCGGTCGGCGAGCGGGAGCCCCTCGGCCGCGGCGAGGGCCTCGAGGGCCTCCTCGACGCCCGTTCCCGCCGCGGGCACGGACGCGGCCGGGCCCACGGCGCCGCGGAGGTCGGCGGGGGTGGGGGCCTGTTCCGGCTGTGGATCCTGGCTCATGGCCCCCAGCTTATCGATCCCCGCCGACAGTTCCCGACCCGTCCTACCGTTCCCAGCGCAGCTCGGGGGAGGTCGGCGCTCCGGCGTCCGGGCAGGCCTCCCACCAGGCGGCGCACGCCGCGCGCCACGCGTCGAGGTCGTCGGGCGTTCCTGAGACCTCGACGGCGCCGTCCACGGCCCGTGCGGCCGCGCCGCCGACCCGCCACGCGCCGTCGTCCGCCACCGCGTCCGGGTAGGGGCGGTAGAAGTCGGCGAGCGTGGCGAGGATGAATCCTGGCCGCTCGGCGGTGCGGGCGGCGAGGATCGTCTCGGGCGTGTCGACGCCGGTCAGGACGGCCGCGGTCGCGAACCCCGCGCGGTTGCCGCCGAGGATGTCGGTGTCGAGCCGGTCGCCGACCACGACGGGGCGGCGGGCGCCGAGTCGCTCGGCCGCGGCGAGGAACAGCGGGGCCTCCGGCTTGCCTGCCACGAGCGGCTCGCGCCCCGTCGCCGCCCTGACCGCTGCCACAAGCGTCCCGTTGCCGGGCGCCGTCCCGCGGGCCTGCGGAATGGACATGTCCGTGTTCGTCGCGACCCACACCGCGCCGGCGGCGACGGCGTAGGCCGCCTCGGCGAGCTGCCGCCAGCCGAGGTCGGGGCTGAAGCCCTGGATCACGGCGTGGGGGGCGTCCTCGGCCGAGGCGACGGGGACCAGCCCTCGCTGCTGGACCTCGTGGGCAAGGAACTGGCTGCCCGTGACGAGGACGCGCGCTCCCGTGGGGACCTGGCGCGCGAGCAGCTCGGCGCCGGCCTGCGCCGAGCTCACGACGTCGTCGTCCGCCGCGGGTGCCCCGAGCTCGCGCAGGTGCGCGGCCACCTCGGCGGGGCTCCGCGAGGCGTTGTTGGTCACGTAGCCGAGCCGCACGCCCCGGCCATCGAGGGCCTGCAGGGCCTCGACGGCGCCGGGGATCGCGTGCGGTCCCGCGTAGACGACGCCGTCGAGGTCCGAGAGGACCGCGTCGAACGCGTCGATGAAGTCGGCCATGCTAGGCGTTCTCGTCCCGCTCGCCGCCCTGCTGGCCTGCCGCGCCGGCGTCGCCCCCGGCATCACCGAGCCCGTCGGACTCCAGCGGGCCGTCCTCGTCGCCAGCGGCCTCCGCCTCGGCGTCCAGGTCCGAGGCGTCGACTTCGTGCAGGCCGATCTCGTCCTCGGCCAGCCCAGGCTCCGGGGCATTCGGAGCCTCGACGCCTTCCTCGACGCCCTGAGGGTTCTCCCGGTTCTCGCCGCCGGCCTCGCGCGCCTCGGCGGACTCCTCGTCCTCGTCCCAGCCGAGGTCGACGATCTCCGGCTCGGCGAACTCGCCAACGCCGAGGGCGCTCTCGGCCACGCCGATCTGGCGGTACCAGCGGGCGGCCTCCTGGGCGCGGCCGGCGGCGGAGAGCGCGTCGGCGTAGGCCTCGAAGAGGCGCGGGCTGAAGGAGAAGGCCCGGTTGATGTCGAGCTGCGGGATCTCGAGCTCGCGCACCGCGCCGGCGAGGTCGCCCATGTCGGCGCGGGCGCCGGAGGCCACGATCGCGAGCTCGGCCTTGCCGGCGTTGTCGAGCATGTTGCGCTCGTCGGAGGCAGCCAGCTCGAGGGCCTTCTCGGGCCTGCCAAGGCCACGCTCGCAGTCTGCCATGTGCGCCAGGTGGATGCTCGAGCCGGTGATCCGGCGGAACGTGCGGAACTCGCGCAGGGCGTCGTCGTAGCGGCCCGCCGCGTACGCGGTCATCCCGACGGCCTCGCGGACGGCGCCGATGCGCCCGCCGCGGCGGCTCGCCGCGAGGGCGTGCTGATAGGCCATCTCGGGGTCGATGTCGATGAGCCGGCCGGCCATGACGAGGTGCTTGGAGACCCACTCGCCGTTGTTGCCCTCGAGCGTGCGCAGCTGGGCGGCCGTCCCGCGGTCGAGCTCCTTGCCCGTCACGTCCGGGTCGATCTCCGGAGACTTCTCGCGGTCAGGGCGGTTGGAGACGCGCAGGTCGGCCGGGTTGTGCTCACGGGGCCGCTCCTGCCGGTCGTAGCCGCGCTCCTCGTAGCGCCCCGGGCGGTCGCCGCGCTCCGTGCGCGGGCGGTCGGCCCCGTACGGGCGGGGCCCGCGGGCCTCGCGTCCTTCCGGGCGCCCTGCGCCCTCGTCGCGCCGGAACGGACGGCGCTCACCGCGGTCACGCTCGCCGAACGGACGACGCTCACCGCGATCGCCACGGTCGAAGGAGCGGCGCTCTCCCTGCTCCCGGTCACCGAACGGACGGCGGTCGCCACGGTCGAAGGAGCGGCGCTCTCCCTGCTCCCGGTCACCGAACGGACGGCGGTCGCCACGGTCCTCGCGCCCGAACTGCCGCGGGGCGCGGTCACCACGATCCCGATCGCCGAACGGACGGCGCTCCCCACGATCACCGCGGTCGAAGGAGCGGCGCTCTCCCTGCTCCCGATCGCCGAACGGACGACGCTCACCGCGGTCCTCACGCTCGAACTGGCGCGGACCCCGATCACCACGATCGCGGTCACCGAATGGACGGCGCTCGCCACCCTCACGGTCGAAGGAGCGAGGAGCACGGTCGCGGTCACCGAAACGGCGCTCACCGCGGTCCCGGTCACCGAATGGACGGCGCTCGCCACCCTCACGGTTGAAGGGACGACGCTCCCCCCGGTCACGATCGCCAAACGGACGGCGCTCGCCACCCTCACGGTTGAAGGGACGACGCTCCCCCCGGTCACGATCGCCAAACGGACGGCGCTCGCCACCCTCACGGTTGAAGGGACGACGCTCCCCCCGGTCACGATCGCCAAACGGACGGCGCTCGCCACCCTCACGGTCAGAGGAGCGTGGAGCACGGTCCCGGTCGCCGAAGCGGCGCTCACCGCCCTCATCCCGGCGGAACGGACGACGCTCGCCACGATCGGAGCCGCCGTAGCGGCGCTCGCCGCCCTCGCGGTCGAACGGACGACGCTCAGCGCCCTCACCGTCGCGGCCCCCGAAGCGGCGCTCGCCTCCCTCGCGGTCGAACGGACGACGCTCAGCGCCCTCACTGTCGCGGCCCCCGAAGCGGCGCTCGCCTCCCTCCGACGAGCGCCCCTGGAAACCCTCACGGTCACGGTCCCGGAAGCCCCGGGGCCTGCCCCCCGAGTTGCTCGTGCCGCGGAAGGCGCCGCCGAAGCGATCGGAGCCCCGGCCGCTGTCACCGCCCCGTCGGGGGCCGTCGAAGCCCCGTCCGCCTCGGCCGCGTCCGCTGTCCTCTGCCATCTGGCTCCTCTTTCCCACGGCGTGGCACGTCACCACACGCGCATTTCACTATCGGTTTTTCGTCGGAGGTCTCTGCTCCGGCACAACTGGCATCAAGTCTACGTGCTGGGGCCCTCCCCGGACCCGGGGGCCTGTGCGCCCCGCTTAAATGCCGGAGGGCCCCGGCGACGGTGATGTCGCGGGGCCCTCTACGGTGTAATGGTTGTCCGGCGGTGTCCTACTCTCCCACACCCTGTCGGGTGCAGTACCATCGGCGCTGTGGGTCTTAGCTTCCGGGTTCGGGATGGGACCGGGCGTTTCCCCCACGCTATGACCGCCGTAACCCGTTGTCCCGGCCCCCGGGGTGGGGGTGGGAAGCCTGGTCACGGTGTTCCGTGAGTGTGTTCGGTTGTGTGGTGGTGCCCTGCCGCCGCTTTTTTGGTGGCGGGGGTTTGTTGTCTGGGGACCGTAGAGTGGACGCGAGCAGTGTGTTCCTGCCACCCCGGGTGGGGTGGGTGTGTGTGAAGTTGTCGGCCTATTAGTACCGGTCGGCTTCGCAAGTCTTCAGTCCTTGCTTCCACGTCCGGCCTATCAACCCAGTGGTCTGCTGGGGGCCTCCCGGACACGAGGTCCGTGGAAATCTCATCTTGAAGCGGGCTTCCCGCTTAGATGCTTTCAGCGGTTATCCCATCCGAACGTAGCCAACCAGCCGTGCACCTGGCGGTACAACTGGCACACCAGAGGTTCGTCCGTCCCGGTCCTCTCGTACTGAGGACAGCCCTTCTCAGATTTCCTGCGCGCGCAGCGGATAGGGACCGAACTGTCTCACGACGTTCTAAACCCAGCTCGCGTACCGCTTTAATGGGCGAACAGCCCAACCCTTGGGACCTACTCCAGCCCCAGGATGCGACGAGCCGACATCGAGGTGCCAAACCATGCCGTCGATATGGACTCTTGGGCAAGATCAGCCTGTTATCCCCGAGGTACCTTTTATCCGTTGAGCGACGGCCCTTCCACGAGGAGCCGCCGGATCACTAGTCCCGACTTTCGTCCCTGCTCGAGATGCCTCTCTCACAGTCAAGCCCCCTTGTGCACTTGCACTCGACACCTGGTTGCCGACCAGGCTGAGGGGACCTTTGGGCGCCTCCGTTACCCTTTGGGAGGCAACCGCCCCAGTTAAACTACCCATCAGGCACTGTCCCTGACCCGGATCACGGGCCGAGGTTAGATGTCCAAAGCGACCAGAGTGGTATTTCAACGATGACTCCACCGGCACTGGCGTGCCCGCTTCACAGTCTCCCACCTATCCTACACAAGCCGCTCCGAACACCAATACCAAACTATAGTGAAGGTCTCGGGGTCTTTCCGTCCTGCTGCGCGTAACGAGCATCTTTACTCGTAGTGCAATTTCGCCGAGTTCACGGTCGAGACAGCGGGGAAGTCGTTACTCCATTCGTGCAGGTCGGAACTTACCCGACAAGGAATTTCGCTACCTTAGGATGGTTATAGTTACCACCGCCGTTTACTGGGGCTTGAATTCTCCGCTTCGCCATTGCTGGCTGACGGGTCCTCTTAACCTTCCAGCACCGGGCAGGAGTCAGTCCGTATACATCGTCTTGCGACTTCGCACGGACCTGTGTTTTTAGTAAACAGTCGCTTCCCCCTGGTCTCTGCGACCCTTGCCCGCTCGGGCCGGCATGCGGCCTCCACGGTCGGGGTCCCCCTTCTCCCGAAGTTACGGGGGCATTTTGCCGAGTTCCTTGACCGTGATTCTCTCGATCGCCTTGGTATTCTCTACCTGATCACCTGTGTCGGTTTGGGGTACGGGCGGCTGGGACCTCGCGTCGATGCTTTTCTCGGCAGCATAGGATCACCCGATCCCCCCGTGAGGGGGTCCCGTCGGATCTCAGGCTTCGTGCGCGGCGGATTTGCCTGCCGCGCGCCCTACGTCCTTGGACCAGGTCAACCATCGCCTGGCCGGGCTGCCTTCCTGCGTCACACCTGTTAATACGCTTGCCTCGCAGCTCTGGGTCCCGCGCGCGCCCCACGGTGCCGGTCCCGAAGGACTGGCGGTGCGGGGGTTGGGCGGTCAGCATCGGCTGTCCGGCATGGGCGGTCCTTCGCCGGTACGGGAATATCGACCCGTTGTCCATCGACTACGCCTGTCGGCCTCGCCTTAGGTCCCGACTTACCCAGGGCAGATGAGCTTGACCCTGGAACCCTTGATCATCCGGCGGACGGGTTTCCCACCCGTCTTTCGCTACTCATGCCTGCATTCTCACTCGTGCGGCCTCCACCCCTAGGTCACCCTGGAGCTTCACTGCCCGCACGACGCTCCCCTACCCAGCAACACCCCTGGAACCGCAAGGTCCTGGGTTCGTGTGTCACTGCCACGGCTTCGGCGGTGTGCTTGAGCCCCGCTACATTGTCGGCGCGGAATCACTTGACCAGTGAGCTATTACGCACTCTTTCAAGGGTGGCTGCTTCTAAGCCAACCTCCTGGTTGTCTGGGCAACTCCACATCCTTTCCCACTTAGCACACGCTTGGGGGCCTTAGCCGGTGGTCTGGGCTGTTTCCCTCTCGACTGCGAAGCTTATCCCCCGCAGTCTCACTGCTGCGCTCTCACTTGCCGGCATTCGGAGTTTGGCTGACGTCAGTAACCTGGTGGGGCCCATCGGCCATCCAGTAGCTCTACCTCCGGCAAGAAACACGCAACGCTGCACCTAAATGCATTTCGGGGAGAACCAGCTATCACGGAGTTTGATTGGCCTTTCACCCCTACCCACAGCTCATCCCCTCCATTTTCAACTGAAGTGGGTTCGGTCCTCCACGACGTCTTACCGTCGCTTCAACCTGGCCATGGGTAGATCACCCCGCTTCGGGTCTAGACCACGCCACTGAACGCCCTGTTCAGACTCGCTTTCGCTACGGCTCCCCCACACGGGTTAACCTCGCGACATGGCACTAACTCGCAGGCTCATTCTTCAAAAGGCACGCCATCACCCCACCCGGAGGCTCTGACGGCTTGTAGGCGCACGGTTTCAGGTACTGTTTCACTCCCCTCCCGGGGTACTTTTCACCTTTCCCTCACGGTACTGGTCCGCTATCGGTCATCGGGTAGTATTCAGGCTTATCAGGTGGTCCTGACAGATTCGCACGGGATTCCTCGGGCCCCGTGCTACTTGGGGACATCCGCAAGGGCGGCAGACAAGCGTTCCGGCTACGGGACTCACACCCTCTCCGGCCGGCCCTTCAAGACCGTTCGCCTACACTCCTGCACTCACCCCCGGCCACCGGCAGATGACCGAAGCAGAGCCCCACAACCCCCGACGCGCAACCCCTGCCGGGTATCACACACGCCGGGTTTGGCCCCATCCGCGTTCGCTCGCCACTACTGACGGAATCACTCTTGTTTTCTCTTCCTGCGGGTACTGAGATGTTTCACTTCCCCGCGTTCCCCCCACACCGTCTATGCGTTCAACGGCGGGTCACCACATCACCTCGCGGCGCATGGCGGGGTTTCCCCATTCGGACACCCTGGGATCACAGTCCGGTTATCGACTCCCCCAGGCTTATCGCAGATTCCCACGTCCTTCATCGGCTCCCGATGCCAAGGCATCCACCGTGCGCCCTTGGAAACTTCACACAGAAGAAACCAAGGACACGCACACAATGCATGTCCTACAAAACACAGCTATCGAATCACGGCGACATTCGAAGACATCGCCAGAGACAAAATTGCTAGATGCTCGCGTCCACTATACAGTTCTCAAACAACAACCCCCTCAACCCACACCACACGCACACACAACGGCGTGCGCGGGCGCCGGGAAGGAGGGCACCAATCCAGGGACTGTTGCCCCAGGACCCAACAGCGTGCCAAGGACCCCACCCCCACAGCAACCGACCCCACGCTTTCCCACCGCACCCCCACACTCTGCAAAGAGAGCACCAGGTTGCGGCGTACTCGCCGGGGCCGGCCCCACAGGGCACGGGCCACGAATCCGTTCATGTTCCACCCACGAGCACCCACCGGACCACGAACGGGTCCGCAATGGGCTGCATCAATCCCGGCAACCACCACCACGGCCAGGGGCCGCGGGGCGTCTTCCGGTGCTGCTCCTTAGAAAGGAGGTGATCCAGCCGCACCTTCCGGTACGGCTACCTTGTTACGACTTAGTCCCAATCGCCAGTCCCACCTTCGACGGCTCCCTCCCACAGGGGGTTGGGCCACCGGCTTCGGGTGTTACCGACTTTCGTGACTTGACGGGCGGTGTGTACAAGGCCCGGGAACGTATTCACCGCAGCGTTGCTGATCTGCGATTACTAGCGACTCCGACTTCATGGGGTCGAGTTGCAGACCCCAATCCGAACTGAGACCGGCTTTCTGGGATTGGCTCCACCTCACAGTATCGCAACCCTTTGTACCGGCCATTGTAGCATGCGTGAAGCCCAAGACATAAGGGGCATGATGATTTGACGTCGTCCCCACCTTCCTCCGAGTTGACCCCGGCAGTCTCCCATGAGTCCCCACCTTCAAGTGCTGGCAACATGGAACGAGGGTTGCGCTCGTTGCGGGACTTAACCCAACATCTCACGACACGAGCTGACGACAACCATGCACCACCTGTGAACCGGCCCCGAAGGGAAGCCCCATCTCTGGGACGGTCCGGCACATGTCAAGCCTTGGTAAGGTTCTTCGCGTTGCATCGAATTAATCCGCATGCTCCGCCGCTTGTGCGGGCCCCCGTCAATTCCTTTGAGTTTTAGCCTTGCGGCCGTACTCCCCAGGCGGGGCACTTAATGCGTTAGCTGCGGCGCGGAAACCGTGGAATGGCCCCCACACCTAGTGCCCAACGTTTACGGCATGGACTACCAGGGTATCTAATCCTGTTCGCTCCCCATGCTTTCGCTCCTCAGCGTCAGTTACAGCCCAGAGACCTGCCTTCGCCATCGGTGTTCCTCCTGATATCTGCGCATTTCACCGCTACACCAGGAATTCCAGTCTCCCCTACTGCACTCCAGCCTGCCCGTACCCACTGCAGACCCGGGGTTGAGCCCCGGGCTTTCACAGCAGACGCGACAAGCCGCCTACGAGCTCTTTACGCCCAATAATTCCGGATAACGCTCGCGCCCTACGTATTACCGCGGCTGCTGGCACGTAGTTAGCCGGCGCTTCTTCTGCAGGTACCGTCACTTCCGCTTCTTCCCTGCTGAAAGGGGTTTACAACCCGAAGGCCGTCATCCCCCACGCGGCGTCGCTGCATCAGGCTTCCGCCCATTGTGCAATATTCCCCACTGCTGCCTCCCGTAGGAGTCTGGGCCGTGTCTCAGTCCCAGTGTGGCCGGTCACCCTCTCAGGCCGGCTACCCGTCGTCGCCTTGGTAGGCCATCACCCCACCAACAAGCTGATAGGCCGCGAGCCCATCCAAGACCGCACAAGGCTTTCCACCCCCCACCATGCGATGAGGAGTCCTATCCGGTATTAGACCCAGTTTCCCAGGCTTATCCCAGAGTCAAGGGCAGGTTGCTCACGTGTTACTCACCCGTTCGCCACTAATCCACCCCCGAAAGGGCTTCATCGTTCGACTTGCATGTGTTAAGCACGCCGCCAGCGTTCATCCTGAGCCAGGATCAAACTCTCCGTCAAAAAACGAGAAAACCAGCCGGCAGGACGGGAAAACGCCCACACCAGCCAGCAAATCCAAAACTGGCAAAAACAAGACAGCCACACCCACGGGGGTGGGCAGGCCGCCCAATGTATCAACCAAAAAAATGGCATCAACGAACTTGGCACACTATTGAGTTCTCAAACAACAGTCGCGATCCGGGTGTTTCGCCGATGTTTACCGGTTATTTCCCCGCCGCTTCGGTCGTCTACATTATCCGACCTCTGTTCCGGAATCAAATCCGGGTTTTTCCCTCGTCCTCCGGTCCGTTTCCCGGATGCTCGGGCAAGCCGAGCAGTCCGAGGAATTCTCGAACTGGATTCAGGGGTTTGTCGCCTCCGTTCTCCTTCGGCGACTCGGACTACAGTACTCCTGCCCCGCCCTTCACGCAAGTGGCCTTGACGCCCGGGCGTGTCGCGCCCCGAGCCCCGCGCAGGCCCTACAGGAGAGGCCCCGCATCCGAGAGAGGATGCGGGACCTGTCATGTACGGGGCCGTAGGGCTCAGTCCGTCGAGGGGCTCAGTCCGTGAGGATGGCCGTGGCGAGGCTCTTCTTCCCACGGCGCACGAGGAAGTACTTCCCGTGCAGCGCATCTTCCGCGGCCACGGTGGCGTCCGGGTCGGTGATCTTGGCGTTGTTCACGTAGGCGCCGCCCTCCCCCACGGTCCGGCGGGCGGCAGACTTGCTCTCCGCGAGGCCCGTGGCGACCAGCAGCTCGACGATGCCGAGCTGCTCCGGCGTGACCGCCGCCGTCGTGAGCTGCGCGGTCGCAGCCGAGAGCGTTCCCTCGTCGAGGACGTCGAGGTCGCCGTTGCCGAAGAGCGCGGCCGAGGCGGCGATGACCCTCTCCGTCGCCGGGACGCCGTGCACGAGCGAGGTCACCTCGAAGGCGAGCCGGCGCTGGGCCTCGCGAGCGAAGGGCCGCTCTGCCACGGCCGCGGCGAGCTCCTCGATCTCCGCCCGGGTCAGGAAGGTGAACACCTTGAGCCGGTCGACGACGTCGGCGTCCTGGGTGTTGAGCCAGAACTGGTAGAAGGCGTACGGCGAGCACATCGAGGCGTCGAGCCAGATGGCGTTGCCCTCGCTCTTGCCGAACTTGGTCCCGTCCGCGTTGGTGATGAGGGGAGTGCCGAGGGCGTGCACGGTCTTGCCCTCGACCTTGCGGATGAGCTCCGTCCCGCTCGTCAGGTTGCCCCACTGGTCCGAGCCGCCCGTCTGGAGCACGCAGTCGTACTGGCGGTAGAGCTCGAGGTAGTCCATGCCCTGCAGGATCTGGTAGCTGAACTCGGTGTAGGAGATGCCCTCCTCCGAGTTCAGGCGTGACGCGACCGCGTCCTTGCGCATCATCGTGCCGACGCGGAAGTGCTTGCCGATCTCGCGGAGGAAGTCGATCGCCGTCAGCGGCGCGGTCCAGTCGAGGTTGTTGACCATGCGCGCGGCGTTCTCCCCCTCGAAGGAGAGGAAGCGGCGCACCTGGGCCTGCAGGTAGCCGACCCACTCGGCCACGGTGTCCTTCGTGTTGAGGGTGCGCTCCGCCGTCGGGCGCGGGTCGCCGATGAGGCCGGTCGAGCCGCCGACGAGGCCGAGCGGCCTGTGCCCCGCGAGCTGGAGCCGGCGCAGGACGAGGAGCTGGACGAGGTTGCCCAGATGCAGGCTCGGCGCCGTCGGGTCGAAGCCGCAGTAGTACGTGATCGGATCGCCGGCCAGGAGCTTCTCGAGCTCCGCCTCGTCAGTGGAGACGTGGACGAGGCCACGCCACTTGAGCTCCTGCCAGACGTTGGCGAAGCTCGGGTCGTTCTTCTGCGATGCGAGTACTGTCTGCGGCACGGCTTCTACGGTATCAGCCAGACCTCAGGCCTCGATCCCGGCGGGGATGCCGCGGGAGGCGATGAGCCGCAGCCGCTGCGTGGGGCGCGTCATCGCCACGTAGAGGTCGCCGACCTTGCCGTGCACGTCGTCGAGGAGTGCCGCCGGCTCGAGGACCACGACGGAGTCGAACTCGAGGCCCTTCGCCTCGCGCGGGTCGATCACGACGATGTCCTGCTCGAAGCTGCCCGCGCCGCCGCCCACGCGGCTGCCGTACCGGGCCCGGAGGGCGTCCCGAGCCTGGTCGAGCAGCCCGTCCGCCGCGATGACGGCGAGCAGCCCGCCGTCGGCCGCCGCGAGCTCCTCGGGGAGCACCTCGGCGAGCCTGTCGACGACGGCGCCCTCGGCAACATTGTCGATGATCGGCTCCCAGCGGCCCTCCCGGACGGCCTTCGGGGCGGACACGACGAGCCCGGCCGCCGCGGCCATGCGCGCGGCCGCTTCGGCGATCTGGCTCGGGGTGCGGTAGTTGACCGTGAGCTCCTCGAGTGTCCAGCGCTCACCGAAGAACGGATCCAGGGCGCGGTGCCACGACGAGGCCCCGGCCGAGGCCGACGTCTGGGCGATGTCGCCGACGATCGTGAAGGACTTGAGCGGGCACCGGCGCACGAGGAGGCGCCACTGCATGTGCGAGAGCTCCTGGGCCTCGTCGACGATGATGTGGCCGTAGGCCCACGTGCGGTCCCCGACGGCGCGCTCGGCCGCCGTGAGCCGGGTCTCCCCGCCCTGCTGGAAGGCCGCGAGGTCCTCGGCCTGGACGACGCCGTCGAGCCCCTGCTCCCGGAGGGCGCTGTCGACGTTCCTCAGGGCCTGCTGGGCGTTCTCGAGGTCGCGCCGCCGCTCGGCCTCGCGGCGGGCGGCCTCGTGGCCCGTCGTCGCGTCGAGCTCGCCGAGGAGCTCGGCCGCTTCGTCGAGCAGGGGCACGTCGGCCTCCGTCCAGGGGGCGTCGGCGGGGCGGTGGAGCAGCCCGCGCTCGGCCTCGGTGAGGTCCGCGGCGACGGCGTCGAGGATGCTGCGCTTGCTGAACAGCTCGGAGATGAGCTTCTCCGGCGTCATGGGCATCCAGCAGAGGTTGACGGCGACGCGCACGTCCCGAGACTGGCGCACGTCTTCAGCGAGGTAGGAGCGGTCCGCGTTGTTGCCCACGCTGCTCGACTCGACCTTGGACTGGAGCTGCTCGGTGAGCTCGCGCAGGAGGATCTTGACGAAGGTGTTGCGGGCCTCGTTGTACGGCTTGCCCGTCGCGCGCGCCTTGTCCCGCGCCCGGCGGACCTGCCGGGGCGTGAGCAGGAGCTTGTAGCCCTCGACCTCGAGGATCCTGTCCCCCGCGGGCACCCGCTGGCGGTTCGCGACGGCGGCCGCGACGACGTCGACCATCCTCGCCGAGCCCTTGAGCGCCGCCGTGCGCGCGTCCGCCTCCGGGACGGCCGCGATGCCGGGCATGAGCCTGCCCAGGCTCGACATGACCACGCCGGTCTCGCCGAGCGAGGGCAGGACGCGCTCGATGTACTTCATGAACGACGACGAGGGGCCGACCAGGAGCACGCCCGCGGACTTGAGCCGGTCCCGGTGGGAGTACAGGAGGTAGGCCGCGCGGTGCAGTGCTACCGCCGTCTTGCCAGTCCCCGGCCCGCCCTGGACGACGAGGGCGCCCGGCATGGGGGCGCGGATGATGCGGTCCTGCTCGGCCTGGATCGTGCTGACGATGTCCGCCATGCGGCCCGTGCGCTTCGAGTTCAGGGCGGCAAGCAAGGCGCCCTCGCCCTCGTGGTGCGTCGAGCCGTCGAGCAGCTCGGGGTCCAGCACGTCGTCCTCGATGGCCTTGACGTCGCGGCCCTGCAGGATGAGGTGGCGGCGCCGGCGCACGCCCTGTCGGTCGAAGGCCGTGGCCTGGTAGAAGTGGCTGGCCTCGGGGGCGCGCCAGTCGACCATGAGGCGGCGGAGGTCGTCGGTGCTCAGGCCGATCCTGCCGATGTACTGCTCGTCGCCGCCGTCGAGGTCGAGGCGGCCGAACACGAGGCGGTCCTCGACGGCGTCGAGCTGGGCGAGGCGGTCCTCGTACATCGCGGCGAAGGCGTCCCGCTCGGAGACGTTCTGCATCGACCCGATCGCGCCCGCCCTGCGCACCGCGTCCAGCTGGCGGCGCTTCTCCTCGCGCAGCTCGTCGAGGCGGGTGTAGAGGCCCCGGACGTAGTCCCGTTCGTGGGCCAGATCGGCGTCGAGCATCGGTGCGTTCCCCTCAATGAAAAGCTGGACCGTCCATTTTACAGCGATCCTGGTGAACTCGTGTGAAACGCGAGCTCGGGGCGCGTCCAGTGAGGGCTTCAGCGGTCGATCGTGCCCCTCGCACCCCTCGCACCGCGGGCGCGGGGAACGGCTGCGCGGTACGGCGAGACGGTGGGTTCGCCCGGGAGCCAGAACCGCCACGGATAGTCGTGCGTCCCGCCCTCGCCGGCCACGCCGACGCGCGGCCCGCTCAGCACCCCGGCGGCGGGGCGGGCCGGGCGCTCGAGCCGGAAGTCCCCTCCGTCGAGCGCCGCCCCGTTGTGCTCGCGGCCGATCCCGAGCGCCTGGGCGAGCCGCGCCGGCCCGCGGGCCAGCTCGACGTCGCGGCGCGCCGACGGCCGCCGCCTGCGGGCGAGCTCGACGCCGCCGATGATCTCGCCGGCCCGCAGCAGGCACCCCGAGGAGGTGCCGGCCGGGCCGCACACGATGTTCGCGCAGAAGTGCATCCCGTACGTGAAGTAGACGTACAGGTGGCCCGCTGGCCCCCACATGACCTCGTTGCGCGGCGTGCGCCCGTTGTAGGAGTGCGATCCAGGATCCGGGTGCTCGGAGTCGCGGTGCCCGCGGTACGCCTCGACTTCGGTGAGCCGGACGGAGACGGCGCCCTCCGCCGTCGTGTGCGTGAGCACGGCGCCCAGCAGGTCCGGGGCGACGGCGACGGGGTCGCGCAGGAGCCACCGGGCGAGTCCCGCGGCTCCGCTGGCGCCTGCGCCGCCGCCCACAGTGCTCCCTACTTGGCCACGGCGGGCGAGGGCCAGGGGCCGATCTCGGGCAGCGGCACGGCCTCCCCGCGGCGCTCGGCGCGGACGGCCGCATGGTCGACGGGACGCCCGGCGAGCCACGCGGCGAGGTCCCCGAGCCGGCCGTAGACGTCCACGGTCTCGTCCCCGCCGCCGAGGACGACGGCGTCGCGGTCCCCCGGGTGCAGCCGGAACGCCAGGCCCTCGGGCACGCGGGGGGCGAGGAAGCCGAGGACGTGCTCGCAGAAGCCCTCGTCCCAGCCGTGCTGCGTCGCGCCCGTGCCGAGGTCGGAGCGGTGGATCACGAGCTCGCGCCACAGCGCCAGAGCGCCGTCGCGCACGACGCCGTCACGGTAGGAGATCGGGCGCTCCCACGCGTCGCCCTTGAGCGCGCGGAAGGCCGCGAGGGCGCGGTCCAGGGCGGCCCCCACTCGGGCGCGGTGCTCCTCGGCGCTCGCCCCGGCGCCCTCCTCGATGGCCCGGTTGCGGCCCTCCTGGCCGCCGTCGTAGAGCTCGATCCGCTCGCCGCGCTCGGCGTACTCGAGCTGGCGTGCCATCCCGTTGCACACGCCGGCGACGTGCGCGAGCACGTGCCCGCGGGTCCAGTCCGGCAGGAGCGAGCTGCGGCCCACGGAGGCGTCGGTGAGGCCCTCGAGCTCCTCGCGGAACCCGGCGGCGGCGCTCTCGATCCCGGCCAGGATGCGGTCGTTGTCAGGGGTCGTGGTGTCCATGGGGCCAGCGTACCGCCGCCCCACGACACCGCCGGGCACCGGGTCTATCCTGAGGCCGTGCATGGCGAGGCTCCCCCGCACCCGGTGGTCGTCCCCCTCGAGGCGCTGCGGGCCGGCATGGTGGACGAGGCCGGCGGCAAGGCCGCGAACCTCGGCGAGATGCTCGCGGCCGGCTTCGACGTTCCGGGCGGCTTCTGCGTCCTGGCCTCCGCCTACCGGGAGGCGTTGGACCTCGCGGACGCGCGCGGCCTCGCCGAGGCGGTGGATGCGGAGGACGACGACGGGCGGCGACGGGAGCTTGCGGCCCGCCTCCGCGAGCGGCTCGCCGCCGCCGATCTCGCCCCCGCGACGGAATCCGCGGTCCGCGCCGCGTACGACCGTCTCTCGCAGGGTCCCTCCGCGGACGGCCCCGGCGCAGCCGTCGCCGTGCGCTCGTCGGCGACGGCCGAGGACCTTCCCGGGGCGAGCTTCGCGGGGCAGCAGGAGACCTTCCTCAACGTCGTCGGCGCCGACGCGGTCCTCGATGCCGTGCGGCGCTGCTGGGCCTCGCTGTGGACCGACCGGGCCGTGGCCTATCGGCGCGCGGCCGGCTTCCCCGGGGCGGAGGCGGCGCTCGCCGTCGTCGTCCAGCCGCTCGTGGACGCCGCGGTGGCCGGGGTCCTGTTCACGGCGGACCCCGTCTCCGGCAGCCGGACCCGCATGGTGGTCGACGCGAGCCCCGGCCTCGGCGAGGCGGTCGTCTCGGGCGCCGTGGACCCGGACCGGTTCGTCGCCGAGGCCGCGACGGGACGGCTCCTCGAGAGCCGGGCCGGCGCGAAGGGCGTTGCAGTGCGCCCGGTCGCGGGAGGGGGCACAGAGCGCGTCGCCCCGCCCGGGGATCCCCGCGCGCTGAGCCTCGGCCCCGGGGAGGTCGCGGCCCTCGCCGCGCTCGGCCGGCGGCTCGAGGCGCACTTCGGCTCCCCCCAGGACGCCGAGTGGGCCCTCGCCCCGGACGGGACGCTGTGGCTCACCCAGACGAGGCCCATCACGACCCTGCACCCGGTGCCCGCCCGCCCGGCAGGATCCGCGGCCGGCGGCGTGCGGGCGTGGTTCTGCTTCTCCCTCGCCCAGGGGCTCACCCGGCCGCTGACGCCGATGGGGATCGCGTGCCTCAGGGTCCTCGCGGGGAGCATCGCCGCCCAGGCCGGCTTCCCGCCGTCGGACGCCGAGGCGGGGCCGCCCGTCGTCCAGACGGCGGGCGGGCGGCTCTTCATCGACGTGACCACCGTGCTGCGCAGCCGCGTGGGCCGGCGGCTGTTTCCGCGCGTCCTCGACGTCATGGAGACCCGGTCCGCCGGCATCCTGCGCCGCCTCTCCGCTGACCCGCGCTTCCCGCTCGAGATCCGCACTCCCCTGCCCCTCCTGCGCCGGATCGTGCCCGTGGCCGTGCGGCACCGCGTCCCCGAGACGCTCGTGCGCGCGCTCGCCCGGCCCGGCGCGGGCCTCGCGGGCGTGCGCCGCTTCGGCACGGCCCTCGAGCGGCGCCTCGCCCCTGGGACAGGCGGCCCGCGCACAGGCGGACCCGAGGCGCGCCTGGACCGCGCGCGGGAGCTGCTCGCGCGCGAGGCGTTCCCGATCGTCCCCGCGACCCTTCCCGTCGCGGCGGCCGGGTTCATCTGCGCCGGCCTCGCATCCCTCCTGCTCCGGGGGATCGCGCGGCCGGGCGAGCTCCAGGAGGTGCTGCGCGGGCTGCCGAACAACCCCACGACCCAGATGGACGAGGAACTGCACGCCCTCGCCGGCCGCGTGCGGCGCGAGGATCCCGAGGCCGCCGCCAGGCTCGCGGGCCGCGACGGAACGGACCTCGCTGCGCTGCGGGCGGACGGGACGCTTCCGGCGGTCCTGGCCGAGGGGCTCGAGGGGTTCCTGGGGCGGTACGGGCACCGCGCCGTGGCAGAGATCGACGTCGGGATGCCCCGCTGGCGCGAGGACCCCGCGCCGGTCCTGTCGATGGTCTCGGCCATGCTCCGCGCCGATCCCGGCGCCGGATCGTTCGCAGCGGCCGCCCGCGCGGGCGAGGATGCCGCCCGCTCGCTCGCCGCGCGGGCGAGGGACCGGGGCAGGGTCCGTGGGGCGGCCGTCGCGGCCCTCCTCGCGCGGACGCGGGCACTTGCCGGGCTGAGGGAGCAGCCCAAGTTCTTCCTCGTGCGGGTCTTCGACGCCACCCGCGCGGAGGTGCTCGCCGTCGGCCGGCACCTCGCCGAGGCAGGGGTCCTCGACGACGCCGGCGACGTCTTCTTCCTGGACTTCGCCGAGGCCCGCTCGGCCCTCGCGCTCGCCTCGCGAACGGCGGACGACGACTGCGCGCGGCTGCGCGGCGTCGTCGCCACCCGGCGGGCGGACTACGCGCGCGAGCTGCGGCGGAGGCACATCCCGCGCGTCCTGCTCTCCGACGGGACCGAGCCCGAGGCGGCGGCCGCCCCGCCCGCGCCGGGCGGGGACACCACGCCGGGCGGGGACGCTGGCGCGCTCCGGGGAGTGCCGGCGTCCGCGGGGAGCGTGACGGCCGCGGCACGCGTGGTCCTGGACCCGACGTCGGCCTCGCTTGCGCCAGGCGAGGTGCTCGTCGCGCCGTCGACCGACCCCGGCTGGACGCCGCTCTTCGTCACGGCGGGCGCGCTCGTCATGGAGATGGGCGGTGCCAACTCCCACGGCGCCGTCGTCGCGCGCGAGTACGGAATCCCCGCCGTCGTGGGCGTGCCGGGGGCGACCGAGCGGATCAGGACCGGTGACCGCGTCGAGGTCGACGGCGGGGCGGGGACCGTGCGGATCGTGGGCGGGACCGGCGGCACGGATCGGGGGGACAGCTAGAGGCCCTCGAAGATGTCGGCGAGCCTCGGCTGGCCGGGCGGCCTGGGCGGCCACGCCTGGACGAAGTGCTCGCGCGAGGCGGCCGAGCGCCACGTGAGCCGGGTCGCGGGGTGCTCGAAGAGCGAGAGCCGCTGGCTGCGGTGCTCCGCGATGCCGTCGACGACGCGGTCGGCGACCAGGTGCGTGTCGACGCGGATGTCCACGAGCTCGTCCGGGACGCCGCGCCAGTGGTAGATCTGCGTCGGGTCCCACGGCGGCAGCCCGTCGCGGACCCTGGCCTTGTTGAGGACGCCCCAGGTGGACTGCTTCATGACGGCATGCAGGAGCCTGTGCAGGCCGGGCCCGCCGTCGCCCACGAGGGAGAGGAAGGCCTCGTCCGTCGCCCTGCCGATCGTGATGTGGTCCGGGTGCCCCGTGACGCCGTCGGGCCCGAACGTGCACACGACGTCGGGCCGCTCCTCCGCCATGAGGGCCCGGATCTGCGCGGTGAGGGCCTCGAAGTCAGCCTCGGCGAGGAACCCGTCGTCGTACCCGAGCCACTCGTGGCGGTCGGGGACCCGCCCGTGCGCGCGCCACGCGCGATCGTCCTCGCCGCGGCGGACCTCGCCCAGGGTCGCGGGCGTGGCCTCCACCTCGGGGGCGATCTGGCCGGCCGCGCCGTCGGTCGCGTGGACCAGCACGAAGCGGAACGCCGGCTCGTCGCCATGGAGGGCGATCGAGCCGGCGATCCCGAAGGCATCGTCGTCGGGGTGCGCGACGACGAGCATGAGTCTGCGCGACCCCACGCATCGATGATGCGACGGACGGGTTACCCCGCGAAAGACCGCGCTTCCTCGAGCTGCTCCTTGAGCGCCGCGAGCTGGCGGGCCACGGCCTCGGGGGCCGTGCCTCCCTGCGCGCTGCGGCTCGCGAGGGAGCCCTCGGTGCTGAGCACCGAGCGGACCTCGGGCGTCAGCGCCGGGCTGATCGCCGCGTACTCCTCGTCTGTGAGGTCCCACAGCTCGACGCCGCGGGACTCGGCCTGCTTCACGGCGGCGCCGGAGAGCTCATGCGCCTCGCGGAACGGCACGCCCTGGCGGACGAGCCACTCGGCGACGTCGGTCGCGAGGGCGAAGCCCTGGGGCGCGAGGGCGGCCATGCGCTCCGTGTTGAACGTGAGCGTCGCGACCATGCCCGAGACCGCGGGGAGCAGGAGCTCGAGGGTGTCCGCGGCGTCGAACACGGGCTCCTTGTCCTCCTGCAGGTCGCGGTTGTACGCGAGGGGCAGGCCCTTGAGCGTCGCGAGCAGGCCCGCGAGGTCGCCGATGAGGCGCCCGGCCTTGCCGCGCGCGAGCTCGGCGACGTCCGGGTTCTTCTTCTGCGGCATGATGCTCGACCCGGTGGAGTACGCGTCGTCGAGCGTGACGAAGGAGAACTCCTTCGTGGCCCAGAGGATGACCTCCTCAGAGATCCGCGAGAGGTCGACGCCGATCATCGCCGCAACCCACGCGAACTCGGCGAAGACGTCCCGCGAGGCGGTGCCGTCAATCGAGTTGTGCACCGCCGAGTCGAAGCCGAGGTCCGCCGCGACGGCCTCGGGGTCGAGGCCGAGGGACGAGCCCGCGAGCGCTCCCGAGCCGTACGGGGACACGGCCGCGCGCTTGTCCCAGTCCGCAAGGCGCTGGACGTCGCGGAGCAGGGCCCACGCGTGGGCGAGGAGGTGGTGGCTGAGCAGGACGGGCTGGGCGTGCTGGAGGTGAGTCCGTCCGGGCATGGCCGCGCCCGGGTGCGCCTCGGCCTGCGCGACGAGCGCGTCGACCGTGTCGAGGACGCCGCGGGCGATGAGCCGCGCGTGGTCACGCAGGAACATGCGCCCGAGGGTCGCGACCTGGTCGTTGCGCGACCGCCCGGCGCGGAGCTTGCCGCCGAGGTGGGTGCCCGCGCGTTCGATGAGGCCGCGCTCGAGCGAGCCGTGCACGTCCTCGTCGGACTCCGCCGCGGTGTACGCGCCGGAGGCGACGTCCGCGTCGAGGCGGTCGAGCGCGTCGAGCATCCCGGCGAGCTCGCCGTCGTCGAGCAGGCCCGCGCGGTGCAAGACGCGCGCGTGGGCCCGCGAGCCCGCGATGTCGTACCGCGCGAGCCGCCAGTCGAAGTGCGTGGACTTGCTCAGCGCGGCGAGCGCGTCCGCCGGGCCGCCGGCGAAGCGCCCGCCCCAGAGCGCGCCCTCGTTTGTCGCTGACTGCTGGGAGGCGTTCTGCTCAGCCACCCGGGCTCACTCCCCCGCGACGCGCTGGTCGCGGCTCGAGGCGACCTTCGAGGACATGCCCCAGAGGTCGATGAAGCCCTTCGCGCTGGACTGGTCGAACGTGTCGCCCGTGTCGTAGGTCGCGAGGTTGAAGTCGTACAGCGACGAGTCCGAGCGGCGGCCGGTGACGGTGGCCTGGCCGCCATGGAGGACCATGCGGATGTCGCCCGAGACGTACTTCTGGGAGTCGTCGATGAAGACGTCGAGGGCGCGCTTGAGCGGGGAGAACCACTGGCCGTCGTACACCAGCTCGCTCCAGCGCTGGCCGACGGTGGCCTTGAAGCGGGCGTGCTCGCGCTCGATCGTGACGTCCTCGAGGTGCTTGTGCGCCGTGATGAGCGCCATCGCGCCGGGGGCCTCATAGATCTCGCGGCTCTTGATGCCGACGAGGCGGTCCTCGACGACGTCGATGCGGCCCACGCCCTGTGCGCCGGCCCGGCGGTTGAGCTCCTGGATGACGCGCAGCGGCGACATCTCGACGCCGTCGAGCGCCGTCGGAACGCCCTGGACGAAGGTGATGATGACCTCGTCCGGCGCCGGCGGGAACTCCGGCGTCTGCGTGTAGTCGTAGATGTCCTTGGTCGGGGCGTTCCAGATGTCCTCGAGGTAGCCGGTCTCGACGGCGCGGCCCCACACGTTCTGGTCGATCGAGCAGGGGTTCTTCTTCGTCGTGACAATCGGGAGGTGCTTCTCCTCCGCGTACGCGATGGCCTTGTCGCGGGTCAGGGCGAGGTCGCGGACCGGGGCGATGCACTTGAGGTCCGGGCCAAGCGTCTGGATGCCGACCTCGAAGCGGACCTGGTCGTTGCCCTTGCCCGTGCAGCCGTGGGCGACCGTCGAGGCGCCGAACTCGCGGGCGGCCTTGACGAGGTGCTTGACGATGACCGGGCGGGAGATCGCCGAGACGAGCGGGTAGTGCCCCTGGTAGAGGCCGTTGGCCTTGAGGGTGGGCATGCAGTACTCGTTCGCGAACTCGTCGCGGGCGTCGGCGACGTAGGCCTCGACCGCGCCGCAGCCGAGGGCGCGCTGGCGGATCGTCTCCATGTCCTCGCCGCCCTGCCCGACGTCGACGGCGACGGCGACGACCTCGGCGCCGGTCGCGTCCGCGATCCAGCCGATCGCGACGGAGGTGTCCAGACCGCCCGAGTAGGCGAGGACGATGCGTTCCTTCACAGTGTTCTCCTTATGCAGGGCTGCAACGAATTGTTATGCATCAGTCTACATAGATATACATCGGGCGCAATCTGCGCCCTACAGTGAGACGGGAAACCCCGCCGGAAGCGCGGCGTCGGAGGGGGTGCGGCCGAGGCCGGCCAGGACGGCCTCGCGGTCCGCCAGCTCTGGCGGGAGGCGGGCGCCGGCGATGGCCTCGACGGTCCGCCGGGCGAAGGGCAGGCCCGCTCCCGCGCCCGCCTCGATGGCCAAGTCGAGCTGGTGGATGGCGAGCTCGGCGACCCACGTCCCGAGGAAGTCCCCCGTGGTCATCGACTTGCCCTGGAAGAGGACGACGCCGTCCGCGCCAGCCGCGGCGATGCGGGCCGCGCGGTCGGCGGCGTCGTGGAGACGCCTGATCGCGCCGGACGGCCGAGCGTAGGCGGACGCCGTGCGCCGGAGCCACATGATGTGGGGGACGGCGTCGTCGTCCCTGTCGTCGGGATGGCTGTCCCAGTACGACGGGGCGTCGTGGTCCGGCGCCCGGTCGCTGGGCACCGCCGCCGTCGCGGACATCTCGTCGAGGCCGGTGCGGACGTGCTCGATCAGTTCGAGGCGGCTCCAACCGCGGCACCGTGACGGGGCGAGCAGGTCGATCTCGGCGATCGCCTCGCACTCGCGGATGAAGTCGTCCAGCTGGGCGGCGAAGAGGGAGCGTGCCTCGTCCGTCTGGAGGCTCAGCGGTTCCACCCCACGGAGTCTAGGCTCCCGCGCCCCGCAGGGGCAGCCCCTCCCGCCACGGGTGACGCCACGCCGTCGTGCGAACCTCAGCCAACATCGACCAATTCAGCGTCAGCCGAGACCGCGATGGCCTGCCCACAGCTCGCTCGCACGGCTCGCTGCCTCCGCGATGATCCTCGCGAGGTCGGGACGGTCCGGGACGCGGAAGGAGACGTATGCACCCCGGCCGCCCGCCGTCGGGCGCCCGTACGCCTTCGCGGCGAGATGGCCGTCCGGCAGGAGGCGGATGTTCAGGGTCGTGAGGATGAACTCCTCGCCGCGGCGCGTGTCGGTCCAGCGGAGCGCCTCGGGGATCGTCACGTTGATCGCGAGTGCGCTGACCTCGGGCGCTTCGTCGCCGTCCATGGACGCATGGTCTCATGCGGTGGCGGCGGGCTACCCCTGGGTGGATTCCCCCTGGGCGGAGGTCGACGGGGCGGGGATCGATGCGACCGCGTCAATCTCGACGAGCGCACCCGGCCTGGCCGGCGCGATGGCCAGGACGGTGACCGCGGTGCGCCGATTGCCCCACACGCCGAGGGAGGCCGCGTACGCCTCGCCGGGATCGACGTCCGGCGCGAGGTAGATGGTGAGCTTCGCGACGTGCTCGGGGTCGGTCCCCGCCGCGGCCAGCACCGCGAACACGTTGCGCATGGCCTGCTCGGCCTGCGCCCCGAGACCCTCAAGCAGGTTCCCCTCGGCGTCCGTGCCGTTCTGCCCGCCGACGTACAGCGTCGGCCCCGCGGGCAGGATCATCCCCTGGGCCAAGGCCGGGCTCGTGTGCAGGTCGGGCGGGTCGACCGGCGTGGGCAGGGTGGTCATGGCGGGCCCCTTTCGGCGTCGTATGCCACCACTGTCCCACCGGAAGCGGACGGATCCTGACCGCAGGGGCCGGATTCTTCAGAAGGCGCCGGGGTCACGCTCCGCCCGCGCTCAAGCCGACTGCCCGCCGTCACTGACGAGGCTGCGACGGGTTGGTGGGCACCCCATGGGCTGGTGGGTTGACCTTCGGTCCGCTGGTCTCTGGCGAGACGGGCGATCCACCGGGCTGGGAGGTCATCTCCGGCACGTCCTCGGGGACGCCGCCGCTCGGGGTCGCACCCTCGCGGAGCTGCGCGAGCCGGCCCTCAAGGACCTGTGTGACCGGGAGGCGGTCCCCGTGCGAACGCTCGAAGGCCAGCAGCTCCTCGAGCGCCTGCGCATCCAGACCATGGATCCGAGAGGGCAGCGAGGCCAGTGGGATGTGGTCGAAGTCGGGCAACGGGAGGTCCTTGTGCTCTGGTGTTTCAGCCATGGTGCCGTGTTACCCCCGGCACATGGGCCGAATCATGATCCGCGCCGCGACGGTCGTGCAGCCCTGGCTGGTTTCGCGTAAGGAAGCGGGCTGAAGCACGCTCCTGCTCTCCTTCGAGAATTGTCGGAGGTGCATGCGATGGTTGGTCCATGGCAGGGGAACAGGGATTCGAGGAGGCGGCTGCCCTTGGCGTGCCCCTCCCTGGGTCGCCTGGGCCGGACTGGGACCCGGACCTGGACGTGGCCGAGCCCGAGGGCTGGGATGACCTGAGCCCGGAGGAGCTCGGGGTCGTGGACCCGATGAGCCCGGAGGATTTCGCCGCAATCTGCTCCGGGAAGGTGCGCTGGATCGAGGCCCCGCGGTTCGACCCTGACCTGTTCGACCCGCTCCCGGGGACGAAGGACGTGTGCCGGTGCGCCTGGGCCACACCCACCAGCCGCTCCCGGCCGGCCAGGAGCCGCCTGCCGGCCAGGAACCGCCGGCCGAAGGCGAGGCCCCGGCCGAGGCCGAGGGTTCGACCGGTGACCAGGGAGCCGGGGCCGTGGGAGGTCCGTCGGACCCATCCGGCGAGCTGCCCTCGCCGGGGGCGGCGATGGCGCAGATCCGGCTCGAGCGCGCCGCGGAGGTCCTGGACGCCCTCGAGGCGAACGAGGCCGACCAGGCCCGCCTCGACGCCGACAGGGTCCTCCTCCTCGCCGCGCTCACCCGCGCCGAGGGCTCCTCCAGCGAGGTCCCCGTGGACCGGCTCGACGCCCCCGCCGTGGCCGCCTCCGAGGCCGCCGCGGTCCTCAAGCTCGCCCAGCGCACCACCCGCGCCATGGTCGAGGAGGCCCTCGCCCTCACCCACCCGAGCATGGCCCCCGTCCTGGCCGCCATGCGCGCCGGCAGAATGACCCGGCGCCGGGCCGCGGTCATCCTCGACGCCGCCATCCCCATCCCCAGGTCGAAGCTGGCCAAGTTCGCGGCCGCGGCCGCGGCCATCGCCGCGCCCGAGGACCCCGACCTGGTCCCCACCCCCGGCGCCCTCGGGAGGAGGCTGCGCCGCCTCGCCGAGGGCTACGCCGACACGCCCCTCGCCCAGCGCAAGGCCAAGGCCCTGGCCGACCGGCGCGTGGACATCACCCCGTGCGGGGACGGCATGGCCCACCTCACCGCCCTGATCCCGCTCGAGACCGGGGCCCTGATCGACACCCGCCTGACGGCGATCGCCCGCTCCCTCCAGGCCCCCGACGAGGCCCGCACGATCAACCAGCTGCGCGCCGACGCCCTCACCGACCTCCTCCTCACCACCGGGACCGGCTCGGCCAGCGGCCCGGCCGGGGGCGTGCGGACCGAGCTCGTCATCACCGTCCCCGCCGCCACCCTGGCCGGCACCTCAGAGACGCCCGGGGAGATCCTCGGCTACGGGCCCATCGACCCCGAGGCCGCCCGCCGCCTCGCCGCGGAGATCAAGACCTGGACGAAGCTCGTCGTCGCCCCGGACACCGGCGCCCCGCTGGCCATCGGCCGTGTGAAGTATGCCCCCACCGCCGCGATGCGCCGCTTCCTCACCCTCTGCGACGCGACCTGCACCTTCCCCGCCTGCGACAAGCCCGGCCCCGCCTGCGAGGCCGACCACACCCACGCATGGTCCCAAGGCGGGGAGACCGACGTCGGGAACCTCGCCCTCCTCTGCCGAGAACACCACCGCCAGAAGACCCTCGGCTACTGGAAAGTCCGCCACATCGGCGCCCAGCAGACAGCCGGGCAGGAGACCGACCAGGAGAGCCCACCACTGCCGCCCGGGACCCTCGAATGGACCGGCCCCTCCGGCCGGAAGCACAGGACCTACCCCCACAGCGACCCACCCCCACCCTTCTGACCATGAGGAAGCAGCCCTGCCAGGACCCCCACGACACGACAGGGCCCCTCGCCACGCCACTGCACGCGGGGAGAGGCCCGTCGTACGGAAATCCGGGTTGTCGCTACGCCCCCTGTGAGGCGAGCTCGAGGAAGCGGGCCGCGACGGCCTCGCCGCCCGCCGGATCGCGGGTGATGATCATGACCGTGTCGTCCCCGGCGATCGTGCCGAGGATGGAGGGGATGACCGAGTGGTCGATCGCGAGGGCGAGGAAGTTCGCCGCGCCGGGCGGGGTCCGCAGCACGACGATGTTCGCGCTCGCCTCGGCCGTCACGAGGAGCTCGGCGCACAGCTTCGCGAGCCGCGCGTCGAGCACCTCCTGGTCGAGCCCCGTCCGCGGGCTCCGGTCGCCGCCCTCGCCGCGCACGGCGTAGACGAGGCCCCCATCGGTGCCGCGCACGCGCACGGCCCCGATCTCGACGAGGTCCCGCGAGAGGGTCGCCTGGGTGACCAGCACGCCGTCGTCCGCGAGCAGCGTCGCGAGCTCGGCCTGCGAGCGCACGGACTGGCCGGCGAGGATCGCGCGGATCCGCGCCTGGCGCGCCGCCTTGGTCTGCGGGGCGGACGACGGCGTCTGGCTGCTCATGCGCTCGGCCTCACGGGGCGGCCGGGAGGCCATCCACGACGGCCTGGCCCGAGCGGTGCAGGAGCCACGCCAGCAGCGCCTTCTGGGCGTGCAGGCGGTTCTCCGCCTCGTCCCACACCACAGACTGCGGGCCGTCGATCACCTCGGCGGCGACCTCGTACCCGCGGTAGGCCGGGAGGCAGTGGAGGAACACGGCGTCGGCCGCGGCCTTGGCCATCGCGCGGGCATCGACGGAGTAGTCGCGGAAGAGCTGCATCCGCGCCTCCTTCTCCGCCTCCTGGCCCATCGAGACCCACGTGTCCGTCGCGACGACGTCGGCGCCCGCGAGCGCCGCCGCGGCGTCGCTCGTGACGACCACCGAGCCGCCGGTCTGGGCCGCGACGGCCTCGGCCTCGGCAACGATGTTGGCAGCGGGGAGGTAGCCCTCGGGACCGGCGATGCGCACGTGCATGCCCGCGGTGACGCCCGCGAGCAGGTACGAGTTGGCCATGTTGTTCGCCGCGTCGCCGAGGTAGGCCATGGTGAGGCCTGCGAGGTCGCCCTTGTGCTCCTTGACCGTGAGCAGGTCCGCGAGGAGCTGGCACGGGTGGTAGTCGTCGCACAGGGCGTTGACCACGGGCACCCGCGAGTTCGCGGCCATGTCCACGAGCCCCTGGTGCGCGCCAGTGCGCCACACGATCGCGGCGACCATCCGCTCGAGCACCTTGGCGGTGTCCTCGACCGACTCCTTGTGCCCGATCTGCGCCTCACCCGGGTTGATGATGAGCGGCGTGCCGCCCATGTCCGTCACGCCGGCGGAGAAGGAGACGCGCGTGCGAGTCGAGGTCTTGTCGAAGATCACCGCGACGGTCTTGCGCGCGGAGCCCTCGGCCGCGAGCGGCTGGATGGAGTAGGGCGCGGCCTTCATGCGGACGGCGAGGTCCAGAACCTCAGCCTGCTCGGCCGGGCTGAGGTCGGTGTCCTTGAGGAAGTGCCGGACGGTCGTGGGCGTCATGGGGTCTCCTTGGGGATGAGCGTCGCGGCCGCGGCGGCCACGAGCCCGGGCAGGGCGTCGACGAACGTGTCGGCCTGCTCGGCGGTCAGAATGAGCGGGGGCGCGAGGCGGATCGTGCGCGGGCCGGGCGCGTTGATGATGAAGCCCGCCTCGAGCGCGGCGTTGACGACGGCGGCGGCGAGGTTCGCGCCGTCGGGCACCCCGGCCGGCAGGGCGAGGTCGAAGCCGACCAGCAGCCCCCGGCCGCGCGCCTCGGAAACCTCGGGCAGCGCGGCGAGGCGCTCCCGCAGCCGCTCGCCCACCATGGCGACGTTCGTCAGGATGCCCTGGCTCTCGATCGCATGCACCGTCGCGAGCGCGGCCGCCGTAGCGACCGGGTTGCCGCCGAAGGTCGTGCCGTGCTGGCCAGCCGACAGGAGCGCGCTCGCTTCCCCGCCGAAGGTGACGACCGCGCCGATCGGGAAGCCGCCGCCGAGGCCCTTGGCGAGGGTCACGGCGTCGGGCACAACGCCCGAGCCGTCGATCGCGAGCCAGCTCCCGGTCCGGCCGATCCCGGTCTGGACCTCGTCGACGATGAGGAGGGCCCCGGCGTCGTGTGTGATGCGGCGCGCCTCGGCGAGGTAGCCCTCGGGCAGGGGCACGACGCCGGCCTCGCCCTGGATGGGCTCGAGGAAGACGGCCTGGGTCGTCGTGTCGACCTCGGCGCGCAGGGCCTCGATGTCGCCGAAGGGGACGTGGACGACGCCGCCGGGCAGCGGCTCGAACGGCTCGCGGTAGGCCTTCTTGGCCGTGAGCGCGAGGGCGCCCATCGTCCGGCCGTGGAAGGCGCCCTCGAGCGCGACGACCTTGGTCCGCCGTCCGCCCGCGGCGTTCTCGGCGTTCCGCCGGGCGAGCTTGAACGCGGCCTCGTTGGCCTCGGTGCCGGAGTTCGCGAAGAACACCCTCGAGCCCGCCGGCGCCCCGGTGATGGCCAGGAGCTTCTCGGCGAGCGCGACCTGGGTGGGGCTCGTGAAGAAGTTCGAGACGTGCCCGAGGGTCGCGAGCTGGCTCGAGATCACGCTCGTCACGAACGGGTGCGCGTGGCCGAGGGCGTTGACCGCGATCCCGCCGAGCAGGTCGAGGTACTGGTTGCCGTCCGCGTCCCACACGTAGCAGCCCTGCCCACGCACGAGGACGCGCTGGGGCGTGCCGAAGACGCCCATGAGCGAGTCGGTGTAGCGCGCGAGCCATTCTGCCCCCGACGACGCCCCGGCGAGCTCGGAGGCCTTGGCGGTCTCGACCGCCTCGGTCGGATTCTGCTGGCTCATGCGGGGCTTCCTTCCTCGTCCGGCACGACCTGCGTGCCGACGCCGGCGTTCGTGAACACTTCCAGGAGCATCGTGTGGGGGCTGCGGCCGTCGACGATCGCGGCGCGGTCCACACCCTCCGTCACGGCCTTGAGGCAGGCACCCATCTTCGGGATCATGCCGGACTCGAGCGAGGGCAGCATGTCCTTGAGCTCCGAGGCGGAGATCTGCGAGATGAGCGAGTCCCGGTCCGGCCAGTTGCGGTAGAGGCCCTCGACATCGGTCAGGACGACGAGGCGGGACGCCTTGAGCGCGACGGCTACTGCCGCGGCCGCGGTGTCCGCGTTGACGTTGAGCACTTGGCCCGTGGGCACATGGCGCTCGGTCCCGTCGGGGCCGTGCTCGACTGTGACCTCCGGGGCGACGGTCGAGACGACGGGGATGCGCCCGGCCTCGAGGATGTCGTGCACCGCGGCGGGCTCGACGCCGACGACCTCGCCGACCAGCCCGAGGTCGACCTCCTCGCCGTCGACCACGGCGCCGGTGCGCACGGCGCGCAGGAGCCCTGCGTCCTCGCCCGAGAGGCCGACGGCGTAGGGGCCGTGGGAGTTGATCAGGCCCACGAGCTCGCGCCCCACCTGGCCCGTGAGGACCATGCGGACGACGTCCATGGCCTCCGGGGTCGTGACGCGCAGGCCGCCCTTGAACTCGCTCTCGATGCCCACGCGCTTGAGCATGGCGTTGATCTGCGGCCCGCCGCCGTGCACGACGACGGGGTGGATGCCCACGTGGTGGAGGAAGACGATGTCCTCGGCGAACGCGCGGCGCAGCTCGTCGTTGACCATCGCGTTGCCGCCGTACTTGATGACCATCGTGGTTCCGGCGAAGCGCTGGATCCATGGGAGGGCCTCGACGAGCGTCTCGGCCTTGTCCATCGCGAGGCGAATGTTGGCGGGTTCGGTCCCTGCATCAGTCATGGGGGTCCTCAGCTCGAGTAGGCGCTGTTCTCGTGCACGTAGTCGTGCGTGAGGTCGTTGGTCCAGATCGTGGCCTCGGCGTCGCCCGCGGCGAGGTCGATCTCGACGTGGACCTCGCGGGGCTCGAGGTCCACGAGCGAGCGGTCCTGCCCGATCCCGCCGTTCTGGCAGATCTGGATGCCGTTGATCGAGACGTTGAGCGAGTCCGGCTCGAAGACGGCGTCGGTCGTGCCGACGGCGGAGAGCACGCGGCCCCAGTTGGGGTCCTTGCCGAAGATCGCGGTCTTGAAGAGGTTCGACCGGGCGACCGCCCGGGAGACGACCTCCGCGTCGCGCTCGCTCGCGGCGTTGTAGGTGCGGATCGCGATGTCGTGGGCCGCGCCCTCGGCGTCGCCGATGAGCTTGCGCGCAAGCTCGGCGCAGACCTGGGTGAGGCCGGCGGTGAACGAGGCCGTGTCCGGAACGGCCCCGGAGGCTCCAGAGGCCAGGAGCACGACCGTGTCGTTCGTGGACATGCACCCGTCCGAGTCGGCGCGGTCGAACGTCACGCGGGCCGCGTCCCGCAGGGCGGCGTCGAGCATCTCCGGCTGCGCGTCGGCGTCGGTCGTGAGGACCACGAGCATCGTGGCCAGGCCCGGGGCGAGCATGCCGGCGCCCTTGGCGATCCCGCCGATCGTGAACTCGATGCCCTGCGCATCGGTGCCGGTGAACACGGCCTCCTTCGGGACGGTGTCCGTCGTCATGATCGCGACGGCGGCGTCGTGCCCCCCGTCCGCGGAGAGTGCCCCGGCGAGCGCGTCGACGCCCGGGAGGATCTTGTCCATCGGCAGCTGCTCGCCGATGAGGCCCGTCGAGCAGACGACGACGTCGGCCGCGGAGATGCCGAGCACGTCGGCGGTCTTCTCCGCCGTCGTGTGCGTGTTCTGGAAGCCCTGCGGCCCCGTGCACGCGTTCGCGCCGCCGGAGTTGAGGACGACGGCGTCGGCCCGCCCGTCGCTGATGGCCTGGCGGGACCAGTGCACGGGCGCGGCGGCGACGCGGTTGGAGGTGAATACGGCGGCGGCGTGCTTCTCGGGCCCGTCGTTGACCACGAGGGCCATGTCCGGCCTGCCCGAGGCCTTGATGCCCGCGGTGACGCCGGCGGCCCGGAAGCCCTTGGGTGCGGTGACGGTCACGGTGCGACTCCCAGCTGTGCGAGGCCGGCGCCCTCGTCGAGGCCCAGCGCGATGTTCATGGACTGGACCGCTCCCCCGGCGGTCCCCTTGGTCAGGTTGTCGATCACCGAGCTCACGATCACGCGCCCGGCGTGCTCGTCGAAGGCAAGCTGGAGCGCGACGTTGTTCGAGCCGATGACCATCTGCGTCGCGGGCCACTGGCCGGTCGGCAGGAGGTGGACGAAGCGCTCGGGGCCATAGGCGGCCTCCCACGCGTCCCGCAGCGCTGCCCCGTCGACGCCGTCCTTGACCTTCGCCGTCGCGGTCGTGAGGATGCCGCGGCTCATGGGCGCGAGCGTCGGGGTGAAGGACACGGTGACGGGCACGCCCGCCGCGTTCGAGAGGCCCTGCTCGATCTCGGGCGTGTGCCGGTGGCCGCCGCCCACGCCGTACGGGCTCATCGAGCCCATGACCTCCGAGCCGAGCAGGTGCGGCTTGGCAGACTTGCCCGCGCCCGAGGTGCCGGACGCGGAGACGATCACGACGTCGTCGGGCTCGAGCAGGCCCGCGGCGAAGCCTGGCGTGAGGGCGAGCAGGGCCGAGGTCGGGTAGCAGCCGGGCACGGCGATGCGGCGCGCGCCCACGAGGCGCTCGCGCTGGGTGCGGCCCCCGCCCAAGGGCAGCTCGGGCAGGCCGTAGGGCCACGTCCCGGCGTGCTCCGAGCGGTAGAACCGGAACCACGCCTCGGGATCCTCGAGCCGGTGGTCGGCGCCGGCGTCGATCACGAGGGTGCCCTCGGGCAGGGCAGCGGCGACCTCGGCCGAGGCCCCGTGCGGCAGGGCGAGGAAGACGACGTCGTGCCCCGCGAGGTTCTCGGGCGTGGTCTCGGCGATGACTCGGTCCGCGAGGCTCAGCAGGTGCGGCTGGAGCTCGCCGAGGCGGCTGCCGGCGCTCGAGTGGGCCGTGATCGCACCGATCTCGACCTCGGGATGGTTGGCGAGGAGGCGGAGGACCTCGCCTCCGGCGTAGCCGCTGGCTCCGGAGACTGCTGCGGTAATAGTCACCCGCCCACTCTAGGCAAAGTTATGCATAGGGGTCAATATTTATGCACCCTCGGCAGAGGCACCACTCTTTAGGATGGTCAGGCGAGCCGAACGGAACGAGAAATCAGGAGACCCATGATCAACGCCATCGTCGCCACGCAGCCCGGAGGACCCGAGGTCCTCGTCCCCGGCGAGCTCGAGATGCCGCACCCCGGCCCGGGCCAGCTGCTCGTACGCGTGGCGGCCGCGGGCGTGAACTTCATCGAGACGTACCAGCGCGCCGGCGTGTACAAGATCGACTTCCCCTTCACCCCGGGCGACGAGGCTTCGGGCACGGTCTCCGCGGTGGGCGAGGGCGCCGAGGCCGCGGGCTTCGTCAAGGGCGACCGGATCGCAACGGCCGAGGGCCAGCGCACGTACGCCGAGTACATGCTCGTCGACGCCGACAAGGCCCTCCCGATCCCCGAGGGCGTCGACCTGCTCACCGCGGCCGCGCTCCCCCTGCAGGGCATGACCGCCCACTACCTCGTGACCTCGAGCTTCCGGGTCGAGCCGGGCCAGACCGCGCTCGTCCATGCCGGCGCCGGCGGTGTGGGCCTGCTGCTCATCCAGCTGCTCAAGGCCCGCGGCGCCCGGGTCATCACGACCGTCTCGACGGACGCCAAGGCCGAGCTCGCGGTCCAGGCCGGCGCGGACCATGTCATCAACTACCACGACTTCCCGGATCACGTCCGCGAGCTCACCGGCGGTGCCGGCGTCGACGTCGTGTACGACGGCGTGGGGCGGGACACGTTCGACGGCTCGCTCGCGAGCCTGCGCATCCGCGGCATGCTCGTCCTCTTCGGCGCGGCCTCGGGCCAGGTGCCGCCGTTCGACCTCCAGCGGCTCAACGCGGGCGGCTCGCTCTTCGTCACGCGCCCGACGCTCAAGCACCACCTCCTCAACGCGGCCGAGCGGCGCTGGCGCTCCTCGGAGCTCTTCGCGGCCGTGCTCGACGGGAGCCTCTCGGTGCGGATCGGCGCGCAGTTCCCCCTGCGCGAGGCCGCCGCGGCGCACGCCGCGCTCGAGGGCCGCGAGACCACTGGCAAGGTGCTCCTGGTCCCGTAGCGGCCGCCCACTCGCGGCCCGCCTCCCGCGGATGCGGAGGCGCTGGTGGAAGAATGGCGGCGATGACTTCCCCGGAGCGAGCCGAAGGCACCGTCGTGAGCGACATCCCCCCAGACACTCTCGAGGCCGCGGCCCAGCCGTATGCGCCGCAGCTCCCGGGCTCAGGCCGGACCCCGCCCCCTCGCACCCTTATCGACGTCCTCACCGCGAGCGCGGAGGCCTTCCCCGAGGCGCCCGCGCTCGACGACGGGACCCGCTCCCTGAGCTACGCCGAGCTCCTCGTGGAGGTCCGCGCCCGGGCCCGGAAGCTGCACGCGGCGGGGCTCGGCGCGGGCGACCGGATCGGGGTGCGGATCCCCTCCGGAACGGCGGAGCTGTACATCTCGATCCTCGCCGTCCTGCTCGTCGGCGCGGCCTACGTGCCCGTCGACGCCGACGACCCCGACGAGCGGGCCAAGCTCGTCTTCGGCGAGGCGGACGTGGCCGGGATCCTCCGCGGCGGCGGCTCGATGACAGTGGACCGGCGCCGGCCCAAGCCCTTCCCGCGCCCGCGCCCGCCGGTCCCCGAGGACGACTGCTGGATCATCTTCACCTCCGGATCGACCGGCACGCCCAAGGGCGTCGCCGTGTCCCACCGCTCGGCGGCGGCGTTCGTCGACGCCGAGGCCCGCCTCTTCCTCCCCGACGAGCCCCTGGGCCCCGAGGACCGCGTCCTGGCCGGGCTCTCGGTCGCGTTCGACGCCTCGTGCGAGGAGATGTGGCTCGCGTGGCGGCACGGCGCATGCCTCGTCCCCGCCCCGCGCGCGCTCGTGCGCACGGGCATGGACTTGGGGCCATGGCTCGTCCAGCGGCGCATCACGGTCGTCTCGACCGTGCCGACGCTCGCCGCCCTGTGGCCCGCCGAGGCGCTCGAGAACGTCCGCCTCCTCATCTTCGGCGGCGAGGCCTGCCCGCCCGAGCTCGCCGCGCGCCTCGCCGTCGAGGGCCGCGAAGTGTGGAACACCTACGGGCCGACCGAGGCGACGGTCGTCGCATGCGCCGCCCGCATGGACGGGACGGGTCCCGTGCGGATCGGCCTCCCGCTCGACGGCTGGGACCTCGCCGTCGTCGATTCCTCCGGCACCCCCGTCCCCGAGGGCGGGGTGGGCGAGCTCATCATCGGCGGCGTCGGCCTCGCGCGCTACCTCGACCCGGCCAAGGACGCCGAGAAGTTCGCGCCCCTGCCGAGCCTCGGCTGGGAGCGCGCGTACCGCTCGGGCGACCTCGTGACGTACGAGCCCGAGGGCCTGCTCTTCCAGGGCCGCGCCGACGAGCAGGTCAAGCTCGGCGGGCGGCGGATCGAGCTCGGCGAGGTCGACGCGGCGCTCCAGGCGCTGCGGGGGGTCGCCGGCGCCGCGGCCGCGGTGCGCACGACGGCGGCCGGGAACCAGATCCTCGTCGGCTACCTCGCGCCGTCGGACGGCATGGAGCCCGATCTCGCCGCGGCACGGAAGCGCCTCGAGCGCTCGCTGCCGGCCGCGCTCGTGCCGGTGCTCGCCGTCGTCGGCTCCCTGCCGACCAAGACGAGCGGCAAGGTGGACCGCAGCGCACTCCCGTGGCCGCTGCCCGGTGCTGACGACGGCGGCGGGGCGGAGCTCGAGCTGTCCGAGGACGCCGTGTGGATCGTCGAGCAGTGGGGCGCCGTGCTCGGCACGCAGGCCCCGGGCCTCGACGCGGACTTCTTCGCCCAGGGCGGGGGCTCGCTCGCCGCGGCCCAGCTCGTCTCCGCCCTGCGCCGCCGGTACCCGACCGTGACGGTCGCCGACGTCTACGCGCACCCGCGCGTCGGCGCCCTCGTCGAGGCGGTGCTCGGAGCGGCGCCCGACGGCGGGGGCCCGGCCCGCGAGCGCACCGTGCGCCCGACGGCGCGGCGGACCCAGCTCGCGCAGACGCTCATGGGCGTGCCGCTGTTCATCCTCGTGGGCATGCGCTGGCTCACGTACCTCGCGGCGGCGAACAACGTGCTGTCGGCAAGCACAGCCGTGGCCGGCTTCGCCGCGGCGCCGACCGTCTCGTGGTGGTGGATCGCCGCCTCGTGGCTCGTCTTCGTGAGCCCGTGGGGGCGCATGGCCCTCTCCGTCGCCGCCGCGCGCGTCCTGCTGCGCGGCGTGAAGCCCGGGCGGTACCCGCGCGCGGGGCGCGTGCACCTGAGGCTGTGGCTCGCCGAGCAGATCGCGGACCTCGCCCAGGCCGTGAGCCTCGCGAGCGCGCCGTGGGTCCCGTGGTACGCGCGCGCCCTCGGGGCGACGGTCGGCCCCGACGCCGTCCTGCACTCCGTCCCGCCCGTGACGGGCATGCTGACGCTCGGCGCCGGCGCGTCGGTCGAGCCGGAGGTGGACCTCTCGGGCTGGTGGGTCGACGGCGACTGGGTCCACATCGGGGGGATCAGCGTGGGTGCGGGGGCGACGATCGGCTCGCGCAGCACGCTCCTGCCCGGTGCCAGGATCGGGGCGGGGGCGATCGTGGACCCAGGCTCCTCAGTGTCCGGCCGGGTCAAGGCCGGGCTCCGCGTCTCCGGCTCCCCCGCGGCCCGCGTGGGCAAGGCCAAGCCGGACTGGCCCGAGCCCGCCCGCCGCCGCTCGCGGCTGCGCGAGGGCGCGTGGATCGCCGCCTTCGCCGCCGGCTCCTCCCTTTTGGCACTCATCCCGTTCACCTCGGCCGCCGCGGCCGGGGCCGTGCTCGTCTGGGCGGCGCTCGGCCACAGCTCGCTCCACGAGGCCGCCGGGGCGCTCCTGGCCGCCTCGCCGCTGGCCGCCGCCGTGTGGTTCGGGCTCAACCTCGGGCTCGTCGCCGGCACGACGCGCCTGCTCGGCGTCGGCCTCACCCCCGGGCACCACCGGATCCGCAGCCGCATGGGCTGGCAGGTGTGGGCCACCGAGCGGGTGCTCGACATGGCCCGGGATCTCCTCTTCCCCCTCTATGCGAGCCTCCTCACGCCCGCGTGGCTGCGCCTGCTCGGCGCGAGCGTCGGGCGGGACGTCGAGGCCTCGACCGTGCTGCTCGTGCCGAAGATGACCACGGTGGGCGACGGGGCGTTCCTCGCCGACGACACGATGATCGCGAGCTACGAGCTCGGCGGCGGGTGGATGCGGATCGCCCCCGCGAAGGTCGGCAAGCGGGCGTTCCTCGGCAACTCGGGCATGACGGCAGCCGGGCGGTCGGTGCCGAAGGGCGGCCTCGTCGCCGTGCTCTCGGCCGCCCCGAAGAAGGCCAAGTCCGGATCCTCATGGCTCGGGAGCCCGCCCGTGCGCCTGCGCCGCACCGCCGTGGAGGCCGACGCCGAGCGGACCTTCCGCCCGCCGACGAGGCTCAAGGTCGCGCGCGCGGCGTGGGAGCTGTGCCGCGCGGTGCCGGTCATGCTCACGGTGGCGATCGCCGTCGTCGTCCTCGTGGCCCTCGACTGGATCGCCGCCGCCTGGGGCTACGTCCCCGCGGCGCTGCTGTGCGGCGCCGTCCTCCTCGCCGCGGGCGGCCTGGCGGCCAGCACCGCGACCGCCGCGAAGTGGCTCCTCGTGGGCCGGATCCGTGCGGGCGAGCACCCGCTGTGGAGCCCGTTCGTATGGCGCAACGAGGTCGTGGACTCGTTCGTGGAGATGGTCGCGGCCCCGTGGTTCGCGCGCGCCGCAGCCGGGACGCCAGCGCTCGTGTGGTGGCTGCGCTCCCTCGGCGCGAAGATCGGGCCCGGCGCGTGGTGCGAGAGCTACTGGCTGCCGGAGGCGGACCTCGTGGACCTCGGGCATGGCTCGACCGTGAACCGGGGCTGCGTCGTCCAGACCCACCTGTTCCACGACCGGATCATGAGCATCGACTCCGTCGTGCTCGGCGAGGGCGCGACGCTCGGGCCGCACGGCGTCGTCCTGCCCGGCGCCGAGATCGGCGCGGGCGCGACCGTCGGGCCGGCGTCGCTCGTCATGCGCGGCGAGCATGTGCCGGCCGGCTCGTACTGGCGCGGCAACCCGGTCGCCCCCTGGAAGGAGCCGGAGGCACCCCGTCGGTGAGCCCCTCCAACCACCTGAGCAACACCAGGAAGACCCGCAACGGCAGCCTCCCCGACCCGTACACGCCCGGCCACGGGAGCGACGCCTACAGGGTCCGGCACTACGACCTCGAGCTCGAGGTGCGGCTCGCGAGCAACCGGCTCGCCGGCCGGGCCCGCATCCGGGCCACGGCAGCGGACCGGCTCGAGGCGTTCACGCTGAGCCTGGCCGGGCTGCGGGCCGTCAAGGTCCAGGTCGACGGCGCCCGCCCGGCCAAGGTCGTGCAGCGCGGGGACGAGCTGCGCATCACCCCCGCCGCCGCCGTGGCCAAGGGCAAGGACTTCCACGTCGAGGTCCGCTACGAGGGCAGCCCCGCACCCGCCGACGGGCAGTGGGGCGCCGTGGGGTGGGAGGAGCTCGCCGACGGCGTGCTCGTCGCGGGGCAGCCCATCGGCGCACCGACATGGTTCCCGTGCAACGACCACCCGAGCCAGAAGGCAACCTTCCGGATCAGCACGACGGCGGACGCGGGGTACCGCGTCATCTCCAACGGCCTGCTCGTGGGCCACCGGCGCAAGGCGAGCCGCGAGACCTGGGTGTACGAGGTGCACGAGCCCATGGCGCCCTACCTCGCGACCGTGCTCATCGGCCGATACCAGCTCCTCGAGCTCGGGCGGGTCCGGCACCGGGGCGGGCCGCCGGTGGGCGTGTTCGCAGCCGTGCCCCCCGGCCTGCGGCAGGAGGCCGTCGAGGGGCTGCGGGACCAGGCCGGCATGGTCGGGCTGTTCGGCGAGCTGTTCGGGCCCTACCCGTTCCTGGACTACACCGTCGTCGTGACCGAGGACGAGCTCGAGATCCCACTCGAGGCCCAGACGCTCTCGATCGTGGGCAGCAACCACATCACCCGCTCGTGGGAGTCCCAGCGGCTCCTGGCGCACGAGCTCGCCCACCAGTGGTTCGGGAACTCGGTCACCGTGCGGCGATGGGAAGACATCTGGCTGCACGAGGGCTTCGCGTGCTACGCCGAGTGGCTCTGGAGCGAGCACGCGGGCCTCGACACTGTGGACTCCCGGGCCGCCGCGGCCTGGAGGCTCCTTGCGGGGCAGCGTTCTGACCTCGCAATCGGCGCGCCCGGGCCCGAGCGCATGTTCGACGACCGGGTCTACAAGCGCGGCGCCCTGGCCCTGCACGCCGTGCGGCGGGCCATCGGGGACGACAGGTTCTTCCGCGCGCTCCGGGCCCTCGGCGAGGAGCACCGCCACGGCAACGCCACGACGTCGGACGTCGTCGAGCTCCTCGGCCGCGTCGGCGCGGGGGCGCGGGGCTTCAATGCCGAGGCGGTGCTGCGCCCGTGGCTCGCCGCGGGAGCTCTCCCACCCCTGCCGGCCTAGCCGCCCACCTCAGGCCCCGGGGTCACCTCCCAACGATCCGGGGTCACCTCCCTGCGTTGCGAGGTCACCTCCCTGCGTTGCGAGGTTGCGAAGTCAAGGGAACGGTGCAACGCCTCAGGCTGCGGTGAGGAGTTCCTTCATGCGTTGGTGTGGGGTGTGGAGGTCCAGCGTGGGGCGGGGGCGGTTGTTGAGGCTGTCCTGGATGCGCTTGAGGTCGTCGGCGGTGTGCACGGAGAGGTCGGAGGCCTTCTTGAACCAGTGGCGCAGGAGCCGGTTGGTGTTCTCGTTGGTCCCGCGCTGCCAGGGCGAGTGCGGGTCGCAGAAGTAGACCTGCAGGTCCAGGGCCATCTCGATCTGCCGGTAGCGGGCCATCTCGGAGCCGCGGTCGTAGGTCAGGGTCCGCCGCAGGTCCGCCGGCAGCTCGCGCATCGCGGCCACGATGGCGTTCTCGACGTGTTCCGAGGTGTGCCCGTCGGGCAGGTGCAGCAGGATCGTGTAGCGGCTCGAGCGCTCCACGAGGGTTCCGATCGCGGCGTTCGAGCCGCCCCCGGAGAGGATCAGGTCGGCCTCCCAGTGCCCGGCCACGGCCCGGTCCTGGGCCTCGGCCGGGCGTTCGGAGATCTTCAGCGCGTCCTTGTACGGGGAGGCGTTCCGCCCGCCCTGCCCGCGCCCGTCGGTGACCCGGCGGGCCCGGCCCGTGCTCAGGCACTGGTAGAGGTCCTGGCGCAGGTGCCCCCTGCCCTGGACGTAGACCGCCTCGAACACGTGCCGGTAGACGGTCTCGTGGCTGATGCGCATCCTCCCATCGTCGGGGAAGAAGACCGGTAGGACCAGCGAGATCAGCATCGGCGACCAGCCCTCGTCCATCGCCTCCTCGACGAACTCCCGCAGCGGCTCATGCTCCAGCTTCGAGGGCTTGGGCCGGGCCAGGCCCTGGCAGGCGCGGATGTGCGCCGCGTCGGCCTGATACACCTCCCTGCCCCCGTTGCGCTTCACCTCCCGCCACACCGTCGTCCTGTCCCGCCCCAACTCCCGTCCGATCTCGGCGCAGCCGCGCCCGTCGCGCAGGCGCAGCATGATCACCACCCGATCCTCGAACCTCAGCCGGCCCTTCCCCGCACCCTCATCGGCGAACGGCGCACCGACCGGGCCAGTATCCGATCCCTTGACGATCTCCATGGGGCCAAAGACTCGCACCCACCTGTTCACCGTCGTGCGAGGACGCCCCACGACACGCGCAGCCTCGGAAATCGAAGCGCCCAGCCTCAGCGCCGCGAAGAACCCATCAATCTCCCACCGCTCCACAACCCGACCACCCGGCACCGGCAACCCCTCTCAGACGAAGAACGTTGCACCGACCGTATGAATCCGCCGGTCACCTCCCTGCGATGCGGGGTCACCTCCCTGCGTTGCGGGGTCACGCGGGCGACGGCGGCGACGTACCCGGGCGGGAGGCCGAGCGACTCACTATCGAGGTCGATGATGCGCGGATCGGCCAGGGCGTCGACAGAAGTCGGATCCGTGCGGAGCCCTGTGCCGAGGGCCTTGACCAGGGCTTCCTTGCGCGCCCACAGCCTGGCGGCCTCCCCCACCGGATCCGCGGCCGTCGAAACACGACAGCGCTCGGCCGGTGAGAAGGCCGCGTCGGGGATGGCTCGGCGGATATCTGCGACGAGAGCGAGGTCGACACCCACGCCTGAAGCCCCCACCTCGACGCCACAGGCCCCCACCTCGGCGTTCGAGGACCCCACCTCGACGCCACAGGACCCCACCTCGGTGGCCAGGAGGGCCCAGCCGCCCGCCCGGGACATGCTCGCGGCGACGTGAACGCCCGGGCACGCCTGGCCGTCGCCCGCCCGGCCCGGCAGCCCGCCGTCGTCGGGCTCCCCGCCACACAACGTGAAGCCAGGCGCGCCGTGCTCCCCCGGGCCGCACTCGGGGCACGCGTAGGCCGGGCGCAGGCGCGCGGGGTCCACGCCGAGCGCCTCCGCGACGAGGGCACGCAGCGCGAGGCGGCCGGCCAGGAAGGCGTGCCGCCGGGCCGGGTCGAGGATCGCGCGGGCGCGCTCGAGCTCGCCGGGGGTGCAGACGCCAGCGGGCAGCGCCGACCCGGGGTCACCGAGCGGCACTGCCCGCAGGATCACGGCTGCTAGCGCTGGACGGCGCCGAACCGCTCGGCCGCGAGCGCGACGGCACCGGCCCGGGCCTCGGAGGCCTCGTCGGCGGTCAGGGTGCGGTCCGCGGCGCGGAAGCGGAGGCCGAACGCGAGGGACTTCTTGCCCTCGTCGATGCCCGGGCCCGTGTAGACGTCGAAGAGGCTCACGTCCTCGAGGAGCTCGCCCGCGCCCTCGCGCAGGGCGTCCTTGACGGCGTCGGCGGGGACCCCGGCGTCGACCACGAGCGCGACGTCCTGGGTCGCGAGCGGGAAGGTCGAGATGTGCTTGGCGACGACGACATCGGCCGCCGCGGCGAACAGCGCGTCAGCGTCGAGCTCCACGGCCACCGACCGGGCCGGCATGTCCAGCTCGGCAAGCAGCTTTGGGTGCAGCTCGCCGGCGTAGCCGACCGTCTCGCCCGTGCGCAGGGACAGCTGCGCCGCGCGGCCCGGGTGGAAGGCCTGGTGCGCGCCCTGCGAGACCACGACCTCGACGCCGAGCACGTCCCCGGCGAGCCGGGCGATGTCGATAGCGTCGGCCCAGTCCCAGGCCCGCGGCGCGTGGTTCGGCGCCTCGGGCGAGTCCTTGCCCGTGAGCACCGCGCCGATATGCAGCGGCTGGTGCGGGAGGCCGTCGTAGAGCGCGTCGAGGACGTCCTCCTCGGGGCGCACCCCGAGAGGCGGGATCGAGGCAGTCCCGAGCGCGCCGTCCTGCGGGAGGAAGACGAGGCCGGCCTCGAAGAGGGCCAGGTCGCGGAAGCCGCGGCCATGGTTGCGCTTGGCGGTGTCGATGAGCCCCGGCAGGATCGACGTGCGCAGCCAGCCGTGCTCCTCGCTCAGCGGGTTCGCGAGCTTGACGGCGGGGCGCGGCGCCCCCGCCTCGGGCGTGCCGAAGGTCTCGTTCGCGGCCTTCGAGACGAACGGGTACGCGAGCACCTCGGTCAGCCCCGCGTCGGCGAGGGCCTGGACGAGCCGGCGGCGCTGCTGCTGGGCGCGCGTGTAGCCGCGGCCCGGGGGCGCGACAGGGAGGGTCGCGGGGATCTTGTCGTAGCCGACGAGCCGGGCGACCTCCTCCGAGAGGTCCTCCTTGGTCTCGAGGTCGTTGCGCCACGTCGGGGCCGTGACGAGGAGGCCGCCCTCCTCCGGCTGCACGTCCGCGCCGAGCTCGCCGAGCGTGCGGACGATGAGCTCCTCGCTGAACTCCATGCCGATGCGCTCCGCGATGAAGCCAGACGGAAGGTGGATGCGCACCGGCGCGGGCGCGGTGCCCACGTCGGTGCCGGCGCCGTCGGCCGTGCCGCCGCCGAGCTCGACGAGGAGGTCGACGACGCGCTGCGCCGCGACGGACGCGACGTGCCAGTCGACGCCGCGCTCGAAGCGCTTCGAGGCCTCGGACGGAAGCTTGTGGCGGCGGCGCGAGCGGGCGATCCCGACCGGGTCGAAATGCGCGGCCTCGACGAGGATGTCCGTTGTCGTGTCCGAGCACTCGGTCGAGGCCCCGCCCATGACGCCGGCGATGCCGATCGGTCCCGAGGCGTCGGTGATGAGCAGGTCCTCCGGGTCGAGGGTGCGGACCTTCCCGTCGAGGGTCTCGAGGGTCTCGCCCGCGGCCGCGCGGCGGACGACGATGTCGCCGTCGAGCTTCGCGAGGTCGTAGCAGTGCGTCGGCTGGCCGAGCTCGAACATGACGTAGTTCGAGATGTCCACCGGCAGCGAGATGGAGCGCACGCCGGCGAGGCGCAGGCGCGAGACCATCCACTGCGGCGTGGGCCGCGTGGGGTCGACGCCGCGCACCGTGCGCGCGACGAAGCGCGTGCAGCCGGGCACGCCGTAGATCGGTGCATCGTCCTGAAGCACGACGCCGTAGCCCCCCTCGAGCGTGGACGGCGCCGTCACGAGGGTGGCCGGGTCGGTGAACGGGGTCCCGGTCGAGAGCGAGTACTCGCGGGCGATCCCGCGGATGGAGAAGCAGTAGCTGCGGTCCGGGGTCACGTTGACCTCGGCGGCCTCGTCGTCCAGGCCGAAGAGGGCGAGGGCGTCCGTGCCGATCTCGGGGTCGAGGCCGAGGCGGGACAGGACGATGATGCCGTCGTGGTCCTCGCCGATGCCGAGCTCGCGGGCCGAGGCGATCATGCCGGCGGACACGTGCCCGTAGGTCTTGCGGGCGGCGATGTGGAAGTCGCCCGGGAGGGTCGCGCCGGGGAGGGTCACGACGACCTTGTCCCCCTCGACGAAGTTGTGCGCCCCGCACACGATGCCCTGGACGCCGGAGGGGTCGATGCCCTTGCCCGTGAGGGTCTGCTCCTGGCCCTCCGGGACGACGCGGACCTGGCACCAGTTGATGGTCTTGCCGTTGCTCTGCGGCTCCTTGACCAGGCTCAGGACCTGGCCGACGACGATCGGGCCCTTGATGGACTCGGCAGGGCGGTGAACGTCCTCCTCCTCGAGGCCCACCCTCACGAGGTCGGCCATGAGGTCCTCGGCGGTCGCGCCGGAGGGGAGCTGCGTGTACTCGCGCAGCCACGAAAGGGGGATTCGCATTGTGACTAGATCTCCATCCCGAAGTGCTCGCTGAAGCGGACGTCGCCCTCGATCATGTCGTGCATGTCGGCGACCTCGTTGCGGAACATGAGCGTGCGCTCGATGCCCATGCCGAACGCGAAGCCCGAGTACTCCTCGGGGTCGATGCCCGATGCGCGCAGGACGTTCGGGTTGACCATGCCGCAGCCGCCCCACTCGATCCAGCGCGGGCCGCCCTTGGCGCCCGGGTGCCAGATGTCGAGCTCGGCGCTCGGCTCCGTGAACGGGAAGTAGTTGGGGCGGAGGCGGATCTGGGCCTCCTCGCCGAACATCTGCCGCGCGAAGTGCTCCAGGGTGCCGCGCAGGTCCGCCATGGACAGGCCCTTGTCGATCGCGAGGCCCTCGAACTGGTGGAACACCGGGGTGTGCGTCGCGTCGAGCTCGTCGGTGCGGAACACCTTGCCCGGGCACAGGACGTAGATCGGCAGCTCGCGCTCGAGCATCGAGCGCACCTGCACGGGCGATGTGTGCGTGCGCAGGAGCAGGTGGGCCTCGGGCGGCTCGACGAAGAACGTGTCCTGCATCTCGCGCGCCGGGTGGTCGGGCTTGAAGTTGAGCGCGTCGAAGTTGAACCACTCGGACTCGACCTCGGGGCCCTCGGCGATCTCCCAGCCCATGCCCACGAAGATGTCACTCACGCGGTCCTGGAGGGTCGAGAGCGGGTGCCGGGCGCCCGCACGACGGCGGCGCGGGGCCGCCGTGACGTCGACCGTCTCCTCGACGAGGATGCGGGCGTCGTTCTCGGCCTCGAGGACGGCCTGGCGCTCGGCGATGGCCTTGTTGACGCGCCCGCGGGCGCCGCCGACGATCTTGCCGGCCGCGGCCTTGGACTCCTTCGGCAGCGAGCCGATGGCGCGGTTGGCCAGGGCGAGGGGGGACTTCTCCCCCGTGTGCGCGATGCGGGCGGCCTTGAGCCCCTCGAGGTCCCCGGCGGCGGCGATGGCCGCGACGGCGCGCTCGACGGCGTCGGCCACGGCGGCCTCGTCGACGGGATCGGGGACACTCTGGGCGGTCACAGGAACCTCAGACTCGGTGGAAGGCGGTGTTGTCTCGGGCACCCGTCAAGTCTAGTTCACGGCTACGATGCCCCTGTGCGCCTCGGGAGCCGGGCACGGGCCGTGCTCAACACCCTGAACCTCTCGACGCCGCTCGGCCTCGCGCTCGCGGCTGGCTCCCGCACGCGCCTGCGGCGCGGCCCCGAGGGGCTCTTCATCGCCGAGGGCTACCGGCCGAGTCTGCCGGCGGCGGCCGCGTTCGTCGTCGGCAACGTCGTCTTCACCCGCGGGAGCGCGCGCAGCCTCCTCGACCGCCCCGCGCTGTTCGGGCACGAGGCGCGGCATGCCACGCAGTATGCCGCGTGCCTGGGCCTTCCGTTCCTGCCGCTCTACGCCGCGGCCGCCGCCTACTCACTGGCCCGCGCGGGCAATCCGGGCTCGCGGAACCCCTTCGAACGCCACGCCGGCCTCGACGCCGGCGGGTACGCCCCCGCGGTCCGCGGGCCAGGCCGGCCCCGGGCCCGCCGTCGAGCGCAAGGAGAACCATGAACGAGACCCACGGCACGGCCTCCCCCGAGCAGACGACGCCGGGCGGCCCGGGCGGCGCGGTGACCGCCCTCGGCACCGGGACGGCCCAGGCGGTGCCGGACATCGCCGTCGTGCGGGTGGGCACGGAGTCCCGCTCGGCGCGGCTCGGCCACGCGTTCGGCCGGGCCTCGGCGTCGGTGCGGGCCCTCGTCGACGCGGCCCTGGCCGTGGGAGTGGCCCACCAGGATCTCGCGACCACCGGGCTCGGCGTGCGGAGCGAGACGGCCTGGCAGGAGGGGAAGGGCCCGCACGTTGTCGGCTACGTCGCGACGACGGCGATGACCGTGACGGTCCGCGACCTGAACGCCGTCGGCGGGCTGCTGGATGCCCTGGTCGCCGCTGGCGGCAATGACCTGATGATCCATGGGCTCACGCTCGAGCCCTCCGACCCGGCCGCGGCCCTCGCCGCGGCGCACGACGCCGCGTGGCGGGACGCGCTCGGCACCGCCGATCGCCTCGCGCGGCTCGCCGGGCGGCGCCTCGGGGCCGTCATGACCATCGACACGGCCCCGCCTTCGCCGGGCGGGCCGATCCCGCTGCGCCAGGTCACGCTCGCGGCGTCCGCCGAGGCCATGCCTGTGGAGGCGGGCATGACGGAGGTCTCGGCGACGGTGACGGTGACCTGGGAGCTCGTGGACTGAGTCTGCGGCGTGGAGGCTTGACAGGCATTCGAAGATAGATTCGAATACTGGACATGCGATGGAACACGCAGACGGTCGCCGAGCCCCTCCCCGGGGCAGACGGCGGCCTGCCGGCCCAGCCGCCCCTGCTTCCCCTTGCGGGCGCGCTGCGCTCGGTCAGGACGCCGGAGTTCCACGGCATCACCTTCCATGAGGTCGCCGCAAAATCGGCGCTCAACAAGGTCCCGCCGGCGTCCTCCATGCCGTTCCGCTGGACCATCAACCCCTACCGCGGATGCAGCCACGCGTGCGTGTACTGCTTCGCCCGCAAGACCCACACCTACCTCGACCTCGACGCGGGGCTGGACTTCGACAGCCAGCTCGTGGTCAAGGTCAACGTCGCCGAGGTCCTCGCCGCCGAGGTCTCCCGCCCCTCGTGGGGGCGGGAGCATGTCGCGCTCGGCACCAACACGGACCCGTACCAACGCGCCGAGGGCCGCTACGCTCTCATGCCCGGAATCATCCGCGCCCTCGCCGACTCCGGGACGCCGTTCTCGATCCTCACGAAGGGAACGCTCCTGGCCCGGGACATCCCGCTGCTGAAATCGGCCGGGACCCAAGTGCCCATCGGCACGGGCATCTCGCTCGGGCTGCTCGACCATGAGCTGCAGGCCTCCCTCGAGCCGGGCACGCCCGCGCCCGCAGCGCGGCTGCGTCTCATCTCCCGGCTGCGCGAGGCGGGGCTGCCGTGCGGGGTCATGGCGATGCCGATCCTGCCGTGGCTCACCGACTCCGAGGAGCAGCTCGACGCGCTCATGGCCGCCCTCGCCGCGGCGGGCGCGACGGGCGTCACGGCCGGCGCGCTCCACCTGCGCCCCGGCACGAAGGAGTGGTTCCTGGGCTGGCTGGCCAGGACCCATCCGCGCCTCGTGGGCCGGTACCGGCGGCTCTATGGCTCCGGGACCTACGCGTCGGCGGAGTACCGCACGTGGCTCGGCAAGCGGGTCGCGGCCGCCAAGGCGCGGCACGGCTTCGGCCGGAACGAGGGCTTCGGGCACCGCCAGCCGGGGATGCAGGCGGCGGGGGCAGCGTCGGAGCATCCCGCCCCGGCCGCCGAAGCTGCCCAGGAGACCCTGTTCTGATTCCGGCTACGTGTCCCGGGACACCTGGCGCAGGAGAGCGTCGACGATCGGGAAGTCGGCCGGGATCCAGGGCAGGGACGTCAGGGCGTCGGGACCGAGCGCGACCCAGCGCAGCTCGTCGTGGTCCTCGAGCGCCTCGGGCGTGCCGTCGACGACCTCGGCGAGCCACACGCGCATCGCGGCGCGCCCGTTGAGCGGCCACCCCTGGGCGGTGGGGCCGGGGACCTCGTCGCCGAGCTCCACGGCGACGCCGAGCTCCTCGCGCAGCTCCCGGTGCAGGGCCGACGCCGGCTCCTCCCCCGGCTCGACCTTGCCGCCGGGAAACTCCCACAGGCCCGCGAACGCGGGCGGCGCCGTCCGGCGCGCGGCCAGCAGCCGCATGGGGCGAGCGAGCGAGTCGACGAGTGCGCCGCCCACGACCTGCACGACCGCGGCCCCCTGCTCTGGCCGTGCGGCGTCTGCGGCTCTTCCCTCGGCGAGTGTCCCATCGGCCGGTGTCAGGTTCTGCACCGCACCAGTCTAGGCAGACCGCGATCCGGCCTCCCCGCCACCCACGATGCGGGTCACCTCCCAGCGATGCGGGGTCACGTCCCACCGATGCGGGGTCACCTCCCGGGAATGACCTCGCCTCCCGTAGGGTTGTCACAGCATGAGGGCCGACGGCGATCCTCGCCCCGGCGCGCCTGCCACCGGCGCCGCGCCCAGACACCCTCCCAGCAGATCCCGAGGAACGCCACCGTGCCAACCCCCGAACCCACCGTGACCACGCCTGCCCAAACCGTCCCCGCCGCCGCAGGCAGCAGCGCCGTCGGCCCCAGCCGCCTCAAGGCCCCGAGTCAGAGGCTCCTCGCCCCGAGGCCGCTGTTCTGGGCCATGCTCGCCCTGGGCCTGGGAGGCTTCGCGATCGGCACCGTCGAGTTCGCCACGATGGGCCTGCTCAAGGAGATCGAGCGCGGCCTCACGATCGGCACCCCCGAGGCGGGCCAGCTCATCTCCGCCTACGCCCTCGGCGTCGTCGTCGGCGCCCCCGTGCTCGCAGCGGTCGGGGCGAGGCTCCCCCGCAAGTCGCTCGCCCTGGGCCTCATGGGGTTCTATGCGGTGGCCAACCTCGTCTCGTTCGCCGCCGCCGACTACGGCGCGATGATGGCCTCGCGCTTCGCCGCTGGCCTCCCGCACGGCGCGTACTTCGGCACCGCAGCTGTCATCGCGGCCTCGCTCGTGGCCCCCACGAAGCGCGGCTGGGCCATCGCGACGGTCATGTCGGGTCTCACCATCGCGAACGTCCTCGGCGTGCCCGCCGCGACCTGGATCGGCCAGGCCTTCGGCTGGCGCCTCCTGTTCGTGGCCACGGCGGTCATCGCCGCCGCGACGGTGGCGATGATCGCCGCGTTCGTCCCGTTCGAGCCGGCCCACCCCGAGGCGAGCATCCGGCGCGAGCTCTCTGCACTGCGCCGGGTCCAGCTCTGGTTCGCCCTCGCCGTCGGCGTCGTCGGGTTCGGCGGGTTCTTCGCGACCTACACGTACATCGCCCACACGATGACGTTCGTGGCCGGGCTTCCCGAGGCGTCCATCCCGCTCGTCGTGGCCCTCTACGGCCTCGGCATGGTCGTGGGCAACATGGTCGGCGGCCGGCTCGCGGACCGCTCCGTCCTGGGCACCATCTACAAGGCCCTCGCCGCCGTCGCCGTCGTCATGGTCGTCTACGGCCTCGCGGCGCCGTGGTGGCCGGCCGCCCTCGCCATGGCGTTCGTGGTCGGCGGCTCGGGCTCGGTCCTCATCCCCGCCCTCCAGTCCCGCCTACTCGACTCCGCGCCCGGCGCCGCGACCCTCGCGACGTCGCTGAGCCACTCCGCGCTCAACGTCGCCAACGCGCTCGGTGCCTTCCTCGGCGGCGTCGTCATCGCTGCCGGCTGGGGGTTCACCGCGCCGGCCTACGTCGGCGCCGTGCTCGCCGTCCTGGGCCTCGGCATCATGCTCGTCGGCGGCCGGCTCGAGCGCCGCTACCCCGTCGGCTGACAGGGGCGCCCTCCGCGCCACCGCATGGACGACGACGGCGGCCGCCCGGGTGGGCGGCCGCCGTCGTGCGTCTGGTCCCGTGAGCAGCCCGGCTGCTACACGCTTGCGTCCCGGTGGATGTCCGGCTCGAGGTAGATGACCCGGGCGCTCGGGACCTCGGCGCGGATGCGGGCCTCGGTGTCGTCGATGGACCGCGCGATCTCGGCTCCGCTCGCGCCGGGCGCGATGCTGATCTTGGCGCCGACGAGGAGCTCCTCGGGGCCCAGGTGCATCGTGCGCAGGTGGATGATGCGCGTGCCGTCGGACTGGATCGCGGACTCGATGCGGGCGATGTCCCCCGCCGCGGCGGACTCGCCGAGCAGGAGCGAGCTCGTCTCGACGGCGAGGATCGCGGCGATCACGACGAGCAGGAGGCCGATCATCGCGGTGCCCGCCGCGTCCCACACGCCGTCGCCCGTCACGAGCGTCATCGAGACGCCGAAGAGCGCGAAGACGAGGCCCAGGAGGGCGCCGAGGTCCTCGAGCAGGATCACCGGGAGCTCGGGCTGCTTGGCGTTGCGCACGAACGCGACCCACGACTGCGAGCCGCGGACGTGGTTGGACTCGATGATGGCCGTGCGGAAGGAGAAGATCTCGGCGATGATCGCCCCGACGAGCACCGCGACCGGCACCCACCACCACACGCCCTCGATGGCGTGCGGGTGCTGGAACTTCTCCCACGCCTCGTAGAGGGCGAAGAGGCCGCCGACGCTGAACAGGACGATCGAGACGATGAACGCGTAGATGTAGCGCTGGCGCCCGTACCCGAACGGGTGCTCGGGGCTGGCCTGCTTCCTGGCGCGCCTCCCCCCGACGAGCAGGAGGATCTGGTTGCCGGAGTCGGCGACCGAGTGGATGGACTCGGCCAGCATCGAGGACGATGCGGTGAGGATGAACGCGATGAACTTCATCACCGCGATGGACAGGTTTGCGACAAGCGCCGCGACGACGGCCTTGGTTCCTCCGCCAGCAGCCATGGTCTGTGCCTTCCCCGCAGGGGCGCCCCGCTGCGGGCGCCGTGGTCTGTGATCGGTACCAACCTACCCGCTCGCCGCCCCGGCCGAACCGCTCGGCTCGCGGCCCCGCGGGCCGGTGGGCCGTGGCTCAGGGGCGGCGTTGGCTCCGGGCGCTCGCGTAGAGGCAGACGGTCGCGGCGGTGCCCACGTTGAGGCTCTCGGCGGCGCCGTAGAGCGGGACGGCGACACGGTGGTCCGCGAGGGCCTTCTCGGCGTCGTCGAGGCCCTGCGCCTCGTTGCCGAAGAGCCACACCGTGGGGTCCTCGAGCCGGTAGGCGCCGTCCGCGGCGGTGCCCGCGCCGTGAGCGCCGGCGGGGCCGGCGGCGGGGCTGCCGGCCGGGCTAGTTGTGCGGCGGGCGGCCGACTCGTCCTGGAGGGCGTCGAGGTCGAGCGGTCCCCCGCCGTCGGCCGCGAGGATCCCGAGCCCCGCGGCACGGGCGGCGGCGGCGAGCTCCTCCGCCTCGATCCCGAGCACGACGGGGACGTGGAAGAGCGAGCCTGCAGTGCTGCGCACGGCCTTGGGGTTGTAGATGTCCACGCTCGAGGCGGTCAGGACGACGGCGTCGGCGCCGGCGGAGTCCGCGGCGCGCAGGATCGTGCCCGCGTTGCCCGGGTCCTGCACGCGGCACATCGCCGCGAGGAGGCGGGGACGGCGGGCCAGGACGTCCTCGAGCGGGACGTCGAGCATCCGGCACACGGCCACGATCCCCTGCGGGTTCACGGTGTCCGCCATGGCGGCGAGGACGGCGTCGTCCGCTCGGCGCAGGCGGCCGGTGGCCTCGGCGAGTGCGGAGATCTCCGGGTGGCGCTCGAGGCAGGCGTCGCTCGCGTAGAGCTCGTCCACGACGGGCTCGGCGCCCGCCTCCCGCCGTGCGGCGTCGAGGCGGAGAGCCTCGCGCACCGTCTGGGGCCCCTCCGCGAGGAACTGGCGGCGGCGGGTGCGCGCGGAGCGTCCCGCGAGCTTGGCGACGTCGCGCACGCGGTCGGCGCGGGGGTTGGTCATGGTCTCGCTCGGTGTCACGGACCAACTCTAGTCGGCAGGGCGGGACGGGCTCAGACGGCAGGACGCCCGCGCAGCGCTGCTGCACGGGCGTCCCGGAAAGTGGCGGCGCACACGAGGCGCGCGGACGGCTACTACGCCTTGGCGGGCGCGTTGACGTCGGCCGGGAGGGCGTTCTTGGCGACCTCGACCAGGGCCGAAAACGCGGTGGCGTCCGAGACGGCGAGCTCGGCGAGCATGCGGCGGTCAACCTCGACCTCGGCGGCCTTGAGGCCCTGGATGAGGCGGTTGTAGGTCAGGCCGTTGGCGCGGGACGCAGCGTTGATGCGCTGGATCCAGAGGCGGCGGAAGTCGCCCTTCTTCTTGTGGCGGTCCTGGTAGCTGTACACAAACGAGTGCAGCAGCTGCTCCTTGGCCTTGCGGTACAGGCGCGAGCGCTGACCCCGGTAGCCGGACGCGCGGTCCAGGATCGTACGGCGCTTCTTGTGGGCGTTGACCGCCCGCTTCACACGTGCCACGTGCGTACTCCTTCGAAAGATCTCTCCCAGTGACCCGGGCGCCGCGCGCCCGACCGGGATGGCTGTGGTGGCCCGTCAGAGGGCCGGTGAGTGGGAAGAAATCAGATGCCGAGCATCCGCTTGATGACCTTGGCGTCGCCCGGGAAGACGATCTTGTCCGCGGCCAGGCGGCGGGTCAGGGTCGTGGGCTTGTGCTCGAGGTAGTGGCGGCGGTTGGCCTGCTGGCGCTTGAGCTTGCCAGAACCGGTCAGCTTGAAGCGCTTCTTGGCGCCGCTGTGGGTCTTCATCTTCGGCATGGGAACCGATCTCCTAACGTTCCCGCGGCCCGGGGGGCCGCGGCTCTCTCTGGCGGCCCGCTCGCACGGGCCGACTGGTTGCTGCCCGCCCCCGGCCTGCGCCGGCGGCGGTGGACTGGCCTGACCGCCGCGGGAACCGGAGTTCCCGCGGCAGCGGCCGTGTCGGACTAGTTGCCCCGGCGTCCACCCGACGGCCGCGGGGCCGACGGCTTGGGCGCGGAGGGCTTCGGTGCGGCCGCCGACGGGCGGGGTGCACCGGGCTTGGGTGCCGCGGGCTTCGGCGCGCCCGGCTTGGGCGCCGAAGGACGCGCGGCCGACGGCGCGGGGGCCGGGGCCGGGGCGGGCGTCGGCTTGGGCTCCTCCGCCTGCTTGGGCTCCTCCGCGGGCTGCGGCTGGGCCGGCTCCTCGGGAGCCTCGGCAGCCTCGGCGGCCGGAGCCTCCTCGGCAGCAGGGGCGGGAGCCTCCTCGGCAGCAGGGGCGGGTGCCTCAGCCGGAGCCTCGGCGGGCGCCTCGGTCTCGGGAGCCTCAGCTGCCTCCTCGACTGCGGGTGCCTCGGCGGAAGCCTCCGCCTGAGCCTCCTGGTAGGCCGCGGCGGCGGCGAGGAACTCGGCCGGGATCGCGTCCCCGAGCGACTGCGTCATCGGCGCCTGCTCGGCGGTCACGCCCGCAGCCTTCGCGGCCTCGGCCTTCGCCTTGTCCGCGGCGCGCTGGGCCTGGCGCCGGGCCTCGGCCTTGGCCTCCGCCTTGTTCTTGAGCGGGCCGATCACCATGACCATGTTGCGGCCGTCGATCCGTGGGGCAGACTCGACGGCGCCGACCTCGGCCACGTCCTCGGCGAAGCGCTGGAGCAGGCGGATGCCCATCTCGGGGCGCTGCTGCTCGCGGCCGCGGAACTGGATCATGGCCTTGACCTTGTCGCCCGCACCGAGGAAGCGGAGGGCATGGCCCGTCTTCGTCTCGTAGTCGTGCTTGTCGATCTTGAGGCGGAAGCGGATCTCCTTCAGGACCGTGTTGGTCTGGTTCTTGCGCGCCTCACGGGCCTTGACCGCCGCCTCGTACTTGTACTTGCCGAAGTCCATCAGCTTGCACACCGGGGGCTTCGCCTGGGGTGCTACCTCAACGAGATCAAGGTCTGATTCCGCGGCCAGGCGCAGCGCATCCTCGATGCGGACGATGCCGACCTGCTCCCCTGCCGGACCGACAAGGCGCACTTCAGGGACGCGGATTCGCTCATTGATGCGTGGATCGCTAATGTTCAAGCTCCTGTACGTGTCAAGACGTTCCCCGGCAACAAGGAAGGCCCCCGATTGCCGGTGCAATCGGAGGCCTCGGAAGGAGCGCGCCCCCGCAGGGACGCGACGCGCGGAGCCACACATGTGCCGCTCCGGCCAACCTGAGTACCCGGCAGCTCTCCCGGGCTGGGCCCGGACGCCGACAGGTGGGAGAGATCTCCGCTTGCAAACTGTCTGTCAAGTGTACAGGGTGAACGCACGAATGCCCGTAACGGCACACGGCATCAGGCCTGGCATGCTGTCGGGGGGCGTCCACCGCTGGAAACACAGAAATAACGACATCCAGTCGGTCTGTGCCAAGCTTAGCAGCATGAGCAGCACCACCCCGAATCCCCCGTCAGGCACGGCCGCCGACGGCGAGCACCGCCACAGCTTCGACTCCGCCCCCGCGCCAGCGGGGGCCGGCGCCCCGGACGTGAGCGCGCAGGTGCGCGACATCGCCGAGGTCGCCGCCGTCGAGGTCATCACGACCACCGCAGTGCACCTCATGAGCGCAGCCGCCGTGAAGGTCGGCCTCGCGGAGGGCCCGGAGGCGGACGGGCTCAAGGACCTCGACGAGGCGCGCAAGCTCATCACGGCCCTCGCGGGCCTCGTCACCGCCGCGGCGCCGGAGATCGGCTCCCAGCACGCCGGGCCGCTGCGCGACGGGCTCCGCTCGCTCCAGCTCGCCTTCCGCGAGGCCTCCGTCATCCCCGACGAGCCGGGCAAGGGCCCGGGAGAGAAGTACACGGGCCCCGTCAACTGACGGATCCCCGCGCATACCCACGGCGCACGACGGCGGGCACGCACCCGCCGTCGTGCGCCGTTCCTGTGCCCGGCTCAGGTGCCCCGGCTCAGGCGCTCCGGCTCACCGGCCCGGTCGCGACGCGGCTCCGACGCGCGGACTGCACGGCGAGGCCCGCGACGCAGGTGAGCGCGCCGGCGGCGCCGATCCCGGCGAAGCCGGCCCAGGGCCCGAGCGCGTCGACCATCGCACCGGTGAGCGGGGAGCCGACGGCGGTCCCGGCGGTGAGGGCGGAGCCGTACCAGCCCATCGCCTCGCCGCGGCGCTCCTCCGGGACCAGCTCCGCGACGCGCTCTGAGGCGGCCGAGAGGGTCGGGGCGCACACGAGCCCCGGGAGGATTGCGAGGAGGGAGAGCGTGACGGTGTCGTGGGCGAAGCCCATCGGGATCGTCAGCAGGCTCATGACGAGCAGCAGCACGATGGGCGGGACCCGGCGGCGCATCGCCCCGTAGACGATCCCGCCGACGAGCGAGGCGAGGCACCAGAAGAAGAACACGACGCCGAGCGAGGGGCTCTCCCCGTGCCCGCGCAGGAGCGCGACGATGGCCACGTCGGTGCCCGAGAGGACCATGCCGGCGCCCGCGGCGACGGCCATGACGACGCCGACGGCGATCCCCATCCAGCCCGTCCCGGCGCTGCCGCGCGCGCGGCGCACGAGCCGTGCCAGGCCCGAGGCGCCGTCGGCCTGGCCCGCCGCGACCTCGGCGGGGGCGGGCTCCTCGGCGGACTCGAGGCTCGAGGCGAGATCGGCGTCCACGTCCCGGGCAGGGTCCGCGGCGCCGGGCTGGCCCGAGCGGGTGGGCGGGTCGAACCACATGAGCGCGAGGCCGGCGAGGGCGCCCGCGGCCCCGACGGCGGTGAGCCCCCACACGCTCGAGGCCTGGGCCGCGAGCGCGGCGGCGGCCGGGCCGACCATGAAGGTGACCTCGGTGCAGATCGAGTCGAGGGCGAAGGCGCTCCGGCGCTGGGCGCCCTGGGTCATGACGCCGAGGGACTGCCGCACGACCGAGAAGACGGGGAGCGCGAACAGCCCGCCGGCGAACGCGGCGACGAGGAGCCACGGGTAGTTCAAGTGCGGCGCGACGCCCCAGACGGCGGCCTCGGCCACGACGGAGGGGATCAGCGCCTTGCGGAGCCCGGCCGTGTCGACGCGGCGGCCGCGCCACGGGGCGCCCACGGCGATCCCGATCGTCAGGAGGGCGGCGGCCGCGCCCGCGGCGGCGAAGCCCAGGCCGAGGGTCGAGACGACATGCAGGGTCAGGAGGACGCCGGCGGCCGAGTGGGGCAGGCGCGCGACCATCGCCACGAGCAGCAGCTGCCTGATCCGGGGCGTGCGCCACAGCCGGCCGTACTGCCCGAAGTCCATCTCTCCCCCTGCGTGAGTCGCTCCCCGCCCTGCGGCGCGGGAGCCGGGGGCGGATCAGTCCTGCGCCGGGCGGAGCTTGACCTCGAGCGAGTCGACGGCCTCCGCGAAGCGCTTGCTACCGGCGAGTCGGCCGTGGAGCTCTGCCACGGTCTCACGCACCGTCTCCGATGGCAAACCGGGCGCGAGGGCGAGGGTCAGCCGCAGCTCGGGGCCGGGCCCGCCGCCGGCGAGGACCCTGCCGGCGGCGTCCCGCGAGGCCACGCCGGCGCCGGCGGAGATCTCCACGCCGCGCACGGGCGCGAGGCCCTCGACGGCTCGCCCGACCTCGGCGACGAGCTCGGGGTCGGCGTACGACGGTGTCCACGGCCGCTGCTGCGCGAGCGCCCAGACGGCGGGGCGGCGCAGCACGAAGGTGAGCTCGGCCCCGGGGTCGAGCACGAGCAGCTCGGCGCCCTCCGAGACGGCGGAGAGCGCGGCCCGGGGGGCGTAGACGGCCACCGGTCGTGCCTCGGGGTGCCACGCGGCCAGCCGCTCGACGCTCGTGAAGGCCGGGAGGGCCTTCCGACCGTCGGGGGCGGTGAGCGTCACGAGCGCCATGTCCGCCTCCTTGTCCTCGGCGAAGCCGTGCTCGCCGAGGCCGCCCTCGGCCAGAGAGGCGACGACGGCCACGAAGACGCGGGCGGAGGCGAGCGCGCGGTGGACGCCGGCCTCGTCGCCCTCGCCCGCCACGAGCGCGGCCAGCGCTGCGGCTACCCCGGCGTCGACGAGGCCGTTGTCGTCGTCGAACTGGTGCAGGGGGTTGCCCTCCCCCGCGAGGTCGCGGCCGGCCCAGGGCTGTCCCGCGGAGTCCGTGCCGGAGCCGGCCCTGGCCAGAGCGGCGGCGATGTGCCCCGGCAGGTGCCTCTGCTTCTGCCCGTGCCTGTTGTCCCCGTGCCTGTTATCCCCGGGCCGGGGGGCGCCGTCGTGCGCCATGCTCAGCGGCGCCCGGCGACGTCCAGCGCCTCGGGGAGCGTGAACTGGCCGGCGTAGAGCGCCTTGCCCACGATCGCGCCCTCGACGCCGAGCGGGACGAGCTCGCGCAGCGCGCGCAGGTCCTCGAGGCTCGAGATGCCGCCCGAGGCCACGACGGGGCGGTCGGTACGGTCGCAGATCTGCGTCAGGAGCCCGAGGTTGGGCCCGCGCAGGGTGCCGTCCTTGGTCACGTCGGTCACGACGTAGCGCGCGCAGCCGGCGTCGTCGAGCCGTGCGAGCGCCTCCCAGAGGTTGCCGGCCTCCTGCGTCCAGCCGCGGGAGGCGAGGGTCGTGCCGCGCACGTCGAGGCCGACGGCGATCCGGTCGCCGTGGCGGGCGATCGCACGGGCCGTCCACTCGGGGTTCTCGAGCGCGGCGGTGCCGAGGTTGACGCGGGCGACGCCGAGGTCGAGGGCGGCCTCGAGGGAGGCGTCGTCCCGCAGCCCGCCCGAGAGCTCGACCTTGAGCGAGAGGCTGTCGACGACCTCGGCGAGCAGGGCGCGGTTGTCCCCGCGGCCGAAGGCGGCATCGAGGTCCACGAGGTGGACCCACTCGGCGCCGGCCTCCTGCCACGCGAGCGCCGCGTCGAGCGGCGAGCCGTAGTTGGTCTCGCTCCCGGCCTCGCCCTGGACCAGGCGGACGGCCTGGCCGTCCACGACGTCGACGGCGGGCAGCAGCTCGAGGACGGACTCCCCAGCAGTCATGGTGTTCTCCCTCTCGGGTCGGTGCTGCCTCACGCGGGCAGCGTCAGCAGGTAGGCGGCGACGAGCGCCGCGGCGGCGAGCACGCCGAAGCTGATCCAGGTCCACGGGGGCAGGCCCTGGCGCCGGAAGGACACCACGCCGCCCACGAGCAGTCCGGCGAGGCCGAACAGCAGCACGGACCACATCTCTAGGAGGCCGCCTGGCCGGCGGCCTGCGGCGCGGGGTGGGTGCGCAGGGAGTGGACCCAGTTGCGCAGGAGCCGCGCCCCGGCGTCGCCGGACTTCTCCGGGTGGAACTGGGTGGCGCACAGCGGGCCGTTCTCGACGGCGGCGATGAACCGCGCGCCGTGCTCGCTCCACGTCACGAGCGGCGGCGCCATCTTCGGCTGGGCGACCTCGAAGTCCCACGTCTGCACGCCGTAGGAGTGCACGAAGTAGAAGCGCTCGTCCTCGACGCCCGCGAAGAGCTTCGACCCCTCGGGCACCGAGACGGTGTTCCAGCCCATGTGCGGGACGACCCGGGCGGGGAGCAGCTCGACGGTGCCGGGCCACTCGCCGAGGCCCTCGGCCTCGACGCCGTGCTCGATGCCGCGCTCGAACATGATCTGGAGCCCGACGCAGATGGCCAGGACCGGGCGCCCGCCGGCGACGCGGCGGCCGATGATCCGCAGCCCGTCGACGGCCTTGAGCTCCTCCATGACGGTCGCGAACGCGCCGACGCCGGGGACGACAAGGCCGTCGGCGTTGAGCGCGTCCTCGGCCTTCGAGCTCAGCGTGACCGCCGCGCCCGCCCGCTCGAGGGCGCGCACGGCGGAGCGGACGTTGCCGGAGCCGTAGTCGAGCACGACGACGGTCGGGCGGCCCTCGGGGTCCGGGGCCGGGCCGCCGAGGGTGTGCGGGTCGACGACGATCCCGCCGGGCGCGTCGACGGGCGCCGCGGGCAGCGAGTCGTCGGCGGGACCGGTGCTCACAGGGCCCCCTTCGTGGACGGGATCGCGTCGCCGATGCGGGGGTCCGGCTCGACCGCGGCGCGCAGGGCGCGGGCGAAGGCCTTGAACTGGGCCTCGACGATGTGGTGCGGGTCCCGGCCGGCGAGGACGTTCATGTGCAGGCAGATGCCGGCGTGCAGGGTGATCGCCTCGAACACGTGCCGCGTGAGCGAGCCGGTGAAGTGCCCGCCGATGAGGTGGTACTCCTGGCCCGCGGGCTCTCCGCCGTGGACGAGGTAGGGGCGGCCGGAGACGTCGACGACGGCGTGCGCGAGCGCCTCGTCGAGCGGCACCGTGGCCTCGCCGAAGCGCCGGATGCCCGCCTTGGAGCCGAGGGCCTGCTTGAGCACCTCGCCGAAGGTGATGGCGATGTCCTCGACCGTGTGGTGCACGTCGATGTGGGTGTCGCCCGTGGCCTTGACCGTGAGGTCAATGAGCGAGTGCTTGGACAGGGCCGTGAGCATGTGGTCGTAGAACGGGACGCTGCTGGAGATGTCGGAGCGGCCGGTGCCGTCGAGGTCCAGCTCGACGAGAACCGACGACTCGCTCGTCGTGCGCTCCATCCGCGCCGTCCGCTGCGCGGGCAGGGCGGTCTGCAGCTCGATGCTCATGGGTATACGTCCTTCACTGGATGAGGGGGTCTTCCCCCATTCTAGGCGTGGCGGCGTGCCCGCCCCGCCCGGGCCGCTGGCTCGTGCACTCGACCGCCCTATTCGGCGAGGAGCTCCTCGAGCCGGGTCAGGAACGCGCTCGTCTCCGACTCGGTCCCCGCGGTGATGCGCAGGCTGCCGGGGATGCCGACGTCACGGACGATGATGCCGGCCTCCAGGAGGCCCTCCCAGACGCGGCGCGGATCGGCGAAGCCCGAGACGAAGACGAAGTTCGAGTCCGACGCCGCGGGGCGCAGGCCCAGCCGGGTGAGCTCCGCGACGATCCTGTCGCGCTGGCCCTTGATCGCCTCGACCTCGGCCATGAGCGAGCCGCGGTGCCGCAGCGCGGCCAGCGCCGTGGCCTGCGTGACGGCCGAGAGGTGGTACGGGAGGCGGACGAGCCGGAGGGCGTCGATGACCTCGGGCGCCGCGGCGAGGTAGCCGAGGCGGGCGCCCGCGAGGGCGAAGGCCTTGCTCATGGTGCGCGTGACGATGAGGCGCGGGCGGTCCTCGAGGAGCGTCAGCGCGGAGCGCGTGCCGGCCTGGGCGAACTCGGCGTAGGCCTCGTCGACGATCACGACTGTCTGGCTCCCTTCGCCCGCGGCGTACACCTCCTCGACGACGTCGAGCCCGAGCGCGGTCCCGGTGGGATTGTTCGGCGAGCACAGGATGACGATGCTCGGGGCGTGCTCGCGGACCTGCCGGGCGGCAGCCTCGGCGCTGAGGCCGAAGTCGGCCTGGCGCTCGCCCTTGATGTACGCCGTGCCGGTCCCGCTCGCCAGGAGCGGGTACATCGAGTACGTCGGGGGGAAGCTCAGGACGGAGCGGCCCGGGCCCCCGAACGCCTGGAGGAGCTGCTGGAGGACCTCGTTCGAGCCGTTCGCGGCCCAGACGCGGTCGGGGCCGAGCCCGTGGCCGAGGTACTCGGCCAGGGCCTCGCGGAGCTGCGTGAACTCCCGGTCCGGGTAGCGGTTGAGGCCGCCGGCGACCTCGCGGACGGCCTCGACGATCGCCTCCTGGACGTCGGCCGGGACCCCGTACGTGTTCTCGTTGACGTTGAGCTGGATGGGAACGTCGATCTGGGGCGCCCCGTACGGGTGCTGGCCGCGGAGGTCGTCGCGCAGGGGCAGGCGGTTCAAACGTTCGAGCTGGTCGTCCACCGGTCCAGCCTACGCCAGCTCCGCGGGCCGGCCGCATTCATGACCGGGGCCTCCAGGGCTCAGCCGGCGACCGGGACGAGGAGCTGCTCGCCGGGCACGACCCGAGAGCCGCCGAGGTCGTTGAGCTCGCGGATCTGGCCGATCGTGACCCGCGGGTCCTGGCCCGGGGCCGTCCGGGCTGCGATCGTCCAGAGGGACTCGCCGGGCCGGACGGTGACGGTCACCGCCTGGCCCGGGCCGGCCAGTTGCTCGTCGCTGGCATGCGCTGGGGCCATGAGCGCCGCCCACAGGGCGAGGACGGCGAGGGCGAGCAGGCTCAGCGGGATGACGATGAGGACGATGCGGCCCCGGCGGGTGAGCCGCAGCCGGGGCGGCCGAGCGGCCTCGTGGTGGCGGGCGACGGGCGGGATCGCGTGTGCCATGGTCTGCCTTCCCCTGCGTCCGGCCCGCGCCTGCCCCCCGCCAGGAGAACAGGATCCCGATGCTCGAACACAGCTTTTCGAACGGATCTTCGAACGTGATGGACCTTTCTTAGCAGGTGCCGTCGAATCCTGTCCAGACTCGGTCGAACACATGTTTGAAAGGCTCGGCCTCGTGGCCTACGGTGGGAGGAGCACCGGGCCTCCGCCCAGCTGCCGCCCTCCCGGCGGGAACACTGCATCTGATTGCATCGTGCCGAGGGGGTCCGACAGTTCTCGGCGGACCCGGCGCCGGACGGGTGGAAGAGGCCGTGGCGCAGCGCGCGGGCGGCGATCAGGGAGGCAGGACGGATGGCACCACGGACGAAGGCGGCCAAGGGGCTCACGGCGCGCCAGAAGAGGATCCTCGAGACAATCCAGCGTTCCGTCCAGCACGTCGGGTACCCGCCGTCCATGCGCGAGATCGGGGACACGGTGGGCCTCGCGAGCCTGTCCAGCGTGACCCACCAGCTCACCCAGCTCGAGAAGCTGGGCTACCTGCGCCGCGACCCGAAGCGGCCCCGCGCGATGGAGGTCCTCATGCCGCTCACGCTCGACGAGGGCGAGCTCAGCATGGCCGGCGAGGTCCCGGCCGGGCTGCGCGGCGTGGACGGTGTCCCGGTCGAGGAGATGGCCGGGGCCGCGGACACCGCGATGGTCCCGCTCGTCGGCCGGATCGCCGCGGGCGGCCCCATCCTCGCCGACCAGGTCGTCGAGGACGTCATGCCCCTCCCCCGCCAGCTCGTGGGGTATGGCGAGCTCTTCATGCTGCGTGTCAAGGGCGACTCGATGATCGACGCCGCCATCTGCGACGGCGACTGGGTCGTCGTCCGCCGTCAGGGCAGCGCCGAGAACGGCGACATCGTCGCGGCCCTCCTCGACGACGAGGCCACGGTCAAGACCTTCCGCCAGCGGGACGGGCACACGTGGCTGCTGCCGCAGAACACGCGCTACGAGCCGATCCTCGGCGACCACGCCACGGTCATGGGCAAGGTCGTCTCGGTCCTGCGCTCCGTCTGATCCCGCTCCCCGAGAACCTCTTCCCCGAGGACCCGCTCAGCCGGCCGCGGCGAGGCGCTCGAGCGCGCTGAGCACGACCTTGCGGTCGGTCGTGCCCCACAGCGGGGGCAGCGCCCCGCGCAGGAACCCGCCGTAGCGCTCGGTCGCGAGGCGCGAGTCCAGCACGGCAACGACGCCGCGGTCCGCCGTCGAGCGGATGAGCCGCCCCGCGCCCTGCGCGAGCCGTACGGCCGCGTGCGTCGCGGAGACCGACATGAAGCCGTTCCCGCCCGCCTGCGCGACGGCGCGGGAGCGCGCCGTCATGAGCGGGTCGTCGGGCCGCGGGAACGGGATCCGGTCGATCACCACGAGGCGGCACGAGGGGCCGGGCACGTCCACGCCCTGCCATAGCGACATCGTCCCGAACAGGCACGTGTCCGGCTCGGCCGCGAACTGCTTGACGAGCGCGCTCATCGACGAGTCGCCCTGGCACAGGATCTCCGTCTCGAGCCGGCCCCGGAGCTCGTCGGCCGCCTCCTCGGCGGCCCGGCGCGAGGAGAACAGGCACAGCGCCCCGCCCCGGGACGCGCGCAGGAGCGCCTCGAGCTCGTCGAGCGCCTCGGGCGAGACGCCGCGGCCCGGCTTGGGCAGGTGCCGCGCGACGTAGAGCATGCCCTGTTTCGGGTAGTCGAACGGGGAACCGACGTCGACCCCCGTCCAGCTCGGCGCGCCGGGGCCGAGCAGGCCCAGCCCCCCGGCCGTGGGCTCGAACGCCGAGCCGATCGCGAGGGTCGCGCTCGTGAGCACGACCGTGCGGTCGGCGAAGAGCCCGTCGCGAAGCCTTCCGCCCACGCTCAGCGGGGCGATGTTGAGCATTGCCGGGGCGTCCTCGTCCGGCGGCGCGTAGCCGGCGACGGGGTCGAAGGTCCCGGCGCGCGTGACCCAGACGACCTCCCTGTTCGCCTCGGCGTCCAGGATCCGCTCGCACACGTCCACGAGCGCGGCGAGCCGGGAGCGCGCGACCTGCCGCCCGCCGTCGGCCGTGTTCTGCCCCTCGCCCGGTTTCGACTCCGACAGGGCGACTCGGCACGCGTCCCGCACGAGCGCGACGTCCTGCGCCTGCTCCTCGGTGAGCCCGCGCGCGAGCAGCCCGGTCGGCGCGGAGGCGAGCGAGAGCTCGAGGCCGGCGGCCGCGGCGTGGATGGCCTCCACACCGATCCCGCAGTGCTTGCGCGCGCTCGAGGCCGCGGCCGTGACCATGGCGGCCGAGAGCTGGGCGCTCACGGCGCCCGTGACGCGGTCGGCGAGCTCATGCGCCTCGTCGACGACCACGACGTCGTGCTCCGGCAGGACGTTCAGGCCCTCGAAGGCGTTGATCGCGAGCAGCGCGTGGTTCGTCACGACGATGTCCGCCTCGGCGCCGCGCTGGCGCGCGAGCTCGCTGAAGCACTCTGCCGCGAAGGGGCAGCGCTGGGCGCCGAGGCACTCGAGCGCCGAGACGGACACCTGCCGCCAGGCGCGGTCGGACACGCCCGGGACGAGCTCGTCCCGGTCTCCGGTCTCCGTCTCCTCGGCCCACTCGCGCAGCCGCTTGACCTCGCGGCCCAGCTGCGACGTCGGCGCGGCGGCCGGGTGGACGACGCCGGCCTCCTCGCCGAGGCTGAAGAGCGCGCCGTCCGCCGGGTCGTCGGTCGGGAAGCCGCCCTCGAGCTTGTGCCGGCACAGGTAGTTGGAGCGGCCCTTGACGAGGGCGACGTCGACGGGCCGGTCGAGCTGCGGGGTGATCGCCTCGAGCAGCCGCGGGAGGTCCCGGCCCACGATCTGGGCCTGGAGCGCGAGCGTCGCGGTCGCGACGACGGCGGGACGATCGCTGTGCTGGGCGTGCGCGATGAGTGGGACGAGGTACGCGAGCGACTTGCCCGTGCCCGTGCCCGCCTGGACGAGCAGGTGCTCGCCCTCCTCGATGGCGCGCGCGACCTGCCGGGCCATCTCGTGCTGGCCCTCGCGCTGTGCGCCCCCCATGGCCGCGACGGCGGCGTCCAGGAGGCGCACGGCGAGACGTTCGGCGTCGGCCGCGGGCACAGCGTCGGCCGGGGGCACAGCGTCGGCCGGGGTCAAGGCGTCGGCCGGCGCCGGGGCGGGCGCCCCGGCAGCACCGGTCCCGGCCTCAGCCATCGACGGTGAACGGCGCGAGCTCGGCGGCCATCTCCTCGCGGACCACGGCCTCGACGCGCGTGCCCTCCTCGGCGTGCTCGATCGAGCGGATCTCCGCGCTCGACTCGTGCAGCCGGTTGAGCACGTCGCCGCGGCTGTACGGCACGAGCAGGGTCAGGACGACGTCGGGGCGCGGGATCGCCTCGCTGATCGCCTGCCGCAGCTCCTCGATGCCCTGGCCCGTGCGGGCCGAGACGACGACGTGGTTCCGCTCGCGCCGCCGCAGCCCCTCGAGCACGATCGGGTCGGCGGCGTCGGCCTTGTTGAGCACGATGATCTCGGGCACCTTGCGCGCGTCGACCTCGGAGAAGACCTCCCGCACGGCGGCGATCTGCCCCTCGGGGTCGGGGTGCGAGGCGTCGACGACGTGCAGGATGAGGTCGGCGTCCGCGACCTCCTCGAGCGTGGACCGGAAGGCCTCGACGAGCTGCGTCGGCAGCGAGCGGACGAACCCGACCGTGTCGGCGAGCGTGTAGGGGAGCCCATCCGGCGTCTCGGCCCGGCGCACGGTCGGGTCGAGGGTCGCGAAGAGGGCGTTCTCGACGAGCACGCCCGCGTCCGTGAGCCGGTTCAGGAGCGAGGACTTGCCCGCGTTGGTGTAGCCGGCGATGGCGACCGAGGGCACCTCGTTGCGCTTGCGGTTGGCCCGCTTCGTCTCGCGCGCCGGCTTCATGCCGGCGATCTCGCGGCGCAGCTTGGCCATGCGCGTGCGGATGCGGCGCCGATCGAGCTCGATCTTGGTCTCGCCGGGACCGCGGGAGCCGATGCCGCCGCCCGCGGCGCCGACGCGGCCACCGGCCTGGCGGGACATCGATTCGCCCCAGCCGCGCAGGCGCGGGAGCAGGTACTCGAGCTGCGCGAGCTCGACCTGCGCCTTGCCCTCGCGGCTCTTGGCGTGCTGGGCGAAGATGTCGAGGATGAGCGCGGTCCGGTCGATGACCTTGACCTTGACGATGTCCTCGAGGCCACGGCGCTGGGACGGGGCGAGCTCGGAGTCCACGATCACGGTGTCCGCGCCTGTCGCGGCGACGATGTCGCGCAGCTCGAGCGCCTTGCCCGAGCCGACGAACGTGCCCGGGTCCGGCTTGACGCGGCGCTGCACGACGCCGTCGAGCACCTCCGAGCCGGCGGTCTCGGCGAGCGCGGCCAGCTCCCGGAGCGAGTTCTCCGCGTCCTCGAGCGTGCCCTCGGTCCACAACCCCGCCAGCACGACGCGCTCGAGGCGCAGCTGCCGGTACTCGACCTCGGTGACGTCCTCGAGCTCCGTCGAGAGGCCGGCGACGCGGCGCAGGGCGCGCCGCTCATCCAGGTCCCGCTGCTCGCCGTCGTAGTCGCCGTGCTCGGTCGTCAGGTCTGAGATCGCGAGGGCGCGGCCCCCGACGCCGCCCCTGCGGGAGCCGCTCCCGTCGCCGGTGCCGTCGTCCGAGGACCGGCCGTCGTCCGCGGATCCGCCGCGGTCGGGCCGCCCGGCGCCCTTGGCCGCCGCGGCCTCCTCCTTGGCGAGGATGCGGTCGATGACGGCCTGGATGTCGGCCGGGCTGAGGTCCTGGGCGGCGCTGCCGTCGGACGGGACGCGCGGGTCGTGCTGGTTGTCGGTCATGGTCTCCTTAGCGGCGGATGCAGTTCCAGAATAGTGCGGGCGCCCGGCGCCGGCATGGTCAGAGGGAGGGGTCTGTGGAGAGACCCCTTCAGTGGGATGCGGTGTCACGCGGATGCTCCTGGGACGATGTTCTGTGCGCTGCCGGAAAGGGTGCATCGGAGCGCGGGGACGTGCGGGCGGCGGCCGGCCACGGGGGCGGCTTGGGTGCCTCGCGGCGGCGTCGTGGACGGCATGGGCCGGCGACGCCGTGGCGTCAGATGAACAGGAACATGCGTTCCAGTGTACCGGACGCCCCCGGCTGCCTAGCCCCGGCTGCCTAGCCCCGGCTGCCTAGCCCCCGGCTGCGGCCCCGGCGCGCCGGGGGGCATCGGCCGTGACCGGCGGTCGGGTGTGCCGGGGCCGGGCACTACGCTGGATGCCTATGGAGCCAGCGCACTACTTCAACGCCGAGCCGGGCGTCCCCGACGTGAGGCGGCCGCTCGCCGTCGTGCTCGAGGGGCGCGAGCTCACCCTGCGCACGTCGGCGGGCATCTTCAGCCCCGACGGCGTCGACAAGGGCACGGCTGTGCTGCTGGCCGAGGCCCCGGACCCGGCTCCGGAGGGGAACCTGCTGGACATCGGCTGCGGCTGGGGGCCGATCGCCCTGACCCTCGCGATGCGCTCCCCGGGCGCGCGAGTGTACGCGGTGGACGTCAACACGCGCAGCCTCTCGCTGACCGAGGAGAACGCCCGGCTCGCGGGCCTCGGCAACGTCCACGCGTCCCTGCCGGAGGACCTCGACCCCTCCCTGCGGTTCGCGACCATCTGGTCCAACCCGCCCATCCGGATCGGCAAGCAGGCCCTGCACGGGCTCCTCCTGCTCTGGCTTCCGCGGCTCGAGGCGGGCGGGGAGGCGTGGCTCGTCGTGCAGAAGAACCTCGGCGCGGACTCCCTCGCCCGGTGGCTCGCCGAGGAGCTCGGGGACGCGTACGACGTCGACCGGCCGGCGACGTCTAAGGGCTTCCGCGTGCTCCGGGTCACCCGCCGGAGCTGACGCGCCAAGGCGCGCCCGCTCCTTCCCCTCGCCGCGGATCCGTACTAAGACGGGAAGCGTACTGAGACCGGAAGCCGTACCGATCCGTGAGGGGCAGTCCATGCGTCTGAACAACATCGCCATCCCCGTGTCCGACCTCGCCTCCGCCAAGGCCCTGTACTCGACGCTGCTCGGCGCCGAGCCGTACGTCGACGAGCCGTACTACGTCGGCTTCAAGACCGACTCGGTCGAGGTGGGCCTCGACCCGAGCGGCCACCGTGCCGGGCATACGGGACCCGTGGCGTACTGGGCCGTCGAGGACCTGCGGACCGCCCTCGAGGGGCTCGTGGCGGCGGGCGCCGAGGTCCTTGCCGAGCCGCGCGACGTGGGCGGCGGGCGGCTCGTCGCGAGCGTGAAGGACTCGGACGGCAACCCCTTCGGGCTCATCGAGGGCTGAGATGCGCGAGGGGTCCGTCCCGCCGGCCGGCGGGACGGACCCCTCATGCTTCAGCGTCAGGCTCAGCCGAGCGTGCCGTGGGCGACGATGACGGCGGGGCCGGAGAGCTCCACGTGCTCGCGGCCCCCGGACCCGGGCACGAACGCGACGCCGACCGTGCCGCCGGGGACCACCACGTTCCATCGGTCGGGGGCGCCCGCGCCTGCCCAGTGCCGGATGGCGACGGCGGCGGCGCACGCGCCGGTCCCGCAGGACTGCGTCTCGCCGACGCCGCGCTCGTGCACGCGCATCGTGATGGTCCCGACACCGCCGGAGACGAGCGGCTCGGCGGGGACGACGAACTCGACGTTCGTCCCGTGCGGCGGCACCGGGTCGACGGCGGGCGCCGTGTGCAGGCCGAGCCCGGCCAGCTCGGCGTCCGTGGCGAGGGCCACCACGGTGTGCGGGTTGCCCATGCTCACGCTCAGGGCGGGGCGCGGGACGTCGAGCCCGACGGCCGTGACGAGCGAGTCGCCGGCGTCGGCCTCGGCCTGGGCCGGGAAGATGAACTCCCACGGGCCCATGTCCACCGCGAAGCCGCCGTCGCGGCGCTCGATCCGCTTCACGCCGGCGCGCGTGCCGATGGCGAGGATCTCCCCCGGCGCGAGCTCGACGAGGCCCTGGTCGAGCAGGAACGCGACGAACGCCCGCACGCCGTTGCCGCACATCTCGGAGAGCGAGCCGTCAGCGTTGCGGTAGTCCATGAACCACTCGGCCGCGGGCTCCTCGGCGAGGACGGCCCGCCCCTCGGGGAGCTCCGCGGAGCGGATGGCGCGGATGAGCCCGTCGGCGCCGAGGCCCAGATGCCGGTCGCACAGGGCCGCGGCCTCGGCCTCGCCGAGCACCCGCTCGCCCGCGGGGTCGGCGACGAGGACGAAGTCGTTCCCGGTGCCGTGGCCCTTGGCGAACGGCAGTCCCGCGAGCTGCGCGAGGACGGCGGCGCGCTGCGCGGGCGCGGTGGAGGGCGAGGAGGTCGCGGCGGGGGAGCTCATGGGTCCAGCCTACCGGCCGCGTCTCGGGCGTCGGCGTTGACGGCTGCCCGGCGCTGGGCCTCGTCGGCGGCGCGCACGATGTCGAGCGCCCGCCCGGGCGTGTCCGGCGCGAGCGCGTCGAGCCAGTGCACGCGGGGGTCGGCGCGGAACCACGTGAGCTGCCGGCGCGCGAACTGCCGCGTCGCGACGATCGTCTCCTCCGCGGCCTGCTCGACGGTCGACTCCCCGTCGAGGACGCGCAGGAACTGGCCGTAGCCGAGTGCGCGTGACGCTGTCCTGCCCTCCCGGAGCCCCGCCGCGGCGAGCCGGGCCACCTCGGCGGCCAGGCCGGCGTCGACCATGCGGTGCACGCGCTCGGCGAGCCGGGCGTGCAGGACTGGGCGGTCCAGGTCGAGGCCGATCTGGACCGCCGGCGCGGCGTACTGCCGTTCCGGCATGAAGGAGCTGAACGGCCGCCCCGTGAGCTCGTGGACCTCGAGGGCTCGGATGATCCGGCGCAGGTCGCCGAGGCGGTCGGCCGAGACCGGGTCGACCTCGCGGAGGCGCGCCCGCAGGGGCCCCGGCCCGTCCCGCTCGGCCTCGGCCTCGAGCCGGGCCCGCACGGTGCGGTCGGTGCCGGGGAACTCGAGGACGTCGAGGGCCGCGCGCACGTACAGGCCCGAGCCGCCCACGAGGATGGCCCGCCGCCCGCGGGCGTGGATGCCGGCGATGGCCTCCCTTGCCCAGCTTTGGAACGCCGAGACGCTCGCCTCCTCGCGCACGTCGAGGACGTCCAGGAGGTGGTGGGGCACGCCCCGGCGCTCCGCGGGCGCGATCTTGGCCGTGCCGATGTCCATGCCCCGGTAGAACTGGAGCGCGTCGGCGTTCACGACCTCGCCGCCTAGAGCCAGGGCGAGCTCGACCGCGAGGTCGGACTTGCCCGAGCCCGTGGGCCCGACGACGGCGATCACCGGCGGACGCGGGTCGCCCGGGACGGTCGTTGGCTCGGTCCGGGCCGGCTCGCCGGCCGGCGGCATGGCAGCAGCCCGCGGGGGGCCGCCGTCGGACTCCGGGTGCTGGAGCGCCACGGGCGCTAGCGCGCGCGGACGGGCAGCGCGGGCATCCCGAGGGACACGCCCCGGCGGCCCTGGCCGGCGGACGCTGCCGGCGCCGCGGGCATGCCGCACGACTCGGCCTGCGCACGGTCCCAAGCGTCGCCCGCGCGGGAGCGGCGCAGGGCGTACTCGGCCGGGCCCGACGGGTCGGCGATGAGGTGGAACGGTGCCGCGGCCGTCACGGCCACGGTCACGAGGTCGCCCGGCCGGGGCGCCTCGGCGCCCTCGGGGACGGAGAAGTGGACGAGGCGGTTGTCGCGGGCGCGGCCCGAGAGCCGGTGCGTCTCCCCCGCCTTGCGGCCGGCCTGCGCCGTGGCCATGACCTCAATCGTGCGGCCGACCTGGCGCGCGTTCTCCTCGGCCGCGATCCGGTCCTGGAGCGCGATGAGGCGCTCGTAGCGCCCCTGGACCACGGCCTTGGGCAGTTGGTCCGGCAGGTCCGCCGCCGGGGTCCCGGGGCGCTTGGAGTACTGGAAGGTGAACGCGCTGGCGAAGCGGGAGCGCTCGACGACGTCGAGCGTCGCCTGGAAGTCCTCCTCGGTCTCGCCCGGGAAGCCGACGATGATGTCGGTCGTGATCGCGGCGTCCGGGATGGCCGCGCGCACGCGGTCGAGGATCCCGAGGAACTTCGCGGAGCGGTAGGAGCGGCGCATCTCGCGCAGGACCCGGTCCGAGCCGGACTGGAGCGGCATGTGCAGCTGGGGCATGACGTTGGGCGTCTCGGCCATCGCCTCGATGACGTCGTCCGTGAACGCGGCGGGGTGGGGGCTCGTGAAGCGGACGCGCTCCAGGCCCTCGATCTCGCCGCACGCGCGCAGGAGCTTGCCGAAGGCGAGGCGGTCGCCGAACTCGACGCCGTAGGAGTTGACGTTCTGGCCGAGCAGCGTTACCTCGATGGCGCCGTCGTCCACGAGGGCCTGCACCTCGGCGAGGATGTCCCCGGGCCGGCGGTCGCGCTCCTTGCCGCGCAGGCTCGGGACGATGCAGAACGTGCACGTGTTGTTGCAGCCGACCGAGATGGACACCCAGCCGCTGTAGGCGGAGTCCCGCTTCGTGGGCAGGGTCGAGGGGAAGACCTCGAGGGACTCGAGGATCTCGAGCTGGGCGGCCTCGTTGTGCCGGGCCCGCTCGAGGAGCGCCGGGAGGGCGCCGACGTTGTGCGTGCCGAACACCGCGTCGACCCACGGCGCCTTCGCGAGGATCGTGTCGCGGTCCTTCTGGGCGAGGCAGCCGCCGACGGCGATCTGCATCCCGGGGTGGCGCTCCTTGACCGGGCGGAGCTGGCCCAGATGGCCGTACAGGCGGTTGTCCGCGTTCTCGCGGACCGCGCACGTGTTGAAGACGACGACGTCCGGCTCAGACCCGCCCTCGGCGCGGACGTAGCCGGCGGCCTCGAGCAGGCCGGACATGCGCTCGGAGTCGTGGACGTTCATCTGGCAGCCGAAGGTGCGCACCTCGTAGCTGCGCGGCCGGGCCGGGGTGCCGCCCAGGGCGCGGGCGGTGCTCTCGTCGATCGTGGAACTCACCCATCAAGGGTACCCGGGAGTCAATACCAGCCGAGGCTCTCGGAGTGCGCCCACGCGGTGCACGGGCTGCCGTAGCGGCTCCTGATGTAGCCGAGGCCCCACGTGATCTGCGTCCGGTAGTTCGTGAGCCAGTCGGGACCGGCCGTCGAGTACTTCGAGGGCGGGAGGGCCTGCGGGATGCCGTACGCGCCGCTGTAGGGATTGGTCGCGTCGGTGAGCCAGTTCGACTCGCGGTTCCAGAGCCAGACGAGGCACGCGTACTCTCCCCCGCCCCAGCCGTAGGCGGGGAGCTGGGCGGCGGCGTAGGACTTCGCTCCGGCCGGGTCGTTCACCACGCCGCCGACGCCGGGACTTCCCGCCGGCGGCTGTGGCGCGGGCGGCTGGGGCACCAGACCAGGAGCTGGGGCCGGAGGCTGTTGGGGCGGCGGGGCCGGAGCCTGGCCAGCAGGGGGCGGGGCCTGGCCGCCGCCCGGCCTCGCCCCGGCGGGGGCCTGCGGCTCGGCGGGGCCCGGCGCCTGGGCAGGCCCCTGTCCTTGGGAGCCGGCCTGGCCCTGAGTGCCGCCCGGTGCCTGAGCCGCGGCCCGTGCAGCGGCCTCCTCGGCCGCACGGCGCCTGGCCTCCTGGGCGGCGGCGTATGCGGCGAGGGCGTCCTGGCCCTCCCGGTAGCCGGCCTCGGCGGCGGCCGCCGTCGCGTCGAGCTCGGCGAGCTGGGCACGGAGCGTGGCCGACTGGCCCTGGGTCGTGGCCACGGCGTCCTGGGCGCTCCGCTGGGCCGTCCGGGCGTCCGCGAGCCGCTCGCCGGCCTCGGCGGACCGGCGGGAGAGCTCCTCCTCGGCGGCTCGGGACTGGTCCTCGGCCGCCGACGCCGTGTTGGCCGCCGCATGGTAGGCGGCCACGGTGCGGGCCGCGTTGTTGCCGAGGGCCTCGAGCGTGCTGAGGCGGCTGAGCCCGTCGGCGTCACCGAGGACGGCGAGGGCATCGAGCGCCCCCATCGTCGATCCCCCCTTGTAGGCCGTGGACGCGATGCGGCCCGCGGCCCGGCGGCTGGCCTCCCGCTCGCCGACTCGCCGCTCGCGCTCCCGGGCAAGGGCGTCGACCTCCGCCTGCTGGTCGCGCACCGCCTGCTCGGCCCTCGCGTACGCGGCGGCCGCGCCCACCGCGGCCTGCGACGCCTCAGCTGCAGCTGTCTCGACCGTACCCAGGAGCGCGGTGATCCGCTCGACCTGGACGCGTGTGGCATCGGCGCTGCCCTTCGCGGCCTCGACCTCCGCCCACGTCGGGAATCCCGACGGCGGGGCGTCCTCCGCGGAGGCCGCGGGCACGAGGCCGCCCATGGCGAGCACCCAGCCGAGCGAGGCGCCGGCGAGGGCCACGACCCCCCGACGCGCACGGCGTGGGCGAGGGGCTCGGCGCGGGCGCATGATCAGGAGTATCGATGGAGCACTCCTGCCCCGTCTACCCCATGAGCCACATCAGTCGCCGTCGCTGCCATCCTCCGGACACGTCGGATACTCCGCCGCTGGGCCGGCGGTCGCCTCGAGGACCTGGGCGGCGAGCCGGAAGGCGCTGCCCGGGGAGTGGCCCTTGCGGGCCAGCATGCCGACGAGCCGCCTCAGCTCCTTGTCCCGGGCGGCGGGATCCTCGGGGTCGATGCGCCGGACGCGGCGCTCGAGCAGGCGGAGCGCGGCCTCCTCCTCGGCGTCAGGGCTCAGCTCGTCAAGGGCAGCCTCCGCCGCCTCGCCGCGGATGCCCTTCTCGCCGAGCTCGCGCCGCAGGGCGGGTCGGGCCAGCGACTTGCCCGGGCCACGGCTCCGCACCCACTGGCGCGCGAACTCGGCATCGTCGACGAGGCCGACGTCCTCGAACCGGTCCAGGAGGGCCGCGGCGAGCTCGTCCGGCACGCTCCGGTCGCGGAGCTTCCGCTCGAGCTGCGCGCGGCTCCGCGGCCCGAGCGTGAGCTGGCGCAGGAGGATCGCCCGGGCGACCGACTCGGGGTCGGCCTCCGGGTCCTCCTCGGGCGGCGGGGGCTGCCGGTCAGTCCCCGTCAACGGCCTTCAGGCGGGGCTGCTCCTCTGCGGCGGCCTTGACGCCGACGCCGAGCTTCTCCTTGATGAGGCGCTCGAGCTCGTCCGCCAGCTCGGGATTGTCGCGCAGGAAGCGCCGCGAGTTCTCCATGCCCTGGCCGAGCTGGTCGCCGTCGTAGGTGAACCACGACCCCGACTTCTTGATGATGCCGTGCTCGACGCCCATGTCGATGATCCCGCCCTCGCGCGAGATGCCGTGGCCGTAGATGATGTCGAACTCGGCCTGCTTGAAGGGCGGGGCCATCTTGTTCTTGACGATCTTGGCCTTGGTCCGGTTCCCGACCGAGTCGGCGCCCTCCTTGAGGGTCTGGATGCGGCGGATGTCGATGCGGACCGAGGCGTAGAACTTGAGCGCCTTGCCACCGGTGGTTGTCTCGGGCGAGCCGAAGAACACGCCGATCTTCTCGCGCAGCTGGTTGATGAAGATCGCGGTGGTCTTGGTCTGGTTGAGACGGCCCGCGACCTTGCGCAGCGCCTGGCTCATGAGGCGGGCCTGGAGGCCGACGTGGCTGTCGCCCATCTCGCCCTCGATCTCGGCGCGGGGGACGAGCGCGGCGACCGAGTCGATGACGATGATGTCGAGGGACCCGGAGCCCACGAGCATGTCCATGATCTCGAGGGCCTGCTCGCCCGTGTCGGGTTGGGAGACGAGGAGGGCGTCGGTGTCGACGCCGAGCTTCGCCGCGTAGTCAGGGTCAAGCGCGTGCTCGGCGTCGATGAACGCCGCGATGCCGCCGTTGCGCTGGGCGTTCGCCACGGCGTGGAGCGCCACAGTCGTCTTACCTGAGGACTCCGGGCCGTAGATCTCGATGATGCGGCCGCGGGGCAGGCCGCCGATGCCGAGGGCGACGTCGAGCGCGATCGAGCCGGTGGGGATGATCTCCACCGGGGCGCGCGTGTCGTCGCCGAGGCGCATGATCGAGCCCTTGCCGAACTGCTTGTCGATCTGGGCGAGCGCCGCCTCGAGGGCCTTCTCGCGCTCTGGCGAAACTGCCATGGTCCACCTCCGGGATCCGATTGTCGTCGGCGGGGCACCTGTCCGGCCCGCCATGTCCTCCACGCCGCTACGCTACCGGCGCCCACCGACAGCCGTCGCGGCCATCTGCCCCTCTGTGGACAACTCCCCCGTGCCCACGGCGGATTGCGCCGTGAAGAAGCTCTGTGGAGGACATTACCGTGCCCCCGAACACATCTTCGAATCCGTCGCGGCGTGTCGCGGAACTGCCCCAAGCGCGGACTGGCCAGGGCGGTCTGCCTCGGTCGCGGAACTTCCTAGTCGCGGATGGGCCGGTCGCGCCCGAGCCGCCGCTCGGCGGGGACATCCTGCAGGTCGCAGACGGCGATCCAGACCTCGCGCGGGTGCACGCCGGCGCGCAGCGCCTCGTCCGCGGTCCGCCCCCCGACGGCGGCGAGGACGGCCGAGGAGGCGAGGACGTGGGCATAGCCCGACCCGAACTCGTCCTCCATGAGCCGCCAGAAGTCGCTGTTCCGCACCGTCCCATTCTCCCACGCCAGGACTGGCCCCCCTGCCCAGCGCGTGCCCGGGAGGACTGCGCCGCCGCGCGCCTATGATGGGAGCCATGCCCTCCCCCGACCAGCTCGACGCTGCCCTCCAGGAGATCGAGGAGCAGCTCGGCCTCCTGTGGCGTCGCGGCCGGGCCGCGTCCCTGTCCCTCGCGCGCACGCTGCACCCCGAGCTCGACCCCGCGGGGTACGGGCTGCTCGCGATCCTGCACCGCGAGGGGCCCCTGCGCGTGACCGACCTCGCGGCGGCCGTCGGCGTCGGCAAGCCCACCGTGAGCCGGCAGGTGGCCCTCCTCGAGGAGCTGGGGCTCGTGGGCAAGGAGCCCGACCCGCACGACGGGCGCGCCTCCATCCTCTCGCTCACCGAGGCGGGCACTGAACACGTGGACACCTTCCGGCGGCGCCGGCACGCCTTCTTCCGCGAGGCCCTCGGGACGTGGGAGCCGGGCGAGGTCGACGCCCTCGCCCGCTACCTCAACCGGCTCAACGAGGCCCTCGCCGCCGAGCGGCCGACGGAACGCCGCGCCCCCGGGGAGCCTTCCGGAGCCTGACGGGAGCTCGGGCCGAGATCACAACGGCGGCGGGGCCGGGCACTGTGCGTGCCCGGCCCCGCCGGTGTCTGGTTCGGGGGCGATCAGCTGAGGCTGCTCAGCTGGGCGTCCAAGTCGTTGGGGAGGCCCCGGCCGTACCGCTGGGCGAACTCCTGCGGAACGGTGTCCGGGATCGTGATTCCTTCGGCCACTGCCACGCGGTCGCTGACCTCGCGGAGCATGACCGACAGCGGCACGTCCAGTGCGGCGCAGATCGAGGAGAGAAGCTCCGACGATGCTTCCTTCTGGCCCCGCTCCACTTCGCTCAGGTAGCCCAGGGAAACGCGGGCGTTGTGCGAGACTTCACGGAGCGTGCGGCCCTGGCGCTGGCGGACGTCACGCAGGACGTCTCCAATCTCATGACGCAGAACAACCATCGTGCGCTCCTTCTGTTCCTGCTTCGTGCTGCCAGCCAGGCCCGCATCGCGCCAGCGGACTACTCCATTGACGGACACGGGCTGCTTAACCATGTGTATCGACGCGCTCCTCATCATGGGTGCCCCGCGCGCGGGGCTCCGGTCTGACTCATCTTAGTGATGCCGTCGGTGGATGACGACACTATCCACAACTGCTGTGATGGGATCTTTGTTCCCCGGCCGGGGCCTGGCGCAAACGATTCACAGGGGGCTCCCAGCTTCGGCGGCCTTGGGGAAGGCTGTCAGGGCGTGTCGCCGCGCACGGCGCCGAGGAGCGCGGAGAGCGCTGCGCGGGTCGCCGCCGCCCGGATCTCCGCCCGGCTTCCGGCGAAGAGGTGCTCGGAGACACTCGATCCGGCCGGACCGGCGACGGCCACGAACACCGTCCCGACCGGCTTGCCGTCGTGCGGCTCGGGTCCCGCCGCCCCCGTTGTCGCGACGGCGTAGTCGGCCCCGAGCGACTCCCGGGCACCGTGGGCCATCGCCCGCGCCACCTCCGGATCGACCGAGCCGGCCTCGGCCAGGAGCCCCTCGGGGACGCCGAGGAGGCTGGCCTTGACCTCGCTCGCGTAGCTCACGATCCCGCCGCGCAGCATCGCCGAGGCGCCCGGCACCTCCGCGAGGGCGGCCGCTACCTGGCCGGCGGTGAGCGACTCGGCGGTGCCCGCCGTCAGCCCGCGGGCGACGAACTCGGCGACGACCTCGGCGGGCCCCACGCCCGCTGTGCTGCCGTTGTCGGCCATCTCAGCCCGCCGCCCCGCGCGCTGCGGCGCGCAGCCGCAGCGCCTTGACCACGTAGTCCACGCCCGTCGCGACCGTCACGGCCACGGCGGCGAGCATGACCGCGAACGCGACCGCGGGCACGGCCGGCGCGATGTCCCGCAGGGGCAGGAGGTACAGGCCCAGGGCCACGGTCTGGAGGACCGTCTTGAGCTTGCCGCCCGGCGAGGCGGGCATGACGCCGTAGCGGATGACGACGAAGCGCAGCGCCGTGATGCCCCATTCCCGCGCGAGGATCACGATCGTGATCCACCACGGGAGCTCGCCGAGCAGCGAGAGCAGCACGAGCGCGGACCCCGTCAGGAGCTTGTCGGCGATCGGGTCGGCAATCTTGCCGAAGTCGGTCACGAGGTTGCGGGCGCGCGCGATCTGCCCGTCGAGCTGGTCGGTGTACATCGCGACGGCGAAGGCGAGCACCGCGAGCCACCGGAGGGGCCCCTGCTCGGAGCCGTCCGCAGCCATGAACCAGATGAACACCGGGACGAGGGCGATCCGGAACATCGTGAGGATGTTCGGCAGGTTCCAGAGCTGGCTCGGCGGGGCAGACGGCGGTGGGGTCACCGGTTCAGCCTAGCGTCCGGTGAGCTGCCACGCGTCCTCGCCGCCGCCGTCGTCGTCGCCGCCATCGGCACCATCAGTGCCGTCGTAGTACTCCGTGGCCTGCGGCCGTCCGTCCAGGTCGGCCGCGACGAGGTCCTCGGCGTAGGGCGAGGTGGCCTCGTACTCGCCCATGCGGTGGTTCGCGCTCGCGTTGTCGGCAAGTGCTGTCACAGTGTGGTCGGTGGTCCCAGGCGCGGACGACGGCGCCTCCTGGCCCCGGAGCGCGGCGAGCACCGCGGGCAGGTCATCCGGCTTGACCAGGACGTCGCGCGCCTTGGACCCCTCCGAGGGGCCCACGACGCCGCGGCTCTCGAGCAGGTCCATGAGCCGGCCGGCCTTGGCGAACCCGACGCGGAGCTTGCGCTGGAGCATCGAGGTCGAGCCGAACTGGGTCGTGACGACGAGCTCGGTGGCCTGCAGGAGCACCTCGAGATCGTCGCCGATCTCCTCGTCGATCTGCTTCTTCTCGGGCTCCGCGGCGACGTCGTCCCGGTACGTGACCGACAACTGGCCCTTGACGTGCTCGACGACCTGGTGGATCTCGGATTCCGACACCCATGCCCCCTGCACGCGCATGGGCTTCGAGGCGCCCATCGGCAGGAAGAGCGCGTCGCCCTGGCCGATGAGCTTCTCGGCCCCGGGCTGGTCGAGCACGACGCGGGAGTCCGTGACGGACGAGGTCGCGAAGGCCATGCGCGAGGGCACGTTGGCCTTGATGAGGCCCGTGACGACGTCGACGCTCGGGCGCTGGGTCGCGAGGACCAGGTGGATGCCGGCCGCGCGGGCGAGCTGGGTGATGCGCACGATCGAGTCCTCGACGTCCCGCGGGGCGACCATCATGAGGTCCGCGAGCTCGTCGACGATCACGAGGAGGTACGGGTAGGGCCGGACCTTCCGCTCGGAGCCCGGCGGCGGGACGACCTTGCCGGCCCGGACGGCCTTGTTGAAGTCGTCGATGTGCTTGTAGCCGTAGTTGGCGAGGTCGTCGTAGCGGGCGTCCATCTCGCGCACGACCCACTGCAGCGCCTCGGCCGCCTTCTTCGGGTTGGTGATGATCGGCGTGATGAGGTGCGGGACGCCCTCGTACGCGGTGAGCTCGACGCGCTTGGGGTCGACCATGACCATCCGGACCTCGTCCGGGGTCGCGCGCATGAGGATCGAGGTGATCATCGAGTTCACGAACGAGGACTTGCCCGCGCCGGTCGCGCCGGCCACGAGCATGTGCGGCATCTTGGCGAGGTTCGCGACGACGAAGCCGCCCTCGACGTCCTTGCCCACGCCCATGACCATGGGGTGGTCCGTGCGGCGGGCGTTCTGGCTGCGCAGGACGTCGCCGAGGGAGACGGTCTCGCGGTCCGTGTTCGGGATCTCGATGCCGATCGCGCTCTTACCCGGGATCGGGCTCAGGATGCGCACGTCCGAGCTCGCGACGGCGTAGGCGATGTTCTTGCTCAGCGCCGTGACCTTCTCGACCTTGGTCCCGGGCGCGAGCTCGATCTCGTAGCGGGTCACCGTCGGCCCGCGGGAGAAGCCGGTCACCTCGGCGTCGACGTTGAACTGCTGGAGCGTGTTCGTCAGGGCCGCGACGACGGCGTCGTTCGCCTCGGTGCGCTCCTTCGGCGCGCTGCCGTGGACGAGGAAGTCCGAGGCCGGGAGGGTGTACGCGACGTCGCCCGAGAGCTCGAGCTGCTCCGTGCGCTGCGGGATCGGGGTGGGCGGCCCCGCGGGCGGCGGCGGTGTCGAGGGCACGCGCGGCACCGCCGAGCCTGCCGGGGCGCCCGGGAGGTTCGGCGTGGGCAGCCCAACCGTCGGGATGGCCTCGGTCGCACCCTCCGGTGCGCGGGCGCCTTGGCCGGAGCGCCCGGCCTGCTGGGCGGCCCGGATCTTCTCGATCGCGGCCTCGGCCTGCGAGCGCCCGGCCTCGGCTGCCGCGAGGGGGACCGTCGCGGCAGGGTCCTCGACAACGGCCCGCTCATAGGGCTCGTCGCCCGCGAAGCCGTCCGGGGACTCGTCGGGCTGCCCTTCCTCGTCCTTGCCGAAGAGGCGCGGCCTCTTCTTCGTGTTCTTCCTGCGCTCGCGCGCGGCGTCCTGGGCCCTGCGCTCCGAGTCGTAGAGGTAGCTGCGGTCGTGGCCGCCATCCTCGCTGTCCTCGCGCGCGAGGTCCGCGCCCATGAGGTGCTCCCAGGCGGAGCGGAGCCGGCGCGGGATGGCGGCGAACGGCGTCGCCGTGACGATGAGGACTGAGATGAAGGCGAGGCCCCCGTAGAGCACGAGCGGCACCGCGGGGTGGATCTCCGCCAGGAGCGAGGAGGCGAGGAAGCCGAGCATGCCGCCCGCCTCGCGCAGCCCCTCGAAGCCGCCGCCCGCCGTCGGCATCCCGCCGACGACGTGCGCGATCCCCGTGCCCGAGAACGCCATGACGAGGAAGCCGATGCCGACGCGGTTGTTCCCGCGGTGATCCCCCGGCCGGCGGAAGAGCCGCACGGCGCAGACCGCGAGCATGAGCGGGAGCACGAGGGAGATCCAGCCGAACGTGCCGTTGACCACCGCGTAGACGGTGTCGGGGAACCAGCCGTGCCAGCCCCACCAGGCGAACGTGGCGATGAAGACGGCGAGGGCGAGGTTGAACAGGCCGGCGCCGTCGCGCCGCTCCGCGGGGTCGACGTCGCTCACGTCCGTGCCGACGCGGCGGACCCCGCCCCCGATCGCGTGGGCGAGCGCGAGCCACGCGCCGCCCAGGATCTTCGCGAGCCAGGGCTGGCCCGCGTCGGTGCTCGTGACCCCGGAGCGGGTCGTGGTGCTGCCCTTCCCCCCGCGGCCTGAGCCTGCCCGGGCGCCGGACTTCGGGGTGCCGCTGCTGCTGCCGGCCTTGGTGGGACCGGACCTGGCCGACGGAGAGCGTGGCGTGGAAGGGGTACGAGTCGCCATATTCGCCACGGTACCGCGAAGGGCCGCCGTTCCCGCGCACTGACACGGGGACGGCGGCCCTTGCCGCTTTGGGGGCGCTGCCGGGCTACGCCTCGAGGACGACCGGGATGATCATCGGGCGGCGGCGCAGCTTGCGGCTGACCCACGTGCCGATGACCCGGCGCACGACCTGCTGCAGCTGGTACGCGGTGTGGTCCGGCTTGGCGAGGATGGCCTCCTCGAGGGCCGCGTTGACCTTCGGGATGATGTCGTCGAACACGGCATCGTCCTCGGCCACTCCGCGGGCGTGGATCTCGGGGCCCGAGACGACCTTGCCGGTCGAGCGGTTCACGACCGTGATGACGGAGATGAAGCCCTCGTCGCCGAGGATGCGGCGGTCCTTGAGGTCCGCGTCGGTGATCTCCCCCACGCTCGAGCCGTCGACGTACACAAACCCGACCTCGACCTGGCCGACGATCTTCGCGACGCCGCCGGCGAGGTCCACGACCGTGCCGTTGTCCGCGAGGATCACGCTCTCGGGCTCCATGCCGGTCTCGAGCGCGAGGTTGCCGTTGGCGATGAGGTGCCGGGTCTCGCCGTGCACGGGCATCGCGTTGAGGGGCTCGATGATGTTGTAGCAGTACAGGAGCTCGCCGGCCGCGGCGTGGCCGGAGACGTGGACCTTCGCCGTGCCCTTGTGCACGACGTTGGCGCCGAGCTTGAGCAGGCCGTTGATGACGCGGAAGACGGCGTTCTCGTTGCCCGGGATGAGCGAGGACGCGAGGATCACCATGTCGCCCGCCTCGACCTGGACGCGGTGGTCGCCGTTGGCCATGCGGGAGAGCGCGGCCATGGGCTCGCCCTGGGAGCCGGTGGACATGAGGACGAGGCGGTGGTCCGGGATGTCCTCGATGTTCTTCATGTCGACGAGGATCCCCGGGGGGACGTCGAGGTAGCCGAGCTTCGCCGCGATGGCCATGTTCCGCACCATGGACCGGCCCACGAAGGCGACCTTGCGGCCGTGGTGGTGGGCGGCGTCGAGCACCTGCTGCACGCGGTGGACGTGCGAGGAGAACGAGGCCACGATCACACGCTTGCGCGCCTGCCCGAAGAGCCTGTCCAGCGTGGGACCGATCTCCTTCTCGGCCGTGGTGAAGCCGGGGATGTCCGCGTTCGTCGAGTCCGCCATGAAGAGGTCCACGCCCTCCTCGCCGAGACGGGCGAAGTGCCGCAGGTCGGTGATCCGGCCGTCGAGGGGCAGCTGGTCCATCTTGAAGTCGCCCGTGTGCAGCACGCTGCCGCCGGCGGTGCGGATGAACACCGCGAGGGCGTCAGGGATGGAGTGGTTGACGGCGACGAACTCGGTCTGGAAGGGGCCGAAGTCCAGGACCTGGCCCTCCTCCACGACGCGCAGCACGGGCGTGATGCGGTGCTCGGCGAGCTTGGCCTCGACGAGCGCGAGTGTGAGCTGGGACCCGACGAGCGGGATGTCCCGGCGGTGGCGCAGGAGGTACGGGACGGCGCCGATGTGGTCCTCGTGGCCATGGGTCAGGACGACGGCGACGATGTCAGCCATGCGGTCCTCGATGTACGAGAAGTCCGGCAGGATCAGGTCGACGCCGGGCTGCGTCTCCTCGGGGAAAAGCACGCCGCAGTCGACGATGAGGAGCTTGCCCCCGATCTCGAACACGGCCATGTTCCGCCCGACCTCGCCGAGCCCGCCGAGCGGGACGACCCGCAGGGTTCCGGACGGGAGCCGGGGCGGGGCGGTGAGGACGGGCAGGGCACGTTGGGTCATTGCTACTACTTCCTAGGCGAAGTCCATTCCGGCTTCGGCCAGATCGGCTCGGATGAGGGCGAGCTCCGCCTCGCCGGGCTCCACGAGGGGCAGCCGGACTACGGAGTTGGGCAGGACTCCCTGCCATGTGAGGATCTGCTTCGCCGCCACGGCGCCCTGGACGCGGGTCATGACGCCGCGGATGACCGGGTCGAGCTCGAAGTGGACCTTGCGCGCGGTCGCGAAGTCGCCCGCGAGGCACGCGTCGACGAGCTGGCGGAACTGGGCCGTGGCCACGTGCGCGGTGACAGAGACGACTCCGAGCGCCCCCGCGGCCATCCACGGGAGCGTGAGCCCGTCGTCGCCCGAGTAGACCGCGAGGTCCGTCTTGGCGAGGACCTGCGTGATGGCACCGAAGTCGGCCTTGGCGTCCTTGAGGCCCAGGATGTTCGGGTGCTCGGCGAGTCGGAGCATGGTCTCGGTCGCGATCGGGATTCCGGAGCGGCCGGGGATGTCATAGAGCATGACCGGAAGGTCGGTCGCGGACGCGACGGCCTCGAAGTGGGCCTGGACGCCGGCCTGGCTCGGCTTGTTGTAGTACGGGGTGACGATGAGGAGGCCGTCGACGCCGAGCTCCGCGGCGCGGCGCGAGAGGCTGATGGAGTGGCGCGTGTCGTTCGTGCCGGTTCCGGCGATGACCTTGGCCCGGCCGCCGACGGCCTCGAGGACCGCCGAGAACATGCCGAGGTTCTCCTCGTCGGTGAGGGTGGAGGTCTCGCCCGTGGTGCCCGTGACCACGAGGCCATCGCATCCGTCGTCGACCAGCTTCGCTGCCAGCTTGCCCGCCGCGTCGTAGTCGACCTCGCCGTCCTGGGTGAACGGGGTGACCATCGCGGTCAGGAGAGTGCCGAAAGTGCGCGTGCGGATGTCGGAGTCAGCCATGCAAAGAACGTTACCCTGTCGCAACGCGCTTTGGGCAACGGCGCGGGGCCGCCTCCCACCCCGTGGACTCGCCCCGTCGGCGGCCGGTGGGCGGGGTCACACGGGGCGCCGCCACCGCTCGAGCACTGAGCGGAAGAGGAGCGCGGTGACAACTTCGGGGCCGGTCCCCGACGCGTGCACGATGCGGTGCCCGTCCGGGCCCCAGATGCCGCTGTTGCCGCACGAGGGGCCGAGGGCGCTCTCGCCGCCCGCGTTGGCCAGGAGCGCGAAGAAGCGGCTGTCCATGGCCCTGGCGCCGAAGTGCAGGTCGAGGCGGCGCTCCTCGCCCCGCACGTACACGGCGGAGGCGGCGTAGAGGTCCGCGCCGGCGGCGGCCGCCTCTGCGGCGTGGCTCGGCTGGGCGACGTCGAAGCAGACCGCGAGGGCGACGCTCCAGCCGTCGACGTCGACGATGGTCGGCTGCTCGGCGGGCTCGAACAGCTCGGGCTCGCGCCCGTGGAGGTGCATCTTTCCCGCGATGAGCGGGGCCGTGCCGGGGCGGATCATGACGGAGGCGAGGCGGGGGGTGCCGTCCGGCTCGCGCACGGCCGCGCCCACGACGGCGACGATCCCCATCCGCTCGCACGCCACCTGCAGGTCGGACAGCTGGGCGGACGGGCTCGTGAGCCAGTTCGACTCGTCTGCGAGGAGGTCCAGGTCGTAGCCGGTGAGCGACAGCTCGGGGAAGACGACGAGCCGGGCGCCGTGCCCATGGGCGTCCTCGAGGAGGCCCACATGCTCGGTGATGTTCGCGGCCAAGCCGCCGGGACGGGGGACGGACTGCACTGCTGCCACGGTGAGCTCGGCCGACATACCCGCCATCCTAGGACATGCTGCCGGGCCGTCCGGGTTGCCGGGCCTGGGGAGGGGCTGCCGGCCCGACGGCCGTCAGCCCTCCCCCAGCCCAGCATGAGAGCATGTGGCCCATGGGCGTGCAGGGGACACGGAGGCGGGCTGGCGCGGGCACCGCCGGAAGGCATGGCGGCCGGCTCGAGGGCATCGACCTCGCCCGCGGCGCCGCTCTGCTGGCCATGATGGCCACCCACATCATGCCGATCTTCGAGCGAGCCGGCGGCACGGGCGAGTACTCGGCGACGTGGGTCGGCACCGTGTTCTCCGGGCGTGCCGCGGCGCTGTTCGCGGTCCTCGCCGGCGTCTCGCTCACGCTCGGGCGCGTACCGGCCGCGCGCAACCGGCTCGGCCTCTGCCTGCGGGCCGCGGTGATCGCCGCCGTCGGCCTGACCCTCGGCCTCGTCGAGGTCAACGTCGCCGTCATCCTCGTCCACTACGCCGCGCTCTTCGTGTGCGCCCTCGCCGTGGTGGGGCTCGGGCGCCGGGCCCTGGGCCTGCTCGCGGTCGCCTGGCTCCTGCTCTCCCCCATCGCGGCGTTCCTGCTGCGCCCCGCGCTGCTCGGCACGGAGCCGCCGCTCCGGCTCGGGCACAACCCGGTGTGGGAGGACCTGCTCACGCCCCTGACGCTCGTCGCCGACCTCGCAGTGACCGGGATCTACCCGATCCTCCAATGGTTCGGCTACCTGCTCGTGGGCCTGTGGATCGGCCGGGCTCAGCTGGCCCGGGCGGCCACCCAGGTGTGGCTCCTCGTCGGCGGCGCCGCGGCGGCCGCGGCGGCCAAGGCCGCGGCATGGGTCCTGCTCGTCCCGCTCGGTGGCATCAACGCGCTCCTGGCCACCGAGGAGGCGCGCAGGTGGCCCCTTCGGGCCATGCTCGAGGCGAACCTCACCGGGGTCGAGCAGGTCGGGACCGTGTGGTGGCTCGCGACCGCCGCCCCGCATTCGGGGACCCCGCTGGACCTCATCCACTCGTCCGGGACCGCCGCGGCGGCGATCGGCGCCTGCCTTCTCGTCGCGCGGCTGCGCTTCCTCGCGCGCACGGGCCTGCTCGCTCCGCTCGCGGGCGCTGGGGCGATGACCCTGACGCTGTACACGGCGCACGTGTGGGCCCTCGACTGGAGCCACCGGGGCGGCACGCCCGGGCTCACGCCCGAGATGCTGCTCACGGTGCACATCGTCGCGGCTCTCGCGATCGGGCTCTTCGTCAGGGCGAACGGCTGGCGGGGCCCGCTCGAGGCGCTCGCGCACGGCGCGACCCGCCTCGGGGCGCTCAGGTCATCGCGGGGGCCGGCGCGGCCGGGGGCGTCGGGTCAGGGTGGCTGAACCGGGGCCCCGCCGGTCCTACTGCCCCCGGTGGAGCGCGATGGCCCGGCGCATCGCGCCGCGGGCCTGCTTCCGGTCCCCCGCCGCGTCGTAGGCGAGGCCCAACCGGTACCACACGCGCCAGTCGTCCGGGGCCGCCTCGGCCTCGGCGCGGTACCTGCCGAACTCGGCATCGGCGGCCTCCCGCACGATCCGCCCGCCCGGCGTCCGGGGCAGGGTGTCCTCGGGGAGCCCGCCCTCCTCGCCGAGCTGGCGGCCGAGCCGCTCGAGCCGCGCGCCGAACATCAGCTCGCGCACGAGGGCCCACGCGCCGACGACGGGCAGGAGGAGGTAGGCGGCGCCGATGGCCTTGGCGACCGGCTCGGGGTCCGCCAGGAGCAGCCGCGCCCGGTCGAACGTGACGATCAGGTAGAAGACGAGCAGGGCCGCCACGAGGCCGACCCAGATCTTGGTGCGGTTGGCCGTGAACCAGGCGACGAGGCTCACAGGCCGAGGTCCAGGTAGCCGTCGAGCCCGACCGTGAGGCCCGGGTGGCCGGCGACCCCGCGCAGGCCCAGGAGGACCCCGGGCATGAAGGACGCGCGGTCGAACGAGTCGTGGCGGATGGTCAGCTGCTCGCCGGGGCCGCCGAGGAGCACCTCCTGGTGCGCGACGAGCCCGCGGAGCCGCACGGCGTGGATGTGCACGCCGTCGACGACGGCGCCGCGCGCGCCGTCGAGCTGGGTCTCGGTTGCGTCCGGGGAGGGGCCGACGCCGGCCTCCGCGCGCGCTGCCCCGATGAGCTGGGCGGTCCGCACGGCCGTCCCGGAGGGCGCGTCGACCTTCTGCGGGTGGTGCAGCTCGACGATCTCGACGGACTCGAAGTACCGCGACGCCTTCGCGGCGAAGGCCGACGCGAGGACCGAGCCGAGGGCGAAGTTGGGGGCGATGAGCACGCCGACGCCGGGCTGCTCGGCGAGGAGGGCCTCGAGGGCGGCGAGCCGCTCGTCCGTCCAGCCGGTGGTGCCGACGACGGCGTGCAGGCCGTTCTCGACGGCGAAGCGGACGTTCGCCTCGGTCGAGTCCGGGACGGTGAGGTCGACGATGGCCCGGGCCCCGGCGTCGAGCACGCCCTGGAGGGAGTCGCCCCGGCCGAGCGCCGCGACGAGCTCCATGTCCGGCGCCGCCGTCACGGCCTTGACGGCCTCGGATCCCATGCGCCCGTTCGCGCCCAGCACTGCCACCGGAAGTCGTTCTGCCATGCGCTCCAGCCTACCGGCGGCGCTGTGCCCGGGCAGAATCGCGCCCAGGCCCAGAGGCCCGGCCGGCGAGGGGGTCAGCCCAGCGCGGCCACCCATTCGGAGCCGCCGTCGTCGAAGAACTGCTCCTTCCAGATCGGCACCTCGGCCTTGACCCGGTCGACGAGGTCAGAGCAGAGCCGGAAGGCCTCGCCGCGGTGCGCGGACGAGACGGCGCACACGAACGCCGCGTCCCCCACCTTGAGCTCCCCGATCCGGTGGGCGATCCACACCCGCATCGCGCGCTCGGACTCGCCGAACGCGGCGCGGTGCTCGCCGATGACGGCGTCGACGACGCCGCGCAGGGTCGCGGTCGCGCTCGGGTGCGCGGTGTAGGAGAGGCGGTCGACGCCGCGGCCCTCGTCGTGGTCGCGGACCACGCCGGAGAAGAGGACGACGGCGCCGGCGTCGGGCGCGTCGACGGCCTCCCGGGCGGCGCTCTCGTCGAGCGGCTCGAGCGTCACGTCGGCACGGACGATGACGACGGCGGCGTCGGGCGCGGTGCCCCCCGTGGGCCCGGTGCCCTCGGCGCGATTGGTGTTGGGTTCAGTGGCCATGGCTGCCCTCCAGCTGGTCGCAGACGTGCCCGAGGATCGGGTCGAGGACCCCCAGCCCGTCCATGACGCCGGACGGCGAGCCGGGGAGGTTCACGATGAAGGTCCGGCCCGCGGTGCCGGCGTGGCCGCGGGTCAGGACGGAGGCGCGGGTCTTGTGGCTGCCCACCCGGCGGATGGCCTCGATGACGCCGGGGACCTCGCGGTCCAGGAGGGGCAGGGTCTCCTCGGGCGTCGTGTCGTCCGGGCTCAGGCCCGTCCCGCCGCTCGTGATGATGACGGCGGGGTCCATGGCGAGGAGGGCCCGGAGGGCGGCGCCGACGGACGGGCCGTCCGGCACGACGGCCGTGGGGATGATCTCGAAGCCGTGCTCGGCGAGCCAGTCGGCGATGACGGGCCCCGTCTGGTCCTCGTACACGCCCGTCGCGGCGCGGGTCGAGGCGATCACGATTCCGGCGCGCCGGCCCTCGCCGGCGTCCCGGTCGTGCTCGTGGCCGGCGTGCTGGTGGCCGGCGTGCTCGCGGCCGCTGTGCTCGTGCCCGGCGTTCCCGTGCCCGCTCACTGTTCCCCCTCCTGCCCGCTGCGGACTGGCTCTTCGAGCGTCCAGTCCCCGCTCTTCCCGCCGCTCTTGGCCAGCACCTTGACGTCGCTGATGACGGCGTGCCGGTCCACGGCCTTGACCATGTCGTAGACGCCGAGGGCGGCGACGCTGGCGGCCGTGAGGGCCTCCATCTCGACCCCGGTCACGCCGCGCGTCTTCACGGTCGCGAGCACGCGCACGGTGTCCCCGCCGAGCTCGAAGTCGACCGTGACCTTGGAGATCGGGAGCGGGTGGCACAGCGGGATGAGGTCCGGGGTCTTCTTGGCCGCCATGATCCCCGCGACGCGGGCGACGGCGAGCGCGTCGCCCTTGGGCAGGCCGCCCTCGGCGAGGAGGGCGACGACGTCGGGCCGGGTGGCGAGGACGGCCTGCGCGGTCGCCTCGCGGCTCGTCACGGCCTTCTCGGCCACGTCGACCATGTGGGCAGTGCCGTCGGCGCGCACGTGGGTGAGGCGGGCTGCGCTGTCTTCCCTCGCCGCATCCGCTGCGGCGGGATGCGCGGGGCGGCCGTCTGCCGGGGCGCTGCCCTCGTTAGCTGGGGTCACCGGGTCGTTCACGTGAGCCATACTTCCACGTCCGCCCCGGCGGGCAGCTCCGTGACGTCCTCCGGGACCATGACGAGGGCGTCCGAGGCCGCGAGGGCGCCGAGCAAGTGCGAGCCCGGCCCGCCGACGAGCTCGGCCGTAGCGTCCGGGCGCAGCCGGGCTCGCCGGACCTGCAGCTTCCCGGCCGGGGACTCGAGCGGCCCCGCGAGCGGGACGCGCAGGCGGCGCCGTGCTTGGGGCGCGCCGAAGAGCTCGGCGAGGACCGGCCGGACGAGCACCTCCCACGAGATCCAGCAGCTCACAGGGTTGCCCGGGAAGGCGATGACCGGCAGGCCGCGGAACGTCCCGAGGCCCTGCGGCCCGCCGGGCTGCATCGCGAGGTGGGAGAACTCGACGTCGTGCCCCGCGAGCGCGAGCTTGGTCGCCTCGAAGGCGCCCTGGGAGACGCCGCCGGTCGTGATGACGACGTCGGGGCGCCGGCCGGCCTCCGCCTCGGCGAGGTCCGTGAGCTCTGCCAGGAGCTCGGCCGGGTCGTCGCTGCGCACGACGGCCGAGCTGGCCTGCATCCCCGCCTCGGCCAGGGCGGCCCAGAGCAGCGGGCCGTTCGCGTCGTGGATCTGGCCCGGTTCGAGCCGCCCGCCGGGCGGGGCGAGCTCCGCACCCGTGCTGACGATCGCGACACGCAGGGGCACGCGGACGGGGACCCGGGAGAGCCCGAGGCCCGCGGCGAGCCCGATCTGGGCCGGGCCCATGCGGGTGCCGGCGGGGAGCACGATCGCGCCCGCGGACACGTCGCTCCCGGCGCGCCGCACGAAGGTCCCCGGGGACACGTGCGGGAGGGCGACCGTCCCGCCCTCCTCCGGGAAGCGGGAGGGCACTGCCCGCTCGACGGGCACGACGGCGTCGGCCCCCTCGGGCAGCATCGCCCCGGTCATGATCGGGGCGGCCAGGCCCGCGCCGAGCGGCGCCGGGACGGCGCCGGCGGCGATCGGGGCCGTGACCGTGAAGGGCCGCACGCCGTCGGCAGCGTCCCCGGCCCTGCCGCCGCCTGCGGAACCCGCGTGCGCCGCGCTGCCTGCGCCTGGCGAGCCGAAGTCCGCCGATCGGACGGCGAAGCCGTCCATCTGGGAGTTGTCGAACGGGGGCAGGCTCACGGGCGCGGCGAGGTCCTCGCCGAGCGCGGCGCCCAGGGCCTCGTGCAGCGGCCACCGCTCCGGCCCGCGCTGCGCGAGGGGCGCGAGCAGGTGGGCGATCCGGGCACGGTGCTCCTGGACGCTCCGGTGCGCGTGGGCGCCGCGGCGCTCGCCGCGGTGCTCTCCCCGGTGGGGCTGTGGACTCATGTGGCCTCGATCGTGATCGTGTGGTGCCCTGTCGCGCCGTCGGGCGCGGGCGGGGCCGTCCGGTCGGTCTGGAAGGCCCCGGTCTCGTCGGCGGCCCGGACCGTGATCCGGTGGCTTCCCGGACCGAGCTGGACCTCCGAGGCCCATTGGTACCACGTGTCCGTCGAGATCCCGGTGCCGAGCCGCGCGGGCTGCCACGCGCCGTCGTCCACCCTGAGCTCGACGGCGGTGATCCCGCGGTGCTGCGCCCAGGCGACGCCGCCGACGGCCACGGTCCCGGCGGCGACGCGCGCGCCGGGGCGGGGGGTGTCGATGCGCGAGGCCGTCTTGATCGGGCCGCGCTCGCTCCACCCGCGGGTGCTCCAGTAGGCGAGGTCCTCCGCGAAGGTCGTGACCTTGAGCTCGGTGACCCATTTGGTCGCGGAGACGAAGCCGTAGAGGCCCGGGACGACGAGGCGGGCCGGGAAGCCGTGCTCGGGCGGGAGCGGCTCGCCGTTCATGCCGACGGCGAGCAGCGCGTCCCGCCCCGGGTCGGTGAGCGCCTCAAGCGGCGTGCTGGCCGTGAAGCCGTCAACGCTGCGCGAGAGCACCATGTCTGCGCCGGGCCGGGGCACCGCGCGGGCGAGGAGCTCGCGCACGGGCCAGCCGAGCCACAGGGCGTTGCCCACGAGATCCCCGCCGACGGGATTGGACACGCACGCGAGGGTCACATGCCGGGCCACGAGCGGCTGGGCGAGCAGCTCGTCCCACGTGAGCGTGAGCGGCCGCTCGACGAGGCCCGTGACCGTCAGCGTCCACCCGGCGGGCTCCACCGAGGGCACAACGAGCGCCGTGTCGATCCGGTAGAAGTCCCGGTTCGGCGTCACGAGCGGCGCGACGCCGGGCACGCCCAGGTCGGCCCCGGCCGGGACCGCCTCGGCGGGCCGGGCAGGGGCGGGGAGCCTGAGGGCGTCCCGGGCGGCGGCCGCCCGGACCGCGGCGGCGCGCACGGCGGCGGTCAGGGCGCCCACCACCGCGACCGCGACGGCCGTGCCGGTGAGCGCGCGGAGGAAGCCGCGCCGTGGAAGGGCGGCTGGCTCGGGGGGCAGGGGGCCAGGAGGCGGCGGGAGGGACATCGGGGGGCCGGGCGCGCCAGAAGCAGCCGCGCCAGGCGCCGCGGTCTCTCCGCGGAGCCTTCCGACGAGCCAGCGCACGAGGGCCATCGCGACTGCCCCGGCAACGACGGCGCAGGCCCAGGCGCCGGGGGTCGCGAGGGCGCGCGTCGCGACCGCCGCGAGGCCGACGGCGCCGATGGCCCCGGCGAGCCCGACGCCGGCGCCCGGCCGGCGCAGCTCGGCCACGCCCGCGCCCGCGCCGAGGAGCGCGAGCAGGATGCCGATCGAGGCCAGGAGGAAGGCCTTGTCCCCCGTGCCGAAGACGGCGACGGCCCAGTCCTTCGCGGCGGGCGGGGCAAAGTCGACGACGGCGCCGCCCACGGCCGTGACCGGGCTCAGCGAGGGGCTCGCGAAGGCAGCGACGAGCTCGCCCGCGAGGACTCCTGCGAAGGCCGCGACGAGGCCCGCAAGCGCGGCCCAGGCCGCCGCTCGGGCGCGCATCACGGGGGCCTGAGCCGCCGCGGCACGCGGGGCAGTGCCCGGCTCGGGACGGGGATGGCTGGCTGCCATGCCTCCAGCATAGGCTCGGGCTCCGACACCTTTCGCGGTGTCCGGCCGCCGGAATGTGGACGGGGGCAGACCACGGACCGGGTCTCTGTCGTACCTTAGATATATGACAGTTCAGCTCGGCATCCCGGCAGTGCGCGGCGGGGCCGCGCGGGCCACCGGGGCGCCCGCTGCGGGACCCGCCGTCGACCGCCCCCAGCTCTCCGGCCTCGCCGACCGCTACGGCCGCGTCGCCACGGACATGCGCCTGTCGCTCACGGACAAGTGCAACCTCCGCTGCTCCTACTGCATGCCGGCCGAGGGCCTCCCCTGGCTCGCCAAGGATGCCGTGCTCACGGCCGAGGAGATCGTCCGGCTCGTGGGAATCGGCGTGCACCGCCTCGGCGTACGCGAGCTGCGGCTCACGGGCGGCGAGCCGCTCGTGCGCGCGGACCTCGTCGAGATCGTCTCGGCGCTGCGCGCGGAGCACCCGGACCTGCCGATCGCCCTCACGACCAACGGAGTGGGCCTCGACGCCAAGGCCGCGGCGCTGGCGGCCGCGGGCCTGACCCGCATCAACATCTCGCTCGACACCCTGCACCCCGAGACGTTCGCCCAGCTCACCCGCCGGCCGTTCTTCGACCGGGTGCTCGCCGGCATCGAGGCCGCCGACGCTGCGGGCCTCGGCCCGATCAAGATCAACGCCGTGCTCATGCGCGGGATCAACGACGCCGAGGCGCCCGGCCTGCTCGCGTGGTGCCTCGAGCGCGGCTACGAGCTGCGCTTCATCGAGCAGATGCCGCTCGACGCCGACCACGGCTGGACGCGCAACGGCATGGTCACCGCCGAGGAGATCCGCGGGATCCTCGGCCGCCGCTTCCGGCTCTCCCCCGACCCCCGCGCCCGCGACGGCGCCCCCGCCGAGCGCTTCGAGGTCCGCACGCCCGAGGGGCCGGACAGCTCTGGGCCTGCGGACGCCCCGCTGGGCACCGTGGGGATCATCGCCTCGGTCACGGAGCCGTTCTGCGCCGACTGCAAGCGCACCCGGATCACGGCCGAGGGCAAGGTCATGAGCTGCCTCTTCTCCCACGACGAGGTGGACCTGCGCCCCCTCCTGCGCTCGGACGCCGGCGACGAGGCCGTCGCGTCCCTGTGGCAGGACGCGATGTGGCTCAAGCCCAAGGCCCACGGCATGGACCACACGGGCCTCGGGGCCCAGGACTTCGTGCAGCCGGACCGGTCGATGAGCGCGATCGGCGGGTAGGAGAGACCATGCAGATCACCGTGCGGTACTACGCCGCTGCCCAGGCAGCGGCCGGCGTGGCGGAGGAGCCCCTCGAGGCGGCCGACGGCGCGACCCTCGCCGAGGCGCTCGAGGCGGCGGTCGCCGTCGACCGCGTGGCGGCACGCCGAGACAACCCAGCGGCGCCGCCGCTCGCCGACGTGCTGCGGCGCTGCTCGTTCCTCGTGAACGAGGTCGCCGCGAAGGACCGCTCGCGCGCCCTCGCCGACGGGGACGTCCTCGACGTCCTGCCCCCCTTCGCGGGCGGCTAGAGCCTCACAGGAAACTCCCGGGGACAGGATCCCGCCACAGGCGTAGCGTGGAAGCACAGCGTTCGGGAGGTGGCTTGCCATGCGCGGCTGGCGTCGGTGGATCCCCGCGGCGGCCGTGCCCGCCGCGATCGCGGTGGGCCTGCTCGCGGGCGGAGCCTCCGCGGTGGTGGCACCGCCCCCTCCGGCCACGCCCGAGCAGGTGCTCGCCCTCGTCGCGGGCCACGCCACGTCGACCACGGCGCGGCAGTTCTCCGGCACGCTCGAGCAGCGGGCCGACCTCGGCCTCCCGGCCATCCCCGCGCAGACCCTCGGGCCCGGCTCGGGCGGCGCGGCCGCCGGGCCGGAGGCCGCCGTCCTTGAGCTGCTCACGGTCCCGCACACCGGGCGCGTGTACGCCGACGGGCCGGAGCGCGTGCGCGTCCAGGTCATCGACCAGCTCGCCGAGCGCGACCTCGTCCGCAACGGCCGGGACGTGTGGACCTACGACTCCAAGGCCAACGCCGTCACGCACGCCGTGCTCCCGGACCGGGCTCTCTCCCCTGGCTCATCCGGCTCCCCCGGCGCGACGGCTCCGGCCGCGCCCACGGCCTCGCCCGACGACCTCGCCCGCCGGCTCCTCGCCGCGGCCGATCCGAGCACCGAGGTCACGCTCGGCGCGCCCGTCGCCGTGGCCGGGCACAGCGCGTACGCGCTGGTCCTGACGCCCAAGACCGCCGGGACGCTGGTCGACCGGGTCCAGATCGCCGTGGACGCCGCGAGCGGAATGCCGCTCGCCATCGACGTCTACGCCAAGGGCCAGGCCGCGGCGGCCTTCCATGCCGGGTTCACGTCCGTCTCCTTCGGCGCCCCCGACCCGGCGCTGTTCACGCTCGCGCCGCCGCCCGGAGCGACCGTGACCGAGAAGCAGATCCCCGCCGACGCCATCCCGCCGCACCCCGGCACGTCGCCCGGCCAGCATCCGACGCCGGACGCCGGCCACGCCCCCGGCTGGGACGCGATCGCCGTCATCCCCGCGGACAGGGTTCCGCCGGACGTCCTCGCGTCCCCGCTCGTGCAGCAGCTCGCGGTCCCCGCGGCGGGCGGACGGCTGCTCTCCTCGTCCCTCGTGAACATCCTGCTGGCCGACGACGGCCGCATCCTCGCCGGGGCCGTGCCGGCCTCGGCGCTCGAGGCGGCGGCCGCCCGGTGAGCGGTCCGGGGGGCGGCTCAGGGGCCGGCGCGGCCATCCGCACGGACGGGCTGACCAAGCGCTTCGGCGCGCACTCCGCCGTCGAGGGCCTGGACCTCGAGGTGCCGCGCGGGGCGGTGTTCGGCTTCCTCGGCCCGAACGGCTCGGGCAAGACGACGACGATCCGGATGCTCCTCGGGCTCGTCTCCCCGAGCGCCGGGCGCGCCGAGGTGCTCGGCGAGCCCATGCCGAAGGCGCTGCGGCGCGTCCTGCCCCGCGTCGGCGCGCTCGTCGAGGGGCCCGCCTTCTACCCCTTCCTGAGCGGCCGGGCGAACCTCGAGCGACTCGACACCGCGGACCCGCTCGCGCCCCCGCGCACGCGCGCCGCGCGGGTCGCGGCCGCCCTCGAGCGGGTTGGCCTGGGCCACGCGGCGCGCAAGCGCGTCCACGCCTACTCCCTCGGGATGAAGCAGCGGCTCGGGCTCGCGGCGGCGATCCTGCTGCCCCGCGAGCTGCTCGTGCTCGACGAGCCGACGAACGGCCTCGACCCGCAGGGCACGCGCGAGGTGCGGGCGCTCATCCGCTCGCTCGCGGACGACGGGACCACGGTCTTCGTCTCGAGCCACCTCCTCGCCGAGGTCGAGCAGATCTGCTCGCACGCGGCCGTGCTGCGGGCAGGCCGCCTCGTCGCGCAGGCCGAGCTCGGGGTGCTGCGCGAGGGCGCGCGGTTCCGGTTCGAGGTGCGCACGCCGGACGCCGCCGAGGCGGCCGAGGTGCTGCGCCGCTTCGGCGTCGAGCCCGAGCCCGCGGGCCCCGGAATCGTGGCTGGCGTGGCCGCGCATTCCCCGGATGGCGGCGGCGCCGACCGTCCCGCGCACGACGGCGTGCCCCCGGCTGAGGCGGTCGTCGCGGCACTCGTCGCGGCGGGGGTCCGGGTCCGGGGGTTCTCCGCCGGGGCCGGAAGCCTCGAGGAGCGGTTCGTCGAGCTCACGGGCGAGGGCTTCGATGTCGCGGGCTGAGGCGGGGGCGGGCCCCCGGCCGGCGGGCCCCGCGACGCTGCGGCTGCTGGGCTCGGAGCTCGGCATCCTGTTCCGGCGCTGGCGGACGTGGGCGATGTTCGCCGCCCTCGCCGCCGTCCCCGTCCTGATCGGGCTCGCGGTGAAGTTCTCGGGCCGGCCGCCGAGCGGGCGCGGCCCGGCGTTCCTGAACCAGGTCACGGAGAACGGCCTGTTCGTGGGCGTCGTCGCCCTCGTCGTCTGCACGCCCCTGTTCCTGCCGCTGACCGTGAGCGTCGTCTCAGGGGACACCATCGCCGGGGAGGCGAGCCTCGGAACCCTGCGCTACCTGCTCGTCGCTCCCGCCGGGCGGGTGCGGCTGCTCGTGGTCAAGTACGCCTCCACCGCGCTCTTCTGCGTCGCGGCGCCGCTCGTCGTCGTGCTCGGCGGCACGGCGACGGGCCTCGTCCTGTTCCCCCTCGGGCAGGCGACGCTCCTGTCCGGCGCGGTGATCGGCCCGAGCGAGGCCTTCGGGCGCCTGGCGCTCATGGCGGGCTACTCGGCCGTATCGCTCCTCGGGCTCGCCGCGATCGGGCTGTTCGCCTCGACGCTCACGGGGGTGCCGGTCGGGGCGATGGCCGCGACGGCGGTCCTCGCCGTCGTCTCCCAGATCCTTGGCGCGCTCGACCAGCTGGAGTGGCTGCACCCGTGGCTCTTCACGCACCACTGGCTCGGGCTCGCGGACTTCCTGCGGGAGCCGATCGCGTGGGACTCGCTCGGGCAGAACGCCCTGCTCCAGGCCGGCTACGCGGCGTTCTTCGCCGCGCTCGCCTACGGCCGGTTCACAGCGAAGGACATCCTGGCCTGACTAGTCGCGCGGCGTGAGCTGGTGCGCCCGCATCGTGGTGTGGGTCCGGCGCGTCCGGCCGGAGGCGCCGGAATCCTGCCACGGGGCCAGCACGTACAGCGCGTTCAGGCGCACCGTCACCCAGCCGGAATGGTGGGAGACGTTCTCTACCTTGCCGGTCGCGCATCCACCGAGGGGCGTGTCGTACCACTCGACGGTCTGGCCGACGCGGAGTTCGCTCGTTGAAGCCATGATGTTTCACCGTTCCTGTCCTGTACTTGGCGGCAGTGGCCGCTCGTGGGTTGTGCGGATGGTGCCAGGTGGGCCCGGCGCGCCATTGCGCCGGCGCCACACCATCAGGGGCAGCATGTGGGGGCTGGGAGTGTCGGGGAGGCTCAGCCGAGGAACGGGGCGTCGCCGGGCCCAAGCGCGGAGAGGTTCACGTTCAGGTCCGCGCCGCGCTCGATGGCAACCGCTCCCTCGGTCGGGAGAGACATCCAGCCGTCTCCGGAGGGGCGGGGGCTCGGAGCGTGGAATCCGAAGCCGGATTCCATCGAGTGCCGCTGGGCCATCTTCCGTTGTGCGCAGAGCGTTCGAGACTTCATGGTGCTCACCCCTTCGGTTTCCTCCAGTGTGCGCCGCAGATAGTTGATTGTCAACAATTTACTTTCAACTAGCCGACGATCTTTGAGATTCAGCTCACACAGCAGCTGACCCCGCACCGACGGAGTCGGTGCGGGGTCAGCTCCCTACGATGCGGGGTCAGGTCTTAGCGATGCGGGGTCATCCCATCCGGCAGGCCGAAGGTCTCCGTCTCCTCGAAGGGGCCCACGACCGTGACCGTCCGTGGCGACGCGGCCAGGACGCGCGCGAGCTCCTGGACCTCCTCCGCGCTCACGGCGGCGATGCGCGAGAGGGTCTCCTCGATGTCCTGGAACTCCCCCGAGACGAGCTCCGCGCGGCCCAGGCGGGACATGCGCGAGCCAGTGTCCTCCAGCGCGAGGACGATCCCGCCCGAGAGCTGCCCCACGGCCTTGCGCAGTTCCTCCTCGGAGATGCCGTGCTCGGCGAGCTTGGCCAGCTCGGCGTCCATGAGGGACAGCACCTGCGGGACCTTCGCGGGCGAGCAGCCGCCGTAGATGCCGAAGTACCCGGCGTCCGCGTAGGCCGAGGCGAAGGAGTAGGTCGAGTAGACGAGGCCGCGCTTCTCGCGGATCTCCTGGAACAGGCGCGAGGACATGCCCCCGCCGAGGACCGCGTTGAGCACGCTCATGACGTACCGGCGCGGGTCCGTCGCGGTGATGGAGGGGCAGCCCATGATGACGTTGGCCTGCTCGACCTGCCGCCGCACCACCGTGAGGCCGGGCCGGCCGGTGATCTCGGCGGCGGCCGTCGAGCGCCGGGCCACCGGGGGCACGGAGTCCTCGAGGTGCCAGCCCGCGCTCTGGAGGGCCTCGAGGACGAGCCGGCACACGGCGTCGTGCTCGAGGCCGCCGGCCGCCGTCACGACGAGCTCTGACGGGCGGTAGTAGCGGCGGTAGTGCTCCCACACGGAGTCGCGCGGGACGGCGCGGATCGCGTCGGGCGTGCCCCCGATGGGGCGGCCGAGCGGGTGCTCGCCGAGGACGGCGGCGACGAAGTGCTCGTGGGCCACGTCCGTCGGGTCGTCGCTGTCCATCGCGATCTCCTCGAGGATCACGTCGCGCTCCTGCTCGAGCTCATCGGGATCCAGGACGGCCGAGGTGATCATGTCCGCGATCACGTCGATGGCCATGGGCAGGTCCGTGTCGAGCACGCGCGCGTAGTAGCACGTGCTCTCCTTGGCCGTGGCCGCGTTGGACTCGCCGCCGACTTCGTCGAACGCCGAGGCGATCTCGAGGGCCGTGCGGCGCTGGGTCCCCTTGAACAGGAGGTGCTCGAGGAAGTGCGTCGAGCCGTGCTGGCCCTCGGCTTCGTCACGGGAGCCGACGCCCACCCAGAAGCCGATCGCCGCCGACCGCTGGCCGGGCATCGCCTCCGTCAGGACGCGGACGCCCCCGGGCAGGACGGAGCGGCGCACGACGGCGCCGCCCTCCTGTCCGAAGACCGTGGTCGACGCGGGCGCGCCGTCCACGAGCTGGCCAGCGGTCAGCGGCAGTTCGACAGTTGCCATGCCTTAGGCGTCGGCAGCCGCTGTGTTTGCCTGATCGGCGTTCGCCTGATCGGCGTTCGCCTGATCGGCGCCTACCTCGGCGGCGTCGCCCTCGGCGGCATTGGCCTGAGCCGCCTCCTCGGCGATCACCGGGGCGAGGGAGAGCTTGCCGCGGTCGTCGATCTTGGTGATCTCGACCTGGACCTTCTGGCCGACGGAGACGACGTCCTCGACGTTGTCCACGCGCTTGCCGCCCGCGAGCTTGCGCAGCTCGGAGATGTGCAGGAGGCCGTCCTTGCCCGGGGTGAGGGAGACGAAGGCGCCGAACGTCGTCGTCTTCACCACGGTGCCGAGGTAGCGCTCGCCCACCTCGGGCAGCTGCGGGTTGGCGATGGCGTTGATCGCGGCGCGCGCGGCGTCGGCCGAGGAGCCGTCGGTCGCGCCGATGAGCACGGTGCCGTCGTCCTCGATCGAGATCTCGGCGCCCGTGTCCTCCTGGATCTGGTTGATCATCTTGCCCTTGGGGCCGATGACCTCGCCGATCTTGTCCACGGGGATCTTGATCGCGATGATGCGCGGGGCGAACTCGGAAAGCTCGTCCGGGCCCTCGATCGCGGCGTTGATGACCGAGAGGATGTGCAGGCGCGCCTCGCGGGCCTGCTTGAGCGCGGCGGCGAGGACCGAGGCCGGGATGCCGTCGAGCTTCGTGTCGAGCTGGATGGCGGTGACGAACTCGGACGTGCCCGCGACCTTGAAGTCCATGTCGCCGAACGCGTCCTCCGCGCCCAGGATGTCGGTCAGGGCCGCGTAGCGGGTCTGGCCGTCAACCTCGTCGGAGACGAGGCCCATCGCGATGCCCGCGACGGGCGCCTTGAGCGGCACGCCGGCGTTGAGCAGCGACAGCGTCGAGGCACACACGGAGCCCATCGAGGTCGAGCCGTTCGAGCCGAGGGCCTCGGAGACCTGGCGGATCGCGTAGGGGAACTCCTCGCGGGACGGCAGCACCGGCACGATCGCGCGCTCGGCGAGGGCGCCGTGGCCGATCTCGCGGCGCTTCGGCGAGCCGACGCGGCCCGTCTCGCCCGTCGAGTACGGCGGGAAGTTGTAGTTGTGCATGTACCGCTTGTGCGTCTCCGGGGAGAGCGAGTCGATCTGCTGCTCCATCTTGAGCATGTTGAGCGTCGTGACGCCCATGATCTGGGTCTCGCCGCGCTCGAAGATCGCGGAGCCGTGGACGCGCGGGAGGACCTCGACCTCGGCGGTGAGCTGGCGGATGTCCGTCAGGCCCCGGCCGTCGATGCGGACCTGGTCCTTGAGGATGCGCTGGCGCACGACCTTCTTGGTGAGCGAGCGGAAGGCGGCGGAGAGCTCCTTCTCGCGGCCCTCGAACTGCCCGGCGAGCTGGCCGAGGACCTCGTCCTGGAGCTCGTCGGAGGCGGTGTTGCGCGCCTGCTTGTCGGCGATCTGGAAGACCTCGGCGAGCCGGGCGCCCGCGGCGGCCTCGACGGCGTCGTACACGTCGGCCTCGTAGTCGAGGAAGATCGGGAACTCGGCGGTCGGCTTCGCGGCGCGCTCCGCGAGGTCCTGCTGGGCCTCGCACAGGGCGCGGATGAACGGCTTGGCGGCCTCGAGGCCCTCGGCCACGACCTCCTCGGTCGGGGCGGTGGCGCCCTGCTCCTTGATGAGGCTCCAGGAGTTGTCGGTGGCCTCGGCCTCGACCATCATGATCGCGACGTCGTCACCGGCGATGCGCCCGGCAACGACCATGTCGAAGGTCGCGTCCTTGAGCTGCGAGTGCTTCGGGAACGCGACCCACTGCGTGCCCTGCTCGTCGTGGACGAGCGCCACGCGGACGCCGCCGATCGGGCCGGAGAACGGCAGGCCGGCGAGCTGGGTGGACATCGACGCCGCGTTGATCGCGACGACGTCGTAGAGCTCGTCCGGGTTGATCGCGAGGACGGTCACGACGACCTGGACCTCGTTGCGCAGGCCCTTGACGAAGGCCGGGCGCAGCGGGCGGTCCATGAGGCGGCACGCGAGGATGGCCTCGGTCGAGGGACGGCCCTCGCGGCGGAAGAACGAGCCGGGGATGCGGCCGGCCGCGTACATGCGCTCCTCGACGTCCACCGTGAGGGGGAAGAAGTCGAAGCCCTCGCGCGGGGACTTGCCCGCCGTCGTGGCGGAGAGCAGGGCGGTGTCGTCGTCGATGTAGGCCATCGCGGCGCCGGCGGCCTGCTTGGCGAGGCGGCCGGTCTCGAAGCGCACCACGCGCTGGCCGAAGCGGCCGTTGTCGATGACGGCCTCAGAGAACTGGATCTCGGGACCCTCCATGGGAGAGCACCTCCGTTTCCGTTTCAGGGGAGGCTTGCCGGAACCCGGTCTTCGATCGAGGCCTCTCGGACATCCGCGTCGGCGGATGCCCGCAGGGGCCACTACCGAGGACCGCAGGCTGCCGGTGCCTCCGAAGGGTAGGTCACTACGTGCTGGGACGGGCGGGGCGCCCGTCCCGAAAGGTGGAAGCGGCCCGTGCCCCTGTGCGCGAGGCACGGAAAGCACGGGCCGCTGCCAAGACTATCGGCGCAGGCCGAGTCGCTCGATGAGCGAACGGTAGCGGGCGATGTCGGTGTCGTGCAGGTACGCGAGCATGCGCTTGCGGCGACCCACGAGCGCGAGCAGGCCGCGCTGGGTGTGGAAGTCGTGCTTGTGCTGCTTCATGTGCTCAGTCAGGTCCTTGATGCGCTTGGTCAGGACGGCGACCTGGACCTCGGGGGACCCGGTGTCGCCTTCCTTCGTCGCGTACTCCTGGATGATTGCCTGCTTGACGGCGGGATCCAAAGCCATGGAAGCTCCTCGTGTCGTGCCGTGCGGCCCGCTGGACGGTGCGTCCCCGGGGAACGCCGACCCGCCGCCGCCCGAGGGCGGCAGGCCCGGTGGAACCGGTGCCGGCGCGGCCCAGGCCGCCACGGACTGCAGCGAGGGCCACCGAGGATTCTATCCGCTCGTGCCGCACTGTGTCGAAACGTGCGCCGCCGCTTGGCTCTGCCGCTAGGCCCCGATCTCGGTCCGGACGGCGAACAGCTCGGGGAAGAAGGTCAGGTCGAGGGCCCTGCGCAGGAACCCGACGCCGGTCGAGCCGCCCGTGCCCGTCTTGAACCCGATCGTGCGCTGGACCGTGCGCAGGTGCCGGAAGCGCCACAGCTGGAAGTTGTCCTCGAGGTCCACGAGCTCCTCGCACGTCTCGTACGCCGCCCAATGCTGCTCGGCCTGCTCATAGATCTCCTTGAACAGGGGCACGAGGCCGTCGCAGAAGGTGTGCGCGGCCGTGACGTCCCGCTCGAGGACCTCGGCCGGGACGGCGTAGCCATGGCGGGCGAGGTAGCGCAGGAACTCATCGTAGAGGCTAGGCGCCTCGAGGACGGCCCGCAGCTGCGCCTGCGCCTCGGGCTCGGCGTCGAACACCGGCAGCATGGCCGCGTTCTTGTTGCCGAGCGCGAACTCGACGGCACGGTACTGCCACGACTGGAACCCGGACGCGTGGCCGAGGAAGCCCCGGAACTGGGCGTACTCGTGGGGCGTGAGCGTCGCGAGTACGCTCCACTGCTCGGTGAGGGTCTTCTGGATGTGCTTGACCCGCGCGATGGCCTTGAGCGCCGCGCCGAGGTTGTCCTCGCGGAGCCACCCGCACGCGCTGCGCAGCTCATGGAGGACCAGCTTGAGCCACAGCTCGGTTGTCTGGTGCTGGATGATGAACAGGAGCTCGTCGTGGTGCTCCGGCTCGCTGACGGGCCTCTGGGCGCTCAGGAGGGTCTCGAGCTGGAGGTAGCCGCCGTAGCTCAGCCGCCCCGAGAGGTCCCGGACGATCCCGTCCTCGAGGGGTCGGGTGTTGGGGTTGTGGGTCGTCACGCCTTCACGCTAGCGCGGCTGGCCTGTCCCGGCGAGGACGCGCCGGGCCTGGTCGACGTCGAGCTTCATCTGCTCCACGAGCGCCTCGGGCCCCCGGTAGGCGACCATGCCGCGCAGGCGGCCGACGAACTCGACGGCGACCTTCTGCCCGTAGAGGTCGAAGTCCTCGGGCGACTCGTCGGGCCGGTCGATCACGTGGGCCTCGACCTGGCGGGAGACGCCGGCGAAGGTCGGGTTCGAGCCGACCGAGATGGCCGCGGGCCAGCGGGTGCCGGCCTCGTCGACGAGCCAGCCGGCGTAGATGCCGTCGGCGGGGATGTGCCCGGCGGCGTCGTGCTCGAGGTTCGCCGTGGGGAAGCCGAGGGCACGCCCGCGGGCGGCGCCGTGCACGACCTCGCCGTGCATCGAGTGCGGCCGCCCGAGGATCTCCGCCGCGAGCTCCACGTCGCCGGCCTCGAGCGCCTCCCGGACCCAGGTCGACGACGCGCGCCGCTCCTCGCCGTCGTCCGCGCCGGCGTGTCCCCCGGCGGCGGCGCCGCTCGGCGGAATGTGCTCGGTGAACTCCTTGACGACGACGACCTCGAACCCGAACTTCTCCCCGAGTTCCCGCATCGTGGACAGGTCCCCCGCGTTGCCCCGGCCGAAGCGCACGTCGTGCCCCACGACCACGTGGCTGGCCCGGAGCCCGTCGACGAAGACGCTGCCGACGAACTCCTCGGCGGTCTGCTGGGCGAACTCGAGCGTGTAGTGCAGGACGAGGATCGCGTCGAGGCCGTACTGGGCCAGGATCGCGAGCCGGTCCTCGAGGTCCATGATGAGGTGCGGCGCGGTGTCCGGGTGGTGCACCGTCGCGGGGTGCGGGTCGAACGTGACCGCCACCGTGCGGCTCCCTGCCGAGGCGGCGGCGCGCTTGAGCTCGGCGAGCACCTGCTGGTGGCCGCGGTGCACCCCGTCGAAGTTGCCGATGGTGACCGCGGCGGGCCCGAAGTCCTCGGGAACCTCGTCTAGGCCGTGCCAGATCAGAACCATCGTCCTCGCCTCGTCGCCGTGAGCATCGGTACCCTAGCCTACCGGCTGGCCGTGGGGTGGGCGGCCGGGCGCTCGGCACGGCGCGGGCGGTTCACGAAGAGCCACACGAGGCCGAGCAGCGGCAGGGCCAGCGGGACGTAGCCGTAGCCGCGGCCGAACCCGCTCCACACCGTGTCGTGCGGGAACGCCTCGGGGGCGAGGACGCTCGCCGCGCCGACGGCCAGGACGCCCACGAGCTCGAGGAGCACGGCCGAGAGGGTCACGTACCAGCTCGCGGTGCCGCGGCGCGCCATCGCCACGGTCGCGACGATGTAGACGACGGCGGCGAGCGCGCTCAGGGAGTACGCGAGGGGTGCCTCGGCGAACTTGGTCGCGATCTGGTAGCCCGCGCGGGCTGTCGAGGACACGGCGAAGATGCCGTAGACGGCCACGATGATGCGTCCGAGCCCCACGCTGCGGGTGCTCGGGGATGACTGGCGTGTCACAGGGTTGCTCCGTCCCAGATCTGCTCCATGCGGAACAGCATCACGAAGATGGTCAGCGGCACCGCGGCGAGCACGGCGTTGCTCCACCGGGTCTTGTCGGCCACAGCCCACCAGAACGCCGCGACCGGCACGAGGAGGGCGGTGATGAGGTAGCCCCAGAACTCCCACGTCTCGCCGTGGACCGGCTCGCCCCCGGACTGGCGGATGCCGGCCCCGACGCCATAGGCGACGAGGAAGAGCTCGACGGCGGCGACGGACAGGATCGCGGCATCGCCCGGGTAGGGCTTCATGATCACGGCGGCGAGGCAGACCAGGAGGGACACCACGCACACGGCGGCGCCGACCACGAAGAACGGGTCGGGGATCATGCGCCATCCCCGCGGGCGGCGAAGACGAGCTCGGGCTTCGCGACCGGGCCCGCGTCCTTGAGCAGGGCGACGAGCGACCCGTCCGGGGCGAACGCGGCCGTCACGGTGTCCTTGTCCGCGTCCTTGTCCGCGCCCGCGCGGCTCGCCGGGATGCGGCGGCCGAAGGAGAGCTCGACGGCCTCGTCCTCGCTCAGCTCGCGCACGGGCAGGAGGGAGCGGGCCGCGTCGGCGAGGGGCAGGAGGGCGAGGTCCTCGGCGAGCTGCTCGAGCGTGCGCGCCTGGCCGATGCCGTAGGGTCCGACCTGGGTGCGGCGCAGGGCCGTGAGGTGGCCGCCGACGCCGAGGTCGGCGCCCATGTCGCGGGCGAGGGCGCGGATGTAGGTGCCGGAGGAGCAGCGCACCGTCACGTCGACGTCCTGGAGCCGGCCGTTGCGGACCCGGCGGACCTCGTGCACGTCGAAGGAGTGGATCGTCACCGGCCGCGCCTCGAGCGCGACGTCGTGGCCCGCGCGGACGCGCGCGTACGAGCGCTCCCCGGCGACCTTGATCGCGCTCACGCTGCTCGGGACCTGCTGGATCTCGCCCGTGAGCCGGACGGCGGCGGCCCGGATCTGCTCCTCGGTCACCGCGGCGGCGATGCGCTCCTCAAGGACGTCGCCCTCGGCGTCGTCCGTCACGGTGCTCTGTCCGAGCCGGATGGTCGCGGTGTAGGTCTTCTCGGTGCCGACGATGTAGGACAGCAGGCGTGTCGCCTTGTTCACCCCGACGACGAGCACGCCCGTGGCCATGGGATCGAGGGTGCCCGCATGCCCCACCTTGCGGGTCCCCGCGAGGCGCCGGACCTTCCCCACCACGTCGTGGCTCGTCCACCCGCGCGGCTTGTCCACGATCACCAGTCCAGAAAGCACGCCTCCCAGTATATGGAGGCGTTCAGTACTCGATGCGCCCGCCGAACTCCGCCCAGGCCTCGAAGGGGCGCCCGCTGCCCGCGAGGTCGACCTGCGCGACAGGCATGAGCGAGCGGTCGGCGCCGTCGAAGTACTCGTAGAAGACGGCGTCGTCGAAGCCCGCCGCCGCGGCGTCCCCGCGGTCCGCCGCGAAGTGCACCGCTCCGACCCGGGCCCACAGCGCCGCGGCCAGGCACAGCGGGCAGGGCTCGCAGCTCGCGTAGAGGACGGCGCCGTGGAGGTCGAAGTCGGCTGTCTCTGCCGCCGCCCGCCGGATCGCGACGACCTCGGCGTGCGCGGTCGGGTCGTTGTCCCGCGTGACGCGGTTCACGCCGTCGAACGTCCGCCCGTCGGGCATGACGACGACGGCGCCGAACGGCCCGCCGCCGTCGGCGACGTTCGCGACGGCGAGCCCGACGGCGCGCTCGAGGTGGCGCTGCACGTCGCTCTCGGCCAGCCCCGCCTCGACGCTCTCCCGGTTCCCCATGCGCCCATGCTAAGCGCCCGCTGGCCTCTGGCGGACCTAGCGCGGCCGAGGTGAGCGGTCTATGGTGGCTGCCAACTGGAGGACGCCATTTCATGGTCTCGGTGTCAGAACTGCCAGGGAGACACCCATGAAGAGAATCCCGGCCATCCTCGCCGCGTCCGCGCTGCTGCTCATGCCCGCGGGTGCGGCCCACGCCGCTCCGCCAGCCTCGGAGCCAACAGTCATCGCCTCGGGTCTCATCTCGCCGCTCCACGTGAGCATTGGGCCCGGCAAGTCAGCGATGGTCAGCCAGGAGTTTGCCGGCCTCCTGACCCGGGTCAACCACGACGGATCGACGGAGAACCTCGTCTCGGAGCCGGGGTGGCTCCTCGCCGGATCCGATACCCGGGGCGCAACGACGTACTACCTCGACAGCCAAGGCGCCGGCCCCTTCGACAACCCCCCGGTGGAGAACATCGGCAGGCTACTGGCGGTGGGCCCGGATGGCAGCGTGCGCGTGATCACCGACCAGATCGGCGCCTACGAGGCGGCGAACAATCCGGACCAGGTCAACCGCTATGGCCTGACCGAATTCGATGCGGAGTGCGCCGCCGAGCTCAAGGCGACGGACCCGTTCCATGAGGCCCAGTACACAGGCGAGGCCGACTCGCATCCCTACGCGCTCGACGTCGTCGGCAGGACGGCCTACGTCGCGGATGCCGGCATGAACGCCGTGATCGCGGTTGACCTCATCACGGGCGCGATCTCAACGGTTGCCATCCTTCCGCCGAGGCCCGTCAGAGTGTCCGCCCAGCAGGCAGAAGACCTGGGAGTTCCGGCCTGCGCCGGGCTGACCTACGCCTTCGAGCCGGTCCCGACGGACGTCGAGCGGGGGCGCGATGGGTGGCTCTACGTCTCCTCCCTTCCGGGCGGCCCTGAGGAGCCCGTCCTCGGCGTCCGGGGCGCGATCTTCACGATCAACCCCGCGACCGGGGACGTGCAGCTGTACGCCGACCGCATCCTCACCCCGACGGGCATCGCCTTCGGGCAAAGGGGGGAGCTGTATGTGGCCTCGCTCTTCGGTGGCGGCATCTACCGCGTGCCGGCGGGCGGCGGACCAGCGGAGCTCTTCCTGCAGGCCGCGCTGCCTGCCGACGTCACCGTCAGCGGGTCAACGCTCTACGCAACGACCAACGTCCTCGGACCAGAGGAGGCGCCTCCAGCGGGACAGCTCATCTCGCTCAAGCTGTAGAACAGACAGAAAGCACGCGAGGCCCGCATCCTCATGGGTGCGGGCCTCGCGTCTTTCGTGGACGGACCTCAGTCCACGGTCTCGTCTTCGACGTCGTCGAACTCGCCGCGGTCGGTCACGTCGTCGGCGTCCTCGGCGCCCGTCTCCTTGCGGTACGGGTCGGCCTCGCCGGCGGGCTTGGCGCCGGCGGCGAGGCGGGCCACTTCGGCGTCGCGCTCCTTGGCCTGCCGGAGCAGGTCCTCGAGGTGCGAGGCGTTGACGGGGACCTCGTCGGCGACGAACTCGAGCGTGGGCGTGAGGCGGATGGTGAGGTTGCGCCCCACCTCGCGCCGCAGGACGCCCTTCTTGGCCTCGAGCACGTCGCGGGCGCCCTGCTGGGACGCGGCGTCGCCGAAGACCGTGTAGTAGACGGTCGCATGCTGCAGGTCGTTCGTGACGCGGGCGTCGGTCACGGTGATGGTCTCGGCGCGCTCGTCCTTGACGGCCTTGCGCAGCGCCTCCGCCACCACCACCTTGATGCGCTGCGCGAGACGCGCGGCGCGTGCCGGATCGGCCATGGGATGAACTCCTAGGGGTCGTGCCGGCAGCGCGGCTGCCGGGGCGTGGGAGGGACAGGAAAGGGGGTCCCGCGGGCGGGACCCCCTTCCTCGGGACGGCTAGACGCGCGGCTTCTCGCGCATCTCGAACGTCTCGATGATGTCCTCGAGCTGGATGTCGTTGAACGAGCCAAGGCCGATACCGCACTCGAAGCCCTCCCGGACCTCGGTCGCGTCGTCCTTGAACCGCTTGAGCGACTCGATGGTCAGCTTGTCGCCGATCACGACGCCGTCGCGCAGCACACGGGCCTTCGCGTTGCGGCGGATGAGGCCGCTGCGGACGATCGAACCGGCGATGTTGCCGAACTTGGAGGACTTGAAGACCTCGCGCACCTCGGCGGTGCCCAGCTGGACCTCCTCGTACTCCGGCTTGAGCATGCCCTTGAGCGCGAGCTCGATGTCCTCGATCGCCGCGTAGATGACCGAGTAGAAGCGCATGTCCACGCCCTCGCGGTCCGCGAGCTCGGCGACGCGCTCGGCCGGCTTGACGTTGAAGCCGATGATGATCGCGTTGTCGACCGTCGCAAGGTTGACGTCGTTCTGGGTGATCGCGCCGACACCGCGGTGGATGACGCGGAGCTGGACGTCCTCGCCCACATCGATCTTGAGCAGCGAGTCCTCGAGCGCCTCGACGGCACCCGAGACGTCGCCCTTGAGGATGAGGTTGAGGGTGTCGATCTTGCCCTCGGCCACAGCCTGGTCGAAGTCCTCGAGGCTGATGCGCTTGCGGCGCTTGGCCAGCTGGGCGTTGCGCTCGGCGGCCTCCCGCTTCTCAGCGATCTGGCGGGCGGTGCGCTCGTCCTCGGTCACGAGGAACGTGTCACCGGCGCGCGGCACCGAGGACAGGCCCAGGACCTGGACAGGGCGCGACGGCGTCGCGGCCTCGACGGCCTCGCCGTCCTCGTCGAACATCGCACGGACGCGGCCGTGGGCGGTGCCCGCCACGATCGTGTCGCCGACGCGCAGGGTGCCCGACTGGACCAGGACGGTCGCGACTGCGCCGCGGCCCTTGTCGAGGTTGGCCTCGATCGCGACGCCGCGGGCGTCCTTGTTCGGGTTGGCCCGCAGGTCGAGGGCTGCGTCCGCGGTCAGGAGCACCGCGGAGAGCAGGTCGTCGATGTTGAGGTTCTGGCGTGCGGAGACGTCCACGAACATCGTGTCGCCGCCGTACTCCTCGGGAACGAGGCCGTACTCGGTGAGCTGGCCGCGGATCTTGTCCGGGTTCGCGCCCTCCTTGTCGATCTTGTTCACCGCGACGACGATCGGCACGTTGGCCGCCTGCGCGTGGTTGAGCGCCTCAACCGTCTGCGGCATGACGCCGTCGTCGGCGGCCACGACGAGCACCGCGATGTCGGTCACCTGTGCACCGCGGGCACGCATGGCGGTGAACGCCTCGTGGCCCGGGGTGTCGATGAACGTCAGGCGGCGCTGCTCACCCTCGTGGTCGAACCCGATCTGGTAGGCACCGATGTGCTGCGTGATGCCGCCGTGCTCGCCCGCGACCACGTTGGTGTTGCGGATCGCGTCGAGGAGGCGGGTCTTGCCGTGGTCGACGTGGCCCATGACCGTCACGACCGCGGGGCGCTTCTCGAGGTCCTCGTCGGTCTCGGCCTCGAGCTCGGCGTCGAGGTCGATGTCGAAGGACTCGAGCAGCTCGCGCTCCTCGTCCTCCGGCGAGACGACCTGGATCTTGTACCCGAGCTCCTCGCCGAGGACCGAGAAGGTCTCCTCGTCGAGGGACTGCGTTGCGGTCGCCATCTCGCCGAGGTGGAAGAGCACCGTGACGAGCGACGCCGGGTTCGCATCGATCTTCTCAGCGAAGTCCGTGATGGACGCGCCGCGGCGCAGGCGCACGATCGTGCTGCCGTCGCCACGGGGCACCGAGACGCCGCCGAGCGACGGAGCGCTCATCTGCTCCAGTTCCTGGCGCTTCGCGCGCTTCGACTTGCGCTGCTTGCCGCGGCCTGCGCCGCCCTTGCCGAAGGCTCCCTGCGTGCCGCCGCGTCCGCGGCCGCCCTTGCCGAAGCCGCCGCCTGCGGGCGCGCCGCCACCGCCGCCGGGGGCGCCCCCGGGGCGACCCGGGCCGCGGCCGCCGGTACCGGCGGGACGCGCGCCCGGCTGCGGGCGGTCAGTGCGGGGAGGCATCATGCCGGGGTTCGGGCGCGGGCCGCCCGTGCCGCCGGGGCGCGGGGCACCCGGACGGGGCGCACCGGTGCGGGGGGCGCCAGGACGCGGGATGCCTGCGGTGCCGCCGCCGGGACGCGGGGCCGCGGGACGGGGACCGCCGGGACGCGGACCGCCCGGACGCTCGCCGTCACGGCCGCCGCCCGGACGGGGCATGCCCTGCGAGGACGCGAAGGGGTTGTTGCCCGGGCGCGGCGCACGGTCGCTGTCGCGACCGGGGCGCTGCATGCCCTGCGAGGACGAGAACGGGTTGTTGCCCGGGCGGGGTCCGCCGGGACGCGGGCCAGGGGTGGCGCCGGGACGGGCTGCCGGGCGCGGCGCCTCGGGGCGCGCGGCCGGACGCTCGCTGGGGCGCGGGGCCTCAGCGCGCGGCGCGCTCGGGGCCGCGGGGGCCGGGCGGGACGCCTCGGCCGCGGGGCGCGGAGCCTCGGCGGCGGGGCGCGGGGCCTCCGCCGCCGGACGCGGTGCCGGGGCGGGACGGGTGGACGACGGCGCCGCGGCGGCCGGGCGCGCGGGCCCGGGCGTCGGGGCGGAGCTGGCAGCCCTCGGCGCGGCCGGGCGCGACTTCTCGCCCGCCTTGGAGCCGGGCTTGCCGCCTTCGGCGGGGTAGGCGTCGCGAAGCTTCTTCACGACGGGCGCCTCGATCGTCGAGGACGCGGAACGCACGAATTCGCCGAGCTCTGCGAGCTTGGCGACGGCGTCCTTGGAGGTGATACCGAGCTCCTTGGCGAGCTCGTGTACGCGGACCTTGGCCACATTTCTCCTGTCTCGGTCCGCGCCGAGCCAGGCACGAACCGTCTACTGCTTGCTGCTGGTCCCGTCAGCGAACTCCCTGAGCGCTGACGAGCCCTCTGCGGTGCGCACCACAAAGATCATGGCTACGCACTCATCGGATGGGGACTCATCGGGTGTCCATCAGATTTCTGACCCGCTTTCAGCTTGGACGGTGTCGGGCCCGGCAAATCCCGGGACCGAGGAGCCGAAGTAGTCGTCGACGGGCGTCGCGTCCACCGGGCCTCGGAAGGCACGCTGGAACGCCCGCCGCTTGACGGCTTGCTTCAGGCATGCCCCGTCGGAGTGCAGCCACGCACCGCGACCGGGCAGCCGGCGGCGCGGATCCACGACGACGCGCTGGGCGTCATCGGGGTCCCGGACCAGCCGGAGCAGTTCCGACCGGGCCGCGGTCTGGCGGCATCCGATGCACGTGCGCAGGGGCTCGGCGGTACTGCGCGTCATCCCACTGCTCTCTGCCTCGCCGCGGCCTTGTGGCCGCGGCTCGCGCATCGCACGATCATCGTCTGGCGCCGGGCGCGAACCCGGACTTGTCTATTCTAGACCCTTGCCCCGCAGAACCTTGCATGCGCCGCGACGCCTCCGGCCCCGCCTGGGCGAGGGCTCAGGCCTGGGCGTCGGATCCGATGTCGATCCGCCAGCCGGTGAGCTTCGCGGCGAGGCGGGCATTCTGGCCCTCCTTGCCGATCGCGAGCGAGAGCTGGTAGTCCGGCACGAGGACCCGCGCCGAGCGCGTGGCCTCGTCGACGATGGTCACGCTCGTGACCTTCGACGGCGAGAGCGCGTTGGCGATGAAGGTCGCCGCGTCGTCGCTGTAGTCGACGATGTCGATCTTCTCGTCGTTGAGCTCCGTCATGACCGCGCGCACGCGGGAGCCGAGCTCGCCGATGCACGCGCCCTTGGCGTTGATGCCGGGGACGTTCGCGCGCACCGCGATCTTGGTCCGGTGCCCGGCCTCGCGCGCGATCGCGACGATCTCCACGGCCTTGTCCGCGATCTCGGGGACCTCGAGCTCGAAGAGCCGCTTGACGAGCCCCGGGTGGGAGCGGGACAGCGTGATGGACGGGCCCTTCATCCCGCGGTGGACGTCCACCACGTAGGCGCGGATGCGCGTGCCGTGGCGGTAGTCCTCGCCCGGGACCTGCTCGGGCGGCGGCAGGAGGGCCTCGACGGCGCCGAGGTTCACCTGCACCATGTTCGGGTTGTGCCCCTGCTGGATCGTGCCGGCGATGAGCTCCCCCTCGCGGCCCTTGAACTCGCCGAGGACGTTGTCGTCCTCGACGTCGCGCAGCCGCTGCAGGATGACCTGCCGGGCCGTCATCGCGGCGATGCGGCCGAAGCCCTCGGGGGTGTCGTCGAACTCCCCGATCGGGTTGCCCTCCTCGTCGACCTCCGTCGCCCAGATGGTCACGTGGCCGCTCTTGCGGTCGACCTCGGCGCGGGCCTTGTCGATCGCGCCCGGCGACTTGTGGTACGCGAGCAGGAGTGCCTGCTCGATGGTGGGGATGAGCTTGTCGACGGGGATGTCCCGCTCACGCTCCAGCAGGCGCAGCGCGCTCATGTCGATGTCCACTAGGCCTCCTCGGCGTTCTCGGTGTCAGGGTGGTCGTCGGCGGCGTCGTCGTCGAGGTCCGCCTCGTCGAACTGCGCCTCGTCGAGGTGCGCGAACTCGATCTCGACCTTGCCGCTGCGGATGCGCTCGAACGGCAGCTCGACGGGCTCGCCGGGCTTGGGCTTGACGCCCTTCTTCGCCGGCAGGTCGGGCACGACGACGATGCCGGCGGCGCTGACCTCGCGCAGGCGCCCGGTGACGTTCTCCCCCTGGATGACGTTGACCTTGACGAGCCGACCGCGGGCGCGGCGCCAGTGCCGCGGCTCGGTGAGCGGGCGGCCCACGCCCGGCGAGGAGACCTCGAGGTCGTAGGGGCGGCTGTCGCCCGCGGTCTCGGCGTCCATGACGACGGAGAGCTCGCGCGAGAGCTCCGCGATGACGTCGAGCCCCACGCCGCCGGTCTCCTCGTCGGGGAGGTCGACGACGACGTGCACGGTGCGGTGCTTCCCCGCGGGCTTGACGGTGACGCCCTCGAGCACGAGTCCGTGGGCCTGGACCGCCGGCTCGAGCACTGTGTGGAGGCGGGCTTCTTCTCCGCTTGCCGGGGATGCCTCCTGCGCCTTCGACGGGCTGCCCGCCTCGGGCAGATCGGGCTCGGACATGGCGGTCCGCCTCCTTTGCTCAGTTGTGCCCCTAGCCTATCGGCTCCGGAGGCGGGGCGCGGCAGCCGCCCGGGGCCGTGGCATGATCTAGAGCCGTGACATCCACCACCGAGGGCCCCGACGCTTCCGCGCGCCCGCACGACGCCGCCGCCCCCCGCCGCTGGCCGCGGCCCCTCGTGTGGGCCGCATCCGCGGCGGTGGCCCTCGCCGTGGGCGCCGGGGCGGCGCTCATCGCCGCGCCCGCGCCCCGCCCCCCGCAGCCCTCAGCGAGCGAGCTCGCGCTCGCGGCCGCCGAGGACGACGCCGTCCGGCTCGCCGCCGCGGCCGGGGCCCTCGCCGCCGCCGGCCCCGAGCCTGCCCGGGCGGCCGCTCGCGGCGCCGCGTCCGTCCTCAACCTCCAGGCGGCCGTGCTCGACGGGCGCCCCCAGCTCCCCGAGGACGCCGCCGGGGCCTCGCCGTCGTCGCCGGGCTCGCCGTCCTCGGGCTCGCCGTCATCCCCCACGCCGCCGCCGTCACCCTCCATGGTTCCGGCCCCCGCGCCCGGCGACCTCGCGCGCGGGCTCGCGGACAGCGCCCGCCGGCGCCTGGCCGACGTCGGGCGGGTCGACGGTCCCACCGCCGCGGCCCTCGCGTCCGTCGCCGCGGGCCAGCTCCTCGCGGCCCGCTCGCTCGACCCGCTCGTAGGGGACGTCGCCGCCGGAACGGCAGACACAGGTGCGGAAGGCACCGGCACGGCGAGCACCGGGACATCGGCCGCGTGCCCCTCCCCCGGTCCCGATCCGGCGCCGTTCGAGGCCGTCCAGACGGCCGAGGCCGCGAGCGTGTGGGCCTACACCGTCCTCGCGGCACGGGCTGTCGGCGAGGGGGCCCGCGGCGAGCGGGCCGAGCGGCTCGAGGCCGCCGCCGCGCACGAGGCCCAGCTCGCGCTGCTCGCCCGCGCAGCCGGGCAGGCCTGCGCGGCCCTGCCCCCGCGGGCGCCCGGGGCCGCCCTCCCGGCGGACGCGGGCAGCCCGGCCTCGCTCGCGGCCCTCGAAGAGTCGGCGGCCCAGGCCTGGGCTGACCTCGTCGGCGCCGCGGCGCCCGGGGCGCGGCCCGCCGCCACCCAGGGCCTGGCCGCGGCTGCCGCGGGGCGCGCCGCCGCGGGCCCGCTCGAGCCGGCGGAAGCGGCGTTCCCCGGACACCGCGCGGCGCAGGAGTCGGCAGCCTCCCTCGCAGCCCCCGGCCCCGCCGCGGACTGAGCGCAGGCCCGGGTTGCTGGCAGCGGGGCGTCAGCACTGCGAGAGTGGAAGCATGCCGAGTGAATCCGCTGAATCAGCCACTGAGCTCCATCCCGAGCCGCAGGGCACCGACCTCGCCGCGAAGCTGAACTGGCTCCGCGCGGGCATCCTCGGCGCCAACGACGGCATCGTCTCGGTCGCCGCCGTCGTCGTCGGCGTCGCAGGCGTCACGACGGCCACGGGGCCGATCCTCGCCGCCGGGGCCGCGGCCCTCGCGGGCGGGGCGATCTCGATGGCGCTCGGCGAGTACGTCTCGGTGAGCAGCCAGAGCGACAGCCAGCGGCACCTCATCGCGAAGGAGAGCCAGGAGCTCGAGGAGAAGCCGCGCGAGGAGTTCGACGAGCTCGTCGAGCTGTACCGCGGCAAGGGGCTCTCCGAGGCCACGGCCGCGAGGGTCGCCAAGGAGCTCACCGCGCGGGACCCGCTGCGCGCCCACCTCGACATCGAGCTCGGGATCGACCCCGACGAGATCGTGAGCCCGTGGCACGCAGCCTTCGCCTCGGCGATCTCCTTCCTCCTCGGCGCGGCCCTGCCGCTGCTGACAATCCTGCTCTTCCCGCCGGACGTCCGCGTCCCGGCGACGTTCGCGGCCGTGCTGGCCGCGCTGGCCCTCACGGGCACCTTCGGCGCGTGGATCGGCGGCGGCTCCCGCGTGCGGGCGGCCGTGCGCGTCGTCCTCGGCGGGGCGCTCGCGCTCGCGACGACGTTCGGCCTCGGCAGCCTGCTCGGCACCACGGGCCTCGTATGACCCACGAGCGTGAGCGCGAGGCGCTCGTCCCGGAGTCCCTGCGCGAGCGCTGCCTACGCTCCCCCGGGGGCAGGGCCTGGCTCGACTCGCTGCCCGGGACGCTCGCCGAGCGCTGCGCCGCATGGGGCCTCGTGCCCGACCTGCCGCCCTGGCAGCCCGGGTTCGCGGGCATGTGGGCCGTGGTCGTCCCGGTGCGCCGCGGGGACGAGCCGCTCGCGCTCAAGCTCGTGCGTCCGCACCCGGAGGCATCGCTCGAGCCCGTGGCCCTGCGCCTGTGGGACGGGGCCGGGGCCGTCCGGCTCGTCGACGCGGACCCGGCCTCCGGCGCGCTCCTGCTCGAGCGCCTCGACGCGGGCCGGCGGCTCGAGGACGTGGCCTTCCCCGAGGCCGCCGCGGTCTGGGGCGCCCTCGTGCAACGGCTCTCCATCCCCGAGGACGAGCGCGCCGAGTGGGCGATGCTCGAGCGGATCGACGCCCGGGCCGAGCGCTGGAGCGACGAGCTGCCCGAGCGCTGGGAGCGGCTCGGGCGGCCGTTCCCGCGCTGGCTCCTCGAGGCCGCCCTCGACGTGTGCGCGACCCGCGGCGCGGTGGGCAGGCGCGGGGGCCGCGACGTCCTCGTGCACACCGACCTGCACGGCATGAACGTCCTCGCGGTCCTCGATGGAGCCGAAGGCCCGGCGGGGGCGGCGGACGCGGGCTTCCGGGCGATCGACCCGCAGGTGGCCGTCGGCGAGGCCGAGTACGCCGTCGCGCCCATGCTGTGGAACCGGCTCCGTGAGCTGCCCGAGCGGGGCGCGCCCGAGGCCCTCGCGGAGCGCTGCCGGCTGCTAGCGGCGGAGGCGCGGCTCGACGCCGAGGCCGCGCGCGAGTGGGCGGTGCTGCGGGAGGTCGAGAACGCCCTCGGCCACGCGGAGCGGCCCGGGCACCGGGAGGACCTCGAACGGTCCCTGTGGGTCGCGAGCGCGCTCTGCGGCCGGCTGCTGCCCGGCCTCCCGGGGGCCCGGGACTTCGCGCCGCTGGGCTGAGGACGGCACTCGCAAGGCGGCGCCGCAGAAGGAGCCTCCGCGGTCTCAGAGCCCCTCGGTCGCGGCGAGGGCCTCCCGGACGGCGGCCACGGACACGTCGATGTCTGCCGCGTCGGTGGACCAGTTCGTGACCGAGATGCGCAGGACGGCGCGCCCGTGCCAGCGCGAGCCTGTCATCCACACCCGGCCGTCGGCGACGAGCCAGTCCGCGACGGCGCGGGTGCGCTCGTCGCTGCCGAAGGCGAGGGACACCTGGCTGAAGACGACGTCGTTGAGCACCTCGGCCCCGGGGAGCTCGGCGATCCGCCGGGCCAGCTCCCCCGCATTGGCCGCGAGGCCGCCCACGAGCCCGGCCACGCCGTCCCGGCCCAGGGAGCGCAGCGCCGCCCAGACCGTGACGCCACGCGCCCGCCGCGAGAGCTCCGGGACCTTCTCGAACGGGTCCCCGGGCCCGTGGTCGCCGTGGGCATCGTGCATGAGGTAGTCCGCGTGCAGGCCGAGCGCCGTCCGCAGGGCAGGCACGTCGCGGCAGGCCACGATCCCGCAGTCGTAGGGGACGTTGAGGTTCTTGTGCGCGTCCGTGGCCCACGAGTCCGCGCCGGCGGCGCCCTCCATGAGGTGCCGGGTCGCCGGGGACGCGGCCGCCCACAGGCCGAACGCGCCGTCGATGTGGACCCACGCGCCGTGCTCGCGGGCGGCGGCGATGGCCGCGGGGAAGGGGTCGAAGGCGCCCGAGTGGAGGTTCCCGGCCTGGAGGCAGACGACGGCGGGCCCCTCCCCGCGCGCGAGCGCGGCGGCGAGCGCGTCCGGCCGCACCCGGCCCTCGCCGTCGACCGCCACGGCCTCCGGCGCGCCGAGGCCGAGGTACCGCAGCGCCATGTCGACCGTGTCGTGCCGCTCGGCGCCGACGAGCACGCGGACGCGGGGACCGCCGGCGAGCCCCCGGGCGTTGACGTCCCATCCGGCGCGCTCGAGCACCCGCCACCGGGCCGCCGCGAGGCCCGCGAAGTTCGCCATGCTCGCGCCGGTGACGAAACCGATGTCGGCGCCGGGAGGGAGGCCGAGCAGGTCCACGACCCAGCGGCCCGCGGCCTCCTCGGCCGCGGCGACGGCGGGCGTCGCGAAGCGCAGGCCCGTGTTCTGGTCCCACGCGCTCACGAGCCAGTCGGCGGCCATGGCGGCGGGCAGGGTCCCGCCGATGACGAAGCCGTAGAACCGTCCCGAGGCCATGGCGGTCAGGCCCGGCTCGGCCGTCCGGGCGAGCAGGTCGACGACGTCGGCCGGGTCCCCGCCGGCGTCCGGGAGGCCGCCGTCGAACGCCTCGGCGAGCGCGTCCGCCGTCGTGCGCGGGGCCACGGGCCGGTCCGGGAGGCTGCCGAGCCAGCGCCGCGCGTGCGACGCGGCCCGGGCGAGGGGTGCGTCGAAGTCCTCGGGCCTGAGCATGGTGCGCATGCTACGCCGCTGGCCGTGTGTGCGGAACCGGCCGCGGTGCGGGCCGCCGCGCGCCCGGGAGTCAGGCGACGTTCTCGGCCCAGACGTCGGCCCCGAGCTTGACCGCGAGGGCCGCGACGACGGCGAGGAAGACCCACCGGATGAACCGGCTCCCGCGCGCGACGGCCATCCGCGCGCCCAGGTACCCGCCGCACATGTTCGCGGCTCCGAGGGCGATGCCGAGGCCCCAGAGGACCGCTCCGTGGGGCACGAAGAGGAGGAGGGCCCCGAGGTTCGTGGCCATGTTGACGATCTTGGCCTTGGCGCTCGCCTCGAGGAACGCGTAGCCCATGCCGGAGACGAGGGCGATGACGAGGAACGAGCCGGTCCCGGGGCCGATGAGGCCGTCGTAGAACCCGATCGCCGTCCCGAGCCCGCAGGCCGCGGCGAGGTGCCGCCGCCCCTTGAGCCGCAGCTCGGTGTACTCGCCCAGGCGCGGCCGCAGGACCGTGAAGAGGGCGACGGCGACGATCGCCACGAGGATGATCGGCTTGAACACGCGCGAGGGCAGGACCGTGGCGAGCGCTGCCCCGCCGAGCGAGCCGGCGAGGGCCACGAGCGCCATCGGCACGGCCGTGGCCAGGTCCGGCCGGACGCGGCGCGCGTAGGTGAGCGCGCTCGTCGTCGTCCCGAAGACCGAGCCGAGCTTGTTCGTCGCGAGCGCCTGGACGGGCGTGATGCCCGGGACGGCGAGCAGCGCGGGCAGCTGGAGGAGGCCTCCCCCGCCCACGACGGCGTCGACCCAGCCCGCGGCGAAGCCGGCCGCGACGATGAGCGCGAGCGTGAGGGGTTCGAGGCCCTCGAAGCCCGTCAGCACGCGCCCGCCGGGTGTGTCTGGTCCCCCCGCACCTGACGGGCTAAGCGCCGGCGCGCACGGCGGCGACGACGCGGTCCACGACGTCGGCGACCGGGACATCCTCGGCGGTGCCGCTGCGGCGGTCCTTGACCTCGAGCGTGCCCGAGGCGAGGCCCTTGCCCACGGCGACGATCGTCGGCACGCCGATGAGCTCGGCGTCGCCGAACTTGACGCCCGGGGAGACCTTGGGCCGGTCATCGAGCATGACCGTGAGGCCGCGGGCCTCGAGCTCGGCGGCGACGCGCTCGGCCTCGGCGAAGATCTCCTCGCCCCGCCCGACGGCGACGACGTGGACGTCCGCGGGGGCTACGGCGCGGGGCCAGATCAGGCCCTTCTCGTCGTGGTTCGACTCGGCGAGGGCCGCGACGGCGCGGGTCACGCCGATGCCGTAGGAGCCCATGGTCACGACGACCTGCTTGCCGTTCGCGTCCAGCACCTTCAGGTCCAGCGCCGCGGCGTACTTGCGGCCGAGCTGGAAGATGTGGCCCATCTCGATGCCGCGGGCGGTCTCGAGCGGGCCCGAGCCGTCCGGCGCCTCGTCCCCCGCGCGGACCTCGGTGCACTCGATGACGCCGTCCCAGCCGAAGTCCCGGCCGGCGACGAGGCCGTAGACGTGCTTGCCGTGCTCGTTGGCGCCCGTGATCCACGTGGTGCCCGAGACGACCCGGGGGTCGACGAGGTACAGGAGCTTGGCCTTGCCCTCGAGCCCGAGGAGCGCGTCGTCGCGGTCGAGGCCCGGGCCGAGGTAGCCCTTGACGATGAGCGGGGCCTCCTTGAGCTCCTCGTCGCTCGCGGCGTCGATGCCGATCTCGCCCGCGACGGGCAGGAAGGCGCCGATGTTGGCCTCGACGCGCTTGAGGTCCACGTTCCGGTCCCCGGGCACGCCGAGCACGACGAGCTGCTTCTCGCCCGTGGGCAGCTTGACGGAGAGGACGACGTTCTTGAGCGTGTCCGCGGCCGTCCAGGGCCGCTCGGGATTCGGGTAGATCGTCTGGGACGCCGCGACGAGCGTCTCGATCGTGGGCGTGTCCGGGGTGTCGAGGACGACGGCGGGGGGCGCGGCCGTGTAGTCGATCTCCGGCGGGGCGACGGTGGTGACGGCCTCGACGTTGGCCGCGTAGCCGCCGGCGGAGCGGACGAACGTGTCCTCGCCGACCTCGGTCGGGTGCAGGAACTCCTCGCTCTTGGAGCCGCCCATCGCGCCCGCGGTCGCCTTGACCGGCACGACGTCGAGCCCAAGCCGGTCGAAGATCTTCAGGTAGGCGCGGCGGTGGGCCTGGTAGCTCTGCTCCAGGCCGGCGTCGTCGGCGTCGAACGAGTAGGAGTCCTTCATGATGAACTCGCGCCCGCGCAGGAGGCCCGCGCGGGGGCGCGCCTCGTCGCGGTACTTGTTCTGGATCTGGTAGATGCTCAGCGGCAGGTCCTTGTACGAGGAGTACAGGTCCTTGACGAGGAGGGTGAACACCTCCTCGTGGGTCGGCGCGAGGAGGTAGTCCGCCTGCTTGCGGTCCTTGAGGCGGAAGATCCCCTCGCCGTACTCGGTCCAGCGGTTCGTCGCCTCGTAGGGCTCCTTGGGCAGCAGGGCCGGGAAGTGGACCTCCTGGGCGCCGATCGCCGCCATCTCCTCGCGGATGATCTGCTCGACCCGGCGCAGCACCGCGAGGCCCAGCGGGAGCCACGTGTAGATGCCGGGGGCGGCGCGGCGGATGTAGCCGGCCCGCACGAGGAGCTTGTGGCTGGCCACCTCGGCGTCGGCCGGGTCCTCGCGCAGGGTTCGCAGGAACAGGGTGGAGAGTCGCAGGACCACGCGGGGCATCCGTTCTCGTGCAGGTTCTCGTCCAGGGCAGGGAGAGCCGAGGGAAAAGGTCAGCTACCAATGTAGCCCAGCCGGAACGTTGACCGCCCAACGGGCCCGCCCTACCCTCAATTCATCATGTGATGAATTGGAGCGCGCCATGCCTCACACGCCAGCCCATGCGGCCCCCACCCCGCCCGCCATCGAGGCCGATTTGCTCTCGGTGCGCATCCGGCGCACCCCCATCCTCGACGGCCTCGGCTTCACCGTGCCGGAGGGCCGCATCACGGGCCTCCTCGGCCCCTCGGGCAGCGGCAAGAGCACGCTCATGCGCGCGATCGTCGGCGTCCAGCGCCTGGCCGGGGGCTCGCTCACGGTGCTGGGCCGGCCCGCCGGAGCCAGTGCGCTGCGCGGGCGGATCGGCTACATGACGCAGGACCCGAGCGTCTACCGGGACCTCACGGTCCTGGACAATGTGCGCTACTTCGGAGCCATCCACGGCCGCTCGGCGGCGGATGCACGGGCCGCCGTCGAGGCCGTGGGCCTCACCGACGTCGCGAGGCGGCGGGCCGGCTCGCTCTCCGGCGGGCAGTTCAGCCGCGTCTCGCTCGCGTGCGCCCTCGTCGGCGAGCCCGAGCTGCTCGTCCTCGACGAGCCCACCGTCGGCCTCGACCCCGTGCTGCGCGCGGACCTGTGGGACCAGTTCCACCTCCTCGCCGCGGGCGGCACGACCCTCCTCGTCTCGAGCCACGTCATGGAGGAGGCCGGCCGGTGCGACTCCCTCCTGCTCCTGCGCGAGGGGCGGCTCCTGGCCCAGCTCACGCCCGGGCAGCTGCGCGAGCGCGGCGGCAGCGAGGACCTCGAGGCCGCCTTCCTCGGCATCATCCGCGCGGACCTCGCCCGGCAGGCTGCCGGGCTCCCCGCCCCGACCAAGGAGCATGCGGCATGAACCCGCGCATCCTCGCCGCGACCGCGGCGCGCGTCCTTACCCAGCTGCGCCGGGACCACCGCACGATTGCGATGATCCTCGTCGTCCCGGCGGCGCTCCTGTCGATCGTGTACTGGCTCTTCGAGAACGAGACGCTGCCGCCCGGCGCGCCCCGCACCTTCGACCGCGTCGGGCTCATCATGCTCGCGATCTTCCCGTTCGTCGTGATGTTCCTCATCACCTCGATCACGATGCTGCGCGAGCGGACGTCGGGGACGCTCGAGCGGCTCATGACGACGCCGATCCACCAGGCCGACCTGCTCTTCGGCTACGGCATCGCCTTCTCGCTCATGGCGGCGCTGCAGTCCGGCGTCGCGACGGGGGTCGCCTACTGGGTCTTCGACCTGGACATCGACGGCAACGCCGGGCTCGTCGTCGCCGTCGCCGTCCTCAATGCCGTCCTCGGGGTCGCGCTCGGCCTGTTCTGCAGCGCGTTCGCGCGCACCGAGTTCCAGGCCGTGCAGTTCATGCCTGTCGTCGTCGTCCCGCAGATCCTCCTGTGCGGGCTGTTCGTGGCGCGGGACCGGATGAACGAGGTCTTCCAGGCCGTCTCCGACTGGATGCCGCTCACCTACTCCGTCGACGCGCTCCAGGAGATCGCCGCGAACGCGGATCCGACGGCGGACATGTGGCGCGACTTCGCGACGATGGGGGCGATCGTGCTCGGGCTGCTCGTCCTCGCCTCGTTCACGCTGCCCCGGAAGAGCTCGTGACGGGGCTGCGCCGGGGCCGCCCCGGCGACGCGGGCGCCGGCAACCGCAGGGAGCTCATCGTCTCCGCCGCGACGAGGCTCTTCGCCGAGCACGGCTTCGACGCGGTGAGCCTGCGGCAGATCGCGCGCGAGGCGGGCGTGGATCCGGCGCTCGTCCACCACTACTTCGCCGGCAAGGACGAGGTCTATGCCGCCTCGGTCGAGCTGCCGGCGGACCCCGACGAGGTCCTGGCCGGGCTCGGCGACCGCCCCCTCGACGAGCGGGCCACCGCCCTCCTCACCGCCCTCGTGCGCCTGTGGGAGGGCCCGGCAGGGCATGCGCTCGCGGCGTTCGTCCGCGGCTCCCTCGGGTCGAAGCGGCGCACGGCCGCGATGCGCGAGGTGTTCCGGCGGCGCATCCTCCCGCACGTCTCCGACGGCCTTCCGGGGGACGCCGCCGAGCGCGAGCTGCGGGGCACGCTGGGGGCCACCCAGGTCCTGGGATTCGTGCTCCTGCGCTACGTGGTGCGCCTCGAACCGATCGCCTCCATGCCCGCCGAGTCGGCAGTCCGCCTCGTGGCCCCCGCGGTGCAGCGGCACCTGACAGGTCCGCTGCCGCCGGTCTCCGGCGGCCGCCCCTAGAGCGGGAGCCGCGCGAACGCCATGTCGACGTACGCGCGGACGGCGGCCGCGGCGTCGTCCGGGCGGGCGTCCACGAGGAGCACCTCGACCGTGACCGTGCCCTTGACCGCGACAGCGTGGACGACGCTGCGCTGCTGCGGCATGCTCCCGGCCGAGGGATCGGGGACGCTGGCCGTCGCGGTGACCATGACCCCGTCGGCCGAGGTCCCCGGGTCCGCCGCGGCGGCGGAGACGGGGACCCGCTGGCCGCCGAGGGTCACCTCGAAGCGTGCGCACGCGGCCACGCGCTCGGCCAGGGCCTTGGCCTCTGCGGAGGCCGCGGCGGGATCCGCGTGGCTCTTGAGCCCGACGGCGGTGTTCCTGGCCCGGTTGTCGGACGGGGCGAGGATGAGGGCGGCCGCGGCCTTGTCGAGCCCGGAGGCCGTCGACGGCGCCGTGACGGCCCCGCAGTCCGCGGGCGAGGGCTCGGCGAACAGCGCCGGCACGGCCGCGCCGCCCTGGGCGGCCAGCTGGGCGTGGTCGAGCACCGTCCCGCCCAGCTTGAGGGCGGTGCGCGTCTGGGCAGCGGTCTCGACGAGCTCCTCGGCGGAGAAGCTGCGCTGCTGCCCCGAGGCGTTGAGGCCGGGGACGCCGTCGCCCGTGGACGGCGGGAGCGCCGCCCCCGCCCGGCAGCCGGACAGCACGACGGCGGCGGCGAGGGCCGCGGCCGCGAGCACAGGCCGGCGTCGTGCGGTCCCGAGACGGCGTGCGTGCGGAACGGACATGCTCGTGGATCCCCCGTCGGTAGGCATGCTGGATTCAGCCCCCAGCCTACGGGGTTCAGAACAGGACAGTCGCGAAGGTGCCTACCTGCTCGAAGCCCACGGTGCGGTACGCGGCGCGGGCGCGGTGGTTGTAGTCGTTGACGTAGAGGCTCACGACCGGGGCGATGCGGCGAGCATGGTCGACGACGGCGGCCATCCCGCCGTGGCTGAGCCCGGTGCCGCGGTAGCCGGGGTCCACCCAGACGCCCTGGACCTGGGTCGCGGTCGCGGCGACGGAGCCGAGCTCGGCCTTGAACATGACCTCCCCGCGCGGGCCGAAGCGCGCGAACGAGTGCCCGGCCGCGATGAGCTGGCGGACCCGGCGGTAGTAGTTCTCGCTGCCCCCGGCCACGGGCGAGTACCCGACCTCCTCCTCGAACATCGACACGCAGGCGGGGGCGAGCGCGGCGAAGTCGTCGAGGGTCGTCACGCGCACGAGCGGGTCGGCGGGGACGGCCGGCGGCCCGTCGAGGGCCAGGAGCGGCTGGTCGGGGCGCACGTCCCGCGCCGCGGGGCCGTGCAGCTCCGCAAAGATCGCCAGAGTGGCCTTGGCGGGCCCGAAGATCGAGGCGAAGCGGCGGTGCGAGGACCGGATCGACTCGGCGTACAGGGGCGCGTGCTCGGCCGGGACCTCCACCGGGACGATGTTGGCACCGAGCCAGCAGGCGCTCGTGAGCCGCCCATCGCCGTCGAACGCACCGAGCACCTCCGCGCCGGCGGCCGTGGGAGCGGCCGTCCCGTGCAGCGCGAGGTGGGCGGCGATGAAGACGTTCGCCACCGGGTCCGCGGCGGCGAGCTCCGTGAGGGCACGGGTGTCCGCGTCCTCGAGCCTGCGCACCGCGACGGCGGCGCCGCGGCTACGAGACGGTGACCACGGGGCCGCCCTGGACAGCATCTTCGCCACCAGCCTCCCCCATCTCCTCGGCGATCTTCATCGCTTCCTCGATCAGAGTCTCCACGATGTCCGCCTCGGGCACGGTCTTGATGACCTGGCCCTTGACGAAGATCTGGCCCTTGCCGTTGCCGGACGCGACGCCGAGGTCGGCCTCGCGCGCCTCGCCAGGACCGTTAACGACGCAGCCCATGACGGCCACGCGCAGCGGGACCTCCATGCCCTCAAGGCCGGCCGTGACCTGCTCAGCGAGCGTGTACACGTCGACCTGCGCCCGTCCGCACGAGGGGCACGAGACGATCTCGAGCTTGCGCGGGCGCAGGTTGAGCGACTGCAGGATCTGGATCCCGACCTTGACCTCCTCGACCGGCGGGGCCGAGAGGGAGACGCGGATCGTGTCCCCGATGCCCCGGGACAGGAGCGCCCCGAACGCGGTCGCGGACTTGATCGTGCCCTGGAAGGCCGGGCCAGCCTCGGTCACGCCGAGGTGGAGCGGCCAGTCGCCGCGCTCGGCGAGGAGCTCGTACGCGCGGACCATGACGACCGGGTCGTTGTGCTTGACCGAGATCTTGAAGTCGTGGAAGTCGTGCTCCTCGAAGAGGCTCGCCTCCCACACGGCGCTCTCGACGAGGGCCTCGGGCGTGGCCTTGCCGTACTTCTGGAGGAGGCGCGGGTCGAGCGAGCCCGCGTTGACGCCGATGCGGATCGACGTGCCGTGGTCCTTGGCCGCCTGGGCGATCTCCTTGACCTGGTCGTCGAACTTGCGGATGTTGCCGGGGTTGACGCGCACGGCGGCGCAGCCGGCCTCGATCGCCGCGAAGACGTACTTCGGCTGGAAGTGGATGTCCGCGATCACCGGGATCTGGGACTTCTTCGCGATGATCGGCAGGGCCTCGGCATCGTCGGCGCTCGGGCAGGCCACGCGGACGATGTCGCAGCCGGCGGCGGTGAGCTCCGCGATCTGCTGGAGGGTCGCGTTGATGTCGGTGGTCGGCGTCGTCGTCATGGACTGGACGCTGACCGGCGACTCGGAGCCGACGCCGACCGAGCCGACACGGATCTGCCGCGTCGGCCGCCGGGGCGCGAGGACGGGCGGCGGGGCGGCTGGCATTCCGAGGCTGACCGAGGTCACGTGCTTCAGGCTCCTTCGGGGTGGTGCGGGGTTCTCTGGCTGGGAGGCCGGGGGCCGGCTCAGGCGGTGGCGGCCTCGGCGAGGAGGCCGATGATCGGGTTCCACACGGTCGCGCCGGTCTCGGCGATGAGGCCGGCCTCGGCGAACGGGTCCTGGGCCAGGAGGGCGTCGAGCTCGGCGCGGTCCTCGGCCCGGAAGATCAGCAGGGCGCTGCCGCCGCCCTCGTAGGGTCCGCTCGCGAGCAGGGCGCCCTCCTCGGCGCGCTCCCGGAGCCACGCGCGGTGGGCGGGGCGGACCTCGTCGAGGCGGTCGGGGGCCCCGGTCACGTAGCGGTATTCGACGGCGAAGACAGTCATGGGTCCAGCCTATCCCCCGCTCACCCGAACAGCTTCACCGGCTTCACGATGTCGGCGTAGATGAGCAGCACGCTCATGAGGATCAGGACGCTCGCCACGGCGTACGTCAGCGGCAGGAGCCGGGCGATGTCGAAGGGCCCGGGGTCGGGCCGCCTCCGCCAGGCCGCCACGCGCCGTCGTGCGCCCTCATAGAGCGCCCCGGCGATGTGCCCGCCGTCGAGCGGCAGGAGGGGGATGAGGTTGAACACGGCCAGGGCGAGGTTGACGCCGGCCAGGATGCCGAAGAGCGTGCCGACGCGCGCCTCGAGCGGGACCTCCTCGAGCGCCGCGACCTCGCCGGCGACGCGTCCGACGCCGACGACGCTGATGGGGCCGTTCGGGTCCCGCTCCGCCGTGCTGAACGCCGCCTCGCCGACCGCGACGAGGCGCGCGGGCAGGTTGAGCACGATGCCGGTGACCTGGACGATGTTCTCCCCCACCGCCGGCAGCACGGCGGACGCGGGCTCGGGCGCGAGCTCCTGCCGGGGGCCGATGCCGAGGAAGCCGACCTCGGTGGTCTGGTAGGTCCCGTCGGGGTTCGTCACGGCCTGGCCGTGGGGCCCGACGACGGGCCGGGCGCTGAGCACGGGCGTCACCGCGGTGTGGACCTCGGCGCCGTCGCGCAGGAGCGTCACGGGCACCTCGCGGCCGGCGGAGGCCCGGATCCAGGAGGTGAGCTGGTCCCAGCCCGCGACCTCGCGATCGTCGAACGCGACGACCGTGTCCCCCGGCCTGAACCCCGCCGCGGCGGCCGGCGTCGGGGTGCACGTGGCCGGGTCGGGGGTCTCCTCGCTGCCCTCGACGACCATGCACGCGGAGACGTTCGCGAGCTGGAGGGTGGGGTGCGGCGTGCCGAAGCCCATGAGCGTGACGGCCGTGAACAGCACGCCGAGCACGATGTTCATGGCCGGGCCGCCGAGCATGACGACGACCTTCTTCCAGACGGGGAGCTGGTAGAAGAGCCGCCCATGGTCCTCGGGCCGGACCTCCTCGTGCGCCTGGTCCCGCGCGGCCTCCGCGAGCCCCTGGAACATCCCCGTGCTCGAGGCGCGCACGGACCCATCCCGGGCGTTCGGCGGGAACATGCCGACCATCGCGACGTAGCCGCCGAGCGGCAGGGCCTTGACGCCGTACTCCGTCTCGCCGCGGGTCCTCGAGAACAGCGTCGGCCCGAAGCCGATCATGTACCGGGTCACGCGGACCTTGAACAGCTTCGCTGGCAGCAGGTGGCCGACCTCGTGCAGCGCGATCGACGCGGCGATGCCGATCGCGACGAAGACGACGCCGAGGACGAACAGGACAGTGGGATTCACGAAAATGGACTCCTAACTCCGAGAGTCCAAACGGTCGTGGGCCCGCTTCCGTGCCCACTCCTCGGCCTCGAGGACGGATTCCACCGTGAGCTCAGGCGCGCCGTCGTGCTCGGAGAGCACCGCCTCGACGGTGTCCACGATGTCGAGGAAGCCGATCGCGCCGGCGTGGAAGGCCTCGACGGCCTCCTCGTTCGCGGCGTTGAACACGGCTGGGAACGTGCCGCCCTGCTTCGCGGCCTCGCGGGCGAGCCCGACCGCGGGGAACGCCTCGCCATCGAGCGGCTCGAAGGTCCAGGACGCCGCCTGGGTGAAGTCGCAGGGGGTCGCGGCGTGCGGGACCCGGTCCGGCCAGCCGAGGCCGAGCGCGATGGGCAGGCGCATGTCCGGCGGGGACGCCTGGGCGATGATCGAGCCGTCCGTGAACTGCACCATCGAGTGCACGACCGACTGGGGGTGGACGACGACGTCGATCGCCTCGAGCGGGGTCCCGAACAGGAGGTGCGCCTCGATGAGCTCGAGCCCCTTGTTCACGAGGGTCGCCGAGTTGGTCGTGACGACCCTGCCCATGTCCCACGTGGGGTGGTTGAGCGCCTCGGACGGGGTCACGTGGGCCAGCTCCGAGCGCGTGCGGCCGCGGAAGGGCCCGCCGGAGGCGGTGAGGATGAGCTTCTCGACCTCGGCCGCCCGGCCCGAGCGCAGGCACTGGGCGATCGCGGAGTGCTCGGAGTCGACGGGGACGATCTGCCCCGGCGAGGCCGCCCCCGTCACGAGCGCCCCGCCGACGATGAGGCTCTCCTTGTTGGCGAGCGCGAGCGTCGCGCCGGAGCGGAGCGCGGCGAGGGTCGGGGCGAGCCCGATGCTGCCCGTGATGCCGTTGAGCACGACGTCGGCCGGGCCGCTCCCGCCGTCCCAGGCGGCGATGCGCGTCGCGGCGTCGGGGCCTGAGAACAGCACTGGCTCGTACCCGCCGACGCCCTGCCGCTCCGCGGCCTCCGCGATCTCGGTGAGCAGCTCGTCGACGCTCCCCGCCGCGATGCCGACGGCCTCGGCCCGCGTGTGCACGGCCTGCCGCGCGATCGCGGCGATGTTCCCCCCGCCCGCCGCGAGCGCCGTGACGCGGAAGCGGTGCGGGGCGCGGTCGACGACGTCGATCGCCTGGGTGCCGATGCTGCCGGTGGAGCCGAGCAGGATCACGGACCTCGGGGAGTCGGAGCGCGGGGAATCAGTGCGCTGCTCGGCGCCGGGAGTCTGCATGCCCCCAGTATCCCAGCTGCGCTCTCTCCCAGGTGCGCGTTGCCCCCTGCGGGAACGGCCCAGGGCGAACGGGGATAGGGCTCACAGGCGCGCGATGCCGTTGGCGATCGCGAGCACCGCGCCCGCGTAGGCGATGACGACGACGGCGAGGCGCACGGTCCTGCCTGCGAGCCGGCGCGAGAGCAGGTCTCCCGCCGTGATCCCCACGAGCATGCACGCGAACACCCCGGCCCACTGCCACAGCTCGAGGGCCGGGGTGTGCCCGCCGGTCGCGACGACCTTGGCGAGGAACGACGTCGTGCCCGTGGTGATGAAGAACGGCTGGAGGGTCGCGCCGAAGCGGCGCTGGTCCCAGCTGCTGAGCACCGCGTAGGCGGTCACGGCCGGCCCGCCGACGGCCGCGGCGGCGTTCATGAGGCCGGAGGCGAAGCCGCTCGCGGCGATGACGCCGAGGCCGTCGACGCGCCGCCTAGCCCGTGCGGCGAGCTGCGACATGGCAAGGCCGGTGATGAGCGTCAGCCCGATCCCGATCTGGAGCGGGCCTGCTGGCGCGCGGCTCGCGATCACCGCGCCGAGGGCGATCCCGGCCAGCCCGGGCACGATGAGGCCGGCATAGCGGCGCCAGTCCACGTCCCGCCACACCCTCGAGAGGATGAGCGTGGAGGACAGGGCGCCGCACGCGTTGACGACCATGACGCCGTCGAGCGGGCCGAGGAGGACGACGAGCACGGGCGAGACCATGAGCCCGAACCCCAGCCCGGCGACGCGCTGGGCCATGGCCCCGACGACGACGGCGAGCAGGACGGCGGCGAACACCCGAGCATCCTAAGCCGGTCTCTTCGGGTGACCCCGCCCGTCGCCTAGGCGCCCGCGCGGCGCAGGACCGCCTCGGCGTGGCGCAGGATGGGGCCGTCGATCATGCGCCCCCGATGCTGGAACACTCCTGTTCCAGCCTCCTCGGCGGCGGCGAGGAGCTCGCGCGCGTCCGCGACCGCCTGCTCCGAGGGGCGGTAGGCGTCCCGCACGGCGGCGACCTGGCTCGGGTGGATGCAGGCCTTGGCGGCGAAGCCAGACGCGGCGGCGTCGGCCGACTCGGCCGCGAGGCCCGCGAGGTCCGGGATGTCCGTGTACACCGCATCCACGGCCGCCTTGCCGTAGGCGCCGGCGGCCAGCAGCACGCTCGAGCGGGCGTGCAGCGCGATGGCCCGGTAGGCGCCGTCGTCCGCCCGGCTCGACGTCCCGCCCAGGGACGCGACGAGGTCCTCGGCACCCCACATGAGCGCGACCGTGTTCGGCTCGGCGGCGATCGCGGGCGCGGCCAGCACCCCGGCGGCCGTCTCGCACAGCGCGATGACGCCGTAGGCGCGCAGGAGCGCGAGCTGCTCCGGCGACTCGGCCTTGGCGAGCATGACCATCCTGTACGGCGTGGCCTCGAGGGCCTCGAGGTCCGCCTCGAAGTGCACGCCCGAGGAGCCTGGGCCGGCGGCGTTGACCCGGACGATCGTCCGCTCCGGGTCGAGCGGGACCTCGGCCAGGTTCAGCCGGGCCTCGGCCTTCGCGTCCGGTGCGACGGCGTCCTCGAGGTCGAGGATGACGGCGTCGGCCCGCTCGGCGGCCTTGGCGAAGCGCTCGGGCCGGTCGGCGGGGCAGAACAGGAGGGCGGGGCCGAGGCCGAAGCCGTCCGCGAGGGGGTGGGTGTTCATGCCCCCACCCTATGGGCCTCGCGCGTCCACATGAGGCAGCTGCGCCTGGCCCGCGCGACGACGGTCCCGTCCTGGTTGCGGCCCGTGTGCTCCATGGTCACGATCCCCTGCCCGGGGCGCGAGGACGAGAGGCGCTTCTCGGTCACGGCGGTCTCGGTGTAGAGCGTGTCCCCGTGGAAGAGCGGGTGCGGGAAGGCCACGTCGGTGAGCCCGAGCTGGGCGACGATCGTGCCCTGCGTGAGCTGCGTGACCGACTGGCCGACCATGGTGGACAGCGTGAGCATCGAGTTCACGAGCCTCTGCCCGAACGGCTGCCCCGCGCTCCACGCGGCGTCGAGGTGGAGCGCCTGGGTGTTCATGGTCAGGGTCGTGAACAGGACGTTGTCCGCCTCGGTGAGGGTCCGGCCGGGGCGGTGCGCGTAGAGGACGCCCTCCTCGAGCTCGTCGAAGTACAGCCCGCGCTGGACGACGAGGCGCGGCGCCTCCTCGCCGTCGGGCGCGGGCGCCTGCCCCTCTTCACTCGCCTCCGGCTCACGGCTCCTTGTCACGGATCTCCACCTCCAGCTCGGCCGCGGTGGCCGCCACGACGTCGGCCTCGGACACCTCGGGCGCGAGCTCGCGCAGCACGAGCACCGCTCCTCCCCGCGCCGGCTCCATCCCCGCCCCCACCCCATCGCGGACGACGTCGATGACACCCAGGTCGGTCACGATCCGGTCCACGCACCCCCGCCCGGTGAGCGGGAGCGTGCACTCGGGCAGGATCTTCGGGTTCCCGTTCTTGTCGGTGTGCTCCATCATGACGATGAGCCGCTTGGCCCCGAAGACGAGGTCCATCGCGCCGCCCATGCCCTTGACCATCTTGCCGGGGATCATCCAGTTGGCGAGGTCCCCGTTCGCCGAGACCTCCATGGCGCCGAGCACGGCGACGTCGACGTGCCCGCCGCGGACCATCCCGAAGGACGTCGACGAGTCGAAGAACGCCGCGCCCTTGTTCACGGTAACGGTCTCCTTGCCGGCGTTGATGAGGTCCGGGTCCACGTCCTCCTCGCGCGGGTACGGGCCCGTGCCGAGGATCCCGTTCTCGGAGTGCAGGACCACCTCGACCCCGGCGGGGATGTAGTTGGGGATGAGGGTCGGCATGCCGATCCCGAGGTTGACGTACTGTCCGTTCCTGAGCTCGCGCGCCACGCGCGCGGCGAGCTCGTTGCGGGTCCACGGCATCACGATCCCCCTTCGCTGGCGGCCACTGTCCTCTTCTCGATCCGCTTCTCAGAGTGCGGGCTCCCCGGCGGCACATGCACGACGCGCTGGACGAAGATCCCCGGCAGGTGCACGTGCTCGGGGTCGAGGCCGCCGGGCTCGACGAGCTCCTCGACCTCGGCGATCGTGACCCGTCCGGCCATCGCGCACAGCGGGTTGAAGTTCATCGCGGTCGCGTGGAAGACGAGGTTGCCGTGCCGGTCGCCCTTCTGGGCATGCACGAGCGCGAAGTCGGGGGTGAGGGACTCCTCGAGGACGTAGTCGGCGCCGTGGAAGGTGCGCACCTCCTTCGGCGAGGACGCGAGCACGACGTTCCCCTCGGCGTCGTACCTCTGCGGCAGCCCGCCCTCGGCGACGAGTGTTCCCACCCCCGCCGCCGTGAAGAAGGCGGGGATGCCGGCCCCGCCGGCGCGCAGCTTCTCGGCGAGCGTGCCCTGCGGGGTCAGGACCACCTCGAGCTCACCGGCGAGGTACTGCCGGGCGAACTCCTTGTTCTCGCCCACGTAGGAGCTGATGGTGCGGCGGATGCGCCCGGCGGAGAGCAGGATGCCCAGGCCCCAGTCGTCGACGCCGCAGTTGTTGCTGATCGTCGTGAGGTCCCGCGTGCCCTGGCGGTGCAGGGCGTCGATGAGCGCCACGGGGATCCCGCACAGCCCGAAGCCGCCGACGGCGAGCGACGCGCCGTCGCCGATGTCCGCCACCGCCTGCTCGGCGCTGGCCACCACTTTGTCGATCACAGCCCCTCCTCATTGAGTCTCTCCGCCCGCGCGCGCGGGGTCCGCTCAACCCATCCAATACACGCACCGCCGGTTTGGCTAGAGCTGGCCCTCAGAGCCCCAGCTCGCGCGCGATGAGCATGAGCTGGACCTCGGTGGTGCCCTCCCCGATCTCGAGGATCTTCGAGTCGCGGTAGTGCCGGGCGACCGTGGACTCGTTGATGAACCCGTAGCCGCCGAACACCTGCGTCGCGTCCCGGGAGTTGTCCATCGCGGCCTCGCCGGCCACCATCTTCGCGATCGCCGCCTGGGTCTTGAACGGCTTCCCGGCGAGCATGCGCGCGGCAGCGTCGTAGTAGGCGAGCCGCGCGGTGTGGGCGCGGGCCTGCATGCGGGCGATCTTGAACTGGATCCCCTGGTACTTGCCGATCGTCGAGCCGAAGGCCCGGCGCTCCTTCGCGTACTTGACGGACAGGTCCACACAGCCCTGCGCCGCGCCCGTGGCGAGGGCCGCGATCGCGATCCGCCCCTCGTCAAGGACCGTGAGGAAGTTCGCGTAGCCCCTGCCCCGCTCCCCGAGGAGGTTCTCCTCCGGCACGCGCGCGCCCTTGAACGAGAGCGGGTGGGTGTCCGAGGCGTTCCAGCCCACCTTGCTGTACGCCTTCTCGGCCCGGAATCCCGGGGTGCCGCGGGGGACGATGATCGTCGAGATCTCCTTGCGCTCGGTCCCGTCGGGGCGCCGCTCGGTGCCCGTCACGGCCGTGACGGTGACGAACGCGGTGATGTCCGTGCCGGAGTTCGTGATGAACTCCTTCGCGCCGTTGATCACCCACTCCCTGCCGTCCGCCCCGTCCTCGAGCCTCGCGGTCGTCTTCGTCCCCCCGGCGTCCGAGCCGGCCTCGGGCTCGGTGAGGCCGAAGCCCGCGAGTGCCTTCCCCGACGCGAGGTCCGGGAGCCAGCGCTCCTTCTGCTCGTCGGTGCCGAAGCGGTAGATGGGCATGGCGCCCAGGGAGACGGCGGCCTCGAGCGTGATCGCGACCGACTGGTCCACGCGGCCGAGCTGCTCGAGGGCCAGGGCGAGGGCGAAGAAGTCCCCGCCCATGCCGCCGTGCTCCTCGGGGAACGGCAGGCCGAACAGGCCCAGCTCCCCCATCTGCTTGATCACCTCATAGGGGAAGCTGTGCTCCTCGTCGTGCTTCGCGGACACGGGCGCGACGACCTCGTCGGCGAACTCGCGCACGGTGTCACTGAGCTCCCGGTACTCGTCGGCGAGCTGGAAGTCGACCATGGTTCTCCTCGGTTCTCCTGGTCTGGTCCGGTGGTTCAGGGGGTGCCCGCGGCGGCCGGCGGCTCGGCCGGCTCCGGGGGTTCCGCGGGGACGACGGTCGCGACGACCTGGTCCGCCTTGACGAGCCCGCCGACGGCGACGTGCAACTGGACTGTGCCCGCGAGCGCCGCGACGAGCTGGTGCTCCATCTTCATGGCCTCGACGCTCACGAGCGGCTGGCCCGCCTCGACGGCCTGGCCCGGCTCGACGGCGATCGAGACGACGGTGCCGGGCATCGGCGTGCGGACCTCCGGGTCCGCCTCGCCCTCGTGGCGGTGCACGGCGGCCCGGACGCGCTCGAGCCGGGCCGCGCGGCCCAGCACGGGCAGCGCCGCGGACCAGCCGCCCTCGCCCAGGAAGAGGGTGCGCTCGCCCGTCGCGGGGTCAGTGCGTTCGGCCCAGGCGAAGGCGTGCTCCTCGCCGTCGAGCTCGAGGAGGACGTCGTGGGGCCCGGTCGACGTGAGGCTCGCCTTCCGCTCGGGCCCGGGGCCGGACCCCGAGTCGATGCGGACGACGGCGGCCTGCCGGGCCTGGGGGCCCCGGTCCGGCGGCGGGCCGGCCTGCGGCGCGGCAACCATCACCGTGGCGAGGCCGCCCTCGGGGGTGCCGAGGGAGACGCGGCGGGGAGCGGGCGCGCCGAGGCGCCACGAGTCGGCCCGCCATGGGCCGGCCGCGGTGGCCGGGTGATCCACGCCCGATTCCCCCGCGCCGTCCCCTGCGGGCGCGGCCGCGAGCAGGGCCGCCGCAGCGTACTCGGCCTCGCCGGGGGCCCTGAAGTCCAGGTGGCCTAGCCGGCGCTCGATGAGCGTCGTGTCGAGGTGGCCGGCGCGGACGTCTGGGTCGGCGAGGAGGAGGCGGAGGTACTCGACGTTGGTCGCGAGGCCGAGCACGGTGGTGCCGCCCAGGGCCGCGTCGAGGGCGGCGAGGGCCTCCGCCCGGTCGCGGCCCCAGGCGACGGCCTTGGCGAGCATCGGGTCGTAGTCCGATCCGATGTCGACCCCCTCGGCGAGGGAGCTGTCGACGCGCACCCGGGGCCCGCCGTCGTGCTCGGCGTCCCCCGCCCCCGCGGGCACTGCGAGGGGCGCGCCGCGCAGCTCGGCCGAGCCCGGCTCGCGCAGGAGCTCGACGCGGCCCGTCGCGGGGACGAAGCCGCGGGCCGGGACCTCGGCGTAGATGCGGGCCTCGATCGCGTGCCCGTCGAGGCGGATGGCGTCCTGGGCGAGGGCGAGCGGCTCGCCGGCGGCGATCCGCAGCTGCTGCTCGACGAGGTCGATTCCGGTGACCATCTCGGTGACGGGGTGCTCGACCTGGAGGCGCGTGTTCATCTCCATGAAGAAGAACTCGTCGGGGTGCTCGTCCGAGACGAGGAACTCCACGGTCCCGGCGCCCACGTAGGCGACGCTGCGGGCGGCGTCGCACGCCGCGGCGCCGATCCGCTCCCGCGTCGCGGCGTCCAGGAGCGGCGAGGGCGCCTCCTCGATGACCTTCTGGTGGCGGCGCTGGAGCGAGCACTCGCGCTCGCCGAGGTGGACCGTCGTGCCGTGGCTGTCCGCGAGGACCTGGACCTCGATGTGCCGCGGGGCCCGGATGAGCCGCTCGAGCAGGAGGGTGTCGTCGCCGAACGCGGCCGAGGCGACCCGGCGGGCCGTCGCGAGCGCCCGCGGGAGCCCCTCGGCGGACTCGACCGCCTGCATGCCCTTGCCGCCGCCCCCGGCGGAGGGCTTGATGAGCAGCGGGTACCCCACGCCGTCGGCCGCGGCGAGGAGTTCCTCATCGGTGAGGCCCGGCTCGGCGACGCCGGGGACCACCGGGACGCCGTAGCCGGCCACGTGGTTCTTGGCCCGGATCTTGTCCCCCATGACCGCGAGCGCCTCGGCGCCCGGGCCCACGAACACGACCCCGGCCTCGGCGAGCGCGCGGGCGAGCTCGGCGTTCTCGCTCAGGAATCCGTAGCCGGGGTGGACGGCCTCCGCGCCGGTCGCGCGGCACGCGGCCACGATCGCGGGGATGCTCAGGTAGCTCTGGGCGGCGGGGGCAGGGCCGAGGCGGACGGCCTCGTCGGCCTCGCGCACGTGCCGGGCGCCGGCGTCGGCGTCGCTGTAGACGGCGACGGACGCGACGCCGAGCCGCCGCAGCGTGCGGATCACGCGGCAGGCGATCTCGCCGCGGTTGGCCACGAGGACCTTGGCGAAGGGCGGGGCCGCGGGGGGCCTTGGGCTCGACGGGATCATGGCCTCACATCCTGAAGACGCCGAAGTTCGGCTCGGGCAGCGCCGCTCCCGCGACGACGGCGAGCGCCATGCCGAGCACCCGGCGCGTGTCCGCGGGGTCGATCACGCCGTCGTCCCAGAGCCTTGCGGTCGAGTAGTACGGGCTCCCCTGCTCCTCGTACTGGGTCCGGATGGGCGCCTTGAAGGCCTCCTCGTCCTCGGCCGACCACTCCTGCCCGGCGGCCTCGAGCCCGTCGCGGCGCACCGTCGCGAGGACGCTCGCGGCCTGGTTGCCGCCCATGACCGAGATGCGGCTCGCGGGCCACATCCAGAGGAAGCGCGGCGAGTACGCCCGCCCGCACATCGAGTAGTTCCCGGCGCCGAACGAGCCCCCGATCACGACCGTGAGCTTGGGCACCCGGGTCGTGGCGACGGCGGTGACCATCTTGGCCCCGTGCTTGGCGATGCCGCCGTGCTCGTAGTCGCGTCCCACCATGAAGCCCGAGATGTTCTGCAGGAACACGAGCGGGACGCCGCGCTGGTCGCACAGCTCGATGAAGTGGGCGCCCTTGAGCGCGGACTCGGCGAAGAGGACGCCGTTGTTCGCAACGATCCCGACGGGGTGGCCGTGGATGCGGGCGAAGCCGGTCACGAGCGTCGCGCCGTACTCGCGCTTGAACTCGTGGAAGGCGCTGCCGTCCACGAGCCGGGCGATGACCTCGCGCACGTCGTACTGGGCGTTGACGTCCGTCGGGACGGCGCCGTAGAGCTCCTGCACGGAGGCCTTCGGCTCGACGGCGGGGAGCACGTCCCACGGGGGCTTGGCCGGCGGCGGGAGCGTCTCGACGATGCTGCGGACGATCTCGAGGGCGTGCTCGTCGTTGTCCGCGAGGTGGTCCGCGACCCCCGAGATCCGCGCGTGCACGTCGCCCCCGCCGAGCTCCTCGGCCGTGACGACCTCCCCGATCGCGGCCTTCACAAGGGGCGGGCCGCCGAGGAAGATCGTGCCCTGGTTCCGCACGATCACGGTCTCGTCGCTCATCGCGGGCACGTAGGCGCCGCCCGCGGTGCAGGAGCCGAGCACGGCGGCGATCTGCGGGACCCCCGCCGCCGAGAGCCTCGCCTGGTTGTAGAAGATCCGGCCGAAGTGCTCCCGGTCCGGGAACACCTCGTCCTGCTTGGGCAGGAAGGCCCCGCCCGAGTCGACGAGGTAGATGCACGGGAGCCGGTTCTCGAGCGCGATCTCCTGCGCGCGCAGGTGCTTCTTGACCGTCATCGGGTAGTAGGTGCCGCCCTTGACCGTCGCGTCGTTGGAGACGACGAGGACGTGCCGGCCGTGCACGAGGCCGATGCCGGCGATGACCCCCGCGGCCGGGCACTCGCCGTCGTACATCCCCTCTGCGGCGAGGGGCGCGATCTCGAGGAAGGGCGAGCCCTCGTCGAGCAGCACGTCGATGCGCTCCCGCGGCAGGAGCTTGCCCCGGGCCACGTGCCGCTCCCGGGAGCGCTCGGGGCCGCCGAGGGCCGCGGCGGCGAGGCGGCCGCGCAGCTCGGCGGCGAGGGCGCGCTGGGCGGCCTCGTTCTCTGCGAAAGCTGGGCCGGCTCGGTCGATCCGGCTGAGCAGGGTCTCCATCCGCGTCCTCCCGGGCCCGCGTCCTCGCGGGCTGAGTTAATGACAGCTAACTGGAATCCAAGTTAATGTGGATTAACTGTGATGTCCAGCACGGGAGGGACATGAGCGAGCCATCCAGCCCGCGCAGCGAGGCGAAGGCCTCGCGCCGCCAGGCGATCCTCGACGCGGCCGCGGGCCTCTTCGCCGCCCAGGGGTTCGCGGGCGCGTCCCTCGAGGATGTCGGGGCGGAGGCCGGGGTGCGCGGGCCGGCCATCTACCGGCACTTCGCCGGAAAGCAGGCCATGCTCGGCGCCCTCCTGCTCGAGGCGAGCGAGGCGCTGCTCGAGGGCGGGCGCCAGGTCGCGGCCCAGGCGCACGACGACGCCGCGCGGCTGGGCGCGCTCGTCGCCTTCCAGGTGGACTTCGCGCTCGCCCGGCCGGACGTCATCCGGATCCAGGACAGGGACTTCGGGGCGCTCTCCGACGCCGACCGCGAGCGCGTGCGCGCGCTCCAGCTCGAGTACGTCGACGTGTGGCGGGATGCGCTCGCGCCCCTGCACCCGGACGAGGGCGCCCCGGCGCTGCGGCTGCGGGCCCAGGCGGTGTTCGGGCTCATCAACTCGACCCCGCACTCGGTGCGCCGCCACGGCGGGCGCGTCCCAACGGCGACGGCCCGGCGTCTCCTCGAGTCCATGGCGCTCGCGGCCCTCACGGCCCGCCCGTGAGGGGTCACTTCCCCTCCCGTGAGGGGTCACTTCCCCATCCCTGAGGGGTCACTTCCCATTCGAACGAAAGGGATATGACCCCTCAACCGGTGGGACATGACCCCTCAACGGGCGGTCAGACCATCGTCAGGACCATGGCCGGGTCGGCGAGGATCGCGCCGACGTCGGCGAGGAAGCGGGAGGCCTGCTCGCCGTCGACGAGACGGTGGTCGAACGTCAGCGACAGCGTCATGACCTGCCGCAGCGCGACCTGCCCCTCGAACTCCCACGGCACGCGCCGCACCTGGCCCACGGCGACGATCGCCGCCTCGCCCGGGGTGAGGATCGGCGTGCCGGCGTCGATGCCGAACACGCCGATGTTCGTGATCGAGATCGTCCCGCCCGAAAGCTCGGCGGGCCCGGCGTGCCCCTCCTTCGCCGTGGCCGCGAGGTCCGCGAGCGCCTGGGCGAGCTCCGCGAGGCCCATGCGGTCGGCGTCCTTGATGTTCGGCACGAGGAGCCCGCGCGGCGTCGCCGCCGCGATGCCGAGGTTCACGTAGTGGTACTGCACGATCTCCTGGGCCGCCTCGTCCCAGTGCGAGTTGAGCGTCGGGTTGCGCGTGAGCCCGATGAGCACGGCCTTGGCCACGAGCGTCAGGGGCGTGAGCTTGAGGCCCGAGAAAGCCCGGCTCTCCCGCAGCCGCGCGAGCAGCTCCATCGACGGGGTCACGTCGACCGTGAGGAACTCGGACGCCTGCGGCGCCGTGAACGCGCTCGCGACCATCGCCGCGGCGGTGTGCTTGCGCACGCCCTTGATGGGCGTGCGCGTCTGGCGCTCGCCCGGCTCCGGGGCGCGGACGACGCCGGCACCCGCCCGGGCGGCCGCCGCGCCTTCCGCCTCGGCTCCCTTCCCTGCGGGGCCGATCGCGGCGAGGACGTCGTCGCGCGTGATGAGCCCGGTGGGCCCGGTGCCCGCGAGGCCCTCGAGGTCGACGCCGAGGTCCTTGGCGAGCTTGCGGACGGGCGGCGTCGAGCGGGGGCGCTCGGGGCGGCGGGGCGCAGCTTCCGGAACGCCCGGGCCGGGCGCCGGCCCCGGCTCAGGCGCGCCCTGGCCCGCCCACGTCCTGCCCTTGCGGGCGGGACGCTCGCTCCCCTCCACGAGGGCCCCGTAGCCCACGAGGTTGGGCTCGCGCTTCTGGGTGGGCGCGCCGACGCCGGCCGGACCCGACCGCGCGGGCGGGCGCACGGCGTCGGCCGCGACCTCGAAGGAGACGATCGGCGCCCCGACGGCGACGGTCGTCCCGGGCTCGGCGAGGATCTCGACGACCGTGCCGGTGAACGGACTCGGGATCTCGACGACGGCCTTGGCGGTCTCGACCTCGGCGATGACCTGGTTGAGGGTCACGCGGTCCCCCGCGGCCACGCGCCAGGCCACGATCTCCGACTCGGTCAGGCCCTCACCCAGGTCCGGGAGGCGGAACTCCCGGATCACAGTGTTGGGAGAGCCGGCGTGGGTCGTTTCGCTCACTGGCCCTCCTCGAGCCCGCTCAGGGAGTTCGGCCTGCCGAGGGCGCGGTCCACGCCGTCGAGGATCCGGTCGAGGTCCGGCAGGTGGTGGTGCTCGATCTTCGAGTACGGGTACGGGATGTCGAACCCGGTCACGCGAACGGGCGCGTGCTCGAGGTGGTAGAAGCAGCGCTCGGTGATGCTCGCGGCGATCTCGGCCCCGAGCCCGCCGGACTGCGGGGCCTCGTGCGCGATCACGAGCCTGCCGGTGCGGCGCACCGACTCCTCCACGACGGGGTAGTCGACGGGCGAGAGCGAGCGCAGGTCGATGACCTCGACGGACACGCCCTCGTCGGAGGCCGCGACGGCGGCGTCGAGGCATGTCTTGACGAGCGGCCCGTAGGAGACGAGCGTGACGTCGTCGCCCTCCACGGCGACCCGTGCCGAGCCCATGGAAAGCCCGCCGGGCCCCTCGAGCCCGATGGCCTCGTCGACCTCCCCCCTGTCGTGGTAGCGCCGCTTGGGCTCGAAGAACACGACGGGGTCGTCGCTCGCGATCGCCTGCTGGATCATGCTGTAGGCGTCCTGCGGGTTGGAGACGGCGACGACGCGCAGCCCCGGGGTGTGCGCGAAGTACGCCTCCGGGGACTCGGAGTGGTGCTCGGGGGAGCCGATGCCGCCCCCGAAGGGCACGCGGATGGTCAGCGGAACCCTGACGTTGCCGCGCGTGCGGTAGTGCAGCTTCGCGACCTGGGACACGATCTGGTCGAAGGCCGGGTAGACGAAGCCGTCGAACTGGATCTCGACGACGGGCCGGTACCCGCGGTAGGCCATGCCGATCGCCGTTCCCATGATCCCGGCCTCCGCGAGCGGGGTGTCGATCACCCGGTGGGGGCCGAAGTCTTTCTGGAGCCCGTCGGTGATGCGGAAGACGCCGCCGAGCCGGCCGATGTCCTCGCCCATGAGCACGACCTTGGGGTCCCGCTCCATGGCCCGACGGAGGCCTGCGGTGATCGCCCTCCCGAACGTCATCTCGGCCATCACTGGGCCCCTTCCCGCTCGGCTGCGGCATGTTTGTGCACGTGGCCGGCCTCGAGGCCGGCGAGGTACCGCGTGTAGTGGTCCTTCTGCCGGTCCAGCTGGGTGTGCGGCCCGGTGTACACGTGCTCGAAGACGGCCGACGCCGGCGGGTCGGGCATGTGCACCGTCTCCTCGCGCAGGCGGGCGGCGACGTCGTCAGCCGTGGCCCGGACGCGCTCCCTCAGGGCGTCGTCGAGCAGGCCGCGCGAGGCGAGATAGGCCTCGAGCCGGGCGATCGGATCCTTCTCGCGCCAGTCCTCGAGCTCGTTCGCGTCGCGGTACCTCGTCGGGTCGTCGGCCGTGGTGTGCGGGCCCATGCGGTAGGTCACCGCCTCGATGAACGAGGGGCCGTTGCCGCTGCGTGCCCGCTCGAGGGCCTCGCGGGTCACGGCGAGGCACGCGAGGACGTCGTTGCCGTCCACGCGCACGCTCGGGATGCCGAAGCCGGGGGCGCGGTGGGCGATCGGCACGTGCGCCTGCAGGCCCACGGGCTCGGAGATCGCCCACTGGTTGTTCTGGCAGAAGAACACGACCGGGGCCTGGAAGCTCGCGGCGAAGACCATGGCCTCGTTCACGTCGCCCTGGCTCGTCGCGCCGTCGCCGAAGTAGGTGATCGCCGCGGCGTCGGCGCCGTCGAACTGGATGCCCATCGCGTACCCGGTCGCGTGCAGGGTCTGCGCGCCGATGATGACCTGCGTGGGGGCCATGTTCACCGAGAACGGGTCCCACCCGGCGTTCGCGCAGCCCCGCCAGACCCGCATCATGTCCCCGACGTCGACCCCGCGGCAGTACGCGACCGCGCTCTCGCGGTAGCTCGAGAAGACGAAGTCGTCCTCGCGCAGGGCCCGTCCCGAGCCGATCTGCGCGCCCTCCTGGCCCAGGAACGGCGGCCAGAGCGCGAGCTCGCCCTGGCGCTGGAGGGCGGTGGCCTCGGCGTCGATGCGCCGCACGACGACGAGGTCCTCGTACAGCCCTGTTAGGACCTCGGCCCCCGCGTCGCCGTCGACGTCGGCGAGATAGGGGTCGTAGCGGCCGTCGGCGATCCGCTCCCCGCGCGGCGTGAGCAGCTGGACCGGCTCGCCCTCCGGCCCCGTCGTCATCTGGTACGTAGACACGGCCCTCGCTGCCCCAATCGTCGTCGGCGGCCCCGGGGGGCCGCAGCTTCCTGCCGGATGACTGTGACCATACTCACAAGGCACAGGGGGTACAACCGAACGCGTCGGAACTGTGCATCCTGCCCAAGGCAGGGGCCAGGCCCCGTGCTAGCCTTGCGCAGCATGCACCTCGTGGACGCCACCGACGCCCGGATCCTGCGCGCGCTCGCCGAGGACCCGCGCCGCACCGTCGTGGCCCTCGCCCAGCGGCTCGGCCTCTCGCGCAACACCGTGCAGGCGCGGCTCGCGCGGCTCGAGGCGTCGCACGCGTTCCTCGGCTTCGACCGGCGCATCAACCCGGCGTCCCTCGGCTACCCCCTCCTGGCCTTCATCACGGTCCACGTCCAGCAGCGCCGGCTCGCCGCGATCACCGAGGAGATCGCGAGGATCCCCGAGGTCCTCGAGGGCCACGGGCTCACCGGCACGGCGGACCTGCTGCTGCGCGTCGTCGCGGTGGACGCCGAGGACCTCTTCCGGATCCACGGCAAGATCCTCGCGTGCGACGGCGTCGAGCGCACCGACACGGCGCTGGCCATGGGCGACCTCATACCATTCAGGATGGACCCCCTGCTCGAGCGGGGCCCGCGCACGCCCGCCTGACCCCGCGCCGCCGACCACCGAGGACCACGAGGCCATGACGTTCCCCCAGCTGCCGAACCGGAGCCAGTCCCGCATCGAGCGTCCCCGCGAGCCCACCCAGCAGGAGCTCTGGCTCGGACCCCAGCCCGCGGGGCGGCCCGGCCGGCGGTGGCTGTGGATCGGGTTCGGGGCGGGCGGGGCCGCCGTCGCGCTCGTGGCGACGGCCGCCGTCGTGCTCGCCGCCGTCGTCTTCAGCCCCGATGCCGCCGTGCGCCAGGCCTCGGAGCAGATGAGCTCTGACCTCGCCTCCGGCAGCACCTCGGCGGCCTACGCGCAGTTCACGCCCGCGCTCAAGCAGACCCTGAGCGAGACGGAGCTGACGAGCGCGCTCACCGAGCTGAAGGTCGACGGCTCGTGCCGGGCCGAGTTCGCGCGCGCGGCCTCGGTCGCCAAGGAGGGCCAGCGCCCGCGCGGCGAGGCCGAGGGGTACCTCGTGTGCGGCTCGCGCGCCTTCGACGTCTCGTACCACTGGGAGGGCGACCCCCTGCTCCTGGACGCCCTGAAGATCCAGCCCCGCTGACGCTCGCGCACGACGACGGGCGGCGGCCTCCGCTGGGAAGCCGCCGCCCGCCGTCGTGCGCCTCACGGCGCCGCTGCGGCGCCTGGCGCGAGCTAGTGCGACACTGCCTTCTCGGCGCCGATGCCCGTGAGGGACCGGACCTCCATCTCGGCCTGCTTGGCCGGATCCTCGGTGCCCTTGTCCAGGACGGTGCCGAGCCAGCCGAGGAAGAACGCGAGCGGGATCGAGACGATGCCCGGGTTGTTCAGCGGGAACCACGCGAAGTTCGCCCCCTGGACCATCGAGGTCGGCGTGCCGGAGACGACCGGCGAGAAGGCGATGAGCACGATGGCCGAGCCGAGGCCGCCGTAGATGCTCCACAGCGCGCCCTTCGTGGTGAAGCGCTTCCAGAAGAGCGAGTAGAGGATCGTGGGCAGGTTGGCCGAGGCCGCGACCGCGAAGGCGAGGGCCACGAGGAACGCCACGTTCTGCCCGTTGGCGAAGATGCCGCCGGCGATCGCGGCGATGCCGATCACGATCACCGTGCGGCGGGCGACCTTGACCTCGGCGGCGGGAGTCGTCTTGCCCTTGGCGAGGACGTTCGCGTAGATGTCGTGGGCGAACGAGGCCGCCGCGGTGATCGTGAGGCCGGCGACGACGGCGAGGATGGTCGCGAACGCGACGGCGGAGATGAACCCGAGCAGGAGCGGGCCGCCGAGGACGAACGCCAGGAGCGGGGCCGCGGAGTTGACCCCGCCCGGGGCCGCCTTGATCGTGTCGGCGCCGATGAGCGCCGCGGCGCCGTAGCCGAGCACGAGGGTGAAGAGGTAGAACGCGCCGATGAGCCAGATCGCCCACACGACCGACTTGCGGGCCTCCTTCGACGTGGGGACCGTGTAGAAGCGCATGAGCACGTGCGGCAGAGCCGCGGTGCCGAGCACGAGGGCCAGGCCGAGGGAGATGAAGTCGAGCTTGCTCGTCTCCGTCTTGCCGTACTGCAGGCCCGGGTTGAGGAGCTTCTCCCCGCCGGCGCCCGCGGTCTCGACCGCCGCGCCGAGCAGCGAGGAGAGGTTGAAGCCGTGCAGGGCGAGGACCCAGACGGTCATGGCGAAGGCGCCCGCGATGAGCAGGACGGCCTTGATGATCTGCACCCACGTGGTGCCCTTCATGCCGCCGAACAGGACGTACATGATCATGAGCGCGCCGACGACCGTGATGACGACGGCCTGCCCCTGCCACGCCGTGATGCCGAGCAGGAGCGCGATGAGGGCGCCGGCTCCGGCCATCTGGGCCAGGAGGTAGAAGAAGCAGACGGCGAGGGTCGAGATCGCGGCGGCGATGCGGACGGGGCGCTCGCGGAGGCGGAACGAGAGGACGTCCGCCATCGTGAACTTGCCCGTGTTGCGCAGGAGCTCGGCGACGAGGAGGAGCGCGACGAGCCACGCGACGAGGAAGCCGATCGAGTACAGGAAGCCGTCATAGCCGTTGACCGCGATCGCGCCGGTGATGCCCAGGAACGAGGCGGCCGAGAGGTAGTCGCCGGCGATCGCGGTGCCGTTCTGGCCGCCCGTGAAGGACCGGCCGCCGGCGTAGTAGTCCGCCGCGGTCTTGTTGTTCTTGCTGGCGCGCACGACGATGACCAGCGTCACGGCCACGAAGAGGCCGAAGATGGCCATGTTGAGCCATGTGCTGCTCTGCAGGCTGGCGGCGAGGTTCATCGGGTGCTCCTGTTGGTTCCCTGGGCGGCGGGATCGAAGTCGTGGCGCTCGATCTCAGACCGGATGGACTCGGCGGCCGGGTCGAGCCTGCGGTTGGCGCGGCGCACGTACCAGGCCGTGATGCCGAACGTGCTGACGAACTGGAGCAGGCCGAGCACGAGGCCGAGCGTGATGTTGCCGGCGAGCTTGATGGACATGAGCCCGTGTGCGTAGTCGGCCAGCAGGACGTACAGGAAGTACCAGAGCAGGAACGCTCCGGCGAGGGGGAAGACGAAGCTGCGGTGGCTCCTGCGCAGCTCCTTGAACTCGGGGCTGGCCTGGACCAGCCGGAAGTCAGGGTGCGCGGCCTTCTCCGCCGCGTCCTGGGAGGCGTCGTTGCCCATGGGGTCCTCCTCGGCAGGCCGGGCCAGCGGGCCCGGCGTTTCAGTGATGCACATCACTCTCGTCGGGCCGGAGGGGACCTTCCAGAGGGCCCGGGCGGCGGATCGGCCAGCGGGGCCGGGCGTGCGCCGAACGGCATCCCGGCGGCGGCGAGCGGCGGCGGGTGGATGGACGACGGCGGGCGGTCGCCGGCGGCGGGTGGATGGACGACGGCGGGCCGCTAGCCTTGGCTGCATGTCCCCCGACTCGCTCTCCCTCGCGGTCATCGCCCTCGTGGTCGCCGCGGGGGTCGCGGCGGCCGCCGTCGCCTGGCGCCTGTGGCGCTCCCGCCGCGACTTCGGCAGCGAGGCCGAGCGGGCGAGCTACACGATCCTGCATGCCGCGTCCCAGGCCGGGCGGTCGCTGCGCGGAGGCCTCGACCCGGAGGGGGCGGCCAGGGCGGCCCGCCACCTGCGCTCGATGATCGGCGCGCCCGCGCTCGCGCTCACGGACGAGTCCCGGCTGCTCGCGTGGGACGGCGCCGGCCCGGCGCATGCCGCCACGGCGATGGCGCTCGCGGCGGCGACCCTCGAGCACGGACGCACGCGCGTGGCCTCCGGGGACGAGCTCGACTGCGCCGCCGCCGGCTGCCGCGAGCGCGAGTGCCCGGTGCGCACCGCCGTCGTCGCCCCCGTCCGCGCCGGGGCGCGGGTCATCGGCACGGTCATCGCCCTCTCCCCCGCGGCGCGGGCCGGCCTCGTGCGGGCCACGGGCGAGCTCGCGGACTGGGTCGCGACGCAGGCCGAGCTCGCCGAGCTCGACCGCTCCCGCACGCTGCTCATGGAGGCCGAGGTGCGGGCCCTGCGGGCGCAGATCAGCCCGCACTTCATCTACAACTCGCTCAACGCGATCGCGTCCTACATCCTCACGGACCCGGCGCGGGCCCGGGAGCTCGTCGTCGAGTTCGCGGACTTCACGCGCTACTCCTTCCGCCGGCACGGCGACTTCACGACCCTCGCCGAGGAGCTCAAGAGCATCGACCGGTACCTCCTGCTCGAGCGGGCCCGGTTCGGCGAGCGGCTCCAGGTGTCCCTGCGCATCGCCCCCGAGGTCCTCGGCACGGTCATCCCGTTCCTGAGCCTCCAGCCGCTCGTCGAGAACGCCGTCCGGCACGGGCTCGAGGCGCGCGAGGGCGTCGGCCACATCGAGATCACGGCCGAGGACACGCCCAACGAGGCGATCGTGCGGATCGAGGACGACGGCGCCGGGATGGACCCCGAGCGGGTGCGCGAGGTCCTCGCGGGCCGGGCCGGCGGGGACCACGTGGGGCTGCGCAACGTCGACGCCCGCCTGCGCCAGGTCTACGGCGACGACCACGGCCTCGTCGTCGAGACCGCACCCGGCGAGGGGACGCTCATCGAGCTGCGCATCCCCAAGTCCCAGCCGCAGCACGAGGTGCGGCCGCCACTAGACTGAGGCGCATGATCTCCGTCCTCGTCGTCGACGACGAGCTGCCCGCCGTGCAGGAGCTGTCCTACCTGCTGGGCCTCGACGGGCGCGTCGGCCCGGTGCACACCGCGACGTCGGGCACCGAGGCGCTGCGCGTGCTCGAGCGCGAGGAGGTCGACGCGATCTTCCTCGACATCCACATGCCCGGCCTGACAGGCCTCGACCTCGCGCGGGTGATCGCCCGCTTCGCCGCCCCGCCCGCCGTCGTCTTCGTCACTGCGGACGAGGACCACGCCCTCGAGGCGTTCGACCTCGCCGCCGTCGACTACCTGCTCAAGCCCGTCCGGCCCGAGCGGCTCGAGCGCTGCGTGGGCCGCGTCGCCGAGCTGCGGGAGCCCTCCGGGGCCGCGGCCGGGAACGAGCCGGCGGTCATCACTGTCGAGCAGGGCGGGGTCACGCGCATGATCCGCCGCGACGACGTCACGTTCGTCCAGGCCCAGGGCGACTACGCGCGCCTGCACACCGACGGCGCGAGCTACCTCGTGCGCGTCCCGCTCAGCGACCTCGAGCGGCAGTGGGGGCCCGCGGGGTTCGTGCGGATCCACCGCTCGTACCTCGTGGCGATGGACGCCGTCGAGCAGCTGCGGCTCTCGGCCGCCCAGCCCACCGTCGTCGTCGGCGGCGCCGAGCTGCCCGTGAGCCGCCGGCTCCTGCCGGGGCTGCGCGAGCGGCTCGCCGTGACCCGGATCAGGCCGCTGCCGTGAGCGGGGCCGAGCGGGAGGAGCCCGACGCGCTGAGCGGGGCGGGCGACGGCGAGGCGGGGCGCCGCGTCGACCGCTCCCGCCGCGTGCGCGTGACCGCGCCGCTGTCCTCGGCCGCGCGGGCGCCCCAGGCGCCCTCGCTCTCGCGCGAGGTCGAGGAGCAGTCGGAGCTCGGCGGCGTCGTGCTGCGCTCGCTCATGCGCTCGCAGCTGAGGCTCGCGGCCGCCGTCGCCGGCGCGTTCCTCGCCGCCGTGCTCACGGTGTGGGCGCTGTCCTCCGTCGCAGCCGGGCTCCCCTGGCTCCCCGGACTCCCGCTCGTGTGGCTGCTCGTGGGGGCGCTCCCGTACCCGGCCGCCGTGCTGTGCGGGATCGCCTACTACCGCGCCGCGATGCGCATCGAGCAGCGCTACGCGGAGCTCCTCGAGGACCGCGGGTGACCCCTGCGATCGGCGTCGCGGCGCTCGCGTCCGTGGCCGTCGCGACCGTCCTCGTCGGCTTCTACGGCCTGCGGATCTCGCGCACGACCGGCGACTTCTACGTGGCCTCCCGCACCGTGCGGCCGTGGTGGAACGCCTCGGCGATCGGCGGCGAGTACCTCTCCGCGGCGAGCTTCCTGGGCGTCGCGGGGCTCATCATGGTCAGCGGCTCCTCGGCCCTGTGGTACCCCGTGGGGTACACGGCCGGGTTCCTCATGCTCCTGCTGTTCGTGGCCGCGCCCCTGCGCCGCTCGGGCGCCTACACGATTCCGGACTTCGCCGGGGCCCGGCTCGGCTCGCTCGCGGCGCGCAGGACGACGAGCGTGCTCGTCGTGCTCATCGGCTGGCTCTACATCGTCCCCCAGCTCCAGGGCGCGGCCCTGGCCGTTCGCATCACGACCGGCCTGCCCGGGTGGGCCGGGTCCGCGGCGGTCGTGGCCGTCGTCGTCTTCGCCGTCATGCTCGGCGGGATGCGCTCGATCACCTTCGTCCAGGCGTTCCAGTTCTGGCTCAAGCTCGCCGCGATCGCCGTCCCGGCCGTGTTCCTCGCCCTGCTCGTGGCCGGCCAGGGGGCGCCCTCGCTCGCCGAGGGACCCGGGACCGACGTCGGTGCCGGGGCGGCCGACGCCGGGACGGCCGACGCCGCCCGGCCGCTCGAGGGCTACAGGACCCTGTCGATCATGGTCGCCCTGCTCTTCGGCACGCTCGGGCTCCCGCACGTCCTCGTGCGCTTCTACACCAACCCCGACGGGCGCTCGGCCCGCCGCACGACAGTGATCGTGCTGTGCCTGCTCTCGGTGTTCTACCTCTTCCCGACGACGCTCGGGGTCCTCGGGCGGCTCGCCGCGCCCGGCCTCGCGAGCGAGGGCGACGCCCTCGCCATCCTCCTGCCCGAGGCCCTCGTCGAGGGGCCGTTGGGGACGGCGCTCTCGGCCCTCGTCCTGGCCGGGGCGATGGCGGCGTTCCTGTCCACGACCTCGGGCCTGCTCGTGTCCGTCGCGGGGGTCATCAGCCAGGAGCTCTTCGGCGGCAGCGTGCGCGGCTTCCGGATCGCGACCCCGCTCTCGGCGCTCGTGCCGCTCGCCGCGGCCGTCGTGGGAGGCTCGCAGGCCCTCGCCGGGAGCGTCGGGCTCGTGTTCGCGTTCACGGCCTCGACCATCTGCCCGCTGCTCGTGCTCGGGATCTGGTGGCGGGGCCTGACGCCGGTCGGGGCGGTGGCGGGGATGGCCACGGGGGCGCTGGCCTGCGGCGGGGCGCTCGTCGCCTCGGGGCTCCTCGGCCCCGCCGGCCGGGCCGGGGGCGCGCTGGCCGTCGTCGCCGAGCTGTGCGCCCAGCCGGCGCTCTGGACGGTCCCGCTCGCCTTCGCGGTCATGGCCCTGGTCTCGCGCGCGGGCCGGACGGGCGTCCCGCGCGGCGCGGACCGGTTCCTCGTGCGGCTGCACTCCCCCGAGCCGCGCCCCTGACCTCCCGCTCAGGAGCCGGACGCCGTCGAGGGGCGGAACCCGGGCCCCGGCCGGGTCAGTCGATCGCCGCCATGAGCTCGACAACGCGGTCGAGGAAGGCGTCGACCTGCGTCTCCTCGTAGCCGTCCCTGCCGGTGACGGTGCGGAAGACGGCGGTGCGCACCTCGTCCGCGCTCATGGGCGAGCCGCGCTCGAGGTAGTCGAGCAGGCGCACGCAGAGCTCGTCGACGTCCTGCGTGCTGTAGCTCGGGGCCTTGGGGCTCGTCGGGCGCCGGAAGCGCTCCCCGTCGGGGCGCACGAGGCGGCCCCGCAGGACGCCGGCGAGCCGGCCGATCTCCCGCAGCCACGCCTCCTCCCCGGAGGACTCGATGAGCACGTCCCGCTCCCGCCGCGCGAACGCGTCCTCGAGCCGGTCGAGGGCGGCATCGACCTCGCTCGCATCGAAGCCGCCGCGGACGGCGTCGAACGAGACGGTCCGGACCTGATGGCTCGTCACCGCCGGGGCGGAGGGGTCCTCGAGGAACGCCCTCGCCTGCTCCATGAACTTCTCGACCTGCTTGGGGCTGTACCCCAGGTCGCCGCGGCCGACGCGGTCGAAGCCCGCCGACGCGCGGTTGTCAGTGTGCGCCACGTGCTCTCATCCTCTCCTGCGCTCGTAGGTCCATCGTGACGCCTCCTAGCGGTCCTACGCACCCGGGAGGAGGCTGAAGACGAGGTAGGCCCCCGGCGCGCCGAACAGGATCGAGTCGAGCCGGTCCATCATGCCGCCGTGCCCGGGCAGGATGCTGCTCATGTCCTTGATCCCCAGTTCGCGCTTGACCATCGACTCCACGAGATCCCCCGCCGTGGAGGCCGCGACCATGACGACGGCGAGCACGGCCCCGACCCACCACGGCCGGCCGAGCAGGACCAGGGCCCCGAGGATCCCGATCGCGACGGCCCCCGCGACGGAGCCGGCGAACCCCTCCCACGTCTTCTTGGGGCTGATCTTCGGCGCCATGGGGTGCCGTCCGAGGCTCGCCCCGACGATGTAGCCGAACGTGTCGTTCGCGACGATGAGCAGGAGCGTCAGGACGAGCTCGAGCGTCGACGGCGGGACGGTGCCCCCGGGCCACAGGCCGAGACCGGCGGGGATGGGCGAGTCGTGCAGGGGAAGCACTGCGAATCCCACGAGGAAGGGGACCCAGAGGAGCACGAAGACCGAGGCGAAGACGCTCCGGGCCGCCCCGGCGGTGTGCTCGAGGCTCTGCCACAGCAGCACGGCCGCGCAGCCGGCGACGAGCGCGAACAGCTGTGCCTCGGCGCCGCCGAAGTACGCGCTCAGCGGGATCACCGCCGTCGCGACCATGACCGGCACGATCGGGACGTGCGTCCCGTGGCCCTCGAGGGCGCGGGACACCTCCCACGCGCCGAGCAGCGCGGCGGAGACCGCGATCACCACGAAGCCCAGGGGCCACAGGAAGAGGCCGCCGAGGAGCGCCGCGAGCAGGGCGAGCCCGACGACGATGGCGGCCGGGAGGTCGCGCCCCGCCCTCGAGGTCCGCGCGAGCTTCCGGGAGCGCCGCTCGCCGAGGGCGGGCGCCCCCGGCGCGGCGATCGGGGACGGCGGACCGGGCTGGGGCTCGGCCATCAGACCTCGAGCAGCTCGGCTTCCTTGCGCTTGACCAGGTCGTCGACCGAGTCGACGTGCTTCTTGGTCAGGACGTCGAGCTCCTTCTCGCCGCGCACGCCCTCGTCCTCGCCGACCTCGCCGTCCTTGACGAGCCTGTCGAGGGATTCCTTGGCCTTGCGGCGGATGCTGCGGATGGACACCTTGGCGTCCTCGCCCTTGCCCTTGACGATCTTGACGTACTCCTTGCGGCGCTCCTGGGTCAGCTCGGGCAGGACCACGCGGATCACGTTGCCGTCGTTGGACGGGTTCGCGCCGACCTCGGAGTCGGAGAGGGCCTTCTCGACGTCGCGCAGCGCGCTCTTGTCATACGGGGTGATGAGGATCGTGCGGGCGTCCGAGACCTGGAACGATGCGAGCTGCTGGAGCGGGGTCGGCGTGCCGTAGTAGTCCACCATGACCTTCGCGTACAGGGCGGGGTTGGCCCGGCCCGTGCGGATCGACGCGAAGTCCTCCTTGGCCACCTCGACGGCCTTCTCCATCTTGTCGGCGGCTTCGAGCAGGGTCTCTTCGATCACGTCTGTCTCCTCAGAGGGGTTTTCTTGCAGCTCACTGCGTGCGCCCCGCCGCTGGCGGGCCGCTCGGGCTAGGAACATCCTAGCCTCATGCGGATGGCCTAGACCGTCACGAGCGTTCCGAGCCGGTCCCCCCGGATCGCCTTCGTGACGTTGCCCTCGCCCTCCATGCCGAACACGACCATGTCGAGCTTGTTGTCCTTGCACATGGTCATCGCGGTCTGGTCCATGACCCGGATGTCCCGGCGCAGTGCCTCGTCGTAGGTGAGCCGCTCGAGCTTCTCGGCCGTCGGGTCCTTCTTCGGGTCTGCCGTGTAGACGCCGTCGACCCCGCTCTTGGCCATGAGGACGACGTCGGCGTGCACCTCGAGCGCGCGCTGGGCGGCGACCGTGTCGGTCGAGAAGTACGGCAGGCCGGCCCCGGCGCCGAAGATCACGACGCGGCCCTTCTCCATGTGCCGGATCGCCCGGCGGGGGATGTACGCCTCGGCGACCTGGCCCATCGTGATCGCGCTCTGGACGCGGGTCTCGACGCCGGCCTGCTCGAGGAAGTCCTGGAGCGCGAGGCAGTTCATCACGGTGCCGAGCATCCCCATGTAGTCCGCGCGGGAGCGGTCCATCCCGGAGAGCGAGAGCTCGGCGCCGCGGAAGAAGTTCCCGCCGCCGACCACGATGGCGATCTCGACGTCGTCGACCGCGGCAGCGATCTGGTCGGCGACGGCGCGGACGGTGTTCGGGTCCACGCCGAGCTTGCCACCCCCGAAGACCTCGCCGGAGAGCTTGAGCAGGACCCTGCGGCGGCGCTGGACCGTGCCCGCGTCGATGGCGGCGGCGGGGAAGTGGGAGGGGGCTGCGGTGTCGGCGGTCTGAACGGTATCCATGAGTGTGTCCCCTCGGGTATGGGTGGCTGGGTCTAGGGTATCGGCACCTGGCGTCGCACGGCACAGCAAAGGGGCGGCCACCGAAGTGGCCGCCCCTGCAGTGCGTGCTACGCGCCGACGCGGAAGCGGGCGACGGCGGTCGCCTCGACACCGGCCTCGGAGAGGACCTGGCCGACGGACTTCTTGGCGTCCTTGGCGAACGCCTGGTCGAGGAGGACCTCGCCCTTGTAGAAGCCGGTCACGCGGCCCTCGACGATCTTCGGCAGGGCAGCCTCGGGCTTGCCCTCCGCCTTGGCGGTCTCCTCGGCGATGCGGCGCTCCGACTCGACGAGGTCGGCCGGGACGTCCTCGCGGCGCAGGTAGTTCGGGGCCATCGCGGCCACGTGGACGGCGACGTCGTGCGCGGCGGCCTGGGCGGCCTCGCCCTCGCCGTCGACGGCGAAGAGGACGCCGACCTGGGCCGGGAGGTCCTTGGACGTCTTGTGGAGGTAGGCGTCGACGGTCTTGCCCTCGATGCGGGCCAGGCGGCGGACGACGACCTTCTCGCCCAGGACCGCGCCCTCCTCGACGACGAACTCGCTCAGCGGCTTGCCCTCGACGTCGGCGGCCAGCAGGGTCTCGAGGTCGGCGGCGCCGGAGGCGATGGCCGTCGCGAGGACCTTGTCGGCCAGCTCGATGAACTTGGCGGACTTGGCGACGAAGTCGGTCTCGCAGTTGACCTCGACCATGACGCCGACGCCGCCGTCGACCTTCGCGGCCACGAGGCCCTCGGCCGTCGAGCGGCCCTCGCGCTTGGTGGCACCCTTGAGGCCCTTGATGCGGATGATCTCGATGGCCTTCTCGGCGTCGCCGTTGGCCTCGTCGAGAGCCTTCTTGACGTCCATCATGCCGGCGCCGGTGCGCTCGCGCAGGGCCTTGATGTCAGCAGCGGTGTAGTTCGCCATGTGAACCCCTCTGTCGTGTTCTCTGCAGTTCTTCCGGCCGGCACGACGGCGGCCCCGTCAGTCGGGGCCGCCATCGCGCCGGGGTCTCCGAGTCCTGGTGGGTCTCGGAGAGGGTCTTTGGGTCGAGTTACTTCGAACCCTCGGCAGACGCCTCGTCCGCCGGAGCCTCGGCCTCAGCGGCGGGGGCCTCGGCAGCGTTCTGCTCGGCGTTCTGCTGCGCGGACTCGCCCTCGAGGAGCTCGCGCTCCCACTCTGCGAGCGGCTCGGCGGAGGTGGCACCCTCGGAGCCGGTGGCGCGGTTGGTGCGCGCGATGAGGCCCTCGGCCACGGCGTCGGCGACGACGCGGGTGAGCAGGTTCACGGAGCGGATGGCGTCGTCGTTGCCCGGGATCGGGAAGTCGACCTCGTCCGGGTCGCAGTTCGTGTCGAGGATCGCCACGACCGGGATGCCCAGCTTCTTGGCCTCGTCGACCGCGAGGTGCTCCTTCTTGGTGTCCACGATCCAGAGGACGGACGGGGTGCGGGAGAGGTTGCGGATGCCGCCGAGGGTCTTCTCGAGCTTGTCCTTCTCGCGCTGGAGGATGAGGAGCTCCTTCTTGGTGCGGCCCGAACCGGCCACGTCCTCGAAGTCGATCTCCTCGAGCTCCTTGAGGCGCTGGATGCGCTTCGCGACCGTGGAGAAGTTGGTGAGCATGCCGCCCAGCCAGCGCTGGTTGACGTACGGCTGGCCGACGCGCGTGGCCTGCTCGGCGATGGCCTCCTGGGCCTGCTTCTTCGTGCCGACGAAGAGCACGGTGCCGCCGTGGGCAACCGTGGCCTTGACGAATTCGAAGGCGCGGTCGATGTAGGACAGCGACTGCTGGAGGTCGATGATGTAGATGCCGTTGCGCTCGGTGAAGATGAAGCGCTTCATCTTCGGGTTCCAACGGCGGGTCTGGTGACCGAAGTGGACGCCGCTGTCGAGCAGCTGGCGCATGGTAACGACGGGCATGCCGACGCTCCTTCCGGCAGGTCATGGATCGAGGGCGCCTGTGGCGGCCCTTGCCCCTGCCATAGTTTTTGACGGTTACTGACGACGACGGCCGGGTGGCCGCTCGCCCCTGGCATCCCCTGCGCCCCCGAACCGCCGAGGCGGACCGCCGGGCGCGCAGTGCCCATGCCGCACAGGCCTGCCCCGGGGGCAGGTTCGCGGGATGGACGCTGGATGCGCGGAGTCGGCTCGCCGTTCCGCCCGGTGGCCAGAGGAATCTGGCACAGCAAAGCGGGCCGGAGAGCCGCGGTACCCAGTGTACTACAGCGCCCCGGGCACGCCGGCGCCCGTAGGCCCTCCACAGCGGCGTCCGCGGGCGTGTCGTCCACATGGGCGCGAGGGGACCTGCCGGTCGCGCCCGGGGTGCCGCAGGCTCTGAAGCATGGCCACGATGTCCAGAGCGGTCCCCCGCCCTCCCGTCCTCGTCGTCCGCGCCCTGGCTGCTGCCGGCGTCGCCGCCCTGCTGCTGCTCGCAGGCACGACGGCGGCGACCCCCACGGGCGCAGCGCCCGCCGCGACCGTGCCGCACCCCGGGTGGGCGTGGCCGCTCGAGCCTAGGCCCGCCGTCGTGCGCGGATTCGACCCGCCCCCGAAGCCCTGGCTCAGCGGCCACCGGGGCGTGGACCTTGCGGCGGGGCGAGGATCGCCCGTGCTCTCGCCCGCCGACGGGACGGTGGTGTTCGCGGGCCGGGTCGTGGACCGGCTCGTCCTGACGATCGACCACGGCGGCGGGCTGCGCAGCAGCTTCGAGCCCGTCGCGTCGCCCCTGGCCGTGGGGACGGCCGTGGCACGCGGCCAGCCCGTCGGCACGCTGGAGCCCCCCGGGGCGGGCCACTGCTCCCCCGCCGACTGCCTGCACTGGGGCGTGCGCCGCGGGGACGAGTACGTCGATCCGCTGCAGTTCGTCGTGGACCGCCGGCCCTCGGTCCTGCTCCCCTGGGACGCCGGGACTCCGGGTCGCCCGTAGGCCTGCCTCAGACGATCGCCGAGACGCCCGTGATGGCCCGGCCGGCGATGAGGGTGTTGACCTCGTGGGTGCCCTCGTAGGTGTAGATGGCCTCGGCGTCGGCGAAGATCTTGGCCATGCGGTAGTCGGTCACGATCCCGTTGCCGCCCAGGAGGCTGCGGCCGATCCCGACCGTCTCTCGCATCCGCGCGGCCGTGAAGGCCTTGGCAAGCGCGGACTGCTCGTCGCGGGCCTGCCCGGCGTCCTCGAGCTGCGCGAGCCGGACCATCATGCCCATCGAGCTCACAGCGTTGCCGAGCATCGTGACGAGCTGGTCCTGGACGAGCTGGAAGGACGCGAGTGGGCGGCCGAACTGCTCCCGCTCGAGGACGTAGGCCCGCGCGACGTCGAAGGCGGCGAGCTGCTGGCCCACGGCCTGCCAGGCCACGCCGATGCGGGTGCTCCTGAGCACGCGGTTGACGTCCTTGAAGCTGTGCGCGTGGGCGAGCCGGAACTCGTCGGGGACGCGGACGCCGTCGAGCGTGATGTCGGCGTTCTGCACGGTGCGCAGGGCGATCTTGTTCTCGATCTTCGCCGCACGGAAGCCCGGCAGCGTCGTGTCCACGAGGAAGCCCTTCACGCCGCCGTCCGCCTCGTCGCGAGCGAAGACGATGACCCAGTCGGAGAACGTTGCGTTGCCGATCCAGCGTTTTGCGCCCCTCAGGACCCACGTCCCGCCCTCCCGGCGCGCGGTCGTGCGCAGGCCGCCGGCCACGTCCGAGCCCCCCAGGGGTTCGGTGAGGCCGAAGGCGCCGATGGCCTCGAGGGAGTACGCCCCGGGGAGCCACGCGGCCTTCTGCTCGTCGGAGGCCAGGAGCTCGAGGGAGCCGGTGAAGAGCCCGTCGTGGACGCCCAGGAAGGTTCCGATCGACGCGTCCGCGCGGGTGAACTCCGCGTGGATGAGGCCGCCGAGGAGGTGGGAGTGCCCCTGCCGGCGGACCGGGCTGACGACGTCGAGCTCCGCGAGCCGCGGGATGAGCTCGTGGGGGAACTCGGCCCGGTCCCAGCAGCCGGAGGCGATGGGCAGCACCTCGCGGGCAAGCCATCCCCTGACCTCCTCGAGGCGGCTGCGCTCCTTCTCGGCGAGGAGGTCCTCGAAGCCGAGCAGGTCGCTCTCGGCGCTGGGAAGGTCTGCTGATGCGGTGGTGGACGAGCGCATGGATGCCTCCTGGGACCGGCCGCCTCGCGCGCGGCGAGGCGACGGGACGATAGAAGTTACTCATGGGTAACTTACAGCCAGTGCGCGGCTTGCACAATCCCCAGAAGCACCAAGGCCCGGGATCCTCGTGGATCCCGGGCCTTGGAGAGACGCCGTAGGGCGTGTGGGACTTGAACCCACGACCAAGGGATTATGAGTCCCCTGCTCTAACCGGCTGAGCTAACGCCCCCCGCCCCGCATGGCGCGGGGCTCCACCCATCCTAGTGGCCTCAGACGCCCTCCGGGGCCGGTTCGATGCCGCGGTAGAGCGATTCGAAGGTGTCCAGGGTGGCCTTGATGCCGTGCTTCTGGACCATGCGGTGGCTCTCGGCCCCCATGCGCCGGCGCTCCTCTGCCGGCTGGCCCAGGACGGCGGTGATCTTCTCGGCGAGGTCGGCGGCGTCGTTCGGGCGGAAGAGGTAGCCGTTCTCCCCCTCGCGGACGAGGTGCGGGAGGGCCATCGCGTCGGCGAGCACGACGGGCGTCGAGGCGCTCATGGCCTCGAGCGTGACGAGCGACTGCAGCTCGGCGGTGCCGGGCATGCAGAACAGGTCGGCGCGCAGGTAGGCGGAGCGGAGCTCGTCGTCGGGAGCGAGCCCGAGGAAGCGGACCCGCTTGCGGAGCCCGAGGCGGTCCACGAGCGCCTCGAGGGCTGGGCGGACCTCTCCCCCGCCGACGATCTCGAGGTGCACGTCCAGCTCGACGGGGGTCTTCGCGATCGCCTCGATGAGGACGTCGACGTGCTTCTCCTCGGCGAGCCGCCCGGCGAACAGCACGGTGGGGTATGGGTTGGGCTGGAGCTCCTCGCCGGGGTGCTGCTCGTACGCGGAGACGTCGATCCCGTTCGAGAGCGGGATGACCTCGCGCAGGAACGCGTGCTCGTGCATCGCCTTGGCCGCGAGCGGCGTCGGGGTCGTCACGACATCGGCCTGGCCCATGACCTTGCCCATGTCCTTCCACGAGATCCGCCCGATGATGTCCTTGAACCACTGCGGGAACGGCAGGAACGGGTTGAGGTTCTCCGGCATGAAGTGGTTGGTGGCCACGACGCGGATGCCCCGGCGGACGGCCTCGTAGAGGACGTGCTCGCCGATCATGTAATGGCTCTGGATGTGCACGACGTCCGGCTGGACGTGATCGAAGAGGAGGGCGATCTCCTTCTTGACCTCCCAGGGGAAGACGATCCGGAAGTACTCGTGCGTGGGAACAGAGTGGGACCGCAGCCGGTGGACGACGGCCTCGGGCCGCGTCTCCGTGTAGCTGCGGCCCTTCTCGGAACGGCTCGCCACGACGTGGACGTTGTGGCCCCGTGCGGACATGCCCCTCGCGAGGCGGTAGCCGAACTGCGCGGCCCCGTTCACGTGGGGCGGGTAGGTGTCGGCGCCGATGAGGATCGTCAGCGGCCGCTGGGTGGTCTCCGGCTCGGGGGCAGGCATCGTCACAGATGGTCTCCTCGTCGGGCAGGCCGGCGGTTCCGGCCCGCTGATCCGGCGGCCTCCCGCTGTGACGGTCAGCGGCCGGTGTGCGGTGCCCTGCCCGGGCCCGGTCCGCCGCGGACCTCGTGCGCGGCGTCCTTGCGCCGCTTCGCGACTTCGGGATGGTGCCTGGACAGGGCGATGACCCCCACGATAGCAATCACAGCGGCCACCACCATGGCAACGGCCAGCACGGCGGGCACGTCGGGTCGCAGCTCACCGAGGATCGTGATCCCGATGGCGATGCCCACGATCGGGTCGACGACGGTCAGCCCCGCGATGACGAGGTCCGGCGGCCCGGCCGAGTATGCGCTCTGGACGAACCATGAGCCGAGGCCGCCGGCGGCGGCGATGGCGACGATCGAGTACCACTGCACATTGAGCAGGAAGAGACCGTTCGGGTCGAGGAGGTCGCGGCCGATGATGCGGGTCAGGACCGCGACGAAGCCGAAGAGTACGCCCGCGCCGAGGATGTAGACGAACGCGCTCATCCGGTGCCGGAACAGCGCCGCGAGGGAGCCGAACAGGCCGACGGCGAGGGCGAGCAGGAGGACGATCGCGAGCTCCTGGTCCGGGGCGACGTCGTGGTTCTCGAGGGTCGCGGTGACGGCGAGGAGCACGAAGAGGGCCGAGCCCGTCACGCAGGCCGTGATCGCGACGACGGTGGGCCGGTTGATGGTGATCCCCTGGTCCTTCGAGTTCACGATCGTCGTGATCACGAGCGCGATCGCCCCGATGGGCTGGACGACGGTGAGCGGCGCCGAGACGAGGGCGACCATGTTGCAGAGCATTCCCGCGCCGAGCAGGAGCAGCCCGAGCACCCATCGGGGGTTCCGCAGGAGCCTCAGCAGGCCGTTGGAGCTGAGCGCGAGGCCGCCCGTGTCCGCCTTGACGGCGCTTCCCTGCCGCTGCGCGCCCAGGGCGAGGAAGAAGGCCCCGAGCACGGCGAGGACGATGGCGATCCAGAACATCAGCGCGCCTCCCCGCCCTCGGCGGCGCCCCGCCGATCGTCAAGGCGCTCCTCGCGGATCGGCCGGCCCTTGCGCACGATCGCGCGCAGGTAGCCGGCCGCAGCGAGCCAGTGGCCGACGAGGCCCAGTGCCAGCAGCACCCATGCGGCGCCGGCGTAGAGTGCGGCGCCGTCGATGGGCAGCGCGGAGAGCACGAGCAGCGGCGTGCCGGCGAGGAGGAAGGCCGTGCGCAGCTTGCCGATCCTCGACACGGGGAGGTCAGGGTGGCTGCGGAAGTAGAAAAGCGATGCCGTCCCGAGGACGAGATCGGGGACGAGGAGCGCAGCGAGGTACCACCACTGCACGACCCCGGCGAGAACGAGGGTCAGGGCAACCGCGAGGAGCGCGAGCCTGTCCGCCGCCGGATCGAGGATCCGGCCGAGCCGTGAGGTCTGGTTGAAGCGGCGGGCAATGTACCCGTCCACCCAATCGGTGCTCCCCATGACCGCGAGGACGAGGACGGCCCAGCCGTACTCCCTCTTGGCGAGGACAAGCCACATGAACAGCGGCACGCCGAGGAACCGGAGCACCGTGAGGGCGTTGGGGACCGTCAGGACCCTGTCGTGGTCAACGTGCTCGCGCCCGGACCGCCCGCCCGCTCCGAAGAACCTCATTGCCCCCGGTGCGCCTTCCCTGCAGGCCGCGGCACTCGCATGCATCTGAGAGCATCTGGGGGCGCCGGGGCGCTCAGCTCTTCACCAGCTTCCGCAGCAGGACGACGAAGGCCGTGGCGGAGACAGCGAAGACGGTGAGGGGCGCCCAGCGCTCCTTGATGGCCTCGGCGGGGCTGGTCCCCTCGGCGGTGGGCTTCGAGGCGCTGGCTCCGCGGGCCCCCGGCCCGAAGGCCGCCACCGCGCGCATGGACGACGCCGCGGCGAACCTGTCGCGCACGTCGTCGGCGAGGTTCGCGGCCTGGCGCTTGACGTCGAACTCCTTGAGGAGGTCCTCGCGGACGTCCAGCAGGTGGTCGCGGCGGCGCTCGAGCCGCTCGCGCAGCTCCTTCTCGCTGGGCGGCGGGAGGTGGACCTTGCCGTGGACCCTGTCCTGGGCCTCCTTCTCGGCCTTGGCCCGTGCGGCCTCGGCCTCCTTCATCGCCTGGGCGCGCTTGTACTGGATGGTGCTCTTGTCCAGGAGGCGGGGATCGAACATCCGGCCCTCGGTGACGACGCCGAGGTCGTGCCGGATGCCGCGGATCGCATCCTCGGGCAGGAGCGGCATGGCCTTCTTGACCCGGCCGAGCCCGAGGAGGGCAGCGATGAGGAGGATGAGGAGGAAGGCGGCCCCCACGAGGAGGGCGGCGAGCCAGCCCGGCATGACGGTGGCGAGGCCGAGGATGGCGGCGACCACGAGCGCGATGACGAGCAGCCCGAGGAAGACGAGCGCGACGCCGAAGAGCGCCGCGCCGATGCCCGCGTGGGTGCCCTTGTCCTTGAGTTCTATCCTGGCGAGCGCGATCTCGTCGTTGACCTGACGCGGCGCGAGGCGCAGCGCGAGCCCCACGAGATCCGGGAGCGCGGCCAGCCTGGGCCGTCGCTCGGCGGGCAAGCTGTGGCGTCCACTCATCTGCGTAGGGCCCCTTCCGATCGGTCCGGCACGCCTGAGGCGCAATCCGTGACCAAACTACCATCGACTGCCCGCGGCGATCCGCGGCGTGCCGCGCCGCGTCGCGGCGGAGTTCCGGGGCAGCCGAGGGGCGGGTCGGGCCGCGGAAGGAGCTCGCCGCGCCCCAGGGGTCAGGGCTGGCCCAGCGCGCCGAAGGCCGATTCGGCGGCGAGGAACTGCTCGGCGGCCTCGACCGCGGCGGTGAACGCGTCGGCGTCGGTCGTCGACCCCCGGGGGCCGCGCGGCTGCCACTCGTGCCTGGCCGTGACGACCGTCTCGAAGCCCTCGCGCGGGGGCGCGTAGTAGATCGCGAAACGCTGGACTGGCCAGCCGCCGGGCGTCTCGGGGGCCACGAGGACGGCGGAGCGCAGGGCGAAGTTGACCCACTGCGCGATGGGTCGCCGGTGGTCGCGCACGAGCATCCCGTCGGCGAAGGTGTTCGCCGATCCCTCCCCGTGGGCGGCCTCGTACCGGACTCTCCACAGCGTCAGCAGCGGGCCCTCGTAGCGGGTCCAGCCGGGCGGGAGGGGCCATGAGGCGTCGGCCATGGACTCATGATATTCCGGCCTCCTGCTGCACCCTAGGCCCGCGGCACCGTTGCCCGGTTCGGGAGAACCGCGGAAAGTGCGAGAGAACTGCGGGCGAAGAGCGGGGGAACAGCCCGGTCCCCGGGAACGCGAAAGGCCCCGACGAAAGCGGGGCCTGCGGTCCCCCCGGAGGACCGGGAGGAGGAAGCTCCCCCGACTGGACTCGAACCAGTAACCCTTCGATTAACAGTCGAATGCTCTGCCAATTGAGCTACGGGGGAAGGCGCACACTGACCTTAGCAGAAGCGAGCACACGGCGCCGAATCCTGCCTTGGCTCCCCCGACTGGACTCGAACCAGTAACCCTTCGATTAACAGTCGAATGCTCTGCCAATTGAGCTACGGGGGATTGCAGCGGGATCTACCCTAGCAGGGCAGGAGGCCCCACGAGAAATCGGCCCCAGGCCCATGGGCTCAGTCACGCGAGCGCAGGGCGCGGCGGCGCAGCTCGAGCTCCATGAGCTCGCGGTTGAGCCGCTGGTACTCCTCGGGCGAGGCCCCAGGGTCAAGCCGCTGGAGCCGGCCCATGCGCTCGGCCTTCTGCGCCGTGATCTGCAGCTCGGCCAGGCCCGCGAGGATGTCACGGCAGTAGCGCTCGAGCGAGGCCTCGGTCGTCGCCGGGAGCGGGGTGACCGCGAGCTCGGCCAGGAGCGGGCGCAGCGCCTCGGGCAGCTCGTGCCGCACGCGCTCGATCCAGGCCGCGGTCGGCTCCGCCTCCGCCGGCCGGCCCGCGGCGCCGATGGCCGCGTGCACTGCCAGATGCGCGGGGGCCGTGAACCGCGCGGCGGAGAATTCGGCCCACGCCGCGTCGTCGAGCATGCCCGGCTGCTGCAGGACGACCTCGAGGGCCTGCCGCTCCATCGCCGCCGCGGGATCGCGCGGGTCCGGCCGCTGCAGGGCGGGCGACGGCGGCTCCTCCCCGGGTGCGCCGGCTGCGGCCTGCTGGCCGGGCCGTTCGGTCCCCCGCCCCGCCGTCCCGCCGGGCGACGCCTGGCGGCGCGCCGCGGAGGACACCGTGCGGGCGACGTCCTCGAGGGGCATCCCGAGCCACTTGGCCAGCTCGCGCGTGTAGGCGGGGCGGATGGCCGAGTCGCGGATCTGCGCGACGACCGGCGCGGCCTCGCGCAGCGCCGCGATGCGGCCCTCGACCGCGTCGAGGTTGTGCTTGCGCAGTGTCGCCTGGATGGCGAACTCGAACAGGGGCCGGCGGGTCTCGATGAGCTGCTGGACCGCGGCGTCGCCGCGGTGCTGGCGCAGCTCGCAGGGGTCCATGCCGCTCGGCTCGACGGCGACGTACGTCTGGGCGACGAAGCGCTGGTCCTCCTCGAAGGCCTTGAGCGCCGCCTTCTGTCCCGCGGCGTCGCCGTCGAAGGTGAACACGACCTCCCCGCCCGTGCCGTCGTCGGAGAGGAGCCTCCGGGCGACCTTGATGTGCTCGGCCCCGAAGGCCGTCCCGCACGAGGCCACGGCCGTGTCGACGCCGGCGAGGTGGCAGGCCATGACGTCGGTGTAGCCCTCGACCACGACGAGCTGCCGCTTCTTGGCGATCTGCCGCTTGGCCTTGTCGATGCCGTAGAGGACCTGGGACTTCTTGTAGATCGCGGTCTCTGGCGTGTTGAGGTACTTGGGGCCCTGGTCGTCGTCGAACAGGCGGCGGGCGCCGAAGCCGATGACGTCCCCCGCGATGTCCTTGATGGGCCAGACGAGCCGCCCGCGGAAGCGGTCGTACAGGCCCCTGTTCCCCTCGGAGAACATGCCGGTGAGCTTGAGCTCCTCCGTGGTGAAGCCCTTGCCACGCAGGTGGTTGAGGAGCCCGTCCCAGCCCTGCGGGGCGAAGCCCACGCCGAACGTCTCGGCAACGCTGCGCTCGAAGCCGCGCTCGAACAGGAACTGCCGTCCCGCCGCGGCGCCCGGAGTGAGCAGCTGCGACTGGAAGAACTCGGCCGCGACCTTGTGCGCATCGAGGAGGCGCTGGCGCCGCCCGACCTCCTCGCGGCGGGGGCCCGCGCCCTCCTCGTAGTGGAGCTCGTAGCCGATCCGGGCGGCCAGCTTCTCGACGGTCTCGGCGAAGCCCGTGTGGTCCATCTTCATGACGAAGCTGATCACGTCGCCGCTCTCGCCGCAGCCGAAGCAGTGGTACGTCCCGACCTGGGGGCGCACGTGGAAGGACGGGGTGCGCTCGTCGTGGAACGGGCACAGGCCCTTCCAGGAGCCGATGCCCGCGCCCCTGAGCGTGACGTACCCCTCGACAACCTCGCGGATGTCGGTCCGGGCGCGGACCTCGGCGATGTCGTCGGGTTTGATCAGGCCAGGCACGGGTCCACCTTAGCCACGGCGCTCACCACAGGCTCGGCAGGCTGCCCACGAGCCGCTCGTACCACGACAGCGCGGAGGCGTCCGTGAGCGAGGCCACCTGGTCGACGACGACGCGCAGCCGGGCGCCGTCGTCCTCCGCCGCCCGCCAGTCCGCGGCGAAGCTCGCCTCGAGGTGCCTGTCCCCCGTCGAGCTCAGCGCGGTCACGAGCGCGTGCAGGACCTCGCGCTGCCGCTCGTAGATCGGCTGGCGGTGGTCGGTGGTCATGACGAAGGTCGTGGCGAGGCCCTTCATGACGGCGATCTCCATGACCGTTTCCTGAGGCACCATGACCTGGCCCGCGTAGCGCGTGAGCGGGGCGTCGCCGTAGGCGGCGCGCGTGAGGGAGAGCGCCGAGTCGCAGAACCGGCCGATGAGCTGGCTCGTCATGTTCTTGAGGGCGGCCATGGCCCGGCGCGAGCCGTCGGCCTCGCGCACCCACACGGGGGTCTCCTCGAGCCGGGCGAGGGCGGCGTCGATCTCCGCCGGGTCGCTGTGCGGGAGGTACCACTGCTGGGTGTACCCGATGACGCGCGCCCGGTGGTCCGGGTTCTCCATCCAGCGCAGCTGGAACTTGCCCGCCACGATCGCGTCCTCGACGTCGTGCACCGAGTAGGCGATGTCGTCCGAGAGGTCCATGACCTGCGCCTCGATGCAGCTGCGCCCCGCGGGGGCTCCCTCGCGGATCCACGCGAAGATCGGCAGGTCGTCCTCGTAGGCGCCGAACTTGCTCGTGCGGTGGCCGTGGACGAGGGGCGCGTCGACGGCGGCCCACGGGTACTTGCAGGCCGCGTCGAGGCTCGCCCGGGTCAGGTTGAGCCCGGCGGGTTCGCCGTCCGGGCCCATGACCTTGGGCTCGAGCCGGGTCAGGAGGCGCAGGGTCTGGGCGTTGCCCTCGAACCCGCCGATCGCGTGGGCGATGTCGTTGAGCGCGGACTCGCCATTGTGGCCGAACGGGGGGTGGCCGAGGTCGTGGCTCAGGCACGCCGTGTCGACGACGTCGGGGTCGCAGCCGAGGACGCGGCCGAGCTCGCGGCCCACCTGGGCGACCTCGAGCGAATGCGTGAGGCGCGTGCGCACGAAGTCGTCGGTGTCCGGGGCGACGACCTGGGTCTTCGCGCCGAGCCGCCGCAGCGCCGAGGAGTGCAGCACGCGGGCGCGGTCGCGCTCGAAGTCGCTGCGGTAGCCCTTCTTGGGCGGCTCCTCGACCCAGCGCCTGGAGTCCTGGGCCGAGTAGCCGCGCGTGCCCTCCGCGAGCGCCTCAGCCACCGGAGACGTCCAGTTCCGCGGCGGCGATGTCCCTCGTCTGGGCCGCGTCCATCGACCGGCTCTCGAGCCACTTGTCCGGCAGGGCGGGTCGCTTGGGCGAGCCGGCGCGGCCGCGCGGGCCTTCCGCGTCGCCGCCGGGGTAGGGGGCGTCGGCGTCGAGCGTGTCCAGGAGGGCCCGCAGCTCCTCGCGGGTGTTCACCTGGGCCAGGCGCGCGCGGAGCTCGCCGCCGACGGCGTAGCCCTTGAAGTACCACGCGACGTGCTTGCGGATGTCCCGCAGCGCCTTGCCCTCGTCCTCGAAGTACTCGACGAGCAGCTGGGCGTGGCGGTAGAAGGCCTCGCCGACCTCGGCGAGGGCGGGGCGGATCCGCTCGGGGCGGCCCTCGAACGCCGCCTGCAGGTCGCCGAAGAGCCACGGCCTGCCCTGACAGCCGCGGCCGATCACGACGCCGTCGACCCCGGTGTGCCGGACCATGCGGATGGCGTCCTCGGCGCTCCAGATGTCCCCGTTGCCGAGCACGGGGATGTCCGGGAGCGCCTCGCGCAGGCGCGCGATCGCGTCCCAGTCCGCCGTGCCGGAGTAGAACTGCGCGCACGTGCGGCCGTGGAGGGCGACGGCGGCGACGCCGGCCTCGCGCGCGATCCGGCCCGCGTCGAGGTACGTGAGGTGGTCCTCGTCGATGCCCTTGCGCATCTTGACCGTGAGCGGGATCCCGCCGCGGTCAGCCTCGCGCACGGCGGTCGTGACGATCTGGGTGAAGAGGTCGGTCTTCCAGGGCAGTGCCGAGCCGCCGCCGCGCCGGGTGACCTTGGGCACGGGGCAGCCGAAGTTGAGGTCGATGTGATCGGCCCGGTCCTCCTCGACGAGCATCCGCACCGCCTGGCCGACGGTGACCGGGTCGACGCCGTAGAGCTGGACCGAGCGGATCTTCTCGTCGTCGTCGTGCCCGATGATGCGCAGGGACTCGGGATGCCGCTCGACGAGCGCACGCGAGGTGACCATCTCGGCGACGTAGAGGCCGCCGCCGAATTCCCGGCACAGGCGGCGGAACGCGGTGTTCGTGATGCCGGCCATGGGCGCGAGCACGACGGGCGTCTCGATCGTGTGGGGGCCGAGCGTGAGCGGCGGCAGCTCGAGCCGGGCAGGGGCGTCGGGCCCGGGCACGGCCGGGGCGGCGTCGATCGGGGAGGTTGGCACAGCACTCACCCGTCCATTGTGTCAACCGGGGTCAAATCGGCTCACGCGACAGGCCGCTGGACCTCCCAGGCCCCGCTGTCCGGGCCCGCGATCGCCTCCATGACGCTCTTGGGGAGCGTGAGCATCGTTCCCGGGGAGCCCGCCTCGGTGGACGTCGCCGCGGACACGGGCTCGCCGGGGCGCCAGTGGTAGAGGTGCGTGCTGAGCGGCGCGACCTCGTCGCGGGCGAGAATCCCGTGGAGCTCGATCATCGACCCGAGATGGGCAACCCTCGTCCCCTCTGTCACGGGCTGGAAGGTGATCTGCCGCAGGGCCGGCACGCCGAAGAGCATGCCGAGGGGACCGGGCTCGATCCCGATGGTCTCCATGAGCCGGTCGGGGTAGGCCAGCCACGACGCCTGCCGGGGGTGCTCGGACTCGAGCAGGACGACGGCGGCGCCGTCCTTCTCGTAGGCCGTGGGCCTGCCGATTCCGGCCTCGAAGAGGTTCTGCTCGGCAGCCTCCCATGCCGCCTCGAGCCCGCCGGCCTTGGCGAGGTGGATGTCCGCGACGAGCTTGGACGTCTGCCCGTGCCGCAGCGCCAGCACGAGCGGCAGGCCCGCGACCTGTCGGGCATAGCTGTAGTCCTCGGCCAGTCGGTCCTCGAGGATGCGGACGCTGAAGCGTGGGAAGAGCCGCTCGCGCAGCGCCTGCCCCGCGTAGCCGAGTCCGGCTGCCTGCTCCCCCGCATTCAGCGCGGCGCCGATGAGCTCGCCGACGTAGTCCCTCGCGATCACGGGCCACTCGTCCTCGGGCGCGACGGCGGCGAGGCGCTCGAGCGAGGCCGTGCCCAGCTGCGCCCCCGGGCCGCGGAGGGGGCCGCCCGTGATCTGGAGGTGGTCCCCTCGGTCCGCGGCACGGAACCCGAGTGCCCGCACCGCCTCGGCGCACAGGCCCCGCAGGGCGGCGAGATCCGCCTCCGTGAGCTCCCGGATCCCTGAGCCGGTTCCCTCGCTGGCCTCCCCGCGCGGGACGTGCCCCGCGCCGTCCGCCCGGACTGCCCTGAGCCGTGCTGCCTTGCCCATCCGCTCCCCCTCATGACCCTGCGGGCGGCCCCGTGCCGGCCCGTGCCGACGACGCTACGAAAGGGCCGCCGGCGGGAGGAAGGCGCGGGCCGTCGTATGTGGGCAAGGCAGCCGGCCGATCGGCGGGAACCCGCGCCAGGGCACAGGCGGCGCGGGTCTGTGGAGGGAAAGAGGCCTGGCCACGAGGGGCATGACGAGGTATCGCCCGCGGCGGCCCGCCCGGCCTAGCCTTGGGGCATGAGCACCTTCACCGACCTGCTGTCCACCCAGATCAAGCACGAGTTCGCCGCGTCCCAGCAGTACATCGCTGTCGCCACGTGGTTCGCGTCCCAGGACCTCCCGCAGCTCGCCCGGCACTTCTACCGGCAGTCGCTCGAGGAGCGCAACCACGCGATGATGATGGTCCAGTACCTCATCGACCGGAACCAGCCGATCACGATCCCCGGCGTCGAGCCCGTCCGCAACGACTTCTCCGCCGCCACGGAGCCCCTTGCCCTGGCCCTCGCGCAGGAGAAGGAGGTCACCGATCAGATCGAGGCCCTCTTCCGGGCGGCCCGCGACGAGGGCGACGCCCTCGGCGAGCAGTTCATCCTCTGGTTCCTCAAGGAGCAGGTCGAGGAGGTCGCCGCCATGACCACGCTCCTCAACGTGGCCGAGCGGGCCGGGGACAACCTCTTCGACCTTGAGAACTACGTGGCCCGCGAGCGGGTGGGCGACGGCGGGCGGCGCGAGTCGGGTGCCCCCTCGGCCGCGGGCGGGGCGCTCTGATCCCCTGAGCTCAGCCCCCGGCGCGGCGGCGGCCGCGGCGCGTCGGCAGGGGCTCGCCCTTCGCGATGCCCGACGGCCCGGTGATGCCCAACGTCACGGCCTCGATGCCCGATGGCGCGGCCGCGGCGGCCTCGGACGTCCCGCCGTTCCGGCCGGTCCCGCCCTCGTCGACCGAGGCGGCGGGGTCGACGGACGCCGCGCGCCGCTCGTCGGCAGCGAGGCGGGCCGCCTCGGACGAGGCCCCGCCCGGGAGGCCGGCGATCCGCGCCGCCCCGGTGGCCTTGACGACGGCGACCGCGACCGCCGTCGTCATCGGGATGGCGAGCACGAGCCCGACCGAGCCGACGAGCGTGCGCACGACCTCCTCGGCGAGCTCCGTGCTCGTGATGGCCTCGAGGAAGGGCCGGTCGTAGAGCATGACGATGATGAGCAGCGGCAGGGCCGCGCCCGCGTAGGCGAACGCGATCGTGTAGACGGTCGAGGCGATGTGGTCGCGCCCGATCCGGAGGGCGGACGAGAAGAGCTTGCGGGCGGGCGTGTGCGGGGCGAGCTCGTAGAGCTCCCACACGGCCGATGACTGGGTGATCGTGACGTCGTTGAGCGCGCCGAGGCCCGAGATGATGAGGCCGGCGAGGATGATCCCCGAGATCGAGATGTTCCCGCCCATGTTCACGAGGCTCGCCGCGTCGTGCCCGCCTGTCCCGGTCAGGGCGGCGGCGTCCGTGGCCCAGGCCGAGAGCAGTGCGGTGACGACGAGGCCGAAGATGGTCCCGAGGAGCGCTGTGGACGTCCTCGCGGAGAGCCCGTGGGCGAAGTACAGGACGCCCATCATGATCACGGTCGAGCCGACGAGCGCGAGCAGCAGCGGCGGCTTGCCCTCGACGAGCCCGGGCAGGACGAACGCGACGAGGACCGCGTAGGCCCCGCCGAGGCCGAGGAGGGCCCGCAGCCCGCGCCAGCGCGCGACGGCGACGACGACGACGGCGTACAGCCCGGCGAGCAGCAGGATGGGGACGGTGCGCACGAAGTCCGTGAAGATGTACGCCGGCGAGCCGTTCTGCCCCGCGCCCTGCTGGCCCTGGATCCCGGTGAGGTTGAGGTACCGGATCTTGTCCCCTGGGTTGACCCCGCGGGAGGCGACGACGTCCGGGTTGAGGGCCACGCTCACCTCGGGCCCGCCCGCGTCGGGCTGGGTCGAGGCGAAGCTGCACTCGGAGCCCGACGGCGCCGGCGTGCCGGAAGGGGACGACGGCGCCCCGCCCGAGCAGGGCGCGGAGCTCACCGCCCGCACGGTGCCGGTGTCCATCGTCACGCCCTGCGCGACGGCGTAGGGGTTGGCCAGCTTCAGGCCCGAGCGGTCCCCCGAGGGCCACAGGGCGATCATGGCCAGGAGCGTCGCGATCGCGAGGGGCACGAGGATCGCCGCGAGGATCCAGGTTGCCCGGCGGCGCGCGGCCGCCGCGGCCGGGGTCGCGGCCGGCCCGGCCCCGTGCGCATGGCTGTGCGCGTGCGCGTCCATTCCAGCGTGGCTGTGGCCTGCGCCCATGTCAGTCTCCGACGACGAGGGTCTCGGGGCCGGCCTGCCGGGCACTGCCCTCGGCCAGGAGCGGGGCGATGACGGCGGCGAGCGCCGTCATCGAGTCGTCCACCTCGAGCCGCACGGGGTGCTGGTAGGCGATGAGCGCGAGGAGGCCGCGGACGGCGTCCTCGGCCTCGACGGCCCCGAGCCGCGCCTCGTGCCCGAGCAGGACCTCGGAGGGCTCCTCGCCCGCCGCCGCGGACGGCCCGGCGTAGCTCACGGCGAACGCGCGCAGGCGCCCCTTCTTCGAGGGGGCCACGCCCGCGCCGAACGCGCTCGCGGCGGGCTCGCGCAGCACGACGGCGCCGTGGGCGCCCGCCGCGTCGGAGAGGAAGAGCTGCTGGGCCCGGCCGACGCTCAGGGGCGCGGGCGGATCCCACGCGTGCACGGCGGTGTAGTAGCGCCCCACGGCGTCGGAGAGCTCGACCGAGCCCGTCGCGAGGTCCTCCACGAGCGGCTTGGTGTCCCCGGCGTCCGTCCCGTCGCCGAGGACGGGAAGGCGCAGCGCCCCTGGGGAGACGATGACCTGGCGGGAGCGCTGGAGCGTGCCGAAGCCGTGGGCCCTGGCGAACGCCTCGCCAGCGCCGCCGGCCGGGACCTTGGACCGCAGCCGCACACGGTGGCCATCGCCGGTGCTGCCGGCGCCGGCGGCGCCGTCGGTGTCGAGGACCGACGACGGCGCTGTCGCCGCCGCCGCCCGGAGCCGGCGCAGCAGCTCGGTGCCCACCCCGTTCCGGCGGTGGTCCCGGGCGACCTCGACATAGGCCCAGAGCCGCTCGGGGTGCAGGGTCGAGGAGAACACGACGCCCGCGGCGACCGGGATCCCGTGATCCTCGGCCACGACGCAGCGGCGCCACACAGCGGACGGCTCGCCCCCGCCGTCGTGCGCTCCCGGGTCCGCGTCAGGGGCGAGGGCGCCGCGGAACTGCTCCGCGGCCGCGCCCTCGGCGTCCCCCCACAGCTGGAGGAGCAGCTCGTCGTCGCCCTCGCGCCAGGGCCGGTAGCTCAGCTGGGCCATCAGCCGCCTCAGGCCCCGATGAGGTGCGTGGCGAGGTAGCCGGCCACCTTGTCGAGGGAGACGCGCTCCTGGGACATCGTGTCCCGCTCGCGGATCGTCACGGCCTGGTCCTCGAGCGTGTCGAAGTCCACCGTGATGCAGAACGGCGTGCCGATCTCGTCCTGGCGGCGGTAGCGGCGGCCGATCGCGCCGGCGTCGTCGAACTCGATGTTCCACTGGCGGCGCAGCTGCGCGGCGAGGTCCCGGGCCTTCGGGGAGAGGTCCTCGTTGCGGCTCAGCGGCAGGACGGCCGCCTTGACCGGGGCCAGGCGCGGGTCGAGGCGCAGCACGGTGCGCTTGTCGACGCCGCCCTTGGTGTTGGGCGCCTCGTCCTCGGTGTAGGCGTCGACGAGGAAGGCCATCATCGAGCGCGTGAGGCCGAAGGACGGCTCGATCACGTACGGGATGTAGCGCTCGTTCGTGGCCTGGTTGAAGTAGTTCAGCTCGTGGCCGGAGGCCTTCGAGTGGCTCCCGAGGTCGAAGTCGGTGCGGTTGGCGATGCCCATGAGCTCGCCCCACTCGGAGCCCTGGAAGCCGAAGCGGTACTCGATGTCGATCGTGCCGGCGGAGTAGTGGGCGCGCTCGTCCTCGGGGACGTCGAAGCGGCGCATGTTGTCCGGGTTGATGCCCAGGTCCACGAACCAGTTCCAGCACTCCTCGACCCAGTGCTTGAACCACTCGTCCGCCTCGGCGGGGGCGGTGAAGTACTCGATCTCCATCTGCTCGAACTCGCGCGTGCGGAAGATGAAGTTGCCCGGCGTGATCTCGTTGCGGAACGCCTTGCCGATCTGGCCGATGCCGAACGGCGGCTTCTTGCGCGACGTCGTGACGACGTTGTTGAAGTTCACGAAGATGCCCTGCGCGGTCTCCGGGCGCATGTAGTGCAGGCCCTCGGCGTTGTCCACGGGGCCGAGGAAGGTCTTGAGCAGGCCCGAGAACATCTGCGGCTCGGTCCACTTGCCCACGGTCCCGCAGTCCGGGCACGGGATGGAGCCCATGCCGTCCTCGGGGGCGCGGCCCTTCTTGTTCTCGTACGCCTCGACGAGGTGGTCCTGGCGGTGGCGCTTGTGGCACTGGAGGCACTCGACGAGCGGGTCCGTGAAGGTGGCGACGTGGCCCGAGGCCTCCCACACCTGCTTGGGCAGGATCACCGAGGAGTCGAGGCCCACCATGTCCTCGCGGCTGCGGACGAAGGTCTGCCACCACTGCTCCTTGATGTTCTCCTTGAGCTCGACGCCGAGCGGGCCGTAGTCCCAGGCGGAGCGGGAGCCTCCGTAGATCTCACCAGCCTGGAAGACGAATCCGCGGCGCTTGGCCAGGGAGACGATCGAGTCCAGTGGGGTCTTGGGTGCCAAGGGGTGTCCTCCGTACTTCTCGGGGCCGCTGGATGCGGTCCGCCTCGTGTGCGTGTTTAAGAGTACCGGCGCCCGGAGCTCAGCTGGGCCGGAGCCAGCGCCTGTTCCACGGGAGGGTGGCCAGGACCATGGCCGCGAGGGTCGCGACCGTGCCGATCACCGTGGGAGCGGCGACGACGGAGCCCGGCGCCGGGACGACGACATCGAGCGCGAGCGAGCCGAGCAGCTGGCCCGCGATCATGCCCAGGCCCGTGAGCAGGACGCCGATGTGCCGCACGAGCACGGCGGCCGCGGCGATGAAGACGATCCCGAGGGGGCCGCCGAGGTAGTACCACCAGTCCGCGGGCGCGAGGGGCAGGCCGGCGCCCGGCCCGGCGGCGAGCACCTTGACGGCCCACGCGAGGGCGAGCCCCAGCGTGCCGGAGGCGAAGTTCAGGAGCGTCGCGGTGAGCGGGCTCCGGTACGCCGCCGCGCTGGCCCCGTTCATGGCCGACTGGAAGCTCTGCGAGAAGCCGCCCGCGAACGGCAGGAGCACGAGCGCGAGGAGGGCGCCGACGTCGGTCGCGCTCAGCTTGGGCGTGACGGCGTACGCGACGGAGGCCAGGGTCAGGAGGGTCGCCGCGAGGCGCATGCCGGTGAGCGGACGCTGCCGGCCCTGGGCGAACCCAGCCCGGTCGACGAGGAGCCCGCTCATGGTCTGGCCGGTCACTGCGGCGATGGTGAAGACGGCGATCCCGAGCACGCCGACGGTCACGGACTGCCCGATGACGAAGAGGGCGCCGCACAGGCCGGCCCCGAGGTACCACCACGGGATCGTTCCCTCGCGCACGGCCGGCACGATGCTCCTCGCCCCCGACCGCCCCGACGGCACGAGCACTGTGAGCACGAGCAGGACGACGAGGCCGGTCGCGAAGCTCGTGAGGGCGGCGGCGATGCCGTCCCCGAGCCGGAGGCCGAGCGCGCCGTTGATCCGGCCCTGGGCCGGGATCGCGACGCCGGCGACGACGGCGGCCACGAGTCCTAGCGGGGCGGGGAGGCGGCGCGGCGGCGGAGTCACCCGCCTAGCCTAGAGTTGCCCCATGGCCCCTCGCGAATCCCGCCCCAGCAACCCCACTGACGGTTCCGATGCCCGCGACGAGGTCGAGATCCGCGAGGGCACGATCCGCCTCGGCCAGGTGCTCAAGCTCGCCTCGCTCGTCGAGGACGGCGTCGAGGCGGCGGAGCTCATCCGCCACGGCCTCGTGAAGGTCAACGGGCAGATCGAGGAGCGGCGCGGGCGCCAGCTCGCCGTCGGCGACGTCATCGAGGTCGGCGGGCGCAGCGTACGGCTCGTGCCCCGGGGCTGAAGCCACGCCGAGAGAAGGGGGTCAGCCGGCTCGCCCCGCGAGCACCGTCATCTCGAGGAACTCCCGCACGTGGGCGATCTCGGGCCCGCTGATGCTGTGCGCGATGCCCGGGTAGGTGACCTTGGTCAGGTTCACGTGGCTGCGGACCCAGCCCATCGTGTACTCGATCTTGTCGGCCGTGATGATCGGGTCGGCCTGGTCGCGTCCCCAGAACATGGGCAGCGAGCCGTCGAGCTCGCCGTCGCGGAAGTAGGCGTAGTCGCTCCCGGCGCCTGCGGCCGCGGGGTCGATCGCGAAGCCCGAGAGGCCCACGACGGCGGCGAACTCGCCCGGGCGGCGGCGGACCAGGGACGTGGCCATCGCCATCCCCATCGAGAAGCCCAGGAGCGTCACCGAGGAGTGCTGGGCCTTGAGCTCGTCGAGCCATCCGAGGACGTACTCGGTCGCGTCCTCGACGGCGCGGAGCGAGAAGTCGTTGGCCGCCATGAGGGGGAACCACTGGTAGGCGCCCGGGGCCAGGACCTGCGGGGCGCGGAGCGAGGCCACCGTGAACGCGTCCGGGAGGTACTCGGCGAGGCCCATGAGGTCCGCCTCGTTCGCGCCGTAGCCGTGCAGGAGCACGAGCAGCGGCGTCCCCGCCCGCTCCTGAACGGGGCGGCTCCAGACGGCGTGGTAGACCGGGACGGGCGCGGAGGAGGCGTCGGGGCGGGAGGACTCGGCGGGGGCCGGGGCGGCGGTGGCGTCAGTCATGGGTCCCATTCTTGCACGCACTTGAAGCTTCAACTATGGACTCTCCAGCCGATTGCCGGGAGGCCTGCGGAGTCGCACAATATACCCGTGAGTAGCTTTTCTGACGAGCACACCCCCGGGCTCGAGGCTTCCCCGAACGGGCTCAGGCACCCGTGGCACCGCTATGTCGCCATGGGCGACTCCTTCACCGAGGGCATCGGCGATCCCGACCCGGAGAATCCCGGCCAGCACCGTGGGTGGGCTGACCGCCTCGCCGAGGAGCTCGCCCACGGCGTCGACGACTTCGCCTACGCGAACCTCGCCGTCCGGGGACGGCTGCTCGCGCGGATCATCGACGAGCAGCTCGAGCCCGCCCTGGAGCTGCGCCCCGACCTCGTCTCCCTCTCGGCGGGCGGCAACGATCTGCTCCGGCCGGGCAGCGATCCCGACGCCCTCGCGCTCAGGCTCGACGACGCCGTCGGCCGCCTCGCCGACGCCGGCGCAACCGTCCTGCTCTTCAACGGCCCCGACATCGGCTCGACGCCGGTGCTCTCCGCGATCCGCGGCAAGGTCGCGATCTTCAACGAGAACCTGCGGGTCGTCGCCGCGCGGCACGATGCGATCGTCGCGGACATGTGGGCCCTGCGGCAGCTCTCCGACCCGCGGATGTGGGACGTGGACCGGCTCCACTTCTCGCCGCTCGGGCACCACACGATCGCGATCATGGCCCTCGACGCGCTCAACGTGAAGCACAGCCTCGTGCCCATGGAGCCCAAGCCGGTGCCGGTGCGCAGCTGGCGCGAGGCGCGCACCGAGGACATCGTGTGGGCGCGCGACTACTTCGTGCCGTGGGTCATCCGGAGGCTGCGGCACCAGTCGAGCGGTGACGGCCGCTCGGCGAAGCGCCCGACGGCGGAGCCAGTCTTCGGCGCGGGCGCCCCGCTGGGCACGGGCGCGACCGTCGGCACCGCCGCGCCTGGCGAGGACCCCGCGCCCGCCGCCTAGAGCGTGAAGACGCGGCGGCGCAGCTCGCCGCCGAGCTGGCCGATCTCGGTCAAGAAGCCGTCGTGCCCGATCTGGGCATCGATCGAGTACACCGGCACCTCGCCCGGCAGGGCTCGCGCCAGCTCGTCGCTCTGCTCGGGGAAGTAGAGCCTGTCCGAGTTCACCGACGCGAGGAAGAACTCGGCCTTGGACGCCGCGAGGGCTCGGGCCACGCCGCCGCGGCCGCGGCCGACGTCGTGGCTCATCAGGGCCTCGGTCAGCGTGACGTAGCTGTTCGCGTCGAAGCGGCGCACGAGCTTCTCGGCCTGGTGGTCGAGGTAGCTCTCGACCTGGTAGCGGCCGCGCGCCGCGGCGCTGTGCGGTGCCTCGAGGGGGTTCTCGGCGCCCTGGCCGCGGCGGCCGAAGCGGAAGTTGAGCTCGGCCTCGGACCGGTAGGAGATGTGGGCGATGCGCCGCGCGAGGCCGAGCCCCGCCTCGGGCGCCGGGCCGCCGTAGTAGTCGCCGCCCTGATAGGCCGGGTCCTGCCGGATGGCCAGGACCTGGGCCTGGGCGAGGGCGATCTGCTCCGCCGTCGAGTACGCGCCGATCGCGACGACGACGCAGTGCGCGACCCGGTCAGGGTAGGTCGCGGCCCACTCGAGTGCGCGGGCGCCGCCCATCGACCCGCCGAGCACCGCGTGCCAGCGGCGGACGCCGAGCCGGTCCGCGAGCCGGGCCTCGGCCCGGACGGAGTCGCGGATCGTGACGAACGGGAAGCGCGAGCCCCACGGGACGCCGTCGGGGTCGAGGCTCGCGGGGCCGGTCGAGCCGTAGCACCCGCCGAGGATGTTGGCCGAGACGACGAAGTACTTCTCGGTGTCCACCGGCTTGCCCGGGCCCACGAGGGCGTCCCACCAGCCGGGCTCGTCGGTGTGGCCCTGCGCCACGTGCGTGTCCCCGGTGAGGGCGTGCTGGATCAGGACGGCGTTGGAGGCGTCCGCGTTGAGCGTGCCCCAGGTTTCGTAGGCAAGCTCGACCTCGGGCAGGGCGCCGCCGGCCTCGAGCTGGAGGGCTCCGACGGCAAGGGTGCGCAGCACACCATCCCGTACACCATCCAGCACGCCATCCCGGATATCCTCCTGGACGGTGTCACGCGAGCCCTCGCGCAGGGCCTCGCGGACGCCCTCGCCCACGCCCTCGCCCTCGATCTGCTGGCGGTCGACGATCGTCATGCGGCCGGCTCCTCGGTGCTCGCGTCGGCAGCAGTCTGGGCGTCTCCGGCCCGCGCGGCGGCCGCGAAGCCCGCCTCGAGGTCCGCGAGGATGTCGTCGAGGTGCTCGATGCCGACGGCGAGGCGCACGAGCCCCGGTGTCACGCCCGCGGCCCGCTGCTGCTCCTCGCTCAGCTGCGCGTGGGTGGTCGACGCCGGATGGATCACGAGCGAGCGCACGTCGCCGATGTTGGCCACGTGGGAGTGCAGCGAGAGGGCGTCCACGAACGCCCGGCCGGCCTCTGCCGGGGCGGACGCGGCGGCGCCGCCGAGCTCGAAGGAGACGATCGCGCCCGTGCCCCGGGGGGCGTACTTCTTCCCCGTGGCGTGCCACGGGCTCGAGGGCAGGCCCGCGTACGCGACGGAGGCGACGTCGTCGCGCGCCTCGAGCCATTCGGCGACCCGGAGGGCGTTGGCCACGTGGCGCTCGACGCGCAGGCTCAGGGTCTCGAGGCCCTGCGCGATGAGGAACGCGTTGAACGGGGAGACGGCTGAACCCAGGTCGCGCAGGAGCTGGACGCGGGCCTTGAGGATGTAGGCGAGGTTCGCGCCCAGGATGCCGCCCACGCCGAGGTCGCGCGCGAACACGAGGCCGTTGTAGCTCTCGTCCGGGGTGTTGAAGCCGGGGAAGCGCTCCGGATCGGCCGCGTAGTCGAAGCTGCCGCCGTCGACGATCACGCCCGCGATCGCGGCGCCATGGCCGCCGAGGTACTTGGTCGCCGAGTGCACGACGACGTCGGCGCCGTGCTCGAGCGGGCGCAGGAGGTAGGGGGTCGCGACTGTGTTGTCGACGATGAGCGGGACGCCGGCAGCGTGCGCCGCGTCGGCGACGGCCTCGATGTCGAGGACGTTCTGGCGCGGGTTGGAGATGGACTCCGCGAAGAAGGCCTTGGTGTTCGGCCGCACGGCCGCGCGCCACTCCTCGAGGCTGTCCGGGTCCTCGACGAAGGCCGTCTCGATCCCGAACTTCTTCAGCGTGTGCTTGAGCAGGTTGTACGTGCCGCCGTAGAGGCTCGCGCTCGCCACGACGTGATCGCCGGACTCGGCGACTGTGAGGATCGCGTACGTCGTCGCGGCCTGGCCCGAGGAGAGCAGGAGCGCCGCGGAGCCGCCCTCGAGGCTCGCGATGCGCTGCTCGACGGCGTCCTGGGTCGGGTTGCCGATGCGCGTGTAGATGGGGGCGATCTCGGCGAGGGCGAAGCGGTTCGCGGCGCTCTCGGCGCTCGGGAACACGAAGGACGTGGTCTGATAGATGGGCAGGGCGCGGGCGCCGGTCTCGGAATCCGGGGTCTGGCCGACGTGGATCTGGCGGGTCTCGAAGGACCACTCAGGGGTGGCTGACAAAGCAGTCTCCTTTGTGCTGCGCTTGGCCGGCGGCTCTCGCCGGCCCAGGTCCTCACCCGGGGCACCCCACCGCATCAGGAGGGTTGCCGGCCAGCAAGCCGGGGCTTCGTGCTGGCACTCATGACCTACTCGCGAGTGTACGGGCGGGCTCGAGCGGCCGGGCAACTCTGTGACAGTCTGTGAACCCTCCGGGGGCACCGCCCTGGCGTGGGCCCTAGCCCTCCATGAGGCGGCGCCGGTGGCGCAGCTCCTTGACCCACGCCCGGGTCTGGCCGGGAGCGAACGGCGAGGGCCCGCCGTCGGCCGCCTCGAGGGCCGCCACGAGCGGCCCCGCTGCCCGCAGCGCCGCGCCGAGCAGGCCGTCGGCCGCCCGCGCCGGCAGCCCGAGCTCGACCGCCCACGCGAGGAAGTGCCGCCGCGAGATGCCCGTGCGCTTGCCGCCGAGGGGCAGCGCGAGGGACTTGTCGCCGTACGGGACCGTCGAGGGGATGTCGTAGACCGGGGCGACGCGCCACTCCCCCGGCGGCTCCCCCGGGGCCTCGGGCGCGGCGCGCACGAGCGAGACGTTCTTGGCGTGCAGGTCCCCGTTGCCCGAGAGCCACGCGAACGCGCCCTGGAGGGCAAGGTTGCGCAGGGCCGGCAGGGGCGCCGCGCACCGTTCCGCGACGGCGCGGCACAGCTCCTCGTAGGAGACGCTGTACTTGTCCGCGGGGTACAGGCCGAGCAGCTGGGAGCCGTCCTCGACCGCGAGCCGCGCGGGGCCCTGCGCCCCACGGGCACCCGCCGGCCGCGCGGGCCGGTCGAACCGCTCGACGAGCAGGCCGGCCCGCCCCGCGACGTCGTGGACGAGCTGCACGGCGCTCACCGGCACGCGCAGGCGGGCAGCGAAGCGGTACATGAGGTGCTCGTTCTCGACGACGTGGGGGAACTCGGGCGCGTTGAGCTTGAGGATGTAGCGGCGCCCCGCCTGGGCCGCGGGCAGCGAGATCATGCCCGCGCTGACCTTGTCCTGGACGCCAGCGAGGGCCTTGGGGTCCACGAGCGTCGGATCGTCGATGAGCGCGGCGAAGTCGGGCGGGCGCCGCGGGTCGAGCTCGACGGCGTGCTCGGGCCCGGTCACGTCGCCGTCGGCCGGGAGGGGCTCGCCGTGCGGGACGATCTGCACGTCGCCGACCGGGTCCGAGCCGGCGGCCATGAGGAGGCCGAGCTCGTCGTCCGCGCTCGTCTTGACCGCTCGGCGCAGCGAGGCCAGGCGGCGGCCCTCGGGCAGGAGGCCGGTGAAGAAGGCCGGGACCGCGCCCGCCCCGGTGTCCACCGGGCGAGGGCTGAGGGGGAGGGTCGTCGCGACGGGCGGGCCGCCCGCGGCCAGATAGGCGGGCAGGTAGGTGAAGCGCGTGCCCCCCTCGTGCCGCTCGAGCCGGGCAGCGAGGACGCCCGCCTTGTACACGTCCGCGATCCGCCGGCGGGTCACCGCGGCTCCCGGCGGCGGACGGCGAGCTCGAGCCCGAGGGCGTCGAGGACCGCGAGGAGCGCGTCGAGCTGGATGCTCGGCTTGGCCTGCTCGACGAAGCGCACGAACCGCTCGCTCACCCCCGCGAGCTCGGCGAGGTCCCGCTGGCTCAGCCCGAGCGCACGACGGCGCCCGCGCACCTCGGCGGCGAGGGCGCGCCCGGCGTCGTGGTCGCCGTCCGGGAGGGGCGGTTCTGGGATCGGCACGTTCATTCCGATTTCCAGCGTGGGGCCGCCGCCCGTGTGAGTCAAGCCACGGGGCAGAGGGAAGAGCGGCACGTTCGTGCCGGAGTCGGAGCGGAACCATCCGGCCGTCCGGAAGTTAGTCAAGCCTAAGCTGAGGCGCGAGTCACAAAGTGGCACCATGACGTTATGCGTATGGACCATGTTTCTTATGCCTGCGAAGCGGACGGTCTGCTGGCCACCACGGAGCGGATCGCCAACGCCCTCGGAGTCGAGGCAGTCAAGGGCGGGGTCCACCCGCGTTTCGGTACCCGCAACATGATCATTCCCCTCGCGGACCACCACTACCTCGAGGTCGTCGAGGTCCTGGACCACCCGGCGTCGGACAAGGCGCCGTTCGGCCAGGCGGTCCGTGCCCGCTCCGCCGCCGGCGGCGGCTGGATGGGCTGGTGCGTTGAGGTCCAGGACCTCGCGCCGTTCGAGGAGCGCCTCGGGCGCCAGGCCGTCCCCGGGAACCGCAAGTTCCCGGACGGACGCGAGCTCGTGTGGAAGCAGATCGGCATCCTGGGGCTCATCGCCGACCCCCAGGTCCCGTACATGCTCAAGTGGGAGGGCGACCCGACGCTGCACCCCTCGAACGCCTACCCGGCCTCGGTCAAGGTCAGCAAGCTGACGATCGCCGGCTCGGCCGAGCGCGTGACCGAGTGGCTCGGCGAGCCGGTCGAGAAGCCGCTCGAGGACGTCGAGGTCGAGTGGGTCGCCCCGAAGGGCACGCCCGGCATCATGAGCGTGACCTTCGAGACGGCGAACGGCCCCGTCACGATCTGACCCCGTAGGCGAGGGGACATGACCCCTCACCCTGGAGGATGTGACCCCTCAACGGGCCCTTCCCGTTGAGGGGTCACATCCCATGTGGTCAGGGGTCACCTCCCAGCGATGCGGGGTCACCTCCCAGCGATGCGGGGTCACCCCAGGCCCATGGCCTTGCCGGCCACGCTGAAGCCCACGAACGCCACGATGTCGAGGAGCGCGTGGGCGATCACGAGCGGCATGACGCGCCCGTACCGCCGGTAAGCCCAGCAGAACACGAGCCCCATGAGGGCGTTGCCCACGAACGGGCCGATCCCCTGGTAGAGGTGGTAGCTGCCGCGCAGCAGCGCGCTCGCGGCGATCGCCGCCGTCGTGCTCCAGCCCAGCCGCCGCAGCCAGCCGAGCAGGAACGCCACCACCACGGCCTCCTCGAGCACCGCGTGCCGCAGCGCCGAGAGGATGAGGACCGGCACGGTCCACCAGTGGGCGTCGAGGCCGCTGGGGATGATCGCCGTCGTGATCCCGAGGGCCCGCCCCGCCCAGTAGAGCCCGAGCGACGGGATCCCGATGGCGATGAACAGTCCCGCGCCCCACATCCAGTCCCGCCCCGGCCGCGCGCCGTCGAGCCCGAGCCGGCCGAACGGCGTCGTCCACCGCAGCGGCGAGCCCGCGCGGCGCGAGGCCTCGTCCCACACGAGGTACAGCACGAGCGCGACCGGCACGAGCGCGAACGCGATGTCGAGCAGCTGGTAGGTGAGGTCGAAGTACTCGCGCTCGTTGAGCGAGCGGTTGAGCGTGGACGTCCCCTGCGCGAGCGGCGCTCGGGTGGCCTTGTCGAGCAGCTGCACGACCGAGTAGACGGCGGACTGGCCGAGCGAGAGGCCCAGGACGATGAGGAGCTGGGTGCGCCAGCGCACGCGGGCGGCGGAGCGGACGACGGCGGGGGCTTCGGGCATGCGCCCATTCTCCCCCGCCGTGCTGGAAGCTGCCCTAGGCTGGGGTCCCATGAGCGCGCCCCGGCAGATCATCATGGTCCGGCACGGCCAGTCGGCCGCGAATGTGGACACGAGCATCTACGAGCGCGTGCCCGACTACCGGATCCCCCTGACCGAGCTCGGCGTGGAGCAGGCGCGCGAGGCCGGCAGGCGCGTGCGGGAACAGCTTGCGGGCGAGAAGGCGCGCGTGTACGTCTCCCCCTACCTGCGCGCGCACCAGACTCTCGAGGCCCTCGGAATCGGGGACCTCGTCGAGCGCATTATCGAGGAGCCGCGCCTGCGCGAGCAGGACTGGGCGAACTTCCAGGCGACCGAGGAGATCGAGGAGCAGCGCCGGCTCCGGGACTCGTACGGGCACTTCTTCTACCGCTTCCGCGAGGGCGAGTCGGGCTCGGACGTCTACGACCGGGTCTCGAGCTTCATGGAGACGCTCTACCGGCACTGGGAGAAGCCCGACTCCGCCCCCAATACCGTCCTGCTGACCCACGGGCTCACGATGCGCCTGCTGTGCATGCGCTGGTTCCGCTGGACCGTCGAGTACTTCGAGTCGCTCAACAACCCGCACAACGCGGGGGTGCACACGCTCGTCCGCCAGGCCGACGGCCGCTACATCCTGGACCCGCCGTTCAGCCAGTGGCTCGAGCGCACGCCCGAGGACACGGTGCTCACGACGGCGCCCCGGTACTGACCCCGCAACGCAGGGACGTGACCCCGCAACGCAGGGACGTGACCCCCCAACGGGGGGTGGAGGCCCCGGCCGGGTCAGCGGACGCGCGTCCCCGCGCGCCAGACGTCGTGGGTGAGCGGCATGCCCGGGCGGTAGGCCAGATGCGTCGCCGAGGGCGCGTCGAGGAGCTGGAGGTCGGCGCGGTGCCCTACGGCGATCGAGCCCACCGCGCGCTTCCCCTCGGCGTCCTCCCCCACGTGCCGGCGCAACGCGAGCGCCCCGCCGAAGGTCGCGGCCCGCACGGCCTCCTGGACGCTCAGGCCCATCTGCAGGACGGCCGTGGTGACGCAGAAGGCGACCGAGCTCGTGTAGCTCGTGCCGGGGTTGCAGTTGGAGGCGATCGCGACCTGCACGCCGGCGTCGAGCAGGCGGCGGGCGGGCGCGAGCGGGGCGCGCGTCGAGAGGTCGCACGCGGGCAGGACGGTGGCGACGGTGCCGGCACCCGCGGCGGAGTCAGGCGACGACGGGCCGGCCCACTTCGCCCACGTGCCCGCGAGCGCATCCACATCGGCGTCGTCGAGGAAGTTCACGTGGTCCACGCTCGCGGCCCCGACCTCGACCGCGAGCCGCACCCCGGCCCCGGGCCCGAGCTGGTTGCCGTGCACGCGCAGCCCGAGGCCGGCCTTGCGGCACGCGTGCAGGACGCGCCGGGACTGCTCCTCGGTGAAGGCGCCGGTCTCGCAGAACACGTCGGCCCAGCGCACGTGCGGACGCACCGCCTCGAGCATCGGCCCGCACACGAGGTCCGTGTACTCCTCGGCGTCGGCCCCGGCCGGGACGAGGTGCGCGCCGAGGTACGTGGCCTCGTCGGCGAACTCGGCGGCGAGGGCGGCGCTGCGGCGCTCGTGCTCGATGTCGAGCCCGTAGCCGGTCTTCGTCTCGAGGTACGTGGTCCCCCCTGCCGCGGCCTCCGCGACGCGAGCGGCGAGCAGGCGCCGCAGCTCGCCGTCGGACGCGGCGCGCGTCGCCGCCGTCGTGACCCCGATCCCGCCCGCGGCGTAGGCCTGGCCGGCCATGCGCGCCTCGAACTCGGCGGTGCGGTCGCCCGCGAAGACGAGGTGCGAGTGCGAGTCGACCCAGCCGGGCAGGGCGGCGCGGCCGCCCGCGTCGTACCGCTCGTCAGCTGCCGGGGCGGACGACGACGGGCCCACCCACGCGATCCGCTCGCCCTCGAAAACGACGGCGGCGTCCCGCAGCACCCCGGCCCTGTCGCCGGATTCGGGGCTCGCCTCGCCCGTGAGGTGCTGGGTGGACAGCTCGCCGATGTTGTCGATGAGGAGGGTTGCGGTGCTCACCCTCCGATCCTCTGGCTTCGCACCGAGCGGCGGTGCGGGTCGAGGGCCCTCTCTGTCTCGGATACCGGATGCGCCCCCGTGCGGAGCGCCTCGGCGCCGGCGAGGAGCTGCCCGGCGGCGTCCTCGGCCATAGCTGAGGACGTCTGGAAGCCGTAGCCGCCCTGCCCCGCGAGCCAGAAGAAGCCGGGCGCCTCGGGGTCGAAGCCGAGCACCGGGAGGCCGTCGGCGCACGAGGTCCGCAGGCCCGTCCATGCGCGCACAACCCCCGTCACCGGGAGGTCCGCGAACCTGCCGATGAGCTCGAGGGTTCGCTCGATGTCCCCCGGGCGGGGGAAGGCGTCCTCAGCGCGGCTCGGCTCGGCCTCCGACGGGGAGACGAGGGCGCCGGCCTCGTCCGGGCGGAAGTACCACGTGCCGTCCGCGGCAGCGACCATGGGCGTGTCCGGGTCGAGGGGCGCGGCGAGGCTCACGAGCGCGGCCGTGCGGCGGTACGGCTGGAGGCCGAGGCGCTCGACGCCGAAGAGCACGGCGACGTCGTCGGCCCAGGCCCCCGCGGCATTGACGACGCTGGTGGCGTGGAAGCCCTCGGCGCCCGCGCCGACGAGCCAGCCCTCCCCCACGCGCTGGGCCGTGTGGACGGGGCTGCCCAGGTGGATGGAGGCGCCGCCGGCGAGGGCACGGGCCTCGTGGCGGGCCAGGAGCGCGAGCGCGTCGGTCCGGACGGACTCGGTGTCGAGCGCGGCGGCCTCGAAGGCGCCGGGGCGCAGCTGCGGGACGAGCGCGCGGGCCTCGTCCGGGCTCAGGGCCTGCATGCCGCCGTGCGACTCGCGCTCCACGTCCTCGGGGGTGCCCACGAGCATGAACTTGCTGGGCCACGCGAGCGGCTCCCCGGCCTCCGACTCGGCCGCGAGCCGCGCGAGCGTCCGGCGCGTGAGCTCCTGCACCGGTGCGGGCCCGAAGCTCGGGATGAGCTGCTGGGCCGAGCGCGAGGACGTGTGGTAGGCGAGCGTCGGCTCGGCCTCGACGAGCGCGACGCGGCAGCGGCCCGCGAGCTCGGCGGCGAGGGAGAGCCCGGCGATGCCGCCCCCGACGATGAGGACGTCGAGGTCGTGGCTGCTGTTCGTCGTCGCTGACATGGGCTCACCCTATCGCCGCTCCCCCGCCTCCGGGGAGGCGCCCCACTCCTCCTCGGCCACCGCCGAGCGCGCGGCGACGAAGGCACCCACGGCGGCCTCGACGTCGTCCGCGGTGTGCGCGGCGGAGAGCTGGACGCGGATGCGGGCGAGCCCCCTCGGGACGACCGGGTACGAGAACGCCGTGACGTAGACGCCGTGGGCGAGCATCTCGGCGGCGATCCGGCCCGCGAGCGCGGCCTCGCCGAACATGACCGGGACGATGGCGTGCTCCCCGGGCAGGAGCTCGAAGCCCTCCTCGGCCATGCGGCGCCGGAAGTGGGCGGCGTTCTCGAACAGCCGCGCGCGCAGGTCCCCGGACCCGGCGACGAGGTCCAGGGCGCGCAGCGTCGCGGCGACGATCGCAGGGGCCACGGAGTTCGAGAAGAGGTAGGGCCTGGCCCGCTGCCGGAGGATCGCGACGATCTCGGCCCGGCCCGAGACGTACCCGCCCGACGCGCCGCCGAGGGCCTTGCCGAACGTGCCCGTGTAGATGTCCACGCGGTCCGAGACGCCCGCGTGCTCGGGGGTCCCGGCGCCGGTCGCGCCCATGAAGCCGACGGCGTGCGAGTCGTCGACCATGACCATGGCGCCGTAGCGCTCGGCGAGGTCGCAGATCCCGGCCAGCGGCGCGAGGTAGCCGTCCATCGAGAACACGCCGTCGGTGACGATGAGGATCCGCCGGGCGCCCGCGCCGTCGTTCATCGCGGCCGCCTCCTCGAGGCGGGCTTCGAGCTCGGCCATGTCCCGGTTCGCGTACCGCAGGCGGGCGGCCTTGCACAGGCGGATGCCGTCGATGATCGAGGCGTGGTTGAGCGCGTCCGAGATGACGGCGTCCTCGGGGCCGAGCAGCGCCTCGAAGACGCCGCCGTTGGCGTCGAAGCAGCTCGAGAACAGGATCGTGTCCTCGGTGCCGAGGAACTCCGAGACGCGCCGCTCGAGCGCGAGGTGCCCGTCCTGGGTCCCACAGATGAATCGGACGGAGGCCATGCCGAAGCCGCGCTCGTCGAGGGCCCGCTTGGCGGCGGCGATGAGCTCGGGGTGGTCGGCGAGGCCGAGGTAGTTGTTCGCGCAGAAGTTGAGCACCTCCCCCGCCGGCGCCCCGAGCCGGCCGGCCTGGATGTGCGCCGACTGCGGCGAGTCGATGTGCCGCTCCTCCTTGAACGTCCCGGCCGCCCGGATGGCCTCGAGCTCCTCGGCCAGCTGCCCCTTCACGCCTGCGAACATGCGCCCTCCTTGAAGTTCCCGCCCAAGCTTCCCGCTCAGACTCCGGACCAGTCCAGCACCACCTTGCCGCCGCGGCCGGAGCGGGCGACGGCGAAGCCCTCCTCCCAGCGCTCGGCCGGCAGGACGTCGGTCACCACGGCGGCGACGTTGCGCCGCAGCGTGGGGTTGCTCTGGAGCATCGCGCTCATGGCGTACCAGGTCTCGAACATCTCGCGGCCGTAGATGCCCTTGAGCGTGAGCATGTGCGTGACCACCTTGCCCCAGTCGATCTCGACCGGCTGCGCTGGCAGGCCGAGCATCGCGATCCGGCCGCCGTGGTTCATGTTCTCGATCATCTCGGGCAGCGCCGAGGGGTGGCCGGACATCTCGAAGGCCACGTCGAAGCCCTCGACCATGCCGAGCTCGCGCTGGGCCTCGCGCACGCTCATCCGCGAGACGTCGATCGCGAGGTCCACGCCCATGAGCCGGGCCAGGGCGAGCCGGGGCGCCGAGACGTCCGTGATGGCGATCTTGCGGGCGCCGGCGTGCCGCGCGACGGAGATGGCCATGAGCCCGATCGGGCCCGCGCCCGTGATGAGCACGTCCTCGCCGACGAGGGGAAAGCTCAGCGCGGTGTGCGTCGCGTTGCCGAACGGGTCGAAGATGGCCCCGAGTTCGGGGGTGACCGAGGGGTCCCGGTGGACCCAGGCGTTGGTCTCGGGGATCACGACGTACTCGGCGAACGCGCCGTCCCGCTGGATCCCGACGCTCGAGACGTGGATGCACATCTGGCGGCGACCGGCGCGGCAGTTTCGGCAGATCCCGCAGACCACGTGTCCCTCCCCCGAGACGCGGTCCCCCACCCGGACCTCGCGCACGTCCTCGCCGACGTCCACGACCTCGCCGTAGAACTCGTGGCCCGGGATGAACGGCGCCGTCGCCATGGCCTGCGCCGAGGCGTCCCACTGCTGCAGGTGGAGGTCAGTGCCGCAGATGCCGGTCGCGAGGACGCGGATCTTGACCTCGTCCGGGCCGGGCTTGGGCTCGGGCCGCTCGACCAGCTCGAAGCCGGGCTGCGGGCCGGCTTTGTAGAGGGCTTTCATGAGGCCATTCAAGGCCACCGGACGACTTAGAACAACAGCGGGTATCTCAACGCACGGTTTAGAGTTTCCTTATGGATGTCCGCCAGCTGCAGATCCTCCGCGAACTCGGCGAGCTCGGGAGCGTCAAGGCGGTCGCCGAGCAGCTCCTCGTCACCCCGTCGGCCGTGTCCCAGCAGCTCGCGCTCCTGACCCGCAGCGCCGGGGTGCCACTCACGCGCAAGGAGGGCCGCAGCCTCGTGCTCACCGACGCCGGCCGGGTCCTCGCGGAGGCGGGCGGCGCCGTCGTGCGCGCCATGGCGGACGCGCGGGCGGCGATCGGCGCCTACCACGACGACCCGGCGAGGACCGTCTCGGTGTGCGCCTTCCACTCGGCCGGGCAGGCGCTCTTCGGGAGGCTCGCGGCGCGGCTCGCACCCGACGGCGAGGCCGGCGGCGGCGGTGTTGCCGCGGGCGGCGGCGCCGGCAGTGCGCCGCGGCTGCGGCTCGCCGACGAGGACGTGCCCCAGCACGGCTTCCCGGCCCTGACCGCCCGGTACGACGTGGTCCTCGCGCACCGCATGGCGCACAGCGAGGCCTGGCCCGAGGACCGGCTCGTCGTCGTGCCGCTCGCCCAGGAGCCGTTCGACGTCGCGCTGCCCATGGGGCACCCGCTCGCCGCCCGCGCCTCCCTCACCCCGGCCGAGGTGGCGGGCGAGGCGTGGGTCTCGAGCCGCCCCGGCTACTCCCCCGCCGACGTCCTCGCGACGATCGCCGCGGTCGCGAGCAGGGCCCCGGAGGTCGCGCACCGGATCAACGACTACGCCTCGGTCGCGGCCGTCGTCGCCGCGGGCGGGGCGATCGGCCTCCTGCCGCGGCACACGGCCTCGGCCCTGGCCCTCTCGCACTCCGTGGTCCTGCGACCGCTCGAGGGGATCGCGACGACGCGCCGCATCGACCTGCTCATCCGGCCCGAGAACGCGCGCCGCCGGTCCGTCGAGCTCGTGGTCGAGGCGCTGCGGGACGTCGTGGCCGAGCTGGTTGCCGGCTGAGGCGGGGTGTGGGCCCGGGCCCCGGACGCCTCGGGCGGGCGTCAGGGCGCGGCGAGGGCGGCCGCGCCGAACGAGACGGCGAACCGGCGGCACCACACGGACACGGACGTGTACTCGGCGAGGTTGGCCTCAGGCGGGATCGGGTAGTTCTGGTCGCCCTTGTTCGCCTTGAGCTCGCCGAGGTCGAGGTAGCGGCCGTCGTCGAACACGTGCCACCCCGCGGAGCCCTCGAGGACCGGCGCGTCGGTGAGCCACACGCGCAGGTCCGGCCCGTCCGAGGTGTCGAGGCCCTCGAAGCGCAGCACGCGGCTGCCGTCGGCGAGCTCGAGGACGCGCACGCTGCCCGAGCTCGCGTGCTCGTGGCTGATGATGGCCCCCGCCGCGAGGATGCGCGGGCCAGCCGGGGTGGGCGGCGGCGAGGGCTGCGGCTCCGAGGGGACGGCCGACGGCGTGGCGGTAGGGGACGTCGCCGACGTCGCCGTGGGACCTGCGCCGGAACCCTGGGACGCGGTGGGCGCGGCCTCGATGAGGGTTGAGCTCGTGAAGAGCCGCCACGGCTGGAAGAGGTAGAGCCCGACGCCGAGGAGGACCCCGACGGCGATCGCGCCGAGCGTGCTGAGGACGGGGTGGGCGCGCAAAGCACGGAGACCCGAGCGCACAACGGACATGCCCCAAGGATAGATCCGGGGACCCGGACAGCACAGGAGTCCGCCCGTTTGCGCTACGTCTAGGTATACCAAATACTGTGATGTGGGCCGCACCTGCGGCTCCGTCCGTCCCGATCCAGTTCCCCCAGACCCCAGGAGCCCGACGATGTGCCTTCACGACCACGAATCCGCCCCCGCCCCTAGTGGCCCGGTTTCTCGCCGCAACATCCTCGCCGGCGCTGCCGCGCTGGCCGGGATCTCGGCCGCCGCCGTCGCGGGACAGCTCGGCGGCGCGGCTCCCGCACGAGCGGACGGTCCGCCGTCGGGCCCCAGCTACCACGGACGGTCTGGCATGCCACAGGCCCTCATCGTCGAGGGCGCGACGCTCGTCGACCCGGCCACGGGCGGCGCGGTGCCCGACGCCGTCGTCGTGTTCGACGCCGGGGCGGTCGCCGCCGCCGGGACGCGCGACGAGACGCGGCGGGCCGTCGCCGACGTCGCCGGGCGGGCGCTGCGGATCGACGCGACCGGGCGCTGGATCGTCCCGGGCCTCGTCGACGTGCACGTGCACGCGAACGCCCTCGCCGACGCGCGGCTCCTCCTCGCGGGCGGCGCGACGAGCGTGCGCAGCGGCTCGAGCAGCTTCTACCAGGACGTGGCCCTCTCGGCCCTGCCCGAGTGGGCGCCGGGCGCCTCGCCGCGCATGCGGGCCGCCGGCCTCTTCGTCTCGCCGCAGCTGGGCGACTCGCTGCTCGCGGACCCGGACCTCGCGCCGCTCGCGCACCTCGAGGGGGTGACCGAGCCCGCGGACCTCGCGTACCTCACCCGCGTGAACCTCTCCCGCGGCGCCGTCGTCATCAAGACGCGCTCCAACCCCCGCGCCGGGCTGCCCGAGCAGGATCCGCGCGAGCTCGTCTACGGGCAGGAGCAGCTCGCCGCAATCGTCTCCGCCGCGCGCGGGGCGGGCGTCCTGTGCCACGCCTACAGCGCCGAGGGCATCGACGGCGCGGTGCGCGCCGGCGTGAGGAGCATCGAGCACGGCGTCTTCGTGACCGAGGGAACCATCGCCGAGATGGCCCGGCGCGGGACCTACTTCACCCCGACGATGGACGCCATCACGTCCATGGCGGCCTCGCCCAACCCCATCCTGGCCGCGCGCGGCGCCGAGTACGCCCCCGTGCTCAAGGCCGCGGTCCTGGCCGCGCACGAGGCGGGCGTCCCCGTCGTCGCGGGCACGGACTCCTTCGGCACGGACGTCACGCCCATCGGCACCGAGGTCCGGCTCCTCGGCGAGGCGGGCCTCTCCCCGCTCGAGGCGCTGCGCGCGGCGACGACCCGCGCGGCGGCCCTGCTGGGCTGGGAGGGCAAAGCCGGCGTGCTCGCGCGCGGCGCGTTCGCGGACGCCGTCGTGCTCGACGCCGACCCGCTCGCCGATGCGGGAGCGCTCGAGAAGGTGAGCGCCGTCGTCGCGCAGGGGGTCGTGGTGCGCAACGACATCTGAGCCTGCGGGCGCCCGCGGGGCCCGGGCCGTGGCTCGGTACTAGGTCGCGGAGGGCGAGGGCGACGGGGACTGGGTCTGGCCGCGGTTCTTGAGGCCCTTCCCCTGACCCTGGCCCTGCCCCTGGCCCTGGCCCTTGGCAGGGAAGGGGCCCTTCACGACGTGCTCCGCGACGTCCTCGCCGCCTGAGCGCAGGGCCCGGACCGCGACCTCGTCGCCCACGGCGAGCTGGGACCCGGACAGGGTCTTGTCCTTCTGGTCCTTGGCACGGATCCGGGTCTCGGCGTTGAGCGTGTAGGAGTGCTCGTAGCCGTCCTCGCTCCTGACGGTGAGCTTCGTGTCGGTGGCCTCGGTGACCGTGCCGCGCTGCGTGACGAAGGTGGCGAAGGATCCGTCGTCCCTCTTGACCGTCACCTCGCCGTGCAGCCCCCCGCGCATCAGCCCGTGCTTGAGGCCGTGCTTGAGGCCCTGGCCGCCGGGCTTGGCGGGGGCCGAGGCGGACCCGGAATCCGAAGCGGTCAGGACGGGCGACGGGCCCGCGGAGGCCCACACGGCCGCGCCGCCGGCGCCAGCGAGGCCCACGGCGAGTGCGCCGATGACGATGCCGCGCCGGATGCGGCCTGGTGCAGACTTCATGGCACCATGATCGTCCCGAAGGAGGCTTCTTCGCGCGGGTCGGGCACCCTTCCACAGGGAATGCATGGCTGCTGCACAGGTTCGCCCGCGAGGATGCCCGCCTCCCCCCTCGCGATGCGGGGTCACCTCCCAGCGATGCGGGGTCAGCGGACGACGGCGCGCCCGAGGTTCCTTCCGGAGCCTTCTGGGCCGGGCGCCGTCGTGCGTATTCTGGCGCAGTGAGCCGCTCCGACAGCCCCGCGATCCACCTCGAGTCAACCGTCCTCGGGAGCCCGGACCCCCAGGCCGCCGTCCGGTTCTACGCCCGCCTCCTCGGGTGGGAGATCCGCAACGACGAGCGCGACTGGTGCACCCTGCGCAATCCCGGAGGCGGACCAGGCCTGTCCTTCCAGCTCGAGGACGACTTCGTGCGGCCGGTCTGGCCCGAACAGCCCGGGCGCCAGCAGATGATGATGCATCTGGACCTGCGCGTCGAGGATCTGGAGAAGGCGGCGGCCCACGCGAAGGTGTGCGGTGCGCAGCGGGCAGAGCACCAGCCGCAGGACGACGTTGTCGTCTTCCTCGACCCGGACGGGCACCCCTTCTGCCTCTTCGAGAACTGAGTCGACGGGCCAGAGGCATCCGCGGTGACCTCGGATCCTTGAAAGGTGACCCCGCAACGTTGAAAGGTGACCCCGCAACGTTGAAAGGTGACCCCGCATCCCTGGTCGGGATGCGGGGTCACGTTCCTGCGATGCGGGGTCAGGTCCCTGCGATGCGGGGTCGCTGCTAGGCGCTGACGCCGAGCCTCTCGAGGATGAGCTCCTTGACGCGTCCTGCGTCGGCCTGGCCGCGCGTGGCCTTCATGACGCTGCCGACGATCGCGCCGATCGCCTGGAGCTTGCCGCCGCGAATCTTGTCCGCGACGTCGGGCTGGGCGGCGAGGGCGGCGTCGATGGCCTCGAGCAGCGGCGCGTCGTCCGAGACGAGGACGAGGCCGCGGGCCTCCATGACCTGGGTCGGGGTGCCCTCGCCGGCGATCACGCCGTCGAGAACCTGCCCGGCCATCTTGTTGTTGAGCTTGCCATCCTCGACGAGCCCGTTGAGCTCGACGATCGCGGCAGGGGTCACGCCGAGCTCGGCCGGGTCGACGTCCGCCGTCTTGGCGCGGCCGACGATCTCGCCCATCCACCACTTGCGGGCCGCCTGCGGCGAGGCGCCCGCGGCGACGGTCTCCTCGATCGCCTCGACGACGCCCGCGTTGACGACGTCGCGGAACTCGGCGTCGGCGTAGCCCCAGGCCTCCTTGAGGCGCTTGCGGCGCTCGGCCGGCGGCTCGGGCAGCTGCGCGCGCAGCTCCTCGACCCACTCGCGGCTCGGGACCACCGGGACGAGGTCCGGCTCGGGGAAGTAGCGGTAGTCGTCGGCGTCGCTCTTGGGGCGGCCCGCCGTCGTCGTGCGCGTGTCCTCGTGCCAGTGGCGCGTCTCCTGCGTGACCGTCCCGCCCGAGGCGAGGACGGCGGCGTGGCGCTGGATCTCGAAGCGGACGGCGTGCGCGACGGAGCGCAGCGAGTTGACGTTCTTCGTCTCCGAGCGCGTGCCGAACTGGCTCGCACCCTTGGGCATGAGCGAGACGTTCGCGTCGCAGCGGACGTTGCCGCGCTCCATGCGCGCGTCCGAGACGCCGAGGTTCTTCACGATCTCGCGGACGGCCGAGACGTAGGCGCGGGCCAGCTCGGGCGCGCGATCGCCGGCGCCGACGATCGGCTTCGTGACGATCTCCACGAGCGGGACGCCGGCGCGGTTGTAGTCCACGAGCGAGTAGTCGGCGCCCTGGATGCGGCCGGTCGCGCCACCCATGTGGGTGAGCTTGCCGGCGTCCTCCTCCATGTGCGCGCGCTCGATCTCGACGCGGAACACGGTCCCGTCCTCGAGTTCGACGTCGAGCCAGCCGTCGTGCGCGATCGGCTCGTCGTACTGCGAGGTCTGGAAGTTCTTCGGCGTGTCCGGGTAGAAGTAGTTCTTCCTGGCGAAGCGGCAGGACTCGGCGATCTCGCAGTTGAGGGCCAGGCCGATCTTGATGCTCGACTCGACCGCGGCCCTGTTCACGACCGGGAGGACGCCGGGCATGCCCAGGTCGACCTCGTTGACGTTGGTGTTCGGCTCGTCGCCGAACACGTTCGGGGCCGAGGAGAACATCTTGGTCTTGGTGTTGAGCTCGACGTGGACCTCGAAGCCGAGGACCGGGTCGAAGCGCTCCATGGCCTCGTCGAAGGACAGGATCTCGTCAGTGGCTGCCATCTCTACTTCACTCCTTCGGTCGTCGCAGCCGTCGCAGCCGCCGCAGCCGTCAGAGACGGTGCCTTCGCGAGCAGCGGGCCGCCCCACTGGGCCTCGAGCAGCGACTCGAGCGCGGCGCCGACGCGGTAGAGGCGGGCGTCCTCGCGGGCCGGGGCGAGGAGTTGGATGCCCACGGGCAGGCCGTCCTCGTCGGCGAGGCCGCCCGGGAGGGACAGGCCCGGGACGCCGGCCAGGTTGGCGGGGATGGTCGCGACGTCGTTGAGGTACATCGCGAGCGGGTCGTCGAGCTTCTCGCCGAGCCGGAACGCCGTCGTGGGCGCGGTCGGGGAAATGAGCACGTCCGCCTTGGCGAACGCGGCGTCGAAGTCGCGCTGGACGAGCGTGCGGACCTTCTGGGCCGAGCCGTAGTAGGCGTCGTAGTAGCCGGCCGAGAGGGCGTACGTGCCGAGGATGATGCGGCGCTTGGCCTCGTCGCCGAAGCCGGCGGCGCGGGTCGCGCCCATGACGCGCTCGATGGTCATCGGGCCGTCCTTGGGCAGGACGCGCAGGCCGTACCGGACGCCGTCGAACTTCGCGAGGTTGCTCGAGACCTCGGAGGGCATGATGAGGTAGTAGGCCCCGAGGGCGTACTGGAAGTTCGGGCACGAGACCTCGACGACCTGCGCGCCGGCGCCCTTGAGAAGCTCGAGCGCCTCGTGGAAGCGCGCCTCGACGCCGGCCTGGTAGCCCTCGCCGCCGAGCTCCTTGACGACGCCGATCCGCAGGCCCTTCACGGAGCCCTCCTTCGCGGCGGCGACGAGGGTGTCGAACGGGTCGGTCAGGGAGGTCGAGTCGAACGGGTCGTGCCCGCCGACGAGCTCCTGGAGCAGGGCGGAGTCGAGCACCGTGCGGGACACGGGGCCGATCTGGTCCAGCGACGAGGCCATCGCGATCGCGCCGTAGCGGGACACCGCCCCGTAGGTCGGCTTGACGCCGACCGTGCCTGTCACGGCGCCGGGCTGGCGGATGGACCCGCCGGTGTCGGTGCCGAGCGCGAGCGGCGCCTCGAACGCCGCGACGGCCGCGGCGGAGCCGCCGCCGGAGCCGCCGGGGATCCGGTCGAGGTCCCACGGGTTGCGGGTCGGGCCGAACGCGGAGTGCTCGGTCGAGGAGCCCATCGCGAACTCGTCGAGGTTGGTCTTGCCGAGGATCGGCAGCTTCGCGGCCCGGATCTTCTTGATGACCGTCGCGTCGTAGGGGCTCATCCAGCCCTCGAGGATGCGGGAGCCCGCCGTCGTCGGCTGGCCGATCGTGACGATGAGGTCTTTGATCGCGATCGGGACGCCCGCGAGCGGGTGGAGGGCGGCGGCATCGTCCCCGCCGGCGGCGCGCGCGGCATCGACCTCGCGGGCGACGGCGAGCGCCTCCTCGGTGTTGACGTGCAGGAACGCGTGGACGCCGCGCTCCCCGCCGTCGACCTCGGCGATGCGCTCGAGGTGCGCGCTCGTGACCTCCTCGGAGGAGACCTCCTTGGCGGCGAGCTTCTCGGCGAGCGCGGACGCGCTGGACGTGATGAGTTCGGACAGGCTCATGGCTTACTCCTCGTCCAGGATGGCGGGGACCTTGAAGCGGTCCTCGTCGGCGTCGGGGGCGCCGGACAGCGCCTCGGCGGGGGTCAGGACGTGGCCGACCACGTCCTCGCGGAAGACGTTGCTCAGCGGGATCGGGTGGCTCGTGGCCGGGACGTCGGGGCCGGCGGCCTCGCTCACGCTCTTGACGGCGTCGACGATGTGGGCCAGCTCGCCCGCCATCTTGTCGAGTTCCGCCTCGCTCATCTCGATCCGCGCGAGCTGCGCGAGGTGCGCAACGTCGTCGCGAGTGATCTCAGCCATGGATCTCCCTATGAAGGTGTACGTGTTCGGCGTCCAGTCTAGTCGCGGCCCGCGCACGACGGCGCGCTGCCGCGGCGAAAGCTGCCACGGGCGCGATGCCGCAGCGACCGCCGTCAGTCCCGCTCGAGCCGGGCGAAGCCGGCGTGGAGGTCGTGGACGGTGACGGTCCCGCCGCCGAGGGCCCTCGCCTTGGCCTTGAGCTGCTCCACGATCTCGTCGTCGGGGCGGCCGAACACCTCGATGGAGCGGAACCGGATGAGCGGGGCGATGGGCGGGAACTTCGGGCCGGCGACCTGCAGGTGGAGCTCGAGCGATGCCACGTCCCGATGGATGTGCACGACGCTCATCGTGGACCCGTCCTCCGAGAAGTGGACGGCGTAGCTGACGATCTGCGGCTCGTTCTCTTCGACGAACGCGGCGAGCTCCGCCATGGCCTCCTTGAGCTCCGCGAGCCTCCCGGGCCGGACCTCTGACGTGTCGAGGTAGACGATGAAGTCTCCCATGAGGCCATTGTCCTCCCGGCGGCACCACCGCCCGAGGCCGACAGGCACTTCAGTGCCCCCGGTTTCGGAAAATGCCCCGCGCCGGAGCGCGGGGCAGATTCCGAAACCAGGGGCAGGACCCGGGGTGGGTGCCGGGGGCGGCAGCTACCCGATCCCGATGACCCCGAGCACGACGCCGACCGCGAGCATCGCGAGCGAGATCGCCGCCGAGCGCCACAGGACAAGCTTGTGGTGGTCGCCGAGCTCGACCTTCGAGAGCGAGACGAGCAGCAGGATCGCCGGGACGAGCGGGCTCTGCATGTGGAACGGCTGGCCCGTGATCGACGCGCGGGCCATGTCCGCGGCGGGGATGCCGAAGTGCGCGGCCGTCTCGGACAGGATCGGCAGGACGCCGAAGTAGAACGCGTCGTTGCTCATGAAGAACGTCATCGGGATGGACAGCACGCCCGTGATGACGGCCATGAACGGGCCGGCCTCGGCCGGGATGATCGAGACGAGCCAGCCGGACATCTCCTGCACGATCGTGGTCTCCCCGATCTTGCCGGTCAGGACGCCGGTGAGGACGGACGCGGCCATGACCATGGACACGACGGCGACGATGCTCGGGGCGTGGGCGACGAGCTGGGCAGCCTGGTCCTTGACCCGGGGGAAGTTCACGACGAGGGCCACGCCCGCGCCGACCATGAAGACGTACGGCAGCGGCAGGACGTCCGCGATGAGCAGGGCCATGATCCCGACCGTCAGGGCGAGGTTGAACCAGAACAGCTTCGGGCGCAGGGTCCCGCGGTTCGGGTCGAGGGCGGTGCCGGCCAGCGCGGTGTCGCGGGCCTCCTCCTCGGCGGCCACGAGCACGGGCGAATCGAGCAGCGCGAGCCCGCCGCCCGGCGTCGCGCGCTTGCCGCCCGGGCCGGAGCCGAGGCCGGAGCCGCCGTTCGCGTCCGGGCCCCACAGCTCGGGGTTCTCGAGGGCGAGGCGGCGCCGCTCGCGCAGGCCGAGGCGCCACGCGAAGAGCATGACAAGCGCCAGGCCGGCCAGGAGCGAGGGGACCATGGGGAGGAAGACGTCGTTAACGTCGATCTTGAGCGCGGTCGCGGCGCGGGCGGTCGGGCCGCCCCACGGGAGGATGTTCATCGTGCCGTTCGCGAGGCCGGCGACGCAGGTCAGGACGACCGGGCTCAGGCCCAGGCGCAGGTACACCGGCAGCATGGCCGCAGTGGTGAGGATGAAGGTCGTGGAACCGTCGCCGTCGAGCGAGACGGCCGCGGCGAGCAGCGCGGTGCCGAGGACGACCTTGGCCGGGTCGTTGCCGAGCTTGCGCAGGATGAACTTCACGAGCGGGTCGAACAGTCCGACGTCGATCATGAGGCCGAAGTAGATGATGGCGAACATCAGCAGCGCCGCCGTGGACGTCATGGACTTCATGGACGTCAGGACCATGTCCCCGAGCCCGAGTCCCGCGCCGGCGAACAGGCCGAAGATGGTCGGGACGATGATCAGCGCAAGCACCGGGGTGAGCTTCTTGGTCATGATGAGCACCATGAAGACGGCGATCATCGCGAAGCCGAGCACTACCAGCATCGCTGGCTCCTCTCTTGTGAACCGCACCACCGCGGTGTGATGCGCACTACGACGGTAGGGGTGAGCCCCAGGTCACACGGTGTTTGCCGCCATTGGCTCAGCTTGTGCTCATTGACCGGGTTCTGCGCATTGTGCTCGCGCTTAGCATGGCTAGATGAGCACGACGGCGTCGCATCCCCGATGGGTCCCGCGCGGCCTCACGGGCCTGCGGTTCTCGACCCGCACGCTCCTGCTCCAGCTCGGTGCCGTCGCCCTCGCCGTCGTCCTCGCCGCGGCCGCACACCTGTGGCTCGCCTACGAGCGGCTCTGGACCGAGGCCGAGCAGAACGCCCTGACCCTCGCCCGCGCCGTCGCGGCGGATCCGGAGCTGCGGCGCGAGACCGCCGCGATCGCCGCCCGGGCGGGGACTCCCCCGCCCGCCGAGCTCGCCGCCGGGCCGGTCATGGCCGCCGCCGAGTCGGCGCGGGCGCGCACGGGGGCGCTGTTCGTCGTCGTGACCGACGAGGAGGGGCTGCGGCTCGCGCACCCCGACCCGGAGCGGCTCGGCGAGCGCGTGAGCACGTCCCCCGCGGTTGCCCTGGCCGGGCGCGAGGAGACGACCCGCAACACCGGCACGCTCGGCCCCTCGGTCGGCGCGAAGGTCCCCGTCATCGCCCCTGCCGGCTCGGCGCAGGGCGAGGGCATGGTCGTGGGCGAGGTGAGCGTCGGCTTCGCCCGTTCGAGCATCGGCGAGGGGCTCGGCGCGGACGCGCTCGCCATCGCCGGGACCGCCGCGCTCGCCCTCGCGGGCGGCATCGCCGCCTCCCTCGCCCTGCGCCGGCGCCTCGCCCGGCTCACGCTGGGCCTCGAGCCGGAGGAGATCGGCACCCTCGTGCAGGACCAGGAGGCGGTGCTGCGGGGCATCGACGAGGGCGTGATCGGGATCGGCCGCGACGGCCGGGTCACCGTGGCGAACGACGCCGCGCGGCGGCTCCTCGGCCCGGGCGCCGGTGACGCCGTGGTCGCCGGGGCGGAGTGGGCGACGGCGCCCATCCCGGAGGCGCTGCGCGACCTCACGGCGCCGGGCCCGGACAACGGCGCGACGGGCATGGACGGCGGGCCGGGGCGGCAGTTCGTGGCCGGCGAGCGGGTGCTCGTCGCGAGCGCTCGCCGTGTGGTGCACGGCGACGAGGAGCTCGGCTGGGTCCTCATGCTGCGCGACCGCACGGAGCTGCAGGGCCTCACGCGCCAGCTCGACGCCGTCGGCGCCCTCACCGAGGCGCTGCGCGCCCAGCGGCACGAGTTCTCGAACCAGCTGCACACCGTCGCCGGGCTGCTCGACCTCGGCGAGGCCGAGCAGGCCCGCGCCCACCTCGGCCGGCTCGGGGCGACGGGGCCCCTGAGCTTCCCGCTCGAGCAGGCCGAGCTGCTCGGCGACCCGAGCCTCCAGGCGTTCCTCGGGGCCAAGGGCATCGAGGCCTCCGAGCGGGGCGTCACGCTCCGGCTCGGTGCCGAGACGCTCGTGCGGGGACCTGTGGCAGCGGCGCAGGACGTGACGACGGTGCTCGGCAACCTCGTGGACAACGCGGTGCGCGCCGCCGTCTCCGGCTCCCCCGACGCCTCCGGCGAGCGCTGGGTCGAGGTCGAGCTGCTCGACGACGGGCCCGTGCTGCACGCCGTCGTCGCCGACTCGGGCGACGGGATCGGCAGCACGCCGCCGGAGACGCTCTTCGAGCCGGGGTTCACGACAGCAGCGCGTGTTCATGCCGGACCCGGCCAGGGCGAGAGCACGGCGCCGGGTAACGTTGCCGGGGCCGAGCCGGCGCCCGAGCCGGCCTCGGGGCACGGCCTCGGCCTGCACCTCGCCCGGCAGCTCGCGCGGCGCCACGGCGGGGACGTCTGGGTCATCTCCCCCGGGACGCCCGGCGGGCCGGGGGCTGTGTTCGGGGCGAGGATCGTGGGCCTGACGGTTCAGGAGAAGGCCGAGCGGGACGCCCGGCTCGGGCGCGGCCCGCGGCCCGCCGGAGGAGGAGGGAACCGATGACGGACCTGCGCGTGCTGATCGTCGACGACGACTTCCACGTCGCGCGCCTGCACGCAGCCTGGGTGGACGCCGTGCCCGGGTACGCCGCGCTCACGCCCGTGGGGAGCGCCGCCCTGGCCCTGCAGTCCGTCCACGCGCTGCGCCCGGACCTCGTGCTCCTGGACACCTACCTGCCCGACGCGACCGGGCTCGAGCTCCTGCGGAGCCTCGACACGGACACGCTCATGCTCACCGCCGCCGCCGACCCGGAGTCCGTGCGCACGGCCCTGCGCCGCGGCGCCCTCGGCTACCTCATCAAACCCTTCGGCGCCGAGGACCTCGCCGCGGCCCTGCGCGGCTACTCGCGCTACCGGCGCCTCCTCGCCGGCCCGGCCGCGCTCGACCAGGCCGGCGTGGACCGCGCCCGCCGCGCGCTCCTCGGCGGCGGGGACGCGGCCTCGCAGGGGCCCAGCCGCTCCCGGTCCGCGACCGAGTCGGCCGTCCTCGAGGCGCTGGCCCCCGGCGAGCTGCTCTCCGCCGCGGAGGTGGCCGGCGTCGTCGGCGTCTCCCGGGCCACGGCGCAGCGGTACCTCGCCGCGCTCGCCGAGGACGGCGCCGTCGAGATCCAGCTGCGCTACGGCTCCACCGGGCGGCCGGAGCACCGCTACGGCCTGCCCGGCTAGCGCGTCAGCGCCGCCGGCGGAGCAGGTAGAAGACCTCGTCGAACTTGAACGCCCGCGCGAGGGGATCAGGGTCGGAGTCGGCCTCGACGACGTCGACGATCTCCCAGTCGCTGAACGCCTCCTCCACATCGGCCCGCGTGCAGCCGCGCGGAAGGGGGCCCCGGTGTCCCGGAGCGAAGCAGTCGAGAATCAGAGTCGCCCGCGCGGACGCCACCGAGGTGACCTCGCGCCCCATGTCCAGTCGCTCCGCCGGCGTCAGCCCGTGGAACGTCCCCGTATCGACCAACAGATCGAAGCCCGACCCCACCGAGGCCCGAAGGTCCCGGGTGACATCGCCGACCACGACCCTCATGGAGACTCCCGCCTCGCGGATCCGCTGCTCGGCGCGCGCCACCGCGGCCGGAACGTTGTCCACGCCGGTGACGTCCCATCCGCGGGCGGCGAGCTGGACGCCCCATGTGGCGCTGCCGCAGCCAAGATCCAGCGCCCGGCCGTAGGGCGGCTCCTTGCCCCGCTCCTCGCCTTCGAACAGTCCGAGGAGCGCGTGGGCGAACGGCTCGTGGTCCGCGAGGTCCTCCCACGGATGGAAACCGATCCGGTAGGCGACTTTGTAGAACACGCTCATGGTGTCAGCCTCCTCAGGCCGAGCCCTCGTGGATTGTCCCGGGTCCGGGATGTCTCGTGGGGATATCTCAAACGTAGGAGCGCCTGCCATCAGCGGCATCGGGGAAGTCACCCACGCCTTCCTCGGCCCGGGAATGGGTACAGCGCTCAGAGCAGCTGCGCCTCGTAGGCCCGGGCCGTGGCCGCAGTCCGGGAGGAGACCCCGAGCTTCGCGAAGATGTTGCTCACGTGCCGGTCGACGGTCCGCTCGCTCAGCCCGAGCTTCTCGCCGATGGTCCGATTCGTGTCCCCGCCGGCGACGAGTCGCAGCACCTGCAGTTCCCGTCCGGTGAGCCGCTCCGGCCTCCTGCTCTGCAGCTGCGCTAGGTCGGGCCCGGCCCCGAGACGCTCAAAGACCGACCGCGCCGCCCCGAATTCGAGCCGTGCCCCTTCCTCGTCGCCGAAGGCCAGACACGCGCGTCCGATCAGCACCGCGGTCCGCGCGGCCTCGTAGGGGGACCCGAGCTGGCGGAACCCCTCGGCGGCCTTCCTCAGCTCGACGAGCGCCGCCCCGGCGTCGCCTTCGGCCAGCAGGACGGATCCGGCCGCCCTCTGGGACAGCGCGTCGAGCAGGGGCGAGGTGAGGGCACGCGCCGCCGCCTCGAGCCGGGCCGCGGACGCACGCGCGTCGCTGACCCGGCCGCACGCCAGCATCACCTCGACGCCCGCCGCAAGGATGTCGGGGCGCCTCGGGCCGTTCGCCTCGGCCATCGCGCGGTCGATGGCCCGTGCGGCCTCCTCGTTCCGGCCCTGGCCCAGCCTCAGCAGCGCGAGGCCGGGCTGCGGGTCCTGGCCGGCCTGGCTCGCCTCGCGGTAGTGGGCCTCGGCCTGGGCGGCGTCGCCGCGGAGGCGGCTCAGCTCTCCCTGCCGATAGACCGCAGCGCCGTAGGAGGGCTGCCGCGACGGGGCCGAGAGCCTGGCCCGCGCGAGCGCGGCCTGCTCCATCGCCTCCGGCCAGTTCCCCTTGAGCTGCAGGAACTCAGCACCATGCACCCGGCAGATGCCTGCGAAGGGGACGAGATCCGGCTGTCTCTCGCACCACTGCGTCAGGGCGTCCGTCCATTCCTGTCCCCGCCGGATGTCCACGAGGTCATGGCAGGCGTCAATGGCCGTGCAGTAGCTGTCGCCGACGGCGATCGGCGACATCGGTTCCGAGGTGACGGTGAGCATCGCGTCATCCAGCAGGCGCACGCCCTCGGTGATCTGACGCTGGAAGATCCGCACGCGTCCGAGGGCGAGGCGGGCGATGGCCGCGAGTTCCTCGTCCAGTTTCTGTGCGGCGGCCTGCGCCGCGCGGCTCAGGTCCTCCGCCGACGAGGCGAGGCGACCGCCGTCGAACACGGTGCGCAGTCCCGTCAGGTAGGCGAGCCGGGCGCGGACCAGCGAGTCCTCGGGGGAACGCTCGGCCAGCCGGGCGAGCCGCGCGATCCAGCCATTGGCCTCCGAACGCTCATGGGCGTTGACCAGACGGAACCCGATCCAGAACGCGCACCGCCCGGCGCCGTCCACGTCACCGGCAGCGCTCCGCTGCCGGTAGGCGCGGGCCCAGGCAGCATCACTGTCCTGGTCCCTGCCGACGAGGTACGCGCAGACAGCCAGCCGCTCGAGGTCCTCGGCGTCGAGCGACTCTGCGTGCGCCAGGAACCCGGCGCACGCCTCGCCCCACGCATGGCGCTCGAAGCTGTCCCGTGCACGCACGAGCGCATCCGCCCCGTCCCCGCCTGCTCCTCGAACCATCAGTTCTCAGTAAAGACTCCAGACGGCGTGCCCGGCCAGCAGGCGTCCCGCGGCCGGGCCCGGCCGCTGCCGTCCCGCGGCCGGGCCCGGCCGCTGCCGGCTAGACGGCCTCGGCGCTCTTGTGCGCGACGAGCTCGATCTCGACGAGCATCGCCGGGTCGAGGAACGGCTTGACATGCACGAGCGAGAGGGCAGGGCGGATCTCGCCGAACACGGCGCCGTGGGCGCGGCCGGCCTCCTCCCACTGCGCGATGTCGGTCAGGTACAGCTTGGACTGCACGACGTCGGTGAGCGCGAACCCGGCCTCCTCGAGGACCCCGCCGAGCTTGGTGAGGATGTACTGCGTCTGCGTGAAGACGTCCTCGCCCACGATCCCGTCCGGGCCGGAGGCGGCCGTCGCCGAGATGTACAGCGTGTTGTCCACCCGCACGGCCCGGGAGTAGCCGAGGGTCTGCTCCCACGGGGAGCCGCTGCTGAAGGTTGTACGCATGGGGTGCCTTTCGTCTCGCGCGCCTCCATCGGGCGCCCACCCTACTGTGCGCCACGCGCAGGCCCCACGGCGAACCGGCCGCGCCCCGCGCGCGGCGCGTGTCGCACGACGGGCCGGACGCTCAGAGCCGCTTGACATACACGGGCAGCCACACGTCGGTGCCGGGGACGGGCCAGTCGCGCTCGGGCGCGCGCTCATAGCCGAGTCGGCGGTACAGCGCGTGGGCCGCAGCCCAGTCCGGTCCGGTGGTGAGCACGACGGCGGTCGCGCCCTGCCGCGCGGCCCTCGCCTCGACGTCGTGCACGAGGGCCGTGGCTGCGCCCGTGCGCTGGGCGCCGGGGTCGACGACGAGGAGCCGGAACTCGACCTCGCCCTCCCGGGCGACCTGCTCGAAGCCGTCCCCGTGGGCCATGACCGTGACCGAGCCGACGATCCGCCCGTCCCGCTCCGCGACCACGACCGTGCCGCGGGCCGCCCGGTAGCCGACGTCGGCGACCTGGCGCATGTACGGGTGCTCCGCCGTGTCGAAGTAGCCGGCGCCGAGGTACGCCTCGACGGAGATGCGGGAGACCTCGGGGTAGTCGGCCGGGGTCGCGGGGCGGATCGTGAGTGGCATCGGATCCAGTCTCGCGCATGACCGCCGGTTACCTCGCACGTCCACGCGCTACGCCATATTGAGCGCAATGTCCTGATATTGCCGCTCTTTGCACCGTGCTGGCGAAGGCCTTGCGGGGTGTGATGAGGTAATTCCCACGACCACCGCACACGGCGGCCCCGCCAGAGATGAGCGATAGGAGGACCCGATGCCCGATGCACGCGCACACCATGCAGGCACCCGCACTATGCGGAACTGGCGCGAGCCGGCCGGCTCCTGCTGTCGCCGTCCTTTCTGACAGGCATATTTTTCTGACAGCGGGTGCACGCGCTGCGATCGGCTCTCCAGGACTGGCAGGCAGGTAGCGCCTCGGGCTGGCTCCGACCGCGAAATTCCCCCGCATTCACCGTGCATTCGCGCACCAAGCGCCGACGCTTTATCGCGCCTTGCCTCATTTGCCATGCCCTTCGATTTCCGCTCGCCGCTTTTCCCTTGGCATTCCCTTGTCATTTCCCGCTTCTCCCTGCTTTCCCTGCTTTCCCTGCATTTCCTTCCTCTTCCCCGAATTCCACCGAAAGGCAGTCATGTCCTCCGCTGCACCCCGGCACCCCCTTTCTCCCCCACCGGAGTCCCGAACGCTGACGCGGCGCCGGGTTCTGGGCGCCTTCCTCGCCGTCTCCGTTCTGGGCGTGCTCACGGCCTGCAGCGGGACCGCGACGGCTGGGCCGGGAGCGGTGCAGGCGTCCCAGACCGCGCCCGCGCCGCTGGCCACCGCCGTTCCCCCCGGCACCACGATCACGGTCGGCGACCCCACCGTGCGCGTTGCCCTCGAGCTGTCCGGCCTCAAGAACGAGCTGACCTCGAAGGTGGAGTTCGCGAACATCTCCGGCGGCCCGCAGACCACCGAGGCCTTCCGGGCCAACGCCCTCGACGTCGGCTCGGTGGCCGACATTCCGCCGATCCACGCCACCTGGACGGGCCTCGATGTTCGCATCATCGCGAGCGCCTACCGCCAGGACGCCGTGAACCACCCCCTGTACGAACTCGGCATCGCCCCCGGCGCGGGCATCACCTCCCTGGACGGGCTGCGCGGGAAGAAGATCGCGTACAGCCCGGGCCAGGCGCAGGGAGCGCTGGTTCTGCGCATCCTGGAGAAGGCCGGGCTCACGCAGAAGGACGTCAAGCTCGTCGAACTGCCCAGCACCGGTGACACCTACGTCACCTCGCTCGCCAGCAGACAGGTGGACGCGGCGCCCCTCGGCGGCGTGCAGATCAAGCGCTACCTCTCGAAGTACCAGGCCGATGGCGCCACCACGCTCCGCCACGGGCTGCGCGACGATCCCTCGCACCTCTACGCCCCCGCGAGCGTGCTGGCCGACCCGGCCAAGGCCGCCGCCCTGGCTGAGTACGTCCGGGTCTGGGGCAAGGCCCAGCGCTGGATCGAGGACCACCCGAAGGAATGGCTCGAGGGCTACTACGTCAAGGACCAGGGCCTGACCCGGGAGGACGGCCAGTACCTGATCGATGCCGCGGGCAAGAAGGACCTGCCGACCTCATGGGCGGAAGGAAGCGCAAGGCTCCAGCAGACCATCGACCTGCTCGCCCGCGAGCAGAAGAAGCCCCAGCTCCAGGCCGAAGCCCTGTACGACAGGCGCTACGAGGCGATCGCCGGCACCGCCTTCGCCGAAGCAGGAAAGGCGGGTGCGTGATGGCGATCGCCCTCCTGGAGCGCCCGAGGGTCGAACCGCACCTCGACCCCGACCTCGTCCGACGCGAGGACACCCGCCCGACGGGCCGGCGGCTGGGGCCGGGACCGCGCCGGAGGTTCGCGCCGCTGGCGGGCCCCCTGGCCCTCCTGGCGCTGTGGACGGTCTCCTCGGCGACCGGACTGCTGGATCCGAGGATCCTCTCCGAGCCGTGGAGCGTCGTCGCCACCGCGGGGGAACTCATCGCCGACGGCCGGCTGCAGGAGAACCTCGCCGTCTCCGCCCAGCGCGCCCTGCTCGGGCTGTTCTTCGGCATCGTGGTCGGCGCCGTGCTGGCGCTCATCTCCGGGCTCAGCAGGCTGGGCGAGTCCCTCATCGACGGCCCGGTCCAGATCAAGCGCGCCATTCCGGGCCTCGCCCTGATCCCGCTGCTGATCCTGTGGTTCGGCATCGACGAGACCATGAAGGTCCTCACCATCGCCCTGGGCGTGTTCGTGCCGATCTACCTCCAGACCCACGCGGGCCTGCGGAGCATCGACCTCCGTTACGTGGAGCTCGCCCAGACCGTGGGCCTGACCCGGGCCGGCTTCATCCGCCGCGTGGTGCTGCCCGGCGCGCTCCCCGGATTCTTCCTGGGGCTCCGGTTCGCCGTGACCGGCGCGTGGGTGTCCCTCGTGGTGGTGGAGCAGATCAATTCCACGAGCGGCATCGGCTACATGATGGAGCTCGCGCGCACCTACGGCCAGACCAACATCATCGTCCTCGGGCTCGCCGTCTACGGCCTGCTCGGCCTGGCGTCCGACGGCGCCGTCCGCCTCCTCGAACGAAAGGCCCTCTCATGGCAGCGCACCCTTGCCAGCTGACCGCCGTCGAGGTCAAGGACCTCATCCGCAGCTTCGGGCCGAAGGGCGTCCTGAACGGCGTCGACCTCGACATCGCCCCGGGCGAGTTCGTGGCCCTCCTGGGCCCCAGCGGATGCGGCAAGAGCACCCTGCTGCGCGCGCTCGCCGGCCTCGACCACGACGTGCGGGGAAGCGGGGTCATCGCCGTCCCGGAGCGGGTCTCGGTGGTCTTCCAGGACTCGCGTCTGCTGCCCTGGGACACCGTCCTGGGCAACGTCACCTTGGGCCTGCGGGAGCACGACGCCGAGGCCAAGGGCCGCCGTGCCCTCGCCGAGGTGGGGCTCGCCGGCCGCGAGGACTCCTGGCCGCACGAGCTCTCCGGAGGCGAGCAGCAGCGCGTCGCCCTGGCCCGCTCCCTCGTGCGGGATCCCCAACTGCTCCTCGCCGACGAGCCCTTCGGCGCCCTCGACGCCCTCACCCGCATCAGGATGCACGGGCTGCTGCGCGAGCTCGTGGCCGCCCACCAGCCCGCCGTCCTCCTCGTCACCCATGACGTGGACGAGGCCATCGCCCTCGCAGACCGCATCGTCGTCCTGGACCACGGGCGCGTGTCGACCGTCCGCGCCGTGGCGGCCGAGGTGGGATCGGCCGTCGATGCCGCCGGCCACGAGCTCCTGCGCCGCGACCTCCTGGCCGCGCTCGGCGTCGGCACTGATACCGCCCCAGCGGCCGCGAAGGCCAGCTGACCCCGACAGCCAACCACTCCACCCCTGTCACCCTCCCTTCCCTTTCCAAGGAGTCCCCATGAGCACCCCGAGACGCACCCTGCACCTCAACGCCTTCCTCATGAGCACCGGCCACCACGAAGCGTCGTGGCGGCTGCCGGAAAGCGACCCGCACGCCGGCGGCAAGGTCGAGCACTACATCGGCCTGGCCCGCACCGCTGAACGCGGCAGGCTGGACTCCATCTTCTTCGCCGATTCCCCCGTGCTGTTCGGGGAGGTAGGCCGCCGCCCGGCGGGCAAGCTCGAACCGACGGTCCTGCTCACGGCGATCGCCGGCGCCACCGAGCGGATCGGCCTCATCGCCACGGCGTCGACCACCTACAACGAGCCCTTCAACCTCGCCCGCCGCTTCGCCTCCGTGGACTGGGTCAGCGGCGGCCGCGCCGGCTGGAACGTCGTCACCACCGCGGGACCTGACGCCGCCCGCAACTTCGGCGTCGACGACCAGCCGGCCCACGCCGTGCGCTACGAGCGGGCCGCCGAGTTCATCGAGGTCGCCCAGAAGCTCTGGGACAGCTGGGACGACGACGCGATCCTCGCCGACAAGGCCGAGGGCGTCTGGGCCGACGCCGACCGGATCCGGACCATCGACCACGAGGGCCGGCACTTCCGTGTCCGCGGCCCGCTCAACGTCCCCCGGTCCCCGCAGGGCCACCCCCTGATCGTCCAGGCAGGCTCCTCGGAGGACGGCAAGAACCTCGCCGCCCGCTATGCCGAGGCGGTCTTCACGGCCCACCAGCGGCTCGTCGACGCCCAGGCGTTCTACGCCGACCTCAAGGCCCGCGCCGCCGCCGTCGGACGCGATCCGGAGGGCATCAAGATCCTCCCGGGCATCGTCCCCGTCATCGGTGCCACCGCGGCGGAGGCGGTCGAGCTCGAACGGGAGCTGGACCGGCTCATCAAGCCCGAGTACGCCCGGATCCAGCTGGCCAAGACGCTGCGGGTCGATCCCGAGGACCTGCCGCTGGACCGCCAGCTTCCCGAGGACCTGCCCAGCGAAGACGAGATCGAGGGGGCCAAGAGCCGCTACACCCTGATCGTCGAGCTCGCCCGCCGGGAGAAGCTGACCGTGCGCGAGCTGATCGGGCGCCTCGGCGGCGGCCGCGGCCACCGGACCTTCACCGGCACCCCGGTCCAGGTCGCGGACGCCATCCAGGAGTGGTTCGAGGCCGGCGCCGCGGACGGCTTCAACATCATGCCGCCCGTCCTGCCCTCCGGCCTCGAGGCGTTCGTGGACGAGGTGGTGCCCATCCTGCAGGAGCGCGGCCTGTTCCGGACCGAGTACACCGGGCGCACCCTGCGCGAACACTACGGGCTCGAGCGGCCCGCCAACCGCTACGCCGGCGTCGAAGGCGCGGCGCTGGCTTCCCTCGGCTCGGCCCTCTGATGACTCGGCAGCTCAAGCTCAACCTGTTCGTCTACCCAGCCGGCCACCACGAGGCCGCCTGGCGGCACCCCTCGTCCCAGCCGGACCGCCTCCTGGACATCACCTTCTACCAGGAACTCGCGCAGGCGGCGGAGCGGGCCAAGTTCGACGCGGTGTTCTTCGCCGACGGGCCGGCGCTCGAGAGCAACGTGCGCTACGCGGCGCGGTTCCGCCTCGAGCCGTTCACGTGGTTGTCCGCGATCGCCGCGGCAACCGAGCGGATCGGCCTCATCGGCACGGCCAGCACCACGTACCTCGAGCCGTACAACGCCGCCCGCCTGTTCGCCTCCCTCGACCATCTGAGCAGGGGCAGGGCCGGCTGGAACATCGTCACGACTGGCGCTCCCGGCGCTGCCGCGAACTTCGGCCTGGACCGGCACCCCGAGCACGCCCAGCGCTACGCCCGCGCGGACGAGTTCGTCGACCTCGTCGGCAAGCTCTGGGACAGCTGGGAGGATGAGGCCCTCGTCTCGGACCGGGAATCAGGCATCTTCGCCGACGACACCCGGATCCACCCGATCGGCCACCACGGGGAGCACTTCCGAGTGCAGGGGCCGCTCAACACCCCCCGCTCCCCGCAGGGCCGGCCCGTCTACGTCCAGGCAGGGTCGTCGGCCGACGGCAGGGCCTTCGCGGCGCGCCACGCGGAGGCGGTCTTCACGGCCCACCAGTCCCTGTCCAGCGCCCAGGAGTTCTACGCGGACCTCAAGGGCCAGGCGGCCGTGCTGGGCCGCGACCCGGGCCAGCTCCTCGTGCTCCCGGGCATCAGCCCGTACCTCGGCTCCACCGAGGCCGAGGCGCGCAGTCTCAAGCAGGAGTTCGACGAGCTCACCCAGCCCGAGTACGGGCTGGGCATCCTGCGGAGGCTCCTGGGCGTGGACTTCGACGGCGTCGCCCTCGACGAGCCCTTCCCGCGGGAGCTGCTCGACGCCGGAACCGCGAAGCCCGGCAGCCGCAGCGACCTGCTCGTGGACCTGATCCGGCGCGAGCGCCTCACCCTGCGCGAGGTGCTCCACCGCTTCGCGGAGGCCCGCGGCCACTACGTCGTCGCGGGGACCCCGGTCCAGGTGGCCGACGAGATCCAGCGCTGGTTCTTCAACGGCGCGGCGGACGGCTTCAACGTCATGCCGCCGTCGCTCCCGGGCGGGTTCGAGGCGTTCGCCGACGAGGTCGTCCCGATCCTGCAGGCCCGCGGCCTGTTCCGCACCGACTACTCCGGGAGCACCCTGCGCGAGCATTTCGGGCTCGGCCGTCCGGCGAGCCAGTACTCCCCCGTCCTCGAAGGAGCATCAGCATGACCGAATACCGCAATCTCGGCCGCACCGGCCTCAAGGTGAGCCCGCTGGCCCTGGGCACCATGATGTTCGGCGCCATCGGCAACCCGGACCATGAGGACTCGGTCCGGATCATCCACCGCGCGCTCGACTCCGGGATCAACCTGGTCGACACCGCGGACGTCTACTCGCAGGGCGAGTCCGAGGTGATCGTCGGCAAGGCGCTCAAGGGGCGGCGCGACGACGTCGTCCTCGCCACCAAGGTCCACGGCCGCCTGGGCGAGGACATCAACCAGGCCGGCAACTCGCGTCGCTGGATCATCCGCGAGGTGGAGGACAGCCTGCGCCGGCTCCAGACGGACTGGATCGACCTCTACCAGGTGCACCGCCCCGATCCGGACACGGACATCGACGAGACCCTGGGGGCCCTCAGCGACCTCGTCCGGCAGGGCAAGATCCGCTACATCGGGACCTCGACCTTCGAGCCCGGGCAGATCGTGGAGGCGCAGTACGTGGCCCGGGAACGGCAGCGGGAGCGGCCCATCGCCGAGCAGCCGCCGTACTCCATCCTGGCCCGCGGAGTCGAGCGCGAGGTCCTGCCCCTGGCCCAGCGCCACGGGCTCGCGGTCCTGCCGTGGAGCCCCCTGGCCGGCGGCTGGCTGTCCGGCCGGATCAGGGCCGACGGCGAGCACCTCCCCTCGAGCAGGGCAGCCCGGCAGCCGGGCCGGCACGACCCGTCCACTCCGGAGAACGCCCGCAAGGCCGGGGCGGTGCTGGAGCTGGCGAAGCTCGCCGACGACGCCGGGCTGTCCCTGATCCACCTGGCGCTCGGGTTCGTCCTCGAGCACCCCGCGGTCACCTCAGCGATCATCGGCCCGCGCACGCTCGAGCACCTGGAGGGGGCCCTCGGCGCGGACAAGATCCGCCTGTCCGAGGACGTGCTCGACCGGATCGACGAGATCGTCCCGCCCGGGACGACCCTCAACGCTGCGGACGCCGGCTACGCGCCGCCGTCGCTGACGGATCCCGCGCTGCGGCGGCGCCGCTGATCGATCACTCGAGGGGGAAGCGGCCCGAGAACTCGATGCCGCCCGCGCACGTCCACGCGGCGAGGCGCTCGGCGTCGCTCGGGCCGCCCTCGAGCGGACTCGTGAGGGTGGGGCGCCGGACCCAGCACCCGGCCTCCTCGGCGATGAGCGCACCGGCGGAGAAGTCGTGCTCGTTCAGGCCCCGCTCCCCGTACGCATCGTGCGTCCCGTCCGCGACGAGGCACAGGTCCAGCGCGGCGGAGCCGAGCCGGCGCATGTCCCCGAAGCCGTCCATGAGCCCCGGCAGGAAGGCCGCCTGCTCGGCGCGGACCGCCGGGTCGTAGCTGAACCCGGTCGCGAGCAGCGCGGATCCCGCCCCGTCCCTGCCCGGGAGCGGGCCCTCGAGCCGGCGCGGCTCGCGGCCGGCGTCGCTGCGCCAGGCCCCGCCCCCGCGGACCGCCCAGTACTCGCGCCCGAGCGCGGGGGCGCTCACCACGCCCGCGAGCCAGTGCCCGTCCGCGTCGGCGACGGCCACGCTCGTCGCGTAGTACACGATGTCCCGGATGAAGTTCGTCGTGCCGTCCAGCGGGTCGATCGACCAGCGGAAGCCGCTCGGCCGGGCCACCCGCGTGGTGCCCTGCTCCTCGCCCGTGACGATGTCGTCCGGCCGCTCCGCGGCGAGGACCTTGCGCACGGCCTTCTCGGCCGCGACGTCGAACGCCGTGACCCAGTCGCTGCCCGAGCTCTTGGTCAACTGCTCCGCGTCCCCGACCCGGAGCGTCCCGCCCGAGCGCGCGGCGAGGATGGCGGCGCCGGCCGCGGCCGCCCGCCGTGCCGTGGCGAGCAGGGCCCCGAGGGCCTCGTCGGTGTGCTGTGCGCGGCTCACTCGGCCTCCTCCGCCTCGCCGATTCCCGCGGCCGCGAGCTCCTCGCCCGAGGCCGCCTCGCCGCCGTCGTCCGCTGGGCCCACGGGCTGCGCCTCGGTGTCCGGCCCGGCGGCCTGGCCCCCGTCAGGGGCCACGTCCCCGACGCCCGCCGGCCCGTGGGCCAGGAGCGCGCGGAAGCCGTCCTCGTCCAGCACGCGGACGCCGAGCTGCTCGGCCTTGTCGAGCTTGGTGCCGGCGCTCTCCCCCGCGACGACGTAGTCGGTCTTCTTCGACACCGAGCCCGAGGCCTTGCCGCCGCGGACGATGATGGCCTCCTTGGCCTCATCGCGGCTGAAGCCCTCGAGCGAGCCGGTCACGACGACGGTGAGCCCCTCGAGCGTGCGCGGCGCCGAGGCGTGCTGCTCGTCCGCCATCTTCACGCCGGCCGCGGCCCAGCGGTCCACGATCTCACGGTGCCAGTCCTCGGCGAACCACTCGATGAGGGCGTCGGCGATGGTGGGGCCGACGCCGTCGACGTGGGAGAGCTGCTCGCGCGCGTCCGGGGCGTCGAGGACCTTCCGCAGGGCCTCCATCGAGCCGTACCGGGTCGCGAGCGCGCGCGACGCCGTCGGCCCGACGTGCCGGATCGAGAGGGCCACGAGCACGCGCCACAGCGGCTGCGACTTGGCCTTCTCGAGCTCCCTGAAGAGCCTCTCGGTGTTCGCGGTGGGCTTCGAGGGGGTCTTGGCCGTGGGTTTGGTCCAGAAGTACGGCACGAGCTCCCACTCGCCCGTGCCCACGCCCTTGGCGCGCTTCTCGCGGCGGATCATGACGTCGCGCAGGGACTCGGGCGTGAGGTCGAAGATGCCCGCCTCGTCCTGAAGCGGCGGCACCTCGGGGGCGGCCGGCCGGGTGAGGGCGATGGCGGCCTCCCAGCCGAGCGCCTCGATGTCGAAGGCGCCGCGGCCGGCGAGGTGGAAGACCCGCTCGCGCAGCTGCGACGGGCACGAGCGCGCGTTGGGGCAGCGGACGTCGACCTCGCCCTCCTTCGAGGGCGCGAGGGGGGTGCCGCACGAGGGGCACTCCGTGGGCATGACGAAGTCCCTCACGGGCGGGTCCTGCTGATCGCGCAGGGCGAGGACGGGCCCGACGATCTCGGGGATGACGTCCCCGGCCTTGCGCAGCACGACGACGTCGCCGATCTTCACGCCCTTGGCCTTGACGACGTCCTGGTTGTGCAGGGTGGCCATCTCCACTGTCGAGCCGGCCACCTTGACGGGGACCATGACGCCGTACGGGGTGACGCGTCCGGTGCGGCCGACGTTGACGCGGATATCGAGGAGCTTCGTGTGGACTTCCTCCGGCGGGTACTTGTACGCCACCGCCCAGCGGGGCACGCGGGACGTGTGTCCCAGGGCGCGCTGGGTCGCGAAGTCGTCGACCTTGACCACGATTCCGTCGATCTCGTGGATGAGGCTGTGCCGCTTCTCGCCGTACTTCTCGATGAACGCGAGCACCTCCTCGTAGGAGTCGAGGACCTCGACGTACGGGCTCGTGGGCAGGCCCCACTCCTTGAGCAGCCGGTAGGTCTCCTCCTGGCTCGCCGTCTCGAGCCCCTCGCGCGCTCCGATGCCGTGGACGAACATGCTCAGCGGGCGCTTGGCCGTCTCGGCCGGGTCCTTCTGCCGCAGCGAGCCCGCGGCCGCGTTGCGGGGGTTCGCGAGGGGGGCCTTGCCCTCGGCGATGAGGGCGTCGTTGAACTCGTTGAACGCCTTCGTCGGGATGTACACCTCGCCGCGGATCTCGACCTCCGCCGGGTGTCCGTCCCCCGCGAGGCGCCGGGGGATGTCCTTGATGGTCAGGACGTTGTGCGTCACGTCCTCGCCCGTGCGCCCGTCGCCCCGCGTTGCTGCCCGGACGAGCTCGCCGTTGCGGTAGAGCAGGTTGACGGCGAGGCCGTCGATCTTGAGCTCGGTGAGCCACTTGGCCGGCGGGAGCCCGGCCGCCGCGACGCTCGCCTCGGCTCGCCGGACCCAGGCCTCGAGCTCCTCGACAGAGAAGACGTCCTCGAGGCTGTACATGCGGGCCACGTGCTGGACGGGCGCGAATGCCGCCGTGGCCTCGCCGCCGACCTCCTGCGTGGGCGAGTCGTTGGAGACGAGCTCCGGGTGCAGCGCCTCCATCTCCTCGAGCCGGCGGAAGAGGGCATCGTACTCCGCGTCCGAGATGACCGGGGCGTCCTGGTTGTAGTACAGGGCGCGGTGGCGCCGGACCTCGTCCGCGAGGGCGTCGTACTCCTCGCGGAGGGACTCGGACGGGATGGTCTCGGACGGGGTCACGGGTTCTGCGCTCACAGGCTCTATCTTGCCCTACGCCTCCGACACCCCAAGGGCCCGCAGCACATGCCGGGAGGCCCTGCTCGGCGGCAGGCCGGTCGACGGCCCCACGGCACCTGCTCAAAGGAGGGCCGGTCGACGCCGCGCCGCCACGGGCCGTGGACTGCGTATCAGGCGACGGACGGCACAACAGGCGCTGGACGGCACAGCAGGCGCTGCCGCGGGCCTGTCCTGCCGCCCCGAGCCTGCCATGCCGCTCAGGGCCTGTGGTGTCACAGGCCTCGTGTTCCGGACCTGCCATGCCGGCTGGACGGTGACACGCGCAAGGGCCCCGCAGCGTGTGCTGCGGGGCCCTCGGGCTCGTCGAGTCGGGCTCAGTTGAGCGTGTTGGAGGTCTGCTCCTGGGCGGTGGCATTGGCGTTGATCTTCTTGGCCGCATCGCGCAGCTGGTCGATGAGCTTGGCGAGGGACTTCATGCTCTCGGACTGCCACTCGTTCTTGAACTGCTCGGCGTCGCGGCCGGCCCAGTTCGCCGGGATGTTGTTGTTGATCAGCCCGTTGAGGTTGTTCTTGATCTGCTCGACCTCGGAGGCCTTGCTGTTGAACTGCTTCGCGACCCCACGCAGCTCGTTGACATTGGCACCCTGCTGAATGGCCATGGCTCTTCCTTTCGATACGTCCCCGGCGTGTCCAGGAATCTGCGCTGCCCGGCCCTCCCAGCGGCCCGGACGCTTGCTCCAAGCTATCGGCCCGCGGGAAAGGGCGTCGATGGGGAGGACTCCCCTGACCCGCACCGTCGGCTAGCCCTGGGACGCCTGCCCCTGCCCGCCGAGGTCCTCGTACGCCGCCTGCACCTTGAACGCCCTCCCCCGGGCGATGTAGTAGCCGCGGCCCGGGACGTACTTGGGGTTCCGGATGCGGCCGAGGGACGTGTTCAGGAGGGAGTCGCCGTCGTGCTCGGCGGGGTTGAGCAGGAGGCCGCGGCGGCCGTTCTTGAACGGCTGCGACAGGCTCCACGCCGTGCCCCATGCCGAAGTCTCGGCCTCGCCCACGACCCACAGCCCCTCCCGGCCCATGGCCGTGATGAGCCCGGTCAGCGAGCTCTCCGCGAGGGACGAGTCGAACTCCGTGATCCCCTCGGCGAAGAGCGCGAACTCGCGCACGCCCACGTCGAGCTGGAGCTCCTCCGCGGCCTCCGAGACGGCGTCCTCCCCCGTGTAGCTCGCGTCCCACAGTGGCAGCGACGCGATCGCGGACTTGCGCGCCCCGACGTACACGCGCCGGACGCCGGGCCGCGCCCGCCGCAGCGCCGCCGCGAGGGCGACGATCGCCGTCGTCCGCCCCGATCCGGGCGGGCCGGAGAGCATGAAGGCGCCCGCCGGGTCCACGAAGAGCGGCTCGAGGGACGTGTCCTCGATGCCGATCGCGATGCGGCCGCTGTCGAGCGGCAGCGCGTCCCCGGACACGACGTCGGGCAGGCTCCGGATCCCCGGCGCCTGGGGCACGCTCTGGCGGCGCATGGCCGCGGCGAGGCGGCCGATCTCGCGCGCCTGAACGGCGACGTTCGCGTTGCCGCCGAGGATCGCGAGCTGCAGCTCGAGGCCGTCGACGACGCCGCGCCCCGGCGGCGACTGGGGCGTCACGACGTCCTTGGGCTGGTTGAACATCATGTAGTCGTCCTCGCCGGTCATGCGCAGGATGATGCGCTTCTGTACCGAGGAGGCGATCGAGGCCGGGATCGAGTTGGTGCGGTCGCCGGTCATGACGAGGTGGACGCCGACGGCGCGCCCGTCCGAGGCCAGCTGGGTGAGGATGTCGAAGACGTTGCTCTCCGAGGAGTACTCGTAGAGCTCGCGGAAGGCGCCCATGCCGTCGATGAGGACGATGATGCGCGGCTCGTCCGGCGCGTCCGCGAGGCGGCGGTACTCCCCGATCGTCCCGGCGCGGGCCGCGGCGTACCGGTCGGAGCGCTCCTCGACGAGGGCGCCGAGGTGCCGCATGAGCCGGCCGACCCGCTCGGCGTCGTCGGCATCGATCACGGCGCCCACGTGCGGGAGGTCGGCGAGCATGTGCAGGCCCTGCGAGCCCGCGTCGATGCCGTACACCTGCACGGGCCCGCCGCGCACGGTCACGGCCGAGGCGACGGCGACCGTGCGCAGCGCCGCCGACTTGCCCGAGCCGCCCGTGCCGTAGACGGCCATGTTACCGTCGCGGTCCGGCTCGTAGGAGAACGTGGGCTGCGACTGGCGCGCCGGGTTGTCGACGACGCCGAGCAGCAGCCGCTCGTCGGTGCGCGGGTTCGGCAGCTTCGTGAAGTCGTACGTCTGCGGGAGCTCCTCGAGCCACGGCTTGCGCGGCAGGCCGATCGCGAGCCGGTCCGCGGCGGTCGAGATCGTCCGGACCATGCGCGCGATGTCGTTGGGCCCCTCAGGCTCGGGCTCCGGCACCGCCCCGGACGCGGGGGCCGGCTGCTCCCAGGCCGGGCCCGAGCCGAAGTCCATCTCGACGATGTCGATGCGCGGCTTGGCCGGCCTGTCCGTGGTCCAGCCCGAGGCGTAGCCGGTCTGGAAGCCCTGGATCCGCCCCGGCCCGGTCTTCGCGGCGCCGCGGCCCGGGATGGCCGGGTCGAAGTACGCCGCGGTCTTATCCCCGAGGATGTCCTCGGAGTCGGCCTCGTCCGCCATGCGCAGCGCGATGCGCAGGTTCGTGTTGGCCCGGAGGTTGTCCTTGATGACGCCGGCGGGCCGCTGGGTCGCGAGGATGAGGTGCAGGCCGAGCGAGCGGCCGCGCGCGGCGACGTCCACGACCCCGTCGACGAACTCGGGCACCTCCGTCGCGAGGGCCGCGAACTCGTCGACGACGATGATGAGGTACGGCGGCGTGTCCGGGTCCGCGGCGCGCTCCATTGCTAGCAGGTCCTTGGCCTTCTTGCGGTTGAACAGCTGCTCGCGGTAGTGCAGCTCGGCGCGCAGCGAGGTCAGCGCCCGGCGCACGAGGTGCGGGGACAGGTCGGTCACGAGGCCCACCGTGTGCGGCAGGCTCACGCAGTCGGCGAAGGCCGCGCCGCCCTTGTAGTCCACGAACAGGAACGTGACCCGGTCCGGGCTGTAGGCGTTGGCCATGCCGAGCACCCAGGACTGGAGGAACTCGGACTTGCCCGCGCCGGTCGTTCCGCCGACGAGGGCGTGCGGGCCCTCGTTCTTGAGGTCGAGGAAGAACTGCTCGACGCCTTTCGAGCCGACGAGCGCGCGCAGCGTCCCCTTCGCCTTGGGATTGGCGACGGCGGAGACGCGCACCGAGTTCGACTGCTGCCAGCGCTCGGCGACGGTGCCGGGGTCGTCCGCGATCTCCCTGCCCGCGAGCGTCACGTAGCTTACCGCGCGCGGGAGGTCCGAGTCGTCGTCGACCGGCTTGCCGACGTCCACGATCGGCGTGAGCATGCGCCCGAGCTGGACCGCGAGGGCCTCGTCGACGCTCTCGCAGCTGACCGGGTACGTGTGCCGGCCGAGCCGGACGTGCCCGCTCGTTGCGCCGTGCTCGCCGTCGGCCACGACGAAGTCGCGGCAGCACTGCGGGAGCTGCTCGACCCGCGCCGCGACCCACACGACATGGATCCCCACGTCGGGCCCGAGCTCGGCGAGCCGGGTGATCCGGCCGCGGTCCACGGGCGCATCGTCCTCGACGATCACGACGACGGTGGGCACGATCGGCTCGCCCGCGCCGTCGTGCTCCCCGGCGACGGCGCCGCGGCGGCCCGAGGGCTTCTCGCTCGCGCCCGAGGTCCGCACGGCGAGGAGGTCCTCGAGCCGCGTGAGCAGGAGCGTCCCGGCCGCCGAGCCTGCGGCGAGGTGGTCCCCCGCGAGCGGGGAGTGCGGGGAGCCGACGTGCGGGAGCCACTGGAGCCAGTCCCAGCGTGCCTTGGACTCGTGCGAGGCGAGGCCCGCGATCGCGACCTCGGCGGGAGAGTGCAAGCCGGCGATCTGCAGGACCACGCCGCGGGCGATGTCCTCGACGAGGCCGCGCGGGCCGGCGATGCCGAGGCCGCCGCCCTGGCGCAGGCTCGCCGTGATCGGCACGGCGTCGAGGACGGCGAAGCGCTCGGCGGCCTCGTGGATGCGCCGCGTGAACTCGGGGAGGGTCTGGTTCTCCTTCGGCGTGGTGACCTTGACCCGGCTCGGGGCGGCACCGAGGCCGAGGCGCACCGTGAGGAACTCGCGGTGCTCGGGGGCGTGCGTCCACAGGAGCGGCCCGAGCCGGTAGATCGAGTCGACGGTCTCGGCGACCGACGGGGCCTCCTGGAGCCGCACGGCCCGCTCGACGGTCTGCAGCTCGGTGACCTGCCGGCCGAACTCGGCGAGGCGCTCCTCGAACAGGGCCGTCTCCTCGCGCAGCTCCTGCTTCGCGTGGCGCCGGAACGCAAGCCACATGCCGACCGCGAAGAGCGGCATCATCGCCATGAAGACGATCGAGAGCAGGTTCTGCAGCACCGCGAACATCACGGCGCCCATGACCATGGGCAGGAGCACCATGACGATCGGGAAGGGCTGGTTCTTGGGCCGCTGGGGGCCCTCGGGGACCTCGCGCTCCTGTGCCGGGAAGCGGGGCACGACGCGCGGGGACCGGTTGAACGGCACGAGCGGCGAGGTCCGGGCGCGGTCCGCACTGTGGCCGACGCCGACACCCAGCCCGACGACAGAGACCGTCGTCTCCCCGAGCGTGACCGTGTCGGAGGACGCGAGCACCGCGCGGGAGACCGTGTGGCCGTCCATGACGAGGCCGTTGGAGGAGTTGAGGTCGACGATCTCGATCGTCTCCCCCACCGTGATGCGCGCGTGCCGCTTCGACGCGAGCGGGTCCGTGAGCGGGACGTCCACCCCCGCGCCCCGGCCGATGAGGCTCGCCCCGACCGGGAGGGAGAACTCCGCGCCGGCGTCGGGGCCCGCGACGACGCGCAGGGTCGCCGCGGCCGGGCCCCGGTCCACTCCCCCGGCGCCGGGCCCGGCCGCTGGGTCCACGCGCGAGACCGAGACGGTCGAGCCCTGCCGCAGGCCGGACTCGAGCAGGTTGCCGGCCGGGTCGAGGATGCGCCCCCTCATGCCGCCGGCGAGCACGGACTCCTCGACGCGCAGCGTCAGGCCCTCGAGCGCAGCGCCCGCCGGGTCTGCTCCCTGGGTGCGGGCCGGATCGGCGAGATAGAGCTCGCGGGCCACGTCCCCCACGGTCGCGAGGCCGTCCACGGTCACGGCGAGGTCCGCTGCCGGCGCCGGGTCGCGCCGCAGCGTGAGTCTGATCCGCACTAGTCCCCCTCGGGTCCGGAAAGAAGCCGGGCGTCGAGCAGCGCGAGGTCGTCGGCTGTGACGAGATGGGAGCTCACGGCGTGCTCCACGAGCCGGGCCCGCCGGTTGGTCGCGAGCTTGCCGCCGCCCGCGCGCAGGCCTGCGACGCCCACGCGGTCGAGCTTGTCGCACACGTTGTCGAGCTTGCGGTTGAACTTGGTCAGCGCCCAGCCGAGGCGCTGCGCGGCCGCGGCCGAGGTCGGGATCGCGCTCAGGCCAGTGCCGTCGCGGCGGAGCATGGGCTCGGCCAGCGCGACGATGACGGCCTTCTGCGAGTCCGTGAACGTGATCGGGCCGATCGTGGTCTCGCCGACCTCGCCGCCGTCGTCGCTGTCGATGGCCATGCTCTGCCGGAACGCCGGGGTACGCACGTGCACGGCGAACTCGTAGGTCGTGGACCCGGCCGTGAAGATGACGTTCGTGTGGCCGAACACGAGCGGGATCCGCGCCCCCGGGACCACCCAGGCCTGGAGCCCGCCGCTCACGTCGGCCACGGTCGCGGAGAGCAGGGAGCCCACGTTGCTGAGCCACCAGATCCCCTCGACGTGCGAGATCTCGAGGAAGCGCCGGTGCAGGTACGGGTTGTCGTCGACCTCGAGGTCGCCCTCCCGGCCGATGCTGAAGACCGCTGCCGGGTCCGGCCTGTAGAGCTCGCCGCAGAAGTCGACGACGAGGTCCCCGCTCGCTCCGCCGCCCGCACCCCCATCCCGGGCTGCGCCCGGTGGTGCGTAGCCTGTGTTGTCGGTTGTCATGCCTTGCCCCTCCCGCTCGGCGTGTGGCGTCAGTGTGTGCAGCTGCGGGCGCCCCGTCACTTCGGGAAGCACGCGCTCGGCGCCGTCTCGTCCATCGCCCCCGCGGTGCCGTCGCTGCGCCGGACGACGACGCGCACGCACGTCGCGCCTGGGGCCTCCTTCGGGACGCTCACCTCGGTGGCCGTGACGGCCCTGGGCGGCTCCTGCCCCGCGACCCGGAGGACCGTGACCATGTAGGAGTCCCCGGGCCTCGGCTGCGGGTTGGTCCACGTGAACCTCACGTTCGCCCCGGCGTCGGCGCCCGCGAGGCCCTCGACGGCGGGGACCGCCCCCGTGTCGAGCGCGTCCACGGGGGGCGCGCTGTGGGTGGTCTGGTTCGGCGTGGGCCGCTGGGCGAGGCTCGGGGCCATGAGCACGCCGGCGACGACGGCGGCCACGAGGACCGCGCCGGCGGCGATGGACGCGATGAGCGTCCGACGGCGCCGTGCGTCCAGGTGCCCGTCCTCGCCTGCGCCAAGCCCGCCGTCGTGCTCCCCGTCGAGCTGGCCCTGGCCCGCCTGGCCGTGGCCCGACTGCCCCCGCAGGACCGTCGCGTCGCCGCGCAGGACCGTCGAGTCCCCGCCGGCGTTGCCGCGCAGGACGGTCGAGTCGCCGGCGTCGCCAAGGTCACCGGCGCCGCCGGTCGCGGGAGCGTGGAGGGCCGCCGGGGCGCCCGTCGATGCCAGCGCCTGCTGGGCCGCCGGGCGCGCCGTCCCCTGCCCGGGCCGCAGGACGGTCGCGTCGTCCACGACGCGCCCGCGCGTCGTGTCGCGGCCCGGCGCGAGGGCCCCGGGGCGGGCGGGTGCAGGGCGGGCGGGCGCGGGCCCTGCCGGAGGCGCCGGGCGCAGCGCGCGAGGCTCCCCAGACGTCCCCTCGGGGTTGATCGAGACGACCCCGCGCACGCGGGTCTCCTCGAAGCCCGCGTCCGGGTCGTCGTCGTCCGCGATCTCCTCGAGCACCTCGAACGGCGTCACCGACAGGCTCAGCTCGCTCTGGATCCGCTGGAGCGCGAGGGCGAACGTGTGGGCGGAGGAGTAGCGGCTCTCGGGCGCCTTGGACATCGCGGTCGAGAGCACGAGCTCGAGCGACTCGGGCACGTCCGGGCGCCCGATCGGCGGCACGGGCGCCGAGTGGATGCGCTGGATGAGGGCCCGCTGCGAGTTGTCCCCGCCGGGGATGACGAAGGGCGAGCGTCCCGCGAGGAGCGTGTAGAGGGTGGCGCCGAGCGCCCACACGTCCAGCCGCACGCCGTCGACCGCGCCGCCGCGGAAGGACTCGGGCGGCGACCACGGGATCGACATCCCCATGTCGCTGTCCCCGCTGCCCTCGACCGTGCCGGCGATGCCGAAGTCGGTCAGCGCGGGCCGGTTGTAGTCGGTCACGAGGATGTTGGCGGGCTTGATGTCGCGGTGCGCGATCCCTGCCCGGTGCGCCGTCTCGACCGCGGAGGCCACCTGGATGCCGATCGCGAGGACCTCGTCGACGCTCAGGCGCTCGCGCCGGTAGCGGATGTCGAGGCTCGGGCGCGAGCAGTACTCCATGGCCAGGTATGAATGCCCGTCGTCGGTGATCTCCGCCTGGTAGATCGTGACGATGTACGGGTGGGACGAGAGCTGGGCCATGAGGTTGGCCTCGGTCTCGAACTGGCGGCGTGCGCTCTCGGTGCGCAGGCCCGAGACGAGGACCTTGACCGCGACCTTCCGCCGCGGTCGGTCCTGCTCGTAGAGGAAGACGTCCGAGAAGCCGCCGGAGCCGAGCAGGCTCAGGTAGCGGAAGCCGCGCAGCTCGGGCGGCGGCGCGGGCGGGCGCTTCGAGCTCACGGCACCGCCTCGAAGGTCAGCGTCACGCCGTCGCCGAGGTCGGCGACGTCGCCGTCGAGCACGATCGACATCTCCCCCTGCGCGAGCCGCCGCGGCGACTGGCCGGGCCGCTCGAGCACCGTGCCGTTGGTCGCCTTGAGGTCGCGGACCATGACGTGCCAGCCCTCGAGGCGCACCTCGAGGTGGTTGCGCGAGATGTCCCCGGAGGGGCTCACGACCGTCACGAGGCGCGGCATGCCGCCGCTCGCGACCCGCGAGACGGAGGGCTGGCGGCCGACGACGAGCGGCTCCTCGAGCTCGATGACCTCGCCGCTCGAGAGGCGCACGCGGCCGAGGGCGGGGCGGGGCAGCTGCTGGGGCTCGCCGGTGATGGCCTCGCCGCACGTGGGGCACTGCGCGTACGACGGCGGGTTGGCGTGCCCGCGCGGGCAGCGGCGGCCCAGGACGAGGGGCCCCTCCCGGCGCGGGGCGGACGACGGCGGGGCGTCGCCGACGCTGCTGCCGGCATCGGCGCGACTCCCGTCCCCGACGTCCCCGCCCTCGCCGTCAGGTCCCGAGGGAGGCGGCACCGTGAGGCCGAGTTCGGCGGGAGCGCCCTCGCCCTCGAGCTGGCCACTGCCCTCGTCTGCAATACCGGCGAGCTCGCTGCGCATGACCGTTTCGCCGTCGTGGTCGCCGAAGAGCTCGGACGTGATCGAGCGGCCTTCGGCTCCCCGCTCGGGGGCCTCCGAGCCCTCCCGGTGCCCGCCGTCTCGATCCCTGCCGGCGCCGGCCGGCTCCGGGGCCTGCCGGCCCCACGGGACGGAGTCGATGAGGAGGCTCGGCGGCGTCCACCCGGCGGGGCGCTCGGCCGGTGCGGCAGGCCCCGCTGGCGTTGCCGGCTCAGCCGGTTCGGCAGGCTGGACCGTCCGGGCCACGGGCTCCGTGGTCTGCGTCGGCGGGAGCGGGTCGGTCGTCTGCTCGGTCCCGGGCCCGTCGTGCTCCTCGGCCTCGCTCGGGCGCACGGCGGCGTCCTCGACCGAGCGCACGACCGTGCTGCCCCACAGCTGGTCGTAGGAGGACGTGGTCGTCGTGGGGTGGTCCTCGGCCGGGGCGGCCGCGGGGACCTCCGGCCCGTCGGGCAGGGCGGGGGCCTGCTCGGCGACGGGCCCCTCGGCGGTGTCCTGCTCGGCCGCGGCGCTGCCAGCAGCGGGCTCCTCGACCTGAAGCCCTGCGGGCCGCTGGGTCTCGGCGGGCGGGAGGATCGTCGCGTCGAGGCCGCCCTGCTCCCCGGCGGCCGGTTCCCCGGCAGTGGACTCGACAGCAGCCGCCGGAGCGGCCGCGGGGGCCTCCGACTGGGCAGGGGCAGCCGGCGGCGCGGGTTCAGCCGCAGGCGCCGGTTCGGCCGCGGCCATCGCTTCGGCCCGGGTCATCGCTTCGGCCGCGACGCTCCCGGCGGTCACGCGCACGGAGGCGGCGCCCACGGCGCCGCCCTCGAGCGGGAGCGTCGGGCCGCCGTCGTCCTCGCCGAGGAGCTCGACGGCGGTCCAGCCGTCGACGCCGCGCTCGAGCCAGGTGCCGACGTCGGCGCCGCTCAGGCGCTCCCGACCGGCCGCCGTCGTGACCGCCGCGTCCACAGCGCCGCGCACGAGCAGTCGGAGCCGCTCGCGGTGCTCGGCGATGCCGAAGGCCGGCAGCCGGGCGAAGCCGAACTCGGCCGTGAGCGCGTCGAGGACGCCGTAGAGGTCGGCGCCGTCGCCCAGGAGGTCCCACAGCCGGGGCACGAGGGGCCGGGCCTGCTCCGCGGGCAGGAGCACCGCGAGGTGCCCGCGCGCGACGAGGGTCCAGCGGGCACCGGGGCAGTACTCACGCGTCGCCATGCTCGTCCCTCTCCCCCTGTCCGCTGTCCTTGCCGCTGTCCTTGCCGTCCTGCCCGCCGGGCGTCTCGCCGGGCTCCGGGCCGGGCCCGCTGTCCCGGTCGAGCGTGTCCTCGCCCGGGCTGAGCCGCGGCGCGGTCTCGGGCAGGCCGAGCGCGTCCGCGGCGTCCCGCACGTCCACGACGACGACAGTGACGTTGTCCCGCCCGCCCGAGCGGATCGCGGCGTCGATGAGCGCGTCCACGGCGTCCTGCGGGTGTCGGCGCGAAGTGAGGATGCGGTGGATCTCCTCGTCGCGCAGCTCGCTCGTGAGCCCGTCGGAGCACACGAGGAGCCGGTCCCCGTCCTCGACGGGCAGGAGCCAGAAGTCGGCCTCGGCATCCTCGCCGGTCCCGAGGGCGCGGGTCACGACGTGCCGCCGCGGGTGCACGAGCGCCTCCTCGGCCGTGATCTCGCCCGCCTCGATGAGCTCGCGGACCTCCGAGTGGTCCACGCTGATCTGCGTCAGGCCGCCGTTGCTGGTGAGCCGGTACGTGCGCGAGTCGCCGACGTTGGCCACGAGCCAGTACGGCACGGAGGAGATCTCGATGAGCACGGCCCCGGAAAGCGTCGTGCCGGCGCGCGCGCCCGTGGCCTGGCGGATGCGCCAGTCGGCCCGCTCGATGACCTGCTGGACCTGCCGAGCGGTGGCCCGGTGGGTGCCGTGCGCGAGGACGGGCGCCTCGCGCAGGGTCTGGATGCACAGCTGGCTCGCGACCTCCCCGGCCTCGTGCCCGCCCATCCCGTCCGCGACCATGAAGACCGGATCCTGGGCGAGGAACGCATCCTCGTTGAGCTCCCGCCGCAGGCCGCGGTCCGTGCCGAAGCCGACCGTGAGGGTCAGGCGCGGCTCGAGGTCGGCGAAGTGGATGTCTGTCACGCGCGGCCCCTGCCGATCGAGAAGAAGTGGTCTCCGAAGTGCACGACGTCCCCGGCGTCCACCTCGACGGGCTCGCCGGCTGGCGCGGGCGAGGTCCCGCCGTCGGCCCGCACGACGCGGGTGCCGTTGGTCGACTTGCGGTCCTGGACCCAGACGCGGCCGTGGGCGCTCCACACCGCGAGGTGCGTCTTGGACACGCTCTTGCCCGGGTCCTCGACGGCGAGCAGCTGCTGGACGGTCTCGTCCTCGTACGCGGCGGGGTTGCGCCCCACGAGCACCGGCCCGCGCAGGGCGATGCTGCGGCCGTCGCTGAAGCTCAGCACGACGTCCCCCGTTGCCCCGCGCTGGGCGGCGCGGCCGCCGGCGAGGCGGGTCGCGCCGAGGTCGTCGTCGGGATGGCTTCCGGGAGCGGGCGGCGGGCCGGCGTGCGCGACAGGGCCGGCGTATGCGAGAGGGCCGGTGGACGACGGCGGCGGGCCGGGCCGGGCGGCCGGCTGGAAGCCCTGCTGCGGGGCCGGCTGGAGGCCCTGCGGCGCGGGAGAGGCCACAGACGCCGCGACGGGCGAGGCGACCTGGGTCACGGGCGGGAGGTCGACGCGCGGGGCGAACGACGCGGGCCCGTTGATCCCTCCGCTCGTGAGCGGGTCCCTGCCCGCGCGGATATCGAAGACGAAGGTCCTCGCCGCCCTGTCATGCCAGCCCTGTCGCTTGGCATTGGCGTCGAAGACGTTCGAGACGAGGGCCAGGACGATGCCGGCGAACGGGATAAGGCACACGAGGCCGAAGACGAGGTTCCGCACGAAGACCCTGCCCCACCCGGGGGCCAGGCCGTCGGGGCCGCTCGTGCGGAGGCCGAGCATCACTTGGCCGGGCGTCTTCCCGGTCTTGGCCTCCCAGGCCCAGCAGAAGACCCACAGGGCGAGGCCGAGGATGGACCCGACCGTGAGCCACGTCGCGGCGGAGAGCAGCGCCCGCTGGTCGGCCGCCGTGGCGTACCGGCTGCCCGAGAGCCCCGCGAGCGAGGCGGCGGCGATCGTGTACGGGATGCCCTGGAGTATCCAGGCGATCCCGAGGTCGATGAGCTTCGCGCCGGCCCGCCTGCCGGTCGGGGCATTGGCCAGCTCGAGATTCACCATGGTCCCCACCATCCCCTGTCCTTCTCGTGCCGCAGGCGCGGCGCTGGCGCGAGCCGGCTGCCGCCGCTGCGCCGGGGCGCCGCAGACGGAGCAGTACAGCGCCCCCTGCCGGACCATACTCCCACAGGCCGCGCACACCCCCGACGGCGGGGTCACGAGGACTCCTCGTCGCGCCGGGAACCGGTCCAGGCCAGCCCCACGCGACCCTGGCCGGCAGAACCCTGCTGCCCGGAGCCCTGCCCGGTGACGCCACCTCTGACAGCGTCCCTGCCGACGAGGCGCCGCCGGGCGCCCTGCCTTGCTGTGCCCTGCGGGGAGCCCTCTGTGCCCTGCAGTGTCCTCGGCCTAGCGGCCAGAGCCCTCCGCGCGTCCAGCACGAGCGAGCGCGGCGAGAACCGGGCCCGCTGCCGGGCCCAGAACGTCAGCCCGCCGCGCAGCTGCTCGAGCGAATTGTCGACGTCGGCCCAGTAGGCGCTGACCTCGTCGGCGCTCGGGATCCCCGCGCCGAACACGACGGCATCCGCGCGCGCGGCGAGCGCCGTCGTCGTCCGCCTGCTCTCGGGGAAGGCCTCCCCGAGCGCCGCGGCGTTCTCGCGCCGCGTTCCGCGCGCGTCGAGGGTCGCGCCGAGGTCCGCCGCGAAGCTCGTGACCTCGCTCCAGCCCCCGCTCACGCGGTCGGCCGGGTGCTCGGCCTCGAAGCGGAGCCGGCGGCGGCGCAGCTTGAGCCAGGCGATGAGCAGCAGCGGCAGGGCCAGGACCGCGATCGGGATGAGCGCGATGCCGATGACCGCGAGGATCGGGCCGAGGATGAGCCAGAGGTCGTTCTTCTTCTGCTCCTCGTCCAGCACGTCCGGGCGCGAGTCCGGCGGCAGCTCGACGGGCGCCTGCGGCGGGGGCGGCGGCTGCAGGACCTGCGGGCGTGGCTTCGACTGCGCCTGCGGGTCCGGCGGGATGGGCACGTTGTTCTTCGGCGGCGTCGGGTCGAACGCGACCCAGCCGTGGCCGGCGAACGCGACCTCGACCCACGCGTGCACGTCCTTGCCCTTGATCTCCACGGGCTGACCCGCCGGGACCGGCTGCTCGGGGTAGAAGCCCATGACGACGCGGGCCGGGATCCCCAGGTGCCGGGCCATGAGGGCCATCGTGACGGCGTACTGCTCGTCGTCGCCGACCATCTGCTTGGCCGTGAGCATCGCGCGCAGGCGCCCGGCGCCGTGGCCGGAGAGGCTCGGGACCTGGCCCTCGGCGACGAGGCCGTTGCTGAAGGCGCCGAACTTCTGGAAGTAAGACTCGAGCGTGCGCACGCGCTCGATCGGCGTCTGGCTGTCGCCGAGGATGTCCCCGGCCTTGGCCTGGAGGACCTGCGGGACGGCGTCGACCGAGGGCATGCCGACCTGCGCGAACTCGGCCTGGGCGAGCTGCCCGTCGTCCGGGCGGGCGGGCTCCTGGACCTGGACGGTGTACGCGTCGCCCTCGGTCAGGCCCGCCGTCGTGATCGCCGTGTCGGTGAGCGAGTTGAAGTAGAGCCCCTCGCCCGCGGCGCCGTCGGCGTCCGCGAAGGCGATGCCCGTCGTCGTGCGCCCGCCGGGGACGAAGAAGCCCGTGTAGCCGCCCACCGTGACGCCGAGCGAGTACGCGGTGCCGCCCGCCTCGGCGCCGTCCCCGCGCGCGAGCGAGGCAGCGTTGCCGACCTTGGCGAAGCTGCCCGAGCCGCCCTGGTCGATGTTCGCGACCGTGCCGTCGTACGAGTCGAGCGCGGCGAGGCGCACGCGGCCGCCCTCGGGCAGGCCGGTGACGGTGAAGAGCGTCGTGTCGCGCTGGTCCTTGACGAGGCTGCGGAAGCTCGAGAGCGGGCTGATGTAGTTGCGCGGGTCGAACGGCGGCACGACGCGGTCCCGGAGGACCTCCCGCTCGGCCCCGGCCGTGAGCGCGGGCCCGAGCACGAGGGCCAGCGCCGCCGCCGCGGCGAGCACGACGGCGCCGAGCCCCACGTGCCGGATCCTCGCCGCCCGCGCGGAGGACGCGTCCGGGACCGTCGTCTCGCCCGAGACGATCTGGGCCGTCTCGACGCGCGCCGCACGCCGGCGGAAGGACGCCCACAGGACGGCGACGACGGCGAACGCGACGCCGCGCGGGAGGGCGAGGAAGGCCTCGTTCGTGCCGAAGGCGATGCCGAGCGCGAAAAGGGCGCCGAGCGGGACGAGCGGCCAGTACGGGCGGCGGAGCCGCCACGCCGTCAGGCCGGCGGCCAGGCAGCACACGAACGCGCCGAGGTAGGGCACGACGAGCATGCCCGCGCCCGTGCCGAGCGGCGCCGCGACCGTGAGGTTGTCCTTCCAGGCCACGACGATGCCCAGCAGGAGGGTGCGCAGGGACCCGAGCGTGGGCACGACGCCGGCGAGCGACTCGTCCGGCGTGGCCACGAGGCCTCCCGCGAGGAGGTACGCGAGGAAGGCCGCGGCGGCGGTGACGAGGACGCCGAGCCGCAGCGTGCTCGAGGCGTAGGCGACCGCGAGGCCCAGGGCCGCGCCCACGAGCCCGGCCGCGAGGTAGTGCAGGTCGCCGCCGTACGCGAGGTGGAACCCGGCCACAGAGAGGCCGGCGAGCGCGAGGACGGCGCCGGCGTCGAGCGTGTGCAGCCACGGGCTGCGGCCGGCCCAGAAGCCTGGCCGGACCGGGCGGCCCCCGGGACGGCCGGGGCCCCCTGCGGAGCTTCTGCCGGAGCGGGTGGGAGTGCCGCGTCCCGCGGCCGGGGCCGGGGCCGCCGCGCGGCGGGGTCTGATCCTGGTGGTCTCGCTCATGCTGCAGCCTTCCGCAGGACGGGGCCGAGGTCGTCGAGGGCGCCGACGGTCAGGACGGACAGGTCGGCGATCGAGGCGCGGGACGGGGCCGCGCCGGCCTCGCAGCGCACCGCGAGGGTGCGGATGCCGGCGGGGATCGCGGCGGCGGCCGCGCGGAGCCGGGTGGGGGTGACGTTCGCCCCGACCACGAGGAACACGACGGAGGCATTCGGGACGGCGTCGGCCGTCATGCGGGCGGCCTCGACCGTGCCCGGGCGGATGGGCGCGCCCGTCAGGCGCGTGAGGTCGTCGAGGAAGTGCCGCGCGCTCTCCGTGCGGAGCGGACCGCGCTGGGTCAGGGCGCTCAGCTCGCGCTGCTCGGCGAGGGCCTGGCGGCCGATCGAGCCGGCGACGGAGACCGCGAGCTCGAAGTCCTCCTCGCCGGTGTACTCGTCGAGGTTGGCCGAGAGGCACACGGCGAGGTGCGCCCTGCGGGTCTCCTCGAACTGGCGCACCATGAGGGTCCCGGTGCGCGCCGTCGTCTTCCAATGGATGTGCCGGCGGTCGTCGCCGGGCACGTACTCGCGCAGGGCGTGGAACGAGACGTCCGAGGTCGCGAGCTCGTTCGTGGGCATGCCCTCGAGGTCGCGGATGAACCCCGCCGCGGAGGTGCCGAGGGCCACCGTGCGCGGGTGGACGTAGAGGTCCTGCGGCTCGGTCCACGTGACCTGGCGGCGCAGGAGGCTCAGCGGGTCCGCGCGCACGGAGCGGACGGGGCCGACGACGATCACGGCCCGCCGGTGCGTCGGGATCGTGAACAGGTCCTCGTGCGGGACGTTCGGGCGCATGCGCGGCAGGTGGAAGACGGCGGTCACGGCCCCGACCGGGAGCTCGAGGCGCGCCGGGAGCACGGGCCTGGGCGCGGTGCTGACGACCTCGATGCTGCCCACTGCGCTGTCGCCGACGGCGACGCGCGTCCGGGCGAGGTCGAGGGTCACGGCGTAGGAGCTGCGTCCGAGGACGAAGGCGATGGACAGGACGAAGAGGATGGCGGCCAGGAGCGCGGCCGCGCTGGACTCCTGCCAGCCCCAGGCCGCGCCCGCGATGGCGAGCAGGGCGCCGGCGCCCGCGACGGTCCAGCCGAGCGGGCTCACGACGCCGAGGACGGGCGCGAGCCAGCGGCGGTAGAGCCCGGCGGCGCGGGCCGCAGCGGGGTGCAGGTACTCCTCGGCGAGCCCCCCGGCCTCCCGCCAGACGGAGGCCGCGTGCAGCCGGGGGCGATCCGCGGCATCCGCACGCGAGCGCATGACATCGCGCAGGGCACGGCTCAGGGCACGGTCCAGGAACGGGATCCGCATCGGTACGCGGGGCTCAGACGCCGGCGCGGGACTGCGGCGCGGCCACCTCGCCGAGGACGCGCTCGAGGACGCGCTCGGCCGTGACGCCGGCGAACTCGGCCTCGGGGTCCATGACGAACCGGTGCGTCCACACGACGGGGGCGAGCTCCTTGACATCGTCCGGGAGCACGAAATTCCGCCCGTCCGCGGCGGCCCACACCTTGGCGGCGCGGACCATCGCGATCGCGCCGCGCACGCTCACGCCGAGACGCGTCTCGGGGGCGTTGCGCGTCTCCTCGCACAGGCGCGAGATGTACTCGAGGATCGCCGGGTCGACATGGTTCTGGGCCGCGAGCTCGGCCATCTCGGCCACGGCCTGCGTCGTGATGATCGGCGCCAGCTCGCGCGAGCGGTCCTTGATGGAGGCCCCGCCGAGGAGCCGGACGGTCGAGGCGTGATCCGGGTAGCCGATGGACGTCTTGATGAGGAAGCGGTCCAGCTGCGCCTCGGGCAGGCGGTAGGTGCCGGCCTGCTCGATCGGGTTCTGGGTGGCCATGACCATGAAGGGCCGGCCGGCCTCGTAGGTCACGCCGTCCACGGTCACCCGGGACTCCTCCATGACCTCGAGGAGCGCGGACTGGGTCTTGGGCGAGGCGCGGTTGATCTCGTCGGCGAGGACGATGTTGGCGAAGATCGGGCCCCTGTGGAACTCGAACCGCTGCGACTTCTGGTCGTAGATGGTCACGCCCGTCACGTCGGAGGGCAGGAGGTCCGGCGTGAACTGGATCCGGGAGTTCGTGCCCTGGACGGTGGCCGCGAGCGCCCGGGCCAGCGACGTCTTGCCGGTCCCGGGGGCGTCCTCGAGGAGCACGTGCCCCTCGGCGAGCATGGCCGTGAAGGCCAGGCGCACGACGTGCGACTTGCCGAGCACGGCCTGCCCCACGTTGGCCACGAGCCTCTCGAACGTCTCCGCGAACCACGCGGCCTGTTCCGTCGTGAGCGTCATGTCTCCCCCTCTTGATTGTGCCGTGAGCGCTGCGCCACAGCGTGCGGCGCCTCGTGGGCGCCCAGTCCGCGGACAAGCCTAGCCGCACGCCACAGGGGTGTGCGATGGGGAGAGGTACCCGGCTCCGGCTCGTGCCCGGGCGTCAGTCCAGGACGATGCCCGGGCCTGTTCCGGGGCGCAGAAGCACGGGGTGGATCTCGCCGAAACCCCGGACCATCTCGGGCTCCCGCGGCTCGAGCACGAAGCGGTCGTCGCCCCGCAGAGCGTGCGCGGTGATGTCGTCGATGAGCACCTCGCCGGGCCCGGCGATCGCCGTCAGGCGCGCGGCGAGGTTCACGGTCGGACCGTAGATGTCGCCGAGGCGGCTCAGCACGCGCCCCCACACCATGGCGACCCGGCACTCCGGCAGGATCTCGTCCTCCGCGAACTCCTTCGCCATCGCGAGGGAGATCAGGGCCCCGGCGGCGGGCGTCTCGGCGATGTACAGGACCTCGTCGCCGATGGTCTTGACGAGCCGGCCGCCGCCGACCGAGATGATCTCGGCGCAGCGGTTCTCGAAGCGCTGGACGAGCTGGGCGAGCGTCTTCTCGTTCATGCGCCGCGAGAGCGACGTGTACGAGACGAGGTCGGCGAAGCCGACGGCGCGCGCGAGCGGCAGCGGCGCGTCGTCCTCCGAGCCGTCCCGGCCCTCCTGGCTCGACTCGAGCCCGGCCTTGGCCCGGAGGGCGAGCCGCTGCACGCCGGCCGTGAGCTGGCGCCGCCACGAGTAGACGAGCATCTCCTCGAGGGGCTCGATGAGCTCGGGGAGCATGTCGACGAGCGCGAGCCGGGCCTCGGCGTCGGAGAGGCCCTGCGTCGCGACGAGGTCCTCGACGAGCGCCTCGACCTGCCAGACCACCATGCGGTCGGTCATCTGGCCGATGGCGCGGGTCACCGAGATCGCCGCCTCCTCCGTCAGGAGGCCCTCGCGCACGAGCCGCGGCATGGCCTTGAGGTGCTCGAGGTCCGCCTGGGTGAAGGCGAGGTCGTCGTCGGTGAAGTTGGGCATGCCGAGGGCGCGCCACAGCTTGCGGGCCGAGTAGAGGGACAGGCCGACGCCCGCGGCGACCTCGCGCCGTTTGAGCGTGCGCTCCCCGCCGAGGAGGCGCAGCTCGAGCTCGCGGGACGAGGTGCGCCGGGACTCCCCGAGGGACGCCTGCGGAGGCTGCTGGGTCGGCGCGTGCCCGACTGCGTCGGTGTCTGCGACATCGTCGGCGTCGGTGTCTGCGACAGCGCCTGCGTCGGCGTCGGCGACAGCCTCGCCGGCCTGCTCGTCCATCAGTCCTCCCTCCGTTCCCACTGTGCCGCGTCGCCCGCGGCGGCGCCGCCGTCCCGCTCGGGGCCGGCGCCGGCCCCGCGCGCGGGCAGCTCATCGATGGCCTCCAGGACGAACTGCCGGAAGCGGCGCACCTCTGGGACGTCGGTGAGCGTCAGCTGGGCCGCCTGGCCCGACGCCAAGGTTATCGTCCCGGACCTGAGCATGCCCTGAAGCACGCCTTGGCTCACATGCACGTCCCGGATCATCGACAGCGGCATCTCCCGTCCGCCGCGGCGGAGCCCGCGCTCGGTGCACAGGACGCGGCGGCTCGTGAGGACGTAGACGAGCGAGCGGTACGCGATCAGTCTGGGCGCGCAGTACGCGAGCACGACCCACGCGGCGAGGGCCACGGGCACGAACGGCAGCCAGGCCCGCGTGGAGGGCGGGAGCCACGGCAGGAGCTGCTCGAGCCGGCCGCGCCAGAGCCAGCCGGCCGCGACTCCGGCGGCGCCGCACAGCACGATGAAGACGGCGGCCGGCAGCACGAGCATGCGCGGCTGGCGGCGTGTGGCGACGATGAGCTGCTCCCCCGGATCGAGGAGCCTACGCATAGCCGCCGTCGGCGGGGCGCAAGTGCACGACGTCGCCCGCCGCCACCGCGTGCCGCGAGCCGTCGTCCTCGAGGACGACGAGGGCGCCGTGCCTGTCCAGGCCCGTCGCGCGGCCCTCGAGCACCCGCCCGCCGGGGAGCTCGACGCGCACGCGTTTGCCGAGCGTGACCGTCGCGTCCTCGACCTGGCCCATGAGCCCGCGGAGGCCGGCCAGCGGCGCGTCCGGGTCGCCGTCGGCCGCGCAGAACTCGCGGTAGCGGCGCCCGAACGCGGCGAGGTACGCCGCGAGCAGCTCCTCGCGCGGGACCTCGCGGCCGGCCTCGATGCGCACGCTCGTCGCGGTGGGCACGGGGAGCTCCCCCTCGGCCTGGCTCACGTTGATCCCGGTCCCGAGCACGACGGCGGGCGGCTCACCCCGCGCGCCGGCGGCGAGCTGGGCGAGGATGCCGGAGATCTTGCGCCCGTCCACGACGACGTCGTTGGGCCACTTGACCGAGGCCTCGAGACCGGCCGTCTCCGCGAGGGCCTCGCGCAGGGCGAGCGCGGCCAGCGGGGAGAACCACGAGTAGCTCTGCGTGGGCAGGGGCCGGCCCGAGCGGTTGTGCGGGCGCAGGAGGAGGGAGACGGCGATCGAGGTCCCGAACGGGGACTCCCAGTGGCGGTGGAGGCGGCCGCGGCCGGCGGTCTGGTGGTCCGCCGCGAGGACGGCCAGGTCGGCCCACGCCTCGGGCTCGGCCTCGGCCCGGCGGGCGAGCTCGGTGTTGGTCGAGCCGACCTCGTCGACGATCTCAAGGCGGGACAGCCCCGCCGTCCGTGCGAACTCGGCGCCCAGGAACGCCCTGTCGAGCGGCCCCCGGGCCTGTCCTTGCTCCTGTCCCTGCCCCTGCCCCTGCGACTCCATGCGTGAATCCTACCGACGCGCCTGTGCACGGGCACCGTGGGGGCAGCGAGCGGGCACGGGGCGTGGAGTCAGAGGAAGATGTCCGGCACGAGCCGCTCCTCCGCCGCGCCGAGGCTGTACCCGGTAAAGTCGTCGACCCCGGCGGCCCGCAGGACCTCCTCGTCGGTGAAGAAGTTGCCCGTCACGGTCCGCGGATCCTGCGTCAGCACGGCGTGCGCGGCGTCCGCGACGATCCGCGGGCTGCGGCCGGCGCTCGCGAGCGCGTCGCCGTCGGGCATCGCGCGGATCGCGGCGGTGTCGATGAGCGTGGCCGGCCAGAGCGAGTTGACCCCGATCCCGTCGGCCCGCAGCTCGTGGGCGAGGCCGAGGGTCGTGAGGCTCATGCCGTACTTGGACATCGTGTAGGCCAGGTGCCGCCCGGCCCATCGCGGGTCAAGGTTGAGCGGGGGCGAGAGGGTGAGGATGTGCGGCCCCCGGCCCGCGGCGGCCGAGGCGCGGAGCGCGGGCAGGGCCGTCTTGGAGAGCAGGAACGCCCCGCGCACGTTGATGTCCTGCATGAGGTCGTAGCGCTTCATGTCGAGGGCGTCAGTGCGCGAGAGGTCGATGGCCGAGGCGTTGTTCACGACGGCGTCGATCCCGCCGAAGCGCTCGACGGCGTCGCGCACGGCCCGCGCGACGTCCTCGTCGCTGCGCACGTCCCCCACGATGGGAAGGGCGGTCCCGCCCGCGGCCTCGATCTGCTCGGCCGCCGTGAAGACCGTGCCGGCGAGCTTCGCGTGCGGCTCCCCCGTCTTCGCGAGGAGGGCGACGTTCGCGCCGTCCTCCGCGGCCCGCAGCGCGATGGCGAGCCCGATCCCGCGGCTGCCGCCGCTCATGAGCAGCGTGCGGCCGGCCAGGCTCCGGCCCGGTGTGATCCGTGTCATGCTGACAGTGTACGGCACTTGTTACCCGGGAGTAACAAGGGGTGCGTGGACGACGCCGGCCGCCTCCCGCCGTCGTCCGCCCGCCGGGCCCGCAAGACACCGCGGGGCACCGCACGGGCACCGCGGGGCACGGCAAGAAATTGTAGGGTTCCTACACACAGACGCCACTGGCCGCTGACTAGACTGGGGACATGTCTCCGCCGGTTGTGCGGAACCTACATGCCACCCGAGAGCTGGAGAGAGCGTGACCCACGACCTGACGACCACCGCGGGCAAGATTGCGGACTTCCGCGACCGGAGGGCAGCGTCCCTCGCGCCGTCCGGGCAGGACGCGATCGAGAAGCAGCACGCGCGCGGGAAGAACACGGCGCGGGAGCGTATCGACCTGCTCCTCGACGAGGGCTCGTTCGTCGAGTTCGACACGCTCCGCGTCCACCGCTCCACCGCCTTCGGCATGGAGAAGAAGAAGCCCCTCGGCGACGGCGTCGTGTCCGGCTATGGCACCGTGGACGGCCGGCTCGTGGCCGTGTACAGCCAGGACTTCTCCGTCTACGGCGGCTCGCTGAGCCAGGTCAACGGCGAGAAGATCGTCAAGGTCCAGGAGTTCGCCCTGCGCAACGGCTGCCCCGTCGTCGGCATCAACGACGGCGGCGGCGCGCGCATCCAGGAGGGCGTGGCCTCCCTCGCGATGTTCGCGGACATCTTCCGCAACAACGTCGCCGCCTCCGGCGTCGTCCCGCAGATCTCGCTCATCATGGGCCCGTGCGCGGGCGGCGCCGCCTACTCCCCCGCGCTCACCGACTACGTCGTCATGGTGGACAAGACGAGCCACATGTTCATCACCGGTCCCGACGTCATCAAGACGGTCACGGGCGAGGAGGTGGACATGGAGACGCTCGGCGGCGCCCGGCAGCACAACGCCACGACCGGCACCGCGACCTACCTCGCCGCCGACGAGAAGGACGCTGTCGAGTTCGTCCGCGAGCTGCTCGACTTCCTGCCCTCGAACAACCTCGTCGAGGCCCCCGTCGGGGACCACGACCAGGAGCTCGAGGTCGACGACGCCGACCTCGCCCTCGATACGCTCGTGCCCGACGCCGCCTCCCAGGGCTACGACATGCGCGCCGTCATCGAGGGCATCGTCGACGAGGGGCACTTCCTCGAGATGCAGTCGCTCTACGCCCCGAACGTCATCATCGGCTACGGGCGCATGGAGGGGCACACGGTCGGCATCGTCGCGAACCAGCCGATCCAGTTCGCCGGCACGCTCGACATCGCCGCGTCGGAGAAGGCCGCGCGGTTCGTGCGGCACTGCGACGCGTTCAACATCCCGATCGTCACGCTCGTGGACGTCCCCGGCTTCCTGCCGGGCAAGGACCAGGAGTTCCAGGGCATCATCCGCCGCGGCGCGAAGCTCCTGTACGCGTACGCCGAGGCGACCGTGCCCAAGCTCACCGTGATCTGCCGCAAGGCGTACGGCGGCGCCTACATCGTCATGGGCTCGAAGAAGCTCGGGGCGGACCTGAACCTCGCGTGGCCCACCGCGCAGATCGGCGTCATGGGAGCCCAGGGCGCGGTGAACATCCTCTACCGCCGCGAGCTCGCGGCGGTTGCCGAGCAGGGCGGGGACGTCGAGGCCAAGCGCGCCGAGCTCATCCGCCAGTACGAGGAGGAGCTGCTCAACCCGTACCAGGCCGCCGAGCTCGGCTACGTCGACGCCGTCATCGCGCCCTCCGAGACGCGCGTGCAGCTCCTGCGGGGCCTCCGCGCCCTGCGGGACAAGCACGCCTCGCTGCCGGCGAAGAAGCACGGGAACATCCCGCTGTGAGCGCGGCTGTGCTTCCGGCTGACGTGCACGACGGCGGGGACTCGCCCTCCGCTGAGGAGCCGCCGGTGCTGTTCTCGGTCACCAAGGGCAACCCGACGCCCGAGGAGCTCGCGGCCCTGACGGCGGTCATCGCCGCCGCGGGCGGGGCCGAGCCCGAGGAGGAGGCGCCCGCCGCCCCGACGCGGCGCGAGCGCATCCGCCAGGCGACCCTGCGCCCCCGGCACATGATCAGCCAGCGCCGCGGCCGCCTCTGACGCCTGGTAAGGGGCGGGTCAGTCGGCGCCGGGGTTCCTCTGCTCCTTGCGCCCGGCGAGGACCTCGGAGGCCTCCACGTCGCGGACGGGCACCGTCGTCGGGCTCTCGAGGTGCACGGCGTACGAGGGCAGGATCCCGGCCCCGCCGTAGCGCTCCATGACCCGCCACTGGGCCACGACGTCCTCACCCGCGTGTTCCGTGGGCAGCTCGGTCCAGAACGAGAAGCCGCCGCACTCGACGAGGGCCTCGCGCCGGTAGAGGACGCACCCGCCGACCCACGCGATGCGGTACGGGACCCACCCCCGCCGGCCGAGTCCGCCCTCCCGCGCCACGGCCTCGGCGAGGTGCGCGGGGTTCGCGGCGTTGTGCAGCCGCCAGCGCTCGAACTCCGCGGAGTCGCGGTCGAGCCGCTCCGGCAGCACGCCGCCGTCCCACAGCTCGAAGGGCTCGAGCTCTCCGGGCCGGCGGTCCTCCAGGAACGAGAGGCCCTGCACGGCCATGCCCACGAATCCGCAGCCGAGCGTGTCGAGCGCCTCGGCCAGGACCCCGAGGGCGCCGGGGGCGAGCCAGACGTCGTCGTCCAGGAAGAGGACGCGCGGCGCCGAGGACTGGTCGAGGAGGAACTGGCGGTGCTCGGCGAGCCCCCGGCGGGGCAGATGCCGCACGAGATCCACGGTCCGGCCCTGGGCACGGAGCACGCGCATCATGGCCTTCGCGGCGGGGTGCTCCCACGAGGCCGGCCCGAGGCTCTGGTCGCTCACGAGGATCCGGCAGCCCTCGAGGTCCTGCGCCGCGAGGCCGGCGAGGACGGTCGCGAGCTCGGCGGGGCGGTCGCAGGTCGGGACGAGGATGTCCAGGCCCGCCTCGTCCGCCGGGACGTGCGGCGCCGCCCACTCCTCGGGCCCGCGCGCGCTGCGCCGGCGCCGCGGGCCGTGGGGTTCTGGATCGGGAGGCGGCTCAGCCGGCATCGAACCGCTCGCCGCCGCGCTCGTCGTCGTCCTTCGCCGGCTTGCCCCCGCCCCCGCCGGCGGGGCCGCCGGAGACCGCCTCGCTGACCTCCGTGGGCTTGCCGTAGGAGCGCTCGGGGAGCCCGCGGAGGGCGTTCAAGACGTTCTCGTCGGCCTGGTGCTGCTCGGCCGCCCGGAGGAGGGCCTCCTTGTCGGCGGGGTAGTCCACGCCCTCGAGGAACTTCTGGATCTGGATCGGGTTCGGGGTCTCGGCCACGGCAGCTCTCCTGACGTCCGGCGGGGCCCGAACGGCCGCCCGGCAGGGGCAGCGCGCTCGGGAGGTCACCGGCGTTCGTACCCGTCCCGCCGTGGTGCAAACGGCCTCCGGAGGACGGAATCTGGAGGATGTCCTTCAGAGCCCCGGGGCGGCGGGATAGGCTCGTCCGGTGACCCAGAACACGACCGACGCCGCCTCCGCCCGCGGCCTCCGCACCCCCACCGCCGTCGACGCCGTCGCGGAATCGTTCACGGCACGGCTCCTCGAGCTCAACCCGTCGCTCGCCACCGAGCTCGGTTTCCCCGGGCACGAGACGGAGTACCCGGACTTCTCCCCCGCCGGCCACGAGGCCCACGCCGTCGCCGTCCGGGACGCGCTCGCCCGGCTCGACGGCGTCGAGCCCCTCGACGCGACGGACGAGGTCACGCTCGACGCGATGCGCGAGCGCCTCGGCCTCGCGCTCGAGCGGCACGAGAGCGGCTGGGAGCTCGCCGAGCTGAACAACATCGCGTCCCCGGCCCAGACGATCCGCTCGATCTTCGACCTCATGCCCACCGAGACCCCGGAGCAGTGGGGCCACATCGCGGGCCGCGCCGCGAACGTCCCGGCCGCCCTCGAGGGCTACCTCGCCGCGCTGCGTGCCGCCGCCGCGGACGGGAGGGTCGCCGCCGCGCGCCAGGTGCGGATCGTCGTCGAGCAGACGCGCAAGTACGCCGAGGCGGGCACGGGCTTCTTCGCCCAGCTCGCGGCGAACGCGCGGCTCGCCGGCGGGGAGGCCGGCGGGCTGGGCGCGGACGACGCCGGCGCCCCCCTCCCGGACGACGTCGCGGCGGCCCTCGCGGAGGGCTGCGCGGCCGCCGCCGCGGCCTACAGCCGCTTCGCGGACGAACTCGAGGCCGAGCTCCTGCCGCTCGCCCCGGAGAAGGACGCCGTGGGCCGCGAGCGCTACGCCCTCGCCTCGCGCGAGTTCCTCGGCGCGACGGTGGACCTCGAGGAGACCTACGCGTGGGGCGTCGAGGAGCTCGACCGGCTCATCGCGGCCCAGGAGGCCGTCGCCGAGCAGATCCGCCCGGGTGCGACCGTCGCGGAGGCCAAGGCCGTCCTGAACGCGGACCCCGCCCGCCAGCTGAAGGGGACCGACGCGCTCAAGGCCTGGATGCAGCGCCTCTCGGACGAGGCCATCGCGGACCTCGCCGACACGCACTTCGACATCCCCGAGCCGCTGCGCCGCCTCGAGTGCCTCATCGCCCCGACCCAGGAGGGCGGCATCTACTACACGGGTCCCTCGGACGACTTCTCCCGGCCGGGCCGCATGTGGTGGTCCGTCCCGGAGGGCGAGGACACCTTCACGACCTGGGCCGAGACGACCACCGTCTACCACGAGGGCGTCCCGGGCCATCACCTCCAGGTCGCCACAGCGGTCTACCGCCGGGACGCGCTCAACTCGTGGCGCCGGAACATCTGCTGGGTCTCGGGCCACGGCGAGGGCTGGGCCCTGTACGCCGAGCGGCTCATGGAGGAGCTCGGCTACCTCTCCGACCCCGGCGACCTCATGGGCATGCTCGACATGCAGCGCATGCGCGCGGCCCGGGTCGTGTTCGACATCGGCGTGCACCTCGAGCTCGAGGTCCCCGCGCGCTGGGGCTCCGGCACGTGGACCCCGGAGAAGGGCTACACGTTCCTGCGCGAGAACCTGCCGATTTCGGAGGGCCAGCTGAGCTTCGAGTTCACGCGCTACCTCGGCTGGCCGGGCCAGGCCCCCTCCTACAAGGTCGGCCAGCGGCTCTGGGAGCAGATCCGCGCGGACCTCTCGGCTCGGGCCGCCGCGGAGGGCCGGCCCTTCGACGTCAAGGAGTTCCACAGCCAGGCGCTGGGCCTCGGCTCGGTCGGCCTCGACACCCTCCGGAGGGCCCTGCTCGGGTGAGACATACCCCATACTCGGGCGGGGAATAATGTAACAAACGGCCGTGGCGGCGCCGATTTCCGGGGTACTCCCCCGAACGGCGCCGTCACAGTCGCCGTCACACTTCTCAACATTCGCTTTGTCTGCTACGGCGCCCGTCCCTACGGTATACCGGTGACCACTTCCACCAGCACCCAGCGGGCCGCGCGTCGGCTCCCGGCGTGGGCCACGTCCTTCGGCCCCCAGATCATCGCCGCGCTCGTCGTCGGCGTCGCCCTCGGCCTCCTGGCCAAGTACACGGGGCACACCGCGAAGGCCCCGAACGCCCTCGGGGACACCCTCAAGACCATCGGCAGCAGCTACGTCTCGCTCCTGCAGACCGCCGTCGTGCCGCTCATCTTCACGGCCGTCGTGAGCTCGATCGCGAACCTCCGGCAGGTCTCCAACGCCGCCCGCCTCGCGTGGAACACGCTCCTGTGGTTCGGCATCACGGCCGGCGTCTCCGTGCTCATCGGGATCGGCCTCGGCGTCGTCTTCCAGCCCGGCGCCAACACGGGCATCACCCAGGAGGCCTCGTACTCCGGCAAGACGGGCGACTGGTGGGCGTTCCTCACGGGCCTGTTCCCGAAGAACTTCCTCGGCCTCGGCGCGAGCACCACGGTCACCGACACGGCCGCGACGACGTCCGTCAGCTTCAACGTCCTGCAGATCCTCGTGATCGCGATCGCCGTCGGCGTCGCGGCCCTCAAGGTCGGCAAGAAGGCCGAGCCCTTCCTCGACCTCAACGCCTCGGCCCTGGCCGTGATCCAGAAGGTCCTCTGGTGGATCATCCGCGTCGCCCCGATCGGCACCGTCGGCCTCATCGGCAACGCCGTCGCGGTGTACGGCTGGGACACCATCGGCGCGCTCGGCAAGTTCACCGGCGCAATCTACGTGGGCCTCGCCCTCGTCCTCTTCGTGGTCTACCCGGTCCTCGTGAAGTCCCACGGCCTCTCGGTCAAGCAGTACTTCTCGGGCGCGTGGCCGGCGATCCAGCTCGCCTTCGTCTCGCGCTCCTCGATCGGCACGCTCCCGCTGACCCAGCGGGTCACCGAGCGCAACCTCGGCGTCCCCTCGGGCTACGCGTCCTTCGCGGTGCCCCTCGGCGCGACGACCAAGATGGACGGCTGCGCCGCGATCTACCCCGCGGTCGCCGCGATCTTCGTCGCCCAGTTCTTCGGGATCAACCTCGACCTGAGCCAGTACCTGCTCATCGTCCTCGTCTCGGTCCTCGGCTCGGCGGCGACGGCAGGCACCACGGGCGCCGTCGTCATGCTCACCCTCACGCTCTCGACCCTCGGCCTGCCGCTGGCCGGCGTCGGCCTGCTCCTCGCGATCGACCCGATCCTGGACATGGGCCGCACCGCGGTCAACGTGGCCGGGCAGGCCCTCGTCCCGACGATCGTCGCGAAGCGCCAGGGCATCCTCGACGAGGAGCTCTACAACGCCCCGCGCCACGGCGACCCGTTCAGGGACGAGTCCGGCGAGGACGCGCAGCCGGTCAAGCAGGACAACAACGCGCACGACGGCGAGCTGGCCGCCTCCCGCTCCTAGCCCACCGCCCGCAGGGCGCCCTCTCAACGCCGCATCGCGGCACGCTGTCATCCGTCCCGGATTCCAGCGTGTCGCGATGCGGCGTTCTGGCGTGGGCTGGAGCGGGTGCGTGGCTAGGCTGAGCCCATGCTCATCGTCACGACGAACGACATCCCCGGGCACCGCATCGACGCCGTCTTCGGCGAGGTCATGGGCCTCACCGTCCGCGCCCGCGACATCGGCGCGCAGTTCATGGCCAACTTCCGCTCGATCGGCGGCGGCGAGCTGCCCGAGATGACCAAGGCGCTCTACGAGAGCCGCCAGCAGGTCATGCACCGCATGGTCGCCGAGGCCCAGCACCGCGGTGCGAACGCGATCGTCGGCATGCGCTTCGACACCTCCGAGCTCGGCCCGAACTGGACCGAGGTGTGCTGCTACGGCACCGCGGTGTGGGTCATCCCGCTCGCCAGGGGCGAGGCCGGGGCGACGGGCCAGTCGGCATACCTCGTGGATCAGGCGAGCCGCCTGCCCCATCCTCCCCAGGGCCAGGAGGGCCCCTACGGCCCGCAGGGCTGAGACTCCGGCGCGGGCTTTCTTGCACTGAGTGCAAACTTGCACTTAGTGTAGTCACGTGACCCCCGAAACCCTCTCCCGCCGTGAGCAGAACAAGGCCGCGACGCGCGAGTCCATCGTGGCCGCTGCCCTCGGGCTGGCCCGCGAGCGCGGCCTCGGCGCCTTCACCGTCGAGGACATCGCCGAGTCCGCCGGCGTCTCCCGGCGCACCTTCTTCAACTACTTCACGAGCCCCGAGGAGGCCATCGCGGCCCCGACCTTCGGGTTCCTCGACCGCGCCCTCGAGCGGCTCCGCGACCGCCCGGCGGACGAGCCCCTCCTCGAGTCCGCCCTCACCGTGATCTATGGGCTCGCGGACAACGACCTCATCGCCCCCATGGCCGAGTCCTTCCTCGTGGCCCACGGCCACGAGCCCGTGGCGCGCTTCCAGCTCCAGGCCTTCGAGGAGTGCCGGGAGAAGATCGTCGCCGCCATCCGCGGCCGCGACGGGGCCGAGAGCCTCGACGGCCTCTACGTCCACGCCCTCGCCGCGTGCGTCATCTCGTGCGGGAAGTCCGCGCTCGAGGTCTGGATGGCCGAGCGCGGCGGCGACCTCGCGCCGTCGTCCCTCGCCCGCCTCCGCGAGCTGCTCACCGCCTCGATCACCCACCTCAAGTCCGGCTTCGCGGGCTGACGCCCGACCACCGCGCCTGCTGCCCCACCCACCCGCCCTAGGAAGGCTCCCATGGCCACCCTCCTCTACCGCCTCGGCCGGTTCTCCTACGACCGCCGCTGGCTCGTGCTCGCCCTCTGGCTCGTGCTCGTCGCCGCCGTCGGCGGATCCGCCGCGGCGTTCCACGGCACCATGACCAACAACTTCCAGATTCCCGGCACCGAGACGCAGCGCATGGCGGACAAGCTCAGGGCTGACCTCCCCTCGGCCTCGGGCGGGAACGCGTCGATCGTCTTCGAGTCCCCCGGCGCCGCCTTCACCGACGCCCAGAAGCGCCAGCTGGGCGACGCCCTCAACGAAATCAAGGGCCTCGACGGCGTCCGCGGCGTCACCGACCCCTTCGCCACGCAGGCCCAGCTCGACGGCGCGACGGCCCGGATCGCGGCCGGGCGGCAGGAGATCGAGGCGAACGAGGCCAGGCTCGCCGCCGGGGAGCCCGAGCTGGCCGCCGGCAAGGCCCAGCTCGACGCGGGCCGCGCCCAGCTTGAGGCCGGTCAGGCTCAGCTCGACGCCCAGAGGCAGGCGCTGGCGGCCCAGGGCCTCCCCGAGGCCGCCATCGCCCAGGCCACCGCCTCTGCCCAGGCGCAGCTCGACGCGGGCCGCGCACAGCTCGACGCCAGCCAGGCCCAGTACGACGCCGGCCGGAAGCAGGCCGACGAGGGCGCCGCGAAGATCGCCGAGGCCAAGGCCCAGCTCGCCCTCGCCGAGCGGCAGTCCCAGGCAGCCGGGGACCTCCGCTTCGTCTCGGCCGACGGCAGGGCCGCCATCGCGGCACTGCAGCTCACCCAGTCCACCGACGGCCTCCCCGTGTCCCTGCGCGAGGACATCCAGCGGATCGCAGCCGGCGTGCCCGGCGTCGAGGCGCACGCGAGCAAGGAGCTGACCCAGGACATCTCCTCGATCTTCGGGGCCGCGGAGGCCATCGGCGTCGGCGTCGCCGCCGTCGTCCTCATCGTCATGCTCGGCACGCTCGTCGCCGCGGGCCTGCCGCTCGTCATGGCCCTCGTCGGGGTCGCCGTCGGCGTGGGCGGCACCTTCGCCCTGACCGGCGTCGTGCAGATGAGCTCGGTGACCCCCATGCTCGGGCTCATGCTCGGCCTCGCCGTCGGCATCGACTACTCGCTCTTCATCGTCAACCGGCACCGGAACCAGCTCCTGGGCGGCATGGACCCGCGCGAGTCCGTCGCACTCGCCACGGGGACGTCCGGCAACGCCGTCGTCTTCGCGGGCCTCACCGTGATCATCGCGCTCGCCGCGCTCGTCGTCCCGGGGCTGCCGTTCCTCGCCGTCATGGGCCTCTCGGCTGCCGCGACCGTCGCCGTGGCCGTGCTCGTGGCGGTCACTCTCCTGCCCGCCGTCCTCGGGTTCGCCGGGCGGCGGATCGTCTCGAGGCGCCGCTGGGCGAGGGCCGAGGCGGAGAACGCCCGCGCCGGCCACGAGGAGGAGGCGGCCCGCGAGGACCTCGCGGCCTCCCACCGCGGCTGGGGCGCATGGGTCACGCGGCACCCCTGGCTCTCGGTCGTGGCGTCCGTGGCCCTGCTCGGCGCCCTCGCGCTGCCGGCGGCGCAGCTCCGCCTGGCCCTGCCAGACGGCGGGTCCGAGCCGGTCGCCTCGAGCGCCTTCAAGGCGTACGAGGCCACGGGGACATACTTCGGCCAGGGCATGACCGGCCCGATCATCGTGGTCGGCGAGCTCCCCGCGGGGCTCGACGAGAACGCCGCGAAGACCGTCCAGTTCGACGTCGCGGACCGGCTCCGCACCGTCCCGGGCGTGGTGGCCGCGGTCCCCGGGACCCTCAGCGAGGACCGCCGCACGTCGGTCTTCCAGGTCATCCCGACCGAGGGCCCCGCGAGCGCGAGCACGGTCCAGGTCGTGCATGACCTGCGCGAGAAGGGCGCCGAGATCAAGGCCGACACGGGCGTGGCTGTCGGGCTCACGGGCCAGACGGCGGCGAACGTGGACATCTCCGCCAAGCTCGCCGACGCGCTCCCGCCGTACCTCGCGATCGTCGTCGGACTCTCGCTCCTGCTGCTCATGCTCGTCTTCCGCTCGCTGCTCGTCCCGCTCCTGGCCACGGGAGGGTTCCTCCTCTCGCTCGGCGCAGCGTTCGGCGCGATCGTCGCCGTCTACCAGTGGGGCTGGCTCGGCCCGGTCTTCGACGTCACGCACCCGGGGGCAGTGCTGAGCTTCCTGCCGATCCTGCTCATCGGCATCCTGTTCGGCCTCGCGATGGACTACCAGGTGTTCATCACCTCGGGCATGCGCGAGTCCTTCGCCCACGGCCAGGAGGCCCACCTCGCGGTCCGGACCGGCTTCCACCACGCGGCCCGGGTCATCACGGCCGCGGCGATCATCATGGTCAGCGTCTTCGCGGGCTTCATCTTCAGCCACCTGACGATGGTCCGCCCGCTCGGCTTCGGCCTCGCGCTCGGCGTGCTCCTCGACGCGTTCGTCGTGCGCATGACCCTCGTGCCCGCCGTCATGCGCCTGCTCGGCAGGGCCGCGTGGTGGCTCCCGGCCTGGCTGGACCGGATCCTGCCGGACCTCGACATCGAGGGCGCCAGGCTCGAGCGCACGACGGCGGCCCCCGCCCGGGCGGCCGAGCCCGCCGTCCGCTGAGCCCTGCTGGGGCCGGCACCGGCGTCTCCGTGGCCTAGGAACCCCGGCGGCCCGGGGCTATCCTGACGCACACAGAGCCGGCCGCGACCCGCGCGGCAGGCGAGCAGCCCCGGGAACCGACCGTGCCGACGTCGACCGCCGCAGACCTCGGGCGCACGGCGTACGCCGAGCGCCGGTGGCAGGACGCCTTCGAGCAGCTCGCGCGGGCGGAGCAGGAGAGCGGGCTGGCCGCCGACGACCTCCAACGGCTCGGGACGGCGGCACTGCTCGTGGGCCGCTTCGAGGAGGGCATCGACCGTCTCGGGCGCTCCCACGAGGACTACGTCCTGCTCGGCGACCTCCGCGCCGCGGCGCGGTGCGCCGCCTGGCTGGGAATGCACCTCATGTCGGCGGGCGAGCGTGCGGCGAGCTCCGGATGGTTCGGGCGCGTCCGGAGCCTCCTCGACGAACTCGGCGAACCGTCCGCCGAGGAGGCCTTCCTCCTGATCCCCCAAGCCCTCCGCGCCCTGTTCCACGGCGAGCCGGCCACGGCCCTGACCCTGTTCACGCAGTGCTCCGAGACGGCCGCCGCCTTCAGGGACCGGGAGCTGCAGACCCTCGCCCTCCTCGGCCGGGGCCAGGCCACGGTCCGGCTCGGCGAGACCGAGGAGGGCATGCGGCTGCTCGACGAGGCGCTCGTGTCGATGATGTCGGGGACGGTGGGCACCGTGGCCTCGGGCATCGTCTACTGCTCGGTCATCGAAAGCTGCCACGCGGCGTTCGACCTCGCGCGGGCGCAGGAGTGGACCGCCGCCCTGGACCGGTGGCGCGCCGGCCAGGGCGGGCTCGTGAGGTTCAGCGGGCAGTGCCAGATGCACCGGGCCGAGCTCTTCTGCCTGCACGGCGCCTGGGACGAGGCCCTCGAGGCCGCCCGGACGGCGCAGGCGCTCTACGAGGCCGGGGACCGCAACGCCGGCTGGGGCGCCTTCTACCAGGAGGGCGAGGTCCAGCGGCTGCGCGGCGAGTTCGAGGCCGCCGAGGCCGCCTACCTGCGGGCCCGCCGCTCGGGCTTCGAGCCGGAGCCCGGGCTCGCGCTCCTGCGCCTCGCGCAGGGCCAGCCGGAGGCGGCGTACGCGCTCCTGCGGCACGCCGCGGAGCAGGACGACGCCGTCACTCGCCGCGCGCTGCTGCCCGCCCTCGTCGAGGCGGGGCTCGCGGCAGGCGACGTCGCCGCGGCCCGCGAGGCCGCCGACGAGCTGGCAGCCGCGGCCCGCGAGCGCCCGATGCCCTGGGTGCAGGCCCTGGCCGCCTACGGCGCGGCCTCCGTGCTGCTCGCCGAGGGCCGGCCGGAGACGGCGCTCGAGGAGGCGACGGACGCGTGGCGCCTCTGGTGCGAGGTCGACTCCCCCTACGAGGCCGCCCGCTCCCTCGTGCTCAAGGCCCGCGCGCTGCTCGCGCTCGGGGAGGACGAGGTCGCCCGGCTCGAGCTGTCCACGGCCGGCGCGATGTTCGAGGAGCTCGGCGCGGCCCCGGCGCTCGAGGCGCTCCGGCGGGTCGCGCCGTCGTCCGCCGCGTCCGGGCCGCCGGCGGCCCTGGAGGAGGCACCGGGCCCGCTCAGCCCCCGCGAGCGCGAGGTGCTCGCCCTCGTCGCGAGCGGCCGGCCGAACCGCGCCATCGCCGGGGAGCTCTTCCTGAGCGAGAAGACTGTGGCGCGGCACGTGAGCAACATCCTGCTCAAGCTCGGGCTGCCGTCGCGGACGGCCGCCGCGGCCTACGCCTTCGAGCATGGGCTCGCGGGGCGGTCGGCGTCCTAGCCGTTCCCCCGCTTCTTGGGCTGCGCACACGTCCTGGACTGCGCACAATTGCCCACGCCGTGGCCGGCGCCCCTTTTGCACAGTTCTCCCGACGCGCCGGGCACCCCTGCCTCCGTAGCGTGAAGGCATGGAACTCCCGATCCCGGAACCCCCGGTTCGGGGCCCAGTACACCTCGCCCAGTCCACCACACCGCAAGGAGCTCGCCATGAACGGCACCGAGACCGTCGTCGACACGGTCGTCATCGGGGGCGGCCAGTCCGGCCTCGCCCTGGGCCACTACCTCGCCCGCCAGGGCCGCGACTTCGTGATCCTCGACGCCAAGCCCCGCCCCGGCGACGGCTGGCGCGACAGGTGGGACTCGCTGCGCCTCTTCACGCCCAGCTACGTCAACTGCCTTCCCGGTCGGGACTTTCCGGGCGATCGGCTCGGCTTCCCCACGAAGGACGAGGTGGCGGACTTCCTCGAGGCCTACGCGAGGGACTTCGCCCTGCCCCTGCAGAACGGCATCCGCGTGGAGCGCGTCCATCGCGACGGACAGGACCTCGTCGTGACCGCCGGGACGAGGATCTGGCGAGCCGCGAACGTCGTCGTCGCCACGGGCGGCGAGCAGACCCCGCGGACCCCGGGGTTCGCCGGCGAGCTCGATCCCTCGATCGTCCAGATGCACTCGTCCGACTACCGCTCGCCGGCCCAGCTGGCGGACGGCCCCGTGCTCATCGTGGGCCGCGGCAACTCCGGGGCCGAGATCGCCAAGGAGCTGTGCGCCAGCCACGAGACGACCGTGGCCGGGCGGGCCACTCCCGAGCTCCCGTTCCGGCACGGGCGCAGGGCGGCGCGGTTCGCCTTCCCGCTCATCGCCTTCGCCGGCCGACACGTCCTCACCCTCTCCAACCCGCTCGGGCGTCGGGTCATCCCCAAGATCAAGGAGGGCGGCGCGCCCCTCATCCGGACCAAGTCCGCGGAGCTCGCGGCCGCCGGGGTCGCGTTCGCGCCGCGGATCGTGGGCGTGGACCACGGCCGGCCGGTCGACGCCGAGGGCACCGTCCACGAGCCCGCCAACGTCATCTGGTGCACGGGCTTCCGCACGGACTTCAGCTGGATCGACCTGCCCTCGGTGCACGAGGGCGCCCTGCCGGAGCAGGACCGCGGCGTCGTCGCCGGCGAGCCCGGGCTCTACTTCCTCGGCCAGCCGTTCCAGCGCGGGCCGGCCTCGGGCACCTTCGGCACCACGTCCCTCGACGCCCGCTACCTCGCCCGGCGGATCGCCGAGCGGTCCGGCGCGCGTTCCAGGACGCTGGCGTCGGCATGACCGCGGCCTGAACGGCACCCGGCCGGCGCGCAGGCCGCAGGGCAGCGCCGAGCGGAGGCCCGGGCTGGTCAGGACAGCTAGGCTGGGCGGCGTGACCCACCACGCCGCCCCGCTGTCCCCGCCGGAGCTCATCCTCGCCTCCAAGTCCCCCGCCCGGACCAAGCTGCTCGACGAGGCCGGGATCCCGCACCGCGTCCTCGTCTCCGACGTCGACGAGGACGCGGTCGCCGCCGCCCACCCCGGCGCGTCCCCCGCGGAGACGGCGCTCCTGCTCGCGCGCGCCAAGGCCGAGGCCGTCGCCGCGCTCCCTGCCTCCGCGGGCGCGCTCGTGCTCGGCTGCGACTCGGTCTTCGAGTTCGGCGGCCGCGCCCACGGCAAGCCCTACACTCCCGAGGTCGCGCGGGAGCGCCTCGCCGAGATGAGCGGCCGGGCCGGAATCCTGCACACGGGTCACTGGCTCGTGGACCGGCGCGCGGGCGGCGCACCCCTGTCCGCGGGCGAGGGGCAGGCCGCGGACGACGGCGGCGGCCCCGGGGCGGGACGGCTCGCCTCGGCGGGGGTCGAGTTCACGCCCATGTCGGAGGAGGAGATCGCGGCCTACGTCGCCACGGGCGAGCCCCTGCACTGCGCGGGGTCGTTCACGATCGACGGCCTCGGCGGGGCCTTCCTGGCCCGCGTCGACGGCGACCCGCACGCCGTCGTCGGCCTCTCCGTCTCGGCCCTGCGCGCCCTCCTGGCCGAGGCCGGGGTGCGGCTCACGGACTGGTGGGCGGCCGCCGTCGTGCGCTGACGCGCGCCCCGGCACCCGATCCCGGCGATTTGTAGGCACCCTACAAAGGATCGGGGCCCCACGCACCGAATCCGCCACCAACATGGGCGAATCCACCAAGAGGGCGCTAGGCTTCCCGCTGTACAGAACGGAGTAGCCTTGTCCCCCATTGCTGCAAGCAGGCCCATTTCGAAGGTGCTCATCGCCAACCGAGGCGAGATCGCCGTCCGCATCATCCGCGCCGCCCGCGACGAGGGAATCGCCTCGGTCGCCGTCTACGCGGACCCGGACCGCGACGCACTGCACGTCCGGCTGGCCGACGAGGCCTTCGCGCTCGGCGGCACGACCGCCGCGGAGTCCTACCTCGTCATGGACAAGATCCTCGACGCCGCGCGCACCGCCGGCGCCGACGCCGTGCACCCCGGCTACGGCTTCCTCGCCGAGAACGCGGAGTTCGCCCAGGCCGTCATCGATGCGGGTCTGACTTGGATCGGCCCCTCGCCCGAGGCCATCGCCGCGCTCGGCGACAAGGTCCGCGCCCGGCACATTGCCGAGAAGGTCGGCGCGCCGCTCGTCCCCGGCACCGCCGACCCGGTGGGCTCCGCGGACGAGGTCCTCCACTTCGCCCGCGAGTTCGGCCTGCCCGTCGCGATCAAGGCCGCGTACGGCGGCGGCGGGCGCGGCATCAAGGTCGCCCGCACCCTCGAGGAGATCCCCGAGCTGTACGAGTCCGCCGTGCGCGAGGCGACCGCCGCGTTCGGCCGCGGCGAGTGCTTCATCGAGCGCTTCCTGGACGCCCCGCGGCACGTCGAGACCCAGTGCCTCGCGGACGCGTTCGGCAACGTCGTCGTCGTCTCGACCCGCGACTGCTCGCTCCAGCGCCGCAACCAGAAGCTCGTCGAGGAGGCGCCCGCGCCGTTCCTGACCGAGGAGCAGAACAAGCGCCTCTACGAGTCGTCCAAGGCCATCCTCAAGGAGGCCGGGTACCTCGGCGCCGGCACGTGCGAGTTCCTCGTCGGCCAGGACGGCACGATCAGCTTCCTCGAGGTCAACACGCGACTCCAGGTCGAGCACTGCGTCTCCGAGGAGGTCACGGGCATCGACCTCGTGCGCGAGCAGTTCCGGCTCGCCCGGGGCGAGGCCCTCGGCTACGAGGACCCCGAGGTCCGCGGCCACTCGTTCGAGTTCCGCATCAACGGCGAGGACCCGGGCCGTGGCTTCATGCCGGCCCCCGGCACGGTCGAGACCCTCCGGTACCCGACGGGCCCGGGGGTCCGCGTCGACTCCGGCGTCGAGGCCGGCGAGGTCATCTCGGGCAACTTCGACTCGATGCTCGCCAAGCTCATCGTCACGGGCTCGACCCGCACCCAGGCCCTCGAGCGCTCCCGCCGGGCCCTCGACGAGCTCGAGATCACCGGCATGCCGACCGTCGTGCCGTTCCACGCCAAGGTCGTGCGCGACCCTGCGTTCGCCCCGGCCGATGGCCCCTTCTCCGTGCACACGCGCTGGATCGAGACGGCCTTCGTCAACGACCTCGCCCCCTACGCGGGCGCCCATGGCGCCGACGCGGCGGACGACGCCGACGCGCGCCAGAGCGTCGTCGTCGAGGTCGGCGGGCGGCGGCTCGAGGTGACGATCCCCGGCGGCCTCGCCCTCGGCGGCGGCAAGCCCGCCAAGGCCAAGAAGAAGGTGCGCGGCTCGCGGAGCGCCTCGGGCGCCGGTGCGGCCGCGGCGGGCGGCGACGCGCTGACGGCGCCGATGCAGGGCACGATCGTGAAGGTGGCCGTCGCCGACGGCGACACGGTCGCCGAGGGGGATCTCGTCGTTGTCCTCGAGGCGATGAAGATGGAGCAGCCGCTCACGGCCCACAAGTCCGGCACGGTGCGCGGCCTCGTGGCCGAGGCGGGCCAGACGGTCTCGGCGGGCGCGCTCATCGCGACGATCGAGGACTGACCCCGCATCGCAGGGACGTGACCCCGCAAGCTTGGGACCTGACCCCGCATTGACGGAAAGGTGACCCCGCGTTGGAATTCCAATGCAGGGTCACCTTTCAGCGTTCCGGGGTCACCTCTCAACGTTGCGGGGTCACGTCTCAACGTTGCGGGGTCACCTTTCAGCGTTCCGGGGTCCATTGGCCGGTCAAGCGAGAAGAGGTGGCCACTCAACCCTTCCGGTTGAGTGGCCACCTCAGTCACGCTGAATGGCCGGATTCGGCCCTTCTAGGCGACGTTCTCCTCGAATGCGCGGTCCTTGGTCTCCTTGGTGAGCCAGAGTGCCACGAAAGTGAGCAGTGCGGCGGCGGCGAGGTAGACGCCGACCAGCGTCGTGCTGCCCTTGCCCGCCTGCCAGAGGGCGATCGCGACGAACGAGGCCGGGGCCGCGCCGATCACCGAGGACAGGTTGTAGGCGACGGCGGAGCCCGTGTAGCGGACGTTCGCGGGGAACAGCTCGGGAAGGATCGCGGCCATCGGGCCGAAGGTCAGGCCCATGAGCGTGAAGCCGACGATGAGGCCGACCAGGGCCGCGCCCTTGCCCGGGCCGAACATGAGGCCCCACGTGAGGCCGAAGACGAGGATCCCCGCCGTGACCCACAGGAGGAACTTCCGGCGCCCGTACTTCTCGGCGAGCGGGCCGGAGACGACCGTGAAGATGCCGAAGAACACCACGCCGAGGATGAGCATCCAGAGGAACTCGCTGCGCTCGATCCCGAGGCCGGGGACGAAGGCCGCCTCGTTGAACGGCTTGCCGGCCTTCTCGGCAGCGGCTCGGGCCACCTCGACCTTGTCCGTCGCCGTGCCGTAGGTGAGCGTGAAGCTCGTCGTCAGGTAGAAGAGGACGTAGGTCGCGAGCATGATGAACGTGCCCGCGATGACCGCCCGCCAGTGGTGCTTGAACGTCGCCGCGAGCGGGACCTTGGCGACCTTCTCCTCCAGCACGACCTTCTGGAAGGAGACGCTCTCAACGAGCTTGAGGCGGACGTAGAGGCCGATCGCGACCATGACGATGCTCGCGAGGAACGGGATGCGCCAGCCGTACGCCATGAACTGCTCGTCCGTCATGAGGGCGTCGAGGAGCACGAACAGGACGTTGGCGAGGATGAAGCCGATCGGCGCGCCGAGCTGGGGGAAGGTGCCCCACACCGCGCGGCGGTTGGCCGGTGCGTTCTCGGTGGCCAGGAGCGCGGCGCCGGACCATTCGCCGCCGAGGGCGAGGCCCTGGGCGAAGCGCAGGAGGACGAGCAGGAGGGGGGCAAGCACGACCCAGCCTGCCGTCGTCGCCGGCGGCAGGAGGCCGATGAAGAAGGTCGCGAGGCCCATGGTCAGCAGGGACGCGACGAGGGTCCCCTTGCGCCCGAGCCTGTCGCCGAAGTGTCCGAACAGGACGGAGCCGACGGGGCGGGCCACGAAGGCGACGCCGAAGATCGCGAACGAGCTCAGGATCGCGTTGATGTCGCTCGCGTTGGGGAAGAAGAGCTTCGGGAACACGAGCACGGACGCGGTCGCGTACGCGTAGAAGTCGAAGAACTCGATCGTCGTCCCGATGAGGCTCGAGAAGATGACGCGACCTCGCGTGTTCGACTGGGTGGGCTCTGTCACCGCAGATGAGGTGGACATTCACGTTCACTTTCGCAGGCCGGGCCGTCAGACAGACAGCCTCGGCGGGAATTCAGGACGGGACATCCTACCCTGGAGTAGTCCGCTGATCGGACATCAGGGCCAGCATGTGAGACGACCCTAGAGGGCGCGCCGACCTCTCCTCCGCACTCACGCGGGCGGCCCGGAGCGGAGAGGGAGATGTCACAGCGTGTTAACACCCCGCGCGGTCGGGTGAAACGCGGGCTTCTTAGTTTTGATGACAAGCCCGATGCCCCTCTTCCCCCCGTAAGGAGGACCCCATGAGCACCGAACCGCGCACCGCACCGGCCGCCCCGGAGGCCGCCGCCCCGCCGTCGTCCGGCCTCCGGCTCGACGTCCGCAAGGGCCGCTGGATCGAGCACTGGAACCCCGAGGACACCGTCCAGTGGGAGCGAGAAGGCCGCGCAATCGCCGGCCGCAACCTCCGCTGGTCCATCTTCGCCGAGTTCCTCGGCTTCGTCGTGTGGCAGCTGTGGTCGATCGTCGTCGTCCAGCTCCCCGGCGCCGGCTTCCAGCTCAGCACGTCCGAGACGTTCTGGCTCATCTCGATGCCGAGCCTCGTCGGCGCGACCCTCAGGATCCCGTACACGTTCATGGTCCCCAAGTTCGGCGGCCGGAACTGGACGATCGTCTCCGCGCTCCTGCTCCTCATCCCGTCGATCGGCCTAGCCGTGTGCGTGTCCGACCCGACGACGCCGTTCCTGACCATGCTCCTCTTCGCGGGCCTCGCCGGCTTCGGCGGCGGCAACTTCGCGAGCTCCATGGCCAACATCACCTTCTTCTACCCCGCGAGGGAGAAGGGCTGGGCCCTCGGCCTCAACGCCGCCGGCGGCAACCTCGGCGCAGCTGTCGCGCAGCTCGTCGTCCCGATCGCCGTCTCCCTCACCGCCCTCGTCGCCTCCGGCGCCAAGCTGAGCGTCGCCGGCCTCTTCTGGGTCCCGCTCATCCTCCTCGCGGCCTTCGGCGCGTGGAAGAACATGGACAACCTCTCCAACGCCAAGGGTGACCTGGCCGGCTCGATCGCCGCGCTCAAGGAACCCCACCTGTGGATCATGGCGTTCCTCTACATCGGCACCTTCGGCTCGTTCATCGGCTTCTCGGGCGTCTTCCCGAAGCTCATCAAGGACTACTTCCCCGAGTTCTCCTCCTTCGCCGTCGGCGCCGCCGCGATCTCCCTCGCCTTCCTCGGCCCGCTCGTCGGCTCCCTGGCCCGCCCCTACGGTGGCAAGCTCGCCGACCGCTTCGGCGGGGCCCGCATGACCGTCACGTCGTTCGGCGTCATGGCCGTCATCACGCTCCTCGTCATCGCGACCCTGCCGCTGGCCAACTTCTGGCTCTTCCTCGTTCTCTTCCTGGCGCTGTTCACCGCGAGCGGGTTCGGCAACGGCGCGACGTACCGAATGATCCCGGTCATCTTCGCCCGCGCCAGCCGCGCCGCGCAGCGCGGCGCCCCCGCCACGGAGACCGCCCGGCTCGCCTCCGCGGCCCTCGGCCTCATCTCGGCGATCGGCGCCTACGGCGGCTTCATGATCCCGCAGCTGCTCGGCGCCTCGAGCACCGCGACGGGCTCCTACATCCCGGCGTTCTTCGGCTTCGTCGGCGCCTACGTCCTCATGCTGGCCGTGACCGCGGTCTGCTACGTCCGCAAGGGCAGCCTCGTCGCCGGAGCCAAGGTCTGACCTCCATGAGCACTGCCACCCACTGCCCCTACTGCGCCCTGCAGTGCGCGATGTCGCTCGCCCCCGCCTCCCCGGCGGGGGCGGGCGGCGCCGCCGCGCCGGGAGCAACCGCGCTGCCTCCCCTGGAGGTCGACGGCCGGGACTTCCCGACCAACCGCGGCGGCCTCTGCCGCAAGGGCTGGACCTCGGCCGAGCTGCTGCGCCACCCCGAGCGGGTCACCGAGCCGCTGCTGCGCGGCGAGGACGGCCAGTTCCGGCCGGTCCCGTGGGAGCAGGCCCTCGAGCGCGTCGCGCACGAGGTCCGCGCCGCCCAGGCCGCCCACGGGCGGGACGCGGTGGGGGTGTTCGGCGGTGGCGGGCTCACGAACGAGAAGGCCTACCTGCTGGGCAAGTTCGCCCGGCTGGCCCTGGGCACCTCGCGCATCGACTACAACGGCCGGTTCTGCATGTCCTCGGCGGCGGCCGCCGGCAACCGGGCGTTCGGCATCGACCGCGGGCTCCCGTTCCCGGTCGAGGACCTCGACACGGCGGACACGATCCTCCTGCTCGGCTCGAACGTCGCCGAGACCATGCCGCCGTTCGTCGCGCACCTCGCCGCCGCCCGTGCGGCGGGCGGCCTCGTCGTCGTCGACCCCCGCCGCTCGGCGACCGCCGCGCTCACGGCCGACGGCGCCGGAACGCACCTGCAGCCCGCCCCGCACACGGACCTCATCCTCCTGCTGGGGCTCGCGCACGTCGTCATCAACGACGGGCTCCTCGACCACGGCTACGTCGCCGAGCGCACCGTCGGCTTCGAATCCGTGATCCGCTCGGTCGCCCCGTGGTGGCCCGAGCGGGTCCAGGCCGCCACCGGGGTCCCGGCAGCGCTCGTCCGGGAGACGGCCGCACGGCTGGCCCGCTCGGCGCGTACGGGCTCGTGCTACATCCTCACGGGCCGCGGCATCGAGCAGCACGCGGACGGCACGGACACCGTGACCGCCGCGATCAACCTCGCCCTCCTGCTCGGCCTGCCGGGCTCCGAGCGCGGCGGCTACGGCACGCTCACCGGCCAGGGCAACGGCCAGGGCGGGCGCGAGCACGGGCAGAAGTCGGACCAGCTCCCCGGCTACCGCAAGATCACCGACCCCGCCGCCCGCGAGCACGTCGCGCGCGTGTGGGGCGTCCCCGCCGAGTCCATCCCCGGCCCGGGGCTGCCCGCGGTGCAGCTGCTCGCCTCGCTCGGGAAGGACGACGGCGTGCGCTGCCTCTTCGTGCACGGCGCCAACGTCGTGGTCTCCGCGCCGGACGTCTCCGCGGTGCGCGAGGGGCTGCGCGCCCTCGACTTCCTCGTGGTCTGCGACTTCTTCATGTCCGAGACCGCGCGCGAGGCGGACCTCGTCCTCCCAGTCCTGCAGTGGGCCGAGGAGGAGGGGACCATGACGAACCTCGAGGGCCGAATCCTGCGCCGTCGTCGCGCCCTCGAGCCCCCCGCCGGCGCCCGCAGCGAGCTGTGGATCATGAACCGGCTCGCGGAGCTCCTCGACGCGCCCTCGGAGTTCTCCGCCGACCCCCGCACCGTCTTCGAGGAGCTGCGGGCCGCCTCCGCCGGCGGGCTCGCGGACTACTCCGGCGTGACCTACGAGCGCCTCGACGCCGGCGAGGCCCTGCACTGGCCCTGCCCCGAGGGCTCGGACGGGACGCCGCGTCTCTTCGCCAACGGCTTCGCCCACCCCGACGGGCGGGCCAGGCTCGTGGCCGTCCGCGCGTCCTCCCCGCTGCCGGGCGCAGGCCCCGAGGCCGGGGCCTTCCAGCTCGCGACCGGGCGCCTCCTCGAGCACTACCAGTCCGGCGCCCAGACCCGCCGCGTCCAGGCCCTCTCCGCGGCCCAGCCCGAGGTGCGCCTGTCCCTGCACCCGGCCCCCGCCGCGCGGCTCGGGATCGCCGACGGCACGTGGGTGCGCGTGCGCCGCCAGCAGGCCGCCGCGGCGGCGACGGCGCAGGGCCGGGACGCGCAGCCCGAGCCCGTCGTCCTGGCGCGCGCCGAGCTGAGCACGGACCTCCGCCCTGACACGGTGTTCCTGCCGTTCCACTTTCCGGGCCTCGCCGCGGCGAACCAGGTCACGGAGCAGCGCACGGACCCGGTCTCGGGCATGCCCGAGTTCAAGACCACCCGCGTGCTCGTCGAGCTGGCCGTCGTCGACCCGGACGTCGCCCCCGACGCCGCCGCGACGGCCGGCGAGCGCGACCTCCTGGCCACCAGCAGCCTTGTCCCCGCCCCTCGTAAGGAGCGTCCATGACCGCCACGACCCCGCAGCCCGCCGCAGCCCTGACCCGGCCGCGCATCGTCGTCGTCGGCTTCGGCCCCGTCGCCGCACGGTTCGTCGACGAGCTCCGCCCGGCCGCCGCGGCCGGCGCGGTCGAGCTCACGGTCGTGGGCGAGGAGGAGCACGCCGCCTACAACCGCGTGCTCGTCGCGGACCTCGGCGTGGGCCGCACGAGCCTCGCCGCCATGAGCCTCGCCGACGCCGACGAGCTCGCCGCCGACGGGGTCCGCGTGATCACGGGCACGCGCGTCGCGCGGCTCGACCGCTCGCGCCGCCGGGTCCTTCTCTCGGACGGGACGGCCCTGGCATATGACCGTGTGGTCCTCGCGACCGGCGCCCGCGCCGTCGTGCCGAACCTCACGGGCCTCAACCCGGACCCCTTCCACCCTGTGCTCCCCGACGGCGTCACGGCCATGCGGGACGTCTCCGACGCCGCCCGCCTCGCCGAGGCGGTCCGGGGCCGGCACCACGTCGTCGTCCTCGGCGGCGGCGTGCTCGGCCTCGAAGCGGCCCTCGCGGCGAGCGAGGAAGGCGCGACCGTGACCGTCGTGCACCACGGCGACCGCCCGCTCGGCCGCTCGATCGACCGGATCGGCGGCGGAACGCTCGCCGCGGCCCTGCGCCGGCAGGGCGTGCGCGTCGCGGGCAACGCCCGCTCGACCGGCATCGAGACCGGGCCCGACGGCGCCTTCCGGGCTCTGCTGCTCGAGGACGGCTCCGCGGTCGACGGCGACCTCCTCCTCCTCGCGTGCGGCGCCCGGCCGCGGCGCGAGCTCGCTGAGGGCGGCGGGCTCGCCGTCGACGCCGGCATCCTCGTGGACCACACGCTTCGCGCCCTGCACACCGAGCACGTGTTCGCGATCGGCGACTGCGCCCAGGTGCGCTGCACGGACGCGGGCTGCGCCGAGTGCACGGCCGACGGCCGCGGCGGCGCGCCGAGCGGCCTCATCGCCCCCGGCTGGCGCCAGGCCGACTGGCTCGCGGCCCAGTTCCGCCACGACCTGCTCGGCGAGGCCCAGCCGGCGCCCCTCGCGCCCGAGAAGCCGGGCGTCATCCTGCTCAAGGCCCGCGGCGTGAACCTCGCCGTCGCCGGGCGCGTCGCGGCGGAGCCGTGGGACCTGGACCCGCTCGAGGACGCATGCTCGCCGGCCCCGCTCAGGGTCGCCGTCTGGGCGGACCCGGAGCACGGCGCGTACGTCAAGATGGCCACGCGGGGCGGGGTCCTCGAAGGATTCGTCGCGCTCGGCATGCCCCGTGCCGCCGCCGAGCTCACGCTCCTCTTCGAGTCGGGGGCCGAGCTCCCGGCCGACCGCTCGGTGATCCTCCGGCTCGACGGGCCGGAGGCCGCATTGGGGGCGGCCTCGGGCGCGTCCGCGGGGCCCGATGCCGTGCTGTGCCGCTGCGCGGGCGTGACCCACGGCGAGGTCGGCGAGGCCGTCGCGGGCGGCTGCTCGACGGTCCAGGAGGTCTCCAAGGCCACGCGCGCCGGGACCGGCTGCGGCAGCTGCCACGACGGCGTTCGCGAGCTCATCGAGCGGCACTTCGCCTCCGTCGCCGCGTAAGCGGCCGAGCGGTCGCCCCTCTTCGGTCGGCACGCGTCCCCAGGAGGCCGGCTTGCCCGCGGGGCGGACCGTGCCGTAGGAGTGGGGCATGCCTTCCCACCCCGCCCAGCCCGAGGCCGTGCTCGAGGCCGCCGCTGCAGCAGCGTCGGCCCTCCTCGTGAACGGGGCGGCCGCGAGCGAGGCCTCGGCGGCGGCGTCCCACGTGGCCGCGGCGGGCGGCCTGGCGAAGGTCACCGCCTCCGCCGCCTACTCCGAGGTCGCCGTCTACTGGCGGGACCCCGGGGAGCGCACCCTCGTGGCCGTCCGCGAGGTCCCGCCGCGGGCGTTCGACTACGGCAGGCTCGCCGCCGTCATGGAGCTCGTCGACCGGGTGCGCACGGGGGCGCTGGGGCCCGCCCACGTGGCCGCGACCGTCCGCCGGATCCAGGAGCGGCCCGGGCGCTACCCATGGTGGGCCACCCGGCTCGCCATCGGCGCGGCCGGCGGCATGGCGGCGGTGCTGTTCGGCGGCGGGCCCGTCGTCGCCGGCGCTGCGTTCGCCGCCAACCTCGTGGTGGACTGGCTCGTCGTCACGCTCCTGCGCCGGGGCTGGCCGTGGTTCTTCATCCAGGCCGCCATCGGCCTCCTCGGCGTCGCGATCGCCGCCGCCGTCCAGGCGCTCTCGCCCGGGAGCTCGCCCGCGGTCGTCGTGGTCGCCGTCATCCTCGTGGCGCTCGCCGGCATGACGAGCATGGGCGCGATCCACGACGCGATCACGGGGTGGTACGTGAACGCCGCGGGGCGGATCCTCGAGGGCGTCACGAACACCCTGGGCCTCGTCGCCGGGGTCCAGCTGGGCCTCCTCGGCGTCCACTCGCTCGGTATCGCCCTCGACGTGACCCAGGGCGTGGCCCTGGGGGCGCTCCCCCTCGTAATCGTGCTTGTCGCCGCCGCGCTCGTCGCGGCGAGCTTCGGCGTCGCGACCCAAACCCCGCCCGCCGCGCTCGCGCCCGCGGCCCTGCTCGCCTCCGGGGCGTTCGCCGCCTACGCCGGCAGCGCCCCGCACGTGGGGCCCGTGTGGGCGGCCGCCGCCGCGGCGTTCGCGGCCGGGGTGGCCGGCGTCGCCGTCGCGCACCGGCTCCGGCTGCCGCTCACCGCCCTCGCGACGTGCGCGATCCTGCCCCTCCTGCCGGGCCTCCAGCTCTACCAGGGGCTGCTCGAGGTCGGCGGGCTCGCGCCGGGCGGCGGCGGCTCGCTCGTGGGCGCGGCGGCGACGGCGCTCGCCCTCGCCGCGGGCATGTCCTTCGGCGAGTACTGCGGCGTCCTCGTGTGGCGGTCGCTGCGCGTCGTCGTCGGGCGCGCCTTCGTGCCGCTCTTCGCGCGGCCCGGCCGGGGCGGGCAGTAGCGGGCTAGGGGCCTACGAGGGTTTCGAGCCCCCGGCTCGCCTCGGCGAGCGAGAGCTCCTGGCTCCCGGCGATGAGCGGGTACAGGAGGGCGTCCTCCTTCGCCCGGTGCAGCTCGAAGGCGCGCGCGATCGCGGCGGCGATCGCCGCGGCCCGCAGCCCCTCGGCGGCGCGCAGCTCCTCGACGTAGCCCGCGATCGCCTCGTGGTCCAGCAGGAGGCCCTCCACGAGGAGGCGGCCCTCGCCGGTGGCCCGGGCGCCGGAGTAGAGCGAGCCTTCCTCGGCCTGAATGTGCGGGACGAGCTCGTCCTCGCACCAGGACAGGAGGGCGCCCTTCTCCTCGTGCGCGAGGGGCGCGTCCCCCGCCTCGACCGCGGCGAGGATGGCCCCGGCCAGCGCCGAGGCCCGCTCGAGCATCCGCCCGTGGTGCCTCGCGATGTCGGCGAGCGCCCCGTCGTCGGCCCCTGACCCGGTGCCGGTTCCGTCCATTCCCTCGGTGAATGCCATGGCGCCATCTTCCGCGCCCCGCGCGCCCCGCTCAAGGGTCCGCGGCCCTCGGCATCCAAGACCGAAGGCAGACCAGCCGGCCTTGAAGAGCCCCGCCAGGGCGGCAGGAAGTCCCCGAAGGCGGCCCTGCCGGCCGAGCGGGGCAGGCCGCCGTGGTTCACAGTTCACGTTTCGCCGTGAAGTGCGCTTGAAGAGCGCTTCACGGCGAAACGCGCACTGCCGAAGGCGCTGAAGGGCGCGGAGATCCATACCCGAAAGAGGAAAGGCGCGGCGCCGTCGTCCGCCGGAGGATCCCCTAGAGGTGCACGTGCAGGCGGCGCGCGGCCTCGGCGAGCGAGCCGGACAGCGAGGGGTAGACGGCGTAGGTGTTGGCCACGTCGTCCACGTGCAGCTTCTGCTCGACGGCCAGGGCGAGGCCGAAGATGAGCTCGGACGCGTTCGAGCCCATGACGACGGCGCCGATCACCGTGCCGGAGCCCTTGCGGGAGATGATCTTGACGAAGCCGTCCGTCGTGTTGCGCATCTTGGCCCGGGCGTTGCTCTTGAGCCGCAGGGTCACGACGTCGCCGGAGATCCTCCCGCTCGTCACGTCCTCCTCGGAGACGCCCACCGAGGCGATCTCGGGGGACGTGAAGATGTTGGAGGCGACGTGCCCGAGGTTCAGCGGCGTGAGCTGGTCGCCGAGGATGTGCGCGACGGCGATCCGCCCCTGCATCGCGGCCACGGACGCGAGCGCGAGCACGCCCGTGCAGTCGCCGGCCGCGTAGACGTTCGGCGCCGTGGTGCGGGAGACGCCGTCGACCTTGATGTGCCCGCCCTCGCCGAGGGTCACACCGGCCTCCTCGAGGCCGATCCCGGCGGTGTTGGGGATCGAGCCGACGCACACGAGGCAGTGCGAGCCGGTCACCTTCGTGCCGTCGCTGAGCGTGACGGCGACGCCGTCCCCCGTGCGTTCCACCGCCTCTGCGCGGGAGCGGGAGAGCACGCGCACGCCGCGGCGCTCGAAGACCTTCTCGAGCAGCTCGGCGCCGTCCGGGTCGGAGCCCGGCAGGACGCGGTCGCGCGAGGAGATGAGGGTCACGTTCGAGCCGAGGCCGTTGTAGGCGGAGGCGAACTCGGCGCCGGTCACGCCGGAGCCGACGACGATGAGGTCCTCGGGCAGCTCGTCGAGGCTGTAGATCTGGGCCCAGTTGAGGATGCGCTCCCCGTCCGGGCGCGCGGTCGGCAGCTCGCGCGGGTGGGCCCCGACGGCGAGGATGACGGCGTCTGCCTCGATCCGCTCCGTCCCGGCGACGGTCTCGACCTCGAGGGTCCGGGTGTCGGCGAGGCGGCCGGAGCCCATGACGATGCGAACGCCCTGGGCCTCGAGGCCCGCGCGGATGTCCGCCGACTGCTGGCGCGCGAGCCCGAGGAGGCGCTCGTTGACGACGCCGAGGTCGGCGCGCAGCTTGTCCCGGGTGAGCGGCTCGCCGCTCGTGTCCCCAAAGCGCAGCCCGAGCGCCGAGGAGGCCTCCTCGACGCGGGTCATAAGGTCCGACGTCGCGATGAGGGTCTTGGACGGGACGACGTCGGTGAGCACCGCGGAGCCGCCCAGCCCCGCCCGCTCGACGATCGTCACCTGGGCCCCGAGGGACGAGGCGACGGACGCGGCCTCGTAGCCGCCGGGTCCTCCGCCGAGGATTGCGATGTGGGGGGCCGAGAAGTCAGGGTTCATCGTCACGGAAGACCATTCTGCCTGCCCCCGTCGGTGCGTGCCACGTGAGGCATTGGTAGGTTCTTCCTGTGACGACTTCCGAGCCCTTCGAGCTGGCCCAGGCCGCCGCAGACCACATCGCCCAGGCCACGGGGGTCGCCCGGCACGACATCGCCCTCGTCCTCGGATCCGGCTGGGCGGGCGCGGCGGACCTCATCGGCGAGACCACCGCGACGCTGCCGGCCCACGAGGTCCCGGGCTTCACGGCCCCCGCTGTCGAGGGGCACGTGGGGACGATCCGCTCGATCCGCGCGGCCGACGGCAAGAACGCCCTCGTGCTCGGGGCCCGCACGCACTACTACGAGGGCCGCGGCGTCCGCGCCGTCGTCCACGGGGTGCGGACGGCGGCGGCGGCGGGCTGCCGCACGCTCGTGCTGACCAACGGCTGCGGGGGCCTCAACGTGGACTGGGCGCCCGGCACTCCCGTGCTCATCCGCGACCACATCAACCTCACCGCCACGTCGCCGCTCGAGGGCCCCACCTTCGTGGACCTCACGGACCTCTACTCGGCGCGGCTGCGCGGCGTGGCCCGCTCGGTCGACCCGAGCCTCGCCGAGGGCGTCTACGCCCAGTTCGCGGGCCCGCACTACGAGACCCCGGCCGAGGTGCAGTACGCGAAGCGGATCGGCGCGGACCTCGTGGGCATGTCCACGGCGCTCGAGGCCATCGCGGCCCGGCACGCCGGGCTCGAGGTGTTCGGCATCTCGCTCGTGACGAACCTCGCGGCGGGCATCAGCCCCGAGCCGCTGAGCCACGAGGAGGTCCTCGAGGCCGGCCGCGCCGCCGGGCCACGGATCTCCCGCCTGCTTGCCGACGTCATCGCCGCGATCTGAAGGACTCCCCCACCATGAGCGCAACCCCCACCGGCGTGGACGGCCTCGACGAGCTGCGGGCCCGGGCCGAGGCCTGGGCCGCCGCGGACCCGGACCCCGAGACGGCGGCGCGCCTCCGCGAGACCCTCGCCCAGGCCGCCGAGGGCCAGCCGGCCGCGGTGCAGGAGCTGACCGACGCGTTCGGCGGGACGCTCCAGTTCGGCACCGCGGGGCTGCGGGCGGCGCTCGGCCCCGGCCCGAACCGCATGAACCGGGTCGTCGTGCGCCGCGCCGCGGCCGGGCTTGCCGCCTTCCTCGGACAGCGCGTCCCCGCGGACGATGGCGGCGCCCGGTCGGCCGGGCACGGCGCCGGGGGCGCTGGTGCGGGCGACGGCGACCCTGCGAACCCGAGCCGGCCGCGCGCCGTCGTCGGCTACGACGCGCGGACGAACTCCGACGTCTTCGCACGCGAGACGGCCGCGGTGTTCACCGCCGCCGGCATCGAGACGTTCCTCCTGCCCTCGCCGCTGCCCACCCCGGTGCTCGCGTACGCGCTGCGGGCGCTCGGCTGCGACGGCGGGGTCATGGTCACCGCGAGCCACAACCCGCCCCAGGACAACGGCTACAAGGTGTACCTCGGGGGCCGGGCGACCGACGACACGGGGCGCGGGGCGCAGATCGTCGCCCCGACCGACGCTGAGATCGCCGCGCTCATCGACGCCGCCGGCCCCGTGGGGGACATCCCGCTCGCCGCGGACGGCTGGACGGTGCTCGGGGAGGACGTCGCGGACGGCTACCGCGACGCCGTCGTGGGCCTCGCGCGGCCAGAGGCATTCCCCGCCCGCGACCTCAGGATCGTGCACACCCCGCTGCACGGCGTGGGCGGCGGCACCGCGCTCGAGGTGCTGCGCGGCGCGGGCTTCACCGACATCACGCCGGTGGCGGCCCAGGCCGAGCCGGACCCGGCCTTCCCGACGGTGGCGTTCCCGAACCCCGAGGAGTCCGGCGCGCTCGACCTCGCGCTCGAGACGGCGCGGGCTGCGGGGGCAGACATCGTCATCGCGAACGACCCGGACGCCGACCGCTGCGCCGTCGCCGTCCCGGACCCGGAGACGGGCGAGTGGCGCATGCTGACGGGCGACGAGCTCGGGGCGCTGCTCGGGGCGCATGTTGTGCGCCGGGCGGCGGGCGAGCCCGCCGAACACGCCGTGCACCCCGAGCCCGCCGGGGTGTTCGCCAACTCGATCGTGTCCTCGCGGCTGCTTTCCCGGATCGCGGGGGCGGCGGGCTTCGAGCACCGCGAGACGCTCACCGGGTTCAAGTGGATCGCGCGCGTGCCGGGGCTCGTCTACGGGTACGAGGAGGCGATCGGCTACTGCGTCGCGCCGGAGCTCGTCAAGGACAAGGACGGCATCTCGGCGGCGCTGCTCGTCGCCGAGGCCGCGGCGGCGGCGAAGGCCGAGGGCTCCAGCCTCCTCCGTCGGCTCGACGAGCTCGCCCTCCGGCACGGCCTGCACCTGACGGACCAGCTCAGCGTGCGCGTGGCGGACCTCGGGCTGCTCGGGGCGATGATGACGCGCCTGCGCCAGGACCCGCCGGAGTCGTTCGCCGACTCGCCGGTCGAGAGCGCGGTGGACCTCGCGGCCGGGTCGGAGGACCTGCCGCCGACCGACGGGCTCATGTGGACCACGCGCGACTCGACGCGCGTGATCATCCGCCCGAGCGGCACCGAGCCGAAGCTCAAGTGCTACCTCGAGGTGGTCCGGGCGGTGGACAGTGTCCTCGAGCTCCCCGAGGTGCGGGCAGCGGCCCGGCAGGCCCTGGACGCCGCCCTCGAGGACGTGCGCGAGGCGCTGGGACTCTGAGCCCTCAGGCTCTCGTGCCAGCGCCCGGCGCGGTGGCCGCCATGAGGGCGGCCGGGTGGTGGATCCGCTGGATCAGACGGCGACCTGGACGATCCCGTTGACCACGCGGACCTCGAACGCGGCGAGGCCGGAGCCCGGGCCGTCGAGGCGCTCGCCGGTGCGGAGGTCGTAGACCTGCTTGTGCAGGGGCGAGGCGATGGTCGGGCGGTCGCCGCGCGAGCCCACGATGCCGCGGGCCATGACATGGGCGTCGGTGGCGGGGTCGCGCTGCTCGACGGCGAAGACCTCGTCCGTGGCGAGGCGGAACAGGGCGATCTGCCGGCCCTCGACGAGCGCTGCCTCGCCCCAGTTCGGCTCGAGGTCCTCCAGGCTGCAGACGCTGTGCCAGGAACGGAGTCCGTCCGTGACGGAGCGCTCGAGCTCGGCGGAGTCAACGGGTGCAGGTGCTGTGATCGTCATGCTTCAACGCTACGGAGGGGCTCGTTTCGCAGGGGTTGACCTTGTGTCACGGCCACGTAAAACCGCCCTCACCGACGGCGAAACACGCCCGTGACAGGGAAGTTAATCGGCCGTTACACCCGGGCAACTGGTGCGAAATCGCCCCTTCCTAGGCTGGAGTAAACCCTTCGCCGGCATGCCCGGCGGCCAGTTCTACGGAAGGCACCGCCCGTGAGCAACCCCAGCCAGAGCACCCCGGCCCCCGACTCTGCCTCTGCTTCCTCTGATTCCGCACCTGCGGTGCGGCGCGTCGTCGTCGTCGGCGGCGGCCCCGCGGCCCACCGCTTCGTCGAGGCGATGGCCGCGCGCGGCCTGGAGGGCTTCGAGGTCACCACGCTGACGGAGGAGGCCCACCTCCCCTACGACCGCGTCGCCCTCTCCAAGGCGCTCCTGTCGGATGTCGACCTCACCCTCGGCGAGCCGTCCCTGTGGGACGTCCCCGGCGTGACGCTCCGCACCGGGGCCCGCGCCGTGCGCATCGACGCCGCCGCGAAGACCGTCTACACGGTCTCCGGCGAGGGCCAGGAGCCCGAGGCCCACCCGTACGACGAGCTCGTCCTCGCGACCGGCTCGAATGCCGCGCGCCTGCCGATCCCCGGCGCAGACAAGACGTACGTCTACCGAACGCTCGAGGACGTCTGGTTCCTCCGTGCCGAGATCGCCCGGCTCGCCGAGAGCCTGGGCCGCCAGCCCGTCGTCGCCGTCATCGGCGGTGGCCTCCTCGGCATCGAGGCCGCGGCGGGCGCGCAGTCGCTGGGCGCCGATTCGCTCATCATCGACGGCTCACCGTGGCCCATGAACAGGCAGCTTGACGAGGGCGCGGGGCAGGCGCTCACGCGGCTCATCGCGGCCAAGGGCTTCACCGTCCACGGCGGTGTGTTCCCGTCCGAGGTCCTGACGGACGACGACGGCGTGGTCACCGGCGTGCTCATGGCCGACGAGCGGGTCATCGCCGCGGACCTCGTCGTCGTCGCCATCGGCGTGCGCCCGCGCGACGAGCTCATCCGCGACGCGGTCAGCGCCGTTGAGGAGGCCGGCGAGGGCGCCGCCGCGGGGACGTTCGAGGTCGGCCCGCGCGGCGGCGTCGTGATCGACGAGTCATGCGCGACCGGCGTCGACGGCGTGTGGGCCATCGGCGAGGTCGCGAGCTTCGGCGGCATGTGCCTGGGCCTCGTCGCCCCCGCGAACACGATGGCCGAGATCGTCGCTGACCGCCTGCACGGCGGCGAGGCCACCTTCCCGGGCTTCGACACCGCGACCAAGCTCAAGCTCTCGGGCGTGGACGTCGCGAGCTTCGGCGACGCGTTCGCCCAGGAGCCCGGCGCGCTCGAGATCGTCTACGCCGACCCGGCCCGGGGCGTGTACCAGAAGATCGTCACGACCGACGACGCGCGCACGCTCCTCGGCGGCATCTTCGTGGGCGACGCGACCCCCTACCTGAGCCTCCGCCCGCTCCTCGGCCGCGAGCTGCCCGCCGAGCCCGGCGCGTTCCTGTCCGCGGCAGGCGGCGGCGACGCCCCCGAGACCGAGCTCCCGGACGACGCCATCCTGTGCTCCTGCAACAACGTGGCCGCCGGAACGCTGCGCGACGCCGTGAACGCGTGCGGCGCGTGCGAGGGCAAGGATCCGGTCCAGGACGTCGCAGGCCTCAAGGCCTGCACGCGCGCCGGCACCCAGTGCGGCTCGTGCGTGCCGATGATCAAGAAGCTCCTCGAGGCCGAGCTGACCAAGTCCGGCGTGACCGTCTCCAAGGCGCTCTGCGAGCACATCGCGCTCTCCCGCCAGGAGCTCTTCGACGTCATCCGGGTGCACCAGCTGACCTCCTTCGAGGACATCATGGCGACCTACGGCACGGGCGCGGGCTGCGACATCTGCAAGCCGACCATCGCCTCGATCCTCGCCTCGCAGCACTCGGCCTACGTCCTCGACGCCGGCCGCGGCACGCTCCAGGACACGAACGACCGGGCGCTGGCGAACATGCAGAAGGACGGCACCTACTCCGTGGTCCCGCGCATCCCCGGCGGCGAGATCACCCCGGAGAAGCTCGGCGTCATCGCCGCGGTCGCGCAGAAGTACAACCTGTACACGAAGATCACGGGCGGCCAGCGCATCGACATGTTCGGCGCGCGCCTCGAGCAGCTCCCGGAGATCTGGAAGGAGCTCATCGACGCGGGCATGGAGTCCGGGCAGGCGTACGGCAAGAGCCTGCGCACCGTGAAGAGCTGCGTCGGCTCGACCTGGTGCCGCTACGGCCAGCAGGACTCCGTCGGCATGGCCATCCAGCTCGAGCTGCGCTACCGCGGCCTCCGCAGCCCGCACAAGCTCAAGCTCGGCGTCTCTGGCTGCGCCCGCGAGTGCGCCGAGGCCCGCGGCAAGGACGTCGGCGTCATCGCGACGGCTGACGGCTGGAACCTCTACGTCGGCGGCAACGGCGGCGCGACCCCCGCGCACGCCCAGCTCCTCGCCAAGGACCTCGACGACGAGACGCTCATCAAGTACATCGACCGCTACTTCATGTACTACATCCGCACCGCCGACCGCCTCCAGCGCACCGCGCGCTGGCAGGAGGAGCTCGACGGCGGGCTCGAGCACGTGCGCCAGGTCGTCGTCGAGGACTCGCTCGGCATCGCCGAGGACCTCGAGGCTGCCATGGCCAAGCACGTCGAGAACTACGAGGACGAGTGGGCCGCGACGCTCGCCGACCCGGAGCGCCTGCGCCGCTTCCGCTCGTTCGTCAACGCCCCCGACGCCCTCGACGACTCGATCGTCCACGTGTCCGAGCGCGACCAGATCCGCCCGGCCACCGAGGGCGAGAAGGTCTCGCTCGGCGTGAGCATCCCGGTCCGCCCGAGCGCCGTGCCCTCCGAGGAGGTCTGACCATGAAGGTGAGCCTGAATCTTGAGGGGCTGCCCGTCGTCGTCCTCGGCAGCGCCGACGACGCCCGCCAGGCCCTCGCCCGCTACCGGCGGGCCGGCGCGGCGGTAGCGCACTTCGACTCCCCCGCCGCGTATCGCGCCGCCGTCGCCCTGCCGTCCCGCCCGGCGCTCCTCGCCGTCGTGGGCGGCGGCCGGGCGCACGACGCCGACTGGGCACCCGTGCTCGAGCACTACCGCGTGCTCGGGGTGCCGCGGGTGGACGAGCCCGCGGCGGGGCCGCGCGGCCACGTGACCCTCGTGGGCGGCGGGCCCGGCTCGCGCGGGCTGCTCACGGTCGACGCCGTCGAGGCCCTCCGCGACGCGGACGTCGTCCTCTTCGACCGGCTCGCGCCCTGGCGCGAGCTCGCCGAGCTCACCACCGCCCAGCTCGTCGACGTCGGCAAGCTCCCGGGCCACCACAAGGTGCCGCAGGAGGAGATCAACCGGCTCATCGTGGAGCACGCCCAGGCCGGCGCCAACGTCGTGCGGCTCAAGGGCGGCGACCCGTTCGTGTTCGGCCGCGGCGGCGAGGAGGCCGCGGCCTGCGCCGAGGCCGGAATCCCCGTCCGGGTCGTGTCCGGGATCTCGAGCTCGATCGCCGTCCCCGCGGCGGCCGGCATCCCCGTCACGCACCGCAACGTGAGCCACTCCTTCACGGTCGTCTCCGGGCACGCTCCCCTGACCGACGACGAGCACCGGCACCTCGCCGGGCTCGGCACGGCGGGCGGCACGATCGTCGTCCTCATGGGCATCGCGAACCTCCCGCACCTCGCCGCCGGCCTGCGGCGGGCGGGGATGCCCGCGACGATGCCGCTCGCCGTCGTCGAGCGCGGCCACCAGGCCGGCCAGACGACCACGCTCACGGAGCTCGGGCGGGCCGAGGCGGACACGGCGCGGTGCGCGAACCCTGCCGTGATCGTCATCGGCGAGGTCGTGCGGCTCGCGGGCACGGGCTCGCGGGCCGCGGCCGAGGACGAACTGCGCGGACTCGCCGCGTCCTTCATGATGGAAGCTGAAGGAACCCGCACGTGAGCGAGTCGAATGGAGCAGCACTCATGACGCGAGCGCCCGAGGCGGCCCCCGAGATCGCGACCGCGCTCAAGGGCTTCCGCGTGGGCGTCACGTCCCACCGCCGGTCCGAGGACCTCATCGAGGCCCTCGAGCGGCGCGGCGCGGAGGTGATCCACGCTCCCGTGCTCACGATCGCCCCCGTCGACCAGGACCTCGGGGTGCTCGAGGACACGCGCCGGACCATCGGGTCCCGCCCCGACGTGTGCATCGTCACGACCGCCTACGGCATGCGCCGCTGGCTTGAGGTCGCGGACGCGGCCGGGCTCGGCGACAGCCTCACGGCCGCCCTCAGCGCGTCGTCGCTCTACGTGCGCGGGCCCAAGGCCCGCGGCGCGGTCCGGGCTGCCGGGCTGGCCGACGTCGGCATCTCCAACGACGAGACGACGGCGACGCTCGTCGACCTCGTCCTGCGGGACGCCGGCGGGCGGCTCGACGGCAAGCGCGTCGTCATGCAGCTGCACGGCTACACCGACCGGGTCCAGCTCGACCGGCTGCGCGACGCGGGCGCGGAGCTCATCACGGTGACCCCGTACCGCTGGGTGCGCCCCGAGGGCGGCGACCGGCTCGAGGCGCTCATCGCGGCCATCTGCGCCGGGGACCTCGACGTCGTGACGTTCACGAGCGCCCCCGCGGTCGACGCCCTCTTCAGCACCGCGCACGAGCTCGGCGTCTACCCGCAGCTCATCACGGCGATGCGCCAGCGCGTCGCGACGGCCGCCGTCGGGCCCGTCACCGCGGCGCCGCTCGAGGCCGCCGGGCTGCGCCCGTGGGTCCCCGAGCGCTTCCGGATGGGCGCGCTCATCAAGCTCGTCACCGACAACCTCGCCCGGCGGCAGGTGCGGCGGCTCACGACGCCGGCGGGCGACGTCGAGCTGCGCGGCCGCACGCTGAGCGTGGACGGCACCGAGCTCTCGCTCCCGCCCGCGGCGATGCTCCTGTTCAGGACGCTCTTCGACGCCGGCGGCGCCGTCGTGCCCCGCGACACGCTCGCGCGCCTGCTCTCGCAGTCCGGCTCGAACCACGCCCTCGACATGGCCGTGAACCGGCTGCGCAACGCGCTCCCGAGCGCGGACATGGTCCAGACCGTCGTCAAGCGGGGGTACCGGCTGCGGGTCGTGTAGCCGCGCGGAGGCACCATGACGGGGCCGGTGCCGGGTTCGACCCGGCACCGGCCCCGTGCTGTGCCAGCAGTGCCGTGTGCCAGTGTCGCCCTGTGCCAGTATGGGATGACCCGAGGGGGCGACCCCGAGGACGGACCCGACCGAAAGGACGCCGCCGTGTCTTCCGCATCTGCCGAGCTCACCCCCCAGGACCTCGCAGGCTACATCGACCACACCCTGCTCAAGCCCGAGGCGAGCGAGGCCGAGATCCTTCGGCTGTGCAGCGAGGCGGTCCAGTACGGGTTCAAGTCCGTGTGCGTGAACCCCGTCTGGGTCAAGACGGCGGCCAAGGCCCTGCGCGGCTCGGGCGTGCTCACGTGCGCTGTCGCCGGGTTCCCGCTCGGGGCGACGCCGACCGACGTGAAGGTCTTCGAGGCCCGCGGGGCGACGCTCGACGGCGCCGACGAGGTGGACATGGTCATCAACATCGCCGCGGCCCGGGCCAACGACCGCGGTGCCCTCGTCGAGGACATCCAGGCCGTGGCCGAGGCGGTGCACGGGAGCTCCTCGGTCCTCAAGGTCATCATCGAGACCTCGCTCCTGACCGACGAGCAGAAGGTCCTCGCGTGCGAGGCCGCCGTCGAGGCCGGAGCGGACTTCGTGAAGACCTCCACAGGGTTCAACGGGGGCGGCGCGACGGCCCAGGACGTCGCGCTCATGCGGGCCACGGTCGGTCCCGTCATCGGGGTCAAGGCCTCGGGCGGCGTGCGCACCGCGGACGATGCGCGGGCTATGATTGCTGCTGGCGCCACGCGGATCGGCGCGAGCTCCGGCGTCGCGATCGTCACCGGCGGCTCGGGCGCCGCTGGCTACTAGACACTTCGCACCAGGGAGAGACATGTCCGACGACCTGAACAAGCGCCCTCTCGAGAACGACAACAACCTGGCCGCGAGCGCCGTGGTGTTCGTCATCCTCATGGCCATCTTCCTGCTGGGGCTCTACCTCGTGCAGTTCCTGACGTTCACCACCTGGTGGCCGATGGCGGCCCTCATCGGCCTCTTCGCGCTCGCGTACTTCGTCCCGATGGCGATCATGGGCGCCTCGGACTCGGGCGACGACCACCGCTGACAGCTTCAGTGCCGCGCTCCCAGCAGCAGGGATCGTAGCGAGGCGCCCTGGGATGTGAATCCCGGGGCGCCTCTTTTTGTGCGCCCGAGGCGCCCGGGCCTGGTCTTCTGGCGGACATGTACCGATCCTAGAGAGCCTTGATGGCGATCGCCCGCGTAGCGAGTACCTCATCGAGTGCTCGGGCACTACTTGCCGTCTCTGCCGGCCCCCGAGCGCAGAACACCGCATCCTGAGCCCTTGCGCGGAGTCGATTCCTTGTGCGAGTAGCAGCACGGCCGAGGGGAAAGTACACGAGTGCGAGGATCCTGAGTACTACCGTGCGCGCAGGCTGGGCGATGTGCGTACTCGATACTCGTGACACTCCAATTTGGCGGAATCTACGCTCGGCTGAAGGGCAGAACCTGAACACCCGTGGGTTGGGGAGGCACACGGGGTCTGGTTCCCGAACTGCTCTCGACCTATTCGCACCATAGCCGGGTTCTCCAAGAACCCCGCGAGCACATGAAGCGGTGAGCGCCGTGTCAATAGCCAGTCAGGTTCCCAGCCTCCCCGACCAGGAAAGGTCGTCCTCGGCCTTGGTCAGCGTCGTGATCCCGACGCTCAACGAAGCGATGAACCTTCCATGGGTTCTCCGCCGCATGCCGTCCTACGTCGACGAAGTCGTCATTGTGGACGGGCGCTCCACGGACCTCACGGTCCAAGTGGCGCGTTCTCTTCGTCTCGACGTCACGATTGTGGCGGAGCCCAGACGAGGGAAAGGCTTGGCGATGCGAGCCGGCTTCGCGGCCGCAACGGGGGACATCATCGTCATGCTGGATGCCGACGGAAGCATGGATCCCCGGGAGATTGGCTGGTTCCTGGCCCCAATCCAGCACGACTATGACTTCGTCAAGGGCTCCCGCTACGTCACCGGCGGCGGCTCGGAGGACATCACCTGGCTGCGCAGCATGGGGAATCGCACCCTCACTCGGCTGGCAAACACCGTCCTCCACAGCAACTATTCCGATCTCTGCTACGGCTACATCGCCTTCCGCCGTGAGTGCCTCGAAATTCTCGAGCTGGCGTCTGACGGCTTCGAAATCGAAACCGAGCTCATCGTCCGTGCGGCCCGCGCAGGACTGCGGATCGCAGAAGTACCCAGCATCGAGCTGAACCGGATCTCGGGCGACTCGCATCTGCGCACGTTCCGCGATGGGTGGCGGGTCCTCCACACCCTCGCGCGCGAATGCGTGCGGTGGGATGCCCCCACTGCCGGTGCCCGGCCCGAGTCGCTGCGCCGTGTCCGGTACACGTATCCAGACGTCCGGTTCCCCCGAACGCCCACCGATCCCAGAAGCGTTCTGGCCCCGATGGAAGGAATGTGAGATGCGGATCGCTGCAGAACCTCCGTCAGTCTCAGTAGTGATCTGCTGCTACACCATGGATCGGTTTGACCTGCTCATGCGGGCCATCCAGTCAGTCAGGGTGCAGACGTACCCTGCCCAGCAGATCTTGGTCGTCGTCGACAACAACCCCGACCTCTACAAGCGGCTCATCGCCTCGGTCAGGGATACGACGATCATGGAGAACGCTGGCTCCCGGGGGCTGTCGGGGGCACGGAACACCGGCGTGAGCCTGGCAACCTCGGAGGTCGTTGCCTTCCTCGACGACGATGCTGAAGCGAACCCCGACTGGCTCGAGCGGCTCACCGCCCTCTACGACGATCCCGACGTCCTGGCAGTGGGCGGCAGGGTTGAACCCGCATGGGAGGCCGGCCGGCCCGGGTTCTTCGGGGCGGAGCTGGACTGGATTGTGGGCTGCACCCACCAGGGGCTGCCCAGGATTGCCTCGGAGGTGCGGAACGTCATTGGCGCGAACATGTCGTTCCGCCGGGACGTCCTCGTGCAGGTCGGGGGATTCAATACGTCGCTTGGGCGCCAGGGCACAGTGCCCTTGGGCTGCGAGGAGACCGAAATCTGCATCCGCGCGACCATCGGCAGTCCAGGATCACGCGTCGTGTACGAGCCCGCCGCCGTCGTTCGCCACAGTGTGCCCGCGGCCAGGGGAACGCTCAAGTACATGCTGTCGCGCTCCTGGTCGGAAGGGATATCGAAAGCCCGCGTCAGCCAGATCGTGGGCCATAAGAGGGCTCTTGGCCCCGAACGCCGCTACGTCAGGCGGGTGTTGCCGCTCGCCGTCATCACCGGGCTCGGCGACTGGCTCCTGCGAGGCGAGAGCGATGGTCTCCGCCGAGCGGGCGCGATCGTCGCGGTCCTTGCCCTCACGACTGCGGGCTATGTGAGAGGCCGGCAGCTGGCCTCTTCTGAGGCCGGAGCCGTGAGCCGTTCCAACTCTGGGGAGCAACATTGGTAGAGAATGGACAGTCTCGACGGGCGCCGCGGCATATGCGGCTTCGGGCACTTCTGACAACGCTGCTGCTTGCGCTGGGCAGTCTCATGATGCCCCTGGCGGCCTCGGCTGCTACGGGTGATGTCGGGGTTGAGGGCCCCTCGCATTCGGGGACTGGGACACCGACGGGGACGAAGCGGGCGACGAGTGCGCTGTGGTTCAACGACGGGATCTGGTGGGGGAACCTGTGGGACACCGCCAGCTCGAGGTTCGAGATCTTCCGGTTCAATGCCTCGTCGAGCTCGTGGACCAGCACAGGTCTAGCGACGGACGCGCGCGCGAACACGCACCATGACGTGCTGTGGGACGGGACGACCTTGTATGTGGCGAGCTATCGGTTCGTCAACGACGGTCTGCCCGCTGAGCCGAACTTCCCGTCGACGATGCGGCGTTACAGCTACAACTCGAGCACGAAGACTTACTCGCTGCTGGGTTCTTCAACCATCAACAACTACAAGGTGGAGACCCTGGTCATCGACAAGGACTCGACTGGCCGAGTGTGGGCGACCTGGCAGCAGGGCAACCGGATCTATCTGAACGTCACCGGCACGGACGGCAAGACGTGGGGGACGCCGTTCCAACATCCTGCGTCGCTGAGCAACGTGTCTGTGGACGACACGTCGGCTGTGATCGCCTTCGGTCCCGGCAAGATGGGCATCATGTGGAGCCGGCAAGTCGGCGACTCCACCGATGGCATGTACTGGAGCTATCACGTCGATGGGGCCTCGAACACCGCCTGGACCACTCCTGTGGCGGCGGTGAAAGGCCTGCACAGCGCCGATGACCACATGAACCTGAAGTGGCTGGACTCCTCGGGGGATCAGGTGTTCGCCGCTGTCAAGACGTCCTTCACGGCGGCGTCCGAGCCGCTGATCCAGCTGCTGGAATTGAACGGTACGACGTGGACGGCGCACACGATCGCGCATGAGTCGGAGTGCCCGAACCGCGTGATCGTCTTGATTGACGAGAGCACGCGGATGCTGCGCACCTTCGCCACCTATCCGAAGCCGAGTGGCACGACGAACGCCGGTGTCTGTACTAGCTCGGGGGGTGCGATCTACGAGAAGACCACGCCGCTGAGCAACATCAGCTTCACGACGGCGAAGACGGCTCGCATCGTGGACGCCGACCAGTATGTGCACAACGTGACCTCGACGAAGCAGAACCTCAACAGTGCGGCGCGGCGCACGGCGAACAGCGGTCTGCTGGTGCTCGCCGATGTGAATGCCACCAACCGGTACTGGCACTTCTACGATCCCAGCAGTGGCGGCGGTGATACGACGGCTCCGACGGTGACGGGGACCTCTCCGGCTGCTGGTGCGACCGATGTGGCAGTGACGACGGATGTGACCGGGACGTTCTCGGAGGCGATGGACGCCTCGACCATCACAGGGACGACGTTCACGCTGACGGCGGGAACGACGACGGTGCCGGCCGCCGTGACGTACAGCAGCACGACCAAGGCTGCGACGCTGAACCCGAGTGCTGACCTGGCGGCGGATACGACGTACACGGCGACGATCGAGGGCGGCTCGAACGGGGTGAGGGATGCTGCCGGCAACGCGCTGGCGACGGACAGGACCTGGACCTTCACGACGGCTCCCGCGGGCGGCGGTGACACGACGCCCCCGACGGTGACGGACACGTCTCCGGCTGCCGGTGCGACCGGCGTGGCGGTGACGGCCAATGTGACCGGTTCGTTCTCTGAGGCGATGGACGCCTCCACGGTCACGACGGACACGTTCACCCTGCAGGCGGATACGACGCCACCGAAGCCACTGGCGGCCGCTGTGACGTTGGACAGCACCAACAGGGTCGCGACGCTGAACCCGGATGCTGACCTGGTGGCGGGCACGACCTACACGGCGACCATCAAGGGCGGCTCGAGTGGGGTCAAGGATGCTGCCGGCAACGCGCTGGCATCGGACAGGACCTGGACCTTCACCACGGCTCCCGCCGGCGGCGGTGACACGACGCCCCCGACGGTGACGGACACGTCCCCAGCCGCCGGCGCAACCGGCGTGGCAGTGACGACGAATGTGACCGGGACGTTCTCGGAGGCCATGGATCAGTCGACTGTCACGTCGGCCTTCACCCTGCAGTCGGAGACTTCGCCGACGCCGGTATCGGCCGCCGTGACGTACGACAGCACGACCAAGGTCGCGACGCTGAACCCGAATGCCGACCTGACGGCAGGCACGAAGTACACGGCGACCATCAAGGGCGGCTCGAGTGGGGCCAAGGATGCTGCCGGCAACGCGCTGGCGACGGACAAGACCTGGACCTTCACCACGGCTCCCGCGGGCGGCGGCACGTCGGAGACCGTTACGCTCACGGCCATCGCTGACAGCTACGTGTCCAACGGGACCGGGCTGTCGGGGACGAACTTCGGCACGGGCACCATGCTCGGCGTGGACAACAGCCCGGAGGAGCGCACGTACCTGAAGTTCGACCTGTCCGCCTATGCGGGCAGGACGCTGGAAAGCGCGACATTGCAGCTGCGCAGCGCCGGGAGCGGCTCGACGGGCACGCAGAACGTCAAGCTGGTTGCCGACGACAGCTGGACCGAGGCTGGGATCACCTACAGCAACCGTCCGACGCTCGGCACGAGCATCCTCGGCACGCTCGGCCCGACGACGACCAACACCGACTACAGCGTCGTGCTGACGGTCGGCGCCCTGACCGGCGAGCTGGGCCAAGAGCTCTCTCTCGGCCTGGACACCACCAGCGGCGACGGCCTGGACCTCAACTCCAGAGAGGCCGGCAGCACCGCCGCACCCAAGCTCGTGCTGACGCTGAGCGGCGGCGGCAGCGGTGGTGGCGATACGACGGCCCCAACGGTGACGGGTACGTCTCCGGCTGCCGGTGCGACCGGCGTGGCGGTGACGGCGGATGTGACCGGGTCGTTCTCGGAGGCGATGGACGCCTCGACCATCACGTCGAACACGTTCACCCTGCAGACGGGGACGACGCCGACCACGACGGTATCGGCCGCCGTGACATACAGCAGCACGACCAGGGTTGCGACGCTGAATCCGAATGCCGACCTGGCGGCGGGCACGACCTACACGGCGACCATCAAGGGCGGCTCGAGTGGGGTCAAGGATGCTGCCGGCAACGCGCTGGCGACGGACAGGACCTGGACCTTCACCACGGCTCCCGGGGGCGGCGGTGACACGACGCCCCCGACGGTGACGGACACGTCCCCGGCTGCCGGTGCGACCGGAGTGGCGGTGACGGCCAATGTGACCGGATCGTTCTCGGAGGCGATGGACGCCTCGACGGTCACGTCGAGCACGTTCACGGTGAAGGCCGGGACGACGACGGTCTTGGCCGCCGTGACGTTGGACAGCACCAACAGGGTCGCGACGCTGAACCCGAATGCTGACCTGACGGCAGGCACGACCTACACGGCGACCATCAAGGGCGGCTCGAGTGGGGTCAAGGATGCTGCCGGCAACGCGCTGGCGACGGACAAGACCTGGACCTTCACCACGGCTCCCGCGGGCGGCGGCACGTCGGAGACCGTAACGCTCACCGCCATCGCTGACAGCTACGTGTCCAACGGGACTGGGCTGTCGGGGACGAACTTCGGCACGGGCACCATGCTCGGCGTGGACAACAGCCCGGAGGAGCGCACGTACCTGAAGTTCGACCTGTCCGCCTATGCGGGCAGGACGCTGGAAAGCGCGACATTGCAGCTGCGCAGCGCCGGGAGCGGCTCGACGGGCACGCAGAACGTCAAGCTGGTTGCCGACGACAGCTGGACCGAGGCTGGGATCACCTACAGCAACCGTCCGACGCTCGGCACGAGCATCCTCGGCACGCTCGGCCCGACGACCACCAACACCAACTACAGCATTGTGCTGACGGTCGGCGCCCTGACCGGCGAGCTCGGGGGAGTTCTCTCTCTCGGCTTGGACACCACCAGCGGCGACGGCCTGGACCTCAACTCCAGAGAGGCCGGCAGCACGGTCGCACCCAAGCTGGTGCTCACGTTGAAGACGTAGATCGAGGGCCGGCATTGAGGCCACCGCGAGGACAGCGCGGGCACCGTCGACTGCCGGCACCGTGCACACCAGCAACATCATCCGACACCACTCAGATAGGGGACGACCATGCGCACCAGACACACCAAGGCAGTGCACTTCGACATCCACGGCCGCGCCACGATCCGCGTCGACGCGAAGGCGCCCGCGGCGAGCCAGCTGAAGACGATGCTGGCGTGCTTCGCTACCGAGACGGAACGGCCGGCCGACATCCTCGTCGATGACACGCCGGAGGAGATGCCGGACGCTGGCCTGCTCGAGCACGAGCTGCTCTACACGGACAAGAGCGTGCGTTTCCAGGCCGACCGGGTTCAGGTCGTGAGGGACGCAGAGCAGTGGCGCATCCACGGGCCGGGCGAGCTGCTGACCACAGTGGTCCCGGTACTCGATGCCGCCATGGTCGGTCGAGGAGCCGGCATGATCCATGCGGCGACCATGGCCTATCGGGGCCATGCGATCGCGCTCCCCGCGGCCGGGGGGACCGGTAAGACGAGCACCGTCGCCAAGCTGATGCGGCGCGAGGGGTGGTCGTTCATGGGCGACGACTGGGCCTTCCTCTCCGAGGACGCCACGCTGCTCGGCTATGCGAAGCCGATGTTCATCAAGCCGCACCACCGGGCCATCTACCCGCACCTGTTCGAAGGGCCGCGGAAGCCCCTCGTACCGCCGCGGCTCTCGCAGAGCGTCAGCCGCCTCACCACGCTCGTGCACCCGTACGTCATCCGCTATCCGCGCCTCGCGGACTTCTCCCGGCGGTGGTCGCCCGAGCACCGGATGGTCACGCCGGGGATGGCGTTCCCTGGGCGAGAAGTGACGACCTCGGCCCCGCTCGCGGCCGCCGTCTACGTCGAGCGTTTCGAGGGCACCAGGTCTCGGCTCGCTGAAAAGACGAGCGAGTGGATGGTCGACCGCATGCTCGGCAACTTCCACATCGAGATGGCGGGCTTCTCCCAGCGGGTCGTGACCGGCCTGGCGGCAACGTCCGTCGTCCCGTGGCGCGAGCACTTCGCGGCGAAGGGGGTCGTGCTGAACAAGGCGCTCGACGGACGGCCCTGCCACCTGCTCCAGGTGCCCTCCGCATACTCGGCGGACGAGGCGTCGGACGACATCGTCCGGCATCTCGAGGAACTGCTGCCATCTGTCCTCGACGAGCAGGCCTGAGAGGTGAGACGCAGTGGGTAACAGCCCTGCCGAGGTCACTGCCGTCGTTCCGGCCCGGAACGCGGAGCGCCTGCTCCCGCGCTGTCTGGAGGCACTGCGCCAGTCCGGTGTCGCCGAGATCATCGTGGTGGACGGATTGTCCACTGACGGCACCGTCGACCTCGCCCTCGCGGCCGGTGCCCGGGTCGTGAGCGATGAGGGCCGCGGCCTGCCGTGGGCTCGAACGCTCGGTGTCCGGAGCAGCAGCACTCGGTGGGTCCTGCTCGTCGACGCCGACGTCGTGTTCGGGCCCACCGGAGTCGCGGACCTGCTCACGGAGCTGGTCGAGGGCGGCTACGACGCCCTCCAGGCCGGTCTGGAGAGCGTCGCTGGGCCGGGCTACTGGGGGCAGGCGCTGGCACACCACCATCGCACCGGCCGCAGCCGCAACTGGTTCGGGCTCGTGGCGACGATCGTCGACCGAGACCTGATGCTGGGCGTGGGTTTCGATGACTCCTTCAAGTCTGGGGAGGACATCGAGCTGCGTTGGCGGATGCGGGAGTCGGGGCTGCGAACCGGAGTGTCACGCCGAGTCCTCGTCGAACATCGTTTCGCCTCAGACGACTTCGACTTCGCCCTCGACCAGTTCCTCATGGACGGAACCGGATTGGGACGGATGATCCGCAAGCACGGCTGGCGCGGTGCCAGGTTGGCGCTGCTGCCCGCTGCCGCGGCAGTCCGTGGCAGCGCGTTGAGCCTCGCCGCGGGCCAGCCCCGGTGGCTGCGCTACTACGTGGCCTTCTGCTGGTACAACTACGCAGCCATGGCAAGGAGTCTCGCTCATGAGCACTGAAGTGGGGAAGGTTATCAAGGAGGCTCCGACGATCCGGCATTCCGCCCTGCACAGCTCGCTCGGCCTCATCCTGGGCAAGGCCGCCCAGACGGGCGCCGGCTTCGCCTTCTGGATCATTGCCGCGCATGCGGCCTCCGTCCGTGAGGTCGGGCTGACCACGGCCGCGGTCTCGGCCGTGATGATCTGCACGCAGCTAGCGGTGCTGGGCACCGGGTCGGCCGTGATCGTCTCGGTGGGACGAGGGGAGCCGCCCGGGCGGGTTCTGGACGCCGCGTTCGCCATCGTGGGGATAGCCGGCACGCTGCTGGCCCTCGGCTACCTCGTGCTGCAGTCGGCCGTTGCGGCGGATACGGCCGTGACATCGGTTCTCTTCTGGCTCACGTTCCTCGTCGCTGCCGTCACCGGCACCCTCGTCATCGTGCTGGACCAGGCGCTCGTGGCGTTGGGACGCGGTGCCAGTGCAACCCTCAGGTACGTCCTCGGCGGCGGGGTCTCACTCGGGGCTGCGGCGCTCGTCGGTTGGCTGGGGCAGGGCGTCCCCGCCGATGTGCTGATGGCCTGCTGGACGCTCGGGTCGACCGTGACCTGCGTGGTCGGTGCGGTGCAGCTGCGACGACTCGTCGGCTACCGGCCCCGACCGTCCTTCCGCTCGGCTCGCGGCCGGCCACTGCTCGCGCTGGGCATTCCGCACCAGCTCCTCACGCTCACCGAGCGGGCCCCAGGGCTCGTGCTGCCGCTCCTGCTCGCGCACATGGTCGCGCCGGAGGCCGCTGCCTACTGGTATCCGGCATGGATGGTGGCCTGGGCCGCCTATACTGCTCCGACGCTCATGGGGATCGTCCAGTTCTCCGAGGGTGTCCGCGAACCGGACCGTCTGGTGTCGACCACCATGGCGAGCTTCCGTTGGTCGCTCGTCGTGGGAGGTCTGGCAGCCGCCGTCCTCGCCCTTTTCGCCCACCCGCTGCTCAGCCTGCTGGGTGAGCGGTACGCCGAATCTTCCGCCGGCGCTCTCCAGTGGTTGGCGGCCGGACTGGTGCCTTACGCAGTGCTGCAGGCCTACAACGCCGTCTGTCGGGTCCGCGGTCGCTCCCTGGAGGCGATCATCGTCGGCGTGGCGCTCGGGGTCGCCCTCTGCGCCTCAGCGCTGTCGGCCGCCGACAGCGGCGCCACGACGATGGCCCTGACGTGGCTCGTGGTGCTCTCCATCGGGGCTGCGGCCGTCGGCCTCCGGCTGGTCGCCGTCCTCCGGCGCGTCACTCGGGACGCACGATGAGCCGCGTGATGGCCGGCAGGCTTGATGCGACCGTCCGCACCGTGGGGCGCTGGAAGCCCCGTGAGGTGTGGTGCGCAGTGGCAGGCGCCGTGTCGCTGGCGCTTGCTGTGGCGGCCGCCTTCACGGTGGCCGTGCCGGTGAACAGCGATTTGGGGCTCGTCGCCGTGCTGCCCTACCCGTTCTGGATCGGGGTCCTGCTCCTGAACATCGCCTTCATCGTGGCGCTGCGGGGGGATGCCTCGGGTCCAGCCCGCCGTCTGGTCATGCTGTGGCTCATCGCGGTGCTCGTGCTCATGCTCTTCGGAACCGCGGCCTTCGTGACGGACGTGCCGCGGGGGGAGGTCGCGTTCCGCCATCTTGGGGTCGCGGATGCTCTCACGGACAGCCAGGGGATCAACCCGAGAATCGACGCGTACTTCAACTGGCCGGCTTTCTTCGCCCTCCTGGCGACGGTGCTCCAGGCAACCGGTCTCGACCCCATAGCCGTTGCCCTGTGGGCGCCGGTGCTCAACATGGGTCTGTGGCTCGCCGCCCTGGGCGTGCTGGTGCGCTACCTGACGAGCGATCCGCGTCGCCGCTGGCTCGTGCTGTGGATCTTCTGCCTCGGCAACTGGCAGGACCAGGACTACCTGTCTCCTCAGGCCTTCGGCTTCTTCCTGTACCTCGTCGTGGTCGCGCTGCTCCTCGGCCCGTTGGCCGCGCGGCCGTCCGAGTTCCGCGGCTTCCGACGCGCCGATCTGGCAGCGTGGTGGCGGGGGCGGACGCCCGCCGAGCCCCGGCCGGCGCACAGGGTGGGCGCCCTCGCGGTGACCCTCCTGCTCGTCATGGTCATCTCCGCGAGCCATCAGCTGACGCCGTTCATGGCGCTCATCGCCATGACCGCACTCACCCTGACTGGACGTCTCTGGCCCAGCCGGCTGCCCCTGATCACCGCGGTCATTCTGGGGCTCTGGCTCGCCTTCCCCGCGAGCACCTTCCTCGCCGGGCATCCGCCCCTGCTTGACGCAGGGATTGAGGCCGCGATCGACGCGAATGTCGTCGACCGCGTGTACGGGACCGCTGGGCATGTGGTCGTGGTGCAGGTCCGGATCATTCTCACCCTCGTGCTGTGGGCGCTGGCCGCGGCGGGGGCGGTGCGCGACTGGCGCAGCGGCCGCCTCGACCTCCGCGTGGTCCTCCTCGCCGTCACCCCGCTGCTGCTCTTCCCTGTGCAGTTGTACGGCGGGGAGATGCTCATCCGCGTCTCGCTGTTTGCCCTGCCTTTCGTGGCCTTCCAGGCCTGCTCGGTCCTGCTTCCCACGGGCGGCAGCACCCGCCCCTCTGTCCCCGCCGCGGGTGTCCTTGCGCTCACCGGGTTCCTGCTGGCCGTGCTGACCGTGACGGGCCGGTTCGGGAACGCCCAGTACGACGTCTTCACTGACGAGGAGATCACCGCTGTCGCCGCCGCGCAGAGTCTCGCGCCGCCCGGCTCGGCGATCATCTCGGCTGCCCACCCGACGCCGTGGCGCAGCGAGGCGTACCTCGAACACCGATACAGGACGATCGAGGATCTGTGCCGGAACGACTTGTCGACGGCGACGTGCGGCCCACTCGTCTACGACTACGCACGGCGCAATCCCGCCGGCGCCATCATGCTGCTCACGCGCTCGTCGGAGGCGAGCCTCGTGATCCAGGGCGCCAGCAGCGCGGACGGCCTCGCCGAGCTCGAGGCGTGGCTGAGCTCGCAGGACGGCGTGGAGATCGCGTTCGGCAACGCCGACGCCCGCGTGTACCGGGTGACGCCATGAACCGCGTCAGCCGGACCACGGCGGCGCTCGCTCTCGCGGCCGTGGCGCTGTCCCTCGTGACGCTCGTCGGGCTGCCGACGCCGCTGCAGGCGGTCGCCGCGCTAGCCGCCCTCGTCCTGCTCCCGGGGCAGGCCCTGGCCCGACTCACGCCGGTGACCGACCCCGCGCTCGTCGCGCTGCTCGTCCTGGCGCTCGGTCTCGGCGCGCTCACGGCGGTGTCCACGGCCATGTTCTACCTCGCTGTGTGGTCGTGGCAGGCGTGCGTTGTCACGATGGGCGTCGCCACCGTCCTGGCATGCGCAGCACGCGCACGGAAGGAAGCATCGTGATCGACCTGGTGGCGGCACTGCTCGCAGGTGCCGCCCTGCTCGTCACCCTCGTCACGCTCGAGGTCCGACGCGCAGGGCCAGATCCCGGGCCGCCCAGCCGCCGGAAGCTCGTCGGCCGAACGGTGAGCCGCTGGGCCATCGGCGTCATGTGGGCGATGTTCCTGCTCCTCTTCCTTCCACGCGTGCTGGGACTGCTCGCATGAGCCGCGCGGCGTTGTGGTGGCTCCTCAGCGACGTCCACCTGGGCGTGTCCGACGACGATCCCAGACGTCCCAGCAGAGTGCTGCCCGAGTTCCTGCGCCGCGAGGTGCTCGCAGCCTCCGATGCCCGGCGGCACGTGGCCTTCGTCGGTGACACGTTCGAGCTGGTCGGGCTCACCGAGGAGGAGAGCCTGGCCCGGCTCGAGTCCATCCTCGCCCGCCACCGAGATGTGTTCCAGGCGCTCCAGGCGTGTGCGGCCCGCGGCGTGCGGCTGCACTTCGTGTGCGGAAACCACGACGTCGAGCTGGCCCGGCCCTCGGTCGCAGCCCGCCTGTCGGCGCTGCTGTCGCCGCTCGAGCCCACGCGGGTCCGGGTTCACCCGTGGTTCCTGCACGTGCCCCACGTGCTGGTCGCCGAGCACGGGCACCAGCACCACGCGCTGCACCGGATTCCCGAGGTGCTCCGCACGGCGGTCAACGGCACAGACGAGCTGGACCGACCGCCGCTGGCCGCCTGGCACGCCCATCCTCCGAGGCCGCGCCTGAGCCGTCTCGGAGCCCTGGCCCGCGCCTGCCTGGCATCGGAGCGCGCGGAACGCCGCGTCCAGACACTCGCCTACGAGCATCTGCTGCAGACCGAGTCGCTGCGGCTCGGGCTCGAGGGGGCGGCCATTCGCGACCTGGCGCGGCTGTCTCGGTTCCGGACGGCGTCGGCGCTCCCGATGGCCGCGACCCGCATGGTGCTCGCGGCCGCCGGGCACAGCATCACCGGCCAGGATGCTCCCGCGTCAGCGGCCCGGTTCGCACGTACGCTCGAGGCCTACGGTTCCGGGGTGGCCTGGTACGTCTCCGGCCACACCCACCGGGCCCTCGAATCGACGCTCGAGGCGTGCTCCACCCGGTACATCAACACCGGCACATGGTCTTCGGACGTCCGCGGCCGCGGGCCTGACCAGTCCGACCGGCTGGCGTTCCCCTACGCCATGGTCGGCGTGGCCAGCGACGGCGCCACGAGGGGCGGGCTGCGGTACTGGCATCCCGACGGCGGCTGAGCCGTACCCGGCGTCGCCGCACGGGCCGGGCGGACGGCTGCCCCCCGGAGTCAGGGGGTGAAGACCGCGTCCAGGACCTGGCCCGCCCAGGCGAGGATCTCGCCGTCGACGAGGTCGCGGCCTCCGATCGGCGCGGACTTGGGCTTCGGGATGAGCACAGCATTGAGCGCGGGCTTGAACTGCGCCCCCTTGTACATCCGGGTCAGCCGCATGACCTTCGACTCGGGCAGGTCCGCGGGCGCGAACTTCACCATGTTCCCCTGGAGGGCGACGTCGGTCAGGCCCGCCGCACGGGCCCGGACCCGGAAGCGCGCGACAGCCGCGAGATGCTGCACGGGCGCGGGCGGGGCGCCATAGCGGTCCTCGAGCTCCTCCATGACCTCGTCGATAGCAGCGTCGTCCGTGGCGGCGGCGAGTTTGCGGTAGGCCTCGAGCCGGAGCCGCTCCCCCGGCACGTAGTCGTGCGGGAGGTGGGCGTTGACCGGCAGCTCGATCTTCATCTCGGCCGCCTTCTCCTCCCCCTCGCCGCGGAAGTCCGCGACGGCCTCGCCGACGAGCCGGATGTAGAGGTCGAACCCGACGCCCGCGATGTGGCCGGACTGCTCGCCGCCGAGCAGGTTGCCGGCGCCGCGGATCTCGAGGTCCTTCATCGCGAGCTGCATGCCGGCGCCGAGCTCGTTGTGGGCCGCGACGGCCTTGAGCCGCTCGAGCGCGACCTCGCCGAGCGGCTTCTCCGCCGCGTAGAGGAAGTACGCGTACGCGCGCTCGCGCCCGCGCCCCACGCGCCCGCGCAGCTGGTGCAGCTGGGAGAGCCCGTACTTGTCCGCGCCGTCGACGATCAGCGTGTTGGCGTTCGAGATGTCCAGGCCCGTCTCGATGATGGTCGTGCACACGAGGACGTCGAAGCGCTTCTCCCAGAAGTCCACGATGATCTGCTCGAGCCGGCTCTCCGACATCTGCCCGTGCGCAACCTCGACGCGCGCCTCGGGCACGAGCTCGCGGATCTGCGCCGCGATCTTCTCGATCGACGAGACCCGGTTGTGCACGAAGAACACCTGGCCCTCGCGCATGAGCTCGCGCCGGATCGCCGCCGAGACCTGCTTGTTCGTGTACGGGCCCACGTAGGTCAGGACGGGGTGCCGCTCCTCGGGCGGGGTCGCGAGCGTGGACGTCTCGCGGATGCCGGTCAGGGACATCTCGAGCGTGCGCGGGATCGGCGTCGCGGACATCGCGAGGACGTCCACGTTGGTGCGCATCTTCTTGAGCGCCTCCTTGTGCTCGACGCCGAAGCGCTGCTCCTCGTCGATGATCACGAGCCCGAGGTCCTTGAACTCGACCTCCTTGGACAGGATCCGGTGCGTGCCGATGACCACGTCGATGGAGCCGCTCTTCACGCCGTCGAGCGTGTCCTTGGCCTCCTTCGCGCTCTGGAAGCGCGAGAGGGCGCGCACGTGCAGGGGGAAGCCCGAGAAGCGCTCGGAGAAGGTCTCGTAGTGCTGTTGGGCGAGCAGGGTCGTGGGCACGAGGACGGCGACCTGCTTGCCGTCCTGGACGGCCTTGAAGGCAGCGCGGACGGCGATCTCGGTCTTGCCGTAGCCCACGTCGCCGGAGACGAGCCGGTCCATGGGCACCTCGCGCTCCATGTCCGCCTTGACCTCGTTGATCGTCGTGAGCTGGTCCGGCGTCTCGATGTAGGGGAACGCCTCCTCGAGCTCGCGCTGCCACGGCGTGTCCGGGCCGAAGGCGTGCCCCCGCGAGGCCATGCGCGCCGAGTACAGCCGGATGAGCTCGCCCGCGATCTCCTTGACCGCCTTCTTGGCCTTGGACTTCGTCGCGGCCCAGTCGGCGCCGCCCATCTTCGACAGGGCCGGGGTGTCGCCGCCGACGTACCGGGTCACCTGGTCGAGCTGGTCGGTGGGGACGAAGAGCCGGTCCCCCGGTGCGCCGCGCTTGCTGGGCGCGTACTCGAGCACGAGGTACTCGCGCGCGGCGCCGTCGCCGGAGCCGGCGATCTTCCGCTGCACGAGCTCCACGAACTTCCCGATCCCGTGCTGCTCGTGCACCACGAAGTCGCCCGCGTGCAGGGACAGAGGGTCGACGGCGTTGCGCCGCCGGGAGGGCATCTTCCGCATGTCGCGGGTCCCCGAGGCGCTCGCGCGCCCGAGCAGGTCGGCCTCCGTCAGGAGCCCGAGGCGCAGCCCGTCGAGCACGAAGCCCTTGCCCGCGGGCGCCGTCGTGATCTCGATGATCCCGGGTTCCGGCTCCCGCTCGAGGCTCTCCACGCGGCTGCACGGGATGCCCGCGTCGTGGAAGAGCTCGGCGAGGCGCTGCGCGGGGCCGGGGCCGTCGGTCGCGACGACGAGGCGCCACTCGTCCCGGACCCGGCCGCCGATGAACTGCATCATCTCGGCCACGTCGCCCTGGTACCCGCGGGGCTCCCGCGCGGCGATCGTGACGACGTCGACGTCGAGCACCGTCTCCTCGTCGACGCCGAGCGACGTCACCGACCACCACGAGATGCCGCGGCCCTGGGCCGCGGCACGGGTGTCGGCGAGGGTCGCGAAGCTCGCGTCCTCGAGCCGGCCGATGTGCTCCAGCTCATCCCCGCTCCCCCCACCCACGGCGAGGCTCACGTCGAGCGGCGCGGCGCCGCCGTCGGACGCCGTGGCCCACGCCGCGGCGAGGAACTCCTCGTTCGTCGCGGCGAGGTCGTGGGCACGGGTGCGGACCTTCTCGGGCTCCATGACGAGCACGAGCGAGCCCTCGGGCAGCTCGCCGATGAAGGGCACCATGCGGTCCACGAGCAGCGGCGCGAGGGACTCCATGCCCTCGACGGCGATCCCGCCGGCGATCTTCTCGAGCAGCTCGTCCGCCGCGGGCAGCCGCCCCCGGAGCTTGGCCGCTCGGCTCATGACGGCGGGCGTGATGAGCAGCTCGCGGCAGGGCGGGGCGTAGAGCGACGTGGGATGGTGCACGTTGGGGCCCGCGAGCGAGCGCTGGTCGGCCACGGCGAACCAGCGCATCTGCTCGACCTCGTCCCCGAAGAACTCGACGCGGACCGGGTGGTCCTCGGTGGGCGGGAAGACGTCGATGATCCCGCCGCGCACGGCGAACTCGCCGCGGCGGCTCACCATGTCCACGCGCGCGTAGGCGGCATCGGCGAGCGAGCGGACGACGTCGTCGAACGCCCGGTCCTGGCCGACCGCGAGCGAGACCGGCGCGAGGTCTCCGAGCCCCCCGACGAGCGGCTGCAGCACGGCGCGGATCGGGGCGACGACGACCCTGAGCGGTGCGGTGCCCGCACCCGATCCAGCGCCGTCGGCGCCCGGGTGCGCGAGGCGGCGCAGGACGGCGAGCCGGCGGCCCACCGTGTCCGAGCGCGGGGAGAGCCGCTCGTGCGGCAGCGTCTCCCAGCTCGGGAAGAGCGCGACGGAGCCCGGGTCGAGGTACGCGCCGAGGGCGGAGACCATGTCCTCCGCCTCGCGTCCGGTCGCGGTCACCGCGAGCACGACGGCGCCGGGCTCGGGGAGGCTCTCGAGCACATCCGCGAGGATCACCGGGCGCAGGCCCGCGGGCGCGGCGACCTGGAGGTCCTGGCTGCGGCGGCCGGCTGGCTTGGTGGCGTACTCGCGCAGCCGCGCGATGCTCTCGTCCTCGCCCACGGCGCGGCGCAGGCCCTCGAGGCTGGCGGGGCGAAGCACGTCGACGGTCACGGTGACTCCTCACGAACAGCACGAAAGCCCGGACTCTGGGACAGGGGCCGGGTGCTGTCCCAGCTTAGCCAACGCCCCGCGCGGGCGTCAGCCGACGCCGGCCCCGCGGGCGCCGGCCCCTAGCATGGAGGCGATGGACAGACCCTCCCCCTTCCGGCGCTCCGCCCTGTGGCCCGCCGCCCTCGTCTACCTCGCGGGGGTCGCCGCCGTCGTGCTCTGGCCGGACCCCGTGGACCGGCCCGCGTCCGGGGACCTGGCCGCCGCGATCGCGTGGCTGCACGCGCGGGGCCTGCCCGGCTGGATCGGGTACGTCCAGATCGAGTGGCTCGCCAACGTGGCCTTCTTCGTCCCGTTCGGGGCGTTCGCGGTGTTCCTGCGGTTCCCCGCGTGGGCCGGGGTCCTGGCCGGCGCGTGCTTCTCGGCGGCGGCCGAATCGGCCCAGCTCGTGTTCCTCCCCGAGCGCACCGCCTCGCTCTGGGACATCGCCGCCAACGCGCTCGGGACCGTGCTCGGCGCGGCGGCCGCGTCCGCCGTCGTGCGCCTGGCGCCCCGGCGTCACAGTGCGCCCAACCCGGCAGAGCGGACCGCAACGGACCCCTAGGATGGGTGACGGCGCGCGCCCCCTCAAGCGCTCCGCCGGTGCGGACATCCCGCCAAACCCCAGTCCTGACGGAAGGATCCCATGGCCCTCGAAGCCAGCACCACCCTCAACCACCCCGTCGACCGCGTCGCGGCAGTCTTCACGGACGAGGCGTTCCAGAAGCACGTGAGCGAGCTCGTCGGCGGCCGTCTCGAGTCGTTCTCGGTCGAGGGCGACGTGGCCGGCGCGTTCACCGCGACGGTCGTGCGCCAGGTGCCGACCCAGCGCCTCCCCGAGATCGCCCGCAAGGTCGTGGGCGAGTACCTCAACGTGACCCAGACCGAGAAGTGGAGCGCCCCCGAGGCGGACGGCTCGCGCCAGGCCGACATCACGGTCAAGATCGCCGGCGCCCCCGTGGACGTCGCCGCCGTCCAGCGCCTTGCGGCCGACGGCGCCTCGACCCGCGTCGAGCTCTCCGGCACCGTGACCTCCTCCGTGCCGCTGCTCGGCGGCAAGATCGCCTCCGCCGCAGAGCCGCTCGTGGGCAAGGCGCTCAACATCCAGGCCGCGCAGGCCGATGCGTGGCTCTCCGGGCAGATCGGCTGATGCAGCTCCCCGTCGCCCTGTCCTGGCTGCTCATCGTGGCCGGCGTGTGGAACCTCGTGGTCTGGCCCCAGTTCCTGCGCCGCGTCATGAAGGATCCGCGCGCCCGGGACGAGCAGGGCCGCGCGACGCGGTTCCTGACCGTGCACCTGTTCCTCGTCGCGATCTCGGTGACGCTCGGCGTCGCCGTCGCGATCGTCGGGATCCGGACGCTGGTCAGCTGAACCGACGGGGCTGGGCTCTGCGCCCGGCCCCGTCGGCTCGGCCCGCCGGCCGGACTGCTAGGCGAACCTGCGCCCCAGCCACCGCGCGATGCGGTGGCTGGGGCGTTCCACGATGCGGTGGAACGCCGTGGCCACGGCCAGCGACGCGGCGAGGCCGAGAGGCATCGAGACCCACAGCGCCGCGAGGCCGCCGCCCGCCGGCGGGCCCACGAAGTGGTATGCCGCGACGACGATCGGCTCGTGGGTCAGGTAGAGGCTGAACGAGACGGTGCCGAGCCACGACGCGGCCCTGCCCGAGAGGACGCGCACCGCCGGCCCCCAGTGGAGGGCGACGACGACGAGGGCCACCGCGGCGCCCGACCAGGCCCAGTGCGCCGCGGGCGTGCCCGTGCCGAGGGCCCATGGCAGCCACAGGCCGGTGAGGCCGACCGCCAGGAGGCCTGGCCAGATCCAGCGGGACCGCGTCTGGCCCCGGGCCCCGGCGCCGAGGCGGGCGGCCCAGGCAGCGAGCTGCTCGCGGTGGCCGGCCAGGAGCACGCCGAGCATGAACAGCGGCAGGTCGCGCAGCACGCCGTCGTTCGAGAAGCCGCCGCCGACGACGGTCGCGCCCATCGCCGCCCACACCGCCCAGCGCGGGGCATGCAGGCGGGCCGGCAGTGCGAGCCCGAGCACGAGGTAGAGCGGCAGGAGCAGGGAGAACCACATCTCCCAGCGCAGCGACCACAGCGGCGGGACGACGAGTCCGTCGGTGAAGAGCAGGGTCATGTCCCCCGCGATGCGCTCCCACGTCACGCGCGCGCCCATCGCGTCGACCCAGCCGCTGCCGGTCTTGGGGCGCGGCACGAGCGCCCAGACGGTGGCGGCGAGGGCGACGGCGCCCCACACCGGCAGGTAGAGCCGGGCGAGCCGCTTCGGGTAGTACGCGCGCCACAGGCGCGGATCGCGCCACGGCTGCGGGGCCCCGGCCGCCCCGCCGCGCGTGAACGCCGCGCCCTTCGTGAAGGGCAGCGCGAGCACGAAGCCCGAGAGCACGAAGAAGACGTAGACGGCGCCAGTGCCCTCCCAGAGGACATGCAGCGGCGTCTCGACGAGCCACCACTCCCACGTCCCCGGCATCGCCGTGCCCGAGTGGTACGCGAGCTCGCCGAGGCGCGGGACCGTCAGGAAGGTGTGGCACACCAGGACGGCCAGCGCCGCGAGGCCGCGGAGGCCGTCGAGGGATGCGAGCCTGGGGGCCGCTCCGGCCGCTTTCTCAGGGGCACGCGCGGGCGCCTGCTGGGCCGGCGCGGAGCGGGCGATCACGGCAGTCGCCGTGCCCCGGGCCGCGTCGTGTTCCTGGCGTGGGTCGAGTCCGAGATTCTGCATCGGGGACCAACTTTACCATTTCGTGACTTTCTGGTCCCAGGGCGGGGTGGACGACGGCGTGTCCCGGCCGGGCTTCCGGCCTCCGACCGCTGTTCGCGCCCCGGGCAGGTACAGTGGACCCTGGTGTGCCGGGAAGTCTGGTCGGCGAGTCCGAGCCGTCCCCTGCCCAGGAGCCCACGCCATGGCCACCCCGCAGTCTTCCCCCACTCCCCCACCCGGTTCCCCCAGCCCCAAGCGCGTCTTCGCCCGCGGGAGCTACCCCGAGTACCGCCGCATCGCCGAGATCCTGCGGCAGGAGACCGTGGGCGGCGCCCTCCTGCTCGTGGCCACCGTCGCGGCGCTCGTCTGGGCCAACTCCCCGCTGGGCGAGGGCTACTTCGCGCTGCGGGACACCAAGATCGGATACGAGCCCTGGCACCTCGAGTTCAGCGTCGGGACATGGGCAGCGGACGGGCTCCTCGCGCTCTTCTTCTTCGTCGCCGGGCTCGAGCTCAAGCGCGAATTCGTGGCCGGGGACCTGCGCCGGCCTGCGACGGCGCTCGTGCCGATCGTCGCCGCGTGCGGCGGGGTCGCCATGCCCGCGGTCCTCTACACCGCCGTCAACCTCGCCGCCGGCTCAGACGGGCTGCGCGGCTGGGCGATCCCCACGGCGACGGACATCGCGTTCGCCCTCGCGGTGCTCGCGGTCATCAGCACCCACCTGCCAGCGGCGCTGCGCACGTTCCTGCTCACGCTCGCCGTCGTGGACGACCTCATCGCGATCGGGATCATCGCCTTCTTCTACTCGTCGGGCCTCGAGCCGGGCTTCCTCGCCCTGGCCCTCGTCCCGCTCGGGCTCTTCGCGTTCCTCGTCCAGCGGCGGGTGCGCGCCTGGTACCTGCTCGTACCGCTCGCGGTGGCTACCTGGGCGCTCGTGCACGCCTCGGGCATCCACGCGACCGTCGCGGGCGTCCTGCTGGGCTTCACGGTCCCGGTCCTGCGGAGGCGGAAGGATGGCGGACCCGAGTCGGGCCCAGGGCTCGCCGAGGCCTTCGAGCACGCGCTCCGCCCGCTCTCGGCCGGCGTCGCCGTGCCGGTGTTCGCCTTCTTCTCCGCCGGCGTCGCGCTCGGCGGCCTCGAGGGCATCGCGTCGGCCTTCACGGATCCGGTAGCGGTTGGCATCGCGGTGGCCCTCGTCGTCGGCAAGATGATCGGCGTCTTCGGCTCGACGTTGCTCGTGACCAAGACCCGGCACGCGGACCTGGACCCGGACCTCACGTGGATCGACGTGTTCGGCCTCTCGCTCCTGGCCGGCGTCGGGTTCACGGTCTCCCTGCTCATCGCCGAGCTGAGCTTCGGTGCAGGAAGCGTCCACGACGAGCACGCCAAGGTCGCCATCCTCGGCGGCTCGCTGGCCGCGGCGCTGCTCGCGACCCTCGTGCTCCGGGCCCGCAACCGGCACTACCGGCGCGTCGAGGTTGCCGAGCAGGTCGACGCCGACGGCGACGGGGTGCCCGACGTGTTCCAGCGCTCGCAGGACTAGGTACTGCCCTCCTTGAGCGGGCCGGCGGGGACGCCGACCCACGTCTCGTGTGTGGGCACGTCCGTCAGGACCACCGCTCCCATCCCGATGACGGAATATGCCCCGACGAGGCTCCGATCACGCACGCTCGCGTTCATGCCGATGAACGCCCCACGGCCCACCCGCACCGACCCGCCGAGGCACACGCCCGGGGCGAGGGTCACGAAGTCCTCGATGACGTCGTCGTGCGTCAGGACGACGCCGGGCTTCGCCACGACGTGCTCGCCCAGGAAGACATCGGCGGTCAGCACGACGTTGGCGAGCAGGATGCTCCCGCGCCCGACGATGCAGCCCTCGGGGATGGAGATGCTCGGATGGACGAGCGTCGCGTAGCGGCCCGCGTCGAAGCCGAGCCCCGCGAGCCGGCCCACGGCCCGCTCCCGCGCCGGCCCCGAGCTGATGCACAGGGCGACTTGCGCGTGCCGGTAGGCCTGGACGAGCTCGAACGGGCCCAGGACGTGGGCGCCGTCGATGTCAGTGGTCCTGAGGGAGTCGTCGTCGTCGAGGATCCCGACGACGTCGTACTCGTCGCCCTCGCGGACCATCGCCATCGCCTCGCGCGCTAGCCCGCTCGCGGCCAGGAGCAGGAGCTCGCTCATCCGTGCCTGCCAGTGGCAAGGACGGTACCGGCGACGTGGTCGACGTCGTCCTCCGTCATCTCATGGCAGAGCGGGATGAGGCTCATGAGAGGCCCGGATTCGTCCGCATGGAGTTGCTCGCATGTCCGCGGTGGGCCGCCGAGAGCAGATGAACGGGCATCGGACTGTGCTCCTTTGCTTCAGGTGCGCGACGAAAGTGTGCGGGCGCGTAGGGGAGGGTGACCTGGTGTGGGCGGGTAGGTGGGGGGCGGGTAGGTAAGGGCGGCTGGGTGGTACGGCAAGATCAGGAGGCTCCGGCATGGCTGACGATGGTTCTGACGGTGCGCCAGAGGATCCTGAGGTCTCCGGTCAGGGACCAGTCCTCGATGTAGTACAGGTCGAGGCGGGCGGCGTCGTCCCACGAGAGCCCGGAGCGGCCGTCGATCTGCCACAGACCGGTGATCCCGGGCTTGATGAGCATCCGAGGGTGGGCGGAGCCCTCGTAGTCGGCCACTTCGCGGGGCAGCGGGGGCCGCGGCCCGACGAGGCTCATCGTCCCCTCGAGGACGTTGAGCAGCTGCGGGAGCTCGTCGAGCCCGAAGCGGCGCATCCAGCTTCCGCAGCGCGTGATCCGTCGGCTGTCGGGGACCATGGTGCGGAAGGTGAGCATCCGGAACGGCGCCCCACCGCGGCCGATGCGCTCCTGGCGGAGGAGGATGGGCCCCTCCGAATCCAGCCAGACGATGAGGGCGAGGGCCAGGAAGAGGGGCGAGAGCGCGAGGAGGGCCCCCGCGGCGAGCACGACGTCGAGCCCGCGCTTGGCCCAGTGCTTCGCACCTGAATAGTGCGGCAGTTCGACCTCCATGAGGGGAAGCCCCTCGACAGGCCTGACGTGGATCATCGGCCCCGCGACGTTCGTGAGCCCGGCCGAGAGCACGAGCTCGACCCGGTGCTCCTCGAGCCGCCAGCCGAGCTCGCGGATGTACTGCAGGCCGCCGGGGACCTGCCCGGCGACAATGACGGCGGCGGCGTGCTTGAGCGCGACCGTCCGCACGACGTCGTCCGTCGAGCACAGCACGGGCAGCCGCTCGGCCTCGACGATGAGGCTCTGGCCGCGCCGGCCGCCCGGCAGGGCAACGCCGAGCACGTTGTACGCTGCCTCCGGGTTCTCCGCGATGCGCCGGACCACGCCGCGGACGTCCTCCGGCTCGCCGACGACGACGGCAGGCGTGAGGAACAGCCCGCTTCGGCGCTGGCGGTTGAGCCACGTGCGGCTGAGCCAGCGAGCGGTGAGGAGCCCGAGGAGCCCGGCCGGGAGCACGACGCCGAACAGCGCCCCCGGGAACTCGACCTGGAGGACGAGCAGGACCAGCGCGGCGCCGCCGAAGACGTGCATCGTTGCCGTCACGACCCGCCTGTACTCCTCGGAACCGACGCCGAATACCGAGGTCCTGCGGCTCCCGTAGCCCCCGAGAGCCGCGATCCACGCGAGCCCGAGAACAGCGAGGACGCTGAGGATGGGCACGGCGCCGGAGCCGGAGCCGGTGAGCCACGAGGGGGCGACGGCGTAGATGCCCAGGAGGCAGGAAAGGACGACGCCGGCATCGGCCGCCAGCAGGAAGCGCGCGTAGCGCCGCGGCCAGGCCTCGGCGGCCGCCGACCGGGCGATGCGGGGCCGCGGGGGCGGGAGGAGCCCGGTCACCCGTCCGGGCGGCCAGGCCGTGTGCGTCTGCACCGGGCCGAGGCCGCCCGTGGCAGCCTGGCGCCATTGCTCGGTTTGCTGTGCCGCCATGGTGGGCCTCCGAGGGAACGATGGGAGTCGCCTGTCTCCCCTCTCCAGTACACCGAGGTGCGCCCTCGAAGCGCACGAGTACCGCGTACGCGTTCTGCGACGGGCTGGGAGGCCGCCGCCACTCGGGCGGTACTCAATGGCATGCGGCCGCCGGGGGTGGACTACTCGGATGGACCCGCTGGGCCGGCTGGGAGACGCCTCAGTCGAGCACGGCGTCGGGAAGCTCGTCCCGGCCCTTCACCCCGAGCTTGGCGTAGCTGCGGTGGAGGTGCCCCTCGGCAGTGCGGACCGAGATGGAGAGCCGCTCGGCGATGTCCCGGTCGGCAAGCCCCTCGAGGGCGAGGAGGACGATGCTGTGCTCGCGGGGCGTGAGCTGCTGGGCGGCGAGGAACTGCTCCTCGGGCGAGACGGGCAGCCCCTGGCAGTCTGCCGCGCACTGGCGCGCGAGGGCGCCCGCGCGCCGCGCGGCGGCCCTGTCTCCATCCCGGTCGAGGGCCTGGGCCGCCCGGGCGTAGGCCGAGCGGGCCTGGCGGGGAAGCCGGGGGCGCAGGGCGTGGCCCGCCTCGAGGTAGCTCTCGGCGCTCGCGTCGAGGAGGGCCCGCGCCCACGCGCCCCAGGCGTGCACCCACTCGCCCTCCGCGGCTCGGGCCAGCTCGGCCACACGCTGGGCCGGGGCTGTCTCCCCGAGCTCGAGCGCGAAGATCTCCGCGATCAGTTCGAGTCCGGGCAGGCCCGCGCGCCCCTCGCGGCGAGCGGCCGCGTGCAGGCCGCGAAGCGCGTGCTTCTCCCCGAGCCGATGGCGGGCGACGGCGCGGTGCAGCTCCGCGAGGACGCGCCGCACGTGGTTCCCCTGCTCGGCGGCGGACTCGGCCTCGGCGAGGCAGGTCAGCGCGCGCTCCTCGTCCCCCGAGGCAGCCGCGGTGACCGCGGCAAGGGCAGCCGCGAGCCCGAAGAGCTGGTGCGGGTCGTGGGCGCGCAGGCTCGCCACGGCCTCGGGCAGGATCGCCGCTGCGTCGCCGAAGCGGCCCATGCGCACAAGACCGTAGGCCTGGCCGCACAGGAGGGCCGGGCCGCGCCCGATCGCGCTGCGGGATCTGGCCTCGAGAGCGTGCCCGAGGCCCTCGTCGGCGAGGTCCCAGCGCCCGCACTGCAGCCCCGCGAGGAGGTGGAGCGCGAAGGCGCCCTCGGCAATGGGCAGAAACTCGCCGTCGGCGTCCGCGGCCCCCTGCAGTGCCGACGAGGACTCCGCGGCCGCCGCGAAGTGGCCCGCGGCGAAGCGGCTCTCGGCCTCGAGGAGGCTCCGCAGGAGCTGGCCTGTCGGGCTCTGGCCGGGACGCAGCCCGGGTCCCTCGGCGGGTGCGCCGGCGGTGAGAGCGCCATAGTCGCCCCTGTAGGCGGCGCGCATGGCGTCGACGAGGGCGCAGCGCTCGTCGACCGCATCCAGCAGGGCTGGATCCACCGGGCCGCGAGCAGCGAGGAGCGCCACGCGGGCACGGAGCCGGCCGAGGTCCCCGGCGATCAAGCCGTCCTGGCGCAGGGCCAGCCGGAGGTGGGCGAGCAGGAGGCTGCCGCCCAGGAGCGAGCCCGGGGACGCCCCGCTGTCCGGCGTCTGCTCGAGGACGTCGATCGCATCGCTCGTGTCGCCGAGGTCGTGCAGGGCTCGCGCGATGCCCGCGCGCAGGCGAAAGCGCTCCGCGGGGGACCTCAGGGAGCGGCCGAACGTGAGGGCGAGGCCTGGGCGGCCGCCCGCGAGCGCCTGGGAGAGCCCCCGGGCGATCACGTCGTCAGGGACCTGGACGCCGCAGTCGAGGTCGAGTTCGAGCCGGCGCAGCCAGTGGAGCCCCCCGGCGACGGGGTGCTGCGAGAGCCGCTCGCGCATCTGGAGTTTGCGCGACGCCGTTGTCACGCGGCGGATGGCATCGGCGCGCATCGGCTGGGCCAGATGGAGCCCGTCCGGCGTCGGCGTCAGCCAGCCGCCCTCGACGAGCCGCGCCACGACGTCGCCGTCGAGCAGGCCGCCCTGCGCGAGTGGCTCGGCGAGCGCGACGAGGACCACGGCCTCCCGTTCGCCGGGCGCGAGGGCCTCGAGCTCTCCCCCAATGGTCTCGGCCAGTGCCCCGCCCCAGCTCTCGAAGGAGGGCCTGAGCGCCCAGACGCCGTCCTCCCCCACGATCGAACCGTTGGCACGTGCCTCGTGAACGAGCCGCGACAGCAGGTGGGGGTTGCCGCCGCTGATCCGCGTCAGGACCCCGGCGGCAAGCCTGCTGAGCCGACCCCCGAGCAGCTGCTCTGCCGCCTCTGCCGTCTCCGCCGCGGAGAACGGCTCGAGCTCGTGGTGCTCGGCCATGCCGTCGTTCCACAGCTTGAGCAGCGCGTGGGGCAGGCCAGGATGCGTCTGCGCCGCGGCGAGGAGGCGCACCTGCGACGAGGCGGCGATCTCCGCGAGGATCCCGGCGCTCTCGTCGTCGAGGTCGTGGGCGTCGTCCACCACGACGACGACGCCGCGCCCCTCGGCGCTGTGGGAACCGAGATCGCTCCAGACGGCACGCAGCACGCTCACTGGGTCGAGCGCCGCCGCGGGCTTCATGGTCAACAGGTGCGGCGCGAGGGCCCCGTAGGGAACGGAACGGAGGGCGTGGGCCGCGGTCACCCGCCGGACGGCCTCGCGGGACGAGAGCCGGCCGATGATGCGATTCAGGAGCGTGCTCTTCCCGGCCCCGGCCTCCCCCGTGATGAGGAGGCTCACCGGATGGCTGCCGGCGAGGGACTCCCCCAGGGCAGCGCTGAGATCATGCCACTGCTGGCCCGGGCCTCGTGCCCCGCTGCGCTCTCCCCCATCCATGGCCTGTCGTCCTCGCGCTAGATGAGCCCGGCCAGTCCGGCGCGGGACGAGATCCCGAGCTTCGTGAAGATCTGGTAGAGGTGGCCCTCGACCGTCCTGACCGAGACTCCGATGGAGTCAGCGATCTCCCTGTTGCTCGCCCCTCGTGCCGCGAGCGCCGCAACCTCCCGTTCGCGGGCCGTGAGCGAGAGGGCCGGCGTGCGTGGCACGAGCGGCAGCGAGGGCAGCCGCTCGGCGAGTGCGTCGAGGCGGGACTGGGCCAGGGCGGCAGCCCCTGAGCGCCCGAGGTCGCGCGCGATGTCGACGGCGAGCGCCGTCGCATGGGCCTCGATCCCGTCGAGCCGGAGCGCGGCCGCGTCCTCCGCGGCGCCGAGGAGCGTGTCCGGGTCGTTCAGGCGCAGGCCGCGGGCCACGGCCCCCAAGAGCCGCGTGAAGCGCGAGGCGGTCTGCTCGGCCAGGGCCTCGACGTGACCACGGCCGTCGTCGTCGCCGTCGTCCCGGACCACGGCCTCGAAGAGCGTCAGGCACGCCGTCGTGTACCTGCCCGCGGCCTCCTCCTCCGCAGCGAGGGCACGGAGCAGGCCGGACGCTTCGGCGTCCCCGAGCCACCGCTTGGCCATGGCGGCGCAGAAGTCCGCGGCCCACGCGACCCGCCAGGACGGGGAGCGCTGCGCCGCCGCTGCCTGGTCGAGGTAGCCGCGCGCCTCGGCCTCGTCCCCAAGCTGGGCGAACGCGAAGGCTGTCGCCGCGTAGGCGAGGCTCAGCCGCCCCTCGAGGCCGGTGTCCTCAAGGTGGACCGTCCCGGCCAGGAGTGCCCCGAGGGCCCTCTCCCCATGACCCGCCAGGAGGTGGGCCAGGCCCTGCCCGATCTCGACGTCGCCCCCGTGGAGCCGCAGCTGGGAGGACCCCCGCCCGGCGTACAGTCCCGCGAGATCGTGGCAGCGCCACCACTGTCCCGCGAGGAGGCACGACTCGAGCAGGGCGGCGTAGCCGGACTCGGACGCGTCGACCATCCCCCGGGAGCCGCTCTGCACGAGGGAGTCCGCGAGGGCCACGGCATCGTCTGCACGGCCCGTAGCAGACCACACATCGGCGAGGAGGAGTCCGCACGCCCGGCGGTAGGCGGCGCTCCCGCCGTGGCCCTGCCAGCGCGAGCGCAGCCTCTCGGCGAGCCCCTGGTAGCTGCCGGTGAAGCAGCGCTGCTCGAATTCTGCCCGCTCGAGCAGCTCGAAGGCCTCGACCGCTTCGGGCGCCTGCCCGCCGGACGCCGCGATCTCTGTCCGCAGGGCCGCGATGACGTCGAGCGGGTCCTCGCGTCCCGGGAGCCAGCGCAGGATCCGGCATCGCAGGAGGACGCGCCTCGCCGCGTCCATGGGTCCGCCGCCGTCGCCGGGGACGGCAACCTGGGCGCCCAGCGCGTCGAGCGCGGCGAGTGCCTCCTCCCAGTAGCCGAGCTGGGCGAGCGCCTCGGCGCGGTGCAGCCGCGCCTCGGCGGCCGCGTCGTCGTCGTCCGGGACGAGCGCGGCGAACCTCAGGGCGCGCTCGGGGTCTGCGAGCGAGATGGCCGCGCCCGAGGCGGAGGCCAGGAGGGCCCCGCCGATGCCGGCCCCCGAGTCGAGGGACCAGTCCGCATAGGCGACGAGGTCCCCGGGGGTCCCTCCGGGCTCGGGGGCCGCGTCGCGGTCGAGCATCTCCCGGAGGCGACGCCGCCGTTCCTGGGTGAGCCGCTCGCGCACGATGTCTGCCATGCGCGGTTCGGCGAGGGCAACCCCGCGCTGGGCCGTCGCGTCCACGCGCACGAGCCCGGAATCCTCCATGTGCACGATGACGTCGACGCCGAAGATGGCAGCGAGCGTGGCGAGCGGCACGCGGCGCGCGACGGCGAGCAGCTCGATGACCTCGCGCACGTCGTGGGGCTCCTTCGCCCAGCGGGCCCGGAGGAGCTCGTCCATGCCCGAGCTCGTGGGGGCCTCGATGGGTCGGCGCAGCGTCCACACGCCGCGGCGGGAGACGAGGTTGCCGTTCTCGATCTGGCGGCGGACGATGCTCGGGAGCGCGAGGATGTGCCCCGCGCACGCCTCGTACAGCGACGACACCGCCGAAAGCGAGACGATGCCGCCCAGGAGGGTGAACAGGAGCTCGCGCGTGAGCAGCGGCGTGAGCGTGCCGAGCTCGACCGTGCGGAGCCTGCCCCTCCGGACGAGCCGGGCGAGGTCGAGGGGGAGGTCTGCGGACCGCGGGGCGACCCCGACGAGCTTGGCCGCGCCGTGATGGAGCAGGTGGGCGATGACCCCGGTGCTCTCCTCGTCGAGGGGCGCCGAGGTGTCCACGAGCAGCACGGTCTGCCGTCCCGCCGCATCCCGCTCGAGGAGCTCCTGGACGCCCATGAGGATGCCGAGCGGCGAGTCGAGGTACTCGGGGGCGACCCGCGCGAGCAGGAAGCCCAGGGCCGAGTAGGCGCCCGCCGACGGCGTGGTCGAGGCGTGGATGTGCTGGACGTGGACGTCCCCGTCGAGGGCGGCGACGATGCCGGAGGCGAGGAAGGACTTGCCCACCCCTGGAGGCCCCGTGACGACGACGCCGAGCACGCCTGGGCGCCGGAGTTCATCGAGTGCCATCTCGAGTTCGCGCCGGCGGGCGTGGGCCGCCCAGCGCATCCGCTCGGACTGCCGGTCCGCACCCGAGACGAGCCATGGGCCCTCCGCGGGGGGCCTGGTCACGGGGACAACATCCAGGCTCGCGGTGCTGGGCCCACCGTCAACCCACGCGGTGCTCGCCGCCCTGATAGGCAGATGGTCAATGGTCATGGCCCCCGGTCCTGACGCTGGCTGACGGACTAGGGCTCCAAGGCTACTCAGGCGCACTTTTATAACAAGTGTTTGTGTTCTAAACGCTGCAAAGTCGAGTACTCCCCCAGGGCGACCAAGTAGCCGGCCGAAGGGCAGCCTGCGTACAATCCCGGACGGCCCGAGTACCGCCACGCCCGAATACGTGCCTCCCGCCCCGCCAGGGGCGAGGCCGCTAGGGCTCTGAGCGTGCCTGCCGTGCGGCGTCCTCCGCCGCGACCCACGCGATCATCGCGCACTTGACGCGCGCCGCATACCGCGAGACGCCCTCGAACGCAGCGGCGTCGCCGAGCACCTCCGGGTCCGCCTCCACAGCGCCGCGCGAGCGGAGCATGTCGCGGAACGCGGCCACGAGCGCGTCGAACTCCTCGAGCCCCGTCCCCTCGGCCAGCCCGTGGAGCACGGACGCCGAGGCCATCGAGATCGAGCAGCCCTGCCCGTCCCAGCGGAGGCTGCGGATCGCGCCGTCGGCAACCTCGACGCGCACGGTGACCTCGTCCCCGCACACGGGATTGAGCTGGTGCGACTGCCCGACCCCCGGAGCGCCCTCCGCAGGGCCGTCGGCGGCGGCACCGGATGCTGCTCCGAGCCCGCTCCCGTGGCGGGCCTTGGCGTGCTCGAGGATGAGCTGCTGGTAGAGCGAATCGAGGCTCATCGGGCCACCCCGAAGTAGGCGCGCACGTCGGCGAGGGCGTCGAGGAAGACGTCGACCTCCTCCGTCGTCGTGTACAGGTAGGCGCTCGCCCGGGTCGAGGCCGTGAGCCCGAACCGGCGGTGCAGCGGCTGCGCGCAGTGGTGGCCCACGCGGACGGCGACGCCGCGGCTGTCGAGGTACTGGCCGACGTCGTGCGCGTGCACGCCGTCGACGTCGAAGGCGGCGAGGCCGATCCGGCCGCTGCCGTGCCAGTGCTCCCCGGGCCCCGGGCCGAGGAGCCGCACGCCGTCGAGGCGGGCGATCCCCTCGGCGAGGCGCTCGCCGAGCTGCGCCTCGCGCGCGTGGATGCGGTCCATGCCCGTGTGGGCGAGATAGTCGACGGCGGCCGCGAACGCGATGGCCTGGGAGATCCGCTGGGTGCCTGCCTCGAACCGCTGGGGCGCGGGCAGGTACTCGGCGCGCTCCATCGTCACGGTCGTGATCATGGACCCGCCCACGAGGAACGGCGGGAGCGCGTCGAGGAGCTCGCGGCGCCCGTAGAGCGCCCCGATGCCTGTCGGCGCGAGCATCTTGTGCCCCGAGAAGACGGCGAAGTCGACGTCGAGGGCCCGCAGGTCGAGGGCGAGGTGCGGCGCCGACTGGCACGCGTCGAGGACCACGAGGGCGCCCACGCGCCGCGCGAGCGCAACGAGCTCGTCGACGGGCGCCACGGTGCCGAGGACGTTCGAGGTGTGCGCGAAGGCCACGACGCGCGTGCGGGGCCCGATGATGGTCGCCGCCTCCTCGAGGCGGAGCCGGCCCCCGTCGTCGACGGGGATCCAGCGGAGGGTCGCGCCCGTGCGGAACGCGAGCTCCTGCCACGGGATGAGGTTCGCATGGTGCTCGAGCTCGGTCACGACGATCTCGTCGCCCGGCCCGAGGGCGAGCCCGCGCGTCTCGGCCCCTCCCCGGCCCCGCTCGGCCCAGAGCGACGCCGTCGCGAGGGACTGCGCGACGAGGTTGACGGCCTCGGTCGCGTTCGAGGTCCACACGAGCTCGTCCGGGCTGACGCCCACGAATGCCGCGACGGCGGCCCGGGCGTCCTCGAACGCGTCCGTCGCGCGGACCGCGAGCTCGTGCGCCCCCCGGTGCACGGCGGCGTTGCGCTGCTCGTAGAACTCCTGCTCGGCCTCGAGCACGCTGCGCGGGTTCTGGCTCGTGGCGCCCGAGTCGAGGTACACGAGCGGGTGGCCGTTGATCTCCTGGGCGAGCGCCGGGAAGTCGTTCCGGATGCGTTCGACCTCGGCGTCGTCGAGGGCCTGCTGCGCGTGCTGGAGGGTGCTCGGTGTCTTCACCAGGGCCACGGGAGGGGCTCCTTCGGGGGACTGATCGAGGCTGCGGAGGCAGCCTGCGGCGAATACGGCACGTGGACGTACCGCAATTCATTCTCCCATGGTGCGAGCGTGGGGTCTCAAGGGTGCAGCGTGCACCAGAGAGCCGGCGACGGCTGGGGGGAGGAACCTTGGTCTCGGGGAGGTTCCGACGTCGCCGGCTCTGTCCTTGGTGAGCCAGTAGCCGGTGTGGCTTGGGCTACTGGAACAACAATGTCACCCCTGCCAAGGGCCCCGCACGCGTAATTGGTACTCGTGTTTGCCCCGTTCGCGCGGGCCGGACTACTTGGGCCGGCCGGGCCTGTACTCGATTTGTCACAGGGCTCTCCCCACCAACGGGCAGGCGGGCCCGCGTCAGTTCGAGAGCATGCTGAAGGCGGGCGCGAGCTGCTCGCGCCGCGTGACCCCGAGCTTCGCGTAGGCGCGGTACAGGTGGCCCTCGACCGTGCGCACGGAGACCGTGAGCCGCTCGGCGATCTCCCGGTCGCTGAGCCCGGCCGCGGCGAGCGCCGCGATCTGCCGCTCGCGGCGCGTGAGGGTCTTGGTCTCGGTCGTGGCGGCCGCGGCCCCCTCCTCGCCCAGCTCGGCATCGCATTCGGCCTTTGCCGTCCAGGCGGCCTTGGCCTCGCCGCGGCGCAGGTTCCGGTCGAGGATGCGCGAGGCCTCGGCGAAGCATTCCCGCGCGTAGCGGATGGCGCCGACGGCCCGCAGGTGCTCGCCCGCCTCGAGCAGGGCCTCGGGCGTGCCGTCGGCGAGCGCCGCGGCGAGGCGGGCGACGAGGTCCGGCCACGGCCCCCTCGCGGCGCGCGCGGCCGCGAGCAGCTCGTCGAACCGGTCCCGGCCTCCCGACTCGAACCACAGGACCTCGGCCTGGAGCGCGACGTCGACGCGCCCGCCCCCGGCCGCCTCGCTGAGGCACTCCGCGAAGGCCTCGCGGGAGCCCTCCCCGGGCGTGACGATGAGCTCCGCCGCCGCGGCGAAGACGCCCACGAGCGGGCGGAGGAACGCCGTGGTCGGGCGCTCGGGGTCGAGCGCGTCGAGCAGGAGCGCCTCCGCCTCCTCGCGGTGCCCCAGGAGCGCTCCCGCGTAGGCCGCGATCGCGGCCGTGATGCACAGGACCTGCTGCGGATCCCGCTCGCGCAGGTTGTCCACCGCGGGGACGAGCCGGACCCACGCCTCCGCGTGCCGGCCCTGCCGCAGGAGGGCCAGGCCCCGGCCGGACTCCGCGGCGGCTCCGACGGAGATGAGCCCCGCGTTGGATTCGGCGAGGAATCGGTCGAGGGCGCGGTCGGCCGCCTCCCACTCCCCCGCCGCGCAGGCGGCGAGGACGAAGCGTGCCGCCGCGAACCCGGCGATGAACGGGTGCTCCGCGCCGCTGACCCCGAGCCGCTCGAGCGCGGCCGCGACGAGGGCCATGCCCCGGTGGGGGTCCCCGCGCGCCACGAGCAGCTCGGCCATGAGCGTGGCCCTCAGGACGCCGGCGGTGGCGTCCTGAGCGAGTTGGCCGGCGTCCGGCCCGGCATCCGGGCGGTCCTGGCCCTCCTCGAGCCACGCGGCCACGCCGCGGTAGTCTCCCGCGAGGGTGTCCGCAAACACGGTGAGCAGGCGCCCGACGGCGACGGCAGAGGTGGCGACGCCCTCCGTCTCGGGCGACGCCGCCTCGACGGCGGTCGCGACGAGCTCCTCGGCGTCCCGCCGGATCGCCGCCGGGTCGTGGCCGAGCGCCGAGCGGCTCATGGCCCACAGGAGGCAGCCCGCGAGGCCTGGGCGGACGCGGCCGTCGCGCCGCACCGACGGCTCGAGCATCGCCGCGGCCTCCGCGTACCGCCCGCGGTTGTAGGCCACGCAGCCGAGGACCTCCTGCGCGGCTCCCCGCAGCTCGGGGTCCTGGATCGCGCCGGCAGCACGCACGGCGAGGGAGTTCTCGAACAGGCGCACGGAGAGCTCGGCGGCCTTGAGCAGGATCGCGTCGTCCATCTCGAAGCCGCAGTCGAGGGCCCACGAGACCGCGCGCAGGAGGCCCTCGGCGGTCGCCGTCTGCTGGGTCATGTAGCCCGTCGCATACTGGCGCAGCTGCACCGAGCGCGCGAGCGGGATGAGCTTGACCATCGCGTCGCCGTACATCGGATGCCGCAGGCGCAGGACGCCGTCGGGTCCGTCCGGTGGGCGGATGATGCGCTTCGCCACGAGCTGGCGCACGACGTCGGGCCCACAGTGCCGCTCGACGAGCTCGAGGGGCGCGGGCTCGGCCACGACGATGAGGCTCAGTGCGTCCCGCTCCTGCGCCGTCAGGCGGGTGAGCTGGTCCCGGGCGAGGCCGACGAGCCCGTCCCCCCGGCGCGTGAGCTCTCCCGTGAGGATCCACGTGCCGCCGCGCAGCTCGAGCGAGCCCTCGCGCCGCGCCTCCTCGACGAGCTGCCCGAGCACGAGCGGATTGCCCTCGGACTCCTGCCAGAACAGCCGCACGACGGAGGGCAGGAAGCGGCCCAGGAGGGTCGACTCGAGGTACTCGGCGGCCTCGTCGACGGTCAGCGGGGCCAGGTCCACGCGCTCGACGCCGCCGTCGAGCCAGAGCTCGAGGAGCGGCTTGGGGAGGGCGGCGCCGCTCGGGGAGGCGATGATCGCCTTGGCCCAGCGCGCGCCGATCAGCTCGGCGACGACCTCGCTCGAGGCGGTGTCGAGCTCGTGCGCGTCGTCGATGACGAGCAGGAGCTCGTGCTGGCGGCCCCGCCGCAGCATCTCGACCTCGCGCCAGAAGGCCCTCAGCACGGCCACGCGCGAGTCGGCCTGCTCGGCCGGCAGACCGCCGAGGAAGGGGGCCAGGACGCCGAAGGGGACCTTGCCCAGGGCCGGGCTGCCGTGGATGCGGAGGGGCTCCATCTCCTCGCCGAGCGCCTTCGCCGCCGCCTCGAGCAGCACGGACTTGCCCGCCCCCGACTCGCCCATGACGAGCACGGCCGCGGTCCCGCGCCTGTGCAGGATCTCGGCGCAGCGCTCGGTGTCCTTGGTCCGTCCGAACGTCCGTTCCGTCTTCATGGTCGCCCCCTCACAGCACCTCCGAGAGTTCGGTGCGTGTCGACACCGCGAGCTTCGCGAACACCTGGTACAGATGCCCCTCGACCGTGCGCACGGACAGCCCCAGGTCCTCCGCGATCTGCCGGTTCGACGTCCCCCGCGCGGCGAGGATCGCGACCTCGCGCTCGCGCTGGGTGAGCACCGGCAGGGCACGGCTGGGGATGACCGGCAGCACGGGGACCCGGCCGGCGAGCCGGTCGAGGCGCGCCTGCATGATGCGGGCGGACACAGGGTCCTCCGAAGCACGCGAGCAGTCGATGCCGATGGCCACGCAGCGGGCCTCGAGCGCGTCGAGCTCGAGGCTGGCCGCGATGTCCGCCGCGCCCGTCAGGTCGGCGAGGCTCCCGGTGCGCGTCCCGCGGGCCAGCAGGAGGCCCAGCTTCGCGAGGGCGCCCTGACGGTGGGCGCACACATCCTCGAGGAACTCGAGCACGTCGTCGGACGCCTCCACGGTCGCTCCGACGAGCTTGATCCCGGCCCGCGTCCACCGGCCCTTGCGGACGTCCTCGCGCGCGGACTGGATGAGCCGGGCGGCGGCGTCCTGGTCGCCGATCCAGCGGCGCGCCATCTCGGCGCAGAACTCGATCGAGGACTGCGTCGCGTAGCTGCACACCCCCGTCCAGGCGTCGAGCTTGGCGAGGTAGTGCCGCGTCGAGGCCGCGTCGCCCTGCTGGGCGTAGGCGAGCGCCGTGGCAGCGTAGGCGGAGCCGAGGGTGTTGAGCACGGGGTACTGCTCGAGCATCGCGATCGCGGACAGGAGCGAGGGCACGGCCTCGTGCCCCCGGCCCGCGTAGACGTAGGCGACCCCGATCCCGAGCTCCACCGCCGCGCCCATGCTCTTGATCCGGGCGAGGGGCCAGGACGGCGAGCCGCGCAGGAGCGCGAGGCACTGGCGCCAGTGCCCGTTGAGCAGCAGGACGCTGAATCCGCGCACCGAGAACTCCTGGCGGGCCCGCGCCCCGCTGACGGAGCTGTCGAGCTCGCTCGAGACCTCGTGCATGAGGGCCAGGCCCTCCTGCTCGCGCCCCATGACGGTGCGGGCCTCCATGAGGATGCACTGGAACACGACCCGCAGCTCGGGGTTCGCCGTCTCCGGCGCTGCGACCACGGCCTCGAGCCGGTCGATGATCTCGGCGAATTCGCCGATGAAGGCGAAGTGCTCGAACTCGGCCAGGTCCAGGATCTCGGCCGCGCGCCGCAGCTCGGCATCGTCCAGGTCTGGGACCGCGGCGGCACGGGCCTTGAGCCCGGCCCTCGCCTCGTCGATCATCGCGGGGACGTCCTTGCCGAGGCCCTCGATCCAGGACATCGCCTCGGCCCGGGCCGAGACGAAGCGCGCAAGGTCCGACGGCGACTCGGCCTCGAGCTCTTCGGCGGAAACCTCGTCGAGGTAGGCGAGGGCCTGGCGCGGGACCTGGAGCAGCTGTGAGGCCCTGGCCCGCAGCCGCTGGACGGTCACCCAGGACCCCGGCACGCGCTCGACCCCCTCGAGGCACTCGAGCGCGAACTGGGGGTCGAAGAGCCGCAGGGACGCCGATGCCGCGGCGATCGCGTGCCCGACGGGCAGCGTCGCGTGGCACTCGCGCGTCCACGCGGCGAAGCCGAGGAGTTCGACGGTCGAGAGGCTCTCGAGCGGCGGCGTGCTGTCACCGAGGAGCATCTGGCGGAGCTGGCGCCGACGGGGCACCGAGAGCCAGCCCCGTACGACGTCGCCCACGAACGGATCCGTGAGCGAGACGGAATGCCTCCCGCCCTCGTCGACGGTGATCAGGCCGGACTCGTCCATGTCCGCCACGACGGCGGGGTTGAAGACGGCGGTGAGCGCCTCGAGCGGCATCCGGCGGGCGCAGGCGAGGGCCTCGATGACGGTCTGGACCTCGGCCGGCTCGCGCTCGAGGCGGGCGCGCACGAGGTCGTCGAGCTGGCGGCTCCCGCTCGTGTCGGCGTGGGACGACAGCGTCCACACGCCGTTGACGGGGCGCAGGCCCCCCGTGTCGAGGAGCTCGGAGACGCTCAGGAGGAGGATCTGCGGGTTGCCCCGGGAGAGGGCATGCAGCTGGAGCCCCACGGTGCGCGGCACGAGCCCGCCGAGCAGCTCGCTGAGGGCATCGAGCGTCGCCTCGGGCGAGATCGCGGTCAGCGGGATGTCCCGCAGGCGGTCCTCGGTGAGCATCCAGTGGAAGTCGGGCGGAAGGTCGCTCGTGCGGTCGGCGATGATGACGAGCTTCGCGGTGCCCGTGATCATGATGTTGATGAGCGTCGCCGTGCTGAGCTCGTCGAGGTTGTTCGCGGTCTCGAGCGCGAGGACTGCCGGCTTGCCGGCGGCGTCCGCGGCCAGGATCTGCAGGATCCCGCGCATCGTCGAGCCGGGGTCGGTCTGGGCGTCGGGGGGCAGCCGGGCGAGCAGGAGGGCGAGCGCGCCGTAGGGCGTCTCGCTGCCGACGATCGTGCTGCGCAGGCGCACAGCGTGCATCGAGCCCTCGAGGTCGGCGAGCAGCGCGGAGGCGACCGCGGACTTGCCCAGGGTGTTCTCACCGGAGATGACGATCCCATAGCTGCGGGGGTCGGCGAGGACGGCGGCGCCTTGGGTGATCTCACGGTGCCGCACGGTCCGGGCCCAGCGGAGCCTGTCGCTCGCGCGCATCTTCGCGCTGCGGAGCAGCTCGTCGGCATCAGACAGGCCTGCTGCCAACCTCTCATCACCTCCGCCCCCAGCGTCGGCGTCCCCCTGGAGAACGTCGTGGGGACACGATACAACGCGCCCCACCGACAGAGGCAGGGCCCATGACCAGAACTGGACGCTAGCGCACGGGGACCGGAACGGGCCAGATGTGGAGCGCCTCAGGCCTTGGCAGGATGGAACTTCTGCTGGGCGGCGAGCAGGCCGTCCTTCACGAGCATCTCGGCGGCGTCCGCGGCCTCGTCGAGGAGGAAGGGCAGGTCCTTGCGCTCGGTGGAGCTGAAGTCGCGGAGCACGAAGTCGGCGGCGTCCATCCGGCCGGGCGGGCGTCCTACGCCGACGCGCACGCGCAGGTAGTCCTTCGTGCCGAGGGCCTTGGAGATGTCGCGCAGGCCGTTGTGGCCGCCCTCGCCTCCCCCGATCTTGAGCCGGACGGTGTTGAAGGGGATGTCGAGCTCGTCGTGGACTGCCACGACGTGGTCCGGGGCGATCCCGTAGTACTTGGCGAGGGCCGAGGCCGGGCCGCCGGAGACGTTCATGTACGTGAGCGGCTTGGCCAGGACGACGCGCGGGCCGCCGATGCCGAGGCGCCCCTCGAGGACCGCCGCGCGGGCGCCCTTGTGCGAGGCGAACTTCCCGCCGACGCGGCCGGCGAGCTCGTCGAGCACCATCTGGCCCACGTTGTGCCGGTTCTGGCTGTATTCGGGGCCAGGGTTGCCCAGGCCCACGATGAGCCACGTCTCACTCATGCTCTCTCCTTGCACACTCGCCGCGCACAAGAGGCGGCCCGCCCCGGCTGGGACGGGCCGCCTCTTCTCGCTCGGAAGCAGACTACTCGGCAGCCTCGGCCGGGGCCTCCTCGGCAGCGGCCTCGGCCTCTGCGGGAGCCTCCTCCTCGGCCACCTCGACGGCCTCGGAGACGTTGACCACGAGGGTCTCGGGGTCGGTCAGGAGGGTGACGCCCGCGGGCAGCTGGATGTCCGAGGCGTGCACGTGCTGGCCGGCCTCGCGGCCCTCGACGGAGACCTCGAGGGCGGTCGGGAGGTGGGTGGCCTCGGCCTCGATCGAGACGGTCACGGCCTCCTGGTTGGCCACGGCGCCTGCGACGACCTCGCCGTTGACGTGCACGGGGACGTCGACCGTGACCTTCTCGCCGCGGCGGACGGTGAGGAGGTCGATGTGCTCGATGGTCTGGCGGACGGCGTTGCGCTGGATGTCCTTGACGATCGCGAGGTGCTCGTCGCCGGCGATGTCGAGGGTCAGGAGCGCGTTGGCGACGCGGACGGCGAGCGTGGTCTCGCGGCCGGGGAGGGCGACGTGGACCGGCTCGGCGCCGTGGCCGTAGATGACGGCGGGGATCTTGCCGGCGACGCGGGCGCGGCGGGCGTAGCCCTTGCCGAACTCGGTGCGCAGCTCTGCTGCGAGCTTCTCGCTCATGATGTCTCCTTCGGTTGGTGAGTCATTGGCGCGAGGTCTGCACGACCTCCAGCGGCCAGCCCAGGGGCATCGCGAAGGAGCTCTCAGACCCAGTCGATCACGGTGCGCCACACGGGCGGGCGCTCCCTCGCCAAGGTTCGCCGTCGAGTCTACCAGCCCAGAAGAGCAGCGCACGACGGCGAGGCTCACCGTGGGTGGTGATCCTCGCCGTCGTGCGCTGCTCGCCGTGGGTACTCTGCTGGGCTCAGCCAGGCCGGGCGCTAGCTGCGGCCGTCGAAGAGGCTCGTGACCGAGCCATCGTCGAAGACCTCGTGGATCGCGCGGGCGATGAGCGGGGCGATCGAGAGGACCGTGAGCTGCTCGAAGCGCTTCTCCGGCGGCAGCGGCAGGGTGTTGGTCACGACGACCTCGCGCGCGCCGGACTCCGCGAGGCGCTGCGCGGCCGGGTCGGAGAACACGGCGTGGGTCGCGGCGATGATGACGGAGCGGGCGCCGGCGTTCTTGAGCACCGCGACGGCGCCGGCGATCGTGCCGCCGGTGTCGATCATGTCGTCGATGAGCACGCAGTCGCGGCCCTCGATCTGGCCCACGACGGTCTTGGACACGGCCGAGTTCGGCACGTTGACATCGCGCATCTTGTGCACGAACGCGAGCGGAGCGCCCCCGAGCCGCTCGGCCCACTGCTCGGCGACGCGGACGCGGCCCGTGTCCGGCGAGACGACGGTGACCTTGTTGAGGTCCACGCGCGTGCGCACGTAGTCGGCCAGGAGGGGGATGGCCATGAGGTGGTCGACGGGGCCGTCGAAGAAGCCCTGGATCTGGGCCGTGTGCAGGTCCACGCTCATGAGCCGGTCGGCGCCGGCGGTCTTGTAGAGGTCGGAGATCAGGCGGGCCGAGATGGGCTCGCGGCCGCGGTGCTTCTTGTCCTGGCGGGCGTAGGGGTAGAAGGGCGAGACGACCGTGATCCGCTTCGCGCTCGCGCGCTTGAGCGAATCGATCATGATCAGCTGCTCCATGATCCAGTTGTTGATCGGGGCCGGGTGGGCCTGGATCACGAACGCGTCGGTGCCGCGCACGCTGTCCTCGAACCGGACGTACGTCTCGCCGTTGGCGAAGTCGTAGGCCGAGGTCGGCAGCAGCTCGGTGCCGAGCTCCTTGGCGATCTCCTGCGCGAGCTCCGGATGGGCACGCCCGGAGGCGAGGACCAGGCGCTTCTCGCCGTGGGCCGTGATCTCGGTCATCTACTTGCCTTCTTCTTTCTTCAGGGGGGATGCGGCGGAGGAAGGTTCGGCAGTGCCCGCGGCAACGCCAGCGGCACTCTCGGCGGAGCCGGAGGAGAGCGTCCCGCGGGCCCGGGCCGCGGCTTCGGCCGACGGCGAGCCTGGCCGGTGCGCCTCCGTCCAGCCCTCGGCGTTGCGCTGGGGGGCGACCGAGAGGGCGAGCGCGCCGGCGGGGACGTCCTTGCGCACGACGGCGCCGGCGCCCGTGTAGGCGCCGTCGCCGACCGTCACGGGGGCGACGAAGACGGTGTTGGACGCCGTGCGCACGTGGGCGCCGATGACGGTGCGGTGCTTGTTGACGCCGTCGTAGTTGGCCGTGATGTTGCCGCAGCCGATGTTGGTCCCCTCGCCGATCTCGGCGTCGCCGACATAGCCGAGGTGGGAGAGCTTGGCGCCGCGGCCGATCTCGGCGTTCTTGGTCTCGTAGAACGCGCCGATCTTGCCGTCGGCGCCGAGCCGGGTCCCCGGGCGCAGGTACGTGAACGGGCCCACGGTCGCGCCCGGCCCGATCTCGGCCTTCGTCCCGTCGGTGCGCTTGACGGTCGCGCCCTCCCCCACGAGCACATCCGTGAGCGTCGTGTCGGGGCCGATCACGGCGTCGCGCTCGACGACCGTCGCGCCGTGCAGCTGGGTGTTGGGCTTGACGGTCACGTCCTCGGCGAGGCGGACGGTCGCGTCGATCCAGGTCGTGGCCGGGTCGACGACGGTCACGCCCGCGCGCATCCACGCCTCGACGGTGCGCCGGTTGTGCTCGCGGGCGAGGGCTGCGAGCTGGACGCGGTCGTTGGCGCCCTCGACCTGCCAGCGGTCGTGGGTCACGACGGCCTCGACGCGGCCGCCGGCCTCGCTCGCGATCACGAGGACGTCGGTGAGGTACTTCTCGCCCTGGGCGTTCTCGGTCGTGACCTTGCGCAGGGCCGTGCGCAGCGTGCCGGCGTCGAACGCGTAGATGCCCGAGTTGACCTCGCGGACGGCGCGCTCGGCCTCGGTCGCGTCCTTGTGCTCGCGGATGCCCGTGACGGTGCCGTCCTCGCCGCGCAGGATCCGGCCGTAGCCTGTCGGGTCGTCGAGCACCGCGGTCAGGACGGTCACGGCGTTGCCCCCGGCCTCGTGCGCCGCGACGAGCTCGGCGAGCAGCTCGGTGGTCAGGAGGGGGACGTCGCCGTACGTGACCACGACGGTCCCGGCGAGCCCGCCCTGCTCACCCGCGGAGGCCAGCTCGGCGTCGAGCGCGTCGAGGGCGACCTCGACGGCCCGCCCGGTGCCCGGCAGGTCGTCCTGGTCGACGACGAGGATGCTCGGGTCGATCGCGGCGATGTGCTCGGCCACGAGGTCCCGCTCGTGGCGGACGACGGCGGCGAGCCGGCCGGGTGCGAGGCCGGCGGCGGCCGCGATCGCGTGCGCGACCATCGAGCGCCCGCCGAGCTGGTGGAGGATCTTGGGGGTGCGGGACTTCATGCGCGTGCCGGCGCCGGCCGCGAGCACGATCACCGCTGCAGGATGCCGAACCTCCGGTTCCTGCGCCTCCGGCGCCTGTGATGCGGGTGCGCTCTGTCCGGGGGTGTCACCATTCACGGTCGCTGGCTCTCCTGGTCGATCGGCTCCGGCGTGTGGCTGCCCGCCGTTCCCGCCGGGCCCACCGGGGCTCCTGGGGCCCGGCATGCCCGCGTCGACGGCGGCGCCACGTTCCGCCCCTAGGATTCGAACCTAGACTGCACGGCTCCAAAGGCCGGCGTGCTGCCGTTACACCAGGGCGGAGTGCGGTGCGTCGGGCGGGCCCGGGGGCGGGCGCGCGCACGCGACGCAGCGGCACAGTGCTCAATTCTGCCACGGATGGCGCCGCCGCCTGCACGGGGCCGCCGGGGAGCGGCGAGGCGCCCGGCGCGGGTTGGGCTTCCGGCCCAGTCCCGGTTCAGCCGGCAGCGGGCCCTCGGCGCGCGACGTGGGCGAAGTCGGTGACGTGGACCATGTGCCGGCCCTGGCCGCCATCCTCGCGGACCCACAGGACCGAGCCGTCGGCGGCCTTGTCCTCGACCACGCCGCTCAGGTGGAGCCGGCCGGGCGCCGAGACCGTCACGGCGTCACCGGGCACCACGCTGATGAAGTCGTCGCTGCGCTCGACCATGCGCTGTTCCGCCTTTCGTCGTCCATCCCCCTGCTGGCGCTGTGGCGAGCCTAAGGGCCCGAGGCGCACGGGGGGTTACCTCGCGGTAAACGATCGGCCGTGGCGGAAAGTTCGCTACTCGAGGACCTCGGAGGCCTCGAGCCAGGCCAGCTCGAGCTCCTCCTTCTGGGCCACGAGGCCCGTCAGCTCGGTGTTGAGCTCGCCGAGCTTCGCGTAGTCCTCGGCGGAGGCGGCCATCTGCGCGTGCAGCTTCTCCTCGCGCTCCGCGATCTTCCCCAGCTGGCGCTCGATGCGCGAGAGCTCCTTGCGCGCCTCGCGCTTCTCGGCCTCGGTGAACCGGGACGGGGCCGAGGCCTCCGCACTCTGGGCAGTGGACGACGTCGTGCTGCCGCCGCCCTGGGCGCCGCCCACGCCCACCGGCCCCGCGCCGCCGGCTCCCGCTCCCGCTGCCCCTGACGCGGCGAGCGCCGCCTCCCGAAGGGCGAGGTACTGCTCGACGCCGCCGGGCAGGTCCCGGATGCGGCCGTCGCCGAGGAGGGCGAGCTGGTGGTCGGTGACGCGCTCGAGGAGGTAGCGGTCGTGGCTCACGACGACGAGCGTTCCCGGCCAGCCGTCGAGCACGTCCTCGACCGCGGCGAGCGTGTCCGTGTCGAGGTCGTTCGTGGGCTCGTCGAGCATGAGCACGTTGGGCTCGCCGACGAGCAGGCGCAGGAGCTGCAGGCGGCGCCGCTCGCCGCCGGAGAGCTCGGAGATGCGGGTCCACTGCTTCTCGTTCGTGAAGCCCAGCTGCTCGACGAGCTGGCCCGCCGTGAGCTCCTTGCCGCCCACGCTGAAGGTCTGCTTCTCGCGCTGGATGAGCTCGACCACGCGCAGGTCGGCGACGTCGTCGAGCTCGCGGACCTCCTGGCTCAGCACCGCGGGCACGACCGTCTTGCCGCGCTTGACGCGCCCCGAGGTCGGCGCGATCTCGCCCGAGAGGAGCCGCAGGAGCGTCGACTTGCCCGCGCCGTTGACGCCGACGATGCCCACGCGCTCCCCCGGCGCGAGGCGCAGGGTGATGCCGTCGAAGAGCGGCGGAGCCGCAGAATCCAGCCCGCCGTCGCCCGAGTAGGACAGTGTCACGTCCTCGAGGTCGATGACGTCCTTGCCCAGGCGCGCCGTCGCCATGCGGGACAGGGCGACGGTGTCCCGCGGCTCGGGCACGTCGGCGATGAGGGCGTTGGCGGCCTCGATGCGGAACTTCGGCTTCGACGTGCGGGCCGGGGCGCCGCGCCGGAGCCACGCGAGCTCCTTCTTCATGAGGTTCTGCCGCTTGGACTCGACCACGGCGGCCGCGCGGTCGCGCTCGGCGCGGGCCAGGACGTAGGCCGCGTACCCGCCGTCGAACGGGTCGACGATCCCGTCGTGCACCTCCCACGTGTCGGTGCAGACCTCGTCGAGGAACCAGCGGTCGTGGGTCACGACGAGGAACGCGCCCTCGTTCGCACGCCAGCGGGTCTTGAGGTGCCGCGCGAGCCACGCGACGCCCTCGACGTCGAGGTGGTTCGTCGGCTCGTCGAGCATGATGACGTCGTGGGGCTCGATGAGGAGCTTCGCCAGGGCGACCCGGCGCTTCTGCCCGCCGGAGAGGGAGCGCACCTGGGCGTGCCAGTCGACGTCCTCGACGAGGCCGCCCATGATGTCCCGGATCTTCGGGTTCGAGGCCCACTCGTAGTCGGCGCGGTCGCCGACGATCGCGACGCCGACCGTGAGGTCGCCGTCGAGCACGTCGCTCTGGTCGAGGTAGCCGACGTTGACGTCGCGGCGCCGCGTGACCCGGCCGGCGTCCGGCTCGAGCCGCTGGGCGAGGAGGCGCATGAGCGTGGACTTGCCGTCGCCGTTGCGGCCCACGATCCCGATCCGGTGGCCCTCGTCGAGCCCCACCGTGACGCCGTCGAGCACCGTGCGGGTGCCGAAGGAGATGCTGAGGTTCTCGCCGCCGAGCAGGTGTGCCAAGGGATGGGTGTCCTTCTGTGGAGTCGGCCGGGTGAGTGGGAGGCCGGGAAAAGCGAACTACAGCAGGGTATCGCTCAGGATCCGCGCGCCCGGAACCGGGCCGTGCACCGCGCGGGCCTCGACGCCGCGGTGGGCGAGGGCGTCCACGAGCTCCGCCGCTGCCTCGGCGTCGCGCGCGAGGAGCGCCACGGTCGGCCCGGAGCCGGAGACGAGGGACGCGAGCGCGCCGTGCGAGTCCGCCCAGCCGAGCGTCTCGCGCAGCCCCGGGGCCAGCTCGATTGCTGCGCGCTGGAGGTCGTTCACGAGCAGGTGGGAGAGCCGGCCCGCGTCGCCGCTGCGCAGGGCCGCGAGGATCTCGGGCTCGACCTCCGTCGGCTCGGGGGCGACGATGCCCCCGGCATCCCTGAGCCTGTCGAGCTCGGCGAACACGGCCGGGGTGCTGAGGCCGTAGTCGGCGGGCACGAGGACCCAGTCGAGGCGCGCGCTCGCGAGCGCCGGCGAGAGCTGATCCCCCACCCCGAGCCCGACGGCGGCCCCGCCGAGGAGCGCGAACGGCACGTCTGCGCCGAGCTCCGCGGCGAGGTGGGCGAGCTCCTCCTTGGACAGGCCGCTGTCCCAGAGGGCGTCGCACGCGAGGAGGGTCGCGGCGGCGTCGGCCGATCCGCCGCCCATCCCGCCGGCGACGGGCACGCGCTTGGTGATCTCGAGGTGGACGCCCGTGGCCCCCTCGGACACGTCCGCCATGAGCCGGGCGGCCCTGACGGCGAGGTTGCGCTCGTCGAGCGGGATCTCCACGCCCTCGAGGTCCAGCGTGCTCTCGGGGCTCAGGCTCACCGTGATGCCCGGCTGGGGCGTGCTCGTGGCCGTGACCTCCTCGAAGAGCGAGACCGCCAGGTACACGCTGGCCACGGAGTGGTAGCCGTCCGGCCGCAGCGGGCCGACCTGGAGCGAGACGTTGACCTTGCCGGGGGCCTTGGCCCGGACCGAGCGCTGCCTGCGGGGCTGGCCGGTGCTGAGTCCTGGGGGTGGTGTGCGCATGCCCCCCACGCTATCGGCCGGCCGTGCGCTGCTCGGCGATGCGCGCGAAGTCCTCGATGCCGAGCACCTCGCCCCGGGCCTTGGGGTCGACGCCCGCGGCGACGAGGATCCGCTCGGCATCGGCGCCGCTGCCGGCCCAGCCAGCGAGCGCCGCGCGGAGGGTCTTGCGCCGCTGCGCGAACGCCGCGTCGATGACGGCGAAGACCTCGGCGCGCGTCGCCGTCGTGCGCGGCGGCTCGGTGCGGGAGAAGCCCACGAGCCCCGAGTGGATCTTCGGCGCCGGCCAGAAGACGTTCATGCCGATCACGCCGGCCTTGCGCATCGTGCCGTACCACGCGGCCTTGACGCTCGGGACGCCGTAGACCTTGGACCCGGGCTCGGCCGCGAGGCGGTCCGCGACCTCCTCCTGGACCATGACGAGGCCGTGTCGGAGGCTCGGGAAATGCTCGAGCAGGTGCAGGACCACGGGGACGGCGACGTTGTACGGGAGGTTCGCGACGAGCGCCGTCGGCGCGGAAGAGCGCCCTGCGGGCAGCTCGGTGACCTTGAGCGCGTCCTTGAGCACGAGGTCGAAGCGGCCGACGGCGTGCGGCCGCCACCGCGCGACCGTCGCGGGCAGGCGTCCGGCCAGGACGGGGTCGATCTCGATCGCGACGACGTGGGCGGCAGCGTCGAGGAGCCCGAGGGTCAGGGAGCCGAGCCCGGGACCGACTTCGAGCACCGTCTCCTCGGGGTCGACCTTCGCGGCGGCGACGATCCGACGGATCGTGTTGCCGTCGATCACGAAGTTCTGGCCGAGCGTCTTCGTGGGCCGGATCCCGAGCTCGCCCGCGAGCGTGCGGATGTCGGCGGCGCTGAGCAGGGGCAGGCGTTCTGTCACCCGAGCATCCTACCGACGCGCGAGGCCCCGGCCGGGCTGCTGCCCGGCCGGGGCCTCGGGTGTCCTCGGTGCTGCCTCTCTGTGCGGCCTCAGCCCCCCACAACGTGGCGGCAGCCCCACGGTGACAGGCCGGCCTTGGCTCGCCGGCCTCAGCCCCCCACAACGTGGCGGCAGCCCCACGGTGACAGGCCGGCCTTGTCGTAATACGTGTTGGCGACGGCGATCTGCTGCTCCTTGGTCGCGAGCGAGGCGTTCGGGGCGTACTGCCCGCCGCCGTTCGCGAGCCACGAGGGGATGTCGAACTGGAGCCCGCCGTAGTAGCCGTTGCCGCTGTTGATGTTCCAGCGTCCGCCGGACTCGCACTGGGCGATGGCCTCCCACATCGCGAGGCGGTCCATGGGCGGGGCCGCGGCACCGGTGTTCTGGCTCTTGGGCTTGGTCCCGACGAGGACCTTCTGCGCGACCGGCTCCTTCGTGACCGTCTCGGAGACGAGCGTCCGGGTGGCCTCGCGGCCGTCGAGGGACACGACGCGGTACTGCTTCTCGACCGTGCCCGCGACGCCCTTCTGGACCACCTTGCTCTCACCCTCGGTCAGCTCCGCCGACTCGGTCTTCTCGGTGCTGAAGGGGAGCGTCTCGGTCACGGCCGGCGCCTCGGAGACGTCGACGCGCGTGATCTTGAGGGCCATGTTCGCCACGAGGGGCGAGGCGGCCGGGGCGGAGATGCGGTCGCCGGGGCCTGGGGCGATCTCGAGCTCGGCCAGGAGATCGGCGACCGTCGCGGCCGTCGTCGTGCGCGTGACCGGGCGGCCGTCGACGACGACCGTGACGTCCTTCGGCGTCGTGATCTGCACGACGGTGCCCTCGGTCGCGAGCTGCGTGCCGCCGTGGAGCGAGACGACGGAGCTCGAGGCGACCCCGAGCTCAGCGACGAGCTCGTCCACGTTCGCGCCGGTCGTCTCGACGGTGCGCTCGGCGCCGTCGAGCTGGACCGTGACCTGCTTGGCCCGGCTGACGGTGATCACGGAGCCGTTGGCGACCGAGGCGTCGAGCGACGGCGTGATGCGGTCGCCGTCGCTGACGTCCACGTCCGCGCTCTCGACGATCTGTCCGACCGTCCCCGCGAAGGTCGTCACGGTGCTGGCCTGTCCGTCCACGGTCAGCGTGACCGTCTTGCTGTTGGCCACGAACGCCGTGGTCCCCACGGCCAAGGCGGCCACCACGGCGGCCTGCCCCGCGATCCGGAGGGGGGAGCGCTTGGGGCGCGGAGGGGTCGTCGTCAGTGCGCGGTGCGCGGAGTCTCTCTTCACAGGTGCCCGATCGTCGATCCACCCGGGCACGGTGGGCGACGGACGGGCGGCAGAGGCATGGTGGATCAGCCCGCCGTCGTACGACGGCGGACGCGCGCCAGTGCAGCTTCCCGCCCGGGAGTGCGCTGGCCGGATGGCCGAGGGCGAGCGTCCGGCGGCCTGCTCCGACCCCGGCTGTTGGACCCACTGTAATCAAAAAGTTATGCAGGGCCAAATGAGGTCACGGAATGATGACGAGGCGTGGCGCGTCAGTCCCAGCTGCCGTAGGCCTCCTCGGTGTTCGCGGCCAGCCGCCCGCACAGCTGAGCGAGGTCCGCGCCGAGCTCCTCGGCCATGGCCCGGACCGTGTACGGCACCATGTAGCTCGCGTTGGGCCGGCCGCGGTACGGGTGGGGGGTGAGGAACGGCGAGTCCGTCTCGACGAGGAGGCGCGAGGGCTCGGCGATCGCGAGGGCCCGGCGGAGGTCGTCGGCGTTCTTGAACGTCATGGTCCCCGAGAAGGACATGAACCAGCCGTGCTCGTTGCACAAGCGCGCGAGCTCCTCGTCCCCCGAGAAGCAGTGGAACACGACCCGCTCGGGAGCGCCCTCCTCGGCGAGGACGCGGACGACGTCGTCGTGCGCGTCGCGGTCGTGGATCTGGAGGGTCTTTCCGAGCCGCTTCGCGAGGTCGATGTGCCAGCGGAACGAGTCGAACTGGACCGTCAGGGCCTCGCCCTTCGTGCGGAAGAAGTCGAGCCCCGTCTCGCCGATCGCCCGGACCCGGGGGTGGGCCGCGAGGGCCTCGATCTCGGCGTAGGCCGTCTCGAGCTCGCCGCGGGCCGCGTACCGCGGGGCGTCGTTCGGGTGGAGGGCGACGGCGCCGAGCAGCCGCGCGTCCGCCTCGACCGCCTGGACGGTGAAGCGGGACGAGGGGAGGTCGCAGCCGACCTGGACGGCGCGGCCCACGCCGACGGCCTCGGCGGCGTCGAGCGCGTCCCGGACACCGACCTCGACAAGCCCGTCGCGGAAGTTCAAGTGCGTGTGGTTGTCCACGACCGGGACAGGGAGGGGCTCCGGGGCCGGCGGGTACTCGAGCCTGCGCCGGCGGCCCGACTCGTCCGTCGCTGCACGGCGGTCATGCCCGCCCGCTCCCCCGGCCGCTGCGTCTTCTGCGTCTGCGTCGTCGGTCCAGCGGTAGGCGGCGGGGGGCAGGGAAGAGCACATGGCCTCCACTCTAGAGGGGTTCCGTCAGGGGTCCGGACTGGACGCCGGGTGCCGGTCCGGCGGCCAGCGGGTAACGTGTCTCATAGCGTGACGGGGGTCACAAGGCATTCCCAGGAGGGGGACCCATGGACGTCCACCACAGCGGCCAGGCCGGGATCGGCGAGCACGTCACGGCCCTGCGCCCGGTCCGACGCCCGGAACAGGGCCCGCCGGCCTCCCCCGCAGGCGCGCCGCGCGACGCCGAGCCCATGGACCCGGACCGCTTCGGCCCGCTGTGCACCGGCATCCTCGCGGCGATCGGGCAGGTCATGGACGGCCAGTCCGCGGCCGCCGAGCTGGCCCTGACGGTGCTCCTCGCCCAGGGGCACCTCCTCGTCGAGGACGTCCCGGGCGTGGGCAAGACGATGCTCGCCAAGACCCTCGCCCGGACCATCGACTGCACGGTGAGCCGGATCCAGTTCACCCCGGACCTCCTGCCGAGCGACGTCACGGGCGTCTCCGTCTACAACCAGGCCACGCGGCAGTTCGAGTTCCGACCCGGCCCCGTCTTCGCGAACATCGTGATCGGCGACGAGATCAACCGCGCCTCCGCCAAGACCCAGTCCGCGCTCCTCGAGTGCATGGAGGAGCACCAGGTCACCGTGGACGGCACGTCCTACGCCCTGAGCGAGCCGTTCATGGTCGTCGCGACGCAGAACCCCATCGAGATGGAGGGCACCTACCCCCTCCCCGAGGCCCAGCGGGACCGCTTCATGGCGCGCATCTCGATGGGCTACCCGGACGCCGCCGCCGAGGCCGAGATGCTCGAGAACCACCAGTCCGTCTCCCCGCTCGTCCGGCTCGAGCCGGTCGTGAGCGAGGACGAGGTCCGTGCGATGGCCTCGACGGTCCGGGCCGTGTTCGTCTCGGCCCCCGTCAAGGAGTACACCGTGGCGCTCGGGCGGGCCACCCGTGCCAGCGAGCGCCTTCGGCTCGGGGCGAGCCCCCGTGCCGTCCTCCAGCTCCTGCGCGCGGCGAAGGCCCGGGCGGCGCTGTCGGGGCGCGACTTCGTCCTCCCGGACGACGTCGCGGTCATGGCCCCTGCCGTGCTCGCCCACCGGCTCGTCCTCGACCGCAGGGCCGCTGGCAGCGGCCTCACCCCGGCGGGGATCCTCGAGGGGATCGTGGCCTCGGTGCCCGTGCCGGCCTCCGGCCCATCCGCCCCGCGGCGCAGGGGCTGAGGGAGGCGCACGATGCGCACGGGTGCCCGGACCGACTGGAAGGGTGCGCTCACGCCCCGCGGGTGGGGGTTCGTCGCGGCCGCCGTCCTCGCGCTCATCGCGGCCCAGGTCATGGGCCGGCGGGACCTCCTGCAGCTGACCGTCTTCCTCTCGCTCGTCCCCGTCGCGGCCCTCGCGTCCAACCTGCTCTTCCGCCCGTCGATGGAGGTCCGGCGGGTGCCGCGGCCCGACGTCGTCGAGGCCGGCACCACGACCGAGGTGAGCCTGCGCCTGAGGCACAGCGGCCTGCTCGCCGGCCGCATGTCGATGGCCGAGCACCTGCCCGCGACGCTCGGCACGGGCCCGGCCTTCCTCTACCCCGGGCAATCGGTCGCCCGGGACGGCTTCAGCAGCTACCGGTACCAGCTCGGCTGCCCACGGCGGGGGGTGTACCTGATCGGGCCCGTGGAGGCCCGGTACACGGACCCGTTCGGCCTCGCCGAGCGGCACAGCCGGATCGGGGACGCGACCCGGCTCGTCGTGACCCCGGCCTCGGTCGCACTCGCCGCGGCGGTGCTCTCCGGCACCCGGGGCGCGGACGGCGTCGTCGCGACCCGCGTCCAGTCGACCCCGAGCGACGACGACGTCATGACCCGCGAGTACCGCCACGGCGACCCCATGCGGCGGGTCCACTGGGCCGCGACCGCGCGGCACGGCGAGCTCATGGTCCGGCAGGAGGAGTCCGCGACGTCGCCCGAGGCGACCCTCGTGCTGGACGTGCGCCGCCAGGCGTTCCCCGGCATGGCCCACGCCTCCGGCGAGGGGCCCGAGTCGCCGGCGTTCGAATGGGCCGTCACGGCCGCCATGTCGGTCGCCGCCCACCTCGCCGAGCGCGACTACTCGCTGCGGCTGCTCGACACCGCGGGCGGGCTCGCGCTCGCCCACTCGGAGTCCGCGCCCGAGCCGGACGCGCCCTCGTACTCGGGCCCCGACGGCCTCGCCTCGATCGCGGAGGGCCTCGCCGCGATCGCGCCCCGCTCCCCCGGCCCCGGGCAGCAGGCCCACCGCCCGGCGGACCAGGCCGGCGACCAGACCGGTGCCCCCTCAGCTGCCTCCGTCGGCTTTTCCGAGCTCCTCCTTGACCGGCTCGACGCCCACCGCTCGCGCGGGCCGATCGTCGTCGTCCTCGGCGCGACCGATGCCCCGGCAGCGTCGATGCTCGCCCCCGCGGCGGCCTTCGCCGACCGCGCCCTCGCACTCATCGTCACCTCCCGCGCGGGCGGATCGCAGGCGGCGGCGGAGGTGCTGCGGGACGCCGGGTGGCGCGTGGCCGAGGCGACGCCCCGGATGGCGGTCGACGCCGCGTGGCTCGCGCTCACGGTCGACGAGCCGGCCGCTCCGCACGCCCCGGGCGCCGCTGCACACGGTTCAGCCCACTCGAGGGGGGCCTCGTGAGCCCCCCGCGCTGGAGCCACGGCGGCGCCGAGCTCTCGCTCGCCCTCTCGGTCGTGGGCGGGTCGGTCGCCTACGCGGGCGTGCTGCGCGGCTACAGCTGGCTGTACCCCGTCGCCGTCGTCGCCTGCGGAGCCCTGGGCGCGGCCGCCGTCGCCCGCGCCCTGCGCTGGCATCCGGTGGCCGTGGCCCTCGCGGGGCTTGCGGGCTGGACGGCGGCGATGTGCAACATGTTCTTCCGCTCCCAGAGCATCGGGGGGTTCATCCCCGGCGCCGAGACGGCCGGCGCGGCCCGGGAGGCCCTCGCGCAGGCCTGGGACACGGTGGTCTTCGACACGGTCCCGGCGGCGCCGAACGTCGGCATCGCGGCCGTGCTCGCGGGGGCCCTCGGGCTCATCGCGCTCGTTGCCGAGACCATCGCGCTCTCGTGCCGGCTCCCGGCCATCTCCGGGATCGCGATCCTCGCGGCCCTCGTCGTCCCGGCCGTCCTCAAGCCGCAGAGCATCGGCGCCGCAGGGTTCGCCGCGGCGGCGGCCGGCTACCTCGGGCTGCTCGCGACCGCCCGCCCCGACGAGGCCACGGCGCTCGGCGGCCCACGCCCGCCCGGCGAGCGCGCCGCGGCTGCCGTCTCCCCCGGCCGGGTCGCGGCCCTCGCCGCCGCGATCGTCGCCGGCACCCTCGTGCTCCCGCAGGTCGTCCCCGGCTTCGACAGGGGCCTCTTCCCCGAGGGCTCGCGGCTGCGCAGCCTCGGACAGAACGTGGGCCTCAACCCGCTCATCACGCTCGGCAACGACCTGCGCAGCGCCGAGGGCGTGGGCATCCTGCGCTACGCGACGGACGCGAGCGGGCCCGTCTACCTGCGTACCGTCACCGTCGAGGAGTTCGACGGCGGGACGTGGGGGCCCGAGAACCGCGACGACGAGCTCGAGTATCCGCTCGCGTCGATCACCCAGCGGGTCTCGCTCGCGGGCGCGGCCACGATCGCTGCAACCACGACCGTCGTCGCGACCGGAGGGTTCACGAGTCCGTACCTGCCGGCGCCCTACGCGCCGATCGCCGTCGAGGGCGAGCGCGGCCGGTTCGGCTGGGACCCGCAGGACCTGAGCATCAAGGGCGAGCCCGGCTCGAGCCGCGACCAGTTCTACGTGGTCCGCTCGGTCATGCCCGAGCTCACGCCGGCGGCGCTTGCCGCGGCCCGCGCCGCGCCGCGTGGGATCGGGCAGACCGTCCAGAGCGTCCCGCGGGGGGTTCCGGGCAGCGTGCGCGCGACGGCCGAGACGGTCACCGCGAACGCCGAGTCCGCCTACGGGCGCGCCCTGGCCCTCCAGGCCTACCTGCGCACGTTCCAGTACTCGGAGCAGACCCCCGTGGACGACGGCTACGACGGGACCGGGATGGAGGTCCTCGAGACCTTCCTCGAGAAGCGCTCCGGATACTGCATCCACTTCTCGGCGGCCATGGCCGTCATGTCACGCATCGTCGGGATCCCGAGCCGGATCGCCGTCGGCTTCGCGCCCGGGCGGCCCACCGGCCAGACCATCTCGGTGCCCGGCCCGGGCGCGCTCCCGGAGTTCTCGGTCGACGGCCGGGACGCGCACGCGTGGCCGGAGCTGTACTTCGAGGGGCTCGGCTGGGTCCCGTTCGAGCCCACGCCCTCGCGCGGCATCACGCCGTCGTATGCGCTCACCGACGCGCTCGGCACCGGCACGGGGACCAACTTCGACGACCTCAACGACGGCCTCATCCCGGGCGCGCTCGGGACCGCGCCGGGCACCACTCCGCAGCCCTCCGGGCCGGGCCAGGGCGGGGCTGGGCAGGGCACGCCCTGGGTGCCCGCCGCGCTGGCCGCCCTCGCCGTCCTGGGGACCGTGCTGCTCGGCGTCCTCCCCGCGGCGGCCCGCGCCGCCCAGCGCCGCCGGCGGCTCGCGCGCGGGCTCGACGGCATCTGGGAGGAGCTCGAGGCCGTCGGCGTCGACCACGGTCTCGCGCCCCACCCCGCGGACACCCCGCGGGCCTACGCGCAGCGGCTCGAGGCCTGGGAGGGCCACGACGGCAGTCTCCGCCATGCCCTCGCGACCCTCACCCGGGAGTACGAGCGCCACGAGTTCGGCCGCCCCGGCTACGAGCCGGACGAGGATGCCGCCCGGCGGGCGGTCGCGGACGTGCACCGCGCCGGGCGGCGCGCCCAGCGGCCCGTGCACCGGGCCCGCATCGCCGCGCTCCCGCCGTCGTCCTTCGCCGCGCTCGCGCGGGCGCTGCGTGCGTCCGGCCGCGGGCTCACGCGCGCGGGCCGCGCCGTGGTGCGCCCGCTGACGCCGCTGGCCCCCGCAGCGAGGGCTGCGGGGGCCAGGGCTGCGGCCGCGTGGCGGCGGCTGCGGGACCGGTGAGCGTCAGGACCGTGGGTGGCTGCCGCTGCTACTGCGCGTAGGGGTCCCGTGGAGCGATCAGCCCGCGTAGGGGTCCGCGATCCCGATGTACTGCGTCGTCGTGTACTCCGCGATGCCCTCGGCGCCGCCCTCGCGGCCGAGGCCGGACTGCTTGACGCCGCCGAACGGGGCCGCCGCGTTCGAGATGACGCCGGCGTTGAAGCCGACCATGCCGAACTCGATCTGCTCGGCCACGCGGAACATGCGGGCGTAGTCGCGGGTGTACAGGTACGAGGCGAGGCCGTACTCGCTCGCGTTGGCGAGGCGGATCGCGTCCTCCTCGGTGGCGAACGTGGTGATCGGGGCGACGGGGCCGAAGATCTCGTTCTGCAGGATCGCGGCGTCGTTCGGGACGTTCGCGAGGACCGTGGGGGCGTAGAAGTAGCCGTCGCCCTCGATCGGGGCACCGCCGGTCGCGACCGTCGCGCCGGACTCGACGGCCTCGGTCACGAGCGCGTGGACGTCCTTGCGGGCGCCGCCGTCGATGAGCGGGCCGACCTTGGTCTCCGGCTCGGTGCCGCGGCCGGTCGTGAGCGCGCCCATGGCGGCGGCGAACTTGGCGGTGAACTCCTCGGCCACGGACTCCTGGACGAGGAAGCGGTTCGCGGCCGTGCAGGCCTCGCCCATGTTGCGCATCTTGGCGGCCATGGCGCCCTGGACGGCCTTGTCCAGGTCCGCGTCCTCGAACACGATGAACGGGGCGTTGCCGCCGAGCTCCATCGAGGTGCGCAGCACGTTCTGGGCGGCGTCCGCCATGAGCCGGCGGCCCACCGGCGTGGAGCCGGTGAAGGAGACCTTGCGCAGGCGCGAGTCCTTCATGATCGGGCCGGAGATGCTGGACGCGCTCGAGGAGGAGACGACGTTCACGACGCCCGCGGGGACGCCGGCCTCGACGAGGACGGCGGCGAAGAGCTGGGTCGTGAGCGGCGTGAACTTGGCCGGCTTGATGATGACGGTGCAGCCGGCTGCCAGGGCCGGGCCGACCTTGCGCGTGGCCATCGCGAGCGGGAAGTTCCACGGCGTGATGAGCAGGCACGGGCCCAGCGGCTTGCGCTGGACGAGGATCTTGTTCTTGCCCTCGGGGGTCGTGAGGTAGCGGCCGTAGTCGCGCACGGCCTCCTCGGAGAACCAGCGCAGGAATTCGGCGCCGTAGGTGACCTCGCCGCGGGACTCGGCGAGCGGCTTGCCCATCTCGAGGGTCATGAGGAGCGCGAAGTCCTCGGCGCGCTCGGTCACGAGCTCGAACGCGCGGCGGAGGATCTCGGCGCGCTCGCGCGGGGCCGTGCGGGCCCACGCGGCCTGGGCGGCGTCCGCGGCGTCGAGCGCCGCGAGGGCGTCCTCGCTCGTCGCGTCGGCGATCTCGAGGAGCGTCGCGCCGGTGGCCGGGTCCTCGACGGCGAACGTGCCGCCGCCGGTGGCCTCGCGCCACTCGCCGTTGATCAGCAGGCCGGTCGGAACGGACGCGAGCAGCTCCTGCTCGCGCTCACGGGTGACAGCGGTGTTCTCGGACACGTCGGGCTCCTTCTCGCAGCACGCTCACCGGCGAGCGTGGGTGGACTGCTTCAACGCTAGGCCCGCCCGCTCGCACGTGTCCATGTATGACCCCACCGCGATCCAAGGGCGCGTCTGTACATCTGCACAGTCGACTCCCGCGGGATTCCGGGGTTTTTGCCCCGAGGACCGTCCCTGAGGAAGGTGGGGGCCTACCGCGCCGCGAGCACGGCCGCGTACAGCTCGCGCTTGCTCGCCCCGGCCTCCTCGGCCACGAGCGCCACGGCCTCCTTGAGCCGCGTGCCCGCCGCCACGAGCGACTCGACGCCCGCGACGAGGTCCTCGGTGCGGGCGGGCGCGGCCTCGGGCGCGCCGGCGGCGACGACGGCGATCTCGCCGCGGACCTCGTGCGCCTCGGCCCACGCGGCGAGCTCCCCCGCGGTGCCGCGCAGCACCTCCTCGTATGTCTTGGTGAGCTCCCGGCAGACGGCGAGCCGCCGCTCGGCGCCGAAGGCCTCTGCCACCGCGGCGAGCATCGCGCCGAGCCGGTGCGGCGCCTCGAAGAAGACCATCGTGCGGCGCTCGGCCCGGAGCTCGGCAAGCCGCTGTGCCCGCTCCCCCGCCTTGCGCGGCAGGAAGCCCTCGAAGCAGAAGCGGTCCGTCGGCAGGCCCGAGAGCGCGAGGGCCGTCAGGACGGCCGAGGGGCCGGGGAGCGCGGTGACCGTGAGGCCCTCGGCGACGGCCGCCTCGACGAGCCGGTAGCCCGGGTCCGAGACGGCGGGCATGCCCGCGTCCGTCACGAGCAGCACGGTCCGGCCCGCGCGCACCTCCTCGAGCAGCTCCTGGGTCTTCGACGCCTCGTTGTGCTCGTGGTAGCTCACGACGCGGCCGCGCGGGCGGACGCCCAGCCCGCTCGCGAGCCGCTGGAGCCGCCGCGTGTCCTCGGCGGCCACGACGTCGGCCTCGGCGAGGAACTCGACCAGGCGGCGGCTCGCGTCGCCGAGGTTGCCGATCGGGGTCGCGGCGAGGACGACGGCGCCGCCGCCCGGGAGCGCGCGGTGCCCGCCGGCGTCGTCCGCCGGTTCGGCTCCCGCGGTGGCGTGGGGATCGGGGGCGGGGGCCTCGTTGTGCTGCACGCGCCCCAGCCTACGCGAGCCACCTCGCGCGGGTAGCATGGGCCGGGATGAGCACCCCGACGCAGACCCGCGCGCCCTCGCACGGCTGGAATTCCCGCCGCATGTGGCTCGTGGACCCCAGTCCCGCGGGCGGGCGCGGCGCCGCGGAGGCCCTGCGGGAGCGGCTCCTCGGGCCCCTCACGCCGTGGCGCGACCTGGCCGGGCGCGAGCGGCTCCTCGGGTGGCTCGTGCCGCTCGCCGTCGGCCTTGTCGCGGCGATCATCCGGTTCACCTCGCTCGACCGCCCGCACGCCCTCGTCTTCGACGAGACCTACTACGTCAAGGACGCCTACTCGTACCTCGTCTCGGGCGTCGAGCGGAACTGGGCCGAGGGCGCGAACGACCTCTTCGTCAACGGCGACACGAGCGGGCTGCTCGCGACCCCCGAATACGTCGTCCACCCGCCCGTGGGCAAGTGGATGATCTCCCTCGGGCTCGCGCTCTTCGGGCCCGGCAGCTCGTTCGGCTGGCGGTTCACCGCGGCCCTCGTCGGGACCCTCTCGGTCGTGCTCACCGCCTGGGCCGCGCACCGGCTCTTCCGCTCGCACGTCCTCGCGGCCTCGGCCGGGCTGCTGCTCGCCGTGGACGGGCACCACATCGTGCTGTCGCGCACCGGGATCCTGGACATCTTCCTCTCCTTCTGGGTGCTCGCGGCCTTCTGCGCCCTGCTCCTGGACCGCGACGACGGCCGACGGCGGCTCGCGGCCCGGCTGGGTGCGCTCGCCTCCCCGGACGGCCGGCTCGCCCCCGCCGTGCTCGCCGTCGGGCCGCGGCTCGGCGTGCGCTGGTGGCGGATCGCCGCCGGCGTGTGCCTCGGCCTCGCGGTCGGGGTCAAGTGGTCGGGGCTCGCGTTCGTCGTCGCGTTCGGTCTCCTGACCGTGCTCTGGGACGCCTCGGCCCGCCGCACGGCGGGCATCCACGGATGGCTCCCCGCGGCCGTCCTGCGCGACGCCCCCGGCGCGTTCGCGAGCATCGTGCTGCTCGGCGCGGCCGTCTACACGGCGTCGTGGTCCGGGTGGTTCGCCTCGGACCTGGGCTACTTCCGCACGTGGGCCGCCGAGCACCCCGACCCCGCCTGGGGATGGGTGCCGGAGGCCCTCCGCTCGCTCGCGCACTACCACGCCGAGGCCTACTCGTTCCACAACGGCCTGTCCTCGCCGCACCCCTACGCCTCCACGCCGTGGAGCTGGCTCGTGCAGGGCCGGCCCACGTCCTTCTACTACACGGAGCCCACGGGCGCCTGCGGGACGGACCACTGCTCCTCGACCGTGCTCTCGGTGGGCAATCCCCTCATCTGGTGGGGCGGGACAGTCGCGCTAGGGATCGTGGCCCTGCTGTGGGCCGGCCGCCGCGACTGGCGCGCCGGGGCGGTCCTCGCCGGCGTCGCGGCGGGCTACCTGCCGTGGTTCCTGTACCCGAACCGGACGATGTTCGCGTTCTACTCGGTGGCCTTCGAGCCGTACCTCGTCCTCGCGCTCGTGCTCGCGCTGGGGCTCGTGCTCGGCCGCCGGTCGGACCCCACGTGGCGGCGCCAGGCCGGGCTCCTCGCTGTCGGGGTGTTCCTGCTCGCGGTCCTCGCGGTCTCGGCGTACCTCATGCCGATCTGGAACGCCGAGCCCATCCCGTATCTCGAGTGGCGCCTGCGGATGTGGATGCCCAGCTGGACGTAGACCTGGACCTGCAACTACCCAAGGGAGGAGAGGGCACATGAGCGCCGAGGACGTCCACGGCTCCGGCTCCCCGCGCCGCGAGGCGGCGGCGGACGCCGTCGCGGACCTCGATCCATCCGTCAACGTCACCCAGCTGCTCCTCGACCGGGCGGCGTCGGCGCCCGACGCCGAGCTCTTCGCCCGTCGCACGGACGCCGGCTGGGCCCCGGTCACGGCCGCGCAGTTCCTCGAGCAGGTGCGGGCCCTCGCCCGCGGGCTCATCGCGAGCGGCCTCGACACGGGCGACCGCGTGGCCATCGTCTCGGCGAGCAGCTACGAGTGGGCCCTGGTCGACTTCGCCGTATGGTTCGCCGGCGGCGTGCCCGTTCCCGTCTACGAGACCGCCTCGACGTCGCAGATCGCGTTCATCCTCGCCGACTCGGGCGCGCGGCGAGTCTTCGTCCAGGACGCGGACACCGCCCGCCGGGTCGAGGACGCCGTGCACGGCCACGCCGCGCTCGCGGACACGCTGCTGCCCATCACCGTCATGGCCGACGACGGCGAGGGCGCGACGCTGCGCAGCCTCGCTGGGCCGGGGCTCGGGGTGAGCGAGGCCGAGCTCGAGCGGCACCGCGCTGCCGCGGGGCTCGAGGCCCTCGCGACGCTCGTCTACACGTCGGGGACGACGGGCAGGCCCAAGGCCTGCGAGGTCACGCACGGCAACCTCGCCCTGCTCGCGGTGAACCTCCGCGCCCACCTGCCCTCCGTCGTCGGGCCCGGCGCGCGGACGCTCATGTTCCTCCCGCTCGCCCACGTGCTCGCCCGCGCTGTCCAGGTCACGTGCCTGGCCGCGGGCGTCGTGGTCGGCCATTCGCGCCAGGCGGACCTCGTCGAGGACCTCGGAACGTTCCGGCCCACCTTCCTGCTCGCGGTGCCGCGCGTCTTCGAGAAGGTGTACGCCGCGGCGCACGCGCGGGCCTCGCAGGGGCTGCGCGGCGCGGTCTTCGAGCAGGCCGCCCGCACCGCGCGGGAATACTCGCAGGCGCTCGACGACGAGGCCTCGGGCCTCGGCGACGGGCCCGGCCGGCGGCTGCGCGTCCGCCACGCCGTCTTCGACCGGCTCGTCTACGCGAGGCTCCGCGCCGCGTTCGGCGGAAGCCTTTCCACGATCGTCTCCGGGGCCAGCGCGCTGAGCCCCACTCTCGCGCACTTCTTCCGGGGGGTCGGCCTCACTGTGCTCGAGGGCTACGGGCTCACCGAGACCACCGCGCCGTGCACCGTCAACACCCCCGAGGCGACGCGCGTGGGGACCGTGGGCCGCCCCGTGCCGGGCACCTCGCTCCGCATCTCCGACTCCGGCGAGGTCCTCGTCAGGGGCATCGGGGTCGCCGCCGGCTACCGCGGGGCGGCGCCGGGCTCGCCGGAGTCCCAGGCCTTCACCCCCGACGGCTGGCTCGCGACGGGCGATCTGGGCCGGCTCGACGAGGACGGGTACCTGCGCATCACGGGCAGGGTCAAGGACATCCTCGTGACGGCCGGGGGCAAGAACGTCGTGCCGGGACCGCTCGAGGAGGCCCTGCGCGAGTCCGAGATCATCGCGCACGCCGTCGTCGTGGGCGAGGGACGGCCCTTCGTGGGCGCGCTCGTGGCGCTCGACGCCGACGGGCTGGCCGCGTGGTGCCGGCACCGCGGGCGGTCGCTCGGCATCGCGGAGGCGGCGGCCGATCCGGAGGTCGCCGCTGAGGTGCAGCGCGCCGTCGAGGCGGCGAACGCCGGCGTGTCCCGGGCCGAGTCGATCCGCCGATTCGAGATCCTGCCGCGCGAGCTCAGCCTCGGGGACGGCGACCTCACGCCGTCGCTCAAGCTGCGCCGCCAGGCCGTCCTCGAGGCCTTCGCGGGCACGGTCGAGGCCCTCTACTCCTAGGAGGCCGCACGGGGCCTAGCCCTGCTGCGCGGCCCATTCCTGGACGCGTCGGCTGCTCTCCTCCTCGGAAAGGTCCTCGACTCGGGTCATGACGGACCAGCGGACGCCGAAGGGGTCTCGGATGCTGGCATAGCGGTCGCCCGAGACGAAGGTCGCGAGGGGCTCGCGGATGGCTGCCCCGGCCTCCTCGGCCCGCTTCACGAGGTCGTCCGCATTCGAGCAGTACAGGCCCAGCGAGTAGCAGTCCTTCCCGCCCGCCGGCGCCGGAACCAGGTCGTACTCCGGGTTGGGCTCGCCGAGCTGGAGGCGGCCGTTGCCGAAGTCGAGCTCTGCGTGAACCACAACCCCGCCCATCTCCGTGGCGCTGATGAGGCGGGCGCCGAAGACGTCCCGGTAGAACGCGATGGCCTTCGTGGCGTCGGCGACGGCAAGGAACGGGGTGATGCTCGTGAGCCCCTTCGGGATCCCGTGGACGGTGTGCTCGCCGTGGGCGGCCGTGCTTGCCTGAGTGCTTGTAATGTCGTTCATGCCTGTGACGCTACGTGCCGTGGCGGTCCCGGCGCTTGAGGATTCGCGACAGTCTGGGGGTCTCGTGGAGGGTTCGTTCAAGGGCATCCTGTACCCGGCCCGCCTACCCGCATTCCACCGGCTCCCGGCTCCTTCCTCCGTCGCCGACCTGGTCCAGTGGTTCTGGATCCCCGAGTGGGACATCGAGCCCGGCCGCACCTCACGGCAGCACGTGATCGCGTACCCGAGTTCGAATCTGGTCGTGCAGCCTGACGGCGTCATCTTCTCCGGCCCGACAACCCGTGCCTCGTACCGCGACCTGAGCGGCCGTGGCTGGGCGGTTGGCGCGCTCCTGCGCCCAGCCGCCGTGCCACTGTTCACGGACGACCCCGCCGGGCTGTGCGACGCGGAGGCCGCCCTGACTCTCGAGAACCTCCGCCTTCCCGTCGCGACGGCGATGAGCGCGTCCGAGGGCGAGAGTCGTCTGGCGCACGCAGTGGAGGCCTTTGCGAGGTGGTTGGGCCCCTTCGGCGGAGACTCCGTCTCGGAGGAAGGCCTGCTGGCGAACCGCCTCCTGGACGCGGTGGATTCGGACGCCTCCTTGACCCGGGTTGAGGAGGTGGCTGCGCGATTGTCCGCATCGCCGCGGACCCTGCAGCGCGTGGCCAGGAAGTACATCGGCCTCAGCCCTGCCGCTCTGATCCGCCGTCGGAGGCTCCAAGACGCCACCGAGCGCGCGCGGCTGGACGCTTCAGCGGATCTCGCGAAGATTGCCGCCGAGGTCGGCTACGCCGACCATGCCCACCTGACGAATGACTTCCAGAAGCACCTGGGGCTCACGCCGAGTTCGTACCGGCGGGCCGTCGGCGGGGAGGAGTCCTAGCCGGGAGTTAGGAGGCTGCGGGCTCCGTGCCCTCCACCGTCTGGGCGCGCGACGCGCGCCGCTTGGGCGTGGGCCAGCAGAAGATGGCCACGAGCACCGACGTCAGCAGCACGAGGACGCCGATCGTCACGGCGGCGTCCATCCAGAACTGCCCGGGGAACAGCCTGATGAGCGTGTCCTCGAGCCGGAAGGTCCAGGTGCCGTCTGCGAAGAAGATCCGGTGGAACTCCGTGAAGAACTGCTCCCATCCCAGGAACGCGAGGACCGCGAGGGCGGCAATGAGGCCGAGGGTCACGAGAGACCCGGCGAAGAGGCCGCGCGCGAACGCGCCGCGTGCCTTGCGCAGGCCGAAGAAGGCGGCGATGAAGAAGACCAGGAGCAGGGCGCCCGCCCCGTAGGCGGAGAGGACCACGAGCTTGACGTCCGCCATGTGGCTGACCTCCCCCGCAGTGAACAGGCGGTCCCCGTTGGAGAACACGAGATCGCCGAGGTAGCGCGGCGAGGCGGCGTTGGCCAGGTAATCGACGGCGTACGAGGCGTAGGTCAGCCGGTCGTCGGCGGAGAAGCCGTAGCCATCCCCAGGGAAGCCCGGGCGGTGGTACTCGGCCCACAGGAACAGCGGGCTCGCGACGACGCGCACGGCGGCGATGAGGATCAGGAACGGGAACAGGATCGCCATGAGCACCTGGAGCACGCGCGGCGCCACCGGCTTCGCCCGGGCCGCGGCATCGCGCTCGGCGCTGCGGCGCTGGACCTCCTCCTCGGGCGGGCGGGCGTTGAGCACCCCGGTGGGCGAGGGCTCCGTCCTCCCCTCGGCGGGCTGGGTTCCTGCGGGCCGCGACTCGGCGGGCTGGTCGTTGCCGTTGGGCCGGGCATCGCCGTTGGGCCGTGCCTCGCCGGGGACCGCCGCGTGCCGCCCGACGCTCGTCTCGCCCCGCATCCACTCGAACGCGGGCTCGTCGCTGTCCTGGGACTCGTCGAACCCGGTGCCGGGCTCTGATCCGGATCGTTTGTCGGTCAACACAGTCACCGTCCAGTCACGGCCCTCCAGGGACCTCGGTCAGCATGGTCTGACTCCACCGTACCCGCTGCCCCCTGCGGCTCCCGGGCACGGCAGGCACGTGTGGCCGAAGCGTTACCCTCAGCGCTTCGCGTACGTCGCCCAGTCCAGATTCCAGTCGCCCCAGCCCTCGAGGGGCTCGACGGCGGGCGCGCCCGTGTTGAGCGTCTGGACGATGTCGCCGGGCTTGAAGGTGGCGAAGAACCAGGCGGCGTCCGCGGGCAGGAGCCCGACGCACCCGTGCGAGACGTTCCGCACGCCCACGTAGGGGATCGCGGAGTCGAGGGCCTGATGCACGTAGACGCCCGAGGTCGTGAGCCGGTTCGCATGCTCGACCGTGAGCGGCGGGTAGTAGCCCTTGTCACCCGGCTTGAGGCCGATGCTGCCGGCGTTGAAGTTCGAGCGGCGCTCCTGCTCCATGATCACCGCGTAGCCCGTGGGCGAGAGCCAGTCGGGGTCGCCGAGCGTGACGGGGAAGGTCTTGACGTGGGCCCCGTCGATGAAGACCTGCATCGTCTTGGTCCTGTCGTCGACGACCGCCAAGCGGGACGGGCCGGTGGTGAAGCTCACGTCTGCGTCGAAGTTGCCGACCATCCCGCCGCCGAACTCCACCCCGAAGAGCTTGAGGGAGACGGTTACCTTCGAGTTGCCCGCCCAGAACGTCTCGGGCCGGATCCGCGCCATCCTGTCGCTGTACCAGTGCCAGCGCACGGGCTGGTTGGACGTCGAGGTCACCGTCACGGCCTTCTCGACGGCCTCCTTGTTCGTGACCGGCTCACTGAAGGTGATCTGGATCGGCTGGCCCGTGCCGACGGTCGAGCCGTCACGCGGGAAGACGGCGGCGTCGGCCTCGTTCTTGGCCGTGACGGTGTGGAAGGTCTGCTTCTTGGTGGTCTTGCGGCCCGCGCCGTCGGCGAGCGTGAACTCGTAGGTGTAGTTCATGTTGAACTCGAGCGCGCCCGTGGCGGTCCACGTCGAGCCGTCGGCGCTCGTCTCGCCGGGGACCACGGCGCCGTTCGCGTCCACGAGCCGCACGGACACGACCGTCCCGTTGACGGCCTTGACCTGCGGGCTGATCGCCGGGTTGACCTCCTCGGCGCCGTCGGTGGGCGTCACGCCGAGCTCGAGCGGCTTGATGACCGGGACCACGAGCCCGGGCTCGGTGCGCAGCGGGCTTCCGGCCTCGGACGACGGCGCCGGGCGGGCCCAGGTGGGCGCTGTCGCCACGCCGGCGGCGCCGCCGAGGACGCCGACGACGAGCAGCGCCGTCAAGGCGATCTTGGAGCCCCGGCCGAGCCCGCGGCGCTGGGGCTGACCTCGTTCCGGCTGCCCGTGCACAGTACGGTGCTGTCCCACAGTGCTGTCCCCCTGGTCCGCTCGAAATGACTCCTTCAAGCCTACGGCAGGGCAGGACATGCCCCGGTCACGCCCAGGACGCGGTCAGGGCACGATCGGGGCATGCCCTCCAAGGCAGCTCCGGCCCCGCCACACGGGCGGGACGGCGATGGGGCTCAGTAGCGGTAGTGGTCCGGCTTGTACGGCCCGGCGACGTCGAGGCCGAGGTATTCGGCCTGGTCCTTGGTCAGCTCGGTGAGCTCGACGCCGAGGGCGTCGAGGTGCAGCCGCGCGACCTTCTCGTCCAGGACCTTGGGCAGGACGTAGACCTGGTTATTGTACTCGCGCTCGCCTTCCGGCTGGTCGCGCTTGGTCCACAGCTCGATCTGGGCGATCGTCTGGTTCGCGAACGAGTTGCTCATGACGAACGAGGGGTGGCCCGTCGCGTTGCCGAGGTTCATGAGGCGGCCCTCGGAGAGCACGATGATCGAGCGCTCCGGGCGCCCGTCGGCGGCGGGGAAGACCCACTCGTGGACCTGCGGCTTGATCTCGACCTTGGTCACGCCCGGGACCTTGGCCAGCCCGGCCATGTCGATCTCGTTGTCGAAGTGGCCGACGTTGCCGACGATCGCCTTGTCCTTCATCGCGGTCATGTGCTCGGCGAGGATGATGTCCTTGCCGCCCGTCGTCGTGATGAAGATGTCGCCCTGCCCCAGCACGGACTCGAGGCGGGCCACCTGGTACCCGTCCATGGCCGCCTGGAGCGCGCAGATCGGGTCGATCTCGGTCACGACGACGCGCGCGCCCTGGCCGCGCAGGGCCTCGGCGGCGCCCTTGCCGACGTCGCCGTAGCCGCACACGACGGCGACCTTTCCGCCCATGAGCACGTCGGTCGCCCGGTTGATGCCATCCGGGAGGGAGTGGCGGATGCCGTACTTGTTGTCGAACTTGCTCTTCGTCACGGCGTCGTTGACGTTGATCGCCGGGAACAGGAGCTTGCCCTGCTCGGCGAGCTGGTAGAGCCGGTGCACGCCGGTCGTCGTCTCCTCGGAGACGCCCTTGATGCCGGCGGCGATGCGGGTCCACTTCTGCGGGTCCTGGGCCTGGCCCGCGCGCAGGACGTCGAGGATGATCCGGTACTCCTCGGGGTCGTCGGCAGTGGCCTGCGGGACGGCGCCGGCCGCCTCGAACTCGGCGCCCTTGTGCACGAGCAGCGTCGCGTCCCCGCCGTCGTCGAGGATCATGTTCGGGCCGAGCGAAGGGTCCTCGGCCGCGCCGGGCCACGTGAGGATCTGCTCGGCGGTCCACCAGTACTCCTCGAGGGTCTCCCCCTTCCACGCGAAGACGGGGACGCCCCGAGGGTCCTCGGCGGTCCCGGTGCCGACGACGACGGCGGCCGCGGCCTCGTCCTGGGTCGAGAAGATGTTGCACGAGGCCCAGCGGACCTCGGCGCCGAGCGCCGTGAGGGTCTCGATGAGCACGGCCGTCTGGACGGTCATGTGCAGGGACCCCGCAATCCGCGCGCCCGCGAGCGGCTGGGAGGCGCCGAACTCCTCGCGCAGGGCCATGAGGCCGGGCATCTCGTGCTCGGCCAGGCGGATCTGGTGCCGGCCCGCCTCGTGGAGGGAGATGTCGGCAACCTTGTACTCGAGGGTCATGCGTGCTCCTGGGCGGTGCTGTCGTCGTTCGTGGCGCGGGGGATGCCGGGGCCGTGCTGGCCGCTGCCGGCGCCCTGCGCAGCCGGAAGGTGCTCCGGGGGGAGCAGGACGGGGATGCCGTCCTCGATCGGGTAGCGCAGCTCGGCGCCGTCGGGCCCGGGGGCTGTCGCGACGAGCTCGTCGCCGTCCTGGACGAGGGCTGAGCCCGTCACGGGGCACCGGAGCACGGCAAGCAGCGAGGGGCTGAGATTCGGCATGCGCACTAGCCTACAGCCGCCCGCCTCTCGGGGCGGCCCGGGGCGGCCGTGCCAGGAACGCGAGGGTTCAGGAGGCCGCGAGGTTCAGGAGGGCTCGCGCAGGAGCCTCAGGTGCCGGCGGGTCATGGCCTCGCCGGGGGCGGGCGGCTCGAGCGGGGTGCGGGGCCCGCGCTCGGCGGAGGTGGCCGGCTCCTCCGGCGCCGCTGGGGCCTCGGCCTCGCGCACGGCCTCGGCGAGCGCGACGAGGTCGTCGGGTGCCACGGGCGGGCCCGCGGGGATCGCGAGGCGCAGGACCTCCCAACCCCTCGGGACGGTGAGTCGCTCGGCATGGGCGGCGCACAGGTCGTAGCTGTGGGGCTCCGCGAACGTCGCGAGCGGGCCGAGGACGGCTGTCGAATCGGCGTAGACATACGTCAGCGTGGCCACCGCGGCCTGGCGGCAGGCAGATCGAGAACAATGGCGTAGTGGGCCCACGGCACAGAACCCTACCGCCCGCCGGGGCGTTCGCCGGGCATTGACCGACGCCGGCCCCCTCCGCGCCGCACTCCCGCCGAACAGCCCCGCCGCCCCACGCCGCCGAGCGCGGGGCCGGCGCGCCCGGTCCGGCTCGCCGCTCGGGCCGGGGGCGACTACAGTCGATACATGCAGGATCGTTCGTCTCCGGCGGCGCCCCGGGATCCCGTCCCCGGGCACAGCCTCAGCATCCGGCCCGTTCCTCCCGCTGGAGAGCCGGGCGCGGGCCAGGGCCGCAGCTTCCGCAGCCGGCACCGGAACCGCCACGGCCGGGGGCTGCGCGGCGAGATCCTCCCCGCCGTCCTCCCCGCGAGCCGGACCCGCGCCGAGCGCTTCGAGGACTGGGTCTTCGACGCGGCCGACAGGCTCCAGGACCTCCGCGGCTCCGAGCTCGACGGCGTCGAGTACGCCGTCGAGGAGATCCCCCCGGGCCTCGAGCAGCTCCTGCGCGACCGCGGGCGGCCGCCGCAGGGGCACTTCACCCCGGGCGGCCCCGGCCGGGCCCCGCGCATCACCGTCTACCGCCGCGTCGTCGAGACCGCGGCCGGCACCCAGGCCGAGCTGCAGGACCTCGTGCACGACGTCGTCGTGGAGTACACCGCGCTCATGCTCAACGTCGCCCCCGAGACGCTCGACCCCTACTACCGCTTCCGCTGACTCCGCCGGCCCCGACGCACCGGCGGGTCAGGCGTCATTGGCCGAGCGTGACGGGCAGCGATTGCGCCCCGCCGACGGGCGGGACGAACGCGGCGTCGGCGATCTCGTTCCCCTCGCCCGTGGTCACGAGCGAGCCGTACGCGGGGTCCCCGGACGCCGAGACGATGTAGCCGGCCACCGCCGACCCCTCGACGGAGTCGGCGGCCTCGAGGACCGCCGTCGTGCCTCCCGCGACGTCGATCGTGACGGCGGAGTGCTGGCGCCCGTCCTCGGTCACCGGGACGGCGCGTACCTCGGCCCGGCCCTCGGGTACTCCGACCACGATGGACCGCGTCCCGCCTGCGCCCACCGGCACCACGTGGCTGTCGCCGAGGCGCACCGAGGCCCCGGGCGCGGCGAAGTCGAGCGGCTGGGCTGCGTCGAGCCCGCGCGTGACCCGGGCGCCCGCCGTGAAGAAGACGTCCGCGCTCGCCGAGACGGAGTACGTCCCGGCCGGGAGCCCGGCCAGGGAGACAGTCGTGACCGAGCCAGCCTTGGCCGTGACCACGCCCCCGCCGGGCAGGTTCACCTGTCCGTTGCGCCCGTACACGCGCAGCTGCACGACGGCGTCGACGGCGCCCGGGACCGTGAGCTGGACTGACGCGCCGGCGTCGGCGAAGCCGCTCCGCGAGGCGAGCTCGCGGGCACGGCCCGGGTCCTGGAGCTCGAGGCCCGTCACGGTCTGGCGGGACGCCGGAGGGGCCGCGGGCGTGAGGAACTCGACCCCGCCCGGGGTCAGGCCGCGCAGCGTGGACTGCTGGATCGAGGCGGCAACGGGGCCGCCCCTGCTGAGCACGTGCACCGACAGGCTCGACTGCCCGGGCAGGAAGCCCGCGAGCGCGATCGACTTGGACGACCCTGGGGCGACCTGGAGGCCGCGGCTGCCCGGGGGCGCCTGCTCGAGGGGCTTGTCGCCGAAGAACTCGAGGTCCACGGTCGCGGGCGTGCGGCTCGTGTTCGTCAGCGTCAGGACCGACGTGCGGCCCACGAGGGTCGAGGCGCCCACGAGCCACTGGTCGTTCGACGGCGCTGTGCAGGCGGCCGTGGCCAGGCCCCGGAGGTCGCCGTCGCCGGCGGAGAAGCGGAAGAGCGCCGCCGCGGACGACGCGCGCCCGCCCTCGGCCTCGACCTCCAGCGTCGCGGGGGCGTCCACGGCCTCGCGCGGCAGGACGGTGGCATGCGGCTGGGCCCCGGCCCCGGTGTCGGCGAGCCGCTGCTCGACGGGACGGAGCACGCCGCCCTCCGGGGACTCGAGGGCCCCTGCCGGGAGGGCGCCGGTGGCCGTCGAGGGGATGATGGCGCTCAGCGAGCTCTCCGCCGTCGTGCTCACGGGGCTGAACTGGGCGTCGCCCGCCACCGGCGTGCCCTCGAGCAGCCGGGCGGGCCCCGGGCACGTCCGCACGGTGTTGCCAGCGGGGACCTCGGCGAGGCGGGGCGTCCCGGGCGCGAGGGACGACGGCACGGGCAGGCCCGATGCCGCGACGGCGAGGCCCGCCCCCGCGGCGACGAGCAGCGTCCCGAGGGCGGCGGAGAGGGCGGCGCGCGCTCGGCGGCGGTTCCGGACAGGGCGATTCTGGGCGGTGCGCTCAGACGCGGGCTTCACGGCCGCTGGCCTCCTTCCCCTCGGCGGCAGTCTCATCGGTCTCGGTCACGGTATGCCTCTGGTCATCGGCCGCCGGCGCCGGCGGGTCCCCGGGCTCGCCTCCGCCCGGCACGGGGTCGCGCCCCTCCCCCGGTGCGGGACCGCCCCGCGGGCGGGCGGGGCCGCCCGCGGCGAGCGCGCGGTCCCGTGCGGCCAGGGCGACCCGCAGGGACCCGCCGCCGAGCCCGGGCGACGACGAGGACCGGCGCGTGCGGGCGGGGACGGCGAGGAGCACGGTCACGACGAGGACCACCGCGGCGAGGAGGCCGAGGGGCCACGAGGCGGGGTGCGCGTAGCGGACCTCGAGGTGCCCGCCCGCGGCGGGAAGCTCGAACGCCTGGGCCCAGCCGTCGGCGCCCATCCTCCCCACCGAAAGGGCCTGGCCGTCGAGCCGGGCGTCCCAGCCGGTGCTCGAGCGTTCGGCGAGCACGAGCCGGCGGCCCTCACCGCCGGCCGGGATGTCCACGGAGATGCGCTCGGGGCCCGAGGGGACGAACGTGAGGGTCGTGCCGCGGGAGTCGACGATCCGGGCGCGGTGCGCGATCGAAAGACCCTCGGCGACCTCGCCCGAGCGCGGTGTCACGCGCCAGAGCCAGCCGGCGTCGGTGCGCCCGACGGCCACGAGCCCGGGGACGGCGTCCACCCGCGAGGCGAGGAGGGCGTCCCCGGCGTCGCGCTCCTGCAGCACGATGAAGCCGACGCCGAGGTCCTCGAGCTCGTCCCCCGGGTCGACCCCCTGGGCAGCCACGATCGTGGCGGCTGCCTCGCGGACGGCGGCGTCGGCCGAGTCGGGGTCGGCGATCCGCTCCTCGCCCCACTCGCCCGTGATGCGGCTCGCCGAGGCGGTCGCGGAGAGCGTGTCGAGCGTCGTTCCGGCGCCCCGCATGAGCGAGGCCACGATCCCGCCCCCCTCCGCCGTGCGCAGCACGAGGGTCCGGGTCTGCTGGCTCCCCAGGCCGAGGTCCGAGGCCGTCGCAGGGAGCGTGCGTCCGCGCGAGGGCTCGACGAGCCGCTCGGGGCCGAGCCCAGCGGTCGGCTCGGCGGCGGGCAGCATGCCCGCCGAGGCCCAGTGCGCGAGGGCCGCGACCGGGCCGACGCCCGCCAGCGCGAGCGCGGCGGCCGCGCAGGCCGCGACGGCGCGGTGGCGATGTTCACCGAGTTTCCCGAGTTTGCCGGGCCGTGCCGCCAGGGCGCGGCGGTGCTCGAGGAGCCGGTCGGCGCCCAGCACGGCGGCGGCGAGGAAGCCGAGCATCCCCGCCCCGACCGCGGGGCCGGCGGACGGGGCCACGAGGCTGTCCCCGGAGACCGCCGTCGGGATGCGGGAGACCGCCCACGCGTACGCGAGGGCGAGCACGCCCGCGCCGACGAGCGCGCGGGCGGCGCTGCCGCGCCGGCCCTGGAGCACAATGGCGGATGCGGCGGCGCCTGCGAGCACGGGGGCGCCGAGTGCGAGGGCGGCGACGAGGGACCACGGGACGCCCGCAGGGAGCCAGCCGAGGCCCGCGAGCCCCGCGCCGCCGTCGAACGCGACGGGCTGGCCGAGCGCGAGCTGCCACGGGGCCGCGGGCTCGGAGGCGAGCGGCACGCCGGGATCGGCGATCCACGCGCGGGGGTCGTCCAGGGCGGCGACCCACACCGGCAGGAAGAGGGCGACGGAGGGGACGAGGGTCCACCACAGCGAGCGGGCCCGGGAGCGCAGCGCGAGGGTCACGAACAGGACGACGGCGGCCGCGAGCGGCAGCAGGGACGGCGCGCCGGCGGTCGCGACGGCGAGGGCGAGGCCGCCCGCCGCGGCGGCAGTCCAGGACGGCACCCCTCCGGACCCGGCCCGGGCGGCCGAGTCGGACCCGATCGTGCGCACGCGCGCCGCGCCGACCGCGCGCAGCATGCCGAGGAGCGCCCACGGCAGCGCCGCGTGCGCGAGGGCCGCGCCGAGCCGGCCCTGGCCGACGGCGACGAGCAGGACGGGAGCGGAGGCCCACGTCAGCGCCGCGAGCACGCGCGGGGTGCGGTGCGCGGTGAGGGAGGCCGCGAGAGCCCAGGCGCCGAGGGCCGCGAGCGGCGCGGCGGCGAGGAAGGCGACGACCACTGCGCGGTTCGCGTCGCCGAGGCCGAGGAGCCCGAGTAGGACGAGGAGGAGCCCGAAGGGGTCGCCGTGCCCGGGGACGCCGGCCCCGACCTGCGTCCACCAGCCGGTGGCGTGCGCGAAGAGTTCCCCGAGCGTCGCGGAGACGGGCAGGAGGGCGCCGCCGGCGGCGGCCGGGGCACCGAGGAGCGGCGCGAGCGCGATCGCCGAGGCCAGGAGCGCGACGCCCGCGGCGACGAGGGCCCCGGTCCCGGCCCAGCCGCGGGTCGCGACCGCGAGGGCAGCGAAGTCGTGCTGGGAGTCGCCCGTCGGCTCCTCCGGGCCGTCCGCGATGCCGGTGCCGTCCCCGGCGACGGAGTCCGACTCCGCGGCGGCGGATTCGAGGAGCGCGCGGCGGTAGGCCCAGATCTCGGCCCGCGAGGTCGCGAGCGAGCGCAGGAGCGCGCGGGAGACGCTGCGCGTGCGGGCCGCGCGGCGTCGGCCGCGCACGAGGGGGCCGACGGCGACGAGCGCGGCGAGGCTCGCCCCGAGGCGGGCAGCGCCGAGGCCGGGCTCCTTGAGGACGATCCCGGCCACGAGCTGCCACAGCCCGCCGAGCAGGGCCCCGACGGCCTGGAACGGGAGCTGCCACAGCGGCGCGTGCTTGAGCCGCGAGTACACCTCGGCGCGGCGGGCCGCGTACGCCGAGCCCGCCGCGTGGGCGTGCTGAAGGTGGTAGACGCGGGCCGAGGGCACGACGACGACGCGGTGCCCGGCGAGGCGCGCCCGCCAGCAGTAGTCGACGTCGTCGCCCGTGGCCGGCAGTGCCGGATCGAAGCCCCCCAGCTGCTCCCAGACGTCGCGGCGGACGATCATCCCAGCCGAGTTCACGGCGAAGACGTCGCTGCGCGCGTCGTACTGGCCCTGGTCCTGCTCGTCGACGTCGACGAGCGCGAGCCGCTCGGCCCAGCGGCTCACCGAGAGCCCGACGTCGACGAGCCGCCGCGGGTCCGCCGCGTCGAGCTGCTTGCATCCGGCCACGGCGACGCTCGGGGCGCGCTCGACGGCCGCGAGCAGCTCGGCGAGGGCGTCCGGGGCTGGCGCCGAGTCGTCGTGCAGGAGCCACAGCCACTCGGCCGCAGGGTCGGGCCCCGCGGGGGCGAGCGCGGCGAGGCCTCGGGCCACGGCCCCGCCGAAGCCGCCGTGGCCGCGCGACGCCACGACGGCGTCCGGGCCGAGGGTCGCCAGCAGGAGCTCCGTGGAGCCGTCATGCGAGCCGGCATCGACGCCGATGACCGCATCGGCGGGACGGGTCTGGGCCGCGAGGGAGGCGAGGGTCGCTGGGAAGTGGGCTTCGCCGTCGTGCGCAACGACGACGGCAGTGACGCTGACGGACTCCAGGATCAGACCGCCCGCTTGCGCAGCCGGCGGCGCTCCCGCTCCGAGAGGCCGCCCCAGATGCCGAACCGCTCATCGTTAGCGAGGGCGTACTCGAGGCACTGGGCCCGCACGGCGCAGGATCCGCACACCTTCTTGGCGTCCCGGGTCGAGCCGCCCTTCTCGGGGAAGAAAGCCTCGGGGTCCGTCTGGGCGCACAGCGCGTCCGCCTGCCACGCGAGCTCGCCCTCCTCGGGCTCCCCCGGGTGGGCGAGTCCGATCAGGACCGGCTGGACGCTGTGCCGCTCGGGGCTCGCGAGGGCGCGCTCGACGGCGTCGTCCCCGGCCTCTCCCTCCGCGTCTTCCTCCGCCTCGTCGTCGAGGTCCTCGGGCTCGTCGTCCTCGTGCGCGGTCAGGAAGGCCGTTGCCGCGTCCTCGAGGGACTGCGCGGACAAGGCCGCGTACCTCTCACGGGCCTCCGGGTCTGCCGGGTCGACATACCAGTCCGCAGGAATCCCCCTCGACCGATACGTGGCCGATGCCTCTCGCGCAACGGCCGACTCATACTGGATACGCTCCGCCTGTCCCACGGTGCTCCTCCTCGGGTCGTTTTCTGCTGGGCGTGCCGCAGTTGACCAGCGCCAGGAGGATTCCCGGTGCCGGACCCCCCGGTACATCGGATGAGAACCCCCACTGAGTCTCAACCGAGAACCGCCGGCGCAGTTACTGTCCCTGCTAATTACATGCTTGTAAGTACGGCGGAGTCAAGCCGTGGCCGCGAATTCTAGCTATCCGCTGTGGGACTTTCCGGAGCCAACACGCCGGATGTGCGTCACGCCCCCAGGCCCATGCCGGACGCGGCCGGTGTGGGCCGTGGCGTACGACGGGAATTTCATCCGCTTTGCCTCGATGATTCCTCACCTGTTCCCCGCTGGGAATACCCGAGAGATGCGCTCCCAAAACGTGGCAACGACCACGTCGGGTGAAGAGTTCCCGCCGCCCGCGGACGCGCCGGCAGAATTTCCCCGGACTTTTGCGAGGCCATTTGCGGCCGGCCGCTTCCGGGCCGTTCCGCCTCGCCCTGCCCACGGGCAAGAATGGGGTCCATGGCTTCCACGATCCTTGACCTGCTCCACCGCCTGCGCAGCGGCAACTCCGGCGCCCCGCGGCTCACTTGGTACGGCCCGGGAGGCGAGCGCGTCGAGCTCTCAGGGCGCGTTCTGGACAACTGGGTCTCCAAGACCTCGAACCTCCTCACGGAGGAGCTCGACGCCGAGCCGGGCACCCGCGTGCGGCTCGAGCTGCCCCCGCACTGGAAGACCGCCGTCGTCGCCCTCGCCGCATGGCAGGCGGGCGCCATCGTCGTGGACGACGACGGCGACGCCGACGTCACGTTCGTCGGCCCGCCGGACGCCTCGGCCGAAGGCGGACCGGCGCTGTCAGGGGCGGGGCAGGCCCGTGCGCGGACCGGGGCGCGCGTCGCCGTCGCCCTCGGGGCCCTCGAGACCGCGTATCCCGGGCCGCTGCCCGACGGCGCACTCGACTACGCGGCGCTCGTGCGCCAGTTCGCGGACTCCTTCGACCCCTTCGATGTCCCCTCGCCCGGCGACGAGGCCCTGCGGACCGTGGACGGGTCCTTCACCCAATCCTCGCTGCTGGACGAGTTCGCGACGTCGACGAGTGCCGGTGCCCGGGTCCTGCTCTCCTCCAGCGACGGGCTGCGTTCGGTCCTCGCCGGCCTCCTGGGGGCGTGGGCGGCCGACGGCTCGGCCGTCCTCCTGCATCCCGACGTCGAGGACACGGAGCACCTCCGCCAGACCGAGCAGGTCACGGCCTGAGCGGTCACGCCAGGGGCGATCAGGCCCCCGGCGATCAGGCCCGGGCGCTCAGCTCCCGTCGGCGGCCCGGCCCTCGATCGGGACGTCGGGCGCGCTGTCCCGCGCTGCGGCATTCCGCGCCGCAGCGCCCGGGACCGCCCGGTGCTCGGGATGGTGGTGGATCTCGATGAGCTCGTGGTCCGCCTCGAAGCCGGGCTCGGCGTCGAGCTCCTCGTTGAAGACCCAGAAGCGGTAGGCGAAGAAGCGGAAGATCGTGCCGAGGATGAGCCCGACGATCGAGCCGGCCACGAAGATCGAGACCTTGTCCGTCATGTCGAGGATGTACTTCGTGAAGCCCACGCAGCCGGCCGCGATGAGCAGGCCGATGCCGTTCATGATCGCGAACATGACGGCCTCGCGGACGGCGTTGGCCTGCTTGCGGTGCCGGAAGGTCCAGTAGCGGTTGGCCACCCACGAGAAGATGCTCGCCACGACGGTTGCGATGGACTTGGCCCAGACCTCGCCGCTGTGCAGGGGCCCATTGAGCAGCCAGATGAACACCGCGGAGTCGATCACGAAGGCGATCCCGCCGACCGTTCCGAACTTGGCGACCTCACGCCAGAAGAGCGAGACGAGGCCGCGCAGGCGGTCGGAAATGGTGCTGATCATGATCCTCCACAGATGGTGTCCGGCCTCCCGCGGGCAGGCCGAACGCGGCACGGGCTCGTGAATTGTACCGCCGCGTCCTTGGAGCGGCCCGAGGGGCCGCAGCCGGTTGGGTAGGCTGTGGGGGTGAGTTTTCCTGTGATCGGTGTCGTCGGCGGCGGCCAGCTTGCCCGCATGATGGCCCCCGCCGCGACCGCCCTCGGCCTCGAACTGCGCGTCCTCGCCGAAGCGGAGGACGTCTCGGCCGTCCCCGCCGTCCCCAGCGCCCCCGTGGGCGACTACCGCAGCCTCAAGGACCTGCGCGAGTTCGCCCGCGGCGTCGACGTCCTGACCTTCGACCATGAGCACGTGCCGACCGAGCACCTCGCTCAGCTCATTGACGAGGGGGTGAACATCCAGCCCGGCCCGGCCGCGCTCGTGCATGCCCAGGACAAGCTGCGGATGCGCGCCGCCATCGACGAACTCGGCCTGCCCAACCCGCGCTGGGCCGCGGTCCACCACGTCGAGGAGCTCGTCGAGTTCGGCGAGCGGATCGGGTGGCCGATCGTCCTGAAGACGCCCCGCGGCGGCTACGACGGCAAGGGGGTGCGCGTCCTGCGCTCGCCCCTTGACGCCGAGGAGTCGATCGACTGGTTCGGCACGATGACCCCGCTCCTCGCCGAGGAGATGGTCGAGTTCTCGCGGGAGCTCTCCGCGCTCGTGGCCCGCACGCCCGACGGCGCGTCCCGGGCCTGGCCCGTGGTCCACACGATCCAGGTCAACGGCGTGTGCGACGAGGTCATCGCGCCCGCCCCGGGCCTCGACCCCGAGGTGGCCGAGGCCGCCCAGTCGGCAGCCCTGCGCATCGCCGAGGAGCTCGGCGTCACGGGGGTCATGGCCGCGGAGCTCTTCGAGACCCCCGGCCGCGGAGCCGGCTTCCTCGTCAACGAGCTCGCGATGCGCCCGCACAACACGGGCCACTGGACCCAGGACGGGTCGGTGACGAGCCAGTTCGAGCAGCACCTGCGCGCCGTCCTCGGCCTGCCCCTCGGAGCGACTGACGTCCTCGGCGACTGGGCCGTCATGAAGAACTACCTCGGCGGCGCGAACCAGGACCTCTACAGCGCCTACCCCGCCGCGCTCGCGGCGGATCCCGCGGCCAAGGTGCACAGCTACGGCAAGACCGTGCGCCCCGGCCGCAAGATCGGCCACGTCAACCTCGTCGGCGGGCCTGGCTCCGACCCCGAGGACCTGCGCGCCCGCGCCTCCCGGGTGGCCGCGATCGTCCGCGACGGAGCACCCACGACTGCCACGGCCGAGGAGAACGCATGAGCACGCACGCAGCGCAGGGTACGCCAGCCCAGGACACGGCCCAGCCCCTCGTCGGGCTCGTCATGGGCTCGGACTCGGACTGGCCCGTCATGGAGGCCGCTGCGGACGTCCTCGCAGAGTTCCGCGTCCCGTTCGAGGCGGACGTCGTCTCCGCGCACCGCATGCCCGAGGAGATGATCGCGTACGGCAAGAGCGCGCGCGAGCGGGGCCTGCGCGCGATCATCGCCGGCGCCGGCGGGGCCGCCCACCTGCCGGGCATGCTGGCCTCGGTCACGACCCTCCCGGTGATCGGCGTCCCCGTGCCGCTCAAGACGCTCGACGGCATGGACTCCCTGCTGTCGATCGTGCAGATGCCCGCCGGCGTGCCGGTCGCGACCGTCTCGATCGGCGGCGCGCGCAACGCGGGCCTCCTCGCCGTCCGTCTCCTGGCCTCGGCACCTGACGAGCTCGGCGAGCGCCTCGCCGGCGAGCTCACGGAGTTCGCCGCCGAGCTCAACGCGACCGCCACCCGCAAGGGCGAGGCCCTGCGGCACAAGGTCGCGGATGTCTTCGCCGCCGGCCACGCCCAGGCCCGGAGCGCCCGCTAGGGCGCAGCCGGAACCGCAGCCAGGACAGCAGCCCAGACAGCAGCCAGGACAGCAAGGAGGAGCATGGCCCTGCACAGCCCCGGCCGCATGCACCAGACGGACCCGATTCGCCACCCTGAGTCGGCGCCGCCGTCGGTCCTCACCAAGCGGGCGGTCATGCTCCTGGTCCTCACCGTGGTCCTGCCCGGCAGCGCCCAGCTCGTCGCGGGCAGCCGCCGGCTGGCCCGCCGCGCCCTGGCCGTGACCCTCGGGGCGTGGGCCGTGCTCCTGCTGCTGCTCGTCGTCGGCCTCGTGAACCGGGCCGCGGCGCTGACCATCGTCACGCACCCGGTCATCTCGCTCATCGTGATCGCGGTCCTCGTGCTGCTCGCCGTGGCCTGGGCGGCGCTGTTCCTCAACACGCTGCGACTCATCCGGGTCCCGCTGCTCGAGAGGCGCATGCGGCCCGTCATCGTCGTTGCCCTCGTCGCCTCGATGGTGCTCACGAGCGGGAGCCTGGGCTACGCGGCCTACCTCATCGGGGTCGGCCGCGGCGCGATCAGCAGCATCTTCGGCGGCGGCCCGGCGATCGAGCCTGTCGAGGGCCGGTACAACTTCCTCGTCCTGGGCGGCGACGCCGGCGCCGACCGGCTCGGCCGCCGGCCGGACAGCCTCTCCGTCATCAGCGTCGACGCGCAGTCGGGCCGCACGGCCCTCATCTCGATTCCGCGCAACCTCCAGAACGCGCAGTTCGCCGAGGGCTCCCCCATGCGCAGGGTCTACCCGGACGGCTACAGCTGCGGCGACGAGTGCCTCATCAACGCGATCAACACCGAGGTCAACGAGAAGTACCGCGACCTCTACCCGGACTCCGACGACCCGGGCGCGCAGGCCACGATGGAGGCCGTCTCGGGGACACTCGGACTGACCATCCAGGCCTACGTGATCGTGGACATGGGCGGCTTCGAGCAGCTCATCGACGCCCTCGGCGGCGTGCGCGTCAAGGCCGGCGGCTGGGTCCCCATCAGCGGCGCGTCCCTCGACGAGTCCGGCACGCACGCCCAGCCGGAGGGCTGGATCGCCCCGGGCGAGCAGACCCTCGACGGCTTCCACGCCCTCTGGTACGGGCGCAGCCGCGAGTTCGCGAGCGACTACGACCGCATCGCCCGCCAGCAGTGCATCCAGCAGGCCATGATCAACCAGCTCAGCCCGGCCGCCGTGCTGACCAAGTTCCAGGAGATCGCCAACGCCGGGACGAAGGTCGTCGAGTCCAACATCTCCTCGTCCCAGCTCGGGAGCTTCGTGGACCTCGCGCTCGAGGGCAAGGGCGAGCCCGTGAACCGCCTCGTGATCGGCCCGCCCGACTTCGACGCGTCCTTCCCGACGTACCCCGACTTCGACGCGATCCACGCCAGGGTCGACGAGGTCATCGCCGCGAGCACGGGGAAGAGCTCGCCGAGCGCCTCGTCCGGCTCCGCGGCCGGCTCTGGGACTGGCGCGGCGCGGACGACGGCGCCCGTCGCGGGCGGCGCGGGCCTCGCCGGCGGCGTCGGGCTGGCGGCTCCCGGACTCGTGCCCGCCGTCCCCGTGCAGGGAGCCCGCGTGCCGGCCGGGCCCTACAACGACATCGGCCCCGACGGCGTCCCCGTCACGGCGGAGCGGCTGAACTACCTCTTCAGCACCGGACAGAACGACCTCCTGACGGCGATCGTCGCCGGCAACGGCGAATGCACGCCCCTCTGAGACCGCCTGGAACAGCGAGGACCCCTCACATGCACCTGCTGCACAACACCCTGCGCGACTACGCGTGGGGCTCGAAGACCGCGATCGCGGCCCTGCTGGGGCGGGTCCCGAGCGGCGGCCCCGAGGCCGAGCTGTGGATCGGGGCGCACCCGGGCGCGCCGTCGGTCCTCGCCGATGACCAGCGCGCGGGCTCCGCCAGGACGCTCGAGGAGCTCATCGCCGCCGACCCGGCCGGCACGCTCGGGCCCGAGAGCGTCGAGGCCTTCGGGCCGCGGCTGCCGTTCCTGCTCAAGGTCCTCGCGGCGGACGGCCCGCTCTCGCTCCAGGTCCACCCCACGCTCGAGCAGGCCCGGGCAGGCTTCGCGGCCGAGGAGGCCGCGCGCATCGACCGCGCGGCCCCGCACCGGAACTACCGGGACGACAACCACAAGCCCGAGCTGGTCTTCGCGCTCACCCCGTTCGAGGCGCTCTCCGGCTTCCGGGCGCCCGGCGAGGCCGCGGTCCTCTTCGAGGAGCTCACGGCCCTCCTGACAGCCAAGGGCGACGAGGAGGCGGCCGAGGTCACGGAGCAGGTGGCCGAGCTCCTGCGCACCCCCGACGAGGCCGACGCCCTCCGCACGGCCTTCGCACGGCTCATCGCCGGCGGCGACCAGGTGCACGCGTGCGTGGACGCGGCAGCCGCGGCCGTCGCCGCCTCGGGCACCCAGGACCCCGGTATGCTCACCATCGTGGAGCTCGCCGACGAGTACCCCTCGGACCCGGGCGTGCTCGTCTCGCTCATGCTCAACCGCGTCTCCCTCGCCCCCGGGGAGGCCCTCTACCTCGCTGCGGGGAACGTGCACGCGTACCTCAAGGGCCTCGCGATCGAGGTCATGGCCTCCTCCGACAACGTCCTGCGGGGCGGGCTCACGCCCAAGCACGTCGACATCTCCGAGCTCCTGCGCACCGTGGTCTTCGCGGCCGTCGGGGTTCCCCGCCTGGCGGCGGAGGAGTCCGAGCTCGGGCAGGAGGTGTACCGGCCGCCGTTCGCCGAGTTCCAGCTGCAGCGCATCGATGCGGCCCCCGGCGGGGAGCCGGTGCCCGTCGCGCAGTCCGGCCCCGCCGTCGTGCTGTGCGTGAGGGGGAGCCTCACCCTCGACTCGCCGCGGGGCGACCTCGCCCTGCATCGCGGGGACAGCGCGTTCATCCCCGCCTCGGAGGCCCCCGCCGTCGCCCATCCCGGCCCCGGCGGCACGCTCGCGTTCGCCGTCACGACGGGCCTCGCCGTCCACCGGATCGAGGCCCGGGACGCGGGGGTGCGCGCCTGATGGAGCATTTCCTCCAGACGCCCCTGTGGGGCGAGGTCCAGCGCGCCCTCGGGCGGACCGTCGTCGAGCGCGCCGGATCCGGCTGGCGCTACCTCGCGACGCTCGAGCGCAACGCTCTCGGCACCATCCTCTATGCCCCCTACGGCCCTGTGGCCGAGACCGCCGAGGCCCTGCGCGCGGCCCTCGCGTCCCTCGCGGGCGAGGCGCGCCGCCTCGGGGCGATGGCCGTGCGCGTCGAGCCCGTCGAGGCCCCCTTGGACGAGGAGGCGGCGGCCGGCCTGCGCGCGCTCGGCCTCACTCGCGCCCCCTCGAACCAGCAGCCCGAGCTGACGTGGGTCATCGACCTGCGCGGGGACGAGAAGGACATCCTCGGGGCCATGAAGCCCACCAACCGGAACCTGCACCGCAACATCCACAAGAAGGGCGTCTCGATCCGCTCGAGCCAGGACCCGGCGGAGCTTGAGATCCTGCTCGGGTTCCTCCATTCCACCGCGGCCAGGGGCGCCTTCACGCCCCAGAGCGACTCCTACCTGCGGACCGTCGCGCAGACGCTCATGCCCCCCGGGGCCGCGAGCCTCTGGATCGCCGAGCTCGAGGGCACGCCGATCGCCGCGGCGCTCGTCTACGACACCGCGGACACGCGCACCTACGCGCACGCGGCGATCGACGACGAGCACCGCAGGCTCAGCGCGGGCATCCCGCTCGTCGTCGCCCTCATCCTGGACGCGAAGGCCAAGGGGCTCACGTGGGTCGACCTCTGGGGGGTCGCGCCCAGCGACCAGCCGGGCCACCGCTGGGCCGGGTTCAGCGCGTTCAAGAAGTCCTTCGGGGGCCAGGAGGTCTCCCGCACCGGCACGTGGGACCTGCCCGTCAACCGGGCGCGGTACGCCGCCTACCAGGGCGTGCGGAACGTGCGCGGGATCGTCCGCTCGGTGGCCCGGACCGTCCTCTCACGCGGAAAGGCCCTGCTGCAGCGCGGCTGAAGCCGGCGGCAGCAGGGCCTGCGGCCCGCCCCTGGACGGGGGCGGGCCGCATCTTTCAGCAGGGTGCGCTCAGGCCTGGCGGGCCCAGGGCTCCCACTTGCTCGCGTGGTGCTCGGCGTCGACGAAGCGGACCGTTCCGGACTTCGAGCGCATGACGATCGACTGGGTCTTGACCCGGTTCTTCTCGTAGCGCACGCCGCGGAGCAGATCGCCGTCCGTGATGCCGGTCGCGGCGAAGTAGCAGTTGTCGCTCGTGACGAGGTCGTTCGTGGTCAGGACGCGGTCGAGGTCGTGGCCGGCGTCGAGCGCCTTCTGCTTCTCCTCGTCGCTCGTCGGCCAGAGCCGGCCCTGGATGACGCCGCCCAGGGACTTGATCGCGCACGCCGCGACGATGCCCTCCGGCGTGCCCCCGACGCCCATGAGCGCGTCGACGCCGGTGCCCGAGCGGGCCGCGGCGATCGCGCCGGCGACGTCGCCGTCCATGATGAACTTCGTGCGCGCGCCTGCGGCGCGGATCTCCTCCACGAGCGGCTTGTGGCGGTCGCGGTCCAGGACGCAGACCGTGACCTGGTTGATCTTGACGCCCTTGGCCTTGGCGATGAGGTGCAGGTTCTGCTTGACGGGCAGGCGCAGGTCCACGAGGTCCGCCGCCTCGGGGCCCGTGACGAGCTTCTCCATGTAGAACACCGCGGACGGGTCGAACATCGTGCCGCGCTCGGCGACCGCGAGGACCGCGAGGGCGTTGTTGATGCCCATGGCCGTCAGCCGCGTGCCGTCGATCGGGTCGACGGCGACGTCCACCTCGGGGCCCGTGCCGTCACCGACGCGCTCGCCGTTGAAGAGCATGGGCGCCTCGTCCTTCTCGCCCTCGCCGATCACGACCACGCCGTTGAAGTGCACGGTGTGCAGGAAGGAGCGCATAGCGTCCACGGCGGCGCCGTCGGCCTTGTTCTTGTCGCCGAAGCCCACCCAGTGGCCGCCCGCGATGGCGGCGGCCTCCGTGACGCGGACGAGTTCGAGGGCGAGGTTGCGGTCCGGCTCGTCGACTCCGACGTTGAGGGAGCTGGACAGGGTCGAGTACTGGCTGTCGATCGGCGCTTCGGGCACGGTGACCTCTTCTTCGAGCGGGCTTTGTGATGATCATAGTCTTCCCGGCCCCGCGGGTCCGAGACGATGACGCAGCTCACAGCGGGGGCGTCCGGTTCGCCGCGGGGCCACGAGTGCGGGACCATGGAGGGGTGAGCAGCACCGACCACTCCCCCCAGACGCCGCAGACGCCGGAAGCGCCCCGGACGGACGTTCCCGCCAAGCCCGTCATCACCGCCGCCGCGGCCAAGCGCGCAAACGCGAGCGTCATCGGCATGATCCTGGCCCTCGCCGTGAGCGTCCTCGCGTTCCTGCCCGTCGTGCTGCTCAATGCCGCTCCCAAGACCGACGGCTACCGGCCCGCCGTCGACGTCGCCGCCGTCGCCCGCAACGCGGCCCCGGTGGCCGGGTTCGACCCGGTGGCGCCTGCCCTGCCCGAGGGCTACTCCCCCAACTACGCGCGCTGGAGCGCCGCGGGCGCCGACGGCGTCTCGCACTGGGACGTCGGGTGGGTGACGCCGGAGCAGCAGTTCGTCTCGCTCGTCCAGACAGCGACGGCGAACCCCACGTGGCTCCTGACCCAGGTCAAGCAGGCGCCTGTGACCGGCACCCGCGAGGTCGGCGGCGTCGAGTGGACGCTGTACGACAAGCCGGGGATCGAGAAGAGCCTCGTGGGGCAGGTCGAGGGCACCACGGTGGTCCTGAGCGGCTCGGCCGGCTTCGCCGAGCTCGACGTCCTGGCTGAGTCCGTCGTCACATCGGCAACCCGCTAGGCGGGCCTCGCCCGGGCCCCGCTAAAGTAGCCCCCGTGCCCGAGACTCTTACCCCTGCCCAGGCCTGGCGCGCTCTGCGCGAAGGCAACCAGCGCTTCGTGGATGGCACCACCAGCCATCCCAATCAGGACGCCGCCCGCCGCGACGAACTCGTGAGCGGCCAGAACCCCTTCTGCGTCATCTTCGGCTGCTCCGACTCGCGCCTCGCCGCCGAGATCATCTTCGACCTCGGCCTCGGCGACGCCTTCGTCGTGCGCTCGGCCGGCCAGGTCATCGACGAGGCCGTGCTCGGCTCGCTCGAGTATGCGGTCGGCGTGCTCGGCACCCCGCTCATCGTGATCCTCGGCCATGACTCATGCGGCGCCGTCACGGCGACGGTCGGCGCGTACGAGACCGGGGAGATGCCCACCGGCTTCGTGCGCGATCTCGTCGAACGGATCATGCCCTCGGTCCTCACCGCGCAGCGCAACGGCGTGACCGACATCAACGAGACGGTCGTCGAGCACGTCAAGCAGACGGGCAAGCGCCTCCTCGAGACCTCCCAGGTGCTCGCCGAGGCCGTCGAGGAGGGCCGCACGGCCGTCCTGGGCGTGTGCTACCGCCTCAAGGAGGGCAAGGCCGAGCTCGTCTCCGGCGTCGGCGACGTCTGACGCCGGCCGCCTCCGTGAGGGAGCGGCCCCGGCGTCGGCGGCGTCGGTGATCTCCGTCGCACGCCGGTCGGGGCCGCTCCGCGCGGGACTATTCTGGGTCCCATGACTGACTCCGCAGTGCAGGCCCCTGCCACCGACTACCGCATCGAGCATGACACGATGGGCGAGGTGCGTGTCCCCGCCTCGGCGCTCTACCGCGCCCAGACCCAGCGCGCCGTCGAGAACTTCCCGATCTCGGGCAAGACCCTCGAGCGCAAGCACATCGAGGCCCTCGCGCGCGTCAAGAAGGCCGCCGCCCTCGCCAACGCCGAGCTGGGGGTGCTCGACGACGAGCGCGCCCAGGCGATCGCGGCCGCCGCCGACCGCGTCGCGTCCGGCGAGTTCGACGCGCACTTCCCGATCGACGTGTTCCAGACCGGCTCCGGCACCTCGAGCAACATGAACACGAACGAGGTCCTCGCCGAGCTCGCGAGCCGCGCCCTCGAGGACGCCGGCAGCACGACGACGGTCCACCCGAACGACCACGTCAACGCCTCGCAGTCCTCGAACGACGTGTTCCCGACGTCCGTGCACGTCGCCGCGACGGACGCCCTCCTGAACGACCTCGTCCCGGCCCTCGAGTACCTCGCCGCCTCGCTCGAGCGCAAGGCAGAGGAGTTCAAGGACGTCGTCAAGTCCGGCCGCACGCACCTCATGGACGCCACGCCGGTGACCCTCGGCCAGGAGTTCGGCGGCTACGCCGCCCAGGTGCGCTACGGCGTCGAGCGCATCCACGCCTCGCTGCCGCGCGTCGCCGAGGTCCCGCTGGGCGGCACCGCCGTCGGCACCGGCATCAACACCCCGGCTGGCTTCCCCCAGCGCGTCATCGAGCTCCTCGCGGCGGACACCAAGCTGCCCATCACCGAGGCGCGCGACCACTTCGAGGCCCAGGCCAACCGCGACGGCCTCATCGAGGCCTCGGGCCAGCTGCGCAACATTGCGTACTCGTTCATCAAGATCAACAACGACCTGCGCTGGATGGGCTCCGGCCCCAACACGGGCCTCGGCGAGATCGCGATCCCGGACCTCCAGCCGGGCTCCTCGATCATGCCGGGCAAGGTCAACCCGGTCATCTGCGAGGCCGCCATCATGGTCGCCGCCCAGGTGGTCGGCAACGACACGACGATCGCCCTGTCCTCCACGAACGGCGCGTTCGAGCTCAACGTCGGCATCCCGGTCATGGCGGCGAACCTGCTCGAGTCCATCCGCCTGCTCGCGAACACCTCGCGCGTCATGGCGGACAAGATGATCGACGGCATCACCGCCAACGTCGAGCGCGCGCGCTTCCTCGCGGAGGCCTCGCCGTCGATCGTGACGCCGCTGAACAAGTACATCGGCTACGAGAACGCGGCCAAGATCGCCAAGACCGCCGTCAAGGAGGGGCTGACCATCCGCCAGGCCACCGAGAAGCTCGGCTTCGTCGGCGAGGGCGAGGGCAAGGTCTCGGAGGCCGAGCTCGACAAGGCCCTCGACGTCACGACCATGACGGGCCCGGCCAAGGCCTGACCCCCCGCGGTCCCGTTGCGGGGTCACCTCCCAGCGTTGCGGGGTCACCTCCCAGCGTTGCGGGGTCACCTCCCTGCGTTGCGGGTTGCTCCTATGTCAATGGGCGGCCCGTTCCTCGGGCTGTGAGTGTGCCCGTGTCCTTGCCGTGGTCAAGGCCGGGGCCTTCCGGGTGGCCTGCGGCCAGCCTTGACCTCGGCTGCGGCCATCGGGCGGGCAGCCTGGATCGGGGACGGGCCTTGTAGTGGTGGTCAGGCGGCGGCTGGGAGGGAGCTGCTGTTTTCGTGGGTATGGGCGTCGGCGAGCAGGGCCCGGTAGACGGTGTTGCTGATCCGGCGTTTGAGGCAGCGCAGGGCTTCGCGCCTGCTCTTGCCGGAGCTGAGCTGGCGCTTGTAGTAGTCCTGTCCGGGGCCGGGCAGGCGGGCTTGGGTCACGGCGATCCGGTGCAGGGCGGCGTTGGCCTTGCGGTCGCCGCCGCGGTTGAGCCTGACCCTGCCGTGGGTGGCCCCGGACCAGGCCTGGATCGGCGCGGTGCCGTTGAACATCGCGAACGCGTCCGCGGACCGGAACCGGGCCACGGGGCCGGTATCGGCGATCAGCCGGGCGGCCGACAGCGGCCCGCAGCCGCGGATCTGCAGCAGGGCGCAATCCCTGACCAGCGCGGCGATCTCCTTCCCCAACGCGGCGATCTTCGCGGTGAGGTCCTCGATCCGGGCCAGCTCGTCGCGGGCGATCCGCGCCACCACGCCGGCCTGGCCGTGGAGCCACCGGGCCAAGGCGGCGCGCACCTTGGCCCGGTCCAGGGTCCGCGGCGCGGGCTCCCGCTCGGGGTCCAGGCGCTGCAGGAGCTCGCGCAGCCGGTTCTCGTCCCGGGTGCGTTCGCCGACCACCGCGTCGCGGTAGTCGACCAGCAGCTTCAGCTCCTCGGCGGCGGCATCGTGCGCTGGGCCGGGCAGGCCGGGCTCGCGCAGGACCGCCCTGGCGATGGCGAGGGCGTCGATCGGGTCCGACTTCCCCCGGGTCCGGGCCGAGGCGCGGGTGCGTGCGGTCAGCTTCGCCGGGACCCGCACCACGTGCTCCCCCGCGGCCAGCTCGGCCTCGAGTCGCGCGGAGACGGTCCGGCAATCCTCGATCCCCCAGATCCGCTCGCCGTCGCCCAGTCCGATGGCCCAGGCCAGTGCTTGGCGGTGTCCGGCAGCGGTTGCCGGGACGGTGATCTCGTCCAGGCGCCGGCCGTTGCCGTCGACCGCGACCAACGTGTGGGTCTTCTTATGGACGTCAATGCCCAGGACCACGACCATGGTCAGTGACCCTCCCTTTCAATCCGCAACTTGCAGGGGCTCGGGTCGGGACCGGTCGGCGGGCACACCTTGGTGGGGAAGCGCACTCCACGCTCCTATCAAGCCATTGCCGACCGGAACCCTTCCCTCCGGGGGCGCCGGCAGAACCCGCACAAGCCGCCCACCGCGGCAGTCACTTCAAGAGCCAGACGCCCTCGGACGGAAGGATCCAACCACCGGGAACGCCCCGGCACCAGAGAGCATCACACCAAGGTCACCTCGGCGAGTACGACGGCGGCCGCGGCCCTCTCACGAGGCCGCGGCCGCCGTCGTGCTCCCCTTAGGCTGGGACCATGCCGATTCCCGACTTCATCCTGGCCCTGCGCGACAAGATTGGCGGCCATCCCCTGTGGCTCCCCGGGGTCAAGGCAGTCGTGACGGACGACGGCGGGCGCCTGCTCCTCGTGCGCCGGGCCGACAACGGACGGTGGACTGTCCCGGCCGGCATCGTCGAGCCCGGCGAGGAGCCGGCCGCCACGGCGGTGCGCGAGGTGCTCGAGGAGACGGGCGTCGCCGTCGAGGTCACGCATGTGGCAGGGGTGGGGACGACCGCACCCGTCGTGTACCCGAACGGTGACCATGCGCAGTACCTCGACGTCGTCATGGGGTGCCGGTACCTCTCGGGCGAGGCGCGGGTCGCCGACGACGAGAATCTCGAGGTCGGCTGGTTCTCGCCGGACGAGCTTCCGGACCTTCCGCCGCTGCATCGCCGCGCCATCGAGTGGACGCTGGATCCGACGAGGCGCACGCATTTCGTGGAGCCCCTCAACTGACCCCGCATCGCTGAAAGGTGACCCCGCATCCTTGAGAGGTGACCCCGCATCCTTGAGAGGTGACCCCGCATCCTTGAGAGGTGACCCCGCATCCTTGAGAGGTGACCCCGGATCCCTAGGGGGCAGGGGCAGGACGGCGTTCAGGCCGGGAGCAGGAGCGCGAGGGCGGCCCCCGCGAGCATGAACGGGCCGAAGGGGATCGCTGACTTCGCGGTGCCCCGCCGGGCCACGATGATCCCGATCCCGTAGAGCCCGCCGAGGATGAACGCCGCCGCCGTGCCCCAGAACAAGTGGTTCCAGCTCAGGAAGCCGAGGTAGAGCCCGAGGACGCCCGCGAGCTTGACGTCCCCGAAGCCCATCCCGGCCGGGTACACGACCCGCAGGACGAAGTACACGACCCACAGAAGGGCCCCGCCGCCGGCGACCCGCAGGAGTCCGCCGAGCTCGAACGCCCCCGAGCCGAGGGCCGCGGCGAGCGCGAGCGGGATGCCGGTCCAGTAGCTCGGCAGGACGATCCGGTTGGGCAGCAGATGGCTGCGGATGTCGATCACGGCCAGGCGCGCGGCCATCCACGCGAAATAGCACAGGCAGGCGACGACGAGCCAGAACGCGAGCGGGCTCTCGGCCCAGAGCTCAGGCAGACGGTGGGTCACACTCGGACCCTACCTGACCCTCCGCCGGTCGCGGCACCCCGCCACGGCGTGCGCTAGCGTGGCGGGATGCTCACGCTCGATGACGTCTGGCCGCTCTTCCGGCTCCGCCTCGTCACGCCGCGGCTCACCCTGCGGCCGCTGCGCGACGACGACCTCCCGGCCCTGGCAGAGGCCGCAGCCTCCGGGATCCACGACCCAGCACGCACGCCCTTCGCGGCGCCCTGGACGGACGCGCCGGCCGGGGAGCTCGCCGCGAACACGGCGCGCTGGGTGTGGGGGCGCCGATCGGAGCTGTCCGCCGAGGCGTGGACCGTCCAGTTCGGCGTCTTCGCGCACGACGGCGCGCTGCTCGGCGCGCAGGATGTCGGCGCCTCCCGCTTCGCGGACCGCCGGACGGTCGACACCGGATCGTGGCTCCGCCGCGAGGAACAGGGCAATGGCTACGGCGCGGAGATGCGCGCGGCCGTCCTGATGTGGGCGTTCGACTGGCTCGGGGCGGAGATCGCCGAGACCGCGGCCTTCGACTGGAACGCGGCCTCGCTGGGAGTGAGCCGGAAGCTCGGGTACGAGCCCAACGGCGAGGCCCGGCACGTGACCCGGCCCGGCGTCGTCGAACGCGAGCTCAGGCTCCGCCTGCTCGCGCAGGAATTCCGCCGCCCACAGTGGGAGCTCGAGGTCGGCGGCGGCCAAGAGGCCGCCGCCTTCCTCGGCATCGCGGACAGCCGTCGACAGGGGTTCTAGATCTCGGCGCCCTCGAGGAGCTCCGTCACGAGCGCCGCGATCGGCGAGCGCTCGGAGCGGGTCAGGGTCACGTGCCCGAAGAGCGGGTGGCCTTTGAGGGTCTCGACCACGGCCGCGATGCCGTCATGCCGGCCCACGCGGAGGTTATCCCGCTGGGCGACATCGTGGGTCAGGACGATCTTCGAGTTCTGGCCCATCCGGCTCATGACGGTCAGGAGCACGTTCTTCTCGAGCGACTGGGCCTCGTCCACGATCACGAACGAGTCGTGCAGCGACCGGCCGCGGATGTGCGTCAGGGGCAGCACCTCGAGCATCCCGCGGTCCATGACCTCGTCGATGACGTCCGAGCTCACGAGCGCCCCGAGCGTGTCGAAGACGGCCTGCGCCCACGGGTTCATCTTCTCCGTCTCGGAACCGGGCAGGTAGCCGAGCTCCTGGCCCCCGACCGCGTAGAGCGGCCGGAAGACGACGACCTTCTTGTGCTCGCGGCGCTCCATGACCGCCTCGAGGCCCGCGCACAGCGCCAGCGCCGACTTGCCGGTGCCGGCCTTGCCGCCGAGCGAGACGATCCCCACCCCCGGGTCCATGAGCAGATCGATCGCGAGCCGCTGCTCCGCGGAGCGGCCGTGCAGCCCGAACACGTCCCGGTCCCCCTTGACGAGCCGGACCTGCTTGTCGGCCCCGACCCGGCCGAGGGCCGACCCCCGCGGGGACAGGATCACGAGGCCCGTGTTGACGGGCATCTCGGCGGCCGCGGGGATGAAGACGGGCTCGTGCCCGTAGAGCGCGGAGACCTCCGCCTCGCCCGCGTCCACCTCGGCCACCCCCGTCCAGCCCGAGTCCTTGACGAGCTCGTTGCGGTACTCGTCGGCGTCGAGCCCCATCGCCGAGGCCTTGACGCGCAGGGGCAGGTCCTTCGACACGAGCGTGACCGTGCGGCCCTCGTTGGCGAGGTTCTGCGCGACGGCGAGGATCCGCGCGTCGTTGTCGCCGCTGCGGAACCCGGCGGGCAGGACGTCGGCCGAGATGTGGTTGAGCTCGACGACGAGCGTCCCGCCGTCGGCGCCGAGCGGCACCGGCCGGTTGAGGCTCCCGTGCTGCACGCGCAGCTCGTCGAGCAGCCGCAGCGCCTTGCGGGCGAAGTAGCCCAGCTCGGGATCGTGCCGCTTGCCCTCGAGCTCGGTGATCACGACGACGGGGATCACCACCTCGTGCTCGGCGAAGCGCAGGAGCGCACGGGGATCGGACAGCAGGACGGACGTGTCCAGGACGTAGCTCATGCGGACGCCGCTGCCGTGCGTGCTGCGCGGCGTGTGCTGGGCTGAGACGGAATGACCGGCCTCCGCTGCGGTCCGCGCGGTGCCGGTCATGGGGCTCTCGGTCGTGGTGGCCGTGTGGCCTGAGGCGCCCCCTCGCGCCTGCGGCGCCGTTCCTCCAGCCAGTACTTCTGTGCTCGTCACATCGACTCCAGCCCCCGGGCCAGGCCCGGTCAGTTCTCCTCGAGGACCGGATCGGCCGCGAGGCCGGTGCCGGCCTCCCGGAACTGCTGCGCAGTGTCCATGTACGGCCTCCCCGTCGGTGGGCGGGTGCCCTCCGATGCGGACACACTACGCCCGCGGCCGTAACGGGCGTGTGAACTGGGAGGGAGTGTCAGGTGAACCACACGATTGTGACTTCAGGTCCCGAAGCGGCGCTGGCGGCCCGCGTAGTCGCGAAGGGCCCGGAGGAAGTCGACCTTGCGGAAGGCGGGCCAGAGGGCCTCACAGAAGTAGAACTCGCTGTAGGCGCTCTGCCACATGAGGAAGCCCGAGAGCCGCTGCTCCCCCGAGGTGCGGATCACGAGGTCGGGGTCGGGCTGGCCCGCGGTGTAGAGATAGCGGGAGATGTCCTCGACGTCGAGCCGCGTCGCGAGGGCCTCGATGTCCTCGCCGCTGGCGACGGCATCGCGCAGGAGCAGCCGCACGGCGTCGACGATCTCGCGCCGCCCACCGTAGCCAACGGCGACGTTGACGTGCAGCGGCTCCGAGGGGCTGGGCTTCGCGGTCAGCCGGTCGAGCCGCTCGGCGAGGTGGTCCGGGAGCAGCTCGGGCGCGCCCATCGCGTGCACCGAGACCGTCGGGTCCTCGTCGAGCCGGTCGAGCGTCTCGGCGATGATCGCCGTGAGCTCGGAGAGCTCCTCGCTCGAGCGGCTCATGTTGTCGGTAGAGAGCATGTACAGGGTCACGACCCGCACTCCGAGCTCGCGGCACCAGCCGAGGAACTCGTGGATCTTGTCAGCGCCGGCGCGGTGCCCCTGGCTCGTGGGCGCGTTGAACTGGCGGGCCCAGCGGCGGTTGCCGTCGACCATGACGCCGATGTGCCCGGGGATGCTGTCCCGGCTGAGCGAGCGCTGGAGCCTCCGCTCGTAGTAGCCGTAGAGGAATCCGGGCAGTTCCAATGCCCCTCCCGCCCGTAGGAATCCGCGCCCTGGCCGGGCGTGCCGCTGTCGCTCATAAGGCTACCGCAGCACCCGGCTCCCCTCCCGCCGCTTGTTACCAGTTGGTAGGGGTAGACTCGATGGATGCAGCCCCCACTCCCGAGTCGAGCCGAGCTCCTGGCGGTCAAACCCTCGTGGCGGGGCTGGATCCACGCCGTGATGGCTCCCATCGCCCTCATGGCCGGCGCCACGCTCGTCGCCCTCGCGCCCATGGAGCGCAAGGCCGCCTGCGCCGTCTACGCCGCGACCGGCCTGCTGCTCTTCACCGTGAGCGCCCTGTACCACCGCGGCACGTGGACCCCGGGGGTCAGGGCGGCGCTCAAGCGTCTCGACCACGCCAACATCATGCTCGTGATCGCAGGGACGTACACCCCGCTCACGTCGGTGCTCCTCCCCGGCCCCGCGGGCACCGCCCTCCTGACGGCGGTCTGGGCCGGCGCGCTCGTCGGGGTCGCGTTCCGCGTCCTCTGGCACGGTGCGCCGCGCTGGCTCTACGTCCCCGCCTACGTCGTCCTGGGCTGCGCGGCGCTGCTGTTCCTGCCGCAGTTCTTCACCGCGAGCGTCCCCGCGGCCGTCCTCATCTGCGCCGGGGGCGCGTTCTACATCGCGGGCGCGGTCTCCTACGGCATCCGCCGCCCGAACCCCAGCTACCACCACTTCGGCTTCCACGAGGTCTTCCACGCATTCACGGTGGCCGGCTTCGGGACCCACTTCGTCGCGATCGCCCTCGCCGTGCTCGGCACGCCCGCCGGGTAGCCGGAGGCTCCCCCGGCCTAGGCCCGGGCCAGCTGCTCCGCGAGCTCCTCGGGCGTCGCGACGGGGAGCCGGCAGGCGAACCCGCGGCACACGTAGGCGAGCGGCCCGCCGTCGGGCGCTGCGGGGCGGTGCTCGAGCAGGGGCACGACGGCGCGCGGCCCGCCGTCCGCGGCGTCCGGCGCCTCCCCGGCACTGCCGAGGGCGACGACGAGCCCGGGGCTCGGGGACAGGAGCGCCGCACGGTGGAGCCGGCGCGTGTCGTCCGCACGCGGGCCCTCGAGCGGGCCGACGACGGCGGCCTCGAGCGGCCCGGCCACCGCGGCCTCCGCGACCGCGAGGAACCAGCCGGCCACGCGCGGGGACTGCCGGACGAGCCCGGGCAGGGCCGCGAGGAGCGCCCGCGCCACTGCGCGGTCCTCCACCGAGCCCGTGTAGGCCGCGTGGGCCAGGAGCGCGCCCGCCAGCAGGGACGTCCCGCCCGGGGCCTCGTTGTCCATCGCGTCGAGCATCCGGGCACCGCCGAGCGCGGCCCCGCTGCCGGCGGATGCCTCCCCCACCGCGACGTCGGAGAGCAGGCCGTCCGCGACGAATCGGGCCTGGGCCGCGGCGAGGAGCTCCCCCGCCCACGAGAACCAGCGCTCCTCGCCCGTCGCCGCGTACAGCGCGAGGGCTCCCTCGGCGCACCCGGCGTAGTCGGCGAGCAGGCCCTCGACCCCAGAGGGCGCGGCGTCGTGCGTGACCCGGGTGAGGCGGGTGCCGTCCCAGTGGGCGTCGGCGAGCAGGAGCGCCGCGCGGCGGGCCTCGTCCAGCAGGTCCGGGCGTTCGAGGATGACGGCGGTGTCGGCGAGCGCCGCGACAGCGAGGCCGTTCCAGCCGGCCACGGCCTTGTCGTCGCGCGACGGCGCGGGGCGTCGGGTCCGGGCGGCCAGCAGGGCGGCCCGGTGCCGCTCGAGGAGCTCCCGCTCCTCGGCGCCGAGCTCCCGGCCCGCGTGCAGCGGCCTGCCGTAGCGCTCCTCGCCATGGGCTGCGAGGTGCGGGGCCGCGTGCGGCCGGCCGGGCACCTCGGCGACGCCGAAGATCCGGGCCAGCCGCGCGCCGTCGTCCGCCCCGGCGGCCTCGGCGAGCTCGGCCTCGGTCCAGACGTAGTAGCCGCCCTCGATGTGCTCCCCGTCCCGCTCGGAATCCGCGTCGAGGGAGGACGCGAAGCCGCCGCCCGGCAGCCCGAGCTCGCGCACGAGCCAGTCCGCGGTGAGCGCGGCAGCGCCGCGCGCCTCGGCCTCGGGGAACTCCTCGGACCCGCCGAGCCGCGCCCAGTGCGCGAGCGAGCGCAGGAGCTGGGCGTTGTCGTAGAGCATCTTCTCGTAGTGCGGGAGCGACCAGTCCGCCGTGACGGAGTACCGCGCGAAGCCGCCGCCGAGCACGTCGAAGAGCGCCGAGCGGCACATGGCGGCGAGGGTGCGCCCGGCCAGGGCGCGGGCCGCCGCGGCGGTCGGGGAGCCGCCGGCGGCGTGCCGGAGGAGGAATTCGAGCACGGGCGACGGCGGGAACTTCGGCGCGCCGCCGAACCCGCCGTGCGTGCCGTCCTCCGCCCGGCCCAGGCCCACGACGGCGGCGGTCGCGAGCGCCGCGAGCTCGGCGTCGTCCGGGCCGCCGCCGGGCTCGTCGAGGCGCAGCAGCTGGGCGGAGAAGAGCCCGCCGAGGCCCGCGGCGAGGTCCGCGGCCTGGCGTTCGACGGCGTCGCGCCGCTCCCGCCACGCCTCGCCGACCGCCTCGAGCACCTGCCGGAAGCTCGGCCGGCTCGGGTGCGGCCGGGGCGGGAAGTAGGTGCCGGCGTAGAACGCGCGCCCGTCGGGGAGCGTGAAGATGCTCAGGGGCCAGCCGCCCTCCCCCGTCATGGCCTGGCACGCGGCCATGTAGGCGGTGTCGACGTCGGGGCGCTCCTCGCGGTCGACCTTGACGCTCACGAAGCCGGCGTTGAGCAGCTCGGCCGTCGCGGGGTCCTCGAAGGACTCGTGGGCCATGACGTGGCACCAGTGGCAGGCGGCGTAGCCGATCGAGACGAAGACCGGCACGTCGCGCCGGGCGGCCTCGGCGAACGCCTCGTCGCCGAAGGGCTGCCAGTGCACGGGGTTGTCCGCGTGCTGGCGCAGGTAGGCGGACGCGGCCCCGGCGAGGCGGTTGCCGCCGCTAGGCGCCGGCGCCATCCCTGCGCTCCTCGGGACCCTGGGACCCCTCAGTCCCCTCCGACTCGCCGGCGGCGGCCGCGCGCTGCTCCTCGACCTGGGCCCGGTACCGCACGCGGCGGAGGCGGCGCACCATGTCGACGATGAGGACGATGGTCAGGACGACGACGAAGGCGGTGAGCAGGAACCCCCACGTCCCGGGGCTGATCTGGTCCTCCGTCAGGCCCGGCCGCAGCGTCCCGTCCGGGCTGGGGGTGGACGTGAGGGCGATGAGGAGGTTCTGCACCGGTCTATCCTAGCCCTGCGCTAGCGTAGCCCTGCGAACAGGTCCGTCTCGGTCTCGCCCTCGGCCGGGGAGCCCACCGAGGAGGACACGAGCGAGTAGTCCTCCCAGGGCCATTCCCGCTGCCGCAGCTCGAGGGAGACGGCGAAGAACCAGCCGTCCGGGTCGATCTGCGTCCCGTGCGCCAGGAGGGCCCGGTCCCGGACGTCGAAGTACTCGGCGCACTCGACCTGGGTCGTGACCGGGTGGCGCGAGCGCCACGGCCGGTGCCCCTCGGCGTCGTTCTCCGCCTCGCGCGCGATCCAGTCGGCGTACGGGGACTCGAGGCCGGCCGCGGCGAGCGCGTCATGGATCCTGCGCACCCTCTCCGGGTTGAAGGGCACGTCGTAGTACAGCTTGGCGGGCTCCCACGGCTCGCCCGTGCCGGGGTAGGCGTCCGGCTTCGCGGCGGCGTGGAAGGCCTCGACGGCGACGCGGTGCGCCATGATGTGGTCGGGATGCGGGTAGCCGCCGTTCTCGTCGTACGCGACGACGACGTGCGGCCGGAACTCGCGCACGAGCCGCACGAGCGGCGCGGCGGCCTGCTCGAGCGGGAGCGTCGCGAAGGAGCCCCACGGCAGCGGCGGGAGCGGGTCGCCCTCGGGCAGGCCCGAGTCGGTGAAGCCGAGCCAGCGGTGCTGGACGCCGAGGATGCGCTGCGCCTCGGCCATCTCGAGGCGCCGGGCCCCGGCCATGTCCCGCTTGGGGTGTGGCGCGTCGACGAGGTGGGGGTTCTGGATGTCCCCCCGGGAGCCGTCGGTGCAGGAGACCACCATGACCTCGTGGCCTTCGGCAAGGTACTTCGCCATCATGGGCGCGCCCTTGCTGGATTCGTCGTCGGGATGGGCGTGGACGGCCAGGAGCCGCAGGGGTCCGTGGTTCTCTCGCACGCCTCCTAGAATAGACGGGTGACCCAGAACCCCGCGCTCGCCGCCCGCTACGGAGCCCCGCGGCGGATGCTGACGCGGAGGACGGCGCGGATCCTCATCGCCCTGGGCCTGCTCGCGGGCATCGCGGTGGCCGTGTGGCTCGCCGCCGGCACGAGCGCTCCGGGCGTGTCGTTCAAGGACGTCGGCTTCCGGACCGAGGGCGCCGGGCGCGCGGAGATCGACTTTGAGGTCTCGAAGGACGCCTCGGCGACCGCCGTGTGCGCGGTCAAGGCCCTCTCCGAGACCTATGCGGTCGTGGGCTGGAAGGAAGTCCGGATCGGCCCCGAGCCCGAGCGCAGCGGCGTGGTCACGTCCTCCCTGACCGTCCCCCTGCGCACCGAGAGCGCCGCGGTCGCCGCCGTCGTGGACTCCTGCTGGACGACATCGGGCTGAACGCCGTAAGGCAGGGCACAGTCAGGCTGAACCCGGATTCGGCGGAGGGCGAACGGGACACGCCAAGCGCCCGGCTTGGGTTCGGACTGGGCGGTCACTAGAATGTACGAATACCCATTGCCCCGCCGGTGGCCAGAAGCGCTCCCGAGGCATCCGCCTCTGGGGGGTGCGCGCAGGCCGTTGGCGGGGTCTTTGCATGGAGACGCGACGAGGAGACGACATGTCCACCACTACCCACGGCGGCCCTTGGCTGACGCAGGAGGCGTACGACCGCCTCAAGGCGGAGCTGGACCACCTTTCGGGCGCCGGCCGCCATGAGATCGTCGAGAAGATCGAGGCCGCCCGTCAGGAGGGCGACCTGAAGGAGAACGGCGGCTACCACGCCGCCAAGGAGGAGCAGGGCAAGATCGAGGCCCGCATCCGCCAGCTGAGCGACCTCCTGCGCAACGCCCACGTGGGCGAGAAGCCTGCGGACGACGGCGTCGTGGAGCCCGGGATGCTGGTCGTGGCGAAGATCGCCGGCGACGAGGAGAAGTTCCTGCTCGGCTCGCGCGAGATCGCCGACGGCTCGGACATCGACGTGTTCAGCGAGAAGTCCCCGCTCGGCGCCGCGATCGTGGGCCACAAGCAGGGCGACAAGCTCTCGTACACCGCGCCCAACGGGCGCGAGATCCCCGTCGAGATCATCTCGGCGACGCCGTACAACGGCTGACCCCTACGCGACCCGCGCCGGCAGCCGCCGCGCGCACGACGGCGCCGTTCCCCGCCCGGGGTGCGGCGCCGTCGTCGTGTGCGGGGTGCCCCGGTAGCTCGGCCCGGTGCGCGTCAGGCGGCGGCGCGCTCGCGGGGGCGCAGCACGAGCGCCGCGACGACCCCGCCCGCGAGGCCGAAGAAGTGGGCCTGCCACGAGATCCCCCGGCCCACGCTGGGCAGGACGCCGAGCAGCACGCCGCCGTAGGCGATGAACAGGGCGACGGCGAGCAGGATCTGCCCCCAGCTGCGGTTGAAGAACCCGCGCACGAGGAGGAAGCCGAAGAGGCCGAAGATCACCCCCGAGGCGCCTACCGTGACGGAGGGGAAGCCGAAGAGGCTCCCGCCGAAGAGCCACACGCCCACCCCCGAGGCGAGCCAGGACAGGGCCACGGCGGTGAGGAACTGGCGCAGCCCGGCGAGGAACGCGAGGAAGCCGAAGACCACGAGAGGCAGCGTGTTGGCCGCGAGGTGGTTCCAGTTCGTCGGGTCGTGCACGAGCGGGGACGTGAGGATGTCCGGCAGGCTCCCGACGTCCCGGGGCCGGATCCCGAAGGTCCTGCTCAGGAACCCGAGCGTGGCCATGTTCACGATCTGGATCGCGTACAGCACGGCCGTGACCAGCGCCATCGTGAGGAGCCCCACGCGGGCCCTGCCTGCCAGTCCTCCCCCCATGCCCCCTCCTTCGACCGGGCCGTCAGACGTGGATGACGATCGGCTGGAAGCCCTCCGCCCGCAGGGCCCGCAGGACCTGCTCGCAGTGCTCGTGCCCCTTCGTCTCCATGTCGATGGTGATGGCCACGTCCCCCATGCTGATGGAGCCGCCGACGCGCGTGTGGTCGACGCCGGTGACGTTCGCGTCGTTCTCCGCGATGATGCGCGAGATCGTCGCGAGCGAGCCGGGACGGTCGTCGAGCATCATGCGGACGGTGAAGAAGCGGCCCGCGGCCGAGAGGCCGCGCTGGATGACCTTGAGCATGAGCATCGGGTCGATGTTGCCGCCGGAGAGGATCACGGCGGTCTTCTTCGCGTCGATGCCGAGCTCGGCGAGCTTGCCGTCCATGAGCGCGGCCACGCCGACGGCGCCCGCGGGCTCGACCACGAGCTTGGCACGCTCGAGGAGGAAGATGAGGGCGCGGGCGAGCGAGTCCTCGCTCACGGTCACGACGTCGTCGACGAGCTCGCGGATGATGCTGAACGGGATCTGGCCCGGAAGGCCGACGGCGATGCCGTCCGCCATCGTCGCGACCCTCTGCAGCGGCACGAGCGCGTCGGCGGCCAGCGACGGCGGGTAGGCGGCGGCGTTCTCCGCCTGGACGCCGATGACGCGGATCTCGCGGCCGAGCTCCCGTGCGCGGGCCTTGACCGCGACGGCGACTCCGGCCAGGAGCCCGCCCCCGCCCACGCCCATGAGGATCGTGTCGACGTCGGGCACCTGCTCGAGGATCTCGAGGCCCAGGGTTCCCTGCCCGGCGACGACGTCAGCGTTGTCGAAGGGGTGGACGAAGACCGCGCCCGTCTCCTCCGCGTACTTCTTGGCCTCCGCGAGCGCCTCGTCGACGTTGTGCCCGTGCAGGATGACCTCGGCCCCGTGGCTGCGCGTCGCCTGGAGCTTGGGCAGGGCGACGCCCACGGGCATGTAGATGCGCGCGCGGATGCCGAGGCGCTTCGCGGCGACCGCGACGCCCTGGGCGTGGTTGCCCGCCGAGGCGGCGACGACGCCGCGGGACCGCTCGGCTTCGCTGAGCCGGGCCATGCGCACGTAGGCTCCCCGGACCTTGAAGGAGCCGGCCCGCTGGAGGTTCTCGCACTTGAAGTACACCTCGCCGCCGACCATCTGCCCGAGGGCCCTCGACGTCTCGATCGGCGTCTTGGCAATAATGCCCTCGAGCAGCTCCTGCGCGGCCAGGACATCGTCCAGCGTCACAGCGAGTGTCTTGAGGGCTTCCATGCTCATGGCTCCTAGGGTTCCTGGGTGGACACGGGGCCCGGCCGGACGTCGGGGACGTCCGGGGGCACCACTTCAGTGTCCCATGCCCGGGAGGCCACGTAGCGCACGGCCGCGTTGAGGACGGCGAGGGTGGGCACGGCGAACAGCGCCCCGGGGATCCCCGCGAGGTAGGAACCCGCGGCGACCGCCAAGATCACGGCCACGGGGTGCAGGGCCACCGCGCGGCCCATGATGAGCGGCTGGAGCACGTGGCTCTCGACCTGCTGGACCACGAGGACGATGATCAGCATGATGAGGGCGTTCACGAGGCCGTTGGCGACAAGCGCCAGCAGGACGGCGACCACACCGCTCACGAGCGCACCGACGACCGGGATGAAGGACGCGATGAAGACGAGGATGCTGAGCGGAAGGGCGAGCGGCACGCCGAGGATCGCGGCGCCCACGCCGATGCCGACGGCATCGACCGCCGCGACGAGGACCTGGACGCGCACGTAGTTCACGAGCGAGGCCCACCCGCTGCGGCCCGCGCCGTCGGCCGGGATCCGGGCCTGCCGGGGCAGGAGCCGGACGAGGAACGTCCAGATGCGCTCGCCCTCGAGCAGGAAGAAGATGAGCACGAAGAGCGCGATGAGCGCCCCCGTGACGATATGCCCGGCCGAGCTGCCCACGCTCAGGACGCCGCTGACGAACGTGCCCTGGTTCGTGGAGAAGAAGTTCTGCGCGTCCCGGATGTAGGCGTCCAGATCGCCCTCCGAGACGTGCAGCGGGCCCTCGGCGAGCCAGCGCTGGATCTCGCCGAGGCCCACGAGCGCCTGGTCCCACAGCTCGCGGAAGCCGGCGGTGAGCTGGCGGCCGACGAGCGTCAGGAGGCCGGCAACGAGCGCGATGAAGCCGATCTCCGTGATCGCGACGGCCGCCCCGCGGGGGATCCCGATCCGCCGCAGCCAGGCCACGGCGGGCAGGAGCAGGCCTGCGAGGAGGGCGGCGACGAGGACCGGGATGACGAGGAAGCTCAGGTGAGCGAGGGCCCACACGACGGCGGCGCCGAGGAGGATGACGATGCCGAGGCGCCACGACCACGCCGCGGCGATCCGCAGGGCGAAGGGCAGGTCGGAGTCGGTCACGGGCCGGGAGGAGCGGCGTCGGCGTGCGGCCTCGGCGGCCGCGTGGCGGATATGGGCTGCGTCGACGGGGTCTGGGCTGATGTGCTCCATGGCCCCATCCTGTCAGAGGTGCGAGCCGATCCCCCAGAGGATCGAGGCCTCCCCGCCGGGCGCCAGCCAGCGCAGCCCCTCGCCGCTGTTGAAGGCGTTGGCCGGCGCCGTCATGGGCTCGAGGGCGACCGCCTTGGGCCGGCCAGGGTAGCGGTCGCTCACGTAGACGTGCACGTAGGGGCACGCCTGGTCCTGCCACAGCCACACGGAACGGCCGTCGGGGGCCTCGAGCAGGCTGCGCGTCCGGCCGCCCTCGAAGGCAAGCCCCGTGTAGGCGGCATCGATGCCCAGCCCGCCGACCACCCGGCCGCCGCGAAGGTCGGCATCCCCGGAGACCGGCTCGGACGAACGCGGGATGAGCCGGGAGTCGGCGACGAGGCGGGTCGTGGCGGGCACGCGGAGGGTGAGCTCCTCGGTCGGGACGTCCCCGAGCCGCAGGTAGGGGTGGGCGCCGAGGCCGAAGGGCGCCTCACGCGCCGAGTCGTTGGCGAGGGTCTGGCGCACGCTCAGCCCGCCGTCGCCGTCGAGCGTGTACTCGACGCGGTGCCGGACGAGGAAGGGGTACCCGTGCTGCGGGAAGACCACGGCCTCGAGGGCGACCGAGCCCTCGGTGCGCTCCACGGCCTCGTAGCCGGTGTTGCGCAGGAGGCCGTGGCTCGCGTGGCCGCGCGACGGCTCGGTGATGTCGAGCTGCTGCACGGCACCGTCCAGCGTCCAGCGGCCGTCCTCGATCCGGTTGGCCCAGGGCGCGAGCGTGATGCCGGCGGCGCCGGGCGGAAGGTCGGCGTCGCCGAAGGTCTCGACGAGGGCGACGCCGTCGCGCTCGTAGGAGCGCAGCGTCGCCGCGAGTTCGGTGACGACGGCGACGGCGCCGCCGCGGCGGAGCTCGTACTGGCGGCCGGTCGCAGCCGGGCGGGCGCTGCGGGCGGCCCGGGCAGGGGCGGCCGTCGGCTCAGACGCACCGAGGGCGGAGGCCCCGGGCCCGGCCGGGAGGGAGGAGGCAGTCATGGGCCCCACCGTAGCCGTCCGCACGGGCCCGCGACAGTCACGCAGATCCGCCCCCAGCCCCTTCCCCTCGGGAGCCAGCGATGTTATCTTTTGTTAGAAAGATGTTGATTATGTGAACTGCTCTGGCCGCATAGCCCAGGGCACTGCTCGGGAGGACAAGCCATGCTGGCAGCGGAGCGGCACGCGAGGATCGTGGCCGAGCTCGAGCAGCGCGAGGCGGTGCGCGTGGCGGAGCTCGCGGCCGTGCTCGGCGTCTCCGAGATGACCATCCGGCGCGACATCGAGCACCTCGAGCAGCAGGGGCTCGCGCGGCGCGTCCACGGCGGGGCGGCCCGGCCCACCGACGTGGGCTTCGCGGAGCCCGGCTTCGCCGCCAAGAGCGAGCAGCGCCCCGACGCGAAGAGCGCGATCGCCGATCGCGCCCTCGAGCTCGTGCGGCCGGGCGCGACGATCTTCGTCACGGCCGGCACGACGACCTACGCGTTCGCGCACCTCCTCGCCGCCGTCCCGGACCTCACCGTCGCGACGAACTCGATCAAGGTTGCGGAGGCGCTCGGCGACCCGGGCCACGGCGTCCGCACGATCCTCACCGGCGGCGAGCGCACGCCGTCGGAGGCCCTCGTCGGCCCGCTCGCGACGGCGACCCTTGCCCAGCTGCACGTCGAGACGTGCTTCATGGGCGTCCATGGCCTGCACCCCCGCGCCGGGCTCACGACCCCCAACATGCTCGAGGCCGAGGTCAACCGCGCCGCCGCCGAGGCCGCGGCCCGGCTCGTCGTCCTGGCGGACCACAGCAAGTACGGGCTCGTGAGCCTCTCGCACATCCTCCCGCTCGACGCGATCGACATCCTCATCACGGACGACGGCCTCTCGGCGGCGGCGCTCGACGAGCTCAAGCAGAGCGTGCCCGAGCTCATCGTCGCCGCCGTGCCCTGACCCGATCTCCCCCATCAGCCCAGCCCACCCTGAGGACCCCCCATGAGCACCCACTCCCCCCACGTGACGAGCGCCAGGCTCGCCGACGGCCGCGAGCTCATCTACTTCGACGACCCCGGCACCGGGCCGCGGACCCCCGTCCCCGACGCGCGGCCCCTGCCCGGGCGGTCAGAGCCCGGCCACGTGCGGTACGACGAGCTCAGCGGCGACTGGGTCGCCGTCGCCGCGCACCGCCAGAGCCGCACGCACCTACCGCCCGCCGACGCGTGCCCGCTGTGCCCCACCACGCCCGCGAACGCCTCCGAGGTCCCGGACCCGGACTACGACGTCGTCGTGTTCGAGAACCGCTTCCCGTCCCTCGGCCCAGACGCCGCCGAGCTGCCCGCGGCCCTTCCCTGGGGCCAGACGGCGCCCGCCGTCGGCCGCTGCGAGGTCGTGTCCTTCACGTCCTCGCACACGGGCTCCTTCGGCGAGCTGCCCTACGAGCGGGCGCGCACCGTCGTCGAGGCCTGGGCGCACCGCACCGCGGCGCTGAGCGCGCTGCCCGGCGTGCGCCAGGTCTTCCCCTTCGAGAACCGCGGCGCCGAGATCGGCGTGACCCTGCACCACCCGCACGGGCAGGTCTACGCCTACCCCTACGTCACGCCCCGCGCTGCCCAGCTCGGCGCCGTCGCGCGCCGCTTCTACGACGACGCCGCAGGGCGGCAGACGCTCCTCGGCAGCCTCCTCGAGCGCGAGCGGTCCGCCGGCGACCGCATGGTCCTCGAGGGCGGAGCGTTCAGCGCCTACGTCCCCTTCGCCGCGCGCTGGCCCCTCGAGGTCCACCTCGTCCCCCACCGCCAGGTCGCCGACTTCGCCGGGCTCACAAGCGCCGAGAAGGACGAGCTCGCCGAGCTGTACCTGCGCCTCCTGCGGGGCGTCGACGCCCTCTACGACACGCCCACCCCGTACATCGCCGCCTGGCACCAGGCCCCGCTCGAGGCATCGCTGCGCCCCGCGGGCAGGTTCCACCTCCAGCTGACCTCCCCGCGCCGCGCCGCGGACAAGCTCAAGTACCTCGCCGGCTCCGAGGCCGCCATGGGCGCCTTCATCAACGACACGACGCCGGAGCAGGTGGCCGAGCGGCTCCGCGCCGCGGTGGCAGCCGCCATGCACACCGCCTCCTCGGCCGAAACCGCCGCCGACCTCGCATGAAAGGCCTGCACATGAGCACGGAGAACCCCGCCCCGGGCACCGAGAAGATCCATGGCGCCTTCTCCACGGCGTTCGGCGGAGCGCCCGACGGCGTGTGGCAGGCCCCCGGGCGCGTCAACCTCATCGGCGAGCACACGGACTACAACGAGGGCTTCGTCCTGCCGTTCGCGATCGACCTGGCCGCCCGGGTCGGCGTGCGGGTGCGGCCCGACCGGACGATCCGGCTCCTGTCCACCTACGGGCGGCAGGGCGTCGTCGAGCTCGACCGGGACGCGCTCTCGCGCGAGTCCGCCAAGGGCTGGACCGTGTACCCCGCGGGCGTCGTGTGGGCCCTCGCCGAGCATGGGGTCGACGTGCCGGGATTCGATCTGGTCCTCGACTCGGGCGTCCCGCTCGGCTCGGGCCTGTCCTCCTCGCACGCGATCGAGTGCGCGGTCGCGACGGCGCTCACCGAACTGGCCAGGGCCGAGCTCGAGCCCGAGGATCTCGTGCTCCTGACCCAGCGGGCCGAGAACGAGTTCGTCGGCGCCCCGACCGGGATCATGGACCAGTCCGCGTCCCTGCGCGGCGCGGCCGGCCACGCCGTCTTCCTCGACTGCCGGGACCAGAGCGTCGAGCTCATTCCCTTCGACGCGCCCGCGGCCGGGCTGTGCGTCCTCGTCATCGACACGAAGGTCGCGCACTCGCACGCCGACGGCGGCTACGCGAGCCGCCGAACGGCGTGCGAGCTCGGCGCCGAGGTCCTCGGCGTTCCCGCCCTGCGCGACGTCTCCTCCGAGGATCTCGCCGAGGCCCGGGGGCTGCTCGACGAGGTCACGTTCCGCCGCGTGCGGCACGTCGTGACGGAGGACGAGCGGGTGCTGCGGACGGTGGAGGTCCTGCGCTCCGAGGGCCCCGCCGCGATCGGCGCGCTGCTCGACGCGAGCCACGCCTCGATGCGGGACGACTTCGAGATCTCCTGCCCCGAGCTTGACCTCGCCGTCGAGACGGCCCGCTCGGCCGGGGCTGTCGGAGCGCGCATGACCGGCGGCGGGTTCGGCGGCTCGGCCATCGCCCTCGTGCCGACGACGGCGGAGGGCCGCGTGCGCGAGGCGGTCACCGCGGCCTTCGCGGCCGCCGGCTACCGGGCGCCGGACCTCTTCACCGTCTCCCCCGCGGATGGGGCGCGGCGCGTCGGCTGAGCCGGCGCCCCGGGGCGCCGACACGCAGATGCCCCGGACCAAGCGGTCCGGGGCATCTGCGTGCTCGGGAGCCGGCGGGGCGAGGGATCCCCAACCCGCTCCGGGACCGGGGGTCAGTCGTCGCTGTTGAAGATCGCGAGGATGCGCAGGATCTCCGTGTAGAGCCAGACGAGCGTCACGGTCAGGCCGAAGGCGGCGGTCCAGGCGTAGCGGCGCGGGGCGCCGGCGCGCACGCCCTCCTCGATGCTGTTGAAGTCGAAGATGAGCGAGATGGCGGCCAGGACCACGGCGAACAGGCCCACGACCACGCCGAGCGGGATGCCCATGACCTCCATGCCGCGCAGGCCCCACGGGTTGTCCACGACGCCGAAGAGGATGAGGCCGAGGTTCACGAGGCTGAAGGCGAGGTAGCCCACGATCGCGATGAGGAAGAACTTCGCGAGGCCCGGCGTCGCCCGGACCTTGCCGCTCTTGTAGAGGGCGAGGGTCACGCCGGTCACGACGACGGTCCCGAGCACGGCCTGGAGGCCGACCCCGGGCGCGAAGGCGTCGATGAGGCGCGTGAGCCCGCCGAGGAAGAGCCCCTCGAGCGCCGCGTAGGCGAGGATGAGGCCGGCGACCGGCTCGCGCTTGAACGAGTTCACGAGCGCCAGGACGAAGCCGCCGATCGCGCCGAGGACCATGAGGCCCAGAGCCATGCCGGCGGGCACGAAGAGCGTCACGGCCGCGCCCAGGACCACGAAGCCCAGGCACGCGAGCGTCTTCATGATGACGTCGTCGTAGGTCATGCGGCCGGTCTCGACCGGGCCGGCGGAGGGCGCCTTGTAGAGCTGGTCGAGCTGCTCGGGCGTCATCTGCTGCCCATAAGGCGGCTGCTGCTGCCCGTACGGCGGCTGCCCGTAGGGCTGCTGCTGTCCATACGGCTGCTGTCCATACGGCTGCTGGCCGTACGGCTGCTGGCCGTAGGGCTGACCATACGGCTGCTGGCCATAGGGCTGCTGGCCGTACGGCGCGTGCGGGACGGGAGGCGCGGTGGCTACAGCCTCCTTGAAGTTCTTCCCCCGGAAGACCGGGTTGCCCCCAAATGCCATTGTCGGCTCCTTGTCGACGGCCTGCCGGTGGGCAGGCACTCACTCGTGAGGAATGCGAGAGTTCCTCGTGTTTCAACGCTATCAATGCCACGATCGGCGTGGGGCGAAAGTTCCGCGCCTTTCCCGGGGTTCCGCCAGTTCCCGGGATTTCCGGGGATTTCCCTAGAATGGTGCGGTGCCACGCGAAGAGTCCGCCGTCAGTACCCCCGCCGCCTCCTCCGCCAACGCCGACGGAGGCCCCGCGCGGCTGCCCCTGCGCATGCTCCACGACAGGATCCTCGTCGAGCTCGACCGGGAGGCCAGCGAGCGCCGGTCCGCCTCGGGCATCGTCATCCCGGCGACGGCCGTCCTCGGCAAGCGGCTCGCGTGGGCCACGGTCGTCGCCGCAGGGCCGAGCGTCCGGCAGGTCGCCCTCGGCGACAGGGTCCTCTTCGACCCCGAGGACCGTGCCGAGGTCGAGGTCTCGGCCCACGACTACATCCTGCTGCGCGAGCGGGACCTCCACGCTGTCGCCGAGCGCGACGAGCCCTCGAGCGCCCTCGGCCTCTACCTCTAGCCCCCTCACCGGTTGGCGTCCGGCCTTCAGCCGGACCCACCGTCAGCCCCGCTCCTCGTCTCCGAGGGCGGGGCTTCTGGAGTTGTTACCGGATCGCGATCTTCCGCGCTCCACGCCCCCGCCGTCCCGGGGTTTACCGCGAGTAACATGACGTTCCAACGGGTGAGCCGTATCACACTCACGGGTCGATGCGGCGCGCTCGCCGCACCGAACGCTCGGCTGGCCTGAAGCCAGCAGAACCCCCGGAAGACGGAGGCCCCTACGTGAAAAGCACAGCCCTGGCCGCCCACCCGCCGCGCAGGCCGCGGGTGCTCGTGGCCGCGGGCGCCCTGATCGGCGCCGTCCTCGCAGTGCTGCTGGCGCTGGCACCGGCGGCGGAGGCGACAACCTCGCCGTCGCCCTCCCCCAGCCCCTCGCCGACCCAGTTCCAGAACACGATCACCGGCTTCCTGCGCAACGAGGGACAGCCGCTCTCGGGCGTCAAGATCAAGGTCTCGGGCAACGGCTTCGAGGGCACGGCCACGTCGACCCAGAACGGCTCGTGGTCGATCGGCGTCCCCACCCAGGGGACCTACACGCTCGAACTCGACGAGTCCACGCTGCCGGAGGGCATCAAGCTCGCCGAGGGGCAGGAGAACCCCAGGACGGTGACCTTCACCCAGACCTCGAACGTGAGCTCGATCTTCACCTTCGGCAGGGGCATCCAGGTCGTCCAGGCCGACTTCGGCCAGCAGCTCCTGAACCGCCTCGTCGCGGGGCTGAGCTTCGGGCTCCTGCTCGCCCTGGCCGCCGTCGGGCTCTCCCTCATCTTCGGGACCACGGGCCTGACCAATTTCGGCCACGGCGAGATGGTCACGCTCGGCGCCGTGGCTGTGTTCAGCCTCAGCGCGGCAGGCCTGCCCTTCTGGCTCGCGATCCTCCTCGCGCTCGTGGGCAGCGCCGCGTACGGATACATCCAGGACGCCGGGCTCTGGAAGCCCCTGCGGCGACGCGGCACGGGCCTTGTGCCCATGATGATCGTCAGCATCGGCCTCGCCCTCGCGGTCCGCTACGTCATCCTCCTGTTCTTCGGCGGCTCGACCCAGCAGCTGCCCTATGCGCAGAGCCCGGACATCCAGCTCGGGCCGGTCTCGATCTCGCCGAACAACCTCTGGTCGCTGCTCATCTCGGCGATCGTCATCGGCGCGATCGGCTTCGTCCTGCTCAAGACCCGGCTCGGGAAGGCCACGCGGGCCGTCGCGGACAACCCCGCGCTCGCCGCGGCGTCGGGCATCGACGTCGACGGCGTCATCCGGCTCGTGTGGGTCACCGGCGGCCTGCTCGCGGGCCTCGGCGGGATCCTCTGGGCGTACTACCGCCCCGGTGTGAACTTCGAGATGGGCCAGCAGATCCTCCTCATGATGTTCGCCGGAGTGACCCTCGGGGGCCTCGGGACCATCTTCGGCGCGCTCGTCGGCTCTGTCATCGTCGGGGTCTTCGTCGAACTCACGACGGTCTTCGGGCTCACGGCTGACCTCAAGTACGTCGGCGCGCTCGTGATCATGATCGTCGTGCTCCTGTTCAGGCCGCAGGGCATCCTCGGCCGCCGCGAGCGAGTGGGCTGAGGAGGCTCCCATGGACTTCGGATACGTTCTCAGCAGCGCGCTCGGGGAGATCGCGACCCCGACGACGGCGGCCTACGCGCTCGCCGCGCTCGGCCTCGCCGTCCACTTCGGCTACTCGGGCCTGCTCAACTTCGGGCAGGCGGGCTTCATGGCGGTCGGCGCCTACGGGTTCGCGATGACCACGATCCACTTCGGCGCGAACTTCTGGATCGGGCTCCTCGTGGCCCTCGTGGCCTCGGTGGTCTTCGCCCTCATCCTCGGCATCCCGACCCTCCGGCTGCGCGCCGACTACCTCGCCATCGTGACCATCGCCGCGGCGGAGATCATCCGCTACGTCGTCACGACCAACGCCCTGACCGACGTGACGGGGTCGGCTGACGGCCTTGCGGCGTTCCGCGAGGACTTCCTGCGCCTCAACCCGTTCCCCGAGGGCAACTACCTCGGCTACAGCAGCAACGACTTCTTCTACCGCTTCTTCGGCTGGGGCATCGTGATCGTCGCCTGCATCGCCATGTGGCTCCTCATGCGGAGCCCGTGGGGCCGGGTCCTCAAGGGCATCCGGGAGGACGAGCTGGCCGTCCGCTCGCTCGGCAAGAACGTGTACAAGTACAAGATGCAGGCCCTCATCATCGGCGGCATCCTCGGGGCGCTCGCGGGCATGATCTTCACCCTGCCGCGCGACGTCGTCCAGCCGGGCAACTACGGCACGGAGCTGACGTTCTTCCTCTGGACCTGCCTGCTCCTCGGCGGCATGTCCACGATCCTCGGGCCCGTGGTCGGCGCCATGATCTTCTGGGTTGTCCTCTCTCTGACCCAGGGGATCCTCACGGGCCTCATCGAGTCGGGCGCCGTCACGTGGCTCTCGACGACCCAGGCCGGGCAGCTCCGCTACGTCCTCGTGGGCGTTGCGCTCATGCTGCTGATGATCTTCCGACCGCAGGGCGTGTTCGGCAACAAGAAGGAGCTGGCATTCGCATGAGCCACGCCGCAGAATCCCCGCGGCCCGCGGGAGCCATGGCGCCCGAGGGCGCCCCGGACTACATGACGGACACGCGGCCCATCGCGGTCGGCCCCGCAGCGCCAGGCTGCAAGAAGCGGGACCCGATCGTCATCATGGACAACGTGAGCCGCAGCTTCGGCGGCATCAACGCCGTCGACGTCGAACATCTCGAGATCCCGCGGCACAAGATCACCGCCCTCATCGGCCCCAACGGCGCCGGCAAGACCACGCTCTTCAACCTGCTCACGGGCTTCGACACGCCCAACAGCGGCAAGTGGCAGTTCGAGGGCAACAACATCGCGGGCGTCTCCTCCTACAAGGTCGCGCGGATGGGCATGATCCGCACGTTCCAGCTGACGAAGGTCATGGGCAAGCTCACGGTCATGGAGAACATGCGCCTCGGCGGCTCGGCCCAGCCGGGCGAGAAGCTCCGCAACGCCCTCTTCCGCGGCATCTGGGGCTCGCGGGAAAAGGAGATCACCGCCCACGCGGAGAAGCTCCTGGCCAAGTTCAAGCTCGACGCGAAACGGGACGACTACGCGGCCTCGCTCTCTGGCGGACAGCGCAAGCTCCTCGAGATGGCGCGCTCGCTCATGGCAGACCCCAAGCTGGTCATGCTCGACGAGCCCATGGCCGGCGTCAACCCCGCCCTCACCCAGAGCCTCCTGGACCACATCAAGGGCCTCAAGGCGGAGGGCATGACGGTCCTTTTCGTCGAGCACGACATGCAGGTGGTCCGGCACATCGCTGACTGGGTCGTCGTCATGGCCGAAGGCAAGATCGTGGCCGAGGGCCCGCCGGGCGAGGTCATGCGGGACCAGGCTGTCATCGACGCCTACCTCGGCGCCCACCACGACGTCGACCTCGGCGCCGCTGGCGGCCTCAAGGCCCTCGAGGAGGAGCTCGCCCTCGACGAAGAGTCCATCGTCGGCACGGAAGACGCCGGGATCATCGCCCCCGAGGCGGTCCTCGGCGACGCCGAGGTGCTCCACGTGGACATCGAGAAGCGCGAGGAGGGTAGCAGGTGAGCGGGAAGCACGAAGCAGCATCGAATGGCTCGGCAGGCGGCGCAGCCCAGCCCCGCCCTGCGGGGACGGAGGCAACGAAGGATGGGGCGACCCCGGCCGACGACGCCGTGGTCTCGGTCAAGAACCTCGTCGCCGGCTATCTCCCGGGCGTGAACATCCTCAACGGCTGCAGCATCGAGGCCCGCCGCGGGGAGCTCATCGGCATCATCGGCCCCAACGGCGCCGGCAAGTCGACGCTCCTCAAGGCCATGTTCGGGCTCGTCAAGGTCCACTCGGGGTCCGTGATCGTACGCGGCCAGGACCTCACGGGTCTCAAGGCGAACAAGCTCGTGACTCGCGGCGTCGGCTTCGTCCCCCAGACGAACAACGTCTTCACGACGCTCACGATCGAGGAGAACATGCAGATGGGCCTCTTCCAGAAGCCCAAGGTGTTCAAGGAACGATGGGACTTCGTCACCCAGCTCTTCCCCGAGCTCGGGCGGCGGCGGACCCAGCGCGCCGGCTCCCTCTCGGGCGGCGAGCGGCAGATGGTCGCGATGGGCCGCGCGCTCATGATGGACCCTGCGGTGCTCCTGCTCGACGAGCCCTCGGCGGGCCTGTCCCCCGTCAAGCAGGACGAGACGTTCCTGCGTGTGCACGAGATCAACCGGGCGGGCGTCTCGGTCATCATGGTCGAGCAGAACGCCCGCCGCTGCCTGCAGATCTGCGACCGAGGCTACGTCCTCGACCAGGGCCGCGACGCCTACACGGGCACGGGCCGGGAGCTGCTGAACGACCCGAAGGTCATCCAGCTCTACCTCGGAACGCTCGCGCAGACGGTCGAGGACGAGGACAGGTAGCCCTCGCTCCCCCGCCCGCTGCGCGCGGCCGGCGGGGGTCCGACAGCACAAGGGGGAGGCCCCCGGTCCCTGAAGGGACCGGGGGCCTCCCCCCTTGCTGGCGGTGCCAGCCGCGGATGCGGCTAGCCCAGCTTGCCGAACTCGGACTTGATCGGCTTGTTCTTGTTGTCGTCTCCGAACTCGTAGATGCCGATGAACGCCTCGGACGGGTCGCCCGCGTCGGTGAAGCTGATCGGCCCGGAGTAGCCGTCGTAGTCGATGTCCTTGCCCTCGCGCAGGAGCGTGACGCACGAGGCGAAGCCCGTGCACTTCTCCCCGCCCTCGGACACGGCCTTGAGCTGCTTGGCGATGTCGGTGCCCTTGACGCTCTTGGCCGCCTCGGCGGCGAGGGCGATGACGTTCACGGCGTCGTAGGACTCGCCGGCGTAGTTGTAGTCCTTGAGCGCCGGGTCGATCTCCTTGAGCGCCGCCTGGAAGTCCGCCTTGGCGAACGTCCCGGGCTGGGTGCCGTGCGCGCCCGTGAGCGTGCCGGGCTGGAAGTCCTTGCTGTAGTCGAGGGTGTTGCCGTCCACGAGGAACAGCTGGTTGCCCTTGATGCCCTTGCCCGTCAGGAGCGGGATGATCTGCTTGGCCTCGTCGAAGCTGATCAGCGCGATCGCGTCGGGCTTGGCCGCGAGGACCTTGTCGACCTGCGTGCTGAACTGCGAGTCGCCCGTGTTGTACAGCTCGGCCGCGACGACCTTGCCGCCCGCGCCCTCGAAGGCCTCGGTGACCGTCTTCTGGAGGCTCGTGCCGTAGGCGTCGTTGAGGACGATCATGCCGAGGGTCTGCACGCCGCACGAGGCGATGTAGTTGCCCAGGACGCGGCCCTGCAGGACGTCGGAGGGGGCGGTGCGCCAGTAGAGGCCCTTGTCGTCCCACGTCGTGAAGTCGGTGCCGGTGTTGGCCGGGGACATCTGCACGACGCCCGCGCCGGTGATCTGGTTGATCACGGTGCGCGAGACGGACGACGACGCCGCACCCACGATGGCGCCCACGCCCTGGCCGAGCAGGTTCGTCACGGACTGGGTCGCGAGGTCGGTCTTCGTGTCGCCGGAGTCGCGGTGGATGACCTCGACCGGGTGGCCGAGGACGCCGCCGACGTCGTTGATGCGCTTGATGGCGTAGTTCACGCCGGCGATCTCGGGCGGGCCGAGGAAGGCGAGGTTGCCCGTGACCGGCAGGAGCGAGCCGATCTTCAGCGGGGTATCGGACGTGGTCGTGGCGGCGGGGGCGCTCGTGGGCTCGGCCGGGGACGTGCCGGCGCCGACCGGCTCGGAGGGTGCGGGACACGCGACGCCCGCGGGAGCCGCCGTCGTGGTGCCCGTACCGGAAGGGGTACCAGAAGGGCCTCCGCACGCGGTGGCCAAGAGAGCGACACCCATCCCGAGGGCGGTCAGCTTCCCGGCTCGCGGCAATGCCGAATGACGTGGAATCATGCGTATTCTCCTCCAAGGGAGGGCAGCAGCCCCCCGGATGCGAACCACAGGTGTCTCCTGATGGACACAGGCTAATTGAACGCTTAACCCTGAATACAGTGTTTCAGGTCACATCCTTGTAACGGCTCCGGGCGTCTCCTGCACACAAGGACGGCCCGCCTTCCGGAGGGGGAAGACGGGCCGTGGAGGCAGTGCCCCAGCAGGGACTCGAACCCTGACTGAGCGGATTTTAAGTCCGCTGCCTCTGCCGATTGGGCTACTGGGGCGCGGCACCAGACTACCGGGCGCGCCGGTACGGGAACGACGACGGCGGCCGCCGCCTCGTGCGTGAGGCGGCGGCCGCCGTCGTGAATGCCCTTCAGGCGCGCCGGCGCCGTGGCCTAGGCGCCGACCTTCTCCTTCGCCGGCTCGGCGGCGGGAGCGGGGGCGGGGGCCGGGGCAGGCTTGGGGGCCGGGCGGGCCGCAGCCTCGAAGGCAGCGCGCGGGTTGTCGAGCCCCTGCAGCGGGGTCGTGTCGCGGCCCGCGAAGAGCGAGGCGAACCAGTCGAGCACCACGCGGAACTTGCGCTCGAAGGTGGGGATCGCCATGCCGTGGTAGCCGCGGTGGGCGAGCCACGCGAGCGGGCCCTTGAGGCCGATCCGGCCCACGAGGTTGATGTTCGCGACGCCCTTCCAGGGGCCGAAGCCGGCGACGGCGCCGAGGTTCTTGTGCTTGTAGTCGCCCATCGGCTTGTCCCAGCGGGAGGCCCAGAGGTTCTTGGCGAGCTGCTTGGCCTGGCGCAGGGCGTGCTGGGCGTTCGGGACGCACGTGCCGTCCGGCAGGCCGTTGCCGGTGAGGTCCGGGACGGCGGCGATGTCGCCCGCGGCCCACGCGTTGTCGACGATGCCCTCGTCCCCGGCGATGCGCAGGTCGGGCAGGACCCGGACGCGGCCGCGCGGCTCGAGCGGGAAGTCGGTCGAGCGGACCACGGGGTTCGCCTGGACGCCGGCGGTCCAGATGAGCGTGTCGGCCTCGAACTCGTCGGCCGGGGACTTGTCCGGCATGTTGATGAGCTTGAGCGCGCCCTCGGCGTTCGCGAGGGAGGTGTTGAGCAGCACCTCGACGCCGCGGCTCTTGAGGTGCTCGACGACCCACTCGGCCTGCTCGGCCGTGACCTCGGGCATGATGCGGCCCATGGCCTCGACGAGGACGAAGCGGACCTCCTCCTGCCGCACGCGGCCGTTGTTGCGCACGGCCTCGCGGGCGAGGTCCTCGAGCTCGGCGATCGTCTCGATGCCGGCGAAGCCGCCGCCGACCACGACGAAGGTCAGCGCGCGGCGACGCTCGGCCGGGTCAGTGGCCGTCGAGGCGAACTCGATGCGCTCCACGATCTGGTTGCGCAGCGCGACGGCCTCCTCGATGGTCTTGTTGCCGATGCCCTTCTCGGCGAGGCCCGGGATCGGGAACGTGCGCGTGATCGCGCCGGCCGCGAGGACGACGTCGACGTACGGCACCTCGACGGTGCCCTGCTCGCCGGGGAGGGCCACGACGGCCTTGCGGTTCGCGTGGTCGATCGCCGTCACGGAGCCCTGGATGACCTCGGACTCCTTGAGGTGCTCGCGCAGCGAGACGACGGCGTGGCGCGCCTCGATATTGCCGCCGGCCACCTCGGGCAGGAACGGCTGGTACGTCATGTAGGGAAGCGGGTCCACGACCGTGACGATGCCACCGGCCTTGGCGATCTTCTTCTGGAGGTTGAGGGCCACGTAGAGGCCCACGTAGCCGCCACCGACGACGAGGACGCGGGGGCGGTCGACAAGCTGGAGCGAGGAAGGCATGCCCTCAGCATAGCAGCTTGTGAAAATATTCACTAGCTCGCGTCGGAATCCCCCTGCGGGCCCCCGCCCGACGGCGCGAGATGCCGCCGCCGGGGCGGTGCGGCGTCGTCCGCGGGCCCCCGCTCGGCGGCGACGCGGCGCAGGTGGAGCGTCCCGCCGAGGGCGATCGCGGCGATCACCGCGGCGCTGCCGAGGACGACGACCGGCGGCCAGGGGTTGTCCGCCGAGGACGGCTGGCTCGGCACGGGAGCGGCCGCCTCCGGGACCGGCTCGGAACCCGGCGTCGGGGCAGCCTGGTCGCCGCCCGGCGGGGCGGTCGTGGCCGCCGCGCCGCGGCGGTGCACGCGGATCCAGTCGGCGATCGAGCCGAGCGGGTTCGAGGCGACCGGGGCGACGTCGGCTGTCAGTGCCGCCTCGGCGTCGAGCACGCCCGAGCCGTAGAGCGGGTCGTGGCCGGGGACGCCCGCGTCCTTCGCCGTGCCGATGATCCGCTGGATGACCTGCGCGGCGCTCAGGTCCGGCCACTTCGAGCGGATGAGCGCGGCCACGCCGGCCACGATCGGCGCGGCGCCGGACGTCCCTGCCCACTCGGCATAGCCGGTGCCGGGCAGGGCGCCGACGAGGTTCTCCGCGGGGGCGGCGACGCCGATGCTGATGCCCTGGGACGACGAGTCGACGCTCGCCACCCGCTGCCGGTCGAGGCCCGCGACGGTCAGCACGCCCGGGATCGTGGCCGGGGCGCCGACCTGGACGTTGCCGCCCTCGCGGTTGCCTGCGGCCGCGACGATCACGACGTCCTTCTGCTCGGCGTAGAGGAACGCCGAGTCCCAGCTCTGCGGCCACGTCGGCTGGGTGCTGCCGAGGGAGATGTTGATGACCTTGGCGCCCTGGTCGACGGCCCAGCGCACCGCGGCCGGGATCTGCTCCTGGTCCGAGAGGCCTGCCGGGTTCGGGGAGCCGAGCCATGCCGAGACCGCGAGGACCTGGGCCTCGGGGGCGACGCCGACGACGCCGTCGGGCCCGCCCGCGGGGTCGCCCTCCTTGGCGTCCTTCGCGTGGCCGCGGCCGGCGAGCATCGACGCGACGAGCGTCCCGTGCTCCGTGCGCGAGCCGATGGGCTTCTGGCCGTCGGGGCTTCCGGCCCCGGAGGCGTCGTGCCCGCCGACGACGACGCCGCGCAGGTCGGCGTGGGCGCCGTCGACGCCGCTGTCGATCACCGCGACCTTGACGCCGGCGCCCTTGGACACCTCCCAGGCCTTCTCGATCCCGTACTCCTTGAGCCAGTATTCGCGGTCCCTGATGCTGTCCGCCGCCGCGGGGGCGGCCCCGAGGAGGGCCAGCGGAGCGAGCGGGACGAGAACTGCCAGTGCTGCCAGGGCTGCGTGGACGCGGCGGATCACTGGCCGGCACCCGCCGCGGCGCTCAGGGCGATGCCGTCGAGGATGTCGTGCTCGCTCGTCACGGCAGTCGCGATGCGGCTGTCGGTGAGCTCGGCGAGGCGCGCGAGGATGCGTCGCCACACGAGCGCCCCGGCGCCGATGACGTCGACCCGCCCGGGGTGCATGTACGGCAGGGCCGCCCGCTCGTCGTGGGTAAGCGACAGGAGCGACGAGCACGCCGCGGACACGTCGGCGAGCCGCAGCTCGGCCCCGTGGATCCGCTCGGGCTGGTAGGAGGGCAGCCGCAGGGCGTGCGCCGTGACGGTCGTGATCGAGCCGGCGACGCCGATGACCGCCGTCGCGCGGCCGAGCGGCACCTCGGCGAGGGCCTCGTCGATGCCGCGGTCGACGTCGTGCTCCGCCGCGGCGATCTGCTCGGCGGTGGGCGGGTCGGAGCGCAGGTGCCGCTCGGTGAGCCGCACGCAGCCGATGTCGACGGAGCGGGCGGAGATCACGCCGCCGGCGTCGCCGAGGACGAACTCGGTGCTGCCGCCGCCGAGGTCGACGACGAGCACGGGCTCCCCGGCCGCGAGGCCCAGGACGCTCGCGGCGCCGGCGAAGCTGAGGGAGGCCTCCTCGGAGCCGCTGGCCACCTCTGGGGCCACCCCGAGGCGGGCGCGGATGCCGGCCGTGAACTCGTCGCGGTTGCGGGCGTCGCGGGTGGCCGACGTCGCGACGAAGCGGACCCGCTCGGCCCCGAGCCCGCGGATGACGGCGGCGTAGTCCTCCGTGGCGGCAAAGGTGCGCTCGAGCGCCTCGGGCGCCAGGACGCCGGTCGCGTCGACGCCCTGGCCGAGCCGGACGATGCGCATCTCGCGGTGGACGTCGACGAGCCGCGGCGCCACGGCGCCGTCCTGCACGGCGCCGTCATGGCGGTCTGCGACGGTGTCCGCGACGAGGAGCCGGATCGAGTTGGTCCCGCAGTCGATGCCCGCGACCCTCATGCTGTGCCCTCCTGGCCCGGGGTCTCCCCCGCTCGTTCGTGCGCTGGTTCCTCGGCTGGTCCTTCGGCGGGCTCTTCGGCTGCCCGGCGCACCGGCGCGGGCCGGCCCGTCATCGACGGCAGGCCCTGCGGCCCGTGTCGCGAGAGGTCCCGGTCCGGGGCGGGGCCGACGGTGTCCCACGCGCCCTCGCAGTAGCACCGGTCGCGGGTCCACCATTCGGCGATGCCCGCGATCGCCTCGTCGCCGAGGGGATTGACGCCCTCCCCCATCGCGAGCGACTGGCCGACGAGCACGTGCAGGCACTTGACCCGGCTGGGCATCCCGCCGGCGGAGACGCCGTCGATCTCCGGCACCGGGCCGGTCCCGGCGCGGCGGCCGATCTCGGCACGCGCCGCGAGGTACGCCTCGTGCGCGCCCCGGTAGGCGGCGGCGAGCGCAGGGTCCTCGACGAGCCTGTCGTTCATCTCGTTCATGAGGCCCGCCGCCTCGAGCCGCGATACCGCCGAGGTCACGACGGGGTGCGTGAGGTAGAAGGTGGTGGGGAACGGCGTGCCGCTGGACAGGCGCGGCGCCGTCGCGGCCACGAGCGGGTTGCCACACACACAGCGCGCGGAGATCGCGACCACGTCGCGCACGGGCCGTCCGAGCTGCCGGCTCAGCACGTCGAGGTCGTCCGCGGTGGGCTCGTCGCCGGTCGGCGTGGGGGTCTCGGTCACTTCTGGGAGGTCCTTGCTGTCGGTCGGTGGCGGGCGGGCCGCACAGGGCGCCGCCGCGCCCGGTCAGGGGACGTCAGTCAGTCGCGGCGCGCCGGAGCGAATCCCAGACGCCGGAGAGCCAGGGCTGCTCCTGATCGCCCCCGGTGGACGTTCCGGAGCTCGCCGCGGACGGGCTGCCGGCATCGCCGAACACCCAGTAGGAGGTCTCGCCGGGCATGACCATGTTAATGCGGTCCCGGGCCTGCTGCTTGACGTAGTTCGGGTCCTCCCAGCGGGAGATCTCCTGGCGCAGGTCCTCCTGCTCGGCCCTCTTCGAGGCGATGTCCGCCTCGAGGGCGCTGATCTCGGCGCGCTGGTTCAGGAAGACCCGCACCGTCGGGGCCAGCATGACGGTGATGGCGACAAGGACCACCGCGAGGGCGAGCATCCGGCCCGAGAAGGCCCGGGCGGGGACGGGCGCGGCGTCATGCGCCTCGGAGGACGACGGGGCGGCCGCGGCACGTGCGGCGGGCGCCGCTGCCGCGCGGCGGGCGGAGGCCCGGGCGGCCTCGGTCCGCCCAGCAGAGGGGCGTGCGCCCAGGGGCCGGCCCTCGGAGGCGCGGCCGGCTTGAATCCGCCCATCCGAGGGGCGCCCGTGCAGGCCGGCCCCGTCCGCGGGGGGCGCCGGCGAGGGCTCGGGACGCTTCGCGGCGCGCGCGGTGCCCGTCGTGCGGGGCACCTGCGGTCGACGCGTGGCCATACAGCTCCTTGTCACGGGCGGACGCCAAAGGTGGAAAGTGAAGCGCCGCGGCGGCAGTGGTCTCGTTCAACCATAGCCGCCGCGGCGCGTCATCCGCCCCAGCGTCGAGCGGGAGTGTCAGCCCTTGAAGCGCGGGAACGCGCTGCGGCCGGCGTAGCGCGCGGCGTCGTCGAGCTCCTCCTCGATGCGCAGGAGCTGGTTGTACTTCGCGACGCGCTCGGAGCGGGCCGGGGCGCCGGTCTTGATCTGGCCGGCGTTGGTGGCCACGCAGATGTCAGCGATGGTCGTGTCCTCGGTCTCGCCGGAGCGGTGCGAGGTGATCGTCGTGTAGCCCGAGCGCTGGGCGAGGGACACGGCGTCGAGCGTCTCGGTGAGCGAGCCGATCTGGTTCACCTTCACGAGCAGCGAGTTGGCCGTGTTGGCGTCGATGCCCTGCTGGAGGCGCTCCGGGTTGGTCACGAAGAGGTCGTCGCCCACGAGCTGGACCTTGTCGCCGATCGAGTCGGTGAGGACCTTCCAGCCCTCCCAGTCGTTCTCGTCGAGCGGATCCTCGATCGAGACCAGCGGGAAGTCCGCGACGAGCTCCGCGTAGTACGCGCTCATCTCGGCGGCGGAGAGGGACTTGCCCTCGAACTGGTACGCGCCGTCCTTGTAGAACTCGGAGGAGGCGACGTCGAGGGCGAGCGCGATGTCCTTGCCTGGGGTGTAGCCGGCCTTCTGGATCGCCTCGGTGATGAGCTCGAGCGCGGCCCGGTTGCTCGGCAGGTTCGGGGCGAAGCCGCCCTCGTCGCCGAGGCCCGTGGAGAGGCCCTTCTCCTTCAGGACGCCCTTGAGGTTGTGGTAGACCTCGACGCCCCAGCGGAGGCCCTCGGAGAAGGTCTCGGCGCCGATCGGGGCGATCATGAACTCCTGGATGTCGACGTCGGAGTCCGCGTGCGAGCCGCCGTTGAGGATGTTCATGAGCGGCACGGGCAGGACGTGCGCGTTCGGGCCGCCGAGGTACTTGTAGAGCGGCAGGTTGGCCGAGTCGGCGGCCGCGTTGGCGACGGCGAGGGAGACGCCGAGGATCGCGTTCGCGCCGAGGTTGGACTTGTTGGCGGTCCCGTCGAGGTCGATCATCGCCTGGTCGATCGCGCGCTGGTCGGTCGCGTCGAAGCCCTCGAGGGCCGGGGCGATCTGGTCGAGCACGGCCTCCACGGCCTGCTGGACGCCCTTGCCGAGGTAGCGGCCCTTGTCGCCGTCGCGGCGCTCCACGGCCTCGAACTCGCCCGTCGAGGCGCCCGAGGGAACGGCAGCGCGGCCCAGGGAGCCGTCGCTCAGCAGGACCTCGACCTCGACCGTCGGGTTGCCGCGGGAGTCCAGGATCTCGCGGGCGTGGATGGCATCGATAAGCGCCATGGATGTGCTCCTCGGTAAATGGAACGTGCAAGACGGACGGCGGTGACTGAAGGGTTGTCCACCGTGTCGGTCCCCAGACTAGTCGGCCCGCGGCGCGGCCCGCGACCTTGTGACGCATCCGTGCCCGCGCACAGGGGCTTGGATCGGCTCACAGGCGGGCGACGGCGGCGCGCAGCGCCCGCTCGGCGTCGAGCCCCCGCGCGCGGGCCGCCCGGACGACGTCGAGGAGGAACTCCCCGAGCTCCTCCTCTGTGGCAAACGCCGCGCCGGACCCCGCCGAGATGGGGTCCTGCGATGCCGAGATGGGGGCCTGCGACGCCGAGATGGGGTCCTGAGCCCGAGCGCCGTCGAGGGCCCTGCGTCGCTCTGCCCGCCCGAGCGCCTTCTGGGCGAGCGCGAGCGCGGGCAGGTGCCGCGGGAGCCCCTCCAGCGTCCCCGGCCCGACGAGCCGGGGCGAGTCGGGCCCGTCGGCCCCTGCACTGGCCGCCTTCTCCTGCCGCTTGGCCTCGTCCCACGAGGCGATGATCTCCTCGATCGTCGCCGGGAAGCTCGGCTGGAGCCCGCCGTCGGGCGTGAAGACGTGCCGGTTGCGGCGCACCATCTTGTCCGTGAGGGCCACGGCGACGCCGTCCAGGTCGAAGGCGCCGCGCTCCCGCGCGATCTCGGCGTGCAGGACGATCTGCAGGAGCAGGTCCGCGAGTTCGCCGCGGAGCTCCTCCTCGGGATGACCGTCCTCGATCGCCTCGACGAGCTCGTAGGACTCCTCGATGAGGTAGGTCACGAGCGAGGCGTGGGTGAGCGCCGCCGTCCACAGGCAGTGCTCGCGGAGGAGGCGGATGACCTCCACGAGACGGTCGACGGCGGCGCTCACCCTTGGCCCTGCCCTATCTGTGTTCTGCCTACCTGCACTCTGCCTATTCGGCGAGGTTGGCGTAGGCCTGGTTGATGTACTCGACGAGGTCCTCGCGGTCCTCGAGCGGCAGGAACGCGGCCTCGGCGGCGTTGAGCGTGAGCTCGAGCAGGTCGTCGAGGTCGTAGTCGAAGGCCTCGATGAGCAGCTCGAACTCGTCGGTGAGGGTCGTGCCGCTCATGAGCCGGTTGTCCGGGCTGACCGTGACGTTGAAGCCGAGCTCGAAGAGCATGTCGAACGGGTGGTCGAGGATGTCCTCGCCCCACTGCTCGATCGCTCCGGTCTGGAGGTTCGACGACGGGCAGACCTCGAGCGGGATGCCCCGGTCCCGGACCCACGCCGCGAGGGGGCCGAGGGTCACGTCGAGGATGGGCACGCCGTCGTCGTCGACCTCGTCGGTGGACTGGACGGTGATGTCCTCGGCGATCCGGACGCCGTGGCCGAGGCGCAGGGCCCGGCCGTCGACGAGGGCCGACTGGATGCTCGCGAGCCCGGCCGCCTCACCCGCGTGGACGGTCGCCGGGAAGTTGTTCTGGGCGAGGTAGGTGAAGGCCTCGGTGAAGCGCGAGGGCGGGAAGCCGTCCTCGGCGCCGGCGATGTCGAAGCCGACGGCGCCTCGCTCGCGGTGGCGGACGGCGAGCTCGGCGATCTCCTGGCCGCGGTCGGCGTGCCGCATCGCGGTGATGAGCTGGCCGACGGCGATGACGCGGCCGGTCTCCTCGACGGCCGCCATGCCCTCCTCGAGCCCGGCCTGGACGGCCTCGACGGCCTCGTCGAGGCTGAGCCCGCGGGTGAGATGCTGCTCCGGCGCCCAGCGCACCTCGCCGTACACGACGCCGTCGTCCGCGAGGTCCTCGACGAACTCCCGGGCCACGCGGCGCAGCCCGGCCTCGGTCTGCATGACGGCGACCGTGTGGTCGAAGGTCTCGAGGTAGCGCGGGAGCGAGCCCGAGTCGGCCGCCTCGCGGAACCACTCTCCGAGGGCCACCGGATCGGTGGACGGCAGCGTGTGCCCGATCTCGGCGGCGAGCTCGATGATCGTCGCGGGGCGCAGGCCGCCGTCGAGGTGGTCGTGGAGGGAGACCTTGGGCAGGCTCCGCAGGTCGAAGGTCAGGTCCGGCGCGGCGTGGATGTTCGGCTCAGTCACGCTCCAACTCTAGTCACCGGTGAAGCGGGACGGCTCATGCACGCGCGGGGCGTAGTCGTCCGGGGCGGGGCCGGGGTGGGCCGCCTGCTCGCGCTCGTGCTCCGCCGTGGCCTCCGCGGCCGCCTTGCGGGCGTCGACGGTGTCGCGCCAGCGGTGGAACAGGGTGATCGCGTGGTCCAGGACCACTCCGAGGACGACGGCGAACACGACGGCCACGAGCACGCCCATGAGCGGGTTGTCGTGCAGCCACGGGAACGAGCTCGCGAGCAGGCCGACGCCGATGGAGTAGCCGACCCACGTGAGGCACGCGAACGCGTCGAGCCAGAAGAAGGTGCGGTGGCGGAAGCGCGTGGTGCCTGCGACGTAGTTCACGGCCACGCGGCCCCACGGGACGTAGCGTGCCGTGAAGATCAGGACGGCGCCGCGCTTGTCGAGCTCGTGCCGGGCCCACGCGAAGACCTTCTGCACTTTGCGCCGGCGCATCCATTTCCATCGATCAGTGCCGATCTTGCGGCCGAGGAGGTACGCCATGTTGTCCCCCGCGATCGCGCCGACGAGCGCCGTCGTGCCCAGGATCCACAGGTTCGGCTCTCCGCTGTGGCGCCAGTACGCGGCGAGGGCGACGATGAGGGTCTCGCTCGGGGCCACCATGGCGAAACCGTCGACGAAGAAGAAGACCAGCAGGATGGGATAAATCCACCACTGCCCGGCGGCATGGAGGATCACTTCATTGATGCTGTCCAGCATGCCGGGGCGCTCCTTGACGAATGTGACTTGATTCAGTGTCGCATGGCGTGTTTGCGCACGTCATCAGCCTTGCGGAGGATCCGTCGGCCGGCGTGTCTCGGCGGGTGCGGCGGCCTCCGGCTCCTCCTCCTCTTCCTCCTCGATGGGGAGCTTGCCGCGCACGCGCGAGATGACGATGTCGATCACGATCCCGAGGGTGATGGCGCACAGGATCGCGATCGATGCGCCGAGCAGGTGGTTGTCCTCGAACCACTGCCCGAAGAACAGGCCGATGAGCACCGAGTAGCCCGCCCAGAGCACCGCGGAGAGGGCCGTGAGGGGCATGAAACGGCTGCGCGGAAAGCGCGTGGCCCCGGCGGTGAAGTTGACAGCGACGCGGCCCACGGGGATGAAGCGGGCGACCATGATGAGGGACGCCGCGCGCTTGCGCAGCTCGCGCCCGGCCCAACGGAACGCGGCCTGCATGCGCAGCGAGCGCATCCACCGCCAGCGGTGCGTGCCGACCGCGCGTCCGATCGCGTACGCGAGGTTGTCCCCCACGAAGGCCCCGGCCGCGGCGGCGCAGAACAGGATCCACGCGTTGGGCACACCGGCCGAGGCCGAAACCGCGGAGAGCCCGACGACGAGGGACTCGCTCGGCACTGGCGGGAAGAAGCCGTCGATGGTGCAGAACGCCAAGAGGACGATCGGCACCCACCCCTGCCCGGCCGCCGCCAGGATCGCCTCGTTGATCTGCTCCATCACCCCTGCAGTGTCCCACGGGTAACCGGTCCCACGGTCCCCGCGGTACGGGGGATTCAGGGCGCTCTCAGGGGCGGTTCAGGGACGTCCCCCACGTCCCTCTGCGGTGTCGCCTCAGGCGATCCGGTCGAGGATGAGTCGGCGCGCGGGCCTGGACCCCGCGGGCGCGATCGTGACCGCGTCCTCGAGGGCCTCCTTGGCCCGGGCGAACCGCTCGGGGGTGTCGGTCAGGAGCGTCATGAGCGGCTCGCCGGCCCGCACGGCCGCCCCGGGCTTGGCGTGCAGCCGCACCCCGGCCCCCGCCTGGACGGCGTCCTCCTTGCGCGCGCGCCCGGCGCCGAGCCGCCAGGCCGCGACCCCCACGGCGAGCGCGTCGAGGCCCACGAGGACGCCGTCGGCCGGAGCGTAGATGGTCTCGCTCTCCTTGGCCTGCGGCAGGGGCGCGTCCGGGTCGCCGCCCTGCGCGGCGATCATCCTGCGCCAGACGTCCATCGCGCGCCCGTCCTGGAGGGCGCGGGCAGGGTCGGCGTCGCGGACGCCCGCCGCCGCGAGCATCTCCTCGGCGAGGCGCACGGTGAGTTCGACGACGTCCTCGGGCCCGCCCCCGGCCAGCACCTCGAGCGACTCCTCGACCTCGATCGCGTTGCCCGCCGTGAGCCCCAGGGGCGTGTCCATGTCGGTCAGGAGCGCGACGGTGGAGACGCCGGCCTCCTGCCCGAGCGCCACCATCGTCTGGGCGAGCTCCCGCGCCTGCGCCTCGTCCTTCATGAACGCCCCGGAGCCGACCTTGACGTCGAGGACGAGGGCGCCCGTGCCCTCGGCGATCTTCTTGCTCATGATCGACGAGGCGATGAGCGGGATCGCCTCGACCGTGCCGGTCACGTCCCGGAGCGCGTAGAGCTTGCGGTCCGCCGGGGCGAGCCCGGCCCCCGCGGCGCAGATGACGGCGCCGACGCCCTCGAGCTGGGACATCATCTCGTCGTTGCCGAGCCGCGCGCGCCAGCCCGGGATGGACTCCAGCTTGTCGAGCGTCCCGCCCGTGTGGCCCAGGCCGCGGCCCGAGAGCTGGGGGACGGCCACGCCGAAGGCGGCCACGAGCGGGGCGAGCGGGAGCGTGATCTTGTCCCCCACGCCACCGGTGGAGTGCTTGTCCGCCGTCGCCCTCCTGCCCCCGCCGGGGGCGCGCAGCGACGAGAAGTCGAGCCGCTCGCCCGAGGCGATCATCGCCGCCGTCCAGCGCGCCGTCTCGCGGTGGCTCATGCCGTTGAGGAGGATCGCCATGGCGAGCGCGGACATCTGCTCGTCGGCGACGGCGCCGCGCGTGTAGGCATCGATCACCCAGTCGATCTGGGCGTCGGCGAGCTCGCGGCGGTCGCGCTTGGCGCGGATGATGTCGACGGCGTCGAAGGGCTCGCCGGCGCTGCCCTGGCTGCCCTGGCTGCTCGCGGTCTCGGCGCTGCTCGCGGTCACTGGGGATCCTTCCGGTCGGGGTCCAGGTTCTCGGGGCCGAAGGCGTCGGGGAGCACCTCGTCCATGCTGCGCACCCCGCGCGTCGTGAGCAGGCGCATGCCGGGGGCGCGGAACTCGTAGAGGAGCTGGCGGCACCGCCCGCAGGGCATGAGGATCTCCCCCGCGGCGTCGACGCACGCGAACGCGACGATCCGCCCCCCGCCGCCCATGGCCAGGGCGCTCACGAGCGAGCATTCCGCGCACAGCGTGAGGCCGTACGAGGCGTTCTCGACGTTGCACCCGGACACGATCCGGCCGTCGTCGACGAGCGCTGCGGCGCCGACGGGGAAGCGCGAGTAGGGCGCGTAGGCCCGCCGCATCGCCTCGGTCGCGGCGGCGACGAGCCCGTCCCAGTCGACGGCGTGGGGGCCGGCGGCGTCGGGGCCGGCAGCGGCTGGCTCCACGGCGTCGGGGAAGTCCGCGTCAGCCCTTGACATACGGTATGCCCTCCGCGGCCGGCGGCCTCGAGCGGCCCACGAGCCCCGCGACGGCGAAGACCGTGACGAGGTACGGCATCATGGCCATGAACTGGCTCGGGACCGGGGTGCCGATGATGGTCAGGATGGCCTGGAGGTTGTCCGCGAAGCCGAACAGGAGCGCGGCGAAGAACGCGCCGATCGGGTTCCAGCGGCCGAAGATGAGCGCCGCGAGGGCGATGAACCCGCGCCCGCCGGAGATCTCCTTGGTGAAGCTGTCGATGGCCACTAGCGTGAAGAACGAGCCGCCGATGCCGGCGATCGCGCCGCCGAGGGTGACGTTCCAGAAGCGCGTCGCGTTGACCCTGATGCCGAGCGTGTCGGCGGCCTTGGGGTGCTCGCCGACCGCGCGCATCCGCAGACCCCAGCGGGTCTTGAACAGTCCCACCCAGACCGCCGCGACGGCGATGTACATGAGGTAGCCCACGACCGACTGCCTGAACAGGATCGGCCCCAGGATCGGGATGGCGCTCAGCACCGGGATCTCGATGATCGGCAGACGGCCCGGGCTGTTGAACAGCTCCGGGTCCTCCTGCATGACGGTCGTGAACAGGAAGCCCGTGAGCCCCGAGACCAGGACGTTGAGCACGACGCCGACGATGATCTGGTTCACGAGGTACCGGATCGAGAAGACGGCGAGGACCATCGACACGAGGGCGCCGGCGAGCGCCGCGGCTACGAGGCCCAGGGCCGGGCTGCGCGTGACGGACGCGACGATCGCCGCGGTGAACGCGCCGCCGAGGAGCTGGCCCTCGATCGCGATGTTCACGACGCCGGAGCGCTCGCAGAGCACGCCGGAGAGCGACCCGAACACGAGCGGCACGGCCAGCGTGACGGCACCCGCGATGAGGCCGGCGAGGGAGATCGAGGGCGTCCGCGCGCTGGCCACGACCCAGACGAGGAACGAGAAGACGAACATCACGGCGAACACCGGGCCGACCCAGCCCGGCGTCCGGCGGCCCTGGAGCTTGAGCCACACGGACCAGGCGGCCAGGCCCGCCATGAGCACGCCCAGCACGATCGAGGTCGCCATGCCCGGGACCCGCAGGGCAGGGAGGGCGAAGGCGTCCCCACTCGCGCTGATGCCGAACTCGGCGGTCTGCGGCGAGCCGAGGAAGCCGAACACGACCAGGCCGACGACGCCGAGCACCGCCAGCGTGGCCGGGACCTTCCAGCCCACGGGAGCGCCCGGCGCCGCTGCGGGGGCGCTGACGGCAGGGGCGGCTGCGAGGCTCATGCGGCACCTCCGGCGGTCGTGGCCTGCGAGCCCGCGGCACGCTTGGCGCGCCGCCTGGCCCCGCGCCCGAGCCCGAAGAGCGAGCGGACGAGGGGCGGGGCTGCGATGAACAGGACGATGAGGGACTGGACGACGAGCACGATGTCGATCGGCGTGCCGGTCTGGATCTGCATCTGGACGGCACCGGCCCTGAACGCCCCGAAGAGGAGGCCGGCAGCAAAGGTGCCCCACGGGCTCGAGCGGCCGAGGAGCGCGACCGTGATCGCGTCGAAGCCGTAGCTCGCGGCGACGCCCGTCGTGAGGACCTTCTCGGTGCCCGCGACCTGCGCGACGCCGGCCGCGCCGGCCAGGGCGCCGGCGAGGGCCATGACGAGCACCGTCGAGCGGCCGACGTCGACCCCGGCGGTGCGGGCGGCGGATGGGTTGGCGCCGACGGCGCGGAACTCGAAGCCCACCGTCGAGCGGGACAGGATCCACCAGACGGCGACGGTGAGGGCGATCGCGACGAGGAAGCCCAGGTGGAGGCGCGAGCCGGGCAGCGCGGGGAACACAGCTGTGTCATCCAGTCGCGGGGAAATAGGGTTCGTCTCGCCTGGGCGCTGGAAGGCGGGCGTGTTGAGCAGGAAGTCCACGAGGTACAGCGCCACGTAGTTGAACATGATCGTGAGAATGACCTCATGGGCTCCCGTGCGTGCCTTGAGGTAGCCCACGAGCCCGCCCCACACGGCGCCACCCACGACGCCGAGGGCTAGGACGAGCAGGAGGTGCAGGCCGAAGGGAAGGTGCCATGCGAAGCCCGCATAGGCCGCGAGCGTGCCGCCGATGATGATCTGCCCCTGGGCGCCGATGTTGAAGAGCCCTGCCCGGAAGGCGAGGGCGACGCCGAGGCCCGCGCAGATGAGCGGGGTCGCGACCGTGAGGGTCTCGAGGAGGGGCGCGAAGCCCTGCCGGGGGTTGAACACGGCCCCCTGGAAGAGCGCGAGGTAGGAGCTCGTGGCGGCCGTCCAGAGCGCCTGGAGGAAGTCGGTCGGCCGGGCCAGGAAATAGCCGAGCGTGCGGCCCACCCGCTCGTCGGTGCTCGCGATGAGCAGCCCCCCGAGGACGAGGGCGGCGACGACGGCGAGCAGCGACACGAGGCCGCTGCCGGCCACGATCTCGCGCAGCACGCTGACGCCCTCGGTCTTGGCGGCGGTCGTCGCCGTGACGGGGACCGGCGGCGGCGCCTGGGCGGTCGCGGGGCTGTCCTCCACGGGCGCGCTGCCCGACGGGTCGAGCTGGCTCACGGGGTCCCTCCTTCGCTGTCACGGGTGGGCTTCGCGGGGTCCTCTGCCCTGGCGTCGGCCGCCGCGGGCTCGGCCGCGTGTTCTGCTGCTGCTTCTGCGTCTGTTTCTGCCTTCGGCGGTGTCATGCCCGCCATCATGAGCCCCAGGACGTCGCGCGGGGTGCCGGCGGGCACGATCCCGACGAGCCGGCCCTTGTACAGGACGGCGATGCGGTCGGCGAGCTCGAGAACTTCGTCGAGCTCGGTCGAGACGATGAGCACGGGCGTGCCGCGGTCGCGCTCGGCAACGATGCGGCGGTGCAGGAACTCGACGGACCCGACGTCGACACCACGCGTGGGCTGGGAGGCGATGAAGAGCTTGAGCGGCCGGGAGAGCTCGCGGGCCATGACGACCTTCTGCTGGTTTCCGCCCGAGAGGGTCCCGGCGGCAGCCTCGGCAGTGGGCGTCCGGATATCGAACTCCTCGACCCGCTGCACCGCGTTCGCCCTGACCTCGGCCGGCCGCATGGCGATCCCGCGTGCATAGGGCTCGCGGTCGTAGAGGTCGAGGACGAGGTTCTCCGCGACGGACAGCGGGCCCACGAGCCCGTGCACCGTGCGGTCCTCGGGGACGAAGCCGACGCCGGCCCGCAGGACCTCCTTGACGCTGCGACCCAGGAGCTCCTGCCCCTCGAGCCGGACGCTCCCGCTCACGTGGTGCTGGAGGCCGAGGATGGCCTCGGTGAGCTCGGTCTGACCATTGCCCTGGACGCCCGCGACGGCGAGGATCTCGCCGCGGGCGATCCCAAAGCTGAGGCCATCCACGGCCCGTGTCCCGTTCGGGGCGGTCACCGTCAGGTCCGAGACCTCGAAGGTGGTCTCGCCCGGGACCGCGGGCGCCTTCCCGAGGGACAGGCTCACAGGACGGCCGACCATCATCGCGGCAAGCTCCGACGGCGAGGCGCTCGGCGGCGCGTCCCCGACGACCCGTCCTCGGCGGATGACCGTGATGACGTCGGCTACGGCCTTGACCTCCCGGAGCTTGTGGGAGATGAAGACGATCGAGGTGCCCGAGGCCTTGAGCTGGCGCATGATGTCGAGCAGCTCGTCGGTCTCCTGGGGCGTGAGCACCGCCGTCGGCTCGTCGAGGATGAGCACCTTGGCCTCCCGGACGAGGGCCTTGATGATCTCGACGCGCTGCTGGACGCCGACGGGCAGGTCCTCGATGAGGGCGTCCGGGTTGACGTGGAAGCCGTAGCGGGCGGAGATCTCGCGGATCCGCTTCCGCGTCACGTCGAGGTCGAGGAAGCCGGCGCCGCGGGTGGCCTCGGCCCCGAGCGCGACGTTCTCCGCGACCGTGAAGACGGGCACGAGCATGAAGTGCTGGTGGACCATGCCGATCCCGGCGGCCATCGCGTCCCCGGGCCCGGAGAAGCGGACGGGTCGGCCGTCGACGAGGATGCGCCCCGACGTCGGCTCGTAGAGCCCGTACAGGACGTTCATGAGCGTGGACTTGCCCGCGCCGTTCTCCCCGAGGAGGCAGTGGATCTGCCCCTCCTCGACGGTCAGGTCGATGTCCTGGTTGGCGTAGAAGGATCCGAAGGCCTTCGAGATCCCCTGGAGTTCGAGCTTCACGACACCACCGTTCTCCTTGTGGGCCACTCGCCGTCCGCGGGCGTCGGCAGGCTCAGCCTAGAGCGGACGCACAGGCGCCGCCAGCACCGGCGCGCGGTGCTGGCGGCGCCTGCAGTGAGCGGTGGCCGCCGACGACTACTTCTTGGGGCTGGCCTGGGACGTGACGGTCACCTTGCCGTCGATGATGTCCTTCTTGAGCTGCTCGAGCTCGGCCTTGGTCTCGGCGCTGACCTTCGAGTCGAAGTCGTGGAACGGGGCGAGCGCCACGCCGTCGTTCTGGAGGGTCCCCACGTAGGGGTCGTTGCTGAACCGGCCCTCCACGTCGTCCTTCACGACCGCCTCGACGGCCTCGCCCATCTTCTTCATGACAGACGTGAGCATGAGGTCCTTGTAGTCGGGGGCCGTGAGGTAGCCGTCGGAGTCGACCCAGATGAGGGCGACGTCCTTGCCCGCGGCCTTGGCCTCCTTGAGCGCCGCGCCCGTGCCCTTGCCGACCGGCCCGGCGACGGGCATGATCACGTCTGCGCCCTGGTCGAGCAGGTTCTGGGTGAACTGCTTGCCCTTGTCCTGCTTCTCGAAGTCGCCCGTGAATGTGCCGTCCTGGGCCGCCTTGTCCCAGCCGAGGAGCTTGACGTCCTTGCCTTTGGCCTTGTTGTACGCGGCCACGCCGTCGGCGAAGCCGTCCATGAAGATCGTGACGGTCGGGATCTTCATGCCGCCGAACGTGCCCACGATCCCGGTCTTGGTGGTCGCCGCCGCGGCGTAGCCGGCGAGGTAGGCCGCCTGCGCCGTGTCGTAGACAACCGGCTTGATGTTGGTGATTGGCTGGGCGTACGCGAAGTCGATGATCGCGAAGTGCTTGTCCGGATTGGCCTCAGCCGCGGCCTTCGTCGCGTCGCCGAGGAGGTAGCCGACCGTGAAGGTGAGGTTGCAGCCGGCCGAGACCATGCCGTTGAGATTGGTCGCGTAGTCGTTGTTGCTCTTGGACTCCGCCTGCTTGACCTTGATGCCCAGGTCGGCCTCGGTCTTCTTGAGCCCATCGTAGGAGGACTGGTTGAACGACTGGTCGTCGAAGCCGCCCGAGTCGGAGACGATGCAGCCGGTGAAGTCCGGGGCGCTCGCTGTCGGCCCGGAGGTCTCTGGCGGAGCGCCGCAGGCGGAGAGGACGAGGGCTGCGGCGCCTGCCAGCGCGGCGCCGGCGGCCGCCCTCTTCGTGAAGCGGGGGCGTTTGGTGATCATCGGTTCCTCCAGATGCACAGGCGCAGCGTGCCGGGAAGCGGGAGAGGCCGCCGCGGACGCGTGGTACACCTCACACACTACTCGTCAAACAACTCCTTCACACGGCTTGGCCCAGCCGCATCCGGATCGTTGTCGATGTGTTACCTCGCGGTAGAGGCGGCACCGGGCCTGTCCGGCATAGACGGCTACAGGAGGTCGCGGACGCTGCGCAGCGCTGCGGCGGCGAGGACCTGGACCCCACAGCCGATCGCGCGCTCGTCGACGACGAGGTCCCCGCGGTGCAGGTCGTACTCCTCCCCGCCCGGCGTGTGCGTGCCGAGGCGGAACATCGAGCCTGGCACTTCGGCGAGGAACCAGGCGAAGTCCTCGCCGCCCATCGACTGGGGTGTGAGCACAACGGCGTCCTCCCCCAGCTCGGCCCGTGCCGCCGCCTCGATGAGCGCCGTCTCGTGCTCGGAGTTCACGACCGGCGGGACGCCCCGCGTGTGCGAGAGGCTCACGTCGACGCCGTAGGGCGCCGCGACCTGCTGAACGACCTCGTCGAGGAGCTCACCCGCGCTGTGCCAGGCCTCGCGATCGAGGCAGCGCATGGTCCCGGACATGGACCCGGACGCGGGGATGGCGTTGGGCGCCGAGCCCGCGGAGATCTGGCCCCACACCATGGACACGCCGCTGCGGACGTCGACGCGGCGGGACAGGACGGCGGGGACGTTGATCGCGATCTGCGAGAGCGCGAAGACGAGGTCCTCGGTCAGGTGCGGGCGGGAGGTGTGCCCGCCACGGCCCGTGAGCTCGATCCGGATCGTGTCCGAGGCCGAGGTGATGGGCCCGATGCGCGTGCCGATCTTCCCGACCTCGATCCGCGGGTCGCAGTGCAGCGCCATGATCCGCGGGACGCCCGAGAGCACGCCCTGGTCGATGCACGTGAGAGCCCCGCCGGGCATGGTCTCCTCGGCAGGCTGGAAGATCACGCGCACGGTCGCGCCCAGGGGACGCTCGCGGTCCATCTCGGCGAGCAGGAGCGCGACGCCGAGCGCCGCCGTCGTGTGCACGTCGTGGCCGCAGGCGTGGGTGACGCCGTGGTTCCGCGAGGAGTACGGCAGGCCGGACTCCTCGATGATCGGGAGGGCGTCGATGTCGCCGCGCACGGCCGTCGCGATGGGGCCCGCGCCGATGTCGACGACGACGCCGGTTCCCTCGAGCCGCTCCGGGGAGAGGCCGGCCTTCTCGAGCCGGGCCATGATCCTGTCGGTGGTCCTGAATTCCTGGAACGAGAGCTCGGGATGTGCGTGGAGGTCCCGCCGGAAGTCGATCAGCTCTGGGAGAAAGGCCTCGAGCCTGGGGCCCACAACCGGTGTGGGTTCGGCTTCCGTCGTATAGTTCCGCACGCGTTCACTCTAGCGTCACCGGAGCGTGCGTCCTGCGCGGCGGCCCCCCGACGAGGTCACAGTACGGTGTCACAGGACGGCCTCACCGGACAGAGTCAGTGGAGGCGTCCTGTGACGGGATCACAGGACGTCGGTGTCGCCGCTGGCCTTGAGCGCGTCGACGGTGCGCTTGACCTTCTGGGCGTGCTCCTTCGTGGTCACGAGCAGCGCGTCGGGCGTGTCCACGATGACGACGTCCTCGATGCCGATGAGCGCGATGACGCGCTTCGTGTCGGAGACGACGACGCCGGAGGCCGAGTCGGCGAAGACGCGCGCCCCCTCGCCGAGCACCGTGACGTTGTTGTCCTCGCGCGCGCTGTTGAGCCGGCCGATCGCGGCGAAGTCGCCGACGTCGTCCCAGCGGAAGGCGCCGGGCACGACGGCGACGTCCCCGGCCGCCGCGGCGGGCTCGGCGACGGCGTAGTCGATCGCGATCTTCGGCAGCGACGGCCAGACCCTCGCGGTCACGGCGTCCCGCTCCGGGGTGTCCCATGCGGCGGCGATCTCGGTCAGACCCGCGTGCAGCTCGGGCTGGTTGGCCTCAAGGTGCTCGAGCATGAGCGCGACGGGGGCCACGAACATGCCCGCGTTCCAGAGGTACTCGCCCGACCCGAGGTACTTCTCGGCGACCTCGAGGTTCGGCTTCTCGACGAACTCGGCGACGGCGCGGGCGCTCGGGGCTCCGGGGACGTCGAGCGGGGCTCCCCCGCGGATGTACCCGAAGCCGGTCGAGGGGTGGGTCGGCTCGATGCCGATCGTGACGATCTTCCCCCGATTCCCGCGACCGCCATCGGCGGCGGTGTAGACGGCCTCGCGCACGGCGGCCTGGAACACCTCGTTGGGGCTGATGACCTGGTCCGCGGCGAAGGAGCCCATGATCGTGTCCGGGCTGCGGCGGTGCAGGATCGCGGCGGCGAGGCCGATGGCGGCGGCCGAGTCCTTGGGCTCGCTCTCGAGCACGAGGTCGTCCGGGTGGAGCTCGGGGATCTGCCGGCACACGGCAGGCTCGTGCGCACGGCCGGTGACGACGAGGAAGCGGCCGTCGGCGAGCGGCTTGAGCCGGTCGTACGTGGCGCGGATGAGCGTGCTGCCCGAGCCGGTGAGATCGTGCAGGAACTTCGGCGCAGCCGCACGGGAGAGCGGCCACAGCCGGGTCCCGACGCCGCCCGCAGGGATCACTGCGACGAAGCGGTCGAGGGGGGCGCGCGTCGGGGCAGGCTCGGCCGGGACAGCCGGGAAGGATTGTGTGCTCATCGCCCCCACTGTAACCGAGCAGCCTGCGTATTCACGCCCGCGGCGTGCGCGCAAGAGGGCGGAACGTGATAATTCCCACGCCCTGTCAACTGCCTTTAAGGGCGGATTCGGTAAGCTCTGAGCGAAGCCTAGATTTAGGCTGTTGCTCAAGAGCGAATGTGCCTCTTCATGTCCTTGGTGCATGGAAGGGCCACTCTGCACCGGCTGCCCCCTCCGCATGGGCCCCATGCGGGCGCCGGTGCCCGCAGGGAGGTTTATTCAGTGCCGACAAAACCAGCTGGCACCCTGTACCGCGGCCGTGAAGGCATGTGGTCCTGGGTCGGACACCGGGTCACCGGCGTCGTCATCTTCTTCTTCTTGTTGGTCCACGTCCTGGACACCTCATTGGTGCGTGTGTCCCCCGAGGCGTACACCGCCGTCATCGGCGCCTACAAGAACCCGCTCATGGCCCTCGGCGAGACAGGTCTCGTCGCCGCCATCCTCTTCCACGCCTTCAACGGCCTGCGCGTGATCCTGGTCGACTTCTGGAAGAACGGCCCCAAGTACCAGCGCCAGCTGCTGTGGGCCGTGCTCGTGATCTGGCTCGTGGCCTTCGCCGGGTTCGCGATCCGCCATCTGTCGCTTGCGCTGGGAGGCCACTGAGATGAGCACTGCACCTGAGATCCGCGCCCCGCGCAGCACGTCGCAGACGGGCCGCATCGCACCGCAGTACCGCCGTTCGGGCGGGCCCAAGGGCCAGACAGAGATGATCTGGTGGCTGTTCATGCGCCTCTCCGGGATCGTCCTCGTGGTCCTCATCTTCGGCCACCTCTTCGTGAACCTCCTCGTCGGCGAGGGCATCCACGCGATCGACTTCGGCTTCGTCGCCGGCAAGTGGGCCGACCCGTTCTGGCAGTTCTGGGACCTCGCGATGCTCTGGCTCGCGATGCTCCACGGCACCAACGGCGTCCGCACGATCATCAACGACTACGCCGAGCGCGACAGCGTCCGGTTCTGGCTCAAGGTGGTCCTGTTCGCCGCCACGACGCTGATCATCATCCTCGGCACGCTCGTGATCTTCACGTTCGACCCGTGCCCGGTGATCGACGGCGTCCGCCATGTTGCCGACTACTGCCCCGCGCCGTAGCGCGCCCCGACGAGAAGGAAGCATCCAAGCATGCAGGTCCACAAATACGACGTGGTGATCGTCGGCGCCGGCGGCGCCGGCATGCGCGCAGCCATCGAAGCGGGCCAGCGCGCGCGCACCGCCGTGCTGACCAAGCTCTACCCCACCCGCTCCCACACCGGCGCCGCCCAGGGCGGCATGTGCGCCGCCCTCGCGAACGTCGAGGAGGACAACTGGGAGTGGCACACCTTCGACACCATCAAGGGCGGCGACTACCTCGTCGACCAGGATGCTGCGGAGGTCATGGCCAAGGAGGCCATCGACGCAGTCCTCGACCTCGAGAAGATGGGCCTGCCGTTCAACCGCACCCCCGAGGGCCGGATCGACCAGCGCCGCTTCGGCGGCCACACCCGTGACCACGGCAAGGCCCCGGTGCGCCGCGCGTGCTACGCCGCCGACCGCACGGGCCACATGATCCTCCAGACGCTCTACCAGAACTGCGTCCGGCACAACGTCGAGTTCTACAACGAGTACTACGTGCTCGACCTCCTCATCGTCGAGGAGGACGCGACCCGCGCCGACGGCACGCCGTACAAGCAGAAGCGAGTCGCCGGCGTCGTGAGCTACGACCTCGCCTCGGGCGAGCTGCACGTCTTCCAGGCCAAGTCGGTCGTGTTCGCCTCGGGCGGCGCCGGCAAGGTCTTCAAGACGACCTCGAACGCGCACACCCTCACGGGCGACGGCATGGGCATCGCCTTCCGCCGCGGCATCCCGCTCGAGGACATGGAGTTCTTCCAGTTCCACCCGACGGGCCTCGCGGGCCTGGGCATCCTCCTGACCGAGGGCGCCCGCGGCGAGGGCGCGATCCTGCGCAACTCGGAGGGCGAGCGCTTCATGGAGCGCTACGCCCCGACCATCAAGGACCTCGCGCCGCGCGACATCGTCGCCCGCGCGATGGCCAACGAGGTGCGCGAGGGCCGCGGCGCGGGTCCGAACAAGGACTACGTCTACCTCGACCTGACGCACCTCGAGCCCGAGCACATCGAGGCGAAGCTCCCGGACATCACCGAGTTCGCCCGCACGTACCTCGGGGTCGAGCCGTTCACGGAGCCCGTCCCGGTGTACCCGACCGCGCACTACGCGATGGGCGGCATCCCGACGAACATCAAGGCCGAGGTGCTCCAGGACAACGACACGGTCGTCCCGGGCCTGTACGCCGCCGGCGAGGTCGCGTGCGTCTCGGTGCATGGCTCCAACCGCCTGGGCACCAACTCGCTCCTGGACATCAACGTCTTCGGCAAGCGCGCCGGCATCTACGCCGCCGAGTACGCCAAGACGGCGGAGTTCGTCGAGCTGCCGGAGAACCCGGCCGCGTACACGGAGGCCCTCCTCGAGTCCCTGCGGGTCTCGAACGGCACCGAGCGGATCGCGCACATCCGGCGCGACCTGCAGGAGACCATGGACGCGAACATGCAGGTGTTCCGCACCCAGGAGTCCCTCGAGACCGTGCTGCGCGACATCGAGAAGCTCGAGGAGCGCTACCGCAACATCTCCGTCGGGGACAAGGGCAAGCGCTTCAACCTCGACCTGCTCGAGGCCGTCGAGCTCGGCTTCCTGCTCGAGATCGCCAAGGTCATGACCGTCGGGGCCCTGCACCGCAAGGAGTCCCGCGGCGGCCACTACCGCGAGGACTACCCGGACCGCGACGACGCCAACTTCATGAAGCACTCGATGGCCTACCTGGACCCGTCCGTCACGGCGGAATCCTCGGCCGAGGGCGTGGCTGGCATCCGGCTCGACACCAAGCCCGTCGTCTTCACCCGCTACGAGCCGATGGAGCGTAAGTACTGATGTCTGCTGCAACTGCCGAACCCGCATCCAAGGTCGAGCTCGCCGAGGCGTCCGGCGGCGGCGCCGTGCCGAGCTTCGACATCACCCTGCGCGTGCGCCGCTACGACCCGGAGGTCTCCGAGGAGGCCCGCTGGGACGACTTCAAGCTCACGATGTACGGCACGGACCGCGTGCTGGACGCCCTGCACAAGGCCAAGTGGGAGCACGACGGCTCGGTCTCGTTCCGCCGCTCGTGCGCGCATGGCGTGTGCGGCTCGGATGCCATGCGCATCAACGGCCGCAACCGCCTCGCGTGCAAGACGCTCCTGAAGGACCTCGACACGTCCAAGCCGATCACGGTCGAGCCCATCAAGGGCCTGCCGGTCGAGAAGGACCTCATCGTGGACATGGAGCCGTTCTTCCAGTCCTACCGCGAGATCATGCCGTTCCTCATCTCGAAGGGCCACGAGCCCACGAAGGAGCGCATCCAGTCGGTCGAGGACCGCGAGCGGTTCGACGACACGACCAAGTGCATCCTCTGCGCCGCGTGCACGTCCTCGTGCCCGGTGTTCTGGACGGACGGGCAGTACTTCGGCCCGGCCGCGATCGTGAACGCGCACCGGTTCATCTTCGACTCGCGCGACGATGCCGGTGACATGCGCCTCGAGATCCTCAACGACAAGGAGGGCGTGTGGCGCTGCCGCACGACCTTCAACTGCTCGGAGGCGTGCCCGCGCGGCATCCAGGTGACCAAGGCCATCGCCGAGGTCAAGCAGGCCATCCTGGCCCGCCAGTTCTGACGCACCCGGCCGCTGGTCCCCTGGCCCGGCCCGCTCCGCGAGAGGGCGCCGCTGCACTGCAGCGGCGCCCTCTGCGCGTCCGGCTCCTCTACGCGGGGCGGGTCAGCGGACGGCGGCCCCGCCGCGGCCCCTCCCCAGGCCGCGGAGCCACGCAAGCGGATGCAGCGCACGACGGCGGGGCTCGGCTGGGTGCCGCCCGTCGCCGTCGTCCGCCTCCTGCGCGAGGGAAGCTGCGGCGGGCGGAACTGCCGCCGGTGCCGGGCGGTGCTCCACGTGCTCGCGGGCCCGGGCGAGCGCCGGGGACGCGTGCAGGCCCGGGCGGGCCGAGCCGAAGGACTCCGGCGAGCGGTGGCCGGCGGCCGTGCGGTCCGCCTCACGGATCGTGCTCCAGGCCGCCGCGACGAGGTAGACCTGGCTCACGAGGTTGAACCAGATGAGCAGCCCGATGATGATCGCGAACGGCGCGAGGAGCGGGTTCGCCCCCGACCGGGCCAGCAGCTGCGTGCTGAAGGCCTGCAGGAGGGAGGTGCCCACGCCGGCCAGCAGCGCGCCCTCGACGAACGCCCGCCGGCCGAGCGCGAGCCCGCCCGCGATCCGGAACAGGATCACGGCCGTGAGCGTGTTGAGCGCGAGCGGCACCGCGAGGCCCACGAGCCAGCCCACCGGCTGCACGAAGGCGCCGTCGATCCGGAGGGTGTCGGTGATGAAGTCCAGGGCCGCGGTGAAGACGACGCTCACGGCGGACGTGAGGACGATGAGCACGCCCAGGAGCAGGAGCGTGCCGACGTCCCGCAGCGTGAGCAGGAGCGGGTTGACCGTGAGGGGCGGCAGGCCCACGATCCCCCGCAGGCCGTCGCGCAGGCTCCGGATCCAGCGGAGCGAGGAGTAGACGGTCACCGCCACGGCAACGAGTGCCGCGACGCTCAGGCCCGTGGGGTTGAGCAGGTCCTCCGGGTCGACGAGGCCCTCCGAGCCGTCCACCTTGAGCAGGCCGGGGGCCGCGGCGGCGACGCTCTCCACGACCCGGTCGACGAGGGCCGGCTGGCCCGCGAGCACGAGCGCGGCGAGGGAGAAGCCCGTGGCGAGGAGGCCGAAGACCGAGAAGAACATGTTGAAGCCGATGCCCGCGCTCATGAGCGGGCCGTGCTCGAGGCTGTAGTGCTGGAACGCCCGCACGGGGCGGAACGCCTTGAGCCGCGCGACGAGCCACTGCACGATCGCGAGGGCCACCTTGACCGGCCCCTCGCGGCTCAGCCGCGCCCTGCCGACGTCCTGCCGCCTGTGCAGGACCTCGAGCCTGAGCTTGGCGAGCTCCCTGGGCAGGGGCTGCTCAGCCGGGGAGCGGCCCCTCGGAGTCTTCGCCAGCCTTGCGCCCCTTGTGGCTGTTCGTCGCTGTGCCAAATCGAAGCTCTTCCCTCAGCTGCCAGAACCCATCGGCGTCGTGCTCATACAGGCCCATGCTAGCCACTGTGAAGGATTCGCTGTAGGAATCGAGCGCGGACTCGGCCGCATCGAGCTGCTCGGCGGGCACATCGTGCGCGACCGTGACGTGGGGGTGGTAGGGGAACGGGAGGTCGCGCTCGAGCGGCCCCTGCTGGAGGGCCCTGTGCAGCCGGACGCACTCGTCGAAGCCCTCGGTGACCTTGACGTAGACCACCGGGGACACCGGGCGGAACGAGCCCGTCCCGGCCAGCTCGACGCGGAACGGCTCCGTCTGGGCCGCGACGCGGCGCACGTGGGCGGCCGCCGCGTCCCAGTCGTCCGTCTCGGTCGTGGTCACGAGCGTGATGTGCGCGGGGATGACCTCGGCCATCGGGTCGCCGAACGAGGCTCGCCAGGCCTTGAGCTCCCGCGCAACGCGCTCGGGGAAGCCGAGGATGACCCCCACGAGCGGCGGGGCCGGGGCGGGGGGCACGGCGTCGCCGGCCATCCGGACGTCGTCGAGCTCCGGCATGGGCTAGGCGATCGTGGCGGCCGCCGGGGCGAGGGCGGGCAGGAAGCCGACCCGCTCGTAGACCTCCGCGAGCGTCGGGACGGCGATCTCGCGGGCCTTCGCTGCCCCGTGGGCGAGAAGCCGGTCGAGCTCGGCGGGGTCCGTGAGGAGCTCCTCCGTGCGCGCCTTGATCGGGGCCAGGGCCTCGACGACGACCTCGGCGAGGTCCACCTTGAGGTGGCCGTACATCTTGCCCTCGTAGGAGGCCACGATGTCCTCGACCGTGCGGCCCGTGACCGTCGAGTAGATGCTCAGGAGGTTGGAGACGCCGGGCTTGGCCTCGCGGTCGTAGCGGATGACCGTGTCGGTGTCCGTGACCGCCGACTTGATCCGCTTGGCCGTGACCTTCGGATCGTCGAGGAGGTTGATGAGGCCGTTGGGCGAGTCCGCGGACTTGGACATCTTCGCCATCGGGTTCTGGAGGTCGTAGATCTTCGCCGACGTGCGCGGGATGAGCGGCGCGGGGACGGGGAAGGTCTCGCCGAAGCGCGTGTTGAAGCGGTGGGCGAGGTCGCGGGCGAGCTCGAGGTGCTGGCGCTGGTCCTCCCCCACGGGCACGCCGTAGGGCTTGTAGAGCAGGATGTCCGCGGCCATGAGCATCGGGTAGGTGAAGAGGCCCGAGCTCGCGGAGTCGCTGCCCTGGCGCGCGGACTTGTCCTTGAACTGGGTCATGCGCGAGGCCTCGCCGAAGGTCGTGAGGCACATGAGGACCCACGCGAGCTGGGCGTGCTCTGGCACGTGGGACTGGACGAAGAGCGTGGACTTCTCGACGTCGATGCCCCCGGCGATGTACTGGGCCGCGGTGAGCCGGGTCCGGTGCAGGAGCTCCGCCGGGTCCTGCGGGACGGTGATCGCGTGCAGGTCGGGGATGAAGTAGAAGCAGTCGTACTCGTCCTGCTGCGCGACCCAGTTCACGAGCGCGCCGAGGTAGTTCCCGAGGTGCAGCGAGTCGCCCGAGGGCTGCATGCCGGAGACGAGCCGCTGGCGGGTGGCAGGGGTCGTGGGGTTTGTCATGGAGTGAGCTTCCGGTGTCTAGAGCTTGTAGTCGATGACGAGCGGGGCGTGGTCGGACCAGCGCGTGTCCCATGCCGTGGCACGGTCGACGACGGCGTTCCTCGCCGCGGCGGCGAGGGCGGGGGTGGCCATCTGGTAGTCAATGCGCCACCCGGCGTCGTTGTCGAAGGCGCGGCCGCGTTGGGACCACCACGTGTAGGGGCCGTCGATCTGGCCCGAGAGCTCGCGGTGGACGTCCTTCCAGCCGATCTCGTCGCCGAAGAAGCGGTCGAAGTAGGCGCGCTCCTCGGGCAGGAAGCCAGCGCGCTTCTGGTTGGCCTTCCAGTTGCGGATGTCCAGCTGCGTGTGGCCCACGTTGAGGTCGCCGACGACGAGCGCGTGGTCGCTGTACTCGGCGAGCTCGGGCAGGCGCTTGAGCATGACGTCGAGGAAGCGGTACTTGTCGTCCTGCTTGGGGGTGCCGGCTTCGCCGGAGTGCACGTAGGCGCTCACGACCGTCAGCTGCCCGCCGCCCTCGAGGGCGAAGTCCGCCTCGATCCAGCGGCCTGCCGTGGCGAAGTAGTCGTCGCCGATCCCGATGCGGGTCTCCGTCGGGGCCTCGCGCGAGGCGATCGCGACGCCGGCGCGGCCCTTCGCGTCGGCCTCGGCGTGCAGCACATGCCAGCCCTCGAAGTACTCGTGCACGGTCGGGTCGGGGGCACGGACCTCCTGCAGGCACAGGATGTCGACGTCGCGCGTCGCGAGCCACTCCGGCATGCCCTTGCGCCAGGCGGCGCGGAGGCCGTTGACATTCACAGTGGCGATGCGCAGGGCGCCGTCCTTGGGCGCGTAGGCAGGCGTGGTGGCAGTAGCGTCGAGGGTCACTGTGCCACTCTACCCCTCGTCGACGACGGTCCCCGAGACGGGTCCCTCCTGGTCGGGGCGGAGCATGTCGCGGGCGTTGGCCGCGGTGATCTGGATGGTCTCGAGCGCGCGGGCGACCTGCTCGGCGTCCTTGCCGAGGTTCTCGCGGACGACCCGCTCCTGGACCTGGATGATCTTGAACGAGTGGTCGAGCTTGAGGTCGCGGGCGTCGTCCACCGTGCGGGCCTCCCCCGCGCGGCCGCCGGACATCGAGGGGGCGCGGCCGCCGAACTGGCGCGCGGCCTCCTCGATGCGGGCTTGGGCCCGGCGGCCGGCGCCGCGGACCGTGACGAAGACGAAGACGGCGAAGGCGAGCCAGCCGAGCGAGACGACGGCGACGATCCAGCCGATCACGTCGTTCTGGTTCGCCGCGAAGATCACGGCGACGAGGAAGGACAGCACGAGCACCGAGAGGCCGAGCGCGCTGACCCTGAACCCCGCCGGGCGGCGGGCCCCCTGGGCGGGACCGGGCTGCGGGGACGGGCTGTTCTGGCCGAGACTCTGCATGGCCCCCATTCTCCCAGACCCCGACCGGTCCCCCGGACCGCGAGCCCGGGCCACCGAACCGCCGAGATGGGGTCCTGTGACGCCGCGATGGGGGTGTGGGACGCCGAGATGGGCCCACTGATCGTGGGGGCCCTCCTGGTCCACGGCCCAGAGCACGGGCTGGCGGACGACGGCGCCTCCCGAACTTCCCCATCCGTCGGCGCCAGGTGGCCCCGGATGCCCCCGGTGACTGCCCCGGCGCGGCGACTCCCCGCCGTCGTCCGTCTCTGCCTCCTGCCCGCGTCGCTAGCGCCGCATTTCGGCGTCCTAAGCCCCCATTTCGGCGCCCCAAGCCCCCATCTCGGCGTCAGCGGAGGAAGAGCGAGCGCAGGCGGCGGGTCGTGAAGGCGACCCCGACGAGGATCATGGCGGCGTAGTAGCCCACATGGATCCACGTCGCGGGCGTGAAGACCCCGATGCTGATCTGCCGCATGAGCTCGACCCCATGCCAGAGCGGGAACGCCTGGATGGCCCACTGGATCGGCTCTGGGTACACGGACAGGGGGAAGAACGTCGCCGAGAACAGGAACATCGGCAGCATGACGAACGTGATCAGGTCCATCTGCTGGAACGTCTTCATGTAGCTCGTCACGGCCATGCCGAAGCTCGCGAAGCCGAACGCCACCATGACCGAGGCCGGGACGAGCAGGAGGGCCCACGGCGTCGTGATGAGCCCCATGATCCCCATGACCCCGGTGAACCCCACGGCGTAGAGGAACCCGCGGAACAGGGCCATGAAGATCTCCCCCATGGCGATGTCGAGCGGCCCGAGGGACGTGTAGAGCATGCCCTGGTAGAGCTTGCCGAAGTGCATCTTGAAGTACACGTTCCACGTGGAGTCGTAGATGGCGCCGTTCATCGCCGAGACGGCCAGCAGCGCGGGCGCGATGTACGCGGCATAGGAGACGGGCGCCCCGCCCGGGCCCTCGACCTCGCCCACGAGGCTGCCGAGCCCGATCCCCATCGAGAGCAGGTAGAACACGGGCTCGAAGAACCCGGAGAGCAGGATGACCCAGTTCTGGCTCCGGATGACCCGGAAGCCGCGCCCGATCACGGCCCGGGCGTTCCGGGCGTAGACGGCACTGAAGGGCCGCGGGTCGGCGGCGAGCACGGCGCCGTCGTCCTGGGGCCCGCTCATGCCCCGAGCCGCCTCGTGTAGTTCCGGCCGGCCCACACGATCCCCGCCGCCCCGAGCACGGCGAGGTACGCGACGTGGACGGCGACGAGCCACGGCGGCTCGGCAAGCCCGTAGGAGACGGCGCGGCCGAGCTGGTTCCCGTGCCAGAGCGGCGAGACCCAGCCGATCCACTGCATCGCGGCGGGCATGGCCTCGAGCGGGTAGAAGGTCCCGGAGAACAGGAACAGCGGCATCACGACGAACCGCTGGATCATCGAGAACTGGAAGTTCTCCTTCTCGAGGCGCGCGGCGTACGCCATGACCGGCGCGCCGAACGCCATGCCGGTCGCGACGCCGAGCGGGATGAGCAGCCACGCGTTCGCGCCCGGCGCGGCGCCGAACGCGAGCATGATGAGGAAGAAGACGGCGGATTGGACCGCCAGGCGGCCGCCGACGGCGATGATGTGCCCGGCCGCGAGCTGCCGCGGGGCGAGCGGCGTCACGTGCGGCCCGTAGTAGATGCGCCGCCACTTGAAGCCGTCCATGACCGGGAACATCATCTCGTTCGCGCAGGTCATGACGGCGCTCGAGACGAGCAGGGCCGGGGCGGAGTACGCGAGGTAGCCCACGCCGTCGAACCCGCCCGCGACCTTGCGGTCCACGATCGCGGCCAGACCCACGCCCATCGAGAACAGGTACAGGAGCGGGTTGCCCACGCTTGTGACGACGATCGTGAGCAGATAGGCGCGCATGGAACGCAGCTGGTGCTCGGCGAAGTAGAGCGAGCCCCAGCGCCGCGCCCGCGCGGCGGAGACCTCCGGCGTGTGGGCCCTCAGCCGCCCCGCCCCCGCCTCAGTCAACGAGGGACCGTCCAGTCAGGCGCAGGAAGACGTCCTCGAGCGAGGCACGCCGCACGAGGGACGTGAGCGGGTGCAGGCCCTTGGCGCGGAGGTGCTCGAGCGAGCGCTCGCCGTCGTCGGTGTAGACGAGGACCCGGTCCGGGAGGGGCTCGATCCGCTCGCCCGTGCCCTCGAGCTCGCGCACGACGGCGGCGTTACGCTCCGCACCGAACCGCACCTCGAGCACCTCCCGGCTCGAGTGCTCGCGGATGAGCGCGGCGGGCGATCCCTCGGCCATGATGCGCCCCTTGTCGACGACAATGAGCCGGTCGCACAGCTGCTCGGCCTCGTCCATGTAGTGGGTCGTGAGGACGAGGGTCACGCCCTGCTCCTTGAGCCGGAACAGCCGGTCCCACAGGATGTGCCGGGCCTGGGGGTCGAGGCCCGTGGTGGGCTCGTCGAGCAGGAGGATCCGGGGCTCGTTGACGAGCGAGCGGGCAATGGTCAGGCGGCGCTTCATGCCCCCCGAGAGGGAGTCGACCTTGGCGCCGGCCTTGTCCTCGAGCTGGGCGAAGGCGAGGAGCTCGTCGGCGCGCTGGCGCAGGTAGGCCAGCGGCAGGCCGAAGTAGCGGCCGTAGACGATGAGGTTGTCACGGACGCGCAGCTCCTCGTCGAGGTTGTCCTGCTGCGGGACGACGCCGAGGTGGGCCCGCACCTCGGGGCCCTGCCGCTCGGGGTCGAGCCCCATGATCGTCAGGCGCCCCGACGTGCGCTGGGTGACGCCGCCGATCATCCGCATCGTCGTGGACTTCCCGGCGCCGTTCGGCCCGAGGAGGCCGAACGACTCCCCCGGCGCGACCTCGAAGCTGATCCCGTCGACGGCGGCGAAGTCTCCGTACCGCTTGACGAGGTCCTGGGCCGAGATCACCGCCGGGCGGGGCGCCCCGGCGGCCGAGGACGCCCTCGGGGAGGGGGCTGCTTGGTGTGACACTCATCGCACACTAGCGCGGGCCGGGGGCATCCGCAACGAGTCTTTCACAACGGCTCTGGCGGGCCGCCGAGCGCCTCGACGGCGAAGTCCACGAGCGCCGCGGCGCGAGGGGTGAGCGCCATGTCCTCAGGCCAGATGGCGACGACATTCGTGCCCATCCCGGGCGGATCGAGCGGCCGGACGGCGAGGGGGCGCCCCTCGACGCTCACGGGGAGGCTGTTCGGGCGGGACATGAGCAGGCCGTAGCCGACCCCCCGCGCGACGAGCGCCTGGACGAGGATGACCTGCGGGACGCTCGCGACGATCCGCGGCGTCAGCCCCCGGGCAGCGAACACGCTGTGGGTGTTGGCCGTGCTCGGGCTCGACTCGTACATGACGAGCGGCTCCGCCGCGAGGTCGGCGAGGTCGACGGCGTCCCTGGCCGCGAGCGGGTGGTCCGCGGGGAGCACGGCCTCGAGCTCCGTCGGGAAGATCTCGCGCTGGGCGTAGCCGGTCGGCAGGAGCATGTCGTACACGATGGCGACGTCGAGCCGGCCCGACTGCAGGGCGGGCAGGAGGTCCTCATGCGTGCCGACGGTGACCTCGACGTCGACCTCGGGGAAGCGCCGCGGGAAGCCGTCGAGGATCTCCGGGACGACGGCGCTCGCGAAGCTCGCGAAGCAGCCGAGCTTCACCGGCCCGCGCAGCCCCCCGCCGTCGCCCTTCGCCCCGAGCACGAGCTCGCGCGTGTCCGCGACGATCCCCCGCGCGCGGGCGGCGAAGTGCTGGCCCGCGGGGGTCAGCTGCAGGCCGCGGGCCTTGCGCCGGACGCACAGCTGCTCGCCCACGGCGCGTTCGAGCGCGGTGATGGCCTGGGAGAGCGCGGACTCGGAGATGTGCAGGTGGTCCGCCGCGGCGCTGATCGTCGGGAAGTCCGCGAGCGCGGAGAACAGCTCGAGCTGCCGGAGGGTCACCTCGGACACTGAGGGCCTTTCGTCGTGCGCATGGAGGGGGAATACCTAAGCTGAATCAAAGTATATTGACGGATTTCTGAAGTTTACATACGGAAGTGCGGTGGTTCACGATGGTTGCACCGTCGACTCCCTTCCGGCGCACAGTTGCGCCCCCCGTGCGGCCACAAGCCGCCCCGCCACGGCATCGCCGTCGATGCCGACCAGCAAGGACACCGCATGAACACTTCCGGCGCCTCCGCCGCGTCCCGCGGAACGAACGCAGCAGCCAACCAGCGAAGGGTCGCCTTCGCGACGATCATCGGCACCACCGTCGAGTGGTACGACTTCTTCATCTACGCCACCGGCGCCGCGCTGGTCTTCGCCGAGCTCTTCTTCAAGCCCGCCGGCAACGACATTGCGCTCCTGCTCTCCTTCGCGACGGTCGGCCTGTCCTTCCTCTTCCGCCCGCTCGGCGCGTTCCTGGCCGGGCACTTCGGGGACCTCATCGGCCGCCGCGCCATGCTCGTCATCACCCTGCTGCTCATGGGCGCGGCGACAACGCTCATCGGCTTCCTGCCCACGTTCGCCCAGATCGGCGTCGCGGCCCCGATCCTCCTGCTGGCCCTGCGCATCGTCCAAGGCATCTCCGCCGGCGGCGAATGGGGCGGGGCCGTCCTCATGGCGGTCGAGCACGCCCCCGCGGACCGCCGCGGGCGCGCCGGCTCGTACCCGCAGCTCGGCGTCCCGCTCGGCATGCTCCTCGCCTCGGGCGTCATGGCCCTCATGACCGGCGTCGTCTCCCCCGGCGCCGCCTTCCTCGAGTGGGGCTGGCGCGTGCCGTTCATCCTGAGCATCGTGCTCATCGGCGTGGGCTACTTCGTCCGGCGCTCGGTCGACGAGAGCCCCGTCTTCGCGGAGATCGCCGAGCGCGGCCAGCAGACCAAGGTCCCGATCGTCGCCCTGTTCCGCCGGCACTGGCACCTCGTGGCCCTTGCTGCCCTCGTCTTCGTGGGCAACAACGCCGTGGGCTACATGACCACCGGCGGCTTCATCCAGGGCTACGCGACCACCGGCCTCGCGATGGACCGCACCGCGGTCCTCGTCGCGGCCACCGTCGGCTCGGCGGCCTGGCTCGTCTCGACCCTTGCCGCGGGGATCCTCTCCGATGCGATCGGCAGGAAGAAGACGTACTTCATCGGCTTCGTCCTCCAGGCGCTCGTCGTGTTCCCGGTCTTCTGGCTGGTCGACACGGCCAGCCTCGCGGGGCTCTACGCCGGCCTCATCGTCCTCTCGATCGGCCTCGGCCTCACGTACGGGCCGCAGGCTGCGCTGTACTCGGAGATCTTCCCCGCCTCGGTGCGCTTCTCCGGCGTCTCGATCTCCTACGCGATCGGCGCGATCCTCGGCGGGGCCTTCGCCCCGACCATCGCCCAGGCCCTGCTCCAGGCGACCGGGACCACGGCGGCCGTGTCCCTCTACCTGCTCGTCGCGACCCTCGTCTCCATCGGCGCGGTGCTGTGCCTCCGGGACCGCAGCGGCATCCCGCTCGGCCCCGACCACGAGGAGGAGCAGGCCGTCGGCGCCACCGTCTTCGGCCCGGCGGCCCCCGCCCCGGCGCGGGACGAGGCGCCCGCCACCGCCTGATCCCCCCAGTCTCGCTCGTGAGGCGTGAGGCGGTTGGCCTCACGCCTCACGAGGCTCACGCCTCACAAGTGGAGCGAGTGGCGCGTTCAGGTCTTCCTGCGGTCCGACTTCAGGACCTCGAGGCGCTGTCGGTACTCCGTCTCGTCGATCTCCCCGCGGGCGTAGCGTTCGCGGAGCACCGACTCGGCGCCCGCGCCCTGCATCTCGCTCATGTTCCGCCGCCACCAGAAGCGGCGCGCGAGCGCGAAGAACAGGATGAACAGGAGGATCCAGAACAGCGGGATGAGGAGGAACCACGGCCCCGCCCACGCCCCGGCCCAGTGACCCGTGTAGTCCGCGGCGGCCTCCGCCGCGATGAGTGCTGCAGTCATGGCGTCGTCTCCCAGACTCTGTGATGCCGGCTGGCCTTCAGCCGCTGGCTCCAGTCTTCGCCCCCGGCCTGCGGCGCGCGTCGGCCGCCGGGAGTCACTTCGCGGCGTCGGGGTACTACCGCGGGAGCACGAGCGCGTGCGCCCTCACGCGAGCCAGCCCGGCCGCACGAGCCCCGACTCGTAGGCCAGCACGACGAGCTGGGCGCGGTCCCGCAGCCCGAGCTTGGTCATCGCGCGCGAGACGTGCGTCTTCGCCGTGAGCGGCGTGATCACGAGGCGCGCGGCGATCTCGGCGTTGTTGAGCCCCTGCCCGACGAGCGCCACGACCTCCCGTTCGCGGTCGGTGAGCAGGCCGACGTCGGCCGGGGCCCGCCCAGCGCCCGCTGGATGCTCCGCGGCGAGCCGCTCGAGGAGCCGGCGGGTGACGGACGGGGAGAGCATCGCGTCGCCGTCGTGCACGGAGCGGACGGCGCGGATGAGCTCCTCCGGCTCGGTGTCCTTGACGAGGAAGCCGCTCGCGCCGGCCCGGATCGCGCCGGTGACGTACTCGTCGAGCTCGAACGTCGTGAGGATGACGACGCGGAGCCCGGCCGGCGCGGCCTCGAGGATCCGGCGCGTGGCCTCGAGGCCGTCGCCGCCGGGCATGCGGATGTCCATGAGCACGACGTCGGGGGCGAGCCGGAGCGCCGCGGACACCGCCTCCGCCCCGGTGCCGGCCTCGCCCACGACCTCCATGTCCGGCTCGGCGTCGAGCAGCGCGCGGAAGCCCGCGCGGATGAGGGCCTGGTCGTCGGCGATGAGGACTCGGATCATGCGTCCCCACGCTCCGGCCCGCCGGCGCCGCCCGCCTCGGGGAGCTCAGCGCGGACCCGCAGCCCGCCGTCGTCCGCAAGGGTGAGCCGCCCGCCCGCGGCCTCGACGCGCTCGCGCATGCCCCGCAAGCCCGCGCCGGGCACGGCGCCGCGGAGCCCCGCGCCGTCGTCGTGCACCTCGACCACGATCCGGCCGCCCTCGCGGGCGAGGGACACTCGCACCTGCCGGGCCCCCGCATGCCGGACGGCGTTCGTGAGCGCCTCCTGGACGACCCGGTAGGCGATCCGCGCCAGGGCGGGCGACGGCGGCGGGTCGAGGCTGGCGTCGAGGGTCGCCGCGAGCCCGGCCCCGCGGGCGTCCTCGACGAGGGCCGGGAGCCGCTCGAGCGGGTCGCCGGGCGTCGTCGGGGCGTCCTGGCGCAGGACGCCGAGCAGGTCGCGCACGTCGCCGAGGGCCTCGTGGCTCGCGAGCTTGATGGCCTCGAGGGCCGGGCGCAGCTCCTCGGGCCTGCGGTCGGCGAGGTGCAGGGCGACGCTCGCGCGGACGTTGATGAGGGACAGAGAGTGCGCGACCACGTCGTGGATGTCCCGCGCGAGCTCGAGCCGCTCGAGGTCGCGGGCCTCACGGCGGCGCGCCTCCCCCTCCCGGCGGCGTTCGGCGAAGCGCTCCCTGCGCACGCGCAGGCCCTCGCCGATGAGGAGCACGACGGCGGTCCACGCCACCGCCGCCCCGGCGCGCACCCAGTCCCCCGCCAGAACGGCCCAGACGGCCGCCGCCGCGGCGAAGGCCGCCCCGGCGGACCAGGTCCAGCGGCGCGCCCCGGCCGCCGTCGCGGCGACAAGGCCGATCGCGGGCGAGGCGAGCACGGGCCCCCACGGGTAGCCGGCGGCGAAGTAGCCGATGGTGAGGGCGACCACCGCGGCGGCGGCCGGGCCCGGACGCCAGCGCAGGGCCAGGAGCAGGGCCGGGCCGGCGACGAGCAGGGCGGCGCCGAGCGCGTCGAGGGGGCGCGCGTCGGGCTGCCTGAAGGAGGCGCCGTGCGTCCCGGCGAGCTGGATGGCCGCGAGCACCGCGGCGCCCGTCACCGCGAGCGGCAGCGGCGCGCGCCACCGGGGCGCGCCGAGCTCCTCGCTGTGCCACCGCATGAGCCGAGCCTACGCGCGCCAGCGGCCGGACGTCGTCGCCCGTTCGGTGCACTGGGCCCGCGTCCCGCTACTCCCCCGGGAGTATGCCTGGGTGCCCCCGGGACAGCGCGACAGGACGGCGGCGCGGGACATTGTCGGTGCTGGAGCCCGCGCGTAGCGTGAAATGCGTCACGCGGATCTTCCGCGTGCCGTCATCACGAGGAGTGCACCATGCGTCTCTACCCTGCCCGATGGAGGGCCATCGCCGCCGCCACCGCCGTCCTCGCACTCGCCGGGGCCTCCGCGCCGGCGCTCGCCGTCAAGGGCGGCGTCCCCGCCATTCCGCTCAATACCGAGCAGGAGACGACCGGCTCGGACACCGGCGCCTCGGGCTTCTTCAGCTACACGATTGAGGGCAACCAGTTCTGCTACACCCTCGAGGCGCGCGACCTGTCCGTGTCCGCGTCCGCGGCGCACATCCACCTCGGCGACCGGAATGTCGCCGGCGGGGTCGTCATCCCCCTCACGGTGGGCTCGGGGACGAGCTGGACCGTGGACACGTGCACCACGGTGACCAACGCGGCGCTCCTGGCCGCGATCGCGGAGAACCCGCGCGACTACTATGTCAACGTCCACACCGCGACCTTCCCGGGCGGGGAGATCCGCGGGCAGCTCAAGTAGCGCCCCGGCGGATGCGAAAGGGCGACGGCGGCACCCAGGTGGGTGCCGCCGTCGCCCTTTTGTGCGGCGGGGGAAGCGGTGGGCGGCTAGGCCCGGGCCGCCGCGCGCTCGGCCGCCTCGACCACGTTGGTCATGAGCAGCGCCACGGTCATGGGGCCCACGCCGCCCGGGTTGGGCGAGATGTACCCCGCGACCTCGGCCACGGCCGGGTCGACGTCGCCGAACACCTTGGGCTTGCCGCCCTCGGGGTCGTCCTCGCGCGTCACGCCGACGTCGAGCACGGCTGCGCCGGGCTTGACGTCCTCGGCCTTGACGATGTGCTTGACGCCCGCCGCGGCCACGATGACGTCCGCCTCGCGCAGGTGCTTGGACATGTCCGGCGTGCCCGTGTGGACCACCGTCACGGTCGCGTTGACCTCGCGGCGCGTGAGCAGGAGCGGCATCGGCCGCCCGATGGTCACGCCGCGGCCGACGACGACGACGTGCTTGCCCTTGAGGTCGTAGCCGTTGCGCAGGAGCAGCTCGATCACGCCGCGGGGCGTGCACGGCAGCGGCGTGTCGATTGTCCCGTTGACGTTGAGCACGAGCTTGCCGAGGTTGGTCGGGTGGAGCCCGTCAGCGTCCTTGGCCGGGTCGATGCGCTCGAGGATCGCGTCCGTGTCCAGGTGCTTCGGCAGCGGCAGCTGCACGATGTACCCGTGGCAGGACGGGTCCGCATTGAGCTCGTCGATGAGGGCCTCGACCTGCTCCTGGGACGCGTCCGCCGGCAGCTCCTTCTGGATCGAGTTCATCCCGATCGCGTTGGACTGCTTGTGCTTCATGCCGACGTACAGCTGCGAGGCCGGGTCGGCGCCGACGAGCACGGTCGCGATCCCGGGCGTGACGCCCTGGGCCTTGAGGGCCTCGACCCGCTCGGCGAGCTCGGCCTTGATGGCAGCGGAAGCGGCCTTCCCGTCGAGGACGATGGCCTTGCTCGAGGTGCGCTCCGTCATCTGTGCGCTCACCACTCCTCGTGCCCCGGGTAGAGCGGGAAGTCGTTGGCGAGCCTGTCGACGCGGGCGCGGAGGGCGTCAAGGCCGGAACCGGCAGAGCCGGCGCCGCCCTTGAGCGCTGTCGCGATGATGTCGGCGACCTCGGTGAACTCGGTGGCGCCGAAGCCGCGCGTCGCGAGGGCCGGGGTGCCGATGCGCAGGCCGGAGGTGACCATCGGCGGGCGCGGGTCGAACGGCACGGCGTTGCGGTTGACCGTGATGCCGACCTCGTGGAGGAGGTCCTCGGCCTGCTGGCCGTCGAGCTGGGAGTTGCGCAGGTCCACGAGGACGAGGTGGACGTCGGTGCCGCCGGTGAGGACGGAGACGCCGGCGTCGGCGACGTCCTGCTGGTTGAGGCGGTCAGCGATGATCCGCGCGCCCTCGAGCACGCGCTCCTGGCGCTCCTTGAACTCCTCGGAGCCCGCGATCTTGAAGGCCACGGCCTTCGCGGCGATGACGTGCATGAGCGGCCCGCCCTGCTGGCCGGGGAAGACGTTGGAGTTGAGCTTCTTGCCGAACTCCTCCTTGGCGAGGATCACGCCGGAGCGCGGGCCCGCGAGGGTCTTGTGCACCGTGGACGTCACGACATGGGAGTGCGGGACCGGGGACGGGTGCAGGCCCGCGGCGACGAGGCCGGCGAAGTGCGCCATGTCGGTCCAGAGGAACGCGCCGACCTCGTCGGCGATCGAGCGGAACGCGGCGAAGTCGAGGTGCCGCGGGTACGCGGACCAGCCGGCGATGATGACGTTCGGGCGCTCGGCGAGGGCCTGCTCGCGGAGCTTGTCCATGTCGACGCGGAAGGTGTCCTCCTCGACCTGGTACGCGGCGACCTGGTAGAGCTTGCCGGAGAAGTTGAGCTTCATGCCGTGCGTGAGGTGGCCGCCGTGCGCGAGCGAGAGGCCGAGGATCTTGTCGCCCGGGTTGATGAGGGCGGAGAGGGCGGCGGCGTTGGCCTGGGCGCCCGAGTGCGGCTGGACGTTGGCGTACTCGGCGCCGAAGAGGGCCTTGACCCGCTCGATCGCGAGATTCTCGGCGACGTCGACGTACTCGCAGCCGCCGTAGTAGCGCTTGCCGGGGTAGCCCTCGGCGTACTTGTTGGTCAGGACCGAGCCCTGGGCTTCCATGACGGCGCGCGGGGCGAAGTTCTCCGACGCGATCATCTCGAGGGTGTTGCGCTGGCGGCCGAGCTCCTGGTCCAGGACGGCGGCGATCTCGGGATCGACCTCGGCGAGCGGCAGGTTGCTGACGGCGGACACGGTGGGAGTAGTGGGAGTCACGGGATCTCCTGTTGCAGGTGGCGGGAGGCTACTGGTCAGGCTACCGGCCCAACCCGTCCGCCGGTACTGGATGGCGGAGCGTGAAGGACGCGGCATTACTCGACCCCCGGCCCAGGCGTACGATCCGCGGAATCCCGTGCGCGCGGCACCTGGGGCCCGGGAGGAGCCCGGGGCGTCGGTGCCGCGCAGTGCCGCTCCCCGGTGGTGACCCACCCAACGCCAGTCGCGACCCGGCCAGTCTACCGGGCGGCCGGGAACACAAGAGCCCCCCGTCCGGTTGACGAGAATAATTGACACGTCAGGCAGGAGGGGTCGTGGAGGAACTCAGGGCAGTGGTCGTCGGAGCGGGACAGGCGGGGCTCAGCGCCGCCTACTGGCTGGCCAGTAGGGGCCTGGGCCCGTGGGAGGACTTCGTGGTCCTCGACGCCAACGAGGGGCCCGGGGGCGCGTGGCGGCACCGATGGGACTCGCTGACCTTCGACGCCGCCCACGGCCTCCACCCCCTCCCCGGCCTCCCGCTCGGGGCGCCCGACCCGCGCGAGCCGGCCTCCGCCGTCGTGAGCCGCTACTACGGCGCGTACGAGCGCGAGCTCGGGATCCCGGTGATCCGCCCCGTGCGGGTCGCCTCGGTCTTGCACGCGGACGACGGCGGCGGCCTCCTCGTGCGCGCGGCCGACGGGCGCGCTTGGCTCGCCGAAACCCTCATCTCCGCCACCGGCACGTGGGACCGCCCCCACTGGCCGCACTACCCCGGCCAGGAGCTGTTCCGCGGGCGGCAGCTGCACACGCACGACTTCGTCTCGGCCGAGGAGTTCCGCGGGCAGCGCGTGCTCGTCGTCGGCGGCGGGACGAGCGCCCTGCAGTTCCTCCTGCAGCTCGACGCAGCGGGCGCCGAGACCGTCTGGTCCACACGCCGGGCGCCCGACTTCGCCGAGACGCCCTTCGACGCCGACTGGGGCGTCGCCGTCGAGCGCCGCGTGGGCGAGCGCACCCGCGCGGGCCTCCCCCCGCTCTCGGTGGTCGCCGCGACGGGGCTGCCCCTCACGGAGCAGTACCGGGCGGGCATCGAGTCCGGCGTCCTCGTCTCGCGCGGCCCGCTCGCCCGGATCACTCCCACGGGGGCCGTGCTCGCGGACGGGAGCGCCCTCGAGCTCGACGCGATCCTGTGGGCCACCGGCTTCCGGGCCTCGCTCAGCCACCTCGCGCCCCTGCGACTGCGCGAGCCCGGCGGCGGGATCATGATGGGCGACGACGGCGTCTCGGCCGTGCGCGAGCCGCGCCTGTTCCTGGTCGGGTACGGCGCCTCGGCCTCGACCGTCGGGGCGACGCGGGCGGGCCGCGCCGCGGCCGTCGCCGCGACCCGGTTCCTCGCGCGCTCGTCCCGGGACGCGAGGCTCGCCTCGGTACCCTAGGACGCGTGGAACGCAACTCCTTCATCGTGACCCTCTCCTGCCCCGACCGGCCCGGGATCGTCCACGCCGTCTCCGGAGCACTGCTCGAGGCCGGGTGCAACATCGCCGAGTCGCGGCAGTACGAGAGCCCGGACACGGGAACCTTCTTCATGCGGGTCACGGTGGAGACCGCCTCCGAGCGCCCCGCCCTCGAGGCCGCGCTGGCGCCCGTCGCCGAGGCCTTCTCGATGAAGCTCGGCATCTACAACGGCGGCGAGCCCGTGCGCACGCTCATCATGTGCTCGAAGGACGGCCGCACCCTGAACGACCTGCTGTTCCAGCAGCGCACCGGCACGCTGCCGATCGAAGTGCCGGTCGTCGTCTCGAACCACACCGAGCTCGCGCCGATGGCCGAGTTCTACGGCGTGCCGTTCGTGCACCTGCCCGTGACCCCGGAGACCAAGGCCGAGGCCGAGGCGAAGCTCCTCTCGCTCGTCGAGGAGCACGGCGTCGAGCTCGTGGTGCTGGCCCGGTACATGCAGGTCCTCTCCGACGGCCTGTGCCGCGCACTCGAGGGCCGCGCGATCAACATCCACCACTCGTTCCTGCCCTCCTTCAAGGGGGCCCGCCCGTACCACCAGGCACACGCGCGAGGGGTCAAGATTATCGGGGCCACCGCGCACTACGTGACCGCGGCGCTCGACGAGGGGCCGATCATCGAGCAGGAGGTCATCCGCGTGGACCACGCGAAGACCCCCGAGCAGTTCGTCCGTCTCGGCCGCGACGTCGAGGGGCGCACCCTGTGCCGCGCCGTGCAGTGGCACGCCGAGCACCGAGTCCTCCTCGACGGGCACCGAACGGTCGTCTTCGACTGACGCCGAGGCGGGGGTCAGTGGGTCGCGTTGGCCTTGCGGTGCGCCCTGGCCAGATCCACGTAGTGTGACGCGTTGCGGTGGACGCCGGCGACCTCCTCGTCGGTGAGCTCACGCCGGACCTTCGCGGGGACGCCTGCCACGAGCGAGCGCGGCGGGACGACCGTGCCCTCGAGGACGACGGCGCCGGCCGCGACGAGCGAGCCCCTGCCGATGACGGCCCCGTTCATGACCGTCGCCCCCATGCCGATGAGCACGTCGTCCTCGACCGTGCAGCCGTGGACCACGGCGTTGTGCCCGATCGAGACACCCGCGCCCACGGTGCACGGGAAGCCCTCGTCGGCATGGAGGACCACGTTGTCCTGGAGATTGCTGCCGGCGCCGACGATGATCGTCGCCGAGTCGGCGCGGACCGAGACGCCGTAGAAGGCGCTCGAGCGCTCGGCCAGGTGGGCATCGCCGATGATCGATGCCGTCGGGGCGACAAAGGCGCTCGGGTGGATGTCGGGCGCGCTGCCCCCGAACTCGATGACTGGGCTCATGGCCCAAGAGTAGCCTCCGCCCCCGCCCTCATCGCGAGGGGGGCTTGTGTTCATTTCTTGACGACAAAGGCGTTCGAGAGGAAGCTAAGTCGCATGGTCTCCACGTTGCGCTCGACGACGAGCGGCGCCGCCAATCCGGGCTCGCAGTCCGCGCTCCGACGGCTCAACGAGCAGCGCATCGTCGAGGCGCTCATGGGAGGCCCGGCAACCCAGGCCGAGCTCTCGCGGTCGACTGGCCTCTCCACGGCCACCGTCTCCAACATCGTCAAGGTCCTGCTCGACGCGGACATCGTCTCGACCGAGCCGACGACGAGCTCGGGCCGGCGCGCGCTGAGCGTGCGGCTCAACAGCAACTCCGCCGTCGCCGTCGGGATCGACTTCGGCAGGCGCCACCTGCGCGTCGTCCTGGCGAACCTGGCCTACGAGGTCCTGGCCGAGGAGACCGTCACCCTCCCCCTCGGCCACGAGGCCGACGTGAGCATCTCGACCGCCGTTGACCTGCTCGAGACCCTGCTCGCGGAGGCGGGCGTGCGGCGGGCCGACATCGTGGGGGTCGGGGCCGGGATCCCCGGCCCGATCGACCACCGCACCGGCACGGTCGCCCAGGGCGCGATCCTGCCCGAATGGGTCGGCTTCCAGATCCTCGACCGGCTCGAGCACCACCTCCGACTGCCCGTCTTCGTCGACAACGACGCGAACCTGGGGGCGCTGAGCGAGGTCACCTGGGGGCCGCACAGCGGGGTCGAGAACCTCATGTTCGTCAAGATCGGCTCGGGCATCGGCGCGGGACTCATCCTGGGCGGCGTGCCGTTCTACGGGCACGTGGGCGTCACCGGCGAGATCGGCCACGCGACGATCGTCGAGCACGGGCACGTGTGCCGCTGCGGCAACCGCGGCTGCCTCGAGACAATCGCCTCGACCACGACCATGTCGGAGCTCTTGAGCCGCGGGGAGCCCGAGCCGCTGACCCCTGACGAGATCGTGCGGCGGGCGCTCGCTCGGAACCCCGCCGTCCTGCGCGTGATCGACGACGCCGGGCACGCCGTCGGCCGCGCCCTCGGCAATGTCGCGAACCTCATCAACCCCGAGGTCATCGTGGTCGGCGGCCCGCTCGCCGAGCTCGGGGAGATCCTCCTCGAGCCCGTGCGGCGGGGCCTCCTGCGGCACGCCGTGCCCCTCATCGGCGAGACCACGACCCTCGCCATGTCCGCCCTCGGCGCGCGCGCCGAGGTCCTCGGAGCCGCCGCCCTCGTGTTCCAGCACGCCGACATCGCGCACCACGGCTAGCCCTCCCCTGCCGCCTGCTTCAGGCGCGCGGCCGACCGATTGCGTTCAACTCTTGACGCCAACGGCCGCTGACTTGTTTACTTTCTTCTCAGACGGCGCCGCCGAAACTGGCCGCCGGACAACGACGTTCGACCAGGAGGCAAGGGGCACATGGCGCCGAACGAAGCGGTCATCCTCGAGATGAGGTCCATCACGAAGGAGTTCCCGGGGGTCAAGGCACTCTCGGACGTGAACCTCAAGGTCAAGGCCGGCGAGATCCACGCGATCTGCGGCGAGAACGGCGCCGGCAAGTCCACCCTCATGAAGGTGCTCTCCGGCGTCTACCCGTACGGGACGTACTCGGGGGACATCGTCTACCAGAACGAGATCCAGCAGTTCCGCGACATCCGCGCGAGCGAGCACGCAGGCATCGTCATCATCCACCAGGAGCTCGCGCTCATCCCCGAGCTCTCGATCATGGAGAACATCTTCCTCGGCAACGAGCCCGTCCGCCGCGGCGTGATCGACTGGAAGGAGGCCCGCAAGCGCTCCCTCGAGCTCCTCGCCCGCGTGGGCCTGCGCGAGGACCCGGACACCCCCATCAAGGAGATCGGCGTCGGCAAGCAGCAGCTCGTCGAGATCGCCAAGGCCCTGAGCAAGTCCGTCAAGCTCCTCATCCTCGACGAGCCGACGGCCGCACTCAACGAGCACGACTCCCAGCACCTGCTGGACCTCATCCTCGGCCTCAAGGGCCGCGGAATCACATCGATCATCATTTCCCACAAGCTCAACGAGATCGAGCAGATCGCGGACTCGATCACGATCATCCGCGACGGCAAGTCCATCGAAACGCTCGACGTCAAGGCCGACGGCGTCGACGAGGACCGCATCATCAAGGGCATGGTGGGGCGCACGCTCGAGTCCCGCTTCCCCGACCACACTCCGAAGATCGGCGAAGTCCTGTTCGAGGTCAAGAACTGGACCGTGCAGCACCCCAACGTCCCGGACAGGCTCGTGTGCAAGGGCTCGAGCTTCTTCGTCCGCAAGGGCGAGATCGTGGGATTCGCCGGCCTCATGGGCGCGGGCCGCACGGAGCTGGCCCGCAGCATCTTCGGGCGCTCCTACGGGAAGTTCATCTCGGGCCACACCTACATGCATGGCAAGGAGGTGCACATGCACACGGTCGGGCAGGCCATCGAGGCCGGCCTCGGCTACGTCACCGAGGACCGCAAGACGCTCGGCCTGAACCTCCTGGACGACATCAAGACGACCACCGTCTCGGCCGCGCTCAAGAAGATCACGCGAGGGCTCGTCGTCGACCGCAACCGCGAATACCAGGTCGCCGAGGAGTACCGGAAGTCGCTGCGGACCAAGACCCCGAGCGTGGACGAGGGGGTCGCGAAGCTCTCGGGCGGGAACCAGCAGAAGGTCGTCCTCGCGAAGTGGATGTTCACCGAGCCCGAGCTGCTCATCCTCGACGAGCCCACCCGCGGCATCGACGTCGGGGCGAAGTACGAGATCTACGGGATCATCCAGCGCCTCGCGAACCAGGGCAAGGGCGTCATCGTCATCTCGTCCGAACTGCCCGAGCTTCTGGGCCTCTCCGACCGCATCTACACGATCTTCGAGGGCGCCATCACCGGTGTCCTGACGAAGGAGGAGGCCACGCAGGAGAGCCTCATGAAGCTCATGACCCAAGCCCGCAAGTCGGCGGCCTGAGACGAAGAACCAGGAGACCTAAGGACACCCCATGGACGCCCTCAAGAAGCTGTTCGGCGGCAACACGCGCCAATTCGGCATGATCTTCGCCCTCGTGGCGCTCGTGATCCTCTTCCAGATCATGACCGGCGGGCTCACGCTGACCCCGGACAACGTCATCAACCTCTTCAACGGCAACTCCTACATCCTGATCCTGGCCATCGGCATGGTCCTCGTGATCATCGCCGGGCACATCGACCTCTCGGTCGGCTCGGTGGCCGCCTCGGTGGGCATCATCGTGGCCATCACGATGCGCGACTGGAACCTGCCCTCGTGGGTCGGAATCCTCTTCGGCCTCGCGATCGGGGCGGTGATCGGCGCATGGCAGGGCTTCTGGGTCGCCTATGTCGGCATCCCCGCCTTCATCGTGACCTTGGCCGGCATGCTCATCTTCCGCGGCCTGAACCAGTACATCGGCAAGTCGAACACCATCCCGGTCGACCGGGACTTCCAGTTCATCGGCGCGGGCTTCCTCCCCGAGATCGGTCCCGTGACCGGCTACAACAACCTCACGCTCCTCATCGGGCTGGTCGGCGTCGCCGCCGTCGTCTACTTCGAGCTCAAGAACCGCCGCGAGGCCATCGCGCTCGGCGCCGAGGTCCCCGAGCTGTGGGTCACGGTGACCAAGCTCGTGCTCATCGGCGGAGCGATCCTCTACGCGACCTACCTCTTCGCGACGGGCCGCCCCGGCACCTCCTTCCCGATCTCGGGCATCATCCTCGGCATCCTCGTGCTGCTGTACGGGTTCATCTCGGCCAAGACCGTCGTCGGCCGGCACATCTACGCCGTCGGCGGCAACCGGCACGCGGCCGAGCTCTCGGGCGTGCAGTCCAAGAAGGTCAACTTCCTCGTCATGATGAACATGGCCATCCTCTCCGCCCTCGCCGGCATGGTCTTCGTCGCCCGCTCCACAGCCTCCGGCCCGTTCGACGGCACCGGCTGGGAGCTCGACGCGATCGCGGCCGTGTTCATCGGCGGAGCAGCGGTCACGGGCGGCGTCGGCACGGTCATCGGCTCCATCGTCGGAGGCCTCGTCATGGCCGTGCTCAACAACGGCCTGCAGCTGCTGGGCGTGGGCGCCGACATGACGGCGATCATCAAGGGCCTCGTGCTCCTCGCCGCCGTCGCCTTCGACGTCTACCAGAAGATGCAGGGCCGGCCGTCCATCCTCGGGCTCCTCATCCGCGGAGGCCGCGGCACGGGCGGACCGACGGTCAACGGCGGCAAGGGGACCCCGTTCCAGCCGGACGAGACGACCAAGACCAGCGAGGTCGTGGCGAAGGAGGTCTGAGGCCCCTCCGCACCTGTACCCCCAGCAGTCCAGAAACTCCACAACAATCAGGGATCAGAGAAAGCAGAGAACATGCGCATGTTTTCGAAGGCAGCCAAGGCCGCAGCGGTCGTTGGCATCGCAGCACTGGCGCTGACGGCCTGCGGCCGTGCCGACACAGGTGGGGGCACGGGCGGCACTGCCGCCGCGGGCTTCCCCAAGGACTCGCTCATCGGCGTGGCCCTCCCCCAGAAGACCTCTGAGAACTGGGTCCTCGCGGAGCAGCTGTTCAACGACGGGCTCAAGGAGGCCGGCTTCAAGTCGGACGTCCAGTTCGCCAACGGCGGCGTGTCCGAGCAGCAGAACCAGATCTCCGCCATGGTCACCAAGGGCGCCAAGGTTATCGTCGTCGGCGCGATCGACGGCTCGCAGCTGGGCACCCAGCTCGCCCAGGCCAAGTCCGCCGGCGCGACCGTCATCGCGTACGACCGGCTCGTGAAGAACACCGACGCCGTGGACTACTACGTCGCGTACGACAACTTCAAGGTCGGCGAGCTCCAGGGCCAGGCCCTCCTCGAAGGCATGAAGGCCAAGAAGGCCAGCGGCCCGTACAACATCGAGCTGTTCGCCGGCTCCCCCGACGACGCGAACGCGAAGGTCTTCTTCGACGGCGCGATGAGCGTGCTCAAGCCGAAGATCGACGACGGCACCCTCAAGGTCGTCTCGGGCCAGACCTCGTTCGAGCAGGCCGTGACCCAGGGCTGGAAGGCGGAGAACGCCCAGAGGCGCATGGACACGCTCCTCGCGGCGAACTACACCACAGCGACGCTCGACGGCGTGCTCTCGCCGAACGACACCCTCGCCCGCGCCATCATGACCTCGGCCAAGAGCGCCGGCAAGCCCGTCCCGGTCGTCACGGGCCAGGACTCGGAGGTCGAGTCGGTCAAGTCGATCATGGCCGGCGAGCAGTACTCGACCATCAACAAGGACACCCGCAACCTCGTGAAGCAGGCCATCGAGATGGTCAAGCAGCTCCAGGGCGGCCAGAAGGCGTCCGTGAACGACGAGAAGTCGTACAACAACGGCGTCAAGACCGTCCCGGCCTACCTGCTCCCGCCGGTCATCGTCACGAAGGCCAACGCCAAGGAGGCCTACGCGAACGACCCGACGCTGAGCAAGCTCACGCAGTAGGGCCAGCGAGCAGCAGCGCCCGCCAAGGCGGGCACGCACGACGGCGGCCGTCCCCACTCAAGGGGGCGGCCGCCGTCGTGCACCGGGCCCCCGCGTGGAAGGATGGGGCGCATGACGCGTCACATCCAGCGCCCCTGGCTGACCACTCAGGAGAACACCGACCCGCTCGCCGCGACCGGTCGCCCGCTGCGCTGGGGCATCGTCGCGACCGGCGGGATCGCCCGCACGGTCACACGGGACCTGTCCCTCCTGCCGGACGCGGACCTGCGGGCGGTGAGCTCGCGCAGCGCTGAGCGGGCCATCCAGTTTGCCCGCGAGTTCGGCTTCGAGCGGGCCTACGGGGACGAGGACGGTGTGCCCGGCTACGTGCGCCTGGCCGCGGATCCCGAGGTCGACGTCGTCTACGTCGCCGCCCCGCACGGGCAGCACTACGAGGTGACCAGGGCAGCGCTCGAGGCCGGCAAGCACGTGCTCGTCGAGAAGGCCTTCACCGTCAACGCGCACGAGGCGCAGGGGCTCGTTGACCTCGCCTCGGAGCGCGGGCTGTTCCTCATGGAAGCCGTGTGGAGCCGCTTCGTGCCGGGCATGGTCCGGGCCTTCGAGATCGTCGAGTCGGGTGAGCTCGGCGATGTCCAGTGGGTCTCCGCCGACCTCGGCTTCCCGGCACCGAAGGACCCCACGAGCCGTGTGTGGGACGTCGCGGCGGGCGGCGGCGCGCTCCTGGACCTCACCGTCTACCCCCTCCTGTGGGCGATCGGCACGCTCGGCTTCCCGGACTCGCTCACGGCCGTCGGGACCCTCAACGACGACGGCGTCGACACCCAGAACGTCCTCGCCCTCTCCTACGCGGGCGGGCAGCTCGCCTCGCTCACCTCGTCGCTCCTCGCGCACGGGCCGCGCACGGCCACCGTCGCCGGGTCCGAGGGCGTGCTCACGACGGTGGCGAGCGTGAACAACCCCGCAGAGATCGTCGTCCGGCGGGGCTGGGACCCGGCGCGGGTCGAGAAGATCGACATTGTGGGCCGGGGCTATGTCTACGAGCTGCGCGAGGTCACGCGCTGCATCCAGCAGGGGCTCGTCGAGAGCCCCACCATGCCGTGGAAGCACACGCTCGACACGATGCGGCTCTTCGATGGCGTCCGCGCGCAGCTGGGCGTCCAGTACCCGAACGACGCGCGGATCGGCCACCGCCGCTGACCCTCGCCCTCCCCCGGCGCCCGAGATGAATCCGTGACAATCGCTGCCTGAGATCTGGACGGCCCCTGGAGGCCGACCTAGCATGGCAAGCATCATCGGCCTCTGGGGACTTCTGCTGGGAGGAGGGCTGATGCGAAGCGAGAGCTCATGGCGGTCGCGCGCGGCTGCCCTCGCCCGCCACGCGGCCGGAGCCGCAGGACTCGGGCTTGCCTGGATCGTCCTCTCGGGATCCCCCGCCGCCGCCCTCGGTGAGATCACCGACCTCGTCGGCGGCGCGGCGTCGTCCGTCGTCTCGACCGTCTCCGACACAGCGTCGGCCCCCGTTCAGATCCTCCCCGGCGGGGAGGACTCGGGCGGCCCGGTCACCGGGACGCTCGGCGGGGTGCCAAGCACGACGACGTCGAGCCTCGCCTCCGTCGTCGAGGCCGCTCCGGCGGCCGTCGAGCCCGTGCTCCCTGAGCCGCTCGAGCCCCTCGTCCCGGTCCTCGACGAGACCACCGGGGCGGCGTCGGGCCTCGTGCAGGATCTCGGCGGCACCACCGCCGGCGTGCTCGAGCTCGCAGACACCCTCGTCGAGGACCCGCTTCAGGTGCTCCCCGTGCCCGCGGCGCCGCCTGTGCCCGGGATCGCGACGGCGCCTGCTCCCCTGCAGCCCGCGGCGGCACCGGCCGTCCCCGCGCCGGAGTCTGACCCCGCTGCTGCGATCGCCGCGGCCCCCGCGCCGCCGCTATGGGAGCCCACGATCCTTGTGCGGCTAGCCGCCTCCGGGCTGGCCCTCGTCCCCGAGGCTCGCGCCATGGTGCCCGTCCTCGGCTCGTTGACGGGGCCGCCGGACAGATGGCGCTTCGACCTTTCACTGCTCGCCGTACCTGCGTCTCCCGGAGGCGTGGGCTCCGGTGGCATGCTCGGCGGCCCGCTGCTGGCCCTCGCCGGCGGCGCCTACCTGCTTGCGCTGATGTGGCGCGCGGGGCCGCGGCTCTTCCGCGCAGCCCCTGGACTTCCCGCTTCGCCGGCCTTCGATCCCGGCTCCACTCCTGACTGAGGAGGGGACGAGTCTGCCCAACGGCAGGCATCTCGTCCCGACGCCCTAGCGCGTCCATCTACTCTGTCAGGAGAGAACTGTGAATACCCTTGCGCGCCGAGCCTTGCTCGGCACCCTGGTCGCGGGAGGCCTCCTAGGCCTCGGCCAGGCCGCCGCCCATGCGGAGGACCTGACCGCGACCACGAATCCCGCCGCGTGGGTCACCGCACCCACTGCACTCACCACCGGCGACGGTCTGCTCGACGGCACCACCGTCACCACCGTCCCGGCCCTCGCCGCCACCGCACCGACCCAGGTCAACCTGGGCGACGGCACCGGCGACGGTCTGCTCGACGGCACCTCCGTCACCACCGTCCCGGCCCCGGCCGCCACCGCACCGACCCAGGTCAACCTGGGCGACGGCACCGGCGACGGTCTGCTCGACGGCACCTCCGTCACCACCGTCCCGGCCCCGGCCGCCACCGCCCCGACCCAGGTCAACCTGGGCGACGGCACCGGCGACGGTCTGCTCGACGGCACCTCCGTCACCACCGTCCCGGCCCCGGCCGCCACCGCCCCGACCCAGGTCAACCTGGGCGACGGCACCGGCAACGGGCTGCTCGGCGACGGGCTGCTCGACGGCACGACCGTGACCACCGTCCCGGCCCTGGCCGCCACCGCCCCGACCCAGGCCACCCTGGGCGACGGCACCGGCAACGGGCTCCTGGGTGACGGGCTGCTCGACGGCACGACCGTGACCACCGTCCCGGCCCTGGCCGCCACCGCCCCCACCCAGGCCACCCTGGGCAACGGCACCGGCGACGGACTGCTGGGTGACGGGCTGCTCGACGGCACGACCGTGACCACCGTCCCGGCCCTGGCCGCCACCGCCCCCACCCAGATCAACCTCGGCGACGGCACCGGCAACGGGCTGCTCGACGGCACGACCGTCACCACCGTCCCGGCCCTGGCCGCCACCGCCCCCACCCAGATCAACCTCGGCGACGGCACCGGCAACGGGCTGCTCGACGGCACGACCGTCACCACCGTCCCGGCCCTGGCCGCCACCGCCCCGACCCAGGTCAACCTCGGCGACGGCACCGGCGACGGGCTGCTCGGCGACGGGCTGCTCGACGGCACGACCGTCACCACCGTCCCGGCCCTGGCCGCCACCGCCCCGACCCAGGTCACCCTGGGCAACGGCACCGGCGACGGGCTGCTGGGTGACGGGCTCCTCGACGGCACGACCGTCACCACCGTCCCGGCCCTGGCCGCCACCGCCCCGACCCAGGTCACCCTGGGCAACGGCACCGGCGACGGGCTGCTGGGTGACGGGCTGCTCGACGGCACGACCGTGACCACCGTCCCGGCCCTGGCCGCCACCGCCCCGACCCAGGTCACCCTGGGCGACGGGCTCCTCGGCGACGGCCTCCTGGGCGACACCTCCGTGGCTACATCTCCGGTGGTGGTTGTGGGGCTTCCGTCCCAGCTCGTCCTCGGCTCCGGGGATGGCAAGGCGGACGGCGGCCGGCTTGGCGATGACTCGGCCAAGGGCACCGGTGACGGGCTCGGCGATGGCATCCTCGGCGGTGGGTCCGGCGACGGGCTCCTCGGCGATGGGGTCCTCGACCTCAAGCTCCTCGACGGTGGCAACCTCCTGGACCTCCTCGGCACCGATGGGCTCGTTGACCTGATCGGCGGCGGGGACTCCAAGGGTGGCTCAGACAAGGGCACCGGCTCCGGCGAGGGCTCGGGCGGCCGCTTGGGCGGGGGCACGGGCGCTGGCACCGAGTCGGGGGCCGGCTCCGGCCAGGGCATCGGCTCTGCGACCGGGACGGACGGCACGCGTACCATCGTGATCCGCATCGTCGTCGAGCACACGGGCGCTGGGCTGGCCGACACTGGCTCGACCGCCACGCGTGAACGCGTCGTCGTCGGGTCCGCGCGAGGCACAACGACCGGAGGCTTGGCTGCGACCGGTGGTGCCGGTGCGGCCGCCGATACCGGGGCTGCCGCCGCCGCTGGGGGGACTGCTGCTGGCGGTGCGGCGGCTGCCCTGGACATGTGTCCGGCAGCTCTCGTGGACACCCCGCGTGAAGCGCTGAGTGTGGGCCTGGCCACCCTGATCGCGGGGGCCGCGCTCGCACTCGGCATCGGCCTGGGCCTCGGCCTCGGCCTCCTGCGCCGCCGGCCGGCAGCCTGACGGCCTTCCGGGGAAGGGCCGAGCGCTGGGGGCTCGACCCCTCCCCGGACCGCTCAGACAAGACTGCCGACCTGCACGATCACACACCCGGAATCACACAGGCCAGCCTCAAGAGAGAAGGGAGGGAAGAGCAATTGTCGGGTTGAGGCCGGTCCGAGGTCTCGGCACCGGGCTCAACCCGACAATTCTCGTCTGAAGCACACTACGGAGGCGAGGACGAGACGTGGTCCGGCCGCCACGGTTGCGTGCGCCGCGGCGGACCGGGCCGCCGGCCTGCGCCCTGAGGCACATTGACTGCTTGGCAGGTGAGGGCCGGCGCGTCAGGCGGCCAGCGGCGACCAGCGGTCGCGGCGGCCGAACAGCTTCCCGTCCACGGACAGGCGTCCCGGCCCCACGAGGGCCAGCGCGGCGGCGCCCGCGGCGAGGACGAGGACGAACTCGATGCCGCCCTTGTCGGCGAACATGCCCGCCGGGAGGTGGACGAGGACGAGGGCCGCGAGCATCTGGACCGCGAGGAGGGCGGCGACGATGCGGGTCACGAGGCCCAGGATCAGGGCCGCGCCGCCGACGAGCTCGAGGCTCGCCACGACGGGGGCGGCGATCTCCGCCGCGGGCACGCCCATCGTGCCGAAGGCGCCCTGGGCGCCGGGGATCGTGAACTGGAAGAACTTCTGCCAGCCGTGGGCGAGGAAGACGACGCCGAGGGCGACGCGCAGGATCAGGCGGGCGAGGTCGGAGGCGAGCGTCGTGGACATGGGAGCTCCTAGCTGTCGGTGGTCATCGGGATCGGTGGCCGCCAGGCAGGCGACTTTGGTTGAAGCTTCAACTTCATCCTCGCAAGGCGCCTGTTGTGCTGTCAAACGCCAGTGGCAGCCTGACGTCACGACTCATGCACGACGGCGCCCCGCACCCGGGTGAGGTCTCTCACCCGAGGCGCGGGGCGCCGTCGTCCGTTAGAGCGTGCTAGCCGGCGATGCCGTCCACGATGCCGTTGAGCGTCGCGGACGGACGCATGACCGCGGAGGCCTTCTCGGCATCGGGGCGGTAGTAGCCGCCGATATCGACCGGGGAGCCCTGGACGGCCAGGAGCTCGGAGACGATCGTCTGCTCCTGCGACGTGAGGGCCTCGGCGACCGGGCGGAACGCCTCGGCCAGGGCAGCGTCCTCGCTCTGGCCGGCCAGCTCCTGGGCCCAGTAGAGGGCGAGGTAGAAGTGGCTGCCGCGGTTGTCGATCGTGCCGAGCTTGCGGCCCGGGGACTTGTTCTCGAGCAGGAACGTCGCCGTCGCCCGGTCGAGGGCGTCGGCGAGGACCTTCGCGGCGGGGACCCCGGCCTGCTCGGCGTAGAGCTCGAGCGAGGGGACGAGGGCGAAGAACTCGCCGAGGCTGTCCCAGCGCAGGTAGTTCTCGGCGATGAGCTGCTGGACGTGCTTCGGCGCGGAGCCGCCGGCGCCGGTCTCGAAGAGGCCGCCGCCGTTGATGAGCGGGACCACCGAGAGCATCTTGGCGCTCGTGCCGAGCTCGAGGATCGGGAAGAGGTCCGTGAGGTAGTCGCGCAGGACGTTGCCCGTGACGGAGATCGTGTCCTCGCCCTTGCGGAGGCGCTCGAGGGTGAAGGCCGTGGCCTTGACCGGGGAGAGGATCTCGATCTGCAGGCCCTCGGTGTCGTGCTCCTGGAGGTACTCGCGGACCTTCGCGATGAGGTTCGCGTCGTGCGCGCGGTCCTCGTCGAGCCAGAAGACGGCGGGGGTCTGGGTCGCGCGGGCGCGGGTCACGGCGAGCTTGACCCAGTCGCGGACCGGGATGTCCTTGGTCTGGCACGCGCGCCAGATGTCGCCCGGGGCGACCTCGTGCGCGAAGAGCACCTCGCCGGCGGAGTTGAGGACCTGGACGGTGCCCGCGGCCTGGATCTCGAAGGTCTTGTCGTGGCTGCCGTACTCCTCGGCCGCCTGCGCCATGAGGCCCACGTTGGGGACGGTGCCCATCGTCGTCGGGTCGAACGCGCCATGCTCGCGGCAGTCGTCGATGACGACCTGGTAGACGCCCGCGTAGGAGCTGTCCGGCAGGACCGCGAGGGTGTCGTGCTCCTGGCCGTCCGGGCCCCACATGTGGCCCGACGTGCGGATCATGGCCGGCATCGAGGCGTCGACGATCACGTCCGAGGGGACGTGCAGGTTGGTGATGCCCTTGGCCGAGTCGACCATCGCGAGCGCCGGGCCGTCGGAGAGGCCCTTCTCGATGAGGCCCTTGACGCCCTCGCGGACGTCCTCGGGCAGCTCGTCCAGACCGTTGAGGATCGAGGCGAGGCCGTTGTTCGGGCTCAGGCCGGCGGCGGAGAGCTGCTTGCCGTAGGTGTCGAAGAGCTCGGCGAAGTAGGCCTTGACCACGTGGCCGAAGATGATCGGGTCCGAGACCTTCATCATGGTGGCCTTGAGGTGCGCGGAGAAGAGGATGCCCTCTTCCTTCGCGCGCTTGACCTGCGCGGCGAGGAACTCGTCGAGGGCCGCGGCGCGCAGGACGGTGCCGTCCACGACCTCGCCCGCGAGGACCTTGAGGCCCTTCTTGAGCTCCTTGACGGTCCCGTCCTCGAGGACGAGCTGGATGGAGAGCGTGTCGTCGGCGGGGATGACGACGGACTTCTCGTTGGACCGGAAGTCGTCGTGGCCCATGGTCGCAACGTTGGTCTTGGAGTCCGCGCTCCATGCGCCCATGGAGTGCGGGTTCTTGCGCGCGTAGTTCTTGACCGACAGCGGCGCGCGGCGGTCGGAGTTGCCCTCGCGCAGGACGGGGTTGACGGCCGAGCCCTTGATCTTGTCGTAGCGCGAGCGGATGTCCGTCTCCTCGTCCGAGGAGGGGTTGTCCGGGTAGTCGGGGAGGGCGTAGCCCTGCGACTGGAGCTCGGCGATCGCGGCCTTGAGCTGCGGGATCGAGGCGCTGATGTTGGGCAGCTTGATGATGTTCGCCTCGGGCGTCTTCGCCAGCTCGCCCAGCTCGGCGAGCGCGTCGGACGTGCGCTGCTCCTCGGTCAGGTAGTCCCCGAACGCCGCGACGATGCGGCCCGCCAGGGAGATGTCGCGGGTCGTCACGCTCACGCCGGCGGCCGAGGCGTATGCCTTGACGATCGGCAGGAACGAGTAGGTGGCAAGCATCGGCGCTTCGTCGGTGTGCGTGTAGATGATCTGGGCCATGGGTGGGCGCCCTCCTGCGAGCTGGAGCGGACCGCGGCGTCGGTGCGCGTCAGCGTTTTGCGCCGCAGTAAGCGTGGGTGCTGCTATATCAACGTCCTTAACTTACCGCCAGTCGCGAGGCCTCGCGGTGCCCTGCCTCACGGACCCACAGTGTTCTGGGTCATAGACTGCCTCCGGACTGCATGAAGGACAGCCCGTGCGCCGGCAAGGGCGCGCGCCACGACCAGGGGGAGACCATGGCACAGCATTCCGCCGAAGCCGGCGACGACGACGTTTCGGGGGCCGACGAGCTCGGCACCCTCGTCCTGCGGGTGTGGCGCGAGCCCGGCACCGAGGAGGGCCTGCGGATCCGGATCATGGCGGCAGAGGGCTCCCAGGAGCCCGTGACCGTCTCCGTCGCTTCGGAGCCGGAATCGGCGATCGAGTCGGTGCGGGCGTGGCTCGCCGGGCTGGGCAAGCCCGCATCCTGAACGCCCGCCCGGGCCTGCGGCCCTGACGCACGACGGCGCGTCCCCGGCCTGGGGACGCGCCGTCGCCGAGCGCTGGCCCTCCCCCCGAGGGGACGGGCCTGAGGGGCTCAGTGGAAGAAGTGCCGCGCCCCGGTGAAGTACATCGTGACGCCGGCGGCCTTGGCCGCGGCGATGACCTCGTCGTCCCGGACGGAGCCGCCGGGCTGGACGACGGCGGTGACCCCGGCGTCGATGAGGATCTGCAGGCCGTCGGCGAACGGGAAGAACGCGTCCGAGGCCGCGACCGCGCCGCGGGAGCGCTTCGGGGCCGATCCCGAGCCGCCGGCGGCCGACGCGCCGCCGGCCGAGTCGACGTCGGAGGCGACCTCGACCCCGAGGGTGTTGGCGCGCTCGACGGCGAGGCGGCACGAGTCGACGCGGTTGACCTGGCCCATGCCGATGCCCACGGACGCGCCGTCCTTCGCGACGAGGATCGCGTTGGACTTGGCCGCGCGGGAGGCCTTCCATGCGAACGCGAGGTCCGCGAGCGTCGCCTCGTCGGCGGCGTCGCCCGCGGCGAGGGTCCAGTTCTCGGGGGCGTCGCCGTCGGCGTCGAGCGTGTCCGAGACCTGCACGAGGACGCCGCCGGAGATCTGGCGGATCTCGGTCGGGTACCGGCCGTAGCCCTCCGGGAGGGCGAGCAGGCGGATGTTCTTCTTCTTCGAGAGGATCTCGACGGCCTCGGGCTCGAAGCCGGGGGCGATGACGACCTCGGTGAAGATGCCTGAGAGGGTCTCGGCCATGCCCCGGCTCACGGTGCGGTTCGCCGCGACCACGCCGCCGTAGGCGGAGACCGGGTCGCACGCGTGGGCCTTCGCGTGGGCGTCGGCGATCGGGTCCGCGGCGCCCGGGGAGGCGACGGCGATGCCGCACGGGTTGGCGTGCTTGATGATCGCGACGGCGGGCTCGTCGAAGTCGAACGCGGCGCGGAGGGCGGCGTCGGCGTCGACGTAGTTGTTGTAGCTCATGGCCTTGCCGTGGAGCTGGTCGGCCTGGGCGATGCCGGCCGGGGCGGCCTTGTCGACGTAGAGCGCGGCCTGCTGGTGCGGGTTCTCGCCGTAGCGCAGCACCTCGGATCGCTCGAGCGCGAGGCCCGCGTAGGCGGGCCAGTCGACCACGCCATCAGCATCCTCGTCCTTGAACTGGGACGCAGTCCACGTCGCGACCGCCGTGTCGTAGGCAGCGGTGTGCGCGAAGGCCTTCGCCGCGAGCCGGCGGCGCGTCGCGAGGTCGAAGCCGCCGCTCGAGGCGGCGGACACGACGTCGCCGTAGGCGGCGGGGTCGACGACGATCGCGACGGCGGCGTGGTTCTTCGCCGCAGAGCGCACCATCGCGGGGCCCCCGATGTCGATCTGCTCGACGACGTCGTCGAGCCCCGCGCCCGAGCGGACCGTCTCGACGAACGGGTAGAGGTTCACGACGACGAGGTCGAACGGCTCGATCTCCATCGCCGCGAGCGTGTCCATGTGCGCCTGGACGCGGCGGTCGGCGAGGATGCCGCCGTGCACGCGGGGGTGCAGGGTCTTGACCCGGCCGTCGAGCATCTCGGGCGAGCCGGTGACCTCCTCGACCTCCTGGACGGGGACGCCCGCCGCGGCGATCTTCTTCGCCGTCGAGCCCGTGGAGACGATCCTCACGCCCGCCGCGTGCAGTCCCTTCGCGAGGTCCTCGAGGCCGGTCTTGTCGTAGACCGAGATGAGGGCACGTCGGATGGGGACACGGTCAAGCTGGATCACAGGGCGCTCGTCTCTCTCGAAGGCGTGGGGGAGGTCCGGGCCATTCTATCGTCGGAAGGGTTGACCCCTCCCAGCGGGCGTGCTTGTCTGGCGGGCATGGCTGAAGCCGTCCGGCCGACATCCCCTCAGGCAGGAGGAGCGACATGCGGGCCATGGTGTATCGCGGTCCCTACAAGATCCGGGTCGAGGAGAAGGACATCCCCCGGATAGAGCACCCGAACGACGCCATCGTCAGGGTCTCCCTCGCGGCCATCTGCGGGTCGGACCTGCACCTCTACCACGGCATGCTGCCGGACACGCGGGTCGGCACGACGTTCGGCCACGAGTTCATCGGGGTCGTCGAGGAGGTCGGCCCCTCCGTGCAGAGCCTGGCCAAGGGCGACCGGGTCATGGTCCCCTTCAACATCTCGTGCGGCTCGTGCTACTTCTGCGTGCGCGGCCTGACCTCGAACTGCCACAACGTCAACGCGAACGCCACCGCCATCGGCGGCGCGTTCGGCTACTCCCACACAGCGGGCGGGTACGACGGCGGGCAGTCGCAGTTCGTGCGCGTCCCCTTCGCCGACGTGGGGCCCGGGATCATCCCCGAGTGGATGTCTGACGAGGACGCCGTCCTGCTCACCGACGCCCTGCCGACCGGGTACTTCGGGGCGCAGCTCGGCGAGATCTCCGAGGGCGACACGGTCGTCGTCTTCGGCGCGGGGCCCGTGGGGCTGTTCGCCGCGGCGTCGTCATGGCTCATGGGTGCTGGCCGCGTGATCGTCGTCGACCATCTCGAGTACCGGCTCGAGAAGGCCCGGGAGTTCGCCCACGCCGAGACGGTCAACTTCGCCGAGCACGGAGACGTCGTGCTCGAGCTCAAGAAGCAGACCGACTACCTCGGGGCGGACGTGGTGATCGACGCCGTCGGGGCCGAGGCGGACGGCAAGGTGCTCCAGCACGTCCTCTCGGCCAAGTTCAAGCTCCAGGGCGGCTCCCCCGTGGCCCTGAACTGGGCCATCGACGCCGTCCGCAAGGGCGGGACGGTCTCGGTGCTCGGGGCGTACGGGCCGATGTACAGCGCGATCCGCTTCGGCGACGCGATGAACAAGGGGCTCACGATCCGCGCCAACCAGTGCCCCGTGAAGCCGCAGTGGCCGCGCCTGTTCGAGCACATCCGCAACGGGTATCTCAAGCCCAGCGAGATCGTCACGCACCGCATCCCGCTCGAGCACATCGCGGAGGGGTACCACGTCTTCTCGGCCAAGCTCGACAACATCATCAAGCCGCTCGTCCTCCCCGACGCGGTCTGAGAGGAGCCCGCGATGCCGTACACGGCCGACATGCACCGCAAGCCGCCGTCGCGCGAGGAGCTGCGGGCGCGCATCCCGGGATGGGGCGCCGACCTGGACCCGAAGGACCGCCCGTCCGTGCCCCGCGAGCGCTACGCCCCCGAGGCGACGGGCGCGCACTGGGACTTCCCCGAGCGGCAGGAGGAGCGGTGGCCGCGCGAGCGGTCCCTCGAGCACAAGTTCCTCACCCCGGTCTTCGGGACCTCCGTTCCCCCGCGGGGGCTCTCGGGGGCGGTGCGCCGGCTCGCCTACCGCCGGTACAGCGAGGGCCAGACCGCGCACTGGCTCCTGCTCATCGCGGCGGACCGCGTCGACGCCTGGGGGTCCCACCTCCGCTCGTTCGCGAGCAGGCGCCCCGACAACCCGGTGACGGAGACGGGCATCCTCGGCGAGGCGGGGCACCACCCGGTGGCCTCCCGCGTCGGGCGGAAACGGGCGGACCTCAGGCACCAGTGGCTCGACCCGATCATCGTCGCCGGCCCCTGGGTCGCGGCCCCGGCGGCCGCCGTCCTCGGCGTCCGGATGCTCCTGCGGGCGTTCCGCAGGGCCTAGGCGATCCATCCACTCCAGCGAATTGAGAGGTCACCTCATGGGATTCACGCTCAGCCACGCCGTCCTGCGCCTCGCGACGGGGGCCTACATCCTCAATTCGGGGGTGTCCAAGCTCCACCTCGACACGGAGGGCGCCACGGCACTCCAGAACATGACCGCCAACGCCATCCCGCAGGCCAAGCAGCTCCCGCCCGAGACCTTCGGCAAGGCGGTCGCGGCGGCGGAGATCGGCCTCGGCGCCGCCCTCCTGGCACCCTTCATCCCCACGAAGCTCGCGGCCTTCGCGCTCACGGCCTTCTCCGGCGGCCTCCTCGCGGTGTACGCCAAGACGCCGGGATTCACGCAGGCCGATGGCGTCCGGCCCACGTCCGCGGGGACCACGATGGCCAAGGACGTCTGGCTCGGCGCGATCGGCCTCGCGCTCCTGCTCGACCGCAAGCACAGGAAGGCCAGGCCCGCGAAGGCGCGCTGAGCCCCCGAAACGGGGGGCGGGAGGGGACTAGAGTCTTTGGCATGAGCACCTCGACCGCGCTGCCCACGGGCGACGCCATCGTGCAGAACCTCCCCTGGCGCTGGGGCGTCCAGGGCCGGATCTTCCTGATCGGCGGGCTCGGGTTCATGTTCGACGCGTGGGACGTGACGCTCAACGGTGTGCTCATCCCGCTGCTCTCGGCGCACTGGGGGCTCGAGCCGGCGCAGGCCGCGTGGATCGGCACGTCGAACCTCATCGGCATGGCCGTGGGCGCGTTCATGTGGGGCACGATCGCGGACCGGATCGGCCGCAAGGTCGCCTTCACGGCGACCCTGCTCGTTTTCTCCATCTTCACCGTCGCCGGCGCCGTGAGCCCGGACATCGTGTGGTTCTGCCTGTTCCGCTTCCTCGCCGGGTTCGGGCTCGGCGGCTGCGTGCCCGTGGACTACGCGCTCGTCGGGGAGTTCACGCCGCGCAGGCAGCGCGGGCGCGTGCTCACCGCGATGGACGGCTGGTGGCCCGTCGGCGCCGCGCTCTGCGGCTTCGTCTCGGCGTGGCTCGTCGGGGCCTTCTCCGACTGGCGGCTCCCGCTGCTCGTCATGGTTCTCCCCGCGCTGCTCGTGTTCTGGGTGCGCCGGGGCGTGCCCGAGTCCCCGCTCTTCCTCATCCACCAGGGCCGCTCGGAGCAGGCCCGGGCCGTGATCGACGAGCTGGTACGCCGCACGGGCGCGGACCCCGTCCCCTACCGCCTGCCCGCCCCGCACGACGCGCCGCGGCTCTCTGCCGGCAGCTGGGGCGGCCAGCTCGCGAGCGTGTGGCGCTTCAACTGGCGGATCACGGGGGCCGCGTGGGCGCTGTTCTTCAGCATCCTCATGGTCTACTACCTCGCCCTGACGTGGATGCCGCGGATCCTCATCGGCGCCGGCTTCGCCGAGTACCGCGCCTTCCTCACGACGGCGGGCATGGCCGCCGTGGGCCTGCTCGGGGTCGTCGTGGCGGCCCTGCTCGTCGAGCGGCTCGGGCGCAAGGCCGTCCTCGCCGTGTCCGCCCCGCTCTCCGCCCTCAGCCTCGTCGTCGTGTCCTGGGTCGTGGACGTCCCGGAGGCGGCCGTGGGGTGGCTGCTCGTGTACGGCTTCCTCGTCCAGGTCGCGATCCCGGTCCTGTACGCCTATGTCTCGGAGCTCTACCCCACGGAGCTGCGCGGCTCGGGGTTCGGCTGGGCCTCGACGTTCTCGCGGATCGGCGCCGGCTTCGGCCCGCTCGTCTTCGCGGCCTGGCTGTGGCCTGGCCTCGGCCTCGCGGCCTCCTTCGCCCTCGCCGCCGGGCTCGTGGTCCTCGCCGTCCTCTGGATGGGCGCCTCGGCGCCCGAGACGCGGCAGCGCTCGCTCGGCTAGCGGCTGTGGTTTGGCCAGTGGGACCCGGGGTAGTCCCACAGCGTCGGTCCAGAAGGGGGCCGCCGGCAGGGCGACGCCCACGAGCGGACGCCGCCTCCACTGCCGATGCAGGCGACAAACTTGAGGAGCAAGCATGGCTAGTGTGCAGGAATCAATCGATGTTTCTGTCCCCGTGACCACGGCCTACAACCAGTGGACCCAGTTCGAGTCTTTCCCGGAGTTCATGGGCGGTGTCGAGTCCGTGGTCCAGCAGGACGATACGCACCTGCACTGGACCACGAAGGTCGGGGGCCAGACACGGGAGTTCGACACCGTGATCACCGAGCAGCACCCCGACGAGCGGATTGCGTGGAAGAGCCTCGAGGGCCCGGAGCACGCCGGCGTCGTGACCTTCCACCGGCTCTCCGACACGGAGTCCCGCGTGTCCGTGGACTTCCAGTGGGACCCGGACACTGCGGCCGAGAAGGTCGGCGCCTTCTTCGGCGCGGACACCGTCCAGGTGAAGGCAGACCTGAAGAAGTTCAAGGAGTTCGTCGAGAAGCACGGCGCGACCGGCGCGTGGCGCGGGGAGGTCAACCCGCCGCCGCAGACCGGCTCGACGTTCTAGAGGTTCCCGCCGCCGGTGCCCGGCGGGACGACGCACGACGGCGCGTGCCCACCCGGGTGCGCGCCGTCGTCGTGCGCGGTCCAGCCGAAGCGACGGACCCTGGCACCCGGAGGGTCAGAGGGCGGCGGGGGCCGCGATCTGTCCGGCCGCGAGGCGGCGCAGGACGTCGATGAGCAGCCGCCGCTCGACGACCTTGATCCGCTCGTGGAGGGACTCCTCGTCCTCGCCGTCGGCGATCGCGAGCGCCTCCTGGGCGATGATGGGGCCGGTGTCGACGCCGGCGTCCGCCCAGTGCACGGTGCAGCCGGTGACCTTGACGCCGTAGGCGAGGGCGTCACGGACGCCGTGCGCGCCCGGGAATGCCGGCAGCAGGGCCGGGTGCGTGTTGAGGTACCTCCCGCCGAAGCGCTCGATGAAGCCCGCGCTGACGATCCGCATGAAGCCCGAGGACAGCACCAGGTCCGGCGAGTACTCCGCGATGCGGTCCGCGAGCGCGGCGTCCCACTCCGCCCGGGTCTCGAAGGAGTTGAAGTTCACGACGAAGGTCTCGAACCCGGCCTCGGCCGCGCGCTCGATCCCGTAGGTCCCCTCGCGGTCCGCGCCCACGGCGGCGATCTCCACCCCGGCCAGCTCCCCCGACGTGACGGCGTCGATGACCGCCTGGAGGTTGGAGCCGGTGCCGGAGACGAGGACCACGATGCGCATGGACCAACCTTACCGGGGGCCGGATGCCGCCCCGCGTGTGCTCGGGTGCGGCCCGGGTGCCCGCGTAGGCTGGGGCTCATGACCCCCGAGGACGCCGCCCTGGACCGCACCAAGCTCTACTTCCGCGTCTCCGCGGTGGGGCTCGTGCTCGCGTGGCTCGTGGCGTCCCGCGGCGTCGCGTGGGCGTGGGCGGCCGGGCTGCTCGCGCTCCTGGGGCTCGTGCTCGGCGTCATCGTCGTCGTGCGGGTGGCCCGGTTCCGGCAGCCGCGCCTGCTCTCCATCGGGGCCGTCTCGGGCATGGCCGTGGGGGTCCTCCTCGTGCTGTACGCGGCGGCCGCGCTCGTCTTCGCCCCGCAGGTGGCGGCGTTCGAGGAGTGCGCGCGGCACGCCATCACCGAGACGGCCAAGGCCAAGTGCCAGGCCGAGCTCCAGGACGCGCTCCTGGGCGGGTAGGGGCGTACCCCGTGCCCGCCGCAGTTCCCCAGCTTTAGGCCTCAAGTCCTACAGGCAGCGAGCCCGCGACGCGTCATTCCGGGGCACCGTCTCGAATCATGGGGAGGTTGGGCGGAAAGGCTGGGGAGGTTCGGCGCCGGATGGTTCACGTCTCCTAGGACACTCGTGCCGGAGCCTGCTCGGCACGCTCCGTCCGCCGGTGCTCGATCCACGGGCCGAGCGCGTAGCCGATGCAGGCCCCGACGGCGGCCTCGGCGCCTACCCACACGAGCATCCAGAGCGGGTCCACGCCGAGCTGTGTGAAGCGGCCGAGCGCCGCGGAGCCGCCCGTGACCCACGCGAGCCCGGCGGCGAGCGCCCCCGCGACGGCGCCGACGAGCGAGCCGAGGAAGAGGGCCGAGACGGGCGCGGTGAACCAGCGGGCCCGGACCTTGATAGAGAGCCACTCGTCGAAGTGGTCCTCGCCCTCCCGCACGAACCACCAGCCGCCCATCGTGCCCGCGATGACGGGCAGCGCGAGCGCGGCCGGCCCCAGGAGCAGCTCGCCCGCGGGGACGGCGGAGAGCACAGGGATCGGCGGGAGCGGGCCCACCGCGGTGACGAGGGATCCCGCCGTCGAGCCCGCACCGAGCGTGACGCCGGCCCCGGACGCCCAGCCGAGCGTCCACACGAGGAGGTTCGGCGCGTAGCCCAGCTGCGCGACCGTGAGGGCGGCCCCGCCGACGGCGCCGGCCTCGAGAGCCTCGTACACCGTCACGATCTCGGCCCAGTGCACGGCGAGGTCGGCGACGAGGAGCGCGCCCGAGAGCGCGAGCGCGCACAGGAGAGCGACGAAGCCCGCGCGGAGCACGGCCCACAGATAGCTCCCCGTCCAGCGCGAGTACTGGCCCGTCCGCGCGATCCAGTCGACGGCGTCCACACCGATGAGCCGCGTCCACGCCCCGGCCTCGCGCCGCGCCCCGACCACGAGGCCGAGGCCCACGGGGACGAGCGGGATGAGCGAGCCGGCCGCGACGCCGACGGCCACCTCGGCCGTGCGGCAGACGAAGGCGGTGGCGAGGCCGAAGGCGGCGTACGCGGCGCCCGCCCCCAGCAGGGCCTGCCACAGGTTGTCGGCGTAGGAGGCGCGGGCGAGCCGCCGGCCCGCCCGCCACGCGAGCAGGAAGGGGATGAGCGTGAGGCCGAGCGGGATGAACGAGAGCACCCCCGTCGAGGCGGCGCCGCCCGCTGCGCCGGCGCCCCCGGCCGTCGTCGTCAGCGTCAGCGGCACGCCGTGGACAAGGAGCCACGCCTGCCCGCCAAGCCGCGCGACCGCCTCCGGCTCCCAGGGCCCGAGCCCGCCCGTGGCCCACACGGCGACGATCGGGACGAGGGCGAGGGCCGCGGAGATGAGGACGGCCTGGACGGACTCGACCGCGCCCTGGAGCCACAGCGGCATGGGCAGGCCGCGGAGGCCAGACTGGTCGGCGCGCAGTTTCATCGCCCTCCACTGTGCCACGGAGGGACCGACGGGTGGCTCAGGCGCACCGGGGCCCGGGCGCGCGGGAAGCAGGCACACGACGGCGACCACTCGCCGTCGTGCGCCCGGGCTCACCCCCGCGCCCCTCAGCTCAGCCGGAGCCGGTCCTCGGCGCTGAACGGGCGGATCTCGTCCGTGCGGCCGTCGCGGAGCTTCGCGACCCAGGCCGGGTCGCTCAGAAGCACGCGGCCGGCGGCGACGAGGTCGAACTCCCCGCGGCCGAACTGCTCGAGCAGCGTCTCGAGCCCGCGCACGTTTGAACGGCCGCCCTCCTGCCAGGTCACCTCGAAGGCGTTGTCGAGGCCGACCGAGCCGACCGTGATGACGGGCAGGCCCGTGAGCTTCTTGGTCCAGCCGGCCAGGCCCAGACGCGAATCCGCCGTTCCTCCTGCTCCCCCGGCCTCGGGGAAGGCCGGGTCCCAGTGGCGGCGCGTGGACGGGTGGAAGGCGCTCACCCCGGCGGCCGCGAGCGCGCCGAGGATCGTGCCGAGCTCCTCGGGGGTCTCGGCAATGCGGGCGCCGTAGTCGCCGGACTTCCACTGGGAGAAGCGGAAGATCACCGGGAAGTCGGGGCCGACGGCGGCGCGCACCGCCTCGACGACCTCGACGGGGAAGCGCAGCCGCGCCTCGAGCGAGCCGCCGTAGGCGTCCTCGCGCCGGTTGGTGCCCGCCCAGAGGAACTGGTCGAGGAGGTAGCCGTGCGCGCCGTGGAGCTCGACGGCGTCGAACCCGACCTCCTTGGCGGCGGCCGCGGCGCGGGCGAAGTCGTCGCGGATGCGCGCGAGCTCGTCGCGCGTGGCGGCGCGGCCCACGGGCTTGCCCGACGGGGAGATGCCGGACGGGCTCAGCGTGGGCAGGCCCGGGTTGAGCTCGGGGTGGTCCCCGCGGGCGGCGCCGAGGTGCCACAGCTGCGGGGCGATCTTCCCGCCGGCCGCGTGCACGGCCTCGACGAGCGTCTTCCAGGCGGCGAGCGGCTCGTCGCCGAAGAGGCGGGGCACGCGGGTGCTCGGGCCGGAGTCCTCCGAGACGTAGACGCCCTCGGTGATGAGGAGGCCGACGCCGGCGGCGCCGCGCCGCGCGTAGTAGGAGACGACGTCGTCCGTCACCACCCCGCCGGGAGAGAACTCGCGCGTCATGGGGGCCATCACGAACCGGCTCGCGAGCCGGACGGGGCCGAGGTCGAAGGGCGTGAAGAGCTCGGAGAGGGCCGCGGCGGGGGCGGCCTGCGCGGGGGCGTTCTCGATCGTCATGGTCACGGCAACCAGCCCGCAGCCGCCCGGATTCCCGCACCACTCCCACAGTGACGCACCTCACTACCGGACGTAGAATACAGGTGTTGATGCTGCGGCCTCCACCGGCCCCACGCCATCGAGCCACGGGCCGGCGCGCATGCGACACCAGCGCCCGCGCGGCGCCTGCCGCGCGGGCAGTTGCGAGGGTCGGAGGAGACATGACCACTGCCGCTGGGCATGCACACGGCGTCCACTTCGGGCGCAGGGATGTCCAGAATGTCGCCATGGGTGCGGGTGCCATCTTGATGCTCGTCGGCGTCCTCGGGTTCATCCCCGGGATCACGATGAACTATGGAGACCTGAGGTTCCTCGGGCCCGATTCGCACGCCATGTTCCTGGCCCTGTTCCAGGTCTCCATGCTGCTGAACATCGTGCAGCTGGTCATCGGCGCCGTGGGCCTGACGATGGCGCGCACGTTCTCGGGCGCCCGCAGCTTCCTGCTGTGGTTCGGCGTCCTGTACGTCGTCTTCGCCATCTACGGGTTCGCCGTCGGCACCGCCAGCCCGGCGAACATCCTCTCCTTCAACATGCCCGACAACTGGGCGCACGCCATCCTCGGCCTCGTCATGATGGCCTGCAGCTGGCTGTTCACCCGGCACGTGGCCGCTGACGAAACAGGAGGCACGGAAGGGATGCGACGCGGCTGACCAAGCCGCACAGGACGACGGCGCGGGCCGACTCGGCGGGGCCCGCGCCGCCCCATGTCCGGGCCCGGCAGCCCTCCCGCCGAACCCCTGCCCGTTCACCTAGGCTTCCCCGACACGTCACGCCCGCTCTGCCAGCCGGTCAGGCGGCGGCGGGACCGTGGACAGCGTGAGGATCGCGATTGTCGCAGAGTCATTCCTGCCGCAGATGAACGGGGTCACCCACTCGATCCTGCGGGTCCTGGACCACCTGCAGGAGCGCGGCGACGACGTCCTCGTCCTGGCCCCCTCCGGCGAGGGCGCGAGCGCCGTCTTCCCGCTCCCCGAGACCGTCTCCGGCGCCCGGGTCGTGCGGATGCCCGCGCTTCCCGTCGCCGGGTACCCGAACGTCCGCGTCGCCTTCGGCATGGTCCCGAAGGTCAAGCGCATGCTCCGGGCGTTCGCGCCCGACGTCGTGCATCTCGCCTCCCCGTTCGAGCTCGGCTGGCGCGGGGTCCGCGCCGCGCACCAGCTCGGCCTGCCGACCGTCGCCGTCTACCAGACCGAGGTGCCCGGGTACGCCGCCCGGTACGGGGTGCCGTTCCTCGAGAACTGGGCGTGGCAGCGCGTCGAGGCGATCCACCTGCTCGCGGACCGCACGCTCGCGCCGTCGACCTTCGCCCTGAACCAGCTGCGCGGCCGCGGCATCCTCGACGCCGAGCTCTGGCGCCGCGGCGTGGACACCGTCCGCTTCCACCCGGCGAAGCGCGACGCCGCGTGGCGGGCGGCCGTCGGCGGACAGCGCGAGGACGGCCGGGCCGTGAAGATCATCGGCTACGTGGGCCGGCTCGCGGCGGAGAAGCAGGTCGAGGACCTGCGCGCGCTTGCCGACCTGCCCGGGACCCGGCTCGTCGTCGTCGGCGACGGGCCCCTGCGCCCGCAGCTCGAGGCGCAGCTGCCCCGGGCGCACTTCACGGGGTTCCAGGGCGGGGAGGACCTCGCGCGCATCGTGGCGAGCTTCGACCTGTTCGTCCACCCGGGCGAGTTCGAGACGTTCTGCCAGACGATCCAGGAGGCCATGGCCTCCGGCGTGCCCGTCGTCGCGACCGGCCGCGGCGGGCCGCTCGACCTCGTCGAGAACTCCAAGACCGGCTGGCTGTACACGCCCGGGGACCTGGAGCAGATGCGCTCCTACGCCAAGGACCTGCTCGGCGACGACGCCAAGCGGGCGGCGTTCGCCGAGGCCGCGCACCGCAGCGTGCAGGGGCGGTCGTGGCGCTCCATCAGCGCCCAGCTCGTCACGCACTACGAGGACGTCATCGCCCGGCGGCCCGCGGCGGTCGCCAGCTCATGAACGCGAAAGGAACCCTATGAAGATCTCCGTCATCGGCTGCGGCTACCTCGGCGCGGTTCACGCCGCCACGCTCGCCTCGATGGGCCACGACGTCGTGGGCATCGATACCGATGCGGACAAGGTGGGGCACCTCGCGCGCGGCTTCGCGCCGTTCTTCGAGCCGGGGCTCGAGGAGCTGCTGGCCGAGGGCCGCGAGACGGGACGTCTCGTCTTCGGCACGGACATGGACCTCGTGGCGGACGCCGACGTGCACTTCCTCTGCGTCGGGACCCCGCAGGCCAAGACGAGCGATCTGGCCGACCTGAGCTACCTCGAGTCCGCGACGCGGGCGGTGGCGGCGCGCGCGAAGGCGGGCTCCGCCGTCGTCGGCAAGTCCACGGTGCCGGTGGGCACTGTGGCACGAGTGCGCGAGTGGCTCGGCGGAGCCGACGTCGCGCTCGCGTGGAACCCCGAGTTCCTGCGGCAGGGCACGGCGGTGAAGGACTCGCTCGTGCCGGACCGGCTCGTCTACGGGGTCGAGGGCGCCGACGGCGGCGGGCCGGCCGCCGGCCACGGCACCGTGCGCACGCTCGACGAGGTCTACGCGCCGCTGCTGCACGCGGGGGTGCCGCGGATCGTGTGCAGCTTCGCGACGGCGGAGCTGATCAAGTCGGCGGCGAACGCGTACCTGGCCACGAAGCTCTCCTACATCAACGCGATGGCGGAGCTGTGCGACGCCGCGGGGGCCGACGTCACGCAGCTCGCGGCCGCTATGGGCCTGGACCCGCGGATCGGGCAGCGCTACCTCGCGGCCGGGCTCGGGTTCGGCGGCGGGTGCCTGCCCAAGGACATCCGCTCGTTCCGGGCGCAGGCGCGCGAGCTGGCCGTGGACTCCGTGGACGCGTGGATGGGGCTCGTGGACTCGATCAACGTGGGCCAGCGCGGGCGGGTCGCGGCGATGGCGGCGGAGCTGTGCGGCGGGGACGTGGCGGGGCGCCGCGTCACCGTGCTCGGCGCGGCCTTCAAGCCGGACACCGACGACATCCGTGACTCCCCCGCGCTCGACGTGGCCGTGCGGCTCGCGGGGGCTGGCGCGCATGTCACCGTGACCGACCCGAAGGCGATCAACCACGCCTGGATGCGGTTCCCGCAGGTGCAGTTCGAATCCTCGGTGACCGCCGCCGCAGACGGTGCCGAGCTGGTCCTGCTGCTGACCGAGTGGCCCCAGTTCCGGGCCCTCGACCCGCACGAGTTCGCGCGCCTGGTGCAGCGGCCGGTGATCGTGGACGCGCGGAACGTGCTCGACGCCGAGGCCTGGCGGGCGGCCGGGTGGACGGTGTGGGGCCTCGGCACGGGCGACGCCGCGCGGGCCAGCAGGGCAGCGAGCCCGTCGGAGTCGCGCCGCGTCTGACCCTCCCAGGATGCGGGGTCACCTCCCAACGTTGCGGGGTCACCTCCCAACGTTGCGGGGTCACCTCCCTGTGTTGCGGGGTCACCTCCCAACGTTGCGGGGTCATCTCCCTGGTTGCGGGGTCACCTCCCACCGTTGCGCGGTCACTTCCCAGCGTTGCGCGGTCACCTCCCTGTTGCGGGGTCACTCGCCGCGCCCAGGAGCGTCCAACTGTAACCTGTGGATAACTCCCGACAGGGCTCGTCACACCCTTGTAGACTGCTGAAAGCTCAGGTCGCCGGGCTGGCGGCACACCAACGACCTCGGGGGATGTCAATGGCGCCTCGTCGCTCGCTCCTGTCCGTTCTCGCGCTGGCATCCGCGCTCGCCCTCTCCGCATGCGGCGGGAGCGCTCAGCCAAACGCCTCTGGGACCCCAAGTGCCACAGAAACTGCTAGCCCGACTCCGACGGTCGACACACGCCCCACTCCTGCTAGCTCTACTGGGCCCGGCCGGAACATTCCTAAGCCGGAGCTTCCGGAGGCGGCGAAGCAAAACACGGGGGAGGGCTTCGAGGCATTCACGCAGTACTGGTTCGATACCATTACCTATGCACTGGAAACGGGCGATACAGCGCCGCTGAAGGCGTCCTCCACCGAGGAGTGCAAAATGTGCAATTCCTTCATGGACGAAGCCAACAGGGACTTTAGCAAGGGCTCGTGGAACGTGGGACCGAAATGGAAGGTCGTTTCATTCCGGCCGCACATGACGCTTGATCCGCTCGGACAGGTCGTCGGCTATTTCCAGCTGGAGGAGTCCCCTTCGGCGAAATACACCAAGGACGGCACCGCAGTTCTTAATGGCGAGGGAAGGCCCGCCCAGGGCGCCGAGGCCATCTATGCCAAGTTCGAGAGAGGGCAGTGGTTGGTGTCGGAGGCCGGAGGGGCATGAGACGAGCCACGCTCAGTCTGAGTCTTGCGCTTGTTACCGTCGGCCTTACGGCAAGTCCAGCATTCGCTACAGTTTCGCGTTGGGACGATGAAAAAGTAGAAGTACATGCCGGCACGAGTGGTAAAGCCGTGTTTGAGTTCCCAGCTGTCGAAGGTGTTGCCGAAGTCTTCATTTACTCCTACAAACTCGCCTGCGCGCCGGGCGATCCGGAGCATCTCGATGAAGGCCTCTGTGGCCGGATGAACGGCTCGTGCAGAGCAGAACCAGGCGGCAGGCTCGTGCACTGGGAGCGGCAAGATACACGCACCCCTGGTGCGGCATGGGAGCGGGTCGGAACAAGCTGCATGTACGCCGGCAAGCCACCTGAACGTCCCGGCGACGTGGTCATCGCCGTGACCGAGAAGCAGCTGCGGGAGCTTCCCATAGCCGCTCCAGCACTGGGCTCCCAGCCGGGGCGTCACACCCTGAAGGGTGCGGAGACGAACATCTACGCCGAACCAGCCGACCAGTCGTTCACCATCGACATCCTCGGCAGGCGGGTTGACGTGAGAGTCAAGCCGAGCGAATACCGCTGGGACTATGGGGACGGAACCACGCTTGTGACTGCCGCTCCTGGAGGTCCGATCCCCGAGAGCCGCTGGGGCGAGAAGACGGTCACAAGCCACGTCTACCGGCAGACGGGCGATTTCGCCGTGAACCTCACTACGGTCTTCACCGGCGAGTTCTCGGTCGACGGCGGGCCCTACCAGCCGATCGCTGGCAACGCACCCATCCCCAGCACTCCGCGGACACTCAGCGTCTGGCGATCCGAGGTCAAGCTCTACGCCGACGACTGCGACGTCAACCCTCAAGGCGCCGGCTGCCAGTAGCCTCTACTGCCGGCCCCGGGCGAGGACTGTCGGACCCCCATGGGACGATGAATCCATGACAACCTTCCCCCTCCCCCGCGGGGCCGGCTTCGGAGAGCACTCCGAGCTGCCCATCGTGGACACGACGGGGATGGTCACCAGGATCGGCCCGGCAGCCATGGCCAGGGCGCACAACTACGCCCGCGGCGGCCACGTCCTGTCGTTCACCTACGACCCGGGGGCCGCGGAGATCGTCGGTTTCGTCCAGGGCGGCGACGCCGAGCCCTACGAGGCGTGCGCCTACCTCAAGCGCACGCGGACAGGCTTCACCTACGCCGGCAGCTGGTGCACGTGCCCCATCGGCGCCGACTGCAAGCACGTAGGCGCCCTCGTCATTGCCTCCAACACCGCGAGCCTGCGGGGCATGGCTGCAGCGTCCACGCCGGAGGCGCCCCCGGCCCCCGAGCCCGCCTGGAAGTCCGAGCTCCGCCGCATCATCGACCCCGGGAGTCGGCAGGCCCGCTCTGGCCGGGCCCAGCGGCTTGGCCTGCAGTTCGAGCTCCGGGACCTCGACGCGGACCTCGGCAAGCGGTTCGGCAGGCCCCTCGCCGAGCGGTACCGGCAGGGCAGCAAGCTCGGCATGCGGCCCGTCGTGCACAACCCCACCACGGACAACTGGATCAAGAGCAACCTCACCTGGAGCACGTTCGGGCGCCAGGACCTCTATGGCGACTACCTCGAGTCCCACTTCGCATGCTTCCGCGAGATCCAGGCCCTGCGCCTCGGCACGGAATCCGGGTACTGGAACGGCAACGACCCGTGGATGTACCTCGATGACTTCGCCAGCCCACTCCTCTGGACCCTCCTCGATGCCGCCGGCCACCTCGGCGTCGAGTTCGTCGGCACCCGCAAGGGCATGGTCGTGGGCTTTGGCGACGGCCCCGCGAGCGTGACGCTCGAGGCGCTCCCCACGGACGACGGCGGGCTCCGCCTCAAACCGGTCCTCGCCATGGGCGGATCTCCGGTCGCGGCCACAGCGGCGGGCACGATCGGCGACCACGGCGCCTACGCCGTCGTGCGCGGCGGAAGCGAAGACCACATCTTCCTCGCCCCGAGCGAGTCCCGGCTCGGCGACCGCGAGCGCGCCCTGCTCGCAACGCCGCAGGGGATCGAGATCCCGGCCGCGGACCGAGACGCCTTCATCGCCGAGTTCTACCCGGACCTGGCCCGCTCGGTCGTCCTCACCGCGGGCGACGACGCCGTGGACCTCCCGCCCATCGATCCGCCGCTGCTCGTGCTCACCGCGAGCTTCGAGCCCGACGACGTGCTGCGCCTCGCCTGGCACTGGGAGTACCGGACGGGCGACGCCGTGCGGCGGCTCGCGCTCGTGGCGTCGCCGGACGACGGCGCCCGCCGCGACGAGCCCGCGGAGGAGGCGGCGATCGGGAGGGTGCAGGGCGTCCTCGCCGACAGCCCGCTGCGCGGGAAGCCGCTCGGACCGGCGCGGCTCGAGGACCTCGACACCGCGGACTTCGCCGAGCGCGTCCTCCCCGCCCTGCGCGGGCTCGAGGGCGTCGACGTCCGCATCGAGGGCAACCAACCGGACTACCGCCGCCTCGAGGGGTCGCCGCAGCTCGTCGTCAGCACGGTCGAGAGCGAGAAACGCGATTGGTTCGACCTCGGCCTCATGGTCACGATCGCCGGCCGGTCGATCCCCTTCCAGGACATCTTCACCGCTCTGGCCCGGGGCCGGGACAAGGTCTTGATGCCGGACAAGACATGGTTCCGCATCGACACCCCGGAGATCCAGCGCCTGCGCCGGCTCATCGACGAGTCCCACGAGCTGCGCGAATGGCGTGCCGAGAGCACCTCGAAGAAGCCGCCGCGGCTGAGCCTCTACCAGGCCGGGCTCTGGGACGAGATCGCCGAGCTCGCCGGCGAGACCGCCGAGACGCCCCGCTGGAAGCAGGCCGTCCAGGGGCTCCTCGACCCGCACGCCCTCGACCCCGTCGCCCTCCCCGCTGGCCTCAACGCCGAGCTGCGCCCCTACCAGGACGAGGGCTTCCAGTGGCTCGCCTTCCTGCACCGCCACGGGCTCGGCGGCGTGCTCGCCGACGACATGGGCCTCGGCAAGACGCTGCAGACGCTCGCGCTGATCCTGCACGCCCGCGAGGCCGCGCCGGCCCCCGGAACGCCCACGGCCCCGTTCCTCGTCGTCGCCCCGACCTCCGTCGTGCCCAACTGGGCGGCGGAGACCGCTCGGTTCGCGCCGGGGCTGACGGCGATCGCTCTCACGGACACGCAGGGCAAGTCCGGCACACCGCTCGCGGAGGCCGCGGCGGGGGCGGACATCGTCATCACGAGCTACGCCCTCTTCCGCCTCGACTACGAGGCCTACGCCGACCTTGACTGGGCCGGCCTCATCATGGACGAGGCCCAGTTCCTCAAGAACCGGGCCACGAAGGCGCACCAGTGCGCCCGCGACCTCGCTGCGCCCTTCAAGCTCGCCCTCACCGGCACGCCCCTCGAGAACAACCTCATGGAGCTCTGGAGCCTCTTCGCGATCGTCGCCCCCGGGCTCTTCCCCGCCGCGCACCACTTCGCCCAGGACTTCGCCAAGCCGATCGAGAAGAACGGCGACGCCAAGCGCCTCGCGCGGCTGCGCCGCCGCGTCCGGCCGCTCATGCTGCGCCGCACCAAGGAGGCCGTCGCGACCGAGCTCCCCGAGAAGCTCGAGCAGCGCCTCGACGTCGACCTCGACCCGCGGCACCGCAAGCTCTACCAGCAGTACCTCCAGCGCGAGCGGGAGAAGGTCCTCGGCCTCGTCGAGGACCTCGACCGGAACCGCTTCATCGTCTTCCGCTCGCTCACGCTCCTGCGGCTCATGGCCCTTGACCCCGCCCTCGTCGACGAGGCGCACGACGGCGTGTCCCCGGCGAAGCTCGACGCGCTCCTCGAGCAGCTCGACGACGTCGTCGCCGAGGGGCACCGGGCGCTCGTGTTCAGCCAGTTCACGTCCTTCCTCAAGAAGGCCGCGGCCCGGCTCGACGCCGAGGGGATCGCCTACGAGTACCTCGACGGCACGACCCGCCGCCGCGGAGAGACCGTGGCCCGGTTCAAGGAGGGCGAGGCCCCGGTCTTCCTCATCTCGCTCAAGGCGGGCGGTTTCGGCCTCAACCTGACCGAGGCGGACTACTGCTTCCTCCTCGACCCATGGTGGAACCCTGCCGCTGAGGCCCAGGCCGTGGACCGGGTCCACCGCATCGGCCAGACCCGCCGGGTGATGACCTACCGGCTCGTGGCCAAGGGCACGATCGAAGAGAAGGTCATGGACCTCAAGGAGAAGAAGGCGGCCCTGTTCTCCTCGGTCATGGACGACGACGCGATGTTCGCCTCGAGCCTCACGGCCGACGACGTGCGCGGCCTGCTCGCGTAGGCCGGCACGCGGGCCCCCGTTCGGTTTGCGGCCTCGGCCGGGCTCCCCTAGCGTAGGTCAAGGTTTGGTAACGAACCGCCCTGCCCCGGGCCCGAGCCCGGGGGTGTGACAACAGCTGCCGCGGCCACGCGCCGTCGGCCGTATATGCCGGGTGCTGCCGTCCACCGTTCGCCGCCGTCTGAGCAGACACCATGACCTGACCTCGAGACGTCAGGGGCCGGCGGCGCACGAGGACCTCTGGGGACAGACGAGTGCCGGTGGAGCCCCGAGCATGAGACACACACCATGACGAAGAACTCCATCAGCACCGCCGCAGGCCGTTCGCTCGCCCTCGCCGCCGCCTCCGGGATGGCCATCGGGGCCGCCGCCCTCGGAGCGCCCGCGGCCAACGCCGCCGACGGCTCCACGTGGGACGCCCTGGCCCAGTGCGAGTCCGGCGGGAACTGGTCCACCAACACGGGCAACGGCTACTACGGCGGCCTCCAGTTCTCGGCGAGCACCTGGTCCGCCTACGGCGGCACCGGCCTCGCCTCGGACGCCTCCCGCGAGCAGCAGATCGCCGTCGCCGAGAAGGTCCTCGCGGGCCAGGGCTGGGGCGCCTGGCCGTCCTGCGCCTCGCAGCTGGGCCTCTCGGGCACCGCCGGCGCCGCGAGCGCCGGCACGCAGGTCCAGACCGCGCCGGTCCAGCCGCAGGCCGCCCCCGTCCGGGAGATCCCGGTGCAGCCGGCGCCGGTCCAGCAGGCGCCGGTCCAGCAGGCCCCGGCACAGGGACGCCACGCCGCGCACGTCCCGCTCAGCGGCGAGACGTACACGGTCGAGGCCGGGGACACCCTGAGCACGATCGTCGAGAAGCTCGGCATCGCCGGCGGGTGGGAGACCCTCGCCGACGCCAACGCGGGCGCCGTGACCGACCCCGACCTGATCTTCGAGGGCCAGGTCCTCCAGCTCCCGGCCCAGTAGCCCGGACCCAGGACCAGGGACCATGACGGCAAGCCCCCGGCCCCACCGGCCGGGGGCTTGCCGTGCGCTGGGTAGGGAACCCGCAGCCAGTCGCTCAAGCCCGCGCCCAAGGACTGCCCGAAGCTTCCCCAAGACTTCCACGTAGCGGAAACAAATTTCCCTATTGCAGATGGGATGCGCGGCAGGTACATTTGGGATACCAGAACGCGAGATCCGGGTCACACCGCTCCGAGACTCGCACCACAGCGGCTCCCCCGGCCGCGCTGCTGAGCCTCACAGCGACAACAGGCAAACAGGCACAGCGGATCACCCGAGAATGGCCCAGTGGGCCACGTCCCCCGATCCGAGAGAGAACCCATGAACAGCACCAAGGACACCGTCGTCCCGCCGCTGGACAGCGCCGGCATCATCGCCGGCGAGCACGCGCCGTCGTCCCTCCCCGACAGCGTGAGCGCCCGCCTCTACAACAAGGACCTCGCCCCCACGCAGCGAGCCGGCCGCAAGTGGACCGCCTACAGCATCTTCACCCTCTGGGCCAACGACGTGCACAGCCTCGGCAACTACGCCTTCGCGATCGGCCTCTTCGCCCTCGGCCTCGGCGGCTGGCAGGTCCTCGCGGCGCTCGGCGTCGGCGCGGCCCTCCTGTTCGCCCTCCTGAACCTCTCCGGCTTCATGGGCCAGAAGACGGGCGTCCCGTTCCCGGTCATGAGCCGCATCGCCTTCGGCATCCACGGCGCGCAGATCGCCGCGGTGCTGCGCGGCGGCGTCGCGATCGCGTGGTTCGGCATCCAGACCTACCTGGCCTCCGTGGTCCTGCGCGTCCTCATCCTCGCCGTCGCCCCGGGCCTCGCCCCGCTCGACGAGGGCTCGATCCTCGGCCTCTCCCCGCTGGGCTGGGCGGCGTTCGTCGCCCTGTGGATCGTCCAGGTCGTCATCGTCTCCTACGGCATGGAGATGATCCGCAAGTACGAGGCCTTCGCCGGCCCCGTCATCCTCGTCACGATGCTCGCCCTCGCCGTCTGGATGTTCGCCCAGGCCGGCTTCGAGATCGCGTGGAGCACCGACAAGAGCCTCACCGGCGGGGACATGTGGCTCCAGATCCTCGGCGGCGGCGCCCTCTGGGTCTCGATCTACGGCACCTTCGTCCTGAACTTCTGCGACTTCACCCGCTCCGCCAAGTCCAAGGGCGCGATCGTCAAGGGCAACTTCTGGGGCATCCCGATCAACATGCTCCTCTTCGGCGCCATCACCGTGGTCCTCGCCGGCGCCCAGTTCAAGATCAACGGCCAGATCATCACGAGCCCCTCCGACATCGTCGCGGAGATCCCCAACACGCTCCTGCTCGCCGGCGCCTCCGCCGCGCTGCTGATCCTGACCATCGCCGTGAACCTCATGGCCAACTTCGTCGCCCCGACGTACGCGCTGACCAACCTGTTCCCGAGGCGCCTCGACTTCCGCAAGGCCGCGATCCTCTCGGCCGTGATCGGCCTCGTGATCCTGCCCTGGAACCTCTACAACAACCCGGTCGTGATCGTGTACTTCCTCGGGGGCCTCGGCGCCCTCCTCGGCCCGCTGTTCGGCGTCATCATGGCCGACTACTGGCTCATCCGCCGCGGCAAGGTCGACGTCCCGGCCCTCTACACCGAGGACCGCACGGGCCCCTACCACTACACGAAGGGCGTCAACCCGCGGGCCGTTGCGGCGCTCGTCCCCGCTGCGGCAGTCGCGATCGCGATCGCCTTCATCCCGGCCCTCGGCGCGCTGAGCTCCTTCTCGTGGTTCTTCGGCGCGGGCATCGCCGCCGTGAACTACTGGTTCATCGCCGACCGGAAGCGCACCTTCGCGGACGCCGACGGCGAGGCCATCGCCGTCCCGAGCGTCCACTAGACGCGCACGACGGCGGCCGGCCGGCTCACAGCCCCGGCCCGCCGCCGTCGTCCGCACCACTCCCCGCACCGGCCGCCCGCCGCGCCCGAGCCCGAGCCCGAAGCAAGGAACACCCATGCGCATCCTCGTCGCCAACGTCAACACGACCCAGTCCATGACCGACTCCATCGCCGAGGCCGCCCGCGCCGCCGCCTCGCCCGGCACCGAGATCGTGGGCATCACGCCGCGCTTCGGGGCCGACTCGTGCGAGGGCAACTTCGAGTCCTACCTCGCCGCGATCGCCGTCATGGACGCCGTGACCCGCTACGAGGGCGAGTTCGACGCCGTCGTCCAGGCCGGCTACGGCGAGCACGGCCGCGAGGGGCTCCAGGAGCTCCTGGACGTTCCGGTCGTGGACATCACCGAGGCCGCCGCCTCGACCGCGATGTACCTCGGGCACAGGTACTCCGTCGTCACGACCCTCGACCGCGCCGTGCCGCTCATCGAGGACCGGCTCAAGCTCGCCGGGCTCGACGCGCGCTGCGCCTCGGTCCGCGCCTCGGGCCTCGGCGTGCTCGAGCTCGAGGAGGACCCGGAGCGGGCGGTCAAGGAGATCGTTGCCCAGGCCGAGCGGGCCGTCGGCGACGACAAGGCCGAGGTCATCGTGCTCGGCTGCGGCGGGATGAGCGGGCTCGACGCGCAGATCCGCGAGCGCTGCGGCGCCCCCGTGGTCGACGGCGTGGCCGCGGCTGTCGCGGTGGCTGAGGGGCTCGTGCGGCTCGGGCTCTCGACGTCCAAGGTGCGCACCTACGCCCGGCCGCGGGAGAAGAAGGTCATCGGCTGGCCGCTCTCGGCGCGGTAGGTTCGGCGGGGGCGCCCGGGACCGACTGGCGCCCTGGCGCCGGCCCTTCGAGCCGCCGTTTGGCACCGGTCTCGTTCCGAGACCGGTGCCTTTCTGCGAGACCGGGGACTTGCCGGCCTGTCTCGCAGGGCAGGACCGGTTTCGGATGAGCCAAGTCCGCGGCGCGGGGGCAGAACTGACCCCGCATCGTTGGAAGGTGACCCCGCATCGTTGGAAGGTGACCCCGCAACCTAGGCCGGCGGATCTCACCCGAGCCGGGCGCGCAGCCCCTCGACGAGCACCGTGAGCCCGAACTCGAACGCGTCCTCGGCGCGCTGGGCGCCGGGCCGGGCGTGGCCGAGTGCCCGCTCGAGCGTGGGGTAGCCCTCCCCCGGCGGCGCCCACACGACGTCGGGCGCCGCGAGGTCCAGCGCCGCCCCGATCGCGAACGAGTCGATGGTCGAGATGGCCGAGAGCACGTCCCGGCCCGTCAGCCCGGCGCGTTCAAGGGTCTGGGCGATCTCCTCGTACATGGCGATCACGAGGTCGTCCTGGACGGTCTGCTGGACGAGGAGCGGGGCGAGCCGCGGGTGCCGCGCGAAGCCGTCGCGGTAGGCGCGCACGAGGGTCCGCAGGGCATCGTCCCACGCGAGGCCCTCTGTAGGCCCACGCGGCGTGTCCTCGATGACGCGCCGGCGCATGAGCTCGATGATCTCCTCGCGCCCGGAGACGTGGTGGTAGATCGAGGACGCGCTCACCCCGAGGCGCTTGGCCAGGCGGGGAAGGCTGAAGTCGCCGTCGGCATCCACGAGCTCGAGGGCCGCGGAGGTGAGCGCCTCGACGGTGATGAGCGGCGCTGAGGGGCGGGCCACGGTGTCACTCCGATCTGTCGTTCTCCAGCACCCTATCCCGGCCAGAGCCGGCTGGATCCGAGAACCGGCTAGGGGGCAAAGCTCGATTCATCAGCCGCATAGCGTGCAGTGAAGAAGAAACCCAGAAGGCTCGATCCTCGGACGCCCACGGAGCGATTGGCATGATGGCCTGGTGATGACTCACGAGCTGACCAGAACTCTCCGCTGGCAAGGCCGCACCGTGTCCTGGGATCGCTTCGGACAGGGCCCGGCTCTCGTCCTCCTGCACGGCACGCCCTGGTCATCGGCACTGTGGCGCCCGGTCGCCGATGCCCTCGCCCACCGCTTCACCGTTTACCTCTGGGACATGCCAGGCTACGGCGCGTCGTCCAAGGATCCAGAACACGCCGTCGACCTCGGCGCTCAGGGCGAGCTGTTCGCGCACCTTCTCTGTGAATGGCAGCTCGAGCGGCCCCACGTCATCGCGCACGACTTCGGCGGCGCCGTCGCCCTCCGTGCTCGGCTGCTCCATGGGGCACGGTACTCCTCCCTTTGCCTCGTCGACGTCGTGGCCCTTGCCCCATGGGGCTCATCCTTCTTCACCCTCGTCAAGCAGCATGCAGACGTCTTCGCGCAGCTCCCATCGGCAATCCATCGCGGTTCCGTTGAGGCGTACATCCGCGGAGCGAGTCACCGCGGGCTGCGGGAGGACGACCTCGCGATGCTCGTCGAGCCCTGGACAGGAGACGAGGGGCAAGCCGCTTTTTACCGGCAGATCGCCCAGGCGGACGAGCGCTTCACCGATGAGGTCAAGCCCCTGTATGGAAAGATCGACGAGCCGACCCACATCGTGTGGGGCACCGACGACACCTGGATTCCCGTCGACCGCGCGCACCGCCTCCAAGCACTGATCCCCCACGCCACACTTGGACTCATTCCGGATGCGGGCCACCTCATTCACCTCGACGCTCCGGTCCAGCTCACCGCGGAGCTCGTGCGCTGGACCGAGTCCGTCCGTTAGACCGCGCGGAACACCCCTACGACACACCCCCCTTGTGCTCCGGGCCACACTCGCGCATACTAAACCGAAAGGCTTTCGATTTAGCCCTGAGACTCCTCACCCCCAAGGACCTCCCATGACAGACCTCCAGACGCCCCCAGCGGGACAGTCCGCCGCGCCGGCCGCCGGCTCGCCGTCCGGGCTCAAGCGCAACGCCGTCGGCACCTTCGGCATCACCTTCCTCGTCATCTCCGCAGCAGCGCCGCTGACGGTCATGGCGGGCGTCGCGCCGATCGCGATCGCAACCGGCGGCATCGGCGCCCCGGCCGCGTACCTCGGCGCCGGCGTCGTGCTCCTGCTCTTCGCCGTGGGCTTCATGGCGATGACCCGGCACGCCCGCGCCGCGGGCGGCTTCTACACCTACATCACGCTCTCGCTCGGGAAGACGGCAGGGCTCGCCGCAGCCGTGCTCGCCGTCGTCTCCTACAACTGCCTCCAGATCGGCGTCTACGGGCTCTTCGCCGTCCAGACGCAGGCCACGCTCGCGGTCCTGTTCGGCCTCGACGTGCCCTGGCCCGCGATCGCGCTCGCCGCCGTCGGGGCCGTGTGGGCCCTCGGCCACCGCGGGCTCGACGTCGGGGCGAAGGTGCTCGGCGTCCTGCTCATCGCCGAGACGGCGATCCTCGCCGTCATGGGCGCCGGCATCCTCTCGCGCGGCGGTGCGGCCGGGATCAGTGCAGCCAGCTTCGCCCCCGAGGCCGTCCTGAGCCCCGGCGTCCTCGCCATCCTCGGCATCTGCTTCGCCGCGTTCATGGGCTTCGAGTCCACGGTCCTCTACCGCGGCGAGGCCAAGGACGCCGACCGCTCGGTCCCGCGCGCCACGTTCATCGCCGTGGGCTTCATGGCCGTGTTCTACGCCTTCATCGTCTGGGCCGTCCTCCAGGCCTACTCCGACCCCGTGGCCTCCGCAGGCGAGCTGCGCGAGGCGATGTTCTTCGCCACGATCGCCGAGTACGTGGGCCCGTGGGCCGAGGTCGCGATGTACGTCCTCATCGTCACGAGCGTCTACGCCTCGCAGCTCGCGTTCCACAACGCGATCAACCGCTACACCTACATGCTCGCCCGCGACGGCGTGCTGCCCGGTTGGCTCGCCGCGACGCACCCGAAGCACCGCTCGCCGCACCGGGCCGGGGCCGTGCAGATGCTGCTCGCCGCGGCCGTCATCGGCGTGTGCGCGCTGCTCGGCGCGGACCCGTACGAGCAGCTGCTCATCTGGGTCAACACGCCCGGCATCTTCGGGATCGTGGGCCTGCAGGGCCTCGTGGCCGTCGCCGCGCTGCGGTACTTCCGCCGCCATCCCGAGGCCGTGCGCAGCCGGCTCACCGTCTCGGCGACCGCCGCCGGCGCCGTCCTGCTCTTCGCCGCCGTGATGCTCATCGGCGTCAACATCGAGCTGCTGACCTTCGCCGACCCCCTGACCAACGCCATCCTCATGGCCATTGGGCCCTGCGTCTTCGCCGCGGGCCTCGCCCTGGCCCTGTGGCTGCGCCGCGCCCGACCGTCCGCCTACGACCGCATTGGAAGCACCGAGACCCATGACGCCTGAGCTCATCCTTTCTGCCCGCACCATCCACACCCTCGACCCGGACGGCCCCGCCGAGGTCCAGGCCGTCGCCGTCGCGGGCGGGCGTATCGTCGCCGTCGGCACGCACGACGACGCGGCTTCCTGGGCGGGGCCCGGCACCGCGGCCGTGGACCTGGGCGAGGCGACGGTCGTGCCGGGCCTGGTCGACGCGCACGCGCACCCCGTGTTCGGGCTCGACATCACCGCCGGCGCGGACCTCAGCTCCGCGCGCACGCTCGGGGAGGTGCGCGCGGCCCTCGCCGCCGAGGCCGCGGCGACCGCTTCTTCCGGCGCGGGCGCCGAAGGCTGGGTCCGGGCCTGGGGCCTGGACCCCAACGCCCTCGGCGGGCAGCCGGCCGCGGCCGCGGCGTTCGAGGACGTCCTCGGCGGGCGGCCCGCGCTCGTGCGCCTCTTCGACGGGCACTCGGCGATCGCGAGCCACCGCGCCCTTGAGATGGCCGGCGTCGACGGGCCGCGCGAGTTCACCGGCGGCTCGGCGGTCGCGTGCGGGCCGGACGGGCGGCCCACCGGGCTCCTGCTCGAGTTCGAGGCCATCGAGCTCGTGGTCCGGCACCTGCCGCCCGAGGGGTTCGAGGAGCGGAAGGCGCGGCTCGGCGGCGTCCTGCGCGGCTTCGCCGAGGCCGGGCTCACTGGCGTGCACGTCATGGACCACGCCGAGGAGTCCGCGGCGCTGTACCGGGCCCTCGAGGACGAGGGCGAGCTGCCGGTGCGGCTGCGCTGCGCGCCGTGGTGCCAGCCCGGCACCGGGCCCGCCGAGTGGGCGGAGCTCGCGGCGCTGGTCGGGACCGGCGGCCGGCGCTGGGGCGTGGGCGGGATCAAGCTCTTCGTCGACGGCACGGTGGACAACGGCACGGCGTGGCTGCACGAGCCGGACCTCTTCGGCGAGTCCACGCGGCCGTACTGGCCGGACCCGGCCGAGTACGCGCGGGCTATCGCGTTCTTCGCCGAGCGCGGCATCCCGACCGCGACCCACGCGATCGGCGACGCCGGCGCGGGCCACGTCGTCGACGCGCTCCTGGCCCTCGACCCCGAGGTCCGCGGCCGCGCCGTGCACCGGATCGAGCACCTCGAGACGCTGCCGGACGACGTCGTCGCGCGCCTGGCCGCCTCCGGCGCTGCGGCGTCGATGCAGCCCACGCACTGCACGCACTACTCGCGCGCGGACCAGAGCGACAACTGGAGCACGCGGCTCGGCCCGGTCCGGGCCGGGCGGGCGTGGCGCTGCCGGGACGTCCGCGAGCGCGGCGTCGTGCTGGCACTCGGCTCCGACTGGCCGATCGCGCCCTACCCGCCGCTCGCCGTCATGGCGGACGCGCAGCTGCGCCGCACGGCTGGCACCGCGGAAGATCCAATCCTGCCCGGCCAGGCCCTCACGGCCCGGCAGGCGCTCGAGGGATACACGTCCCACGCGGCCCGGGCGGTCGGGGCCTTCGCCGGGCAGGGGTCGGTGACGGTCGGCAAGCTCGCGGACTTCACCGTCCTCGAGGCGGACCCGCTCGCCGCCGACCCGGATGAGCTAGCCGCCTCTGCCGTGCTCGGCACGGTCGTCGGCGGACAGCTGACAGGGCTGCTCGCGCGGGTCTGAGTGACCCCGCAACGCAGGAAGGTGACCCCGCAACGCAGGAAGGTGACCCCGCATCGCAGGAAGGTGACCCCGCATCTGGTCCAGATGCGGGGTCACCTCCCAAGGATGCGGGGTCACCTCCCAAGGATGCGGGGTCACCTCTCAAGGATGCGGGGTCACTCGCCAGGACCGTCGGGAGGGGCGCGCGGCTTAGGCTGGGCCCATGGCTGCACCTGAGCGGACGCGCGTGGCGGTGGTGGGCGGCGGGCCCGCGGGCATGGTCCTGGGGCTGCTGCTCGCGCGGGGCGGGATCGACGTCGTCGTGCTCGAGAAGCACGCCGACTTCCTCCGGGACTTCCGCGGCGACACCGTCCATGCCTCCACCCTCGCGCTGCTCGACGAGCTGGGCCTCGCAACGGCGTTCGGCCGGCTGCCGGCCAGGCTGCTCGACCGGGCCGAGATCCAGCTCGACGCCGGCACCGCCCGCCTGACGAACCTCGGCGCCTCCATCCCCGGGCGGCACCGCGGGATCGCGCTCGTGCCGCAGTGGGACTTCCTCGAGATGCTCGCCACTGCGGCCGAGGCGGAGCCGTGCTTCACGCTCGTCCGCTCGGCCGAGGCGGTGGGCCTGGCGCACGACGGCGGGAGGGTCGCCGGGGTGCGCTGGCGGGAGTACCCGTCAGCGGGACAGCGGCCGGCCGAGGTCCGCACCCTCGCCGCGGACCTCGTCGTCGCGTGCGACGGGCGCGGGTCCGTGCTGCGGGATCAGGCGGGCCTCGTGCCCCGGCGGTTCGGCGGGACGATGGACGTGTGGTGGTTCCGGCTCCCGCGCCGCGAGGGGGACCCGGCCGGCGGGATCGGGCGGCTGTCGAGCGGGTCGTTCCTCATCAGGATCGACCGGGGCGACTACTGGCAGTGCGGCTACGTCATCCCCAAGGGCGCCGACGCCGAGCTGCGGGCCGAGGGCATCGAGACCTTCCGCGAGCGCGTCGCCCGGCTCGCCCCGGAGCTCGAGGACCGGCTCGACGAGGGGCCCCGATCGATGGACGACGTCAAGCTCCTCGACGTGCGCATCGAGCGCCTCCCCCGCTGGCACCGGGACGGCCTCCTGTTCCTCGGCGACGCCGCGCACCCAATGTCCCCCGTGGGCGGCGTCGGGATCAACCTCGCGATCCAGGACGCCGTCGCGGCGGCGCGGATCGTCGGCGCGCGGATGCGCCGCGAGACGGGGCCGGTCCCGGAGGCGGTGCTCGCCGCGGTGCAGCGGCGGCGGTGGTGGCCCACGGCCCTCCTGCAGGGGTTCCAGCGCTCGGCCTACGGGCTCGTGATGCGCAGGGCGCTGAGGAAGGGCCCGGCCCGGCCAGGGGCTCGCCGGATGCCGCTCCCGCTGCGGCTCCTCACCCGGTTCCCGGCGCTGCAGCGCTTCCCCGCGTACTTCGTCGGGATCGGGCCCCGCCCGGAGCACGCGCCGGACTGGGCCCGGCGGCCCGAGCCCACCTGAGCCGCCCGATGAGGCCAGGCGGTGACGCACGACGGCGGCGCACCCGCGCGGGGTGCGCCGCCGCCGTCGTGCGCTGGGCGCTGCTTCAGGGCCCCGGGGCCCCCCAGCCGCCCCGGGCCCTACGCGACTCGCTGGCTCGATTCGTCGTCGACGAACCCAGGCAGGCGGGCGCTCAGGAAGTGCTCGAGCAGGGCGCGCGCGGGGTCCAGGGGATGGGCCGCCATCTTGCCCGAGAGGGCGTCCCGGGTGGCGTCGTCGAGGTTCTGGTCGTCGAGGACTTCACGCATGATGTCCCGGGCCTGCTCCCGCACGATCGCGGCGGAGAGTGCGCGGAACTGCCGGTCCTCATTCTGGGCGTTCAAGTCCATGGGCACGAAGCTAAAGGTAGACAGATGGGTCTGTCTACACGTCGAAGGAGATCCTTTCCGGTCCACGTGATACTGCTGGGGCTGATGGGGTAAGGATCGAATATGGTCTCGCGCGACGCAGCCGACGGAACAGCCCACGCCTCCGAATCCCCGCGCGCCCGCCGCCGACGGGATGGGCCGCGCGAGCGGATCCTCGACACGTCCTTCGAGCTCTTCTCCCGGCGTGGCATCCGAGATGTTGGGGTGGACGAGCTCATCGAGCGCTCGGGCGTGGCCCGGGCGACGTTCTACCGTCAGTTCCGCTCCAAGGACGAGCTCGCCCTCGCCTATCTCGAGCGCTGGTACCAGGCGCGCAGCGCCGCGATCGACGCCGCGATCGCCCGCCACGACGGCACGGGCGAGGAAGCGCTCCTGGCGATCTTCGACGTCTTCAACGACTGGTTCCAGCAGGGGGCGGCGGAGGTGAGCTCGTTCCTGCACGTCATGATCGAGATGGGCCCCGAGCATCCGCTCGGGAAGGCGAGCATCGAGTACCTGGCCCGCACTCGGGAGCAGATGGCGGATCTGGCCCGTTCGGCCGGGCTCCCGAACCCGGAGGACTTCGCGTGGTCCTGCCACATCCTCATCAAGGGCGCGATCGTCGCAGCCGCCGAGGGCGACGTGCGCGCTGGCGAGCGATCGCGCGAGATGGCCGCGATGCTCATCGAGCACCACCGGGCCGCCGCGCGCTGAGGCGCAGGGCCGGGCCTCGGCCTCTGGAGCGCGCCGGGCCGTGAGCACACAATGGGGGCAGGCGCTGCGGTCGGTCCGCGGCGGCGTGGGCCAGAGGAGGTCCGGCATGTACTGGAACGGCGAGATGTACGGCTGGTGGACCGTGCTCATGACCCTGGGCTTCGTGCTCTTCTGGGCGGCGGTGATCACGCTGATCGTCCTCCTCGCGCGCCACCTCCGCGCGAGCCGGCCGCCGGCCGGGCAGCGCTGGGCCGGCCCAGGGCAGCAGGGCTGGGGCCAGGCGCCGCAGCAGGGCTGGGCTCCCCCGCCGCCCTCGACGCCGCCGGGGCAGCACGCGCCGCACGCCGCCGTACGGGCCGAGGACGTCCTTGCCGAGCGGTTCGCCCGCGGAGAGATCGACGAGGCCGAGTACCGGGCCCGGCTCGACGTGCTGCGCGGGCACCGGGGAGGGCAGGGCGCCTGACGCCTCCCCTATGAGGCAGGTGACGCCGCGCGGGGCAGGCGTTCCCGCCTGCCCCGCGCGACCCACACGAAAATCAGAACCCGAAGGCCAGAACCCCACGGCTCAGAACGCCCAGGGCATCGCGTCGTGGTGGAAGTCCTGGAATTTGCCGAACTTCCCCGAGTTGAACGCAAGCGGGTCGCCGTCCCGGTACCGGCACCCGGTCACCTGGCCGAAGAAGACCTGGTGGTCGCCGATGTCGTAGTGGTGCACAACCTTGCACTCGGCCTGGGACAGCGCGCCGGCGACGACGGGCAGGCCGCCCTCGGTCTCGTCGAACTGCCCCTCGCCGAAGCGCGCTCCGCCGCGGACGGCGAACTGCCGGGCGACGGCCTCCTGCCGCTCCCCCAGGATCGAGATCGCGAACCGCCCGCTCGCGAGCAGCGCGTCCCCCGTCCGGGTGTTGAAGTTGAGCGAGACCATAAGGATCGGCGGCTTGAGGCTGATCGACGTGAGCGAGTTGATCGTCATGCCGTGCTGCTCGCCCTCGTGCTCGGTCGTGACGACGGCGACGCCAGTGAGGAAGCGGCCCATGGTGCGCCGCATCATCATCTCGTCCGGCTCGGTGAAGAGCTTGAGGGCAGTCATGACACTGGGCCTTCGTTCTGGTAGTAGCGGACCTCGAACATCTTCGCGCCCTCCTCGGAGATCCAGGGGCCGTGCTCCATGCCCGGCGGGCGGGTGGCCCAGTCCCCGGCCCGGAAGGTCTTCCCCAGGCGCTGGTCCACGAAGGAGCCCTCGAAGATGAAGACCTCCTCCCAGAAGTCGTGCTTGAGGGACCCGTTGGGGGACGTGTCCGTCCCGGGCTCGAACTTGAGGATGCGCGTGACGGCGTCGCTCGCGTCGTCGCGGGCGAGGATCGCCTCCGAGAGGCCCTCGATGTGCGGCGTGCACGGCGCGAAGGGCACGGAGGTGACGGGCGTGAACTCGACTTCGGGCTTGGCCATGGCTACTTCCCCTCGTCCTTGCTGCCGCCCACGCCGTAGCCGGCGAGGAACTCGTCGAGCTCGGCGACCTGGGCGTCGTAGTTGTAGTTGCGGTACGTGTAGGCCCCGCGGACCACGAAGGGCGCGCCGGCGTAGAAGAGCTCGTACTGCTGGTGCCGGCCGGCGAACTCCGAGCCGATGACGTCCCAGGCCAGCTTGAAGAGCTTGACGCGGTCCTCGCTGCTCACGCCGGGCGAGTGGATGTAGCGGTCGATGTCCGGGCGGGTGACCGGGCTCAGCATGTCCACCTCCCCCGAGGGCAGCTGGAGCACGCCGCCGCCGACGAGGTCGCGGAGGATGTTGATCACGCGCGGATAGGTCTCGGACTGCAGGCCCATCGCACCGTAGAGGGCGCGCTTGCCCGGGACCATCATCCCGGCACCGTCCTCCTCGGCCATGTACTCGGCGGCGAGCAGGGCGGACTCGACGGAGGAGACGATCGCGGCGAGCTCGCCGAGCTTCTCCTGGACGCCGGGGATCTTTTCGGTGCCGTTGACCTGGGTGACCTTGCGCGCGACGGCGGCGATGAACTGGAGCTTGACCGTGAAACGGGTCTGGGCCTGCCAGTTGCCGAGGGCGTGCGCGCCGGTGTCGAAGAACTGCCTCCGCAGCCGGTCGACGTCGCGGTCGATGAAGACGCGGTCCCACGGGACGAGCACGTCGTCGAACACGACGAGCGCGTCGGGCTCGTCGTAGCGCGTGGTGAGCGGGTAGTCGAACTCGCTCGTCGCCGCGGGGGCGAAGGGGCGGCGGCAGAGCAGCTTGAGGCCCTCGGTCGCGACCGGGAGGGCGAAGCTGATGGCGAAGTCGACGTCGTCCGGGCCGAGCGGCTTGATGCACGTGACGAAGACCTCGTCCGCGATCGCGCCGCCGGTGGCGAGCATCTGCGAGCCGCGCACGATCAGCCCCTCCTCGGTCTCGCGCACGACGCCGACCTGGAGGTAGTCGCCCTCCCAGCCGGACGCGGTGGTCGCCCGGGAGATCTGCGGCGGGATGATCGCGTAGGAGACGTAGAGGCTCTCGCGCAGGATGCGCTCGTAGTAGCGGCGCAGGTTGCCGGCGAAGTCGTGCTCCTCGTGCTCGAACACCTCCGGGTGCGCGGCGAAGGCGGCGAAGAAGGTGCCGACGTGGTCGGGGCTGCGGCCCACCCAGCCGTGCGTGTACTTGGCCCACTTCTCGACGGCGAGGCGGCGCAGGCGCAGCTCCTCGGCGTTGCGCGGGATGCTGAACACGCGGTTGGCGGTGCCGCCGATCTCGGGGGCCTCGTACTGCATGCCGTTGGCCGGGTCCGCGGCGATGTCGTAGAGCTCGGCGATGGTCTTGGCCACGTGGGCGAACGCCGGGTGCTCGAGGACGTTCTCGACGGCCTTCCCGTCGATCAGGACGGTGCGCCCGTCGTTGAGGGTCTTCAGGTACTCTTCTCCGGTCCTCATCACTTCTGTCCCTTCTTGATGCTGTAAGTGTGGTCGATGGTTGCCCCGCTGGGGAGCGTGAGCTGCACGCGCCAGTCGGCGCAGTCCCTGAACTCGCCGTCGAGCAGGGGAAGCGTCCCGCCGAGGCACACGAAGTCCTCGTCCTCACCGATACCCGTGCGCTCGGTCAGGAGACGCACGACGTCGGCCGGGGTGCGGAGGTTGTTCAGCGTCCCCTCCTGGTAGAGGGTCCCGTCCGCCCACGAGCGGGCGGTGCACTGGTCGAGGGAGAGCGTCGCGATGTCCTCGACCGCCACGACCGTGGCCGCGACCGGCTTGGGGCACGCGCGCTTGGAGGCGCCGATGTCCACGGTCTCGAGGTCCCGGTCCGTGTGGTCGGAGCCGACACCGAGGTAGTAGCGCCCCTTGTGGCGCACGTAGAGGGGCTCGACCTCGCCGCTCGTGAGGCCGCCCTCGACCTCGAGCACCGGGTCCGAGGTGAAGGAGGCCGGCTCAACGGGGTAGAACATCGGGACCTCGGGCGGGGGCGCGACGCCGATCGCGGCGAGCTCGTCGATGTGGTGCTGCACGGCCTTCGGGTCGCGGCCGGTGTAGCCGGCGACGATGGCGCGGAAGCCGGTGAGGGTGATGCTCTCGCCCGTGCCGCCGACGGCGAAGGTCAGGGCGGTGGTGGTTTTCGTGTCGGCTTCTTTCATGGTCACTCCTAGCGGGACAGGGTCGTGTAGTCGGCCAGCCGGTCGGCGATGACCGGGAATTCCTTGCGGACGCGCTGGACCTGGGAGGGATCGAGGGTGACGCGGAGGACCTCCTCGCCGTCGCCGGCCTCGGCGAGGACGGCGCCGGCCGGGTCCACGACGCGGCTGTGGCCGCCGAGCTCGACGCCCTCCTGCACGCCGACGGCGTTGCAGGCCAGGACGAAGATCTGGTGCTCGACGGCGCGGGCCTGGGTGAGCAGGCGCCAGTGCTCGCGGCGCACAGCGGGCCACGCGGCGGGGACGACGACGAACTCGACGCCGCGCGCGCTCAGCTCGGACCACAGGCCCGGGAAGCGCAGGTCGTAGCACGTGGTGCCCGCGACCTTGCCGAAGGCGGCCTCCGCGACCGGGAGGGAGTCGCCCGGGGTGAGCAGCTCGGCCTCGCGGGACTGGTAGCCGAAGACGTGCACCTTGCTGTAGCGGTGGATGACCCGGCCACGGCGGTCGAGGAGGATCGACGAGTTCCGCAGCCCGCCGTCGTCGTGCTTCTCGACGATGCTGCCCACGTGCACGTACGCGCCCAGGTCCGCGGCGACCCGCGAGCACATCTGCACGGTGGGGCCGTCGAGGGGCTCGGAGAGCTCGGCGTAGCGCTCGAAGTGGAAGTAGCCGGCGCTCCAGAGCTCGGGGAGGACGATCAGGTCCGCCCCCTCGATGCCGCGCAGCACCTCCTCGGCGCGGGCGATGCGGTCCTCGCGGGTCTCCCCGTCGGGGCTCGCGAGCTGGACGAGTGCAACTTCCATGGTGGGCAGTTCCTTGCTGTTTTTGGGTGTGGAAGGCCGCATCGGCGACCCGCGACGGGTCGGCGGCGTGAGGTTGGTGTGTGGTTCGGGTGGTCTAGCGGGCCGAGTTCGAGGGGCCGCTCAGGGCCTTGAGGGTCGAGCCGAGGTGGCCGCGCATGGCCTCGACGGCACGCTCCGGGTCGCGGGACCGGATGGCCTCGACGATCGCCCGGTGCTCGTCCACGACGTGGTCGCTGCGGCCCTGGCTGTCCATGATGGCCTTGACGCCCATGCGCAGCTGCTTGAAGCGCTGGGAGTCGTAGACGTCCTCGAGGGTGGGGTTCCCGGCGGCGGCGACGATGCACTTGTGGAAGAGGATGTCGCACTCGATGAAGGCCACCGGGTCGCCGAGGCTGTCCTGCTGGTTCTGCAGGAGCTCCTCGAGCTCCGGCCCGGGCTGGCTGCCCGCGGTGACCTTGCGGACGGCCCACTCCTCGATGACCTGGCGGACCTCCATCATGGCCTCGATGTCGCCCTTGCTCAGGGCCGGGACGAACGCGCCCTTGTGCGGGACCCTGCGGAGCAGGCCCGTGGCCTCGAGCCGCAGGAGGGCCTCCCGGACCGGGGTCCGGGAGATCCCGGAGGCCTCGGCGATGGTGTTCTCGCTGAGGAAGGCCTCCTGGTCCCACGGCAGGGAGGAGATCTCCTTGCGCAGCCACTGGTACGCCGCCTCGGGGGCGGTCTGCGCCGGCTTCTGGAAGATGCTCACGTCTGTCAGTCCCTCGTTCGTCCGCGTCACGTCTACTCATTGTCGGTGGCGCCCCTCGCCGTGTCAGGGTCGGGGCGCCACCCGAAGGCTACAGGCCCGGCGTGGCGTCCAGGTCGCTGAGACGGATGTGCTTGGTCTCCTTGGCGAAGGAGACGGACACGATCGAGATCACGCCCATCACCACGAGGTACACGGCGATCGCCATTCCCGTGCCGAAGGCCTGGTAGAGGGCCAGGGCGATGATCGGCGAGAGCGAGCCCGCGATGAGCGAGGCTGCGTTGTACGCCACCGAGGTGCCGCTGTAGCGCACGTCCGTCGGGAAGAGCTCCGAGAAGAACGCCCCGATGACCGAGCTGTAGGCGGCGAAGATCAGCAGGCCGCCCACGGCCGCGAGGATGATGGCCAACGGCTGCCGCGTGTCGAGGAGGGCGAAGAACCCGAAGCCCCAGACGACGGTGGCCACCGAGGCGCCGATCATCATCGGCTTGCGGCCGATCTTGTCCGCGTAGATCGCCAGGAGCGGGATCGCGACGACGGCGACCGCCTGGCCGATCATGACGGCGGTGAGGCCCGTCTGGCGGTCGAGCTTCAGGATCTCGGTCACGTACGTGATGATGAACAGCGAGTAGATGTAGAAGCCCGCGTTCTCGCCCATGCGGCTGCCCGCGGCGATGAGGATCTCGCGCCAGTTGCGGCGGAACAGCAGGCCGAGCGGGAGCTTGACCTCCTTGGCGTGCTCGGCCTCGAGCTTGGCCTGGGAGGCCTTGAACAGCGGGGTCTCCTGCACGTAGAGGCGCAGGATCAGGCCGATGATCACGAGCAGGGCCGAGAGCCCGAAGGCGATCCGCCAGCCCCAGTCGAGGAAGGCCTGCGCGGGCATGGTCGCCGAGAGCACGGCCAGGACGCCGGCGGCCATGAGGTTGCCGGCGGGCGGGCCGACGTTGGGCCACGAGGCCCAGAAGGCGCGCTTGTGGCTGTTGTCGCTGTACTCGGAGACGAGGAGGACGGCGCCGCCCCACTCGCCGCCGAGGGCGAAGCCCTGCACGAGGCGAAGGAAGAGCAGGAGCAGCGGCGCCGCGACGCCGATCACCGCGTACGGCGGGATGAAGGCGATGAGCGTCGTCGCGATGCCCATCAGGAGCAGGGACGCGACGAGCGTCGAGCGGCGGCCGTGCTTGTCGCCGAAGTGTCCGAGGACGACGGCGCCGAGCGGCCGGGCGACGAAGCCCGCCGCGAACGTGCCGAGGGCGAGCATCGTGCCCACGAGCGGATCGGTGGTCGGGAAGAAGAGCTTGTTGAAGACGAGGGCCGCGGCCGTGCCGTAGAGGAAGAAGTCGTACCACTCCACCGCCGTCCCGGCGAGGCTCGACGCCGCGACGGTGGGAAGCGTCGAGTGCTTCTGCACCCGAAGCTCAGCTTTCGTACGTGTCATCAGGATTCCTTGGTTGAAGGAGGGTCGGTGGGGCTTCGTCGCCCCGGTGGCCCCGCTCAGTTGCGCGCGGTTCGCGGGTCCGGCGAGCTCGTTGGCAAGGCGCCGCTGTGCTCTGGTTCACCATCTTAGACAGACTGTATACAACTTGTCTATAGACTGTCTTGAGCCCACTTCCGGCACCCGGCGCCGGACCTCGCCTCCGCCCCTACGAGGGCGTGGACATGTTCGACGGGAACCTCGCCGAGTACGGCGACAAGCCCGAGGAGCTGCGCGGCATCCTCGATCAGGCCGGCGTCTCCGTGGTCAGCGTCTACGCAAGGACCCGTTCGCGTTCCTGCCCCTCGGGCAGGGCGAGCTGGAAGTACATCGAGGAAGGCACCACCTTCATCCCCGAGAGGCCGCTGCACCCTACGGCGAGGGCCTGTGGCCCATCCCCGCCCTGGGCGTCGGCTACCGCGAGACGAAGATCATCGAGGCCTATGACTTCTCTATGCCATCGCCGAGGGAGGCAGCGTGAGCCCGAACTTCGCCGACGATCGGCGCTGGGGGACGCGGCCATTGGGGGCTGCGCCCCCTCCCTGAATCCTCAGGCGCCGCCGTCCCCGGCCCCGTCCCAGTGGCCGGCGGCGCTGTCCGCGAGGCCGGCGAGGGAGGGCCCGTCGTACATGTACTCGTCGAGGTCCTTCCCGTCGGTCAGGACGGTGCGGGCGGACACGTCGGCGTGGACGATGGGCCAGTCGTTCGCCGCCGTGTCGTCCCGCATGGCGTTCTGGCGGGCGTAGTCCTTCGACAGCACCACTCGGTCACCGTGGTTGATCTGCCCCACGCCTGGCGGCAGCGCAAGGTAGATGCGCACCGTGGCGTCCGGGACGTCCCTAACGTGGCGCAGTTGGCGCATCGTCTCGGCGTCGCACTCGCCGTGCCCGAATTCGGCGGGGTGCTCGTAGACGTCGTCGCCGAGGTGCGCGACGAGCTCGGTGAGCGGGAGGGTTTGAGCATGAGGCTCCGGATGGTGGGGGGCGACACCATTGTGCATCCCTCCACAGTACGCGCTGAATGGTAGCCCGAGAGGGCGGAATCCCTCTGACGGACGACGGCGCCCGGCTGCTGCCGCGTGCAGCACGCCGGGCGCCGTGAGTTCTAACAGGCCACCCCGACCGGGGAAGGGAGATCCTCCTACCCCCCACCGCCGGCGGGACGAGCTCAGCCTTCCTGCCCGGCTGCCCCCTGGCCCTGCCGGACCACCGCCCCGTTCTGGACCACGTAGTCCAGGCGCGTGTCGGCGAGCACCGAGAGGTCCAGAGTCGGGTCCTCGCTGGTGATGACGAAGTCGCCGTAGGCTCCCGGCGCGATCACCCCGAGCTGGCCCTCGCGCTGCAGGAGGGCTGCGGCCGTGGTGGTCGCGCTGCGGATGACGTCGATCGCCGGCTGGATCTTGCCTCGGATGGAGAACTCCTTGGCCTGGTGGACCTGCATCCCGCCGAGGAGGTCGGAGCCGAAAGCGAGGTTGATCCCTGCCTCGTGCGCCCTGCCCAGGGCGTCGTACCCGCCGTCGAGCACCGCGGCAACCTTCTCCCAGTTCTCCTGCGACAGGCCGAAGTCACGCCCCTCCCGCTCGAGCGCCCAATACGTCACGAGGTTCATGGTCAGGTAGGCGTCGTACTCCTTGAACAGCTCCAGCGACTCATCGTCCAGGAGATTGCCGTGCTCGATCCCGCGCACGCCGGCGCGCAGGGCGCGGTTGATCGCCCGGCCGGTGTAGGCGTGGGCTGTGACGTACCGGTTGGCAGCGGCGGCCTCCTCGACGACCGCCTCGATCTCGGAGATGGAGTACTGCGTGGAGTCGATGCGGTCGGTCGGGGAGGCGACGCCGCCGCCGGCCATGATCTTGATGTGGTGTGCGCCCTTGCGCAGCTCGTCGCGGGCGGCCTGCCGCACCTGGTCCACCCCGTCGGCGAGGCGGCCGATGTGCGGGCAGCAGTACCCGTCGTCGTGCGAGGCCCTGCCTCGGGACCGCGGGTCGGCGTGGCCACCGGTCTGGGACAGCGCCTTGCCGCCGAAGAACAGCCGGGGCCCGCGCAGCAGGCCCTCGGCCTGGGCGTCGTGCAGACCGAAGTCGGCGCCGGCGACGTCGCGCACGGTCGTGAAGCCGCGGTCCAGCATCTCGCCCATGAGCCTGGCCGTTTTCAGGGCGGCGTAGTTCGGCGACCACTCCCCCAGCTGGCCCAGGTCCGCGGTCGCCGCCGTGACGTGGACGTGGCAGTCGATCAGGCCCGGGAGCACGAACTTGCCGCTCGCGTCGACCACCTCGCCGGAGGCGGCGAGGCCGGCGCCGATCTCGGCGATCACGCCGTCGACGACCTTGATGTCGCCCTCCTTGTAGGCTGCGGCGTCCACGTCGAGGTAGCGGGCGTTCTTGATGAGCAGGTCGTTGGCCACGTGTTACTCCTTTGCTGCTGCCAGGATCGCGGGGGTGCCGCGCCTAGCGATGTCTTGGACGGCGTCGACGTCGTCGTCGCTGTAGGCGCCCTCGGCGTCGAGGACGTTGAGCACGGCGACGGTAGCCCCGTCGACGATCACGGGGGCGTTGATGATCGAGCCGCAGCCGAGGCTGGCGATCAGCTCGGCGTCCTGGAAGATGCGGTCGACGTCGGCCTTGCTCCTGCCGAAGAAGGGCATCTGCTCCACGAGGCTGGTCCGGAGCCAGTCGCCGGCAACCTCGCGGCCGACGTCCTTGCGGCCTCCCACCGGGTATTCCCTGGGGCGGGAGGAGTGGATCCGCTCCATCTCCCGGCCCTCGCGGCGGAAGACGAGGATGGTGAAGAGGCGGAAGCCCACCTCGCGGGCGACGGCTGCCTCGACGGATGGAAGGTCAGCGAGGGACTGGCTGTTCAAGGGATGCCTCCTTGCCGGTGATTTCCTTGGCGGTGATGTCCTCCAGCGAGCGCCCGGCCGTGCGGACGGCGAAGAGGAGGGTGCAGATGACGCCGATCGCCAGGACCGCCGTCGTCATGCCGAAGACTCCGGCGAATCCCCACTGCGTCGCGAAGACGCCGATGATCAGGGGCGCGCTGATCGAGCCGACGCGGCCGAAGGAGGAGCTCAGGCCCACGCCTGTCGCCCGGAGCCAGGTCGGGAAGACCTCGGGGGTGTAGGCGTAGACGCCTGCGTACGTGCCGTTGAGGAAGAACGAGAGGGCGATGCCGGCCATGGTGATCCAGAGCGGGTCGGTCATGGAGCTGAGCCAGAAGGCGCTGACCGCGGAGCCGACGAGGTAGATGGCGATCGTGAACTTCCGGTCCAGCTTCTCGTTCAGCCAGGCAGCGCTGAAGTAGCCGGGGATCTGGGCGAGGTAGATGTAGAGGGAGAAGGTGAAGCTGGTGGTGACGGTGAGCCCCTTGCTGACCAGCAGCGTCGGGATCCAGGAGAAGAAGCCGTAGTAGGAGAAGGTGATGACGAACCAGATCAGCCAGGTGACGGCGGTGATCCGCCACATCTTCGAGCTCCACAGGAACCTCAGCGCCTTGCCCAGGGTGAACTTCACCGGGGCGGGCTCCTCGGCGTGGTGGGGGTCGACGGCGGGCAGCGGCTGGCGGGTAGCGTCGAGGACGCGCTGCTCGAAACGGGCGACGACGTGCTCCGCCTCGGCGGTCTTCCCGATGTTGGCGAGGTAGCGCGGCGACTCCGGCAGCGAGCGCCGCCACCAGAGCAGCATCACGATGGGCAGGAAGGTGAGCACCTGCGCCCAGCGCCAGCCCTCGGGGAAGGCCGGGACGACGAACCGCCCGATCAGCGCCGCCATCACGAAGCCGAAGGAGAAGAAGCCGGCCAGCGCGCCGATGAACCAGCCGCGGCGGTGCCGGGGCACGAACTCGGAGAGGAACGGCGCGATGATCGCGCTCTCGGCGCCCGCCCCGGCTCCCGCGATGATGCGTGCCACGAGGAAGACCTCGAAGTTCCAGGACGCCGCCGCCACGAGGGACGCGACGGCGTAGAGGGCCAGCGCGTACATCATGACCTTCTTGCGGCCCAGCTTGTCGCCGAGGTAGCCGGCGAAGAAGGCCCCGAAGAGGAAGCCGAAGGGGGCGGCGGAGGCGACCATGCCGAGCTGACCCGAGGACAGGCCGAAGACCTCGCGCACGTCCGGCATGAGGAAGGCGACGACGGCGCTGTCCATGCCGTCGAACGTGTAGCCCAGGCCTCCGATGAGGAGGAGGGCGTAGTGCGGCTTGCTGAGCGGCAGCCGGTCTAGCCTCGCAGAAAGGGACACAACTTGCTCCTAGGGGGATACCGTGATCTGGCGGATCATCCGCTTGATGTGACAGCGTAGGCGCAAGAGTTTTTGCAGACAATGCCTACTTGCAAGAAACTTTTCGGGGAGGCGGGCGTGGCCAGTCACGAAACGGTGCCGGAGGCGACCGAGGTCGATTCAGTCGAGGAGTGGCTGCGCTCGCTCCTGCCGGACAAGGCCCTCGGCGGGAGCGCCAACCAGGTGTTCGCCCTCATCGCAAGCCAGCCGGCCAAGGCCGCCTTCGCCCCAGCCGCGGAGCTCGCCGCACTGGCCCAGGCCAGCATCTCGAGCGTCACGAGGATGGCCCAGCGGCTCGGCTACGCCGGATGGCCCGACCTGCAGCGGGACCTTCGGGCCCGCTATCTGGCGCACCTCTCCATGCTCGAGGTGTCGGAGAGCCACCGCACTGCGGACTCCCCCTTCCGCGCCTCGCTCCGCCAGGACGCCGACTCGCTCGCGAGCCTTCTGCGGGGCCTGGACGAGGAGCGCATCGGGCGGATCGCCGCCCTCCTGGCCCGCTCGGAGAACATCTACGTCACCGCCCAGGGGAGCTACGCCGCCGTCGGCCACGCCTTCGTCCACAACATGCAGATCGCCGGCTATCCGGCCAGGGCGCTCCTGGACAACCCGGCCACCCTTGCCAACACCGTCGCCCGGATGATGCCCGGGGACGCGCTCGTGGTCTGCTCCTACTGGCGGCTGTACGACGTCGCCGTCACCGCCGCCACGGAGGCCAAGTCCCGGGGGGCCACGGTCGTGGTGCTGGCCGACAATCTCTCCCTCGCCCTGGAGAAGTCGGCGGACGAGGTGGTCCTGACACCCGCCGAGAGCATCTCCTTCTTCCCGTCGCTCACCGGCGCCATGGCCGTCCAGCAGGGGATCGTGGCGACGCTGGCCACCGTTGATGCCGACCGCACCCGGGAGAGCCTGATGGCCGTGGAGCGCAGCTGGGAGACCTTCAAGCTGCTGCACCGCTCCGCGCCCCGGCACATGACGTAGAGGGTTCCCCCGTGAGGACTGTGGGGATCGACCTCGCGGCGGATCCGAAGAAGACCGCCGCGGCCGTGCTCGAGTGGTCGGCCGGGGAGGCGCGGCTCGCCGAGCTCTCGCTCGGGGTGGCGGACGACGACGTCGTGCGGCTCTTCGGGGAGGCGGACGCCGTGGGCGTCGACTCGCCGCTCGGCTGGCCGCGGCCGTTCCTCGAGTTCCTCGCCGGGCATTTCGGGGCCGACCCCGGGCCGGTGCTCGCGCACGACGGGATCGCCGGCCGGCGCCGGCTCGCGTACCGGGAGTCGGACAGGTTCGTGACCGCGCGGACGGGCCTCATCCCGCTGAGCGTCTCGGCGGACCGGCTCGCGCACCCGGCCATGCGCTTCGCCGTGATCCAGGCCCGGATCGCCCAGCGCTTCGGGGCGCAGCCGCGGGACGGGTCCGGGCGGCTGGTCGAGGTCTACCCCGCGGCATCGCTCAGGGTCTGGGGCCTGCACGCGCGGAAGTACAAGGGCGCGGGGGCCGAGCCGGCGGCCGTGCGGGCCGGGATCGTCGACGGGCTCACGACGGCGGCGCCCTGGCTCGCGCTCGAGGAGCACCGGGCGGCGCTGGCCGCCTCGGACGACCTCTTCGACGCCGTCATCGCGTCGCTCACGGCGAGGGCCGCGGCGGTCGGGGCGACGTGGCGGCCGGCGCCGGAGGTGGCGGAGCTGGCGCGCGAGGAGGGGTGGATCCACCTGCCGAGCGGGCCCCTCGCGGAGCTGGCACCGTGACGCCAGGGTGACCACGCGCCGTCGTGCGCTGGCCTCTGGTCGGCTTCCCGGAACACGCGGCCCCGCCCTCTGGCGACTTCCGCGATCCGGACTGTAGCGTCGCTCCTGCCAGTTCGGATTCGGACGAAGGGGAAGCCATGACCGAAGAGCCGCTGAAGGCGTACAACCTGTTCCTCAAGGTGGCCCGCGAGCGTCAGCCTGTGCCCCTGGGACGCTGCGAGGCCAAGGATCCCCTGGACGGTGAGCGTCTGAGCAATCGGACGATCGCGGGGTACCTGATGGACCATCCGCAAGCGGAGTTCGAGTGGGCCCAGCTGCGAGCGGCCGAGAGCGACAAGCCGGTCATCCACTGGAAGGACGCCCCGGAGCCGCAGCCGCTCCTGCCCTGACGGCGACAACCGGAGCTGGGGCGGTAACGCCCGGGCGACCACGCGCCGTCGTGCGCTAGTCCTCGACCCACTCGAGGAGGTCGCCCGGCTGGCAGCCCAGCACGCGGCACATGGCCTCGAGAGTGCTGAAGCGCACGGCCTTGGCGCGGCCGTTCTTGAGCACCGCGACGTTGGCCGGGGTGAGCCCGACGCGCTCGGCGAACTCCCCCACACTCATCTTGCGCTTGGCGAGCTCGACGTCAATGCGCACCACGATGGGCACTCAGATCACCCCTTCGAGGTCAGTGCGCAGCGCTGTGGCCTGCCTCAGGAGCGCCCGCAGCACGACCATCAGCAGGACCACGACGGCGCCCACGAGCACGATCGCGAACAGGACCATCGGCGTGCCGGGGTCCCGCAGCTCCGGCGTGAAGTAGATGAACGCCGTGACGGTCGCGGCCACGGCCGCGAGGAGCGCCCACGCGCCGGCGAAGGCCCAGACGATGGTGTCGACCCATCTGAGGGAGGCCTCGCTGAAGATGCGGTCCCGCTTGACCATCGTCAGGAGCCGCCACGTGCTCACGACGACGACCTGGAAGCACAGAAGCTCGACGCCCCAGAAGATCGTGAGGGGCCAGCGCAGGAAGGCGACCTCGGGGTTCTCCTCGGCCATGTGCGCGAACTGCCCGGGCAGGGACATGAACTGGAACACGAGCGAGAGCGCGAGGGCGAGGACGAGCAGGATCCTGAGGGCGGCGACCGCCAGACGGGTGAGCATGGATCGAGCCTCGCTTATTATCTATCGAAAATCAATCGAACAGTGAGCCAAAACCTTTCCATTTCGCTGGGATGGGACTACCATTTCTACACCTACCGCCGCAGCTGGGGGCTGTATGAAAGAAGCCCCTTGTGGTCGCCCCCCAGCCCCAGTCCATCAGAACCTCAGATGGCGGCACCCTGCGCGTCTACAGCTACGGCACCGGGCCGGGCGCCGTCCTGGCCGCGGGCAGCCTGACCAGGACTGTCCTGTACAGCAGGTTCGCCAGCAGGCTCTCGACGACGATCCCGGTGCACGTGTATGACCGGCGGGGCCGCGGCGGCTCGAGCCCGCAGCCGGCCAACTACTCCATGGAGACTGAGCTGGACGACCTGAAGGCCGTCCTCGACGCCACGGGAAGCTCGGTCGTCCTCGGCCACAGCTACGGCGGCGGGATAGCCTTGGAGGCTGCGCTGCGCCTGCCGGTGACCCGCGTCGGCGTCTACGATCCCGCCGTCAACATCGAGGGATGCCTGCCTACGCGCATGCTCCCCGAGCTCGTCGATGCGGCTGCCAGGGGCGACCACGTCCGGGCCGTCATGGTCTTCTCCCGGGAGATCGACCCGCGCGTGCAGAGGGTGCCGCTGCCCGACCCGGCCACCCGGCTGGTCCTGTGGGCCGCTTCCCGCCTGACGAGGGACGGACGCGCGTGGAAGGAGATGGTCCCCGCCCTTGCGCACGAGATCGCCCTGCTGGACAGCAGCCGGGCGGCCTCCGACCGGTACCGCGGGATCGCCGTCCCCGTCCTGCTCCTTGCCGGCGCCAACAGTCCCCGGTACTTCCACACGATCGCCTCCAACCTCGCCGCGTCGCTCTCGAGCGGCACCAGCCTGATCGTCCCGCGGGCGGATCACGGCGCCCTGCACCACCCGTCCGAGGTGATCCTGACGCTCTTCCGGCGGTTTCTGGGGCAGGGGGCGTAGGGTCCTGCAGGCTCAGGCCGCCCTCTCGAGGCTGGGTGGGTTCTGACCACATCCGCAAAATCGACGGAGGCATGAGCCGGAGTCTAGGGCTCAGTCCCGATAAACAGTGATCGGGTTCGGAAGTACGACTCCATGCAAGCCAAGAACAAGTAGTTATGGCGTGACCACAAGCAGCCTGGAGGCGCCGTCTTCCTGTCTGATGATTCGAACCCTCACCCCACCCAGGACAAGATCGTGACCGCGGAGGAAGGCGCCATAGCGCCTGAGCCTCTCGTGAGCGGGAAGCGTGCCGAAGTGAGAGGCCGCACCGTGGGAAAAGATGGCTGGCAAGGAGAGACCCGCGAGCATCTCTTCCCGCCGCGCGGCAAGCTTCCCGTCCACTTTGGCGAGCTGGTCGGGGGTGAGCAGCAGCACGAGCGCGAGCACCGCCGCCACTACGACACTGATGCTGTTCACCACCACGGCGAAGGCGAGCACGAGTCCGAGCACGACCAGGAGTGAGCGCCCGCCGACGTTGATGATCCTCGCCACGTTTCGCTGTGTGGTGATTCTGGCGAGCAGCAGACCGTCCTCCGCCATGGCCAGCAGCTGGCCGTCATCGAGCACCGATTCCTTCACGAGCCTGCTTCCATCAGGCAGAACACGGCCCACCTCGCCGAACTGTCGAATTCGCACGCCACACCATCCTTATTCGCGCCTATAGAGATGCTCCCAGAGGCGCTGAAGCCCGGACGCCTTTATCGGCGAATCCTCGGGGAATCCTTGGGGCTGTGCCAACGGCTCAGAGCCACGGGTGGCTGCCGGTTGCGAAACGTCTCGTGGTAGAAAGGCGACATATTTCATCAGCCGCCCGCTGCCAGCGCCGACCCATTGGGGGGACTCCATGATCGACCTCGCCAACGGCTTCAAGCTGCAGCTCTAGGTCGGGCGGTCATGGCACGCTCGCTACCCGAATCCCCCGACTTCGAGGCGGGGCACGAGGCCGAGCGGGCCGTCTGGGAGCGGCTCGTCGAGGCGCTGCCGGACGACGCCGTCGTCTGCCACTCCGTGCAGGTGCGCGACGGCGCCGCCAAGCACGAGATCGACGTACTCGTGCTGTGGCCGCCTGTCGGGATCGCGTGCATCGAGGTCAAGGGCGGTCTCGTGAGCGCCGAGGGCGGGCAGTGGTACCAGTCGGACCGGGGTGGGAAGCACCGGATCAAGAGCCCGGTTGCACAGACGCAGTCGGCGATGCACGGCTTCCGCGGACATGGTGGGCGACCACCTCGGCACCCCGCTCACGAGCCGCATGGTCTACCTCGCCGCCTTCCCCTACACCGACGTCCCGCGCAACTGGGCCATGGCGGGCGTGCCGCGGAGCCTCGTCGTCGACCGCCGGGACCTCGACAGCCCCCTCGATCTCGCCGAGGCCCTGCGAGGCGCCATTCACGCCGAGGCCTCCGGGCACGCCTCGCTGGCCCCCGCTTACGCCGCGCGCCTCGAGCGCTTCGTCGGCGGCTCGCTTGCGGAGGACGACGGCGGGCAGGGGCCGGCGGTGGAGTCCGAGGACGAGCAGGACACGCTCACCGTGCGGCAGTCCGTCCTGCTCAACGCGACCCGGTCCCTCCGGCACGTGCGATTCATCGGCGGCGCCGGCAGCGGGAAGACCTGGCTGGCCGTCGAGAAGGCCAAGCGCCTCTGCCGCCAGGGCCTGCGGGTCGGTCTGTTCTGCTACAACAAGGGGCTCGGCGAGCACCTCGCCCGTCAGACCAAGCGTTGGAAGCACCGGCAGCCGGTCTTCACGGGAGAGTTTCACGAGTATGCCCTGAGCCTCGGGGTGCCCCCGGGCTCCGGGCAGGAGTACTTCGACGTGGACATGCCGAGGCTGCTCGCCGGGATCGGATCCCGTCTGGACCCTTCGGAGAAGCTCGATGCGATCGTCGTCGACGAGGCGCAGGACTTCGCGCCGTCCTGGTGGGAGGCCCTCCTCTCCTGCGTCAGGGACCCGGACACGGCTACGGTGTACGTGTTCATGGACAGCCAGCAGGATGTCTACCGCCGCTGGGACGGCGCCGACGTCGCCCAGTCCGGGGACGCCGTCGTCCGCTTCGCGCCCCTCCACGTCGACGACAACCTCCGCAACACGCGGCGGATCGCCGAGACCTTCCGCAGCTTCGCCGGCGAGCACTTCACGCCGCGCACCGGAACCGGGCTGCCCGTTCGGTTCGTCCAGGCCGCGACCGAGGATGCTTTGGACAGGGCATCCGACTGCGTCGACGCGCTCCTCGAGGAGGGCTGGGCGAACAACCAGATTGCCCTGCTCACGACCCGCCACCGGCACCCGATCCACCAGGAGGCGTTCGACGCCGGCCCGGAGGCGGTCGCCGAGTACTGGCGCGCCTTCCACGACGGCGAAGGCGAGTTCTACGGACACGTCCTCGGCTTCAAGGGGCTCGAGCGGTCGGTCGTGATCCTGTGCGTCGACGGGTTCAAGGAGATGACCCGCGCCGCCGAGCAGCTCTACGTGGGGCTGTCGCGGGCGCGGAGCCTGCTTGTGGTCGTTGGGGACCCGGGGCTCATCCGCGAGGCGGGCGGGGCCGACGTCGCTCGGGCGCTTGCCGCGGCGGAGGTTTGGGAGCCATAGGCCGAAGGAAGCGTGGGCACTCACTGAATCCTCGAGCTGAGCCCGCTATGCAGGCCCGCCTTCGATCTCCCCCTCCGCCCCCTCGTGTACGGACTTCAGCGTCCTCCCCGAGGAGTTGGCCCAATCTGTCCAGCCGTTGCTCGCCCCACCGACGATCACGCCAGAAGCGCCCGACGGCGACGAGAAAACGTAGTCTCGGGTGAACTTCAAGAACTCCCCCTCCCACACGAGCACACCTTCATGGACCAACCGCTTCTGCAAGTCCGCCATTCGTCTTGTGTGCAGCTTGTCCTCAGAGGCCGGTCGCACGGTCGAATCCTTGAACACGGTCATGCCCTCCGCGGTCCACGTACCCATTGCACGGACACCGCCACGGGTTACGTAGTACCGCTCCTGCTGGGGAGTGTGGGTTACGTCCACTGGCTTCTCGAACAGCGAGTACCCGAGCGTGGCCAACAGCACGTCGATGGTCTCGAAGAATTCATCACAGTCGGCCCTGAGCCACTTCGTGATAGGCGTCGTGTGACCAGCCTGGGAGTTGTCGAAGGTGTATCGGCCTGCGGCCTTGGCCCGCTCAATCGCTTTGTGCTCCATGTACTGGATGTGAGTCGCAGTCCAGGTGTTCGTGAGGGAGACGGCGACTACCGCCCGATCCCAGAAGTCCTTATTCTGAGCGTGACTCGCCAGACGACTCCTGATCAGGTCCGACTGGCCGATATAGCAGGCATCTGAGCCCGTCTCATCTTGGCCGAATAGGAAGTACAACGCGGGCTGGCCGGACTCCTGAAACTCCTCTTTGAAGAGACTCAATTCCCTTCGTGGAATCTCAAACACTCGAACGGTGCGGCTCGTTATTTCAGCCTGACGTACGCTCTTCGGGTCTCCGAAGGGCAGGAAGATTTGGATCGTCTGTCCCCGGCTCATGACGCCAGCGTAATCCCCCGCGCCTCAAATCAATCGGCCATCACGCCCTCACAAACCGTTTACTGGCGTCCACACCCACCATCCCAATGTCAGGGAGATGAGTCCCGCGAAAACTGTCGGACCCCTCCCGCACACTCACCATCAGGAGCAGTGCAGCTCCAAGGGACGCAGGAGGGTCACCATGGCCGACGGCTACGAGGGTCTTCGACACGGGCCACAACCAGTGGCAGCCCGTGCGCCAGCACCTCAACCCCCGCCCAAACCGAGAAGGTCCTCAACGCCGTGCGCCGCTTGAAGCCTGCTTCCCTTGAGGAGGCCCGCCTCCTCCTCAGGCACGCGGCCGGGCACCGGATCGAGGCGATATCAGACCTCTACGACGTTGAGCTCCAGCCCGTCATCGAGAGGCTCGGGCGGATGGAGCAGGAGCAGACGAGGACGCACGACCGGGCGGGCAGGCACCGTGCCTGACACCGGCCGAGAACGCCCGGTGCAGACTGCCCTGCCGCCCGACCCTGACAGCGTGGTACAACAGCCTTCTAATTCGTGCATGGGGGAGACGATGATTGTCGAGTTCGGGTGGTTCCTCGACCGGGCGCCGTGGGCCTATTCGCGGCCCGGGCTCAACCGGGTCCGCGTCGGCCGGAAGAACTTCATCGGGCTGCTCCAGACCCGGCTCGGGCTGACGCGGCCGGATATGCCGAACGCCGAGCGCGTGAGCCAGTATCTGCGCCGGCTCGAGCGCCTCGATACGCCTGACGCGTGGTTCCACCGCTCCCTCCGGGCCGACCCGTGGTCCACGGCGCAGGAGCTCCTGGCCGCGCGTGATGACGCCGTCGCGAACGGCTGGGACGGCTCGCTCCCCGAGCCCGTGCAGGGGACGGTCGGCGCCGGGCCGTCGCCTCTACTCCGCACGCTCGCCGCCGCTGAGCGCGCCCCGGGCGAGCTCGCGCCGTCGCTCGCGGACGACGTCGTCGAGCTCCTTGCCGAGCTCGGCTCCTCTCCCCTGCCGCTCGGCATCGACGAGCTGGTCCTCCAGCATCCCGAGGCCACGTTCCCGGAGATCTGGCGGCGGATCATCGGTGCACTGCGCGACCGCGGCGTCCGCGTGAGCGAGGCGCCGCCCTCGGCCCGGAGCCCCGAGATCACCGTCCTCTCGGTGGAAACCGAGTGGGAAGCCGCCGAACATGCGGCCCGCTGGCTCGCCGCGGGGACCAACGATCGGACGGCGGTCGTGTGCTCAGAGCCAACATCCGTCCTCGACCAATACCTCACCCTCCACGGCCAGCCACGCCTCGGCGTCGGCGACCGGTCCCCGTGGCGGGCCCAGGACCAGCTCATTCCCCTGTTCTTCGAGCTCGTCTGGGCACCGGCCAACGTGCACCTGCTCGCAGAGTTCCTCACCCTTCCGGACACGCCCGTCCGCCGCGCGGCGGGCCGGCACCTCCTGCACGCGCTCGCCCAGGAGCCCGGAGTCCACGGCGCCGCATGGGCGGAAGCGACCTCTGCGATCGGCACCGACCCGTCGCTCGGCCCCGATCTAGCCGACGCGCTGGACCGCACCTTCCGCACCCGCCTCCTCAAGGAGGAGGAGCGCCCATCCGGCACCCAGCTCATCGAGGCTACCGCCTGGCTGGCCAGCACGCTCACGACCAGGGCCGCGGTCACGGAACGGCTCCAGCCCACCCTGGCCCAGCTCAAGCGGGTGCTCAACCTCCTGGCCCCCCTCCCCCACGTGTCACGCCGGGACCTGCGCCGCATCATCGCGTCGGTCATGACCCCGCATTCCGAGCCCGTCCTCCCGGCGGAGGCGGCCCCGTGGCTGCGGCTCAATCACCTCGTGGAACTCGGGGAGGACGTCGAGGACGCTCTCTGGTGGAGTTTCCCCTCTGCGTCCACCCCGTCAGTCCGCCGCTGGGACGCGCACGACGCTGCTTCCCTCGCCAAGGTGGGCGTGCACCTGCCCACCCCACAGGAACTCACCGCACTCTCCGTCCGGGAGACCATCGCCGCAGCCGGGCGTTGCAAGCGGCTCCTCGTGGTCCAGACCGCCCAGCGCAACGGCGAGCGCGTGGACGCGAACCCGCTCCTCGAAGCCCTCGTCGCGGCACAGGACCACTCAGTCGAGGAAGGCACGACGCTGGCCGCGCGGATCGCGGAGGCGACCCGCGCACCGTCGTCCCTCACCGGTGAATATGGCGTGTGGCGGCTCGCCGGGCGGGAGACGCGGCTCACCAGGGCCGCGGCCGTGCGGCCGGTACCCCCGGAGCCGGCACTCGAGGTCGGCGCGAACCCCGCGCTGGCTCCGGAGCGGCTCTCCTTCTCCCAGCTCGAGGTGCTGCTGGGCTGCTCGCTCCGCTGGGCGCTCGAGCGCAAGGGCCGGCTCATGGTGCCGGACGCGGCGGACATCCCGGAGGGCGCGCGAATGATCGGCACGTTCGCACACCGGGTGATCGAGCGACTCCACGAGGGCCTGCGTGCCGAACACCGGGCCGTTCCCACGGACGCGCAGATCAGTGCCGCGATCGACGGGCTCCTGCCCGCGACCGCGTCCGAGCTGCTCCTGCCCGGACAGACGGCGCGCCGGCTCACGGTCGTTGCGGCAATCGCCGAGGCCGCACGCGTCTTCTTCACCCGCCTGCAGAGCGGCGGGGTGGCGCTGCAGGAGATGGAGAAGCCGATCCTCAGGGAGCTCCGGCTCGTCACCGAGGACGGCGTCCTGGCCATCCCGGTGTCAGGCAGCGCGGACGCGGTGGGGATCGATTCCGAGGGCCACACCGTGGTCGTCGATCTCAAGTGGTCATCCGGCGGCGGGCATCTGCGCGAGAAGGTGCGCAAGGGCACGGCCCTGCAGCTGGCCCTGTACCAGTGGGCCCTCGGCGAGGGCGAGGCCCCCGCGGACCATCCGACCGCCTACTACTTGCTCAAGCAGCACGACTTCTCCTCCGCGCATCCCCACTTCGGCCCGCGCACCCCGCGGGCCTGGGGCCCTGATGAGCTCTGGCAGCGGGCCGTGCGCTCCGCCGAGCACACCGTGGCGCAGGTCCTTGCCGGGCGAGTCACAGCGGCGAAGCCGTACGCAGATTCGCTCGAGGAACAGGGCGGGGACGGGCCCGCGACGTTCGAGGAGATCGAGACGGCCGTGGGCCGGCTGTACGTCGAGCCGGGGTGCCGGTTCTGCCGGTTCGGCGCCCTGTGCGGCCTGAAGGGGGACTACTCATGAGCATCCACAAGCCCCAGACCGGGCGCGGAGGCGCGGGCGTCCTGGACCGGGACCTCCTGGCCAACGTCACGATGGTCTCGGCGAGCGCCGGGACGGGGAAGACCTACACGCTCACCGAGAAGATCGTGGGCCAGATCGCGGAGGGCGTGCCCCCGGACCAGATCATGGCCACCACGTTCACCACGAAGGCCGCCGGGGAGCTGCGGGAGCGCATCGCGGCGCGGCTGCTCGAATCGGCGTGGGCGTCGTCCGCGTCCCAGGAGCTCGGGGCGAGCCTCATCGGAACGGTGAACAGCGTGTGCGGGCAGCTCCTCGCGGAGTACGCGATCGATGCCGGGCTCTCCCCCGCCCTCGAGGTGATCGGCGAGGACCAGCTGGGCGCGATGTTCGCCCTCGCCACGGACGAGGTGCGCGCCGCATGTGCGGAGACGATGGCGCCGCTCGCGTGGCGCATGGGCACCCACCCGGACCAGGCGGGCGAGTACGGCGTGGAGCCGTGGGATGCGACCGTTCAGCGCGTGGTGACGTATGCCCGCACCAACCTCCTCGACGCCGACGCGGTGCGGCGTTGCGCTGAGGAGTCGTGGGCCGGATACCGGGAGGAGCTGCTCGACGAGCCCGGTGCTGACTGCCGGGAGGAGTGGCTGCGCGAGCTGCGGGCTGGGGCGGCCGAGTTGGAGCTGACCGTGGAGCGCGGCGAATACAGCGACGGCGCCAAAGCCAACCTGGGCACCAAGAAGTTCGAAGCGGAATACCCCAAGACATTGGTGAAGATCGCCAAAGCGCAGGAGATCGAGACAACCCCCTGGGAGGTGTGGCGCGGGTTTGTCGGCTCGCAGCCCGCAGCGCCCCTCAAGAAGATTTTTTGGGGACTTCGCGAGCGGGTCCACGAGGAGCTGCTCTCCAACCCCGCCTTCCACCGGGACGTGGAAGCGTACATCCGCGGGGTGTTCGCCTGCGCGGCGGAGTGCCTCGAGGCGTACGAGGGGTTCAAGCGGGACAACGCGCTCATGGACTTCGTGGAGCAGGAGGCGAAGGTCCTCGATCTGGCCCGGGGCAACGCGGCGTTCCGCGCCGCCTTCGCGGGCCGCATCCGGTTCCTCGTCGTCGACGAGTTCCAGGACACGAGCCCGCTCCAGCTGGCACTCTTCCTCGAGCTGAGCTCGCTCGTCGAACAGGCCGTGTGGGTGGGCGACCCGAAGCAGGCCATCTACGAGTTCCGGGGTACCGACCCGGAGCTCATGGAGGCCGTCATGGCCGCGGTGCCGGCGGAGCGGCACGAACAACTGTCGGAGACGTGGCGGTCGCGGCAGGCCCCGGTGGATCTCTCCAATGCCGTATTCGAGCGGGTCTTCACCAACGGCTCCGCCGGGCACCGCATGACCCGAGAGTCCGTGCACCTGGATCTGCCCGCCGCCAAGGCCGCCGAGTATGGCGAGGACCGCGGGGGCATCGAGGCCTGGACCCGGCCCCAAAGCAAGTCCGAGGACCGGCTCCGCGCGACGGCTGCCGGCGTGAAGGACCTCCTCGCCCGGCGGCCGGACCTGCGCCCGTGCGATGTGGCCGTGCTGGCCAGGACCAACGCCGAGGTCCGGGCCCTCTCGGCGGCCCTCGATGGCCTAGGTGTGCGCGCGAGCCTAGACCCCCGCGCCCTCGGCTCCGTCCGGGAGGTGCAGCTCGTGCGGGCCGGCATGGCCTATGTCGCAGACCGTCTGGACACGGTCGCGCTCGCCGAGCTCGTGGCCCTCCATCCCGGCCACCCCTCGCACAGGACCTGGCAGCGGGAGCTGCTGGCCGCCGTCGTACGCCCCGATCTGGAGAAGGACGCAGAAGGTGCCATAGTGTCTGGGCCGCGGCTCGTGCACGAGGCCTGGCGCAGCGCCCCGCTCGTCGCGGCCCTGGATGCGCTGAGGGAGCAGGCTGTGGCGGCGACGCCGACGGAGGTGCTCGAGGCGGTGAGCGGGGTGCTCGGGCTGCCGTGGCTCATCGCCGGGTGGTCGGCGCCGGAGCGGAGGCTGCGGAACCTGGACGCGTTCCGCGGCGCGGTCCAGCTGTACTACGAGCGGTGCCGGGCGCTGCGGTTCCCGGCGACGCTGCGCGGATTCCTGGGGTTCTTCGCCTCGGACGAGCACGAGTCAGCGGAGAACGCCGGGCCAGACGTGGTGAACGTGCTCACGTACCACAGGGCGAAGGGCCTCGAGTGGCCGGTGGTGGTCATGGAGAGCCTGGACAAGGAGACGAAGGCGCGCCCCTTCGGAACGGGGGTGGAGCAGACGCGGGAGCTCGACCTCGCGGATCCGCTCGCGGACCGGTGGATCCGGCTGTGGCCAAGCCCGTTCCCGTACGGCGGGTCGCCGCTGGACACGCGTGCGCAGGCGAGCGATGCGGCGGCGCGGTTCCTCGAGCGCGAGCAGCGGAACCAGGCGCGGCTCATGTACGTGGGCATGACGCGGGCCGCGGAGACCACCGTCCTGACATCGAAGACCGGCTCGCCGGGGCTCCTCAACGACCTCGGCGTGGAGGGGCTCGTGGCGTGGAAGGCGGGCTCCGGCGAGGTGGTCGTGGGGCGAGAGGATTCGCTGCCGGCGTTAGTCACGGAGCTCGAGCCGCTCGAGGCGACGGCGGACGACGGCGTGTGGGAGCCGAGGTTCGTCGACCCGCCCTTCGCTGGGGCCGCCGTCGAGCGGAAGCCGGCGCGGCTGAAGGCCAGCGCCGCGGACGGGGCGAACGGACTGGTTTCAGCGGAGATCCGCGCCGTCGCTGATCTCGGGAATCCGCTCGCGACCCACGGCTCAGACGATTGGGGCGCCGTGGGCAGCGCCGTGCACGCGTACCTGGGCACGGAGTTCCGCTTTCTCGACACTTCGGGGCGGTCGCGGCTGGCAGAGCGGCTCGTCGTGCGGTGGGGCGTGGGGCAGACGGTCGACGCCGGGCTGCTCACCGCCGCCGGGGAGCGCTTCGAGGCCTGGCTCGACGCCGAGTTTCCGGGCTGGACCCGGCACCGCGAGGCGGCCATCGGTTGGCGGCCCGAGGGCCAGACGATGGAGGGCTGGATCGACCTGCTCCTCGAGGGCCCGGAGGGGTTCGTGCTCGTGGACCACAAGACCTATCCGGGGAAGGACCCGGGGGGGCACATCCGTGCCAAGTACCTCGGCCAGATGGACGCCTACCGGCAGGCCGTCGAGGCCGCGACCGGCAAGCCGGTCCTGCGGGTGCTCATGCACTTGCCGGCGCTGGGACGAGTGTTCGAAGTGGACTCGGTCGCGTGAGGAATCAAGGAGTTCGACTACCCAGCTGTGGCGATACCCCGGCACCCCGACAGTAGGCGTTGGCCACCTAGCGCCCTAGCTCTGAAGAGCCTAGGGTCTTTCATGGAACATTTTGTTGTCGTCCTGAGGAAAGGCGCCTAAAGTGGCAAAATACAAAGTCACCCAGTCGGCCGTCGCACAACTTCTTGAGGATGTCCGACGGGAGCACATTGCGATTCCCGAACTCCAACGCCCTTTCGTCTGGGACAGCATCAAGGTACGGGATCTGATGGATTCCCTCTACAAAGGCTATCCAGTCGGCTATCTCATAACCTGGCAGTCTGTTGGTGCGCATCTCAAAGGCGGACAGGTCGCCGCACATGAGCAGATTCTGATTGACGGCCAGCAGCGCATCACTGCCCTCCGCGCGGCAGTTGCGGGACTCAAAGTCTTGAACAAGCGATACAAATTAATGCGTGTGACTATCGCATTCAATCCAGCCACTGAAGAGTTTGCCACCGTAACGCCCGTCATCGCCAAAAGTCGTATATGGATTCCCGACATTAGTGAACTATTCAATGCAACTTCATCGTTCCGGTTCGTAAAGAACTACCTCGAGGCCAATCCTGAGGCCGACCACGCGATTGTTGAAGACAATATCGCCAGACTTGAAGCGATTAAGAACGCACAGATTGGCATCATCTCACTGAACGACAACCTTGACTTGGAGACTGTAACGGAAATTTTCATCCGAATCAACTCCAAGGGCGTTCCATTGAGCAGCGCTGACTTCGCAATGAGCAAGATCGCGACCTACGGGAACCGTGGTCGGAATCTTCGCAAGTTGATCGACTATTTCTGCCACCTTGCTGTGGCGCCTCATGCATACGAAGACATCAGGGAGAACGACGCTGAATTCGCTCTCACACCGTACCTCAAGGAGATTGCCTGGCTAAGAAACGATGCAGAAGATTTGTACGATCCGACTTATGGGGACATTATCCGCATGGCGGGGCTGCTGGGGTTCAGCCGAGGCAAGGCTTCGTCTATCGTAAGTGAATTATCAGGCCGAGACCCGGATACTCGGAAGGTCGACGAGAGCCGGATACCCCTCGCTTTTGACAGGCTCGAGGCTGCGCTTCTGCAAATCGTGAAGAAGTATCACTTCGAGAACTTTCTTATGATTATCAAATCTGCCGGCTTCATCACGGCAGATATGATCGGCTCAAAAAACGTCCTCAATTTTGCCTATGCCCTCTACCTGAACCTCCGCGCGGACAGCGGCCTTTCCGAAGGGGAACGGAAGCGTATCGTCCGACGCTGGTTTGTCATGTCGATGCTAACAGGCCGACATTCGGGGAGCTTCGAGTCAACGTGGGAGCAAGACATGCGCCGCATCGGAAGCCTCGGGCCGGCGCCATACCTCAAGCAGATCGAGGAGTCCGAACTGACTGACGGCTTCTGGAACGTCGCCCTGCCTGCAGCCCTCGAGACTACAAGTACGGCGAGTCCCTTCTTCCAGTCGTTTCTTGCATCTCAGGTGAAAGAACTCTCTCGAGGATTTCTCTCTAAGAGCATCACGGTGGCTGCTATGCTCAGCAATCTGGCGACATCCACCACATCGTTCCCAAGGACTACCTGCAGAAGAACGGTTACCCCGATCGCGCCGACTATAATCAGGTGGCAAACTTTGCGCTGACGGAGACTTCGATCAACATCAGCATCGGCAATCAACCGCCCACGATATACATGTCGAAGATTCTGGAACAAATTCGCACAGGACATTTGACTATCGGCGAATTGGCCGATGAAACTGACCTGACGAGAAACCTTAACGAGAACGCAATTCCCTCCACTATCGGCGAGGTGACGTCCTATAACTACAGGGAATTCCTTGTTGAACGCAGGATTCTGATGGCCCAGTCGATCCGGCGGTACTTTGACAACCTGTAAGGACGGACCGATCGGAAGCTAGTTAGGATTGACGGCCTGCCTGGAAACAGTGGACTGTCCATCAACGGGGGTTGGCCTAGGTGCCGCATGCTTGCGCGTGCATGGATGGAGGCAACACACGTGTCTGCCCAGCAGCCGCCCGTAGTCCGAGGCCGTGATCTGCCACCGGACTGCAGCAATGTCTACTCGAGCACGACCCATACGACGTCACGACCCCGTAGAGCCCACGCCACAGCCTTAGCCGATGGCCCGGAAATGCCACAGTAGATGTCTGAGAATGCCATGCAAGTCTCCGAGGCTGCCTCTCAGACGCAGTGTTGGAATGCATGCGGCTAGCCCGCCTCAGCTTCGAGAGCCCGCCCTCAACATCGATGGATGCGCACCCATGCGCACGCTCTCCAGCTCGTCGATGCGGCGGTAGCGATTACGTCCGAGCTGTTAGGTCTTCTCCCAAGAGATTGACAGTCGTGCAGAACGTACCGCTTCCCGACCCGGCCACCCGGATGCTCCGGGGGCTGCTTCCCGCCTGACCTGAGCAAGGATGGACGCGCTTGGAAGAAAGTGATCCCCACCCTTAACCAGGAGATCGCCCCGCTGGACAGCAGCTGGCCCGACGCGCACCGCTGCTGCGGCATCGCCCTCCCCCTTCTGCTCTTCGCCGGCGCCACTAGCTTCGGATGCTTCCACACCGTCGCCAGCAAACTCCCGGTATCGCTCTCGAGCGGCACAAGCCTAGTGGTCCACCGAAGTGGCCGCGGCATCCTGCACCACCCGACTCAGACGATCCCCACCCTCTTCTGGCGATTTCTGGGCCAGAGGTGCGAGGTGAATCTGTTTGCGGTCACTGCTGGCGAAACCGGGGGGCTGAACGCAAGCCGTGTGGCCTACGGGACTAGCCGGACGTCAGGGTGGCTGAAACGACGGCACGGCGTTCGGGATGGCCACATGGCCGTCCCCTTGCCAATTAGTAGGTGAGGAGCAGCCTGTCTCGCACCACTTCAGTTTCGAGCGTCTCCCCACCAAGCTGAAAGCGGCGAAGCATAGAGCGTCCGACGGTGACCCCTACCTCAGTGACAAATAGCCCACTGGGGAAATCGTGGAGGATCTCCTTCAAGCCGGATTTCTTCGTTCCATCGATAGACAACGCCACTTGCGCGCCCTTGGCTTTGGCCTTATCAATGGCATCGATGAGGTCATGCAAGTTAAACGCCTGGGCCCCGTAAAGGATGGCTTGGGAGTCCGTATACGGGGGATCGCAGTAAACCATGTCACCTGACTTCACGTCTGTGAAGGAATCACGGAAGTCGAGGGTGCGGAAATGGGTTCCTTGCACCCGGGTAGACCACTCTTCCACGCGCTTCCTAAAGGAATCGGTGGGTACCGGCGTGTGAGCTCCGCAGGGGGTCGACATAGCTCCATCGTGGCGGCGGAAGCGCACCACTCCGCCGTAGCAGGCCCGAGTCAGAAAAACGAAGTCACGTCCATTCGGAGCCTGATTGAAGCTGCGAAGGGCCGACTTGTAGACGTCCTCTTTCGCTTCACCCGCGTCGATGCGGTCGCGATAGATGGCGTAATTGGCGACAAGTTGAGCAGGGTCATCTTCAAGAAGCTGCCAGATCTCCATCAGGGGACGGAGCACGTCGGAGGCGAAGGCCTTCTCAGGTGCTAGCGTGCCTAGCACCCCTCCTGACCCGAGGAATGGCTCGTGATAGGTGCCCCAGAAACTAGGGAAATTGGCAAGGATCTGGGGCGCAAGCCGTTGCTTGTTGCCAATCCACTTCAAGAGCTGCGTCTTGAAGGGAGTTCTGGCGATCCCAACGCCTTCCAGAGGAAGTGTCTCAGTCACGACACGAGACCGTATCCGATTTTCGGATAACACTCAAGTCGTCGCTACCCTCAAGGCGTGTCGCATAACGATGAGCCAGAGTCGCGGGCGCTTGGAGAGGCGGTGCGGCAACTGCGTCTCAGCCGAGGCGTGACCCAACAGGACCTTGCAGCGCGATTAGCAGTGCCTCAGTCATGGATAAGCAACATCGAGAGTGCTCGACGGCGGCTTGGAGTGCTTGAAGCGCTTGACCTTTGCGGGGCCCTGGGTTGCTCCTTTGATCAGCTCCTATCGGAGTACGAACGGAGATGTCGTGAAAGCAGATGACTATTGGCTTGATCAGGACGAGCAGTTCTGGGCCTATGTGCGTGTGTTATCCGAGAAGCGCGGTTACGCCAAGCGCGGTACTGATGCTATTGCCGCCTATTCACTGAGTCAGTGCAAGGAAACACTTCGGGAGCTCGGGCGTGATTCCGCCGTGCTTGAGCACGGCGATTTGGGAGCGCGGCTCGTTGACTACTTCCAGTACCGGGCCTATGAACTCAATGAAGTGGCGCGTCCCAATCTCATGACGGCCGAAATGGCTCAGGAACTCTTCGACTACGTGGTAGAAGAGAACTGTACAGAGGCTACAAACGTGTACGATCGTGCTGGAACGCTGGTTGCCGTCGAGTACGCGGTAAAAGGCGGCATGGCTGTGCGTGTTCCGATGAATAAGCAAACTGGGACAAAACGCGCTCCCGCATTCTTGACTGGACTCGTCAACATTCTCTTCTCACGAGAACTTCAAGGCCAGAGCTTTGAGGACGATCCACGCCGTCTTCCCGTTGTTGACCGCGGCGGAGCGCTGTTTGCTGCAATGTCGAGACGAATGGATGGCGCATATCCTTCGTCGGTGAATCCTCGGGCACTATGGGAAATCAAGGAATACTACTATACGACCACTTTCGGTTCAAAGATCTCAGACGCTGTCTACGTGAGTCAGCTGGATGGGCATGAGAGGCGAGAGATCGTTGAGGTCACTGGGCAACCGCTCGACCTCTACCTATTCGTTGACGCCTACGGCACTTGGTGGTCCAAGGGGAAGGCCTATTTGTGCCGCCTTGTTGACGCAGTCAATAAAGGAGTAGTCGACGAAATTATCGTCGGACAGGAGTGCGTTGATGCCATCCCTAGGCTTGTGGAATCTTGGGAGGCGACCCCTTGAGCGTCAAAAGCGAGCACTATATCGTCCCCTGATCCACCGTCGCGGCTGCCGTGACCTCCCCGATCCTTGCAGCATCAAAACCGAAGATATTCTCGCTCAGGACCACGAAGTACGCGAGCATGCCCTCGGCGAGCGTCCCGACCCCGCCCTCGCGCCCCACCGCGTAGTCGGAGCCGTGCGTGTAGGCGCGCACGGCCTCCCCGATGCCTGCGCTCGACCAGCGCGAACTCGCGCCCCGAAGCGGTCCGGCGGCTGACGAGGGCACGGATGCTGACGAATGGGTGGCGTCTGAGACGGGCGAATCGGTCGGACCGGGAATGGTCATGCCGGCGTTGAGAGCAGCCAGTGCATCCGGTACGTGCCCGCGGAGCGCTCCGGGCCGATGGCCTCGAGGATCCCGTCGCCGAATCGGAGATTGACACACCCTGCGGGACCGGCACGACGCCAAGCTCGGCGCAGCGCTGCACCTGGGCGTCCGTCGCGATCGCGAAGTGCTCGATCCCCGTGCCGCACCGTCCGCGGCGCGATGCGCTGCGCCTCCGCGATGGAGTCAAGGACGTGGTCGAACGCCCCCCCCGATCGCGTGCGTCGCCACAGCCCAGCCGGCGCGGTGGAACGCGATGATCTGCTCGCGCTGCTCCTCGGGCGAGAGCTGCAGGACGCTTAGGTTGTCCGGCTCGCCGCAGTAGCACTCGTGCATGGTCGCGGAGCGGCCGACAAGCGAGCCGTCGGAGATGACCTTGACCGGGCCGAGCCGGAGGCGTCGTCGCCGAGTCCGGCGGGGATGCCCATGTCGAAAGTTCTCACCCCTCGAGGCCGTCGAGGCCGTGCAGCGCGGTGTGGGACGGCATGGCGGGTCATCCGCGGCCGCACGCGCCCGGTCTCGACCGCCACCTGGTACGCGTGCACGTCGGCCCACCGGCGCGTCATCGTGCTGGAGGCGATGACGCCGCTCCATGATGCTCGCGAGGCCGTAAGAGAGCCCGGTCCGAGGCCAGCTCGATCGCCGCGACCGCGCCCTCGACGGTGAGTGAGATTGGCGGACACCTCCCGGGCCGGTTCCATGGTCCGCTCCTGCAGGAGCCCCTCGGCGCGGCCGGCGGCGTCGCGGAACACGCGCCCACCGTCGATGTCCGGGAACCGGCGGTCCGGGAAGCCAGCCAGCTCGGAGGCCCGCGTGTTGGCCACTAACATGTGCGCCGAGACGTGCTCGACGATCGACGGTCGCCCGCCAACGGCCCAGTCGACCCGCCTTGGCGGGCGGGTGCTGCCCGCCCAGGAGGTTCTGGTCGTAGCCGGTGGCCTTGACCCACTCTTCCGCCGGAAGCTTGACGGCGCGCCCCGCGAACCTCGCGTAGACGGGCCCGACCGAGGTCACCCCTCGCAGGTCGACCATCGCGAGCCGGTGGCCCTTGAAGGACAAGTGGTGGTGGGCGTCGTGCAGGCCCGGGATGACGCGTGCGCCGCCGCCGAGATCATGGACCTCGCGCGACTCGATGCCGTCGACGTCGTCGACCGAGAGGATCCGGCCGCAGCCCGCCGTTCGCTGACGGGCAGCTCCCATCACCCCTCCTCAGGAAGGAACGCTTGTGAAGATCGACGCCACCCTGTTCACCAATGGCCGTCTCTGGACGGGCGACGTCGGGCACCCCGAGGCAACGACCCTCGCCCTGCACTGTGCGGCGCCGTCGTCCGGCGCGGCTAAGCGGCAGGATACTCGGGCAACTCCCTACACGGCCCCCCGGGGGCGAAAGTCAACGCGGCGTAGAACGCCGCTGCACCCCCACAGGCGATGAGCGGGCGTCGAGCCGCCGTTAAGCGTCGGGCAGCTGGTACACAAGTGAGACGCCGATGTCCCGCATGGAGACGGGGAACGCCTCGGCGAGGGGGGCGCGAGGAGCGCGTAGGTGGGCCGAGCGGCCGTAGACGTTGAGGGATGCTCGAGGATGAAGTCCGCGGAGGCCCGGACGCGAGGAGCGATATAAACGATGAGCAGCCTCGCACTATCCGAGCCCTACCGTCGATCTTCCCTGACCAGCGGCCGCCCCCATCTGGACCTCCTTGGCGAATCCTCGGTGAATGCTCGGCAGGACCCTACACAATTGTCTGTGAGCCGGGGCTAAGTTCGATATACGCACCGCCGAGAGTGGGGCTGGGCCGCAGCTGCGGGCACGCCTCCCCAGTCATCGCACTTATTGGAGGACCCCAGAATGAACTTCACCCCGCGCGACTCTGCGCCCTTCGCTATTGTCGGCATGGTCTTGGCCTGCATTGTTGGGCCGCTCATTCTCGCCATGACCCTGCCAGGGACTTTCTCCCCTTACAGCGACTCGAGCGCCTTCGTCGGCGTCTTCTTCGGCGCGGTCGCTGCCCTGATCGGATACATCCTGCTCATGGTCGGTGTCAGCCGGGCCCTGAGCACCGTTGACTTCTTGGGCCGGAAGCACGCCCAACTCAATAACAATGCGCCCAAGCAGGATGCGGTGTCCTGACTCAGGTGGCCCTCCCGACGGAGTTCCTGGCCAGCACGGTTTCCCGACCACGGAATGGCATGCGGCAGAGGGATTCCTTTATGGGGACGGGGCATTGTGAACGCTAGAGTCGATTCGACGGAGGGAACCCATGGGGGAAACGGGAGCGCTTGGACCAGGGCTTGGGCCAGGTTGGTATCCAGATCCACGCGATCCTCAAGCAGTTCGCTGGTGGGAGGGATACGAGTGGACCGAACGCGTAGGGATTGTCCACAGCGCCGAGGACGATGTCCTGCGCGGCGTGGGACTCTACGACTACACGACTCCCAGCGATGGCTCATTGGAGTACGGCAAGAAGCTGAAGGAGATCCGGACTCAGGTCAAGCGGATGAACCGTGAACTCACAGCCCTCCAATTCTCTGAAGAGTATGCCTCGTTCACGAACGCTCGGGAGAGGCTTCCGAAGCAGTTCGTGGATGACGTGTCGAAGCTTATCCTGTCCGCATTCAACGTTCACGTGGAGGCAGTGCTCAAGAACCTCCGGTATGGGAACCTCATCTCATCAGGAGACAGGATCAATAGAGTCTTCGCGGACGTCCACAAGGCGGGAATGCCGTTCGGCATCTGGATCTCGAACGAGTACTTCGAGCTCCGCCACCAAGAGTTGCAAACTGCTTGGTGGCACCTCGTCACCAAGAAGCGCGACCGCGACGAAGAACGAAACCGTCGAGCGGAACTCCGGGAAGAGAACCGCGTACAGCAAGAATTGTCCGCTGAGAGGGACCGACTCGAGAAGGAGCTCGAGCACTACCGGAACGCATTTGCTGCGCTCGAAGCGAAGGGCGACGACGAAGGCGCCCTAAGAATGCTCGAGCTCCTGGAAGAGACCGAGCGGAGGATCGCCGATGTCAACTTCCGCGCTGCCAACATCAGGGCCGGATACGTATACGTGATCTCTAACATCGGAACCCTCGGCCCAGACATCGTTAAGGTCGGCATGACACGCCGACTGGACCCCATGGACCGGGTACGGGAGCTCAGCAATGCCTCGGTACCGTTCCGGTACGACGTCCATGCACTCTTCTTCTCCACCGATGCCGTGTCGATCGAGACGATGCTTCATCGCACCTTCGAGGACTGGCGCGTTAACAAGATCAACAGGCGCCGGGAATTCTTCTACGTCAAGCCAAACCAAGTCCTTGAGGTGCTCAAAGAGCACAAGGTGGAACTCGTCGAATGGATTGAGGACCCCGAGGCCACCGAGTTCCGGCTCGGGCAGGGACGAGACGCGCCGGAGCTCATATCGGAAGAATAGGCCTGCCGGCCGAGCGCTGTCGGTTAGGGATCGCTGATTACCCGCCTCTCTGCCAGAGCACCAAGAGCCCGGGCTCAGCAGCTGATCGGGTCATAGTCGTCGCTAGTTCGGTCGACGGATGCGACGGCGAACCCCAAGTGGGGGCATCCTGCGGCCCACCGGCCCGCCGCCGCCCCCGACCGCCACAAGCACGACATCGGCCCGGCCCCTCGCGCCGCCGTCCTGCACGGGCGCCCATGGCTATGTCACGGCTGGTCCGACTTGCCCAATCGAACGGTCGGACCGGCCCTGCCCTCCGCAGCCGGTCTCGGACAAGGGTCGAGGCTCACCGCTCGGGGGGCGCCACAGTTGTGTCGACCCCCAGCGATTCCTCAGGCCGCTATACACTCGACCTCCTGCCGGGCAGCTATAAGCTGGTGGTTGGCGCCGCCTCGAGACGGCCGCTCTGTCCGGACATGCGGCTCATCGTGGAGCCGAGCTCTGCCGCCCGCGCGGATGTCCCTGACACCGGCATCCGCTGACGCCGCAGCTCGTCCCGGGTTCGACCGCATCTGATCCGGAACATCTCAATCCGACAAGCCCCTTCAGGAGCCCCCCTCATTCGCTTAGAGCCCACCCCCGCCGCCGGGGCAGCGCGAACCGGTCGAAGTCCTTCGCGGCGAGCACCGTCGCACCGTTCGCCCGACCCTGCGCCTGCTCGACGAGCGGCCGCACGTCGGTGTACCGCGACGAGAAGTGTGTGAGGACCAGTGTCCGGACGCCCCCCGACCCTGCCAGGGCCCCGGCCTGCCCGGCGGTGAGGTGCCGGTACTGCGCCGCCAGCTCGCCGTCCTCGTCGCTGAAGGTGGACTCGGCGACGAGCAGGTCGACGCCGTCGGCGAGCTCCTCGGCCCCCGGGCAGGGCTCGGTGTCCATCACGAACGCGAAGCTCTGCCCCGGGCGCGGGACGCTGACGTCCTCGAGCCGGACGCCGCGGAGCTCGCCGGTCCGCTGCAGCCGGCCGATGTCGGGGCCCTTGATGCCCGCCACGGCGAGCCGCTCGGGCAGGATCGTCCGGCCGTCCGGCTCGGCGAGGCGGTAGCCGTAGGCCTCGATCCGGTGGCTCAGCTCCCGCACCTCCAGGCCCTTGGCGACGGTCCCGGGGCCCCCGTGCGGGTGGAGCCGCAGGTCGATCCCCGGCGAGGAGACCGACACGAGTGCCCGCACGACGTCGTGCCCGGACTCCGGGTAGTGCAGGTGGACCGGGTGCTCGACTCGGTCCAGGGCCATGCGCGAGAGCACCCCGGGCAGCCCGTAGCAGTGGTCCCCGTGGACGTGGGTGAGGCAGATGCGGGTGATCTGCGAGGCCGAGACCCCCGCGTGGATCATCTGCCGCTGCGTCCCCTCCCCCGGGTCGAACAGCAGGCCCTGCCCGTCCCACAGCAGGAGGTACCCGTTCTGGTTGCGGTCCCGCGTCGGGACCTGCGAGGCCGTGCCGAGGACCACGAGTTCGCGCATGCCGCCCAGTATGCGCCGCAAGGTGGGCATCATGGCTCCAGGCCAACACGCGTCGCAGCGGACGGGATGCGGACAGCTTCTGTCCTAGCTGAGACCTAGGTTGGTGCTGTCCCCGTTGAGACCACGATTGGAGACCCGATGAGCGCCACCGAGATCCGCCCGTTCCGCGTCGACGTCCCACAGGACCGCCTCGACGACCTCGCCGCCCGCCTCGACCGGGCGCTCTGGCCGGACGAGCTCCCCGGGGCCGGAGACGCCTACGGCGTGCCCCGGGACCGCGTGCAGCGCCTCGCCCGGTACTGGCGCGACGACTTCGAATGGCGCGCCTTCGAGGCGCGCCTGAACTCCTTCCCGCAGTTCACCGCCGGGATCGACGGCGAGGACATCCACTTCATCCACGTCCGCTCGCCGCGGCCCGGCGCGTTCCCGCTCATCCTGACGCACGGCTGGCCCGGCTCGATCGTCGAGTACCTCGACGTCATCGGCCCGCTCACCGAGCCGGCCGACCCCGCGGAGCCGGCGTTCGACGTCGTCATCCCCTCCCTGCCCGGGTTCGGCTTCTCGGGGCCCACCCGGAGCACGGGCTGGAACCGCTACCGGACCGCCGCGGCGTGGGTCGAGCTCATGCGCCGGCTCGGCTACGAGCGCTATGGCGCCGTCGGGAACGACGGCGGGTCGCTGGTCTCGCCCGAGATCGGCAGGCTGGACCCCGAGCGCGTCGCCGGCGTCCACGTCACGCAGCTCTTCTCGTTCCCCTCGGGCGACCCGTCCGACTTCGTGGGCCTCTCCGAGGACGACCAGGCTGCCCTGAAGCACCTGCAGTGGTTCTACGAGAACAAGATGGCCTTCAACACCCTCCACAGCCAGCAGCCGCAGACGCTCGCCTACGCGCTGGCGGACTCGCCGGTCGGCCTCCTGGGATGGAACGCGCAGCTGTTCGGCGAGGGGCTCGACGCCGAGTTCATCGTCGCGAACGTCGCCGTCCACTGGCTCACCGGCACAGCGGGGTCCGCGATCCGCTTCTACTACGAGGACGCCCACGCGCAGGAGCACCCGACTGGGCCGACAACGGTGCCCACGGGCCTGGCCATGTTCGCCGGCGACTTCCAGTCGATCCGGAAGTTCGCCGAGCGCGACCACACCAACATCGTGAGCTGGAACCGCTACGACATCCGCAGCGAGGCAGGCGGCCCGAACGACGCCGCCGGGCACTACGCAGCGCACGAGGCACCGGACGTCCTCGTGGGCGACATCCGGCGGTTCTTCTCGCTCCTGACGGGCTAGGACCCCGTTATCGGCCGCGAGGGCCGCCGGAGCGGGGTGCCAGATACTTCTCGAGGACGACCACGACCCTCCCCGTCCGGTCGAGCCTCACTTGGATGGGGCATAGTCCGGGGGCCCGGTTCGGCGGTCCGACGTGGATCACCATGCCGGTGCTACCCGACTCGGCCTGTGCCGGGTAGGCCGTGTTCGCGGGGATGCGCTTGGTGATGGTGACCGGCTGCCCGAACCTGAAGCTCGGCTGACCTTCAGCCCGCGGCGGCGCAGCGGCATCTCGGGAACTGCGCGCGGACGACGACGGCCGGGACCCGGGCGGCCGCTTCCCCTGCGCGGGACTCCCCGCCGCCCGAGGGGTCTGCCCGGGCTCCAGGAGACGGTCCCAGTCGCGATCCCATGCCTCGAGGGCCGCCTTTCGCTGGCGTCGCTTGTCGGCACGGAGCTTGGCGGTCAGTGCGTCCCCTGAGAGAGGAGGCTCCTTCTTCCGCTTCGGTGCCTTGGTCGAGATTGGTCGCAGGGGAAGCTGCGTGCCGCGCAGCCTGGCTGCACGAGTTTCCTCACGGATTGCCCGAATGCCGAACCAGATCGCCACCGCGGCTCCAATGACCAGAGCGATGACCCACCAGTAGTTCACAACCACCGCCACGAAGGCGAGGAGCAGCAGAAGTCCGCACCCGCCTGCGCCGCCACCACCACCGCCGGTGGATGCCAGGAGGACTCCTGTGAGGTCCTCGCCACGATGACGTCTTGTCATGGCGCAAAGGATCCCCCCACCCACTGACAATTCACGGGCCCACTGGACCGGCTGCGTCGAGGCCACTGATCCCTGGAGAAAATCATCCTCGGCTGGACCGCTATCGGATTCTCGGCCCTCTGAACCGCGACCTACATGTTCCTCATGGTCACAGGGATGATGAGCGACAGCAGCTACTCGTACTGACGCACGACGGCGACGCTCACCACGCGAGGTGAGCGTCGCCGTCGTACGTCTGTTCAGGCCGGGAAGTCCCTACTAGCGACCACGTTCTCCCATGCCGCCATTTGTCCCGGCAGACATGACTCCCCGGGAGGAGCGGCTGGACATCACCGACCACTGCGACTGGGCGGACAGCAGCGATGCTGTGCTCAACCACGATCCCACGGAGAACAGCGACAGGGCTGACCCTACCGACCCGACCGACAGGGCCGAGCCGACGGACCCGACGGACAGCACCGAACCCACCGAGCCGATCGACAGCAGCGAGTCCCGCGACCACAGGGAGAGCCTCGACCCCGAGGACTTGCGACGCCTCGAAGGTGTGGATTGTTTGGCCATGAAGCCATCTTGCCCGGCAGCGGCGGGTTGAACCTGAATCACGCCAAGGCCTCCCGAAGATGCTTGCCGTACGGCACGCTAGGGTGCGAAGCCCCGGGCCAACGCGAGCTCGGGCGCGCTGGCGACGGCGGTGACCTTCGAAAGACAAGGGGTTCGCAATGGATGTCCTGGGGATCGGTTGGGCGGGCACCCGCACGGAGCGGCACGACGAGACCGCCGCGTTCTTCCGCGACGTGCTCCAGCTGCCCGTCAGGCGCGCCGAGCCTGACTTCACCGTCTTCGGGCTGCCGGACGGCGGGGCGCTGGAGATCTTCGGCCTGTCCAGCCGCTTCAACCCCCATATGACCCACCCCGTGGTCGGATTCCTCGTGGCCGATCTGGACCAGGCGCACGCCGAGCTCGTTGGCGCAGGGGTTGAGATCGTCCTCCCGATCCAACGCAGCCCGGAGGGCGCGTGGCTGCATTTCCGGGCGCCCGACGGCTTCGTCTACGAGCTCAACGAGAAGCCGGATGGGCGGCACGCCTGATGCGCCTCGCGAAGCGATCGATGCGAGGCTGGGGTAATTCGGCCTGACCACGTCGACCCACGACGACGGCGACGCCCACCACGCGTGGTGACTGTCGCCGTCGTCCGCCTGTTCAAGCCCGAGCACCCCGCCGTGGATCAACTGTGCGAGGCCGTGCCCAGGACCACGAGTTCGCTCCTGCCGAAAACGAGTACAGGGTGGCCGAAATTGAGTAGAAGCGGGTATCGCGGGGAGCCGTGCTTGCCTGAGAGTATCTCCGCAAAGCCCGGGGATTGCCGTGGGGGCGCAGTCATTATGAGCGAGAAGAGGTCGGTTATGCATGACAAACCGTTCTCACCGCAGGGCAAGGCCCGCGTGGCCGTGGTCGCGCCATGAAGCGCGCAGTCTGGGCCCTCGGACTGGTTCTGGCGCTGACCGGGTGCACGGCCGAAGGAGCCCTCCTGACGCCGACCCCGAGCGACGGGGCAACCGCAGCCGACTCGTTTGAGTTCGCCGCCGTCGGGGACATGAACCCGTCAGAGAACACGTCCGCGACGTCCGCGAGCGGCAAGAACGCAGAGAGCATCATCGCTGGTCTGAACGACGGAACGCTGGACAACTTCCTGGCCCTTGGCGACTTCCAGTACGACAAGGGCACCTGTTCGGCGCTCGAGGCCTGGGACACGCTGTGGGGTGCCGCGAAGGCCAAGACCTTCTGGACCGCAGGGCCGAACCACGACGTTCAGCCGGGCAGGAACGACGACCTGGACCGCTTCATGGACGGCCAGTGCGTCAACACCGTCAAGAGCGCGACCAGCACCTACCTCGGCCGCTTCCAGGACGCACTCGAATGGTATTCGTTCGAGAAGGGCAACTGGCACTTCCTCGTGGCGCCCACGGCGACATGGCGCTACGACCCCAACCGGGCGTATGCGATGACCGCCGAGATGGACGCCGATCTCACGGCGGCCAGGGCTGCCGGCAAGCATCTGGCCGTGATCTACCACGACCCGTACTTCACGTCCGACACGTCGAGCCATAAGCGCTTCTCGGAGGCGAAGCCGTGGATCGACGTGTTCTGGGCCAATCGGGTCAAGCTGCTGCTCTCCGGCTCACAGCACAACTATGAGCGGACCTGCCCGGTCGACAACGCCGACCAGTGCGTGCCCGACGGGATGCAGCAGTTCCAGGTGTCCACGGGTGGCATCGGGCTCCGGCCGTTCAAGTCCGACCCCGCCTATGTGCAGAAGAAGTTCAGCGACACCTGGGGCCACCTCCGAATGAGCCTGAAGGCCGACGGATCGTACACCTGGCAATTCGTGCCGGTGTCGGGCGGGATGCAGGCGGACTCGGGGAGCAGGAACTAAGCCCCAGACTGATGGCAAGTCGACGGCGGTCGTCGCCTCACCCCAGGGACCGAGCCGCCGTTTGCACGACGGCGTGCCGACCGCCGTCGTGCGCTCCCTGCCCAAACCCCACCCGAACCTTGCCCCTCCCGGCCCAACTGGGTAAAGGATGGAACATGAGCGAGGACACGGAGATGGTCCAGCGGGGCATCGGCATCCTGACCGCGGCCCTGTCATGGGAGCCCGAGGACCCCGCGGCGACCGCGATGTTCAAGGAGTCGCTGAGGACGCTGGCCAGGATGGACGACGTCGTCTCGGTGTCCTTCACCGGCGGCTCCCCCGAGCAGGCCGCAGTGCTCCGCGAGGTCCTGCCCCAGGTGGTCCGGCAGGTCATCGAGGCCCTCGCGCCGGACTACACGCGCCTGGTCCTCGGCATGACGATCGGCTTCAAGAGCGTCGCCGATGCCTACCGCAGGGACGTCCCGGGCGCCAACGTCGAGTCGATCCTCCAGGCCGCGTCACTGAACCTCGCGGGGGACGACGAGGACGACGACGAGGACGACGAATAGGTAGATCGCCTCCGAGCCCGTAGACTGGAACGACGGCCGACCGCCGGAAGAGCGGTCGCCCTGAGGCCCCGCACAGGGGCCGGCACAGAGTACCTGCAGTTTTCCCCCCAGGTTTTTCTGCCCTGAACGGCAGAGGCATCAGCGGCAGAACAGGCAGCACGGCCCCACCGGCCGCCCGACCGCGAGCACCAGGCGAGTCGCCTCCCGCATCAGCCGCCGCCGAAAACGCAGACTCCCAGCGCATTCTGCGCGCTTCCAGCAATTCCCCTCACCACAGCTGTCCCGTGCCGCGTTCAGCGGCGCAGAACAACGGCCCCGAGAATCGGGACCAATCATCACCAAAGGAAAAAACCCATGGCCACTGGCACCGTTAAATGGTTCAACTCCGAGAAGGGCTTCGGCTTCATCGCCCCCGAGGACGGCTCTGCTGACGTCTTCGCCCACTACAGCGCGATCGCCTCGAGCGGCTACCGCTCGCTCGAAGAGGGCCAGAAGGTCGAGTTCGACGCCGAGCGTGGGCCCAAGGGCCCCCAGGCCTCGAACATCCGCCCGCTCTGAGCGAACTTACCGGGAGGCGGGGTCGCGGCGAGCGACCCTGCCTCCCGGCCCCTCTCATCCCCGACGAGCGCGATCCTGAGCGCCTGACCAGAAAGAAGGTGCTCCGATCGCCACAGCATTAAGCCCCGCCCTCCCCCGCACCCCTCCCCGCGCAGGCCACGCGGGCACGGAGACGTTCCCTCCCTTGACCCAGGCCTACCTGCAGGTCGCCCAGTCCGTCCGCGAAGCCGGGCTGCTGCGCCGCACGCCCTGGTTCTACGCGCTCGTCGGCGTCGGCCTCATCGCCCTCCTCGCCGGCCTGCTGACCGGGTCGATCCTCCTGGGCGACACGTGGTTCCAGCTGCTGATCGCTGCCGGACTGGGGATCCTCTTCACCCAAGTGGCGTTCCTGGCCCACGAGGCGGCGCACCGGCAGATCCTCTCCACCGGCCCGCGGAACGACAGGCTCGCGAGGTTCCTCGGCGCCGTCGTCGGCATGAGCTACTCGTGGTGGGACTCCAAGCACAGCCGCCACCACGCGAACCCCAACCGGGTGGGGCGCGACCCCGACATCGAGGTCGACACCATCTCCTTCATCGAGGAGGACGCCGCCACGGCCCGGGGCCTCCGCGGCGCCATCACCCGCCGCCAGGGCTGGCTGTTCTTCCCGCTGCTGACCCTCGAGGGCCTCAACCTCCACTTCCTGAGCGTCCGGCACCTGGTCTCCCGCGGCCCGGTCAAGGGCCGCTGGACGGAGATCGGCCTGATCGCCCTGCGCTTCGCCCTCGTCCTGGTGCCGCTCTTCTGGCTCCTGCCGCTCGGCATGGCCTTCGCGTTCCTCGGCGTGCAGCTGGCCGTGTTCGGCCTCTACATGGGCGCCACCTTCGCCCCCAACCACAAGGGCATGCCCGTGATCGCACGGGACGCGAGGCTCGACTTCTTCTCCAAGCAGGTCCGCACCTCCCGGAACATCTCCGGCGGATGGTGGGCCACCTGGCTCATGGGCGGCCTGAACTACCAGGTCGAGCACCATCTCTTCCCGAGCATGCCCCGTCCGCACCTGGCCAAGGCGCGCCGGATCGTCCGGGAGCAGTGCCGCAGCCTGGACGTCCCCTACAGCGAGACGGGCCTGTGGCGCTCCTACGGGATCGTCATCTCCTACCTCAACCGGGTCGGGCTCGCCGCCCGGGACCCCTTCGAGTGCCCCATCACCGCCCGGTACCGGTGAGCGAGAGGCCCCCGCCCATGCATCGAGTAGGCCGCACGTATCGCGGTGCCGAACCGCATGCAGGGGGCCTTCCTGCCCGCCTCCCGGCCGATCTGATGGGCGTACTCTGAGTTATGGTCACCAACTACGTCCGCGGCGCCTCCGTCACCTGCTCCGCCTCCCAAGAGGACATCCGGGACATGCTCATCGCCTCGGGGGCCCACGGCCTGCGGTTCGTCTCGGTGCACGGGAACGCGGGGATCACCTTCAGCTCGGCGGATCGCCGGTTCCGCCTGGTCCTGCCGCTGCCCGCGCCGGACCCCCAGAGCCCAGACCCGAACCGTAGTCCCCTGCGGCCGGAGAGCTCCGCCTCGGAGATCAAGGCCGCGCAGGACGCCGCACGCCACCACTGGCGGCAGCTGTCGCTGCTGATCCGGGCCAAGCTCGATGCCGTCGACGCCGGGATCGTCACGTTCGACGAGGAGTTCCTGGCCTACGTGGTCATGCCCAGCGGGGGCACCGTCTTCCAGGCCTCCGCCCGCGGAATCGCGGCGGCCTACGCCAAGGCCCCGAAGGAGTCCACCCATGAATGAACTCGAGGCCTCGCTGGTCCTCAGGGCCGGGGCTGAGCTGCTCTCCGCCGCCTCCGCCGATCCCCGCGCCGAGGAGGGCTATTCCGTGGTGAAACACAACCTCGCGGCCTCGCTCAACCACATCGCGGAGGCGCTCCGGAACTTCGAGGCGGCCTCGCCGGACCGCAACCGCTCCGCCGGCTGGGCCCGTGACCTCCACCGGGTGGCCGACGACCTCAAGGAGACGTAGCAGCGCCACCGCGGACGACGGCGGGTGCGCACCCGCCGTCGTCCTGTCCCCCTACAATGCGGCTACTCGCAGCCGGCACCGGCACGGTCGCAGCAGAAGCTCTCGTCCGGCAGGGCAAAGGGGAAGTTTACCGCGGGAACCATCGCTCACGTACCGAACTATCACTTTAGTAAATAAATTCTTTACCTCCCCATTCGTTGACAAGATTCCCTGTCAACCGTAGCTTTGGAGGTCCGGCGAACGGTCTCCTCCTCGTTTATTTAGAGGTGCGCCACCAAATGGAAGCACTGCTTCCTCAACATTGGAGGTTCCTCTGTGAAACGATTAGCACCGGTAAGCGCGGCTGCATCTGCAGCCCTCCTTGCAGCATTCTGCTCGGCACCCGCTGCCACTGCTGCCCCTCCAAAGGGACCGGACGACCTGAACATTACATTGCCCGCCGGAGTCGGTTGCGACTTTGAGCTGAATATCCTAGGAACTGGTTCCCAGGTGCAAACTAGGGAATTCCATGACAGGGACGGCAACCTGGTCCGACTTATTTCAGCAGGCAAGGGATACACCCTGACGTATACGAACGTGGACACGGGTGAATCCATCACTTTCAAATCCAACGGGAGCATTTCGAACACGACCTTTGATAAGAATACGGGCGTGGCAACTGTCACCGCTACGGGGCACAACGGGCTGATCCTCTTTCCCAGTGACGTACCGGCAGGACCCTCAACAACGCAGTACACCGGGCAGATTGTCTACACCGTGGACTCCTCTGGGGTCTTTACGCTGCAGAGCACCTCCGGCTCGTCTTTCGACGTCTGTGAAGCGCTGAGTTAGAGGACATGGGGCAGGGGCAGCGCATGAAACATGCAGGCCCCTGCCCCACTAGATCCTTGCGCGTCGTTCCCGCGGAGGGCTGGACAGCGGCGCGCCTGCGGCCAACCATGGCCCCATGGCATACGACCTCGAGCTCGCCGCCCGCATCCGCCAGGCCCTGGCCTCGCGCGAGGGCATCGTCGAGAAGCCCATGTTCGGAGGCCTCTCCTTCCTCGTCGGCGGGAACATGGCCGTCGCCGCGAGCGGCCAGGGCGGGATGCTCCTGCGCGCCGACCCCGCGAAGAGCGACGAGCTGACCTCGCACCCCGGCGTCGAGCGCGCCGTGATGCAGGGCCGGGTCATGGACGGCTGGCTGCGCGTGGACGATAGCGCCATCGCCACCGACGAGGACCTCGCCCGGTGGGTGCGGGCCGGCGTCGACTACGCAGCGTCGCTCCCGCCGAAGAAGCGCTGAGGCAGCAGCGTCGCGCACCGTCGTCCCAGCCACCGTTCCCGGCTATCCTCGGGCTCATTCGGGCATCGGAGCTGGCACGTGGAAGGGGCGAGGACATGCAGACGCAATTCCCTCCGGCGCAAGGGCGGACGCCCCAGGGGCAGCCGCAGCGCAGGCTGAGCAGCGCCATGGCGGCCAACATCGCCGTCCTCTCGCTGCTGACGCTGGTCTCGGTCTTCGTGCTCATGTTCGGCGAGTTCGAGGGCAAGATTGTCCGCACGATCAGCACCCTGCTCGTGTGCGGGCTGTTCACGGCGTTCGCGGCGATGGACGCAGCCCGGGACAAACCGCAGCGCCACATGGTGGCCTCCCAGAGCGGGCAGGTCTACATGCTCTGCCTCTGCCTGATCCTGATCTGGGGATCGCTCGCGGCCCCGCGGGCGCGCGGCCTCTTCGACCCCTTCGACGAACTCCAGCTGTTCCTCTTCACCCTGCTGATCGTCGGCATCGTCAGGGGCGCGGTGTTCCTGGTCCAGAAGGCCTCGGACTGGTTCGCCTCGCCCCACCAGCAGCTCGCCCTCGGAACGAAGGCGACGGCGGCCCTCGTGGCGCTGCTGGCCGTCCTGCTCAGCCTGCCCCTGGGGATCGGATACGCCGTCGAGTTCCCGGACACCTACTGGCGCATCACCGTGGCGCTGATCCTGCTGACCGGGCTCGCCATCTCGATCAGCGTGCTGCTGGCATGGTCGTTCCGGGAGCGCCCGACGGCGCGCGGCAGCCGCGACCCGTCCCGGCCTGTCCCGGGGCAGCCCCCGGCCGCCGCCGGCCCCCAGCCTCAGCCCGCCGCGCCGCTCCCCCCGTTGGCTCCGCCCGTCCCCCAGGCGCGCCTCCAGCACTCGATGCCCCGGCAGGAGTATGCGGCCCCTGTGCTCGGCATCCAGCCGTGGCCCGTGTTCCCCGACGGCCGCCCGATCCCGGCCACGCCCAGCGGGCGCCCCGACTTCGCCGCGCTCCAGTACGTGGTCTCGATGTACGTGGAATCCGAGAGGCAGTGGGGCGGCTCCTAGCCTTCGCGAACCACCTCTGCACCCGTCAGGTGCCGGGAGGCCGGTACTTGATCTCGCTGGCCTTCTTCATGGCCTCCATCGCCTCATCGACGCTCAGCAGCACGGTCGTCTCGAACGAGCTCAGCGCACCGCCCCCGCTGATCGCCACGGCAACCGCCGCCATTGACACGTTGTCCGGGGCCTCCCAGAGGTTGTAGCCGTCATGGGTGCCGAAGGCGTACCAGAACCCGTGCAGCTTCCCGCCCACCGACTCGATGTAGGCCTGCGCCGCCTTCCTGCGGTCTTCGGGGTTGTTGGTCAGCCTCGCCCAGGTCTCGGGCGTGTAGCTGAAGCGTGACAGGTACAGCGGCATCGTCTGGCCTCTTCCGTAGTGCCTGCGGGAAGCGCTCCCTGGGCGTGCCTCATCGTGGACCCGAGGACCCTCCGCCACAAGGGTCCGGATGCAGTTTCAAACCCGCCCCGCCGTGCAATGTCTAGGGGTGATGCACCCCACCAGCCTCCTCGGGCGGCTCTTCGCCGGCGGGTTCGCCGCGCTCAAGGCCTTCCGCCCGGACCGGCCCATCCACCCGAAGGGCGTGCTCCTCGCGGGCACGCTCGCGCTCGACGGCGGCGGCTCCGGCGTCGCCCTCCTCGACTCCCCCGGCACTGTCCCCGTCCGGGCGCGGCTGTCCCGCTCGCTCGGGTTCGGCCCGTCGTGGCCGGACGTCATCGGCCTCGCCGTCCGCCTCGAGACGGGCGACGGCATGGCCGACCTCCTGCTCGCGTCGACCGGCTGGCGCGTCCCCGGCAGGTGGGCGCTGACCATGCACCGCACCGCCGGGGCCGCGCGGCTCACCTCGCTCATGCCCTACCGCGGTGCCAGCGGGGCGGTGATCCTCGGGGCGCGGACCGTGGGCCGGGACCCCGGCGCGCCCGGGCGCTTTCAGGCCGACGCGCGGTGGGATCTGGAGCTCTTCTGGGCGACCCCGCGCGGGGACTGGACCCGGTGCGGCTCCCTGCGCCTGGCCCCAGTGCTCGACGACGCCGGCCGCGTCCAGGACACCCCGCTGCGCTTCGACCCCCTCCTGAACGTCCTCCCCGGGGCCGGCACGTACGGGTGGACGCGCCGGCTCAGGGAACACTCATACCGCCTCGCGCGCTCGTAGCGCGTGCCGCCTACGGCCCCGCGACGAGGACGTCGAAGAAGGCCTCCTCGCAGCCGGGGACGTGGGTTCCGGCATGGACCTTGACGAACTTGCTGATGACCTGGCCCGAATTGCTGAAGCCGAAGGCCTCTGCCACGGGCTTGACCTCCTCGTTCATGATGAAGGCGATGGCGCCGGGACCGTCGTTGACCGCGTGGTCGGAGAGCGCCAGGCCGGCGCAGGACGCGTTGGGGCTGGCGATGTCCGCGGCGGCGGGAACAGCGCTGAGCAGCACGAGCGCGGCCGCGCCGGCAGCCGCGCCCAAGATCTTCTGGGCATGCATAGGAACCTCGAGGGCGATCGGATCGGGATGGACTCCGCGGCGGCCGGGGCGCCTCCCCTGCAGCTCGGGACGACCGCGCCACACGCGCCGGCTCTCTGGGCCGACCACGTGGAACTCCCCAGCGACCGTATTGTGCGCCCGCCCGCCCGGCACCGCAATGGGGCATTGGATGGCCCCACAGCTTCGCCCGGCCAGCGGGCGGTGGCACCATGGAGGCACCCGGCCGACGGCGGGCTGGGCCGCCTCGTGAGCCACCGCTAGGAGGACCATGGACCCCGCACCCCAGCAGCTCGACACCGCAGACCTCGATGCCCGCGTGAAGTCGATGTACGAGCTCGTCGCCAACTTCCCCCACCAGGAGTTCCACTTCGAGACCGGCCGCGCCCTGGCCGAGCGCCTCGGCTACCCCGCCGAGGGCCTGGACCGGGTCCCGCCCGAGGCGGTCGAGTCCTTCGCCGGCGTCGGCTACGTCCTGGACCTCGCGGCGCTCCAGCTGGGCGAGCAGGTGCTCGACCTCGGCAGCGGCTCCGGGATGGACAGCTTCCTCGCCGCGCTCGACGTCGGGCCCTCCGGCTCGGTGATCGGCATCGACATGACCCCGGCCCAGGTCGAGAAGGCCAGGCGGCTCACCGAGGACCTCGAAACCCAGGAGATCGGGACCGTCCAGTTCCGCGAGGGCCGGATCGAGGACCCCGACGTCCCCGACGGCTCGTTCGACTGCGTCATCTCCAACGGCGTCTTCAGCCTCGTCCCCGACAAGGCGCGCGCCTTCGCCGCCGCGGCCGCGGCGCTGCGCCCGGGCGGGCGGCTCGCGATCGCGGACATCGTCTCCGGAGTCCAGCTTCCGGACACCGTCACGTGCGATGCGTCCCTCTGGGCCGCGTGCATCGGCGGCGCGATGCAGCAGGACGCCTTCCTCGCGGCCCTCGAGGCCGCAGGCTTCCGGGCCGAGACGGTCCGCGCCAACGAGGCCTACCGCTTCGTCTCGCCCCGCGCGGTCAAGGCCACCTCGAAGTACGGCGTCACGAGCATCAGCGTCCTCGCGGTGCGGACGTAGGGCGCGCCGGGCAAGAGCGCCAGGCTGGGTGGTACTGCCAGTACTCGGTTCAGCAGTGCTCTGGCTGCGCCCGCGGGCGCGCGGTGGACTGCGGGTGACCCACCACTCGCCGAAGGGACCCCGCCGTGCCCAGTGCCTCCCCGGCCCCCACTGCCACCCTGGCCGCCCCGGCCTCAGCCGCCGAGCGCGCCGTCGGCCGGCCGCTCGCCGTCGTGCTCGGCCTGCTCACCGTCTTCGGGCCCATCTCGATGGACCTCTACCTGCCCGTCCTCCCCGCCCTCACGGCCGAGCTGCGCAGCACGACGTCGGTCGCGCAGCTGACCATCACGGCCTGCCTGCTCGGCCTCGCCATCGGCCAGGTCATCGCCGGGCCTGTCTCGGACCGCCACGGGCGCCGGGGCCCGCTGCTGGTCGGCGTCGCGGCCTACATCGTGACCTCCGCGGCCTGCGCCCTGAGCCCGACCGTCGAGGTGCTCATCGCCGCCCGGTTCGTCCAAGGCCTCGCGGGCGCCGTGGGCATCGTGATCGCCCAGGCAGCCGGCCGCGACCTCTACTCGGGCGCCAAGCTCATCCGCTACTACGGCCGGCTCACGGTCCTCGGCGGGCTCGCCGCGATCGTCGGCCCGGTCATCGGCGGCCAGCTCGCCACCGTGACCGACTTCCGCGGGGTCTTCCTCTTCCTCGCCGCGGTGGGCCTGGGCATCCTCGTGGCCTCCCTCGCCGTCTTCCGCGAGACCCTCCCGGGCGATCGGCGCACCGAGGGCGGGCTCGCGCACGCGCTCGACGGGTTCGGCCGGCCGCTGCGGGACCGGGTGTTCCTCGGCGCGGTGCTCATCACCGGGTTCAGCTACTCCGCGATCTTCGCCTACCTGAGCGGCGCCACCTACATCCTCCAGGGCATGTACGGCCTCTCCCCGCAGGGCTACGCGCTGGCCTTCGGCCTGAACTCCCTGGGGTTCGCGATCTGCGGGTTCGCCGCCGGCCGCGCCGCGGAGCGCTGGTCCGAGAGGGGGACGCTCGCCGTCGGCCTCGCGATATCGCTCGCGGGATCCCTCGGCCTCCTCGCGACGGCCCTGCTCCACCTGCCGCTGGCCGCGATCATGGCGTCCCTGCTCGCGATGGTCGGGGGTGTGGCCGTGGCGAGTCCGCCGGCCACCTCGCTCGCCCTCAGGGACTACCCGGACATGGCCGGGACGGCGTCCTCGCTCCTGGGCCTGTCCCGGTTCGCCTTCGGCGGGATCGCGGCGCCGCTCGTCGGGGTCGCCGGCCCGACCGAACCGGTGCCGTTCGGGGTCGTCGCCGTCGCGTCGACCGTCGCGGCCGCCCTGAGCCTGGCCCTGGTAGGCGGACGACGGCGGGCGGTCACCACCCGGTAAGAGCTGTGCCCGACGGCCTTCGAAGTGCTCGTGACGTCATGCAGGCTTGAACCTTCTGGCCAGCGACTCGCGCAAAGACGCCACATCGACGTCACCGGCGTTCTCCTCGACAAGCATCTTGGCCAGACGTTTGGGCCAGAGCACGTCAACGCCGCGAATCGAGAACGCGCCGCCGATCAAGGGCCAATCGGCTTCGATGAAACACAGCGCCCCAGTCACCAGAAGATCGCCGACGACATCGCGAACGACGTCGACCTGCTTGAGCACCCCATCGACCAGCTTCGTGCAATCACGCTGGCCGACCACGAGCTTCTCGTTGCGCGGGCGAAAGACTCCGCCCTCGACCTTCAGCTCAGGCCGTCCCTTATACCGCTTGGCATCGATCACCCAGATTCCACCGCCGGTGATGGCGATATGGTCGATGTTTGCTCTGGACCCGGGGATGCGGCGGTCGTGAAGGAAAGCGAGGCCATCGGCGGCCAACGCATCTAGACGAGCGCCAAGCCGTTCCTCACCAACCGCACCCCGATCCCAAGACTTGGTGTCATGCCGCTCGTCAGACAATGCGACCGCTAGGCCACCCAATCGACCCCACTTCTCGCGGAGCCTCCGCTCGTCCTTCGCCTTGCGGCGCTCATATTCACGCCGCGCCGACGCCCCAGCGACTCCAGACTCAGCAGGCGTCGATTCATCACCAGTTCGATCTCGGGGGATGTCGCTCATGCGCCCCGCGTCTCCACTTTCCTGTACCCCAGCTCATGGAGGGTTTCGCTCACCTTTTCGGCCATCCCCACATCCGGCAATCCTTGCCTGGCATGATGCAGAGCAAGCTTGTACCCGCTGGGGAGGACTGCGGCAACGATCCACTCAGGACTCGTCCAGCGGAAGGTGGACAGACTCCTGTCGCATTGTGGATCAGGAGCTCCATCCGCTCCGCTAGCTCCATCCCCTGCCGGTTCCATGTCTTGTCCCCTCCCGATCCTGGGGTGCGGGCTCAACGCAAGCATCGACTGATGCTCACCCTAGAGGGACTCTTCCAGCGGTGACCAGATGCCACCGGATGCCGATCTGGCTTGTCCAGATGCGGCTCAATGCAGAAGGGAGAAGGATGACACCCCCCACCGACACTTCAAGTGGCAAAGACCGCTAGACACAGCACTCTCTACCGTTCATGTTGATCGCGTTGGCAGAATCGAATCCTCTGCCGCTCGTTCTGCTTCGAGTCAAGGGGATATGAACTTCCTTGCGCCCGGCGCTGGGCGGACGCATGGTCCATCTGGCGCTAGCGCGCTCACCCGGCGGCCGGCAGCGTGAGCCGCAGCCCGCCGTCGTCCGCCCGCTCCACGGAGACCCCGGTGAGGTTGTCCGCCCAGTAGGTCGGCGCGTACTGCGCCGCGCGCCCGCCGATGCCGAGCACCCGCATCCCCGCGGCGAGCCCGGCCGCGATGCCGGCCTCGGAGTCCTCGAGCACGAGGCACTCCCCGGGCTCGACGCCGAGCGCGGCGGCGGCCTTGAGGAAGCCCTCGGGGTCGGGCTTGGACGCGCTGACCATCTCCGCGGTCACGCGCACGTCCGGGTAGGGCAGGCCGGCGGCGCGCATGCGGCGGCGGGCGAGGTCGTCGTCGGCCGAGGTCACGAGCGCGTGCGGCAGGTCCGTGAGCGCGGCGAGGAACGCCGTCGCGCCCGGGATCGGCACGATGCCGCCGACGTCGGTGCGGGACTCGTCGAGCATGCGCGCCTCGTCGGCGAGGTTCTCCTCCATGGGCCGGTCCGGCAGGAGCAGGGACATGCTCAGCCAGCCCTGCCGGCCGTGGATCACCGGCTCGACGACGTCCCACGGCAGCCCCTGCGTCTCGGCCCACTCCGCCCAGATCCGCTCGACGACGGCGTCGGAGTTCACGAGCGTGCCGTCCATGTCCAGCAGCACGGCACGGGCGGAGATCGAAAGAGCGGCCACGGGTCCTCCTCGCACGGGTACGTCCCCCCACGGTACATGGCATAATCCCGGTAGTGGTCCTATCTGGATCGCACCACATTTCGTCCGTGGACGCAGCGAGGGGGCAGCCGGTGGCAGCGACGAGCCGGACCGACGCGCCGGGCATCGCCCCGGCCATCGCCAACACGAGCGTCCCCAAGCACGAGCAGCTGCGCTCGATCATCCTCAAGCTCGCCAAGGAGGAGCTCGAGCCGGGCGCCCGCCTGCCGAGCGAGCGAACCCTCATGGACGCGTACGGCGTCTCCCGCATCACGGTCCGCGCCGCGATCGGCCGGCTCGTCACGGAGGGCCACCTCGTGCGCGTGCCCGGCAAGGGCACCTTCGTCGCCGACGCGACCATCCAGTCCACCCTCCACCTCGCCTCGTTCACCCAGGAGATGGAGGCGCGCGGGCTCAAGGCGAGCACGGTCGTGCTCACCGCTGAGCGCACGACGGCGCCGGAGGACACCGCGGACGCGCTCGGGATCGCGCGGGGCGCCGAGGCGATCCACCTGCGCCGCCTGCGCCTCGCCGACGGACGCCCGGTGAGCGTCGACGACGCGTGGTACCACCCGGTGCACGCCGACGGGCTGCTCGGGATCGACCTCACGGGCTCGGTCTACAGGGCCCTCGCCTCCGACTTCGGGCACCAGATCGACCGGGCGCGGCAGACCGTCCGGGCCGAGGGCGCCCCGGCGGACATCGGCGTACTGCTCGGCACGGGGACGGGCGCGCCGGTCATGTTCTTCGACCGCACGTCCTTCTCGGGGGAGCTGCCGATCGAGCATGCGCGCTCGTGGTATCGCTCAGACCGGTACGCGCTGAGCATGGAGGTCCGGCTCTAGGCTGGGAACCACCGGCCACTGCCGAGCCGCCTCCTCCCCCGCAATTGTCGAGTCGAGGTCGGTGCGAGACGTCCGCACCGACCTCAACCCGACATTTGCGTTGGGGTGGAGCGGTGGCGGCCCCGGACCCTGCCAGTGGATCGATGACGAGCGTCAGGTCACCTGCTCAGTGCCTCCCAGTGCGCGCTCCGCGAGCCGATCCGCGTCCGCAAGCCCGTAGTCCTCGGCGTAGAGCGCCGCGACGAGCGCCTCAAGCGTGAGCGGGGCCTCGGGCGCCTGCGTGGCCATCACGAGCATCGGGGCGTGGCCGGAGCCGTCCATGCGGGGCACGCGGTAGGCCGAGACCGGGAGCTGCTCGAACCCCATCCGCTGCCAGAACCTGATGCGGGCGAGCCGGACGGCCAGCTCGTCCGGGCCGATGCCGGGCTGCTCGGGGGGCTCCACCTCGAGCACCACCGGCCGCTCGAGCCGCGTCCGCAGCTGCACGCGAGCTGCACGACGCCGTCGTCCGCCCCGCGCGCGAGCAGCTCGCCGAAGTCCTCGCGCTCCCACGGGGGGAAGGACCCCTCGTAGATCTGCCTGGCGCGGTCCAGGTCTTCCGGGGTCAGGTGGGCGAGCGGGATGGGGTTTACGGGAGTCCCTCCGCGGGATAACGCGGCTCGAGGGCGCCCTGCGAGGGGGTGATCCAGATGGCGCCGGCGGCCGAGAGCGTTTCGCGGACGGCGCCGCTCGCCCGCGACCAGCCACCCGACGGCTCGCAGACGTGCGGCTCGAGGCCCTGCATCCGGGTGAAAAGGAACGCGGCGACCAGCCCGACGTCGTTCACGACGCGCTCGAAGAAGCCCGGCCCGTAGTGGAGGTCCGGGTCGTACCTGAACTCGGACTCCTCGAGCAGCTGGGCGCTGCCCTCGGGGTCTCCGAAGAGCTCGCCCACGGGGGCGCGCACTCCCCCATGGCTGACGAACTTGTTCCGCACCTCCTTCATCCTGTAGACGAGCTCGAGCACGCCCGGGTCCAGGAGACGCCGGACGCGCAGTGCGTCCCGGACCCGCTTCGAGAGGATGATCTTGTCCACCAGGACGTTCCTCGCCGCGCCGCTGTCGAGGGCGCGCGACCACGCGAGGTGTTTGATGTGCAGCTCGATGACCTTGAAGAACTCGATGATCGCGCTCTCCGGGGCGCCCACGAGCGCAAGCCCGCGCGAGAGGGTGAAGCACGCCTGGACCTGGTACGGGTCGTTGGCCCGGCGCAGCCGCCGCACCGCCTCGGCGACCTCCGGTGACAGTGCGGGGTCGGCGTACTCCTCGGGCGAACGGCGCATGGAGTAGCCGTCGATGCTTTCCGGCGCACGCTCGATCAGCCCCACCCCCTCGTAGACGCCGAGCAGCGCCAGCGCGATGGACAGCTTCTTGAAGGCGCCCTTCCTGTCGAGCTCCTCCGCGGTGCGCAGGACGACGGCGTGGTCCCCCGCGCCGTTCAGGTCCAGCCCGTACACCGGGTAGGCAAGACCCGGCGGGCGGGGAGGCGCCAGCGGGAAGGTGTACGTGAAGCCCATGGATCCATGATGGTCCTCGCCGGCGTCCGCGGCTCGGGCCGGTGCCGCGGCTCAGGTGCTGGCGAGCCTCGCACAGCATTCGCCGGCGGGCTCGGCCTCGACGCGGTGTTCGTGGTCGCCGCAGCCCTCGAGGATCCCCTGCAGGAGCGCGCCGTTGAGCGCGCACACGACGTCGGGGCACTGGCGCGAGAGCCGGTGGAACGGGCAGCTGCCGAGCCGAATCCCGTCCGCCTCGGCGACGGGCTCGTAGCCGATCGACGCGAGGGCGCCCTCGGGGCTGCCGTGCTCGCCGCCCACGCTCCGCCCGCGCGCGAGGGCCGCTGTGCGGATCGTCTCCTCGATGCGGGCGCCTCCGCCCATCGCGCTCTGGGCGGCCTCGGCCAGGATCGAGCCCGCGAGGTCGTAGCTGCGCGGCGGCACCGAGGCGGACACCTCGTTGACCGCAGCCCAGTACACCTTTGACGGCCGCCCGCTGCCGGGGCCCGTCCGCTCGGGCGGCTTCGAGAAGCCGTGCGCCAGCACGCCGTCGTCCACGAGCCTGTCCAGGTGCGCGGAGGCCGCGGCACGGCTCATGCCCGTCGCCTCCGCCGCCTCATCCCGCGTGACCGGCCTGCCGGCCTCGCGGGCGAAGGCGAACAGGGCGCGACGCCGCTCCTCCCCCAGTGCCGCGATGGCCCGCACTGCCTCGTCTCCTGCCATGAAGCCATGGTACGTCCAAAATCGTGGACTGTTGTTTTAGAGAGGCAGTCGTTCTAAAATCCGAGTTACCAGTTATGGACGGAGGTCGAGATGTCAGCAAACCCAGCCAGCCATCCGGGCGCAGGACGGCTCCATAGGCCGGTCGCCGCCAGGGGGACGGGCCTTCTCGCGGCCGCGCGAGGGACCGAGGCCCAGGCCTACACGCTCCTGCGGACCCTGTACGTCGTGGCGCCGATCCTCTTCGGCCTCGACAAGTTCTTCAACCTGCTCACCTATTGGCCCGACTACCTCGCGCCGCTCGCGACGCAGCTCGTCCCCGTCAGCGGGCAGGCCTTCATGTATGCGGTCGGCGTCGTCGAGATCGTCGCGGGCCTGCTCGTCGCGTGGAAGCCGAAGTGGGGCTCGCTCGTCGTGGCCGCGTGGCTCGCAGGGATCATCGTGAACCTGCTGCTGCTGGGCACGGCCTACGACGTCGCCCTGCGCGACTTCGGCCTCCTGGTGGGCGCGCTCGCGCTCAACCGGCTGGCCAGCGCACGGAAGGGCTGAGGGCCCTCCCCGTCGGGACGAAGGGTGCGCAGGAGTCCTCCTGCGCACTCTCCTCATGCCGGCGGTGCGGGTCAGCTGACCGCCCGCGGGGCCGTCGAGGCGCCCTCCTCAAAGGTGCACTTCACGACGCCTTGGGTCATCGGCTCGCCGCGGCCCTCGAGCTGGTCGACGAGCGACTCGACCCCGCGCCGCCCCAGCTCGACGCCGGGCAGGCGCCAGAGCGTGAGGTGCGGGTCGGTCGAGGCAGCCACGTCCGGCGTCGAGGCGAACAGCACCACGGACAGGTCCTCGGGGATCCGCACGCCGTGCCGGCGCAGCCCGCTCACGAACCCGAAGACCGCGCTGTCGTTCATGAGGATGACGGCGGTCGCGTCCGGCGCCGTCGCGAGCAGCTCCTCGGCGGCGCCCTCGCCCGAGATGGGCGAGTCCTGGCACGAGAGGCGCACGGGCGCGAGGCCGCGCCGGGCCATCTCGGCCGCGAACGTCTCCCGCGCCCGCACGAGCGGGCCGTAGCCGGCCAGGGCGAGCTCGGCGCTGCCGTTGTCGAGCAGGCAGATCTTCCGGTGGCCGAGCCCCTCGAGGTAGCCGATCGCGTCGATGAGCGAGTTCTCGAAGTCGACGTCCACGTAGGGCAGCTGCTCGGGGTGCCGCGTGCGGCCGATGAGCGAGAACGGCATGCTAGAGCCCACGAGCTGCTCGACGCGCGGATCGTCCATCTGGACCTCCATGAGCAGGACGCCGTCGATGAGCCCGTTCGCGATGATCTCCTGCACCTGGTCGGCGTCGTTGCTCACGGGCCACAGCACGAGGCTGTGCCCGAGGTCCTTGGCCGCCTGCGCCGCCGACGTGAAGAACTCGACGGCGCTCTCGTGCAGCCGCCGCTGGAGCGCCGGGTACAGGAGCGCGATGATCCGCGTGCGCTTGCTCGCGAGCGCGCGCCCCAGGGCGTTGCGCCGGTAGCCGAGCTCCCGCATCGCGTCCTCGACCCGCTGGCGCGTCGCGGCGCTGACGGGCTTGGTCTCGTTGATGACGAAGGACACGGTCGCGATGGAGACATCAGCGAGCCGCGCCACGTCCCTCATTGTCGGCATGCGTGTCCCTCCCCAGCAGTCTGCAAGAGCGCCCACGAGGGGCGCGTCGGACCCAGCCTACGGCCTCGTCGCGACCGTGGCGGCCCCTCCAGTAAACCGCTTAACTTTTCCCTTGACAAGCGCCACGCACCACCCGCAGAGTGGTTCACGTCACTCGCGGTTAACCGCTTAAACGAGTGGCCCCCTGCCAGCCCTCCACCCGACAGGAGGACGATGACGTCCCAGCCCACCGACCCCTCAACCGAGGCCAGCCTGAAGCCCTTGCGCGTGGCCCTCATCGGCTACTCCTTCATGGGCTCGATCCACGCCCAGGCCTGGACGACAGCCCCGCGCTTCTTCGACCTCGGCGTCGCCCCGACGCTCGCCGCCGTATGCGGCCGGGACGCCGGCGCCGCCGGGAAGTTCGCCGCCAAGTTCGGCATCCCGCGCGTCGAGACCGACTGGCGCACCCTCGTCGAGGACCCTGAGATCGACGCCGTCGACATCTGCACCCCCGGCAACCTGCACGCTCCCATCGCGATCGCGGCCCTCGAGGCCGGCAAGCACGTGCTGTGCGAGAAGCCGCTCGCGAACTCGGTCGAGGAGGCCGAGCGCATGGCCCTCGCCGCCCAGAACGCGAGGGAACGCGGCGCGCTCGCGATGGTCGGCTTCTCCTACCGGCGGACCCCGGCCCTGGCCTACGCCCGCGAGCTCGTGCGGGAGGGCCGCCTCGGCACGATCCGCCATATCCGCGCCCAGTACCTCCAGGACTGGATCGTGGACGCGGACTTCCCGCTCGTCTGGCGGCTCGAGAAGGACAAGGCCGGCTCGGGCGCGCTCGGCGACATCGGCGCGCACATCCTCGACCTCGCCCAGTACGTGAGCGGCCACCGGATCGCCGGCGTGAGCGCCCTGACCGAGACCTTCGTGAAGTCCCGCCCGCTGCCGGCCGCTTCGAGCGGCCTCCAGGCGAGCGGGGCGCACGACGGCGGACGGGGCGCCGTGACGGTCGACGACGCCGCCATCGTCATCGCCCGCACCGACCAAGGCGCGCTCGCGACGTTCGAGGCGACCCGCTTCGCGACCGGCCGCAAGAACGCGATCCGGCTCGAGCTCAACGGCTCGAAGGGCTCGCTCGCCTTCGACTTCGAGAGCCTCAACGAGCTGTGGCTGTACGACGGCGGCGACCCGGCCCCGTCCGCGGGCTTCCGCCGGATCCTCGTCACCGAGCCAGAGCACCCGTACGCGGGCGCGTGGTGGCCAGCCGGGCACGGACTCGGCTACGACCACTGCTTCGTCCACGAGATCGCCGACTTCGCCCGGGCGATCGCCCGCGGCGAGCAGCCCGAGCCCTCGTTCGAGGACGGCTTGCAGATCCAGCGCCTCCTCGAGGCCGTCGAGGCCAGCGCCGCCGGCCGAGCCGAGTGGCGCGAGGTCCCTTCCGGTGACCCAGTCACCGCCGGCGACCCGGCTGCCGTCGGCGCGTAGCCGCCGTCGTCCGCCACACCCACCGTATCCAGACCACCGATCACACCTGCCCACCCGGCGAAGGAGCCCCCATGAAGAAGAAGACGAGCACGCTGCTGGCCCTCGCGGCCCTCGCGCCCCTGGCCCTCACGGCCTGCGGCGGCGGAGGCCAGGCCACCGCGAGCCAGGACGTCAAGGAGCTGACCGTCCTGGACTACTACAACAACGAGCCGGACAAGTCGCACGTCCAGAAGGCCCTCGACCGGTGCGCGGGCCAGCTCGGCGTGACCCTCAAGCGCGAGACCGTCCCGGGCAAGGACCTCATCCAGAAGGTCCTCCAGCGCTCGTCCTCGCGCACCCTCCCGGACGTGCTCATGCTCGACAACCCGGACGTCAAGGAGATCGCCGCGACCGGCGGCCTCTCCCCGCTGGGCGACTACGGCGTGGACACCTCGGGCTTCGCGCAGGGCATGATCGACGCGGCGACCCTCGACGGGAAGGTCTACGGCCTCGCCCCGACCGCCAACACCCTCGGCCTGTTCTACAACAAGGAAATGCTCGCCGCCGCCGGCGTCGAGCCGCCCAAGACCTGGGACGAGCTCAAGGCCGCCGCCGCGAAGCTCACCACCGGGGACCGCTACGGCCTCGCGTTCTCCGCAATCGCGACCTACGAGGGCGCCTGGCAGTTCCTGCCCTTCATGTGGACCAACGGCGGCGACGAGACGGACCTCAAGGGCGCCAAGGTCGCCGAGGCCCTCGCGTTCACCGACGAGCTCGTGGCCTCCGGCTCGGCGTCCAAGTCGGTGGTGAACTGGAGCCAGGCCGATGTCCGCGACCAGTTCGCCGCCGGCAAGGCCGCGATGATGATCAACGGCCCGTGGCAGATCCCGTCCCTCGCCAAGACCCCCGAGGTGAAGTGGGAGGCCGTGCAGGTCCCGGTCAACGAGGCCGGGCAGACACCGGTCGCCCCGCTCGGCGGCGAGGTCTGGACCGTCCCGCAGACCGGCAGCAAGGCCAAGCAGGCCAAGGCCGCCGAGCTCGTCGAGTGCATCTCGAGCGACGAGAACCAGCTCGCCCTGGCCAAGGAGCGCTTCGTCGTCCCGACGAAGACGGCCCTCGGCACCGAGTACGCGAAGGCCGTGCCGGAGATGGCCGCGTTCACCGAGCAGGTGGCCAACGCCCGCTCGCGCACCGGCAAGCTCGGCAAGGACTGGCCCAAGGCCGCGACCGTCATGTACACGGCGATCCAGCTCTCCCTGACCGACCAGGCCACCCCCGAGGAGGCCTTCGCCCGGGCGTCCGCGGGCTGAGGCGCACCATGCCGACACTCGAAGCCCACGTGGCACCGGGCGGGGTCTCGCCCGCCCGGGCCGCGGCCCCGCCCGTGAGGGGCGCACGACGGCGGCGGGCCGGGCGGGAGCGCCTCGTCCAGGCCCTCTTCCTCGCCCCCGCGGGCCTCTACCTCGCGCTGTTCTTCGGCTACCCCGTGGTCAAGAACGTCCTCATGAGCCTGCAGGAGTACACGACCCGGACCTTCTTCACGGGCGAGGCCCCGTGGGTCGGGCTCGCGAACTACGCCACCGCCATCGGCTCGAACCTCTTCGGGCCGGCGATGCTCAACACGGCCCTGTTCACGGTCGGCTCGATCGCGGGGCAGTTCGCGATCGGCCTGGCCCTGGCCTCGTTCTTCCGGAAGCGCTTCCCGCTCAGCGGGTTCCTGCGCTCGATGCTCCTGCTGCCGTGGCTCCTGCCGCTCATCGTCTCGAGCGCCACGTGGCGCTCGATCCTGGACCAGGACAGCGGGGTCCTCAACGGCTTCCTCCGCGGAATCGGGCTCATCTCCGAGCCGATCCCGTGGCTCACGAGCCCCTCGGTGGCGCTCATCGCCGTCGTGCTCGTGAACATCTGGGTGGGCATCCCCTTCAACGTGACCATCCTCTACGGCGGCCTGCAGGAGATCCCCGAGGAGCTCTACGAGGCCGGGGCCATGGACGGCGCGACGGGCTGGAAGGCGTTCTGGCACATCACGTGGCCCAACCTGCGGCCCGTGGTGAGCGTGGTCCTCGTCCTCGGCGTGGTCTACACGCTCAAGGTCCTGGACATCATCCTCGGCCTGACCAACGGCGGGCCCGCCAACGCGACCCAGACCCTCGCCGTGCGCTCGTATCAGGAGTCGTTCGTGAACTTCCAGTTCGGCGTCGGCGCGGCCTTCTCCAACATCCTGATCCTGATCTCGCTCGTGTTCGCGGTGGTCTACCTCCGCCTCAACCGGCGCGCGGTCGACGAGTAGGGGGCCCACCATGACTGCACTGACCAGCACGCCCGGCCGCGCGCCGTCGTCCGCCTCCCCGGCCCCCTCCCCGTCCACGGCGAGAAGGCGCGCCGACCGGCCCAAACTGGGGCACACCGCCGTCGGCATCCTGTTCCTGGCCGTGATGCTGTTCCCGGTCTACTGGATGGTCAACGCGTCCCTCCAGCCCTCGGGCAACACGCTCACCGCTGACTTCCTGCCGCTCAACCCGAGCTTCGAGGGGTACGAGCGGGCGATCGCCCAGCAGGGGCCGAACCTCGTCACGAGCCTGCTCATCTCGCTCGGGACGGTCGCGTTCAGCCTCGCCGTCGCGGCCCCGGCCGCGTACATGCTCGCGCAGATCCGCTCGCGCTGGATCGGCGTCGCGCTGCTCGCGATCCTGATCTCGCAGATGATCCCCGGGATCGTCATCGCGAACGCGCTCTACGCGGCCTACAACGACCTCGGCCTGCTCAACTCGATCCCCGGGCTCATCCTCGCCGACGCGACGCACGCGATCCCGTTCGTCATCCTCATCCTGCGGGCGTTCATGATGCGCATCCCGCCGAGCATCGTCGAGGCCGCGAGGGTCGACGGCGCGGGGCTGGTCCGCGCGTTCGCCTCGATCGTGCTGCCCGTGAGCCGCAACTCGCTCATCACGGCGGGCCTGTTCGCCTTCCTCTTCTCGTGGAGCGACTTCCTCTTCGCGCTCACGCTCACGACGACGGAGGCCGTGCGGCCCGTGACCCTCGGCATCTACACCTACCTCGGCACGCAGGTCTCCAACTGGAGCGCCGTCATGGCCACGGCCGTGCTCTCCTCGCTGCCGGCCATCGTGCTGCTCGTCCTCGCGCAGAAGTACATCGCGGCCGGCGCCACGGGAGGCTCGGTCAAGTGATGCACGACGGCGCCCCCTCACCTCTTCGAACAAAGGAACCTTCCATGACCCAGAACCATGTGCCCCTGCGCGTCACCGTGTGGGGCGAGAACCGCCACGAGCAGGTCCAGCCCCGCGTCGCCGAGATCTACCCGGACGGCATGCACACCACGATCCGGGAGGGCATCGAGGAGAACCTCGGCTCCCGGGCCGTCGTGACCACCGTGACCCTCGACGACCCCGAGCACGGGCTCACCGAGGAGAAGCTGCGCACCACCGACGTCCTCGTCTGGTGGGGGCACGCCGCCCACGCCGAGGTCGCTGACGAGGTGGTCGAGCGGGTGCACCGGCACGTGCTCGCCGGGATGGGCCTCGTGGTGCTGCACTCGGGACACTGGTCCAAGATCTTCGGCAAGCTCATGGGCACCACGTGCACGCTGCGCTGGCGCTCCGAGCGGGACCGCGAGATCGTCTGGACCGTCGACCCGACGCACCCCATCGCCCAGGGCGTGCCGCACCCGTTCATCATTCCCGAGCAGGAGATGTACGGGGAGCACTTCGACATCCCGGCCCCGGACGAGCTCATCTTCCTCAGCACGTTCTCCGGCGGCGAGGTGTTCCGCAGCGGGTGCACGTTCAGGCGCGGCTACGGGAAGATCTTCTACTTCAGCCCCGGCGACCAGGACTACCCGGTGTACTACCACAGGGACGTCCGGCGGGTGATCGCGAACGGGGTCGAGTGGGCGAAGACGCTGCGGCCCGAGCGGACGGACCCCGTGCTGCTGCGGTACGAGACCGAGGACTTCTACACTGGACACGGCTACCAGGGGGCGATGGCGAATTGAGCTTCGCGACTCTCTCCTCCCCCGGGCCCATCCGAGTGGTCCAGGTCGGCGCCGGCGGGATGGGCCGGGCGTGGCTCAGGCTCCTCGGGACGTCCGACGACGTCGAGCTCGTCGGCGTCGTCGACCTCAACCCGGCCGCGGCGCACGCGGCGCTGGCCGACCTCGGGCTCGCTGGGATCCCGGTCGGGACGAGCCTGACCGAGCTGGCCCGCGAGACCCGGCCCGACGCCGTCGTCAACGTGACGATCCCGGCCGCGCACCATCCCGTGAATGTCGAGGCGCACGGGCTCGGCCTGCCGGTGCTGTGCGAGAAGCCCGCGGCCCCGACGGTGGCGGAGGCGCTCTCGCTCGCGGCCGTCGCCGAGGCGAGCGGCCAGCTGCTCATGATCAGCCAGTCGCGGCGATACTTCAACGCGCTCGCGGCGTTCCGGGCGCACGCGCAGCGGCTCGGCGAGATCGGCGTTCTGACCTGCGACTTCTTCAAGGCCCCGCACTTCGGCGGGTTCCGCGAGGAGATGGCGCACGTGCTGCTCGTGGACATGGCGATCCATGCGTTCGACGCCGCGCGGTACGTCCTCGGCCAGGACCCCGTGTCCGTGTACTGCGAGGAGTTCAACCCGGGCTGGAGCTGGTACGCCGACGGCGCGGCCGCGACCGCCGTGTTCGAGATGGCCGGCGGGGCGCGGTTCGCCTACACCGGCAGCTGGTGCGCCGACGGGCTCGAGACCTCGTGGAACGGGTCGTGGCGGGTCAACGGGGCCGGCGGCACGGCGGTGTGGGACGGGGCGTCGGCGCCGGTCGTCGAGTTCGCCGCGGGTGCGGGGCCCGCGGACGACGGCGGGCTGTTGGGTTCGGTGGTCGAGTCGCCGGCCGACGCGCCGGAGGAGATCGCCGGGGCGCTCGCCGAGTTCGTGCACGCGCTGCGCACGGGCGAGACGCCGTCGGGCGAGATCCACGAGAACGTCCTGAGCCTGGCCATGGTCGAGGCCGCCGTCCGGTCCTCGGAGACGGGGCAGCGCGTGCTCATCGCGGACGTCCTCGAGGAGGCCCGGTTGGAGGCGCTCGCGGCGGAGCGGATCCCGGCGGCGCGGGAGATCCTCGCGGTCCAGCCGGCCAGGCCGAGCTGGGCGGCGAAGGCCGCGGTGTCGTAGCAGCGATCCTTGTCTGCCGGCGTAGATGCCCCGATTCTGTTAGTGCGGGGGCCGACGGAGGCGAGGCGGGTGGTCCATGGAACGGAGTCTCAGCCTCGCCGGGGCCACGGTGACAGTCCTGGGCTCGGTGCTCTTCATCGTCGCGGCGTTCCTGCCGATCTCGTTCCGGGTCTTCCCCGAGACGTCTCCGGCCAGGAAGCTGGCGAGCATCGAGGCCGCGCTCGGCCAGTGGCAGGCGGCGCAGGTCCTGTTCGGCGCCGGCGCGGTGGTCACCGTGCTCGGCATCGCCCTCTACGCGATGTCCGTGCGCGGGCAGGCCTTCGCCCCGCTCGTCTGGACGAGCGTGGCCCTGCTGGCTCTGGCAGTCATCCCCTGGCTGTGGCACGTCGCCGCCCGGGCCGCGGATCCTGAGCGGTTCGCCCAGGGCCGGTCCCCCACGTGGGCCTACCTCGCGTCCTTCCTCGTCACGGAAGCGGGCCTTGCCGCCCTCGGCGTGGCGCTGCTGTCCTCGCCGCTTCCGGCCTGGCTCGGCTGGGCCCTCATCGTCTACGTGGCCGTCCTCGCCGTCCTCACCCTGATCTTCCGCGACATGCCCCCGTTCGCGTTCTACCTTGCGACGCTCGTTGTCGGGGTGGTCCTGCTGTTCCGGTCCGGGACGTCGTCCGCCTGATCGGCGCTCGTAGCCTCACGCTTGAGCGGAGTCGAATCCGCGCCAGGTTTCGACTCCGCTCGGCCAGCTACTGCCTCCAGCGGTACCTATCGTCACCGGGCGCCTTGGTGCAGTACACAGCCAGTCCCGTTGAGGTGTAACCAGTGGATCCAGCCAATGATGCCTTGCAGAAGGCTCCCGGCGTCACGCCCGTCGCTGGTGCGGGAGCCGGCGCTGGTGCGGCCGGGGCCGGAGCGGGAGCCACAGGGGCCGGAGCGGGAGCCTCAGGGGCCGGGGCGGGAGCGACGGGGGCGGGAGCCACAGGTGCTGGCACCTGCTGCTGCTGCGATTGCTGAGCAGCCTTCTCTGCCGCCGCCTTTTCAGCGGCGAGATCGGCCTCGAGCCTGTCGGCGTCCGCCTTCTTCATCCAGACGCTCTGCCCCGACCGATTGGTGATGCAGGTCAGGTCTACTCCCGCAAGCGCATACCGCTCGCCCAGGCTCGTGCAGGCGTCTCCATCCTCATGGAGCGGGACGAGCACCGTAGCCGTCGCCGTGGGGCATCCAACACCTGCAGTCTGCGACGCCGTCGAACTAGCGACCGTTGGCCGCGATGATGGGCTCGACGCTGTCGCCTTGACTGTGACGGTGGTCGTCGGCGTGGGCGTCGGGCAGCTCTGCGGCGTCGCCGATGCCGAGGGCGATACGGTTGCCCCCACCTTTCCGGCCGGGTTGGATGGAGCGGTCGCGGCCACCGCAATGGTGGAAGCTACAAAAGTCGCGAAGGCCGCTCCCATGAGCCCGAGCGCGATCCGCTTGCCCGAGTTCCTTCTGAACAGGAGGCGGAACAACCCGAAGGCAAAAACGACGATCGCAGCGAGCCACAGCACGACTGGGGCCATAACAAGCAGGACCACGCCCACAACGACCGCGGCAATAATCATCCATATCCGGCGACGAAAGCCCCTGCTGCCGTCTGCGGTTGGGACCTTGAAAACACTATTCATTTTCGATCTTTCCCCCATGGTGCTGCTGGAGCGCAGCACGAGATGCGAGAAAGATATCGACCGCTGTCAGCCGGGACAAATTCGGTAGCGGGCTTGCCTATTTATGGCGACCCAGGATTCTCGCTTCTGTCCTCATCTGCCGCGACCCCCAGCCCGGCTCAACTCCCGTCGGCGGCCTCCCACGCGTCGACCCCTGCGAGCAGCTCGTCCTGCCGCTCCTGCGGGGCGAAGCTCGCCGTGATCGAGTTGCGGCCGAGCGCCGCCACCTCGCCGCGGGAGAGGCCGAACTGCTCGGCGACCGCCTGGAGGTTCTGGCCAGCATAGCCGCCGAAGTACGCCGGGTCGTCGGAGTTGACGGTCACGTGCAGGCCCGCGCGGAGCATCTCCGGCAGCGGATGCACTGCGAGCGTGTCGACGGCGCGCAGCCGCACGTTGGAGAACGGGCACACCGTGAGCGGGATGCGGTGCGCGACGAGGTGCTTCACGAGCTCTGGGTCCTCGAGCGAGCGGATGCCGTGGTCGATCCGCTCGGCGCCGAGGTCCCGCAGCGCGCCCCAGACGTACTCGGGGCCGCCCTCCTCCCCCGCGTGCGCAACGGCGTGCAGCCCGAGCTCGCGGGCCTCGGCGTAGATCGCGGCGAACTTCCCCGGCGGGTTGCCCACCTCGGCGGAGTCGAGGCCGACGCCGACGATCCCCGCCAGGTCCTTCTTCGCCTCGGCCCACACGGCCTCGGCCGCCTCGACGGGCTCGTCGCGGAGGAAGGAGAGGATGAGCGAGCCCGACACGCCCAGGCGGGCGGCGTCGTCGACCGCGTCCCTCAGCCCGCCCACGACGTCTGCGTACGCCACCCCGCGGGAGGTGTGCGCCTGGGCATCGAAGAACAGCTCGGCGTGCCGGACGCCCTCCGCGGCCGCGCGCTCGAAGTACGCCGCGGCGAGGTCGCGGAAGTCCTCGCGCGTGCGCAGGACGTCCATGCACGCGTAGTAGAGGTCGAGGAACGACTGCAGGTCCGTGAACGAGTACGCCGCCCGCAGCTCCTCGACGGAGCCGAACGGCAGCGTGATGCCGTTGCGGGCGGCGAGCTCGAACGCGAGCTCGGGCTCGAGCGTGCCCTCGATGTGCAGGTGCAGTTCGGCCTTGGGCAGGAGCAGGGCGTCGTCGGTCATGGCCACTACCCTCGCACAGGTCCGGTCCGGCGGCCCGCGGCGCCTCGCGCGCTCAGCCGCCGTTGACCGAGAAGAGCTCCGCCCCGGCCTCGACCGCACCCTCCGCGAGCGGCGTCGTCGTGCCCGGCTTGGTGTCGAGGACGACGACGGGGCTCACCATCGAGTAGCCGGCCGCGAGCGCGGGGGCCGGGTCGACGCGCATGACGACCGCGCCGGCGTCGACCGTGTCCCCCTTCGCGGCGAGCAGCTCGAAGCCCTCGCCCTGGAGCTTCACGGTGTCGATCCCGACGTGCGTGAGCACGCCGCGCCCCGAGGCGTCGACGACGACGAACGCGTGCGGGAGCAGCTTGACGATCTGCCCGGCCACCGGCGAGACAACCTCGAAGGACTCGCCCGCGGGCGGCTCGACGGCGGCGCCGGAGCCGACCATCTCCGCCGAGAAGACGGGGTCGGGGACCTGACCGATGGGGACCGCGGTGCCGGCCATCGGGGCGCGGACGATGAGCGCCTGCGCCATCAGAGGAGGTCCTCGATGTCCTCGGCGAGGGTGTCGGCCTCGGGGCCGACGATGACCTGGACGGCCGAGCCCGCGGCGAGCACGCCGTGCGCTCCGGCGGCCTTGAGCGCGCCCTCGTCCACGAGGGACGCGTCCTTGACCTCGGTCCGCAGGCGCGTGATGCACGCCTCGACCTCGACGATGTTGGCGGCGCCACCGAGGCCGGCGACGATCTTCTCTGCCTTCGACATGGCATGTCCTCTCTGACGGTGCTGCTTCGACCAGCCGGTCCGTGCGACCAGTGTGGAGCGTCCGACCCGTGCGGGCCATCCCTTGACATCGGGTCGTGGGGCCGATCACACTGAACTGGTCATAACCAGACAGTACCGGCTAGGACCGGCACTGCACAAGACCCCCAGACTCCATCCGACCCCCGCAAAGGTGCACCCCATGTCGACTGACACGACGGCCCAGGCGCCGGAGAAGAAGCCCAACGTCGTCTTCTCCACCCTCCAGCGGCTCGGCCGCACACTCATGCTCCCCATCGCGGTCCTGCCCGCGGCCGGCATCCTCCTTCGGCTCGGCCAGGCGGACCTGCTCGGCGCCATCCCGGGCTTCGCCCAAGGCGCCGCAGTCATCTCCGCCGCGGGCAACGCGGTGTTCCAGTGGCTGCCGCTCATCTTCGCCGTCGGCATCGCGATCGGCTGGGCCAAGAAGGCGGACGGCTCCACGGCCCTGGCCGCCGTCGTGGGCTACATGGTGATCGACGGCGTCTTCAAGGCCATGTCCCCCATCGTCCTCGCCGACCAGCTCGACCCGACCGGCAAGCCCGCCGTCATCAACTACGGCGTCCTCGCCGGCATCATCGTGGGCCTGTTCTCCGCGAGCCTGTGGCAGCGGTTCTACCGGACCAAGCTGCCGGACTTCCTCGGCTTCTTCTCCGGCCGCCGCCTCGTCCCGATCCTGACCTCGGTCACAAGCCTCGTCGTCGGCGTCGTCATGTCCCTGCTCTACCCGCTCTTCAACGCCGCGCTCTCGTGGGTCGGCCAGGCCGTGGCCGCGAACGCCGTCGTGGGCGGCGGGGTGTACGGCTTCGCGAACCGCATGCTCATCCCGGCCGGCCTGCACCACATCCTCAACTCCGTGGTCTGGTTCCTCATCGGCGACTTCACCGGCCCCGACGGCCAGCTCGTCCGCGGCGACCTCAACCGCTTCTTCGCCGGCGACCCGAGCGCGGGCCTGTTCATGACCGGCTTCTTCCCGATCATGATGTTCGGCCTCCCTGCCGCGGCGTTCGCGATCTGGCGGCACGCGAAGAAGTCCCAGCGCAAGATCGTCGGCGGCATCATGCTCTCCACCGCCCTCACCGCGTTCCTCACCGGCATCACCGAGCCGCTCGAGTACTCCTTCATGTTCGTCGCGTTCCCGCTCTACGTGGTCCACGCCGTCCTGACCGGCACGTCCCTGGCCCTCGTCAACGCGCTCGACATCCACCACGGCTTCACCTTCTCGGCGGGACTGATCGACTTCGTGCTGAACTTCGGCAAGGCCGAGAACGCGTGGCTCCTGATCCCGATCGGCCTCGGCTACGCGGTCATCTACTACTTCCTCTTCAGCTTCGTCATCAAGCGCTGGAACCTCCGCACCCCCGGCCGCGAGGACGACGAGGTCAGCGTCGAGACCGAGCCCGCGAAGTAGCCCTTCTCCCTCTCTCTCGTCCCGCCCTCCCTCCCTAGCGCACGACGGCGAGCACCCGCCGTCGTGCGCCCCTCACCGCGCGCTTCACGCGCGCCCCCTGACCCAGCACGAGAAAGCAGCCGCATGGAGATCATCGTCCTGCCCGACCCCGACGCCGTGGCCCGCACGGCCGCCGACATCATCGAGGAGCGCCTCCGCCGCGGCCCCGCCGTCCTCGGCCTCGCGACCGGCTCGACCCCGCTCGGGACGTACCGTGAGCTCATCCGGCGGCACCGCGAGGAGGGGCTGAGCTTCGCCGACGCGCAGGGCTTCCCGCTCGACGAGTACGTGGGGCTGCCGGCCACGCACCCGGAGTCGTACCGCTCGGTGATCCGGCGCGAGATCGCGGACCACGTCGACTTCGCCCCCGGGGCCGTGCACGGGCTCGACGGCGAGGCCCCGGACCCGGCCGCGGAGGCCGAGCGGTACGAGCGGGCCATCGCCGAGGCCGGCGGCGTGGACGTGCAGATCCTGGGCATCGGCACAGACGGGCACATCGGGTTCAACGAGCCGATGTCCTCGCTCGCCTCGCGCACGCGGATCAAGACCCTCACGGCGCAGACGCGGCGGGACAACGCGCGCTTCTTCTCGAGTCCGGACAAGGTGCCCGAGCACGTCCTCACGCAGGGCCTCGGGACGATCATGGAGGCCCGTCACGTGATCCTCATCGGGCTCGGGGAGGCCAAGGCGGAGGCGATCGCGGCCGCCGTGGAGGGGCCGGTCGCGGCGCTGTGCCCGGCGTCGGTGCTGCAGCTGCACCCGCACGTCACGGTCCTGGTGGACGAGCCGGCCGCCGCACGGCTCGCGCACACGGCGTACTACCAGCACACGTTCGGCCGGAAGCCGGCGTGGCAGGGGTTCTGAGGGCCTCCGAGGCACAGACGGCACCTGCGAGCATGACGGCGGCGCTCGAGTTCGCGGTCGAGTCCGCGGCCGGGGTGCGTGTCGCCCTGGCCGCCGGCGCGGACCGGGTGGAGCTCTGCTCCGCCCTCGCCGAGACCGGCGGCATCACTCCCAGTGGCGGGATGATCCAGCAGGCCTACGAGCAGGGGCTGCCGGTCCATGTGCTCATCCGGCCCCGGCCCGGCGGCTTCGTCTACACCCGCGAGGAGCTGGACGTCGTCGAACGCGACGTCGTGGCGGCGTTGCGGGCGGGGGCGGCCGGCGTCGTGATCGGCGCCCTGGCGGACGACGGCGGGCCGGATGCTGCGGCGCTCGGCCGGCTTGTCGCCGTCGTCCGTGCTGAGAAGCCAGGCGCGGAGGTGACCTTCCACCGCGCGTTCGACGCCGCGCTGTCCGCGGGGGCGGACCCTGCTGAGGCGCTGGAGCGGCTCGCGCGGGCCGGCGTCGACCGCGTCCTCACCAGCGGCGGGGCGCCGGACTGCGGCCAGGGCCTCGCGGCGCTTCGGCGGCTCGTCGGGCTGGGCCGGCTGCACGCGCCGGGGCTGCAGGTCATGGCCGGAGGCGGGGTCACCGCGGGCCTCGTGCCGGAGCTCGTGGATGCCGGCGTGCATGCCGTGCACGCGTCGGCACGCGGGGCCTCGGGCGTGATCGATCCGGCGGTCGCCGGGGGGATCGCTGCCGCGGTGCACCACGTGCCCGCATCCGGCCGGTAGCCCCGCTGCTCCTACCTCTACGGCACCGTGGTTTCGGAACTGGGGGGCGTGGCGGCCGCATAGGAGACCACGGCGCGTGCTGCGCTCTGGACGGCGGCTCGGGTCTGCGGCTGGGAGACGAGCCACATGGTCATCTCGAGGGACAAGCCCGCGACCGGGCGCCAGCGCCATTCCGGCAGCTGGCGCTCTGCCGTGTGCCGGCTGATGAGCACGGCATCCGCATCCACAGCCTCGGCACTTGCGCGCGCATGCTCGACGAACTGGCCGAACTGCCACATCGGCTGGATTCCGGCGTCGAGTGCGGCGCGCAGAATGCCCTCCTGCTGCGTCGGCACCTGCTCCCTCGAGTGGACGAGTACCCGCAACCCGTCCAGGGCCGCCACCGTCGGCGCCTCCTCGGCATCGAGCCGCGAGCCCGGCCGCACGGCGAGGCCGAATGGCTCGCGGTGGAGGGTCCAGGACGAGTATTCGGTCGGCGGTTGCTGGTGCACGAGCGCGAGGTCCTGCCGCCCCTCGCGCAGCATCCGCAGCTGGACGGAGCTGTTGGCCTCGATGAGCGTCGGCGCGCATGCCGGCGCCCCCTCCTTGAGTTCGCGCACGAGCCCAAGCAGCCAGTCCGGGGGCGTCCCAGGCGGAATCCCGAGCGAGACGACCTCGCGCGCCGGCTGGCCCTCCGCGAGAACCTCGGCGGTCGCCTCCTCGAGGGCGATGATCCTGCGCGCATGGTCCAAGAGAGCGTGCCCCGACGGAGTGAGCGCGACGCCCCGCGCCGTCCTCGTCAGGAGGTCGTGGCCGAGCTGCCGCTCGAGGGCCTGCAGCTGCCGGCTGAGTGATGGCTGGGAGACCAGGAGCCGATCCGCGGCCCGGTTGATCGATCCCTCTTCGGCGATCGCGATGAAGTAGTGCAGCTGCCTCAGTTCCATGCCAACTCCCCTTTCCTATGCATCCAGAGCATAACGGGACTGCCTGAGAAGTCTTGGACGGGTTCCGTGACGGGCGTCTCTAATGGAGGTCTGGGTAGTGAAACCCGCCCAGGTTGGAAGCTCAGACCTAGGAGATCCATGAAGCTTGGCCTCTATTCAGCTTGCACGCCGTCCCTCACCCCAAGGGAGGTGATCGCCGTCGCGGCTGGAGCGGGGTATTCGGGAATCGAATGGCGGATTTCGGACGAGGTCGGCGGCGCCGGGACCCCCGACTTCCTCACGAACAACCGGTGCACGATCCGCCCAGACGAGGCCGAGATCGCCCGCCTCTGCAGAGCCACCCGCGACGCCAGCCTTGAGGTCATCTCGCTCGCGCCGTATATCGAGGCTGGCGACACCGGCGCCGTCAGCCGCATCATGGCCGCCGCGAGCGCGAACGGCGTTCCCGCAGTGCGCTTGCGCGCTCCGTGGATGGGGCCGGAGGGATTCCACCGCCTCTTCGACGATGGCAGGGCCTTCTTCGACCACGTCGCGGCGCTGGCCGAGCGGCATCAGGTCCAGGGCCAGCTCGAGATCCACCAGCGGTCGATCTGCCCGAGCGCCTCCCTCGCGCAGCAGCTCGTCGGCCACCTGCCGCCCGAGCTCGTCGGGGTGATCTACGACGTCGGGAATCTCATCGTCGAGGGCTACGAGGACCACGAGATGGCCCTGCAGATCCTCGGCCCCCGGCTCAGCCACGTGCACATGAAGAATGCCGCGTTCTTCCCCACGCCCGACCGCGGGCCCTGGAGGCACCACTGGACCGAGATCGACAACGGCATCGCCGACGTCGACCGCGTCCTGACCCTGCTGGCGTCCTCCGGCTACACCGGGTGGATCGCTGTCGAAGACTTCAGCACCTCCCGCCCCGACCCAGAGAAGCTCGCCTTCGACGCCGACTACCTGCGCGGGAAGGCCGCCTTCTCCGACCACATCACTCAGGCAGCCTGACACGACCAGCCCAAGGACCTCCATGCTCACCCAGCACCACTCCCCCGTCGCGCTCGTCACCGGGGGCGCCGGGGCCCTCGGCTCCGCGATCGCCCGCAGGTTCGCCGAGAACGGCGACACCGTACTCGTCCTCGACGCCGCCGCGGAGGCCGCAGAGGCGACGGCACGCTCGATCGCCGAGACGACGGGCGCGCGGACCGAGGCGGTCGTCGTCGACCTCGCGGACAACGCCGCGATCCAGCGCGCGATCAGCACCGTCGCCGACCGCTACGGCCGGCTCGACCGCCTCGTCAACAACGCCGCCTACAACCCGAAGTCCGGGCTCGTGGAGACCGACCCGCAGCACTGGGACACCGCGATGGCGGTCAATCTCAAAGCCCCGATGTCCCTGTGCCAGGCCGCCCTGCCGATCTGGCGCAGCACCCGGAGCGGGAGCATCGTCAACATCACCTCCCGCACCTGGCTTGCCGGGGGCCCCACGGCATATGTGACCTCGAAGGCGGGCGTCGTCGGCCTGACCCGGTCGCTCGCCGTCGAGCTCGGACCCCTCGGAGTGACGGCGAACGCCGTCGCCCCCAGCATGGTCGCCACCCCCTTCACACGCGGCGGCCGAAGCGAGGAGGAGTTCGCCGCCCTCACTGAACGCCACACGCGGATGTCGGCCCTCGGCCGGCTGGCGACCGCGGAGGACATCGTCAACGCCGTCGACTTCCTGGCGAGCTGGAGAGCCTCCTTCATCACCGGGGAGGTCCTCCACGTCTGCGGCGGCGCCCAGCTCGCCGCCGCCCCCTGACCCTGCCGTGCCATGCCGTTAGTAGCACCCGCCTTCCGACTCCCCGATCATCGAAGAGGATGACCATGACCCCCACCCAAACAGACAGGACCGACATGACGCCCACGCGGGAGCAGACCAGGATGGCCCGACGGGCCGCCCTGGGCAGCTTCCTGGGCAGCACCGTCGAGTACTACGACTTCTTCGTCTACGGCACCGCAGCCGCGCTTCTGTTCAACAAGCTGTTCTTCCCCTCGGCCGACGGAACCGCCGCCATGCTCGCCTCGCTCGCGACCTTCGGCGCGGCCTACATCGCCCGTCCCGCAGGGGCACTGCTCTTCGGCCACCTCGGCGACCGGATGGGCCGCAAGAACGTCCTCCTCGCGACACTCCTGCTCATGGGCGCATCGACATTCCTCATCGGCCTCCTGCCGACCTTCAGCGCCATCGGGCCGCTGGCGCCGGCGCTCCTCGTCCTCTGCCGCCTCATGCAGGGCATCTCCGCCGGCGGGGAGCAGGTCGGCGCGAGCCTCCTGACCATGGAGCACGCCCCCGCCCAGCGTCGCGGCTTCTACACGAGCTGGCTGCTCAACGGGGCGGCCATGGGCTCGCTCCTGGCCACCGCCGTCTTCATCCCGATCGGCGCCCTGCCGCCCGAGCACCTGGAAACCTGGGGCTGGCGCGTCCCGTTCCTGCTCAGCTTCGTCATGGTGTTCGCGACGCTCATCGTCCGCCGTGGCGTCGACGAGTCGCCCGAGTTCGCCCAGGCCAAGGAGACTCGCCACATCACCAAGCTCCCACTTGCGAGCATCCTCCGGACCCAGTCCCGCGCCGTCGTGACGGTCTTCGTCGCAGCCTTCACGATCGTCATCTCGACCGTCGTCATCGTCTTCGGCCTCTCCTACGCGACGCAGATCCATGGCGTCGACCGGCCAACGATGCTGGCCGCGCTGTCCATCAGCCAGATCGTCGCGCTCATCTTCCACCCGCTCTTCGGATCTCTCGCAGACCGAATCGGCTTCAAGACGGTCTACGTCACCGGCAGTGTCCTGTGCGCAGTGGGCGTCTTTGGATTCCTCGGCGCCATCACGACAGGGAACGCGTTCCTCATCGTTGCGGCGACGATCGTGCTCAAGGGCATCCTCTACGCCGCGCCGAATGCGCTCTGGCCCTCCTTCTTCGCTCAGATGTTCACGCCCGAGGTGCGCTACACCGGCGTCGCCGTAGCAACCCAGCTCAGCTTCCTCCTCACGGGCTTCGCGCCGACGCTCTGCTACGCGCTTCTGGGCGAGAGCGACAACTGGATCCTGACGGCGACGGCTATCGCAGCGACCTGCCTCCTGGCGGCCACCGCCGCCGCCCTCTCCCGAAAGGCGCCCGCCCTCGCCACAGCACGCGTCTAGTGCAAGGAATTCCACCACGACGACGCCCGGCCTCCTCGATCGGAGGCCGGGCGTCCGCTCCTGCTCGGAATGCCGTGCCCGGATCGCCTGGGCGAAGCGTGTCGCACCCGACCCGCCGGGTCCGGAGCGCCATGACGAGCAGGGGCGGACAGGCCCCGCTCGGTCAGCCGCGCCGAATGGCCCGGACGACGGCGTCATGCAGGGTCACGGCGTGCCCGCACTGGTTCGGCGCGGGCGGGCCGCAGGCCGTCGAGTTCATCAGCCTCTTCGGCCCGCGCGGCGAGCGGGTCCACGTCGGCGAGCTCGGCGAGTAGCCAGGCGCGACGCCGGCCCAGCCCTCCGAGGGCATAGCGAATGCCCGGCCTCCGCGCTCGGAGGCCGGGCGTCCGCTCCTGCTCATCATGGGCGGGCGGGGCCCCGTGAGGGCGGCGTGTCGCACCCTGACCCGCCGGGCTCAGCCGCCATGGCGAGCAGGAGCGGACGCCTCAATGCCTCCGAGCGGCCTGAGAGAAGCTCACTCACACGCGATGCCGTCGTTGTCGCGGTCAAGACCCGCACGGTATCCGGGCTGCCCGACGTAGATAGGCGCGGCGCCGGCCGCCCGCGCGGCAGAGCAGTTCTCGTAGTAGGCGCTGCCCTGAGCCGGAGGCTGCTGGACGGCCGGGGGCGGCGCCTGCTGGGCGAGCCTAGCCGCCTCCGCCTCCGCGGCCTTGCGTTGCGCCTCCGCCTCGGCGGCCTGGCGCTGCGCCTCCGCCTCCGCGGCCTTGCGTTGCGCCTCCGCCTCCGCGGCCTTGCGTTGCGCCTCCGCGTCAGCCGCTCGCTGGGCCGTGAGCTGTTCTGCCGCCGCTCGTGCCATCCACACGGCACGACCGGTGGCGGCCTCGATGCAGGTGAGGTCGGCACCGGCCAGGGTGTAGCGGCTGCCGATCGTGTCGCATGCGTCGCCGTCGGCAAACAGCGGCACGATGACAGTCCTGACGGCCGTCGGGCACGCGCCCGTCGGCGCCGGCGTCTTCGTGGCTGTGGGCGAGGCGCCCACCGGCGCCGCCTTGACGGTCTCAGTGACTGTCGGCGTCGGCGATGGACAGCTCGGCGTCGCAGTCGGCGAGGCGGACGCCGACGAGGTCGCCAGCGATGATGTGCTCGATGCGGGAGACGCGCACCCCGTCACCGCCAGCACGGCGACCCCCAGGACAAACGCGGATGGCCGAACGCCCATGGTCATGATGTCTCCTACCCCCCATGGCCTCTCTGGAGCGGAAGGCCCAGTAGCACGGGACTCTAGGGGGCATATCGAGTATCTCGAAAGCCTTTATTAACTCTCGCTTGCGTGACTGATTGGAAGAAGAGCTGTCCACAGGCTTCCGCCAAACCCCGGCCGAGTCGGTCGCCGGCGCCCCTTACCCAGGCGTCAGCGCCCGAGGCTGGCAGGCTCGGTCTGGGCGCCCTCGGTCTCAGCATCCGCCGCCCGCTGGCCCCCGGCCTCAGCCCCAACCCGGGCGGATGCCCGCGCGGCCCTGGCGGCGAGCACGAGGACGGCCAGCCCGGCGAGGGTGATGCCGGCGCCGATCCAGATCAGCGAGGTGTAGCCGAGGCCCGCGCTGATGCCGAGCCCGCCGGCCCACGCACCAAGGGCGCTGCCGAGGTTGAAGGCACCGGTGTTCGCGCCCGAGGCCAGCGTCGGGGCGTGCGAGGCGAAGTGCATGATGCGGGACTGCAGGCCCGGGACCGTCCCGAAGCCGAAGCCGCCCATGAGGAACAGCGCGACGACCGTGGGGGGCTGGCTCCCGGCCGTGGCGGCGAAGAGCACCAGGACGGCGAGCAGGGCAGTGATGAACCCGGCGAGCGTCCGGTCCACGTCCCGGTCCGCGAGCCGCCCGCCGGCCCAGTTCCCCGCGAAGAGCCCGAGGCCGAAGAGCACGAGCAGCCACGGCACGGCAGATGCCTCACTCAGGGTATAGGCGACGTACGTGAAGGCGCCGAACATGCCGCCATAGCCGAGCACGGTGATGGCGAGCGAGAGCCAGACCTGGTCCGAGCGGAAGGCGCCGAGCTCGTGCGCCAGCCCGGGCCCGCCGTCGTGCTCGTGGATGCCGGCGTGCATGCCGTGCACGCGTCGGCACGCGGGGCCTCGGGCGTCATCGATCCGGCCGTCGCGGCGGGGATCCGGGCCGCCCTCGGGGGTTCCTCGCCCAGGCCGCTCCGGCCCGACGCCATCTCGGCTAATGGTGGAAGTACGGGATGATGAGGTACACGCCGAGGAGGACGGCTGCCCCGGAAAGGGTGTAGCACGCCCGGGACGCTGCGGCGAGTGCGCGGCCCCCGTGCTGGCGCGCAGGGTCCCTGCCCTCCGCGCCCAGCCGTACGCCGAGTGCGAAGAGCAGCACCGTGCTCCCGGCGCCGAGGAGGGTCGATGCGCCGACCATGAAGAACGCTCCCCAGGCGTTCATTGGGCGGCTTCCCTCTCGCGTGAGCGCTTGAGGCGCGCTGGGAACCTCACGGCCTCGCCCGCCTCCCGGACCTCGACGACGTTGCGGTGCCCGACGGGCCTGCGGCGGTTCAGCAGGAACATCAAGGTGATGGCCGCGAGAGCGCACACAGCGGCGGTCACGACCCCGGCGGGCCCGAGACCCAACACGATGACGGCGAGCCCACCGACGATCGCAGAGGCTGGGAGCGTGAGGACCCACCCCAAGGTGATGCGCCCGGCGGTGCCCCAATAGATCGAGGTGCCGTGGCGGCCGAGGCCCGAGCCGATGACCGAGCCGCTCGCGACGTGGGTGGTCGAGAGCGCGAAGCCGAGGTGGGAGGAGGCGAGGATGGCCGCGGCCGTGCTCGCCTCCGCCGCGAAGCCCTGGGCCGGCCGGACCTCGGTCAGCCCTGTGCCAACCGTGCGGATGATCCGCCAGCCCCCTGCGTAGGTGCCGAGTGCGATCGCCACCGCGCAGACGGTGATGACCCACCACTGCGGGTCGCTGCCAGGGGCCTGCACGCCGCCGGAGATGAGCACGAGCGTGACGATGCCCATGGTCTTCTGGGCATCATTCGTGCCGTGCGAGAGCGCGACAAGACTTGAGGTGAACAGCTGCCCCACGCGGAAGGCGGCCCGGCCCTGGTGGCGCTTCTGCCCCGTCTGGGCATCGCGGCGCGCCGTGAGCGCGTACGCGAGCCGGGTACAGGCCAACGCCGTGGCGCTCGCGACGAGCGGGGCGGCCACGGCGGGGATGATGACCTTCGAGACGACGGTGGCAAAGTCCACCGAGTTCGGGCCGATGCCCACGACCGCCGCGCCGATGAGGCCCCCGAACAGGGCATGGGACGAGCTCGACGGCATGCCTCGCAGCCACGTGAGCATGTTCCACATGACCGCGCCGATGAGCCCGGCGAAGATGATCTCCGGGGTGATGTGCACGCCGTCGACGCCCTCGCGGATGATCCCGCCCGAGACGGTCTTGGCGACCTCGTTCGAGAGGAACGCGCCCACGAGGTTCAGCAGCGCCGCGAGGGCGACGGCTTTGCGGGGCGTGATCGCGCCGGTGGCGATGGGTGTCGCCATCGCGTTCGCGGTGTCGTGGAAGCCGTTCGTGAAGTCGAAGAAGAGCGCGAGTGCGATGACCAGCGCCATCATGGGGACGATGTCCACCCGGGATCCTCCTCATCCTTCTTCGGACCATGCCCAATGTCCCACGGTCGCTCGCGCACGGCACGCGTACCCGCCACTCGAATCCAGAGCGTCCCACCACCTGCCATCGCGGCCCGAGTACTCACCCATCGAGCAGCCCTTAGCGCACCCTGCCCGCACCGACCTCAGCGCACGACGCCGGCAGGCTCGGTCCGGGCGCTGCCCGCCGCCTGCTCAGCCCCGACCAGGGCGGATGCCCGCGCGGTCCGGGCCGCGATGACGAGGACGGCCAGCCCGGCGAGGGTGATGCCGGCGCCGATCCAGATCGGCGAGGTGTAGCCGAGGCCCGCGCTGATGCCGAGCCCGCCGGCCCATGCGCCGAGGGCGTTGCCGAGGTTGAAGGCGCCGATGTTCGCGCCCGAGGCCAGCGTCGGGGCGTGCGAGGCGAAGTGCATGATGCGGGACTGCAGGCCGGGGACGGTCCCGAAGCCGAAGCCGCCCATGAGGAAGAGCGCGACGATCGTGGCCGGCTGGCTCGCCGCGGTGGCGGCGAAGACGACGAGCACGGCGAGCAGGGCAGCGATGAACCCGGCGAGCGTCCGGTCCACGTCGCGGTCGGCGAGCCGCCCGCCGGCCCAGTTCCCCGCGAAGAGCCCGAGGCCGAAGAGCACGAGCAGCCACGGCACGGCCGATGCGTCGAAGCCGCTGACCTCGGTCAGGGTGTAGGCGATGTACGTGAAGGCGCCGAACATGCCGCCGTAGCCGAGCACGGTCACGGCGAGCGAGAGCCAGACCTGGCCCGAGCGGAAGGCGCCGAGCTCGCGCGCGAGGCCGGGCCCGCCGTCGTGCGCGCGGTCCGCCGGCACGAGAGCGAGGATCCCGACGAGGGCGAGGACGCCGATCGCGACGATGCCCCAGAACGTCGAGCGCCAGCCGAGCTCCTGACCGAGGAAGGTGCCGAAGGGCACGCCCAGGACGTTCGCGGCCGTGAGCCCGGTGAACATGAAGGCGACGGCGCGGGCCTTGCGGGCCGGGTCGACGAGGCCCGCGGCCACGACCGCGCCGATGCCGAAGAATGCGCCGTGGCACAGCGCCGCGACGATCCGCCCGGCGAGCATCGAGCCGTAGTCGAGCGCGAGGGCGGAGAGCGCGTTGCCGGCGATGAAGAGGCCGAGGAGGGCCATGAGCACGGGCTTGCGGGGCCAGCGGGACGTCGCGGCGGTCACGCCGAGCGCGCCGACCACGACGGTGAGGGCGTAGCCCGAGATGAGCCAGCCCGCGGCCGCCTCGTCGACCGCGAAGTCGCGGGCGACGTCGGGCAGCAGGCCCATGATGACGAATTCGGTGAGCCCGATGCCGAACGCACCGAGGGACAGGGCAATGAGGCCGAGTGGCACGAGGGATCTCCTGCTAGACTTGGATTAGTTGCAGACGCGGCATATTGCGCTGCTGGAGTAGATAGTTGCACACGCAAATACTAAGCGCAAGCAACTAATTCGTCAGGAGGTTCACATGGGCATCGCCGACGACGCCGTCGAGGTGCGCGCACAGGGCTGGCGGACGCTCGCTGCGCTGCACGGGCTCATCGAGGCCGCGCTCGAGCGCGCGCTCTCCGCCGAGGCCAAGCTCTCCGTGGTCGAGTACACGGTCCTCGACGCGCTCAGCCGCCAGGACGGCTGGCACATGCGGATGCAGCAGCTCGCCCGCGCGACGGCCCTGAGCCCGAGCGCGACGACGCGCCTCGTCAACCGGCTCGAGGACCGCGGCCTGCTGACGAGGATCCTCTGCGCCGACGACCGGCGCGGCCTCTACACCGAGCTCACGGCCCAGGGGCGCCAGCTCTACGAGAAGGTCCGGCCGGTCCACGACGCCGCGCTCGAGGCCGTCCTGGCAGAGGCGGAGGAGCAGCCCGAGCTCGCGCCGGTCGTCGCGGCCCTCGGCGCGGCGGCGCCGCTCACGCGTGCGGCCCCACGGTGACGGGCCCGATGGTGAGCTCCGCGTCGCCCTCGAGGACCTCGCCCACGCGGGCCGCCTGCTCCTCGAGCTCCCTGCGCTGGGCGGCCGTCAGCCGCCTGAGCGGCTCGACCGTTATCGCGACCCTGCGGCCGGACCGCTGGTGGTGCCACACGCCGGCGACGACGCCGTCGACCAGCAGCACGGGGTAGTTTCCGGCCTGGCCCCCGGAGAGCGCCCGCTCCGAGGCCCGGCCGGGGAACAGCAGGTCCCGCGGCTGGCAGCCGATGGCGTAGGCATCGAAGTACGGCAGGAGCCGGACTCCCCTCGCCAGCGCCTGCGACGGGTGCGCGTCCTCGGCCCTGGCCCACACCGGGGTGCCGTCGAGGCTCACGGGGGCGAGCTCCGCTGACACGGCCTCGAAGTACCCCTTCGCCGCGGGCGGGGGCAAGCCGAGCCAGCGGGCGAAGTCCCCGGGCGTGGCCGGCCCGTAGGCGTGGAGGTAGCGGCGCACGAGTTCGGCCCCGGCCGCTGCGGGGGCCAGGGGCTCCAGGTCCGGGAGGTAGCGGTGCGGGTTGGTGTAGGTGACGGCACGGCCGCGATTCGGGCCGAAGCAGAGCACCCCGCGGGCCGCCGCGGGGTACATGGCCGGCCGCCAGCGCGGCCAGAGCCCCTGCCAGGCGGGCACCACGAGCTCCCCCGCCCAGGCGCCGGCCCGCTCGACGACCGCCTCGGTCAGCTCGTCGAGGGTCAGCTCGGCGTCCCGCAGGGCCTCGCCGACGGCGTCGATGACCTGCTCGGTCTGCTCCCGGGTCATGAGCGCCTCGGGTGGAAGGTGGGTCGGAGGAGTCCAGAGCGCGTCGAGCGCCCCGGCCCACAGCGGCAGGTCCTCGGTGGGCAGCAGGTGCGCCGTGCCGCGCAGGCCGAAGGTCCTGACGAGGGTGTGGTCCCCCTCGAGGGCGGCCTGCACCGCGGAGCGGTTCGTGCCGCGGAGCCTGAGCCCCACGGAGAGCTCGGCGGCGGACATCACCTGGGCGTGCGCCCCGGAGATCGCGCGGACGGCGTCGGCCGGGCTCGCATCCATCCACGGCTCGGCCAGCCCATGCCGCGCCAGCCGCCTGCCGCACACTTCGGCCCAGGAGAGCCTGGCCGCAGGGTCGTCGCCGCTCATCCCACGAGCTCGGTCACGAGCTGCCCGCCGCCGAAGACGCAGATGTCCTTGTCCGCGGGGATGGCCGAGCGGATCTGGGCCAGGAGCTCGCCGAGGTCCACGGAGACGAGGCGGGTGTTGCCCTTGACGGGCAGGGACGCGTCATGGGTCACGACATAGCTGGGGACCGTAGACCCCATCCCGCCGCTGCCCATCTCCCGGTAGGTGTTGGCCCCGATGACGTAGGCGCCGGTCCTGCGCTCGGTCTCCTCGAAGCCGTAGTCCTCGCCCTTGGCCATGGCGTCGTTCAGCCAGGCCAGGTCACCGCTCTTCGAGCGGATGTAGCCGTCCAGGCTCGCGGCCATCCCGGCGAAGACGAGGCCCATGGGAGCAGACGGTAGGCGCGCCCCCCGCCGTCGTCAACGGCTTGGTCGGATCCGCGAACCGCCCGGTTCAGCTCCGCCGGAATGCTGCGACGACGGCGGCGAGATCGTCGGCGCCGTGCCCGGCCTCGAGCGCGTCGGCGTACACGCCCGCGAGCGCCTGCATGAGATCCGGGCGCGCCCCGGCCTCGCCCATGGCCTCGAGGATGAGCCGCGTGTCCTTCGCCGCGCCCTCGAGCGGGAAGCTGGTCGGGTACTCGCCGGCGATCATGGCCCGGCCCTTGACCTGCGCATAGGTGCAGTCGGAGGCGCCGCCGGCGATCGTGTCGAGGAACAGCTGCGGGTCCAGCCCCAGCCGGGACGCCAGGTCGATGGACTGCGCGGCCGCTGCCACGACCGAGACGACCCACGAGTTGGCGACGAGCTTGAGCCGGTGCCCGTCGCCCGGGCGCTCCCCCACCCAGACCGTCCGCGCCGCGACGGCGTCGAAGACGGGCACGACGGCGGGGCGCACCTCCTGCGGCCCGGCCGCGAGGACTGTGAGCTTGCCCTCTTCGGCCGGCTGCTTGGTCCCCATGACGGGTGCGTCGACGAAGCCGACGCCGGCCTGGGCGGCCTGTGCGGCGAGCCGCTCCGTCGCCTCAACCCCGAGGGTCCCGCTCTGGACCCAGACCGCGCCGCCGGACATCGCCGGAAGGGCCTCCTCCATGACGGCGGAGACAGCCGCCTCGTCGAAGAGCATGGTCACGACGACATCCGCGCCGGCGACGGCTGCAGAGGGAGAATCGGCAACGACGGCTCCGTCTGCTGCGAGCGGCTCGGCACGCTCCCGGCTGCGGTTCCAGACCCGCACCTCGATGCCCGTCTTCGCGATATTGCGCGCCATCCCGGCGCCCATGATCCCGGTCCCCAGAACGGCCACGGTCGTCATCATGCGCTTCTCCCTCTAAATGTCAGATGTCTGCAATCTTACACGCTTGGGTGACGGGCTAGCCGGGAGCAGGCCAACGGCAAGAGTCCCGGCGCCGATGGCACCGGGACTCTTGCTCTTCCGGGGGCGCGGGCGGCGCTCCCAGGGTCAGGAGACGTAGAGCGGGACGGGATGGATCTCGTCGGCAGGATGCCCTGTCCGCTCGTGGATCTTCCGCACTGCATCGGCCGACGGCGCCTCCGACAGGCAGAAGACATCGCCTGACTCGGGGTCCGCCCAGGCCATCTTGAAGTTCACCTTCTCGTCGTCCTGGATGGCGAGGTCCGCGTCGTGGGCGTCGCGCAGGCCCTGGGCGGTGATTCCCACCATGTTGTGATGAACGTCCATGAATTCCGGCATGACTACCACCAATGGCACTGGTTACCGATAGGGACGGCGCCAGATTAAGTCCGCCCCGACCGGTGGTCAATGGACGGCGAAGCCCTGATGCGAGGCCCGGCACGCTAGCGTGGGCCGCGGAAACCGAACAGAAGGAGCACGCATGTCCCGCATCGCGATCGTCGGGGGCCACGGCAAGGTGGCCCTCCTCCTCGCTCCCCTCCTCGTCGGCCGGGGCGACGAGGTGACCTCGATCGTCCGCAACCCGGCGCACGTGCCCGAGGTCGAGGCGACGGGCGCCCTGGCGGTGGTCGCCGACGTCGAGCGCCTCGACACGGCCGGGATCGCCGACCTGCTCGCCGGGCACGACGCCGTCGTGTGGTCCGCGGGGGCCGGCGGCGGGAACCCGGAGCGGACCCGGGCCGTGGACCGCGAGGCGGCCATCCGCTCGATGGACGCCGCGGCGGCCGCCGGGGTGCCGCGGTACGTCATGGTCTCCTACCTCGGCGCCCGGCCGGACCACGGCGTCCCCGCGGACAACCCGTTCTTCCACTACGCCGAGGCCAAGGCCGCCGCGGACGAGCACCTGCGCGGCACCGCCCTGGACTGGACGATCCTGGGCCCCTCCACCCTCACGCTCGAGCCCGGCACCGGCCGCATCTCCCTCGCCAACCCCGGGGACACCGGGAGCGTGAGCCGCGAGGACGTCGCCGCCGTGGCCGCCGCGGCCCTGCGCGAGCCGCGCACCGTCCGGCAGTTCGTCGGCTTCGTGCAGGGGCAGACGCCCATCGACGAGGCGCTCGGCGCGCTGTGAGCGCCACCCCCGCCCGCCCCTTCACCGGCCTGAGCGCCTTCCCGCTCACGCCGCTGGACGAGTCCGGCCTCGACGAGCGCGCGTTCGCCGGGATCGTCGAGCGGCTCGCCGCGGCCGGCGTCGACTCGATCGGCGCCCTCGGCTCGACGGGCAGCTACGCGTACCTGGACCGGGAGGAACGACGCCGCGTGCTCGCCCTCGCAGTCCGCCACGCCGCGGGCACGCCGGTCCTCGCGGGCATCGGCGCCCTGCGCACCCGCGACGTCCTGGCCCACGCCGCTGACGCGCAGGAGGCGGGCGTCGCCGCCGTCCTCCTCGCGCCCGTCTCCTACCAGCCGCTCACCCCGGACGAGGTCTTCGGGCTCTACCAGGACGTCACGGCCGCGCTCTCGGTCCCCCTCGTGGTCTACGACAACCCCGCCACGACCCGGTTCGCCTTCACCCACGACCTGCACGCGGCGATCGCGCGCCTGCCGCACGTGGCCTCGATCAAGATCCCGCCCGTGCCGCTCGACCCGGACGCCGCCCGCGAGCGCATCGAGGGCCTGCGCGCCCTCCTGCCCGCGGACGTGGCCCTCGGGATCAGCGGCGACGCCTCGGCGGCGACCGCCCTCGCCGCCGGCTGCGACGCGTGGTACAGCGTCCTCGCCGGCGTCCTGCCCGAGCCCTGCCTCGCGATCGCACACGCGGCGCACGACGGCGGCGCCGCGGCGGCGCTCTCGGCCCGCCTCGAGCCCGTGTGGGCGCTGTTCGCCCGGCACGGGAGCCTGCGCGTCACAGCGGCGATCGCCGAGGAGCTCGGCCTCGCGTCCGGGCCCATCCTGCCGAGGCCGCTGCGCGGGCTGGGCCCCGAGGCCCGGGCGGACGTCCGCGCGGCGCTCGTGCAGACGGGCCTGAGCAGCGGGGTACTGTAGGCCCCACAGGCTTGAGTACCCGGACATTCACAGAGGGAGCGCATCGTGGCAGGACCCATCGTCGTCGGAGTTGACGGCAGCGTGACGGCAGGACGGGCGGCGGAGGCCGCGCGGGACATCGCGGCGGCCCTCGGGGCGCAGCTGCACGTTGTCTCGGCGTTCGAGAGCGACCGCACCGAGGTGCTCGGCAGCGGCAGCGACACGTGGATCGTCTCCGACGCCGATACGGCGCTCGGCATCGCGAAGAACACCGCGGAGAAGATCGGCGCCGAGGGCCTCACGGTGACCCACTCGGCCGCGCGCGGCAAGCCCGCCGAAGCGATCGTGGCCGAGGCGGAGCGGCTGGGGGCGCGCATGATCGTCGTCGGAAACCGTCGGATGCAGGGCATCGGCCGGGTCCTCGGGAGCGTGGCCAACACGGTCGCCCACACGGCGCCCTGCGACGTGTACATCGTCAAGACCGTCGACTGACGCTGGCGTGGCCCCCGCCGCATGCGGCGGGGGCCACGGTGCCCCGCGCTCCCTCCCTGGGTAAACGGCCCGAAACAGTTCAGCCGGGCATGATCTAATGCATGGGTGCCGTGGCCGCGGCACGTGCTCGGGAGACAGGGAAACGATGGCAGAAGTGGGCGTTCCAGAAGGTCAGTACTGGTTTGTGGGGGCGTATCAGAGCGACCGCGAACCGCACGACCAGACGGAGCGGTTCCTCGCCGAGGGCATCTGGGAGAACGGGTTCGAGGACCGCTACCTCGACACCGTCAAGTCGATGAAGGTCGGCGACCAGATCGCGCTCAAGGCCACCTACGTGCGGAAGAAGAACCTCCCCTTCGACCCGCGCGGGCACGCCGTCTCCGCCATGGCGATCAAGGCGACCGGCACCATCACGGCGAACCCGGGCGACGGCCGCAAGGTCGGGGTCTCCTGGACGCGCCTGGACAGCCCGCGCGAGTGGTACTTCTACACGGGCCGCCACTCGATCTGGAAGGTGACCCCCGGGCACTGGATGCGCGAGGCCCTCCTGCGCTTCGCCTTCTGGGGCGAGGCCCAGGACACCGACAGGTTCCGCAACGACCCGGCGTGGGCCAAGCGCTTCGCCGACCTCCAGCCCAAGCCCGAGCAGAACTTCGAGTGGGCCGCGTTCTACGAGGAGGCGGCGACGGCGCTGCTCGCCTTCCGCAACCGCCGCCCCGAGCTCCTCTCCCACCTGCGCGAGATGCAGGAGCGGCACGAGGTGCTCGGCGTCCTCATGGACCGCGACTGGCGGGACAACCCCGTGCCGCTGCGGGACATCTGCCCGTTCACCGTGATGGGCACGTTCAACCGCGGCTCGACGCCGGAGAAGCGCACCGCGATCGCCGCGGACTGGGCCCAGCTGCTCGGCGTGAGCACGCCGGCGCCGTCGAGCTTCGACGGGATCCCTCTGCTGAACAGCCAGAACTCGTGGTTCTTCCCGACGGCGGGCACCCGGCAGAAGGACGACATCGACACGCTCTGGGACGTCTTCGAGGCAGCGATCGCGGCGGCGGACAGCTCCGAGGACCACGCCCGGATCCGCTTCGCGGCCGCGTACAGCCGCGCTCGAGACATCTACCGGGTGGGCACGAAGCTCACGATGGGCCTCTTCTGGATCCGGCCGTGGAACTTCGTCCCGCTCGACGGCCGCTCGCGCCAGTACCTCAAGACCGAGCTCATGCTCGACCAGGACTTCTTCACGGCCGACGGCACGGCCTACGTGACGCTCATCGACACGCTCGCGTCCAAGTTCGAGGACCCGCAGTTCGCCGTGCATTCCTTCCCCGAGCTGTCCTGGACGGCGTACCTCGAGCGGGACGGCCGGGGCGCCCACGCCGACACCAGCGGTGCCGACGAGGCCCCCGAGCCCGACGACGACGACCCGACGCCCGTCTCGCCGCAGGCCAGCTACACGGTCCACGACATCGTCACCGACGGCTGCTTCCTGCCCGAGTCCGCGCTCAACGGCTACCTCGCGCGCTGGCGCTCGAAGAAGAACCTCATCCTCCAGGGCCCTCCCGGCACCGGCAAGACGTGGCTCGCCCGCCGGCTCGCGTACGCGCTCATCGGCACCAAGGACAACAAGTCCGCCCTGCGCGCCACGCAGTTCCACCCGAACTCGAGCTACGAGGACTTCGTGCGCGGCTGGCGCCCCGGCTCGGACGGCAAGCTCACGCTCGTGGACGGGCCGTTCCTCGAGATGGTCGAGCGGGCCAACGCCAACCCGGACGTGCCGCACGTGGTCCTGATCGAGGAGATCAACCGCGGCAACCCCGTCCAGGTGTTCGGCGAGCTCCTGACCCTCATCGAGGCCGGTAAGCGCTCCCCGCGCGAGTCCCTCCAGCTCGCCTACCCGCGCTCGGGCACCGAGAGCGTCCACGTGCCGAGCAACCTGTACATCATCGGCACGATGAACCTCGCGGACCGCTCGCTCGCGATCATGGACCTCGCCTTCCGCCGCCGCTTCGCGTTCGTCTCGCTCGAGCCGGCCGTGAACGAGGCCTGGGAGGAGTGGATGTCGCTGCGCCACGGCGTCGCGGCGCGCGAGCTCGAGCTCGTCCGGCACCGCTTCGAGGCGCTCAACGACCGGATCGCGTCCGATCCGGCCCTCGGCACGGAGTTCCGGCTGGGGCACTCGTTCGTCACGCCCCCGGCCGAGGAGCGCGTGAACTCGTTCCCGGACTGGTTCCGCGGCGTCGTCGACACCGAGATCGTCCCGACGCTCGAGGAGTACTGGTTCGACGACGCGGCCAAGGCCGAGGCGGCCTCGGAGGCGCTGCTCGAAGGACTCGAGTGACGGAGCCTCCCGGCCACGGCTCCTCTGAGCAACCGGAGGTGCAGCAGCCGACGGCGCAGCAGCCCCCGGCCGCCGCCGACGGGTCCGTCGTCGTCGCCGGCGGCGTGCGCATCCCCGTGCGCAACGTCTGGCTCCTGCTGCTGTACGCCTCGGAGTTCTACCAGTCGGGGCCGGAGGCGTTCGACGGGATCGAGGAGTACCCGGAGAAGCTGCCCGAGCTCCTCGCCGAGGTGCTCGTCGCGAGCACTGAGGACCGGCTGCGGCGGCCGCTCACGCCGTCGTTCGCGAAGACCTCGCGGGACCTCTCGCGGGTCCGCGGCGGCATCGACACCCTGCGCACCGAGTCCCACCAGCTCCTCTCCCGCGGCCTCGTCGCGTGCCGGTTCGAGGAGCTCACGGTTGACACGCCCCGCAACCGCCTCATCCGGACCGCCCTGGACTCGATCGCGCGGCTGTGCTCGGACGAGGAGCTCATCCGCCGCTGCCAGGGCCAGTCGCAGCGGCTCGAGCGGCTCGGCGTCGGCCGGGTCGACCTGCGCGCGGGCCAGCGCGACGCCGGGGTCCGGCTCACGCGCAACGACGCCCAGGACCGCTCGGTGCTCCTCGCCGCCCGGCTCGCCCTCGAGCTCGCGCTCCCGTTCGGGCGCACGAATCCCGGGCACGGGCGGGGCCAGCTCGACGAGCGCCAGTTCCGGCACCTCTTCGAGCGGGCCGTCGGCGGCTTCTACACGGTGCACGGGCGCCCGCGCGGGTGGACCGTGCAGCGCGGGCGCAAGGTCGGCTGGAACGCGCTCAGCCCCACCCCGGGCATGGCCGCCGTCCTCCCCCACATGGTCACGGACGTCTGGATCGACAGCCCCCGCAGCGGGCGGCGCCTCATCGTCGACACGAAGTTCACCCCGGCGCTCCGGGCGGGGCGGTTCGCGCGCGAGACGCTCGACAGCGGGCACCTGTACCAGCTCTACACGTACGTCCGCGAGCAGGAGGACCCGGCCGACGCCGCGTCCCTCGTCGCCGGCGGCCTCCTCCTCTACCCCTCGGCGGGGGCGTCCCTCGCGGAGTCGTTCAAGACCGCGGGGCACCGGCTCGGCGCCGCGACGGTGGACCTCTCGGTCGAGTCTGTGCTCGTGCGGGACCAGCTCATCGCGGTCGTCGCCCCCTACCTCTCGGACCCGTCGGCCTGAGACCATTCCCTTCATGGGTGAGGTCGCCGACTACCTGGAGTCCCTCGACGGGCGGGACCGCGCCGTGCTGGAGCGGATCGTGGAGATGGCCCGGGAGCTCGCACCCGAGGCGACGGAGGGGCGCTCGTACGGGATGCCCGCGCTGCTGCTGCAGGGCAAGGGCTACGTGAGCGTCCTCGCGACCAAGAAGCACCTCGCGATGTACCCGTTCAGCGGCCAGATCCTGCCGCAGCTCGCGGACGAGCTCGAGGGCCGCGACTGGGCGCCCGGGACTCTCCGGTTCACCGCGGACGACGCCGTGCCGGAGCCCCTCGTGCGGCGCATCCTCGAGGCCCGGATCGCCGAGATCGGCCCGCCGCGCGGCTGAGCGGGCTAGTGCCGGACTCCGGGCGGAATGCACGCGTCACGGTTGGCCTGCGCCGCCGAGGGGTACCAGAGGGTCCGGGCGAGGGCTACCCTCGAACCAAGATCTCTGTCGTTGCCTGGGGGTGGGCATGTTCGCCGGGGTGGAGACCGCCGGGGCCTTCCTGGCGGCGCTCGAGGCCCTGAGCTCCGATGACGAGCTCAGGAAATACAAGCGCGCGTTCCCCCTCGCCCGGAAAGGTGGGGACAGGTTCCTGGGCGTCCGCATGGGGGACGTCTTCGAGCTCGCCAAGGCCTCCGGTGACATGCCCCTGGACGAGGTCGAGCGGCTGCTCGAGAGCCCCTGGCACGAGGCCCGGGCCGGGGCGGTGTCCATCCTGGACTTCCAGGCCCGGCGCCGCACGACGACGCCGGCACAGCGGCGCGAGCTCTACGAGCTCTACCTGCGGCGGCACGACCGGATCAACTCATGGGATCTCGTCGACCGCGCGGCCGCGCACGTCGTCGGCGGCTACCTCGTAGACAGGCCGCGGGACCAGCTCTACACGCTCGCCCGCTCGTCCTCACCGTACGAGCGGCGCACCGCCATCGTGGCCACGATGCACTTCCTCTCGCTGGGCCAGACCAGGGACACCTTCGCGATCGCCGGGATCCTCGCGGAGGATCCGGACCCGGTCGTGCAGAAGGCCGTCGGCTGGGCGCTGCGCACCGCCGGGAGCCCGGGCCTCGAGGACTTCCTCGAGCGCTGGGCGCCGCACATGGCGCGCGTCGCGCTCCGCTACGCCGTCGAGAAGCTCCCCAAGGAAACGCGCGAGCGGTTCCTCAAGGCCCAGTCGCTCAAGGCATCCTGACCCCGCCTACCCCCGGGGCGCGCACGCGTCGAGCAGCTCCCCCGCCCGCCGGTGCTCCGCCTCTGTCATCCACAGCCCGTAGGCCGACTTCACCGCGACGATGCGCGCCGTGTACTCGCACCGGTACGCCTTGTTCTGCGGCAGCCACGTCGCAAGGTCCGAGGCGCCCTTGGCCTGGTTCGCCTCGCCGTCGACGGCGAGCAGGTTCGCCGGGTCGTTGGCGAACTGCTCCCGCCGCTGCGCGGTCCACTGCTGGGCACCCTTCTGCCACGCGTCGGCGAGGGGGACGACGTGGTCGATCTGCACCTCCGCGGAGCGCGGCCCGCGCACGAAGTCGATCCGGGTGCCCGTGTACGGGTCCTCGAGGGTCCCCGAGGCCACGACGCACTCATGCGTTCCCTCGCGGAACGCCACGCCCGTGAGGTCGCGGGCGAGGACGTCGTTGCGGGTGTCGCAGCCGTTCCGGTCCACGTCGGCCCAGGCCTGGCCGAACTCGCTGCGCTCGTAGCCGCCGGTTCCCGCGCGCCCCTTGACCGGGATCCCGCCGAGCTGGGCGCGCGCGGCGGCGAGCTCGGCCGCCGGGAGCGTGTCTGCTTCGGCCTCTGCGCCAACCGGGAGAGGCCAGCCGGGCGGAGCGACCCAGCCCGCGGCCCACGCAACGCCCCACAAGGCCGCGAGAACGGCCAGAACGCCGATCACCTTGGCCGCCCCGCCCGCGATACTGCCCACAGTCCCCCACCTTCCACTCCTGCTTCGGACCCCAGTACATCAGGGGGGACCGACAGTCGTGGAACCGGCATGGGCGAGGACGCCGGCCGGGCCCGTCGGCTATACGGGCCCGGCCTGCGCGCCATCAGGACTCAGGAGAAGGCGATGTCCTTCGTGCGGTGGTCGTACGCGATGGTGACCGGCCCGCCGTCGTGCGCGAGCTCGTGGTTCGCGCCGTTGAAGGTGCCGAACGCGCCGTAGTTCTCGTCCCACGACCGGTTGATGGCGATCTTGAAGGTGTAGTGCCCGGCGGGAAGCTCCACGGTGCGCACCCAGCGGCGCCCGTGCGCGTCGAAGCCCATCTGGACAGCGTCGGGCGTGGGCTCCCAGTCCTCCTCGGCACCAAGGTACTTCGCGAAGTCGCCGGCGATCGCAACGGCCTCGGGCTGGTGCAGGTCGACGACGATGGGCGCCTCGGCCCGTTCCTCAGCGGCCGGGACAACGGCGAGCGGCGACTCGGCGTCGCCCTCGAGGGCCTCTGCCAGCTCGGCGGGGGCGGCCGTGACGGCGGGCGCGAGAACCTCCTCCGCGGGCGCTGCGGCTGCGGCCTTCTTGGACGCGCGGGCCGGAGCCTTCTTGCGCTCGGCCTTCTTCGGGGCAGGAGCCTCGGTGGGGACCGGGGTGTCGGCCGGGACCGGCGTCCCGGCGGCGAGGGCCTCGGCGAGCGCGGCCGCGGTCGGGAACGCTACGGTGGCGCGGAGCCCGTCCTCCGTGATGGTCCAGCCGGAGCGGCCCTTGACCATCCAGCCCGCCTTGACGAGCTTGGCCGTCGCCGCGGTCAGGGCCTTGTGTCCGCGCGGGATGCCGCCCGAGAGGAGGAACGCCTCGTGGTCATTGAAGGGGACCTGCTCGACGGCGGCGGCCAGCACGGCGCGTGCGTCGGCGGCCTCACCCGCGAAGGCCGCCTCGGCCAGGCCGTCCAGCACTGCCTTGAGCCGGAGGTCGGACTGCTCGGCCTTCTCGGTCGTCGCTGCCTTCGATGCCGTCGCTGCCGTTACAGTCTTCGCTGCCTTCTCTGTCCCGTTTGCGTTCCTCGCCATTGCTACCCTTCCCATAGGTTCACTAGGTGCGGTCCGCGGCGCGCAGAGCGCGCCCGTCCCCCTTCACATGCTGGTCTGTTACTCCCGGGTCACCTTGTCGGTGACCGAGTGTGACACGCCGAACACGGGATGATTCTCCCACCCTTCACGACCGTGGTTTCCACAGGGTTACGGCGGTGCAACAGAAAAGAGCGGAAGACGGCCTCGAAGACTGTCGGAGGGGTGTGCTTCGCTGGGGTCATGTTCTTCCTCGAGGACCGCCGGCTCGTCTTCTCGGCATCGGATCTGGTCACGGCCGCCGAGTGCGAGTTCGGCCTCCTGCGCCGGCTCGACGAGAAGCTCGGGCGCGCCGAGCGGCTCGATGTCTCAGACCCCATGCGGGAGCGCGCCGCCGCCCTCGGGGATGTCCACGAGCAGGCCGTGCTGCAGGCCTACCGCGACGAGTTCGGGCCATGGACGCCGGGCAGGGCCGGCGGCGTGGCGGAGATCGAGCCGGCCGCGGACATGGACCGGGCAACGCTCGAGGCCAAGCATGCGGAGTCGATGGCTGCCCTCGCAGCGGGGGCGGACGTCGTCTTCCAGGCGAGCTTCTTCGACGGCGACTTCCACGGCCGGGCGGACTTCCTCGTCCGCGGCCCCGGGGGCCGCTACGCGGTCTTCGACACGAAGCTCGCCCGCCACGCCAAGACCACGGCCCTGCTGCAGCTCGCGGCATACGGCGACCAGCTCGCTCGGGCCGGCTTCCCGCCGTCGGACGCCGCGACCCTCATCCTCGGCACGGGCGAGAGCGAGTCGTTCAGCCTCACCGACCTCGTCCCGGCCTTCCGAGAGCGCTGGGCCCGGCTCCGCGCGCTGGCCCTGACCCATGCTGGGCAGGACTCCCCCGCGGCCTGGGGCGCGCCGGGCGTGGCCGCGTGCGGGCGCTGTGAGTACTGCGCCGTGCAGGTCGAGGAGCACCGCGACCTCTTCCTGACCGCACGCATGACGGCGCCGCGGCGGCGCGCGCTCAACGCCCGCGGCGTCTTCACCATCGAGCAGCTCGCCGCGCTCGAGCCCGAGGGGGACGAGGTGCTCGCAGGCCTCATCGCGCAGGCGCGGCTCCAGACGGGCGCCGTGGCGGGCGACGGCGGCGGGCTGGCCCCGGGGCACGAGGGCTCGCCCGAGCACTGGGTCCGGTATGAGGTGGTGCCCGACCACGGGCTCGGAGCCCTGCCCCCGCCGTCGCCCGGCGACGTGTACTTCGACTTCGAGGGGGACCCGCTGTGGTTCGACCGGACCTCGCGCACGTGGGGGCTCGAGTACCTCTTCGGCGTCATCGAGGCTCCTTCTCCGGGCGCGGGGGCTGCGGAGCCCGTGTACCGCTCCTTCCTCGCGCACACCCTCGCCGAGGAGCGCCAGGCCCTGGTCGACTTCGTCGCCTACATCGAGAAGCGGCGCGCCGAGCACCCGGGCCTGCACGTCTACCACTATGCCGCCTACGAGAAGGCCGCCCTGCGCAAGCTTTCCGTGCGGCACGGCGTGTGCGAGGCCGAGGTGGACGGGTGGCTGCGCGACGGCGTCCTCGTGGACCTGTACCAGGCCGTCCGCAGCGGGATCCGCATCTCCGAGCGCTCGTACTCGATCAAGAAGCTCGAGCCGCTCTACATGGGCAGCGAGCTGCGCACCGCGGAGCTCCAGGGCGGCGCCGCGTCGGTGGAGATGTACGCGCGCTTCACCGCGGCCCGCGAGGCCCGGCGCGAGGGCGAGGCTCGGGACCTTCTGGGCCTGATCCTCGAGTACAACCGGGACGACTGCGTCTCGACGCTGCGGCTGTGCGAGTGGCTGCGCGGCCTCGCCGAGACCCATCCGTCGTCGGGGCGCGCGGCGCACGCGGCACTGTCGTCGGCGCGCGAGGAGCGCGAGGCGCGGCCGCCGGTCCCCGTCGATCCCGACGAGGCCGCGCTCACGGAGTTCGTGGCCCGACGGCGAGCCGCCCGCGCCGAGTCAGGCCCCGCGGGCGGCCAGGACGCCGCCGACGATACGGCCCTGGGGCTCCTCGCCGCGGCCGTCCGCTTCCACCCGCGCGAGCGGAAGGCGTACTGGTGGGCCCACTTCGACCGGCTTGAGCGGCCCCTCGACCGGCTCGAATCGGTGCGGAACGCGTTCATCGTCGAGGAGGCCGAGGTCGTCCACGACTGGGAGCCCGACGGGCGCCTGTTCGGGCGCACGACCCGGCTCGTGGGGACTGCCACCCCGGGCTCGGACTTCCGGGAGGGCACGACGTGGTTCCGGGAGTTCGAGCAGCCGCTGCCCGAGGGACTCGAGCCGACGGATCCCCTCGGAATAGGCCGCAGCGGCATGAGCGGCACCGAGATCCTCGGGATGGGCCGGGAGGGGGACCGCGATGTGTTCACGGTGCGCGAGAAGTGCACGAACAGGGTGCCGCCGTACGCGCAGCTGCCGGTGGCCCTCACCGAGGATGCGCCCATTCCGACGGGCTCGATCGAGGCTGCCCAGCGCGAGGTCGCGCGGCAGGCGGCCCGGGCCCTCCCCGGGCTCCCGGCCCAGCCGGCCGTGGACGTCCTGCGCCGGATCCCGCCGCGCACGGCAGGCGCCGTCCCGCTGCCTCCCGCCCCTGAGAGCGTGCACGACGGCGACGGGCTCGTCGCGGCGATCGAGGCCGCCGTGCGCTCCCTGGACCACTCGTACCTCGCGGTGCAGGGCCCGCCGGGGAGCGGCAAGACTCACGTCGGCGCGAGCGTGATCGCGGGGCTCGTCACGAGCGGCTGGAAGGTCGGGGTCGTGGGCAACTCGCACAACGTGGTCGAGAACCTGCTCACGCGCTCGGTCGCGGCCGGCGTGCCCTCGGGATCGGTCGCGAAGAAGCACAGGAGCGGTCTCGCGCCCGAGGACATGGATGTTCCGTGGCCGCCCGCCCACCGGCGGAACGGGTCCGTCGGCGAACTCGTGGCGTCTCCGGGCGGCTGCCTCGTGGGCGGAACGGCGTGGCAGCTCACGGGGCAGGAGATTCCGGCCGGGTCCCTCGATCTCGTCGTCATCGACGAGGCCGGCCAGTTCTCCCTCGCGAACACGGTCGCCGTGAGCCGGGCGGCCCCCCGCCTGCTCCTGCTCGGCGACCCGCAGCAGCTCCCCGAGGTGAGCCAGGGGCAGCATCCGGAGCCGGTCAACGAGTCCGCGCTCGGCTGGCTCGCTGCCGGTGAACGCGTCCTCCCGTCCGAGTTCGGCTACTTCCTCCCGGAGTCATGGCGGATGGCTCCCGCACTCTGCGAGGCCGTGTCGCGGCTCTCGTACTCCGGGCGCCTGCGCTCCGCCCCCGCGGCCACGGCCCGTCGGCTCGACGGCGTCCCCTCCGGGGTGGCCGTCCGCTGGGTCGAGCACAGCGGCAACGCCACGAGCTCGCCCGAGGAGGCCGACGCCGTCGTGCGCGAGGTCCAAGCCCACGTGGGGCTCACATGGCACGACGAGGCCGGGGCGCGCGTGCTCGACGCGTCCGACGTGCTCATCGTCGCGCCGTACAACGCCCAGGTGAACCTCATCCGCGAACGCCTCGACAACGCCGGGCTCTCCACGGCGAGGGTCGGGACCGTGGACAAGTTCCAGGGGCAGGAGGCCGTCGTCGTGATCGTGTCGATGGCGTGCTCCTCCCCCGCCGAGGCGCCCCGGGGCCTGGACTTCCTGCTGAACCGGAACAGGATCAACGTCGCGGTCTCCCGGGGGAAGTGGCGGGCCGTGATCGTGCGCTCGCCGCAGCTCACCGCGGCTCTCCCCCGGCGCCCGGCCGCGCTCGAGGAGCTCGGGGCCTTCATCGGGCTGTGCGGGGGCTGACCCGTCAGAGAACTGCGGCGCCACACGACTGCGGCCCCAGACAGGAGTCCGGGGCCGCAGGATCCGTCGCGGGGTCTCAGTCCGAGGTTCCCGAGCAGACCGCCATGGCGCCGGGACCCGAGGCCGACTCCTGGGACACGATCGTCCCGTCGATGACGATCTCGCAGCTCACCTGGGCATCGTTGTTCTCGAAGTCGGCCATGACGGACAGGGTGGAGAACACGAGGCCGGTCTCCGTGATCTCCTTGTCCCAGTTCGCCGTGATCCGCTCGTTCTTCGATCCGTTGGTGTCGCTGTAGTCGACCTCGGCCGGGCCGTTGGTGGTGACCTTGTACTGGACGGTGTGCTGGGCGTTCGCCTGGGCGGAGAACGTCTCGCTGATCTTGGAGAGCTCATTGGTTGCCGACGACAGGACCGCGGCGGTGAACACGTTCACCGCGATCGAGATGATGATCGCGACGACGGAGAGCGCCGCACCGGTGATGGCGAGCGGCTTGCCGCCGAGCTTGCGCACGAGCGCGATGACGCCGCAGACGACGCCTGCGATGGCGAAGGCGATGGCGACGAAATTCACGAACGGGATCCAGCTCAGAAAGAAGGCGAGCCCGCCGAGGACGAGGGCGACGATCGCGAGGACCTTGCTCTGCTGCGGACCCGGAGCGCCGTACTGCTGGCCCAGCTGCCCGTACTGCTGACCGGGCTGCCCGTACTGCTGACCGGGCTGGCCGTACTGCTGGCCGGGCTGCCCGTAGGGCGCCTGCCCCTGCTGCCCCGGCTGGCCGTACTGCTGGCCGGGCTGCCCGTACTGCTGGCCCGTCTGGGTGTACTGCTGCCCCGTCTCGGCCAGCGGCGTGTGCTGCTGTCCGGGCTGTCCGTACTGCTGCCCCTCCGGCTGCTGGCCCTTCTCCTGGCCCTGCGGCTCCTGCGGTGTGCCGTCTGTCGGCGTGCTGCTGCTCATCGAGTCCCCCTCTGGCGCGAGCGCGCGCCCCTTCCGGCCCCCTGCCGGAACGCCCAAGCGCGCTGGGTGTGAGTATTCCACGCCATGGGGCGGAATGCTGCGGTTCGCGCGCTCCCTGGGGGTCGGTGTTGTTCAGCCCGCTCGGACGCCTGCGGCGAAGAGACCTGCCCCCACGTACGGGGCGAGCCGGGCGCGCTGCTCCTGGCTGAGCCGGATGAGCGCCCCGGTGGCCTCGTCGACGAAGGCGAGCTGCGTCGTCGCGCGCACGCACTCGTGGCCGTCGATGGGATCGTGGACCACGTAGTCGAGCGTCAGGGCGGCGGCCTTGAGGCCACTCACCCAAACGTCCACCTCGGCGGGCACGTTGCGGTAGTCGAGCGGGCGCAGGTAGCGCACGCGGTGCTCGACGACGAGCGCCAGGGTCCCGTCGGGGACCGCGGAGAAGAGCGGGACGAGGGGCTCGACCCCCGCCGCGCCCGTGCCCCCGGGAGGGCCGAAGGCCGCGATCCGGGCCTCCTCGAGCATGCGGATGATCTCGACGTTGTTGATGTGCCCGTAGGCATCCATGTCTCCCCAGCGCATGGGGACGCGCACGCGGAGCCGGCCCCCGCCATCGTGCGCCCCGCCCGCCGACTCCCCGGCCGCGTGCTGGCCTGCGCTCTCTGTGCTCACCCGAGTGGTCTATCACGCGGCGTGGCTGATCACGAACGAGATCAAGACTCCGGCGCCGAAGGCCATGACGAGCCCGACGACGTTGGGCGGCACCCGCCACCACCAGGCGACCGCGGCTCCGAGCACGAGCGCGGCGCCCGCGACGCTGCCCCAGACCAGGGCCTCGAGGCACTCCGGCACGTCCGCTCCCTCCGCCGCCTCCGAGCCCACCCTGAGCCCAGGGGGGACCAGCGGGCGGGGGACGACGGCGGGGGCCGGGGCGGCGGGTTGACGTGGGAAAGTGCACAACTCAGGGCCGATGTGCGGCGGGCAGCGTCGCCCGCTGGGCTGAATTGTGCAGTTTCTGACGTCGGCCCGAATGCGGGACTCGGGCGGGCCAGAATGGCGCCCCGTCCCGGAGTGACCAGTCGGGACGGGGCGCTGGCCGGACGTAGCCTCCTGACGCCCGACTCCGATGCCGCGGGACACCCGCCCGGGACGCTCCGTGCCCCGCCGGCGCCAGCCCCGCGGCTGGCTTCGTGTGGTCCGTTCCTGGGGACCCAACGCTCTGTGGCTGGCCGTCCCCTCCGGACCGATGGTTCGAGCCTACGGAGGCGAACTTGCGCGGGGGTGTCTTGGCTGTTTAATCGCGGTTACGGGCCGGGGCCGGTCAGGGGCGCCGTTTTCCACGCCCGCGGTGGGCCTCCGCGCGGGCATGTGCGGCCGCTGTCGTGCGCCGCTCGATGTGGGCGAGCTCGACCCAGCCCGTGGCCGCGAAGAGGAGGCCCCACACGGCCACGATCGTCGGGCCGATCCACGTCGAGTCGGCGGCGCCGGTCATGGCGAGCCACGGGTACACCGCGACGACGGGATAGACGCCCACGGCGAGGGGCAGGTACCGGGCCCAGCCGTCCCACACGTGGGCGCGTACCGCGGCCGCGCCGGCGAGGATGAAGCCGAGGGGGATGAGCAGGGTCGCGGCGACGAACGGCCACGTCACGGTGGGCGCGAACGGCTCGATGGCGTTGCCCGTCGCGTAGAGGACGAGGCCGACGATCGCGAGCGCGAGACCCGTGCGGGCCAGGACGCTGCCGCCGAAGGAGTGGTGCAGCCATAGGCCCGCGCAGCCCGCGGCGATGCCGAGCTGGCCGAGGGCGACGACGATCCCGGCAGCGCGGCGGTAGGCGTCGGAGCCGCCGGCCAGGACCCGGGCGAGCTCGAAGAGGGCCATGATCGCGCCGCCGACGATCATGGCAACGGCGGCCCAGCGGAGGAGTGTGGCGTGCTCGGCGTGCAGGGGTCCGTGCGCGTGCCGTGTCGAGTCCATGGCTGATCCTCCTACCGGCTCGCGGCCGTTCGGGAGGTTCGCGCCCCGGCCGCCGGGGGGCCGGGGCGTCGGCCAGCGAGGGCCTCTCCAGTCTAGGTCCGCGTCGGCGGGTCCGCCGAGGGCCGGCGCAGCCGCTCGGCCAGGACCGCGAGCAGCCACGCCGCGCCGAACGCCCCCGCCAGGAGCAGGCCGGCCTCGCCGAGGTCGACGGCGGCGAGGAACCCCGTGAGCGGGTCGCTCAGCCCGAGCAGCTGCCGGGCGAGCCCGCCGAGGGTCAGGACGGCGACCAGGAGCGCCGAGGCCGCGGACATGCCCGTGACAACGAGGTTGAACGCGATGCGGCGGCCCGGGACGGCGAGGGCCCGCCGGTAGAGCCGCATCATGGCGATCCCGTTGGCCGTGTCGCACAGGGTCATCGCGCCGGCGAACGCGAACGGCACGGCGAGCAGCGCCGCCGCCGGGACGCCCGCGAGCACGGCGGCAGCGGCGGCGACGAGGAGGCCCACGGTCGTGGCGGTGTCGAAGCCGAGTCCGAACAGGAACCCGACCACGTAGATGTCGCGCGGCCGGCGCACGAGCCGGAGGGGACGCTCGAGCAGCCGGGCGAGGACGCCGCGCGGCTCGAGGTCCTCGCGGGTCAGGACGGCTCCAGCCCGGTGCAGGCGACCGGCGCGGGCCGCGGCCGCGAACGCGGCGAGGTTGGCCAGGCCCAGGGCCAGGAGGAAGCCCCCCGAGACGCCCGCGCCGACCGCGCCGAGGGCCGTCGTCGAGGCCGCGGACCCGTCCTCGAAGGCCGGGCCGACGGCGCCGACGCCCGCCAGGACGAGCGCGGCCGCGGCGCCGACGACGCTCGAGTGGCCGAGGCTGAACGCCAGCCCCACGCCCACCGGGTCCTGGCCGCGCCCGGCGAACCGGCGGCTCGAGTTGTCGATCGCGGCGAGGTGGTCCCAGTCGTACGAGTGCTTGACGCCCGCGAGGTAGGCCACCCCCGCGAGCGCCAGCACGGCCGGCGCGTGCTCGGCGGGCACCGCCGCGAGGAGCGTGGCGGCCACGGCGTGGAGGAGGACGACGACGGCGAGCGCCCCGGCGGCGCGGCGCCCCCAGGACGCCCGCTCGATCCGGGCGGAGAGCCTGTCGAGGGAGAGCCTGCCGAGGGAGACCCTCTCGAGCGGGCTGGGGCGGGCGGGCATCAGTGCTTCCTCAGCTCGAGCGGGCCCTGGCCGTGCCAGGCGGCGCGCATCCAGTCGAGGGCGGCGTGCAGGACTGCCTCGGCGGACTGGGTCGAGCCGGCGAGGACGCGCAGGGCGAAGCCGGGCACGGCGAGTCGGGTGATGCCCGCGAGCGGCGCGGTTCCCGGCGGCGGTGGCCCGGCGCCGTCGTGCGCGGGGGCAGCACTGCCCGGCACGGCGTCGATGCCGAGGTGGGAGCGCAGGGCGGCGACGGCGGCGTCGTCGGCGCGCGGGTCGACGACGAGGAGCGAGCCGAGGTGGCTGCGGCCGGCGAGCATGAGCCAGGCGGTGCCGCCGTCGGCCGGGCGGATGAGGAGGTTGTCCGCGACGGCGGGCCGCCCGCCGATCCCGACGCGCGTGCGCAGCGAGACCTCGTCGAAGCGGAACGCCTCGCCGTCGGGCGACCAGCCGTGGGTCACGACGTCGGCGAGCGCGAGGCTCGCGTCCGGGGCCATGTCCACCTCGGTGTCCTGCCGGTACGCCGCGCTGCGGTAGGCGATGAGCGGATCGGGGACGGACTCGAGCCGCGCGCCGGCGTCGAGCCGCACGCGGTGGAGCGCGTGGGCCGGGCCCTGCGGCGTGCGGTAGACCTTGGTCGCGGACTGGGTCGTGAGCAGGGCCGAGGCCCCGGGGCCGAGGGCGACGTCCATCGCGTAGGCGTCCCCGCCGAGGTACCCGCCGCCAGGGTTCACGACGGTGAGCACGGGCTGCCCCGTGCCGTCCGGGTAGAGCGCGCGGAGCACGCGCAGGGCGCCCTCGTGGTACTGGCGGGCGACGACGCTGCGCCCGCCGCGCCGCTCGAGGCCGAGCCGCAGCTCGCCCGTGAGGCGAGGCCCCGCCGTCGTGCGCTCGCCGGGGCCGGAACGCACACGGGGCTCGGCGGGCGCCGTCACGCGAGGTCCGTCAGGAGCACATCGCGGCGGATCCAGTCGAGCACGTAGTCCAGGCCCTCGTCCGTCTTGAGGTTCGTGAAGCAGAACGGCCTCTCGCCACGGAAGGACTTCGAGTCGCGCTCCATGACGGCGAGGTCCGCGCCGACGTGCGGGGCGAGGTCGGTCTTGTTGATGACGAGGAGGTCGCTCTTGATCATGCCCTGCCCTGCCTTGCGCGGGATCTTCTCGCCCTGCGCCACGTCGATGACGTAGACCGAGAAGTCCACGAGCTCGGGGCTGAACGTGGCCGAGAGGTTGTCCCCGCCGGACTCGACGAAGATGAGCTGCAGGTCGGGGTGCCGTTCCTTGAGGTCCTCGATCGCGGCGGTGTTCATCGAGGTGTCCTCGCGGATCGCGGTGTGCGGGCAGCCGCCGGTCTCGACGCCGACGATCCGGTCCTCGGGCAGCACGCCGTTGCGGGCCAGGATCTTGGCGTCTTCGATCGTGTAGATGTCGTTGGTGATCGCGGCCATGGACAGCTCGCCGATGAGCGCGCGCGTGACGCGCTCGACGAGCTGGGTCTTCCCGGCGCCGACCGGGCCGCCGATGCCGATGATGACGGGATCGCTCATGCTCTTCTCCTAGCTTGCGAACATGCGGGCGCGCTGGTGCTCGTGCCGCATCTGGTGGATCTCGAGGGCCGGTGCCGCGGCACCGAAGTGCCGCGGGTCGGTGGTGCGGGAGCGGACGACGGCGGCGGGCACGTGGGCGCGGAGCGCGCCGAGGACGCGTTGGCCGGCGAGCTGGCCGAGGGGGATGGCGCGGACGGCGTTCTGGGTCAGCGACGTGAGGGTCGAGTACAGGTAGGCCTCGACGAGGATGTCCTCGTCGATCCCCTGGCCGGCGCCCGCTAGCGCGAACGCGACCGGGTAGTGGCCCACGCACGCGCCCGCGGCGACGTCCGACGCGTAGGAGGCGACGGCGTAGGACGCGAAGTTCTCCGCCGCGATCTCGAGCAGGCGCCGGCCCATGCGGATGCTCGCCTGCCGGACCTGGGCGGGGACGAGGAGGGCGGTGAGCTCGGCGTCGAGCTGGCGGAGGCCGCCGAGTCCTGCGTCCTTGGCCCCCACCTCGGCGTCACAGGCCCCCATCTCGGCGAGGCGGTGGGCGCGGCGGACGGCGACGGCGTCGGTGAAGGTGAGCTGGGTCGCGAGGAAGCCCTCGAGCCAGGCGGCGAGGCTCGCCTCGTCGTGCACCTCGCCGGACTCGAGGTACGCCTCGAGCCCGAAGGAATGGCTGAACGCGCCGGTCGGCAGGGCCGAGTCGGTGAGCTGCAGCAGCGCGGCAAGCGAGGCGATGGACACGGCAGACCTCAGTGCGTGTGCGACGCGTGGCGGAACGGCACGGCCATGACCCGCTCCTCGCGCCGGTACGGGACGCCGTGGGCGTCGAGGAAGTCGGCCACCGTGTGGTCGTACTGGCAGACCATGACGTCCTGGCCCGCGGCGCCCGCGACCTCGCTCCCGGCGCCGAAGAACTGGGCCTGGAGGTGCCGGTTCCCGAGCGAGTGAGCCGTGAAGAGGGCCTCGCCGATAGTCCGCGGCGCGATGACGAGCACGTCCGTGCCCTCGACCGAGACCACGACGACGTTCCCGCGCGTCCCCTCCCCCGGCTCCTGCGCCGCGAGGATGTCCCCATCGCGCAGGTCGGGCGAGCCGGCGGGCAGCCGGATCCCGAGCTCCGTCCCGTGGTCGGTGCGGACCCGCTGGATCCGCTTGGCCAGGTCAGCGCTCGGCAGCACCACCCGCTCGCGGTGCCGGCCCGCGTAGGCGGCGGCAGCTCCGTCGTCGTGCAGGTTGCCGAGGACTTCGGTGACGATCATGGCGACCTCCGGAGGAAGAAGAAGGGGAAGTAGAGGGGTCAGAAGAGGAAGTAGCGCTGGGCGAGGGGCAGGGTCTCGGCCGGCTCGCACGTGGCGAGCTCGCCGTCGACCCGCACCTCGTACGTCTCGGGGTCGACGTCGATCGAGGGCATCGCGGCGTTGAACGGCAGGTCCGCCTTCGTGAGCGAGCGGATGCCGCCGACGGCGCGGATCTGCTTGCGCAGCCCGAGCCGCTCGGGAACGCCGGCCTCGATCGCGGCCTTGGGCAGGAACGTGATCGAGGAGGACTGCAGGCTCCGCCCGTACGCGCCGAAGGCCGTCCGCAGGGTCTGCGGCTGCGGGGTCGGGATCGACGCCCCGGGGTCGCCCATGACCGAGGCCGCGATCGTGCCGCCCTTGATCACGAGGTCCGGCTTGACGCCGAAGAACGCCGGGTCCCACAGGACGAGGTCCGCGAACTTGCCCACCTCGACCGAGCCGACCGTGTCCGCGATGCCCTGCGCGAGGGCCGGGTTGATCGTGTACTTCGCGACGTAGCGCTTGATCCGGAAGTTGTCGGCGGCAGGCGATTCCCCGCCGTCGTCCTCTCTAAGCACCCCCCGCCGGGCCTTCATCGCGTCGGCGAGCTGCCACGTGCGCGTGATGACCTCGCCGACCCGGCCCATGGCCTGCGAGTCGCTGGACATGATCGAGAAGACGCCGAGATCGTGCAGCACGTCCTCGGCGGCGATGGTCTCGGGGCGGATGCGGGAGTCCGCGAACGCGACGTCCTCGGGGATCTGCGGGCTCAGGTGGTGGCACACCATGAGCATGTCGAGGTGCTCCTCGGCGGTGTTGCGCGTGTACGGGATGGTCGGGTTGGTCGAGGCCGGAAGCACGTTCGGCTGCGCGGCGATCGCGATGATGTCCGGCGCGTGCCCGCCGCCGGCGCCCTCGGTGTGGAAGGTGTGGATGACGCGGCCGCCGATCGCAGCGACCGTGTCCTCGAGGAAGCCGCATTCGTTGAGGGTGTCGGTGTGGATCGCGACCTGGACGTCGTACTCGTCGGCCACGCGCAGCGACGCGTCGATCGAGGAGTGCGTCGCGCCCCAGTCCTCGTGGATCTTGAGCCCGATCGCGCCGGCCTCGATCTGCTCCGCGAGCGGCTCGGTGCGGGACGCGTGCCCCTTGCCGAGGAGCCCGATGTTGACCGGCAGGCCCTCCGCGGCCTCGAGCATGCGGCTGATGTGCCACGCGCCCGGCGTGACCGTCGTGGCCTTGGTCCCCTCGGCCGGGCCGGTGCCGCCGCCGATCATGGTCGTCACGCCCGAGGCGAGCGCCGTGGGCACCTGGTCGGGGTGGATGAAGTGGATGTGCGTGTCGATCCCGCCCGCCGTGAGGATCTTCCGCTCGCCCGCGATGATCTCGGTCGCGGCGCCCACGACGATATCCACGCCGTCCTGCACGAGCGGGTTCCCCGCCTTGCCGATGGCCTGGATGTGGCCGTCGCGCAGCGCGACGTCGGCCTTGTAGATGCCCGTGTAGTCGATGATGAGCGCGTTCGTGATCACGGTGTCGGGCACCTCCCCGCGCACGACGCCGGCCTGGCCGCCGGCGGCGCCCGTCTCGCCGTCGCGCGTCGCGCGCCCGTTCTGGCCCATGCCGTCGCGCAGGACCTTGCCGCCGCCGAACACGACCTCCTCGCCGTAGACCGTCATGTCCCGCTCGACCTCGGCGTACAGGTCGGTGTCGCCGAGGCGGATCCGGTCGCCCGTCGTGGGGCCGTAGAGCTGGGCGTACTGGGCGCGCGGGATCGCCCGGTTCGGAAGCGCCGACCCCATCTCGGCGTCACCTGCCCCCATTTCGGCGGCGCCGGCCCCCCTCTCGGCGGGATCGAGGGGGGCGTTGGTCAGGTTGCGCAGGCCGTACACCTCTCGGGCGCCGCCGAGGGGCACGAGCCGGACGGTCTTGGCGTCGCCGGGCTCGAAGCGCACTGCCGTCCCCGCGGGGATGTCGAGGCGACGTCCGTGCGCCGCGGCCCGGTCGAAGGCGAGGGCCCGGTTGGCCTCGGCGAAGTGGAAGTGCGAGCCGACCTGGACGGGCCGGTCGCCCGTGTTCGTCACCTCAAGCTCGGACACGGGCCGGCCAGCGTTGAGCACGATGTGGCCCTCGGCGGCGATGACCTGGCCCGGGACGTTCCGGCCGGAAAGCGGGACGGCGGTGCCATCGGTGTGTGCCATGCGCTGCTCCTAGCGGATCGGCTCGTGGACGGTCACGAGCTTCGTGCCGTCGGGGAAGGTGGCCTCGATCTGGACGTCGTGGATCATCTCGGGCACGCCGTCCATGACGTCCTCGCGCGTGAGGATCGTGGTGCCCCAGCTCATGAGCTCGGCGACGGTCCGGCCGTCGCGCGCCCCCTCGATGAGCTCGTAGCTGATGATCGCGACCGCCTCGGGGTAATTGAGCCTGAGCCCCCGGGCCTGACGCCGCCGGGCGAGGTCCGCGGCGACGACGATCATGAGCTTCTCCTGCTCGCGGGGGCTGAGTCGCATGGCGCTCCTTGCTCGACGGTCTGGGATCCCGATCGTAGGGCCGGCGTGTTTCGGGCGTGTGTCCGTGCAGGCTGGCAGAGCCCGGGCTTCGCCCAGGCCAAACCGTCCATTCCGCATGGGGTGGGGCGAGCCTACGATGGCTGGGACAGGGAGGGGAACACCATGCTGTTCGACCACGACAACGACGATCCCGTCCGCATCCTCACCGAGGCCGAGAGCTGGGAGCTGCTGACCCACGCAAGGCACGGCCGCCTGGCCACTCATGCCGCAGGCGAGCTCGACATTGTGCCCATCAACGTCAAGGCCGTCGACGGGAAGCTCTACGTGCGCACGATCCCGGGGACGAAGCTCGCCGAGCTCGTCATCAACCCCACCGTGGCCTTCGAGGCGGACGGCGTCATGGAGGACGAGGCGTGGAGCGTCGTCGTCAAGGGCAGGGCGAGGATGCTCGAGACCTCGAAGGAGATCGAGGCCGCCGAGTCGGTGGGCATCGATTCGTGGCTCCCGACGCCCAAGAACTTCTACGTCGAGATCACCCCGGAGCACGTCGAGGGCCGCCACTTCATGCTCGGCGTGGAGCCTGAGACCACGGTCGTGCGCGACTACTGAGAAGGATCCCCATGGCCAACTCGCCGTCCGGCGAATCCATGGTGCACGGAGAACCAGCCCCCGACGCCTAACCCCACCCACGTTTCGGGTATGAAGCTCGCGTACCGGAAGGCGGGTACCCGGGAGCGGTTTCGACGACGTCGTACCAGCCGATCTGCACGCCGGCGTCGACGATGAGGCGTGTGGGTCGTCCCAGACGAGACGCTGAGCGTCCGGTCCTGGGCGTCGCCGCCCGACTTGGCCCTGACCCCTGGGGTTGGCGATCGCGACCGTGACGAGGCGCCGCGCGTGGTCCAGCCCCGTCGAAAATTTCCAGCCCCCGGGGTGCCTCTACATGGGGTCGGGCCAGTTGCCGATGTTGGCGACCGCTCCACTGTCTGGCTCGCCGGAGCCCGCCGAGGCGGGCGGACTGGACGTGCCGGCCCCGTGCACCGAGGTCGGGACGACTGCGATCAGGAACGCCAGAGCCGCACCAGCGATCATTTCCCGCCACCGCTGATTGGCTCTGCGAACGGTCGTGGCATGCATGAGTAGCCCCTCTCTTGAGCTCCCAGCCGCCTCCCCCCATAGTCCACCCCGGAGAGTGCAGTTTCAATGCCCAAGTTCCATCGACAGTCTCGTGGGTTATTGCTTGTGGCTGCTCGAGGAGGCGGTCGCGTTCACGCTCGCCGGCCTCGGCCCGGGCTTCGGGTGGCGTGGGGCTCCAAGAGCGCGGAAGCCTTTCCCAGATTGTCCACCGCTGTCTCGGACTTCCAGCGGGCCCGGAGGGCCTCGTTCGCCCGCCGGAGCCGTTCGAGCTCGTGCCTGTCGTTTGCCCTCATTGCGTCCATGGTTTCCCTGCTTCCGGGGCCTTCCTTCAGCCCGCGCAGCGTTCCGGCCGGGCCCTGCAGCCAGTCCTGGATACGGACGGGCTGGCCCTGAGCCGGCGCGCCCGCGCGAACCTGGCCCACGGGCACGGCGACAGGGCGACGAGGTGGGGTTGCCATCCCCCTGCATCCCAGAGGTCTCGGTTTAGCGTTCACCCACGGCCCAACGGCGGTAGCGATGTTCAAGGCTTGGGGCTTTCAAGTGGCAAGAAGTCAGGGGTTTTCAGGCTTTGAGGCGCGTGAGCCGCTAACCAAAACTCGTCCTCAAAAAACTCTTGATAGTGCGCTAACTCACCCTGTACATTCTTATGCAACGCCCCGATGGCGGGGCCTTTCCCCCAAGCACAAGGAAGTGTTGTCCATGCGTAGAACTCCCTCTGGAACCCTCAAGCGCCGTGGTCTCGCGGGAGCAGCTGCGGTTTCCGTGCTCACCCTCGCCGCACTCGGCCTGACTGGCTGCAAGGGCAGCGCCAGCGCCGCCGACGAGGCGGAGAAGTCCAGCGGCAAGGGCCTCGTCATCGGCTGGAGCCAGCGGGGCATCAGCGGCAGCGACTGGTGGAAGACGCTCGTGGACGGCGGCCAGTCCGAGGCCGGAAAGATCGGAGCGCGCATCGAGCTGCTGGATGCCAACGGCGATACCGTCCGGCAGAACGCTGACGTACAGACGCTCATCACCAAAGGTGTGGACGTCGTGGTGATGAATCCCAACGACCCGATCGGCGTCGGGCCCTCGGTGCAGGCGCTCAAGGACGCGGGCATCCCGCTCGTGACCGTCAACTCGAATCTTGACAAGTCCCTCGTCCCCGACCTGTTCTGCTACGTCGCAGAGGACCAGGAGCACACTGGCTCGCTCGCCGGAGAAGTGGCAGCACAGCAGGCGCTCGAGAAGTATGGAGACAAGGGCGAGATCAAGATCGTCGGCATCGGGGGCTTCCCCGGCGATGTGCTGACGGACCTTCGCTTCAACGGCTTCGTGGCGGGCTGGAACCGCGTCATGGACAAGCACCCGGGCGTGAAGAGCGTGCTGCTCGAGACCAAGTACGGCGAGTGGAAGCCCGACAAGGCGCTCGCCCCGATCAGGGACGTCGCGACCGCCAACCGCGACATCAAGGTCGTCTACAGCATGAGCGACGTCATGCACGGCGGCATCGTTCAAGGCCTGCAGCAGGCCGGCCTGTGGGGCGACGGGATCATCATGGCCAGCTACGACGGTGGCATGGGTGCCATCAAGGAAATGGTCGACGACCCGAAGGGCCCGCTGCAGGCCGACGCGTCCAACCAGCCGTGGGATCAGGGGGCGACGGCGGTCCAGATGGCGCTCGCCGCCTTCAACGGGGACCAGTCGAAGTGTGCCGACAAGACCCACTACATCGATACCACCGTCGTCACGCCTGCCAATGCCGCCGACTACTACGTGCCGACGGAGACGTACGTCCGCGCCAAGGACTGAGGCCTGGGACACCACCCCTCAGTCGGCCCCTCCGTCCACCGTATGTAAGGAACATCTATGCTCGCCCACAACCCGGCACCCGTGGAAGTCACTGCTGACGACACGACAAGGAAAACCACCTCCGGCGCCCTGGAGCTCCAGCTCGACGGCGTGACGAAGTCGTACCCCGGCGTACAAGCGCTCAAAGGTGTGAGCTTCAGCGTCCGCCGCGGGTCCATCCACGCGCTCGCTGGACAGAACGGGGCCGGCAAGTCCACTCTCGTCAAGATCCTCTCCGGCGCCGAGTCCCCGGATTCAGGTTCGATCCGACTCGGCGGGGAGCTCCAGCGGTTCCGGGATCCGACGGATGCCCAGCGTGCCGGTATCCACACCATCTACCAGGAGCTCTCGCTCGTGCCGTCGCTGTCAGTGGCCGAGAACATCTTCCTGGGCCAGCTCCCCCGACGGGGAGGCGCCGCCGTCGACTGGCAGAAAATGCAGCAGCAGGCCCGGATCGCCCTGGACAGGGTGGGCTTCGACCTCGACGTCCGGCGTCCCGTCGGCAGCTACTCGACCGCGGAGCAGCAGGCGGTGGAACTCGCGAAGGCACTGCACAAGGACGCCCGGGTCCTGCTGCTGGACGAGCCGACCTCGACCTTGCCGCTGCCCGACGTCGAACGCCTCTTCACCGTGCTCCGCTCGCTTTCCGCGCAGGGGGTGACGCTCCTGTACATCTCGCACCGCATGGACGAGCTGTTCTCGCTCTGCGACGCCGTGACGGTGCTCCGCGACGGGGTTAACGCCGCCGACTTGAAGACCCTGGACTCGAAGCCCGCCGACGTCGTGACGGCGATGGTCGGGAAGAGTTTGGAAGGATCGATCGCGGACGCAGCGCTCCGCGGCGAGCGCTCGCCGCGGCTCGGCGCCGGCCCCCAGGAGAAGGTCATCCTTTCCGCCCGGGACCTGTCAGAGCACGGGCACGTCGACAACGTGTCGTTCGAGCTGCGCGAGGGCGAAGTCCTCGGAATCTCGGGGCTCATCGGCAGCGGACAGTCGGAGCTGGCGGGCCTCATCGCGGGCGCGCGGAAGCGGACCTCCGGCCAGATCCGGGTCGACGGGAAGGCCGCAGACTTCCGCGCCCCGCGCGACGCGATCCGCCGCGGCATCGGCCTGCTGCCGCAGGACCGCAAGGCGGCGGGCTTCATTCCCGAGATGTGCGTCGCCGGCAACATCACGCTGGCCAGCCTTCCGCAGTTCAGCCGCCTGAGCGTGATTCAGTCCCGGCGGGAGCGCGGGGTTGCCGGGGAGATGATCGCCCGGCTGGGCATGAAGGTCTCCGGGGTCAACCAGCCGCTCAAGACGCTGAGCGGCGGCACCCAGCAGAAGGCCATCCTGGCCCGCTGGCTCGTCCGCCAGTCGCGCATCCTCGTCTGCGACGAGCCCACCCGCGGCGTTGACGTGGGCGCCAAGGAGGACATGTACGAGCTCCTCCGCGAGTTCGCCAAGGCGGGCGGAACCGTCGTCGTGGCGAGTTCGGAGATCACCGAGGCGATGATGTGCGACCGCGTCCTCGTGATGGCGCGCGGCCGAGTCGTCGCAGAACTCGACCACGACGAGATCGACCCTTCCGGCAACGCCATCCTCGAGCGCTTCGCCTGACGGCCCCCTTCCCCTCAGATTCCACTTCAGGAGGACACCCATGTCCCGGACCTTGTCGCCTCTGCCCCAGAGGAGTGACGCCCCACCGATGACACCCAACGTCAGCAGGCGCCTGCGCGGCGCAGCCCTCCGAGCCCTGCCGAAGAGCTACCTCATCCTGGTGCTCCTCGCCATCGTCGCGGTCGGCTACTACGTCTCGGACGACTTCCTGACGCTCCGCAATGCGGAGAACGTCATCACCGCCGCCTCGATCGTCGTCGTCCTCGCCATCGGCCAGTACTTCGTCATCCTGACTGGCGGCATCGACCTCTCCGTCGGGTCGATCCTGGCTATGTCCACCGTGCTCACAGCACTGACGCTCCAGGCAGGAATGCCCGCTGGAGCTTCAGTGGTCTTCGTCCTGGCCTGCTGCGCGGCCGCGGGCCTGATCAACGGCGTCCTCGTCGTGTGGCTGAACATCCCTCCGTTCATCGCCACCCTCGCCATGATGAGCGCCGTCAAGGGCTTCAGCTACATCATCCAGTCGACCAGCCTGATCGAGATCCGCGACCAGGGCTTCATCCAGGCCTTCTCGCGGGGGTCGTTCCTCGGCGTGCGCAACCCCGTGCTGATCTTCATCGTGGTCGCGGTCGCCGCGGCGCTGGTGGCGAAGTACACGACCTTCGGCCGCTCCCTGTACGCCATCGGCGGCAACCCGGAGGCCTCCCGGCTCTCCGGTCTGCCGGTGGCGCGCAACCTGATCGTCACGTACACGATCTCGGGCCTGCTCGCCGGTTTGGCCGGCCTGGTCGCCGCGGCCCAGCTGCGGCAGGGGAGCTCGTTGATCGGTGTCGGCTACGAGCTTGACGCGATCGCCGCCGTCGTGGTCGGCGGAGCCTCTCTCATGGGCGGCAAGGGCGACCCCCTGAACGCAGTGATCGGCGTGTTCATCCTGACGACGATCATCAACATCATGAACCTGGTCGGCATCTCGTCGGAGCCGCAGCTGGTCATCAAGGGCGCGGTGATCATCCTCGCGGTCTTCCTCTCGAGTGCAGGCGGCGTCCGGCGCATCTCGGCGTTCTTCTCCAAACACGTACTCCGGACCGGCACGGCCTAGCCCGGCGCGGTCTCCCCGTCCCCCGACCACCAGCACGAAAGCAGGTACCCATGTCCACTCGTCCCTTCGGCCACACCGACCTGGCCGTCTCTGAAATCTGCGTCGGCACGAGCGCCCTGGGGAGCTTCCCCGCCCAGTACGGCTACGAGGTCGACCAGGACACGGCCGTCGCCACGATCCACCGGGTCTTCGACGGGCCGTTCACGTTCATCGACACCTCCAACGAGTACGGCGGCGGCGCCAGCGAGGAGCGCATCGGCCGGGCGATCGCCGAGCGCGGCGGCATCCCGGAGGGGTTCGTGGTCGCCACCAAGGTGGACCCCATCCCCGGCACGACCGACTTCTCCGGCGACCGCGTCCGCCGGTCCGTCGAGGAAAGCCTGGAGCGGCTGGGCCTCGACAAGCTGCAGCTGGTCTACCTGCACGACCCCGAGAAGATCTCCTTCGAGGAGGGCGTGGCGAAGGGCGGGCCGCTCGAGGCCCTCATCGACCTCCGCGACCAGGGCGTGATCCAGCACCTGGGCGTGGCCGGCGGCCCGATCGACCTCGAGCTGCAGTACCTCGCCACCGATGCCTTCGACGCCGTCATCAGCCACAACCGCTACACGCTCGTGGAGCAGACCGCGGAGCCGCTCCTGGACGACGCGGCCCGCCGCGGGGTCGCCTTCGTCAACGCGGCTCCGTTCGGCGGCGGCATGCTCGTCAAGGGACCGCGAGCCGTGCCGCGCTACTGCTACGCCCCAGTGGACCAGGCCACGATCGACCGCGTGCTGCGCATGGAGGCGCTGTGTGCCCAGTACGGCGTGCCGCTGGCCGCCGCGGCGCTCCAGTTCTCGGTGCGTGACGAGCGCGTCGCCTCCACCATCGTCGGCATGTCGCAGCCGAGCCGGGTCGAGGCGACCGTCGAGCTCCTGAGCCATGACATCCCCGAGGAGCTCTGGAACGAGCTCCTGCCCCTGGCCCGGGTGGGGCGGCACGGCCTCGAGGCCGCAGCCGCCTGAGCGCGCACCCCACCCCACGCATCCATGAAAGGAACCAAGAGCAATGACTAGGAAGAAGCAGCCCGAGCCGGTCGACGTCGTCATCGTCGGCGCCGGGGCGGGAGGGGCCACGGCAGCAAAGGTGCTGTCCGAGGCTGGCCTGCGGGTCGTGGGCCTCGAGCGAGGGCCGTGGCTCAAGCCAGAGCACGCCTCGGGAGATGAGCTGAAGTTCCTCAACCGCAACTTCATCTGGCAGGACCCCAAGGTGAAGCCGCGGACCTACCGGCCGAACGACAAGGTCGAAGCCGAGATCACGAACTTCTCCGCAACCCCTCAGGTGGTCGGCGGCGGCACCACGCACTGGGGCGGCATGGTGCCGCGGATGGCGGAGAGCGACTTCAAGCTCCGCAGCCTGCACGGCGACGTCGAGGGCGCGAGCCTCGTCGACTGGCCGATCTCCTACGACGAGCTCGAGCCGTACTACACGCGGGTCGAATGGGAGTTCGGCACCTCGGGCCTGGCCGGGGCGAACAAGTGGGAGGCGTGGCGCAGCCGCGGCTACCCGACCAAGCCCTCGCCGCTGAGCCAGATCGGCCGCACCTTCGCCACGGCGATGTCCAAGCTCGGCCACAGCACCTTCCCCATGCCCCAAGGCATGGTCACGGAGCCCTACCGCGGCCGCCAGCCCTTCAGCGAGAACGGCTTCTGGCAGCAGTACCCGGACCCCGGCAGCGGCAAGTCCTCCACCCTGATCAGCTTCATCCCCGACGCGATCGCCACGGGCCGCTACGACCTCCGCCCCGATTCCTACGTCAGCGAGATCCTCGTCGGCAAGGACGGCCGCGCCACCGGCGTCCGCTACCAGGACGAGGACGGCGACGAGTTCGTGCAGCACGCCAAGGCCGTCATCGTCTGCGGCGGAGGCATCGAGACGCCGCGCCTGCTGCTCATGTCGAAGTCCGGGCTCTTCCCGGACGGCCTCGGCAACGGCAGCGGCATGGTCGGCAAGAACGCCACCTTCCACCAGTACTCCTTCTCGGTGGGCCTGTTCGACCGCGAGGTCAGCGACCCCCTGTACGGCTGGGCGGGGCACTACATGAGCCTGTGCTCGTTCGACTTCTACGAGACGGACGAGAGCCGCGGGCACATCCTCGGGTCGCTCATCTTCCCGTCGATGATCGGCCACCCCGTGAACTGGAGCTTCCCGGGCCGGCCCACCTGGGGCCAGGCGGCCAAGGATGCCGACAGGAAGTACTTCAACCACAGCATGAAGATCGGCGTCCTCCTGCATGATCTGCCGGTCGAGGACAACCGCGTTGATCTCGACCCGAACGTCAAGGACGCCTGGGGCCTGCCGGTCGCCCGCATCACGCACACGCCGCACGCCAACGACTTCGCCCAGGAGCGGTGGCAGGTCGCCAAGAACGGGGAGATCCTCGAGGCGGCCGGGGCGAAGAAGGTGATTCCCGTGAACATGGAACGCATCACCGGCAACACCTCCCACGAGCTCGGCACGTGCCGCATGGGCAACGACCCGGCGAGCTCCGTCGTCGACCGCTGGTGCCGCTCGCACGAGGTGCCCAACCTCTACGTCTTCGACGCGAGCTTCTTCCCCACGGCCACGGGCATCAACCCCGCGCTGACCATCATGGCCAATGCCTGGCGGTGCTCGGACCGCATCCTCCAGGTCGACCGCCACGGCTGGAGCAAGAACTGAGCCGCACGCCGGCACCCGATACGAAAGGACAGATGTCACATGGGACAGGCTGAGTGGGCCACGGTGCCCATCTCCACACGGGACGTCGAGGGCCCGATCTTCTTCACCGAACACGAGTGGAACACCATCGAGGCCGCGACGGCGCGCATCATCCCCACTGACCATCATCCGGGCGCCCGCGAGGCCAAGGTGGTCCGCTTCATCGACCGGATGCTGGCCGGGACGCAGTTCATCTTCCCCGCCGCCGACGGGAATGGCTTCCTCAAGATGGAGGGGCGTGACGAGGCGGCCTGGCAGGAGCGGATCAAGCAGCGGCGGCAGTTCTACCGCGAGGGCATCGTCGAGCTGGACCGCCTCGCGAAGGAGAGGGCGGATGCCCAATTCGTGGAGCTCACCGAGGAAGACCAGGATGCGGTGCTCGAGGCACTGTCCGGCCAGCCGAAGCCGAAGCCCTATTCCCTGGCGCATGTGGACCTCGGCCTCGGCGGGGCACCTGCCGGCAACCAGCCGGTCAACGAGGACTTCCTGGAGTTCTTCCCGCTGCTGGTCCTCAACACACGTCAGGGCTTCTACGGCGACCCAGTCTACGGCGGCAACGAGAACAGGATCGGGTGGGGCGTCATCGGTTTCGATGGGCCACCATCGCTCGCCGCGACGATGGACGGAAGCTACACGACCCGGAAGTACATGGTTGAGGGGGCAGAGTGGCCGTACGACCAGCATCCAGAGGTCCTGAAGTACCGGCGGCCCTGACACCGCGCCGACCCTCAGGCGCCGTCCTCATCGGCCCGGACCGGCAGGGCGGGCATAATGAGGTGGTGACCCAGACGCCCGCCCATTCCGAAACCCGGACCACCAATGGGCGCGGGGAGAGGTTGGCCTCACGGTCCAAGGGTCCTCGCATGATCGACGTCGCCCGGCTTGCGGGCGTGTCGCAGCAGACCGTGTCGCGGGTTGTCCGGGGAGCCTCCAACGTGGCCCCTGAGATCCGCGAACGCGTCGAGCACGCCATCGAACAGCTCCACTACCGGCGGAACCCGGCCGCCGCCGCCTTGGCCAGCAACCGGACCATGACGATCGGAGTCGTCAGCTTCGAGCTGTCCGTCCTCGGCCCGACGGTAGCCCTGTACGGCATCTCGGAGGAGGCGCGGAAGCACGGCTACGCGACGCGTCTGGTCACGCTGGGATCGCTCGAGAAGAAGGTCATCAAGGCCGCCTTCGACTCGATCAACTCGGATACGGTGGACGGCGTGGTCGTCCTCGCCCCCCTCTACGACGCCTTGTCGGTCCTCGAGGGGCTGGACATCGATGTCCCGGTGGTGACCTTCCAGCAGGGGTCTGCTCCGAGCCCGACGAGCGTGTCGGTCGACGAGGTGGGTGGCGCGCGGATGGCGGTGCGGCACCTGCTGGAGCTGGGCCATGAGACGGTGTGGCACATCCAAGGCCCACCGGGCTGGATGGCGACCACCGCTCGTGTCAGGGGCTGGGCGGAAGAGTTGGGGGCGGCCGGGCGGGCCGCTCCCCCGCCGCTGGAGACGTCCGACTGGTCCGCGGCCGAGGGGTACCGGGCAGGGCGGGAGTTGGCCCCGTTGGTCGCTCAGAAGGATGTGACCGCGGTGTTCTGCGCTGATGATCCGTTCGCCCTGGGCCTCATCAAGGCCTTGGACGAAGCGGGATTGTCCGTACCGGACGATGTCAGCGTCGTCGGCTTCGACGACATCAAGGAAGCCCCGTACTTCCGACCGGCGCTCACCACTGTGACGCTGGATTTCGAGGCCATCGGCCACGTCGCCGTCGCCCGCATCCTGGCCATGATCAAGGATGAAGCTGAGGGCGACATCCCTCTCATCGAATCGCGCCTCGTCGTCCGGGAAACGACGGCGCCCCCGCGCAGTCGGCGCTGATTCCTCCTGCCTGCGCACCTCCTGAAGGCGCGCCTGGTTCAAGCGAGGCCTCCCCAGCCTTGTTCCAAGAAATCTGAGACCTCCAAAGGTCTTGCATACTCCCAAATCACGTGATTATGCTGAGTTAGCGCTAACTCGGAGACGCTGAACGTTTCTCCGTTTCGCGTCTTGCCTCAAAGAAGAGAAAGAGAAAATCATGATCGACCCATTCGTCGTTGTGGCTGTATCGCCGCGGACCTTCAACGTGAAGAACCCCGGAGACGGCGTCGCCAACGTCAAGCGCATCAATGAATTCATCGACACCGCTGTGATGGTGGGAGCCTGGGAAGGCTCACCCGTCAAGCTCGTCGTCCTTCCTGAGATGGCGATCCAGGGCATGATCGCCAACACTCCCGGGAACCGCGAGGCGGAGCGCCACTTTGCCGTGACGATCCCCGGCCCCGAGACGGACGAGCTGGCGAAGAAGGCCGTCGAGCTCAACACGTACATCGCGGCCGAGCTCTACATGGTCAAGGACGACGACTTCCCCGACCGCCATTTCAACGTCGCTTTCATCATCGACCCTCAGGGTGAAATCGTCTACAAGCGCTACAAGGCCACGAGCGACGCCTATGAGGGCGGAATGCTCGGAAACATGAATCCGCACGATGTGTGGGACGAGTGGATCGAGAAGAAGGGGAATGGCAACCCCATGGACGCCATTTTCCCTGTGGCGAAGACCGAGATCGGCAATATCGGAATTGCCATCTGCCATGAGGGAGTTTATCCCGAGGTCGTCCGCGGCCTCGCAATGAACGGGGCAGAAATCATCATCCGCCCGACGCTGATCGAGCCGGCCGTTCAGAACGGCATGTGGGAACTGCAGAACCGCGCCCACGCCATGTTCAACTCCGCCTACGTCGTCGCTCCTAACCTGGGCCCCGAGTACCGCGAGGACGGCGGCGTGCAGGACCTGTTCGGCGGGCAGTCGATGATCGTCGGGCCCAGAGGGCAGGTCCTCACGCAGCAGAGGGGCTGGACCACGGGCGACTCGTTCGTCTGCACGACCATCGACATCGAGGCCCTTCGCCGGGCCCGCGTGGCGAACGGCCTGTACAACCAGTTCAAGGACCTCCGCACCGAGCAGTACCGGGTGATCTACGACAACCCGATCTACCCGAAGAACCAGTACCTGGACGCTCCTCCGGCCGAGGACTGGCTGGCCCGGGAGGACTCGACCCGCGCTGCCAACATCGAGAAGCTGATCGAGCGGGGCGTGCTGACCCCGCCCACGGGGTACGCGAAGAACTGACGCGATCAGGGGTCATGGGGAGGGGCCGGGCGGCGCACGACGCGCCGCCCGGCCCCTCCCCATGCCGGGGATGGCAGCCCTGGCGGGCCGGCCATCCCCCCGACCGCTACTTCTCCTGAAAGGTGGGCGCCCCCGCCGTCGCCGCGGCCTCCTCCGCCTCCAGGTCGTGGCCGCCGGCGAACTGGCTCCTGTACAGCCGGTGGTACGCCCCGCCGCGGGCGAGCAGCTCCTCGTGGCTGCCCTGCTCGACGATGCGCCCGGCCTCCATGACAAGGATCGTGTCCGCGTCGCGGATGGTCGAGAGCCGGTGAGCGATCACGAAGGACGTCCTGTCGGTCCGCAGCGCCCGCATGGCCTTCTGCACGAGCAGCTCGGTGCGCGTGTCCACGGACGAGGTCGCCTCGTCGAGGATCAGCAGCGACGGGTTGGACACGAAGGCCCGCGCGATCGTGATGAGCTGCTTCTCGCCGGCGGAGATGTTCGAGCCCTCCTCGTCGATCACCGTCTGGTAGCCGTCCGGCAGCGCGCGCACGAACCGGTCCACGTAGGTGGCCTTGGCCGCGGCCATGACCTCCGCCTCGGTCGCCTCGAGGTTGCCGTAGCGGATGTTCTCGTAGATCGTGCCGCGGAAGAGCCACGCGTCCTGGAGCACCATGCCCACCTTGGAGCGCAGCTCGGCCCGGGAGAGGTCGCGGATGTCCACGCCGTCGAGCAGGATCCGGCCCGAGGAGATCTCGTAGAAGCGCATCACGAGGTTCACGAGCGTCGTCTTGCCCGCGCCCGTCGGTCCCACGATCGCGACCGTGTGCCCGGGCTCGGCCGTGAGCGAGAGGTCCTCGATGAGCGGCTGGTCGGGCGAGTAGGAGAAGGTCACGTGCTCGAAGTCGACGTGCCCGTCGGTGGCCTCGGGCAGGTGGCCCGTCGGCGTCTCGGGCTCCTCCTCCTCGGCGTCGAGCAGCTCGAAGGTCCGTTCGGCGGAGGCCACGCCGGACTGGAGCATGTTGGCCATGCCCGCGATCTGCCCGAGCGGCTGGGTGAACTCGCGCGAGTACTGGATGAACGCCGTCGCATCCCCGAGGGTCATCTGCCCGGCCGCGACGCGCAGGCCGCCCACGACGGCGATGCCCACGTAGGCGAGGTAGCTCACCCAGTTCATCACCGGGAAGATCATGCCGGAGACGAACTGCGCCCCGAACGAGGCGCGGTAGAGCTCCTCGTTCTTCGCATCGAAGCGCTCGACCATGTCCGTCTGGCGCCCGAACACGGTCGCGAGGTCGTGGCCCGAGAAGGACTCCTCGATCTGGCCGTTGAGCGCGCCCGTGTTCTTCCACTGCGCCTGGAACAGCTTCTGGCTGCGCGCGCCGATCACGCCCGCGACGACGCCGGAGAGCGGCAGCGCGATGAGGGCGATGAGGGCCAGCTGCCACGAGACGATGAACATCATCACGACGATGCCGAGCACCTGCAGGACCGAGGAGAGCAGCTGCGAGAACGCCTGCTGCAGGCCCTGCTGGATGTTGTCGACGTCGTTGGTCACCCGGGAGAGCACGTCGCCGCGCTGGCGGGTGTCGAAGTAGCCGAGCGGGAGCCGGTTGAGCTTGGCCTCGACGTCCTGCCGCAGCCGGTAGATGACCCGCATGACGAGCCGGTTGAGCAGGTAGCCCTGGGCCCACATGAACACCCCGGCCACCGAGTACATGAGCAGCACGACGGCGATGAGGAACGTCAGGCGGCCGAAGTCGATCCCCTGCCCGGGCACGAGGTCCATTCCTGCGAGCATGTCCGCGAAGTTGCCCTGCCCCTGGGCCCGGAGGCCCTCGACGACCTGCTCCTTCGAGGCGCCGGCGGGCATCTGCTTGCCGATCGCGCCCGAGAAGATGACGTCCATGGCCTGGCCGAGGACCTTCGGCGCGATGACCGTCAGCACCACGGAGACGAGGATGAACGCGACCACGACGGCCATCTGGGCCCGCTCGGGGCGCAGCAGGCCCATGAGCCGCTTCGCGCTCGGCCCGAAGTTCTTGGCCTTCTTCGCGGGCAGGTCCCCGAACATCCCGCCGTCGGCCTCGGTCGGGCGGTACTCCTCCTCGAGGAGCTCGTCCTCGGGCTGCGGATGAGGCTTCTTCTCTGCCTTCTCCGGGCTCACGCGATCTCCCCCACTTCCTCGGCGGAGATCTGCGACTGCACGATCTCCTGGTACGTCGGGCTCGTCTCGAGCAGCTCCTCGTGCGTTCCGCGGTCCACGATCCGCCCGCCGTCGAGCACGAGGATCTGGTCGGCGTCGACGATCGTCGAGACCCGCTGGGCCACGATGATCACGGTCGCGTCGCGCGTGTGCGCGTGCAGGGCCCGGCGCAGCCGCGCGTCGGTCGCGACGTCGAGGGCCGAGAAGGAGTCGTCGAAGAGGTAGACGGCGGGCCTCGCGACGAGGGCCCGTGCGATGCACAGCCGCTGCCGCTGCCCGCCCGAGACGTTCGTGCCGCCCTGGGCGATCCGCGCGCCGAGCCCCGCGGGCTTCTCGCGCACGAAGTCCGCGCCCTGGGCGACCTCGAGCGCTTCCCACAGCTCGCCGTCGGACGCCTCCTGCCGGCCGAAGCGCAGGTTGTGCTCGACGGTGCCGGAGAACAGGTACGGGCGCTGCGGCACCATGGCCACGCGCGAGGTGATCTCGGAGCGCGGCATCCGGTCCACGGGCACGCCGTCGAGCAGCACCTGGCCGCCGCCGGCGTCGTAGAGCCGCGGGATGAGCGAGAGCAGGGTGGACTTGCCTGAGCCGGTGGCGCCGATGATCGCGAGCGTCTCCCCCGGCCGGGCGGTGAAGCTCAGCCCCGAGAGCACAGGCGCCTCCGCGCCCGGGTACCGGAAGGACACGTCGCGGAACTCGACGACTCCCTCGCGCCGCTGCGGGACGAGCGGCTCGGCGGGCGCCTCCATCGCGGGCACGACGCCGAGCACCTCGCCGATGCGGTCGGCGCACACCGAGGCGCGCGGGATCATCATGGCCATGAAGGTGCCCATCATGACGGCCATGAGGATCTGCAGGAGGTACTGGAGGAACGCGGTGAGCGAGCCGACCTGCATCTGCCCCGCGTCCACGCGCTGCCCGCCGAAGTACAGCACCGCGGCCGTGGCGAGGTGCAGGAGCATCATGATGATCGGGAACATGAGCACGAAGATCGCCCCGACCCGGAGCGAGACCTCGGTCAGTGCCCGGTTGGCCTCGGCGAAGCGGCCCTCCTCGTAGGGCTCGCGGACGAAGGCCCGCACCACGCGGATGCCCATGATCTGCTCGCGCAGCACGCCGTTGATCCCGTCGATCTTCTGCTGCATCCCGCGGAAGAGCGGCAGGAGCAGGTACACGAGGTAGCCGACGATCCCGAACAGGACCGGCACCGAGACCCACACGAGCCACGAGAGACCGAGGTCCTCGCGCAGGGCCATGATGATGCCGCCGATGCACATGATCGGGGTCGAGACCATGAAGTTCAGGGCCATGAGGAGGAGCATCTGGACCTGCTGGACGTCGTTCGTGCCGCGTGTGATGAGCGTCGGCGCGCCGAAGGACTGGACCTCCTGCGCCGAGAACGAGGTGACCTTGCGGAACACGGCCTGGCGCAGGTCGCGGCCGAACGCCATCGCCGTCTTCGAGCCGAAGTACACGCCGGCGATCGCCGTGGCGACCTGGGTCAGGGCCACGCCGAGCATGAGCCCGCCCTGGCCCCAGATGTAGTCCGTGTCGCCGCGGGCCACGCCCTGGTCGATGATCTGGGCGTTGATGCTGGGCAGGTAGAGCGTGGCGATCGTCGTGGCGAGCTGGAACACGACCACGGCGAGGATCCACGCCCAATAGCGGGCGCTGTAGCGCCGGATGAGGGTGAGGAGCATCGAAGTCCTTCGCGTCGGGCCCGCACCGGCAGGCGGTGGGGGCGAGTCCAGACTAGACCCGCCAATGCGGGGAGCCATCAGCCTTGAGGAGGATTCGCACGGCCTGCGGACAGGGGCTGTCCGCTGGCTCCCAGAGCGGGCACGACGGCGGGTTCCCCGCCCGCGCGGGCCGGCCCACCGGCGTCGTGCGCGGCACCCGCAGGAGCCGCCGGAGTGATGTCCACGCTCCGGCGCAGCGGCACCTCGCGGATGAGCAGGACCGCGACGAGCGCGAGGACGGCGATCGCGGCCGAGACGAGGAAGATGAGCGCGGTGGCGTCGCCGAACGCGGCGCGCACGACCTCGGCGACGGGCGCGGGCATGTCCTTGAGGTCCAGGGACGCCCCCGAGCCCGAGCCGGGGGGCACCTCGATGCCGTGGCTCGCGAGGCCCTCGGCCACGAGCGTGCCGGAGCGGTTGCTCAGGACGGCGCCGAGGACCGCGACGCCCACGGCACCTGCCACCGAGCGGAAGAACGCGACCGTGGCGCTCGCCGTGCCGATGTCCGTCGCGCGGACCGTGTTCTGCACCGCGAGGACGAGGTTCTGCATCGTCATCCCGAGGCCCACGCCGAGGACGAAGGTGTAGGCGCCGGTGAGCGCGAGCTCGGTCGTGTGGTCGATCGTGCCGGTGAGCCCGAGGCCCGCGACCGTCAGGACGCTGCCGAGGACGAGGTACCGCTTCCACTTCCCGTAGCGCGTGATGAGCTGGCCCGAGACGACCGAGCCGGCGAAGTTGCCCGCGATCATCGGCAGGGTCAGGAGCCCGGCCTCGGTCGGCGTGGCGCCGCGGGCGACCTGGAAGTACTGGCCGAGGAACGAGGAGGAGCCGAACATCGCGACGCCGATCGCGGCCGAGGCGACGATCGCCAGCGCCGTCGTGCGGTCCGAGACGATCTTCAGCGGGATGATCGGCTGGGCCACGCGGGACTCGACGACGATGAGAAGCACGAGGGCGACGACCGCGCCGCCGACCATCGAGGCGCTCTGCCACGACCACCAGTCGTAGTACCCGGCCTTGCCCGCGAACGAGACCCAGACCAGGAGGGTGCTGACCCCGAGGGCGAGCAGGAGCGTGCCGAGCCAGTCGATCCTCGCGGGGCGCCTCACGTGCTTGATCTTGAGGGTCACCTGGATGAGCACGAGCGCGATCACGGCGAGCGGGACGCACACGAAGAACGTCCAGCGCCAGCCGAGCGGCGAGTCCACGATGAAGCCGCCCAGGAGCGGCCCGCCCGCGGTGCCGACGGCCATGACGGCGCCCATGTAGCCCGAGTACCTCCCGCGCTCGCGCGGCGGGATCATCGTGCCGATGATCGCCATGGCCAGGGCCGTGAGGCCGCCCATGCCGATGCCCTGGACCACGCGCGCGGCGATCATCGAGGGGATGTCCTGCGCGAGGCCGGCCACGACCGAGCCGAGGACGAACACCACGATGTTGAGCTGGGTCAGGAGCTTCTTGTCGAACAGGTCGGCTAGCTTGCCCCAGACGGGCGTCGTGACGGCGTTCGCGAGCAGGGCCGCGGTGATGACCCACGCGAAGTCGGTCTGGGTGCCCTTGAGGTCCGCCATGATCGTCGGCAGGGCGTTCGCGACGATCGTGCTCGAGAGGATCGCCGTGAAGAACGCGGCGAGGAGTCCCGTGAGCGCCTCCAGGATCTGGCGGTGGCTCATCTGCGGGGCCGTGTCAGCGGGCAGCAAGCGGGTGCTCCTTCTCTGTCGTGGCGGGTTCGCCTGTCGCGCCGGGGACGCCTGTCGTTGCGGAGGTCCCGGCGCGGGTCCCTCGCGCGCCGTCCCGGAGGGCGAGGGAGAGCTGGCCGAGGACGACGGCGGCGTCCGCCGCGCGCTGCTCGTCCCAGTCGGCGAGGTAGGCCCTGAGTCGCTCGATCCGATGCTCCTCGATCTGGGCCAGCAGGCCGCGGCCGGACTCGGTGAGGGCCAGGAGCTGGGCGCGCCGGTCCTCGGGATCGCGCCGGCGCTCGATGCAGCCGAGGGCCTCGAGCTCCGCGACGTGCCGGGACAGCACCGGCGCGCTCACGCCGAGCTTCCCCGCGAGGTCGACGGCGCGGCCGCCGTGCTCGTCGATCATCCGGAGGACGCCCTGGGAGGCGACGCCGAGCTCGCCGCCTCGTTCGCTGCCGCGAAGTTCGGCGCTCGCGACGCAGCGCACGATGCGCTGCAGGTCGAAGATGCGGTGCACGAGCTCGCGCGCGGTCTCCGGCTCGACGGGCACGGCGGCTCCCCTCCCTAGATGATTGCTTTCAGCAACTATAGGGGGGGAAGGTTGCTTATGCAAACTAAACGCTGCCCCGCCGGGACCCCGAGGATCGTCTCCGGCCGCCGAAAGCCACCGAGGCAACGCAGACCGCCCCCGGTCGGAGGACCGGGGGCGGTGCGAGGGGTCGGGCTTGGAGGGGGCTACGCCTCCAGATGCGTCGGGGCGAACATCTTCAGGAGGGTCTCGACGACGACGACGTTCGGCCCGTCCGCCGCGAAGCCCTCCTCGAGCGCCTCCCGCACGTCCTCGGGCGCGACCTTGCGGGCCGGGACGCCGAAGGCCTGGGCGAGGGCGACGAAGTCGGGCCGGGCGAGCTCGGTCGCGGTGGCCTGCCCGAACGCCCCGACCATGTACTCGCGGAGGATCCCGTACCCGCCGTCGTCGACGATGAGCCACGTGACCGGTACGTTGTGCTGCTTCGCCGTGGCGAGCTCGCTGATCGAGTACATCGCCGAGCCGTCGCCCGAGACGGCGAGCACGCGCGCGGGCTTCCCGATCGTCGCGAGCCCCACGGCGCCGCCGATCGCTGCCGGGAAGCCGTAGCCGAGCCCGCCGGCGCCCTGGGCCGAGTGGAACTGGCCCTGCCGGGCGTCCCAGCAGCTCCAGCCCCAGTAGGCCGCGATCGTCATGTCCCAGAAGGTCTGCATGTCGTCCGGGACGGCGGCGCGCAGGTCCGCCATGAAGCGCAGCTCCTTGGCGAGGTCCTGCGACTCGAGCCGCGCGCGGACCTTCGCGAGCGAGTCGGCGACGACCTGCTCGGGCGTGGCGCCGTGCCAGTCCGGGCCGGGCCGCCCCGCGGCGGCCGGGTCAGCGAAGGCCTCGGCGAGGGCGGCGTCGAGCGCGGCGAGGGCCTGCCCCGCGTCCGCCCGGATGCCGAGCCCCGGCCTGTTGGACTCGAGGACGCGCGGCTCGGCGTCGATCTGGATGATCCGGCCCCGGGGCTCGAAGGTGAAGTAGTTCGACGTGACCTCGCCGAGCGAGGAGCCGATGACCACGAGCACGTCCGCGTCCTCGAGGACCTCGGTCATGTGCCGGTCCTCGATCCACGACTGGAGCGAGAGCGGGTGCTCCCACGGGAACGCCCCGTTGCCGCCCGGCGTGCAGATGACCGGCGCGCGCAGCTGCTCGGCGATCGAGAGGAGGGACTTCTCGGCGTGGCCGCGCCGGGTCCCACCGCCCGCGATGATCGCGGGCCGCCGGGCCTCGCCGAGCCAGCGCACGGCCTCGCGGACCAGCTCGACGCGCGGCGGGTTGTCCGCCGCGACCGCGAGAGCGTCCTCCACCGGCGGCACGACGATCGGGTCAAGCAGCACGTTCTGCGGGATCTCGATCCATACGGGCCCCTGCGGCGAGGAGATCGCCTCGGTCCACGCGTCCTGGATCGCGCTCGGGATGCCCGAGGCGTGCTGGATGAGGCGCTGGCTCTTCGTGACGTTAGCGGCCGAGGCCTTCTGGTCGTCGAGCTGGTGCAGCATGCCCTTGCGCCGCGCGCCGAGCCCCTCGAGCGGGATCTGGCTCGCGACGACGACCATCGGCACACCTGTCGCGTACGCCTCCTGCAGGCCCGCGAGCGAGGTGAGCGCGCCGGGTCCGGTCGAGAGGAACAGCACGCCGACCTCGCCGGTCGCTCGCGAGTACCCGTCCGCCGCGAAAGCGGAGTTGTTCTCGACCCGGCTAGAGACGAAGTGCAGGTTGCCGCGGCCCATCGCGTCGAAGAGCCCGAGGGCGTGCTGGCCAGGGATGCCGAAGACGGTCTTCGCGCCGAGGGCCTCGAGGGTCTCGACGACGAGGTCGCCGCCGTTCCGGACGGAAGGAGCGCCGGGGGCCGCCGCCGCTCCGGGGCGCACGACGGCGCCGCCCGCCTCGTGCGCCCGGATCGCCTCGGCCTCCCCCGTCCGGGGCGACTCGGGCGACTCGACCGGGCTCACGGGGCGACCGCCGTCGTGCGCTCGGCACCGGCCGAAGCGGCAGAAGCCGACACGGCCTCACCATCCGCCGCGGCCCCTGCCGCTGATCCCGCCTGGGCCTTCGGCAGCTCGCTCATGAGCGACACGAGGTCGTAGGCCACGTGGCTCGCGGCGACGCCGGTGATCTCGGCGTGGTCGTAGGCCGGGGAGACCTCGACGATGTCGGCGCCGACGAGGTTGAGCCCCCGCAGGCCGCGCAGGATCTCGAGGAGCTCGCGGCTCGTGATGCCGCCGGCCTCGGGGGTGCCGGTGCCCGGGGCGTGGGCGGGGTCGAGGACGTCGATGTCGATCGAGACATACAGGGGGCGGGAGCCAATGCGGTCCCGCAGCTTCGCGACGATCTCGCGCACGCCCTGGTAGTAGACGTCCGAGGAGGTCACGATGCCGAAGCCGAAGCGGCGGTCGTCCTCGAGGTCCTTCTTGCCGTAGAGCGGGCCGCGGGTGCCGACGTGGGAGATGGCCTCCGTGTCGAGGATGCCCTCCTCGACCGCGCGGCGGAACGGGGTGCCGTGGGTGTACTCGGCGCCGAAGTAGGTGTCCCACGTGTCGAGGTGGGCGTCGAAGTGCAGGAGCGCGATGGGCTCGCCCGCGCGCTCGGACGCGGCGCGCAGGAGCGGCAGGGCGATCGTGTGGTCGCCCCCGAGCGTGAGCAGCCGCGCGCCGTCGGCCGTGAGGTCGAGGGCGTTCTGCTGGACGGTCTCGATGGCCTCGTGGATGTTGAACGGGTTCACCGCCATGTCCCCGGCGTCGGCGACCTGGGCGGTGGCGAACGGCGAGAGGTCCAGGGCCGGGTTGTACGGGCGCAGGAGGCGGCTCGCCTCGCGCACGTGGTTCGCCCCGAAGCGCGCGCCCGGGCGGTAGGAGACCCCGGAGTCGAACGGGACGCCGACTACCGCGACGTCCGCCCGGGGCACCTGGTCGAGGCGCGGGAGGCGGGCGAACGTGGCGGCGCCGGCGAAGCGTGGGATGCGGGACGAATCGATGGGACCGAGGTTGCCGTTGGCCTCGATGCGCAGCTCTTCCAAGATGACCCTCCGGAGTGTGGCAGTGAGTGTTGGCTTGTGACTCACACTACAGGAAAGTTTTCGAATACGCACCTACTGTTTACTTGTCGGCTCCCGCTAGTAGACCGTGAGGCTCAGCAGCACCTGCCGCAGCTGCTGGCCCAGCGGCGAGGCGAGCCACTTCCGCGCCGCCTCCGGGCTCTCGAACTCCAGGAGCGCGGGCGGGACGTCGGCAGCAACGGCGTAGCCGCTCGAGATCCGGACCACGCCCTTGTCGAATCCCCCGTGCCGCTGCCCGGGCCCGTCGATCGGCCGGCCCGGCGAGATGGTCATGAAGTACTCGACGTCCGAGGCCGCAGACCCCGAGGCTGGGGTCTCCGCGTAGAACGCGTAGTGCCCCGGCTCGGCGGCGGCCGACCCGAGGCCGGGGATCGGCTCGGCGTCGAGGACCGAGCGCGTGACGTCAAAGCCCACGTCCTGCGGCGTCCAGTTCAGGAAGACACCCAGGACCTCCGTGCCGTCTGCGGTGCGCAGCGTCGCGATCTCACGCATCGCGGGGCCCATGGGGTGCAGCTCGCTCGTCACGGTCCAGTCGGCCGGGTAGCGGAAGGCCAGCTGGTGGGCCGTGAAGTTGTGCAGCTTGAGGGCGGGCGACGGCGTGGGGCTGGGCGTCGCCCCGGCGTCGCCGCCGGAAGGCGCAGAGGCCGAGGCGGAGGCGCCCGCGGGCGCGGGCGCGGAGGACGATGGTGCGGCGGCTTCCGGCCGGGGCGCGCCGCAGCCGGCGAGCGCGAGGACCGCCGCGGCGAGCGCCGCGGCGGCCCAGGACAGGGTGCGTGCCATGGCAGCGCCGCTCACGAGGCCCGCAGGCTCAGCAGGAGGGCGCGCAGCTGGCGGCCCTCGTCCGAGGCGTACCAGGCCTTTGCCTCCTCCTCGGAGGCGAACGGCTGGGGCGTGTCCCACACCACCTGGGCGGCCAGGACGCCCTCGTGGGTGCGGATCAGGCCCAGGGCCTCGCCGGGGGTCGAGGCCCCGGACGCCGCCGGGCCTGCGGTGAGCTGGAGCCAGTACACCGAGGTGTCCTCGCGGTACCACGAGAGGTGCGCCTGCGGCGACGGCAGGGAGGCGAGGCCGGGGACCGGGACGGTCTCGTAGACCGTCCGCTCGACGTTGCTCGCGACGACGTCTGCCACTGCCCCGATGTACACCGTGGCCATGGTGCGTCCGGCGGCGTCCTTGACAGTCGCCGTGACGGTCGTGACCGGCGCCTCCACAGAATGGAAGCCCTCGACCATCCACTCCTGCGGGTGGTCGAACGAGAAGCGGCCGCCCGGGAACGTGAACGTGGACAGGGCCGCGGACGGGGCCGGCGAGGAGGGCGCCTCCGACGTCGCGGTGCCGGCGGGACGGCTGGCCTCGGTCGCGGTCGACGGCGCCGGGCTGGCGGCGGAGGTCGTAGCGGACGGCTGCGCGCTGGGCGCCTGGGTGGCAGCGCCCTGCGAGGCGGCCGTCCCGCAACCCGAAAGGGCGAGGGCCAGGGCGGCGGCCGCGAGTGTGAGGATGGGCCGATGTGTGGGCCGGTGGGGGTGCATGGCTCTCCAGAGGGGGTGCGGAACTTCGTCGGGGGCGGGGGTGCTGCGAGGTCTAGCGAGACCACCGTCTCACCTCGATCCGGGCGGGAAGAAGAGCCCGGATAATAAATCCACCGAAATGAGATAAAGCCGTTACGAGAAGATCCGCCCCGGGCGCCTGCCGTGAAGCAACGGTGACCGAACCGCCCCGGTGAGCGCCGGCGTCGTGCGCAAAGACACCGCAAAGGCGCGTTAAGGTTCCGTCAAGGCCCCGGTTCCGCGCCGCGCACCCGCCCTACGCTCCTGAATGCATCCCCCCGTAGAAGACGCAGGAGCCATGAGCACACTGATGCGGCCGCCGGCCGAACCCTCCATCCGCCGCAGGCAGCCGCACCCCGTCCGGACCTGGCTGCTCGAGGGCATGCCCGAGGCGGCCGGCAAGCGCCAGGGCCCGCACGGCGTCCCGCGCGAACACCACACCCCGGCGTCCTGGTGGCGTGTCATGTGCCTCACCGGCGTGGACTACTTCTCGACCCTCGGCTACCAGCCGGCGATCGCCGCGCTCGCGGCCGGGCTGCTCGCGCCGCTCGCGACGGTGATCCTCGTCGTCGTGACCCTCGCCGGCGCCCTGCCGGTGTACCGGCGCGTGGCGCGCGAGAGCCCGCGCGGCGAGGGCTCGATCGCGATGCTCGAGAAGCTCATGGGCCGCTGGACCGGCAAGCTCGTGGTCCTCGCGCTGCTCGGGTTCGCGGCCACCGACTTCATGATCACCATGACCCTCTCCGCGGCCGACGCGAGCGCGCACCTCCTCGAGAACCCCTTCGCGCCCGAGTTCCTGCACGGGCAGCAGGTGCCGATCACGCTCGGGCTCATCGCCGCTCTCGGGGTCGTGTTCCTGCGCGGGTTCAAGGAGGCGATCAATGTCGCCGTCGTGCTCGTGGGGGTATACCTGGGGCTCAACGCGATCGTGGTCCTGGCGGGGATCGTCCATGTGGTCGCGGAGGGCCACCTCGTCACGGACTGGTGGGCGGCGCTGACCACCCAGCATGGCGACCCCTGGCTCATGGTCGGGATCGCGCTTCTCGTCTTCCCGAAGCTCGCGCTCGGCCTCTCGGGCTTCGAGACCGGCGTCGCCGTCATGCCCCAGGTCAAGGGCGAGCCCGGCGACACCGAGGAGCGCCCGGCGGGCCGGATCCGGGGCACGCACCGGCTCCTGAGCTCCGCGGCGCTCATCATGTCCGCGTTCCTCATCGCCTCGAGCTTCGTCACGACTCTGCTCATCCCCGCGGCGGAGTTCGCGCCCGGCGGCGCCGCCAACGGCCGCGCGCTCGCCTACCTCGCGCACGGGTTCTTCGGTGACGGGTTCGGCACGGTCTACGACGTCGCGACGATCGCGATCCTGTGGTTCGCCGGCGCCTCGGCGATGGCCGGGCTGCTGAACCTCGTGCCGCGCTACCTGCCGCGGTACGGCATGGCGCCCGAGTGGGCGCGGGCCGTGCGACCGCTCGTGCTCGTCTTCACCGGGGTCGGGTTCCTCATCACGTGGATCTTCGAGGCCGACGTCGACGCGCAGGGCGGCGCGTACGCCACCGGCGTGCTCGTGCTCATGACCTCAGCGGCCGTCGCCGTGACCCTCTCGGCCCGCACGGCGCGCGAGCGCGTGCGCACGTGGGCGTTCGGCGCCGTCGCGGCGGTGTTCGTGTACACGACGGTCGCGAACGTCGTCGAGCGGCCCGACGGCATCCGGATCGCCGCGATGTTCATCCTCGGGATCCTGCTGGTGAGCTTCGCCTCGCGCGTGCGGCGCTCCTTCGAGCTGCGGGCGACCCACGTGCGGCTCGACGACCAGGCGCTCGAGTTCCTCTCCGACGTCGAGAGCGGGCCGATCCGGCTCATCGCGCACGAGCCGCAGCGGCTCGACGCCGAGCGGTACCGGACCAAGCTCGCCCACGCCCGCGCGGCCAACCACGTGCCCGAGGACGCGCGGATCCTGTTCATCGAGGTCGTCGTGGACGACTGCTCCGAGTTCGAGCAGGAGCTCGACGTCCGCGGGATCAAGCGGCACGGGTTCAAGGTCCTCGAGGTCCACTCGAACAACGTGCCCAACACCCTCGCCGCCGTCCTGCTCCACCTGCGCAACGTCACGGGCCTCATGCCGCACATCTACTTCCGCTGGACCGAGGGCAACCCGGTCGTGAACCTGACGAAGTTCCTGTTCTTCGGCGAGGGCGAGATCGCGCCCGTGACCCGCGAGGTGCTGCGCGAGGCCGAGCCGGACATCACGGAGCGCCCCTGGGTGCACGTCGGCTGACCCGCCTGAGCGGCTTCCGCCCGGCGTCAGCGGGAGGCGGCCGGGACCAGGATCCAGAGGACGGTCGCGGGCTCGTTCGTGGGGTTGACCCACGTGTGCGGCTCGCGCCCCGGGAACGTGAGCGTGTCCCCTGCGCGGAGCGAGTAGCGCTCGTTGGTCATGATGAGCGTGATCTGCCCGCGTACCACGTGCAGCACGTCCACGTCGCAGTCGACGGCGTAGAGGTCGGACTCGCCCGAGCCGTGCGGCTCGATGTCCGCCTGCAGGAGCTGGACGCGGCGCTCGGACCGGGCCGTGAGCAGCCGCTCGACGATGCCCTCGCCGCCGAGCGAGATGCGCGGCGCCTCCTGCGCGCGGGTCAGGTGCGTCTCCGGCACGGCGAAGAGGTCCCCGATCGAGACCGAGAGCACCTGGCACAGGGTCACGAGCGAGGCGACCGACGGCGAGGTGAGGTCCCGTTCGACGCGGGAGAGGAAGCCCTTGGTCAGGCCTGTGGCGTCCGCGACCTGCTCGATCGTCATGCGCTGGGCCTGGCGCGCCGCGCGGATGCGGGAGCCGATCGCGACGGGGGCGTTGCTCGGCTCGACTGGCAGGGCTTTCATGGCTGTCTCTCTCTGGAAGCGGCTCCCGCCATCCTACTGGCGGGTGCTGCATTGACTGTTGTTCCCATCACAAATTAGTCTAGCGGGCAACACCTGTTGCTTCTCAGGCATCTAGCCCGGCAACCGGAACCCTCTTCAAAGACACTCCCCCAAGGACTATCCATGGACGCAAACGCCGTCAACATCGGCATCGTCGTGGCCTATCTCGCCGCGATGCTCGCCTTCGGCTGGTGGGGCAAGAGCCGGACCAAGAACAACAGCGACTTCCTCGTCGCGGGCCGCCGCCTCGGCCCCCTCCTCTACACAGGCACCATGGCCGCCGTCGTGCTCGGCGGGGCCTCGACCGTCGGCGGCGTGGGCCTCGGCTACCGCTTCGGCATCTCCGGCGCGTGGCTCGTGATCGCGATCGGCGCCGGCGTCATCGCCCTGAGCCTCGCGTTCGCCGGCACGATCCAGCGGCTCAAGATCTACACCGTCGCCCAGATGCTCACGCTGCGCTACGGGACCCGGTCGACCCAGACCTCCGGCATCGTCATGCTCGCCTACACGCTCATGCTGTGCGCGACGTCGACGAGCGCCTACGCGACGATCTTCGTCGTCCTCTTCGGCTGGGAGCGCTGGCTCGCGATCGCCGTCGGCGGCGCGATCGTGCTCGTCTACTCCACGGTGGGCGGCATGTGGTCCATCACCCTCGCGGACCAGGTCCAGTTCGTCATCAAGACCGTGGGCATCTTCCTGCTCATGCTCCCCTTCGCCCTCAACGCCGCGGGCGGCTTCGACGGGATCCGGCAGCGCGTGGACGCCTCGTTCTTCCAGTGGGACGGGATCGGCGTCCAGACGATCATCACGTACTTCGTCGTCTACACCCTCGGCCTGCTCATCGGCCAGGACATCTGGCAGCGCGTCTTCACGGCCAAGACCCCCGAGGTGGCCCGCTGGGGCGGCACGACCGCCGGCCTCTACTGTGTGCTGTACGGCCTCGCCGGCGCCGTCATCGGCATGGCCGCCAAGGTCGCCCTGCCCAACATCGACATCGCCGCCGTCGGCAAGGACGCCGTGTACGCCGAGGTCGCGAGCCAGCTCCTGCCCATCGCCGTCGGCGGCCTCGTGCTCGCTGCGGCCGTGGCCGCCATGATGTCCACCGCGTCCGGGGCGCTCATCGCCGCCGCGACGGTCGCGCGCACCGACGTCGTGCCCTTCGTCGCGAGCTGGTTCGGGCGCAGCATCGCCGTCGAGCACGACCGCGACCCCGAGGAGGACGTGCGCGAGAACCGCTGGTGGGTCCTGGGCCTCGGCGTGGTCACGATCGTCATCGCGATCCTCGTCAAGGACGTCGTCGCGGCGCTGACCATCGCCTACGACATCCTCGTCGGCGGCCTCCTCGTCGCGATCCTCGGCGGCCTCGTGTGGAAGCGCGGAACGGGCCTGGGCGCCGCGATCTCGATGGCCGTCGGGACCGTGGTCACGCTCGGCACCATGATCTACCTCGAGGCGAATGCCGCCGTGCCGCTCGACGGCATCTACGCGAATGAGCCGATCTACTACGGCCTCGCCGCCTCGGCGATCGCCTACATCGCGGTCTCGCTCGCGACCCCGCCCACCGAGGCCGGCGTCCGGGCCGCGTGGGAGGCCCGCATCAGGGGACGCGTCGAGGAGGCGGAACCCGAGAAGGTCGCCTAGCCTCTCTCCCCGCACGACGGCGGGGCGCCGCCCCCTTCGCGGGGTGGGGCACCGCCGTCGGGGGTTGAGCACGACGGCGCGTGGCCGGGTCAGCGCGACCCGGCCACGCGCCGTCGTCCGCGTCCCTGAAGGGGCACAGAGTTCCGGTCCGCCTAACTCCCGGGTGCCGGGGGACCGGCCGAAATCCGCGCCGCGAAAGGGCTACAGTGGCTGGGGCAACGGCGCCCGCAGTACCCGCCACAGCCCAGGAGCCACGATGCAGAACACCCTGTCCAACCACCACGGAGCGCGCCGCGAGCCCTCGGCCGCGGACATCCGGCGATGGCGGCAGTACCTGGCCGACGAGAGGGCCGAGGCCGCGATCTACCGCTCCCTCGCGAGCCGCCGCGAGGGCGAGGAGCGCCAGATCCTGCTGGGCCTGGCCGAGGCCGAGGGCCGGCACGAGGCGCACTGGCGCGCCCTGCTCGGCGACGCCGTTGGCAAGCCGCGGCCTGCCTCCCTGCGCAGCCAGGTCCTGGGGTTCTTCGCCCGGCACTTCGGGAGCGTGTTCGTGCTCGCGATGGCGCAGCGGGCCGAGAGCCGCTCCCCCTACGCGACCGACCCATTCGCGACCCCGGCCATGGCCGCGGACGAGCGCATCCACGAGGAGGTCGTGCGCGGGCTCGCGGTCCGCGGCCGCACCCGGCTCTCGGGCTCGTTCCGCGCCGCCGTCTTCGGGGCGAACGACGGGCTCGTGAGCAACCTCTCGCTCGTGGCCGGCATGGCCGCCTCGGGCGTCTCGAGCCAGATCGTGCTGCTCTCGGGCATCGCGGGGCTTCTGGCCGGCGCCCTCTCGATGGGGGCCGGGGAGTTCATCTCCGTCCGCTCGCAGCGCGAGCTCCTGAACGCCTCGCGGCCCACGCAGGTCACCCTGAGCGCGGCCCCGGCCCTGGACCTCGACCACAACGAGCTCGTGCTCGTCTACAAGGCCCGCGGCATGAGCCAGGAGGCCGCGGAGCACCGCGCCGCCGAGCGGCTCGGGCACTTCGCGTGCGACTGCGACCCGAGCCTCTCGCTGCACCCCGAGCGGGGCGAGGACGAGCACGAGGCCGTCGGCTCGGCCTGGGGCGCGGCGATGAGCAGCTTCTGCTTCTTCGCCTCCGGCGCGATCGTGCCGGTCCTCCCGTTCCTGTTCGGCATGGTCGGGGTCGCGGCGCTCGTCGTCTCCGCCGTCCTCGTGGGGCTCGCGCTCCTGGCGACCGGCGCCGTCGTCGGCCTGCTCGCGGGGGCCTCGCCGCTCAAGCGGGCCATCCGGCAGCTGGGCATCGGCTTCGGCGCGGCCGCGGTGACGTACCTGCTCGGCTGGGGCTTCGGAGTGGCGGTCGGCTGACCCCGGGTCCTTCAGGGGTGACCCCGCATTCTTGAGACCTGACCCCGCATCCTTGAAAGGTGACCCCGCATCGTGCATCACATTGCGGGGTCACCTTCCTACGTTGCGGGGTCACCTTCCTGCGTTGCGGGGTCACCTTCCTGCGTTGCGGGGTCGCCTTCCTGACCCGAGGCGATGTCCCGCGCGGCGTCGATGACGGCGTCGACCCTCCGCGGCCGCCGCACGCCGGGGGCCACTGCCGCTACGACCGCGTTCGAGGGCGTCGCGTCGGCGACCGGGACGAGCACGACGCCCGCTGCGCCGAACGGCTCGCGCATGCCGCTCCAGACGTTCGTCACGCTGTAGGCCCGCCCCGTCGCGACGATCCCGCGGATCGTCTCCGACACGACGCTCTTCCAGCGCACCCTCGGCTCCACGCCCGCGGCCCGGGCCATCCCCAGGACGCGCTCGGCGCTCGGCGGCACATCGAACAGCACTGCATCCTCCTCCGCGAGGTCCGCGAAGCGCAGCTCGGCCTTGCCCGCGAGCGGATGCCCCTCGGCCAGGAGGAAGTGCGGCCGGGAGTCGGCGACATGCACGACGTCGACTCCGGGCACCGTCTGGAGCGAGTAGACGAACGCCGCGTCGAGCTCGCCGTCGGCCACGGCCCGCTGGAGCTCCTCGGCGGCGCCCTCGGTGAAGTCCAGCTCGACCTCCGGAAGGCGCTCGGCGGCGTGCCGCAGGAGGGCCGGGACGAGCCGGGGGCTGATCGCGATCATGCAGCCCACCCGCACGCGTCCGCGCAGCTCCTCCCAGCCGGAGTGCACGGCGGCACGCAGCTCCCCCGCTTCCGCGAGGATGCGCCGGGCGCGGACCCCGAGGGCTGTCCCGGCGGCCGTCGGCATGACGCCCTTCGAGCGGGTGCGGATCAGGAGGTCGACGCCGATCGCGCGCTCGAGCTGGGAGATCGCCATCGAGGCGGCGGCCTGGGAGATCCGGCTGCGCTGGGCGGCCTCCGTGACGGAGCCCGAGTCGAGCACGGCGACGAAGTACTCGAGCTGCCGGAGCGTGAACTCGGATGCCATCAACTCTCCTTATGAGCCTCGTTGAATTGATTGATTATACAAATCAAGTGGCGCGGGACACACTGGAGTCCAGTCCAGAACCGAAGGAGCTTCACCGCTATGAGCCCCAGCCTTGCACCCCACGTCGTCACCCTCGGGACCGCCGGTGGCCCCCGCTGGTGGGCCGCCGCCGACTCGGGCGAGCGCACCGGGATCGCGACCGCCGTCGTCGTCGGCGACGCCTTCTACCTCGTGGACTGCGGCCAGGGATCGGGCCGGCGCATCGCCCAGGCCGGGCTCTCGATGGCCGATCTGCGCGCCCTGTTCATCACCCACCTGCACTCGGACCATGTGTACGACCTCGCGGGCATCGGCATCTTCGGCCTGTACGCCCTCCTGGACCGGACCGACCGGCCGGTGACGATCCTCGGCCCCGGCAACCGCGGCGCTCTGCCCCCGGTGTCCCCGCGCGCCGTCGTGCCTCCCGAGCCGCTCGCGCCGGAGAACCCGACGCCGGGCACGCGCGAGATGTTCGCTACGCTCATGGCGGCGCACGCGACGGACCTCAACGACCGCATCCTCGACAGCCTCAAGCCCAGCCCGCTCGACGTGTTCGACGCGCGGGACATCGAGATCCCCGCCGAGGCCGGCTACCACCCCAACGACAACCCCACCCCCGCGATGGACCCGTTCGAGGTGTACCGCGACGAGCTCGTCACGGTCACCGCGATCCTCGTCGAGCACCCGCCCGTCGCCCCGGCGTTCGCGTTCCGCTTCGATACCGCCGAAGGTTCCGTCACGATCTCGGGCGACACCTGCTACACGCCCAACCTGATCACGCTCGCGCAGGGCACCGACCTGCTCCTGCACGAGGCGATCGACTTCGAGTGGGTCGAGTCTCTCTACGGGGACAAGACCGACGAGGCCTCCCGCGCCGCGCGGGACCACCACTACAAGTCCCACACGAGCGTGCGCGAGGCCGCCAAGGCCGCGGAGGCGGCCGGCGTCGGCACCCTCGCGCTGCACCACCTGGTCCCGGGCCACGCCCCGGACAGGGTCTGGGAGGAGGCGGCCGAGCACTTCGCCGGGCGCTTCGTCCTCCCGGCCGACCTCGAGGTCATCCCCTTCGGCCGTCAGCGCTGACGCCCTTAGGCCCCCGCAGTCCATCATTGAGGACAGGACAACGAAGTGAACACCGAAAGCACCATGACCGCGCCGAGCACCCAGAGCGTCCCCGAGACCCTCAACACGAAGGACATGCGCCGCATCCTGGCCTCGTCCTTCGTCGGCAGCGCGATCGAGTACTACGACTTCATGCTGTACGCGACGGCCGCGTCCCTCGTGTTCAACAAGGTCTTCTTCGCCAACCTCGGCCCGGGCTTCGCGCTCTTCGCCTCCTTCGTCACGCTCGCCGTCGGCTACGTGGCCCGCCCGCTCGGCGGCCTCATCTTCGGCCACTTCGGCGACATCGTGGGCCGCAAGAAGATGCTCGTCCTCTCGATGCTCATCATGGGCGCCGGCACCGTCGCCATCGGGCTCCTGCCGCCGACGGCGCAGATCGGCATCGCGGCGCCCGTCACCCTCGTGCTCCTGCGCCTCGTGCAGGGCATCGCGGTCGGCGGCGAGTGGGGCGGCGCGGCGCTCATGGCGATCGAGCATGCCCCGCAGAGGCACCGCGGCTTCGCGGCGTCCTTCGCGAACGCCGGCGGCCCGGCCGGCGCAATCCTGGGCACTCTCGCCCTGTCCCTGTTCGCCGCCCTCTCCGGGGACGGGTTCCTCGACTGGGGCTGGCGCGTGCCGTTCCTGCTCTCGGCGGCGCTCATCGTCGTCGGCATGGTGATCCGGCTCAAGGTCTCGGAGACGCCTGCATTCGTCCGGCTCGAGGCGGTCAGCGAGAAGCGCCGGGTGCCGATCGTCGACGTCCTGCGCACCGCCAAGCGCGCCGTCCTGCTCGGCCTCGCCGCGACCACGGCGTTCTACGTCTGCCAGGCCATGACGACCGTGTGGGGCGTCTCGGTCGCCGTCGAGTCCGGCGCTGACAAGAACGGCGTACTCAACATCAAGGCGGGCGCGGCCGCGCTCACCCTCGTGATGTGCTTCGTCTCGGCCCGGCTCTCGGACCGGTACGGACGACGGCGCGTGCTCGCCTTCGGCACGCTGCTCGGCACCGTGCTGGCCTACCCGACGATCCTGCTCATGACCAACGGCACGCTCTGGGGCTTCGGCCTCGCGATCTTCATCGGCAACGGCCTGGTCCAGGGCGTCCTCTACGGGCCGATCGCCGCGTACGTGGCCGAGCAGTTCCCGACGCGCATCCGCTACACGGGCGCCTCGCTCGCGTACCACTCGGCGTCCATGCTCGGCGCGGGCTTCACGCCGATGATCGTCACGGGCCTGACCCTCGCGGCCGGCGGGGCCCTGTGGCCGGTCGCGGTGTTCTGGATGGGGATCCTGCTCGTCGCGCTCGTCGCGGTCCGGGCGACGGCCGAGGGGACCAAGCGCCAGCTCGACTGACCCCGCAACCTAGGGACGTGACCCCGCACGCTAGGGACGTGACCCCGCAACCTAGGGAGGTGACCCCGCAAGCTAGGGACGTGACCCCGCAACGTTGAGACGTGACCCCGCATCGGACTTCTCCCATGCGGGGTCACCTTCCTGCCTTGCGGGGTCAGTCGAGGATCACGACGGCCTCCTCGACCGAGTCCACGAGATGGACGCTCCCCTCCATGCCCTTCCCCCGCGCCAGCGCCGAGAGGAGCGGCCATGCGGGCAGGTCCTCCGTCCAGTGGCGCACCCCCACGAGCACCATGGGCGTGACCGCCTCCGCGGCGGCGTAGTAGTTCTCGCAGCCGTCCTGGAAGATCTCCTGCACGGTCCCGGCGGCGCCCGGCAGGAACACGACCCCGCCCGTGCACTTCTCGAGCAGCACGGCCTCGCGGACGGCGTTCGCGAAGTACTTCGCGATGTGGGTCGCGAACAGGTTCGGCGGCTCGTGGCCATAGAACCACGTGGGGATGCCGAGGCTCGCCGTCCCGGCCGGATGCTCCTTGAGGACCGCGAGCGCCGCCCTGGCCCATCCGCTCACCGAGGGCCGGTAGGAGGGCACGACGGCGAGCCTCGCCAGCGCGTCGTCGAGCGCCTCGTCGGCGGCCGCGGCGAGGTAGGCCCCGAGGTTCGCCGCCTCCATGGCGCCGGGCCCCCCGCCGGTGGCGACCACATGCCCAGCCGCAGCGAGTCCGCGCCCGAGGCGAGCGGCGTCGTCGTACGCCGGGGTCCCCCGGCCCGCCGCGTGCCCGCCCATGACCCCGACCACGCGGTTGTCCGCGCCGAGCTGGGCGAGCACGGCGCCGAGGGCGTCACCGATGTGGTGGTCGTGGAGGGCTGCGGCGATGGCGGAGTCGACGCCGGCTCGGCCCTGCCGCTGCGTCCACGCGTAGATCCGTGCGTCGGGGGTCCGCTCGTAGGGGTTGGCATCGACGCCCTCGTACAGCTCGAGCCCCGTGTAGAGGTCCGGGCGGTAGGCATTGAAGGGCACGTCGGGCAGGAGAGGGAAGACGAGGGCCCCGCGGGCGCGCAACGACTGCTCCATCCCCGGCTGGAGCACACAGCCGAGGAACATCGACCCCGTGGGGTCAAGGGCCTTGAGCTCGCTCGAGCGGCCCGTCAGGTCCACGGACTGCAGGTGCCAGCCCTCCATGGACGTCGCCCCGTTGCCCAGGAGCTCGTCGAACCTCTCGAGCGAGTCGACCTCGAGGATACGCGGCATGGGGTTGAGTGCGGCGTCCATGGAGAAACATTAGCCGGGGTGTGGCGGCATGGCGCAGGGCACTTCTGGGATCTCGCCGGATGGCTCCGTACCCGGAACGTCAGGCCGGGGTGGGGACCTGGACCCTCACCGGGGCGCCGGTCTCGAGGGACTCCTGGGCCGCGTCCGCGACGCGGGAGGCGGCCACCGCGTCCTCTGGGGTGCACGGGTTCTCCCGCTCGCCGAGGACGAGCTCGACGAACGCGGCGAGCTCCGCCCGGTACGCGGCGTCGAACCGCTCGGCGAAGGTCTTGTGCGTCTCGCCGGCGGGGAACGCGACGCCCAGCTCGGCCGAGCGCAGGGCCGTCTTCGCGTCGAGGCCCACCATGACCGAGGACTGGGAGCCCTGGATCTCGAGGCGCACGTCGTGCCCGGCGCCGTTGTAGCGCGTCGCGGAGACGGTGCCGACGGTGCCGTCGTCGAAGGTCACGACGGCGAGCGCCGTGTCGACGTCGCCGACCTCGCCGATCGCCGGGTCCCCGTTGTTGGACCCCTTCGCGTAGACCTCCACGATCTCGCGGCCGGTGAGCCAGCGGAGGATGTCGAAGTCGTGCACGGAGCAGTCGCGGAAGAGGCCGCCGGAGGTCGCGATGAACTCGACCGAGGGCGGGGCCATGTCGCCGGTCATGGCGCGCAGCGAGTGGATCCAGCCGACCTCGCCCGCGTCGAAGCGGCGCTTGGCCTCGAGGTAGCCGGCGTCGAAGCGGCGCTGGTGGCCGATCTGGACGATGCCGCCCTTCGCCGCGATGTGCTCGAGGACGGGCAGCGAGTCGGCGACGGAGCCCGCGACCGGCTTCTCGCAGAACACGGGCACCCCCGCGTCGACCCCGGCGCGGATGAGCTCGGGGTGGGTCTGCGTGCCGGTCGCGACGACGAGGGCGTCCACCCCCGAGGCGAGCAGCCCGGCGGCCCCGCCGGGGACGAACTCGGCGCCGACCTCCGCGGCCACGGAGCGGGCGTGCTCCTCGGCCACGTCGGTGAGCCGGAGCGAGAGCGCGACCTCCCGCTCGGCGAACTGCGGCACGAGCGCGGCGATGTTGCAGGCGTGCATGACGCCGATGCGGCCGACGCCGACGAGGCCGAGCGTGACTGCCTGGGCGGTCTGGGTGGTCTGGGGCATGGGGCACTCCTTCGTAGCCGGGCCGGCGGCCCAGAGCGTATGGGAACGTTCCAACGTTTGCAGTAGAGTATCCCCGTGCCGGGGCCCTCGGTCAAGGTTTGTCCTGACAAGGAGAGCTCGGCCGGGACCTGAGAAGGAGGCGCCATGGCGAAGGCTGTGTCCAAGTCGGCCACGATCCTCGACGTCGCCGCACGCGCCGGCGTCTCGAAATCCGCCGCCTCCCTCGCCCTGCGGGGGACGGGCTACGTGAGCGAGGCCAAGCGGCAGGCGGTTCTCGCCGCGGCCGCCGAGCTCGGCTACCGGCCCAACGCCGCCGCCCGCGCGATGGGCTCCGCCCGGTCCGGGACGGTCGGCGTCATCCTCGACGACCTGCGCAACCCCTGGTTCGTGCCCGCGATCGAGGGCCTCTCGGAGGGCCTGCATGCGGGCGCGCTGCGCCCGCTCCTCGGCGACTGGCGGCTCGAGGGCGCGGCCCTCGCCGAGCGCTTCCTCGAGCTGCGGGTCGAGGGGCTCGTGCTCGTCGGGACGCTCGAGGGTGCCGAGGCGGCCCTGCCGCCGCTCTCGCCGGTGCCGGTCGTCCAGGTCGGGGCGGCGCGGCCCCAGGCGCCAGGCGCCGCGGTCGTCACGAACGACGACGCCGAGGGCGCCCGCCGCGTCGTGCGGCACCTCGCCACGTTAGGCCACCGCCGGATCACCCACCTCGCCGCGCCGGGGACGGGCGTGGGCGACGCCCGTCGGGCCGGGTTCGAGGACGAATGCGCGCGGCTCGGGATCGGGTTCGAGACCGTCGCGGCCGGGCTCACGGAGGAGGCCGGGCGCCGCGCCGCGCTCCCGCTCCTGCGCTCGCCCGCCGAGGCCGGACGCCCCACGGCCGTCTTCGCCGTCAACGACATGGCGGCCCTGGGCGCGCTCTCGGCCGCGGAGGAGCTCGGCCTGCGCGTGCCCGAGGACCTCTCGCTCGCCGGCTACGACGACACGCCTGCGGCGAGGCTGCGCGCCGTCGGGCTCACGAGCGTGGACAACGCGAGCCGGGAGGCCGGGCGCGTGGCCGCCGGACTCCTCGTAGAGGGCATCACAGCGCGCATCGCAGCCCCGGGCGGGCAGGCGGACGACGCCGACGGCGAGCCGCCCGCCGTCGTCCTCCTGCCGCCCGGGCTCAAGGCGCGCTCGAGCACGGCTCCCCCGCCCGCCTGACCGGCAAGACGGCCGGACGACGGGCCCGGGGAGGTCGCCTCAGTCCTCGAGCGGCGTCACGTGGACGCGCTCCCCGCGCGGGCCGAAGAGGCTCAGGAACTCGACGGCCTGGGGCCCGGCGGTACCGAACCAGTGGGGCGTGAGAGTGTCGAACTCGGCGGCCTCGCCGGGGCCGAGCTCGAATTCGCGCCCGCCCAGCACGAGCCGCAGCCGCCCGGCGAGGACGTACAGCCACTCATGCCCGGCATGTGTGCGGGGCTCGGGCTTGGCGGGTCTGGCACGTCCGGGGATCACGTGCTTGTACGCGCGCAGCCCGATCGCGCCGCGGCTGAGCGGGACCAGGACCTGCCCGTGCCGGCGGACGGGGCGAAGGTGGATCCGCGGGTCCCCGACCTCGGGCGCGCCGACGAGCTCGTCGAGCGGCACGCCGTAGACCCGGGCGAGCGGCAGGAGGAGCTCGAGCGTCGGCTTCCTCCCGCCGGATTCGAGACGCGAGAGCGTGCTCACGGAGGTGCCGGTGGCCTCGGAGACCTCCGTGAGCGTGAGGCCCCTCCCCTCGCGCAGCGCCCGAAGGCGCGGCCCCACCCCGGCGAGGAGCCCGTCGTCGCCGCTGGGCGTGTCACGTTCCATGCCCCGCAGTTTGCCATTCCGGCAATATGGATTGCCAGTCGGACAGCGGGCAGCTGAGAATCGTTCCTACCAACACGAGGAGGAACCATGGAACCAGAGGCGGACTACGACGTCGCCATCGTGGGCGGCGGCGCCGCCGGGCTCAGCGCCGCGGTGGCCCTCGCGCGCTCGCTGCGGCGCGTCGTCGTCATCGACGCAGGCGAGCCGCGCAACGCGCCGGCCGAGGGGGCGCACAACGTCCTGGGCCGAGAGGGCGTCGGTCCGCTCGAGCTCCTCACCGCCGGCCGTGCGGAGGCTGAGGGCTACGGGGCGCACATCCGACGGGGTCGGGCAGTGGGGGTCCGGCGCACGGAGACCGGATTCGCGCTGACGCTCGAGGACGGCGCGCAGCTGGGCGCCCGTCGGCTCCTCCTCACGACGGGCCTCGCCGACGACCTTCCCGCGATCCCCGGCCTGCGCGAGCGCTGGGGCCGCACCGCGCTCCACTGCCCCTACTGCCACGGCTGGGAGGTCCGCGGGCGGCGGATCGGGGTGATCGGCACGGCGTCCCAGAGCGTTCACCAGGCCCTCATGTTCCGCCAGCTCAGCGACGCCGTGACGCTGTTCCGGAACACGATGCCCGAGCCTGACGCCAAGCAGTGGGACCAGCTCGCCGCGCTCGGCGTCGAGGTCGTGGACGGCGCAGTGGCGAGGCTCGACGACGACGGCGGCCGGACCGCCGTCGTCCTCGCGGGCGGGCACCGCGAGACGGTCGACGCAGTCGCGGTCGCCCCGCGCTTCCTGGCCCGCGGGGAGCTGTACGAGCAGCTCGGCGGGACGATGGCTGAGCACCCGATGGGAAGGTTCATTCCCACGGGGCCCATGGGCGCGACGGACCTCCCGGGCGTGTGGGCCGCCGGCAACTCGAGCGACCTCGCCGCGATGGTATCCGCCGCTGCGGGCGCCGGGGTCGCCGCGGCGGCCGCGATCAACGCCGACCTCGTCCAGGAGGATGCGCGGGCCGCCGTCGTGCAGCGCGCCGTCAACCGGTGACGTGGAGCCGGATCACGAGAGGCGGAAGACCGGCTCGAAGCCCGGATCGGTGATGGCGGGGCGGCGCAGGGAGAACGGCTCGATCGGGTGGGGCGTGCCGCCGTCGACCGTGAGATCGGCGAGGATCTGCCCCATGAGGCTCGCGAACTTCCCGGCGTGCCCGCCGCCGTTGAAGACCGCGACGTGCGGGCTCCCCGGCAAGGTGTCGAGGACGAAGTCCCGGTCCGGGGCCATGTCGTAGACGCACGTCCGGTTGGCCCAGACCGGGCCCACGGCCCGGGGCAGGTGCCGCTCGAGGAAGCCTCGCAGGATCGCGGCCTCGGCGTCGTCGCCCTCGAAGACCCGCTCCTCACTGCTGATGAAGCGCCCGCGCATGTCCCGGGCGAGCTTGACCGCGGGCTCGCCGTAGACCGGGAAGCCGTAGAACGTCTCCTCGCCGTGGAAGATCCAGATCGGGAACCTCTCCGGCGTGAACTCGGCCAGGTTCCCGGAGGTGAAGTAGCCGACCTGCTCCTGGGAGAGCGTGAGGCGGTACTCGAGGCCGAGGTCCGCCATGAGCTCGGGGAGCCAGGACGCCGCCGCGACGACGAGGCTGCCGGCCTCGAAGTCGCCGCCGCCGGTGCGGACGGTGACGCTGTCCGGGTGCACGTCGATGCCCTCGACCCGCGTGTTCGGCAGGAACTCGACGCCGGCGGCGAGGGCGAGCGAGGTGTGCGCTGCAACGGACCGGCGGATGTCGATGAGCCCGCCGGCCTCTTGGTACATGCCCGTCACGTCGTCCTCGATGCGCCACTGCGGGTAGCGGGCGCGGATCTCGCGCGCCGTGAGGTCCTCGTAGGGGATGCCCTCGGCCGCGAGCGCGCGGCGGTAGGCGTCGATGCCGGCGAGGCTCGCCTCTGCCGAGGTCGCCAGATCCAACCCTCCGGTCTTGAGGTACAGCGGCAGGCCGGAGCGCTCCTCGACCTCGGCCCACGCCTCGAACATGGCCGGGGTGAGCCTCGTGTAGTCGGTGCTGTGGTAGGCGTGGCGGATGATCCGCGAGACGTCGCCGGAGGAGTTGAGCGTGTTGACGAGGTCGAACTGCTCGAGCACGAGCACGCGCGTCCCGGCCCGGCGGGACAGCCAGTACGCGGCCGCGGATCCGATCGCGCCCGCCCCGATGACGATGTGGCTGTACCCGTTCTGCATGCACCTTCTCCTTGCCGTGGTCCGGACCATCCTCGCCCAGGTTGGGCGCGGAGCGAGAACGCTGTTCGGCGGGGGCGCCTCAGCGCCCGAAGGCGGCGCCGAAGGCCTTGAGGGCGTCGTCGGGGTCGGCGGCGGCGTAGGCCTCCATCCCCACGGTCCCGGTGTACCCCGCCTCGGCGAGCGCCCGGTGGACGGCGGTGTAGTTGACCTCCCCGGTGCCGGGCTCGCAGCGGCCCGGGACGTCCGCGACCTGGATCCCGCCGACCCACGGCAGGGCCTCGCGGACCAGCTCGATGAGGTTCCCCTCCCCGATCTGCGCGTGGTACAGGTCCAGCATGAGCCGCACGTTGGGGTGGCCGACGGCGCGCACGAGCGCGAGCGTGTCCTTCGCCCGGGCGAGCGGGATTCCCGGGTGGTCCACGATCGTGTTGAGGTTCTCGAGGCAGAACGTGAGCCCGTGCCGCGCGCCGAGCTCGCCGAGCCGCTCGAGCGTGCGCGCGGCCGTGAGCCACATGGTCCCGTCCGAGCGCCAGTGCGGCCGGGCGGCCCGCCCATCCACGAGCTCGGCCGGGTGGACCACGAGGCGGTCGACGCCGAGCTCGAGGGCCGTGGGGATGAGCGCCTCGGCGGTGCTCACCACCTGATCGGCGGTGTCCGGCTCGACGAGCGAGCCGGCCGCGTAGCCGGTCATGGAGGAGATCCTCGCGCCCGTGGCCTTGAGGGCGGCGATGTCCTTGGTGCGCGAGTCCCACATCTCGATCTCGAACCCGGCCTCGTGGATGCGCCGGACGCGCTCCGCGAACGGCAGGTCCGTGAAGACCATCTCGGCGCAGACGGCGAGCCTCACGCGCGCACCCCCTCGGCCTCGGCCGGCGCAGCCGCCGGCGAGCCGGCAGCGGCCGGCGCGGCGCCGCCGTCGTGCGCGGGACCGACGAACGAGCCCTGGACCTGGACGGTTGCGCCCGTCTGCACCGACTCGACGCAGGCGCGGGCGACGGCGAGCGCCCGCCGCGCGTCGGGCAGGCCCGGCGTGAGCGGCACGCCGTGGTCCGGGGCCGGGGTGCCGTCGCGCCGCGCGGCGACGTGCGCGGCGAAGTCGGCGAGCTCGTCCCGGTACGCGTCGGCGAAGAGCTCGACGTTGAGCCGCGGCGTCCGCGCGGAGAGCCCCTCGGCGCCGTAGCGGACGGCGGCGGTCTCGGTCGCGCGGCCGGCCTGGACCATGCCGGCCGAGCCGAAGACCTCCCCGCGCACGTCGTAGCCATAGAGGGCGGAGAAGCTGGCCTCGGCGACGGCGATCGCCCCGTTCGCGTAGCGCACGGTCACGACCGCCGTGTCGAGGAAGCCTACCTCCTTGAACGCGGGCTCGACGAGCGCGCCGGCGACGGCGTGGACGTTCACGGGCTCCGACCCGGCGTTGAACCAGTGCAGGGCATCGAAGTCGTGGATGAGGGTCTCGAGGAACACGGTCCAGGCCGGGATCCCGGCGGCGTGCGGGATGCTGCCGGTGCCGGGATCGCGCGTGAGCGAGCGCAGGAGCTGCGGCGTGCCGACGGCGCCCGCGGCCACGTCGCGCCGCGCGGCGAGGAAGTCCGCGGCGTAGCGGCGGTTGAAGCCGATCTGCCAGTGGATGCCCGCCTCGGCGACGGCGGCCTCGACGGCGGCGAGCTCGTCGAGGCCGAGCGCGCCGGGCTTTTCGCAGAAGACGTGCTTGCCCGCGCGGGCGGCGGCGATCGACAGCTCGGCGTGGAAGCGGGCGGGCCCGGCGATGACGACGGCGTCGATCGCCGGATCGGCGAGGAGGTCGGCGGGGTCTGGGGTCACGGCCGGGACGCCGAGCTCGGCGGCGAGCGCGGAGGGGGCCTCGACGGCGGGGTCCGCGATCGCGGCCAGGACCGCGCCCGGGATGGCGAGGGCGAGGCTGCGGGCGTGGAAGGCTCCCATCCAGCCGGCGCCGATGAGGCCGACGCGGACGGGCTCGGGGCGGGCCGAGGCGATGGGCAGGTAGCTCATGGTGGTCCTCTCGGGGGCGATCCGGCGGAGCTCACGCGGCCGCCGTCTAGATCGATCTAGTCCTGCTGGTCCCGCCAGTGTGGCACGCTCGACGCCCGCTGTCTAGATCGATCTAGTACAGTGGCGGGAAGAGCCCAGAGCATCGAGGGAGGGAGCCATGGCCAAGCGGCCCACCATGGCGGACGTCGCCGCCGAGGCCGGCGTATCGCGCGCGCTCGTCTCGATCGTCTTCCGCGGCGCGCCGGGCGCGAGCGAGGCGACCCGCGAGCGCGTGCTCGCCGCCGCCGAGCGGCTCGGCTACCGGCCGGACACGCGCGCCCGGCTCCTGCGCAGCGCGCGCAGCGGCCTGCTCGGCGTCGTCTTCGCGCTGGACGGCGCCTTCCACGCCGAGCTCGTCGAGGCCCTCTACCCCGCGGCCGCCGCGGCCGGGTTCGACCTTGCGCTGAGCGCGCGCGGGCCGCGGCGCACCGAGGCCGAGGCGGTCGGCTCGCTCCTGGACTTGGGCGTCGAGGCGCTGCTCGTGCTCGCCCCGGACACGCCCGCGGAGGGGCTCGCGGCCCTCCCCCTGCCCGTCGTCGCGGTCCTCGAGCAGGCCGGGCACGACGGCGTCGCGAGCGTCGCGACCGACGAGGCCGCCGGGATCGGCCTCGCCGTGGAGCACCTGCGCGGCCTCGGGCACGCGCGGATCGCGCACCTCGACGGCGGCTCGGCCGTCGGCGCGGCGGCCCGCCGCGAGGCCTTTGCGGCGCTCCTGGGCGGGCAGGCCGCCGTCGTGCCCGCCGGGGCCACCGACGCTGCCGGCATGGAGGCCGCCCGTGCCCTCCTGGCCCTCGCGCGGGAGAAGCTGCCCACCGCGGCGCTCGTGTTCAACGACGAGGCCGCGCTCGGCGTCGTCCACGTGCTGCGCACCGCGGACGTCCACGTGCCGGAGGACATCTCCGTGGTCGGCTACGACGACTCGCGGCTCGCGGCGCTCGCCCACGTGGGCCTCACGAGCGTGCGCCAGGACCCCGACGCGCTCGCCGCGGCCGCCGTCCACGCCGCGGCGGAGGCGCTCGAGGGGCGGCACGAGCACGTCCTCGTGGCGCCCTCGCTCACGGTGCGCTCGAGCACGGCGCCGCCGCGCGCCGTCGTCCGCTAACCAGGCCGCCCTCAACTCCCCCATTCGACGGGGCCGGTGCGCGCCTGACCTCCGGACTGCGTCAGAAAGTGCACAACCCACGGCCGGAACCGCCCCGGATCAGGCGATCCCGGCCCGAGTTGTGCAGTTTCTGACGGTCCGCCCGCGCTACTCCCCCGGGAACACGATCGCGGCCTGGCGCCTCAGCTCGTCCGCGACGCGCAGGGCGAGGATGCTCAGCCCGAGCGGCCGCTCGGCGACCTCGGTCTCCCCTGCGGCGATGGCGCGGGCCGCGGCCGCCGCCTGGAAGTGCAGCCCGTCGACGTGGCTCCCGGCCTCGCCGTCCCAGCGGTGCACGGCTCCGTCGGCGGTCCGGACGGTGAGGCCGCCGGGGCTGTTGAATGGGCCGTCGAACGTGAGGGCTGCCTCCGTGCCGACGACCGTGAGCTGGGCCGGTGTGAAGCCGAGCATCGTCGTCGTGAGCGTGGCCTGCGCCCCGCCCGGGAACCCGAGCAGCGCCGAGAGCTGCCCGTTGACCCCCGAGGGCAGCGCCGACCCGAGGCCGAGGACGCGATCCGGCTCGCCGAGGAGGTCGGTCGCGAGCGCGAGCAGGTAGATGCCGAGGTCGAGCAGCGGTCCGCCTGCGAGGGCCTGGTCGTGGGCGCGGTGGGCCTCCGGGAGGAACTCGCCGTAGTCGCCGATGACGGCGGTCAGCTCGCCGAGGCGGCCGCCGCGCACGAGCTGCCGCGCGACGTCGTACGAGGGCAGGAACACCGTCCAGAGCGCCTCGGCGGCGAAGAGCCCGCGGGCGCGGGCGGCCTCGGCGACCTTCTCCGCCTCGGCAGCGCTGATCCCGAGCGGCTTCTCGATGAGCACGTGCTTGCCGGCCTCGAGCGCGGTGAGGGCCACCTCGAGGTGGGCCGTGTGCGGGGTGGCGACGTAGACGACGTCGACCTCGGGGTCCGCGGCGAGCGCCTCGTAGGAGCCGTGCGCGCGAAGCCCCCGCGGGCCGGCGAAGGCCGCAGCCCGCTCGGGGGAACGCGAGCCGACGGCGGTCACGCGCTGCGTGCCGTGGCGGGCGAGGGACCCGGCGAAGCGCTCGGCGATCCACCCGGGCCCGGCGAGGCCCCAGCGCAGGCTCGGCGCGTCGGCGGGGTCCGGGACGCGGGAGGCGGGGAACGCGAACGCGCTCACGCGTACACCACCGGCACGAACGCGCCGCCGGCGTCGATCGAGGCGGCCAGGGCCGCGGCGACCTCGGAGGCGCGCAGCCCGTCGCGGGCGCTCGCGAGGGGCGACGGTGCGCCGGTCCGGAGCGCGTCGACCCACGCCTGGAGCTCGATCCGGTAGGCGTCCGCGAAGCGGGGCCGCCAGTCCGTGGGGTAGTCCGTGGCGCGGCGCCGGTCCGCGCTGAGCTCGAGCAGGGGCGCCTCGGTGAAGCTCGCGGTGCCGCGCTCCCCCACGAGCTCGAGCCGCGTCGAGTAGCCGTACTCGGCGTTGAGGAACAGCTCGAGGGTCACGAGCGTGCCGTCCGCCATGCGCAGCAGCATGAAGGCCGGGTCCTGGAGCCCGGCGGGCGCGAGCGAGGTGGCCTTGCGGCCGGGCAGCCACGCGGCCTCGGCGACCTCGGTCCCGAGGAGCCAGGGCATCGAGTCGAGCTCGTGGATCGCCGAGTTGGTGATCGCGGAGACGTTGGTCGCGTCCGGGGCGGAGCGGACGTTGCGGCTCACGCAATGGGCCACGAGCGGCTCGCCGAGCTCGCCTCCGGCGAGGCGGCGCCTGAGCTCGGTGTGCGCGGGGTCGAAGCGGCGCATGAAGCCGAGCGAGACGAGGCTGCGCCCGAGCTCCGCGGCGACGGCCTCCTCGGCCTCGACGACGGCGCGGCCCTCCGCGACGGTCGGGGCGAGCGGCTTCTCGCACAGCACGGGCTTGCGGGCGTCGAGGCACGCGAGCAGGAGCTCGGCGTGCGTCGAGTCGTGCGAGGCGATGACGACGGCGTCCACGTCGGGGGCCTTGATGAGAGCCAGCGGGTCGGTGGTGCTGCGCGCGCCGGCGGGGCGGGCGGCCTGGGCGGCGCGCTCGGCGTCGAGGTCCGCGACGAGCTCGACGGCGGCACCGCTCACCGCGCCCGCGAGGTTGCGCACGTGGTCCGCGCCCATGATCCCGGCGCCGACGACGCCCACTCTGATGGTCATGCCTGTCCTTTGCTCGACAATGATGGAACGTTCCAAGGTCAGCCTACCGGCGGTCGACTTTGTCCTGTCAAGGTCTCTCGATTGCGGTGTTGCACGACGACGGCGCGGGGCGGCTGGGTGCCGCACCGCGCCGTCGTGCGTGTCCCCCGGGCCCGAGGTGGGTGGGGGTCAGGCCCGGGGCGCCTCCGCGGCCTCTGCCGCTTCTTGGGGTACGTCGGCCCGCGACGCCTCGGCCTTGGGCGCCTCGGCGGCGACCGCGGCGGCCTCGGCCTTGGCCTCCTTGAGGGCCTGGCTGTGGCCGCCGAGCTGCTCGAGCTCGTGGGCGAGCTCGGCGAGCTCCGCGCCGCCGGCCATCTGGGCGGTGAGCTCCTCGAGGGTGATGTCCTTCTTGTCGTAGTAGCCGATCGAGCGTCCGCGCTTGAGCAGGAGGAACCTGTCGCCCACGGGGAAGGCGTGGTGCGGGTTGTGGGTGATGAAGATGACCCCGAGGCCGCGGTCGCGGGCCTGGAGGATGTAGCGGAGCACGACGCCGGACTGCTTCACCCCGAGGGCCGCGGTGGGCTCGTCGAGGATGAGGACCTTCGCGCCGAAGTGCACGGCGCGGGCGATCGCGACGCACTGCCGCTCGCCGCCGGAGAGCTGGCCGATGGGCTGCTCGACGTCCCGCAGGTCGATGCCCATGTCGGCGAGCTCCTTCTTGGTGATCTCCTTCATCCGCTGCACGTCCATGCGCCTGAAGGGGCCCCAGCCGGTGGTGAGCTCGGAGCCGAGGAAGAAGTTGCGCCAGATGGGCATGAGCGAGACGACCGCGAGGTCCTGGTAGACCGCGGCGATGCCGGAGTCGAGGGCCTCGCGGGGGCTCGAGAGCCTGCGCTCCTCGCCCATGATCGTGAAGGTGCCCTCGTCGTGCTGGTGCAGGCCGGCGATGATCTTGATGAGCGTGGACTTGCCGGCGCCGTTGTCGCCGAGCACGCACGTGACGCGGCCGTTGTCCACGGCCATGGTCACGTCCCGCAGGGCGATGATGTTGCCATAGTGCTTGCCGACGCCGTCGAGCTTGAGCAGGTGCACGGGGCGGTCGGTGAGCGGGTCCGTCTCGTCGGCGAGGAGGGTCTTGTTGCTGATGTGCTGGGCCGCACTGTGCTGGGCCATGGAGGTCACGTCCTTGTCCTACTTGAGTTCCGCGCGGCGCTTGACGATGAGGTTCACGATCGTGGCCAGCAGGAGCATGAGGCCGAGGAAGAACTTGAACCAGTCCGGGTTCCACTGGGCATAGACGATGCCCTTGTTGGCCATGCCGAAGATGAACGCGCCGATCGCGCCGCCGACGGCGGAGCCATAGCCCCCCGTGAGCAGGCAGCCGCCGATCACGGCCGCGATGATGTAGAGGAACTCGTTGCCCACGCCCTCGCCGGACTGAACGGCGTCGAAGGCGAACAGGTTGTGCATGCCCAGGATCCAGCCGCAGAAGCCGACGGCCATGAAGAGGCCGATCTTGGTCCGGGTCACCGGCACGCCGACGGCACGGGCAGCATTGGCGTCGCCGCCAGAGGCGAAGATCCAGTTGCCGACGCGGGTGCGGATGAGCACCCAGGTGGCCACGGCGACCAGGGCGATCCAGAAGAACACCGTGATGTTCACCTGCACCCCGCCGATCACGATCGAGGAGGCGAAGATCGTCCGGGCCGAGTCGAACCCGTCCATGGTCGAGATCGACGGGGAGGAGACCGATCCGCCGATGGCCCGGGTCAGGGCCAGGTTGAGGCCCGTGAGCATGAGGAAGGTCGCGAGCGTGACGATGAAGCTCGGCAGCTTCGTCTTGATCAGGATCCAGCCGTTGACGAATCCGATGGCGAGCGAGACCACGAGGGCGAGCCCGACGCCGACCCACACATTCACGCTGAAGTACCACGAGAACAGGGACGCGGTCAGCGCCGAGGAGATCACGGCGACCCCGGTGGAGAGGTCGAACTCCCCGCCGATCATGAGCAGCGACACGCCGACGGCCATGATCCCGATCGTCGATGCCCCGTACAGCACGGTCGCGAACGCGTTGGGCTGCAGGAACGTGCTCGAGACGAGCGAGAAGAAGACGAACAGGACGACGGCGCCGACGAGCGCCCCGACCTCGGGGCGGCCCAGGAGCTTCTGGAGCGGGCTCCGCCGCCCCATCCGCTCGTCCGCAACGGGAGCGGGCGCCGAAGGCAATGTAGCTGTGCTTGCCATGGAAAGAACTCCTTGTCAGTTCGGGCCGCGCGGCGGGGGCGGGGAGCCTCCGCCGCGCGGGCCCGGATCCTCGAACTAGCGGATGCCCTGCTCGGCGAACTTGAGGACGTCCTCCGCGGACGTCTTGTCCACGATCGTCGGCCCGGTCAGCACCGGCAGCCCGCCGCCGACCTTGAACCCGCCGCGGCTCGCCTGCCAGAGCGCATCCACGGAGCCGTAGCCCTGCAGCCACGGCTGCTGGTCCACCGTGAAGAGCACCGAGCCGTCCGCGATCTTGCCCGCGAGTTCAGCATTCATGTCGAAGCTGGCCACCTTGGCCTGGCTTCCCGCGGACTGCACGGCCTTGAGGATCGTCAGGGTGTAGGGCGCACCCAGGCCGATGATCGCGTCGGCGTCGGCCGTCGCCTGCAGCTTGGCGGTCACGGTGGAGGACACCTGGGTCATGTCCGTGCCGGTGACGTAGAGAGTCTCCGAGGCCGGGACCTTCGCCTTGACGCCGGCGCAGCGATTCTCGAGGCCCACGTGGCCCTGCTCCTGGATCACGCAGATCGGGTGCTTGACCCCGAGGGAGTTCAGCTTCTCGCCCACGGCCTCGCCGGCGAGCTTCTCGTTGGAGCCGAAGTGCGTGAACGCGCCGATCTCCTTGAACACGCTCTCGCCCGCGTTGAGGCTCACCACGGGGATGCCCGCGTCCGTGGCCTTCTTGATCGCATCCTTGAGCGCATCCGGCTTGGCCAGCGTGACGGCGATTCCGTCCACCTTCTGGTCCACCGCCTGCTGGATCAGCTGCGCCTGCCGGCCGCCTTCGGGATCGGACGTGTAGAGCAGGTCGACATTGTCCTTCTTCGCCGCCTCTTCCGCGCCCTTGCGGACGATGTCCCAGAAGGTATCGCCGGGAGCGGCGTGCGTGATGAGGGCGACCTTGATCTTCGGCGTCGATGCGACCTCGCCACCGCCCCCGCCCCCACCTGTGTCAGCCTGACGGCCTCCAGGTGAACATGCGGCAAGGGCGAGCATCGGCACAGCGAGGGCCGCGACGGCTGCGCGGCGCCAGGAGTACTTGGGCAAGGGAATCTCCTTCGATTCATTGGCCCCGCCGGTCACTCCGCCGGACTGGGGGCCTTGGCTTGATCTTGAGTGATCCACCTCACTCATGTCAATAGTTTGTCCACACATAAGCACTAATCTCGGAGCGCTCCTCGCCCGGCGCCGTGGTATGTCACCCCTTGCAGACATGGGCCTTGGATGGAGAGCGGGCCGAAATCCCCCGCAGGATCGGGGTTGCCAGTGCTAGGATCAACTAGGACAATTTGTCCTATCAAATAAACAAGCGGCTCGGGCGTTCCAGGCCCGACGGCGCGGCCCAAGGAGGGGTCATGGCAGCCAGCCTCAACATCCCCATCGACCGCTCGTCCCCGGTCCCCCTGTACCACCAGGTGGTCCAGGGGATCGAGGCGATGATCCGCAGCGGGGCGCTCGAGCCCGGCTCCAAGCTCGAGAACGAGATCGAGCTCGCGGCGCAGCTCAACCTGTCCCGGCCCACGATGCGCAAGGCGATGGACGAGCTCGTCCGCGCCGGCCTGCTCGTGCGCAAGCGCGGGGTCGGCACCCAGGTCGTGGCGAGCCAGGTGCGCCGGCACCTCGAGCTCTCGAGCCTCTGGGACGACCTCTCCCGCGGCGGCAAGGCCCCCTCCACCAAGGTCCTCGCGTTCCGGCACGGCCCTGCCGAGGCCGATATCGCGGACACGCTGCAGCTGCCGCCCGGCGTCGGCGTCTACCACTTCACGCGCCTGCGCTCGGTCGGCGAGAAGCCGCTCGCGCTCATGGAGAACTGGGTGCGGGACGACGTCGCCGAGCTCACCGAGGGCGGGCTGCGCGAACGCGGCATGTACCAGATCCTGCGGGACGCGGGGGTGAACTTCCGGCTCGCCAACCAGCGGATCGGGGCGGCGATCGCTGACGAGTACCAGGCCTCGCTCCTCGAGACGGCCGCGGGCTCGGCGCTCGTGACCATGGAGCGCACGGCCGTGGACGACACGGGCCGCAACGTCGAGACCGGTCGGCACGTGTACCGCGCCGACTCTTACAGCTTCGAGATGACCCTGGTCTCCCGCTGAACCAGCCCAGCGCGAGACCGCGATCCCCTGACGAAAGGACACCCATGGCAGAGTGGGTCTACCCCCTCGGAACGGCTGCGGACGGAGACTGGCAGGTCTCCCTCGGCGCACACGACTCCGCGACCGCCGTCGACGGCTGGGCGCACACGGGCCTCAAGGTCGCCGAGCTCGCCCCGGGCGCGCCGGTGACCCTCGGCGCCGCCCCCGAGGAGCGCATCGTCGTGCCGCTCGAGGGCGCGTTCGCCGTCACGGTCGACGGCGAGAAGTACCAGCTGCGCGGCCGCGCCTCCGTCTTCGCCGGCCCGAGCGACGTCCTGTACAGCGGCATCGGGCGCGAGGTGGAGATCTCCTCGCCCGACGGCGGCCGGGTCGCCGTCGCCCTCGCCCCCGCCAGGGCCGAGTACCCCACGCGGCTCGTACGCGCCGAGGAGACCCCGGTCGAGCTGCGCGGGGCGGGGAACTGCTCGCGCCAGGTGCACAACTTCGGCACGCCGGCCGCGCTCGAGGCCGACCGGTTCATCGTGTGCGAGGTCATCACGCCGGCCGGGAACTGGTCCTCGTACCCGCCGCACAAGCACGACGAGGAGAAGGACGGCGAGACCTCCCTTGAGGAGATCTACTACTTCGAGACGCGCCTCGCCCCCGGCTCGCCGGTCGAGGGCGCGGGCGCCGCTGCGGGCCGGGACCCGGTCGGCTACGCCCGGGTCTACGCCTCCGACGAGCGGCCGATCGACGTGCAGGCCGAGGTGCGCACGGGCGACGTCGTCCTCGTCCCCTACGGCTGGCACGGCCCCGCGATGGCCGCCCCCGGCTACGACCTGTACTACCTCAACGTCATGGCCGGCCCGGGCCGCGTGCGCGAGTGGCTCATCAGCGACGACCCGCACCACGGCTGGGTCCGCCAGACCTGGGACGCCCAGGCGATCGACCCCCGCCTCCCCTTCACGGCCTGACCATTTCGGTACGCACGACGGCGGGTGCCCTGCCCCTAGGGTGGGGCACCCGCCGTCGTGCGCGCCCGCGGCACCTCGCTCGGGAAACAGCAGTGCCGCCAGCGGCGCACCCTGGAGGGTGCACCGCTGGCGGCACATAGAACCATTGGAGTGGGGGGGTCAGCCGCCCAGGGCCGCCCTCGCCTTGTCGGCGCGTTCCTGCATCTCGCGCAGCTGGTAGCGCGAGACCTCCCGGGCGTTCTCGTCCTCGGCGAACACGCTCGAGACCATGACGGTGTCCTCGCGGTCCAGGAAGCCGATCTCCCCGAGCCCGCCGAAGAACTCGTCCCAGTTGACGTCGCCGTCGCCGATCTTGAGGTGCTGGTGCACGCGCACGTCGTTCCCGGGCGGGTTGGTGATGTACCGCAGGCCGTGGGAGGCGTGGTGGTTCATGGTGTCCGAGACGTGCACGACCCGGATCCGCTCCCCCGCGGCCCGCATGATCGTCAGCGGCTCATCCTTCATGTGGAAGGTGTGCGAGGCGACGTACACCATCCCGACGCTCGGTGAGTTGATGCCGCGGATGACCCGGAGCGCGGCGAGGCCCTCCTCGACGAAGTCGTCCGGGTGCGGGTCGATCGCCACGTGGACGCCCTCGCGCTCGAAGACCGGCACCAGCTCTTCCATGGACCTGTAGAAGCAGGCCTCGGACTCCTCGGGCTTCTCGGGCCGGCCGGAGAACTCCGTGTTCATCTGGGTGCAGCCGAGGTCTACGGTGATCTGGACGGCGCGCTTCCAGTACCGCACGGCGGCCTCGCGCATCGCCTCGTCCGGGCCGGACCAGCGCAGGACGGGCAGCACCGAGGCGACCTGGACGCCCGCGTCGGTGCACGCCTTCCGGAACTGGCGGACGAGCTCGTCGTCGGCCTTCGGGTGCGTGAAGAACGGGATCATGTCCCGGTGCGGGGTCATCTGGAGATACTCGTAGCCGAGCTCCGCGGCAAGGGCCGGGAACTCGAGCAGCGAGTGCGTCGAGTGGAACGGTGTGGGGTCAAGGGCGATCTTCACTGTGCTTCTCCCCCATACAGGGCCGGCTTCTCGCGCAGGACGACGGCGACCTTCTCGCCGCTCTTCTGCGCCTCGACGCCCGCCTCGCAGCAGGCCGCGGTCGCGTAGCCGTCCCAGGCCGTGGGCCCGCCGATCTCGCCGCGCAGGGCCGCGTCGACCCAGGCCTGGACCTCGACGTCGTAGGCAGCGCCGAAGCGCTCGATGAAGCTCGGCGTGACCTGGCCGCCCCAGCGGCCCGCGCGGCGGACGTACGGCCCGCCGTCGCCGCCGATGTCCACGATCCCGTCCTCGAACGCCGCCTGCGTCGCGACCTCGTAGCCGAACTGGGCGTTGACGAAGATCTCGACGTCCGCGAGCACGCCGGACTCGGTCTCGATGAGCACGTGCTGCGGATCGTGCTGGCCCGCGGGCGCCTTCGAGGTGGCCTTGCCGAGGCGGACCTGGACGTTGGTGATCTCCTCGCCCGTGAGGTAGCGGATCACGTCGAACTCGTGCACGACCGAGTCGTTGATGAGCATCTCGTTCGTGAACCCGGCCGGGGTGTCCGGGTTGCGGTGCTTGCAGTGCAGGATGAGCAGCTCGCCGAGCTCGCGCGAGCGGACGAGCCCGCCGAGCTGGGCGTACTCGGCGTCGAACCGGCGCATGAAGCCGACCTGGATCCGCTTCCGGCCGAGCTTCTGCTCCGCCTCGACGATCCGCCACGCGGACTCGGCGTCCGGGGTCAGCGGCTTCTCGCACAGGATCGGGATGTCGAGCTCGAGGGCCTCGAGCAGCGCCTGCTCGTGCAGGAACCCGGGGGTGGCGATGACGACGGCGTTGACGCGCCCGCCTTCGAGGTCGGCGGCGTACGCCTCCGCCGGCGTCGCGAACGCTCCGGCACCCCGGATGTCCGCGACGGCGGCCTTGGCCCGGTCGAGGTCGATGTCGATGACGGCGGCCACCTCGGCGCCGTGGATGCGCGTGTGCAGACGCTGGATGTGGTCAGCGCCCATGCGGCCGGCGCCGATGACGGCGACGCGCAGGTTCTCAGCCATGGAGATGCCTTTCGTGACGGCGGGGAGGGTGTTCAGGAGACCCGCGTGCGGGAGCCGCACGAGAGCAGGTAGGTGCAGGTGCGCTTGGCGATCGGCAGCGGGACGTCGAACGCGACGGGGTACATGTCCTGCTCGACGATGCCGAAGATCGGCCGCTCGAGCTTCTCGACCTCCTCAATGACCTCGCGCAGGTCCGGCAGGCCGCCGGGCGGCTCGGTCATGACGCCGGCCGCGTTGGCCGCGGCGAACGTGAGGTTCTCGGCGCGTACCCGCTCCATGACGCCAGGGTCGACCTGCTTGAGGTGCAGGTAGCCGATGCGCTCGGGGTACGTGCGGATGAGGTCCACGCTGCTCGCCCCGCCGTACTCGGCGTGGCCCGTGTCGAGGCACAGGTTGAGCAGGGCCGGATCGGTGTTCTTCAGGAGGGTCTCGATGTCCTCCTGGGTGAGCACGTGCGAGTCCGCGTGCGAGTGGAACTGCTGCTTGAGGCCGAACTGCTCGTGCAGGCGGCGGCCCAGCTCGTTGTGCCCGGTGAAGAGCGAGTCCCACTGCTCGGAGGTGAGGACCTCGTTCTCGACGGCCTGGCCCGTGACGTCGTCACGCCACATGGCGGGGATGACGACGATGTGCTCGCCGCCCATCGCGGCGGTCAGCTCCGCGACGCGGCGGGCGGGCTCCCACGCCTCCTCCCACTGAGCACGTCCCCGGTGGAACGCCGTGAACACGGTCCCCGCCGAGACCTTCAGGTCGCGGGCCGTGAGCTCGTCGGCGAGCCGGGACGGATCGGTGGGTAGGTAGCCGTAGGGGCCGAGCTCGATCCACTTGTAGCCGGCCTCGGCGACCTCGTCGAGGAAGCGCTCCCAGGGGGTCTGCTTCGGGTCGTCGGCGAACCACACGCCCCACGAGTCGGGGGCGGTGCCGATGATGACCTTGTTCTCAGTCATGATGCGGGAGTCCTCAGTTCGACGGGAAGTTGTAGGAGGCGCCGGAGGCGTGGGTGGGCTCGGGCCAGCGCTGGGTGACGACCTTGGCGCGGGTGTAGAAGGACACGCCCTCCTCGCCGTAGATGTGCTTGTCGCCGAAGAGCGAGCTCTTCCAGCCGCCGAAGGAGTGGTACGCGACCGGGACCGGGATCGGGACGTTGACCCCGATCATGCCCACGTGCACCCCGCGGTGGAACTTGCGGGCGTTGGAGCCCGAGGAGGTGAAGATCGCCGTGCCGTTGCCGTACGGGTTGGAGTTGATCAGCTCGATCGCCTCCTCGACGGTCTCGACGCGGACCACGGACAGGACGGGGCCGAAGATCTCCTCGGTGTAGGCCTCCATGTCGGTGCCGACGTTGTCGATCACGGTCGGGCCGAACCAGAAGCCGCCCTCCTTGCCCGGGACGGTGAACTCGCGGCCGTCGACGACGAGCTGGGCGCCGGCGTCGGCGGCCTTGGTGACGATGCCCTTTATGCGCTCCTTGGACGCGGCCGTGATGATCGGGCCCATCTCGGCGTCCGGGTCGGTGCCCTCGGCGACCTTGATGGCCTCGGCGCGATCCTTGACCTTGCCGACGAGCTCGTCTGCGGCCCCGCCGACGGCGACGGCGACCGAGATCGCCATGCAGCGCTCGCCCGCGGAGCCGAACGCGGCCGCGGCGAGGTGGTCCGCGGCGTTGTCGAGGTCCGCATCCGGGAGGATGATCGCGTGGTTCTTCGCCCCGCCGAGGGCCTGGACGCGCTTGCCGTGCGCCGTGGCAGTCTCCTGGACGTAGCGGGCGATCGGGGTCGAGCCGACGAACGAGATCGCGTCGACGTCCGGGTGCGTCAGGAGCCCGTCGACGGTCTCCTTGCCGCCGTGCAGGACCTGGAACACGCCGTCGGGCAGGCCGGCCTGCTTCCACAGGTTCGCGAGCAGCAGCGACGGGGAGGGGTCGCGCTCGGAGGGCTTGAGGATGAACGTGTTGCCCGTCGCGATCGCGACCGGGGCCATCCACAGCGGCACCATGACCGGGAAGTTGAACGGCGTGATGCCGGCGACGACGCCGACCGGCTGGCGGTAGGAGAACACGTCGATCCCGGTCGAGGCCTGGTCGGAGTAGGCGCCCTTGAGCAGCTGCGGGATGCCGCAGGCGAACTCGATGACCTCGAGGCCGCGGCCGATCTCGCCCTTGGCGTCCGAGATGACCTTGCCGTGCTCGGCCGTGATGAGCTCGGCGAGCTCGTCGACGTGCGCGGCGACGAGCTCGCGGAACCTGAAGAGGACCGCGGTGCGCTTGGCCAGGGAGATGTCGTTCCAGGACTCCGCGGCCTTGCGGGCGTTCGCGACGGCGGTCTCGAGGTCCGCGGCGTCCGCGAGGCGCAGCTCACCGGTCTGCTCGCCCGTGGCCGGGTTGAAGACCGGCTGCGTGCGGGTGCCGACGCCGTTCGTCTCCTCGCCGTTGAGGAAGTGGGGAATGGTCTTGATGGTCATGGTTGCTCCTGAATGGTGCGAATTCTGTGCTCAGCCGAGGAAGGGCTTCTGGCGGGACTTGTGGTCGATGTAGGTCTCGAAGGCCTTCTTCGTGGACTCGAGCTCGGAGGCCCCGGAGACGGGGACGTCCCACCAGGACTCGGAGCTCGGGGCGTCCACGAGCGGGTCGGACTCGATGTGGATCACGATCGGCCCGCTGCCCTCCGGGGCCGCCTTGGCCTTGCCCACGGCGGCCTCGAGATCGGCGATCGCGTTCGGGCCCGGCTCGATCCGGTAGACCGTGACGCCGAGGCTCTCGGCGTTCGTGGCGAGGTCGATCGGGAGCTTCTCGCCGTCGTCGAACGTGTGGTGCTCGCGGTCCAGGGTGCGGTACTTCGTGCCGAAGCGCTGCGAGCCGAGCTGCTCCGACAGCGCGCCGATCGAGGCGTAGCCATGGTTCTGGATGAGCACGGTGATGAGCTTGATGCCCTCCGCGACGGCTGTGACGAGCTCGGTGTGCATCATGAGGTAGGAGCCGTCGCCGACCATGACGACGACGTCGCGCGGCGCCTCCTCGGTGCCGCCCGGCCGACCGGCCGCCCGCTCCGCCTCGTCGAGGGCCGCGCGCTTGACCCCGAGCCCGCCGGGGATCTCGTAGCCCATGCACGAGTAGGCGTACTCGACGTGGTAGCCGAACGGGTCGCGCACGCGCCACATCTTGTGCAGGTCGCCCGGGAGCGAGCCGGCGGCGCAGATGACGACGTCGCGCGGGTCCATCACGCGGTTGACCGCGCCGATGATCGCGTTCTGGGACACGAGCGGGGCGTGGTCCTGGGCGAACGCCTCGTCGACGGTCGCGTCCCAGCGGGCCTTCTCGGCGGCGACCGAGGACTCGAGGTCCGCGCCCGCGCGGTAGCCGCCGAGCGCCGTTGTCAGCTGAACGAGCGCCTTGCGCGCGTCGGCGACGATCGGCAGCGAGGTGCCGTGCTTGTAGGCGTCGATCGGGGCGACGTTGATGTTCACGAACGCGACGTCGGGGTTCTGGAACGCCGTGCGCGAGGCCGTCGTGAAGTCCTCGTACCGGGTGCCGATGCCGATGACGAGGTCGGCCTCGCGGGCGAGGGCGTTGGCCGCCGTCGTGCCCGTGGAGCCGATCGCGCCGAGGGCCTGGGCGTGGTCCCAGGGCAGGACGCCGACGCCGGCCTGGGTCCAGCCGACCGGGATGCCGGTGGCCTCGGCGAGCTCGCGCAGCTGCTCGGTCGCGAAGGCGTAGAGCACGCCGCCGCCGGCGACGATGAGCGGGCGCTTGGCCGCGCGGATGCGGCGGGCGGCCTCGGCGATGTCCTCGGCCTCGGGCTCGGGGCGGCGGATGCGCCACTCGCGCTCGGCGAGGAACTCCTCGGGGACGTCGAGGACCTCGGCCTGGACGTCCTGCGGCAGGGCGATCGTCACGGCGCCGGTCTCGGCGGGGTCGGTCAGGACGCGCAGGCCGTGCAGGAGCGCCGAGAAGAGCTGCTCGGGCCGGTTCACCCGGTCGAAGTACTTCGAGAGCGGCCGGAACGCGTCGTTGACCGTGATGTCGTAGCCGTGCGGCTGCTCGAGCTGCTGCAGGACAGGGTCCGCGGCGCGGGTCGCGAACGTGTCGCTCGGCAGGAGCAGGACGGGGAGGCGGTTCGCCGTGGCGAGCGCCGCACCGGTGAGCAGGTTGGACGAGCCCGGGCCGATCGACGTCGAGACGGCGAAGGTCTGGCGGCGGCGGGTGTGCCGGGCGTAGCCGACGGCCTGGTGGACCTGGGCCTGCTCGTTGCGGCCCTGGTAGTACGGCATGAGCGCCGGGTCCACGACCTGCCACTGCTTGAGCGCCTGGCCGACGCCGGCCACATTGCCGTGGCCGAAGATGCCGAACATGCCGGGGATGAGCCGCTCGCGGAACGTGCTGTCCCCGATGCGGTCGAGGGTGTACTGCCTGCCCAGGAACTCGACGAGCGCCTGGGAGACCGTCATCCTGCGGGTCGTGGTCACTGCGCGGCCTCCTTGCCGGACGTTCCGGCGCCCGCGGGTGCCGGGGTGATCTCTTCGGTGTTGAGCAGCGAGGCGGCCGCCGCGACGGCGCCGGCCACGTCGCCGTCGGCCGGGTACAGGAGCGTGCGGCCCACGGTGAGGCCCTGCACGCCGGGGAGGGCGAGGGCGCGGCCCCACGAGGCGAAGACCTCGTCCTGGTGGCCGGCCGGGTCCCCGCCGAGCAGCACGGTCGGCATGGTCGTGGCGGCCATGACGCGCTCCATGTCCTCGACCACGGGCAGCTTCATCCACGTGTAGGCGCTCGTGGAGCCGAGGCCCTCGGCGATCGCGATCGACTTGATCACCGCGTCGGTCGAGAGGTCGTTCTTGACCTTGCCGTCGACCCAGGCGGAGAGGAACGGCTCGACCATGGCGATAAGGCCGCGCTCGGCGAGCGAGTCGATCGCCTTGGCGGTGGCCTCGAGGAAGGGGGCCGTGGCCGGGTCGCCGAGGGCGATCCGCGTGAGCATCTTGCCGCCGTCGGCGCCGAGGTCGGCGAGGGCCTGGGCGGTGTGGCCCGTGAAGCGGTCGTCGAACTCGCTGACGTACCCGGCGAGGCCGCCGCGGTTCATCGAGCCGAAGACAAGCTTGCCCTCGAGCGCGCCGAGCAGGAGCAGGTCGTCCATGATGTCGGGGCTCGCGAGGACGCCGTCGACGGCGGGATTCGCGAGGGCGATCCGGAGCCGGTCGAGCAGCTCGCGCCGGTCGGCCATGGCCGCCGGGCGGCCCTGCGCCGAGAGGGCGCCGCGGGCTGGGTGGTCGGCGGCGACGATGAAGTTCTGCTTCCCCAGCACCGCCCCGGGGTGGCGGCGGCGGGCCTTCGCGGCCCGGGCGATCGCCTGCGGGTCCTCGAGCCGGATCTTGGTGAGGTGCTCGTAGCGGCGGGGATCGTCGTCGTGCGCGTTGGCGAGCGCGACCGCCTGCGCGACGGGGGCGCTCACTGGGCCACCGCCTCGGGGACGAGCCGGCCGCGTTCGGCCAGGAGCGAGGTGACCTCGTCCGGCGTCGGCATCGCGTCCGCGCACGAGAGGCGCGAGGCGACGATCGCGCCCGCGGCGTTGGCGTAGTCGAGGACCTGCGCGAGCGGCCAGCCCGCGAGCAGGCCGTGGCAGAACGCACCGCCGAAGGAGTCGCCCGCGCCGAGGCCGTTGAGGGTCTCGACCGGGACCGGGGCGGAGACGACGCGCTCGGTGCGGGTCTTGGCCATGACGCCCTCCGGCCCGAGCTTGACGACGGCGATCCCGACGCCGGCGGCGAGGAGGCGGTCCGCCTGCTCGTCGGGGGTGCCGTGGCCGACGGCGACCGCGCACTCCTGCTCGTTGCCGATCGCGACGCTCACGTGCGGCAGGACCTTGGCGACCTGCTCGCGGGCGGCCTCCTCGGTGTCCCAGAACATGGGGCGGTAGTCGAGGTCGAGGACCGTGAACCGGCCCGCTGCGAGGCCGGCGCGGGGGCGGGCCTCGTGGGCGGCGATGTGGGCCGAGCGGCTCGGCTCCTGGCACAGGCCGGTGACCGTGGACCAGAAGATGCGGGCGTCCCTGATCGCCTCGAGGTCGAGCTCCTCTGCCCTGATCTGCAGGTCCGGGGCGGTCGGGAAGCGGCCGTAGAAGTACAGCGGGAAGTCGTGCTGCTCGGGCAGGATCGCGCAGAACGTCGCGGGGGTCTGCAGGCCACCGATGGGGCGGACGTAGCGGTCGTCGACGCCGAACTTGGCCAGCTCGCGGTGGAGGTACTCGCCGAAGGGGTCGTCGCCCGTGCGGGTCACGACGGCGGTGCGGCGCCCGTGGCGCGAGGCGGCGACGGCGACGTTCGACGGTGAGCCGCCGAGGTACTTGCCGAAGCTCGTCACGTCCGCCAGGCCGACGCCGATGTCGTTGGGGTAGATGTCGACGCTGATGCGCCCCATCGTGAGAACGTCGTAGGTCACGGGTGCGGTGCCTTTCCTCGAAAGCCCGCGGTGCGGGCCGGCTTCGCTGCCTGTGGCCGCGGCCACAGGTCCACTCTGCTACAGAATCAATGTCCTGTCAAAAGTTTGTACTTACATGCTGCCATCGCGGATGACGGCGCGGGGCGGTTCCCCCTCCCCTCTCGTCGACAGGCTTGTCAGCGCGCGGGGACGGCGAGCTCGCCGGTCATGTACTGCGCGCGGCCAAAGCCGAAGGACCAATCGCCGGCGCCGTTCTCGACGTAGCCGATGAACACGTCCTCGCCAGGAACCCCCGCGTCGGCCAGGTTGCTTGAGATGGCGGCGAAGAGCGACTCCTTCGCCTCCTGGCTGCGGCCGCCCTGCGTGAAGATCTGGATCATGACGACGCCCCCGGAACGCTCGAAGCCGAGCCCGGCGTCCTGCGCCACGATCTGCCCGGGCGTGTGCTCGGTGACGATGTGGAAGTAGTCCCGCTCGGGGATCCGGTACTCGGCGAGGATCGCGTCGTGGATCGCGCGGCTGAGCCGGGAGAGCTGCTCGGGGCTGCGGCCGGCGTTGACGTCGATGCGGACGAGAGGCATGCGGAGAGCTCCTTTGGAGAATTTGTCCTGACATAAAGACAATATGCCGAAGCGGCTTGCGTCGCAAGCATTGTCCTAACAAAGCCAGGAAGTTCTCAGGCGAAGCGTGGGCGCACAGGCCCCCATCTCGGCGTCACAGGCCCCCACCTCGGCATCGCACACCCCCACCTCGGCGTCCTACACCCCCATTTCGGCGGAGCGGGGCTAGCGGGTCCGGATGGCGAGGAGCCCCGCGGCCGTCATGACGACGACCGCCGCGAGGATGGCCGCGAGCGGCGCGGTCCAGCCGCCGGCGGCCTCGCGGAGCCCGCCCACGATGATCGGCCCGGTCGAGGCGACGGCGTACCCGACCGACTGGATGACCGCCGTCATGCGCCGGTTCTCGTTGAGGCTGCGCGCCCGCTGGATCACGACCGTGAAGAGCACGGTGAACGTCCCACCCTGCGCGATGCCGCCCAGCACAGCCCACAGTGGCCACGCCTCGGGCGCCGCGAGGAGCCCGGCCGGCAGCGCGACCCAGCACAGCGCGACGAGCGCGAAGAGCCGCCCCGGCCCCCACGCGAAGGCGTGCGCGAGCGCCGGGACGAGCAGCGGCCCGGCGATCGCGAGGACCTGGAAGAGGCTCGCGGCGAAGCCCGCCTCGGAGGGGCTCATGCCGCGGGTCTGCACGAGGAAGGTGGGGAACCAGAGCGTGACGGCGTAGTACCCGAGGTTGTGCAGCGCGAACGTGACCGTGAAGAGCCACATCATGCGCCGGTTGGCGGGGCTGAGCCTAGAGGCGGGCACGGCCGGCAGCTGGCCGGTCTCGGTGCCCGGCTGAGCCTGGGCGGCGCGGGCCTGCGCACGACGGCGGGCGACGGCCGCCGCTGCCCCGCGCGGGAGGCCCCCGAAGCGCGCGTCGGCCCAGCGCGGGCCGTCCGCGGCGGGCGGGAAGACGAAGAGCCACATTCCGGCCGCGACCGCCGTGATCCCGAGCCAGGACACGAGCGACCAGTCCCAGCCGACGGCCCCCGCGAGCGGCGCCGTGAGCGCGGAGGCGAGGGTCGTGCCCACGTTGACGGCCGCCGTCGTGATCCCGGTCATGAGGGCGGCGCGGTGCGGGAAGTCCCGGCCCACGAGCACGGGCGTCGCGACGTTCACGATCGTCATGGCGACCCCGAGCAGGACCGTGCCGGCGAGCGCGCCGGCCGCGCCGCCGAACGAGCGCACCGCGATCCCGGCCGCGAGCCCCGCGAAGAAGTAGAGGACCGCGTGGTTGACGCCGACCCGTCCGATGAACCACGAGGCCGCGGGGGTGACGAGCCCGAAGCACAGCACGGGGATCGCGGTGAGCAGGCCCACGACGGCGGCGCCGAGTCCCGTGTCCGCCTGGATCTCCCCGAGGACGGGCCCGAGCCCCACGAGCGGGGCGCGCGCGTTGAGGGACAGGAGTCCGACGGCGATGAGCGCAAGCGCAGCTGCGCGGCTGATCGGGGCGCGGCTGGTCCGGGCGCGGCTGATCCGTCGGGGCACAGGAATCCTTCCAGAGCGCGGGCGGACGTTGTGGGAGCCTTCCCACCCTCTCACAGGGGTAGGGTGCCCTCAGGCCGTGTCCCGAGGGCCAACGAAGGAGTGTCCATGCCCGGAGCCAGCCCGACAGCCGTCTTCGCCGCCCACCCGCGCGCGACCGCGGACCCCGCCGCGCGGGCCGCGGCGGCGACCGACCGCTCGGGCTACGAGCCCCCGCACCCGCCCGACGTCGTCGTGCGCTGCGAGACGGCCGACGACGTGGCCCTCGCCCTCCGCCTCGCGCACGAGCACGGCATCCCGGTCGTGCCGCGCGGCACGGGCACGGGCCTCGCGGGCGGCTCGAGCGCGCACGCGGGCCAGGTGGTCGTGGATGTCTCGGGCATGGACCGGATCCTCGCGATCGACCCGGTCGAGATGACTGCCGTGGTCGAGCCGGGCGTCCTCAACGCCACGGTGAACGCCGCCGCCGCCGAGCACGGCCTGTTCTACGCGCCGGACCCGGCGAGCACGGCGATCTGCTCGATCGGCGGGAACATCGCCACGAATGCGGGCGGCATGTGGTGTGCGAAGTACGGGGTGACGCGCGAGTCGGTGCTGGGGCTCGCCGTCGTGCTCGCGGACGGCCGGCTCCTGCGCACGGGCCGCGCGACGATCAAGGGCGTGACCGGCTACGACCTCAACGCGCTGATGATCGGCAGCGAGGGCACCCTCGGGATCGTCGTCGAGGCGACGCTGCGGCTGCGCCCTCGGCCGGTCCGCACCGAGACGCTCGCGGCCTACTTCGACGAGGTCGAGGCCGCCGGCCGCGCGGCGTCGGCGATCACGGCGGCGAGGATCCAGCCGTCGATCCTCGAGCTCATGGACGCCGGGACGCTCGACGCCGTGGACCGCGCCACCGGGACGCGGCACCGCGAGCTCGGCGGGGCATTCCTGCTCGCCCAGACCGACGGGTTCGGCGCGCACCTCGAGCTCGACGCCGTCGAGGCCGCGGTCGCGCCGTTCGCCACCCTCGTGCGCCGGGCCGCCGATGCCGAGGAGGCCGCGGCCCTCGTCACCGCCCGACGCGACGCGATCCCCTCGCTCGAGCGGCTCGGCCGCGTCTCGATCGGGGACATCGCCGTGCCCCGGAACCGGCTCGCCGAGGCGTTCACGGGGCTCGAGGAGATCGCGGCCCGCACGGGCGTCCGGATCTTCTGCATCGCGCACGCCGCGGACGGGAACCTGCACCCGATGATCGTCGTGGGGCGGGACGAGTCCATCACCGAGGGTCCGGCCAAGGCCGCGCTCGGGGAGATGTTCCACCTCGCGCGGCGGCTCGGCGGCACGCTCACGGGCGAGCACGGAGTCGGGCTGCTCAAGCGCGAGTGGGTCGGCGAGGAGCTCGGCGAGCTCTCGCTGACCCTCCAGCGCTCCATCCGGCAAGCCTTCGACCCCGCCGGCATCCTCAATCCCGGCAAGGCGATCTGAGGGGCGCGGGGCCGGCTCTGCCCAGCCGGCCCCGCGCCCCGGTCCCTTACGCCCCCGGGGCCGCCGGCTCCCCGCCGAACCAGCCGCTCGGCGCGGGGGCGATGTTCTGCCAGATGTGCTTGGCCTCGCGGTACTCGTCGAGGCCCGAGCGGCCCAGCTCGCGGCCCACCCCGGATTTGCCGAAGCCGCCCCACTCGGCCTGCGGCACATAGGGGTGGTAGTCGTTGATCCAGACCGTGCCGTGCCGCAGCGCCCCGGCCACGCGCTGGGCCCGCGAGGCGTCGGAGGTCCACACGGCCCCCGCAAGCCCGTACTCGGTGTCGTTCGCGATCGCGATCGCCTCGGCCTCGTCGCGGAACGTCTCGACCGTCAGGACCGGCCCGAACGACTCCTCCCGGAGCACGGTCATGCCGGAGCGGCAGTTGCCGAGCACGGTCGGCGGGTAGAAGAACCCGTCCGCGAGCGCGCCCTCGTCGGGGATGTAGCCGCCGCAGAGCAGCTCCGCCCCCTCCGCGATGCCGGCCTGGACGTAGGCGTGCACCTGGTCCCGGTGGTGGGCGGAGATGAGCGGCCCGGTCTCGGCGGCCGGGTCGAAGGGCCCGCCCATGCGGATCTTCTGGGCCCGCTCGACGATCTCAGCGACGAAGCGCTCCGCGATCGACTCCTCGACCACGAGGCGCGCCCCCGCGGAGCAGACCTGGCCCGAGTGCAGGAACACTGCGGTGAGCGCGTTGTCGACGGCGGCGTCCCAGTCGGCGTCGGCGAAGACGACGTTGGGGTTCTTCCCGCCGAGCTCGAAGGCCACCCGCTTCACCGTCGGGGCCGCCGCGGCCATGATCGCCTGCCCCGTGGAGAGCCCGCCCGTGAGCGAGACGAGGTCGACGCGCGGGTCGGAGCTGAGCGGGCCGCCCACCGTCCGCCCGGTGCCGGTCACGAGGTTCGCGACGCCGGCCGGGACGCCGGCCTCGGCGAGGGTCTCCATGAGCAGGATCGAGGTCGACGGCGTGAGCTCGCTCGGCTTGAGGATGAACGAGTTCCCCGCCGCGAGCGCGGGCGCGACCTTCCAGGCGGCCTGCAGGAGCGGGTAGTTCCACGGCGCGATGAGCGCGCACACGCCCAGCGGCTCGTAGACGACCCGGCTCACGGCGTTGGCGCGGCCCGTGTCGATGACGCGCCCCGCCTCGAGGCCGGCGACCTTGCCGAAGTACCGAAAGCACGCGGCGATGTCGTCGATGTCGTACTCGGCCTCCACGAGCCGCTTGCCCGTGTCGAGCGCCTCGGCCCGGGCATAGGCAGCCTTGTCCCGCTCGAGCAGGTCCGCCACCTTGAGGAGGACGGCCCCGCGCTCGAGGTCGGTCAGCCGCCGCCACGGCCCGCCGTCGAACGAGGCGCGGGCGCTCGCGATGGCGCGCTCGGCGTCGGGCGCGGTGGCGGAGACGACGACGGCGACCTCGCTCCCGTCCGCGGGGCAGCGGACGGTGCTGGTCCCGCCGTCGGCCGACTCCTGCCACGCGCCGTCGATGTACAGGCCCTTGATCGTCTGCTGGCGGGCGTCCTGAGCGCTGTCCTGGACAGTCGCGGTCATCGTGTCTCCTTCATCGGGTTGGTAGAGGCGTGTGGGGCGGGGCTGTCCGTCTGAGAGCGCAGGCTACGATGCACGGCTCGACCCGGCGCCATTGACTGCAAGCTCGTCGGGGATCGGGCCGGCAAGGTCGGCCGCGGCATCGGCATCGGCAGCCGACGATGCGACGCCAGCTGACGGAGCCGCCGGGGCCGCGGCCGCGTGCTCGGCGAGGACGCCGGTCTGGTGCCTGATCTTGAAGCGGTAGAGCAGGGCCCCTCCGACGGTGACCGTGGCGACGAAGATGACCCCGCCCCACTGCAGGTACCACTCAAACGGCGGGACCGAGTTGTAGATCTCCTGGCGCGGCCAGATGAGGTTCACCGTCATGGCGCCGCCCCAGAGGACCGCGAGGATGTTCACGGGCAGTCCCCACTTCCCCATGCTGAATCCAGCCTCCGACCGGTCATCGAGCAGCGGCCACTTCCTGGCGAGACGCTTGCGCAGCAGCGGAACGGTGACCAGCAGGTAGGACAGGTAGATCAGGACGATGCTGATGCTGGACAGGATCGTGAAGATCGCCGGCTGCATGACGTTGACCAGCAGCGGGATGACGGCCAGGACGCCGATCACGATGGCCGCGACGGTGGGGGTCCTGCGGACAGGGTCGACCTTGCTCAGCTGCCGGCTGAACGGCAGGTTGTTGTCCCGGGCCATGGCGAACATCATGCGGATCGCTGCGGCGTGGACGGCCAGCGTGCAGACCACCACGGCCACCACGATGCACACGAGGAAGGCCTTGCCGAAGGGTCCGCCGAGGACCGAGAGCACGATGTGCTGCAGACCGCCGTCGGCGGATCCCAGCTTGGCGTCGCCCAGGTCCGGCGCTGCCATGATGCCGAAGAACAGGAGCAGCCCGCCCAGCAGGAAGGACGCCGTCACGGCCCGCAGGATGGCCTTCGGCGCGGTGCGCTTGGGATCCTTTGTTTCCTCGCCGAGGGAGCTGGCGGTGTCGAACCCGTACATGACGTAACCGGAGGCCATCGCGCCGATGAGGAAGACGCCGAAGAAGCCGAGGTCCTGGCCTTCGCCGAAGCCGGCGGTGTCGAAGAAGACCTCAGGGCCGCGGACGATGTGCCAGCCCAGCGCGAGGATCAGCAGCACGGCCGCGATCAGCTCCACGAAGACGCCGATGCTGTTGATCAGGGTCATGAGCTTCACGCCGAACGCGTTGATGAGCGTGGAGATGGTGATCATGATCGTCGCCAGCAGGACGCCGTTGAGCGCGAAGTCGTACTGTCCGGTCCCGTCGCCGATCAGCTGGAAGCCCGACCAGAGCTGCGGCAGGGTGATCTGCAGCGCGAGCGCCACGGATCCCAGCGCCATGATGGAGGACAGCAGCAGGAGCCAGCCGGCAAGCCAGGCCGAGGTCCCAGAGGCGAGCCGCTTGGCCCAGTTGTAGACCGAGCCGGCCACGGGGTAGCGGCCTGCCAGTTCGGCAAAGCACAGCGCCACCATCAGCTGGCCGACGAAGACCATGGGCCAGGACCAGGCATACGCCGGGCCGGCCATGGAGAAACCAAAGTAGAACAATTGAAAAACACCGGTGAGGATGGAGATGTAGCTGACACCCGCGGCGAAGCTGGCGAATTTGCCGATGCTTCGATCCAACGTCTGGGTGTAGCCGAATTCTTCCATGCCGCTTGAATCAGTACTCTTGCTGGGTTCCGACATCTGAACTCCTAAGTCAGAAAAGCACGACGGTGATGATCCGCGGCCGCCATTGGTCGCGGATTCATTCACACAGGTGAATTCGACGGCCGGGCCCCGCGCCGCAGCGCCCGGCCGTCTCCCCCCATTTGCTGATGACTGGCGTGTTCTGTCCGCCCCGTTCCCGGTGAAAGATCCCTGGGAGCATAGCCAACGAGTGCGGATATGGATTGAAAAAATATGGACGCCCGCCGCCGGACTCCACGGCGTGTGGCGTAGGTCATACGCTCAAGGCTAGTTGATCTTGAACATGCGTTCAAGATGGAAGCCGCGTGCGCCGCCCGTCAGGCGAGTGCCCCAGCGACTTCCGCCTCCGCCGTCGCGGCCTCGCCGCTCCGGCTCGCGCGGATGAGGTCTGCGCAGCGTTCGCCGATCATCATGACGGTGATGTTGGGGTTCACCGTGACGTGCTCCGGCATGACGGAGGCGTCCGCGACGCGCAGGCCCGTGACGCCCTTGACCCGCAGCTCGGGGTCCAGCGGCGACATGACGTCGTCGGCCGATCCCATGCGCACGGTGCCGACGGGGTGGTACACGGTGTTGTGCGTCTTGCGGATGTAGTCCTGCAGCTCCTCGTCGGTCTGGGCCTCGACGCCGGGCGAGAGCTCCCGGCCGGTCCATTCGGCCATGGCCGGCTGGGCGGCGATCTCGCGTGCCTTGCGGATGCCGGCGACCATGACGCGCATGTCGTGGCCCTCCGGATCGGTGAAGTAGCGCGGGTCGACCGCGGGCTTGTCGCGGAAGTCGCGGCTGCGGAGCCGGACCGTGCCGCGGGAGCGGGCGTGCGTGACGTTCGGGGTGAGGCTGAAGCCGTTCTCCGTGGTGGGATAGCCGTGCCGCAGGGTGTTCATGTCGAAAGGGACCGAGCCGTAGTGCATCATGAGGTCCGGGCGGTCCAGGCCCTCCTCGGTGGGCGTGAAGATCCCGATCTCCCACCACTGCGTCGACGTCTGCACCATCGGCTGCTTCGCTTCGAACTGCACGACGCCCTCGGGGTGGTCCTGCAGGTTCTCGCCGACGCCCGGAGAGTCCACCACGACCTGGATGCCGTGCTCGGCCAGATGGGCGGCGGGACCGATGCCCGAGAGCATGAGCAGCTTGGGCGAGTCGATGGCGCCCGCAGAGAGCACCACCTCGCAGCGCGCGGAGAGCCGATGCGTCCGGCCGAACGCCGAGTCCACGACGTCGACGCCGGTGCACCGCTTGTCCGCGTCGAACACCAGCTGGCGGGCGCGCAGGCCGGTCAGCAGGGTGAAATTCTCACGCTCGATGATCGGGTGGATGTAGGAGACCGAGCTCGAGGAACGCGTGCCGTCCGCGCGGCGGTTGATCTGGAAGAAATTGGCGCCGTTGATCACGGTGGTGCCGGTATTGAACTTCGCACGCGGAATTCCAGCCTGTTCGCACGCGTCGAGGAGCGCGACGCCGGCCGGGTCCGCCGGGGGCACGTTCATGAGGTGCACGGGGCCCGAGTCGCCGTGGTGCGGCGCGTCCGGGCCGGCGTCCTCATTGGTCTCCAGCCGCTGGTACAGCGGCCAGGCGGCCGCGGCGTTCCAGCCGGTGGCGCCGTACTTGGACTCCCACTCATCCAGGTCCTCCCGCGGGGCCCAGAAGGCGATGCAGGAGTTGTGGCTCGAACAGCCGCCCATGACCTTCGCGCGGGCGTGCCGCATGAAGGAGTTCCCGTTCTCCTGGGGCTCGATCGGGTAGTCCCAGTCGTAGCCCGATTCGAGCAGCTCCATCCAGCGGTCGAGCTGCAGGATCTCGGGGATGCCGCGGTCGTCCGGCCCGGCCTCCACGAGCGCAACGGACACGTCCGGGTTCTCGCTCAGCCTCGCGGCGACTGCGGCGCCGGCGGATCCGCCACCGATGACGATGTAGTCGAACTCCCGGTCCTCGAGGTTTTCAACATTGTCGATGTGCATCTAGTTCTCCTTGCTGTGGTCAATGGTCCAGCCGGTCACCTGCGCCGCTGGCGTTGGCCCGGGCAATGAGGCAAGAAATCGGGGAAATTGCGTAGCTCGCAACTCGATTCAACATGAACAACAGTTGCCTAGGTCACAGAGCGAAGTCAAGGACTGGACACATGTTCAGGAAAAATGACACACTTCAGAGCATCGCGCCGGCGATCAGGAGCAGGCCGAAGGCCCCGACCGCCACGCTGCCGGCGAGCCCGCTCCACCGGCGCAGGCCGGGTCCGCCCCGGTCGCGGAGGAACCCGCCGCCCGAGACGAGGAGGGCCTGCCAGGTGAAGGACGCTCCCCCGACGCCGGCCAGAAAGGCGATCGCCGCCGCGCCGTCCGCGGACAACTGCGGGAGGCCTGCGGCGATGGCCGCGAAGTACACGAGAGTCGCGGGATTGACCAATGTCAGCCCGAAGAACATCCCGAATCGCCGCAGCCCCCGCCCCGCGGGCACGACGTCGCGCACGATGCCGGCCCGCCGGCCGGGCAGCCCGCCGCGCACGACGCCGACGGGCCGGGCGGGCGCGGACCCGCGCCTGAGGCCGCGGGCCAGTCCCGCGGCCGCGACGGCGAGGAGCGCCGCTCCCCCGGCAATGGCCGGCCAGGGATCCCAGCGCGCGACGAGCGGCGCCGCCACAGCGCCCAGGGCAACCGCGGCGGCGGCGTAGAGGAGGTCGACAGCGGCGACGGCGGCGGCCGCGGGGAGGCCCCCACGCAGGCCCCGCTCGAGGCCCTCGCGGATGAGGAGCACGCCGACGGCGCCGAGGGGCACGGCGACCGCGAGTCCGGCCACGAGGCCGCCCGCGAGTGCCATGCCGGGGTTCATGCCGCCAGTGTGCGCCCGCCGCGCTGCGGGCACTGAGAATTCCGCCGTCCCGCGAGTAGATTCATGGCATGGATGCCATCGATCGTCGGATCACGGACATCCTCGTGGCGGACGGCAGGGCATCGTTCAGCGAGATCGGCCGGCAGGTCGGCCTGAGCACCAACGCGGCGGCGGCCCGCGTCCGCAGGCTCGAGCGGGACGGGGTCATCGTCGGGTACCGCGCCGTCCTCGCCGTCCACGAGCCCGTGCCCCACGCCGGGATCGAGGCCTTCGTCGATGTCCGGCTGCAGCCGGAACGCGACTCCGAGGGGTTCCTCGTGTGGGCGCGGACGAGGGCGGAGGTCGTGGACGCCGCCCATGTCACGGGCCCCTACGACTACTACCTCCACGTCCGGGTCCGCGACGTCCCTGCACTGGATGCGCTCCTGCGGACCCTCAAACGGGACGCAGGCGCGGCCCAGACCCAGACGCGGATTGCGCTGCGCTGAGATGCAGTCCGTTCCGCAGTGGCCGGGCGCCCGCGGTGGCCCAGAGACTCAGAGGAGGTCGGTCAGGATGATCGCGACGTCAAGCTGGCGGACGAGCCGCGAGTGGGCGTCCACGTCGTGGGCCTGCCCGGGGAGGGGCGTCGAGTCGGTGGCGCCCGGCCGCGGTGAGACGGGGGCGGGGAGGCTACCCGGGGTCCGGGGGATGCGCCGCTTCACAGCAGGCCCCCTACGCCCGCGGGACGATCCGCGGTCGGCGCCTGGGCGTGGTGGCCCAGGCGGTCATTCGGCGTCCGGTGTCCGGAACGGTTCCACATCTGGACGACGTCATCGACATCCACCATGGCCCCCGCCTCCTCGGTCTAGCTCTGTGGCGGTCGGTCCGGGGTCTGCATCCCGTCCCGCTGTCGCTTTAACTCTAAACCTGTGAGTTCACATGTCAAGGGTTTACCATGAGGTAGATCACACGCAAGGGAGGACGGGCACATGAGCAGCTGGAGGGAACAACTCGCCTTCGCACCCCTGGAGAACGCGGTGCGCGGGGAGGAGACCGGCCGCCGGCTCCGCCAGGCCATCGAGCTGGGGCTCCTCGAGGACGGCACGCAGCTGCCGAGCGAGAACGACCTCGCCGCGATGATGGGCATCTCGACCCAGACCCTGCGCTCGGCCCTGGCCGAGCTGCGCCATCTGGGCCTCGTCGAGACCCGGCGCGGGCGCGGCGGCGGCAGCTTCGTCCGGGCCAACACCGGGGACATCGCCCGCGCCCGGCGGGAGACCCTGGCCGCGTACTCGCTCGAGGACCTGCGCGACATCCGCGAGTACCGCGCCGTCCTGGCCGGCTCCGCGGCCGCCGCCGCGGCCGGAAGGTCCCAGCAGATCTCCCTCAGCCGCCTCGCCTCCCTCGCCGCGATGGTCGGCCTGGCCGGCGAGCCCGTGGACCGGGCCCGCGCGGACAGCAAGTTCCACACCGAGCTCTCCGCCGCCTCGCGCTCGGTCCGGCTCACCCGGCAGGACATGGCCCTGCAGGCCGAGGTCGGGCCCCTGATCTGGACCAGCCCCGCCGGCGACGCCCGCCTGGCCGCCCAGGAGCACGCCGCGATCGTCGAGGCCATCCGCGCCGGCGACACAGGAGAGGCCCGCGCCCGGGCCGAGGACCACATCCGCCGCGAGATGAACGGCCTCATCGACCTGCGCGTGTCCATGGACACCGCCGCGCCCGGGGCCCCGCCCAAGGCCAGCGGGCAGGCCGACGCGATCGCCGCGATCGAGGCCCTCGCCCAGAAGATCGAGGCCACCGCCGCCGCGTCGATCCACGTCCTCGAGGACGCCGTCCACGCCGCCCTCGACGCCTCCACCGACGGGGCCTCGCTCGAGGCCCTCACCGGCGTCTACGACATCGCCCACCGCACCCTCGCCCAGGCCTCCCCCATGCTCTACGGCCTGGGCTTCTTCACCGAGGCCGCCTACTTCGGCCAGGCCGAGACCATCTGGTCCTACATCCCGCCCGGCCGCACCACACCCCAGCGGCTCGAGATGGACCTGGAGTTCTACGACTTCGCCAGCACCCCCTGGTGGCCCCGCGAGGGCACCGAGCACGCCGTCCAGAGCAGCTACGCCTACGTGGACCCCAACGGCTCCAACGCCTACATCATCAGCTTCAGCAAACGCATCATGCGCGACGGGAAGATGACCGGCGCCGCCACCGCCGACGTCCTCGTCAGCCACCTCCAGACCGACTTCGCACCACTCCTGGACGCCCTCCCCCCAGGCTCCTGCATCGTCGACCAGCTCGGCATCGTCATCGCCACCAACGCCGGCAGCCTCATCGGCGAGATCCTCACCCCCCCACCGAACGGCGGACACACCCTCGACCTCCCCGCCGTCCCCTGGCACCTCCACATCGCCCCGACCCGCTGACCCGCGAGAGGTTAACCCAACAGGGGGCGCGTCGCACGACGCGCCCCCTGCGGGCATCGAGAGCCGAAGGCCCTCAGCACTCGATGACGTTCACTGCGAGACCGCCGCGCGAGGTCTCCTTGTACTTGACCTTCATGTCGGCGCCGGTCTCGCGCATGGTCTTGATGGCCTTGTCGAGCGAGACCTTGTGGGTCCCGTCGCCGCGCAGGGCCATGCGCGCGGCGTTGATGGCCTTGTTGCTGGCCACGGCGTTGCGCTCGATGCACGGGATCTGCACGAGCCCGCCCACGGGATCGCACGTGAGGCCGAGGTTGTGCTCGATCCCGATCTCCGCGGCGTTCTCGACCTGCTCCGGGGTCCCGCCGAGGACCTCGCAGAGGCCGCCCGCGGCCATGGCGCACGCCGAGCCCACCTCGCCCTGGCAGCCGACCTCGGCGCCGGAGATCGAGGCGTTGATCTTGAACAGGATGCCGACCGCCGCAGCGGTGAGCAGGAAGCGCACCACGGCGTCGTCATCGGCCCCGGGGACGAACTTCACGTAGTAGTGCAGCACGGCGGGCACGATGCCGGCCGCGCCGTTGGTGGGCGCGGTCACGATGCGCCCGCCCGAGGCGTTCTCCTCGTTGACCGCGAGCGCGAACAGGTTGACCCAGTCCATGGCCCGGATCGGGTCGGTGCTGTTGCCCTCCGCCTCGAGGTCCCTCAGGAGCTTGGGCGCCCGGCGCGAGACCCTGAGCCCGCCCGGGAGCAGCTTCTCGGTGCGCGTGCACCCGTTGTGCACGCACTGCTTCATGACGCCCCAGATGCGGAGCAGCTCCGCGCGGAGCTCCTCCTCGCTGCGCCAGGACAGCTCGTTGGCGAGCATGATGTCGCTGATGCGCAGGCCCTCGCGGCGGCAGTGCGCGAGGAGCTCCGCCCCGGTCGTGAACGGGTACGGCAGGGGCGTCGAGTCCTCGACGATCCTGTCCGCCCCCGCGGCCGCCTCGTCGACGACGAAGCCGCCGCCCACCGAGTAGTAGGTGGCCTCGCGCAGGAGCTGGCCGGCGCCGTCGAACGCGCGGAACACCATCCCATTGGGGTGGGCGGGAAGGCTCTTGCGGCGGTGCATGACGACGTCCGTGTCCCGGGTGAAGGACACGTACCGCTCCCCCGCGAGGTGCAGCTTGCCGTCAGTGGTGGCCTGCGCGACGCGCGCGTCCGCCGTGTCGGTGTCCACGGTCTCCGGGCTCTCGCCCTGGAGGCCGAGGATCACGGCCTTGTCGGACCCGTGGCCGTGGCCGGTGGCCCCGAGGGACCCGAACAGCTCCGCCTGGACCCGCTCCGTCCGGCCGAGCAGGCCGGCCTCGCGGATCCCGTCGGTGAAGAGGAGCGCCGCGCGCATCGGGCCCACCGTGTGGGAGGAGGAGGGCCCGATGCCCACGGTGAACATGTCGAGCACGCTCAGCGCCACGACAATGCTCCTCTCTTCGTGTTGCCGGTTCGGCTCACCGCAGGACGACCGTCCGGTTTCCGTTGAGCACCACGCGCCCCTCGCAGTGCCAGCGCACCGCGTCGGAGAGCGCCTTGCACTCAGCGTCGCGGCCCACGGCCACGAGGTCCTCGGGCGAGTGGGTGTGGTCCACCGCGATGACCTGCTGGGCGATGATCGGCCCCTCGTCGAGCTCCGCGTTGACGTAGTGGGCGGTGGCCCCGACCGTCTTGACGCCGCGCTCCCACGCCTGGTGGTACGGCTTGGCGCCCTTGAAGGACGGCAGGAACGAGTGGTGGATGTTGATCACCTTGCCCGCCATCCGCGTCGCGAGGGCGTCCGAGAGCACCTGCATGTAGCGGGCCAGGACCACGAGCTCGACGCCGTACCCGTCCACGAGCGAGAGCAGCTTGGCCTCGGCCTCGGGCTTGGTCTCGGCGGTGACGGGGATGTGGTGGAACGGGATCCCGTGCCACTCGACGAGCCCGCGGTGGTCCTCGTGGTTGGACACGACGGCCACGACCTCGACCGGGAGCTCCCCGATCCGGGCGCGGAACAGCAGGTCGTTGAGGCAGTGCCCGAACTTGGAGACCATGATCAGCACGCGGGTCTTCTCCCCCGCCGGCCGCAGCCTCCACTCCATGCCGAACCGCTCCGCGACCGGCGTGAACTCGCCGCTGAGCCGCTCGCCGTCGCCCGCAGCCCCCGACTCAGGCGTCTCGAAGTGGACGCGCATGTAGAAGTGCCCGCCGCGGCGGTCGCCGAACTGCTTGATGTCCACGATGTCGCACCCGCGCTCGGCGAGGAACCCGGAGACCGCCGAAACGATCCCGGGTCCCTCGGCGCAGTCGAGCGTCAGGACGAACTCACGCGCCTCGCCGGTCATGGCCTACGGCACCTCCGGAGCGGCAAACTCGCGCATCGCGTCGATGAGCCAGCGGCCCACGTGGTCGGCGAAGGAGGCGCGCGGCAGGACGCGGAACGTGTCCTCGCCCGTCTTCCAGACGAGCACCGGCACGTGGTCGAGCGAGGTCACGATCGCCTGGCCCACGGCGAAGGCCCGCGGGTGCAGGTCGAACGAGACGCCCTTCTCGAGGACGAGCCGCGCGCCCGGGCCGGTCAGCTCGAACGTGGTGCGGTTCGCGGAGAGGTCGACGACGGCGCCCGGCGTCCGTGCGCCGGCCTCGCCGAGCGCCTGGCCCACCCGGGCGGCCTCGGCCGGGCCTCGGTCGGACGTGAAGTTCTCCGGGCCCTCGTCGCCGACGGCCAGGAACTCGTCCGGGCCGATCCACAGCACCGTGAAGCCGCCGCCCGCCGTCGTGCTGGCGTGGCTCGTGGGCAGTTTCGCGCCGAGCGCGGCCTCGACGGCCGCGGCGCCCTGGGAGCCGGGCACGGCCCGGAGGCCGAGCTGGACCAGGAAGGGGATCTCGCGCACGGCCACCGCGCGCTGGGCACCGGCGGCGGCCGTGGCCGCGGACGCGGCCTCGAACGCCTCGGCGAGCTGGGCGGCGGGGCTGCGGCGCAGTGCCGAGGCCGCTGTGCCTCCGTTGGGTTCAGTCAGTTCAGCAATCGTCTCAGCCATCACGGCGCTTCCCTTCGGGGTCAAAGAGGACGGTCTCACCGACCAGGACATCCACGAGCCGGTCCCCGGCGACGGCGGTGAGCGTCTCGCCGATGCGGTTGCGGCCGTTCTTGATGAGGGCCAGGGCGAAGGAGCGCCCCAGCGCCGCCGAGTGGTAGCTCGACGTGACGTGGCCCTGCATCGGCACGGGGCCGAACGCGGGGCTCGTGGAGATGCCCTGCTCGATGACCTGGGTGCCCTCCGGGAGGCGGAAGGACGGGTCGACCGGGGTCAGGGACACGAGGTGCTTGCGGTCCGTGCGGGCGGTGTCGGCGCGGGAGTAGGAGCGCTTGCCCACGAAGTCCTTGGCCTTGGACACGATCCACTCCATGCCCGCGTCCTGCGGGGTCACGGTGCCGTCGGTGTCCTGGCCGACGATCGGGTAGCCCTTCTCGGCGCGCAGCACGTGCATCGTCTCGGTGCCGTACGGGGTGATGTTGAACTCGGCGCCGGCCTCGGCGACGTCCTCCCAGACCTTCAGGCCGTACCACGTGGCCACGTTGATCTCGAAGGCGAGCTCGCCCGAGAACGAGATGCGGCACACGCGGGCGGGGATGCCGGAGGCGAGGGTCGTCTCGCGCCAGGCCATGAACGGGAACGCCTCGTTGTCGACGTCGAGCTCCGGGGCCAGCTTGGAGATGACCGCGCGGGACTTCGGGCCGACGACGGCGACGGTGGTCCACTGCTCGGTCACGGACGTGAAGTTCACGTCGAGCTCCGGCCACTCGGTCTGGTGCCACTCCTCGAGCCAGTCGAGGACCTTCGCGGCGCCGCCGGTCGTCGTCGTCATGAAGAAGCGGTCCTCGTCGAGGCGCAGGGTCACGCCGTCGTCGAAGATCATGCCGTCCGGGCCGCACATGACGCCGTAGCGGGCCATGCCGGGGGCGAGCTTCTTGAACGCGTTGGTGTAGATGCGGTTGAGGAACTCGCCCGCGTCCGCGCCCCAGATCTCGATCTTGCCGAGGGTCGTGGCGTCCATGAAGCCCACGGACTCGCGCACCGCGCGGCACTCGCGCAGCACGGCGTCGTCCATCGACTCGCCCGGCTGGGGGAAGTACCAGGGGCGCAGCCACTGGCCCACGAGCTCGAACTCGGCGCCGTTGGCGACGTGCCACGGGTGGGCCGAGGTGATGCGCTCGGGGTCGAAGAGGTCACCGCGCTTGCGGCCCGCGACGGCGGCGAAGGCGATCGGCGCGTAGGGTGCGCGGAACGTCGTCGTGCCGATCCCGCCGATGCTCGGGGCCTCGCCCGCCTCGCCCTTGAGCGCGGCCGCGATGACGCCGATCGCGTTGACGCCCGAGGTCTTGCCCTGGTCGTTCGCGGTCGAGATCGAGGTGTAGCGCTTGACGTGCTCGACCGAGCGCATGCCCGCGCCGGTCGCGCGCAGGACGTCGTGCACCGCCTGGTCGCGCTGGAAGTCGACGAAGTGGGTGGTCCACTCCCCGGGCTCGCCGGTCTCGCCCGGGACGAGCCAGACCTGGCGCGTCGGCGCGGAGGCCGTGGCGGGGTTCGTCGGCAGGCTCGAGGCGTGGACGCCGGCCTCGGTCACGAAGCCCGCGTTGAACGCCGCGACGGCGCCGGCGTGCGCGCCCTCGGCGACGCAGTCGCCCAGGGCGTACGAGCCGCGGGCCGAGCCGACGACCTGCTGGGCCGCGACAGTGCTCGCCGGCACGAAGCCCGCGAGGTCCTCGTCCCAGCGCAGCTTGCCCTGGCGCTGGCTGAACAGGTGCACGACCGGGCTCCAGCCGCCCGAGACGGCCAGGAGGTCCGCCTCGATCCGCTCGGCCTCACCGGTCAGGTTGCCGGCTGCGTCGAGCCCGCGGACGACGACGGCGCCCAGGCGGGCGGTTCCCTCGCCCGCCTCGGTGCCCACCACGGCGGAGCCCGAGATGACTCGCAGCCCGGCGGCCTCGGCCGCGAGGGCCACGGCGGTCTTCTCGGCGCGGGCGTCGACGACGGCCGGGACGGCCACGCCGGCGGCGGCGAGGTCGAGGGCCGTGGCGTAGGCGGAGTCGTTGGTCGTGAAGACGACCGCGGAGGAGCCGGGGCGCACGCCGTAGCGGTTGAGGTAGGTGCGCGCCGCGGAGGCGAGCATGACGCCGGGGCGGTCGTTGTCGGCGAACACGATCGGGCGCTCGTGGGCGCCGGTCGCGAGGACGACCTGCTGCGCGCGGATGTGCCACAGGCGCTGGCGGGAGACGCCCTGTGCGTTGAGCTCGCGGGCCTTCTCGGTGCCGAGGTGGTCGGTCCGGGACTCGAGCGCGACGACGTAGTTGGAATCGTACGAGCCGAACGCGTTCGTGCGGCTCAGGACCGTGACCTCGTCCGCGGCCGCGAGCTCCGCGGCGGCCGCCGCGATCCACTCGGGCGCGGGTACGCCGTCGACCGTCTCCGCCGGGGCGGACAGGAGCGAGCCGCCCAGCTCGGGCTGGTCGTCGATGAGGATGACGCGGGCGCCCGAGGCCGCGGCCTGGCGGGCCGCGGAGAGGCCCGCGGGGCCCCCGCCGATCACGAGGACGTCGGTGTGCACGTGCTTCTTGTCGTACACCGCCTCGTCCTTGCGCGGGTCCAGCTGGCCGAGGCCCGAGAGGTACTCGGCGCGCAGGCCGTCGACGAGCTCGACGGTCGAGGCGGGGAGCATCGACTCGTCGACGCCGCCGGCGCCGCGGTCGATGACCTTCAGGAGCGCGTTGGGCTCCTCGACGCCCGCGGCGAGGATGCCGCGCGGGCGGCCCAGGTACAGGGACGGTGCCGTCTCGATGACGCCGTGGGCGAGCAGGGCCGAGGCGACGGTGTCGCCCTTGAAGCCGGTGTACTCGGTGCCGTCGACCGTGAAGGTGACGACGCCGTCGCGCTGCACGCGGGCGGCCGGCGCCTGCTCGGCGGAGAGGCGGAACGCCTGGGTGGACTCGGCGGGGCTCACTGCTGGCCTCCATTCGTGCTGGTCGCGGGTGCCGTGGCGGCCGGGGCTGCCGGGGCGGCGCCCGTGTAGACGCTCTTGAACTCGTAGGTGACGGTGTCGCGCAGGGCGTTGAACCACTTGCGGCAGCCGGCGGTGTGGACCCAGCGCTCAGCGAAGAGGCCCTTGGTGTTCTCGCGGTAGAAGAGGTACTTGGCCCACTCCGCGTCGTTCAGCTCGGACGGGTTCTCGGGGTAGGCCACGTGGGCCTGGCCGCCGTAGTGGAACTCGGTCTCGTCGCGGGGCCCGCAGTTCGGGCAGGTGATGAGCAGCATGTCGCGTACTCCCTTCTCGCTAGTGGGCCACGGCGGCGGCGCCGTGCTCGTCGATGAGCGCGCCGGTCTCGAAGCGCTCGAGGGCAAAGGGTGCGTTGAGCGCGTGCGGCTCGTCCTGGGCGATCGTGTGCGCCATGGTCCAGCCGGCGCCCGGGGTGCCCTTGAAGCCGCCCGTGCCCCAGCCGCAGTTGACGTACATGCCCTCGACGGGCGCCTTGCCGACGATCGGGGACGCGTCGAGCGTGACGTCGACGATGCCGCCCCACGTGCGCAGGAGGTGCGCCCGGGCGAAGATCGGGAAGAGCTCGACGGCGGCGGCCATCTGCTCCTCGATGACGTGGAACGCGCCGCGCTGGCCGTAGCCGTTGTACGCGTCGATGCCCGCGCCCATGACGAGCTCGCCCTTGTGCGCCTGGGAGACGTACACGTGGACGTGGTTCGACATGACGACCGTCGGGTGGACCGGCTCGTGCAGCTCGGAGACGAGCGCCTGGAGCGGGTGGGACTGGATCGGCAGGTCGAAGCCGGCGAGCTTGGCCAGGACCGAGGAGTGCCCGGCCGCGCACAGCGCCACCTTCGGCGTCGCGATCGTGCCGCGGGAGGTCTGGACGCCGACGACGCGGTTGCCGTCCTTGACGAAGCCCGTGACCTCGCAGTTCTGGATGATGTCGACGCCGAGCTCGTCCGCCTTGCGGGCGAAGGCCCACGCGACGTGGTCGTGCTTCGCGATGCCCGCGCGCGGCTGGTACGTCGCGCCGAGGACCGGGTAGCGGATGTCATCCGACGTGTTGAGGATCGGGCAGAGCTCCTTGACCTGCTCCGGCTCGAGCCACTCGGCGTCGACCCCGTTGAGCTTGTTCGCGCCCACGCGGCGCACGGACTCGCGCACGTCCTGGAGAGTGTGCGCGAGGTTCATGACGCCGCGCTGGCTGAACAGGAAGTCGTACTCGAGCTCCTCGGGCAGGGCCTCCCACAGCTTGAGCGAGTGCTCGTAGATCGCCGCCGACTCGTCCCAGAGGTAGTTCGAGCGGATGATCGTCGTGTTGCGGGCCATGTTCCCGCCCGCGAGCCAGCCGCGCTCGAGGATCGCGATGTTGGTCATCCCGTGGTGCTTGGCCAGGTAGTAGGCCGTCGCGAGGCCGTGCCCGCCGCCGCCGACGATCACTGCGTCGTAGGAGGGCTTCGGGTCCGGATTGCGCCAGAGGAAGTCCGGGTGTTCGGGCAGGAGGTCCGCCATCACTGGGCTCCGTTCGTGAGGGTGGGGTAGAGGGGGTGCTTGTCGGCGAGGACGGCGACGCGGGCGCGCAGCTCCGCGGCGAGCGCGTCGTCGAAGCCGGGCTTGAGCGCGGCGGCGATGATCTCGGCGACCTCGGTGAACTCGGCGGCGCCGAAGCCGCGGGTCGCGAGGGCCGGGGTGCCGATGCGCAGGCCCGAGGAGACCATCGGCGGGCGCGGGTCGAACGGGACGGCGTTGCGGTTGACGGTGATGCCGATGCGGTGCAGGCGGTCCTCGCCCTGCTGCCCGTCGAGGTCCGAGTGGCGCAGGTCCACGAGGACGAGGTGCACGTCGGTGCCGCCGTTGACGACGCCGACGCCCGCCTGGGTGAGGTCCTCCTGCAGGAGGCGCTCGGCGATGATGCGCGCGCCGTCGAGGGTGCGGCGCTGGCGGTCGCGGAACTCCTCGGTCGCGGCGAACTTGAAGGCGACGGCCTTGCCGGCGATGACGTGCTCGAGCGGGCCGCCCTGCTGGCCCGGGAACACGGCCGAGTTGATCTTCTTGGCCAGTGCCTCGTCGTCGGTCAGGATGATGCCGCCGCGCGGGCCGCCGAGTGTCTTGTGGGTCGTCGTGGTCGTGACGTGGGCGTGCGGGACCGGGTTCGGGTGCAGGCCCGCGGCGACGAGGCCCGCGAAGTGGCTCATGTCCACGAGCAGGTACGCGCCCACGAGGTCCGCGATCCGGCGGAACTCAGCGAAGTCCAGCTGGCGCGAGTACGCGGACCAGCCGGCGATCATGAGCTGCGGCTTGTGCTCGACGGCGAGGCGCTCGACCTCGGCCATGTCGATGCGGTGGTCCTTCTCGCTCACCTGGTACGGGACAACCTTGTAGAGCCGGCCGGAGAAGTTGATCTTCATGCCATGGGTGAGGTGGCCGCCGTGGGCGAGGTCCAGGCCCATGATCGTGTCGCCGGGCTTGATGAGCGCGTGCATCGCGGCGGCGTTGGCCTGCGCACCGGAGTGCGGCTGGACGTTGGCGAAGCCGGCGCCGAAGAGGGACTTCGCGCGGTCGATGGCGAGCTGCTCGATCACATCAACGTGCTCGCAGCCGCCGTAGTAGCGCTTGCCGGGGTAGCCCTCGGCGTACTTGTTGGTCAGGACCGAGCCCTGGGCCTCCATGACGGCAGTCGGGGCGAAGTTCTCGGACGCGATCATCTCGAGGGTGCCCTGCTGGCGGCCGAGCTCCTGCGCAATGGCCGCGGCGATCTCGGGATCCGCCTGGCTGAGCGGCAGGTCGAGAAGGTTCTGCATGATGCCCTCCTGGGTCTGACTCCACTTTGATATCTGACTAATCATCAACTGATATATTAGTTCTGGGATCGATAGTATGGTTGATGTCACAGGGAGTCAACCGGCGCCCGGAAGGAGGCAGAAGGTGACCGCAACAGCAGTGGAGGGAGCGGCGTCGACCGTGTCCCTCGCGGAGCAGGCGTACCTGACTCTGCGCGATCGGCTCATCATGCTCGAGATCCGCCCGGGCGATCCCATCAACGACACCGCGCTCGCCGCGGAGCTGGGCGTGGGGCGCACCCCGGTGCGCGAGGCGCTCAAGCGGCTCGAGGTCGACCACCTCGTGGTGTCCTACCCGCGCCGCGGGACGTTCGCGACGATCGTGGACATCACGGAGCTCGCGGACGTCTCGGAGATCCGCGAGCAGCTCGAGCCGCTCGCGGCGCGGCGGGCGGCCAGGGCGGCGTCCACTGCCATGCGCGCGCGGCTGCGCGAGACCGCCGCGGCGATCGAGGGCCTCGCCGAGCCGATCGACCAGCGCGAGCTCATGCGCTACGACATCACGGTCCACCGGCTCATCTACGAGGCCGCCGGAAACCCGCACCTCACCGACGCGCTCATCCGCTACGACAACCTCGCGACGCGCATCTGGTGCCTTGTCCTGGACAAGGTGGCCTCCGTGGCCGGCCACGTCAAGGAACATGCTGACCTCCTCCGGGCGATTGCCGACGGCGATGCCGAGACCGCCGGCCAGATGGCCCTCGAGCACGTGACGAGCTTCGAGAAGACGATCCGCCAGGCTCTCTGAGCCTGCAGGCGTCGCCGCCTTCGCCTCACTCGGCGACGGCCCCCTGTTTCGGGCTTGTGACGACTTAGTAGTGTCCGACCTCACACTCCCCGTAGGATCGGGACCATGGTGGCGGCAAGCAGTGCACTGGAACCCGACGGCGAGATCGAGGGTGTCCAGCCAGGCGGCGTGCAGTCCGTGGACCGCGCGCTGGCGATCCTCGAGATCCTCGCGCGCGAGGGCCACGCCGGCGTGAGCGAGATCGCCGAGGAGATGGGCATCCACAAGTCCACCGTCTCGCGGCTGCTCGGCTCGCTCGTGGTCCGCGAGCTCGTCCACCAGAACAGCGAGCGCGGCAAGTACCAGCTCGGGTTCGGGATCCTGCGCCTGGCGAACTCCGTCCCGGGGCGGCTGAGCCTCGTCCGGGAGGCCCGCCCCGTGATCGAGCGGCTCGCCGAGGACGCCAAGGAGACCGTTAACCTCGCGGTGCTGCGCTCCAACTACGCCGTCAACGTCGACCAGGCCATGGGCCCCTCGACGCTTGCCACCTACGACTGGGTGGGCAGCCTGACCCCGCTCCATGCGACCTCCAGCGGCAAGGTGCTGCTCGCAGCCCTGCCCGCCGACGAGCGGGACCGGATCCTCAAGGAGACCGGACTGCCGCCGCGGACCCCGCTCACGATCACGGACCGGCGCACGCTCGAGGAGCAGCTCGTCGAGATCTCCCACCGGGGCTACGGCGTGACCCGCGAGGAGTTCGAGATCGGCATCAACTCGGTGTCCGTGCCCATCTTCAACCACGTCGGCGCCGTGATCGGCGCCGTGAGCGTCTCCGGCCCGATCTTCCGCTTCGACCCGGAAACCATGCCCGAGCTGATCGACCTGCTCAAGGAGGGCGGCCTCGAGATCAGCGCGCGCATGGGCTACATGCGGCGCTAGCGTCGGCTCCACCGGCCGGCCTGCCCACGCTGCGCCTGCCGCCACCAACGCCCAGGGGGCCCGCCGGATACCGACGGACCCCCCAAGGACACGCTGCAGACTAGGAGTTCGGGACGATGTCGCCAACCTTCTCCTGGACCCAGTCGTGGAAGGCGCCGATGTGGTGCTCGCTCGGGACGAGCACGCCGCCCTTGTTGTAGATCTTGGAGTGCATGCCCGGCTGGGTGCGCTCGCACGCGTCGAAGTCCTGCTGGTTGACGCGGTGGAACAGCTCGACGGAGGCCGTGACGTCCTTGCCGCTCTCCACGACGCTGGGGAGGTAGAGCCAGTCGCACTCGACGATCGTGTGGTCCGCCGCGAGCGGGAACATGCGGTGGATGATCACGTGGTCGGGAACGAGGTTCACGAACACGGTCGGCTTGATCGTGATGGCGTAGTAGCGGCGGTCCTGGTCCTCGCTCACGCCGGGGATGACGTCGAGGCCCTCGGAGCCGTCCACGGTGAAGCCCTTGATGTCCTCGCCGAACTCCGCGCCGTGGCCCACGAAGTACTGGGCGGCGAGGCCGTCCGCGAACTCCGGCAGGACCTCGGTCAGCTCCGGGTGGATCGTGGCGCAGTGGTAGCACTCCATGAAGTTCTCGATGATGAGCTTCCAGTTGGCCTTCACGTCGTACTTGATCCGGCGGCCGAGGGCCAGGTTGGCGATGTCGTAGCCCTCGATCTTCTGGTGGTCGCCCAGGCGCTCCTCGACGGCGCCCATGACGTCCTCTTCGAACGACGGCGGCTCGTCGGCCAGGCAGACCCACACGTAGCCGAGGTACTCGCGGATGTGCACCTTGACGAGGCCGTACTCGTCACGGTCGATATCCGGCATCTTGGTGAGGTTGGGCGCGGCGATGAGCTTGCCCTCGAAGTCGTAGGTCCAGGCGTGGTAGGGGCACTGGAAGTTGCGGGCGGCTTCGCCCTGCTCCTCCATGCACAGCTTCACGCCGCGGTGGCGGCAGATGTTGTAGAAGGCGCGGATCTCGCCCTTGCGCGTGCGGGAGATCAGGACGCTCTCGCGGCCGATCTGCACCGCGCGCCAGGCGCCCGGCTTGTCGAGGTCCGCCGAGCGGATGGCACAGAACCACATCTTCTCGAAGATGCGCTCCTGCTCCGCCCGGAAGATGGCCTCGTCCACGTACGTGTATCCCGGCAGCGTGGGGATGAGGCTGGGGGAAATGACTTCAGCAGACAACATGTCCTCCTTGTAGACAGCTCGTAGAGAAACTCGACGAAAATTCGACGAAAAGATGAGAAGGGGTGGAACTTACGAGACGGATGCCGCCAGGGAAGCCGGCACGATCGTGCGACGGCGCTTGGCGAAGAGGCGCGGCTGGTTCATACCGAGGACCGCGATCGGCGCGTCCCCTTGGTAGTAGACGGCGAGGAAGCTGTGCTCCGCCGGGTCGCCGGCCTCGATCTCCACGCGGTCGTGGCCGTCCGCACGGCCGGCGAACTGGAGCTTGACCCCGTGGAAGTCGGACCAGAAGTAGTGCGGCTTGTGGGGCCGTTGCGGTGCGTCGTCGTCGAGGAGGGCCTCGACCGCGAGAGCGGCACGCTCGAGCGCGCCCGTCCAGTGGCCGCTCAGGTGGTGGGTCCCGGTCGCCTCGTCGAACCAGGCGGCGCAGTCGCCGACGGCGACGATGCCGGGGACTCCCGTGCGGCCCATGGCGTCGCACACGACGCCGGGCTGAAGCTCGATCCCCGAGCCCCGGAGCCATTCGGTGTTGGGCTCGGCGCCAATCCCGACGACGACGAGGTCCGTCGCGATGATGCGCCCGCCCGCGAGCCGGACCGCGGTCACCTGCCGCCGGGACGTGACGAAGCCGTCCACGGTGGCCGAGGAGATGAGCTCGACGCCGCGGAGGCCATGGAGGCCGCCGACGACGGCGCCCATCTCAGTCCCTAGCTGCGCGGCGAAGGCGACGGGCTTGGTGTCGAGGACCGTCACCTCGAGGCCGCGCGAGGCGGCGGCGGAGGCGACCTCGGCGCCGATGAAGCCGGCGCCGACCACGAGGAGCCGGCGGCCGGCGACGAGCTCGGGTCCAAGCCGCGCGGCGTCGTCGAGCGTGCGGAGCGTGTGGACGTTCTCGACGTCGGCCAGCTCGGGCAGCTGGCGGGCGCGGGCCCCGGTGGCGATGACGATGCCGTCGGACGTCACCGAGCGGCCGTCCCGCAGGTGGACCGTCCGGGTCGCCGCATCGAGCGCCACGGCTTCGGCGCCCAGGAGCCACTCTGCGTCCAGGCTGTCCGTCTCGGTCTCGAGGGCGATGTCCTCTGTGGTGATCTGCCCGAGCAGGAAGTCCTTGGACAGCGGCGGCCTGTCGTACGGCCGGTGGGGTTCGTCGCCGATGATGACGAGCTGTCCCTCGAAGCCCTGGGCCCGGGCTGCACGCGCGGCGGAGAGCCCTGCCAGGGAGGCTCCGACAATGGTGAGCTTCTCCATGTCGACCCCCTTTCCTCTATTGCTTAAGACGCAACATCAAGCGCTATATGCAACAGCGTGATGTACGCCACGGGCCATGTCAAGGCGGGAACCCGGGACGCCTTCATATCGCTGCACATGACCTCTGGCCCTTGACAGAAGCCTGTGAGCCAGAACACTCTGTTGCATATCGTGAAGCGAGTTGATGGATGTGAAACGAAACCGAAGACTCGCTTTGGTCCCTGGGTCCCCTAAGGAAGTAGAGGTCGACCAATGCACAAGGCCTGCCCGCTGAGTGAACTTGCGCCGGGAGATGCAATCCGGCTCAACACCGCGCCCCCCATCGCGGTCTTCCATACCGAGGACGGCGAGCTGTTCGCCCTCGATGACACGTGCACCCATCAGGACGCCTCGCTCGCCGACGGCTATGTCGAGGACTGCTGGGTCGAGTGCCCGCTCCACGCGTCGCGCTTTAACCTTAAGACAGGCGAAGTCGACGCCCCGCCGGCCAAGCTGCCGGTCCGCCGCCACGAGGTCACCGTGATTGACGGCGACATCATGGTCATCGAGTCCGAGGAGGCCCCCAACCTCCCGCCGGGCCTGACCCCCCATGGCCACGTCTAGGCCCCCTGCCCACGGCTCAACCAAGGAAGCCCCCATGGCAATCAACAGTGACCTCAAACCCCCCACACCTGAGAAGAGTCCCGTCGGCGATGGCGCCGAGGAGACCGCGAAGGAGCTCATCGAAGAGGCGATAGAAGACGTCCAGGCGGAGATCGTGGCGGACGTCGACGAACACGTGCAGATCCTTCAGGAGCTGCGCCAGACCAAGGCGGAGCAGGCCGTCGCCGCGCGGCGCAACCGCAAGCTCACCCTGGACAAGATCACCTTCGGGATCACGGGCGTCATCGCCGTCGCCTTCGTTGTCTGGGGCTTCACCGGTCGGGACAGCCTGTCCGCGACGTCCAAGGGCGCCCTGAACTGGGTGATGGAGTACACGGGCTGGCTCTTCATGCTCCTGGCCTCGCTGTTCGTCATCTTCGTCCTGTGGCTCGCCCTGGGCAAGTTCGGCAACATCCCCCTGGGCAAGGACGGCGAGAAGCCTGAGTACCGGACCGTGTCCTGGGTCGCGATGATGTTCGCCGCCGGCATGGGCATCGGGCTCATGTTCTACGGCGTCGCCGAGCCGCTCTACCACTACATCTCCCCGCCGCCGGGAACCGTGGACGGCCAGACCCCCGAGGCCATCCAGACGGCCATGGCCACCTCGATCTTCCACTGGACCCTGCACCCGTGGGCCATGTACGCCGTGGTCGGCATCGCCATGGCCTACGGCACGTACCGGCTCGGCCGCCGGCAGCTGATCTCGGTCGCCTTCACGTCGCTCTTCGGCATCCGCACGGTCGAGGGCCCGATCGGCAAGTTCATCAACATCCTGGCCATCTTCGCCACGCTGTTCGGCACCGCCGCGTCCCTGGGCCTCGGAGCCCTGCAGATCGGCTCCGGCATGACCTCCAACGGCTGGTTCGGCGAGATCGGCACCCCCGTGCTCGTCGTGATCGTCGCCGTCCTGACGTTCTGCTTCGTCGCGTCGGCCGTGTCCGGCATCAGCCGCGGCATCCAGTGGCTCTCGAACATCAACATGGTCCTGGCGGTCGTGCTGGCCCTCGTCGTCTTCGTCGCCGGGCCCACCCTGTTCATCCTGAACCTGATCCCGTCCGCCGTCGGCGACTACGCCCGTGACCTGGCAGAGATGTCCTCCCGCACCGAGGCCGTGGGCGACGAGGCCCTGCGCACCTGGATGTCCGGCTGGACCATCTTCTACTGGGCCTGGTGGGTCTCCTGGACACCTTTCGTGGGCCTGTTCATCGCCCGCATCAGCCGGGGCCGCACGATCCGCCAGTTCGTCACCGGTGTGCTGCTCGTGCCCAGCCTCGTGTCCGTCATCTGGTTCGGCATCTTCGGCGGCACGGCCTTCCACATCCAGTCCGAGGCCGACAAGGCGGGAACCCCAGGCCTGGTCACCATGGTCGACGGCGTCCCGACCGTGAGCTTCGACGGCGCCCTGTTCGACCTGGTCAAGAACCTGCCCATGCCTGCCTGGGCCATCACCGCGCTCATCGTCCTGGCGATGGTTCTGGTTGCGATCTTCTTCATCACGGGTGCCGACGCGGCCTCCATCGTCATGGGATCGCTCAGCTCCAATGGCGCAGAGGAACCCCGCCGCGGTGTGGTCATCTTCTGGGGCAGCCTGACCGGTGCCGTCGCCGCCGTCATGCTCCTGGCGGGTGGAGACGAACCCTCCGAAGCTCTGTCAGGCCTGCAACGCATCACCATCGTCGCGGCCCTGCCCTTCGTGATCGTGATGCTCCTGCTCTGCTTCGCCCTCGCCAAGGACCTCCGCCGCGACCCGCTGTCCCTGCGCCGCCGCCTCGCCGACAACGTCGTCGAGCGTGCCATCCGCACCGGCGTCGAGCAGCACGGCGGCGTCCAGTTCGAGCTCGTCACCAGGTGCCCGAGCGACAGCGATGACGGGGAGCCAGACGGCCGCGCTTCCGCAAGCGACCCGGGCCCAGACACCACAGCATCGAAGGAGAACAAGTGACAGCAGTGGCCGACGGCCACTCCGCAGTGCGCACCCCGGCCGAGGCAGGCAACGCCTCGGCCGGGGGCCGTACCCGGACCGCCGACTTCGTCCTGACCCTCTCGTGCCCCGAGCGCCCCGGGATCGTCCGGGCCATCTCCGCATTCCTCGCGGACCGGGGCTTCGACATCGTCGAGCACCAGCAGTTCGACGACCACGTGAGCGGCAAGCTCTACCTCCGCACCGCCTTCACGGGCGGGAGCGCCGGAGCGGTCGAGGCGGACGCACTCGCCTCCGAGTTCGAGGCCACGGCCGCCGAGTTCGGCATGGACTTCCAGCTGCACGACACCCGCCCGCAGCGGCTCCTCGTCATGGTCTCGAAGGCGGGGCACTGCCTCAACGACCTGATCTTCCGCTGGAAGGCCGGCAGCCTCGGCGCGGAGATCGCCGTCGTCGTCTCCAACCACGAGGTGCTCCGCCCCATGGCCGAGGCGGCAGGTCTGCCCTTCATCCACGTCCCCGTCACGGCCGGCACGAAGGCCGAGGCCGAGGCACGGCTGCTCGAGATCGCCGCGGAGTACCAGACGGACCTGGTCGTCCTCGCCCGCTACATGCAGGTGCTCTCGGACGAGCTGTGCCGCGAGCTGCGCGGGCGCGCGATCAACATCCATCACTCCTTCCTGCCCGGCTTCAAGGGCGCCAAGCCGTACCACCAGGCCTACGACCGGGGCGTCAAGCTCATCGGCGCGACCGCCCACTACGTGACCGCGGACCTCGACGAGGGCCCGATCATCGAGCAGGAGGTCTTCCGGGTGGACCACAGCCTGGACGCCGACGCCCTCGTGACCGTCGGCCGCGACGCGGAGTCGCAGGCCCTCGCACGGGCTGTCACGTGGCACTGCCAGCACCGCGTCCTGCTCAACAACACCCGAACCGTCGTCTTCCGCTAGACATCCCAGGAGAGAAGAACCCATGACCGCTTCCCCCCGCGTCGTCATCATCGGCGCCGGCATCGTCGGGACCAACCTCGCGGACGAGCTCGCGACCCGAGGCTGGACCAACGTCACCGTCGTCGATCAGGGGCCCCTCGAGCTCGCCGGCGGCTCGACGTCCCACGCGCCCGGGCTCGTATTCCAGACCAACGCGTCGAAGACGATGACCGAGTTCGCCCGCTACACGGTGGACAAGCTCCTCTCGCTGACCGCCGACGGCGTCTCGTGCTTCAACCAGGTCGGCGGGCTCGAGCTCGCCACGACCGAGGCCCGGCTCGAGGAGCTCAAGCGCAAGCTCGGCTACGCGACGTCGTGGGGCCTCGAGGGCCGGATCATCGACCCCGACGAGTGCGAGAAGCACTACCACCTGCTCGGGGCGGGCCCGGGCGTCGAGCGGACCCCGGTCCTCGGCGGCCTCCTCGTCCCGAGTGACGGACTCGCCTCGGCCGCCCGCGCGGTCCAGCTGCTCATCGGCCGCGCCCGCGAGGCCGGCGTGACGTTCCTTGGCTCCACGACCGTGACGGGCATCGAGCAGACGGACGGCAAGGTCACCGGCGTCGAGACGGACAAGGGCCTGATCCCGGCGGACATCGTCGTCTCCTGCGCCGGGTTCTGGGGCCGGGAGCTCGGCCGCATGGTCGGGCTCGAGGTGCCGCTCCTGCCGCTCGCGCACCAGTACGTCAAGACCACGCCCGTGGCTGAGCTCAAGGGCCGGAACGAGCTGCCCAGCGGCGCGACCCTGCCCATCCTGCGCCACCAGGACCGGGACCTGTACTACCGCGAGTGGGGCGAGCGCGTCGGCATCGGCAGCTACGCCCACCGGCCGCTGCCGGTGGACATGGCCACCCTCCCCAAGGTCTCCGCCGAGGAGATGTCCGACCGCCGCATGCCCTCACGCCTCGACTTCACCCTCGAGGACTTCCTCCCGGCCTGGGAGGACAGCAAGGCCCTGCTCCCGGCCCTCCGCGGCGCGGAGATCGAGGACGGCTTCAACGGCATCTTCTCCTTCACGCCGGACGGCGGCCCGCTCATGGGCGAGCACCCGGACCTCGACGGCTTCTTCGTCGCCGAGGCCGTGTGGGTCACCCACTCCGCGGGCGTGGCCAAGGCCATGGCGGAGCTCCTCATCGAGGGCGGCTCGCGCACCGACCTGCACGGGTGCGAGCTGTCCCGCTTCGAGAAGGTCCAGACCTCCGACGCATACGTCAGCGAGACCTCGCAGCAGAACTTCGTGGAGATCTACGACATCCTGCACCCGCTCCAGCCGAAGGAGTCCCCTCGGGACCTGCGCGTGAGCCCGTTCAACGTCCGGCAGAGGGAGCTCGGGGCGTTCTTCCTCGAGTCGGCGGCGTGGGAGCGCCCGCACTGGTTCGAGGCCAACCGCGGCCTGCTCGAGGAGCTGCCCGCCGAGTGGCAGACGCCCGAGCGGGACGCCTGGTCCGCGATGTTCCACTCCCCCATCTCCGCGGCCGAGGCCTGGAAGACGCGCACCGCCGTCGCCCTCTACGACATGACGCCGCTCAAGCGGCTCAGCGTGAACGGCCCCGGCGCGCTCACCCTCCTGCAGCGGCTCAGCACGGGCAACATCGCCAAGAAGCCCGGCGCCGTGACGTACTGCCTGCTCCTCGCGGAGGACGGCGGCATCCGCAGCGACGTGACCGTCGCCCGGCTCGGGGAGGACACCTTCCAGCTTGGCGTCAACAGCAACGTCGACTTCGACTACCTGCGCGTCGAGGCCCGGAAGCAGTCCAAGGCCGATCCGGCCCAGTGGGTGCATGTCGCGGACATCACCGGCAGCACGTGCTGCATCGGCCTCTGGGGCCCGCTGGCCCGCGAGGTCATCGGGAAGGTCAGCGACGACGACCTCACCAACGACGGCCTGCGCTACTTCCGCGCGAAGGAGATCCACGTCGGCGGGATCCCCGTCACGGCGATGCGGCTCTCCTACGTCGGCGAGCTCGGCTGGGAGCTGTACACGTCCTCCGAGTACGGGCTCAAGCTCTGGGACCTCCTCTTCGAGGCGGGCCAGGAGCACGGCATCATCGCGGCCGGCCGCGGGGCGTTCAACAGCCTCCGCCTCGAGAAGGGCTACCGCCTCTGGGGCACGGACATGACGACCGAGCACGACCCGTACCAGTCCGGCCTCGGCTTCTCCGTGGCCAAGGACAAGGAGGGCTACGTGGGCTTCGAGGCGCTCGTCGAGCGCAAGGCGGCCAAGCCCGCGAAGATCCTGCGCTGCCTCACGGTCGACGACGGCACGTCCGTGGTCCTGGGCAGGGAGCCCGTGTACATCGGCGGCGAGCCCGCCGGATACGTCACGAGCGCGGCCTACGGGTTCACCATCCGCAAGCCCATCGCCTACGCGTGGCTCCCGGCCGGCGTCGAGGAGGGCAGCAAGGTCGAGATCGAGTACTTCGGCCGGCGCGTCGCGGCGACGGTCTCGGCCGAGCCGCTCGTCGACCCGGGCATGGAGCGCCTGCGCGGCTGACGCAGCCCCGGCCTGACCCTCACCCAGGCTGACAGAGGTGGCCACCCAACCCGAGAGGGTTGGGTGGCCACCTCTTCCGTCGTTGCGGGGTCACCTCCCAGAGTTGCGGGGTCACCTCCCAGCGTTGCGGGGTCACCTCCACCATCCGCCTGCCCGAGAACGACGACGGCGACACCCCGCGCAGGGGGCGTCGCCGTCGTCGTTCTCGGATATAGCGGGTGGGAGGTGACCCCTCAACGCATGGGATGTGACCCTTCAAAGCAGAGGTGGCCGCTCAGCCCTGGGCTGAGCGGCCACCTTCCGCGCGTCGTGGAGTGTCGCTACTTGTCGGCCAGCTTGGAGAGCGTCTCGCGCTCGGCGCCGATCGTCGTGGACTCGCCGTGGCCCGTCCGCACCACGGTCTCCGCGGGCAGCGGCAGGAGCCGCTCGCGGATCGAGGTCAGGATCGTCGGGTAGTCGCTGAAGGACCGCCCCGTAGCACCGGGCCCGCCGTTGAACAGGGTGTCGCCGGTGAAGACCGTGCCCTCGCTCGCGAGGAGGAAGCACGTGGATCCAGGCGAGTGGCCGGGCGTGTGGATCGCCTCGAGGGTCGCCCCGCCCACCTCGAAGACGTCGCCGTCCGCGAGGAAGCGGTCCGGGCTGACGTCGGGGTAGACCTGCGACCACAGCACCATGTCCTCGGGGTGCAGGTGGATCGGCGCGTCCACCGCCTTGGCGAGCTCGAGGGCGACGCCGATGTGGTCGTTGTGCGCGTGCGTCAGGAGGAGGGCCAGGACCTTGCGGCCGCGGACCTGCTCGAGGATCGGGGCGGCGTCGTGCGGCGCGTCGATGATGACGCACTCCTCGTCGTTGCCCACGATCCAGACGTTGTTGTCCACGTCCCACGTGCCGCCGTCGAGGGAGAAGGTCCCGGACGTGACGGCGTTCTCGATCTGGACCGCCATCAGAGCTCCACCACCGAACGCAGGACCTTGCCCTCGTGCATGCGCTCGAATGCCTCCTCGACCTGGTCGATCGCGATGCGCTCGGTGACGAACGCGTCGAGGTCGAGGTTGCCGAGCTTGTAGTGCTGCACGAGCATCGGGAAGTCGCGGCTCGGGAGGCAGTCGCCGTACCACGAGGACTTGAGCGAGCCGCCGCGGCCGAACACGTCCAGGAGCGGCAGCTCGAGCTGCATCGTGGGGTTCGGGACGCCGACGAGGACGACGCGGCCCGCGAGGTCGCGCGCGTAGAAGGCCTGCTTGTAGGTCTCCGGGCGGCCGACGGCGTCGATCACCACATCTGCGCCGTGCCCGCCCGTGAGGGCGCGGATCGCCTCGATGGGGTCCTCCTCGGAGGAGTTGACGCCATGCGTCGCGCCGAGGGTCTTGGCCATGTCGACCTTGTTGGGGTCGATGTCGACGGCGATGATCGTCGTCGCGCCGGCGAGCTTGGCGCCAGCGATCGCCGCGATGCCCACGCCGCCGCAGCCGATGACGGCGACGGACTCGCCGCGCTTGACCTCACCGGTGTTGATGGCGGCGCCGATGCCCGCCATGACGCCGCAGCCGAGGAGGCCGACGGCGGCCGGGTCGGCGTCGTCGTCGACCTTCGTGCACTGGCCGGCCGCGACGAGGGTCTTCTCCGCGAAGGCCCCGATGCCGAGGGCGGGCGTGAGCTCGGTGCCGTCCTCGAGGGTCATCTTCTGCGTCGCGTTGTGGGTCGCGAAGCAGTACTGCGGCTGGCCCTTCGCGCACGCGCGGCACGAGCCGCAGACGGCGCGCCAGTTGAGGATGACGCGGTCGCCGGGCTTGACGTCGGTGACGTCGGGGCCGACGGCGCTGACCACGCCCGTGGCCTCGTGGCCGAGCAGGATGGGGAACTCGTCGGTGATGCCGCCGAGCTTGTAGTGCAGGTCAGTGTGGCAGACGCCGCACGTGAGGACGTCGACGAGCGCCTCGCCCGGACCCGGGTCCGGCACGATGACGGTCTCGACCGTCACGGGCGCGTTCTTCTCCCTGGCGATGACCGCCTTCACTCTGTGAGCCATGTGCTGTTCCCTTCCGGGGGGCTGTGTAGCTTGTTGCGAGAGACGCAACGACGCGCACATAACGCGTCCTAGCCAGCATATGGCACGGGTCACAGCCGGTTCAACGGATGTCGTGAGCTGGGGGCACCAAGACTCAGCCCGCAGACGTGCGCCAGTAGGCTCGGCCGTCGGCCTCCCTGGCCACGAGGCCCTCGTCCACGAGGGCGCGGCGCACGCCGGGGATGTCCAGGACCTGCTCGCCGAGCCGCTCGTTGAGCTCCTTCTCCGGGATCCGCTCGCCCGCGCCGAGGACGGCGTCGGCGACCCTGGCCAGGACCTCGAGCCGCAGCCGGCGCTGGCGGGGCAGGAGGTCGACCTTGCCCTCGGGCCTGGGCTCGAGCGTTCCGCGCGCGTGGTCCAGGAGCGCCCGCAGGCCGGACCCGCTGATCCGCACGCCCCCGTCGGGGAGCTCCTCGAGGGCACCGGCCGCCGCGAGGGGCCTGTCAGCGTCGGGATCCGCCGGGACACCGGCCCTGCCGCCGAGCTCGATCTCGGCGAAGCGGCGCCGCACCTGGTGGTTCGCGAGGGCCGCCATCATCTGGATGAGCTGCTGCTGCATGCCTCCACTGTGCCGCATGCTGCCCCCGGCCGGGAGGGCGCCGGCCCGAAGGTCAGCGGGGGTCGTCGCGGAGCTGGGCGTTGCCGCGCACCAGCTTGACCGCGAACGCGACGGCCCCGAGCTTGCCGCGGTTCCGGGGGTCGCCGCCGAGGGCCTGGAAGATCCTGCGCAGCCGCTTGTGCAGGGACTGCCGCTCGAGGAACAGCAGCTTGGCCGCCTCGCTCGCGTTGCACCCCGAGGTGATCCAGACGTCGAGGGTGCGCACGAGCTCGCCGCCGTGCCGCTGCTCGAGCCGGATGAGCTCGCCGAGGAGCTCCTCGACGAGCGCGTCCACGGCCCCGCGGGTGAGGGACCGCTCGGCGAGCCGCTCCACGAGGAAGTCAGACGCGTCGTAGACGCCGTCGGTCCACTTGGACGAGCGCCCGATCCGCCACGTGGCCCGCGCCTCGGCGAGCGACGCGGCGGCCTGCCGCACCGTCGGGGCCGTCGGCCCGAGCGCGCCCGTGAGCCCAGTCCCGCGCACGGCGCCGCGCAGGACGCCGAGCAGCCGCTCCCGCTCGGCATGCCCGGCTCCGGGCGGCAGCGGCACGAGGACGTCGACCCACGCCCCCTCCCCCACGAGGAGCGCCGCGGGGAGCGCCTCGCGGACGCGCTGCTCGATGTCCCCGGGCCCGCCCGAGGGGCGCCGGACGACGGCCATCGCGAGCGGCCGGTCGGCGCCGAGGCCCGCGGCCTGGGCGAGCTCGAGGAGCCGGTCCCCGCCGCCGCCCGCGGCGACGAGCCGCACGAGCTCGTCCTCGGCGAGCCGCGCGAGGCTCGGGCGGTGGCGCTGCGCGAGGGCGAGCGCGACGATGCTGCGCACCCGCGCGAGCACGGTCTCGAGCAGCTCGGCGTCAACGCCGGGCCGCCCGAGCAGCTCGAGGCGGGCGACGCCGATCCCGCCCACCGCGAGCTCGGCGTCGGACGCCGTCCACGCGCCGTCGGCCGGCTCTGGCCCCGCCGAGGCGAGCAGCCCGCCGCGGGAGTCGACCACCCGGGCGTGCACGCCGAGGGTCTCGGAGAGGAGCTCGAGCAGCGGCGCGAGCTGGGCGCCGGTCGCCGCGATGCGCTCGGCGAGGGACTGCGAGAGCCTGTCCGCGAGCTGCAGCGCCGTCACCTGCCCCGAGACGATGCGCCGGTTCACCGCCTCGGCCACCTCGACGAACGGCACCACCTGCCGCAGCTCGACGAGCGGCAGCCCGGCCTCGTCCGCCGCGGCCACGATCTCGGCGGGCAGATGCCGCCCCGAGCCGGCGGTCTCGACCGCGAGCGCGGCCACCCGCCGCGACGCGAGGCTCCACACGTACTCGGCCTGGGCCGCGGGCTTGAGCGCGAGCAGCGCGGCGCCGCCGGTCAGGAGGAGCTCGCCGCCGCTGAGCAGCGGCGCGATCTCGAGCACCTCGCTCGAGTGGACCCAGCGGACGCGGGCCCCGGAGATGGCGGGCTTCCCGCCGACGACGACGGGCGCGCCCGCTGCGAGCGCGTCGCCGGCGAGGATCTCGGCGAGGGGCAGGGACACGGCGCCTCCAGACGGCACGGGGAAAACAGGGGACAGACTGTCGCCCGGAGCAGACCTTTCAGGCGACACAACGAGTCTATGGCGTGACCAGCCCCACACCTAACCTTGAAAGCAAGCCGGCTGCTCGCTCCCCCAGCGATTTACCTTCAAGAAAGTAGCCTCACCATGAGCCTTCGAACGCAGAGCCGTTCCGAGAACGCCACGCACGTCGTCGAGGACGTGCTCCAGCCCGTTCCGGAATCGGCCCGCACCACCAAGCTCTCTGGACAGTTCTGGATCTGGGCCGGTGCCAACGTCGCCCCCATCAACTGGATCCTCGGCGCCCTGGGCATCCACCTCGGCCTGAGCCTCGCCGACACCCTGACCGTGCTCATCGCCGGCAACGTCATCGGCATGCTCGGCTTCGGCTTCTTCGTCCTGCTCGGCCAGAAGACCGGCGCGACGGGCATGATCCTGGCCCGCGGCGCCTTCGGCCGCCGCGGCGCCTACCTCCCCGCGGCGATCCAGGCGGTCATCGCGATCGGCTGGTCGGCCGTGAACACGTGGGTCATCCTGGACCTCATCATGGCCCTGTTCGGCATGATCGGCTGGGTCGACCCGACGCAGCAGAACCTCGGCTGGAAGATCGGCACCGCCGCCGTGATCATGTCCATCCAGGTCGCCATCTGCTACCGCGGCTACAGCGCGATCGCGAAGTTCGAGCGGATCACCATGCCGCCCACGATCCTCGTCCTCATCGGCATGAGCGTCATCGCCTGGACCCAGCTGCCCATCGACTGGGGCTACCAGGGCCCGGTGGGCAACGTCCTCGAGGGCGCGGAGCGCATCTCGGCCATGTCCTCGATCATGACCGCCATCGGCATCGGCTGGGGCATCGGCTGGTTCACGTACGCCCCCGACTACTCGCGCTTCGTCTCGACGTCGATCCCCCGGCCCAAGCTCTACCTCGCCTCGGTCCTGGGCCAGTTCCTGCCGGTCGTGTGGCTCGGCGTCCTCGGCGCGAGCCTCGCGACGATGAACGGCACGGCCGATCCGGGCCAGCTCGTCGTCCAGAGCTTCGGCGCGATGGCGATCCCCGTGATCCTGCTCGTCATCCACGGCCCCATCGCGACCAACATCATCAACCTGTACACCTTCGGCGTCGCGACCCAGGCCCTCGACGTCCGCATCCCGCGCAGGGTCCTCTCGATCCTCGTCGGCTGCCTGTCCATGGGTGCGGTCATCGGATTCCTCTTCGCCTCGGACTTCGCCCACATGCTGCACAACTGGATCATCGCCATCGCGGCCTGGGTCGCGACGTGGGGCGGCATCATGGCGGTCCACTACTTCGTCTTCGAGCGCCGGCACCAGCACTTCCGGTACCTCTTCCTCGCCGCCGGGGACACGAAGCTCAAGGCAGTCAACCCGGCCGCGCTCATCGCCTTCGCCGCTGGCCTGCTCATGACGTGGATGGGCATGTACGGCTCGACGCCGGCCCTGCAGGGCCCGATCGCGACGGCGCTCGGCGGCATCGACCTCTCGTGGCTCACCGGTGCCCTCACCTCGGCCGCGGTCTACGGCGCCCTCGGCTGGCTCCGCTTCCGCACCCGGGCCGCGGCCGGCGTCCCGCTCGCCGTCCGCCAGGACGTGGGCGACGAGGAGTACCTCCGCACCGAGGGCGACGCCGCACTGCCCGCCCCCGCCAGCGAGGCGCAGCCCGCAGCAGGCGCCCGGGCGCACGACGGCGCGTCCCCCGCTCCCGTGGCCAGCTCGCCGTCGGCCGCCGAACCCGGCGGCGAGGCGCCCACGGGGCCGCTCGCCCCCGCGGGCCGGTAGGCCCAACCCTCTCACCGCACCACCTTCACCGCCGGCGGCGGGCACGAGCCCGCCGCCGACGGCTTCCTGAGCCCACCACCCACCCGTGCCCCGAGGAGGAGCCATGCCCGCCACCGTCTTCATGGAGGAGCTCGACGCGTTCAGCTACCGCGAGGCCATCGCGGACGGCGCGCCGATCGTCATCCCCGTCGGCTCGATCGAGCAGCATGGGCCGCACCTGCCGCTCAACACCGACGTCCTGCTCGCCCAGGCCATGGGCGAGCGCCTCGCCACCGCCGTGGACGGCCTCGTCGCGGCTCCGATCGTCTACGGCTACAAGTCGCAGCAGCGCTCGGGCGGCGGGAACCACCTCGGCGGGACCACGAGCCTCGACGCGGCGACGGTCATCTCGATCGCCCGGACACTCACGCTCGAGTTCGCCCGGCACGGCGCCCGCCGGCTCGTGTTCCTCAACGGCCACTTCGAGAACTACCAGTTCCTCTACGAGGGCGTCGAGCAGGCTACGGCCGAGCTCGCGGCCCGGGGGCAGGACGTCTCGGCAGTGCTCGTCTCGTACTGGGACTTCGTGGACGAGGGGACCATCGAGGAGATCTACCGAGGGTCGTTCCCCGGCTGGGACGTCGAGCACGGCGGCGTCCTCGAGACCTCGCTCATGCTGCACCTGCACCCCCGCCTCGTGCGGATGGACCGGGCAATGGACCTCCCCGCGGCGCAGCTGCCGCGCTACGACGTCCTGCCCGTGCGCCCGGAGCTCACGCCGGCCTCGGGCTGCCTCTCCTCCGCCGCGGCGGCGACCGACGGCGCCGGCCGGCTCCTGCTCGAAGCCACCTCGGCGGCCCTCGCCGCCTCGATCGGGGCGGAGCTCGCGGCGGGCCGCAGGGCGGACGAGCCCGTCGGAGCGTTGCGTTGAACGCAACCTAGATGCATGCCTATTGACCGTGACCCGCGCCACAGCTACGCTGGTGCAACCGAGTTGCGCTAAACGCAACCCCAAGTCTCTGGTGGTTTCCCATGAGCATTGAGAACTCCCGGCTGGCCGACGCCCCCTCCACGATCGAGGTGGGCAAGGACGCCCGCCGCCGCGTCCTGTGGGGCAGCTTCATCGGCAACTTCGTCGAGTGGTTCGACTACGCGGTCTACGGCTACCTCGCCGCGACGATCTCGCAGGCGTTCTTCCCGGAGTCGGACCGGCAGACGGCCCTGCTGGCCACGTTCGCCGTGTTCGCGATCTCCTTCTTCATCCGCCCGCTCGGCGGCTTCGTGTGGGGCCACATCGGCGACCGCGTCGGCCGCCGCACGGCCCTGTCCCTGTCGATCCTCATCATGAGCGGCGCGACGTTCTGCATCGCGCTCATCCCCTCCTACGCGATGATCGGGCTCTGGGCGCCGATCCTGCTCCTGGTCATCCGCGTCGTGCAGGGCTTCTCCGCCGCCGGCGAGTACGCGGGCGCCTCGGCGTTCCTCGTCGAGTACGCCCCCGCAAACCGCCGCGGCCTGTACGCCGCCGTCGTGCCGGCGTCGACCGCCGCGGGCCTCCTGCTCGGCTCGCTCCTCGCCGCGCTGCTGTCCCTCGCGCTCACCCCCGAGCAGATGGCCGAGTGGGGCTGGCGCCTGCCGTTCCTGCTCGCCGCGCCGATGGGGCTCATCGGCCGCTACATCCGCACACGGCTCGAGGACACCCCGGCGTTCCGGGAGCTCGAGGCGGAGGACGACGTCGACCGCACACCCGTGCGGGACATGGTCACCAAGCACTGGCGCTCGCTCCTGCTCGCCGTCGGCGCGGTGCTGCTCAACGCCGTCGGCTTCTACGTGATCCTCTCCTACATGCCGACGTACCTCTCCGAGGAGCTCGGCTTCGGCGCCACCGAGTCGTTCTTCGCCACGACGATCGCGCTCCTGACGTACATCGGCTTCATCTTCCTCACGGGCCTTGCCTCGGACCGGTTCGGCCGCCGGAAGGTGCTGCTGTCCGCCTCGGTCGCGTTCATCCTCTTCACGGTCCCGGCGTTCATGCTCCTCGACACCGGCAGCTTCGCCGTCGTCCTGCTCGTGCAGATCCTGCTCGGCGCGATGCTCACGCTCAACGACGGCACCCTGCCGAGCTTCCTCGCGGAGCTGTTCCCGACCCGGATCCGCTACTCGGGCTTCGCCGTGAGCTTCAACCTCGCCAACGCCGTCTTCGGCGGCACGGCGCCGTTCGTGGCCACGCTGCTCATCGGCGCCCTGCACACCGAGCTCGCCCCGGCCTGGTACCTCGTGGCGGCCGCGGCCGTCTCCCTCGTCGCCGTCCTGCGCGCCAAGGAGACCTCGCGGGCCCCGCTCGCCCACTGACCTCCCTGACCCACCTCAACAACGCAACACAACCCCTGAAAAGGAGACATCCATGTCCATCGACACGTCCGCCCCCGCGGCAACTTCCGTCGCCGAGCTCGAGCGCCTCAAGGTCCTCCACAACGGCGTCAAGGGCAAGCTCACGTTCTCGGATGCCGAGTTCGAGCGCCGCCTGGCCGGCCTGCGCCAGATCATGGCCGCCAAGGAGCTCGACGCCGTGATCCTGACCAGCTACCACGGCATCAAGTACTACTCCGACTTCCTGTACACGACGTTCGGCCGCAACTACGCGCTCGTCGTCACGGCCGACGACTCGGTCACCGTCACCGCCAACATCGACGCCGGCATGCCCTGGCGCACGAGCTACGGCGAGAACATCGTCTACACCGACTGGCGGCGGGACAACTTCTACTTCGGCCTCCAGGAGGCCCTGCGCCAGCGCGGCGTCACGGCCAGCCGCCTCGGCGTCGAGGACGATGTCCTCCCGGGCCTGACCCGCGAGAAGATCTCCGCCGCGTTCCCGGGCGCCGAGCTCCTGGACGTCTCCCAGGACGCCATGCGCCAGCGCATGATCAAGTCCGCTGAGGAGATCGAGGTCATCAAGCACGGCGCCCGCATCGGAGACCTCGGCGGCGAGGCCATCCGCAACGCGATCCGCGAGGGCATCACCGAGTACGAGGTCGCCCTCATCGGCACCGAGGCCATGGTCCACGAGATCGCCCGCACGTTCCCGGACCGCGAGGTCCGCGACACGTGGGTCTGGTTCCAGTCGGGCATCAACACGGACGGCGCCCACAACTGGGCCACGACCCGGAGGCTGCAGAAGGGGGACATCCTCTCCCTGAACTGCTTCCCGATGACCTCCGGCTACTACACGGCCCTCGAGCGCACGCTCTTCCTCGGCCAGCCGGACGAGGAGAGCCTGCGCCTGTGGAACATCAACGTCGAGGTGCACCGGCGGGGCCTCGAGCTCATCAAGCCGGGCGCCGTCTGCAAGGACATCGCCGCCGAGCTCAACGAGATCTACATCGGCTACGGCCTCCTCCCCAACCGGACGTTCGGCTACGGCCACTCGTTCGGCGTCCTCTCGCACTACTACGGCCGCGAGGCGGGCCTCGAGCTCCGCGAGGACATCGAGACGGTGCTCGAGCCGGGCATGGTCGTCTCGATGGAGCCGATGATCACTGTCGCCGACGGCCTCCCGGGCGCCGGCGGCTACCGCGAGCACGACATCCTCGTCATCGGCGAGGACTCGGTCGAGAACATCACGAAGTTCGGCTTCGGCCCGGAGCACAACATCGTCGAGGCCTGATCGGCTGCTCGGCGGATGCGCACGACGGCGCCGCACCTCGCCTGGATCCTCCCGGCTGGGGTGCGGCGCCGCCGTCGTGCGCCAACGCCCTACCCGCCGCCGCTCCCCGGCCCGCTGCCCGCGGTGTCGCGGAGGGCCAGGGCCGCCTGCACGAGCGCGGCGTGCGTGAGGGCCTGCGGGAAGTTCCCGAGCTGCTCGCCCGTCTCCGGGTCCATCTCCTCCGCGTAGAGGCCCAGCGGCGTCGAGCGCCCGAGCAGTGATGAGAAGAGCCCGACGGCCTCGTCCCGCCTCCCGGTGAGGGCCAGCGCCTGCACGAGCCAGAACGAGCAGGGGAGGAAGGCGCCCTCGGTCCCGGGGAGGCCGTCGCGGCCGGGCGGGTAGCGGTAGACGAGGCCGTCCCCGGCGGACAGCTCGCTCCGGATGCGGTCGATGGTGGCCCGGACCCGCGGGGAGGCGGGATCGTCGAAGCCGAGCACGGGGAGCATCAGGAGGGCCGCGTCGACGTCGTCCGCCCCGTAGGCGCGCGCGTAGCTGCCCGTGGCGGCGTCCACTCCCCGCTCCCGCACCTCCGCGGCCAGGGCGGCGCGCGCCTGCTCCCACCGGCGCCGCCGGCCCCGCCCCACGCGGTGGCGCTCGGCCAGGCGCAGGGCGCGGTCGAGGGCCAGCCAGCCCATGAGCTTCGAGTGCACATGGTGGGCGGGTGCCCCCCGGACCTCCCAGATGCCGGCGTCGGGCTCGCGCCACCGGGCGGCGACCAGGTCGGCGAAGGCCCGCATCGCGCGCCACGTCTCCGAGTACAGGCGGTGGCCGCCCTTCTCGAAGACCCACGCCGCGTCCAGGACCCACCCGTAGCCGTCCAGCTGGTGCTGCTCGGCGGCGAGGTTCCCCAGGCGCACGGGCGTGCTCCCCGCGTAGCCGGGCCACGCCAGCTCCCGCTCCCGCGGCACCGTGCGGCCCATGAGCGTCAGGAGGGCGGGCAGGCGCGGGCGGGCCAGCCTGCTCGCGTGCAGGAGCCAGCTCAGGAAGCTGCCGGCCTCGCGGGTCTTGCCGGCGCCGAGGAAGGTCGCCACCCCGATGCTCGCGTCCCGAGGCCAGGTGAAGCGGTAGTCCCAGTTGCGGACGCCGCCCGGGTTCTCGGGCAGCGACGTCGTGGGGGCGGCGACGGGCGCCCCCGACGGGGAGTAGGTGAGCAGCCGCAGCGTGAGCAGGCTGCGCACGACGGCGGGGCGGAAGGGCAGGTCGGTGGCGATCTCCGCGGCCCACGCGTCCCAGCGGGCCTCCTCCGCGGCGACGAGCTCCCACGCCGCGGCCGGGTCCACGTAGACGAGCGGCTCGCCGTAGGCGATGCCGAGCACGAGCGTGAGCGGCTGGCCCGGGACGACGACGGCCCGCAGCGGGGCCCCCGGCTCCAGCTGCAGCGTCGGCTCGCACTGGAGCGAGAGCGCCAGGGGGCCGGACTCGCAGACCAGGTGCCCGTTCCGCCTCGACCACCGGAGCTCGCGGGGCCTCGCGGGCCGGGGGTTGTACTGCACCTCGACCTCCACGGGCTGTCCCTCCGCCGCGACCCGGCGCACGAGGAGGCTCGTCGGCAGCAGCCGGCCGGAGACCTCGGCGACCATGGCCTCGGTGAGGGTGAGCCGCCCGCCGTCGGCCGCCCACACGGTCTCGAGCGTGGCGGAGTCGCCGCGGTAGCGGCGGGACAGGACGGAGCCGGGCCGGGCGGGGCTCACCCGGAAGGAGCCCGCCTGCGGGCCCCCGACGAGCCGGCCGAACACGGGCGGGCTGTCGAAGGCGGGCGCGCACATCCAGTCGATCGAGCCGGAGCCCGAGACCAGCAGGGCCGTCCGGGTGTCGCCGAGCAGGCCGTAGTCCCCGATCGGGACCGGGGCCGTCGGCATCGCGCTCACCGGGCCCCGAGGAGCAGTCCGAGGACGACGCCGTAGAGCACGTGCGCCGCGGCGGCGACGGCGGGCGTCTGGATGCCGTAGTTGAGCCCCAGCAGGCCTGGCGGCTCGAGACCCGCGCGGCTCGACGGGCCCGCCCGGTGCGAGGCCATGCGCGGGTGGACCCCGGGCAGGAGCGGGAGGATGAGCGTCAGCGCGACGAACCCGTGCAGGAGCCCGAGCAGTCCGCCGAGCCACCAGCTGCTCCAGCCCAGGAGCGCGAAGGTCCCGGCGTAGCCCAGGGCGAACGTCTGCCCGGCGATCAGGTGGAGGAAGAAGCCCACCACCCGGGCGCGGTCGGGATCAGGGGTGACGAGGGTGCCGAGGACGAGGGGGAGGTCCAGGCGGGTGAAGCCGGCCATCTGCGCGGCGATCATCACAGCGGTAAGGGCCCCGGTGGCCATCAGCCCGAACAACGCCCAGCCTGACCAGTCCATGCCAGACACTCCCTGTACGTCCTCGTGGTGGCATGTAGAGCGGCGCAGGGACGGCCGCTATTCCCGGCACGGCCCCCGGCCATCGGCGCAACTAAGGTGGACCCATGAGCGAGAACGGCGAGCAGGCCGAGGGCCGCGCCCCCTCCCCCATCTCGAACGCGGTCGCGGTGCTGCGCTGCTTCAGCGTGGACGAGCCGCTCCTCGGCGTCACGGACATCGCCGCTCGCGTGGGCCTGCACAAGAGCTCGGCCTCGCGGATCCTGGCCACCCTCGAGTCCGAGGGCCTCGTGGAGCGGGACGAGCCGAGCCGGCGCTACCGGCTCGGCCTCGGGCTCATCGCGATCGCGGGCCCGCTCCTGGCCGACCTCGACGAGCGCCGCGTCGCCTACCCCGTGCTGTGGGACCTCGCGGAGCGCACCGGCGAGACGACGGCGCTGCTGCTGTGGAACGGGCACGAGGCGGTCTCGGTCGAGCAGATCCCGAGCCGGCAGCAGGTCAAGCACACGACGACGCTCGGCACGCGCTACGGGACCGCGCTGTCCTCGTCGGTGCAGGTGTTCCTTGCGACGCTCGCCCCCGAGCGCGTGCGCGAGCTCCTGACGAGCGGCGCCGTCGCGTACGCGGAGGCGGACGACGCCGGGCTGGACGCCTACGCTGCCCGGCTCGCCGAGGCGGCGGAGCGCGGGTATGCGGTCAACTACGGCGAGACCTCGGACGAGGAGGTCGGCGTCGCCGCACCCGTGTACGACCACCGCGGCGACGTCGCCGCGGCCGTGCTCATCTCGGCGCCGCGCTTCCGCGTCTCGCCCGAGCAGCTCACCACCCTCGGTGAGGCCTGCGCGCTCGCGGCCGCGGACGTCACGCGCCGCCTCGGCGGCAGTCCGAACTGAGCCATCCGCCCCACACCCTATGTTGCGGGGTCACCTCCCAACGTTGCGGGGTCACTTTCCTGTGATGCGGGGTCACCTCCCAACGTTGCGGGGTCACTTTCCTGTGATGCGGGGTCACCTCGACTCGCAGTGCGGGGTCACCTCGACTCGCAGCGAGGACCGGGGCCAGCCTCTGACGCACGACGGCGGCTGGTCACCCCTTGGGGCCGAAGGCGACCAGCCGCCGTCGTGCATCATCGCTCTGATCCGGATCGCAGGGACATGACCCCGCATCGTTGAGACATGACCCCGCATCGTTGAGACATGACCCCGGATCGCTGGGGACGTGCCACCGGGTCGCTCAGGCGTCCTCGCGGTCCGGGTTCTCGAGCCGGAAGAAGGTCGACTGCCGCCCGTCGGTACGCGTCTCCTGGTAGATGAAGTTGAGTCTGCGCTCGTCGAAGGTCTTGAACCACTCGTCCCAGCTGACCCGATCGAGCGAGTCGCTGTCGCCGCCGAAGTCGATCCGCAGCACCCCGAGCCGGTCACCGTGCTCGGTACCGGGGACGGTCGCAGGGAGGCCGTTGCGCTCCTCGGCCCACCGGCGGATCACGTCGTGGTGGGTCGTGACGAGGCTGCGGCCCTCGCGCTCCGGCTCGTCCTCCGGCGAGGTGACCTCCTGGGAGTACTTGAGCGAGTCCGAGCTCCCGCTGCCGGTACGCATGCGGCCAGCGTCCGGGCCGGCGTCCTCTGCGGCGTCGGCCCGCCGTCCTGCGTCGCCTGCCCGACCCCCGCGTCCGGCCTTGACAAGGGCCTCGACGAGCTCATCCTTGCGCAGGTCCGAGGTGCTGCCGATCCCCGCCTCCTTGGCCTTCTCGCGGAGCTCGTCCACGGTCATCTCACGCAGTTCGGTCTCGCTGACCTCGGGCGTGTTGGGCGTCTGGTTTCCGGGCTGGTCCGCCATGGTCCCTCCTCGTGAGGACGTGGCCTGATAGGAACGTCTGGACACTTCCCCGCTCCCCCAGCACCAAACCCGCCGGCGGCGCCTCCCTCGCCACGCCCGCCCCGCGGCGCCTACTCGGCGATGTCCTCCGCCCACAGCTCGGGGTGCTCCCGCTGGAACGCCTCCATCATCGCCACGCAGCGCTCGTCGTCGAGCACGACGACGTCGACGCCGCGCGAGCGCAGGAGCTCGAGCTCGCCGCCGAACGTGCGCTGCTCGCCGACGACGACGCGCGGGATCTTGAACTGGATGACCGTCCCGGCGCACATCGCGCACGGGGCGAGCGTCGTGTACAGGACGGTGTCGCGGTAGGTCCGCTGCCGCCCGGCCGCGCGCAGGGCGGACATCTCGCCGTGCGCGATGGGGTCGCCGCCCTGGACCCGCTCGTTGTGGCCGACGGCGACGACCTTGCCGCCGCGGACGAGGGCCGCGCCGATGGGGATGCCGCCCTGCCGCAGCCCCTCCTGGGCCGCGGCGAGGGCGGCCTCGAAGCCCGGGTCGCGAGTCACCGGCCGCCTCCCGGGACGAGCATGACCTTGACCGCGCGCCGCTCGTCCATCGCGGCGTAGGCCTTGGCGGCGTCCTCGAGCGGCATGACGGAGTCGAACACGAGGCCGGGGTTGATGGCTCCGGAGAGGACATCCTCGAGCAGCTCGGGCAGGTAGTGCCGCGTCGAGGCGGCCCCGCCGCCCACGCTGATGTTCTTCGAGAAGAGCACGCCAATCGGCAGCTCGGCGCCGCCGGCCGGGACGCCGACGAACCCGAGGCTCCCGCCGGGCCGCGTGCAGCGCAGCGCCTGGTCCATGGATTCCTTCGTGCCGACGCACTCGAGCACGGAGTCGGCGAGCACTCCCCCGAGCAGCCCGCGCACCCTCTCCGCGGCCTCGGCGCCGCGCTCCGCGACGACGTCGGTCGCGCCGAGCTCCCGCGCGATCGCCGCGCGGTCCTCGTGGCGGGACATCGCTATGATCCGCTCGGCCCCAAGCCGCCGGGCGGCGAGGACCCCGCAGAGGCCGACGGCGCCGTCGCCCACCACCACGACGCTGCGCCCGGGCCCGACGCGCGCCGCGACGGCCGCGTGCTGCCCCGTGCCCATGACGTCGGAGAGCGTCAGGAGGCTCTTGAGGAGGTCCTCGTCCGGGTCGGCAACACCGGGGACGGGCACGAGCGTCCCGTCGGCGAGCGGCACGCGGACGCGCTCGCCCTGGCCCCCGTCGACCGGGAGGCCCTCCTCGTCGGAGCCGCCCCACGAGGCGCGGTGCTCGCACGCGACCTGGACGCCGTTGCGGCACGGAGGGCACGCGCCGCACGAGACCGCCCACGGCGCGACGACGAAGTCCCCCACGGCGAGGGTCGAGACCGCGTCGCCCACGGCCTCGACGACGCCGACGAACTCGTGCCCGATGGGCTTCGGCCGGGAAATCTCGCGCACGCCGCGGTAGGGCCACAGGTCAGAGCCGCACACGCAGGTCGCAGCGACGCGCACGATCGCGTCGCCGGGGAGCCGCAGCTCGGGGTCCGGCCGGTCCTCGACGCGGATGTCGCGGGTGCCGTGGATCATGGTGGCGCGCATGGTGCTCCTCGGGTAGGCCGTCCCTTCGACCCTACCGGGTGGACTGCGCGCCTGATCGCCCTGTCAGGACACGATTCCCCAGTCGGCCAAGACTGCCTCGCAGAAGTCGTCGTTGGTGCCGGTGGAGCCGAAGATCAGCTTCTCGCTGAGCACGTTCCCGGTTGCCATGTCGATCAGGAGCAGCGTGCGGACCTGGCCGTCGTTCTTGGCGATGACCTTCCCCTCGTGGCCGACCACCCGGGCTCCGCCAGTGGCGAGGAGGGTGATGCTGAGGGTTCCGTCGCCGTTGTCCACGATGGACAGGTCCTTGGCGGTCCCGCGGATGTACTCGGTGACCGTCATGCCCTGGTAGGTGAAGGTCCGGGCCAGCCGGGTGTTCTCGTGGTAGAACTCGAACTCCCCTGGGCCCCTCTGCACGATCCTGGCGGTTCCGGTGAGTTCGAAGGTGAGGTCAGCAGTGAGCCCGCTCACTCCGCAGAAGTTGGTGAGCGGACCCGAGAAGGATTCGCTGAGGTCCCAGCGGTCAAGGACGGCGGCGCTGGACGGGGCCGCGGCCCCCGCGACGAGGCCTATGGAGACGGCGGCTGTGACGATGCTGCGGTGCAGGCGGGACATGGGAGTGTCCTCTCGGTGTGCCCGGGGCCCTGGCCCCATCATGGGCAGGAATGCGGCGAGTCGCGGCGCCCCCAGCGGCCGTCAGGAGGCGGCCAAGGCGGTGATGACCCGCCGTGGCCGGACGTGGCGCTCTGGTTCGCAGGGGCGCCAGACAATCCCCCCGAACGGACGGACCGCGCCTCCGCAGCACGAGGATACGCCCGTCCTGGGGCCTGCACTAGAAGCACGACGGCGGCCGGTCGCCTTCCGCTGCGGAAGGCGACCGGCCGCCGTCGTCAGTCTGCCGGAACTGCCGGAAGGTCAGCAGATCAGAGGTTCGACTCCGGGAGGTGCACCGGGTAGACCTCGCGGAGGAGGTGGGCGGTCTCGGACGGCGTCTTGCCGACCTTGACGCCGGCGGCCTCGAGGGCCTCCTTCTTGGCCTGGGCCGTGCCGGAGGAGCCGGAGACGATGGCGCCGGCGTGGCCCATGGTCTTGCCCTCGGGGGCGGTGAAGCCCGCGACGTAGCCGACGACCGGCTTCGTGACGTTGTTCTTGATGAACTCGGCCGCGCGCTCCTCGGCGTCGCCGCCGATCTCGCCGATCATGACGATCGCCTTCGTGTCCGGGTCCTTCTCGAACGCTGCGAGGGCGTCGATGTGGGTCGTGCCGATGACCGGGTCGCCGCCGATGCCGATCGCGGTCGAGAAGCCGAGGTCTCGCAGCTCGTACATCATCTGGTAGGTCAGGGTGCCGGACTTGGACACGAGGCCCACGCCGCCCTTGCCGGTGATGTTGGCCGGGGTGATGCCCACGAGGGCCTCGCCCGGGGTGATGATGCCGGGGCAGTTCGGGCCGATGATGCGCGTGGTCTGGTTGCCCTCGGCGTCCTTGCGAGACTGCGCGAGCGCCCAGAACTCGGCAGAGTCCTGGACCGGAACGCCCTCGGTGATGACCACGACGAGACCGATCTCGGCCTCGATGGCCTCGACCACGGCGTCCTTCGTGAAGGCCGGCGGGACGAAGACGATGGACGTGTCCGCGCCGGTCTCGGCCATGGCCTCCTTGACGGAGCCGAAGACGGGCAGCTCGACGTCCGCGCCGTGCTGGTCCTGGTGCTTGACGGTGGTGCCGGCCTTGCGCGCGTTGACGCCGCCGACGATGTTGGTCCCGGCCGCGAGCATGCGGGCCGTGTGCTTGGAGCCCTCGCCGCCCGTGATGCCCTGGACGATGACCTTGTTGTCCTTGTTGAGGAAGATCGACATTTTCTCTCGTCCCTTACTTCGAGGCGTTGGCCAGCTCGGCGGCCTTGTCGGCGCCCTGGTCCATGTTCTCGGCCAGCGTCACGAGCGGGTGGTTGGCCTGGTGGAGGATGCGGCGGCCCTCGTCGACGTTGTTGCCGTCGAGGCGCACGACGAGCGGCTTGTTGGCCGAGTCGCCGAGCTTGTTGAGGGCGCCGACGATGCCGTTGGCGACGGCGTCGCACGCCGTGATGCCGCCGAAGACGTTGACGAACACGCTCTTGACCTGCTCGTCGCCGAGGATGATCGACAGGCCGTTGGCCATGACCTCGGCCGAGGCGCCGCCGCCGATGTCGAGGAAGTTCGCCGGCTTGACGTTGCCGTGGCGCTCGCCCGCGTAGGCGACGACGTCGAGCGTGGACATGACGAGCCCGGCGCCGTTGCCGATAATGCCGACCTCGCCGTCGAGCTTGACGTAGTTGAGGTCGAGGGCCTTGGCCTTGGCCTCGAGCGGGTCCTCTGACTCCTTGTCGACGAGCTCCTCGTGCTCGGCGTGGCGGAAGCCGGCGTTCTCGTCTATCGAGACCTTGCCGTCGAGCGCGATGATCTCGCCCGAGCCGGTCTTGACGAGCGGGTTGACCTCGACGAGCGTGGCGTCCTCGCCCTTGAAGACGTCCCACAGCTTGACGAGCACGTCCTGGATCTTCTCGCGCAGCTCGGGGGCGAAGCCCGCCTTCTCGACGATCTCGGCGGCCTTGGCGGCGTCGATGCCGACCGTCGGGTCGACCGGGACCTTGGCGAGGGCCTCGGGCCGCTCGACGGCGAGCTGCTCGATCTCCATGCCGCCCTCGACCGAGCACATGGCGAGGTAGTTGCGGTTCGCGCGGTCGAGCAGCAGCGAGAAGTAGTACTCCTCGGCGATGTCGGCGCCCTGCGCGATCATGACCTTCTTGACCGTGTGGCCCTTGATGTCCATGCCGAGGATGTTCGTCGCGTGCTCGAAAGCATCGTCAGCGGACTTCGCGACCTTGACACCGCCGGCCTTGCCGCGGCCGCCGATCTTCACCTGTGCCTTGACGACGGTGACGCCGCCGATCTTCTCGGCCGCAGCCTTGGCTTCCTCAGGGGTGTGCGCAACGATTCCGGCCAGCACGGGCACGCCGTGTGCCTCGAACAGATCGCGCGCCTGGTATTCAAACAGGTCCACGGTTCAGTGTCCTCTACGTCGAAGTAGTTCTGACTCGGAACACCCGTGGTTCGCCGCGGGAGCTACCCGCCGCGGGCCCAGTGCTCCAAGGGGAAACTCTAGCCCCTCGCTTTGGCGACAGTCCCCTGAGGCCGGGATTCGTGACCAAGGGCACACCTCTACATCGTGTAGAATTCGCTGCCCGTCGCCGCCACCGAGGCCGCGAGGGACGTGTCGTTGCGGGAGATCGCGTAGTGGACCGCGGCGGCGATGGCGGCCCCGATGAACCAGGAGAACGGCGCGAGGGCGGCGAACACGGGGACCAGCGCCAGGATCACCGCGGGGACGGCCGAGGCCGCGAACGAGACGATGGCCCGGGGGTTCCAGCCCCGCCTGTACGTGTAGAAGCCCTCTTCACGGAACAGGTCCCGGACCACGACGCGCTGCCTGCGGAGCACGTAGTAGTCGACCATGATGATCCCGAACAGCGGGCCGAGCAGCGCCCCGAGGCCGCCGAGGAAGAGGTTGACCACCACGGGGCTGTTGAACAGGTTCCACGGCGTGATGAGGAGGGCGATCACGGCCGCGGCCAGGCCGCCGCGCCTGAAGTCGATTTTCGCGGGCCACACGTTCGAGAGGTCGTAGGCGGGCGAGACGAAGTTCGCCACGACGTTGATGCCGAGCGTTGCGACCGCGAACGTCACGGCCCCGAGCAGCATCGCCCAGATGTTGTCGATCCGCCCCACGATCTCGACCGGGTCGTAGATGTGCTCGCCGTAGACCGCGAACGTCCCGGCGGTGACGACGACGGAGACGAGGGAGAACGCCATGAAGTTCACCGGCAGCCCCCACAGGTTCGCCGTCCACACTGCCTTGCGCGTCGGCGCGAAGCGCGAGAAGTCGCAGAAGTTCAGCAGCAGGGTCGAGAAGTACGTCACCGTGAGCGCGACGGCCGCCAGGAAGGCATGCCCCGTGCCCCAGGCCGCCGTGCCGCCGGGAAGGTCGAGCGAGATGGTCCAGCCGGCGTTGGCCAGGATGTACACGACGAGCAGGGCCATGACCGCCCACACGGCCGGGCCGGCCCAGTCCTGGAACCGCCGGATCGTCTCCATCCCGTGCCGGAGCAGGAACAGCTGGAGCGCCCACATCAGGAGGAAGCCCAGCCAGCCGAGGGTCGACTCGCCGAGGAAGTCGTTGCGCGTGAGGCCCTCGAGCTCGGGCCAGACCTGCAGGGCGATGACGATGACGGCCCGCGAGGCGAGCCACGTCTGGATCCCGTACCAGGCGATGGCGACGAGGGCCCGGATGAGAGCGGGCAGGTTCGCGCCGAAGGTCCCGAAGGAGATCCGGGCGAGCACGGGGTAGGGGACGCCCATCTTCTGGCCCGCGTAGCCGGACAGGTTCATGAGGAGGAAGACGACGACGATCCCCACGACCAGCGCCAGGAACACCTGCCACGCCCCGAGGCCAAGCGCGAAGAGCCCCGCCGCGAAGGTGTAGCCGCCGAGCGAGTGGATGTCCGACATCCACATGGCGAAGAGCGAGTAGAAGCCCCAGCGGCGGTGCTCCGCCGGTGCGAGGTCCTCATTGTAGAGGCGCGCGCTCACATCCGGTGGGACTGGCTGAGGCATCGTCACCGCCCCCTTCCAGGGCTTCCTGTGCTGTGGTTTCTGCTGGTCAGCTCACCTTCGTGAGCGGCGCGTAGCGCAGCAGGAGGCGCTTCTCCCCCACCGAGAAGCTCACCTTCGCCACGGTCTTGTCCCCGCTGCCCTCGACGCCGATCACGGTGCCGTTGCCGAAGGCGGTGTGGTTGACCTGGTCGCCTACGGACACGGCGATGACCTCCTTCTGCGGCTGCACGCGCCCGGCCCGCTGGGCCGGCGTCGCCGAGATGGTCTGGAACTGGGCGCCCTTGCTCGTCCCGGCGCCCCACGAGGAGCCGCCGTAGCGCGACCCGAGCCTGTCGTACCTGTCGCTCGCGCTGCCGACGGCGGGCGGCCGCTTGGTGCCCTCGCGCTTCCAGTCGATGAGCTCGGCCGGGACCTCGCCGATGAACTGGCTCGCGGGGTAGTACTCGCTCTGCCCCCATAGGCTGCGCACCTCGGAGCGGGTCAGGTAGAGCCGCTTGCGGGCGCGGGTGAGCCCCACGTACGCGAGCCGGCGCTCCTCGGCGAGCTCGTCGGGGTCCGTTGCCGAGCGGCGGTGCGGGAACACGCCGTGCTCCATGCCGGTGAGGAACACGACCGGGAACTCGAGGCCCTTCGCGGTGTGCAGGGTCATGAGGGTCACAACGCCCTGGCGCCGCGCCTCCGCGACGGCCGCGTCCACCTCCTCCTGGCTCGCGCCCTCCGGCGCGTCCGGGATCTGGTCCGCATCCGCGACGAGCGAGACCTGCTCGAGGAAGTCCCCGAGCGTGCCCTCGGGGTTGTCCCGCTCGAATTCGCGCACGACGGCGACGAGCTCGGCGAGGTTCTCGACGCGCGACTCGTCCTGGGGATCGGTCGAGGCGCGCAGGGCCGCGAGGTAGCCCGTCTGCTCGAGGACGGCCTCGAGCGACGCGGCCGCGCCCGAGCCCTCGGCCACCGCGGCGAGGTCGTCGAGGAGCTTCACGAAGGCCCGGACCGAGTTGACCGAGCGCGTGGCCATGCCCGGCGCCTCGTCGGCGCGGCGCATGGCGGCCATGAAGGAGATCCGGTCCCGCTGCGCGAGCGCGGCGATCGTGCCCTCGGCCCGCTCGCCGATCCCGCGCTTCGGCTCGTTGAGCACGCGGCGGAGGTTGACGTCGTCGTCCGGGTTGACGAGCACGCGCAGGTAGGCGAGCGCGTCCTTGATCTCCTTGCGCTCGTAGAAGCGAGTGCCGCCCACGACCTTGTAGGGCAGGCCCACGCGCATGAGGATCTCCTCGAGGCTGCGGGACTGGGCGTTGGTGCGGTAGAAGACCGCGACGTCCCCGGGGCGGAACTCGCCGGAGTCCGTGAGCCGGTCGATCTCGCCGGCGATGAACCGGGCCTCCTCGTGCTCGTTCTCTCCCGCGTAGCCGATGATCTTCTCGCCGTCGCCCTCGGCCGTCCACAGCCGCTTCTCGGGGCGGTTCGGGTTGCGGGCGATGACGGCGTTTGCGGCCGAGAGGATGGTCTGCGTCGAGCGGTAGTTCTGCTCGAGCTTGATGGTCCGCGCCTCGGGGTAGTCCTTCTCGAACTCGACGATGTTGCGGATGTCCGCGCCGCGGAATGCGTAGATGGACTGGTCCGAGTCGCCCACGACCGTGAGCTCGGCGGGCTCAGTCCCGTGCCCGTCCTCCTTGGCGCCGACGATCTCCCGCACGAGCGCGTACTGGGCGTGGTTGGTGTCCTGGTACTCGTCGACGAGGACGTGCCGGAAGCGGCGGCGGTAGCCCTCGGTGATCGCCGGGAAGGCCCGGAACATGTACACCGTCTGGGCGATGAGGTCGTCGAAGTCCATCGCGTTGGCTTGGCGCAGGCGGTCCGTGTAGCCCTTGTAGACCTCGGCGACGCCGGCCTCGAAGGGGTCGTTCATGTTCGCCCGGGCCGCGAAGTCGTCGGCGTCGACGAGCTCGTTCTTGAGGGCCGAGATCTTGTGCTGGATCGCCTTCGGGGTGACCTTCTTCGGGTCCAGCTCGAGGCCCTTGTGCACGAGCGTGATGAGCCGCAGCGAATCCGCAGCGTCGTAGATCGAGAAGTTCGAGTTGAGCCCGATCGACTTGGCCTCGCGGCGCAGGATCCGCACGCACGAGGAGTGGAAGGTCGAGATCCACATGCGCTGGGCGCGCTCGCCCACGAGGTGCTCGATGCGCTCCCGCATCTCGGCAGCGGCCTTGTTCGTGAACGTGATCGCGAGGATCTCGCCGTGGTGCGCGCGGTGCGTCGCGAGGAGGTAGGCGATGCGGTGCGAGAGCACGCGGGTCTTGCCCGAGCCAGCGCCCGCGACGATGAGCAGCGGGCCGCCCGCGTGGGTCACGGCCTCGAGCTGCTGCGGGTTGAGCCCCTCGAGGAGCCGCGCGGCGGCAGCCTCCTCCTCGCGCCGGGCGTCCTCGGCGGGGTCGGACGCGGGCAGCCAGCCCGCGGGGAGCTCCTCGGGGGGCCCGTCCTCCTCCGGGACAGGGGGCAGCTCCTCGGCGTCCGGTTCGTACGCGCCGCCGGGCATGCCGGGCTTGGGCACGTTGGCATAGGGATCGAAGAGCATGTCCATGATCCCTCCATTTTAGGCGGCGAGGCCGACACTCCTCACGCAGGGCCGGCCCGCCTGCCGGTCACTCGGCCTTCGGCTCCTGTGTGGGTTCCCGGCGCACCCCGTAGTGGTGCCCCTCGCTGTCCGTCTCGACGTCGATGCCGTTGAGCTCGCTCAGCTCTTTGGCGTCCTCCGGGTTGGTACCGTACCGTTCCGGCTCGCCGGGGTCGCGGCGGTTGGCGGCCCCGTAGACGCTGCGCAAGTGCGCCATGGCCCGCATGAAGGCGCGCACGCGGGTCTCGTGGGAACCTGGCTCGTGCCGTTCCATGGCGTCTTCCTCCCTGCCGTCCCTCACGGCGTGTCCGGGCGCGTGGCCTGCATCGTCTCGCTGCTTGCGAACACCTCGCGCATGATCTCGAGGACCCTGTTCCTGGATGAGAGCTGCTCGACGAGGCAGTTCTCGAGCCGCTCGGCGACCGACTCGTCCAGCCACTCGCGCGCGTACACCGCGAGCGGCTCGTACGCCGCGATCGCGCTGTACTGCACCTCGAGCGCGAGCGGCAGGACGGCCAGGTCCGCGATCGTCTCGTCGGTCTTGCGCAGGACGGCGTGTGCCTCGCGGTCGAGCCCGTCCGCGAGGTGGCCCGGCGGCACCGCGACGTTGCGCCCGAGGTCGGCGAAGAGGTCCTCGAGGACGGCGGCATGCAGGCGCGCCTCCTCGGCCAGGTCCAGGACGAGCGCGTTGACCTCGCGGCGCTGGGAATGCTGCTCGAGGACGCCCAGGGTCACGATGGCCCGGCGGCTCGTGCCGCGCGCAATGCCCAGCCGGTACACGAAGAGCTCGTGCGCCTCGGTGAAGTGCTCGAACATGGTTCTCCCTCGCCTCCTGCGGGGGCGGGTGTGCGAGATCCGGACACTCCGGGAGCATCCGCCCCGGTCGTATCCCCATTCTCGCCCCGCCCGAAGACGCGAGCAATGGAGGGCACGTGCACTGGAGGCGCGGGCAGGGGAGGGCATGAGCAATGGACGGTGCCGGGACTTCCCCAGGCACCGTCCTCAGGCCTCGGCGCCGCAGGCCCCTCTGCCATCGGCGCCGGGCGGGTCACCCGTCGGCGCTGCGGTGCTGCTCCGCGATGTCCGCCGGATCGGCCTCGTCGACCACGATCTCCTCGGAGTCGAACAGCCCGTCCTCCTCGTCCCAGACCGTGAGGTCCGGCTCGACGACGAAGTCCTCGGACGGGTCCTCCTCACGGCGGGCCTGCTCGTCGTCGTTATCGATGACGGCCACGTCGTCCTCCTTCCGCTCCTCGAGTGCGTCCAGCACAGCACCGCGGATGCGGCTGGTCAAGGGCCGCAGGAGGCCAGCCGCGCCCGGTCCGGGCGCGGCCTGCAGGGGCCCAGATGGCGCCCCGGAGAGGCTCAGGTGAGCCGAGCGGAGGCGAGCGCGGCGACGATCTCCCGCACCGCCGTCGTGCCTCCCGCGGCGAACCACGTGAGCCCGTTGACCTCGACGGTGTCCGTCGTGCCCCCGGCGGCCGTCACTATCGCCTTGCCCGGGAGCCAGTCCCACTGCGGGCACGAGTGCTGGAACCAGGCCCCGATCTCGCCCGTGGCCACGCGGGCCAGGTCGCACGAGCCCGAGCCGAGGATCCGGATCGACGCCGAGGCGACGGCCGCGGCGTGCCACGGCATGGCAGAGAGCGGCTGCTCGAGCCAGCGCGGCTGGATCGACGTCGCCACGCCGGTCACGCGCAGCCGCTCCCCCGCGGGGCCGGCGAGCGGGCTCCCGTTGAGGGTGGCGGGCGTGTCCACGCCGCCGCGCCAGAGCTTGTCCTCCTCGGGCTGGTAGATCGCGCCGAGGAGCGGGGCCGGGTCGTCCTCGGCCGCCGAGGCCTCGCCGCGCAGGGCGATCGCCGAGCACCAGTAGCTCGAGCCGGTGAAGAAGTTCAGCGTGCCGTCGACGGGGTCGATGACCCACGTGCGCCCCGAGGAGGAGGCGACGGACGCGCCCTCCTCGCCGAACACGCCGTCGTCCGGGCGGCAGCGGCGCAGCTGGCCGAGCACGTACTCCTCGGCTGCCTTGTCCGCTGCCGTGACGATGTCCGAGACGGACGTCTTGCGCTCCGCGGTCAGCCCCGCGCGGCGCATCGCGAGGGCCAGACCGCCCGCGTGGCGGACGAGATCCGCGGCGAGGTCGGCATCGGAGAGCGCGGGGTCGAGGTCGGGCAGGGAGTCAAGGGGGTTCTCAGCCACAGTGCCAGCCTACCGGGGCCGGATAATGGAGGCATGTCCAAGACCCCCGCCCAGCGGGCCCGCAAGCACGGGGACCGGGCCGCCGTCGCCCCCGGGGCCCGCGCTGGCCAGCCCGCCAACCCGACCACCCGGCGCTCGCCCCAGCAGGCCGAGGGCAACGCGAAGCTCATCATCATCGCCGGGCTCGTCGCGAGCGTGTTCATGTTCTGGTACCTGCACCTGCTCACGCTCCAGCAGATGACCCAGCTCTCGGACGGGCTCGCGATGCCGGACTCCCTCATCGGGGGCTTCTCCCCCGAGTACATCGCCCAGCTCGCCGGAGTCATGGGTGCGGACGAGCTCGGCCAGCTCAACTACGTGCACAAGACTGCCGGGACGATCTTCCCGCTCGCCGCGGGCTTCACGTTCCTCCTCGTCTTCGGAACCTGGCTCAAGGCCAAGGCACAGCGGTGGGCGGCGTTCGCGCTCGTGGCCACGTTCGCCGTCGTGCGCCTGTGGGGGAACGTGGCCGTCGACACGGCCCTGGCCTCGCCCTCCGACACGGGCGCAGCCGTCCTCGCCTCGGTGCTCGTGGTGCTCGGGTGGGTGCTCCTGCTGGTCCTGCTCGTCGGGGCGGGGGCCGTGGTGCTGATCGCTCAGCGCCGGGCGCGCGCGGCCGCGCGGGAGGGCACGCCCAGGCGGTAGGCGATCACGGCGCCCGCGAGCGCGGTCCCGGCGGTGATCGGGTAGCCCATGAAACGCTCGAGGGTGCCCGGCTCCGGGACCTCCATGCGCAGCGCCCCGCCCACGAGGGTCGCCGTGAACGCGGCCGCCCCGCACAGGAGGACCGGCCAGGCCGCCGCCGTGCGGCGCAGCCACAGGATGCCCAGGACCACGAGCGCGAGCGAACCCGCGAGGAAGTACGCGCCGGCACCGACCAGGTGGACGGCCGGGACGACGTCCTGCGGGATGAGCCCGACGACCATGACGCCCGCCCCCGCGAGCCCCAGCAGGACGCGCACGGCAAGGGTCACGAGCCACGGGACGGCCGCGGCCGGGTGGCCCGCGCGGAGGGCGGCGAGCGCCGCCCGCCCGGGACGCGGGGCGCCGTCGGAGGCGCCCGCCGTCGCCAGTCCCGCGAGCGCCGCGGCGAGCCGCGCCTGCGCCCTGACCCCGGGCCCGTGGGCTGCGACCCGGAGCACCGCCGAGGTGATGAGCAGGGCCGCAAGGACCATCCCGGCGCCCTGCAGCACGAACGAGACGTTCATGAGGGCGTGCAGCGGGGAGCAGATCTCGCGGGTCCCGTGCAGCCCGCACGAGACCTGGCCGAGGTCGCTGATGAAGCCCAGCCGGCGGCTGTACGGCGTCGGCCCCGCCCACCACGCGATCACCGCGGCCTCGGCGGCGAAGAACTGGGCGACGCTCACCGCCGACCACGCGCCGAGGTACTGGCGGACGCCGTCGGTGCCGTCAGCACCCTCTGTGCCGTCCGTGCCGTCCCGGTCAGCTCCCCTGCCCTCCGCCGCGCGTGCCATTCCCCCAGACTAGCCACGTCCTGCCCGGCGCAGGCTGCACCATGGCGCTGACGGCAGCGCGGAGCCGAGGGCACCTGGGAGCCGGTATGCTTGAGCGTGCCCGGGCTTCCCGGGCGGGCCCCCGTAGCTCAGTAGGATAGAGCGGCCCTCTCCTAAAGGGCAGGCCATCGGTTCGATTCCGGTCGGGGGCACTTGTCATATCCAGTGCCGGACCTGCGCGCGTATCTCGCGGGCACGTGGGACGTCGAGCGGAGCCTCAGCGACCGCGCCACGGGCGCGCGGGGCAGCTTCGCGGGCACGGTCGCCTTCGAGCCGACGGACGACGGCGGGCTGCGGCAGAGCGAGTCGGGCACCCTGCGCTGGGGCCCGCACGAGGGGCCGGCCGAGCGCGTCTACGTGTGGGCGCCCACGGGCACGCCGGGCGCGATGGACGTCTTCTTCCCCGACGGCAGGCCGTTCCACCGCGCCAACCTTGCGGGCGGGTCCTGCGATTCGGGGCACTGGTGCTCGCCCGACGACTACCGCGTGCGCTACGAGGCCGTCGGTCCCGACGAGCTGCGCTACTCCTGGGACGTGCACGGCCCGGCCAAGGACCTCCTGCTCGAGACGACCCTCCGCCGCCTCGCCCGCCCCCGGCCCCACCCCTGACGTAGGCCCTCCCCCTGACCCAGTTGCGGGGTCACGTCCCTGCGTTGCGGGGTCACGTCCCAACGTTGCGGGGTCACCTTCCAGCGATGCGGGGTCACCTTCCAGCGATGCGGGGTCACCTTCCAGCGATGCGGGGTCACCTGAGGGCAGGGAGGATGTGATCGGTCAGGAGAGGCGCGAGGTCGGCCTCCGCCCCGGCAGCGGGATCGATCCACCGAAGCTCGGCGATCTCAGCCGCTGGATGCACCTCCGCCGGATCATGAATCCCAGGTGCACGGAAGACAGTCGCCTCGATGTCGGTGCCTGCCTCGTTTGCGGCACGGGCAATCCACACCCCCATGAGCTCGAGGTCCTCGGCGGCGACGTCGATGCCGACCTCCTCGGCGAGCTCGCGGCTCGCCGCCTCGGCCGCACTCTCTCCGGGCTCGGGCTTCCCGCCAGGATGCATGAAGCGGTCGGTGCCTCGTTTGCGGACGGTCAGGAGCCGCCCGTCCTGGGAGAAGACGCAGACGGCAGAGACGATGATGCGTTCGGCCACGACTCGAGCCTAGCCAACGAAGAGACCTCGCGTCGCTGGGACGTGACCCCGGAACGCTGGGACATGACCCCGCAACGTTGAGACGTGACCCCGGAACGCAGGGACGTGACCCCGCGTCTAGGTGGGGAGATCGGCGCCGGCCTCGTCTGCTATGGCTGACGCCTCGGCGAACTGGGTGTGGTAGAGCTCGGCGTAGCGCCCCTCGGCGGCGAGCAGCTCGCCGTGCGTTCCCCGCTCGACGATCCGCCCGTCCTCGACGACGAGGATCATGTCCGCCGCGCGGATCGTCGAGAGGCGGTGCGCGATCACGACGGCGGTGCGGCCCTCGAGCGCCTCCGTCAGCGCGGCCTGGACGGCGGCCTCATTGGTTGAGTCGAGGGCCGCGGTGGCCTCGTCGAGGATCACGACGCGCGGCGACGCGAGCAGGAGCCGGGCGATGGTGAGCCGCTGGCGCTCCCCGCCGGAGAGCCGGTAGCCGCGCTCCCCGACCACCGTCTCGAGGCCGTCGGGCAGCGAGCGGACCATCGCCTCGAGCCGCGCCCTGCGCAGGACGCCCCAGAGCTCGTGCTCGGTGGCCCCGGGGCGCGCGAGGCGGAGGTTGGCGGCGATCGACTCGTGGAAGAGGTGGCCGTCCTGGGTCACCATGCCGACCGTGGCCCGCATCGAGGCGAAGGTCGCCTCCCGCACGTCCACGCCGCCGATCCGCACGGCGCCAGAGTCGACGTCGTACAGGCGCGCGAGCAGCTGCGCGATGGTCGACTTCCCGGCGCCGGAGGAGCCCACGATCGCGACGGTCTGGCCCGGGTCCACGCGGAAGGAGATGCCGTGGAGCACCTCCTCGCCGCCCCGCGTGTCGAGGACGGCGACCTCCTCGAGGGAGGCCAGCGAGACCTTCTCGGCGCTCGGGTATGCGAAGCGCACGTCGTCGAACTCGACGCTCACGGCGCCGCCGGGCAGGGCGCGCGCGCCGGGCTTCTCCCGGATGAGCGGGGTGAGGTCGAGCACCTCGAAGACGCGCTCGAAGCTCACGAGCGCGCTCATGATCTCGACGCGCGCGTTCGAGAGGTTGGTGATGGGCGCATAGAGGCGCGTGAGCAGCAGCGCGAGCACGACGACGTCGCCCGCGGCGAGGCTGCCCCCGATCGCGAGCCAGCCGCCCACCCCGTAGACGAGCGCGAGGGCGAGGGCCGAGACGAGGGTGAGCGCCGTGATGAAGGTGTAGGTGAGCATCGAGCTGCGGATGCCGATGTCGCGCACGCGCTTGGCGCGCACGGCGAACTCGCGCGACTCCTCCTCGGGGCGGCCGAACAGCTTGATGAGGGTCGCGCCGGGTGCGGAGAAGCGCTCGGTCATCTGGGTGCTCATCGCGGCGTTGTGCGCCGAGGCCTCGCGGCGCAGGTCGGCCACGCGTGAGCCCATGCGCCGGGCCGGGACGAGGAAGACGGGCAGGAGCACGAGGGCGAGCGCCGTGACGAGCCAGGAGGTCTGGACCATGACGGCCACCGTGAGCACGAGCGCGACGGAGTTGCTCACGACGCCGCTGAGCGTCCCGGCGAAGGCGGCCTGGGCCCCGATGACGTCGTTGTTGAGCCGGCTCACGAGCGCGCCGGTCCGGGTGCGGGTGAAGAACGCGATCGGCATCTTCTGGACGTGGTCGAACACGGCGCGGCGCAGGTCCAGGATCACGCCCTCGCCGATGGTCGCCGAGAGCCAGCGCGTCAGCATCCCGAAGGCGGCATCGGCAACGGCGACGCCGGCGATGAGCAGGGCGAGGAGCACCACGGTCTCAGCGGCTTCCCGGGCCACGATCGCGTCGACGACCTTGCCGGCGAGGACGGGCGTGGCGACGGCCAGGAAGGCCGTCACGATCGAGGTCGCGACGAACGCCACGAGCCGCCCCCGGTGGGGGCGCGCGAAGGCCATGACCCTGCGGAGGGTCTCGCGGTTGAACGGATTCTGGCCGTCCTTGGCCCGCGTGATCTGGTGCAGCGAGCTCCACGCCGCGTTGTACATGCTGCTCATGAATGCTCCCGCCGAGTGGTCCGGACCGGAAATGAAAGGCCCGCCGACTCGCGATTGGGGGGTGCGCGAGCCGACGGGCTGCAACAAGCATAGGGCACGGCGCGGGCGACGTAAAATCAAGTGTGCTGCGAAACGCAGCGCCAGTATTCGAGCAGTCGGATGCCGACGGGGAGGGGGGACCGTGCCTGTGTCTGCGCTGGACTTCCGGCATTGGCTGCAGGAGCTCGCGCCCGGTTCGAGTGCCGCGGACGTGTCCCGGCTCTCGGGCGTCAAGCGGAGCACGCTCGCCCAGCAGCTCGTCCGCGGCCGCGTGGCCGAGGCGACCGTCGTCGCGGTCGCCCGCGCCTACGGGCAGAACCCCGTCCTCGGGCTCGCTCGCTTCGAGCCGTACCGCGAGCTCGCGGCGAGCGTCGCGCCGCCCACCGACGCCGAGCTGCTGAGCCAGGTGCCCACCGCCCGGTTCCTGCACGAGCTCCTCGTGCGCGGCCAGCGCGAGGGAGCCCCGGCCGGCGCCCCGGTCGGGGGCGACCTGCCGCCGCCAGAAGCCACTCCGACCGCGGGAGAGCTCACCGTCAGGCAGTGGGTCGAGGCGATCGACGACGGCGAGCTGCGCCAGCGCGTGAGCCAGGCCGCCGGGATCGCGCCGCAGAACTTCTCCGCCCAGCTCAGCGCCAACCGGCTCAGCCCCGAGCTCGCCGTGAGCACGGCCCGCGAGGCCGGCGTCGGGCTGCGCAATGGCCTCGTGGTCACGGGCCTCGTCACCCCCCGGGAGGCCGGCTGGCCGCCCGAGGCGTTTGAGCAGGCCGTGCTCCGGCTGCCCGACGCCGACCTGGCCCTCATGGCCGCGGACCGGCTCGCCGCCCTCGGCCGCGCCCTGCGCCGCGAGGAGCGGGACGTGCACGCGACGCGCCGCGTGTGGGAGCACCTCGGATGACGTGGCTCGCCTGGACGACATTCGCCGTCGCGCTCGCGCTCGCCCTCGTGCGCGTCCCCGCCGCCCTGCGCGGGGAGAACCGGCTCATGCTGGGCGTCTTCGGGCTCTTCGCGGCTGTCATCCTCCTGAGCATCGGCGGCCCCTATGTCGCGATCGATGGCCTGCTCGGCGGCATCAACCTCACGAACCTGCTGCTGCGCTTCCTCGTCTACGGCGTGTGCCTCCTGCTCGCCGTGCGCATCGCGAGGGCCTTCGCGGCGCGCAGCGCCGAGGAGGCCCTGCTCGGGCCCTGGGGGCTCGCGGCCCTCGCCGTGGTGGCGGCCGGGACGGTCCTCTCCTTCCTGCTCATGCGCGAGGCGCCCTCGAGCGTTGGCCTCTCGGCGCTCGACGGCGACCCGTGGTTCGAAATCTACGCCGCGCTCGGCAGGATCTACCCGACGTTCACGGGCGTCGTCCTGCTGCCGTCCCTCGTGCGATCCGCCCGCGGCGGCATCCGGGGAGCGCTCCGGGCAGCGGCAGCGCTTCTGGCGACGGGCTACGTGCTGCTCGCATGCACCAACACGTTCCTCGTCATGCCGCCGACGTGGGGCCTGGTCATGCAAGTCATGAACTACGGAACCCTCCTGCTCCTGTTCTCCGGCCTCGCCGTGATCTGGCTCGCCGCCGTCAGGGGCCGCCGCCGGGCTCCCCGTTCCGCGGCCTGACCGAACGCGCTTCCGGTGTAAAAAATCCACTCGTGAGCGGAACGAATTCACATATTCATTAGTCCATGCCAGAATGATGATTGTGTGAGCACGGCCTGTCAGGGGGACAGGGGTTTCTTGCATTGGGGGGATGAGTGGCGGCGGCCCGCAAGGGCCGCCACCACTCAGCCATTTAAGTCGCGGCTCAGGGGAGCCGCCGGAACCGCAGCGTCACGAGCTCGAAGGGCCGCAGCCGCAGCCTCGCCCGCCCCTCGCCCAGGTCCTCGACCGGATGCGGCGCCCCGTTGGCGAGCGGCCGCTCGAGCAGGTCCACAGACTCGACGCCGGCACATGGGAAGTCCGCGACGACCTCCGTCACGACGCGCGAACCGAGCGACTCGTAGAGCCGGACGACAACGTCGCCGCTCCCGTCCTCGGCGAGCTTGACGGCCTCGACGACGGCAGCCGGGTCAGCCACGCTGACGAGCGGCCCTACCGCGCTGCCGCCGCGGACCGTGCGCTCGGCGAGGTTGACGCGGTAGCCCTCCCGCACGGCGTCCGCGATCCCGGCACCCGGAAGGACGGTCACCGTGAAGCGGTGCGTCCCGGCGTCGGCCCCCGGATCGGGGTACTGGGGCGACTTGAGCAGCGAGAGCCGCACCGACGTCGTCGTGCCCCCGTCCCCGCGGACGGCGTGGGTCACGTCGTGGCCGTAGGTCGCGTCGTTGGCGACGGCCACGCCGTAGCCGGCCTCGCCGACGTGGATCCAGCGGTGGGCGCAGACCTCGAAGCGGGCCGCGTCCCAGGACGTGTTCTCGTGCACCGGCCGGAACACGTGCCCGAACTGGGTCTCCGCGGCGCTGCGCTCCGCCCGCACGTCGAACGGGAAGCCGAGCTTGAGCATCTTCTGCCGCTCGTGCCAGTCCACCTCGGTCTCGATCCGCAGGGACGCGGCCCCCGGCGCGAGCACGAGGCGCTGCCGCGCGCGCGAGGCGCTGAAGGAGCGATCGACCTCGAGCACCGCCTCACCGGCCGCCCCCTCGGCCGGGCGCACCGCGTCGGCCCGCGGGAAGGCCTCGACGCTGTGGCGGTAGAACCCGTCGAGGTCCCAGGCGTCCCACTCGTTGGGCGTGTCCCGGTGGAGCTCGAACAGGTTTCCCCCGGCGCCGGGGGCGATCGCCTCGCGCCCTGTTGCGGCGTCCGTGAGCGAGACGAGGAGGCCGCGCTCGTCCACCTCCGCCCGCACGATCCCGTTGTCGAGCACCCAGCGGCGGCCGCCCACCGTCGTCCGCTCCTCGAGGCGCGCGGGCGCGGCGGTGGGTACGACGGCGCCCGCGGCCAGGGCGGGCACGCCGGCGCGCTCGTGGGGCGCGGCGTTGAGGAGGAGCTCCGTCTCCCCCGGGCCAACGATGACCCGGGCGGCCTCGTCGATGAGCCGTTCGGCATCCCGGACGATCTCCCCGTAGATGCGCTCGGCGTCGCGGTGGACCCACGCGATGGCGCTCCCCGGCAGGATGTCGTGGAACTGGAGCAGGAGGGTCTGGCGCCAGAGCCGGCGAAGCTCCTCGGCGGGGTAGTCTGCGGACGCGCGCACCGCGGCGCCCGCGCACCAGAGCTCGGCCTCGCGCAGCACGTGCTCGGCGCGGCGGTTGCCGCGCTTCGTGCGGGCCTGGGCGGTGTAGGTCCCGCGGTGCTTCTCGAGGTACATCTCCCCGACCCAGACCGGCGGCGAGGCGTACTCCTGCTCCGCCTCCGCGAAGAACCGGCGGGGGGAGGCGACCTCCATCCGGGGCGAGCCCTCGAGGTCGGCCCAGCGCCGCGCGGCGGCCATCATCTCGCGCGTCGGGCCGCCGCCGCCGTCGCCATAGCCGAAGGGGATGAGCGAGAGGCTGGCCCGCCCGTGCTCGCGGAAGTTCCTCTCGGCGTGCGCGAGGTCGGCGGCGCGCAGGTCGGAGTTGTACGTGTCCGCGGGCGGGAAGTGTGTGAAGACGCGCGAGCCGTCGATCCCCTCCCACAGGAACGTGTGGTGCGGGAAGCGGTTGATCTGGTTCCACGAGATCTTCTGCGTGAGGAACCAGCGGTTCCCCGCCGAGCGTGCGATCTGCGGGAGCGCGGCGGAGTAGCCGAAGGTATCCGGCAGCCAGGTCTCCTCGCACTCGACGCCGAGCTGCTCGAGGAAGTAGCGCTTGCCCTCCAGGAACTGCCGGGCCATGGCCTCGCCGCCGGGCATGTTGGTGTCCGACTCCACCCACATCCCGCCCACGGGGATGAAGCGGCCGTCGGCGATCTTCTCCTTGATCCGGTCGAAGAGCTCGGGGTAGTCGGCCTGGATCCACGCGAACTGCTGCGCCGAGGAGCACGCGAAGACGAAGTCCGGGTCCGTGTCCATGAGGGCGACGACGCTGGAGAACGTGCGGGCGCACTTGCGCTTGGTCTCGCGCAGGGGCCAGAGCCATGCCGAGTCGATGTGCGCGTGGCCGGTGGCCACGAGCCGGTGCGCGCTGGCCGAGGCCGGCTCCGCGAGCACCTCAGCGAGCGCCTCGCGCCCCGCGGCGGCCGTGTGGGCGACGTCGTGCGGCTCCACGGCGTCCGCCATCCGCTCGAGCGCGCGCAGGATCCGGTGGCGGCGGGGACGGTCCTCGGGAAGCTCGTGCATGAGCCCGATGAGGCACTGGACATCCTGCACGAGCTCCCACACGGCCGTGTCCCGTTCGGCGAGCACGAGCTGTCCCAGCCGGTAGAGCGGCTGAGGCCCGGCCGTCTCACGGGCGCCGAGCGGCGTGGGCTGGAAGGTCCAGCCCTGCGCGATGTCCGGGTTGGCGGCCGCCTCGACGTAGAACTCGACACGGGGCCCGCCGCCGAGCAGGGCGATGGGGACGTAGTGGTTGCGCGGGTTGAGCCCCTTGACCGTGGTGCCGTCCGGCCGCCACACGAGCCCCTCGCACTGGAAGCCCGGCAGGGCGTGGCTGAAGCCGAGGTCGACGACGGCCTCCAGGTCGGTGCCGGGCCCGCCCCAGCCGGCGGGAACCTCGGCGCTGAGCCGGAGCCACGTCGTGCCCCACGCGGGACCCCAGGGGTCCCCGGCGGAGGCCGGCACGAACTCCTGGGCGAAGGCCTCCGCGGCCCTGACCGGCTCACCCGGCGCGTCCCACCGCTCGGCGGAGAGCGGGAGGGCGCGGCGGTAGATCGCGGGCTGAAGCCGCTCGCGCAGGAACCTGTCGACGCGGGCCTCGGTGATCCGCCGGTCGTCATGCACGGAATGATCCAATCAGTTGACTAACCTCTTGGCATTCCAACCTACTCCCCCGTAGGTCCCGAGCGGAACCCCCTTTCCCAACCCGTTATCCGGGCACCGAATCTGACGCGCTTTCGAGACGTCAGGGCGTGGGGAAGCGGTCGTGGCCCGCGTAGACGTTGAAGCCCGTGCCCCGGCTGAAGCCCACGAGCGTCACCCCGGACTCCTCGGCGAGCTCGACGGCGAGCGACGACGGCGCGCTCACCGCCGCGAGAACGGGGATCCCGGCCATGGCGGCCTTCTGGACGAGCTCGAACGAGGCGCGGCCGGACACCTGCAGGACCGTCCCGCTCAGCGGCAGCATGCCCTCGCGCAGCGCCCAGCCCACGACCTTGTCCACCGCGTTGTGCCGGCCCACGTCCTCGCGCACGCACAGCAGCTCGGCGCGCGCGCCGTCGTCCTCGATGCGGAACAGGCCCGCGGCGTGCACGCCGCCCGTCTTGTCGAAGAGCGCCTGCGCCTCGCGCAGGCGGTCGGGCAGGGCGGCGACGACGGCGGCGTCGAGCCGCACGCCGTCGTCCACCGGGGTGTGGTGCCCGGCCCGGCGCACGGCCTCGATCGAGTCCGTGCCGCAGATCCCGCACGAGCTCGACGTGTAGACGTTCCGCCCGATCTCCGGCACGGCCACGCCGGGGCGCAGCTGGGCCTCGACGACGTTGAACGTCTGGACGCCGTTCTCGTCCTCGCCCGCGCAGAAGCGCTCGGCGACGAGCTGCCCGGGCTCCCAGATGACGCCCTCGGAGACGAGGAAGCCAGCGACGAGGTCGAAGTCGTGCCCCGGGGTGCGCATCGTGACGCTGTAGGACATTGTCCCTGCAGGCGAGGTCAGCCGGATCTCGAGGGGCTCCTCGACCGCGAGCACATCCTCGCGGTGCCGCACCGGATGCTCGCTGCCCAGGACATAGCGGTGCACCCGACGACGCTGGCTCAGCCTGCCCACGCGTTCCTCCTAGCTCAGCTGGCCCACACGGGCCTCGTCCTCGGTGGGCACGTGCGGCTCGAAGCGGACCGTGAGCGCCTTGAACCCGGGCGTGTTCGACTCGCGGGCCACGAGGTCCCGGTGGACGAGCACGTTCGCCTCGGGGAAGTAGGCGGCCGCGCAGCCGCGCGCCGTCGGGTAGGCGATGAGCCGGAAGCGCTCGGCCCGCCGCTCCTCGCCACGGAAGACGCTCACGACGTCGACGAGCTGGCGGTCCTCGAAGCCCAGCTCCACGAGGTCCTCGGGGTGGATCAGGACGACGCGGCGGCCGTCCCGGATGCCCCGGTAGCGGTCGTCCAGACCGTAGAACGTCGTGTTGTACTGGTCGTGGCTGCGCACCGTCTGCAGGATGAGGTGCCCCTCGGGGGCCTCGAGGTACTCGAGCGGGCGCACTGAGAACTGCGCCTTGCCCTCCTCGGTGGCGAAGGTGCGCGTGTCCCGCGGCGGGTTCGGCAGCACGAAGCCGTTCTTCGTCCGGATGCGCTCGTTGAAGTCGTGGAAGCCGGGGATGACGCGGGAGATGTGGTCGCGGATGACGTCGTAGTCCTCGGCCATCGCGCGCCAGTTGACGGGGTGGTCCTCGCCGAGGGTCGCGGCCGCCATCCGGGCGACGATGACCGGCTCAGAGAGCAGGTGGTCCGAGATCGGCTCGAGCCGGCCCTGGGTCGAGTGCACGCAGGACATGGAGTCCTCGACGGAGAGGAACTGCTTCCCGCCCGGGTGCTTGTCGTCCTTGTCGGTGCGCCCGAGCGTGGGCAGGATGAGCGAGGTCCTGCCGTGCACGATGTGCGAGCGGTTGGGCTTGGTCGAGATGTGGACCGTGAGGCCCGCCTTCTGCATGCCGGCCTCGAGGCCCTCGGTCTCGGAGTTCGCCTGGGCGAAGTTGCCGCCCATCTGCACGAAGACGTCCACATCCCCGGACTCGAAGGCGTGCAGGGTCTCGGTCGAGTCGAAGCCGTGGTGCCGCGGGGAGGTGATGCCGAACTCGGCGTCGAGAGCGTCGAGCAGCCACTCCTTGGGCTTCTCCCAGATGCCCATCGTGCGGTCGCCCTGGACGTTCGAGTGGCCGCGCACGGGGCACGCGCCGGCGCCCGGCTTGCCGAAGTTGCCCTGCAGGAGCAGGAGGTTGACGATCTCGCGGATCGTGTCCACGGAGTGCGGCTGCTGCGTGACCCCGAGGGCCCAGCAGATGATCGTGCCCTTCGAGCGGGCGAGCATGCCGGCCACGTGCGAGATCTGGAGCCGCGAGAGGCCCGTGGCCCGCTCCGTCTTCTCCCAGTCGACCGTCGAGCGGGCCGCGGCATACGCCTCGAAGCCCTCGGTCTGGGACTCGATGAACGCGTGGTCCACGATCGTGCCGGGCGCGCGCTTCTCCTCCTCGAGCAGGAGGTGGCCGAGGGCCTGGAACAGCGCGAGGTCGCCGCCGACCTTGATCTGCAGGAACTCGTCGGCGATCGAGACCCCGTCGCCCACGACGCCTGCCACGGTCTGCGGGTCCTTGAAGTTCAGCAGCCCCGCCTCGGGGAGCGGGTTGACGGCGACGACCTTGCCGCCGCGGGCCTTGCAGTCGGCCAGGGCCGAGAGCATGCGGGGGTGGTTGGTGCCGGGGTTCTGTCCGACCACGAACACGAGCTCGGCCTGGTGGATGTCCTCGAGCGAGACCGTGCCCTTGCCGATGCCGATCGTGGGGTTGAGTGCCGAGCCGGAGGACTCGTGGCACATGTTGGAGCAGTCGGGCAGGTTGTTCGTGCCGACGCTGCGGGCGAAGAGCTGGTACATGAACGCGGTCTCGTTCGCCGTGCGGCCCGACGTGTAGAAGACGCAGCGGTCCGGGGTCGAGGCCCGGATGTGCTCGCCGATGAGCTCGAAGGCGTCGGTCCACGAGATGCGGCGGTAGCGGTCGTCGCCGGGGCGCAGGACGACGGGCTCGGTGAGCCGCCCCTGCTTGCTGAGCCAGTAGTCGGTCTTGTCCCGAAGGCTCTCGATGGGATGCGCCTCCCACCACTCGGGGGTCACGGCGGAGACGGAGGCCTCCTCGGCCACGGCCTTGGCGCCGTTCTCGCAGAACTCAGCCGCCTTGCGCCGCCCGTCGGACTCCGGCCACGCGCAGCCTGGGCAGTCGAAGCCGCCACGCTGGTTGAGGCGCAGGAGCGCCCGGGCCGTGCGGGCGGGACCGGCCTGCTCGAGCCCGCGTTGGAGCGCAACCGTCACCGCCTTCACCCCTGCCGCGGCGGTCTCAGGGGCCTCGACGTGCAGAAGATCCTCGTTGATGTCCGTCACCGGCGAGTTGTGAGTCATGCAACCAATCGTGCTATGTGGAACAAATCTTGGGTAGGGGGTTCCACGATGCGGGCGTCCCCCTGCCATCCTCAGCCATCGAGTGCGCTCCAGTCCACAGGGTCCTTCGAGGCGACCGAGCGCCGCTTCGCCCTGCCCTGTCCCGCCGCGCCGGACGACGGCGCGGCGAGAGGCCGCCCCCATGGGAGCGGCAGGCACGGGACGGGCTCGCCCAGCTCGGCCCCGTGCGGCGGGACGACCATGAAGCCATCCGCCGAGGCCAGCCCGCGCAGCATCCCCGAGCCGACGCCCGTCGCCGGCGAGGCCATGCCGTAGACCCGCCGGAACGGGATCACCCGGGTGCGCTTGAGCTCGGGCTCGAACACCTCGCCGCTGGGAAGCTCGACGGCGGCGAGCGGCTCGCGCCCCGACAGGGCCGCGAGCAGCGGCTCGCCGACGGTGATGAGCCCCACGATGGCCGCGAGGGGGTTCCCCGGGAGGCCGAGGAAGAACCGGCCGTCCGGCAGCTCGGCGAGGACCGTGGGGTGGCCGGGGCGCATCGCGACGCCGTCGACGAGGAGGCGCCCGCCCATCGCGGCGACGGTCTCCCGGAAGTAGTCGGTGCCGCCCTTGCCCGTCCCGCCGGTGGTGATGACGACGTCGGGTGGTGCCGCCTCTTGGTCTGCGTCCTGCGCTGTGTCCTGCTCCGCGAGAGCGGCCGCCCACTCCTGAGCACCGTCGCCGATCTTCTCGTGTCCCACGAGGATGCCGCCGTAGGCCTCGAGCAGCGGCGGGATGAGGAAGCTGAAGACGTCCCGCACGCGGCCCGGACCCGGCAGCCCGCTCTCCTCGACCTCCCCGCCGGTGCGGACGAGGGTCACGAGGGGCCGGCCCGTGACCCGGAGCGTGTCGTAGCCAGCGAGGGCGGCCAGGGCCACCTGCGCGGGCCCGAGCACGGTCCCCGCCGGCAGCAGGGTCTCGCCCTCCTTGGCCTCCTGGCCCGCGGGGCGGATGTCGGCGCCGCCCCCCGGGGACCCGGGGGGCGCGCCCGGCCCGGTCCGCAGGTGCGGGAGACCGTCCTCGTCGGGTACAACCTCGCCGCGCTCGCGGCGCAGGACGGCGCGCGTGCCCGGCGGCAGGGCTCCGCCGGTGACGATCGGGCTCGCCTGGTGCGCGCTGAGCGGCTCGCCCGGCTCGGCGAGGATCCAGGGGCCGGTGCCGCTCACGGCCCAGCCGTCCATCGCCGAGGATGCGTAGTGCGGCATGTCGCGCAGGGCGGTCAGGTCCTCGGCGAGCGTGCGGCCCGCGGCGCGGGCGAGCGGGACCTCGGACGGCGGGAGCGGACCGGCCGCGCGGGCGGCGGCCTCGCGCGCCTCGGCCCAGGTGTGCTCGAGCGCGTGGTGGTGGGAGTCGGCCGCGTCGGAGCCGGCCGTCATCCCTCGGTCCCGGCCGCCCCGTGTGCCTTCGCGAGGCTCAGGGCGGCCTGTATCGCAGACTCCATGGCGGGCCCCTCCTCGGCTCGCCCGCTGCCGACGGCGAGCCCGGCCGCGTAGGCGGCGATGAACGTCGTCAGCGGGGCGGCGGGGCGGACCACCCGGTGGGCGGCGACGCCGGCGAGGCCGAGGATCGCGCCGATGTCGATCTGCACGTCCTGCAGTCCGAGCTCGTCGAGGAGCCGGTCGCTCCACGAGCGCAGGAGCGCGTCCTGGTCCGCGGTGTCGTTCGGGCGCGCGGCGCCTGCCGCGCCTGCGCCGTCGGCGCGCGCAGCATCGTCCGCAGGGCCTGCGCCTGTCGAAGGCTCGCTCATCGGGGGTCCTCTCGCCGTGCCGCGGCCCCCGGCGACTCCGGGCGGCCGATGCCCCAGCGCTCGGCGGCCTCCCAGGTGTCGACGTCGTCGGACAGACCCGGCGGCAGCGGCAGGGGCAGCAGGTCAAGATTAGCAACGAGGTCGCGCAGCGGGCGGTCGGCGAGGCCGCCGCGGGCCGTCAGCGCGCCGACGACCCGCTCGAGGGCCTCGCGCCGATAGAGCGCGAGCAGCGGCTGCGTGCGGCCCGACTCGTCCCGGCCCACGATCCCGTCCGCGGCCGGATCCGCCTCCGCGGCCTCGAGGAGGAGGGCCACGGCCTCGGCCGCGCGGGGCAGGTCCGCCGCGAGCAGCGCCGTCCACGGTCCGCCGTCGGGGCCCGCGCCCGCTGCGGCGAGGGCGGCGAGCCCCGAGCCGAGGGCTGCGAGCGGGCCGCCGTAGCGCGGTTCCTCGAGCGCGTAGACGACGCGCCGGGGACCGGTTCCGGGGCCCGGCACGGCCCGCGGCCCGCCGGGCTCCCCGGGCCCGGGGCCGACGACGACGGCCATCCGGGCAGCGCGCACCGCACCGAGGGCGCGGTCGAGGAGGGTCGTGCCGGCGTAGTCGAGCTGAGGCTTGGGGTATCCGCCGAGGCGGGTGGCGCGGCCGCCCGCGAGCACGACGGCGTCGAACTCCAGACTCAGAGCGCCGCCGGCGCCAGAAGCCTTCTGGGGGTCCGCCGGGCTCAGGCTGCAGACTCCGGGGCGAGGAAGGGGCTCCACTGCTCGACGGGCTTCTCGAGCTCCTTGATCTGCCAGAACGTCCCGGCCGGCGGCCCGGGCGTGAAGCGCAGCTTCCAGCCCATCTCGGACGGGGTGTGGTCGCCCTTGACGTTGTTGCAGCGGAGGCAGCAGGCCACGAGGTTCTCCCACGAGTCCGCTCCCCCGCGTGAGCGGGGCAGGACGTGGTCCACCGTGTGGGCCGCCTTGCCGCAGTACGCGCATGTGTGCCCGTCGCGACGGAGCACCCCCCGTCTCGTGACGGCGGTGGCGTAGGTTCGACGGGGCCTGATGTAGCGGTTCAGCAGGATCACTGACGGGCGGCTCAGCACCTCGCGCGGTCCGACAACTGGATCGTCGTCTTCCGCGACAATGCTCGCCTTGCCGGCGAGCACGAGCACAAGCGCCCGGCGGAAGGTGACCACCGCGAGCGGTTCATAGCCTGCATTCAGAACGAGTGTGCGCATGCGCGTTCCTCTTAACGGCCGCACCCGGTCAGGGGCACAGGGCCGGCTGCCCTGTGCGTAGCCGGGCTGGATCGACTCTTCCAGCCTACTGAACCCGTCAACCGCCCATCGAACACGGGGCCCGGGAGCGCCAAGGTGTCGGCGAACATTCACGTGCCGGACACCTGCGGCGCTGCGCCCCCGGAACGCACAGGACGCCCCCTCCGCCAGGCGGAGGGGGCGTCCTGTGCAGTGCTATCCGGGGCCGTTCGCTGCCCCCGGGCACGTCTGCGTTGTATCAGCCGCCGACGCGGATGAAGACGGGGCCGGAGCCCACGTTGACGGAGAACAGCGCCGTGGTGCCGCCGTTCCAGCCGCCGTGCACGGCCTGGCCGTTGCCGACGTAGACGGCGATGTGGGCCATGCCCATGCCGCCGTCGGCGTAGTAGGCGAGGTCGCCCGGCTGGGCCTCGGCGGCGCTCACGGTGCGGCCGAGCGAGAGGTATCCGGCCGGCCAGCCGTGGTAGTGGATGCCGACGGCGGCGAGCGAGTTGGTCGCGAGCATCGTGCAGTCCTGAGCGACGCCGAGCTGCGCGTACGCGGCGGCGGCGATCGCGGCGCCCATACCGCTCGAGGCCTTGGGGGCCGCGGGGGCGGTCGAGGCGACCTGGAGGGTCGCGGAGGCCTGGACCTTCGGCGCTGCCTCGACGGCGGGGGCGGGCGCCGGAGCCGGGGCCTCGACGACCGGGGCGGCGACGGACTCGACGGCCGGGCGCTCGAAGGTCACGTCGGCCGTGGTCTCGGCGGAGACCGGAGCCTGGACGGCGGTGACCGCCTCGAGGGCGACCGGGGCGGAGGCCTCGCGCTGGGCTGCGGCCTCAGCGGCGTTGGCGGCGACGCCGCTGGTCAGGACGAGGCCGCCCGCGGCTGCGATGACAGCCGCCTGGCGGCCCACGCCGCCGGCGTTCTCGGAGACGGCCTTGGCGATGACAGCGAGCGAGGACGTGGCCTCGGCGCGGTGGCGGGCGATGCCTGCACGTGTGGTCATGGGGTTCTCTCTTTCGTGTCCTCGGGCCGCAGGGGGGAACGGCCCGTGGCAGGCGCTGCGGTCATGAGGGGGACACCGCACCGCCCGGTGGGTTGGTCTCAGTTGAGGGTGTAGAACACCGAGGAGCCGGTCGCGTTGACGGCGTGGAGCAGGGTGCCCTGCGAGGGGTTGAGGGCGCTGATCATCATCCCGTTGCCGACGTAGATGCCGACGTGCGCGCCGCCGTTCTGGACCACCAGGTCGCCGGGGGCCGGGGTGGCCGTGGGCTTCATGATGGTCCATGCCTGGACGCGGGGGATGCTGATGCCAGCCTGGGCGTAGACCCACTGGGTGAAGCCGGAGCAGTCCCAGCCGGACGGCGTGGTGCCGCCCCAGACGTAGGGGCTGCCGATGCCGGTGTAGGCGATCGCGGCGAGGGAGGAGCCGGCGACGCTCGAGCCGTCGAGAAGGCTGGCAACCTTCGTGCTCAGGGTCTTCGTGCTCGTGGACTGGGTCTGGACACGCTCGACGACGGGCGCGGCCACCGAGGCGACGGCGGGGCGCTCGAAGTCGACCTGCGCCTGCTCGGGCGCAACGACGGTCGGCGCAGCGGTGCTGGCCACGTCGGAGAGGGCGGAAGCCTCGCGTTGGGCTTCCGCGGCCTGGGCGGGGAGCCCGGCCGAGATGATCAGGCCGGAGGCAGCCGCGATGACGGCAGCCTGACGGCCGATGGTGCCTGCATTGTCGGACATGGCGTGCGCGACAGCCTCGAGCGGGCTGGTGCGAACCGGAACGGCGCGATGACGCGCAGTCATGGTGCGTGACGACACAGAAATAGCCTCTCCCAGTGCCTGCGAGGTGAGCTGTCGGGTTCGGATTGGAAGTATCCGGCCTCCCGGCTCGCGCCGGGCTGCTTGACCCCAAGGCCCTCCGAAGAGGACCGAAAGTGGTTCCCCCGCCTCTGCCAGACGAGTGTGCGAACGGATTCCGAGGAGTGGCAGAGCTAGGCATGCTCCCCGGATGTTCCGACTTGGTAGGAGCCGGAACAAGAACGACCCTACCTGACGTCCCCCAAAAAGTCACATTCGGATCACGGCCCGGTTACCGAGGGTCACAAAACGGACACGACGATTTTCCGGGCCCCCACGCAACGAGCCCCAGACCGCGTAGGCCGGGGGCTCGTCGGGTACAGGGAAGACGGGTTGGTGCGCGCGTCAGAGCCAGCCGTTGGGATCGACGACTTCGCCGTTGACCATGACCTCGAAGTGGAGGTGGCACCCGGTCGAGGCGCCGGTCGTGCCGCTGAGGGCGATGAGCGCCCCGCGCTCGACCTTCTGGCCCACCGAGACGGACGAGGACGAGAGGTGGTTGTACGTCGTCTCGAGACCATTGCCGTGGTCGATGACGACGCGGTTGCCGCCGCCATAGGGGTGCCATCCGGCGAAGGTCACGGTGCCGCTCGCGGCAGCCTTGACCGCGGTGCCGCACTGGGCGGCGAAGTCCTGGCCGCGGTGGAACTCGCCGGCCCAGCCGCTCAGGGGGCTCACGCGGTAGCCGAACGGCGAGGACGGGACCATCGAGTCGAGGGGAGCGCCGAGCGTGTTCTTCGCCTGCGCGGCGGTCACACTGCCCGCGGACTGGGCGCTCAAGAGCTGCTTGAGGCGGCCGTCCGGGTCCACGTGGCTGCCAACGGACGTGCGGCTGAAGGCCACGACCGCCTCGCCGGAGGCCGTGACCTGCGGCTGCTGGGCGGTGTCGACGGCGGCGGTGGGCGCCGCGGCGTCGGTGCCGGCGGTCGGGAGAGTGACGGTCAGGACCAGTCCGGTGGCGGCGAGAGCGACGCCGGCCTTCTGGCCGACACCGGCGATCTCCGCGAGCTGGCGGACGGGTCCGGGGCGGGCGGCGGCGCGGCGGCCGCGGCGTGCGGCGTCGCGCGGCCGGAGGCCGTAGGCCTCGGCGGCCGAGGTCTCGGCGCGGCGGCGGCCGGTGACAGCGTGCTGGGTCAAGCGACTTTCCCTCTCTGTACGAAAAGCGCCTGCGAAGTTAGCTGTCGGGTTCGAGCCCACAGAGTCCGGACTCGGCCCAGCTGCCGGGGATCCGGGCACGCGGGTAGCCAAGGACTGGACCTGCGCGCCGGAGCTCCGAGCATGCTGCGGGCTTCACCCCAAGGCGGCTCGCGCCGCCGCTGGTGGTTCCCCCGCCTCTGCCATGGATGGAACACCCCCGGTCCCGCTGGCAGAGCTCGGCGTACGGGCGGAGGTCACGCCGAAGTCTCAGCGCTTGGTCTCCAGCATAGGGCACTCTGGGCCCGATGTAATAAATCCGTGACCTTTACTGAGACCAAACTCACATCAGAAATGCAAGTAAGGGTTTGTCCAGTAGTTGGAGGTTCTGTGATGTTGTGTTCGCCTCTGTGACGAAGGACGTCAGCCGATCGAGACGAAGACGTGTGAGGCGACCTCGAGGGGCAGCTCGAGGGCGCCGTCGACGTTCGCGACGCGCACGGAGATGTAGTCCCCCACGCGCTCGAGGGCCACCTTGGCGCCGGGGCGGATGCCGCCCTCCTCGAGCTGCGTCAGGAGCTCCGGGTCGACCTGGATCGGCTCCGCGAGCCGGCACACGACGACGCGAGAGCCCTGCGCGTACTGCTCCATCGCCTCGACGAGGGTCACGACGCCCTCGCCGAAGCCCTCGGCCGGAGAGCCGCCGAGCGCCTCGAGGCCCGGGATGGGGTTGCCGTAGGGGGACTCGCTCGGGCGCCCGAGCAGCTCATAGAGCCGCCGCTCGACGCGTTCGCTCATGACGTGCTCCCAGCGGCAGGCCTCGTCATGCACGTACGCCCAGTCGAGCCCGATCACGTCCGCGAGGAGCCGCTCTGCGAGGCGGTGCTTCCGCATGACCTCGACAGCACGGATCCGGCCCGCGTCCGTGAGCTCGAGGTGCCTGTCGCCCGAGACGACGACGAGCCCGTCGCGCTCCATGCGGCCCACCGTCTGGGACACCGTGGGGCCGGAGTGCCGCAGGCGCTCGGCGATCCGGGCGCGCAGGGGGACGATGCCCTCCTCCTCGAGCTCGAGGATGGTCCGCAGGTACATCTCGGTGGTGTCGATGAGGTCGGACATGCGAGGCATCTGCTCCTGAGGACGAGGCGTGGGGCGCGGCTGCGGCCGCAGCCACAAGTCTAGCTTATTTTGACCTGCTCAGATTAGTATTCGCCGGGCAGCCCCGCGTCTCACACCGACCGCGAATTTCCACGCCCCGGAGCGTGTGCGGCACACTTGTGCGGGGCGGAGGGGCACGGCCTTCGCCCGGACCCGAACCGTCAGGAGGCTTCACCCGTGGTCGAGACCAGCCAGCTTCAGATTCCCGCCGAGCTCCTCCCGGCCGACGGCCGCTTCGGCGCTGGCCCGTCCAAGGTCCGCGGGGAGCAGGTGGAAGCGATCGCCGCCGCGGGCGCGAAGCTCCTCGGGACGTCCCACCGCCAGGCCCCGGTGAAGAACCTCGTCGGCAGCGTCCGGGAGGGCCTCAAGGAGTTCTTCCAGGCCCCCGAGGGCTACGAGGTGGTCCTGGGCGTCGGCGGCTCGACGGCCTTCTGGGACGTCGCCTCCTTCGGCCTCGTCCGCTCCAAGGCCCAGCACCTCTCCTTCGGCGAGTTCGGCTCGAAGTTCGCCAAGGCCACCGACAAGGCGCCCTTCCTCGACGCGTCCTCCATCATCACCTCGGAGCCGGGCACGCGCCCGCAGCCCGCCGCCGAGGCCGGCGTCGACGTCTACGCGTGGCCGCAGAACGAGACCTCGACCGGCGTCGCCGCGCCCGTGCAGCGCGTCGCTGGCGCCGACGAGGGCTCGCTCGTGGTCATCGACGCGACGAGCGCCGCGGGCGGCCTCGCAGTGGACGTCTCCGAGAGCGACGTCTACTACTTCGCCCCGCAGAAGAACTTCGCGTCCGACGGCGGGCTGTGGCTCGCGCTGTTCTCCCCCGCCGCGCTCGAGCGCGCCGAGGAGATCAAGGCCTCCGGCCGCTGGATCCCTGACTTCCTGGACCTCAAGACGGCGATCGACAACTCGAAGCTCAACCAGACGTACAACACGCCGAGCCTCACGACCCTCGTCGGCCTCAACGCGCAGGTCGAGTGGCTCAACGCCTCGGGCGGGCTCGACTGGGCCGCCAAGCGCACCGCCGACTCCGCCGGCCGGGTCTACGCGTGGGCCGAGGCCTCCGAGTACGCGACCCCGTTCGTGGCCGACCCTGCCGACCGTTCAAATGTCATCGTCACGGTCGACTTCGACGACTCCATCGACGCCGCCCAGGTCGCCAAGGTCCTGCGCGCCAACGGCGTGGTCGACACCGAGCCGTATCGCAAGCTCGGTCGCAACCAGCTGCGCATCGCGACCTTCGTGGCCATCGAGCCCGAGGACGTCACGAAGCTCACGCAGTCCATCGACTGGGTCGTCGGCCAGGTCAAGGGCTGACGCCTCCGGGCACAGACGACGGCGGGCCCCACCTTCTGGTGGGGCCCGCCGTCGTTCTGTGGGCACGAGCTGCTAGTCGGCGTCCTGCTCTGCGCCAAGCTTCTGCTCTTCGCCCGGCTCCTGCTCTCCGCCCGGCTCCTGCTCAGCGCCGGGCTCCTGCCCTGCGCTGGCGTCTTCGCCCTCGGCCTCGTCGGCAGCCTGCTCATCGGCCGTCTGGGCCTCATTGGCCCGCTCCGCCTCACGGTCCTCGGGCCGCACGCGCTCGGCCCAGGGCACCCACTCGGGGGCCAGGACCGCGTCCTCGGACGGGACGAGGCCGACCTCGCTGACGGTGACCGACTTGGAGCGGGCCACGCGCGCGACGGTCACGAACCAGTGCCAGCCCCGGTAGCCGGCGAGACGGGACTCGAACAGGTGCGTCACGACGCGCTCGCCTTCGCTCTTGGCGGCAACGTGCTCGCCGACCTCAGCGGCAGGGACGGTCTCGAGCAGGGCCGAGCGCGCGGCGTCGACCGCGGAGGCGAGGAAGGCGTCCGGCTTGCCGACGCGCCAGACGGGAACACCGGCCTTGCGCTTCGGCACAGAGGACGCCGGGGACGCCGGGGAACCCGAGGAGGAGGCAGTGGGGGCGGCCATGGCTAGGCGTCGAGCTGGTCTGCCACGCGGCGGAGCGCGGCGGCGATCGCAGGGCCCTTCTCCGGGTAGCTGCCCTTGGCGAGCTGGCCGGAGAGGTTGTCGAGGACGCTCACGAGGTCCTGGACGATCGGGGCGAGCTCGCGGGCCGGCATGCGCTTGGCGCGGGCCACGGACGGGAGCTTCTCGAGCACGCGCACGCTCAGGGCCTGCGGTCCGCGCCGGCCGTCCGCCACGCCGTACTCGAGCCGGGAGCCGGTCTTGACCTCGGCATCGGCGGGCACGGCGGAGCCGGGCAGGAAGACCTCCTGCCCGTCGTCGCCAGCGATGAAGCCGAAGCCTTTCGCCTTGTCGAAGAACTTGACCTTGCCAGTGGGCACTGCCGCAACCCCCATCTGTGAGGAATCGAAGGGGAGCGCTCGCGGCTGACAGACGACACCCCGGGCAGGGGACCGCCTGCCCGTGATCTCGAGCGCTCGTGTACTGCTTCTAGGTTACTGTCTCGCACCGGCCGTGTCGGCCTGTTGCCCGCACCGCCCGCCGGTCGCTGTTAGGTTGTAGCCATGGTGCCTTCTCTTCCCCAGCAGGGACCCTCAGAGCAGGCGGGCAGCCGGGACCCGCTCGGATCCGACGGCGCGCCCGGGTGGCGGCGGGCCGCCGCCCTGGGCGGAGCCCTCCTCGCGGGGGTCTCCCTCGCGGCCTGGGCGCTGACGCTCGGGCTCGCGGCCGGCGGCGCGACGGCGCCCGCGTGGGTCACGGCGCTCGCGCTGTACGGCCTGCCGGTGGCCTTCGTCCTCATGGCGGCGGCCGTCATCGCCGGGGTCCGCGAGCGCAGGCGCCACTGATATGTCATCGATCCGTGCACTCGCCGAAGAGCTCTCCGCCCGGGGCAACGACGCCCTGCGCCGGCTGTTCGCTGCCCGCCCTGACCTCATCTCACCCGGAGTGCCGGACTTCGCCGCGCTCGCCGCCCGGGCATGCGCCCGGATCAGCCTGCAGCGGGCGCTCGAGTCGCTCTCGAAACCCGAGCTCCAGGTCCTCGAGGCGCTCGTCCTGACGACGAACGAGGACGAGGGCCGCAGCGGCAGCAGCGTCGAGCTGCGCCACGCCGTCGGCAACGCGACCCTCGGTACCCTCGAGACGCTCCTGGCGAACCTCTCCCAGCTCGGCCTCGTCTACCGGGCCGACCCGCCGGACACGATCCACTCGGCCTCGGGCAGCCGGCGCCGGTACTACCTGCCCGTCGCGCGGGTCCGCGAAGTCCTCGGCAGCTATCCCGCCGGGCTCGGCAGGCCGTACACGGACCTCGCGACGGCCTCCCCCCTGTTCGCGGAGCACGCGGCCCGGATCGCCAACGCCCTCCCCGGCGCAGTCCAGCAGCAGCCGATCGAGCACCACATCGCCGCCGCCTACGCCCTCGAGCGCTGGGCGGCCCTGCCCGAGTCCCTCGACGACGCGCCGCCGCGGACCCGCGAGGTCCTGGCCAAGTTCGAGAATTGGCCCGTCGGCGCGGTCCCGCACGCCGCCGCCCGCATCCGGCCCGGGCGGCGCACGGACAACCCCGTGGACTGGCTCCTCTCGCATGGCCTCCTCGTCCCGCTCGACGACGAGCACGTCGAGTTCCCCCGCGCCGCGGGCCTGGCCCAGCGCGGCGGCAGGATCGTCCCCGAGCTCGCCCTCGCGGCCCCGCCGGTAGAGATGGGCAGCACGACCGACCTGCTGCGCCGCAACGCTGCCCTCGGCGCGATCGCCGACGTCCTGCGCCTCGTGAGCGCCCTCGCCGTGGAGGCTTCCGAGCGCCCGGTCGAGACCCTGCGCTCCGGCGGGGTGGGCACGCGCGAGCTGCGCCGCGTCGCCATCGCGCTGCGCGCCGACCCTGACCCCACTGTCTTCGCCCTCGAGCTCGCGGCCGCCGCGGGCGTCCTGACCCTGGACCCGGACACGTCCTCGTGGCGGGCCACCGGCGCCGAGGAGTGGCTCGCCCTCTCCCGGCCCGAGCAGTGGCTCCTGCTCGCCACGGCGTGGCTCGACACGACCCGCGTGCCCTCCCTCGCGATGTCCGCCGAGGGCAGCGACCAGCTCGCCCCGCTCTCGGGCGAGGGCCAGCGGCCCGACGCCCCCGCCGTCCGGCGGCGGGTCCTCGAGGTCGCCGCCTCCCTGGCCGAGGATGCCGGCCTGCCCGAGGGGCGCTGCGCCGTCGTGACCCCCGAGGCGATCCGGAGCCGCATCGACTGGCTCCAGCCCCGTCTGGGCCGGCGGCTGCGCGGTCTCCTCGAGGGGGTCCTCGCCGAGGCCGCCCTCCTCGGCTTCACGGGCTCCGGCGCGCTGACCCGGGTCGGGGCCGCAGTCCTCGCCGACGACTTCGACGCAGCGCGGGAGCGGCTCACCGAGCTCCTGCCGGCGAGCGTCGACAGGGTCCTGCTCCAGGCGGACCTGACCGCCGTCGCCCCCGGCTACCTCGACCCGGTGCTCGCGCGGCGGCTCGCGCTCCTCGCCGACCCCGAGGGGCAGGGCCCGGCCACCATCTACCGCTTCTCGGCGGCGAGCCTGCGCCGGGCGCTCGACGCGGGCGAGGACGCCTCGTCGATCCGCGCGTTCCTCGCCGAGCACTCGTCGACGCCGGTCCCGCAGCCGCTCGCCTACCTCATCGACGACACCGCCGCCCGGCACGGCCGGATCCGGGTCGGGCGGGCGGGCAGCTTCATCGCGAGCGACGACGCGGCCGCCCTCGCGGGGCTCCTCGCCGACCCTGCCGCGCGGCAGCTGGGGCTGACGCAGATCGCGCCCACCGTCGTCGTGAGCAACGCCTCGCCGGCCGAGGTCGCCGCGCTCCTGCGCGAGCTCGGGCTCGCGCCCGCCGTCGACTCCTCGCTCGACCCCGTCGTGCGGCTCCGCCGGCGCCCCGGCGCCAACCCGCTGCCGACCCCGCGGCCGCGCGCGGCCATCCCGGACCCCGAGGCGGTGGAGGCGCAGCTCGCCATCCTCCGGACGCAGTCGCCCGTGGGACCGCTCGCGGACGAGGCGGTGCCGCTCCTGGGCATCGAGACGCTGCAGAAGGCCATCCGGCTCAAGCGGGCGGTACGCTTGAACATCGTCGATGCGCTGGGCAATTCGAGCGTCGAGGAGCTGCGTCCCGTCTCCATCTCAGCGGGGCGTGTGCGCGTCTTCGACCCGGAGCGCGAGACCGAGAGGGTCCTGAGCGTGCACCGGATCATCGACGTCGAGCTGGCCTAGCGCGCCGGCTGCGCGCCAGACGCTACGGCCAAGGAGGAGTTGTGGGCGACGGACCGCTCATCGTCCAGAGCGACAAGACGATCCTCCTCGAGGTGGACCACGCCGACGCCGTCGACGCACGCCACGAGATCGCGGCCTTCGCAGAGCTCGAGCGCGCACCCGAGCACGTCCACACGTACCGGATCACGCCGCTGGGCCTGTGGAACGCCCGGGCGGCGGGGCTCGACGCCGAGAAGGTCCTCGACGCCCTCCTGCGGCACTCGCGCTTCCCCGTCCCGCACGCGCTCCTGATCGACATCGAGGAGACGATGTCGCGCTATGGGCGGCTGCGGCTCGAGAAGGACCCGGTGCACGGGCTCGTGATGCGCAGCCAGGACTACCCCGTGCTCGAGGAGGTCATGCGGGCCAAGAAGATCGCGCCCATGCTCGGGCCCCGGATCGACGCCCAGACCACGGTCGTGCACTCCTCGCAGCGCGGCGCGCTCAAGCAGGCCCTGCTCAAGATCGGCTGGCCGGCCGACGACCGCGCCGGCTATGTGGACGGAACGCCCCACCTCATCCGGCTCGAGGAGAAGGGCTGGTCGCTGCGGCCGTACCAGAAGGTGGCCGCGGAGAACTTCTGGGCCGGCGGCAGCGGCGTCGTCGTGCTCCCCTGCGGCGCCGGGAAGACGCTCGTCGGCGCGGCGGCGATGGCCCAGTCCTCGACGACGACGCTGATCCTCGTGACCAACACCGTCTCCGCCCGGCAGTGGCGCGACGAGCTGCTCAGGCGCACGTCGCTGACCGAGGACGAGATCGGGGAGTACTCGGGCGCGGTCAAGGAGGTCCGGCCGGTCACGATCGCGACCTACCAGGTGCTCACGTCCAAGCGTGGGGGCCTGTACCCGCACCTCGAGCTCGTGGACAGGAACGACTGGGGCCTCATCGTCTACGACGAGGTGCACCTGCTGCCCGCGCCGATCTTCCGGATGACCGCGGACCTGCAGGCCCGGCGCCGGCTGGGGCTCACGGCGACCCTCGTGCGCGAGGACGGGCGCGAGGGCGAGGTGTTCTCGCTCATCGGGCCCAAGCGCTACGACGCGCCGTGGAAGGACATCGAGGCGCAGGGGTACATCGCCCCCGCCGACTGCGTCGAGGTCAGGGTGGACCTCCCGCGCGACGAGCGGATGGCGTATGCGATGGCGGAGGACGCCGACAAGTACCGGCTGTGCGCTGCGAGCGAGACGAAGACCGACGTCGTCACCCGGCTCGTGGCGCGGCACGCGGACGAGCAGCTGCTCGTGATCGGCCAGTACCTCGACCAGCTTGAGGAGATCGGCGAGCGCATCGGGGCTCCGGTCATCACGGGCGCGACGAGCGTCAGGGAGCGGCAGCGGCTGTTCGACGCGTTCCGGTCCGGCGAGGAGCGGCGGCTCGTCGTGTCCAAGGTCGCGAACTTCTCGATCGATCTGCCTGAGGCGTCCGTCGCGATCCAGGTCTCCGGCTCGTTCGGCTCGCGGCAGGAGGAGGCCCAGCGGCTGGGTCGGCTCCTGCGGCCCAAGGCCGACGGGCGTGCGGCGCGCTTCTACGCGCTCGTCGCGCGGGACACGCTGGACCAGGACTTCGCGGCCAAGCGGCAGCGGTTCCTCGCCGAGCAGGGGTACGCGTATCGGATCCTGGATTCCGGCGAGATCCCCTGACTCGACGCTCTCAGCAGACGTCCAGACGATTCACAGAAACTGGGCGCACCATGGGAACCGTGAAGAAGACAGAACCCGAGGCGAAGCTGCTCGTCGTCGACGACGAGCCCAACATCCGCGAGCTCCTCTCCACCTCCCTGCGTTTCGCGGGGTTCGAGGTCATCGCCGCCGGCAACGGCCGCGAGGCCCTCGCCGCCGCCGAGGAGCAGGCCCCGGACCTCGTGGTCCTCGACGTCATGCTGCCCGACATGGACGGCTTCACGGTCACGCGCAAGCTCCGCGCCGCCGGCCGGCACGTCCCCGTCCTCTTCCTCACCGCGAAGGACGAGACCGAGGACAAGGTCCAGGGCCTCACCGTCGGCGGCGACGACTACGTGACCAAGCCCTTCAGCCTCGACGAGGTCGTGGCCCGCATCCGTGCCGTCCTGCGCCGCACGCAGCCCGTGCTGGACGACGACGCCGTCATCCGCGTCGACGATCTGGAACTCGACGACGACGCGCACGAGGTGCGCCGCGGGGGCGTCATCATCGACCTCTCCCCCACCGAGTTCAAGCTCCTGCGCTACCTCATGCTCAACCCGAACCGGGTGCTCTCGAAGTCGCAGATCCTGGACCACGTGTGGGAGTACGACTTCAACGGCGACGCCTCGATCGTCGAGTCCTACATCTCCTACCTGCGCCGCAAGGTCGAGGCCAACGGGCCGAGCCTCATCCAGACCAAGCGCGGCGTCGGCTACGTCCTGCGGACAGCGGAGAAGCGCTGACCGTGCTGGCCCTGTGGAAGGGCGCGTCGCTGCGCTCGCAGCTCGTCGTGATCATGATGGTCCTGCTCACCGGCGCCATCTTCCTCACGGCCGCCGCGACCGTCACGCAGCTCAAGACGTTCCTCGTGAGCCAGCTCGACGACAAGCTCGTCAACGCCGCGACCTTCGCGCAGAAGAACCAGGACATCGCGCTCCTGACCAACCCGAACCCGCTCCTGCCCAACGACTTCGTGCTCGTCATCTACGGCGAGGACGGCTTCCAGCCGCGCATCTACTCGAACGTGTCCAACACCCCGGGACGTCCGGACGTCGACGTCCTGACCCCGGACGAGGCCGGGCGGATGCAGACGGTCCACGAGATCCGCCAGTCCCGCGGCACGGAGCGCGCCGTCGACTGGCGCTACACGGCGATCCCCGTGCGGGTCGTGGACACCGGAGAGCGCGCGACGCTCATGATCGCGCTGCCGCTCACGGGCGTTGACAATGCCATCCAGCACACGCTCGGGCTCACCGCCGCCGTCGGGATCATCACCCTCGCCTCGGCCTTCGTCATCGCCACGTGGACGGTCACCCGGGCGTTCCGGCCGCTGCGACGCGTCGAGAAGACCGCCGCCGCGATCGCCGCCGGGGACCTGTCCCAGCGCGTCGACGTCGAGGCCCCCGGGACCGAGCTCGGGCGGCTCTCCTCGTCGCTCAACGCGATGCTGGCCCACATCGAGGTCGCGTTCCAGGCCCGCATGGCCTCGGAGGCGCGCATGCGGCGCTTCGTCTCGGACGCGTCGCATGAGCTGCGCACCCCGCTTGTGACCATCCGCGGCTTCTCCGAGCTCTACCGGCACGGCGCGCTCGGGACGGAGGAGGACGTCGCGACAGCCATGGGACGCATCGAGAGCGAGGCGAAGCGGATGGGCACCATGGTCGAGGACCTCCTGACCCTGGCCCGGCTGGACGAGCAGCGCCCCCTCCAGCTCAAGCCCGTCGACCTCCTCCCGCTCGCCCACGACGCGCTCGTGGACGCCCAGGCCGCCGCCCCCGAGCGCGCCGTGCGGCTGGTGGGGCTGGACGACGACGGGCGGCCGGCTCCCGCTCCGACGCTCGGCGACGAGGCCAGGCTGCGGCAGGTCGTCGGCAACCTCGTGGGCAACGCGCTGCGCTACACCCCCGCCGGCTCGCCGCTCGAGATCGCCGTCGGCACCCGGACCGTTGGCCCGCGGGAGGCTGCCGTCCTCGAGTTCCGGGACCATGGGCCCGGGATCGCCCCCGAGGACGCCGCGAAGGTCTTCGAGCGGTTCTACCGTGCGGACACGTCCCGCACGCGCGACACGGGCGGCACGGGGCTCGGCCTCGCCATCGTTGCCGCGATCGTGGGCTCGCACGGCGGCAGCGTGCGGCATGAGGAGACCCCCGGCGGCGGCGCGACCTTCGTGATCGAGCTCCCCCACGTCGCTGTCCCGGAACGGCCGGCCGAACCCCCCGCGAGCGCCGCGGAGCCCGATCGCGCCGTGGACACTGCCTCCGAGCGGTCCTGACTTCTCCTCCACAGGAGGACCGATTCCCCGGGGTTGTCCACAATCGCCCCGCTGCGCCTCCCCCCGGCCATGCAGACTCCTAGGCTCGAAGGGCAGGCGCGGCACGGGCCGCGGACCGACCACGGAGAGCAGGATGACATGGCCATTGTGAAGGTGGACACCGACGCGATCGACACCAACGCCCAGCAGGTCCTGGCGACCGCCGAGCGCGTTCGGGCGGAGATCCAGACGATGAGGGGCAACCTCGAGAACCTGCGCAGCAGCTGGCAGGGGCAGGCATCGAACAGCTTCCAGTCCCTCGTCGCCGAATGGGCGCGAACCCAGGCCCAGGTCGAGGCCTCGCTCTCCCAGATCGGCGGCACGCTCCGGAACGCGGGCGTCGCCTACGGCGACATCGAGAGCGACAACGCCCGCCGCTTCGCCTTCTGAGCGGATCGCGGGGCTGCCGGGCCCTCCCCGCAGCTGGGGGCGGGCCCGGCCCACCGGCACGGTCTGGCAGGATTGGGGCCATGACCATCACCGCCGCCGCAGACGGCTCCGCCCTCGGCAACCCCGGCCCCGCGGGCTGGGCCTGGTACGTGGACGACTCCCGCTGGCACGCCGGCGGGTGGCCCCACGGGACGAACAACCAGGGCGAGCTCATGGCAGTCCTGGACCTGTTCCGGGCCACCGCCCACCTCCCCGAGGAAGCGCTGCACATCCTCTGCGACAGCCAGTACGTCATCAACTGCATCACGAAGTGGATGCCGGGCTGGAAGCGCCGGGGCTGGAAGAAGGCGGACGGCAAGCCTGTGCTCAACGTCGACCTGCTCAAGCAGATCGACGCCGAGCTCGCGGGGCGCACGTACACGTTCGAATGGGTCAAGGGCCACGCCGGGCATACGCTCAACGAGGCGGCCGACGAGCGGGCACGTGCGTGCGCCCTCGCGTTCCAGTCCGGCACGGCGCCCGTCGAGGGGCCCGGCTTCGACGGAGTTCCCGCCGTCGGCGTCGCGGTCGGAGTGCAGGAGATGCCTGCGCGCGCGTTCCCGGACGGGACTGTGCGGGAGGCGGCCGGCGCGTTCCAGGCATCTGCGCTCCTCGAGGCCGAGCGGCCGCTCGACGCCCAGCAGCCCGGGCTGTTCGACGACGAGGCGCTCCTCGAAGCCGCGCCGGCGGGCCAGGGCTCGCCCCTGGCGAGCGAGCAGGACGTCGAGGCGGTCGTGGAGCTCGAGCAGGAGCTCCTCGACCCCGAGGTGCGCAGCGACTACGGCCAGCTCGCCTACCTGCTCCACCCTGACTACTCCGAGATCGGCGCCTCCGGCCGGCTCTGGGGCCGGGAGGAGCTTATCGAGGAGCTCGTCGACGGGCCCGAGCTCCAGGTGCGCTTCGAGCTCATCGACGCCGCCGCCGTGGGCCCGGACGTGATCCAGATCGTCTACCGCACGGTGGGCGCCACGGGCTCCGCCCTGCGCTCGTCCCTGTGGCAGCGCTCCGAGGGGCGCTGGCGGCTGCGCTTCCACCAGGGCACCCCGGAGGCCTGACGCCCGGCCCAACGCCGACGGCGGGGCCCCCACCGCAGTGGGGACCCCGCCGTCGTGCTTTGGCCTGGGCCGGGGGGTGGGGGCTAGAAGCCGCCCATGCCGCCCATGTCGTCGCCACCCGGGACGGCCGGGGCCGCCTTCTCGGGCTTGTCGGCGACGACGGCCTCGGTCGTGAGGAAGAGGCCGGCGATGGACGCGGCGTTCTGCAGCGCCGAGCGGGTGACCTTGACCGGGTCGTTGACGCCGGCGGCCAGGAGGTCCTCGTAGACGCCCGTGGCGGCGTTGAGGCCGTGGCCGGCGGGCAGGCCGCGGACCTTGTCGACGACGACGCCCGGCTCGAGGCCAGCGTTGAAGGCGATCTGCTTCAGCGGGGCGTCGATGGCGACCTTGACGATGTTGGCACCCGTGGACTCGTCACCCTCGAGGGCGAGGTTCGCGAACGCCTTGGCACCGGCCTGGATGAGGGCCACGCCACCACCGGCGACGATGCCCTCCTCGACGGCGGCCTTCGCGTTGCGGACGGCGTCCTCGATGCGGTGCTTGCGCTCCTTGAGCTCGACCTCAGTGGCCGCGCCGGCCTTGATGACGGCGACGCCGCCGGCCAGCTTGGCGAGGCGCTCCTGGAGCTTCTCGCGGTCGTAGTCCGAGTCGGAGTTCTCGATCTCGGCGCGGATCTGGGCCACGCGGCCGGCGATCTGGTCGGCGTCGCCGGCACCCTCGACGATCGTGGTCTCGTCCTTGGTCACGACGACCTTGCGGGCCTTGCCGAGCAGCTCGACTGTGGCGTTCTCGAGCTTGAGGCCGACCTCCTCGGCGATGACCTGGCCGCCCGTGAGGATGGCGATGTCGGTCAGCATGGCCTTGCGGCGGTCGCCGAAGCCCGGGGCCTTGACGGCGACGGACTTGAAGGTGCCACGGATCTTGTTGACGATGAGCGTGGCCAGGGCCTCGCCCTCGACGTCCTCGGCGATGATGAGCAGCGGCTTGTTGGTCTGCATGACCTTCTCGAGGACCGCGACCAGGTCCTTCACCGAGCTCACCTTGGAGTTGACGATGAGGATGTACGGGTCCTCGAGGACCGTCTCCTGGCGCTCGGCGTCGGTGACGAAGTACGCGGAGATGTAGCCCTTGTCGAAGCGCATGCCCTCGGTGAGCTCGAGCTCGAGGCCGAAGGTGTTGGACTCCTCGACGGTGATGACACCCTCCTTGCCCACCTTGTCGAGGGCCTCGGAGATGAGCTCGCCGATCTGGGTGTCGCCGGCGGAGATGGACGCGGTGGCGGCGATCTCCTCCTTGGTCTCGATCTCCTTGGCGGACTCGAGGAGCTCCTTGGTGACGGCGTCGACGGCCTTCTCGATGCCGCGCTTGAGCGAGAGCGGGTCAGCGCCGGCGGCGACGTTGCGCAGGCCCTCGCGGACGAGCGCCTGGGCGAGGACCGTGGCGGTGGTGGTACCGTCGCCAGCGACGTCGTCGGTCTTCTTGGCGACCTCCTTGACGAGCTCCGCGCCGATCTTCTCGTACGGGTCGTCGAGCTCGATCTCCTTGGCGATGGAGACACCGTCGTTCGTGATCGTGGGGGCGCCCCACTTCTTCTCGAGGACGACGTTGCGGCCACGCGGGCCGAGGGTGACCTTGACGGCGTCGGCCAGCTGGTTCAGGCCGCGCTCGAGACCGCGGCGGGCCTCCTCGTCGAATGCAATGATCTTGGCCATGACGGCTTCGAGTCCTTTCGGGACGTGACTGTCTTCGTGGTCACCTGCTGCAGCGCCCGCGACGGCCGGCTCCCCCCGGCCCGCGAACGGGCCTGAGGTCGCCTCACCCCAGCGAGGTGTTCCCTTCCCCCCGCCGCCGACGGCGCCTCACTGCCCTCGCGGGCCCGCTCGGTTAGCAGTCTTGCTGCGGGAGTGCTAGGTCAATCATTAGCACTCGACCCCTCCGAGTGCAAGCGTGGGGGACGCCGAGTGTGGCCTCGGGCCAGCGCCTCAGCGGGCGACCGCGACCTCGCCGTCGACCTTGGGCAGGTTGTCCGCCCCGAAGCCGAGCACCATGAACCGGGCCGTGGTGATGTCCCCGTGCCCGTCGAAGGCGACGGGCCCCGACTGGCCCTCGTAGTCCACCGCCGTGCCGGCGGCGAGGAGCCCGAGGCAGGCAGGGAGGCCAGTGCAGTCGGTTCCCGCGGCGCCGGCAGCGCCTGTGCCGGCGTCCCCGCCCGAGACGGCGGTGAGCCGCGCGGCGATGGAGGTGCCGGCGTCGTCCTTGGCGTCCGCGGCGGCGAGGATCGCGAGGGCGGCAGCGTCGTAGGCCTCGGCGGCGAACGCCATGTCCTTCAGGTCAGCGTCCTGGCCGAGGACCGCGGTCTGGAACTCGGCGCTCGGGAAGACGCCCGGGACGGCGACGCGGGCTCCCTCGAGCGAGCGGGCAGCGAGCGCGGACCCGTGGCGGCCCACGAGACCGCCCGAGAGCACGAGGTCGTTGCCGCTGATCCCCGCCTCGGCGAGCTGGGCCAGGACGGCCGGCCCGCCGTCGTCCGCGACGACGGCGACCGCGTCCGCGCCCTGGGCGCCGAGGGCGGCCCCGCCGGCGTCGTGCCCCGTGAACTCGGCGCTGCCCGCGTCCCTGAGGCCCGCGGCGGTGAGCGCCGCCTTGGCCCCGTCCGCAATGGCCTTCCCGTGCGGCCCCGCCTGGTTCAGCACCGCGATGCTGCGGGCGCCGGACTGCCGCGCTAGCTCGACGAGCGCGGCGCCCTCGGCCGCCTCGGGCGCCATGGTGCGGAAGTAGAAGCCGCTGCTCGGGTACGAGCTCAGGACCGCGGACGTGTTCGCGGGCGAGATGAGGGGGACCTTGGCGCGGGCGAGCACGTCGATCGCCGTGGGGGCCCGGCTCGAGTCCGTCGGGCCGATGACGACGTCGGCGCCGGCCTCGACGAGCCGGCGCGCGGCCGCGCCCGTGTCCGCGGACGGCTCCGGGTCGAGCAGCTCGACCGGCTTGCCCGCGTGCCCGCCGGCGGCGTTGGCCTCCTGGACGGCGAGGACGACGGCGGCGAGCTGGGCGTCGTTGAGGTACGCCGACTCGCCCACGTTGTCGAGCAGGAGCCCGATCCGCAGCACGCCGTCCCCCGAGGGCGCGGGCCGCGCGGTTCGCGCGTCGCCGCCCGGGGTGCACGCGGCGAGAGCGAGGACGGCCGCCGCGCCGCCGGCGAGGGCACGCAGTTGGGCCCTGCGAGGCCGGGAGCCGGCACCGCGGCGAGGGGTCGGCGCGACCACGTCAGCCGGCATACCCGGGCCCGATCACCGCGGCGAGCGGGATGCCGAGGCCGGGGGCCTCGAGGACCGTGCCGATGCCGAGGTCCGCCGCGAGCGCCCGGGCCGAGGCCGCCGCTGACGCGTCACGGTAGAAGACGATCGACGTGTTCACCGGGCCCCCGCTCCAGTTCCCGACGCCGGTGACGGCCCAGCCTGCGGCGCGGGCCCGATCGCCGATCCGGCCCGCGAGGCCGGCGGTGCCGGTCGAGTTGTAGACGCCGACCTCGAGGGAGCGGTTGACGCCACTGGAATTGGAGGCCGCGGTCGTGGTCGGGGTCGGCGAAGCACTGGCGGCCGACGGCGAGGGGCTCGCCTCGGTCGGGCTCGCCGAGGGCGAGGGGCTCGCCTCGGACGCGCTCGGCGTCGGGGTGGCGCTGGAGGCAGCGGAAGAGGGGGCTGCGATGCCTGCCGAGGATGTGTCGGCGAGGCGTGGCATGAGGAAGAACGCTGCGGCGCCGATCATCAGCGCGGCGATCCCGGCGGCCATGATCCAGCCGAGGCCGCGGCGCGGCTCAGTCGAGCGCGTACGGTGGACACCCTGCCGGCGCGGGGACTCGGGGACTGCATCGAACTCGTCGCGGGGGTAGGTGCTCATGCCTGCGTGGGGTCCTCGTTCTCGGCTGGATGGGCAAAATCAGGCGTCGCCGCCGAGACGGCGGGCCGTGCGGGCGCGCTGCCGCGACGTCCTCAGTCTACGCAGCCGCTTGACCAGCATCGGATCGTGCGCGAGCGCGGCCTCTGTGTCGATGAGGGCGTTGAGGAGCTGGTAATAGTGGGTCGCCGAGAGGTCGAAGAGCTCGCGCACCGCCTGCTCCTTGGCCCCGGCGTACTTCCACCAGCCGCGCTCGAGGGCGAGCATCTGCACCTCGCGTTCGGTCAGTCCGGCGGTGGGACGGCCCTGCGCTCCGAGATCGAGCTCATGGGTCTTCTGCGCTGCTGCCGACATGCCCTCCAGTCTATGGAACGAACTACAGACATGTCATTCGACGCGGCCGCCGGGGCGCCAACCTGCCCTGGCCGGCTCTGGCAGACTAGGCCGGTGATGGAGTCCGAGCCGCTCTTCGACCTGCCCGTCCCGCCGGCCGGCACCGTCGGGGCGCGTCCGCCGGGCGCTCCGCCCCGTCCTGCCGCGGATCCGGCCGCGGACGCCCGCGCCCTGGCCGGCATGGCGGAGGCGCCCCTGAAGGAGCTCGTGCATCCAGAGTGGGTCCCCGCGCTCGCCCCCGCCGAGCCGGCCCTGCGCCGAGCGCTCCGTGCGCTGGCGGCCGAGGCCGGGGACGGCGCCGTCGTGCTCCCCTCCCCCGCCCGGCTCCTGCGGGCGTTCGAGCGGCCGCTCTCGGCGGTGCGCGTCCTGCTCCTGGGCCAGGACCCGTACCCGACGCCGGGGCACGCGATCGGCCTGAGCTTCGCGGTCGACGCGAGCGTCGACCCGCTCCCGCGAAGCCTGAAGAACATCTACCGCGAGCTCACCGCAGACCTCGGGGTCGCCGCGCCGCACGACGGCGACCTCTCGCCGTGGTCGGACGAGGGCGTCCTCCTGCTCAACAGGGTCCTGTCCGTCCGCGCCGGGGCGGCCGGCTCGCATCGGCGGCTCGGCTGGGAGGACGTCACGGACGCGGCAGTGCGCGCCGTCGTCGAGCGCGGAGGCCCGCTCGTCGCCGTGCTCTGGGGCCGGGACGCGCAGTCGGTCGGCCCGATGCTGAGCACGACGCCGGTCATCGCCTCGGCGCACCCCTCGCCGCTGAGCGCGTCCCGCGGCTTCTTCGGCTCGCGGCCGTTCAGCCGCGCGAACGAGCTCCTCGCGTCACAGGGCGCCGCGCCCGTGCGCTGGGCCTGAGGCCTGCCCGGCCAAGCCGGTAGTCTGGCCCCATGACACTGCCTGCCCAGACCCCTGCGGCGCAGGCCGCTGCCGACGCCGCCCCGGCCCGGAAGGCGCGCCCGACGCTCGACCTCGTGGTCGTCCGCACCGAGCAGCTGAGCCCGCACCTCGTCCGGGTCGTGGCCGGCGGTCCGGGCTTCGACGCGTTCGCGGACAACGGCTTCACGGACAAGTACGTCAAGGTCTCGTTCCCCACGGCCCTCCCCGGTGGGGCGTGGCCCGAGGGGCCCGTTGACCTCGCCGCGCTCAAGGAGGGGCTCCCGGCGGAGCAGTGGCCCGTGATCCGCACGTACACCGTCCGCTGGTTCGACGCCGAGGCGCGCGAGCTCGCGATCGACGTGGTCGTGCATGGGGACCAGGGCATCGCCGGCCCGTGGGCCGCGGCGGCCCAGCCCGGCGACCGGCTCGTGTGCTCGGGCCCGGGCGGGGCCTACTCCCCCGACCCGGACGCGGAGTGGCACCTCTTCGCCGGCGACGAGGCCGCCCTGCCGGCCATCGCCGCGGCGCTCGAGGCGCTCCCCGCGGACGCCACGGGGTTGGCCTTCCTCGAGATCGGATCCGCCGAGGACGTCATCGAGGTCTCCGCGCCGGAGGGCGTCGAGGTCCGCTGGCTCTCCCGCGAGGGCTTCCCGGCCGGGGAGACGCTCGTGCTCGCCGAGGCCGTCGCCGAGGCGACGTGGCCGGACGGCACGCCGAGCGTCTTCGCACATGGCGAGCGCGGGGCCATGAAGGAGCTGCGGGCGATCTTCAAGGAGCGCGGGATCCCGCGCGAGAAGCTCTCCCTCTCGGGCTACTGGGCCCTGGGGCGCGTCGAGGACCAGTTCCAGGCGGAGAAGAAGCTGCCCATCGGGCAGATCTGACGCGGCAGGCCTCAGCGCCGCCGGGACCTCCGGCGCCGCTCGAGCGCCGCGACATTGCGCGTGAACGGCCGGGCGAGGTTGTCCCCGAGCACGATCCCGCCGGCCGCCCCGAGGATGATCGCCATGGCCGTGAGCATCCCGCCGGCCCCCGTCACGATCTGAGCGGCGTCGACGCTCGCGACGTACATGGACCGGAAGATCGTCAGGCCGGGCAGCAGGATGAGCGCCGCGGGCACGGCGACGACGAGCTGCGGCGCCCCGAGACGCAGCGCGATGATCCGGGCCAGGAAGCCCATGACGACGGCGCTGACGGCGGGCGCGATGCTGTCCGCCGCCCCGAGCAGCCCGGCGCCCGTGAGGGCGAGGTACCCTGCCACGCCCACGCCCGCCGTCGGCAGCACGAGCCTGCGCGAGGTCTGCTCGGTGACCGCGATCGCGGCGACGGCGGTCGCGGTGAGCAGCACCTGGACCACATACGGATAGGCGGGTGGGAAGGTCTCGGTGACGTCGATCCGCTCGATCCCGAGCAGCTCGCCTGCCGCGGAGGCCACGGCGATGCCGCCCACGACGGCGCCGAACGTCAGGAACGCCGAGAGGAACCGGCCCGCGGCGGTCACGGGGAAGCCGTTGATCGCGTCCTGCGTCGCGGACACGAGCCGCGCCGTCGGCAGGAGCAGGAGGATGCCGCCCACGACGACGATCGCCGGCGCGATGGGCAGCTTGGCCCAGAACAGCAGGAGCGCGACGATCGTGACGAGGAACGAGCTCGCGAGCGTCGTGAAGAAGTCCGGCACGCGCCAGCGCCCGAAGACCCGCGCGACGACCGAGATGAGCAGGTTCGAGCCGAACGCGATGAGCGAGGCGAGCTGCCCGCCGCCGAGCACCCCCACGAAGGCCGCCGCGAACACGCCGAACGCGGCCGTGACGGCCCACTTGGGGAACGGCTTGGCGCGCCGCGTGATGCCCTGGAGCCGGCGCATCGCCTCGTCGCGGCCCACCCCGCCGGAGGCGATCTCGCTCACGAGCTGGTGCACGAGGGTCAGGCCCGCGTAGTTCGACGTCCACGAGCGCACGACGCGCATGAGGGTGATGGGCGTCGCGTCCTGGGGCGCGTAGTTGATCGCCACCGACTGGTTCGTGATGTCCACCTCGACGTGCTGGAGCCCGAACGCGGCCGTCACGGCGATGATCGACGTCTCGACCTCGAGGGCGCCTGCGCCGAAGCGGAACATCGTCTCGGCGAGCTGGAGCACGAAGTCCAGGGTCCGGCGGGCCGACTCGTCGACTCCCTGCCGGACCGTGGGGTTCTCGTAGGGGCTGCCGGCGAGCCGGTCCACGATGCTCAGCGGCGCCGTGGGCGGGTTCTCGCCACGCATGAGCCGGGCGAGGACCCGCTTCGCGGCCGCGTTGGCGCGCACCTGCGAGGCCGTGATCGGCTCGGTCGGCGTCGAGGGCCCGGCAACGCTGGGCACCGGCGAGGTCAGGGGCGCCGGCGCAGTCAGGGGCGCCGGCTCGGCGGCGGGCGCCACGGGCTCGGGCCGGGCGGACGGGGACAGGGCGGACGACGCCGGCCGCTCCCCCGCCGTCGTCGTCCCGCCGGGTGCGTCGGTGAACGCGACGGGCGTGATCTTGGGGATGGCACCGGCAGGGATGTCCCCGCCCGAGCCCTGCAGATGCTCCGTCTCAGCCATGGGCCGCTCTTTCGTCCGCGGGGGGCCTCAGTAGAACTGCTGGCCGGTGCGGCGCGTGTAGAGGCGGCGGGCCACCCGCTCGCCCGCGAGCGCCCACGCCCTGTACCGCACGGGGTCGATGACGAAGTCCCAGCAGCCCACGAAGTCCGTGATGGTCTTCGAGAACGAGGTCTTGAACAGGCCCAGGCCGTGGAACGGGTGGTCCTTGTCCTTGGCCTGGGCGGCGGGCGGGGTGCCGCAGAAGTCGTACTCGGTGCAGCCGAGGGCCTTGACGTCGTTGATGGCGCGCCACTGCACGAGGTGCGAGTCGCCGTACTGCGAGCGGTTCTGGAGGGATCCGCCGTCCTTGTACGTGCCCTTGCGGCCGTAGTTGATGACGAAGGCTCCGACGGACGGGCGGCCGTTCTCGTAGACGAAGTAGAGCCGGCCCTGGCCACGCGAGGTGAATTCGGTCCAGAACTGGCGGTAGTAGTCGAAGCCGCGCACCTGCGCGCCCGTGCGGGACTTGGTGGTCAGGGTCCCGGTCATGAGCTCGTGCATGATCCGGTAGTTCGCCACCGTCGGCTCGGCCTCGACGACCTCGACGCCCTCGCGCTCGGCGCGGCGGATGGCATTGCGCCCGCGCGACGAGATGGCCTTGAGCACGAGGTGGGGTTCGGCGCTGATGTCGAGGAGCGCCGTCGAGTCGTTGGGCTGGAGGTTGGGGACCTTGACGAGGCCGGCGCCGGAAAGGACGGCCCGTGCCTCGTCGGAGTCCACGATGTCCGGCTCGATCTTGACCGCGAAGACGCCGAGGCGCTCGCGGTGCACGAGGTCGCGGACGGCGTCGAGCGCGGCCGGCACGTCGCCGACGGCGGCGACGTCGGGCCCCTTGATGAGGTACCAGAACCGGCCCAGGAGGGGGACGGACTTCTCGAGGACAAGGTTGTAGCTCGGCTGTGCTGCTTCCACCGAGCCGGCGCCTCCCGCGGCGGGCTCGAGCACGAGGCGCCGGACGTCCCAGCCGAAGTTCCGCTTGACCGCCGCGAAGGCCTCCGACTGCAGGAGGTTGCCCCCGTTGGGGTTGGCCGTCACGTGCTTGTCCCAGTTCTCGATCTCGGACTCGTTCGCAAAGCGTGCGGTGAAGCTGGGGAGGCTGGTCACGGCGCGGGATCCCTTCGATCTGACTGCGGGCCCTTGACAGTCTAGCCAGTCGGCGGCCGGCGGCCGCCCCACCCTCTGAGCGTCGGATCACGGCCGGTTTGCGACCGGCAAGACGGGGAATGCGGAGGGCATGGCACACAGCAGCACCGACAAGATCAATGGCAAGAGGGTCGCGTTCCTGGCGGGCCGGGGGGTCGAGCAGGCCGAGCTCACGGAGCCCTGGAAGTCCGTCGAACGCGCCGGAGGGCAGCCCGTCCTCATCTCGCCGGAGGAGGGGAAGGTCACCGCGATGAGGCACGACTGGGAGCACGGCGACACGTTCCCCGTGGACGTCCCCCTCTCCCAGGCCAGCGCCGACGACTTCGACGCGCTCGTCCTGCCGGGCGGCACGCTCAACGCGGACAGGATGCGGCTCGAGAAGGAGGCCGTGGCCCTCGTGAAGGCCTTCGCGGAGGCCGGGAAGCCGATCGCGGCGATCTGCCACGGCCCGTGGATCCTCATCGAGGCCGGGGTGGCCCAGGGCCGCAGGATGACCTCGTACCCCTCCCTCGAGAGCGACCTGCGGAACGCAGGAGCGGACTGGGTGGACGAGGAGGTCGTGACCGACCGCGGCCTCACGACCTCCCGCAGGCCCCGCGACCTCGAGCCGTTCTGCGCGAAGATGCTCGAGGAGATCGCCGAGGGCCGGCACGCCTAGAGCAGGTCTGCTAGCCCTGCCCGGCCCGCTCCTGCGAACCAATCCCATCAAACCTCTTGACCCTCTCCTCGTCGCCGATATACATTCAAGACGCATAGAAATTGTCGTCGACAATCGACGACCTGCGGTTGCCCGACAGCAAGGAGAGATCCATGGCATTCGACACCCTGCCCAAGTTCGTCACGTTCGACATGAATGGGACGCTCATCAAGTTCGCGATCAACGACTCGATGCGGGAGGTCCTGGGCGACAGGCTGCCCGCCGAGGTCGCCGACGAGTACCTGCGGATCTGCAAGGCGTACCGGATCGACGAGTGCATGGGGGACTACAAGCCGTTCCACGAGATCGTGGCCAACTCCATGGAGCGCGCCTCGCGCAAGGTCGGCCTCGAGTTCCGCTCGGACGAGGCGCGGGAGGTGTACGAGCGGATCCCCACCTTCGGCCCGTATCCAGGCGTCACCGCCGCCCTCAACCGCCTGGCCGAGGCGGTCCCGCTCGTCATCATCACGAACAGCGACACCGCGCAGGCCGAGCGCCTCGCGGAGAACCTCAAGGCCCCCTTCGAGGTCGTCATCACGGCCGAGCAGATGGGCTGCTACAAGCCGCGCCTCGCTGCCTTCGACTACCTGTTCGAGAAGCTCGGGGTGACCCCCGACGAGCTCGTGCACGTCTCCGCGAGCCCGATGTACGACCTGCGCTCCGCGGCCGTGATGGGCATCGAGAAGAAGGTCTACGTCGACCGCGGCTTCGAGCACGACGAGCACTGGCTCGGCTACGAGCGCATCACCGACATGGCAGACCTCCCCGTCCTCTTCGGCCTGCCGCGGCCCGATGCGTCCTAGGAGAGAGAGGCCTACCGCCCCGCGGGCTCCCGCGCGGGGGAGCCGGCGACGGCGGCTCCGAGCGCGCCGTCGACCGCCGTGAGCACGCGGGCCGCGGCCTCATCCTCGCTGCCCGAGGCGTCCACGCGCAGGAGCCCGGGGAACGCGGCGAGTGAGCGGTAGGCCGCGTCGAACGCGGCGAGGTCCTCCTCGGTCTCGACGTCGGTTCCGCGCACGCGCACGCGCTCGGCGGCCAGCGCCGGCGGCACCTCGAGGAACACGACGAGGTTCGCGGGCGGGAGCCGGTCCGCGAGCCGGTGGAACCACCGGGGGGTCGCGACGCCGCGGGCGGCGTCGAGCGCGAGCTGGCACACCGCATGCCGGTCGTGGACGACGACGGCGGGCGGCCGGGTGAGCGCGGCGAGCCGCGCCTCGCCTCGCAGCAGGTTGAGGGCGCGCACGGCCGCCTCGAGGAGGCTCAGGCCGCGCGCGCCGAGGAGGCCGCGCGCCGTCGTGCCCGCGCGGCGGGCGAGCGTGTCGATCCTCCGCCGGCCGCCGGGGGCGGCGAGCAACTCGGTGTCGAGGCCCCGCTCCGCGAAGGCGTCCGCGAGGGCGCGGGCCGCCGTCGACTTGCCCGAGCCGTCGATGCCGGCCAGGACGATGCGCACGGGCGCGGGAGTCGTCGGACGGGGCGGGCGGGACGTTCGCTGGGACATGGGACCTCCTGGACTCCCTCCCACCCTACGGAAGGAGCGTCAGCCGCCGCTGGGCGTCCCCTGTGCGCCCGCTGAGAGCAGGGGCGTCAGCACTCGACGACGTTGACGGCGAGGCCCCCCATCGCCGTCTCCTTGTACTTGTGGCTCATGTCCTTGCCGGTCTCGCGCATCGTCACGATGACCTCGTCGAGCGAGACGCGGTGCGAGCCGTCGCCCCAGAGGGCCATCTTGGCGGCGTTGATGGCCTTGGCCGCGGCGATCGCGTTGCGCTCGATGCACGGGACCTGGACGAGCCCGCCGATCGGGTCGCACGTGAGGCCGAGGTTGTGCTCCATCGCGATCTCGGCCGCGTTCTCGACCTGGGCCGGCGTGCCGCCCATGACCTCGGCGAGGCCCGCGGCCGCCATGGACGACGCCGACCCGACCTCGCCCTGGCAGCCCACCTCGGCGCCGGAGATCGAGGCCTGCTCCTTGTAGAGCACTCCCACGGCGCCGGCGGCAAGCAGGAACCTCACGACGACGTCGTCCCTGTCCTCCTGGCTGGCCTGGTCCATGCCTGGGGCGTAGTTGAGCGCGTAGTAGAGGACGGCGGGGATGATCCCGGCGGCGCCGTTCGTGGGGGCCGTGACGACGCGCCCGCCCGAGGCGTTCTCCTCGTTCACGGCGAGGGCGATGAGGTTGACCCACTCCTGCCAGTACTTCGGGTCGCGGTCCTTGTCCTCCTTGAGGAGCCGCTCGTGCCAGCCGGGCGCGCGGCGGCGGACCTTGAGCCCTCCGGGCAGGAGGCCCTCGCGCTTGAGGCTCGACTCGACGCAGCCCTCCATGACGGACCAGATGTGCAGCAGCCCCTCACGGATCTCCTCCTCGGAACGGGAGGCCTTCTCGTTGACGAGCATGATCTCGCTGATGGACAGGCCGTGGGAGGCGCACCAGCGGAGGAGCTCCGCAGCCGTCCGGAACGGCAGGGGCAGCTCCTTCTTGGACTCCTCGAGCTCGGCCTGCGCGGCCTTCTCCTCGCCCTCGCGGACGATGAACCCGCCGCCGACCGAGAAGAACGTCGCCTCGTGCAGGAGCTCGGGCGAGCCCGCGCCGTCGTCCGCGCCAAACACCTGGAATCGCATGCCGTTGGTGTGCCGGGGCAGGACGGTGAGCGGGTGCAGGACCATGTCCTGCACGCCGTAGGTCAGGAGTGTGCCGCCGGCGAGGTTGAGCTTGCCGGTCTCGGCGATCGAGGCGAGGCGCTCCTCGACCTGGTCGGGGAGGATCTCCTCGGGCTCGAAGCCCTCGAGGCCGAGGAGGACGGCGGTGAAGGTGCCGTGGCCGTGCCCCGTGGCCGCGAGCGAGCCGTACAGGTCGACGCGCAGCGACGTGACCCGGTCGAGGAGGCCCTGCTCGCGCAGCTCGCGGGCGAAGACCGCCCCAGCGCGCATGGGGCCGACGGTGTGGGAGCTGGAGGGGCCGATGCCCACGGAGAAGAGCTCGAAGACGCCGACTGCCATGTCGACCACTCCTTCCTCGAAAGATGGTGGAGGTGCGCGCGCCCCGGACCGGCCGGTGGGCCGGGGTGCGGGGCGCGCGCGGCCCGGTGCTAGGCGAGGTCCGCCACGCCCGGGTAGAGCGGGTGCGCCGCGGCGAGTGCCTCGACGCGGGCCTTGAGGCCGGAGAGGTCCTCGTCCGGGCCCGCGATGAGGGCCCGGGCGATGATGTCCGCGACCTCGCGGAAGGCGGCCTCGCCGAAGCCGCGTGTGGCCAGGGCCGGGGTGCCGATGCGCAGGCCCGAGGTGACCATCGGCGGCCGCGGGTCGAACGGGACCGCGTTGCGGTTGACCGTGATCTCGATCGCCGCGAGCCGGTCCTCGGCCTGCTGCCCGTCGAGGTCCGCGTGGCGCAGGTCCACGAGGACCAGGTGCACGTCAGTGCCGCCCGAGACGACGCCGATGCCGGCGGCCTTGACATCCTCGGCCGTGAGCCGCTCGGCGATGATCTTCGCGCCTGCGAGGACGCGCTCCATCCGCTCGCGGAACTCGTCCGAGGCGGCGATCTTGAACGCGACGGCCTTGCCCGCGATGACGTGCTCGAGCGGCCCGCCCTGCTGGCCGGGGAACACGGCCGAGTTGACCTTCTTGGCGATCTCGGCGTCGTTGGTCAGGATGATGCCGCCGCGCGGGCCCGCAAGGGTCTTGTGCGTCGTCGACGTCGTCACGTGCGCGTGCGGGACCGGCGAGGGGTGCAGGCCCGCGGCGACGAGACCCGCGAAGTGGGCCATGTCCACCATGAGGTACGCCCCGACGGAGTCGGCGATGCGCCGGAACTCGGCGAAGTCGAGCTGGCGCGCGTACGCGGACCAGCCGGCCACGATGAGCTGCGGCCTGTGCTCCTGCGCGAGGCGCTCGACCTCGGCCATGTCGATCCGGTGGTCCTCCTCGCGGACCTGGTACGGGATGACGTTGTACAGCTTGCCGGAGAAGTTGATCTTCATCCCGTGCGTGAGGTGCCCGCCGTGGGCCAGGTTCAGGCCCATGATCGTGTCGCCGGGCTTGATGAGCGCATGCATGACCGAGGCGTTCGCCTGGGCGCCCGAGTGCGGCTGGACGTTCGCGTACTCGGCGCCGAAGAGCGCCTTGACCCGGTCGATCGCGAGCTGCTCGATGACGTCGACGTGCTCGCAGCCGCCGTAGTAGCGCTTGCCCGGGTAGCCCTCGGCGTACTTGTTCGTCAGCACGGAGCCCTGGGCCTGCATGACGGCCACGGCCGTGTGGTTCTCCGAGGCGATCATCTCGAGGCCCCCGCGCTGGCGGGCGGCCTCGGCGTTGATGCTCGCGGCGATCTCCGGGTCGAAGGCGGCGAGGTCGGCGTCGAGGGACGCCGAGCGGACCTGCTCGAAGACAGGGGCTGTGTTCTGCCTGACGGCAGCGGCGCTCACAGCTCGCCCCCGTTCTTGGACGCGTACTCCTCGGCGGAGAGCAGCGGGCCCTCCTCGGAGACCTCGACCGTGAAGAGCCAGCCGGCGCCGTACGGGTCCTCGTTGACCAGGGCGGGGTTGTCGATGGCCTCCTGGTTGATCTCCACGACGGTGCCGGACACCGGGGAGTAGAGGTCGGAGACGCTCTTCGTGGACTCGATCTCGCCGCACGTCGAGCCGGCGGTGACCTCGCTGCCGACCTCGGGCAGGTCGAGGTAGACGACGTCGCCGAGGGCGTCGGCGGCCACCTGGGACACGCCGATCTTGGCCGGCGAGGCGGTCGTGTCGAGCCACTCGTGCTCTTCGGAGTACCGGAGACCGGTCTGGACCTTGCTCATGTCAGGGCTTCCTTCTTTCGTCGCGGGAACGGCTGGGGCTACTTCTGGCGCTGGTAGAACGGCAGCTCGACGACCTCGAAGGGCTCGGCCTTGCCGCGCAGGTCCGCATCGAGGCGGGTGCCCGGGGCGGCGTGCTCGACGTCGACATAGGCGAGCGCGACCGGGTAGCCGAGGGTCGGGCTCGGCTGGCCCGAGGTGACCTCGCCGACCTGCACGCCGTCCTTGAGGACTGGGTAGTGCGAGCGCGCGGCGCGTCGCCCGAGGCCGCGGAGGCCCACGAGCCGCTGGCCGCTCGTGGCGCCCTCGCCGTCGTCCTTCGCCGCCTGCAGCGCGGCGCGGCCCACGAAGTCGCCCTCCTTGCTCTTGAGCGCGACGACGCCGCCGAGGCCCGCGGCGAACGGCGTGCCCGCCCGGGAGAGCTCGTTGCCGTACAGCGGCATGCCCGCCTCGAGGCGCAGCGAGTCGCGCGAGGCGAGCCCGCAGGGGACGAGCCCGTGGCCCTCGCCCGCGGCCGCGAGGGCCTTCCACAGCTCGACGGCACGGGCGTTGGGCACGAACAGCTCGAAGCCGTCCTCTCCGGTGTAGCCGGTGCGGGCGAGGAGTACTGGGATGCCGGCAGCCTCGAGCTCGACGGCGGCGTAGTACTTCAGGCCGGTCACCGCGGCAGCGTCGTCGGGGTGCACGACGGCGAGCACGATCGCCTGGGCGTTCGGGCCCTGCACCGCGATGAGGGACGTCTCCGCGGAGGCGTCGCGCAGCGTCACCGCCGCCCCGCCGCGGGCATCCCCGAACGCCGCGAGGCGAGCGTCGAGCTCTGCGGCGACGGTCGCGGCGTTGCCCGCGTTGGGGACGACGAGGAAGTCGTCCTCGGCGACGCGGTAGACGATGAGGTCGTCGATGATCCCGCCGTCCTCGGCGCAGATGAGCGAGTACTTGGCCTTGCCCACCGCGATCGCGGACAGCTTGCCCACGAGGGCGTAGTCGAGGAAGGCGGCCGCGTCGGGGCCCGTGGCCCAGACCTCGCCCATGTGGGAGAGGTCGAAGAGGCCGGCCGTGGCACGGACGGCGCGGTGCTCGGCGAGCTCGGAGCCGTACTTGAGCGGCATCTGCCAGCCGCCGAAGTCGGTGAAGGACGCCCCGAGGGCAGCGTGCTCGTCGTAGAGCGCCGTGCGCTGCTCTGCAGCGGCCGGCGCGGTGGTGGTCTCAGTCATGGGAGTCTCCTGGGAGGTGGCGTGTCAGTGGCCCGCCGGCGGGGCCGCGTCGAGGACGCGGCCCCGCCCGGCGACGTGCGGGGGCGTCAGTTCTCGAAGGACTCGAGCGGCGGGCACGCGCACACAAGGTTGCGGTCTCCGCCGGCGCCGTCGATGCGGCCGACGGGGGCGAAGTACTTGTCCTGGGTGCGGGTGCGGCCGGGGAAAGCGGCCTGCTCCCGGGTGTAGGGGCGCTCCCACTCGCTGGTCACGACGGCGGCGGCCGTGTGCGGGGCGCGGCGCAGCGGAGAGTCCGCGAGGGCGAAGTCGCCCGCGGCGACCTGGTCGATCTCGGCGCGGATCGCGATCATCGCCTCGATGAACCGGTCGATCTCGCCGAGGTCCTCGGACTCGGTCGGCTCGACCATGAGCGTGCCGGCCACCGGGAAGGCCAGGGTCGGGGCGTGGAAGCCGAAGTCGATGAGGCGCTTGGCCACGTCCTCGGCGGTGACCCCCGTCTTGGCCGTGAGCTGGCGCAGGTCGAGGATGCACTCGTGCGCGACGAGCCCGCCCTCGCCCGTGTAGAGGACGGGGAAGTGCTCGTCGAGCCGCTTGGCGATGTAGTTCGCCGCGAGCAGCGCGGACTTCGTGGCCTCGGTCAGGCCCTCCCCGCCCATGAGCTTGACATAGGCCCACGAGATCGGCAGCACGCCGGCGGAGCCGAAGCGCGAGGCCGAGATCGGGACATCGCCACCGCCCTGCCAGTCCGCCGCGTTGCCCGGCATGAACGGGGCCAGGTGCGCGCGCGCCGCGACGGGGCCGACGCCGGGGCCGCCTCCGCCGTGCGGGATGCAGAAGGTCTTGTGCAGGTTCAGGTGCGAGACGTCGCCGCCGAACCGGCCGGGCTGGGCCAGGCCGACGAGCGCGTTCATGTTCGCGCCGTCGATGTACACCTGGCCGCCCGCGGCGTGCACGGCGTCGCAGACCTCGCGCACGTCGGCGTCGTAGACGCCGTGCGTGGACGGGTAGGTGATCATGATCGCCGCGAGCCGGTCCCCGTTCGCCTCGATCTTGGCGTAGAGGTCCGTGTGGTCGATCGTGCCGTCCGCGGCCGTGGCCACGACGACGACCTTCATCCCGGCCAGGACGGCCGAGGCGGCGTTCGTGCCGTGGGCCGAGGCGGGGATGAGGCACACGTCGCGCTGGGCCTCGCCGCGCGAGTGGTGGTATCCGCGGATTGCGAGCAGGCCCGCGAGCTCGCCCTGCGAGCCGGCGTTGGGCTGGATCGAGACCTGGTCGTAGCCGGTGATCGTGGCGAGGTCCGCCTCGAGGTCGGCGATGAGCTCGCGCCAGCCCTCGGTCTGGGAGTCCGGGGCGAAGGGGTGGATGCCGGCGAACTCGGGCCACGTGATGGCCTCCATCTCGACGGTCGCGTTGAGCTTCATCGTGCAGGAGCCGAGCGGGATCATCGTTCGGTCGAGCGCGAGGTCGCGGTCCGAGAGGCGGCGCAGGTAGCGCAGCATCTGGGTCTCGGACCGGTGGGTGTGGAACACCGGGTGCGTGAGGTACGGGCTCGAGCGGTGCGCGGCTGCCTCGATCGCGAAGCCCGCACCCGCGGACCCGGCGGTGTCGACGCCGTCGCCCGCCGCGCCCGCGCCGAAGACACCGGCGACGGTCGCGACGATCTCCGCCGTCGTCGTCTCGTCGCACGAGATCCCCACGGTGTCCGCGTCGACGAGGCGCAGGTTCACGCCCTGCTTCTCGGCCGCGGCGACGAGCGCCGCGGCGCGGCCCGGGACGTGAGCGGTGACGGTGTCGAAAAAGCTGCGGTGCGCGATCTCGACGCCGGCGCCCTCGAGGGCCGCGGCGAGCGAGCGGGCGTGCGCGTGCGTGGTTTGCGCGATCGCCTTGAGGCCCTCGGGGCCGTGGTAGACGGCGTACATCGAGGCGACGATCGCCAGGAGCGCCTGCGCGGTGCAGATGTTCGAGGTCGCCTTCTCGCGGCGGATGTGCTGCTCGCGGGTCTGGAGCGCGAGGCGGTAGGCGGGGGCGCCGGCGTCGTCCTTCGACACGCCCACGAGGCGGCCCGGGAGCTGGCGCTCGAGGCCAGCGTGCACGGCCATGAACGCCGCATGCGGGCCGCCGTAGAACAGCGGGACGCCGAAGCGCTGCGCGGAGCCGACGGCGATGTCCGCGCCCTGCTCGCCCGGGGACTTGATGAGCGTCAGCGCGAGGAGGTCGGCGGCGACGGCGACCATCGCCCCGCGCTCCTTGGCCTCGGCGATGAGGGCCGTCGCGTCGGCGACGCGGCCGGACGCGCCGGGCTGCTGGAGCACGACGCCGTTGATCGGGCCGTCGGGCAGGCCCTTCGAAAGGTCCGCGACCTCGACCTCGAAGCCGAGCGCCTCCGCGCGGCCCTTCACGATCGCGATCGACTGCGGGAACAGGTCGGCATCCAGGACCGTCTTGCCGCCGGCGGCCCTCTTGTCCTTGTTCGCCCGGCGCATGAGCAGCACGGCCTCGGCCACGGCCGTGGCCTCGTCGAGCAGGGATGCGTTGGCGATCGGAAGGCCCGTGAGGTCCTCGACCGCCGTCTGGAAGTTCAGCAGGGCCTCGAGCCGGCCCTGGGAGATCTCGGGCTGGTAGGGGGTGTAGGCCGTGTACCAGGCCGGGTCCTCGACAATGTTGCGGCGGATCACCGGCGGGGTCACGGTGTCGTAGTAGCCCTGCCCGATCATCTGGATGCGGGGCTTGTTCTTGGCCGCGAGGCGGCGGAGGGCGGCGAGGGCCTCGGTCTCGCTCAGGGCGCGGGAGAGGACGAGCGGCTTGTCCTGCTTGATGCTGTCCGGGACGGCGGTGGCTGCCAGTGCATCGGCGCTGTCGAAGCCGACCGTGTCGAGCATGTGCTTGATGTCCGCGTCGCGCCGCGCGCCGATATGGCGCTCGACGAAGGCTGCGGGGGCTGAAAGGTCCGTCACGGGGAACTCCATCAATCTGGCCGACCCGAGGGTTCGGCGATTTAACAGGCTCCTCCCCGCTCTGTATCGGACCTGAGAGATTCCGCTGACGTTCTGCACTTGCGACGCCGGCTTGCACCGTCGGTGAGCCCAGCATCGCTGGGCATCTTTCCAGAGTTGCCTTGCCGCGGCGGTACGGGTGCCTGAGAGATTCCTGGGGAGGTGTTGCTCCTACGGCGCCTGCTCGCTCATGCTCGCAGGACTCTCCCGCCGCAGATCAGAGGCTTATTCAGTTGTGCTGCCTTCCAATTCTGCTATGCACAGGCTCATATCAGCAAATGACGACCGTCCCCAGGGCGGCGTACCGCACCGCACGCACCCTACGCGGCAGGGCCCGTCGATCCGCGGGGGATCTCCGGGCCCTGCCGTTCGTGCCGGCCGCGCCTAGCGCGCGGCCTGCGAGCGCTTCATCAGGCGCTCGGTCGCGGCGTCTGTGGACCGGTGCACGCCGCGGATCGCGCCGAGCAGCATGGTCGCGCCGACAAGGGCCAGGATGGCCAGGACGAACAGCAGCCCACCCAGGGCCACGGTGCCGAAGAACACGGCAGTCTGAAGGTTGAACTCGAACATCGCTCCACTCGCTCTGGGCCCCACTCCGGATGGGAACCCCCTCAATTCTGAGGCCGCCCAGGAGGCCCGACGGCCTGTCCTCGACGTGAATTCGGACACACTCGCGCGAGAGGGGGTCAGGAGCAGGACTTGCCGTCGGGCGAGGTCCCGGGCAGGCCCCCGAGGAGACTGCCAAGCCCCTGCTCCTCCTCCGGACGGCACTCCTGGACAGGGGTCGGCGACGGGGACGGAGCGGGGGCGGCGGAGGCGGCCGGGGCAGGGGCCGGCGCCGCAGCGGACGGCACGGTGGCCGCCGGCGTCGTAGGGGCCGCGGCGGGCGCCGACGGCGTCGTGGAGGCTGTCGGGGTAGCTGTGTGCGTCGCTGTCGGGACCGGCGAGGAGGGAGCCGCCGGGATGGAGGACGGCGACACCCTGGACGGCGCCGAGGACGGCGTGGGTAACGATCCCGCCGCCGTGCCCCCTGGGCCGGGGGCAAACCCCCGCTCGTGCGCGACGAGGCCGCTCAGCGCAGCGGTCCACGCGCCGAGGACGCCCTGCAGAGAGGCGGCGCCGAGGGCGAGGAGGAGGGCGACGACGGCGCCCCACACGACGACGGTCGGGATGAAGACGGCGGGTTCGGACCGGCGCCCCGACGGCCTCCGGATGAGGGCGGCGCACAGGACCACCGCCGCGACGGAGAGGACCACGAGTGGCGCGGCGGCCAGGCCCACGATGGCGGCCGCGGCCAGGAGCGCGCCCGCCGCCGCGGCGGCCAGGGTCCGGGGGGAGAAGCGGGACGGTTCGCGGAGGGCCCGCCGGGACCTGGCTGGTCCTCCGGCGGCTCCTGCGCGCGATCGTGTTTGAGCTGACACCGCCGCATATTGTGCCATGCCGAGATGACTGGATCAGTCACGGCCGTTCACGGGCCATCCGGCCTCACTGGGCGTCAAGAACCCGGGCGCCCGTGCCAGCCCGGCCGTTTCTCCCACTCCGAGCGCAAGACGCCGCACACGACGGCGTCGTACAGCTGGCCGCGGACCTTGCGCGCCTGCCGGAACCTGGCCTCCTCGGTGAAGCCGAGCTTCTCGCCGATGCGGAGCATGCCGGCGTTGCCGCTCCAGGTCGCGTAGTCCAGCCGGCCGCTGTCGGTGGCGCGGAAGAGGTAGTCGGTCCACAGGGCGAGGGCCTCGGTCCCGTAGCCCCCGGACCAGTGGGCCGGGTCGAAGATGACGAGCCCCATCCGCCGCCACGGGAGCAGCGCGGTGCCCTCGGCGTCCCCCTCGCCGGGCTTCTCCTCCCAGTACCAGGAGACCTGGCCGACGAACTCCCCGGTGGCGGCATCGGCGACGGCGAGCGCCTCCCGCGGCTCCGGCCAGTCACGGTAGCGCACCCGGCGCTGGAGTCCGTCGCACCAGCCGTTGGCGCCCTCGGCCGACCATCTCGAGTAGAAGGGGCCGTCATAGAGCTGCCATTCATGCACTCCCCCGCTGCCCGTGCCGGGGGCGGGAGGGACGATCCAGCGGCGGTAGGCCTCGACGTCGTCGTGCGTCCAGTCGCGCAGCACGACGCGGGACCCGGTCAGGAGGAGGGGCTCGTTCACCCCGCCCACCCTACCGATCCCCGCGCAGCACCCATCCCTGCATGTCCCGGTCCCCGCGCAGCACCGATCCCTGCACAGCGACCGCCCGTCAGCGGGCGAGGCCCGCCCGCCTCAGCGCGTCGGCCAGAGCGGTGTCGGCCCCGCCGCCCTGCGGCTGGCCTCCCCGCGGCCCCTGGCCCCGCTGGCCTCGCTGTCCCTGGCCGCCCTGTCCCTGGCCGTTCTGCCCCTGTCCCCTCTGTCCCGGGCTGTCCGACCCGCCCCGGCCCCGCTGCCCTTCGCCGCGTGACCCCTGGCCTCGCTGTCCCTGGCCGCCGCCGCGGCCGCCCTTGCCCCCGGAGCGGCCACCCTCCCGGTCATTCGCCTCGTCGTCAAGGCGCAGCGTGAGGGAGATCCGCTTGCGTGCGACGTCGACGTCGAGCACCTTGACCTTGACGACCTGCCCCGACGTGACGACCTCGCGCGGATCCGAAACGAACTTGCTGCTCATCGCCGAGACGTGGACGAGCCCGTCCTGGTGCACGCCGAGGTCGACGAACGCGCCGAAGGCCGCGACGTTGGAGACGGTGCCCTCGAGCACCATCCCCGGCCGGAGGTCGGAGATCGTCTCGACGCCCTCGGCCAGCGAGGCCGTGACGAACTCGGGCCGGGGGTCGCGGCCGGGGCGGACGAGTTCCGCCATGACGTCCCGGACCGTCGGCAGGCCGAATTGCCCGTCGACGAACTGCGCGGGATCCAGGGTGGCCACGCGCTCCTTGGAGCCGCCGGCCGCGGCGAGGATGCGCTCGGCGAGCCCGTAGGCCTCAGGGTGCACGGCCGAAGCGTCGAGCGGCTGCTTCCCGCCGGTGATCCGCAGGAAGCCGGCGCACTGCTCGAAGGCCTTCGCACCGAGCCGCGGGACCTTCTTGAGCTCCGCGCGCGTGGCGAAGGCGCCGTTGGCGTCCCGGTACTCGACGATGTTGCGGCTCAGCGTCGGGCCCACGCCCGCCACTCGGGCGAGCAGGGCGGGCGAGGCCGTGTTGACGTCCACGCCGACGGCGTTGACGCAGTCCTCGACGACAGCGCCGAGGCTGCGCTCGAGCTTCGCCGGCGTGACGTCGTGCTGGTACTGGCCCACCCCGATGGACTTCGGGTCGATCTTGACGAGCTCCGCGAGCGGGTCCTGGAGACGCCGCGCGATGGAGACTGCACCGCGGAGCGAGACGTCGAGGTCGGGCAGCTCGGCGGAGGCCAACGCGGAGGCGGAGTAGACCGAGGCGCCGGCCTCGGACACGATGACCTTGGCGTTGCGCGGCTTCCCGAGGCGCGTGAGCAGCTCGCCCGCGAGCCGGTCGGTCTCGCGGCTCGCGGTGCCGTTGCCGACGGCGATGAGGTCCACCCCGTGCCGCCTGGCGAGGGCCTCGAGGGTCGCGAGCGACTCGTCCCACTTCTTGGCCGGCGCGTGCGGGTACACCGTCGCTGTGTCCACTACCTTCCCGGTCGGGTCTACGACGGCGACCTTGACGCCCGTGCGCAGGCCCGGGTCGAGGCCGAGGACGGCGCGGTTCCCCGCGGGTGCGGCAAGGAGGACGTCCCGCAGGTTGGCCGCGAAGACCCGCACGGCTTCCTCCTCGGCGGCGTCGAAGAGCCGGGCGCGCAGATCGGCCTCGAGCTTGGCCAGGAGCCGGCCCTGCCACGCGACCCGCACGGTCTGGGCGAGCCACTTCCCGGCAGGCGCCCCGGCCCCGCCCCGCACCCCAAGGGCGCGGGCCACCGCATTCTCGTACCCGGCGCGGGCGTCGGCCAGGCCGGCCTCGTCGCGAGGATCCGCCTCGGCAATCTCGAGGGACAGGGCGCCCTCGCGCTCGCCGCGCAGGAGGGCCAGGACCCGGTGGCCGGGCACGGACGCGACGGGCTGGACCCAGTCGGCGAAGCCGTCATACTTCCCGGCCGCGTCCGTGCCCTGCCGCTGGCCCGGGGCGGCGGAGCCCTCGGCAGCGCCGGGCTTGGCGGCGGAGCGCAGCCGGCCCCCGGAGAAGAGCCGCTCGCGCAGCTCCGACACGAGCGCGGCGTCCTGGCCGGCTCGCTCGGTGAGGATCGCGCGGGCGCCGGCGAGTGCCTCGGCGGCACCCTCGATCCCGTGCTCGGGGTTGAGGTAGGCCGCGGCGAGGGCCTCGGGGTCCTGGGACGGGTCGGCAAGGATCGCGTCGGCGAGCGGCTCGAGGCCTGCCTCGCGGGCGATCTGGGCACGGGTGCGCCGCTTGGACCGGTAGGGGAGGTAGAGGTCCTCGAGCTCGCCCTTCGTCGCTGTCGCGAGCACGGACTCCTGGAGGGCTCTCGTGAGCGCGCCCTGCTCGGCAATCGAGGTCAGGACGGCCCGGCGGCGGTCCTCGAGCTCCCGCAGGTAGCGCAGCCGCTCCTCGAGCTCGCGGAGCTGGGCGTCGTCGAGCGTCCCCGTGGCCTCCTTGCGGTACCGGGCGACGAAGGGCACGGTCGCCCCGCCGTCGAGGAGCTCGACGGCGGCCCGAACCTGCCAGGCCTGCACCCCCAGCTCAGTGGCGATCCTCCGGGCGATCGCGGCGGCGGTCTCCTCAGCGCTGGGCAGCGACGGCTCGGCGATCGTGGCGCCCGCAGCAGGGGCGGCGGGTGCCGGGGCAGCCGGGGCGGAGGGGCGGTTCACAGTGGGGCCAGGCTCAATGCTCACCGTCCTACTGTGCACCATCCCCGGCGACATCCCGCCCGGCGCCCTCGTCATCCGGCCCCGATCCCCCAGCTCAGGGCGAGGGCCACGGCGCCGGCCTTGCCCAGCGCGAACAGCGCCGCCCCCACGCCCGCGAGGGCGTAGAGGCCCACGGGGACGAGGACGAGCCACTCCCGCCACGAGCCGGCGTCCCCCAGGACGGGGACGGACAGGTGGCCACCCCTGCGCCACATCCACCGGATCACGGGCACCTTGTGCAGGGCCTTCGGCCGGCGGAGCCTGAGCGGCCACAGGAGGTTGCACCCGCCCGTCGTGAGCATGTCGCCGGCGATGTGCACCGCGGCACCGAGCCCGACGGCGAGGGGGAACCAGTCCTGCTCCTCGGGCGCGTACAGCGCGATGAACAGCGCGAGCGGCGCGGACAGGATCCACGGCAGCTTCTGCACGCCGTCGGGGAGAACACCGAGGACCTTCGCCGCGAAGGAGACGAGCAGGAGGGAAACGAGCCCTGCCCCGACGTAGACCGTCCCCCATTCTGGGGTCTCGATGGTCCACTGGCCCGCGAGCCACGCGAGCCCTACGAACGCCGCAACCCCGAGGAGGGAGTGCGTGCCGTTGCGGTGCCCGCCCGAGACGGCTCCGACGACCCGGCAGAGCGTGCTCGAGACGGGCGGGAGGGACTGGGCGATCGTCGCGCTCCGGTGGTCGGCGTCGGGCAGCAGGGCAGCGCCCGCGGTGACGAGCGCGCCGACGACAACGCCGACGGGCGTGGCCTCGATGAGCGGCCAGCCGAGGTCGATGGCGGCCGGTCCGAGCCCGAGGGGCACGGTGGCGCCGGAGAGATCGAAGTGGACATGGGTGGTCACCGCGACCCAGGCTGCTGCGCCGCAGGCCGCGTGATGGGCTCCCATCATGCTGCGGAGCCCTCCCTCGCCAGACGAGGGACGGTGAATCTGCCGTGCTTCACGCGCGGCGGCTCACGCGAGGCAGTCGGCGCACGCGCCGGCATCGAGATCGGCATCCCTCAGGACGCTGCCGCAGTCGCGGCACTCCGTGTGCAGGGCCAGGTCCGCGCAGCCCGCGCACCGGTTCTCCTCGAACACCGCGAGCGCCGAACCGCAGTCGAGGCAGGTGTCCTCGACGACGGCCAGGCTGGCCCGCCGTGCCCGGTGCCGGCCGGAAGCTTCACGTGTCATCACTGCTGCTGTGCTCATGCAACGAGGCTACGGACGGGCTCCGACATTTCTCGCGCTGCCCCGCCGGGCGGGGCCGAATCCGGCCCGCCTTCCGCGCTCTTCCGCGGCCTTTCGGCCCTTTCCGCCCTTCCACGCCCCCGCACAGGCGTAGGCTGACGCGCATGGCGAGATTCTTCGACGTCCACCCGGTCGACCCGCAGCCGCGGGCCATCAGCCAGGCCGTGCAGATCCTGCGCGACGGCGGCCTCGTCGCATACCCGACCGACTCGTGCTACGCGCTCGGCGCCGTCATGGGCAACCGCGAGGCGCTGGAGCGGATCCGCCAGATCCGCCGGCTCGACGACAAGCACCACTTCACGCTCGTCTGCCGGGAGTTCGCGCAGCTCGGCCAGCTCGTCGACATGCCCAACGACGTGTTCCGAGTGATCAAGTCCGTGACGCCGGGCCCCTACACGTTCATCCTCCCGGCCACGCGCGAGGTCCCCAAGCGCATGCTGCACCCGAAGAAGAAGACCGTCGGGGTGCGCATCCCCGACCACGCCGTCGTCCGGGCCCTCCTGGCCGAGCTCGGCGAGCCCCTCCTCTCCTCGACCCTCCTCCTGCCGGACGAGGACGAGCCGCTCACCGACGGCTGGGAGATCAAGGAGCGCCTCGACAACGTGGTGGACGCCGTGATCGACGACGGCGAGACGGGTTCCGAGCCGACGACCGTCGTCGACTTCTCCTCGGGCGCCGCGGAGATCACCCGGCGCGGGGCCGGGGACCCGAGCCGGTTCGAGTAGCGCGACGCCGGGCCGAGTCCGGACATCCTCGGTCAAGAGCTCGACGAGGCCTGCCGCTCCTACAATGGAGAGAGCCAGAGGAGGCCCCCGTGGGACATGTCCACTACCGGGTTCGGCGCCTGCGGCACGGAAGCAGCTACCGCGGCACCGGTGCTCGCGGCCGCCCTGCCTCGGCAACTCCCCCTCCCCCGCCGTCGACGGGCCGCCCGGCCCGGGTGCGCAAGGAGGGCCTCGGCGTCGTGAGCCGCGAAACGACCAGCGCGTGGCGCGCGCTCCTGGCCCCCGACGGCACCCCGCCCGCGCTCCCCCTTCAGGTCGCGTACGTGCGCCGCGCGGTGTGGCGCGAGACCGGCATGACGCCGAGCCTCAGAGGGCTCACGATCGGGCAGGCCGAGCGCGTGCTGGGCGCCGTCGGGGCCGACCCGGCTCCCCTCTGGCGTGTGGGCCGCAATGCCGCGGCCGCCAACTGGGCCGCTGCCGCCACGAAGTGGCTCGTCATCGTGCTGCTGTGCCTCGAGTTCCTCGCGGTCGGCCGTATCGCAGGCGTCCCGTTCATCCTCGTGGCCGTGGGCATCGCCACGGTCGCGTTCGCGAGGCGCCAGCGGCAGCAGGCCTTCGAGGACCGGCACTACCGGACGCCCGGGGCTTCCCGGCGCATGGATCGCCCCAATGCGGAGGGCCACGGCGCCGCCGCACCGCCATCCGAGGGACCGGCCACACGGCCGCCGGCCAGCCCGTACGACCTCGACGAGTACCTGCGGCGGCTCAACGACGAGGGCGCGTAGCGGTCCCAGGCGCCCGGACGACGGCGGGTGGGAACCCGCCGTCGTCCGGACGCCATCGGCTCACCCCGACCCGCCCGCGCACCCCCTGTGCTATGTGGCCAGCCTCCCTACAATGTGGTCATGGGCCGCGTCGTCCATGCTGCGGGCGGAGTCTTCCGCCGGCTCTTCGCGTTCCTCGCCATCAGCGCGGTGGCGGGGATTCTCGCCGCGGGCCTCACTGCTCCGGTCATGGTCGCGACGTGGGGCGCCACCTACAGCTCCGCAGAGTTCTTCGACAGCCTCCCCACCGAGCTCGAGGTGACGCCGCCGGCCCTCGTGACAAAGGTCCTCGCCGTGGACGGCTCCCTCATCGGCACCGTCTTCACCCAGAACCGGACGCCCGTGACCCTCGACCAGATCTCGAAGCACGCCAAGGACGCCGTGATCGCGATCGAGGACTACAGGTTCCACGAGCACGGCGGCGTCGATCCCGCGGGCATCGTCCGCGCCGTCATCGCCAACGTCCAGGGCGACCGGCAGGGGGCATCGACCCTCACCCAGCAGTACGTGGCCAACGTGCTCAAGGAGAACGCGTTCGCCCGGAGCGAGGGCGCGGCGGTCGCGCTCGGCGGCCAGAAGAGCCTGGGCGACAAGCTGCGCGAGATGAAGCTCGCGATCGCCCTCGAAAAGCGCTACTCGAAGGACCAGATCCTCGAGGGGTACCTCAACATCGTCTTCTTCAGCACGCACGCCTACGGGATCCAGGCGGCGAGCCAGTACTTCTTCTCGGTCGATGCCAAGGATCTGACTCTGCCCCAGGCCGCCCTCCTCGCGGGCATCGTCAACGGGCCCTCGGTGTACAGCCCCACGGACCGGCCCGACGCCGCCCTCGAGCGGCGCAACCTCGTGCTGGACGCCATGCTCGAGCACGGCTACATCACCCAGACCGAGCACGACGAGGCCGTCGCGAGCCCGCTCGAGCTGAAGCTCAACCCGTCCCGGCAGGGCTGCGCCTACGCGGTCCAGGCCCAGTACTTCTGCGAGTACGTCCTGCACCAGATCCTCAACGATCCGGCCTACGGGGCCACCCCCGAGGATCGCGTCCAGACGGTCCAGCGCAGCGGCCTCGTCATCACGACGACGCTCGACCCGCGGCTCCAGGGTCCCGCCCAGGCGCGGGTGGACGCGACGGCGGGCGCGAACCCGGACAGGTGGGGCGCCTCGCTTGTCACCGTCCAGCCGGGGACCGGCAGGGTACTCGCGATGGCGCAGAACACCCGCATGCTCGAGGGCCAGGGCCTGGACTTCGTCACGAGCTACAACTTCAACGTGGACCGGACCGACGCCAACGGCAACGACCTCGGCGGCGCCGGCGGCTTCCAGCCCGGCTCGGCGATGAAGCCGGTAACGCTCACGGCGTGGCTCAACGAGGGCAAGCCGACCGACCAGATGGTCAACGCGGCGCAGCGCCGCTACCCGCTCAACCACCCCTGGAAGACCACCTGCAAGCGCGTCACGGGGGCGTTCGACGACACCACGGTGAGCCTCGGGACGGCCCCGGACCTGCGGAACAACGATGAGGGCTGGTACCGGCCGCTGACCGTGCGGGAGGGCGTCTACAACTCGATCAACACTGCGACGTTCGCCTCAGCGGCGGCCCTGAACGACTTCTGCAACATCCAGCGGGCCGCCGACGCGCTCGGGCTGCACGACGGCGAGGGCCGGGGCCAGCCGCTGGACATGTCGACCCTGGGCAATATCCTGGGCGGCCCCAACGTCTCCCCGCTGACCATGGCGAACGCGTTCGCGACCTTCGCCTCGAACGGGACTCACTGCATCCCGATCTCCATCCTCGAGGTGAAGGACTCCGAGGGCAGGAGGATCGGCGGCCAGCAGGAGCAGTGCCGCCCCGGGGCCCTCAAGCCTGACGTCGCCAAGGCCGTCACGAACGTCCTCCAGGACACCCTGACGAAGGGATCGGGCTTCCACATCAAGGACGACGCGGGCAAGACCATCCAGGTCGGAGCGCCCGCCGCCGCCAAGACCGGCACGAACCAGTTCAACAGCCAGACGTGGGTCATGGGCTACACGCGCGGCCTCGCGACGGCGTCGTTCTTCGGCGAGGCCCTGCGCAACCCGGAGGACCGGGTGGGGCGCAACGTCGTGGTCAACGGCAAGTTCTGGGAGACCGTCGACGGCGCCTACATCGCCGGTCCGCAGTGGGCCTACTATATGCGCGACGTGCTCGGCTACTACGACCGCGGGGGATTCGACCCGCCGCCGCCGAACCTCATCCGCGCCGGGGGCCCGCCTCCGTCGCCCGGGCCCCAACGCTGACGCCGGCCCTCGCCCGCTTCGGCAATCTGGTTGCGGCCGCCCCCGAGCGGGGATGAAGCAGGGGGAACACTCCATGCGCCGTGACCCGAAGGAGCACCCCATGCGCATCGCCATCGTCGGAGCGACAGGGAACGTCGGCACCGCCCTGCTGCGGAAGCTCTCCGCCGAGGGAGGGCATGAGCTCGTCGGCATCAGCCGCCGCGAGCCGGATGCCTCGGCGGAACCGTACCGGAACGCCACATGGCACGCCGTCGAGGTCGGCGGCACGGACGCGCCCGGCCGGCTGCGGTCGGCATTCGAGGGGTGCGACGCCGTCGTGCATCTCGCGTGGGTGATCCAGCCCAACCACCGCGTCGCCGAGCTGCACCGCATCAACGTCGATGGGAGCGCCCAGGTGTTCGAGGCCGCGGCGCAGGCCGGCGTCGGGCATGTGGTCTACGCATCCTCGGTAGGGGCGTACAGCCCCGGCCCCAAGGACAGGCGCGTCGACGAGTCCTGGCCCACGGGCGGCCTGCACACCTCGCACTACAGCCGCCAGAAGGCGGAGGTCGAGCGGGTCCTCGACCGGTTCGAGGCCGACCATCCCGAGGTCGCCGTGGCCCGGCTCCGCCCCGGGCTCATCTTCCAGTCCGGCCAGGCGTCCCAGGTGGGCCGGTTCTTCCTGGGGCGGTTCGTCCCGCAGCGGATCGCCCGCGTCCGGGTCCCGTTCCTGCCCATGCCTGCCCGCATGGCCTTCCAGGCCGTGCACACCGAGGACGCCGCCGAGGCCTACGCGCGGGCCCTCGGCACCCGTGCCCGCGGGGCCTTCAACATCGCCGCCGAGCCGGTGCTCGACACGACGACGCTTCCTCCTGTCGTGGGGGCCAAGGGCTGGTTCCCGGTCCCCGGGGCCGCGCTCCGGGGGCTCGTGTGGCTGTCGTGGGAGCTCCGGGCGCAGCGCAGCGACCCCGGCTGGATCGACATGGCCCTCGAGGTTCCCCTCATGGACACCTCCCGTGCGCGGGACGAGCTCGGCTGGCAGCCCCAGCGCACGTCCCAGGAGGCGGTGTCCGCAGTCCTCGGCGGCATGCAGGAGGGCTCGGGCGTGGCCGCCTCGCCGGCGCTGCGGCCCGGCGAGCAGGCGGACGGGCACTGATAGCTCATGGCTGGCAGCGACGGCCGACGGCGCCCTTCCGCACGTTTGGCGGTGGCCCACGGCCTGTTCAACATCGCCAGCGGCCTCTGGCCGCTCGTGCACATGCCCAGCTTCGAGGCCGTTCTGGGGCCGAAGACGGACCGGTGGCTCGTGCGGACCGTGGCGGGCCTGCTCATCGCGAATGGGTGGGCGCAGGTCAGGGCGGCCCAGGAGGGCGCGGAGGGCCGCCGCCAGGCGAGGCGGCTAGGCATCGCGACCGCCGCGACGTTCCTGGCCATCGACCTCCGCTACGCGATCCCCGGCCGGATCAGCCGCAGGTACCTCGTCGACGCCGCAGTCGAGGCCGCGTGGATCGTCCTGTGGCTCCGTGGAACGCGGGACAGGGCGCGGTCCTGACGGCGGTCCAGACGAAGGAGGCCCCGTCGTTCCTGACGGAACGCCCGGGGCCTCCTGCTGCGAGCCCCCTGCCGGATTCGAACCGGCGACCCTCTGTTTACAAGACAGATGCTCTGGCCAACTGAGCTAAGGAGGCGCGTCGCCCGCAGCGGGAGCTGGCCCGCGGGACGTACCCCACCAGCGTAGCGCGAACGGCGGCGGGCTTGGCAATCGGAGGAGGAAGCGGCGCCGGCCCGGCCCCGCGAGGGGACCGGGCCGGCGTCGTGCGCCCGAAGCGCGAGGCGAGGCGCCGGTGTCAGGCCGAGGCCTTCGCCGCCACGGCGGCGTCGAGGAACTGGTCGAAGCCCTGCTGCGCGCTCTCGCCGATGCCCCACTGCTTGCCATCCACGAAGGCGGTCGGGGTGCCGGTCACGCCGGAGGACGAGGCGAGCTGGGTGTCGTACTTGACCATCGGCCGGTAGGTCTTGTCCTCGACGCACTGGTCGATGTTGGCGCCGAGGCCGCGTGCGATCTCCTTGAGCTTGTCATCGGAGAGGCCGGCCCCGCCCTCGGCGGGCTGCTGGGCGAAGAGCGCGTCGACGAACGCGGCGTAGTGCTCGGGCGTCGAGTTCACGACGCACGCCGCCGCGTTCGCCGCCCGCGAGGAGTAGTTGGTCGTGGACTGGCGGTCCAGGAAGCCGAGCGGACGGTACTCAAGGGTGATCTTGCCCTCGTCGCGGAGCTGGCCGAGCTTCTGGCCGTAGGTGTCCTCGAACTGCTTGCAGACCGGGCAGATGAAGTCGATGTAGACCACGACCTTGACGGGCTCGCCCGCGGCGGACGCCTCGACGCCCGGTGCGCTCGCGGGCTGCCCCGCTGTCGGCTGGGAGGTGGGCGCGGGGATCGAGGCCACGTCCACGGTCGACGCCGGCACGGCCGTCACCTCCGTGCCCTGGCGGAGGGTGACGCCGCCGTACTGGTTGGTGTTCGCCGCGCGGGGCCCGGAGTCCGCGATCGGGGCGTTCGAGCGCAGTGACGTCGTGACGACGAGCGCGACGACGGCTACAACGGCGACGAGCGCTGCCACGACGCCCCAGCGGATGAGCAGCTTGTTGCGCTTCTCCTTCTTGAGCTGCTCCTCGCGGATCTGGCGGGCCTTCTCGCGGGCGGCCGCGGTGCGCTCGGCCTTGGTCTGTCGTGGCTGGTTGGCGGGGCTCATCGTTCCTCGTGATCGGTTCGCGGCGCGCACGAAGCACGCACGTGGTCGGCGTCGGGGTCAGTGTATTCCAGTGGGCTGAACCGGCCCCCGGCCGGGTATTCCTCTTCGGGCAACGAGCCGTGCCCGCCCGCAGTTCCGCGCCGCCGTGTGACGTGCGGCTCAAGCCCCCGGGTAGGGTGGACGCCAAGACCAACGGACCAAGTCCAGGGAGCCGAACGTGAGTCAAGAGACCATCAGCAGTCCGCTCGAGGACCAGGGAAGCGCGCCGCAGCAGGCCTCCGACCCCACCACCGCTTCCTACGACTTCCTCGTCGTCTCGAACCGCCTCCCGGTGGACCGGGCGTCCGACGTCGACGACAACGGCTGGCGCCGCTCCCCCGGCGGCCTCGTCACGGCGCTCGCGCCGGTCATGGAGAAGTCCGACGGCGCGTGGGTCGGCTGGCACGGCGCCCCGGACGAGGAGCTCGAGCCCTTCGAGCACGAGAACATGGCGCTCGTGCCCGTGCCGCTGAGCGCGGATGAACTCGAGCTGTACTACGAGGGCTTCTCGAACGCGACGCTCTGGCCGCTCTACCACGACGTCATCGCCCCGCCCGAGTTCCACCGCGCCTGGTGGGAGGCATACCAGCGGGTCAACCGGCGCTTCGCGGACGCCGTCGTCGCCCACGCGGCCGAGGGCGCCATGGTGTGGGTGCAGGACTACCAGCTCCAGCTCGTCCCCGCGATGCTCCGGAGGGAGCGCCCGGACCTGAAGATCGGGTTCTTCAACCACATCCCCTTCCCGCCGCAGGAGATCTTCGCGCAGCTGCCGTGGCGGCGCCAGGTGCTCGAGGGTCTCCTCGGCGCCGACCTGCTCGGGTTCCAGCGCCCCAACGACGCCTCGAACTTCGCCCGCGCCGCCCGCCGCTTCGCCGACGCCCAGGGCAAGGGCACGCGCCTCAGCATCATGGAGAACGGCCGCGAGCGCCTCGTCCGCGCCGAGGCCTTCCCCATCTCGATCGACACGCAGCGCATCTCCGAGCTCGCCGCGCGCCCGGACATCATCGAGCGGGCCCGCCAGATCCGCCACGATCTCGGCGACCCGAAGACGATCATGCTCGGGGTGGACCGCCTCGACTACACGAAGGGCATCCGCCACCGGCTCAAGGCGTTCGAGGAGCTCCTCACGGACGGCCGGGTCACGGTCGGCGAGGTCACGCTCATCCAGGTCGCGAGCCCGAGCCGTGAGCGCGTCGAGCAGTACCGGCTCCTGCGCGAGGAGGTCGAGGGGACCGTGGGCCGGATCAACGGCACCTTCGACACGATGCAGCACACCGCCGTCCGCTACCTCCACCACTCCTATCCAGTGGAGGAGATGGTCGCGCTGTACCTCGCGGCCGACGTCATGCTCGTCACGGCGCTGCGGGACGGCATGAACCTCGTGGCCAAGGAGTACGTCGCTGCCCGCCGCGACGGCACCGGGGCGCTCGTCCTGAGCGAGTTCACCGGCGCCGCGGACCAGCTCAAGCAGGCCCTCCTGGTCAACCCGCACGACATCGCGGGGCTCAAGAATGCCATCACCACGGCGATCACCCTGCCCCCGGGCGTGGCCAGCCGCCGCATGAAGGCGATGCGCCGGCAGATCCTCGTGCACAACGTCGAGGAATGGTCCTCGATCTTCCTCTCGCGCCTCGCGGAGGTGTGCCAGTGACCCTCGACGAGCCACTGCTCACGGCGCTGCGGCGCCTCGCCGGCGTCGAGCGCCTCCTCGTCGCCCTGGATTTCGACGGCGTGGTCTCGCCGATCGTCGAGCGCGCGGAGCAGGCGCGGCCCACTCCGGCGACGGCCGACGCCGTCGTGCGCCTCGCCGCGCTGCCCCTGACGTGGACCGCCTTCGTGTCGGGGCGCTCGCTCTCGAGCCTGCAGACCGTCGCGTCGCCGGACGCGCGGACGCTGCTGATCGGCAGCCACGGAGCCGAGGTGCGGCTGGGCGGCGAGGAGCACCCCGTGGTGCTCGACCCGGACCAGACCGCCGCCCTCGCGGACCTGCACCGCGTCTGCACGGAAGTCTCATCCCAGGCGCCGGGGACGTGGGTCGAGGAGAAGCCGGCCGGCCGCGTGCTGCACACGCGCCAGGCCCCTCCGGACGTCGCCAAGGCGGCGGTGGCCGAGGCGCGCCGGCAGCTCGATGGGCGCACGGACATCTTCCTCAAGACCGGAAAGCAGGTCCTCGAGGGCTCGGTCGTGCACGCAACGAAGGGCGAGGGGCTCGCGTTCCTCCGTCAGGTCACCGAGGCGGACGGCGTGTTCTTCGCCGGCGACGACGTCACGGACGAGGACGGCTTCCGCGCGCTCGAGGCCGCCGATGTCGGGATCAAGGTCGGCGCCGGGGAGACCGCTGCCCGATTCCGGATCGACACGACGGAGGACGTGGCGCGCGTCGTCGAGTTCCTCGCGCGGCTCCGGTCGGAGCTCACCGCCGAGCGCACGGCGGGCGAGGCCGAGCCGCGCTGACTCCCCTCGCCGGGCGTCCGCATCGTGGACGTTAGGTAGCTCACATTTCCTCCCGTCTGTGATGCATGCCATACTCGAGCCTGTGAGCGAGGGCGCTGCCCCCGCTGAGGTGTCTGTGCCAAAATGGGCGGCGTCAGGATCGACGGCCCGTTTCGGCCCGGATTCCCGCACACACAACTGAACAACAAGAACCATTCACTACGGATCGTCCGGCACGTACCTGCCGGTGAAGGGATTGATGACTGTGGCTACAGTTACTTTCGACAATGCGACGCGCCTGTACCCGGGCACTGACAAGCCCGCCGTCGACAAGCTCAACATCGAGATCGCAGACGGTGAGTTCCTCGTCCTGGTCGGCCCGTCGGGCTGTGGCAAGTCGACCTCCCTCCGCATGCTCGCGGGCCTCGAGGACGTCAACTCGGGCCGCATCCTCATCGGCGACCGCGACGTCACGGACGTCCCGCCGAAGGACCGCGACATCGCCATGGTCTTCCAGAACTACGCGCTGTACCCGCACATGACGGTCGCGGACAACATGGGCTTCGCGCTCAAGATCGCCGGCGTCTCCAAGGAGGAGCGCGCGCAGCGCGTCCGCGAGGCCGCCAAGCTCCTGGACCTCGAGCAGTACCTCGACCGCAAGCCGAAGGCCCTCTCCGGCGGCCAGCGCCAGCGCGTCGCCATGGGCCGCGCGATCGTGCGCAACCCGCAGGTGTTCCTCATGGACGAGCCGCTCTCGAACCTCGACGCCAAGCTCCGCGTCCAGACCCGCACCCAGATCGCCTCCCTGACCCGCCGCCTCGGCGTCACGACCGTCTACGTCACGCACGACCAGGTCGAGGCCATGACAATGGGCGACCGCGTCGCGGTCCTCAAGGACGGCCTCCTCCAGCAGGTCGACACCCCTCGCAAGCTCTACGACCGCCCCTCGAACGTGTTCGTGGCCGGCTTCATCGGCTCCCCCGCCATGAACCTGCTCGAGCTCCCCGAGGTCGACGGCGGCGTGAAGTTCGGCGGCGCCGTGTACCCGGTCTCCCGCGAGGTCCTCTCCGAGGCCCACGGCAGCACGGTCACCCTCGGTGTCCGTCCGGAGGACCTCGAGACGGCAGCCGTCGGCGACGGCCTCGAGGTCGAGGTCGACGTCGTTGAGGAGCTCGGCGCCGACGCCTACGTGTACGGCCATACGACGCTCAACGGCGAGAACCACGACATCGTCGCCCGCGTCGACGGCCGCCGCCCCCCGATGAAGGGCGAGAAGATCTGGGTCCGCCCGCAGCAGGGCCACGTCCACCTCTTCGACACGAAGACCGGCCTGCGCCTCGGCGACTGACGCCGACGCCTGACACCGTCACCAGCTGTGCCCGCCGGGTTCCGCCCGGCGGGCACAGCCGTGTGCAGGGAATGGGCTGAAGCATGCTCGGCGAAGGGGACCAGCAGGAACGAGCGGGGGAAGACAGGGGAAGAATGGGAGACATGACGGAACAGAGCAGCGCCACATGGCAGGACGAGCCCACCGACTACGCCGAGCTGGGCAAGCTCCCCCGGCGCGAGCCGCTGGCCGAGCCGCCGTCGGGTCCCGTCCTGGGCTCCCTGAGCATCACGGCCGCGGCGGCGGATCCGGAGCTGCTGGACCTGCCCTGGCACATCAGGCTCGAGGAGTGGCCGGACAAGCATCTCGCGGCACTGCCCCGCGGCATCTCCCGCCACATCGTGCGCTTCGCGAAGCTGGGCAACTCCGTCATCGCGGTCAAGGAGACGGGCGAGCACGTCGCGCGGCACGAATACCACATGCTGCGGAAGCTCCAGCGGCTCGATGTGCCCTGCGTCGAGCCGGTCGCCGTCATCCGCGACCGCCAGGCACCCGACGGCACGCCCCTCGACCCCGTCCTCGTGACCCGGCACCTCAAGTTCTCGCTCCCCTACCGCGCGCTGTTCTCGCAGACCCTGCGCCGGGACACCCTCACGCGCCTCATCGACGCCCAGGCCCTGCTGCTCGTGCGCCTGCACCTCGTGGGCTTCTACTGGGGCGACGTCTCGCTCTCCAACACGCTCTTCCGCCGCGACGCCGGCGCCTTCGCGGCGTACCTCGTCGATGCCGAGACCGGCGAGCTCTACCCCGACCTCTCGACGGGCCAGCGCGAGTACGATCTCGAGATCGCCCGCGTGAACATCGCCGGCGAGCTCATGGACCTCCTCGAGGGCGGGCTCATCGACAAGGAGGTCGATCCCGTCGCCACGAGCGAGCGCATCATGGACTCCTACCGCAACCTGTGGGCCGAGCTCACCGAGAAGGAGTCTTTCGAGCTCGGCGAGCGCTGGCGCGTGGGAGCCCGCATCCGCCGGCTCAACGAGCTCGGCTTCGACGTCGAGGAGTACGCGATCAAGACGACGCCGGACGGCGCGACGATCCAGCTCCAGCCCAAGGTTGTCGACGCCGGCCACCACCAGCGCCGCCTGCTGCGGCTCACGGGCCTCGACGCCCAGGAGAACCAGGCCAGGCGCCTCCTGAACGACATGGACTCGTTCCGGGCGGACAACTTCCCGGACCAGGACGAGGAGATCAGCGCGCACGCGTGGGTCAGCCAGGTCTTCGAGCCGGTCGTCAGGGCCATTCCGCGGGAGCTCTCGGGCAAGCTCGAGCCCGCCGAGGTCGTGCACCAGGTCCTCGAGCACCGCTGGTACATGTCCGAGAAGCTCGACCGCTACGTCCCCCTCGCGGAGACCCTCCAGTCGTACATCGACAACGTCCTGCGGCACCGCCGGGACGAGGCCGCGATCATGCTCAACCCGGACACGCAGACGCTCAAGGTCATCGAGGTGGAGGACGCGGACGACGAACAGCAGGACGCGGACGACGACTGACGCGGCTCAGCGTCGAGGGGTCACGAGGTGCCGCTGAGGGTGGGGGCAGGGGTCATGCCCGCCCGGCGGCCGGCCCCACGTGCTCGCCGAGCCATTCGACGAAGGGCCGCAGCTGCCGCCATCGGTCCCGGATGTGGTCCTGGGCGGCGGGCTGACCGAGCCACTCAGGCTCCCCGAACGTGATGCCTGCCGTGATCGACTTGTGCTTGAGCAGCTCCGCCCGGGGATGGTCCTTCGGGAACTCCCGCGGCACGGTCTTGAGGCGTTCACCGCCCACGGTGAACCCCGCGTCCTGCACCTCGCCGACGACGCGCTCGAGCTCCTTGCCGGAGGCCTCGGAGTCGACCGCCCTGCGGAAGCGCGCCACGGTCTCGGGGGTGTGCGCATGGAAGCCACCGCCGACCATGAGGCCTGTCGCATCGAGGTGGAGGTAGTAGCCAATGCCCTCGGCCAGCGCGACGAACCCGCCCTGGTACGTCTTGTACGGGGACTTGTCGGGGCTGAACCGCACGTCCCGGTTCGGGCGGAACGCCTTGCCGGGCCCGAACTCCTCGGACAGGGCGTCAAGCAGCGCGAGCATCGGCTCGTGCACGGCCCGCTCGTAGACGTCCTTGTGCTCGAGCCACCAGTCGCGGGTGTTGTTCGTCTCGAGCTCGGCGTAGAAGCGCGGCCCCTCAGGGGGGAACCCCTCGAATGCTCCCATGGGCAGCATCTTCTCCCCTGCCACGGGGCGAGTCCAGACCCCGCCTCACCCCCGGACGACGCTGTCCGACGGCTGCCCGAAGAAGGCCGCGAAGCGCCCAAGCACCGCCGCCCAGTCGAGGACTAGCGCGTCCCCCGCACTCCGGGCCGGTGTTCCACTCTCCACGCGCAGCGTGAGGGACGTGCCCTCGCCACTGGCCACCGTTCCGACGACGACGCGCGCGGGACGCGCGAGATCGCCGCCCAGGACCCAGTCGAGCACGAGCGAATGCGGAGCATCCTCGTCGACGACGCGGGCCCACAGGGCGACCCGGCCATCCTCTGACTCCTCGCCGAGCACACCCCCCTCGAGGGCGGGATGGGTGCCCTGACCGAACACTGTCTGATCGACGGGCCACCACAGGTGGAGGTCCCCCGTGAACGCCCCGTAGGCGACGTCCTGGGGCGCGGGGACAGCTACCGTGAAGAGCTCGTTGCGGCCGCGTGCCGGCAGCGCCTCCGCCTCGGGCTGCTGTGCATGGGAGAAGAGAGGATCCATGGACCCGATCCTAGGCCCCACCGCCAGCGCGCCGGGGCACATGTAGCCCAGATGTGCCATTTCATGGGAAGGCCGCGATGATGTCGTGCTGGGCTGTTAAATGTGGGAGCCCCCCAACCGGGTGGTTGGGGGGCTCGACCGAGTGGTTGTCCGGCGGTGTCCTACTCTCCCACACCCTGTCGGGTGCAGTACCATCGGCGCTGTGGGTCTTAGCTTCCGGGTTCGGGATGGGACCGGGCGTTTCCCCCACGCTATGACCGCCGTAACCCGTTGTCCCGGCCCCCGGGGTGGGGGTGGGAAGCCTGGTCACGGTGTTCCGTGAGTGTGTTCGGTTGTGTGGTGGTGCCCTGCCGCCGCTTTTTTGGTGGCGGGGGTTTGTTGTCTGGGGACCGTAGAGTGGACGCGAGCAGTGTGTTCCTGCCACCCCGGGTGGGGTGGGTGTGTGTGAAGTTGTCGGCCTATTAGTACCGGTCGGCTTCGCAAGTCTTCAGTCCTTGCTTCCACGTCCGGCCTATCAACCCAGTGGTCTGCTGGGGGCCTCCCGGACACGAGGTCCGTGGAAATCTCATCTTGAAGCGGGCTTCCCGCTTAGATGCTTTCAGCGGTTATCCCATCCGAACGTAGCCAACCAGCCGTGCACCTGGCGGTACAACTGGCACACCAGAGGTTCGTCCGTCCCGGTCCTCTCGTACTGAGGACAGCCCTTCTCAGATTTCCTGCGCGCGCAGCGGATAGGGACCGAACTGTCTCACGACGTTCTAAACCCAGCTCGCGTACCGCTTTAATGGGCGAACAGCCCAACCCTTGGGACCTACTCCAGCCCCAGGATGCGACGAGCCGACATCGAGGTGCCAAACCATGCCGTCGATATGGACTCTTGGGCAAGATCAGCCTGTTATCCCCGAGGTACCTTTTATCCGTTGAGCGACGGCCCTTCCACGAGGAGCCGCCGGATCACTAGTCCCGACTTTCGTCCCTGCTCGAGATGCCTCTCTCACAGTCAAGCCCCCTTGTGCACTTGCACTCGACACCTGGTTGCCGACCAGGCTGAGGGGACCTTTGGGCGCCTCCGTTACCCTTTGGGAGGCAACCGCCCCAGTTAAACTACCCATCAGGCACTGTCCCTGACCCGGATCACGGGCCGAGGTTAGATGTCCAAAGCGACCAGAGTGGTATTTCAACGATGACTCCACCGGCACTGGCGTGCCCGCTTCACAGTCTCCCACCTATCCTACACAAGCCGCTCCGAACACCAATACCAAACTATAGTGAAGGTCTCGGGGTCTTTCCGTCCTGCTGCGCGTAACGAGCATCTTTACTCGTAGTGCAATTTCGCCGAGTTCACGGTCGAGACAGCGGGGAAGTCGTTACTCCATTCGTGCAGGTCGGAACTTACCCGACAAGGAATTTCGCTACCTTAGGATGGTTATAGTTACCACCGCCGTTTACTGGGGCTTGAATTCTCCGCTTCGCCATTGCTGGCTGACGGGTCCTCTTAACCTTCCAGCACCGGGCAGGAGTCAGTCCGTATACATCGTCTTGCGACTTCGCACGGACCTGTGTTTTTAGTAAACAGTCGCTTCCCCCTGGTCTCTGCGACCCTTGCCCGCTCGGGCCGGCATGCGGCCTCCACGGTCGGGGTCCCCCTTCTCCCGAAGTTACGGGGGCATTTTGCCGAGTTCCTTGACCGTGATTCTCTCGATCGCCTTGGTATTCTCTACCTGATCACCTGTGTCGGTTTGGGGTACGGGCGGCTGGGACCTCGCGTCGATGCTTTTCTCGGCAGCATAGGATCACCCGATCCCCCCGTGAGGGGGTCCCGTCGGATCTCAGGCTTCGTGCGCGGCGGATTTGCCTGCCGCGCGCCCTACGTCCTTGGACCAGGTCAACCATCGCCTGGCCGGGCTGCCTTCCTGCGTCACACCTGTTAATACGCTTGCCTCGCAGCTCTGGGTCCCGCGCGCGCCCCACGGTGCCGGTCCCGAAGGACTGGCGGTGCGGGGGTTGGGCGGTCAGCATCGGCTGTCCGGCATGGGCGGTCCTTCGCCGGTACGGGAATATCGACCCGTTGTCCATCGACTACGCCTGTCGGCCTCGCCTTAGGTCCCGACTTACCCAGGGCAGATGAGCTTGACCCTGGAACCCTTGATCATCCGGCGGACGGGTTTCCCACCCGTCTTTCGCTACTCATGCCTGCATTCTCACTCGTGCGGCCTCCACCCCTAGGTCACCCTGGAGCTTCACTGCCCGCACGACGCTCCCCTACCCAGCAACACCCCTGGAACCGCAAGGTCCTGGGTTCGTGTGTCACTGCCACGGCTTCGGCGGTGTGCTTGAGCCCCGCTACATTGTCGGCGCGGAATCACTTGACCAGTGAGCTATTACGCACTCTTTCAAGGGTGGCTGCTTCTAAGCCAACCTCCTGGTTGTCTGGGCAACTCCACATCCTTTCCCACTTAGCACACGCTTGGGGGCCTTAGCCGGTGGTCTGGGCTGTTTCCCTCTCGACTGCGAAGCTTATCCCCCGCAGTCTCACTGCTGCGCTCTCACTTGCCGGCATTCGGAGTTTGGCTGACGTCAGTAACCTGGTGGGGCCCATCGGCCATCCAGTAGCTCTACCTCCGGCAAGAAACACGCAACGCTGCACCTAAATGCATTTCGGGGAGAACCAGCTATCACGGAGTTTGATTGGCCTTTCACCCCTACCCACAGCTCATCCCCTCCATTTTCAACTGAAGTGGGTTCGGTCCTCCACGACGTCTTACCGTCGCTTCAACCTGGCCATGGGTAGATCACCCCGCTTCGGGTCTAGACCACGCCACTGAACGCCCTGTTCAGACTCGCTTTCGCTACGGCTCCCCCACACGGGTTAACCTCGCGACATGGCACTAACTCGCAGGCTCATTCTTCAAAAGGCACGCCATCACCCCACCTGGAGGCTCTGACGGCTTGTAGGCGCACGGTTTCAGGTACTGTTTCACTCCCCTCCCGGGGTACTTTTCACCTTTCCCTCACGGTACTGGTCCGCTATCGGTCATCGGGTAGTATTCAGGCTTATCAGGTGGTCCTGACAGATTCGCACGGGATTCCTCGGGCCCCGTGCTACTTGGGGACATCCGCAAGGGCGGCAGACAAGCGTTCCGGCTACGGGACTCACACCCTCTCCGGCCGGCCCTTCAAGACCGTTCGCCTACACTCCTGCACTCACCCCCGGCCACCGGCAGATGACCGAAGCAGAGCCCCACAACCCCCGACGCGCAACCCCTGCCGGGTATCACACACGCCGGGTTTGGCCCCATCCGCGTTCGCTCGCCACTACTGACGGAATCACTCTTGTTTTCTCTTCCTGCGGGTACTGAGATGTTTCACTTCCCCGCGTTCCCCCCACACCGTCTATGCGTTCAACGGCGGGTCACCACATCACCTCGCGGCGCATGGCGGGGTTTCCCCATTCGGACACCCTGGGATCACAGTCCGGTTATCGACTCCCCCAGGCTTATCGCAGATTCCCACGTCCTTCATCGGCTCCCGATGCCAAGGCATCCACCGTGCGCCCTTGGAAACTTCACACAGAAGAAACCAAGGACACGCACACAATGCATGTCCTACAAAACACAGCTATCGAATCACGGCGACATTCGAAGACATCGCCAGAGACAAAATTGCTAGATGCTCGCGTCCACTATACAGTTCTCAAACAACAACCCCCTCAACCCACACCACACGCACACACAACGGCGTGCGCGGGCGCCGGGAAGGAGGGCACCAATCCAGGGACTGTTGCCCCAGGACCCAACAGCGTGCCAAGGACCCCACCCCCACAGCAACCGACCCCACGCTTTCCCACCGCACCCCCACACTCTGCAAAGAGAGCACCAGGTTGCGGCGTACTCGCCGGGGCCGGCCCCACAGGGCACGGGCCACGAATCCGTTCATGTTCCACCCACGAGCACCCACCGGACCACGAACGGGTCCGCAATGGGCTGCATCAATCCCGGCAACCACCACCACGGCCAGGGGCCGCGGGGCGTCTTCCGGTGCTGCTCCTTAGAAAGGAGGTGATCCAGCCGCACCTTCCGGTACGGCTACCTTGTTACGACTTAGTCCCAATCGCCAGTCCCACCTTCGACGGCTCCCTCCCACAGGGGGTTGGGCCACCGGCTTCGGGTGTTACCGACTTTCGTGACTTGACGGGCGGTGTGTACAAGGCCCGGGAACGTATTCACCGCAGCGTTGCTGATCTGCGATTACTAGCGACTCCGACTTCATGGGGTCGAGTTGCAGACCCCAATCCGAACTGAGACCGGCTTTCTGGGATTGGCTCCACCTCACAGTATCGCAACCCTTTGTACCGGCCATTGTAGCATGCGTGAAGCCCAAGACATAAGGGGCATGATGATTTGACGTCGTCCCCACCTTCCTCCGAGTTGACCCCGGCAGTCTCCCATGAGTCCCCACCTTCAAGTGCTGGCAACATGGAACGAGGGTTGCGCTCGTTGCGGGACTTAACCCAACATCTCACGACACGAGCTGACGACAACCATGCACCACCTGTGAACCGGCCCCGAAGGGAAGCCCCATCTCTGGGACGGTCCGGCACATGTCAAGCCTTGGTAAGGTTCTTCGCGTTGCATCGAATTAATCCGCATGCTCCGCCGCTTGTGCGGGCCCCCGTCAATTCCTTTGAGTTTTAGCCTTGCGGCCGTACTCCCCAGGCGGGGCACTTAATGCGTTAGCTGCGGCGCGGAAACCGTGGAATGGCCCCCACACCTAGTGCCCAACGTTTACGGCATGGACTACCAGGGTATCTAATCCTGTTCGCTCCCCATGCTTTCGCTCCTCAGCGTCAGTTACAGCCCAGAGACCTGCCTTCGCCATCGGTGTTCCTCCTGATATCTGCGCATTTCACCGCTACACCAGGAATTCCAGTCTCCCCTACTGCACTCCAGCCTGCCCGTACCCACTGCAGACCCGGGGTTGAGCCCCGGGCTTTCACAGCAGACGCGACAAGCCGCCTACGAGCTCTTTACGCCCAATAATTCCGGATAACGCTCGCGCCCTACGTATTACCGCGGCTGCTGGCACGTAGTTAGCCGGCGCTTCTTCTGCAGGTACCGTCACTTGCGCTTCTTCCCTGCTGAAAGGGGTTTACAACCCGAAGGCCGTCATCCCCCACGCGGCGTCGCTGCATCAGGCTTCCGCCCATTGTGCAATATTCCCCACTGCTGCCTCCCGTAGGAGTCTGGGCCGTGTCTCAGTCCCAGTGTGGCCGGTCACCCTCTCAGGCCGGCTACCCGTCGTCGCCTTGGTAGGCCATCACCCCACCAACAAGCTGATAGGCCGCGAGCCCATCCAAGACCGCACAAGGCTTTCCACCCCCCACCATGCGATGAGGAGTCCTATCCGGTATTAGACCCAGTTTCCCAGGCTTATCCCAGAGTCAAGGGCAGGTTGCTCACGTGTTACTCACCCGTTCGCCACTAATCCACCCCCGAAAGGGCTTCATCGTTCGACTTGCATGTGTTAAGCACGCCGCCAGCGTTCATCCTGAGCCAGGATCAAACTCTCCGTCAAAAAACGAGAAAACCAGCCGGCAGGACGGGAAAACGCCCACACCAGCCAGCAAATCCAAAACTGGCAAAAACAAGACAGCCACACCCACGGGGGTGGGCAGGCCGCCCAATGTATCAACCAAAAAAAATGGCATCAACGAACTTGGCACACTATTGAGTTCTCAAACAACAGGCACACCCGGGTAACAACCGCGGACCACATCCGCGCCGCCTCCCCGAGGCAACTTCTCAAACCTACCGTTCCAGCATGTCCGAGTCAAACCGGCCCTCGCGGGCGTGATCGGCTCTGACGTGTTGGAGTGTCGGTCGCGCCGCCTTCCGGTGTTCCCCGGTTCCCGGCGCGGGATAAGACTCTACCACCATCGGGGCGGGAGCGCCAACCGACGCCGGAGGGCCCGGAACCGTGCGGTTCCGGGCCCTCCGGGTCCAGCCACGAGGCCCTCCTCGGCGGCCACGCGCCGAGGCCGGGCTGCCCGCCCTAGGTGAGCTCGTCGTCGCCCGCGCTCCGGGTGAGCTTCGCAGACTCCACTCCGCCCGCGGAGGTGTCCGGCTCGAGCCAGACGACGCCGAGCGGCGGGAGCGTCAGCACGGCGGTGGCCGGCTTTCCGTCCCACTCGCTGTCCTCCGCGTGCACGAGCCCGCCGTTGACGACGCCGGAGCCGCCGAACTCGGTGCTGTCGGTGTTCAGCACTTCGCGCCACCGCCCGGCCTGCGGCAGCCCGATCGTGTAGTCGATGTGCGGGTGCCCGGCGAAGTTGGCGATGCACACCAGGGGGGTGCCGTCCTTGGCCAGGCGGACGAAGGACAGGACGTTGTGGTCGGCGTCGTCGCCCCTGATCCACTCGTAGCCGGCGGGCTCGTGGTCGAGCTCGAAGAGCGCAGGGGTCTCGCGGTAGATCGCGTTGAGCCTGCGGATGAGCTCCTGCAGGCCGCGGTGCGGCTCGAGCTCCGTGAGCCACCAGTCGAGCCCGTGCTCCTGGTTCCACTCCGATTCCTGCCCGAACTCACAGCCCATGAAGATGAGCTGCTTGCCGGGGTGCGCCCACTGGAACGCGTAGAACGCGCGGAGGTTGGCCAGCTGCTGCCACCGGTCCCCGGGCATCTTGCGCAGCATCGACCCCTTGCCGTGCACGACCTCGTCGTGGCTGATCGGCAGGAGGAAGTTCTCGCTGAACGCATAGACGATCGAGAAGGTCATCTTGTTGTGGTGCCAGCGGCGGTTGACCGGGTCCTCCTGCATGTACTGCAGGGAGTCGTGCATCCAGCCCATGTTCCACTTGAGCCCGAAGCCCAGCCCGTTGAACTCGGTCGGCTTGGTCACGCCGGGGAACGCCGTGGACTCCTCGGCGATCGTGACGATGCCGCGGTTGCGCTTGTACGCCGTGGCGTTGGCCTCCTGGAGGAACGAGATGGCCTCGAGGTTCTCCCGCCCGCCGAACTGGTTCGGCCGCCACTGCCCCTCCTGCCGCGAGTAGTCCAGGTAGAGCATGGAGGCGACGGCGTCGACGCGGAGGGCGTCGACGTGGAACTCCTCGAGCCAGAAGAGGGCGTTGGCCACGAGGAAGTTGCGCACCTCGGTGCGGCCGAAGTTGAAGATGAGCGTGCCCCAGTCCGGGTGCTCGCCCTGCTGCGGGTCGGCGTGCTCGTAGAGCTGCTCGCCGTCGAAGTTCGCGAGGGCCCACTCGTCCTTCGGGAAGTGCGCGGGGACCCAGTCGACGATGACGCCGATGCCGGCCTGGTGCAGCCGGTCCACGAGGTACTTGAAGTCGTCCGGGTGGCCGAAGCGGGACGAGGGCGCGTAGTAGCTCGTGACCTGGTAGCCCCACGACCCACCGAAGGGGTGCTCCGCGACGGGCATGAATTCGACGTGCGTGAAGCCCATCCACGTCACGTACTCGACGAGCTCCTCCGCGAGCTCCCGGTACCCGAGGCCGGGCCGCCAGGAGCCGAGGTGCACCTCGTAGACGCTCATCGGGCTGTCGTGAATATCCCGCGTTGCGCGGGCCTCCATCCACGCCGAGTCCTTGAAGGAGTACCGCGACTCCACGACGCGCGAGGCCGTGCGCGGCGGAACCTCAGTGCCGAACGCCATCGGATCGGCCCGCTCGACCCAGTGGCCCCAGCGCGTGCGGATCCCGAACTTGTAGCACGCCCCTGCGACAACGCCCGGGATGAAGATCTCCCAGATGCCCGAGGAGCCGAGGCTGCGCATCGCATGCTCGCGGCCGTCCCAGCCGTTGAAGTCGCCCTTGACCTGCACGGCCTGGGCATTGGGCGCCCAGACGGTGAAGGCCGTGCCCTCGACGTCGCCGAGCACCGAGTGGTGCCGCTCGACGCGCGCCCCGAGCGCCTTCCACAGCTCCTCGTGCCGGCCTTCGCCGATGAGGTGCAGGTCGAGCTCGCCGATGCTGGGCAGGTAGCGGTAGGGGTCGTCTGTCGTGACGAAGTGGCCCTCGCCGTACTCGACCTCGAGGCGGTAGTCGGGCACGTGGCCCTCCTCCGTCTCGGGGAGCGTGCCGGCCCAGACCCCGTGCGCCTCGTGCCGCAGGGGGACGCGGCCCGCGGGGGTGATCGCCGTGACGCCCGCGGCGAGGTGCCTGAGGGCCCGGATGGTCACCGTCCCGGCGGCGTCGAGATGCGCGCCGAGCACGGCGTGCGGCGCATGGAACTCGCCGGCCGCCACCTTGCCGAGCACGTCATGGGAGACCGGGATGGGCTCCTTCACGTTGGCCCCCTCCGCGATCGTCGTCGGAGGGGGCAGCGGCGCCGCCCTTTCCTGTCGAGCGTAGGACATGTCCGTCTCCTCTCCAGACCGCGGGGACGCGGCCTGCTGCGCATCGCCGGGGGCCCCGCCGGTGGCGGCTTCCGTGATGCTCTCCACTGCTTGATTCTGCACCAACACGGCGGGGACCCACGGCTCGAGGGCGCTCCGCACCGCACGGAGGGGGATCTCGGCCCACGCCGGCCTGTTCCGCTCCTCGTAGGCGACCTCATAGAGCGCCTTGTCGAGCCACAGCGCCGCGAACAGCGGGGTCCCGAAGGGATCGTCGCCGCCCGTCACGGACGCGTAGCCCTCCCAGTACGCTCGCCCTGCGGACTCCGCCCATCCTTCCGGAACACGGGCAGCCGGCTCGGCGCGGCGAGCGGCCCCGGCCGCATAGTCGAACGACCGCAGCATGCCCACGACGTCGCGCAGCGGCGCATCGGGCAGGCTGCGCTCCGCGACAGGCCGCAGGGGTTCGCCCTCGAAGTCCAGGATCGCGAACGGCCGCTCCGGATGCGCCGGGAAGTGCAGCACCTGGCCGAGATGGAGATCCCCGTGGATGCGCTGGAGCGTGATGCCGGCGGCCGAGCCTGCGAGCCCCTCGAGGAGCGCCTCGAGCGCCTCGCCGGGCATGCCGACGCTCTCCCCCACGTCGCGCCAGGCCGTGCGCAGGCGGTCGGCGATGCGGCCCACGAACTGGGCGGCCGAGCGCTCGTCGAGCGTCTCAGTCCCGAGGGTCGCGGCCAGGGCGGCGTGCACTCGGGCCGTCGAGGCCCCGAGCTCGCGCGCATGCTCCTGGATGTCCTTGCCCTCCGCAGCGGCGTCGAGGGCCACGCGCCACATGTCCGCGCCGTCGGGGAGGAACTCGTGGACGACGGCGAGCTGGCCGCTCGCGCGGGTGCCCTCGGCTCGGCTCCACTCGCCATCGACCCAGCCGAGCGTCGCGGGGACGTCGGTCGACCCCGCCTTGGCGAGGGCGGCCCCGAGTTCGACCTCGGGGTTGAGGCCCTCGTCGAGCTGCCGGAAGACCTTGAGCATGCCAGAGCCGGCCTCGGACCGGACGATGATGGAGGAGTTCGACTGCTCCCCGCGCAGCACCGACGTCCTCAGCGGGCCCGACGGCAGGTGGCCCGCGCCGCTGACCCGGCCCCGCGCCGTCGTCCATCCGCCCGCAGTGTGCGCGAGGGCGCCCTCACGGCGTGCATCGAGGCTGCCTTCGGCGGTCGCGCCGTGCGCCATGAGCGACAGCAGTGCGGCCGCGAAGGCCGGATCGTGGACGGCGTCGTAGACCCAGACCCTGCCGGCGTCCGGATGCTCGGCCTCGCCGACGAGCGCGTGCTCGCCCCCGGCGAGGGGCGCGGCGCGCAGGCTCAGCGGAACGTTGAGGAGTGCCTCGAGCCTGCCGGCCTGAACGCGCACGAGCCGGACCTCGAGCCGCGAGGGCTCGGCGCCGGCGGCGTCAGGGCCGGCGACGGCGGGCGGCAGCTCGAAGCCGCCGGCCGGGGCGAGCTGGACGGCCCGTCCCTTGGCCGGGAACCAGCGCTGGCCGGGCAGCCAGTCCTCGAGCAGGGCATCGAGGGTCGGAAGGGCACCGGACGTGCTCGGGGCCGTCATTCGCCCAGCTCCCCGGTCGTGGGGCCGCCGGCAATGACCGGCAGCGCCGTGGTGTAGGGGCTCGACGGGATCGAGGCGGCGCTGCGGATGCGCAGCCAGAAATAGCCGTGCGGGGCGAGCGTGACGTGGAACCGGCCATCCGGGCCGACCTGCGAGAAGGGCTCGCCGCCGAAGAGGTCGCGCAGTCCGCGCCCGGCATACTCCGGCATGTCGAGGGAGGACGCGACCGGATGGCCCGCGAGGTTGAAGACGCACAGGACCGTCTCGGGGCGTTCGCCGTGGACCTCGCCCTCGCGGACCTCGCGGAGGTAGGCGAGCACGTGCTCGGAGTCTGCGTCGACGTTGCGGTAGCTGCCCAGACCGAAGACCGGGTGGGCCCGGCGCACACCGAGGATGTTGCGCGTCCAGCGCAGGAGGGACCCCGAGTGGGCCATCTCGGCCTCAACGTTCGCCATCGCGTAGTTGTAGACGAGGGACTGGATGGTGGGCAGGTAGAGCTTGCCCGGATCGGCGGTCGAGAAGCCCGCGTTGCGGTCCGGGTTCCACTGCATCGGGGTGCGGACGGCGTCGCGGTCCTCGAGCCAGATGTTGTCCCCCATCCCGATCTCGTCCCCGTAGTACAGGAAGGGGCTGCCCGGCAGGGACAGGAGGAGGGCGTTGATGAGCTCGATCTCCGCTCGGGAGTTGTCCAGGAGCGGCGCGAGGCGGCGCCGGATGCCGACGTTGGCCCGCATGCGGGGGTCCGAGGCGTACCAGCCGAGCATCGCCTCACGCTCCTCGACCGTGACCATCTCGAGGGTCAGCTCGTCGTGGTTGCGCAGGAAGGTGCCCCACTGGGCGCCAGCGGGGATCGCCGGCGTGTCCACCATCGTGTCGATGATCGGCTGCGCCCGCTGGTCGCGGAGCGCGTAGTAGAGGCGGGGCATGATCGGGAAGTGGAAGGCCATGTGGCACTCGGGCTCCTCGGCACTGCCGAAGTACTCCACGACCTCATGCGGGGGCTGGTTCGCCTCGGCGATGATGATGCGGCCGGGGTACTTCTGGTCCATCATGGCGCGCAGCTTGACGAGGAACTCGTGGGTCGCCGGGAGGTTCTCGCAGTTGGTCCCGTCCTCCTCGAAGAGGTAGGGGATCGCGTCCGCCCTGATCCCGTCGACGCCCTGGTCGAGCCAGAACCTGAAGACGTTGAAGACGGCGTCGACCACGGCCGGGTTCTCGAAGTTCAGGTCAGGCTGGTGGCTGAAGAAGCGGTGCCAGAAGAACTGCCGGCGGATCGGGTCGAAGGTCCAGTTGGACTCCTCGGTGTCGATGAAGATGATGCGCGCGTCCTGGTACTTCTCGTCGGTGTCGCTCCAGACGTAGAAGTCGCCGTAGGGGCCGTCGGGGTTGCGGCGGGACTCCTGGAACCAGCGGTGCTGGTCGGAGGTGTGGTTGAGCGGCAGGTCGATGATGATCCGCACGCCGCGGGCGTGGGCCTCGGCGACGAGCCGCTGGAAGTCGCTGATCGAGCCGAATTCGGGCAGCACAGACTCGTAGTCGGCGACGTCGTACCCGCCGTCGCGCAGCGGCGACTCGAAGAAGGGCGGCAGCCACAGGCAGTCGACGCCGAGCCACTGGAGGTAGTCGAGGCGGTCGATCAGGCCTTGGATGTCCCCCGAACCGTCCCCATTCGCATCGGCGAACGCCCGCACCAGCACCTCGTAGAACACGGCCTTCCGGTACCAGTGGGGGTCGTGCTGCAGCCCCGGAGCGTTGACGTTGAAGTTCGGCGTGGACTGCTGGCCGATGTTCATGTGCTGTGGAACTCCTTCATCGTGTGTGGCACGGTGGCGGGTCTACGCCACGTTAGCGCTGCACTGGCGTCCCTTCTACCGCCTCACGTGCAGAATGTGCGCGGGTTCGACGTGGGCGTCAAGCCGCACGTAGTTGTGCTCGCCCCACTGCCACGACTGTCCGGTGATGAGATCGTCGACACGGAACTTCCCGTCATCGCCCCACAGGTCCGGGTCGATGTCGAGCGCGTCCAGCTTGAGGGTCACCATGGACTCGCGCGCCGAGTGCGGGTCCACGTTGACGACGACGATGAGGGTGTCCTTCGAGCCGTCGTCGTTGACCTTGTGCTTCGAGTACACGAGCGTCGCGTCGTCCGTGCACTCGTGCAGGGTCAGGTTCTGCAGGTCCATGAGGGCGGGGTGCGCGCGCCGGATCTCATTGAGCCGGGTCAGGTACGGGGCGAGCGAGCGGCCCGCGGCCTCCTCGGCCGCCCAGTCGCGGTGCTTGTACTCGTACTTCTCGTTGTCGATGTACTCCTCCGCTCCGGGTCGGGCCACATGCTCGTAGAGCTCGTACCCCGCATACACGCCCCAAATCGGACTGGCCGTCGCCGCGAGCACCGCGCGGATCTTGAATGCCGGCTTCCCGCCGTACTGGAGGTACTCGGTGAGGATGTCCGGGGTGTTCACGAAGAGGTTCGGCCGGTAGAACGGCGCCCACTCCTTCGTGATCATCGTGAAGAACTCTTCGAGCTCCGCGCGCGTGTTCCGCCAGGTGAAGTAGGTGTAGGACTGCTGGAAGCCGGCCCGGCCGAGGGCCTTCATCATGGCCGGGCGCGTGAACGCCTCCGCGAGGAACACGACCTCCGGGTTCTTCTTGTTCACCTTCGCGATGATCCACTCCCAGAACCACACGGGCTTCGTGTGCGGGTTGTCCACACGGAAGATCTTCACGCCGTGGTCGATCCACAGGTTCACGATCCGCAGGATCTCCTTCGACAGGCCCTCGGGGTCGTTGTCGAAGTTCAGGGGGTAGATGTCCTGGTACTTCTTCGGGGGGTTCTCGGCGTACGCGATCGAGCCGTCGACGCGGGTCGTGAACCACTCGGGGTGGTCCGTGACCCAGGGGTGGTCGGGCGAGGCCTGGAGCGCGAGGTCCAGGGCGACCTCGAGTCCGAGCTCCTCGGCGCGGGCCACGAAGGCGTCGAAGTCGTCGAACGTGCCGAGGTCCGGGTGGATCGCGTCATGTCCGCCCTCGGCGGCGCCGATCGCCCACGGCGAGCCCGGGTCGTTCGGGCCGGCCGTGAGCGTGTTGTTCGGGCCCTTGCGGAAGGCCCGCCCGATCGGGTGGATCGGCGGCATGTAGATGACGTCGAAGCCCATCGCGGCGACAGCGGGAAGGCGCTCCGCGGCGGTGCGGAACGTGCCCGAGGTCCAGACGCCCGACGCCGGGTCCCGGTACGCGCCCTCCGAGCGCGGGAAGAACTCGTACCACGACCCGCGCCCGGCGCGCTCGCGCTCGACGAGGAGCGGGAAATGCTCGCTCACGGCCACGAGCTCGCGGATCGGGAGGCGCCCGACCGCTGCCCGGACCTCCTCGCTCTCTCCCGCGGCGAACCGGTCGTCGGTCCACATCGACGTGTTCCCGAGCGCATCAGACGCCGCACGGAACACCGCGCGGTCCGCCGCCGAGCGCGCGGACTCCTCCGCCGCCTCGGCGAAGAGCGCCGCGCCCTCGGCGAGCATGAGCTCGACGTCGATCCCGGCGGCGATCTTGACCTCCGCGTTGTGGTGCCACGTGCCGTAACGGTCGTGCCACGCCTCGATCTGGAACGTCCACGCGCCCGTCTTGGGCGGGGTCAGGATCCCGTGCCACCGGTCCAGGCCCTTGCCGAGCGGCTGCAGGCGCACGCGCTCCTTCTCCTTGCCGCGGGGGGTGTAGAGGACGGCGGTCACGCCGAGCTGGTCGTGCCCCTCGCGGAAGGCCGTCGCGCTCACGACGATGCTCTCCCCTGCCACCGCCTTCGCGGGGAACGCCCCGCCCTCGACGACGGGCTGCACGTCGGTGATGGGGAAACGGCCAAAGCGCAACTTCGCGGGAAGGTTGGGCTCGAGTGCGGGCAAGGGACGTCCTTTCCGATGCGGGCATGGCCGTCAGGCCGGTCCAAGCGCCACCATAGCCCGGGCGCGACACGATTGCGAAGGCTGTGACGCCGGCCGTCGTGTTGCTCGACGGGCCCTTGCACACGTGTCTTCTCGTCATTCACCAATCCGTAACCTGCGCCTATTCAGGACGGCGCTGGACTGCACTAGGGTGACGCTCGTGAAGGCCATCCGTAGATTCACCGTCCGCACCGTGCTCCCCGAGCCGATCGCGGCACTCGACACCCTCTCCATGAACCTGCGCTGGTCGTGGCACGAGCCCACGCGCGAGCTCTTCGAGAGCCTCGACCCCGTGCTGTGGAGGGAGAGCGGGCATGACCCGGCGGGCTTCCTCGGGCTCATCACGCGCGAGAAGCTCCAGGAGCTCGCGCTCGACGGCGGCGTCGTGGACCGCGTCCGGGCAGCCGCTGAGGACCTGCGGGCCTACCTCGAGGAGCCGCGCTGGTACCAGGGACTCGGACCGGACGCGCCTACCGCGATCGCCTACTTCTCCCCCGAGTTCGGCATCACGGAGGTCCTTCCCCAGTACTCGGGCGGCCTCGGCATCCTCGCCGGCGACCACCTCAAGAGCGCCTCGGACCTCGGCGTGCCGCTCATCGGCGTCGGCCTCCTCTACCAGGCCGGCTACTTCAAGCAGTCGCTCTCCCGGGACGCCTGGCAGCAGGAGACGTACCCGGTCATCGATCCTGACGCCCTGCCGCTGACGCAGCTCAAGGAGCCGGACGGCACCCCGTGCGTGGTCACGCTGCCGCTGCCCAACGGCCGCAAGCTCCACGCGCACGTGTGGCGCGCCGACGTCGGCCGCGTCCCGCTCCTGCTGCTGGACTCCAATGTGCCGGCGAACGACGACGGCGCCCGCCAGATCACGGACCGCCTCTATGGCGGCGGCGGGGACCACCGCCTCCAGCAGGAGCTCCTCCTGGGCATGGGTGGCGTCAAGGCGATCCGCATCCACCAGAGGCTCCACGGCGGGCCCGCGCCCGAGGTCTTCCACACGAACGAGGGGCACGCGGGCTTCCTCGGCATCGAGCGGATCCAGGAGCTCATGAGCGGCCCCGAGGCCCTCTCGTGGGACGAGGCGCTCGTCGCCGTTCGCTCCTCGACGGTGTTCACGACGCACACGCCCGTGGCCGCGGGCATCGACCGCTTCGACGCCGCGCAGATCAAGTACTTCTTCGATGCGGGCCTGGCCGCGGACGTCCCGACGGCGAAGGTCCTCGAGCTCGGCCGGGAGAGCTACGAGGGGGGCGACCCCTCCGTCTTCAACATGGCCGTGATGGGGCTGCGCCTCGCCCAGCGGGCGAACGGCGTCGCGAAGCTGCACGGCGAGGTGTCCCGGGCCATGTTCTCGGGGCTGTGGCCCGGCTTCGACCATTCCGAGGTGCCGATCACCTCGGTGACCAACGGCGTGCACGTGCCGACGTGGGTCGACCCCTCGATCGCGGCCATGGCCGAGGAGCTCGAGCCCGGCTCCGGCGTGGGCGGACGCTGGGACCTCGTGTTCAACGTCTCCGACGAGAAGATCTGGGAGGTGCGGCGCCAGCTGCGCATGCGCCTCATCGAGGACGTCCGCCGCCGGCTGCGCGCCTCGTGGAGGAAGCGGGGCGCGGGCGAGGCCGAGCTCCGGTGGACCGACTCCGTGCTGGACCCGGACGTCCTCACGATCGGCTTCGCCCGGCGCGTGCCGACCTACAAGCGTCTGACCCTCATGCTCCGTGACCCGGCCCGGCTCAAGAGGCTCCTGCTCGACCCGGAGCACCCGATCCAGATCGTCATCGCCGGCAAGTCCCATCCCGCGGACGATGCCGGGAAGAAGATGATCCAGGACCTCGTCCACTTCACCGACGACCCGGAGGTCCGGCACCGCATCGCGTTCCTGCCGAACTACGACATCGCCATGGCGCGCACGCTGTTCCCGGGCTGCGACGTCTGGCTCAACAACCCGCTGCGCCCGCTGGAGGCCTGCGGCACGTCCGGCATGAAGGCCGCGATCAACGGCTCGCTGAACCTCTCCGTCCTCGACGGCTGGTGGGACGAGATGCACGACGGCTCCAACGGGTGGGCGATCCCGACGGCGAGCGGCCAGGCGAGCCCGGCGGAGCGCGACGACATCGAGGCGGACGCGCTCTACGAGCTGCTCGAGACCCAGGTGGCTCCGCGCTTCTACGGCGCCTCGGGCTTGGGGGCGAGCGCCGCCGGCGCCGCGGGCCCATCGATCGAGGACCCGTCCGAGGTGCCGAACCAGTGGATCTCGATGATCAAGCACACCCTCTCGCACCTCGGCCCCGCCGTCTCGGCGGACCGCATGCTCGGCGACTACGTCTCCAAGCTGTACACCCCGGCGGCCGGAGCGGGGCGCAAGGCCATGGCGGACGGGTACCGGCACGCGCGCGAGCTCGCCGCGTGGACCAAGCACGTGCGCAGCAACTGGTCCCAGGTCCACGTCGAGCACATCGACTCGGGAGGGCTCTCCGACGTCCCGCAGATCGGCGACAAGCTGCAGGTCAGCACCTATCTCAACCTCGGCGTCCTCAACCCGACGGATGTTCTCGTCGAGCTCGCCTACGGCAAGGTCGACGAGTCGGACGAGATCGCGACGATCGGCCTCGCCGAGCTCGAGGCCAGCGAGAACCTCGGCAACGGGCGGTACCTCTTCGCCGGCGCCGTGACGATCGACCACTCAGGCGCGTTCGGGTACACCGTGCGCGTCATCCCCCGGCACGAGGGCCTGGCCTCCAAGGCCGAGCTGGGGCTCGTGGTCAACGCCTGAGCCGTAGCAGGAGCGGGGCCGGGACCTTGAGGTCCCGGCCCCGCTTCGCTGTTCGAGGCGGGTACGGGCTAGTCCGTGCTGCGCGCCCGGAAGATCGTGATCGAGTAGGGCTCGGCGATGTCCTCCTGGCCGCTCGCGAAGACCGTGCCGATGCGCTGCTCGGTCAGGTGCGCGGTCGAGTACCGCAGCTCGTACGCGAGCTCGCGTTCCTCGGCATCGGGGAACACGGTGGCCTCGGGGAACACGGTCTCGATCTTCTCGGGGCCGCCGTTGATGACCACGAGGCCGTCGAGGAAGCCGTCCTTGGAGCCGAGCAGGAACTGCAGGAGCCGGTGGCGGGGGTCCTGCCAGCGATCCGGATCCATGGGCAGCCCGTCGGCGCCGAACCAGTGGAAGTAGTTGCTCTCCTCGCGCGTCGGGTAGCTCGCCGGCTGGCGCGTGAGGAAGTCCCGCCGGATCCGGATGAGCCACTTCGTGTGGTCCAGCATCTCGCGCCCGGCCGTGTCGAGGTGCCAGTTGAGCCACGTGGTCTCGTTGTCCTGGCAGTACGCGTTGTTGTTGCCCTGCTGGGTCCGGCCGAACTCGTCGCCCGCGGTGATCATGGGCACGCCGAGGGACACGAGCAGGGTGGCCATGACGTTCTTGGCCGTCTGCGTGCGGGCGGCGATGATCGACTCGACCTCGGTGCGGCCCTCGAATCCGTGGTTGTAGGAGCGGTTGTGGCTGTGGCCATCGCGGTTCTGCTCGCCGTTGGCCTCGTTGTGCTTGCGGTGGTAGGCGGTGAGGTCCGCGAGGGTGAACCCGTCGTGAGACGTGACGAAATTGATCGACGCGAGGGCCGTTCGACCCGACGCCGCGAACAGCCCGTGCGAGCCAGAGACCGCATCGGCGAGGCGCGCCGTCGACCCGCCCAGCCCCCCGGCGTCGATCACGCCCCGGTCGGCGAGCCAGAAGTCGCGCACGGTGTCCCGGTAGTGGTCGTTCCAGTCCGCCCAGCCCTGGGGGAACTGGCCGGTCTGCCAGCCGCCCATGCCCACGTCCCACGGCTCGGCAATGAGCTTGGTGCGGGAGACGACGGGGTCCTGGGAGGCGGCGACGAGGAACGGATGCGCGGGGGTGAAGGCATGCTGCCCGTCCCGGCACAGCGTGACCGCGAGGTCGAACCGGAACCCGTCGATGTGGTACTCCTCGGCCCACATCCGGAGCGAGTCGAGGGCGAGCTGGACCACGCGCGGATTGGAGAAGTCGAGCGTGTTCCCGCAGCCGGTCGTGTCGATGTACCGGCCGTCCGGGTCGCACCGGTAGTACTGCCGGTCGCCGAGGCCCCGGAAGCTCAGGGTCGTCCCGTCCGGCCCCTCCTCGGCGGTGTGGTTGTAGACGACGTCGAGGATCACCTCGAGCCCCGCGGCATGCAGGAGCTTGACCATGCCCTTGAACTCGTCCTGCACGGCCTGGGGGCCCGCCTCCCGGGCGGCAGCCGTCGCGTAGTCGGGGTGCGGGGCGAAGAACGCCGCGGTGTTGTAGCCCCAGTAGTTCGTCAGGCCCAGGTCCTGGAGGTGGGCCTCGTCGAGGTGGAAGTGCACTGGGAGCAGCTCGACGCTCGTGATCCCGAGGCGCTGGAGGTGCTCGATCATGACCGGGTGCGCGAGGCCCGCGTAGGTGCCGCGCAGCTCCTGGGGGATGTCCGGGTGCAGCATCGTCTGGCCCCTGACATGGGCCTCGTAGATGATCGTGTCCCTCATCGGGATGTTGGGCCTTACGACGGCGCCCCAGTCGAAGTGCGCGTGGACGTGGACGTTGAGCCACTGGCCGTCCACGCAGTCCACGGCCCTGCCGTAGGGGTCCAGGAGGAGGGTGCCCCTGCCCGCGGCAGGCACGCGACCGGCGTCGTCCGTGCGCGCCGCGAAGGCGTACCTCGTGCCCTCCGGCATGCCCGCGACGAGCCCGTGGTGCACGCCGTCGGTGAACTCGGGGAGGGGCTCCTTGTGCCACACGCCCGCGGCGTCGAGGAAGTGGACGTCCACGGCCTCGAGGCCTGGGGCGTAGACGGCGAGGTTGACGGTGTGCGTGGCCTGCTGCTCCGCCGCGCGGGCAGCCGTGAGGCCGAGCGGGAACGGCTGCGACGGCGTCACCACGAACGCCAGCGGCATCGTCATGTTGCTCATGCTCATCTGCATCCCGACCCGAACGAGGGGCCTAACGTCCTTTCGTTGTCCACGGCAGGCACCGTCCGCGCGCGGCTCCCCTTCAGCACGCCCATCCTAGTATCCGGCATGCCGCGGGGGCGCGTCCCGGGGCGAACGTGACGGGGACAGGGCCATACTGTTCGCATGCGCATCGCCCTCGTCCAGCTGACCACCTCCCGCGAGCTCGAGGACAACCTCGCCCTCGTCCGAGCCAAAGTCGCCGAGGCCGCGGCCCGGGGCGCCGGCCTCGTCGTCTTCCCCGAGGCCACCATGCGGGCCTTCGGCAACTCCCTCGTCGACGTCGCCGAGCCGCTCGACGGCCCGTGGGCGACCGCCGTCCGGGCCGCCGCCGACGAGGCGGGGGTCGCCGTCGTCGTCGGGATGTTCACGCCCGGCGAGGACGGCCGAGTGCGGAACACGCTGCTCGTGCACGGGCGCGGCGTCGAGGCGCACTACGACAAGATCCACCTCTACGACGCGTTCGGATTCCAAGAGTCGGACACCGTCACCGCGGGCACCGTTCCGGTCACGTTCACGCTCGACGGCGTGATGTTCGGCCTCGCGACGTGCTACGACGTGCGCTTCCCCGCACTCTTCCAGACCATGGCCGACGCCGGCGCCCAGGTCCACCTTGTGTGCGCCTCGTGGGCCCCCGGGCCCGGCAAGGCCGAGCAGTGGGACCTGCTCGTGCGGGCGAGGGCCGCAGACTCGACGAGCTTCGTCGTCGCCGTGGGCCAGGCCGACCCCGAGGCCGCCGGAGTCGAGGCCCGCCCCGGTGCGCCGACGGGCATTGGCCGCTCCGCCGTCGTGAACCCGTTCGGCCACCTTGTGGAGCGGGCCGGGACCGGCGTCGAGACGCTCTACGTGGACCTCGACGTGGCCGAGGTGGCCAAGGCCCGGGAGGCGCTCCCGGTCCTGGCCAACCGCGTCCGCTTCTGAGGCCTCGGCTCAGCTGGCCTCGGACGCCGCGCGGCGCGTGGAGACCTCGTAGAGCGAGATGGCCACGGCCATGCCGGCGTTGAGCGACTCCATGTCCGAATCGATCGGGATCGAGACGATCTGGTCGCACAGCTCGCGCGTGAGCCGCGAGAGGCCCTTGCCCTCGGAGCCCACGACGAGGCACACGGGCTCGGTCGCGAGGGAGAGCCCGGGCAGCGCGACATCCCCGCCGCCGTCCAGGCCCAGGACGAAGATGCCCATCTCCTTCATCTGGCGCAGCACGGTGTTGAGGTTCGGCGCCTTGGCCACGGGAACCCGCACGGCGGCGCCCGCCGACGTCTTCCAGGCCGCGGCCGTCACGCCCACCGAGCGGCGCTCCGGGACGATCACGCCGTGGCCCGAGAAGGCCGAGACGGAGCGGATGATCGCGCCGAGGTTGCGAGGGTCGGTGATCCCGTCGAGCGCGACGAAGAGCGGCGCCGAGCCGATGTGGCCCTTCTTCCACTTCTCCACAGTCGACTCCGCGAGCTCGAACGCGTCGGGGTACTCGTACGGCGGGACCTGCAGGGCGAGGCCCTGGTGGATCGCGTCGTCCGTCATGCGGTCCAGCTCGGGCTTCTGCGTCTCGAGCAGCGGGATTCCGGCCTCCGCGGCGAGCTTCATGGCCTCGCGCACGCGGTCGTCCATCTCGATCCGCACCGCGACGTAGAGCGTCTTCGCCGGGACCCCGGCGCGCAGCGCCTCGACCACGGAGTTGCGGCCCGTGACCATCTCCTCGGCGTGCTTCGAGCGCGCGCCGGCCCCGGCCCGGCCGGCGGCGAGGCGCCCCGGCTGCCCGGACCGCTTCGCAGCCGAGCGCTCGGCGAGCTCCTTGGCCCGGTACGCCTTGTGGTACGGGCGGTCCTCGGCCTTGGGCGTCGGGCCCTTGCCCTCGAGCGCTTTCCGGCCGTGCCCGCCGGTGCCGACGCTGGGGCCCTTCTTCGACTTGCGGATCGCTCCCGGGCGTCCCTTGCCAGCCATCTATGCTCCCGTTCCGGTAGTAGTCTGCGCGAGGCTCCAGGCGGCGCCGTCGGCGGTGTCCTCGACGGCGATGCCCGCCGCCGAGAGAGTGTCGCGGATCGCGTCCGCCGCGGCCCAGTCCTTGGCGGCGCGCGCGGCGGCGCGGGCGTCGAGCTGGGCCTGGACGAGGGCGGACAGGGCGCGGTGGACACTCTTGTTCTCAGTGCCATCCGGCCACGTCGTCCCCCCGCCGCCCGCGGCGTCGAGCCCCAGGACGCGGGTCATCGTCAGGACCTCGCCCAGGGCCGAGGCCACAGCCTCCGTGTCGCCGTCCGCGAGGGCAGTGTTGCCCCGGCGCACGGTGTCGTGCAGGGCCGCGAGGGCCTGGGGGATGTTGAGGTCGTCGTCCATGGCGTCGCCGAACGCCTCTGGGACCGTCCCGTGGCCGAATCGGCCCCGGCCCGCCCGGGGCGACCCCGCGCCGTCGTCCGCCACGCCCAGCTTGGCGAGCGCCTTCGCGATGAACCCGTCGATGCGCTCGACGGCGGCGGACGCCTCCGTGAGCGACGTGGGCCGGTAGTCCAGCACGGACCGGTAGTGCGCCTGGCCGAGGTAGTAGCGGACGACGCGCGGGCTCGCGAGGGCGAGCATCTCGGCGGGCGAGATCACGTTGCCGATCGACTTCGACATCTTCTCGCCCTCGAAGGTGACCATGCCGTTGTGCATCCAGAAGTTCGCGAACCCGTCACCGGCCGCGGTGGACTGGGCGAGCTCATTCTCGTGGTGCGGGAAGCGCAGGTCCAGCCCGCCGCCGTGGATGTCGAAGCGGGGCCCGAGGTACTTGCTGGCCATGGCCGAGCACTCGAGGTGCCAGCCGGGCCGGCCGCGGCCCCAGGGCGAGGGCCAGGACGCGGTCTCCGGGTCCTCGGGCTTGCGCCCCTTCCAGAGGGCGAAGTCGCGCGGATCCCGCTTGCGGTGCGTGAACAGGGGGTCGGCGTCCCCCGCGGCCTGCATGTCGTCGATGCTCTGCCGCGTGAGCGAGCCGTACCGCTCCCACGAGCGCACGTCGAAGTACACGTCTCCGGAGCCGTCCTCGGCAGCGTAGGCGTGGCCGCGCTCGATGAGCCGGGCGATGAGCTCGTGCATCTCCGTGATGTGGCCCGTCGCGCGCGGCTCGTAGGTGGGCCGCTGGACGCCGAGCACCTCGTACGCGGTCTCGAACTCCTGCTCGTAGCGGTACGCGAGGGCGAACCACTGCTCGCGCGGGATGTAGGTGCCCTCGGGCACGAAGTCCGGCTCGAACGACGCCGCGGACTTGGCCAGGATCTTGTCGTCGATGTCCGTGACGTTGCGGATCACGGTCGTCTCAAAGCCGCGGTACGTCAGCCAGCGCGTGAGCTGGTCGAACACGATCGCGGAGCGCACGTGCCCCACGTGCGGCGAGCCCTGCACCGTGGCACCGCAGTAGTACACCGACGCCCTGCCGGGCTCGAGGGGGACGAAGTCACGGACTTCGGCGGTCGCGGAGTCGTAGAAGCGCAGGGTCACTGGATAAGGGTATCGGTACGGGTCGGGTGGGCGGGTTGAGCGGACGACGGCGGGCGGGGACGACTACTGCGGGCAGATCTTGCCGATGCTGTTGAAGGCGTCCGTGAGCTGCTTCTGCTGCTCGGGCGTCGCGATGCCGGTCGACGACGAGGCGATCTTCTCCTGGAGGCCTGCCATCGTCTCGATGAAGGCCGCGATCGACGGGTCGAGCTGCTTGGCCACCTCCCGGTAGTGCTCGGCCTTCTGGCGGGCCTGCTGGACGGCGTTGCCCGTGGGCTGGAAGACGTCCGTCTTGAGGAACTCGCAGCTCTCCTGGATGTTCTTGCGGCCCTCCGCGCCGCACGCCGTCAGCAGCATCGTGGCCGCGAGGACCAGGGCGATCGAGCCTCTCTTCATGCGAATCTCCCGAAAGTAGGGGGCGGGTCGGGGCGGAACGACCCCCTAGTCTACGCCAGGGACATAGACGAGGGCGGTCGCGATGGCCGCAACGCCCTCGCGCCGGCCGGTGAAGCCGAGGTGGTCGGTCGTCGCCGCCGAGACCGAGACCGGGGCCCCGGCCGCCTCGCTCAGGATGCGCTCGGACTCGCCACGGCGGGGCCCGAACTTGGGCCGCTGGGCGACGAGCTGGACGGCGACGTTGCCGATCTCGAAGCCCGCCGCGCGGACGATCCGCGCAGCCTCGGCCAGGAGCACGGTGCCCGGCGCGCCCGCGTACTCGGGGCGGTCGGTGCCGAAGTGGGTGCCGAGGTCCCCGAGGCCCGCGGCCGAGAACAGGGCGTTGGCCGCGGCGTGCGCGACGGCGTCGGCGTCGGAGTGCCCCGCGAGCCCCCGCTCCCCCGGCCACTCGAGGCCGCCGAGCCACAGGGGCCGCGGCTCGTCCTCGGGCGCGAACGCGTGCACGTCGACGCCGATCCCGGTGCGCGGGATGACAGGACTCATGCTGCGCCCTCGACCGAGAGGAGGGCCTCGGCGAGGACGTGGTCGGTGGGGGTCGTGATCTTGAGCGAGCGGAGGTCGCCCGGGACCACGTAGACGGGGATGCCGAGGGACTCGACGAGCATCGCGTCGTCGGTGATGCCGGCGGCCTGCTCGGCGGGCCATCCCGCCGCCACCTCGTGGGCGCGCAGGAGGGTCGCGGCGTCAAACCCCTGCGGCGTCTGCACTGCCCGCAGCTGCTCGCGGACCGCGGTCCCCGTGACCACCTCGGCGGCGATCCCCGCGGAGTCCCCTTCCGTCGGCGCCGTCGACTTGATCGTGTCCACGACCGGGACGGCGGGGATGACGGCGTGGGCGCCGCGTGTGAGGGCATCGGCGACCCGGTGGAACACGTCCGCGGGCGCGAGCGGCCGGGCGGCGTCGTGCACGAGGACCTGGGCCGTGCCGGGGGCCAGGGCGGCCAGCGCGGCGCGCACCGAGTCAGCGCGGGTCTCTCCGCCCTCGACGACGGTGATCGCCGGGGCATCCGCGCCGTACTCCTCGGCGAAGGTGCGGCACAGCCCGCCGAGCTCCGCGTCTCCGGCGGGCACCGCCACGCAGATCTGGGACGCGACCCCCGAGCCGGCCACGCCGCGCAGGGCGTGGAGGAGCAGCGGGGCGCCGCCGAGCGGGACGAGCGCCTTGGGCATCCCGTAGCCGAGGCGAGTCCCCGACCCTGCAGCCACTATCACGACGGCGAGCTCGGCGGCAGGGCGGGGGGCGTCAGTCATGCGCTACAGCCTAGAGCACCGCCCCGGCGGTCCCAGTCCGGAGTCATCAGTGCGGAGTCTGTCCGGGACGCAGAAAAGGCCCCGGCGGCAAACGCCGCCGGGGCCTTTCGACGTGAATCTGCGTCAGGACGCGAGGACCTCGTCGAGGACGCTCGCGGCCTGCTCCTCGTCCGTCTTCTCCGCAAGTGCAAGCTCGGAGATGAGGATCTGGCGCGCCTTCGCCAGCATGCGCTTCTCGCCCGCGGAGAGACCGCGGTCCTGGTCGCGGCGCCACAGGTCGCGCACGACCTCGGCAACCTTGATCACATCGCCGGAGGCGAGCTTCTCGAGGTTCGCCTTGTAGCGGCGGGACCAGTTGGTGGGCTCCTCCGTGAACTCTGCGCGGAGGACGTCGAAGACGTGCTCGAGGCCTTCCTTGCCGACGACGTCGCGGACCCCCACGAGGTCCACGTTCTCCGCCGGCACTTCAATTGTCAGATCACCCTGGGCGACCTTGAGCTTGAGGTACATCTTCTCTTCGCCCTTGATGGTGCGCATCTTGATCTCTTCGATCTTGGCTGCACCGTGGTGGGGGTAAACAACCGTCTCGCCAACCTCAAAAACCATGTGGACTTTCCCCTTTCCCGCAAGCCAGTCTATCACGGCCGGTCTTCCCGCCCGGGGACGCGACGTCCCGTGAAGCCCGGAATGACGCGGAAGTCGGCCTAGTGACGCCCCGGTAGGTGACTTGACCGAGATTCAAAAAGATGCTTCAGGTCTGTGTTCACCCCGCGCGGGCCGCCCGCGCGACGCGCCCGAGCGCGTGGGAAGGGCCCGGCGTCGCGAATCTACAGAACGTCGAAATTGGGGATACGCTAGGGGGCGACCAGACTTCCACACCTCTTCTCAGGAGCCAGCTGTGCGTTTCACTGCATCGACGCCGGCCCGTCGCGTCGCCCTCTCTGTGGCACTCGGCGCCGCCCTGCTGTCGGCCACGGGCTGCGGGTACATCAACGCCCAGCAGACCACCCACGTGTACTCCGCCTCCGACGGGGCGCGCGAGAACATCGGCTCGCTGCAGCTGCGCAACGTGCTCATCGTCTCCTCGGGCACGGACGGGGCCTCCAAGGAGCTCAGCGCCGACGCTCCGGGCCGCCTCATCGGCACGGTCTTCAACACCTCCGCCAAGCCAGTCGCGCTGACGTTCTCCGACGGCGGGAGCACGGTTCGCCTCGACGTCCCGGCCAACGGCGAGCTCCGCCTCGAGGAGGAGAGCACGCCCGTCGAGCTCTCCGAGGCCGGCGCAATCCCCGGCGGCCTGTCGCCCATCAAGTTCACCGCCGACGGCCAGACCAAGGAGGTCGGCGTGCCCGTGCTCGACGGCACGCTTCCGGAGTACCGCGAGTTCCTGCCGACGCCGACCGGCACGGCGACCGGCCCGGCCAGCACTTCGACCGCGACGCCGTCGCCGACGGCGACCTCCGGCACCGGCCACTGAGCAGCACTCACGACGGCGGCCGCTCACCTCGCCCGAGGGGAGCGGCCGCCGTCGTGCTCGCCTGAGCACCGATGGAAAGCGGATAGTGGGGGCTCAGGGCTCGAACTTGTAGCCCAGGCCGCGGACCGTGACGAGGTAGCGCGGGCTCGAGGGGTCCGGCTCGATCTTGGAGCGCAGGCGCTTGACGTGCACGTCGAGCGTCTTCGTGTCCCCGACGTAGTCCGAGCCCCACACCCGGTCGATGAGCTGGCCCCGGGTCAGGACGCGGCCCGAGTTCCGCAGCAGCATCTCGAGCAGCTCGAACTCCTTGAGCGGCAGCGAGATCTGCTCGCCGTCGACGCTCACGACGTGCCGCTCGACGTCCATGCGCACGGGCCCGGCCTGCACCGTCGAGGAGATGAGCTCCTCCGGCTCCCCGTGGCGGCGCAGCACGGCCCGCACGCGGGCCACGAGCTCGCGCGACGAGTAGGGCTTGGTCACGTAGTCGTCGGCGCCGAGCTCGAGGCCCACGACCTTGTCGATCTCCGAGTCCTTGGCCGTGAGCATGATGACCGGCACATTCGAGCGCTGGCGGAGCTGGCGGCACACCTCCGTGCCCGGGGTACCCGGGAGCTGGAGGTCCAGGAGGACGAGGTCCGCGCCGTTGCGGTCGAACTCGACGAGCGCCTCGCTCCCGTCCTCCACCACCTCGACCTCGTAGCCCTCCTTGGCCAGGAGGAAGGACAGGGGGTCGCTGAACGACTCCTCGTCCTCGACGATCAGGATCCTGCTCAAGCCATTGCTCCTTGCTCCGGCGGCCGCGCGGCCGCGTCGTCTTCCTGCATGTCGGGAAGCCTGATCGTGAACGTCGACCCCTTCCCGAGCTGGGACCACACCGTCACCTCGCCGCCGTGGTTCTCCACGACGTGCTTGACGATGCTCAGCCCCAGGCCTGTACCGCCCGTGCGCCGCGACCGGGCCGCATCGACGCGGTAGAACCGCTCGAACACCCGCTCCTGGTCCTCGGGCTTGAGCCCCTCGCCCACGTCCGTCACGGACACGGACACGAGCCCGTCCCTGTGCCGGACGCCGATCCCGACCTTGGTGTTCTCGGGCGAGTAGCGGATGGCGTTGTCGATGAGGTTCCGCAGGGCGTTCGTCAGCAGGTCCGGGTCGCCGAACACCGGCGCGTCGGAGCGGCCGCCGACCTTGACCTCGATGCCCTTGGCCTCGGCGGCGAGGCGCGAGCGGTCGACGGCGTCGGCCACGACGTCATTCATGTCCACGGCCCGGCCCTGGTGCATGACGTCGGCGCCCTGGAGGCGGGAGAGCTCGATGATGTCCTGGACGAGCGCGGCGAGCCGGCTCGACTCCTTGTGCATGCGCTGGGCGAAGCGGCGGACGGAGTCTTCGTCGTCCGGGCTCGCCTCGAGGGCCTCGGCCAGGAGGGAGATGGCCCCGACCGGCGTCTTGAGCTCGTGCGAGACGTTGGCCACGAAGTCGTTGCGGATGCGTTCGGTGCGCGTGATCTCGGTCCGGTCGTCCGCGAGCAGCAGGATGTACTCGTCCCCGAGGACCGCGGCACGGACGTTGACGATGATCGTCCCCTGACCGAGCGGTCCGCGCGGGAGCTCGAGCTGCTTCTCGAGGATGACGCCGTTCCCGCGCACTTTCGCCGTCATCTGCAGGAGCTCGCGGTGCACGACGGTGTGCCCGCGCACGAGCCCGTACGCATAGGCCGCCGGGCTCGCCCGGACGACCCCGTCGATCGCGTCGACGACGACGAACGCCTTGCCGAGGACCGAGAGCACGTCCGCGGCCCCGTCCGGGAAGCCGAGCTCCTGCGCCGGACCCTCGAGGAGGTGGCGCTGGCGTTCGCTGGCCCGGAAGGCGAGCACGCCGAAGGCGCCGAACGACAGGCCGATGAGGCCCGCGACAATGCCGACGACGATGGGATCCACGCTTTTAGCTTAGGCCCGACCGCGCGGCCCTCCCGCCCATGCGACCGCCGGAATGCTGGCCAGTGCGCTGGTCCTGCCGGAGTCGTTCAACTAACGTTCACTTCCAGGCGGACAACAATTCATCCGCCGCTGCCAGTGTGACGAGTCGGGGCCGGCCGAGGCTCCTCGACCCGGCTCACCCAGGGAAAGGACGCCACCGTGCGCAAGGTATTCCAGGCCGAGCTCCAAGAGGTCCGCGAGGAGCTCGCCGAGATCGCGAAGCTCGTCGCCGAAGCACTGGACCGGGCCTACGAGTCCTTCGACACCGCAGACGTCGAGCTGGCCCAGGAGGTCATCGCCGCGGACGCCCGCATCGACTTCAAGCAGACCGCCCTCGACGAGAAGGCCATCGAGATCCTCGCGCTCCAGGGGCCCGTGGCCTCTGACCTGCGCACGATCGTCGGGTCGCTGCGCATGAGCGCCTCGCTCGAGCGCATGGGCGACCTTGCCCGGCACATGGCCCAGCTCGCGCGCCTGCGCTACCCCGAGCACGCCGCGCCCGAGCCGCTCCGGAAGACCTTCGGCCGCATGGCCGAGCTCGACCGCCAGATCATCGCCGACGTCGCCGAGCTCCTCGAGACCCGGGACCTCGACCTCGTGGCCAAGATCCAGGCCGCCAACGCCGAGGTGGACGAGCTGCACGCGAGCGTCTTCCGGGCCGTCGCGGACCCGGAGTGGTCCTCGACCCCCGCCCAGAGCGTGGACGCGGCGCTCGCGAGCCGCTACCTCGAGCGCTTCGCGGACCACGGCGTCTCGGTGGCCCGCAAGGTCTCCTACCTCATCACGGGCGAGTGGGACGGGGACAACACCTCGAGCTGACCGCTCGGTTCAGCGTGGCCAGCACCCAGTGGCCAACACCCAGACACGAACGACGGCGGCCGCCCACCTCGCGAGGTGAGCGGCCGCCGTCGTCTCTTGCCGCTGCTGCCGCTACTTGCGGCCCTGGTTCTTGACGGCCTCGATCGAGGCCGCGGCGGCCTCCGGGTCGAGGTAGGTCCCGCCGGGCGTCAGGGGCTTGAAGTCCTCGTCGAGCTCGTACACGAGGGGGATGCCCGTGGGGATGTTCAGGCCCGCGATGTCGTCATCGCTGATCCCGTCGAGGTGCTTCACGAGGGCGCGCAGGGAGTTGCCGTGCGCGGTCACGAGGACCTTCTTGCCGGCGCGCAGGTCGTCCTTGATCTCGCTCTCCCAGTACGGCATGAGGCGCTCGAGGACGTCCTTGAGGCACTCCGTCCGGGGCATGTCGTCCCCGAGGTCCGCGTAGCGCGGGTCGCCGGCCTGCGAGAACTCCGAGTCGTCCGCGAGGGCGGGCGGCGGGGTGTCGTAGGAGCGGCGCCACGTCATGAACTGCTCCTCGCCGAACTCGGCGAGGGTCTGGGCCTTGTCCTTGCCCTGCAGCGCGCCGTAGTGGCGCTCGTTGAGCCGCCAGCTGCGCTTGACGTCGATCCAGCCGCGGTCCGCCGCGTCGAGGGCGATGTTCGCGGTGTTGATCGCGCGCTTGAGCCGCGAGGTGTGCAGGATGTCCGGGAGGTAGCCCTCCTCGACCAGCAGCTCGCCGCCGCGCTGGGCCTCCTTGCGGCCCTGGTCGTTGAGGTCCACGTCCACCCAGCCGGTGAACAGGTTCTTGGCGTTCCACTCGCTGTGCCCGTGGCGCAGGAGGATGAGCGTGTAGGTCATGGGGCCATGCTATCGGCCGGGCGGGCCCGGCCCGTCCTCCATGACGCCGCCCGGCCTCACCGCCTCCCACGCGACGGTGAGCTCGCCGAGCCGCCACCGCGCGGGTCCGTGCAGCAGTGGCCAGCCCGCGTCCTTCGCGGCGAGGCACATCGCGATCCAGCGCTGCCGGTTCCCGAAGGGCGCGAGCGGGGCGGCGGCCAGCCACGCGGCGTCGAGCGCGGCGAGGAACGCGTGCACCCGCTCGCCGGGCACGTTCCGGTGGATGAGCGCCTTGGGCAGGCGCTCGGCGACGTCGGAGGGGCGCTCGAACGAGCCGAAGCGGACGGCGAGGGACAGCGTGAGCGGACCCTCGGCGTCGAGCGCGACCCACGCGGCGCGGCGGCCGATCTCGTCGCACGTCCCCTCGACGAAGAGCCCGCCCGGGGCCAGCCGCGAGCACACGAGCTCCCAGATGGCCGCGACGTCCGCCTCCTCGTACTGGCGCAGGACGTTGAACGCGCGCACGAGCGCGGGCGGCTCGGCGACGGGCAGCTCGAATCCGCCGAGGCGGAAGTCGAGGCCCTCGCGCTCGAGCGGCTTCGCGGCCTCGACGCGGCCGGGCTCGATCTCGACGCCCGTGAGGCGCAGGTCGGGTCTCAGTGCGCGCAGGCGCGTGAAGAGCTCGACGGCGGTGGTCGGGGAGGCGCCGTAGCCGAGGTCGACGGCGAGCGGAGCAGGCGCCAGTGACAGGATCCGGCGCGCGTGGGTCCCGGTGATCCAGCGGTCGACCCGGCGCATGCGGTTGGGGTTCGTCGTCCCGCGCGTGACGTTGCCGACGAGCCCGCGGCGCCCCGCGCGGACGGGGCTCGCCTTCTGCACCACGGCCCGCGGCCTAGTTCCGAGCGGACACGTCGGTCACAACGGCGGGGGCGGTCAGCGGGAGGCGACCGCGGGGCGGACGTCCGCGAGGTAGACCCCGGCCGCCGTGACGGCGGCGATGTTGAACAGCCCGTAGCCGCCGAAGCTGAGCAGCAGCCCGCTGCCGGGGACGAGGAGGCCGAGGAGCGTCACGAGGGTCGCGCCGCCGGTCAGGCCGAGCCAGAAGCCCTTGGTCCGCTTGAGGTTGGCCTCGAAGGCCGGCCCCTTGCGGATGATGCAGTCCACGAAGGCCCACACGGAGATGGCCGCACAGATGAAGCCCGTCGCGAAGTACGTGGCGATCTGGATGTAGGAGATCAGGAGGGAGCCGTCCACCCCACCAGCCTACCGCCCGGCGTCGAGCGCCCTGCGGAGGTCGTCCCACAGGTCGTCGACGTTCTCGATCCCAACGCTGAGGCGCACGAGCCCCTCGGGCACGGTGAGCGGCTCGGCGACGTGCCGGCGGCGCCGCTCGATCGTGGACTCGACGCCGCCGAGCGACGTGGCCGGGAGCCACAGGGCCAGGCGGGCGACGAACGCGTCCGCGGCCGCGGCGTCCTCGAGCTCGATGCTCACGACCGAGCCGAAGCCCGCAAACTGCTGGGCCGCCCGCTCGTGGCCCGGGTCCGAGGGCAGGCCCGGGAAGCGCACCCGCACGACTGCGGGGTGCTCGTCGAACCGGCGGGCCAGTTCCGCGGCGCTCGCCTGCGAGCGCTCGACGCGCAGCGCGAGGGTCCGCAGGCCGCGGAGGCCGAGCCACGCCTCGACCGGGCCGGCGATCGCGCCGTGGAGGGTGCGGTGGGTGTGGAGGCGGCCGCGGAGCTGCTCGGTCGCGGCGACGGCCACGCCGAGTAGCACGTCCGAGTGCCCGGCCAGGTACTTGGTCGCCGAGTGCACGACCACGTCGGCGCCCACCGCGAGCGGCCGCTGGCCGAGCGGGGTGCTGAACGTGTTGTCGACGACGACGAGCACACCGCGCGCGCGGGCCGCCTCGACGAGGGCGGGCAGGTCCGCGACCTCCATCATGGGATTGGTGGGGCTCTCGACCCAGAGCACGTCCGCGCCGTCGAGCGCCCCGACTGTCTGGGCGGTGTCCGCGATGTCCACCTCGATGAGCCGGAGCTCGCCGCGCTCGGCCTTGCTCTGGGCGAGCCCGAGCGTGCCCGAGTAGGAATGCCGCGGGACGACGAGGACCCCGCCGACGGGGACGAGGGCCATCGCCGCGGCGACTGCGCCCATGCCGGAGCTGAAGAGGAGCGCGGGCAGCGCGGAGCCCTCGAGCTGGCCCACGGCCGCCTCAAACGGCTCCCACGTTGGATTCGAGAAGCGCCCATAGCCGCGCGCGCCCTCGCCGATCCCGCCGAGCCCCATGAAGGTCGAGGACAGGACGATCTCCGGGTTCACCGGCGCGTCGGCTCCCCGGCCGGGGCGGCCCGCGGCGACCGTGAGGGTCTCCGGGTTCAGCCGGGCAAGGGCGTCGGCGTCCAGATGGGGGTATTCGGGGTCAGCGGCCATACGCCCCAATCTAGGGCACGGCCGGGGGCGCCCCCGGCCATGGTCGAGTCGGGGGATGTCCACAGGCTAGCCGGCGGTCGGCGGGCGTCCAGCTTCCCCCGGTACCCTTGAATGGTGACCCCCTCGCACGCTTCCCTCCCCTCGCATGGGCACGCCTCGCATAGGCACGCCTCCCGCGGTCCGGCCCAGGCGCCCGCCGCCGGGCTCTTCGTCGCGTTCGAGGGCGGCGACGGTGCGGGGAAGTCCACCCAGGCGCGGCTCCTGGCCGAGGCCCTGCGCGCGGCCGGGCACGAGGTGCTGCTCACGCGCGAGCCGGGCGGGACGGAAATCGGCGAGAAGCTGCGGGCCCTCGTCCTCGAGCACGGGCACGGCGAGGTCGACGCCCGGACCGAGGCCCTCATCTTCGCGGCGGCGCGGGCCGCCCACGTTGCCCAGGCAATCGGGCCCGCCCTCGCGCGCGGCGCCGTCGTCATCACCGACCGCTACATCGGCTCCTCGATCGTGTACCAGGGCGTCGGCCGCGCCCTGGGGGAAGGCGCCGTGCGCTCGCTCAACGAGTGGGCGACCGATGGCCTGTGGCCGGACCTGACAGTGCTGCTCGACGTCGACGAGGCGGAGGGCCGCGCGCGGCGCACCTCAGGCGACGCGGCCGAGGATCGCCTCGAGTCCGAGCCGGACGCCTTCCACCGGCAGATCCGCTCGGCGTTCCTCGAGCTCGCGGCCGCCCGTCCCGAGGCCTCCCTCGTCCTCGACGCGGGGCGCGCGCCGGAGGACCTGGCCCGCGAGATCGTCGCCGAGGTCGAAGCGCGGCTCCGGGCACGGCTCGAGGCCCGATCCGGGGCCCAGTCGGCCGGGGAGCGGACGGCCCACGATCGGGCGCCTGCGTGAGCGTCTGGACCGACCTGCGCGGCCAGGCGCCCGTCGTCGAGCAGCTGCGCCGCGCCGCCGCGGGCGAGGGCCTGACCCACGCGTGGCTCTTCACCGGCCCGCCCGGGTCCGGGCGCTCGACGGCGGCGAAGGCCTTCGCCGCGGCGCTCAACTGCGAGGCCGACGACGTCCTGGCCCGCGGCTGCGGCGTGTGCGAGGGCTGCCGGGAGGTGCTCGCCGAGACCCATCCCGACGTCGTCTTCGTGCGCACCGAGAAGGTGACCATCACGATCGACGAGGCCCGCGAGATGGTGGCCAAGGCCGGGGACCGGCCGCAGGCGGGCCGCTGGAGGATCATCGTCGTCGAGGACGCCGACCGGATGGCCGAGCGCACCACGAACGTGCTGCTCAAGGCGATCGAGGAGCCGACCCCGCGCACCGTCTGGATGCTCTGCGCCCCCTCCCCCGCGGACGTGCTCGTCACGATCCGCTCGCGCTGCCGCCCGGTGGGGCTGCGGCTGCCGCCCGTGCAGGACGTCGCCGCGCTGCTCGTCGAGCGCGACGGCGCCGACCCGCAGCTCGCGCTCGAGGCCGCCCGGGCCGCCCAGAGCCACATCGGGATCGCCCGCCGGCTCGTCCAGGACGCCGCGGCCCGCGAGCGGCGGAGCGAGACCGTTCGCCTGCCCCTGAGCCTCAAGACCGTCTCGCAGGCGGTGGCCCTCGCCGAGCAGCTGACGAGGATCGCCACGGACGAGGCCACGGCGTCGAACGAGGAGCGCGACGCCGCCGAGCGGGCGCGCCTCCTGGCGACGCTCGGTGTGCAGGAGGGCGACAAGCTGCCCCCGTCGCTGCGCGGCCAGGTCCGCCAGCTCGAGGAGGACCAGAAGCGCCGCGCGAAGCGCAGCGTGACGGACTCGCTCGACCGCACGCTGACGGACCTGCTCTCGTTCTACCGGGACGTCCTCGTCATCCAGCTGGGCAACGGCGTCGAGCTCGTCAACTCGGGGCTCTCGGCGGAGATCGCCGAGTTCGCCGCCGGCTCGACGCCCGAGAAGACCCTGGCCAGCATGGACGCCATCAACCTGACCCGCCAACGCATCACCACCACGAACGTCGCGCCGCTGCTCGCGGTCGAGGCGATGGCCGTGGGCCTGATCTGAGGAGAGACACCCCGTGACGTTCCCCGCCCCGCTCGCCGCCCGGGCCCGCGCCGCCGTCCTCATGTTGGTCGCGGCCGCCCTCGCGCTCACGGGCTGCGTGCCGCTGACGTCGGGCATCGGTCAGCCGTCGACGGACCCCGCCGCGGCCGAGGGCGCGCCCGCGGGCCTCGAGCGGTTCTACAGCCAGAGCGTGGACTGGGCGCCCTGCGAGAACAACTTCGAGTGCGCAACCGTGACCGTGCCCGTCGACTACGACGCCCCGGACGGGGAGACGATCGAGCTCGCGCTCATCAAGCTCACGGGCCGCCGCGCGACCTCGAGCCTCGTGGTCAACCCGGGCGGCCCCGGCGGCTCGGGCGTGGACATGGTCAAGGACTCGGTGCAGGCCATGTTCACGGAGGACCTCCTCGACGCGTACTCCGTGATCGGCTTCGACCCGCGCGGGGTCAAGCGCTCGGCCCCCGTGACGTGCCTCGACGACGCCGGGCGGGACCGCGTACGCCAGACGAGCGTGGACCCCAGCACGGACGCGGGGCTCGAGGCCGCGTTCGCGCTCCAGCGCGAGATCATCGACGCCTGCACGGCCAACACCGGCCCCGTGCTTTCCCACACCGACACGGAGAGCTCGGCCAGGGATCTCGACATCATCCGCGCCGCCGCGGCCCGCCAGTCCCAGCTGAACTACCTCGGGTACTCCTACGGGACGTTCCTCGGCTCGACCTATGCGGGCCTGTTCCCCGACAGGGTGGGCCGCATGGTGCTCGACGGCGCGATGGACCCCTCGCTCGACAACCACGCGATCACCCGTGGGCAGGCCCGCGCCTTCGAGACCGCGATCCGCAGCTACGTGCGCGCGTGCCTCGGGCAGAACGGCTGCCCGCTCAGCGGCACTGAGGACGAGGCCGTCGCCCAGATCCGTGCCCTCCTGGACAGGGTCAAGGCGAGCCCGCTGCCCACGACCGACGGCCGGACCGTGAACTCGATCGACTTCGTCAACGGGTTCATCCTGCCCCTCTACAACGACCGCAACTGGCCCGCCCTGAACCAGGCCCTGACGGGCGCCTTCCGCGGCGACGGCTCGGGCATGCTGCGCCTCGCCGACCTCGCATCGGACCGGAACCCCGGCGGGACGTACGGCTCGAACAGCACGAACGCGTTCATGGCCTACAACTGCCTCGACTACCAGGTCAACGCGGACCCCGCGTCCATGCGCGCCGAGGCCGCCGAGCTCATGGAGGACTCCCCCACGCTCGGCGAGTTCTTCGCCTACGGGCCCGTGAACTGCCGCGACTGGCCGGCCAAGTCCGTCCGGACGCCGGCCGCTGCCCATTACGAGGGCAAGAGCCCGATCCTCGTCGTGGGCACGACCGGCGACCCGGCCACGCCCGTCGAGTGGGCGGGCGCCCTGCGTACCCAGCTCGGCAACGCCGCGCTCCTGACCTGGACCGGCGAGGGGCACACGGCCTACGGCCGCGGTTCGCAGTGCGTGGACGACGCCGTGGACGCCTACCTCATTGACGGCCGGGCCCCGGCCGACGGCGCGCGCTGCTGACCCTGATACCGCGCCGAAGGGCCCCAGCCTTCCCGCCGGACCTCCCCGCCATTCGCGCTGGTGCCCCGGAATGACGCGGCCGGGCCTCGGTGCCGGTAGGACCTGAACCCTAAAGCTGGGGAAGTACGGCAAAGCCCCATTCTTCAGCGGTCTTGCTACGCCGCCCCACGGGGCCAGAGAAGCCCCGGCAGGTCGGCGATGGAGGGCACGACGGCGGTCGCCCCCGCGGCGGCCAGCTCGCCCTTGGACTGCGCCCCCGTGAGGACGCCGACGGCCGCGCCGGCCCCCGAGCGCAGGCCCGAGGCGATGTCCGCCGCCGTGTCTCCCACGACGAGGACGTCGCGGACGTCGTCGACGTCCAGGGCCAGCACGGCGGTGAGGACCATGTCCGGGTAGGGACGCCCGCGCCCCGCGTCCTCGGAGCACAGCGACAGGTCGGCGAGACCCATCCAGCCCAGGGCCTCGAGGATGCTGTTCTGCGTGTGCCGGCCAAAGCCCGTCGCGAGGCACACGCGGACCCCGTTGCTGCGCAGCTCGTGCACCGTCTCCTCGGCCCCCGGGACGGCGCGGACAGCGCCCTCGGCAATCATCGCGTCGTAGGCGACGGCGAAGGCGCGCGTCGCCGCCCGGGCGGCGCCGGCGTCGTCCGCGAACACCCCGGCAAACAGCTCCGACCGGTCGAGGCCCGCGCTGCGGCGAGACCGGGCGAGGGCCGCGTCGAGCCGCGCCCCACCGACGCCACACGAGGTGAGGGCGTGCGCGACGGCGCGCTCGGCCGCCCCGCCGTCCGTCACGGTCGTCCCGTTCATGTCCAGCACCGCAAGGCGCGGGGCGAGCCGTCCGACGGCCGGCGGGTACAGGGTCACAGTCGTCCTCGATCCTCTCGGTGGCCCCGCATGGTTGCGGTCATCCATATCCGGGGTCATCCGAGGATCGCAGAGCGCCCCATCGGGCCGCTGAACTCGCCGCGTACGCGAGGTGAACACCCCTGGCCTGCAAGCGCGTTGCCGTCCCGGGCCGGGGCGGGCGGCCGCGGGGGCCCGTTTTGACCGCGAGCGCCGGGCTCGTCTAGAGTAGACACTCGGTGGAACCGCCCCGGCGGTCCAGCCGGTTGCCTCCTTAGCTCAGCCGGTAGAGCGTCTCACTCGTAATGAGAAGGTCAGCGGTTCGATCCCGCTAGGAGGCTCACACACGCGAAGAACCCCTTCCCTCGGGAAGGGGTTCTTCGCGTTTCCAGGGCGGTGATGGCGCGCCACGACAGCCACTCCCGTCACAGTTTCACTCCCGCCGACGCGAAAGTAACGTAGGCCACACGGTCCGTCCGGGCCGATGCCGACCGGCCGAGGAGGAGCCCCATGGCGGAGACCGCCACCGTCGAGCAGCAGCCCCGCGAGCACGCGCTCGCGGCGCTCGAGGCCGCGGAGGGCCTCGAGCGTTCGGGGCCAGAGTGGGAGGCCTTCCGCCGCCGCTTCGACGAGCACTTCGCCGACCTCGCCGGCCTCTTCGGGCAGCTCTATGGTCAGCGCGGCGACTGGCTCGAGCACCTGAGCGCGCTCGTCGTCGAGTGCGCGGCCTCGTGGCAGCGCCGGCCCGCCGAGCTCAAGGAGCTCGACGCACGGCGGGACGCGAACCCCGGCTGGTTCCAGTCCCGCGAGATGCTCGGCGGGGTGTGCTACGTGGACCGCTACGCGGGCAGCCTCGCAGGCCTGCGGGACCACATCCCGTACTTCAAGGAGCTCGGCCTGAGCTATCTGCACCTCATGCCGCTCTTCCTCGCCCCGGAGCCGAACTCCGACGGCGGCTACGCGGTCTCGAGCTACCGGGTGGTCGACCCCCGGCTCGGCACGATGGACGAACTGCGGGAGCTCGCCGCCGAGCTGCGCTCGAACGGCATCAGCCTCGTCGTGGACTTCATCTTCAACCACACCTCGAACGAGCACGACTGGGCACGGCGCGCAGCCGCCGGGGAGCCCGAATTCTCGGACTACTACTGGATCTTCCCCGACCGGACGATGCCGGACGCCTACGAGCGCACCGTCCGGGAGATCTTCCCCGACGACCACCCTGGCTCCTTCGTCCCGATGCCGGACGGCCGCTGGGTCTGGGCCACGTTCCACACCTTCCAGTGGGACCTCAACTACTCGAACCCGGCCGTGTTCCGTGCGATGGCCGGCGAGATGCTGTTCCTGGCCAACCAGGGCGTCGACATCCTGCGCATGGACGCCGTCGCCTTCATCTGGAAGCGGCTCGGCACGACCTGCGAGAGCCTGCCGGAGGCGCACTGGCTCCTGCGCGCCTTCAACGCGGTGTGCCGGCTCGCGGCCCCCTCGCTCCTGTTCAAGTCGGAGGCGATCGTGCACCCCGACGAGGTCGTGACGTACATCGACCCAGCCGAGTGCCAGATCTCCTACAACCCCCTCGAGATGGCCCTCACATGGGAGGCACTCGCGACCAGGGACGCGTCCCTGCTCTCCCAGGCGCTCGAGCGCCGGCACAACCTCCCCGAGGGCACCGCCTGGGTCAACTACGTGCGCAGCCACGACGACATCGGCTGGACGTTCGCGGACGAGGACGCCGCCGAGCTCGGCATCAACGGCTTCGACCACCGCCGCTTCCTCAACCGCTTCTACGTCAACCGCTATCCGGGGAGCTTCGCGCGCGGCGTGCCCTTCCAGGACAACCCCCGCACGGGCGACTGCCGCATCTCCGGCACGACGGCGTCCCTGTGCGGCCTCGAGGACGCCGCCGACGTCGACGCAGCGGTCCGGCGGATCCTGCTCGCCCACTCTGTGGCGATCAGCACGGGGGGCATCCCGCTGATCTACCTCGGCGACGAGGTCGGCCAGCTCAACGACTACCGCTACGCCGAGGAGCCCGGGCACGAGGCCGACAGCCGCTGGGTCCACCGGCCGCGCTACCCCGCCGAGCGCTACGCCCGCCGCAACGACCCCTGGAGCCCCGAGGGCAGGATCTACGCGGGCCTGCGGAAGATGCTCGCCGTCCGCGCCAGGACGCCCGAGTTCGAGGGCAACCGGCTCGTGGACTTCGCGTCAGGGAACAGGCACGTGCTCGCATATCAGCGCCCCGGCCAGTTCGGCGCCGTGCTCGTCCTCGCCAACTTCTCGGACGGGCCCCAGCACATCGCCCCGCTCACGCTCTCCGGCTTCGACCCCGACGCCGAGGACCTCTTCACGGGACTCGTCGTGCCCCTCGGGGACGGGGTCACGCTGCCCCCGCAGGAAGTCGCGTGGCTGCGGGTCCGGAGCCGCACGTAGGGCAGGACCCCGGGCATGAGGCGGCCGCGGCGCGCAGTGCGCCGCGGCCGTTCAGTGGATTGACGCCGCTCAGTGCGAGGGCATCGCCCGGTGGTGCCGTGCATCCATGGCCGGCTTGATCGCTGCGGCCGTCACGCCTGCGGCGACGAGACCTGTGATCCAGGACGTCCAGGACGCGCCCACCTGGGAGGTGTACATGCCCATCCAGGGGGACAGGAACAGCAGGACGCCGCACGCGGCCTGTGCGTACTCGAGCCACGGAGTGCCCGGCATGGCCAGGTTGAGCACGCCCGTGACGATCAGCAGGACGCCGAAGACGAGCATGAGCGTCATCGATGTGGGCGTCTGCCTGGTCCACAACACCGAGAGCGCCGTGTAGAGGCCCGCCGCGATCGCGACGTAGTCTTCCCAGCGCGTCCACTTCTTCATAGGTGCCTCCGATCTCTCACGCCCCCGGCCTCCCGGGGGAGCCGGTCAGTGGTGGGTCGGTGCACAGAGGCGCCGGCGCCTGAAGCCGCTGGCCGACTCCAGTACACGCCCGGCGGGCAGCCCTGTAAAGGCCCCGTGGTCAAGCGACGCCTCTGTGACGGCGACCGCGGCGGCTTCGGGTGGGGCGTGCGCGGGGCTCACATCGGCGGGCCGGGAACGGCGGCGCTCCCCGGCCTGCTTCCCCCGGCGTGCAGCACGAGCACGGGGACTTCGGCATGCTCGGCGCAGGCCCGGCTCACGGAGCCGAGGAGCATGCCCATGAAGCCTCCGAGGCCACGCGAACCCACGATGAGCAGGCTGGCCCCGCGGCTCTCCCCGATGAGGGTCGGCGCCGGCCTGCCATGCACGAGCCGAACCTCGAGGCCCTCGGGCCGCTCGTCGCCGAAGGCCTCGGACAGCGCGCCCTCGAGGACCATCCTGGCATCCTCCTCCGGGTCCCACTCAATCCCCGCGGCGTCGATGAACCCGGCATTGGGAACGTGCCACGCGGCGACGGCGATGATCGGCCCGCCGAGGATCGGGACGAGGCGCGCGGCCCAGCGCAGGGCTTCAATGGACAGCGGTGAGCCGTCCACGCCCACGACGATCCCGCGGCCACGCGTGGGGAACCCGTCCGCCATGCTCTGACGGTAGGCCTCGGGAGGCCGGGCGGCTAGGGGCAGGCGGCCCCGCCCAGCCCTGGCCGGCCACCCGAGGCGAGTTCAGCCGTCAGGCTTCCGTCTCGCGCTCCGGCTGGTCGGCCGGCACGTAGCCGTTCCCCGACTTGCGGCTCAGGGAGGCCGGGACGCCGAGGAACAGCACGAGGCACAGCACGAGGAGGCAGCTGCCCGCGATCCACGACTCCGGCCGCCCCAGCACCGTGTCGAAGATAAGGGCCGTGGTCCCGACGATGAGAACGCACGCGAGCGCGAGGCCGAGCTTGGCCGCCCAGGCGCCGCTGTTGACGAGCCGGTTCTTGACCTGCCGCCGGAAGAGCCAGCGGTGCACGCTCAGCGGCATGAGGACGACGGCGAGCGCCGACGCGGCCGTGAGGACCATGGCGAGGTAGAGCCACACGCCGTAGGTGTCCAGCTCGGTGAACCGCGCCTGGAACGGCAGGGTCAACAGGAAGCCGGCGATCAGCTGGAGCCCGGTCTGCAGGATGCGCAGCTCCTGGAGGATCTCGCCCCAGTTCCGGTCCAGCTTCTCGGCGTACGTCTCGCGGCGCCTGTACTCGTCTGCCGGGGGGTCCTCCTTCTTCCGGACGTCCGCCCCCGGGTCAGTGATTCCGGAGGGCATCGATCAGCTCAGCCTTCTTCATCGACGAGTACCCGGACAGGCCGAGCTCCTTGGCGCGCTTGCGCAGCTCGTCCACCGTGCGGTCCTCGTAGTCCTGGGCCTTGCCTCCGCGGCTTCCGACCTTCTTCTTGCCCTCCTTCGCGGAGGCGTTGGAGATCCGGGCCGCCTTCTCCTTCGAGTTGCCCTCGTCGCGGAGCTTCTCGTACAGCTTCGGGTCCTTGAGGCTCGATGGCGTCTTCTTGCCTGGCATCGCCGCCACTCCTTCTTTCCCATCCCATGGGCACGCGTTGCGTATCCATCGGTGCCCGAGCCCGCATGAAGCGGACAGAGGACTATTCCCCCGGCGCGGGAACCTCACACTGCTCGGACTCGGGGACGGAGCCGGCGCCGTCCACGTAGCCGAGCATCTCGAGCCGCCCGTCGCAGTCCTCGACGGCGGCGGACTCGGCGAGCATGCCGGGCAGGTAGTCGCCGCCCTTCACGTAGACGTCTGGGCGCAGGGCGCGGATGATCGGCACGGCCGTCTCGGAGTCGAACACGAAGGCGTGGTCCACGGCGGCGAGGGCCGCGACGACGGCGGCGCGGTCCTTCTCGCCCACTGCCGGCCGGGCGCCACGGAGCCGCCGCACGGACGCGTCCGAGTTGACGCCCACGATCAGCAGGCCGCCCAGCTGCGCGGCCTCGGCGAGGAACGAGGTGTGGCCGCGGTGGAGTCCGTCGAAGATCCCGTTCGTGAGCACGATGCGCATGCCGTGCGCGCGTGCCTCCTCGGCCGCGCGGAGCACGTCCTCCCAGGCCTCGACGCCGCGCGCGGCAGCGCCCTCGAGGCCCCGCAGGCCGAGCGCCAGCCGAGCCGCGCTGCACGTGGACGTCCCCGGCGACTCGACGACGGCGTCGGCCGCTGCCTGCCCGACGTCGGCGGCGTCGTCGACCCCGAGGCCGGCGGCGAGCGCGAGCGCGAGGCCCGCGACGAACGTGTCTCCCGCCCCCACGGCATTCTGCTCGGGGGCCGGGTGGGCCAGCGTGCGGTGCCTAGCGCCGCCCTCGCCGAGGAGCACGGTCCCGTCCCGGTCGAGGGTCACGATCGCGTGGCGCGCGCCGGTGGCGTGCACGATCTCGGACGCGTGCTCCGACGCCCACCGCTCGCGCTCCTGCCGGGGCGGCTCGGAGCCGAGCAGGGCCGCGGTCTCGGCCGCGTTCGGCGTCGCGACGTCGGCGTGAAGGCTCGCCCACTCGCCGACCCGGCGCGCGTCGACGATGAGGATGGGCGCCGTCTCGCGGACGCGGGCGCGGTCGAGCGCGGCGAGCGCGCCGAGCCCGTAGTCGCAGAGCACGACGGCGTCGGCGCCGTCGAGCGCGGAGACCGCCCGTTCCGCGACGGCCGCCGCCTCGTCGGGGTCCGCCGGCCGGCACGTGTCGGCCCGCAGGAGGAGCTGCCCGTCGGCGACGAGCCGGGCCTTGACCGCGGTGCTCCGCCCGGGAAGCCGGACGAGCTCGTCGGTCCCGACCCCGGCCGCCTCGAGGCGTGCCGCGAGCGCCCGGCCCGGCTCGTCGTCGCCCACGACCCCCACGAGCCGCACCGTGGCGCCGAGGGACGCGAGGTTCATCGCGGTGTTGCCCGCGCCGCCCGGCGCGTCCACGATCCGGGCGACGTCGAGCACCGGGACGGGCCCCTCACGGCAGAGCCGCTCGCTCGTGCCCTCGAAGCGCCTGTCGAGCACAAGGTCGCCGAGGACGGCGATCGTGGGCGGGCGCCGGCGCAGGGCGGCGAGGAGCTGGTCGGCGGCGCGTGGATCGACGGTCGTCATAAATCCTCCCTCGAAGTCGTGGGGCCCCGTCCGCCCGGACGGGGCCGTTGCTGCCTGTCGCGTTGCCGCGTGTCGCGGATTGGCTTACCCCGCTGGCGGGTACGGCAAGCGTGAGTCGAGCACGAACGCAGCAAGCACGAACGCTGCAAGCACGAACGCAGCACGAGCATCCAGGAGGAAGCATGCAGTCCCGCAAGCACCAGGCCCCCTCCCTCACGGCGGCGGAGCCTCCCTTCGAGGACGTGCGGCGCCTCGCCGTCCTGCGCGGCGGCGGGATCGGTGACCTCATGGCGGCGCTCCCGGCGCTCGACGCGCTGCGGGCGGCGTACCCGGACGCGGAGATCGTCATGCTCACGACGCCGCTGCTCGCCGCCCTCATGGAGGGCCGCCCCGGCCCCGTGGACCGCACCGTCGTCGTCCCGCTCTTCCCCGACGCTGAAGGGCCGGGTGGGATGCGCTGGTGGGACGACGCGAGCACTCTCGGGCTGATCGAGGACGTTCGCGACGGCGGGGTGGACCTCGCGGTCCAGCTGCACGGCGGGGGCCGCAACTCCAACCCCTTCCTCCTGGCCCTCGGCGCCCGGCACACCGCCGGCTGCGCGACCCCCGACGCACCGCGCCTCGAGCGCTGGATGCCGCACGAGTACTACCAGCGGGAGCTCGACCGCTGGCTTGAGGTCGCCGCCCTCGCCGGCGCCCCGGCCGTGGGCTACGAGCCGCGAGTCCGGCTCCGGGACGAGGACCTGGCCGCCGCCGAGCCGTGGATCGACCCCGCGGCCCGGGGCCTCGTCGTCGTCCACCCGGGCGCGACGGACGTGCGGCGCCGCTGGCCCGCCGAGCGCTTCGCCGCCGTCGCCCGCGAGCTCGCCGAGGGGGGCTGGCAGGTGCTCGTCGTGGGCGACAACGGCGAGCGTGGCCTGGCCGAGGAGATCGTCGGGCGCGCGAACGGCCGTGCGGCGTCCGCCGCGGGCTCGGTGGCCTCGGCGGCGGGTCAGACAAGCCTTGCGGGCCTCGTGGGGCTGCTCGGCGCGGCGCGGCTCGTCGTCGCCAACGACAGCGGCCCCCGCCACCTCGCGGATGCCCTCGGCACGAGGACGGCCTCGGTCTTCTGGGCCCCCAACCTCGTCAACGCGGGGCCTCGCGGCCGCCGCCACCACCGCGTCCAGGTCGCGTGGCGCACGGGCTGCCCCGTGTGCGGCGCAGACGGCACGGACCATACGGCGGACCGGTGCGGCCACGAGGTGTCGTGGGTCGACGCGGTCCCCGTCGAGTCCGTGCTCGCCGACGCCGCGAGCCTCCTCGGCGGGCAGTCCTAGGGCCACGAGTCTTCCATGGAGCCGGCGACGAGGAGCTCGCGGACCTCGCACCCCTTCGGCTGGGACAGGACGAAGAGGACGGAGCGCGCGACGTCGGAGGGCCGGTTGAGGTTGGTCCGATCGTGCGGCTTGTACTGTTCCGGGCGGTCGTCGAAGAACGGCGTGTCCATGCCGCCGGGAATCAGGGTCGTGACCCCGACCCTGCCCTTGAGCTCGGCCGCGAGGGCCCGGCTGAAGCCGATGACTCCGAACTTCGAGGCGCAGTAGGCCGTCGCGCCGGCGGCGCCCCGGAGGCCGAGGGTCGAGGCGACCGTCACGACCCGCCCGTGCGAGCGCTCGAGGTAGGGCAGCGCGGCCCGCACGACGGCGGCCGTCCCGAGCAGGTTCACCCGGATGACGCGCTCCCAGTCCTCGGCGGGCACCTCGCCCAGCTCGCCGCACTTGTCCATCCCGGCGGCGCACACGACGGCGTCGAGGCCGCCCCATTCCTCGGCGGCGCGCACGACGGCGGCCTCGGCCGCCTCGCGCTCGGCGAGGTCCACCGTCCAGGCCTTGAGGGGCTCGGGGGCCGGCTGGCGGTCGAGGATGAGCGGCCTCGCGCCGACGGCGGTGGCCGCCTCGACGACCGCGGCGCCAAGGCCCGAGGCGCCGCCCGTGACGAGGATGCGGGCGCCCTTGAGCGACATCCCGCCGAGCCCCTCGGCGAGGGCTTGGGGCGCTGCGGCAGTGGTCTCGGGAATCTGGGTCGTCTCGGGGGCCTGCGTGGTCTCTGTCATGCTCGCGGTCCTTCCTCTCGTGTCGTGCTGAAGGCTGTCTGCCGTGGTGTGGGCGTGCGTGGTGTGCGTGGCGTGCGGGGGTGGGACCGTCAGCCGAGGCCGGCGATCGCCTCGGCGAGCAGCGTCGTCGACCGCCCCGGCTCGAGCGGGACCGTCACGGTCTGGCCGCCCCAGCGGCGCAGGACGGACGTCTCGGGGAGGTCCTCGGGGCGGTAGTCGCCGCCCTTGACCCACAGGTGGGGCCTGAGCCGGCTGATGGCCTGCTCGGGCGTGTCCTCGTCGAAGATCTCGACGGCGTCGACGCAGGCCAGGCCCTGGAGGAGCTCCGCGCGGTCGGCCTGGCCCATGACGGGCCGGCCCTCCCCCTTGAGCCGGCGCACCGAATCGTCCGAGTTGAGGCACACGATGAGGCAGTCGCCCATCGCCCGCGCGGCCTCGAGGAGGCGGAGGTGGCCCGCGTGCAGCAGGTCGAAGCACCCGCCGGCCGCGACGACCGTCCCGCCGAGCGCCCGGACGCGGCGGGCGAGGTCCACCGCGGGGCTCGCCGCGGACGCCGGCTCGCCGCCCTGGGCGGGTGCGGACGCCGTGCCCGCGGACGACGGCGCCTCGGGCACCGCGGGGCCGTCGCCGCCGTGGGGCGCGAGGGAGGAGACGCCGCCGCTCGCGAGGAAGGCGACGGCCGTCGCCACGCTCGCTTCCGCGGCGGCCTCGAGGGACTCGCCCCGGGCGAGCGCCGCGGCGAGGGCCGAGGCGAAGCGGTCCCCCGCGCCGCACGGATCCTCGATGCGCAGCCCCGCCGAGGGGACCGCGACGTGCGTCTCCCCGTCCGGGGAGCACACGAGCGCGCCGCGCTCGGCGAGCGTGACGATGACCGAGGCGGCCCCCCAACGACTCCGCAGGCGGGCGGCGGCCGCGGCCACGGCCCCGAGCTCGCGGACGTCCCGCCCCGAAAGCGCAAGCAGTTCGGGCAGGTTCGGCGTCACGGCCGCCGCCCCCGAGACGGGGCGGGCTCCGCGCTGGTGCGGGTCCCACACGAGCGGGACCCTTCGGGCCGCGGTCTCGAGGGCCGCGCGCAGGGCCGGGGACTCGGCGAGGCCGCGGCCGTAGTCGGCGACCACGATCGCGTCCACGCCCTCGAGCGCGGCGAGCATGCCAGCGTCGACACGCGGCTGTGGCTGCGGCGCGCAGCCCTCATCGATCCGGGCAATCCGCTGGCCGTCTGCCGTGACCCGCATCTTCACCGGCGTGGGTCCCGCGAGTTCGCCGGCGGCCAGCTCGACGCGGGCGAGCAGGCGGCGCAGGCGGTCGGCGGCGTCGTCCTTCGACAGCGCTGTGATGAGCCTGACGTCGTGGCCGTCGTCGGCGAGCAGCGTCGCGACGAGCCCGGCGCCGCCGGGGCGCTCGAGGCGCCTGCCGACGTCGACGACGGGAGCCGGCGCGTCGGGGCAGAGCCGGGCGGCGTGCCCGTGCAGGTCGATGTCCAGGAGGGTGTCCCCCACGACGGCGATCCTCATCTCACACGTCCCCTTCCTCGGCGTCTCGGGCAGCCGCCTCGGCCGCCCGCACGCACGCGTCGAAGCCCTCGCAGAGCGCGTGGATCGCCACGAGCTGGGACTCCTGGACATGGCAGTTGCGGGCCTCGAGGGCGAGGACCTCGTCGACCGCGGAGCCGAGCGGGTTGGGGACCGGCCCCGTGAGCGCCCAGCTCAGCGCCCCGCACTCGCGGGCGGCGCGGGCCGCGGCGAGGAGGTTGGCGCTCGCCCCGGACGTGGAGAGGAGCATGACGATGTCCCCTGGGCGGGCGTGGGCGCGCACCTGGCGGGCGAAGACCTCGGCGTAGCCGTAGTCGTTGCCGATCGCCGTCACCGAGGACGTGTCGGCGTGGAGCGCGATCGCCGAGAACGGGGTGCGCTCGCCGTCGTACCTGCCTACAAGCTCGGCGGTGAGGTGCTGGGCCTCAGCCGCCGAGCCGCCGTTGCCGGCCACGAGGAGCCGGGAGCCCTGGCCGAGCCGCTCGGCGAGCACGGCGGCCCACCGCGCGAGGAGCGCGGAGTGCTCACGCAGCACCTCGAGCGACCGGGCCGAGGCGGCGATGTGCTCCTCGATCCCGCGCTCGAGCTCGAGCGCGACGGGCCGGAGGGAGGTGGCGACTGGGGCTCGGGCGCCGGACGGGGAAGGTCCGGGGGCGGCGGCGAGTCCTGCAGGCCGGGGCGGCCAGGGGCCAAGCGAGGCGGCTGCGCTCATCAGTGTGCTCCTTCGACGCGCCGAAGACGGCTCCTGGAGGCCTCGACATCCGCGGCCGGTCGTTCCCAGTGGTCGCGCATCGCGCGGTACACCCGCTCGGTGTCCGCCGCGACCCGGTCCCACGTGTAGCGCGAGCGGGCCCGGTCGACGCCGGCGGCTCCGAGGGCGGCGCGAAAGTCGGCATCGTCTGCCAGCCGTCCGATCGCCTCGGCGACGGCCGCGGGGTCGCGCGGGGGCACATGCAGCCCCGTGACGCCGTCGACGACGGTCTCGCTGAGCCCCCCGACCGCGGCGACGATGAGCGGGACCCCGCTCGCCATGGCCTCGAGGGGCACGATCCCGAACGGCTCGTACCAGGGGGTGCAGACCACGGTGTCCATGCTGCGCATGAGCGCCGGCATGTCGTCCCGCGCCACCTGGCCGGCGAAGATGACCTGGCCCTCGACGCCGAGCGACTCGGCGAGGGCCCGCAGCCGGCGCACCTCGGGGTCCGAGGCGATGCGGTCCTTGGGCACGGCCCCGCCGACGACGACGAGCTCGATGTCCTTGCGCCCCCTCGCCGCGAGCAGGCCGAGTGCCTCGACGACGGTGTCGACGCCCTTGCGCGGAACGAGCCGCCCGATCGCCGCGAGCCGCAGCCGCGAGCCGCGCGGCCGCGCCGGGCCCTCTGGCGTGAACCTCGAGGTGTCCACTCCGCACGGGACGATGGAGATGCGCCGCTGGCTCACCCCCAGGGCGCGCAGCTCGAAGGCCTCGTCGGGGCAGGTTGCGATGACGCGGTCCACGCTGCGGGCGACCCACGGCTCGAGCGTGGCCCGCTCCTCCGGGCTCGTGTCCTCGACCCCCTGGTGCCGCTTCTTGACGACGCCGAGGGCGTGGAACGTCTGGGCGACGGCGGGCAGCGGCAGCCCGAGGCGCTGCAGCGCGCCGACGGCCTCGATGCAGGCGATGCCGGACATCCAGAAGTGGCCATGGACGACGTGCGGCGGGTCCTCGGCCCAGTACCGGGCGATGTTCTCGGCGAACTCGGGGATGTACGGCAGCAGGCGGTCCTTCGAGACGGCCTGGGCCGGGCCGGCGTCGACGTTCACGAGGGCGACGCCGGAGGGCAGGACCTGCTCCCAATGGAGCCGCTCGCTGTCCCGGCGCGTGAACACCGTCACCTCGTTGCCGCGGCGGACGAGGGCCGCAGCGAGCTCGGCGACGTGGATGTTCTGGCCGCCTGCGTCCTCGCCGCCGACCGCCGCGAGCGGACTCGCGTGTTCGGAGACCATCGAGATCTTCATGTGCTGCTCCTCGTCTCGCTGAGGGCCGGGGCTGGGGCCCGGTCCTGACTTCCCGATTCACTGCCCGCGGACATCTCGGCGAGCACGCCGTCCCAGTCCGCCAGGAAGCGTTCCAGCCCGTAGCGGGCGAGGGCGGCCTCCCGCGCCGCGAGCCCCGCGGCGCGCGCCGCCTCGGGGTCCGCCACGAGCGCGGCCGCCGCGGCGGCGAGTTCGGCGGGGCTCGAGCTGACCAGCCCCGTCCCCGGCGGCAGCGCCCGGAACGCCTCGGTGGATCCGACGGCGATCACGGGCATCCCCGCGTGCATGGCCTCGATGAGGGCCAGGCCCAGCGAGGTCCACCGGAAGGGGTGCAGGTAGGCGCGACGGCGGGCGAGCTCGGCGTGGAGCCGCGGCGGCGGGACGTCGCCGGCCCACTGCAGCCTCTCGGGTCCCAGCCCGGTGGCCTCGTGCAGGCCGTCCCCGCCCATGCCGAAGACGTCGAGCGGGGCGGCCGCGGCGAAGCCGGCCAGGAGGTCGGTCCCGGCCGTCCGGCCGCGGCGCACGGGCTCGTTGACGGCGACTGCGAGCCGGCCGAGCTCCCCCGTGTAGAGGTAGCCCGGGTCCGGCACACCGTGCTCGACGACGTGCACCGGCGCGATGCCGCTGTCCCACAGGAGCGCGTTGAAGTGCGTCACGTGGACGATGGGGATGTCCGTCTGGTCCGCGAGGGCGTGCCTCGTGTCCGGGACGGAGCCCTTCGGGGTGTTGTGCTCGACGTAGACCGCCGGCACGTCGACCCCGGGCCGCAGCCCCGTGAGCCCTTCGACCCGATCGGCCTCGCCGGGACGCTGGAGCACGACGGCGTCGATTTCCGCCGCCCGCTCGGCGAGCTGCTCCGCCGTCGCCTCGACCGCACGGGGCCAGTCGCGCCCGCCCCGGCCGAGGCCCCACGGGCCGCGTGCGGCGTCGACGGGGAGCACGTACTCGTGCCGGCCGCGGACGAACGCGTCGGTCCAGCCGCCGTGGACATGCCACAGGAGGATGCGCATCAGCCCACCACCTCGCTCTCGCGGGCAGGGAGCGCCTCGAGCGCCGCAAGGGCGTCCCGCGGGGACACGCCGGCCAGGCACGGGTGGCCCTCGACCGGGCACTCGCGTGCCCGGGTGCCGGCGCATGGGGCATCCTGCTGGCCGAGGAGCATGACGGGCGCTCCGCGGGGGGCCCACGAGGCGGCCGAGACCACCGGGGAGAAGAGGCTCACGACGGGAGTGCGCACGGCGGCGGCGATGTGGGCCGGGCCCGTGTTGCCCGCGACGACGGCCCGGGCGCCGGCGAGCAGCACGGTGAGGGCCATGATGTCGGTCTTCCCGCCGAAGTCGAGGCCGTGGCTGCCGGCCACGCGGGCGGTGAGCCCCCGCTCCGCGGGGCTGCCGGTCACGACGACCGTCGTGCCCTGCGCATCGAGGAGGCGGACGAGCTCGGCGGCGTTCAGTGCAGGCCAGGCCCTCGCGGGGACATCGGCACCGGGATGGACGACGACGTACTCCCCCGCCGGGGGCAGGCCGGCCGTGAGCAGGTCGCCCTCGGCGAACCCCGCCGCCGGTTCCGGGACCGCGAGCGCCGGGAGCCCGTCGTCGTGCGCCGGAAGCCGGAACCCCGCCGCCACGACGATGCCGAGCGCGCGGTCGACCTCGTGGAGCCCCCAGGGAAGGTCGCGGCTCGTGACGCGCACGTCGAGCAGGCTTCCCGGATAGTCCTCGGACAGGCCCGTGATGCGCCGGACGCCGCAGCGGCGCAGCTCGAGCGCGAGCGGGAGGGGCGACTGGTGGAACGACGTGAGGATGACGGCCTCGTCGACGGCCGCATCGGCGACGAGTCGCTCGAGCACTGCGAGGTGCTCGGCCGTCGGCGCGGCGGGCGGATTGCCGATCCAGGGGCAGTCCCACTCGAGGTGCTCGGCCACGCCCGGAAGCAGGGGCGCGAGCGCGCTCCCGCGGGGGCCCGTGAGGAGGACGACCTCGGCGTGCGCCGCGACCGCCCGGATGGCGGGGCCAGCCAGGACGAGGTCCCCGAGGCTGTCGAGGCGGGCCACGAGGACGCGCTTCATCGCATCCCTCCAGCCTCGACGGAGGCAGGCACGGCGGCGCGGCCTGGGGAGAGGGCGAGTCCGACGGCGGCGACCAGGTCCGGCGCCACGGCCGGCGCCTCGGCGACCTCGTGCGGGAGGGTGATGGGGGTCGGCACGAGGATGCCGCGAGCGCCGGCGGCCAAGGCGGCCGCCATGTCCGCGCCGATGTCGCCCACGAGGACCGTCTCGGCCGGCTCGACGCCGAGGTCCCGGCACGCGGCGAGGACCATCCCTGGGGCTGGCTTGCGGCACTCGCAGCCGTCCTCGGGCGCGTGTGGGCACAGCTGCCATGTGCCGAACGGCCCCAGCAGCTCGTCGACGCGGGCGTTGACGGCGTCGACCTGTTCTCGACTCACGAGGCCGCGGCCGATGCCCGACTGGTTCGTGACGACGCCGAGCGCGATGCCCGCCTCGCGGAGCCTGGCCAGGGCCTCAACGGCCTGCGCCACGGGCTCGACGAGCGCGGGATCGCCGTTGTAGGGGACGTCATGGATGAGGGTGCCGTCCCTGTCGAAGAGGACGGCCGCGCAGGGTCGCGGACCGGTGGTGCCCAGACGATGCGTGTGCATGGGAGGGCACTTCCCGAAGACAGGTAGACTAAACCATCTCTATAGAAGGCGCCCTCGGCGCCCCGCGAGTCTTGCAGCGGGCTCATCCGTTCCACGCACGTCTTCCGGAGGCTCTCATGGGCGAGGGTTCGGCCCCTCCCGTCCTGCTCGCGCTGCGCGCGCTCAAGCTCGGCGATCTCCTCGTCGCGGTTCCCGCGCTGCGCGGACTCCGCGCGGCCTTCCCCGAGCACACCATGGTCCTCGCCGCGCCCGGCTGGCTGGGCGACGTGCTGCCGCTCATCGGCGGCATCAACGTCCACCTGCACACCCCGGGCCTCGACGGCCCCATCCCCTGGGAGGGCGACGTCGACGTCGCCGTCAACCTGCACGGGACGGGCCCCGAGAGCTACGAGCGCCTCGACGAGCTATCCCCGCGGCACCGGATCGCCCACGAGGGCTACGGCTGGTCGGGCCCCCTCTGGGACTGGAGCCTCCATGAACGGGAGCGGTGGCCGCGCCTCCTCGCCTGGCACGGCATCCCTGCCGATCCCCAGGACTACCGGCTGTGCATTCCCGAGACCGAGGCGCCGGCTCACGGGGCCACGATCATCCACGTCGGCGCTGCCCACGGCAGCCGAAAGTGGCCCGCCGAGAGGTTCGGGGCCGTCGCCGCGCAGCTGCGGCGGGCGGGCCATGACATCCGCATCACTGGTGGCCCGGCCGATCGGCCGCGCGCGGAGGAGGTTGCGAGCATCGCCCAACTGCCGCCGAGCGCCGTCGTTGCCGGCCAGTGGAGCATCGCGGAGTTCGCGGCGGCTGTCGCCGCGGGCAAGCTCGTGGTCACGGTCGACACGTCCGCCGCGCATTTCGCCACGGCCTACCGCACCCCGTCGGTCGTCCTGTTCGGCCCCGCCACGCCACAGCAGTGGGGGCCGCCCGCGGACGGCCCCCACATCGTGCTCACCGACGAGTCGCGGCGGGTCGGGGACGTCTTCGGCGAGGAGCCGGACCCGGCGCTCCTGGCCGTGTTCCCCGGCCACGTGCTCGACGCCGTCGAGCAGCTCGAGCTCGAGATCTCGTGACGGGCCGGCGGGCTAGGCGGCCATCCGGCGGCGGAGCCTGTCGAGCAGGCGCCTGAGGAGCCGCGAGACCTGCATCTGGCTGACGCCCAAGGTCTCGGCGATCTCGTCCTGCGTCATCTCTCGGACGAAGCGCAGGTAGAGCAGGCGCCGGTCGTCCTCACTGGCGTCCTCGAGCGCGCTCGAGAGCGACTGGAGCGTGTCCACGCGCTCGTACCCGGTGTCGATCTCGCAGGGGACGAACGAGGTCCGCCGCTCTTCGGGATCGTCCGCCCCATCGCCGTGCTCGATGCGCTGGATGACGAGGGACGAGTCGGCAATCTGCGCCTCAGCCACGTCCGCGGCTGGGATTCCGATCGTCGCGCTGAGCTCGGCCGTGGTGGGCTCGTGCCCGAGCTCCTGGGTGAGCCTCGGCCGGAGGGAATTGATCTTGAGCCGCAGCTCCTGGATCGAGCGCGGGGGGCGGACCATCCAGGACTGGTCGCGTAGATAGCGCTTGAGCTCGCCCGCGATCGTGGGCACGGCGTAGGGGACGAAGCCATGGCCGATGCTCGCCCGGTAGCGCTGGGCAGCCTTCATGAGCCCAAGCCGGGCGACCTGACGCAAGTCTTCGGCGTCGTGCCCCGGGCACCGGAAGCGCCTGGCGAGCGCGTCGGCCACTCCGAGGTACTCGACGGCGAGATCCGCGGCCGAGCCGGTCTCGGGCCCGGGTATCTCGGGCTCCGGATCAGCTGCCGGCGCGACCTGGGCCGCCCGGGGGTGGTGGACTGGCTTCATGAGGGAACTCCTTCTGGGGTAGGAGTGGGCCATCATCGGGGCTGGGCTAGCGCGCGTCCTGTAAGTCGCGCGCCACGCCGAGGATCGAGCCGGTGACACGCCGTGACTCCTGTGAGGCCAGGTAGACGAAGACGTCGAGTTCCTCGTCGTCGTCCACGGGGGGCCCCAGGAGATAGGGGCCGAGCTGGCTGGTGTCTGTGGCAATCCGTGTGGGTGCCGCCGCCACAGCGTTGACGCGGATTCCCCGCCGGGCTAGGACCTCCGCCCAGCCCTGCGTCGTGTCCAACACGGCTCCGGCGAGCGCCTCGAGCGCTGGCTGGGTGCCGCGGGAATGAGACGAATAGAGGACGGTGTTGATGATGCTCGCTCCGGGCTCCATGGCGGCCAGCGCCGCCTCGGTGCTCGTCACGAGAAGGCTCATGGATTCGGCAAGCGCCCGTTCCACGGCCTGAGGTGCCGAGGTGCTGATATCCCGCGGGAGGTCCGCGGGGCCCGTGTTGATGAGGACGTCGATCCCACCGAGTCTGGCCACTGCCTCGTCGGCGGTCGCTGTGCCATCTGCGGCCGTGAGATTCCCGCCGTGGACCTGCTCCTCAGAGAAGGTCCGTACCCATACGAGCGCTCCTGCCCGGGCCAAGACTGCCTTCAGCCTCGCCGCGAGGCCGCCGTCTTCTCCCGCGATGAGCACCTTGCGGTCCTCGAGACGGGCTGGTCCGGACATCAGGATGGCTCCTACGGTCGGTGGACGTTCACTGGCTGCGGACGTTCACAGCGTTAGACCTGGCGCCCCACTTCCTCCTTTTCTCCTCGTTCACCTAATTCACGGTAGGCCTACCCGAAACGGGGGAACAAGGCTTCGAGAAGAAGCTTCCCTGATGCTGTTCGGGCTCCAGAGGTCCTCAACTCTTGGACTGTCTGCCAGTGTTCTCACAGGTGGCGCGGTGGGGAGCGCGCTCAGGGTTTACCCCCGCCGCAAGAGGGTAAACACGCCTAAGACGGCCTCCCTCGAGGCATCAAGGCAGGAGGAACTGATGACCGGCATCCACTCCCACCCCGAGCATGAACCCGAGCACGAGGCCGCGCGCCGGCAGCCCCGCGAGGAGCCCGAGGCCTACGAGGACCGTCCAGGCGCCGAGGGGCAGCTGGACGCTGAGCCCGGCAAGCCGATCCCCCGCAACGCGGAGGACGACGACGCGCCGGGCCGCGCGGACGTCACCCCAGCCTCCCAAGGGGTGGGGGCTATCTACGGCGATGCCGGGCGCACTCCCAACCCGGGCCCCGTCAAGCCCCCGGGGCCGGTCGACCAGGCCGCGATGGACGCCGTCGCCGAAGAGTACGAGGTGGGCCAGACCGAGGAGGGCGAGCGCTACCTGACCCCGCGCGACGAGGACACGGAAGCGCCGCGCACGACCGACGACTTCCCCGACCGGTCCCCGGGCGCCTAGCGGCGACGGCGCCTCTGGGCGCACGGGTTGTCCGGAAGGCGGCGGGCAGGGGCTGGGGCCCTGCCCGCCGCCTTGTACTGTGCCTTCGACAAACGCCGCCGACAAACCCCGGCCCGTACAGCTAGCGGCCCGCGCCCATGTCCTGGAGCAGGCGTGCGACGGCGGCCTCGGACCGGCTCGTCGCCGGGACGGCCCTGCCCTGCTGATACGCCGTGTGGAGCCGCGGGTCGAGGTAGGAGGATCGCGCGACAGCCGGTGTGTTGTGCAGCCACGCCGCGGCCTTCTTGACGGCTCCCCGCCAAGCCACATCCTCACCCTCGCCGGCCTCGAGGCTCTGCGCGAGGGCGTAGGCTGCGAGGACTGTCGCTCGCCAGGTCCGCAGATCCTTCGCGCTCACGCTCATCCCCGCGCACTCGCGGAGGTAGGCGTTGAGGGCGGAGGCGCCGATCGGGTGGAAGCCCTGCTCGTCCTCGTACCCGAGGGCGTGGGCGGTGGGCCCGCCCGCCGGCAGCGAGCGCAGGTACTGGGCAAGATCCGCGTCGGTGAGCTCAAGGGTCCACTGCAGGCCGGATTTGCCGGGGAAGTCGAAGGCGATGCGGTCGCCGTCGAGCTCGACGTGGCGGCGCTGGAGCGTCGTGACTCCGTAGGTCCCGTTCTCCCGGGCGTAGCGGCGCCCGCCCACGCGCATCCCGAGCCGGTCCACGAGGCGCAGGCCCGCGGCGAGGGCCTGGAGCCGGGGGCCGCGGGCCCCCCGCAGGTCCGACGTCACCCGGCGGCGGACGGCCGTGATCCTTCCGGCGAGTTCGAGCGCCCGCTGGAACTTCCGCGCGTCCTGCCGCTCGCGCCACGAGGCGCGGTAGATGTACTGGGTCCGCCCGGCGGCGTCGACCCCGCGCGCCTGGACGCGGGACCTCGGCGAGGCGGCGATGCGCACGTTCCGCCACGCCGGCGGGATCGCGAGCGAGCGGATGCGCTCGAGATCCTCCTCGGAGGTGATGCGCCGCCCGTCGGCGTCCCGGTAGGTGAAGCCGCGGCCGGCGCGGCGGCGGATCCAGACGCTGCGCGGGGATGATCGTGCACGGGCCACGGGCAGATTCCTACCCCCTGGTAAGGCACGCGAACCATCTTGGCGGAAGGCGTCGACGGCCCTTCCGTAGCGGCCCGCCTCGGCCTACCGTGGCCATGGGTCCAGTAGCGGCCCTTCCCGCCATCGACCGTGTGGAGTCTGCCATGAACGAGACCGATTCCCCTGACAGCACAGCAGCCGACGACCCCCGCACAGCCCATGGGACGGGCGACCTGCCGAAGCAGGAGCAGGAGCCCCCCGGCACGACGGCCGAGACGACCCCGCGCCCCGAGCATGGGGAGAAGACCTACGAGGGCCATGGCCGCCTCGCGGGACGCGCCGCGCTCATCACCGGCGGCGACTCCGGGATCGGGCGCGCCGTCGCGATCGCCTTCGCCCGAGAGGGCGCGGATGTCGCCTTTACGCACCTGCCCGAGGAGGCCGACGACGCCGCCGAGACCGAGCGCGAGATCGTCGCCGCCGGGCAGCGCGCCGTCGTTATCGAGGGCGACCTCCGCGACGAGACGGTGAGCGCGTCGCTCCCGGAGCGGGTCCTGCGCGATCTGGGCCGTCTCGACATCATCGTGCTCAACGCGGCGTACCAGCAGGCGCGCGACGGCCTCGACTCGGTGCCCACCGAGGAGTTCGACCGCGTGCTGCGCACGAACCTGTACAGCCAGTTCTGGACGCTGCGGGCCGCGCTCCCGCGCCTCGCTCCGGGCGCCTCGATCATCATCACGAGCTCGATCCAGGCGGCCCAGCCCTCGGGGGGCCTCTTCGACTACGCCATGACGAAGGCCGCGCAGGTGGCGCTCGTGAAGGCTCTCGCGCCGGAGCTCGGGCCCAAGGGCATCCGCATCAACGCCGTGGCGCCGGGGCCGATCTGGACGCCGCTCATCCCCTCGACTGGCTGGCCGGACCATATCTCCGAGTTCGGCCAGGACACTCCCCTGGGCAGGCCCGGCCAGCCGGCCGAGCTCGCCGCGGCCTACGTCCTCCTCGCCTCGGATGAGGGAGGCTACATCTCGGGGGCCGTGCTGCCCGTCACGGGGGGCAAGCCCTTCTAGCCCCTCGAGCTCTTCTCACCTGCAGGCTTCCCGTGCTGGGGCGCGGAACAGCGCGGCGGGTCCGGTGCAGCGGGCCCGCCGCGCCTCCGGGGCTTCTGCGCTGTCGGGCGACGGCGGTCAGGCGCGCCGGTCGCCGGGATCCGGGTGCCGGCGGGTCTCCGTGTCGTCGTGCCGGAGGTCGGCCGCGCGGGCGTCGGCATCGGGGTCGCGGGGCATCGAGCGCGGACCCATGTCTTCCCGGCCCACGGTGTCGTCGCGGCCCGTCGTGTCCCGGGTCCTCGCATCGCGGTCGCGGTCCGTGTCGACCCGCGGATCCATCTTGTCCGCCTTGCGGCGCTGCTCCTCGATGCGCTCTCGCTCCTCGCGGGCGGTCGCCGTGCCGTCGGTGGCCTCGCGGCGCAGCCGCTCGGCCTCGACCTCGGCCTGCTGGGCCCGGGCCCGCGCTTCCATGGTCTTCGCCTCGCGCTCGCGCACGGCCAGCTCGCTCTCGGCCGCCTCGTTCCGCAGGGTCTCGGCCCGCTCGTGCTTGCGTTCCTCGATCTTGGCCCGCCCCTTCCGGGACACGAGCGCCACGGCCACGAGGGCCGCGAGGACGATCACGATGATGATGATCCATGTCGTCACGGTGGCGTCCATGGGTCCACCTCCTCGGTGTGTCTGCCCTTGAGGACTACCCGCCGAGGCGCAGGCTCAACCACGGCCGCCCCCAAATGCGCCCGCGGCGCAGGCAGGGCGCGCTCCACTCCCAGCAAACCACCGGCCCCATTCGAGGGTGCGTGCGCTAGGGTGCGGCCATGTCTCGGATCGAAGACTACGCGCTGCTGGGCGACCTCCAGACGGCCGCCCTCGTCGGACGGGACGGCTCGATCGACTGGCTGTGCCTGCCGCATTTCGACTCGCCCTCATGCTTCGCCGCGCTCCTCGGGACGCCCGAGCATGGCCGGTGGCGGCTCGCCCCGGCCGGATCGGTCGAGTGCACCTCGCGCCGCTACCTGCCGGGGACGCTCGTGCTCGAGACGACGTGGCGCACGGATGCCGGCGAGGTGCGGGTTCTGGACTTCATGCCGCCGCGCGACGGCGTCGTGGACCTGGTCCGGATCGTCGAGGGCGTCAGCGGCGACGTCGACATGGAGTGCGACCTCGCGCTGCGCTTCGACTACGGGCACGTCGTGCCGTGGGTGCGCCGCCGCGCCGGCGTGCTGCACGCCGTCGCCGGGCCGGACGCCGCCTACCTGACCACGACGGCGCCGCTCGTCGGCCGCGGGAAGCGCACGGCGTCGTCGTTCACCGTGAGCGCGGGCGAGAGGGTGCCCTTCGTGCTCACGTGGCGCCCGAGCCACGAGGACTACACGCCGCGGCCCGACGTCGGGGAGTCCCTCGAGCGGACCCTGGCCTTCTGGAGCGAATGGACCGGACGCTGCCGCATGCACGGGCCGTGGAAGGAGGCCGTGGACCGCTCCCTCATCACGCTCAAGGCGCTCACCTTCGAGCCCACGGGTGCCATCGTGGCCGCCGCGACGACGTCGCTGCCCGAGTGGCCCGGCGGGGAGCGGAACTGGGACTACCGGTTCTGCTGGCTCCGCGACTCGACACTGACGCTCCAGCCCCTCCTCGCGGCGGGCTACACCGACGAGGCCGTCGCGTGGCGCGAATGGCTCCTGCGCGCGGTGGCCGGGGATCCCGCGGACCTGCAGATCATGTACTCGATCACGGGCCGACGCCGGCTCCCCGAGGTCAGGCTCGACTGGCTCCCGGGCTTCGACGGCGCCTCCCCCGTGCGTACCGGCAACGCCGCCGCGGAGCAGCTCCAGCTGGATGTGTGGGGCGAGGTGCTGGACGTCCTCGCGCTCACGCGCAATGCGCTCGGCTCCGGCGACGACGCGTGGGACCTGCAGACCGCGCTCATGAAGCATCTCGAGAGAATCTGGCGCGAGCCCGACAACTCCCTGTGGGAGATGCGCGGGCCGCGGCGCCACTTCACGCACTCGAAGGTCATGGCCTGGGTCGCCGCCGACCGGATGGTCAAGGGAGTTGAGGCGGGCCTTCCCGGCCCGCTCGAGCGCTGGCGGGCCGTGCGCGAGGAGATCCGGGCGGACGTCCTGGCCAACGCCTTCGACCCGTCAGGGAGCCACTTCGTGCAGTCCTACGGCTCGGTCGAGCTCGATGCGGCGCTCCTGCTCATCCCCCGGGTGGGCTTCCTGCCGTATTCGGATCCCCGCGTCATCGCGACCGTCGAGGCGGTCCAGCGCGAGCTCAGCGCCGACGGCTTCCTCCTGCGCTACCGCACCGAGTCCCCCGTCGACGGGCTCCCGCCGGGTGAGGGCGTGTTCCTCGCGTGCTCGTTCTGGCTCGTCACCGCGCTCGTGGGGATCGGCCGCGACGTCGAGGCGCGCGAGCTGTTCGAGCGCCTCATCGCACTGAGCAACGACGTGGGCCTCCTGAGCGAGGAGTACGATCCGAGGACGGGCCGCCAGCTGGGGAACACGCCCCAGGCCTTCAGCCATTTCGGCCTCATCAACGCGGGCCTCGCCCTCGAACACGGCAGCCCGTCGAGCGACGAGCACCCCTCAGCGTCCCGCTGACGGTGCGCGCACGGCCTCGGCGATCCGGCGGGCGACCTCGTGCGGGTCCTCGTGGCTCCAGAAGCGCAGAACGCGCCAGCCCGCCTCGCCCAGCAGGGCGCTCGTCTCGACGTCGCGCTCGCGGTTGCGGGCGATCTTGGGCCGCCAGTAGTCCACGTTCCGGGCGGGCTCGATGTAGTGCTCGGGGCAGCCGTGCCAGTAGCAGCCGTCGATGAACACGGCCACGCGCGCCCGCGTGAAGACGAGGTCCGCGGTGCGCCGCAGCCGGGGCTCGGGCCGGTACGCGACGCGGTAGCGCAGGCCCATGGCGTGCACCGCGCGGCGGACGGCGAGCTCGGGCGCCGTGTCCCGCGAGCGGTTGCCGAGCATGGTCTTGCGGATCGCCGGCGTCGAGGCCCACGACGCCGTGCCCTCCTCCGCGCCGGGCGGCGCAGCGCCGACCCCGGCGCCGGGCGGGGCGGACGACGGCGGTGCGCCGCCGCCGTCGTCCGCCCCAGCCTCACGCTGTGCCTGGCTCATGCGGCCAGAGTACAAGCCCAGGGGCCACCTCCTGGAGGCGGCCCCTGGGGGGATGCGTCGGGGCGGGTGCGCCCGTCAGGCGAAGTCGGCCGTCGCGGGGTCGGCGCCGATGCGGCCGGCCGCACCCTTGTCGAGGGCCTCGATCGCGGCGAGATCCTCTGTATCGAGCTCGACGCCCAGCGAGGCCCAGTTCTGGGCGATGCGCTCGGGCGTGACGGACTTCGGGATCACGACGTTGCCGAGGGCGAGGTGCCACGCGATGACGGCCTGCGGGACGCTCACGCCGTGCTTGTCCGCGATCGCGGCCAGGACCGGGTCGGCGAGCAGGTCCTTGCCCTGGCCGAGCGGGGACCAGGACTCGTGCAGGATGCCCTTGGCCTCCTCGATGCCGCGCAGCTGGGCCTGCGGGAAGTACGGGTGCGTCTCGACCTGGTTGATGACCGGCACGACGCCGGTCGCACGCTCGATCTCCTCGAGCGCCTCGACAGTGAAGTTGGAGACGCCGATCGAGCGGACCCGGCCGGACTCCTTGAGCTTGATGAGCTCCTCCCACGTCTCGAGGTAGAGGCCTCGCTTGGGCTGGAGCCAGTGGATGAGGTACAGGTCCACGTACTCGAGGCCGAGCTTCTCGAGCGAGGCCTCGAAGGCGGGGGCCACCTTCGCGCGGCCCTGGTCGGCGTTCCAGAGCTTGGTGGTGATGTACAGGTCCTCGCGGGCCAGGCCCGCGGAGGCGATGGCGCGGCCCACGCCCGCCTCGTTGCCGTAGATCGCGGCCGTGTCGATGTGGCGGTAGCCGACCTCGAAGGCCTCGCCGACCACGCGCTCGGCGACGGCGTCCTCGACCTGCCACACGCCGTAGCCGAGCTGCGGAATGGTGTTGCCATCGTTGAGTGCGAGCACGGGGGACGTCAGGGTCTCAGTGGAAGTCATGCGCTCCATCCTTCCACCGTGAAGCCCGGAAGGAAGGGGCAGAGACCGATTTCTTCACGATCTTCGCCCACTGCGAAACCCGCGTCCCGCTGGGAATAATTTCAGTGGGCGACGAGTCGCTCGGCGAGTTCGACCTGCTCGAGCACGGCTGCGGCGCGCCGCTGGACCGAGAGCGCGCCGACGGGCACGGGCCCGACCGCCAGGCGCAGCATCGCGGCGGCCTCCGCCGTGGTCGCCAAGGCGTTGCCGGCCCTCGAGAGGGCGCGGTGGACGTCGGCGAGCTCGCCGGGGACGTCGAGTCCGTCGCTCGGGGCGCCCTCCTGGGCGGCGGCGCACACGGCGCGCACGCGCGGCAGGAGCCCCGCGAGCGCGTCCGCGATGACGACGAGCTCGGCGTAGAGCGACTCGTCCTCGATGCCCTCGAGGACCTGGTGGTAGCGGTCGAGGCCGCGCTTGAAGCGGTCGTGGGCCCGCCGCCAGAGGCCCTTGCCGAGCTCGGCATCGTCGCGCCGGCTCTGGAACGCCGTACTGAAGAGTCCCACGGGAGCGCTCAGAGGTACTGCCCCGGGCCGTGGTCCGGTTCCTGGCGTTCCCCGTGCCCGCCCAGGCGCTGGCCCATGCCGGGCGCGCGCTGGGGCTCGCCGTTCTCCCCGATCACGACACCGGGCGCGATCATCGTCCCGGGCGGGAGCTGGCGCAGCTGGACCTGCGCCGCGGCGAGCTGGTGGGCCGCCTGTTGTGCGGCGATGGCCGTCTGGATGCCGTGGAAGAGGCCCTCGAGCCAGCCGACGAGCTGGGCCTGGGCGACGCGGAGCTCCGACTCGGACGGGACGGCCGCGTCGGTGAACGGGAGTGAGATGCGGTGGAGCTCGTCGACGAGCTCGGGGGCGAGCCCGTCCTCGAGCTCGGCGATCGAGCGCTCGTGGATCTCCGCCAGGCGGTTCCGGGCCGCCTCGTCCAGCGGGGCGCCCTTCACCTCCTCGAGGAGCTGGCGGATCATCGTGCCGATGCGCATGACCTTGGCAGGCTCGTCGACGAGCTCCTGGAGGCTCGCGCGCTTGCCGTGGCGGCCCCCGGCGGCCGACTCGCCGTCTGAGGCGACGCTGCCGTCGTCCAGCATCGTCCCCTCGACGGGGACCTCCACGGACTCCTCGACGCCCTCCTCCTCCGGCTTCTCCGCCGGCTGTCCCGGCCTCGTCTCCGTGTGCTCGTTCCCCTGGCCTGCACTCATGGGGCCATACTCCCACAAAGCCCCGTCAGCACCATCTCAGCATCGCCTCAGCAGCATCTGCCCTGCGGATTGGTGTCCTGGCGGTCCGTGCGGTCCCGCCAGAACTCCCGCTCCGACATCTGAGGCGCCACGCACCGACCCGCTGCCTCCTCGGCTCGATGGTGCTCGAGGTACTTCTCGTAGGCGTCCGCCCCCATGACGCCGCGCAGGAAGGCCCGTACGGGGGCGAGGGCCTGGCCTACGGCCGCGAGGGTCCTGGCGCTCATGGGTGGTGCCCCGCGGGGACCGTGCTGATGCCCGCGGCCTTCCACTCGTCGAGGACGGCCTTCTCCGCCGGAGTCGGGACGGGGCCCGAGGGGGCGTAAACGCGGGAGGGGACGGCCGGGTCCTCGGTGCTGACGCCCCCGCCGGCGCGGAACGCCCTCACGGTGGCAATGAGCGCCGTGACGATCACGATGATCGCGAGCACGACGAACACGACGCTCAGGACGCCCTGGACCATCGTGTTGCGCACGACCGCCTCCATCGCGGCCACGCTCCTCGCCGTCCCGAACGAGGTCTTCCCCTCCGCGAGGGCCCGCGAGAAGGCCGCGTTCTGCGCGAAGTAGCCCACGGCCGGGACCGTCGAGAAGATCTTGAACGCGCTCGCCGTGATGGTCACGACGGCGGCGAACGCGAGCGGCAGCGCGACGATCCACAGATGCCTGAAGGTCCCGCGCTTGGCCGCGATGGCCAGGCACACCGCGAGGGCGATGGCCGCGAGGAGCTGGTTCGCGATGCCGAACAGCGGGAAGAACGTGTTGATGCCGCCGAGCGGATCGGTCACGCCGAGGAGGAGGATGTAGCCCCAGCCCGCGACCATGATGGCCGTGCAGAGCCACGCGCCCGGACGCCACGAGGTGTCCTTGAACTTGGGCACGAAGTTGCCGATCGAGTCTTGGAGCATGAACCGGGCCACGCGCGTGCCGGCGTCGACCGCCGTGAGGATGAACAGCGCCTCGAACATGATCGCGAAGTGGTACCAGAAGGCCGCGAGGCCGGCACCGCCGATGAACTGCTGCATGATGTGGCTCAGGCCGACGGCGAGGGTCGGGGCGCCGCCCGTGCGCGAGACGATTGACGGCTCGCCGACGGCCTGCGCCGTGCCGGCGAGGAACTCGGGGGTCACGTTGACCCCCGCGAGGCCGAGGCCGTTGACCCACGCCGCTGCCGTCTCGACGGTCCCGCCCGTGAGCGAGGCCGGGGAGTTCATGACGAAGTACAGGCCGCGGTCGATCGAGATCGCCGCGACGAGCGCCATGATCGCGACGAAGGACTCCATGAGCATGCCGCCGTAGCCGATGAAGCGCGTCTGGCGCTCCTTCTCGACGAGCTTGGGCGTGGTGCCCGAGGAGATGAGCGCGTGGAAGCCGGAGAGCGCGCCGCACGCGATGGTGACGAAGAGGAACGGGAACAGGGCGCCCGCGAACACGGGGCCGTTGTCCCTGAAGGCGTACTCGCTGAACGCCGGGACGCTCACCTCGGGGCGGACGACGACGATCGCGACCGCGAGGAGCACGATCACGCCGATCTTCATGAAGGTCGAGAGGTAGTCGCGCGGGGCCAGCAGGAGCCACACGGGCAGGACGGCGGCGATGAAGCCGTAGACGATGATGCCCCACGCGATGGGGAGCCGGTCGAGGTGGAAGAGCGCCTGGCCCCAGCCGGTGTTGGCCACGGCGCCGCCGCCGATGATCGCGGCCATGAGCAGCACGAAGCCGATGATCGAGACCTCCATGACCTTGCCCGGCCGGATGAACCGCAGGTAGACGCCCATGAAGAGGGCGATCGGGATGGTCATGGCGACGGAGAAGACGCCCCACGGGCTCTCGCCGAGGGCGTTGACGACGACGAGGGCGAGGATCGCGACGATGATGATCATGATGAGCAGCGTCGCGAGCAGCGCGGCCGTGCCGCCGACGACGCCCAGCTCCTCGCGGGCCATCTGGCCGAGCGACCGGCCGCCGCGGCGCATCGAGAAGAACATCACGAGGTAGTCCTGCACTGCGCCGGCGAGCACGACGCCGACGATGATCCACAGCGTGCCCGGCAGGTAGCCCATCTGGGCCGCGAGGACCGGGCCGACGAGCGGGCCCGCGCCCGCGATCGCCGCGAAGTGATGGCCGAAGAGCACGTTGCGGTCGGTGCGCACGTAGTCCTTGCCGTCGGCCTTGTATTCCGCCGGGGTGGCGCGGACGTCGTTGGGCTTGAGCAGGTGCTTCTCGATGTACTTCGAGTAGAACCGGTACGCGATGAGGTAGGTGCAGACAGCGGCGAACACGAACCAGATCGCGTTCACGGTCTCACCGCGGACCAGCGCGAGCATGACCCATGCCAGGCCTCCGACGAGCGCGATCGCCACCCACACGCCGATCTTGGTCGGGGTCCACCGCCGCAACTCCGCCTCCCGGACGGATTCGTCGACGGCGACCGGCGGCAGCGCCGGGTCTTGGACGAGTGTGGTCTCTGGCGCTCCGCCAGCGCCGCGTGAGACGGGGCTCATGACTCCTCCTCGAGTGGGACAGGGCTCCACAATGATGGAACGCTGATGAGCCTAGCCCCGGGGTGCGACAGAACACACCTGTCTAGACGGTGAGCAACACCTTGCCCACGTGCTCGCCCGAGTCGAAGTGCGCGTGCGCGGCCTGGACCTCCTCGAGCGGGAAGGTGCGGTCGACGAGGGGCTTGATCCGGCCGTCCTCGATGAGCGGCCACACGTGCTCGCGCACGGCGGCCATGATGGCCGCCTTCTCCTCGACCGGCCGGGAGCGCAGCGTCGTGCCGATGACCGCAGCGCGCTTGCTCAGGAGCATGCCGAGGTTGAGCTCGGCCTTCGCGCCGCCCTGGAGGCCGATCACGACGAGCCGGCCGTACGGGGCGAGGGCCTCGACGTTGCGCTCGAGGTACTTCGCACCAACGACGTCGAGGATCACGTCCGCGCCCCGCCCGCCGCTCGCGGTGCGCACCGCCTCGACGAAGTCCTCGTCGCGGTAGTTGATCGCGAGGTCCACGCCGAGGAACGCCCGGGCCGTGCTGACCTTCTCCTCGGTTCCGGCCGTCGCCGCGACGCGCGCGCCGAAGGCCTTGGCCATCTGGACGGCCATGGTCCCGATCCCGCCGGTGGCGCCGTGGATGAGCAGCAGCTCGCCCGGGCCGAGCTGGGCGGTCATGTACAGGTTCGAATACACCGTCGCCGCGGTCTCGGGCAGGCTCGCGGCGGTGACGAGGTCAACCCCTTCGGGCACGCGCAGCACCTGTCCCGCGGGCACCGCCACCTTCTCCGCGTAGCCGCCGCCGGCGAGGAGGGCGACGACCCGGTCCCCGATCGCGAAGGGCCGCGCCACCTCCGGGCCGAAGCCCGCGATCCGGCCCGAGACCTCGAGCCCGGGGATCTCGGAGGCGCCGGGCGGGGGCGGGTAGAAGCCGCGGCGCTGCTGGACGTCCGCGCGGTTGATGCCCGCGGCGACGACGTCGATGAGGACCTCGCCCGGCCCGGGCTCGGGGGCGTCGGTGTCGCGGAGCTCGAGAACTTCAGGCCCCCCGGGCTCGGCGATGAACACAGCCTTCATCGTTGACGCTCCTTATGCCCCCGAGGGACGTCGGTTTCTCGAGCTCACCTGCCTGTGAAACACTACTAGGCACGAGGAAGGTTGTCCGAGCGGCCTATGGAGCTGGTCTTGAAAACCAGTGTGCGGTAACCCCGTACCAAGGGTTCAAATCCCTTACCTTCCGCGCTTGCGAGGCGGCGTCCCGGCATTCGGGACGCCGCCTCGGCCCGTTCCGCGCGCCCGGGAAGGTGAGGCCGGCACGCGGCCGTCCTTGAAAACTGTCGGAGGGCGCGCATAGCGTCGGACACGTTAGGCGAGACACCTGAGATCCGCAGACTGAAGGAGTCACCATGCCCACGCCCGAGATCACGCCGGGAGCGCCCTGCTGGGCCGATCTGACCACGAGCGACCTCGAGAAGGCCAAGGAGTTCTACGCCGAGATCTTCGGCTGGACGTACGAGACGGGGGACAAGGAGACGTACGGCGGCTACACGACCGCCTCGAAGGAGGGCGCCCCCGTCGCGGGCCTCATGCAGAAGACCGAGGACCAGGCGGCCATGCCGGATGTCTGGAGCGTGTACCTCGCCTCATCCGACATCAACGCGACGACGGACGCCGTGGCCGAGGCCGGCGGGAACGTGTTCATGCCGCCGATGGAGGTGCCGGAGCAGGGGCACATGGCGATGTTCTCCGATGCCGGAGGGGCGGTCTTCGGCGTCTGGCAGCCGGGGAAGATGCCGGGGTTCAGCAAGCTGGCGGAGCCGGGCTCGCCCGTGTGGTTCGAGCTGCACACGCGCGCCTACGAGGCGAGCGTGGACTTCTACCGCAGGGCCCTGGGCTGGCAGACGGACGTCATGAGCGACACCCCGGAGATGCGGTACACGACGCTCGGGGCGGGCCGAGAGGCCAAGGCGGGGATCTTCGACGCGAGCTCCGACCTTCCCGAGGGCATGCCGAACAACTGGCAGATCTATTGGGGCGTCGAGGACGCGGACGAGGCGATCTCCAAGGCCACCGCCCGCGGCGCGACCGTCCTGCAGGGCCCCGAGGACACACCCTTCGGGCGGCTCGCGACGCTCACGGACCCCACCGGGGCCGTCTTCAAAATCATGCAGGACCTCGGCCAGGGCGGCCAGCCGGAGTAGCGCCCGCGTCTAAGTCACGTGGAGTCGAGATCCCGACCCACGACCTCAGGGGGCGGCGCGGGACAGGATGTCGCGCGCCACGGCGTCGGCGTCCCTGAGGGTCCGCTGGGCGCTCGGGTAGGGGGTGCCGTCGGGGGCCTCGCCCGGCGCCCCGAAGGGATGCGCCTCGGCGGCGATCGCCGTGCCCCACTGGACGGCCGAGAGCTGGAGCCCCAGCACGTAGAGGCCCTCGACAGGGTGCCCGTTGACGTCGAGGGCCCTGTAGGGCGGGGTGGTGACGTCGAGCCCGCTCGAGGGCTGGGGCGTGCCATCGGCCCCGGCGAGGAATCGTGGGCGCGCGAGCCCGTCGGCGAGCAGGCCGGACAGGAGCGGAGAGTCCGCTTGGGCCACGCGGTTGGCGGGGGCGAGCGCCTCGACGAGGTACTTCGCCCGGACTCCGGGCCCCCCGACCCACGGCGAGAGACCGGTGAAGGACGGCCCGGAGTCGCCGGTCCGTGCCACCCCGAAGCGCGGCTCGGGCCCCACCGTGCCCACGATACCGGCGCGCATGAGCGCGGCGAGCTGGCGGATCCGCAGCGAGGGCGGCCCGCTCGCGAGGCCCTCGATGACCCCCTCGAACCACCCGCGCAGCCCCGAGGCCCAGGACTCCTCGGTGATGCCTCCGTCCGCGACGGCCTCCTTGAGCACGGCCCGGCCGCGGTGGAGGGCGGCGATGGCCATCTTGACCGGGTCGTCCTCGCCGCGGGCGGAACCCGCCGCGTCCTCGTCGAGGTGGGCGAGCACCCGGGCGTCGAGCTCGGCCCGGTCCCGCGCGTGCCATCCGGCCAGCGGCGCGCCGAGCGCCCGGAGGTCGAGGCGCCTGGCCGGCGACACGCCGTCGTGCACCGCCTGCGATGCCGAGTGCTCCCACGCGGGGCCCTCGAGGGCGAGCGCGGCGGCGAGCTTGTCGAGGAATCCCGGGTCCACGGACTCGGGCTCGACGCGCACGAGCGTCGAGTAGTACGCCCACAGCGCGTCCCGGTGCAGGAGCGGCCACAGGTCCTGGTCGAAGGAGGGCTCGATGCCGGCGCGGCGCGGCGCGAGCGCGGCCTCGCGCGTGAACCAGCGCAGCGAGACGGAGGGAGCGTAGTACGCGTCGAGGTCGGCCTTGCCGCGGTAGGGAACCCCGCGGCGGGACGCGGCCACGATCCTCGGCTCGCGACCGCTCGGGGTGTAGGCGAGCCGCCCGTGCCCCGCATCGGTGAAGCGCCCGCCGCGGCCCTGGGTGAGCTGGATCAGGACGTCGAAGAAGTTCAGGCCCATCCCCCGCACAAGCACGGTCTCCCCGGCCGGGAGCACGTCCCAGTCGACGTCCGCCGGCGCGGCGGGCGGGAAGTAGTGCAGGCCGAGGCGCGCGGCGGCGTCGGCCAGCCCGCGCTGCTCCCTGCCCAGCTCCCCGGGCACGTGCCCGAGCGCGAGGACGACGGCGTCCGCCTCCCTCGCGCGCCCGCTCGCGAGAGTCAGGGCGAAGCCCCGCGGGGTGCGGCCCACCCGCACGACCTCCTGGGCGACGTGCCGGACAGCCGCCCCGGCGGGCGTGGCCGCGGTCACGGCCTGCCAGGTCTGGGTGAGGTAGCGGCCGTACAGGGCACGGGGCGGGAAGTCGCGGGCCTCGAGGGCCAGCAGCTCGGCCTGCTCCTCGGGCGCCAGGGCGCTTCGCCCGGCCTCGGCGGCCGCACGCTCCGCGGCACGCCACTCGTCGAAGCTCCCGCCGGCGAGAGGCGGCGCGAGCCCAGGCTCGCTCGGGATGAGGGTCGGGTAGAAGGCCGGGGTGTTCATGAGGAACAGCCGGGGCTGGCCGGTCCGCCACACACGGCCGGGGCCGGGATCGAAGGGGTCGTACACCGTGATCTCGACGCTCCGCACCAGGTCCCCGGAGGCCGCGCGCTGGGCGATGTTGGCGAGGAGGCGCTCGACGGCGGAGGCCCCGCGGGGGCCGCCGCCCACGACCGCAACGCGCAGCATCCCGCCCCGAACCATAGGGTTGAGCTTAATGCGTGGCGTGCAAGGATGGCCTCATGAGTGCCGACCCCGCGCAGACGCTGGCCCACGCACCGGGCGAGCCCGTCGACGAGAACCTGTGGCTCGAGGACATCCACGGCGAGGACCAGCTCGCCTGGGTCCGCGAGCAGAACGCACGCACCGAGGAGCTCCTCGAGACCGGCGACTACCCGGAGCTCGAGGCGCGGATCCTCGAGGTCATGGACTCCTCGGACCGGATCCCCATGGTGGCCAAGCGGGGCGACTGGTACTACAACTTCTGGCGCGACGCCGAGCACCCCAAGGGCCTGTGGCGGCGCACGCGCTGGGACAGCTACGTCACCGACGCCCCGGAGTGGGAGACCGTCCTGGACCTCGACGCGCTCGCCGCAGCGGAGGGCACCGAGTGGGTGTGGGGCGGCGCTAGCTTCCTGCGCCCCGAGGACGGCGTCTCGTGGCGCCGCTGCATGGTGCGCCTCTCCCCCGACGGCGGCGACGCGGCCGCGCAGCGCGAGTATGACGTCGAGGACCGCACCTTCATCGACCCCGCCGCGGGCGGCTTCAGCCTCCCGGCGGCCAAGGGCGGGGTCGACTGGCTCGACCCGGACACGCTCCTCGTCTCCTCGACGCTTGGCGAGGATGCCGTGACCACGTCCTCATACCCCCGCATCGTGCGGCGCCTGCCCCGCGGCGGCACCCTCGAGGAGGCCGAGGTCATCTTCGAGGTCCCGGCCGAGCACATGATGGCCGGTGCCGGCTTCGACGACACCCCGGGCTTCGAGCGCATCATCGCTAGCGACAGGATCAGCTTCTTCGACGTCGAGCACTCCGTCTGGCGGGACGGCGGCTGGGCCAAGATCCCCGTCCCGACCGACGTCGACATCGACCTCCACCGCGAGTGGATCCTCTTCCGCCCGCAGCGCGACTGGGAGGTCGACGGGAGCCTCTTCGCCGGCGGTTCCCTGCTCGCCGCGGACTTCGAGGCGTTCATGGCCGGCTCCCGGGAGCTCACGCTCCTGTTCTCGCCGGATGAGCACACGTCGCTCCAGTCGTGGTCCTGGACGCGGAGCAGCCTCATGCTCAACCTCCTGCGCGACGTCTCGTCCGAGATCCGCGTGCTCACCCCGGCGCACGACGGCGCGTGGCCGGCCGAGGTGCTCGACGCGTGCCCGCCGCTGCACCTCGTCGAGAGCTACGCGGTCGACGACGAGGACCCCGAGGCCGGGGACGACTACTGGCTCATCGCCACCGGCTTCCTCACCCCGACTACGCTCCTCCGCGGCACCCTCGGCGAGGGCAGCGCGGCGGTCAAGCGCGCGCCGTCGTTCTTCGACGAATCCCTGTGCACGGTCGAGCAGCACTTCGCGACCTCCGCCGACGGCACCCGCGTGCCCTACTTCCAGGTCTCGCCGCGGGGCCTCGAGCTCGACGGCACGGCGCCGACGCAGCTGAGCGGCTACGGCGGATTCGAGATCGCCCGGACCCCGGCGTACAGCGGGACCGTGGGGCGCGCGTGGCTCGAGCGCGGCGGCGTGTACGTCGTGGCGAACATCCGCGGCGGGGGCGAGTATGGGCCCTCGTGGCACCAGGCGGCGCTCAAGGGCAACCGCCACCGGGCCTACGAGGACTTCGCCGCCGTGGCGCAGGACCTCATCCGCCGCGAGGTCACCTCGCCCGAGCACCTGGGCTGCTCCGGCGGGTCCAACGGCGGCCTGCTCGTCGGCAACATGCTGGTTTCCTATCCCGAGCTGTTCGGCGCGATCTCGTGCGGGGTGCCGCTGCTGGACATGCGCCGCTACACGAAGCTCTCCGCGGGCTACTCCTGGATCGCGGAGTACGGCGACCCCGAGGTCCCCGAGGAGTGGGAGTGGCTCAGGACGTTCTCGCCCTACCACCTCCTTCGGGACGGCGTGGAATACCCGGACACGTTCATCTGGACCGCGACCTCCGACGACCGCGTGGGCCCGGTGCAGGCGCGGAAGATGGCCGCCCGGATGCTGGCCATGGGCATCCCCAACGTGTGGTTCCACGAGGCGCTCGAGGGCGGCCACGCAGGGGCGTCGGACAACCGGCAGGCGGCCTCGCTCCAGGCCCGCAGCCAGAGCTTCCTGTGGCGGGCGCTCACCGGCACGCTGCACACGCCCGACGGCGCGTGAGGGCGCTTTTGCGTCTCCGCCGGTCATCTGGGTAACCTTGGGGAGCTAGCGATAGCAAGGAGACGTGCCAGAGCGGCCGAATGGACTTCACTGCTAATGAAGGGTCCGGGGAAACTTGGACCGGGGGTTCAAATCCCCCCGTCTCCGCGGTGTGATGCAGCGGGACATCCTTCGGGGATGAATCGCGACATCGGGAACACCCCCGGTCTTCGGACCGGGGGTGTTCTGTTTTCTCGGCTGGTAGTCCTTGGTGGGTGTGGATCGCAGCGCTTGAGGCATCTCGCTACCGCTAGAGGCGGGCGGACCGATAGACCAAGGTGGCTGTTGGTAGCACGAGGCGACCCCGCAGAACGTCTCGCTGGGTTCTTCTAAGCCACTTCATCGGAGGCTTACAGCATGACCTTGACCATGGCCGGCTCCATCGAGCTTCTCCTCTCAGCACAGACCGCTTCGGGCGCCATTCCGGCGAGCACGGTCCACGACATCTACCAGTACGGCTGGCTGCGGGATGGCTCCTGGTGCGCCTACGCGCTGCAGCGCGCCGGGCACGCAGATGCGGCGGCGCGTTGGCACCACTGGGTCGCGGCAACCCTGCTTTCGCACCGTCACCGATTCGCCCAGGCGACGGACGCCGTCCGGAACGGCGCCATAACTGGGCGGTCGATGCTGCCCGCACGGTTCGCGCTCGATGGCCGTGAAGAACCGCAGGGCGAGTCGGAGGAGGAGTGGCCGAACTTCCAGACGGACTGCTACGGCTTCTGGCTTTGGGCACTGGCCGATCACCTCACCCGTGGGGGCGAATTGGACGATGTCCTGCGTGATGCTTCGGAGCTCGTGGTCGGATACCTGCTCGTCGCCGGGGAGACGCCATGCTTCGACTGCTGGGAAGAACATCCCGGCAACGTGCATACCTCCAGTCTCGCCGCGGTCGCTGCCGGTCTCCGTGACATCGGCGCCCTGCTCCACGACGAGGCCGCGCAACGTTACGCAGTCCAGCTCCTCCAGCGCATCACCGGCCCCGAGCACGTCCTCGGCGGGGCCTTCATCCGGTTTCCCGGTGACACCCGCGTCGACGGTTCGCTCCTCTGGCTGGCCATCCCGTTCAACCTGGTCACGGTCGACAACCCGCTCTTCCAGAACACTCTCAGCCGTATCCGCGACGAACTCCTCGTCCCAGACGGCGGCCTACACCGATACCTCGGCGACACCTTCTACGGTGGCAGCGAATGGATCCTTCTCGCCGCGACCTACGGGTGGGTCGCAGTCGCCTCCGGAGACCGCGCGACCGCTGAACGCATGCTCGACTGGATCGAGGCGGCGGCGACACCGGAAGGGCTTCTCCCGGAGCAGGTGCAGAACCACGTGCAGTCGCCCTACATGCTCGAGTTCTGGCAGCGACGCTGGGGTGCGACGGCCACGCCCCTCCTGTGGTCGCACGCCATGTACATCGTCCTCAAGGAGGAACTGGATTCCCAACGCTGACTCTCCTGCCGTGGCCGGTGTGAGCAACAAGTCTGAGTGCCCCCTCCTCGCCTTAGCGCATCCGCCAGCCAGGCCGGACGGCACATCCGGCCTATGGTCGGCCAGGATGCGAGGCTGCAGCTCGACGCTCTCCGCGGTGCCGGGGTGGAGTCCAGGGATGTGTTCTCTGTGTCAACCTTCTGCGCGAGAACGGAGTGAAGATCCGGACGATCTCGGACGGGATCGATCCAGAGACGTCTTCTGGCCGGATGATGCTCGGGATGCTCGCGACCTTGGCCGAGTACGAGCGCGAGCTCCTCCCGGCTCACCAGTGAACGATCAGCAGTGAACGATGTCCCGACTCATGCGAGAACGATGTACTGAACTCACACACCCCCGTCTCCGCGGCATGAAACGAAGAGCACCCCCAGCCTGGCTGGGGGTGCTCTTTGGTTGCCAGGGCCCCGGGAGCGGGCAGGCGTCTGGCGGGCTCAGTGCCGGGTCTTGGACCAGAAGAAGACGCCGCCGGCCACCGCGAGGGAGATCATGATGCCCCAGGCCAGCGGCCCGGGCGCGGCCACGCCGACCTGCGAGGACGGCTCGGCGGCCGTCCGCGTCGTGTCCCCCGTCGGCACGACACTGGGGAGGGTGGACGACGGCGCGGGGGCCGTCGGCGCCGGGCTCGCCGTCGTCGGGGGCACCGCGCCGGGCTCGGGCTCGGGCTCGGGGGCGATGGGGGCAGGGGTTGCCTCGGCCGCCGGTGGCGGGGCCGACGAGGGGCAGGGCTCGGCGCTGAAGGTGCCCACCCAGCGGGACGGCCCGCTGAGCGTGTACCCGGGCCGGGCCGTCGCGTCAACCGTCACGAGGCCGTGCGCGGCGTTCGCCCCGGGGACGAGCTCGGTCTCCCCCGCGCGGTAGTCGACGCCGATGATCCGGGGCACGAGGACGGCGTCGCGCTCGGTCCCGCACCGGTCATCGAAGTGCGGGGCGTCTGCCGTGATGGCGACGGGGCACGCCTGGCGGAGGTCGGCGGAGGCGGAGCTCGCGAGGGCCTCGCCCTCGGCGGCCTCGCTCACGTGCGCGGTGTAGGTGTGGCCCGTCGTCACCGGCAGGGCGGCATCGAGGGATCCGGTGAATGTGCCCGACGCCGCGGTGCGGCCGGCCTCGTCCGTGATGCGGTACGTGAGCGTGTGGCCGGCGTTGGTCGTCGCGGAGAGCTGCAGCGTGTCGCAGGCCGAGCGGACGAGGCTCACCTCGGCATGCGCGGGCGTGGGGGTCGGAGTCGGCCCCGGCGTTGCCGTCTCGGTGGACGTCGGCTCCGGCCCGGGCGTCGTGGAGCTCGTCGTCGACGGATCCAGGGCGCCGCCCGTCGCGACGGCCGGCGCCGCGACGGTCAGCCCCGCCGCGCCCGCGACCCCGAGGGCGCAGAAGGCCACGACGGTCAGCAGAAGGGCACGGAAGGCCCACCGGTGAACTCTCGGCGGGGCGGGATACGTCACGTCAGGGTTCTCCTGGGCAGGGTTCGCGTTCCCTCCTACCCTACGCACTCGAGACCATTTCGTGATCATCGCGTGACGTGTGACACATCCTGTGTTGCGGGAAACCGCGCCGGCGGCGCTTCAGTGCCCCGCCAGGCCCTCCGCCGCCCGCCGCAGAGCCCCCGGCTCAGCCCGCCAGGGCCAGCGCGAGCGGCAGGACCGGCCCCGCCCCGGACCGGCGCAGGAGGCGGCCGGCGACGGTGAGGGTCCAGCGGCTGTCCACGAGGTCGTCGACGAGGAGGACGGGCCGCCCCCCGAGGCCCGCGAGCGCCTCCCCCAGCTCGGGCCCCACGTCGAAGGCCTCCCACACCCCCGCGAGCCGGAAGGCGCTGTTCCCGCCACCCTGACCCGGGCGCGCGGATGGCGTGCGCTCGAGCGCCCCGAGGTAGGGCAGGCGCCCGACCTCGGCTATGCCGCGGGCGAGAGAGTCGACGAGCCGCGGACGGGTCGCCGAAGGGACGCTCACGACGGCGGCCGGCCGGCCCGCGCCGCTCCACGGCCCCGCCGCCGAGTCGCCCCGGGCCCATGAGGAGAGCAGCTCGACGCAGGCCGAGCGGAGCCCCAGGGGGACCTCGGCGTCGCCGGCCCCGGCGGCGAACAGGTCCCGCAGCGCCCCGCCGTAGCCGAGGTCCGTGAGCCGCGCGAGGGCCCGCCCCTCCGCGAGCTGCTCCCCGACCGCGATCTTGCCCTTCGCGGCGACCCCGAGCTTGTCCATGCCGCTCGGCCACTGGGCCCGCGGCTCGATGGGGACGCCCGGGTGCCGCAGTTGCCGCCCCGCGGTCTCGAGCACGGACGTGTCGACATCGGCGGGGAACCAGCGCCCCGCGCAGTTGTCGCAGCGCCCGCAGGGGGCCGCGGTCTCGTCGTCGAGGACGCTCGTGATGTACTCCATCCGGCAGCCCGAGGTCTCCTCGTACACGATCATCGAGTCCTGCTCCGCGACTCTGGCCTCGGCGATGCGCGCGTACCGCTCGCCGTCATAGGCCCAGGGCAGGCCCGTGGCCTGCCAGCCGCCGCCCACGCGCTCGACCGCGCCGTCGACGGCGAGCACCTTGAGCAGGAGCTCGAGCTGGGTGCGGCGCAGCTCGACGAGCGACTCGAGCGCGACGGTCGAGAGCGGCCTGCCGGCATCGCTGAGCGCGCCGACCACCGCGTGCGCCTTGCGCTCGTCGGGCATCGAGGCCGTGGCGAAGTACCGCCAGATGTCCCGGTCCTCGGGGCCGGGCAGGAGCAGGACGTCGGCGTTCGCCGCGCCGCGGCCCGCGCGCCCGACCTGCTGGTAGTACGCGACGGGGCTCGAGGGCGCCCCGAGATGCACGACGAAGCCGAGGTCCGGCTTGTCGAATCCCATCCCGAGGGCCGAGGTGGCCACGAGGGCCTTGACCTGGTTGTCCTTGAGCAGCTGCTCGGCCTGCTCGCGCTCGGCGGTGTCCGTCTTGCCGGTGTAGGCGAGCACGCGGTGCCCGGCGTCGGCGAGGATGCGCGCCGTGTCCTCGGCCGCGGAGACGGTGAGCGTGTAGATGATCCCGCTCCCGGGCAGCGAGTCGAGGTGGGACAGGAGCCACGCGAGGCGGTGGCCGGCGTCGGGCAGGCGCAGGACGCCGAGGCGCAGCGACTCGCGGCCGAGCGCCCCGCGCAGGGTCAGCACACCCTCGCCGAGCTGCTCCTCGATGTCATGCACGACGCGCGCGTTGGCGGTCGCCGTCGTCGCGAGCACCGGCACCGTCCCGGGGAGCTCGTCGATGAGGGCGGCGATGCGCCGGTAGTCGGGGCGAAAGTCGTGGCCCCAGTCGGAGATGCAGTGCGCCTCGTCGACGACGAGCAGGCCCGTGCGTGCGAGGAGCTCTGGCAGGTGCTGCTCGCGGAAGCCGGGGTTGGTGAGCCGCTCGGGCGAGACGAGGACGACGTCGGCCGCGTCCGCCTCGAGCGCCGCGTGCACCTCGTCCCACTCGAGCCGGTTCGCGGAGTTGATCGCGACGGCGCGCACGCCGGCCCGGGCGGCGGCGGCGACCTGGTCCCGCATGAGCGCCAGGAGCGGGGAGACGATGAGCGTGGGGCCGGCGCCGCGGGCGCGCAGGAGGAGCGAGGCCACGAAGTACACGGCCGACTTGCCCCAGCCCGTGCGCTGGACGACGAGCGTGCGGCGCCCGTGCGCGACGAGGGCCTCGATGGCCTCGAACTGGCCGGGGTGGAAGTCGGCGTCGGGGCTCCCCACGAGGTTCGCGAGGACGCCGCGGGCCTCCTCGCGCAGGCCCCCCGAGGGCGCTCCGGCCCCGCCCCTCGTCGTCAGGGTGGAGGCGTCCGGCTGGCTCGTTCTGGGATTCGGGACCATGTCCTCAAGTATGGGCGTGACGTCTGACACTTCTCGCTCCGCGGGCGCCCCGCCCCCGTTACGGTGGATGAAATCTCAGTGCCAAAGAGAAGGATGACACTCCCATGACGGCAACGGCGCCGCTCCTGTCCGATTCCAGCCTGCCTGCAGACTCCAGCCTGCCCGCAAACGGCACGGCCGAGCTGGCCGCCCCGGAGGCGGCCCCCACGACGAAGTCCGCGGGACACGTGATCGTCGATTCCCTCATCGCGCACGGTGTCACCCGGACCTACGTCGTCCCCGGCGAGTCGTTCCTCGATGTGCTCGACGGCCTGCACGAGTCCGAGATCGAGACGGTGGTGTGCCGGCACGAGGGCGGTGCGGCCTACATGGCCGAGGCCGACGGGAAGATGAACCAGCTCCCCGGCATCGCCATGGTCACCCGCGGCCCGGGCGCGGCGAACGCGCACGTGGGCCTGCACACCGCGTGGCAGGACTCGACCCCGATGGTCCTGTTCGTGGGCCTGATCCCGTTCGCGCACCGCGACCGCGAGGCCTTCCAGGAGTTCGACATCAAGTCCTGGTTCGACACCGGCGCCAAGCGCGTGATGGTCCTGGACCACGCCGAGCGCGCCTCCGAACTCGTCGCCGAGGCCATGTTCGCCGCGATGTCCGGCCGCCCCGGCCCGGTCGTCGTCGGCCTGCCCGAGGACGTCATCCGCCAGCAGATCGACCCCGCGATCCACCCGGCCATCCCGGTCGCGAACGGCGGCATGACCGTCACCGACTGGAAGACGCTCAAGTCCGCCCTGTCCGAGGCCGAGAAGCCGCTGTTCGTCGTCGGCGGCAACGACTGGACCCAGGAGGGCGCCACCGCCCTGACCAACTGGCTCGAGGACCACAGCATCCCCGCCGCGGCCGAGTGGCGCTGCGAGGGCACCATCCCCTTCGACTCGCCCTCCTACGTCGGGCCCATCGGCTACGGCCGGCCCAAGCCCACCTACGACCTCTTCGAGGAGACCGACCTGCTCGTCTTCGTCGGCACCGTCCCCGGGGATGTGATCACCGACGGGTTCGTCTGCCGGCAGGACTGGAACACGAAGAACTTCCTCGTCACGATCGACCCGTCCCTGCGCGGCCGCTCCGGCCCGGTCTCCTACCAGATCGTGGCCAAGCCGGACGTGTTCGTGCGCGACCTCGTCATGATGAACCTTCCCGTCCGCGAGGAGTGGAAGGCCTGGACCGAGCGCATGCGCATCGAGCAGGAGAAGTTCTCCGCCCTCCCCCCGGCCGAGCCCACGGACGGCCCGGCCCGCATGGACACCCTCATGGCCAACCTCTGCGCGAACCTGCCCGAGGACGCCATGGTCACCCTCGGCGCCGGCGAGCACACCAACTGGGCCCACCGCTACTTCCCCACCCAGCGCTACGCCTCGATGATCTCGGCCCGCAACGGCTCCATGGGCTACTCCGTCCCGTCCGCGATCGCGGCCTCGCTGGCCTACCCTGGCCGGCGCGTCGTGACGATCGCCGGCGACGGCGAGTTCCTCATGAACGGCCAGGAGCTCGCCACCGCCGCCCAGTACGGCGCGACCCCGCTCGTGATCGTCATGGACAACCAGGAGTACGGCACGATCCGCACGCACCAGGAGCGGCACTACCCCGAGCGGATCTCCGGCACCCAGCTGAAGAACCCCGACTTCGCCCTCATGGCCCAGGCCTTCGGCGGCTTCGGCATCAAGGTCGAGAAGGACAAGGACATCCCCGCGGCCCTCGACGCCGCGCTCAAGGCGATCGACGAGGACGGCGTCTTCGCCCTCATCCACCTCGTCGTCGAACAGCGCGTCAAGGCGTACTGACGCCACTGCCGCCGAAGCGCACGACGGCGCGTCCCCCACTCGAGTGGGGGACGCGCCGTCGTGCGCTTCCCCCAACAGTAGAATCGAGCCCGTGACCAACGTGAGCAGCCCTCTCAGCACGCCCGCCGGCAAGGCGCCCGTGACCGACCTCTCCGCGTCCTTCAAGGCCTACGATGTGCGCGGGATCGTCGGCGAGACGATCGACGCGACCATCGTCGAGGCCGTCGGCGCGGCCTTCGTGGACGTCCTGGGCCTGGCGGGGAAGACGGTCCTCGTGGGCGGCGACATGCGCCCTTCCTCCCCCGAGTTCATCTCCGCGTTCGCCAAGGGCGCGGCGGCTCGCGGCGGCAAGGTCGAGACCCTCGGCCTCATCTCCACCGACGAGCTCTACTACGCCTGCGGCGCCCTCGGCGCGGCGGGCGCGACGTTCACGGCGAGCCACAACCCGGCCCAGTACAACGGCATCAAGATGGCCAAGGCCGGCGCCCTGCCTGTCTCCTCCGAGACCGGGCTCGCCGAGGTCCGCGCCGCCGCCGAGGCCTACCTCACCGCCGGCGTGATCGAGCCGGTCGACGAGCCCGGCCCGATCGCCGTGCGGGACGTGCTCGCCGACTACGCCGCACACCTCCGCGGCCTCGTGGACCTCTCCGGCATCCGCCCGCTCAAGGTCGTAGTCGACGCCGGCAACGGCATGGCCGGCCTCACGACCCCCGCGGTGCTCGGCGACCAGCTCCTGCCGGCCCTGCCGCTGGACATCGTCCCGCTCTACTTCGAGCTCGACGGCACGTTCCCGAACCACCCGGCCAACCCGCTCGAGCCGGAGAACCTGCGCGACCTGCAGGCCGCCGTCGTGCGCCACGGCGCCGACATCGGCCTCGCGTTCGACGGCGACGCCGACCGCTGCTTCGTCATTGACGAGAAGGGCGAGCCCGTCTCGCCGTCGGCCATCACGGCCCTCGTCGCGCGCCGCGAGATCGCCCGGGCCAAGGCCGCGGGCGAGGCCGAGCCGGTCATCATCCACAACCTCATCACCTCGCGCGCCGTGCCCGAGCTCGTCGAGCACGACGGCGGCCGGCCCGTGCGCACGCGTGTGGGCCACTCCTTCATCAAGGCCGTCATGGCCGAGGAGGGCGCGGTGTTCGGCGGCGAGCACTCGGCGCACTACTACTTCCGCGACTTCTGGAACGCGGACACGGGCATGCTCGCGGCGATGCACGTCCTCGCGGCCCTCGGCGGCCAGGAGCTGCCGCTGTCCGAGCTCGGGGCCGAGTACGAGCCCTACGTCTCCTCGGGCGAGATCAACTCCGAGATCGAGGACAAGGCCGCCGCGGTCGCTCGCGTGCGCGAGGCGTACGCGGGCGAGGACGTTGCGGTCGACGACCTCGACGGGACGACCTTCTCCGCCGCCGACGGCACATGGTGGTTCAACCTGCGCCCCTCGAACACCGAGCCGTACCTGCGGTTCAACGGTGAGGCCAAGGACCGCGAGACCCTCGAGTCGCTGCGCGACAACGTGCTCGCGATCGTGCGCGCATGAGCGCTGCCGCCGACCAGTCCGCGCAGCTGCGCGAGGTCCTCGGCACGGCCCTCGGCATCGCGCAGGAGCACCTCGAGCAGAATGGCGGGTTCCTCCCCTTCGGCGTGACCCTCGCGGACGACGGCGAGCTGCGGCTCGTGCTCGTCACCCCGCCGGAGCCGGACGCGGAGGGCGAGCTCGACGCCGAGTCGATGATGGCCGACGTCATCGAGCTCCTGCGGCAGGGCCGCGACGGGTACCAGGCGGTCGCCTTCGCCTCCGACGTCGCCCTGCCCGAGCACGGCGCCGGCGGCTCCGATGGCATCCATGCCGCGGCCGAGCATCGCGACGGCGGGCTCATGGCCGCCGTCGTCCCGTACACCGTCACGGCCGAGGGCTACGTCTTCAGCCCGCTCGAGCCCGACGGCCACGAGCCGGCGGTCTTCACCGCCTGAGCCGGCCCGGCCGGGTCACCGGCGGACTGCCGCCTCGCGGGGCCCCTTCGGCGCGGCATCCGCGGGGCGGTCCATGCCGGGACGCCGCCGCGGCCTGAGCAGGGTCGTCGCGACCCCGCCGAGGAGCAGCGCCCCTCCCGCGAGCTCGAGCGGCTCGGGCACCTCGCCGAAGACGAGCCACGCCGCGAGCATGCCCACGGGCGGGACGAGCAGCGTGTAGGGCACGACGGCGGCGGACGGGTACTTCCCGAGCAGCGTGTTCCAGGCCGAATAGCCGACGAGGGACGCGAGCACGACCGTGAAGAGCGTCGCGGCCCACGCCTGCCAGGACAGCTGCGCGAGCGCGCCGAGGGCCACGGTTGGGCCGTCGACGGCGACGGCGAGCCCCAGCATCGGGACCGGGACCACGAGGGCGGACCACACGACGATCCCGAGCCCCGAGGCCCCCTTGGCCGCACGGGCCACGGTGTTGCCGATCCCCCAGGACAGCCCGGCCAGGACCACGAGCAGCACGGGGCCGAGCGGGGCCACCGCCCCGCGGCCGAGACCCACGAGGACGAGCCCCGCGACGCCCGCGCCCATCCCGGCGAGCTGCGCCGCCGTCGGCCGCTCCCGCAGCACCGCGGCGGCGAGCAGGATCGTGAAGACCATCTGGCTCTGGAGCACGAGCGGGGCGAGGCCCGCGGGCATCCCGAGGTGCAGCGCGACGTAGACGAGCCCGAACTGGCCGGCGCTCATGAACACCCCGACTCCCATGAGGACGCGCCACGGGACCTGCGGTCGCGGCACGAAGAACACCGCGGGCACGGCGACGAGCGCGAAGCGCAGGGCCACGAAGACCAGCGGCGGGACGTCCCGCAGCCCGAGCTCGATGGCGACGAAGTTGACGCCCCAGAGGACGGCGACGAGGGCGGCGAGGGCACTGTGCTGTTGCTTCACCCCTCCATCCTCACGTCCCACACCATGAAGCACCAGCACACATTCGTGCATGTCACCATCTACAATCTCTTCATGATCGACCTCCAGGCGCTGCGCTCCCTCGTCGCCGTCGAGCGTCACGGCTCGGTCGTCGCCGCCGCAGAGTCCCTCGGCTTCAGCCCGAGCGCCGTGTCGCAGCAGATCAAGAAGCTCGAGCGCCAGTCCCGCGCCGCCCTGCTCGAGCGCGCCGGCCGCGGCGTCCTGCTGACCGAGCGGGGGCGCGCCCTCGTCGAGCGGGGCGTCCGGCTCCTCGCCGACCTCGAGCGGGTCGAAGCGATGCTCGCCGCCGACGACTCGCCGCAGGGGACTCTCGCCGTCGCATCCTTCTCGACGGCGACCCGTGCCTTCTTCGGGCCCGTCGCCCGGCGGGCGGCCGAGGAGGCTCCGGGACTGCGCCTCGAAATCACGAGCGTCGACCCGGCCGACGCCGTCCGGCTCCTAGCGCACGGCGACGCGGACGTCGCCGTCGTGCACAACTGGAACTCGGTGGCGCTCGAGGTCCCCGCCCACGTCGCGCTCGAGCCTCTGTGCGAGGACGAGGCCGACGTCGTGCTCCCCGCCGGCCACCCGCTCGCGGCGCGGCGCGAGCTCGAGCGCCGGGACCTGCTCGACGAGACCTGGTGCTCGACCCCGCGGGGGGCGATCTGCCACGAGGCGCTCATGCGGCTCTTCAGCACCGAGGGCACCCTGCCGCGCATCGGCTTCACCGACCCGGACTTCGCCACCCACGTCGCGCTCGCGGCCGACGGCGCGGCGCTCGCCCTCGTGCCGCGCCTCGGCCGGCCCGAGCTGCCCCCGGGCGTGGTCGCGAGGCCGCTCGCGGGCGAACGCCCCCGGCGGCTCGTCTCGGCCGCCTACCGCCGGACGATGTCCGCGAGCCCCGGCGTGCAGCTCGTCGTGCGGCTCCTGCACGAGGCGGCCGGGGGACTAGCCCCCGCGACCGCGGCGTAAGCGCGTACACTTTTCGCCATGCGCATGACAGCCTTCGAGGACGTGAGCCTGCGCGCCCTCATGCTGCTGGGCGCCCTCGATCACCGGCAGCCGCTCGCCACGCGGGCGATCGCCGACGGGATCGGGACGCCGTACAACCATGTGAGCAAGGCCGTGCTCCGGCTCAGGGAGCTCGGCTTCATCGAGGCGACGCGGGGGCGTTCGGGCGGGGTCCGGCTCAGCGCGGCAGGGCGCCAGGCGACGGTCGGCAGCGTCCTGCGGGCGCTCGATACCCGCGAGGACCTCGTCGAATGCGAGTCCCCGACCGGCCACTGCCCGCTCAACACCGAGTGCGGGCTCCGCGGCGCGCTGCGCCGCGCCCGCGAGGCCTTCTACACCGCCTTGGACGACGTCGTCATCGCCACACTCCCGCACGAGCGGCAGATGCAGCCCATACTCCTCCAGCTCGGCCTGCGGCCGCCGGCCTGAGCCTGCTGCCTCAGTTTGCCTTTCTCTACGCCGCGCAGAAGACTGGGGTCCAATTCAGCGCGTGCAATGCTGGATTAGACCCCGGCCGGGGGGCAATCGGGGGCTTCGGGGGAACGAAGGGGGGCCGCCTCCGGGACCATATGGGGGGTCCCGGGGGCGGCCCCTGCCGCATCACCGTTGCGGGGTCACCTCCCTGCGTTGCGGGGTCACCTCCCAACGATGCAGGGTCACCTCCCAACGATGCGGGGTCAGTTGGCGGCCGTGAACCACTGGCCGCGGAACTGCGGCTGCTCGAGCTCGTCGAGGGCGGCGACGGCGTAGTCCTGGCTCGAGATCGAGTGCCCTGCTGCGGGGACCCCGACGGCGGTCGTGTAGGCGCCGGTGCGCTCGCCCGGCGCGATGACCGCGGCAGGCGCGTGGACGGTCACCTCGACGCCCGCGTCACGGAGCGCCTCGTAGGCGGCGAAGACGGCGTCCGACTCGCCCTTGTACTCGGCCGGGAAGCCCGGGGCATCCTTGATCTGCACACCGTCGGCGTTCTTGAGGCCGCCGAAGCCGCCCACCATGTAGACGCGCGCTTGGCTCGGGACCTGCCCGATCGCCCGGTGCGCCTCGACGAAGGGCTCGCGCGAACCGCCGGTGCGGTCCGGCACCGTCGCGAGCACGACGACGTCGTGCGCCTCCGCGACGGAACGGTACGCTTCGACGTCGGCAAGGTCTGCGGCGCGGGCCGCGGCCCCCTCGACGGCGGCGCCGCTCCGGCTCAGGGCGGTCACCTCGTGACCACGGCGGACGGCCTCGGCTGCGATCTGGCTGCCGATCATGCCGGTGGCTCCATAGATGGCGATCTTCATGCGGGCTCCTAAGTTGAAGGGTCAAGCAGTTGCCCGGCAACAGTATCCAATTGATACCAAGTACTTCAACGTTCTATAGTTACCAGATGGAAACCAGGCCCTTCGACGTCATGAGCGCGGACTGCCCCTCGCGCGTGGTCCTGCAGCGCATCGGGGACAAGTGGACCCCGCTCATCGTCCAGGCGCTCAAGGACGGCCCGCGCCGCTTCTCCGCTGTGCGCTCCGCGGTCGAGGGCGTCACGCCCAAGGTCCTCACGCAGTCTCTGCGCTCCCTCGAGCGCGACGGGATCGTGGCCCGATCCGTCTACGCCGAGGTCCCGGTCCGCGTCGAGTACCGCCTGACCCCGCTGGGAGAGAGCCTCCTCGTGCCCCTCGACGCAGTCCGCGAATGGGCGGAGTCCCATGCCGGGCGCATCCTCGAGGCCCGCGAGGCGTTCGACGCCGTCGCGGACTGACGCGTCCCACGGCTCCCCCCGCTCCTGGTCACCTCGGGCGGTACGCGGCCGACCCCGCAACACAGGAACGTGACCCCGCAACGTTGGGACGTGACCCCGCAACGTTGAGAGGTGACCCCGGAACGCTGGGAGGTGACCCCGCAACGGTGGGTGCGGGCCTCAGAAGAGCTGCCTCCAGTTGGTCTTCGCGAGGTTGAGCAGCTCGTCGCCCCTCCCCGAGAGGACGGTCCGCAGGGCGTAGAGCGTGAAGCCCCTGGTCTGCTCGAGCGTGATGGCCGGCGGGATGGCGAGCTCCTGCCGGGCGGTCACGACGTCGACGAGCGCCGGCCCGTCGTGCGCGAACGCCTCCTTGAGCCCGGCCTCGAGCAACGCCGAGTCCTCGATCCGCACGCCCCTGATCCCGATGGCCTCCGCGAGCGCCGCGAAGTCGGGGTTCTCGAGGCCGGTGGCATAGTTGACAAACCCCGCGGACTTCATCTCGAGCTCGACGAAGTTCAATGACGAGTTGTTGAACACGATCACCTTGACCGGCAGCCGGTTCTGCGTGAGCGTGAGCAGCTCGCCGAGCAGCATCGCGAGGCCGCCGTCGCCCGAGAGCGAGACGACCTGCCGGCCGGGGAACGCCGCCTGGGCGCCGATGCCGTGCGGGAGCGCGTTGGCCATGGTCCCGTGGTTGAACGAGCCGATGAGCCGTCGCCTCCCGTTCATCGTGAGGTAGCGCGCGGCCCACACGACCGGGGACCCGACGTCGGCCGTGAACACCGCGTCCTCGGCGGCGAGCCCGTCGAGGACCCGCGCGACGTACTGCGGGTGCAGCGGCTCGCCTGCCGGGGTCGGGGTCGCGAGGTCGTCGAGCCTGGCCCGCGCCTTGGCATAGTGCTTGAGCGCGGACTCGAGGTGCGAGCGGCGGCGCTTGCGCTCCAGGAGCGGGAGGAGGGCGGCCGCCGTCGTGCGCACGTCCCCGACGAGGCCGAGGTCGAGCGGCACCCGCCGGCCGAGCTGCTCGCCGCGCACGTCGACCTGCACGATCTTGGCCTTCTCGGGATAGAACTGCCGGTACGGGTAGTCGGTGCCGAGCATGAGCAGCGCGTCGCAGCCCTCCATGGCGCGGTAGCCGGAGCTGAAGCCGAGCAGGCCGGTCATGCCGACGTCGAACGGGTTGTCGTACTCGACGTGCTCCTTGCCGCGCAGCGCGTGCACGATCGGGGCGCCGAGCGCGTCCGCGAGGGCCAGGAGCTCGGCGTGGGCGCCCTCGGTGCCGGCGCCGGCGAGGATCGTGACCTTCGAGGCGCCGTTGAGGATCGCGGCGGCCTCGGCGAGCTCGGCCTCGTCGGGGACGATGCGCGGGCGGGCGCGGCGCACCGTCGCGATCCGGTCGGACACCGCCTGCGCGAGCGCGACGTCGCCCGGGAGCACGACGACGGCGACTCCGCGCCGCTCGACGGCGGCGCGGAGCGCGATCTCGAGGATCCGCGGCATCTGCTCGGGGTCGCTCACGTGCTCGGCGTAGACGCTGCACTCGCGGAAGATCTCCTGCGGGTGCGTCTCCTGGAAGTAGGTCGAGCCGATCTCGGCGCTCGGGATGTGCGCCGCGAGCGCGAGGACGGGCACGCGGGAGCGATTCGCATCGTAGAGGCCGTTGATGAGGTGGAGGTTGCCGGGCCCGCACGAGCCCACGCACACCGCGAGCTCGCCGGTCAGGGCGGCCTCGGCCGCGGCCGCGAACGCCGCGGCCTCCTCGTGGCGGACGTGGACCCAGTCGATGCTCGGGGTCCCGCGGAGGGCCTCGGTGAAGCCGTTGAGGGAGTCGCCCGGGATGCCGTAGACGCGCTGGATCCCGTTGGCGGCGAGGGTGTCGACGATGTTCTGCGCGATGGTCGCCATGCGGCCACGCTAGTCCGGCCGGCCGCGGCCGGGTACCCCTGACGGATCACTCGCGCGTGAGCAGCGGCAGCACGACGTCGTCCACCACGCTTTCGAGGAACTCGGCGTCGAGCAGGCCCGGCCCGAGGAGGAAGCGCATGCGCAGGAGCGCTGGGCCGGCCTCGAGCCGCTGCTCAGTGAGGGCCGACGCCGGGCACTCGCCGCGCGCGGCGGCGCGCTCGGCGATCGTGCGCATCATCGCGAGCGCGCTGCCGCGGCTCAGGGCGGCGAGCCGGTCCGGCGCGGGGTCGCGCAGCGCCTCGCCGAGGAGCCCCCGGAGCGCGAGCCCGACCGGGCCCCGCAGCTGCTCGGCGGCGAGGGTCATGACGGCGAGCGCGTCCCCGCGAATGCTTCCCGTGTCGGGGAGCCGGCCCGGGCCGGGCATGGCGTCGCGGACTGCATCGAGGACGAGCGCCGGAAGGCCGTCCCAGCGGCGGTAGAGGCTCGCCTTCCCGGTCCCCGCCCGGGCGGCGATGCCCTCCATGCTCAGCCCCGCGTAGCCCTCCTCCGCGACGATCGCGAGGACGGCGTCGAAGATGGCCCGGTGCAGGGCGGCCCCGCGGCGCCGGGGCAGGCTCCGGTGGTCGGGCGGGGCGGCCGACGGCGCGTGCCCGCCGATTGGCTGGGCGGTCACCGCGCCGCGTCCGGGGACGTCGAGGCGCCCGGCGGCGTCGCGGCGCCCGCAAGCTCCGCGCCGCCCGCCGGCTCAGCCCCATCCGGGAACACCGCGCCCGCCGAGCCGTCGACGACCACGCGCTGGCCGTCCCGGAGCACGGCCGTCCCCCGCCCCGTCCCCATGACGGCGGGAATCCCGTACTCGCGCGCGACGATGGCCGCGTGCGAGCCGAGCCCACCCGTGTCGACCACGACGGCCGCTGCGCGCTGGAACAGCGGCGTCCAGGACGGGTTCGTGTAGGGGCACACGAGGATCTCCCCCGCCGCGAGACTCCCGAACTCCTCGGGCCCCCTGACCAGGCGAGCCGGCCCGGAGGCCCGGCCCCGGCTCGCGGGCGTCCCGGTCACGAGGGCCCCGTCGACGCTCCGGCGGCCCGCGAACAGCAGCGCCGGCTCGAGCAGCGGGAGCCCCTCGAGGCTGCGCCGCTTCTGCGCCCGCGCCGCGACGAGCGCCCGGTACGCCTCGCGCACCCAGGCCGGCAGCGCCCCGCCGTCGTCTGTCCCGCCGTCGTCTGTCACCGCGGCGAGCTCGCCGAACGTTAGGTGCCAGACGTCGTCGGGCGCGTCGAGGACGCCGGCCTCGGTGAGGCGCCGCCCCAGCTCGAGGAGGGCGCCGCGCAGCGGCGGGAGCACCATGGTCGCGCAGAAGTGCGAGTCCTCGCGGAAGGCCATCCCAGCCCGCGCGCGCTCGACGCCCTCGAGCAGCGCGCGCCGCAGCGGCGGCAGGGCCCGCACGAGGGGGTGCGCCCGGAGCTCGTCGAGCGCCGCGCCCGTCTGGTCGGCGGGCCTGGGCCCCTCCCCCAGGAGCGTGCGCACGATCCCGAGCACGGTCTCCGGCGTGTCCCGCCACGTCGGCGCGCTCGCAACGACGACGCTGACGGTCTCGCGGTGCCCGAACTCGGCCAGGAACTCCTCGAGCGCGTGCCGGAACTCGGCGAAGCGCGGCTCGGTGCGCACCCGCTCGAGGACGGCCGACGGCGGGCCGGCGGCGATGGCCTGGGACAGCTCGCCGTCGGCGGCGGCGCGCCGGGCGAGGGCCGAGAGGGCCTCGTTGGCCGCACTCGTGCGCGTCGGCGCCCCTGCGACGAGGGCAGGGCCGAGGCGCCGGAGGCCGAGGGCCGCGAGTGCGATCCGGAGCGGGGCCTGCGGGAGGAACGAGCTCGGGAGGTACGAGACCCGCAGCTCCGCGACGAGGGACGTCGCGGCGAGCGCGTCCTCCGCGGCCCCCACAACCCCGCGCCATGGCAGCGCCCGGAGGTCGGCGGCCTCGAGCCGGCGGATCTCGGCGAGGAAGGCGGCGAGCCGCGGGTCCTCCGTCCAGTGCCGGGCGTCGTAGCGGCGCACGCGCCTCAGGATGGACGCGGGCGCGGCGAGGGTCCGCAGCGTGGGCCGCGGCACCGGGGGCACGAGCTGGACAACGACGCCGTCCTCCTCACGCAGGAGCCGCGACTCGTCGGGGAAGACGACGCCGACGCTGCCGGCCATACGTTGCAGCATGTCCACGATCCCGTGGCGCAGCCAGCCCGTGACGTCGAGCGGGTAGGGGCGGACCTGGAACATCTCGAGGAAGAAGGGGCCGACGAGGCGCTGGAAGCGGTTGAGGCGCGGCGGCTCGGGCGGGAGTCCCGTGAGCGGGCGGGACTGGACGACCCACACGCGCCCGCCGGCGAGGGCCCACTCGAGGTCCTGGGGCCGGCCGAAGTGCTCCTCGGCGCGCCGGGCGAGCCGCGCGAGCTCCGCCAGCTGAGCGGGTGCGAGGAGCGGCCGGGGGCCGCCGCCGTCGCCCGGCGCATGCTCGAGGACCCGGCCGTCCGGCGCGAGGACCCAGTGCTCGGGCGTCACGAGGCCCGAGACGACCGCCTCGCCGAGCCCGGCGGCCGCGTCCACGACGGCCGTCCCCCGCTCCCCTGTGACGGGATTCGCGCTGAACAGCACGCCCGCCGCCTCGGCCGGGACGAGCCGCTGGACGACGACGGCGATGCGCACCTCCGCGTGGTCGACGCCGGCCCGGGTGCGGTACGCGACGGCGCGATCCGTCCAGAGCGACGCCCAGCAGGCGAGCACGGCGTCGAGGACCGCCTCAGCGCCCACGACGTCGAGGAAGGTGTCCTGCTGGCCCGCGAACGCGGCGTCGCCGAGGTCCTCGGCGGTGGCGCTCGAGCGCACGGCGACGGGACCGCCGCCGAGCCCGGCGTACGCGCGCACCACGGCCTCGCGCACGTCCTCGGGCAGGCCCGCTGCCCGGACGGCCTCCCGGAGGCGGGCGGCGGCGCCGGCACCGTCAGGGGAGGCCGCAAGGGATGCCGCCGCCACGGCCCGGCCGGATCCCTGCCCGGCCGCGCCCGCGCCGAGGGCCTCCTCGACGAGCGCCGCGAGCCCAGCCCGGTCGGCCATCTGGGCGTACGCCGCCGTCGTCACGAGGAAGCCCTGCGGGACGGGGAACCCCGCCCGCATGAGCTCGCCGAGGTTGGCGCCCTTGCCCCCAGCGAGCGGCAGGTCGCCGGCGCCGAGTGAGGCGAGTGGACGGACGAGCTGCTCAGGCATGGCGGCCCCCGGGGGTCGTTCCGTGGCCCTCGGCGAAGGCCTCGGTGCGCAGTTCGCGCTCGGGCAGGAACAGGGTCAGGACGAATGCGCCAGCGAGCATGACGGCGGAGAGGGCGGCCACGGGCGGCATCGCCGCCCCGAAGGCGGCGGAGACGTCTCCCGCGAGCCCGGGCGGCAGGGCCGCGAGGGACGCCGGGTCGAGGGAGCCCGCGCGGTCGCCGAGGGCACGCGCGGCCCCCGCGGGCAGCCGGGACGTGAACCCGGCCGTGAGGACCGCGCCGAGGCCCACCACCCCGGCCGCCGCCCCCACCTGGCGCACGAGGGCGACGGCGGACGTCGCGGCCCCGAGGGTCTCGCGGGTCGCGGCGTTCTGGGCCACGACGACGACGATCTGCATCGTGAGCCCCACGCCGAGGCCCGTCAGGGCGACGGCCACGACCGCGGCCGGCACTCCCCCGGCGGGGCCGAACAGCGCGAGCGTCCCCTGGCCCGCTGCTGCGAGCGCTGTGCCCAGGACGGGGAAGGCCCGGTAGCGGCCGGTCCGGCTCACGATTGAGCCCGAGGTGATGGCGGCGGCCAAGAGTGCGGCCATGAGGAGCAGGAGCACGGCGCCGGAGGCGGTGGCGGAGAGGCGCAGTGCAATCTGCAGGTAGGCGGGCAGGTAGGCGACCGCGGAGAACATCGCGAAGCCGAGCAGGAAGCCCAGAGCGACCGCGAGCGTAAACGACCTGTCGGACCACAGGGCGCGCGGAAGCGGCGGGCCGCCGTGCCGAGCGGGCGGCGGAAGGCGGATGCCGATCAGGACGGCGTATCCGGCCGCGGCGACGAGCGGGAGGTAGCCGAGGAAGACCCACCGCCACGAGGCGAAGTCCACGACGGCTCCCCCGGCGAGGGGCCCGACGACCGCCGCCGCCATGAAGGCGATCCCGAGCAGGCCCAGGTACCGCCCGCGCTCGCGGGGGCTCACGAGCTCGCCGAGCGTTGCCTGCGCGCCGATCATGAGCGTGCCGCCACCGAGGCCCTGGAGCGCGCGGTAGGCGGAGAGCTGGGGCACGCCCGTGGCGGACGCGCACAGCGCCGCGCCGAGCGCGAAAACCGCGAGCCCACCGAGCAGCATGTTCCGGTGGCCCATGCGGTCGCCGAGGAAGCCGGCCGCGGGCATGGCCGCCGTCGCCGCGACGAAGTACGCGGCCAAGATGAGCGGCATGTGCTCGGGACCGCCCAGGTCCCCCGCGACGCTCGGCAGGGCCGAGGCCATGGCGGTCTGGTCCACGGTCCCGAGGAACATGACGAGCATGAGCCCCGGGAAGGCCTGGCGGACGCGCTCGGGGATGGGTTCCCTGCCCTCCATGCGGCCACGGTACGCCCGCTGGTTAGAGAACGCAACGTCCTCTAATGGCAATCGTCCGAGAGGTGGCGAACACGACGACGGCGGCGCCCCCACGCGAGGTGGGGGCGCCGCCGTCGTGCGGTCAGTCCGGGACTACGAGAGGCGCGCCTTGAGCCCCTCGAGCTCGGCCAGGATGCTGTCCGGGAGGGAGCCGCCGAACCGGTCGAACCAGTCCTGCAGGCCCGCGAGCTCGGCCACCCACTCGTCGCGGTCGAAGCGGACGGCCTCCTCGACCTCGGCAGGGGTCATGTCGAGGCCCGTCAGGTCGAGGCTCTCCGGGGTCGGCACGAAGCCGATCGGGGTCTCGACGGCGTCGGCGGTGCCCTCGATGCGCTCGATGGCCCACTTGAGCACACGGGCGTTGTCACCGAAGCCCGGCCACGCGAAGCCGCCCTCGCGGGTCCGGCGGAACCAGTTGACGAGGAAGATCTTCGGCAGGCGCGCCGGGTTCGCCTTCGCGGAGAGGGTCACCCAGTGGTTGAGGTAGTCGCCCGCGTCGTAGCCGATGAACGGCAGCATCGCCATGGGGTCGCGGCGCACGACGCCGACGGCGCCCGCGGCGGCCGCGGTCGTCTCCGAGGAGAGCGTGGCGCCCATGAAGATGCCGTTGGCCCAGTCGCGGGACTGCGTCACGAGCGGAACGGTCGTCTTGCGCCGGCCGCCGAACAGGATCGCCGAGATCTCGACGCCCTCGGGGGCGTAGTACTCGTTGGCGAGCATGTCGATCTGATCGATCGGCGTGCAGAAGCGTGAGTTCGGGTGCGCGGCGGGGCGGCCGGACTCCGGGGTCCAGTCGTTGCCCTGCCAGTCGGTGAGGTGGGCCGGGACCTCGTCGGTCATGCCCTCCCACCACACGCCGCCGTCATCCGTGAGCGCGACGTTCGTGAAGATGCTGTTGCCCTTGGCGATGGCGCGCATCGCGTTCGGGTTGGTGCCCCAGCCGGTGCCGGGGGCGACGCCGAACAGGCCCGCCTCGGGGTTGATCGCGCGGAGCTCGCCCTCCTTGCCGAAGCGCATCCAGGTGATGTCGTCGCCGAGGGTCTCGACCTTCCAGCCCTCGATCGTCGGGTCGAGGAGCGCGAGGTTGGTCTTGCCGCACGCGGACGGGAAGGCCGCCGCGACGTTGTAGACCTTCTTCTCGGGGCTCGTGAGCTTGAGGATGAGCATGTGCTCGGCGAGCCAGCCCTCGTCGCGGGCCATGACCGAGGCGATGCGCAGGGCGTAGCACTTCTTGCCGAGCAGCGCGTTGCCGCCGTAGCCCGAGCCGAAGGACCAGATGGAGCGCTCCTCGGGGAAGTGCACGATCCACTTCTCGGGGTTGCACGGCCAGGCCACGTCCTCCTGGCCTGGCTCGAGCGGGGCGCCGACCGAGTGCAGGGCCGGGACGAAGAACGCCTCGGTGGACTCGATCTTGTTCAGAACCTCCGTGCCGATGCGGGCCATGATGCGCATCGAGGCGACGACGTAGGCCGAGTCGGTGATCTCGACGCCGAACTTCGGGTCCTCGGCGTCGAGGTGGCCCATGACGAACGGGATGACGTACATGGTCCGGCCACGCATGGAGCCCTCGAAGAGGCCGCGCAGCTTCTCCTTCATGGTGGACGGATCCATCCAGTTGTTGGTGAAGCCGGCGTCGCGCTCGTCCTCGGAGCAGATGAAGGTCTGCTCCTCGACGCGGGCCACGTCCGCGGGGTCGGAGAAGGCCGCGAAGGAGTTCGGGAAGAGCTCCTGGTTCAGCGGCGTGAGGGTTCCGGCGGCGACGAGCTCGTCCGTCAGCTGGCGGTACTCCGCCTCGGAGCCGTCGACCCAGTGGATGCTCTCGGGCTTGGTCAGCTCGGCAACTTCCTCGACCCAGGAGAGCAGCGGCTCGTACGTGGTGGGGGCTTCCGCGAGCAGCGGCAGACGAGTTTCGCCCATGTCTTACTCCTTTGATCGGGTCGGCGTGTCCTTCCACTGTAGGGAAGGTGGTCTGTACCACCGGGCGCCCAAGTCCTATGAAACGAGAGCGAAACATCCGAAATCGCGAGATCTCGGGGGACCACGCGTCCAGACGCTCGATTTAAGTGATGAAGGTCACATAGACCGGTCTAGCTGCGAAACGTCATGTTTACGTGCCCAGGGCCACAGCCGCTCGATTTGGAACTGCGGGCGAGTTCGCGTAAAGTTATTCGAGGCCGAGCGGGGCGGGAAACGCAACGAACGGCAGCAAGCGCCCATAGCTCAGCTGGATAGAGCGTCTGTCTACGGAACAGAAGGTCAGGGGTTCGAATCCCTTTGGGCGCACAGAATGTCGGAATCCCCCGGTCCCTCGGACCGGGGGATTCCTGTTTCCCGCCGATTATGCCTCGCGCTTCCCCTGGCTCTCGGGGCTCTTCATCTCGCGCTCATCTGTTTTTCTCTGCCTTTCCTCTGGCATCTCCCTGCTTTCTTCCTGCTGTCACGTCTGCTTTCCCCGCCCACGCCGGATCCCCCTGAACCCCGTAGCATGCTGGAGTGGACAGCGAGTTTGACGTCATCGTGATCGGCGGCGGCGCCTCGGGCGAGAATGCCGCAGAGCGCGCAGCCAAAGGGGGCCTGACCGTCGCGATCGTCGAGGCCGACCTCCTGGGCGGCTCGCACTCCTACTGGGCCTGCCAGCCCTCCAAGGCGCTCCTGCGTCCCGGGACCGCCCTCCAGGCCGCCCGCTCGGTGGCGGGGGCGCGCGAGGCCGTGACAGGCCCGCTGGACGTCGCCGCCGTCCTCGGCCGGCGCGACGCCGCCGTCAACGGCTGGGACGACTCCGCCCAGGCGGAGTGGGCCTCCGACGCCGGCGTCACGCTCATCCGCGGCCGTGCCCGTCTCTCCGGCGCCCGCCGCCTGAGCGTTACCGACACCCATGGCGACCGCCTCACGCTCACGGCTCGGCACGCCGTCGTGCTCGCGACCGGGTCCGCGCCCGCCGTTCCCCGCATCCCCGGCCTGCACGACACCCCCTTCTGGACGACGAAGGACGCCACGAGCGTGCGCGAGGTGCCTGAGAGCCTCCTCGTCGTGGGCGGCGGCGTCGCGGGCGCCGAGCTCGCGCAGGGGTTCGCCCGCCTCGGCGCGGACGTGACGGTCGTGGCGCGGGGGCCGCTCCTCGCGGGCTTCCCGGTCGACGCTCGCGAGCTCGTCGCAGCGGGCCTGGCTTCGGACGGGGTCACGATCCTGGAGGGTGCCTCGACGGAACTCGTCGAGCTGACCGAGCAGACGGGGCGAACCGAGCAGATAGCGGGGACGGAGCGGACCGAGCAGACGGGGCGGATCGGGCAGACGGACGACGGCGGCGCGCGGCAAGGCGTCCGGCTCACGCTCACGGACGGGCGCACGCTCGAGGCCGCGCGGCTGCTCGTCGCGACCGGCCGCCGGCCCGCCCTGGACGGCCTCGGCCTCCCGGCCTTCGGGATCGAGCCCGTGTCGATGCGCGTGGACGAGACCGGGCGCGTGCAGGGGCTCTCGTGGCTCTACGCCGTCGGCGACTGCGCCGGCGGGGCCAAACTCACCCATCAGGGCAAGTACCAGGCGCGCATCACCGGCGACGCGATCGCCGCCCGCGCCCGGGGCGAGCTCGACGCCCGGGCCACAGCCGAGCCCTGGAGCCGGTGGGCCCGCACGGCGGACAGGCTGGCCGTGCCCCAGGTCGTGTTCACCGATCCCGAGGTCGGAATGGTCGGCCTCAGCGAGGAGGACGCGTGGGAGGCAGGCCTGCGCGTGCGGGCCGTGGCCGTGCCGCTCAACGTCGCCGGCGCGTCGCTGCGCGCCGAGGAGTACGAGGGCTGGGCGCAGATCCTCGTCGATGAGGATCTGCGCACGATCGTGGGCGCGTGCTTCGCGGGGCCGGACGTCGCCGAGCTCGTCCAGGCGGCGACGATTGCGATCGTCGGGGAGGTGCCGCTCGACCGCCTCTGGCACGCCGTGCCGGCGTTCCCGACGCTCTCCGAGGTCTGGCTGCGGCTCCTCGAGGCCTACGGCCTCTGACGCCGGACGAGGCGCTGGACGGCGCGCCGGCCGACACGCCGGCCTGCTCCGCGAGGGCGTGAGAGCGCGCCTCGACGCGTGAGCGCGCCGCGCCGGGAATTGTCGGTGGGCGCTGCCAGAATGAGGGCATGGCCGCCCCGCACCCCCGCTTCCAGCCCCTGCGCACGAGCGCCCGGGCGACCCTCTGGTCTGCGGGAGCGGCGGCCGCCTCGGCCTTCGTCACGGCCCTGACGCTCGACGGCGGCGCGGCCTCCCTGACGCTCACGGCCCTCGGCGCGTTCGTCGCGTGCGCGCTGTACGCGATCCTCGGCATGTCCCGCTACGCGGTCGCCGCCCTCGCGGCCGTCGGCGCTGCCCTGTCCATCGGGGCTGGGCTGGCCTTCCTGCGACTCATCGGCCTTGCGTGGGACCAGGACCCCGAGGTGGTCTCCGCCGTCTCGAGCCGGGATGCCGACCCTTTCTTCCTCGGGGCCGTCCTGGCCGCCGGCATGACGCTCGCCGTGCTCTTCGCGGGGGCCGTGTGGCCGCAGCCGCGGCGGAAGGGGCGCGCGTTCCGCCCCAGCGGGCACCGGCCGGCGGCCGCATCACGGCGCCCGCGCCCGGCTTCGCCCGCGTCGCGGTCCGCCCAGCGGGGGGCGGCCGCCAGAGCAGCCACCCCGCGCGGACCCGCGGTCAGCGTCCCGCAGCGCGCGGCACAGCGAAGTCGGTGAGCCGGGCGTCCTGCCCGTCGAGCTCTGCCCACGGCCCCTCGACCTCGAAGACGGCGAGGCCCGTGGTCGGGAAGTGGCTCGCAGCATCCATGTAGGCCTCGTGGTCTGAGTCCCGCGAGGCGAGGCGAAGCACGAGGTCCTGGACCCCGGGCATGTGCGCGATGAGCAGGAGCGTCCGCACGGTCTCGGGAACATGGTTGACGACGGCGAGCATGCGCGCCGCGCCGGCGGCGTAGAGCCCCGACTCGAGCTTGGGGGTCGGTGCAAGGTCGCCGAGCTCGTCGCAGACCCACGTGCACGTCTGCCGGGTGCGCAGGGCGATCGAGCAGAGGATGAAGTCTGGGACCACCCCGTGGGCCAGGAGCCACTTGCCTGCCTCGGGCGCGTCGGCGTGGCCGCGCTTGGCGAGCGGCCGCTCGAGGTCCGGCACGCCATCGGGCCACGCCGCCTTCGAGTGGCGCAGGACCACGAGCCGCTTGAGATGGTGGTTGCTCATGGGGCAAGCCTAGGCCCCGCCCCGCTGGCCCCCGTCAGATGGAGTACTCGGGCGCAGCCCAGACGATGACCTCGGGGTGCTCGTAGAAGCGGTAGCCCTGGCCGCGGACGGTGCGGACCGTGTTCGCGAGGCGGCCGAGCTTGGAGCGCAGGCGACGGATGTGGACGTCGATCGTGCGCTCGTTGGGCACCTCCTCGGCGTTCTTCCAGAGGCCGTCGAGGAGCTCGTCGCGGCTGACCGTGCGAGTGCCGTTCTCCACGAGGTAGTTCAGGAGCTCGAACTCCTTGAACGTGAGGTTGAGGGTCTCGCCGTCGAGGTGCACCTCGCGGCGGGCCAGGTCAATGAGGACGCCGGACGGGCGGGCGTCCTGCTGCGGGGCCTGGCGGGGCTCGGGGCGCTGCTGGCGCGAGGCGATCGTCGGATCGCCGAAGGTCGAGCGGACGACCTCGAGCGAGGAGCCGGGGGCGTTCGCCGGGGCGACCGCGACCGCAGCGTAGCTCTCGACGCCTTCGACGAGGTTCTGGGCATAGGCCCTGATCTCCTGGGCGATGCGGGCGATCGAGGTGCCGGCCGCAGCGGCCTCCTGCTCGGAGAGGCCGACATAGAGGACGAAGCCGTGCGCGACATTGTCCGCGGCGACGGCGCGGACGGGCTCGGCCGAGGGCGCGATGACCGGCGTCGGAGCGGTGAGCGGCGCATAGTCCTCGGCGACAGGCCGCAGCGGCTGCTGCTGGGGGCGAACGGGGTGCGCGGCGCCGTAACCGGGGGCGTACGGATCGGCCTGCCCCGGAGCGCGGGTGCCGAACGGCTGGCGCTGGGTTCCCTGCTGGGCCTTCTGGGCGTTGCGGACGGAGATGTGGACGTAGCCGGATGCAACAGACATAGTGTGCTGACCTCGTTGGTGACTAGCCGCGGTCGCGGCTTCGAATGCGGAGCGTTGACGCCCGCGTGGCGGAGGATGCCCGACGCTGGGCTGTGGACGTGCGACGTGCGGGGGTGGTGCAGTCAGCTCGACATTCGACAGCAGCACATTGCCCGCGCGGCAGGTGAGCTCGCTGGGCGGTCGGCGGCGACAGGTGCTGCTGAGTCCATGTTCACAATCACGAGTGTGTCCCGTAACAATGCCTACAAGCAAGTAACAATGCTCGATTTGTCTCACATTCTGAGACGCAGAGTTGCGATGTGATGATTGTCACCATTCGGCAGAATAGCCTTGCGCTTTCCTTTTTTCGCCGCTAGCGCTCTTTTCTCGCTCTGCGTCGAAGATTATTCGACAGCGTCGCACCCAGCCCCCGACGAGGCGCGTCAAATGCGGGATCTCATAATGCGGACAGGGCTGGACGCGTGAGCGGTTCAACGCTTGTTGGCTGGACTTGGCCTCGGAACTTGATGTATCAAGCGCAAACCGCTGTTATCCAAATGTGACTTTCCGTGATCGTTCCGTTACCGTGGAACGGTGCCCGCGCCACCGCGGGCAACCCCCAGGCCCTGTCCGCCGAGCTCTGCCGACAGCCTGAGAGGACGTATCAGGCAGAGACGGAGGACCCACGTCCGGCCGCGCGCCCCCGCCCCCCCAGGGATCAGGCGCGGCCTCGGGGTGAAGCCCATGCCCTCGGCTGGGCCGGATGACTCTCATCCGAACCCGACAGCTAACTTCGCAGGCGCCAACGAGAGGCCCACACGCTTGAGCAAGTCCCCCTTCCGCGCTGCCGCGCGCCCTCAGGGCCGCCGCCGCGCAACGCACACCACGCACAGCCCCCACAGCACATCTGCCCTGGCCCGCATTGCGGCGTCCACTGGCGCCACCCCGGGCAGCCCCGTCGAGCGGCTCGGCCACCGCAGCGCCGCCGTCGCCCTCTCCCTGGGCCTCATCGCCCTAGCCGGGGGCGGAGCGGTCGCGACGACCGCCGGCAGCGACTTCGCCGCAGCCTCCCATGTCGAGGCGGTCCCGGCCGCCACCGGCATCGAGAACACAGCCATCGCAGCCGACGCCCAGGCCCGCGTGAAGGCCGAGGAGGTCCGTGCTGAGGCGGCAGCTGCCGCTGCTGCGCAGGCTGAGCTCCAAGCCGCTGAGGCCAAGGCAGCGGAGGCCAGCAAGGCCGAGGCGGCCCGCGCTGCCGAGCAGGCGCGCAAGGCCGAAGAGGCGCGACAGGCCGAAGCGGCCGTCGCGGCCGCGCGGCCCGTCGACGATCCGGCCGCCGCCAAGGCCTACGCCGCCTCCCGGCTCGCCGCCTACGGCTGGGGCCAGAACCAGATGAGCGCGCTCGAGATCCTGTGGACCAAGGAGTCTGGGTGGCGCACCACCGCCACGAATCCCACGTCCGGTGCCTACGGCATCGTGCAGTCCCTGCCCGCCAGCAAGATGAGCTCGGTCGGCGCGGACTGGCAGACCAACTTCCGCACGCAGATCGACTGGGGCCTGAACTACATCAAGGAGCGGTACGGCTCGCCGTCGAACGCCCTGAATTTCCACTACGCCAACAACTGGTACTGAGCCGACCCCAGCCTCCCGTGCAGCACTAGGCTTGCGTCCACAGCTCATTCACAGCTGCGGCTCAGGCTCGGACTACGACTGCACGGGAGGCTGGATCCATGGCAAGGCCCTACTCCGCGAACAACCTGCCCGCGCTGAGCCACCCGGACGGCACGCCGATCCGCGCCCTCGTGGTCGACGACGAGCCGAGCCTTGCCGAACTCATGAGCATGGGCCTGCGCATGGCGGGGTGGAGCGTCCAGGTGGCGGGCGACGGCCCCTCGGCCGTCACGGCCGCCCGCGAGTTCCGGCCCGACGTGCTCGTGCTGGACGTCATGATGCCGGGATTCGACGGCGTCGAGGTCCTCACGCGCATCCGCCAGTTCCTGCCCGAGGTCCCCGCGCTGTTCCTCACCGCGAAGGATGCCGTCGAGGACCGCATCACGGGCCTCGCCGCGGGCGGCGACGACTACGTGACGAAGCCGTTCAGCATGGAAGAGGTCATGCTCCGGCTGCACCGCCTCGTCCAGCGCTCGGGCGCCGCGGCCCAGGACGACGCCGATCTCGTCGTGGGCGACCTCGTCCTCAACACGGACACGCGTGAGGTCACGCGTGGCGGCGAGGACATCCAGCTCACGGCGACCCAGTTCGAGCTCCTGCGCTACCTCATGGAGAACCCGCGCCGCGTGGTCAGCAAGGCCCAGATCCTCGACCGCGTCTGGCAGTACGACTTCGGCGGGCAGGCCAACATCGTCGAGCTCTACATCTCCTACCTGCGCAAGAAGATCGACGTCGACCGCGCGCCCATGATCCACACGGTCCGCGGCGCCGGCTACGTCATCAAGCCCGCGGAGGGGTGAGCGCGCGCATGGGCACGCTCTCGGCCGCAGAGCGCCGCACCGGCCGCTCGTGGCGGCACCCCGACACGTGGCACCTGCGCACCAAACTCCTGCTCGCGACCATGCTCCTGCTCGTGGGGGTGTGCGCGGTCGTCGGGGCCCTCCTGTACACCTTCATGGACCGCCAGCTCACCCGCCAGCTCGACGCGGACCTCGCCCACGCCAGCCGCCGTGCAGCCGAGTTCCGCACACCACCCGGTCAAGTGGGCAAGCGCCCGGACCCGCTCGAGGCCAGGGGCCAGGGCGCCGGAACCCTCAACGCGCGGCTCAGTGGCGGGCGCGTCGAAGTCAGCGGCCTCATCAGCGCGGACGGCACACGCGTGCCACTCCGGCCGTCGGACATCGCCGTCCTCGCTGCGCTTCCGGTCGCGGGAGAGGACGCCTCGAGCGGCGACCGCCTCGCGGCCGTGGACCGCTCGCTGAGCGCCGGCGACTACCGCCTCATCGCGGTCGAGACCGCGTACGGCGACGTCGTCGTCACGGGCCTGCCGCTGTCCCAGAAGCAGGCCACGCTCGACTCGCTCGTCCTCACGACCGTGCTCGTCTCCGGGGCCGGGCTCGTGCTCGCCGGGGTCATGGGGACCTGGATCATCCGGCGGACCATGGCCCCGCTCGAGCAGCTCTCGACGGTCGCCGGGCAGGTCGCCAGGCTGCGGCTCGACTCCGGCGAGGTCGCCCTCGCGATCCGCGTCCCGCCGTCGGCCGCTCACCCCGCGACTGAAGTGGGGCAGGTCGGGCTGGCGCTCAACCGCATGCTGGACAACGTCGCCGGCGCCCTCGAGGCCCGTCAGGCCTCGGAGACCAAGGTCCGCCGATTCGTCGCGGACGCCTCGCACGAGCTGCGCACGCCGCTCACGGCGATCCGCGGCTACACCGACATGCTCCGGCTCACCGAGCCGCTCACCGCCCAGGGCTCAGAGTCCCTCGGGCGGGTCGAGAGCCAGTCCCTGCGGATGAGCCGCCTCGTCGAGGACCTGCTCATGCTCGCGCGGCTCGACGAGGGCCAGCCGCTCAAGCTCGGCCCCGTGGACCTCACCCAGCTGCTCGTCGAGACTGTCATGGACCAGAAGGTCATCGCCCCGGACCACGTGTGGCGGCTCGACCTCCCCGAGGAGCCCCTCGAGGTCCGCGCCGATGGCGCGAAGCTCCATCAGGTCCTCGTGAACCTGCTCTCGAACGCGCGCAAGCACACGCCCGTCGGGACCACCGTGAGCGCCGCTGTCGCCCGCTCGGCCAGGGGCGATGCCATCATCACCGTCACGGACGATGGCCCCGGGATCCCTGCGGAGCTTCAGGAGCGGGTCTTCGCCCGCTTCGCCCGGGCCGACCAGGCCCGCTCGGGGCACGAGGGTTCGACCGGGCTCGGGCTCTCGATCGTCCGGGCGATCGTCGAGGCCCACGGCGGCACGGTCGAGCTCACGTCACGGCCCGGGCGGACCGAGTTCGCCGTCCGCCTTCCGGCGTAGGGCCGCCGTCATCGTGGGCGCCCGCCCGAGTCGCGAGGAACGTCCCGGCGAGCACGAGGACCGCCCCGGCCCCAATGAGCGGGGTGAGCGGGTCCCCGTGCAGGGCGACGCCCAGGGCAAGGGCGACGACGGGGTTCACGTAGGCGATCGCCGTCGCCCGTGAGGGACCGGCCGCGGCGATGAGCCGGAAGAACAGCAGGAAGGCGAGTGCCGTGCACAGCACGGCGAGGAGCGCGAGCGAGCCGAGCGCCGTCGCGCTCGGGACGTCCGCGGGCCACGTGAGCGCCGCGAACGGGGCGGAGATGACGGCCGCGATGCTCAGGCAGACGGCCGTGAGGGACAGCGGCGGGACCTCGCGCAGGCGGACGGCGGCGATCTGGGGTGCGATGCCGTAGCCGAGGGCGACGAGCAGCATCTCGACGACGGGCCACGCGCCCGAGGCCTCCATGCCGCCCCCGCCGAGCGCCGCGACACCGCCCACGGCCAGCACGAGGCCCAGGACGCGCACCCGGCCGATCTTGCCCTCGAGCCCGGTCACGCGGGCGACGACGAGCGCGATCACCGGCGCGAACGCGATGAGGAGTCCTGCGAGCGAGCTCGTGAGATGGCGCTCCGCGTCGCTGAGCAGGAACCACGGGCCCACCATCTCGATGAGCGCGAAGGCGAGCACGGGCCAGCGGTGCTCCCACACGGCGCGCAGGCCGCGCCAGGCGAACGGGAGGAGCACGACGGCGCCCACAGCCGTCCGCGCGAAGACGACGACGGCGGGGCTCACCTCCTCGACGGCCTCACGGATGAGGAGGTACGGCACGCCCCAGATGAGGCCCATGGCGACGAAGAGGGCCCACGTGCGGCGGGTCATGGGCAGCCTCGCCGAGAGGACCACGCGGATGAGGTGCAGATCACTCGACCACCATAGGAGCCGCCTCCGACAGTCGTCACCCTTCGGCAGGAGCCGAATCCTCGGCCAGTGCTCACAGTGGCTGGGCCCCTGACGGACCCCCCGAAAAAAACTTTGCGCACCGCGTGACCTCCCGGGGGTCCACGTCGGTTGAGAGGGTGTCGGCCGCTTCCGGGCGGCCGCCCACAGACCTGAACGCAAACTCCCCAGGAGCAAGAGCATGTCCCTCTTCACCCTCATCGCCTCGAGCAAGCTCGCCGCAAGCGCCGTCGCCCTCGGCACCCTCGCCGTCGGCGGCGTCGGCACCGCCGCCTTCGCCGGCGCGCTTCCGGAGCCCGCGCAGCAGGCGGCCCACGAGCTCATCGGCGCCCCCGCCCCGAGCGTCAAGGACGTCGTCGCTGCCGCTCCGGAGCTCCCGACGGCCACCCCGTCCGCCTCCCCGTCGGCCTCCGCCAACGCCAAGGCCTCGGCCGCGCCGGTCGGCCCGGACGCGCTCGGCCTCGAGGCCTCCGCCCTGTGCGAGGCGTACGGCGCGGGTGGGCTCGACGTCTCCTCCGTCGCATACCGCAACCTCACCGCCGCCGCCCAGGGCGAGGCGAACATCAAGGCGTACTGCGAGGTCGCCGGCACGTCCTCGACCAAGGCCGGTGTCGGCGCCGAGGCCAAGGTGGACGCGCAGGCCCAGGTCGGCGCTGCCCTGCCGGACGCCGCCAAGGCTCTTCCGTCGCTCCCGGCCGAGGCCGCCGTTCCGACCGCTCCGGCCCTGCCGTCCGCCCCGGCCGTGGACGCCAAGGAGCTCCCCTCCACGGAGCTGAGCAAGTAGCACTGAGGTAGGCTGTCTGACCGTGCGCGCCCTGGCACGATCCGCGGGCGCGCACGGTGGACAGATCCATCCCGCACGGACTTCCCTCGTGCGGGCCAGCACCACGAGAGGGAGACGGCTTGCAGCTGTGGAAGGAACGCCGCCGTGCACGCGCGCCTGAGGACGCCGACACTGCCAGCGGGCTCTTCACCACCGCGTACCGCACGTACTCCCCTGCCATCCTTGGCTACCTGCGGGCACGGGGCGTCGACGACCCCGAGGCCGTGACCCAGGACGTCTTTCTCGCCTTCTATACGCGCATCACGCCACAGCCGAAGGCAGAGAACGAGGCAGAGAACGACGCCGCGTTCGCGGCCCCGGCCGATATCGGGGAAACCGAGAGCGAGCGCGAGGGCGGATTCGCCGCAGACCCCTCCGCGCAGCCCCCGCGGCTCACAGGCGGACTGGACGGGGCCAAGGCCCTCCTCTTCACGATCGCCCACTCACGGGCCGTGGACCACCACCGCCGGCGCGGCCGCACGCCGTCGCTCGTCCCGCATGAGGCCGAGACGGACCCCCGCACCGCCCCCGCCACCCCCGAAGACCTGACGATGTCCCAATCGGACACGCTCCGCCTCCTCGGCTCCCTCACCGAGGACCACCGCGAGGTCCTGCTCCTGCGCGTCGTCGCCGACCTCTCGATCGAGCAGACCGCGGACATCATGGGCAGGTCCACGGGCGCCGTCAAGCAGCTCCAGCGCCGAGCCCTCGACGCCCTCAAGACCCACGCGCTGAGAACGGAACTGAGTCCCGCATGAACGCCACCCGCGATCCCAACGGCCTGACCGCCGTCGATCAGCTGCTCGCCGAGCTCGACGCCGAGGACGCGACCGCGCTGCGGCCCGTCCTGACGGGCCTTCGCTCCCTCGGCCAGGGGGACCCCGTGGAGCCGAGCCCTGCCATCCAGGCCCTCCTCGAGTCCGCCGACGAGACGCCCGTCGCTCCCGTCGTGAGCCTCGATGCGGCCCGTGAGCGGAGAGGCCGCCGCGTGGGCGGTCGGCGCCGCACGCTCGCCGCGCTGGCCCTGACCGGCGCTCTCGGCGTCGGAACCGCCGCTGCTGCCGTCGCGGATGCCGACTTCCGGGAGAACCTCGGCCAGGGCATCGCGACGATCATCGGCACCATCACCGGCCAGCCCGCGCCCAGCGCCCCGGCCCCGCAGTCGCCTGCGGCGGAGCACATCCCGGCACCGCCGTCCACGGTGCCCGTCCAGCCCTCCGCAACGGCGCCCGCTCCGGCTCCCACGGCGCCCGGCGCCACGACCGCCCCGGCCGGGACTCCGACGTCGTCCTCGGCGCCGACCCCCGGGCTCAACGCACCGACCCTGCCGAGCCTGCCGATCGAGGCGCCGCTGACCCCGCCGACGCTGCCCGCCCAGCTCCCGGCCCCGCCGGCGGGCACGCTGCCGTCGCCGGACACGGGCCAGGTCCCGGGCACGCGCGTGCCCTGACAGGTCCGCGGGCCTCGGGTGGGCTCAATCTCGAGGCGGTGCAGCTACTTGGCGAGCCCGTACAGCCGGTCGCCCGCGTCGCCGAGCCCGGGGACGATGTACGCCTTCTCGTTGAGGCGCTCGTCCACCGAGGCGAGCACGATCGTGACGTCCTTGTCGGAGAGCTCCTCCTCGAGCGTCGCGAGGCCCTCGGGCGCGGCCAGGAGGCAGATGCACGTGACATCCGAGGCGCCGCGGCGGAAGAGGAACTTGATGGCCTCGCGCAGCGTCCCGCCCGTGGCGAGCATCGGGTCCAGGACGAACACCTGGCGGCCTGTGAGGTCCTCGGGCAGCCGCTCGGCGTACGTGATGATGTCGAGCGTCTCCTCGTCCCTGGCCATGCCGAGGAAGCCGACCTCCGCCGTCGGGACGAGCTTGACCATGCCCTCGAGCATGCCCAACCCCGCGCGCAGGATCGGCACCACGAGCGGCGTCGGCTTCCTGAACGCCGTGCCCACGGTCGTCGCGATGGGGGTCTCGATCGTGACCGGCTCCGTGCGCACGTCCCGCGTGGCCTCGTAGGCGAGGAGGGTCACGAGCTCCTCGGCCAGCTGACGGAACACCGGGCTCGGCGTGTTCCTGTCCCGCAGGATGGTCAGCTTGTGGGCGACGAGCGGGTGTTCCACGACAAGGGTGCGCATGCGAGACAAGCTACCAGTCTCAGGATGCGGACGGTGGCGACTCCGCCGACCCGGCGCCGTCGTCCTGCACGGCCTCCCGCGACGCCCGCAGGGCCCGGGAGAAGGCCCGGCGGTCGCGCACGACCCGGAACACCCGATGGGCGAAGATCACCATGCTCAGCCAGGCGAGTCCGATGAACCACGCCGCGACGACGTCCGTGAGCCAATGGTGGCCGAGGTAGACCCGCGACAGGCCCATCATCACCGCGTAGAGGCTGCCCAGCGCGATGGCCGCCGCCCGCTGCCATGCGTCCTTGAGCCGCAGGCAGACGAGGTAGACGACGATCCCCGCGAGGACAGTCGCGTTGAGCGTGTGGCCGCTCGGGAACGACGCCGAGTACTCATACGGGGCGACGGCGGACTCGAGCGGCGGCCGGGTGCGGCCCGCGAGGCCTTTGCCGAAGACAGTCACGAGGAGGGCTCCCGCCGCCGCGGCCGGCATGAGGACGAGGGCCCGCCAGTGCCGCGTGCGGATCGCGATGAGCAGCATCGCCGCAGCCGCGGTGATGGGGGCGATGACCCCGCCGCCAAGGTTCGTGAAAGCGGTGATCGCGGCCATGAGCTCGGGAGTGCGCAGGCCGACCGCCGCCTCGAGCACGGGCTGGTCCATCGACGCGAGCGCGCCCTTCTCGACGACCGACTCGTAGACCTCGCCGCCTGCCCAGCTGAAGCCGAGCGTGAGCGCCGCGCCCACCGCGAGCAGCATCCACATCGAGGCGTTGGGCCCCAGCCGGTGGGCCAGGGCCTCGATCAGGCGGCGCACGCTTCCTCCCCAGGGGTCGACTGGCCTCGAACCTATCATTGGAGCCATGCCCGTCCCCGACACCATGGACCTCGACGCCGACGCCGGACCCCTCGGCCAGGACCGCCGGCACGAGGCCTGGATGCGGCTCGCGCTTGAGCAGGCCAGGGCCGCGGAGGGTACCGGCGACGTGCCGATCGGCGCCGTGGTCATCGGGCCCGACGGCGGGGTCCTCGCCGTAGGGCGCAACGAGCGCGAGGCCGTGGGCGACCCGACGGCCCACGCGGAGGTGCTTGCGATCCGCGCGGCGGCCGCCCGGCTCGCACACGACGGCGCCGGCGACGGCTGGCGGCTCGAGGACTGCACCCTCGTGGTCACGCTCGAGCCGTGCGCGATGTGCGCGGGGGCGATCGTCCTCGCGCGGATCCCGCGGGTCGTATTCGGCGCGTGGGACGAGAAGGCCGGCGCCGCCGGGAGCGTCTTCGACGTCCTGCGCGAGCGGCGACTCAACCATTGGGTCGAGGTGTTCGGGGGTGTGCTCGCGGCCGAGTGCGGGGACCTGCTCCGGGCCTTCTTCGAGAAGCACCGGCACAATCAACAAGACAGTCAGCCCCGGTAGACCAGTGGCCGAACCCGACCTCACATTCCGGGCCTCTGCGGCGTCTGCAAGGTGATGGACACGAAACAGCCCTTCGAGAAGCTCGTCGACCTCCACGGTGCGACCGTGCTGAGGGTGTGCCGTGCCGTCGTCGGGCCGGGCGAGGCCGACGACGTGTGGCAGGAGACCTTCCTCTCGGCCCTGCGCGCCTACCCCGAGCTGCCGGCCGACGCGAACCACGAGGCCTGGCTCGTGACGATCGCGCACCGGCGCTCGCTCGACTCCGTCCGCGCCGCCGGGAGGAGGGCGATGCCCGTGGGCGAGATGCCGGACGGCCGCTCGCCGCTCGGCAACCCCGGCCCGGAGGGCGACGGCGTGTGGGAGCACGTCGCGCGGCTGCCCGACAAGCAGCGGCGCGTCATCGCCTACCGGTACCTCGCCGACCTGCCCTTCGCGGACATCGCCGGGATCCTCGGCGGCACGCCGGCCGCCGCACGCCGCTCGGCGGCAGACGGCCTCAAGAAGCTCCGGACCCTCATGGCGGAGGCACCGCCGCAAGGAGGAACACCATGACCAGCACGGACCGCGAGCCCAGCATGGGCCCCATCGACTTTGCGTTCGCCCCGCACCTGATGGCCATCGAGCCCGGGGCGCTGCACCGCCTGCGCAGCGCCCTCGCCGAGAGCGCGACGCGCGAGGGGGTCCTCGACATCGCCTACCGGATCGTCGACTCGCCCGTGGGGCCGCTCCTGCTCGCGGCCACGGGCCGGGGCCTCGTCCGGGTCGCCTACGAGCGCGAGGACCACGACGCCGTCCTGCAGCAGCTCGCCGAGCGCCTGAGCCCACGCATCCTCGAGGTGCCCGGCCGCCTCGGCGCGGTGGCGGCGCAGCTCGAGGACTACTTCGCCGGCAGGCGCCGCGGCTTCGACGTCCCGCTGGACCTGAGCCTCTCGGCCGGCTTTCGCCGCACAGTCATCCAGCACCTCGAGGGCATCCCCTTCGGGGCCACGGAGAGCTACACCGAGGTCGCCCGGGCCGTGGGCAACCCCAAGGCCGTCCGGGCCGTCGGCAGCGCGTGCGCGACCAACCCGCTGCCCGTCGTCGTCCCGTGCCACCGGGTGCTGCGCTCCGACGGCAGCCTGGGCGGCTACATCGGCGGCCTCGAGGCGAAGTCGGCGCTCCTGGCCCTCGAGGCGGCCGCATGAGCACGCTCTTCGGCGATGAGCTCCTGTCCAGGCCGCGCCGCGAGATCTCCCCGGGGGCGGTGCACGTACCCGGCTGGCTCAGGCTGGACCAGCAGGCGTGGATCGCCGAGAGGTTCCGCGAGTGGGCCGCCGGGCCGGTGCCGCCGCGCTCCGCCTCGGTGCGCGGGCACCCCATGTCAGTGCAGACCGTGTGCCTCGGGTGGCACTGGCAGCCCTACCGGTACACGCGCGAGGCCACCGACGTGAACGGAGCCCGCGTGCTCGGCTTCCCCGACTGGCTCCTGCGCGTCGGGCGCCTGGCGCTCGCCGAGGCCTACGGGGACGACTATCCCGCCGGGGACTACACCCCGGATACGGCGCTCGCGAACTTCTACGACGCCGAGGCACGCATGGGCATGCACCAGGACAAGGACGAGGTTTCCCGCGAGCCGGTCGTCTCCCTGTCAATCGGCGACAGCTGCCTGTTCCGGTTCGGCAACACGGACACGCGGGCCAAGCCCTACGAGGACCTCCTCCTCGCCTCGGGGGACCTGTTCGTCTTCGGCGGGCCCTCGCGGCTCGCCTACCACGGCGTCCCCGCCGTGTACCCCAGAACGGCCCCCGAGGGCTGCGGGCTCGAGGCGGGGCGCATCAACATCACCCTGCGTGTCACGGGCAAGGCCTGACGCGCGCCACCTGGATGGAAGGAGAACGGCATGAGCGAGGCACTCATCACGGGAGAGGACGGCCTGGCCAGGCCGTCCTGGGCGAGCGCGGACGCGCTCATGCGGGAGTACTACGACACCGAGTGGGGCATGCCCGTGACGGACGAGCAGGGCCTCTACGAGCGGATCTGCCTCGAGGGCTTCCAGTCCGGGCTTTCCTGGGCCACAATCCTCCGGAAGCGGCCAGCCTTCCGCGCTGCCTTCGCGGACTTCGACCCGGACGTCGTCGCGGCCTTCACCGAGGACGATGTCGAGCGGCTCCTGCAGGACGAGGGCATCGTGCGGAACAGGGCCAAGATCAACGCGGCCATCACGAATGCCAGAGCGACCGTCGCCCTGCGGGAGGAGGGCGGGCTCGTGCAGTTCGTCTGGTCCTTCCAGCCGGACGAGACCCCCGCGCCGCTGACCTACGCGGACATCCCCTCGACCTCGCCGGAGTCCGTGGCCCTGTCCAAGGCCCTGCGGAAGAAGGGCTTCTCCTTCGTCGGCCCGACCACAATGTTCGCGCTCATGGAGGCCATCGGCATGATCGACAACCACCTCGTGGGCAGCCACCGGCGCGGGAGCTCGGGAATCTGGCCCCTGGCCGCCAAGGGCTAACCGGAGTCGCTGCCGGATGTGCTGGAACTGCTGCCCGTCCGGTTGGCCCTGATGCGCTTGACGACCCAGACCGCCACCATGAGGCCCATGGCGACGAGGATGAGGTTGCTGAAGCCGCCGACATAGGGCCGCACGGCCTGCCAGTTCTCCCCCAGCAGGTAGCCCGCCAGGATCAGCCCGCCGTTCCAGAGCAGGGAGCCGCCCGCCGTCAGGAGGGTGAAGAGCACCGGCGCCATCTTGGTCATCCCGGCGGGGATGGAGACGAGGCTGCGCACCACTGGAACCATCCGGCCGAAGAAGACGCTGCTCTTGGCATGCTTGCCGAACCAGTCCTCGGCCTTCTCGACGTCCTCGAGCTTCACGAGCGGCAGCCTGTCGAGGAGCCGATGCGTCCGCCTGCGCCCCAGAAGCGCGCCGAGGGCGTACAGCGCCCAGGCGCCGGCGAGGGACCCCGCCGTGCACCAGAGGATCATCTCCACGAGGCCCAGAGGGCTCTTGGATGCGGTGAAGCCGGCCAGGGGCAGGATGAGCTCGCTGGGTATCGGCGGAAAGAAACTCTCGAGGGCAATCAGCAGGGCCGCTCCGAATCCGCCGAGCGCCTCGATTACGCTGACAGCCCACGCTCCGAATCCGCCGAGCTCGTCGGCCGAGGACCACTGGGCGAGAATCAGGGCTCTGTCCTTCCCTACGGAGGTGCTATCGAGGGCAATACCCACTCGGTCCTGCGTGAACCTCAGGACGTGCGTCTGGCCGCCTCCCGCAGGCCCCGGATATCCAGCACCACGACCCGGCCGCGCCCCTGCCGGATCAGGCCCTCGGCCGCCAGCTCTCCCATGGCCTTGCTCGTGGCCTCCCGGGTGGCCCCCAGCAGGCCGGCGAGCTGCTCGTGCGTGAGCCGGACGGCGGGCGGAAGCCCGATCCGGGACGGTGGAGCGGTTTCGGCCAACTCCAGCAGCATCGACGCCGTCCGGGCGTTCAGGGGCCGCAGTGCCAGATCCGCGAGGCGTGACTCCAGCCGCACCACCTGCTCGGCGAGAAGGCGCGAGACGCGGACGGCGATCCGGGGGTCGGACAGGAGATGGGTCTCCACGTCGGCGGCGGTGAGCTCACAGATCACCGAGTCCTCGATCGCCTCCGCGTAGTTGTCGTACATGCGCTGGCCCACCAGGACCATCTCGCCGAACACCGCGCCCGGCTCGAGGATCGCCATGGTCAGCGCCTTGCCGTCTTCGGCCAGGCGGAAGATGCGTACACGGCCCTGCTTGAGGATGAACAGGGCGTTCATCGGCTGGCTCTGGCTGTAGATGATCTCACCCCGGGCGAACCCGCGCAGCGGCACCGCCCGCCCGAACGCCTCCATCTCCTCCGGGGAGAGGTCGGCGAACAGGTCCACCTCCGTCAGGCAGCTGAAGCCCCCGGGTGACTGCAGCATCTCTCCTGCGCCCTCCTCGTGGGCGGCGCCCAGGTCGGCCGCCCCTGCCGGCCATCCGGGCGCCGCGGGCTTCATTCACGCGCGGCTTTGAGCACCCGCGCGGCGGTCAGGGCCAGAATAGCCCCGTAGGCCAGATGCCCGAGCAGCGACATGAGGGCCATTCCGTCCACCATGAACAGCGGCATGCCGAGCATCGCCGGCATGATCACGAGCGCCCCCAGCGCCCACCACACGACACCGTAGGCGAGGCCCACGAGCACTGCACGGCCGTAGCCGGACAGCAGCCGGGCGAACGGCACCGTCAGGCCCCAGCCGATCAGGACGGAGATCACCAGATGGACGGCGAAGCCGATCCACGGCGAGGACGACCTGACCAGCGCGGCGACCATCGGCAGGATGCCCGTCACCGCCATCAGCACGCCGAACACCAGGCCTCCGGCAAGGCCGCCGAGGGCACCGGCCGCCAGACGCCGACCGAAGGACCCGAGGCCCACCCGTCTCGGGTAGGCAGCAGCATGGGACTGTGACATCGGACTCTCCCTTCACTTCCAGCTTCCCCTTCAACCGTAGGAAGGGCGGTCCCGACGCTTCAGCAATCCAGGACACACACCAACAGGGCCGGACGAGAGGGGCTCCGGGAGGCCGGTTTGGTCTTGCCACGAGTCCCGGGTAAAGTAATCACCTGCTGGTGGTGTGTCCGAGCGGCCGAAGGTGCATCACTCGAAATGATGTTTGGTGTAAAAGCCAACGGGGGTTCAAATCCCTCCACCACCGCACAGTGAGAGCCCGCCCCGGGAGACCGGGGCGGGCTCTCGGCCTTTCTCCGGGCGGGCCCCGAAGGCACTGGACAGGCCCCGGGAACGCGCCCACACTGGCCGCATGCGAGCCAAGATCAGCACCACCCACCGGCCGCACCGGTCCCAGACGGCGACCCGGAGCACCCCAGCGGCAGGCTCCCCAGAAGCCACCGCCGCGCCCTCGCCGTCGTCGGCCGCCGCTCCCGCCGCGGACGCCGCACGGCCTGCCCCCGCCGCAGCCCCGAGCACGGGCCCGCTGACCTCGGAGGAGCTCGAGCTCGGCCGCCGCAACCACTCGGCCCCGCTCGAGGCCCTCCGCTGGGCCGTCACCCCGCCCGGCATGCACTACACCCTCATCCACTTCGACGTCCCGCAGATCGACCCGGAGACGTGGCGGCTCGGGATCCACGGCGCCGTCGAGCATCCCCTCGAGCTGAGCCTCAGCGACCTCCGCCGCCGTCCCCGCCGCACCGTCCCGGTGACCCTCGAGTGCGCGGGCAACGGCCGCGCCCGCCTCGACCCCCGCCCGGTCAGTGTCCCCTGGGACACCGGCGCGTTCGGCACCGCGGAGTGGACCGGCACCCCGCTCGCGCCCCTCCTGCACGAGGCCGGTCTCGCGTCCGAGGCCGTCGAGCTCGTCTTCACCGGCGCCGACCGCGGCATCCAAGGCGGCGTCGAGCAGGACTACGCCCGCTCCCTGAGTGTCGCTGACGCCTCGGCCGACGAGGTCCTGCTCGCGTACGAGATGGGCGGCCAGCCGCTCCCACCGCAGCACGGGTACCCGCTCCGGCTCCTCGTCCCCGGCTGGTACGGGATGGCGAGCGTCAAATGGCTCGTCTCGATCGAGGCCGTGACCGAGCCGGCCCGGCTCTTCCAGAACGAGATCGCCTACCGCATCCAGGACGCCGCGGACGAGGCCGGGGCACCGGTCACGCGCCAGCGGGTCCGCTCCCTGCTCGCTCCACCCGGGATCCCCGACTTCCTCACCCGCCGCCGCATCGTCGACGCGGGGCCCACCATGCTGACAGGCCGGGCGTGGTCCGGCGCTGGTCCCGTGCGCCGGGTCGAGGTCGCGATCGACGGGCAATGGGCGGACGCCCACCTCGAGCCCGCCCCCGGCCCGCATGCGTGGCAGGGGTTCAGCTTCCCCTGGGTCGCGACGCCGGGGAGCCACACTCTCGCCTCCCGCGCCACGGACGATGCCGGCAATGTCCAGCCGGCAGAGCAGGCCTGGAGCTATCAGGGAATGGCGAACAACGCGGTGCAGGAGATCGAGGTCGAGGTCAGGCCCGCCTAGGGGGCCGGCCGGGAGAACGCGGCCGAGGGTCCCCGGTAGAATCGTCGCTGGCCCGCTACGGGCCGCCGTCGATCCCGGGAGGTGCCGCATGCGAGCCATGCCGCGGCCCGGGTGCGCCCGCAGGCCCCTCACGGCCCTCGGCAGCGCGAGGGCGACGGCGGTCGGCGGCACGGTTATGGCCCTCGCCGCCGGGGCCCACGCCTGGGCGGGCGGCGGGCTTCCGCACCCGCTCATCTTGGCCGCGCTCCTCGCGCTCGTGGCCCTCGGCTCGACGGCGCTCGCCCGCCTGACGCTCCGCCTCCCGGCGCTCGCCGGCGTCCTCGGCGCGGGCCAGCTGGCCCTGCACGAGGCCTTCACCGCCTTCTCCTCCTCGCAGGCGGCCTCCCCCGAGGCGGCCGCGGCGCTCGCCCGCGGCCGGCACCAGCACGCAGGCGACGCCGCCGCCGCGCTGGGCTCGCTGCACTCTGCCCCGGACGTCCTCGCCGGCCACTCGCACGCGTCGCCGGCCATGCTGGGGCTGCACGTCGCCGCGACGCTCGCGTGCGCCGTCGTGATCCGCCGCGCCGAGTGCGCCGTCGAGGCCATGGCCGCGTGGCTGCGCCCGCTCGTCCGCCTGCCGCTGCCGGCCGCCGTCGTGCCCGCCGCCCGCCTGCGGCCCGTCCCGCCGCGGCCGGGCCGCCGCGTGCTGCCATGGCGGCAGCTCGCCCCGCCGCCCCTGCGCGGCCCACCCGCAGCACCCGCCTTCGCCTGACCCGCGCCCCGGCTCCGCCGGCGGCGCCCCCTCTCTTCCTCTGGCGCGCCCTGTGACGCGCCGCGAAAGGCCCTGCTGTGAAGAACACCTCCCTCTCCCCTGCCCCCTCCCCTGTGCGGAAGGCAGCCCGTCTCGCGGCCCCCGCCGCCCTCGCCGCGGGCCTCCTGCTCGCCGGAGCCGGGGCGGCCTCGGCCCACGTCGGCATCGACCCCTCCACGACCGAGGCCGGCGGCTACGCCCTGCTGAGCTTCGGGGTCCCCCACGGCTGCGGCGCGAGCCCCACGACCAAGGTCACGATCTCGCTCCCGGCCGAGCTCACCGACGCGACCCCCACGGTCAATCCCAACTGGGACGTCGAGAAGGTGACCGAGAAGCTCGCGACCCCCCAGACCCTCCCCGATGGGTCCCGGATCACCGAGCGCACCGGATCCATCGTCTACACGGCCAAGACGCCGCTGGATGCCCATCTGCGCGACGCGCTCGTGCTCTCGGTCAAGCTGCCGGAGGATGCGGCGGGCAAGACCCTGTACTTCCCGACGCTGCAGACGTGCGCCGAGGGCAAGACGGACTGGGCCCAGATCCCGGCCCAGGGCCAGGACGCCCATTCGCTGGACTCCCCGGCCCCCTCGGTCGCAGTGACGGCGGCGTCCGACGGCGGCTCCGGGCACGGCGCGCACGGCGCCGCTTCCGGGATGGCCGGCACCGGGACCACTGGCACCGGGGCCGCCGGAACCGAGGCCGCCGTCGCGACCGACGGCGGCTCCGCGGCCGCGGGCTGGATCGGGCTCGGGGCGGGCCTCGCGGGCCTCGGCCTCGGCGGGGCCGCCCTCTACCGCACGCGCTCGCGCGGGGCCTGACCCGCAGCCCAGGTTGGGGGCAGCTGCCCTGCCCCCGACCTCCGGGCTGGTGAGGGGCCGGAGTCTTGACGCAGGTGTGACGGGAGTGAATGGTGGGACTATGACTCTCCTGCCCAGGGCCGCAGCCGGCCTCGCACCGCTCCTGCTCGTCGCCGGGCTCGCCGGATGCGGCCAGGGCACTTCCACGGGAACCACCTCGTCGCCCTCCCCGACCACGGCGTCGCCGTCGCCCACCAGCGCGAGCGCAAGCCCTACGCCGTCGGGCACGCCGGCCGAGACGACCGCATCCCCGACGGCCTCGGGGGGTCTGGCCCGCTGCCTCTCGACTCAGCTCGAGGGAAGCATCCAGCCCGGCTCGGGCGGCGCGGCCGGAACCGTGTACCAGAAGGTCGCGCTCAAGAACGTCTCGCAGACCCCGTGCCTCCTCGAGGGCTTCGCGGGGCTCTCCCTCACGGCCGGGCCGGAGGGCGCCCCTATCGGCGCGCCCGCGGACCGGGACGCGGCCGCGCCCGTCGTGCCGATCGTCCTCGCGCCCGGGCAGAGCGGCGCGGCCGACTTCGGGCTCGCCCAGGCCGCGAACTACGCGAACTGCACCGTCGTCGAGGCGGCCGGGTTGCGGGTCTACCCGCCGGAGGACTACGGCTCGCTGTTCATCCCGGCCGCCTTGACGGCGTGCAGCAACGAGGACATCCACCTGCTCACGCTGCGCGCCTTCCAGCCGGCCTGACCCGCTGGGCGCCGCAGCGCCCTGATCCTCCGACGCCCCCGCGAGGACTGTCGGCGGGGTGGGGGATGATGGACGCGTGACGGAGAGGACGCCCACCGGAGGGAGCGGGGACGCCGCGGTCATGGAGCGCTTCGGCGCTCCGACCCGGGAGTGGTTCCTCGGCGCCTTCCGGGCCCCGACCCCCGCGCAGGCGGGGGCCTGGGAGGCCGTGTCCTCCGGCAGGCACGCCCTCGTCGTCGCGCCGACGGGCTCGGGCAAGACGCTCGCGGCGTTCCTGTGGTCCCTCGACCGGCTCATGCGGCACGACGGCGGTCCTCACCGGGAGAATCGGCCGGCACCGGAGGCTCGGGGCAGCGAGGACGACGGCGCCCTGCCGGGCCTGGATGCCGCATCCCTGCCGCCGAGCACGGCGGCGGGCGAGACGCAGGAGGGCGGGAGGCGGCGCCGTCGGCCGCCCAAGGACCGCACCAAGGTCCTCTACATCTCCCCGCTCAAGGCGCTCGGCGTCGACGTCGAGCGGAACCTGCGCGCGCCCCTCATCGGCATCTCGCAGACGGCGCGGCGGCTCGGCCTGCCCGCCCCCGACGTGAGCGTGGGCGTCCGCTCGGGGGACACGAGCGCCTCGGACCGGCGGGCGCTCCTGGCCAACCCGCCGGACATCCTCATCACGACGCCGGAGTCCCTCTACCTCATGCTCACGTCCCAGGCACGGGACACCCTCGCGGGCGTCGAGACGGTGATCGTGGACGAGGTGCATGCCGTCGCGGGGACCAAGCGCGGCGCGCACCTCGCGGTCTCGCTCGAGCGGCTCGACGCGCTCCTGCCCCGCCCGGCCCAGCGGATCGGGCTCTCCGCGACCGTCGAGCCGCGCGCGCTCGTCGCGCAGTTCCTCGCGGGCCAGGCCCCGTGCGAGATCGTCGCCCCGCCCGCGGCCAAGACGTGGGAGCTCACCGTCACCGTCCCGGTCGAGGACATGAGCGACCTTCAGGGCGCGGCCGCCGCGCACGACTCCGGCCCGGCATCGGGCCTGCAGCCGCAGGCGTCGATCTGGCCGCACGTCGAGGAGAAGATCGTGGACCTCGTCCTCGAGAACCGCTCGACGATCGTGTTCTCCAACTCGCGCCGGCTTGCCGAGCGGCTCACGGGCCGGCTCAACGAGATCTACTCCGAGCGGATGCAGCCGAGCGTGTGGGACGAGCCGCTGCCCGAGGAGCGCGGGCTCACGACGGCGGGCGCCGCCGCCGGTGTGGCCGCGGCCGCGGTCGCCAAGCGCACGCCCGCCGAGATGATGGCCCAGGCCGGGCAGACCTCGGGGGCCGAGCCCGTCCTGGCCCGCGCGCACCACGGCTCGGTGTCCAAGGAGCAGCGGGCCCAGATCGAGGACGACCTCAAGTCCGGCCGGCTGCGCTGCGTCGTGGCCACGTCGAGCCTCGAGCTCGGCATCGACATGGGCCTCGTGGACCTCGTGGTCCAGGTCGAGTCGCCGCCCTCGGTCGCTTCGGGCCTCCAGCGCGTGGGCCGCGCGGGCCACCAGGTCGGCGAGGTCTCGCAGGGCGTGCTGTTCCCCAAGCACCGCGCGGACCTCGTGCACACGGCCATCACGGTCGAGCGCATGCTGGCCGGCCGGATCGAGCCCCTGCGCATCCCGGCGAACCCGCTCGACATCCTCGCGCAGCAGACCGTCGCGGCCACGGCGCTCGGACCGGTCGACGTCGAGGAATGGTTCGACGTCGTCCGCCGCGCCGCGCCGTTCGCGACCCTGCCCCGCTCGGCGTTCGATGCGACCCTCGACCTCCTCTCGGGCAAGTACCCCTCCGACGAGTTCGCCGAGCTGCGCCCACGCATTGTGTGGGACCGCACCGAGGGGGTCATCGAGGGCCGGCCCGGCGCGCAGCGGCTCGCCGTCACGAGCGGCGGCACGATCCCGGACCGCGGGCTCTTCGGCGTCTACATCGTCGGCTCGGAGGAGGGCACCCGCGGCGGCCGGCGCGTGGGCGAGCTCGACGAGGAGATGGTCTACGAGTCGCGCGTCGGGGACGTGTTCGCGCTCGGGGCCACGAGCTGGAAGATCGAGGACATCACCCACGACCGCGTGCTCGTCTCCCCCGCCTTCGGCCAGCCGGGCAAGCTGCCGTTCTGGAAGGGCGACGGCGTGGGGCGGCCGGTCGAGCTCGGCCGCGCCCTCGGCGCGTTCCAGCGAGAGGTCTCCGGCGCGGACCGCGAGCGCGCTTTGGAGAGGATCGAGGCGGCGGGACTTGACGCGTTCGCCGCGGGCAACCTCCTGCAGTACCTGGACGAGCAGCAGCAGGCCACCTCGGTGGTCCCGAGCGACCGGACGCTCGTCGTCGAGCGCTTCCAGGACGAGCTCGGGGACTGGCGGGTCGTGCTGCACTCCCCCTTCGGGATGCCCGTGCACGCCCCGTGGGCCCTCGCCGTCGGGCGCCGCCTGAGCGAGCGGTACGGGCTCGACGGCTCGGCCATGGCGGCCGACGACGGGATCGTCCTGCGCGTGCCGATGATGGAGGACGAGCCGCCCGGCGCCGAGCTGTTCGTCTTCGAGCCCGAGGAGCTCGACGGGATCGTCACGGAGGAGGTCGGCGGCTCGGCGCTGTTCGCGGCCCGCTTCCGCGAATGCGCCGCCCGCGCCCTCCTGCTGCCCCGGCAGAACCCGGCCAGGCGCCAGCCCCTCTGGCAGCAGCGCCAGCGCGCGTCGCAGCTGCTCGACGTCGCCAAGAAGTTCCCGCAGTTCCCGATCATCCTCGAGGCGGTGCGCGAGTGCCTCCAGGACGTCTACGACCTCCCGGCCCTGCGCGACGTCGCCGCGGCCGTGCAGCGCCGCGAGCTGCGCCTCGTCGAGACGACCACGCAGCAGCCCTCGCCGTTCGCCCGCTCCCTGCTCTTCGGCTACGTCGCTCAGTTCCTCTACGAGGGCGACTCGCCCCTGGCCGAGCGCCGGGCGGCCGCCCTCTCGCTCGACTCGACGCTCCTGAACGAGCTCCTGGGCCGCGCTGAGCTCAGCGAGCTCCTCGACGCGAAGGTCATCGAGCAGACCGAGCGCGAGCTGCAGCGACTGGCCGAGGACCGCAAGCTCAAGGGCCTCGAGGGCGCGGCAGACTTGCTGCGCCTCTTGGGGCCCTTGTCCGTCGAGGAAGTTGCCGCACGGCTCGTTGACGACGGCGATGCGCGGCTCCGCGCGCACCTCGCCGACGTCGCGGGTCACCTTGAGGAGCTGGTGGCGTCCCGCCGCGCCCTTCTTGTTTCTCTTGGGGGAATCGAGCGGTATGCCGCGATCGAGGATGCCTCCCGGCTGCGGGATGCCCTTGGCGTTCCCCTGCCGATTGGGGTTCCCATCGCGTTCCTCGAGCCGGTCGCCGACCCGCTCGGGGACCTCGTCGGCCGATACGCGCGCACGCATGGCCCCTTCACGGCAGGCGAGGCGGCGGCGCGGCTGGGGCTCGGAGTCGTCGTCGTCCACACGACCCTCAGGCGCCTCGCGGCGGACAGCAGGGTCATCGAGGGAACCTTCCGCCCGGCCAGCTCACCCGAGCTGCCACGAGACCAAGGCGAGCCGACTGCGAGCCGTGGCCCAGACGCCGAAGGTGAACCGACAGCAAGCGGCGGCCCCCACTCCGGTGGAGCCGCGGAGGCGACAGAAGCAGCAGAAGCGACGACAGCGCCGAAGGCAACCGTCCACCGCGAGGAGTGGTGCGACGCCGAGGTCCTGCGGAAGATCCGCCGGCGGTCGCTCGCCGCGCTGCGGGCCGACGTCGAGCCCGTGGACCAGCCCGCCTTCGCGCGGTTCCTCGCCGCCTGGCAGCACGTGGGGGACGTCGGCCCGGCCGCTGCGGGCCGGGGAGCGCGGCGGGGCGGGGCGGCGCTCAAGGGGCACGACGGCGTGCTGACTGCCGTCGACCAGCTCGCCGGGGTGCCGGTCCCGGCGAGCGCGTGGGAGCCGCTCATCCTGCGCTCGCGCGTGCAGGACTACACGCCCGCGCTGCTCGACGAGCTCATGGCCAGCGGCGAGGTCCTGTGGACCGGGGCCGGCGCCCTCCCCGGCAACGACGGGTGGATCAGCCTGCACGTCGCGGAGTCGGCGGCGCTGACCCTCTCCCCTGACGAGGAGTTCGCGCCCGACGACGCCCAGCAGCGCGTGCTGGACTTCCTCGCCGGCGGCGGCGGGTACTTCTTCCGCCAGCTCGCCGAGCAGGCCGGCGGGATGGACGCCGTCCTCTCCGACCAGGCGGCGGTGCAGGTCCTGTGGGACCTCGTCTGGGCCGGGCGCGTCACCGGGGACACGTTCGCCCCCGTCCGCGCGCTGCTCGACGGCGGCCGCACGGCGCACCGGCAGCCGGCCCGGACGCCCCGCGCGCGGTCCTACGGCGGCGGCTACGGCTCGGTCCGGGGCGGCCGCCTCCCGCGGCTCGGCCGGCTCGGGGCCGTCTCGGGCCACGGCTTCGACGCGCCCTCGACCGCCGCGCCCCCGCTTGCCGCCGGCCGCTGGTCCGCGGTCCCGCGGGCCCCCCTCGACCCGACGGTCAAGGCGCACGCGTACGCCGAGCTCCTCATGGACCGCTACGGGGTCCTGACCCGGGGCTCGGTCATGGCCGAGGAGGTCCCCGGCGGCTTCGGGCTGCTCTACAAGGTCCTCACCCGGCTCGAGGAGGCCGGCAAGTGCCGCCGCGGCTACTTCGTCGACCGGCTCGGCGCCGCGCAGTTCGCGGTCCCGGCGACCGTGGACCGGCTGCGCTCCTTCTCGCGGGACGAGACCCTCGGCGCCGAACCGCCGCGGGAGCCCCTCGCCCTCGCCGCCACGGACCCGGCGAACCCGTACGGCGCGGCCCTCGCGTGGCCTGAGGTCCCGGGCGCGGCCACGGGGCACCGGCCCGGCCGCAAGGCGGGCGCCCTCGTCGTGACGGTCGACGGCGCCCTGGCCCTGTACGTCGAGCGCGGCGGCAAGACCCTGCTCGCCTTCACGGACGACGACGAGGTGCTCCGCCCTGCTGCGGCCGCACTCGTCGGGGTCGTGCGCTCCGGGGCGGTGGACAAGCTCGCGATGGAGAAGGTCAACGGCCACGACCTCCTGGACACCCCGCTCGCCCGCGCCCTGACGGACGCGGGGGCCTACTCGACGCCGCGGGGGGTCCGGATCCGTGCCTGAGGGGGACAACGTCTGGAACGAGGCGGCCCGCATGCACGCCGCCCTGGCCGGGAAGGTCCTGGCCGCATCGGACTTCCGCGTCCCCGCGTTTGCGACCCTGGACGTGGCCGGGTGGACGGTGCTCGAGGTCGTCTCGCGCGGCAAGCACCTCCTCCATCGCCTGGCCGGCCCGGACGGGGAGGCCCTGAGTGTCCACTCGCACCTCAAGATGGAGGGCACCTGGCAGGTCTATGCCCGCGGCGAGCGGTGGCGGAAGCCGGCCCACACGGCCCGGGCGGTGCTCACGGCCGAGGACGGCACGAGCGCCGTCGGTTTCTCCCTCGGCACGCTCGAGGTCATCGCGACTGAGGAGGAGGGCGGCGTCGTCGGGCACCTCGGCCCGGACTTGCTTGGACCCGATTGGGACCCTGCCCTCGCCGAGGCGAACCTGCGCGCGCAGCCCGACCGCGCGATCGGCCAGGCCCTCCTCGACCAGCGCAACCTCGCCGGGATCGGCAACGTCTACCGCTGCGAGCTGTGCTTCCTCGGCCGGGTCCACCCCGCCGACCCGGTCGCAGCGGTCCGGGACCTGCCGGGCATGGTCGCGACCGCCAAGCGGCTGCTCGAGGCCAACAAGTCCCGGCCCCGCAACACGGTGGGCGGCTTCGGCCCCCGGAACGGCACGTGGGTGTACGGCCGCACGGGCCAGCCGTGCCTGCGCTGCCGGACCCGGATCCAGCACGCGACGCTCGCCGAGCCCACCGAGGGCACGGGGGCCCGGCTCGGGGACACGCGCGAGCGGGACATCTGGTTCTGCCCGAGCTGCCAGCCGCGCGAGAGGGGTTAGGCGTAGAGGCCCTCGAGGTACTTTCCCCACGCCGCCTCGTGCTGGGCGGCGCGCTCCCGCCGCTCGGCGTCGGAGCCGGTGCCGAGCGAGAAGTCGTGGACGGTCAGGCCCACGCGGTCGCCGAACGCGTTGCGCCCGAACACCCGCACGAGGGCCGTTTCGGTGCGCAGGCCGAGGAAGTTCTCGTCGAGGTAGTCCACCGTGGCCTCCGAGAGGCCCAGACCGGGCAGGTCGAGGTCGCGCTTCTCCCCGGGCATCGCGCCCTCTAGCCCGAGCGCCGTGAGGAGCCGGGTGAAGGCGTCCGCCGAGGTCGCGCCGTCGGGCCCCAACGCCTCACCGAACGCGACGGCCCGTCCGTCGAAGTGCTCGAGGTACTCCCCGAGCGTGTGGAGATAGAACCGCGTGTGCTTCACGGCGCCGTCGTACTGCCGCTCCCAGTCGTCGGTGAGCACGCCCGAGTGCACGTAGTGCAGGTGCGTCCCGTCCGGGCCCGGGATGAGGACGTGCTCGAGCTGGTTGTACCAGCCCTCCGGGCCTTCCATCCGCTGGACGAGCCGCGTCGGGTAGTCCTCGGCGATCCGCTCGTGCGGGTAGCGCTCCTGGAAGGGGTACATCCACGCGGCCGTGCCCTCCGTGATGGCACTCCAGATCCGCTCGGGCGATGCGCGCAGCACCGTGTCCTGGACGATCTCGAACGGGTGGTTCTGCGGGGTCTCGTTCTCGGTCATGGCTCGACCTCCTTCTCGGCGGGCTTCTCTACAGGCTTCTCGGCAGCTGTCTCTACTGGCCTCTCGGCTGCGCCGGAGTCCTCCTTGAGGCTCGGGTGGAGGGCGACGACGAGGCGGTGCCTGCGCGCGCCCGGCGCCCCCGCGTCGTGGTACTTCGCGGCGAGCCTGGCCACCTCGGCGCCGAGCTCCTCGGCAAACGCCGCCCGCGACGCCGCGGACGCGAAGGCGATCTCGCCGTCGACCGCGAATGTCGCGAGCTGCTGCCGCACCGCGACGGCGCCCGCGATGAGCCGGCCGACCTCGCGCACCATCCGCGAGGCCAGCGCGAGGAGCCAGTACGCGCTGAACCTGTCCCGCAGGTGCGCGGGGTCCGGCTGGACCGCGGCGAGCGCGGCCGGCGAGATGACGTAGGACGCCGCCGTCGCCTGCAGCACGCGCTCCATGACGTTGCCCTTGCGCCGCTCCTCGACGAGCGCCACGAGCCCGTGCTCCTCGAGCGAGCGCAGGTGGTAGTTGACCTTCTGCCGCGGCAGGCCCACCCTGGCGGCGAGGCCGGCGGCGGACGACGGCGTGGCCAGCTCCCGCAGGAGCCTCGCCCTGAGCGGGTCAAGACTCGCGGCGGCGGCTGCCGCATCCTCGATCACCAGGACGTCCTGCACGCTTCGAGGGTCGGACCGAAAAATCTTTTTGTCAAGAACGCTAAGTGATTCGGAAGGGGACTCCTGTTCGAACCCCCGCGGTCGTACCCTGAGGGCAGCCGCCGCGTCGGCGGCCCAGCCGCAGCGCATCCGCGGGAGGCAGCCATGGGCGCCAGTCAGGACCTCGAACTCGGCCATCTCGACGGGGACCTGCCCGCCGGAGTCGCCGCCTACACCGCCGCGGGTCTCGGCGCCGTCGCCTCGGCAGCCCTCGCGGTCATGTTCGCCGTCGAGGTTCCGCGCAACGGCCCGTATGTCTTCGGGGGCATCAACGACCTCACGGGCGGGCTCTTCTTCGCGGCCTCGATCCCGGCGATCGTCCAAGTGCACCGGCGGCTCGGGGACGGCCCCGGGAGCCGGGCTGCCCTGGCGGGGGTTGCCGCCGGCTCGGCCGCCGCGGCCGCGAGCGGCGTTCTGCTCTCGGCGCACCTCATCGAGTATGCGCCGTCGACGGCGGTCTCCATGGTCGGCATCGTCAGCCAGGCAGCGTGGCTCGCCGCGGCAAACCACAAGCTCGCCTCGAGCCCCGCGTACCCGCGCCGGCTCGCCCTTGCGGGGCGCGCGATCGGCGTCGGCATGCTCGCCGCGCTGCCGGTCCTCGGGGTGGGATACGCCGCCTCAGGCGCACCGGCCCTGCGCACGGCGCTCTTCACCGCCGGCGGTGCCGCCGCGGGCGTGGCGTACCTCGCATGGCCGGTGTGGCTCGCAGCCGCGGGCCGGCACCTCACGGGTGCCGCCGGGCGCTCGCCCAGACGGAGGGCCACCTTCCGGCCGAACGGGCTCCACCGCGCCTGACGCCCTGGCGTCTCGGGCGCGGATCTCGCCGCCCCTTCGGGTTCCTGGCACGCACGACGCCGGGTGCCCGCCCCGCGTGGGCCGGGCACCCGGCGTCGTCCTTCCGTCAGCCCCGGGTCACCTGGATCTTGGACGACGGCGGCGGGCTCGGCTGGGCGGGGACAGGAACCCGGACCTCGAGGACGCCATCCCTGTAGGTCGCGGTGACATCGTCCGCCGTGGCGCCCTCGGGGAGCGGGAGGGTGCGCGAGAAGGAGCCATAGCGGAACTCCGTCCGGTAGGAGTCCTTCCCCTTCTGCTCTGCGCGCTCCTGTCGCTCCGCCCGGAGGTGCAGCGCGCCGTTCGCGACGCTCACATCGACGTCCTTCTCCGGATCAATGCCGGGCAGTTCCGCCCTGACCACGAGGGTGTCGCCCTCCCGGACCTCCTCGACCTTGATCGCCGCGCTCGAGGCCTCGCCCTCGAAGAGCCGCTCGAGCAGCTCGAACGGCGTGCGGCGGCTGTCGAACCACTTGGTCAGCTCTGACATTGGTCTTCCCCTTTCCGCTCGGGGGCCGCCGGGCGCGGCCCCGGTGCTTCCAGCATTACCCAGGCAGGGGCAGCTGGCGAGCCCCGGGGCCCCGTCTACCCCGTGTTGCGCAGGCCGGCCGCGACGCCGTTGATCGTGATGAGGAGCGCCCGCTGAAGGCTCTCGGCCATCTCGGGCTCGCTCGCTGAACCCTCCTCGCGAATCCTGCGCAAGAGCTCCACCTGCAGATAGCTGATCGGGTCGAGGTACTGGTCCCGGATCTCGAGGGTGCGCTTGAGCGTCGGCGCCGCGTCGAGGAGCTCGGACTCGCCCGTGAGCCACTCGACCTCGGCCACCGTCAGCTCGTACTCCGCCCGGATGGCCTCGAACACGTGGTGCAGGGCCGGCGGCACGAGCGTCGAGACGTAGTGCGAGGCGATCTCGAGGTCTGTCTTGGCCAGCGTCATCTCGACGTTGGAGATCACCGAGCGGAAGAAGTGCCAGCGCTCGGCGATCTCGCGCAGCTCGGCCTCCTTGCCCGCCTCCCGCGCGGCCCGGAGGCCGGAGCCGACGCCGAACCAGCCCGGGACGATCTGCCGCGACTGGGTCCAGCCGAACACCCACGGGATGGCGCGCAGGCCCTCGAGGCCCGCGCCCGAGTCGGGACGCTTGGACGGTCGCGAGCCGATGTTGAGCTGGCCGAGCTGCTCGACCGGGGTCGAGGCCACGAAGTAGGCCGGCAGGTCCGGATCGTCGATGAGGCTCCGGTACCGCGCGAACGCCGCGTCCGAGATGAGGTCCATGACCTCGGAGTAGCGCTCTCGCTCGTCGACGGTCGTGCGCGGGGCGACGTGCAGGGCCGAGGCGCGCATGACGGCGGCGAGCGAGAGCTCGAGGTTCTCCCGCGCGAGCTCGGGCAGCGAGTACTTGTCGCTGATCACCTCGCCCTGCTCGGTGAACTTGATCTCGCCCTCGAGGACGCCGTTGGGCTGGGCCAGGATCGCGTCGTAGGTCGGGCCGCCGCCGCGGCCCACCGAGCCGCCGCGGCCGTGGAAGAGGCGCAGCCGCACGCCGTGGCGGGCGGCGACGTCGCGCAGCTTGCGCTGGGTCTTGTGGATCTCCCACTGGCTCGTGAGCACGCCGGACTCCTTGTTCGAGTCCGAGTAGCCGAGCATGACCTCCTGCACATCCCCGCGCAGGCGCACGATCTCGCGGTACGCCGGCTCCGAGAGCAGCTGGTCGATGATCTCCGCCGAGGCGCGCAGCTCCTCGACGGTCTCCAGGAGCGGCGCGAAGCCCACGTGCGCGTACGGCGCCTCGCCGTAGAGCCGCACGAGCCCGGCCTCGCGGGCCAGGAGCGCGGGGGCGAGGACATCGTCCGCGCCGCGGGTCATGGACACGATGTAGGTCTCAATGACGTCCGGGCCGTAGACGCGGCGGGCCTGCCGGATCACGCGCATCGTCTCGTACACGCGGCCGGCGTGGCCGGGCAGCTCGACGGGGTGGCCGGAGAGCGGGCGGCGGGAGCCGAGCTCCTGGGCCAGGACGCGGCGCCGCTCGGCGCGCGGGAGCTCGGTGTAGGGCCGGGACAGCTCGCCGAGCGGGTCGAGCAGGAGCCCGACGGCCTCGTGGTGGTAGTCCGCGTGCTCGCGGATGTCGAGCGTCGCGAGGTGCAGCCCGAACGAGGCGAGGACGCGGCGGGTGGTGGCCAGCACGCCGTCGGCCGCGAGCGGGGCATGGGTGCGCAGGGAGCGCTCGAGGACGGCGAGGTCCGCCCCGAGCTGGTCCTGGTTGACGTAGTCGCGGCCGGGCTCGTGCGGGGTGCCGGCGGCGGCGCGGCGGCCGGTGTTGAGCAGCTTGGCCTTGATGCACGTGAGCTTGAGCCGGTAGGGCTCCTGGGCGTTGAGCTCGAGGATGCGCCGGTCGAGGCCGGGGAGCTTCTCGAGGTCCACGCGGATGGACTCCTCGAGCTCGGGCTCGACCCCCGCGAGCGCCGTCGAGTTGGAGAGCGTGCTGATGAGCTCGTCGATGAGGCCGACGGCGATGCGCACCGCGGCCTGGTTCTGCAGCGCCAGGATCTCGCGCGTGACCTCCGGGGTGACGTTCGGGTTGCCGTCCCGGTCCCCGCCGATCCACGAGCCGAAGCGCAGCGGAGCCCGGTCCTCGGGCAGGGCCACGCCGTGCTCCGCGAGCAGGCCCGAGAGCTCGTCGAGGACGTCGGGCATGGCCCCGGTGAGGATCTCGCCGAGGTAGTAGATGGCGTTCCGCGCCTCGTCGATCGGGGCGGGACGGACCTGCCGCAGCTCGTCCGTCTGCCACATCTGGTCGATGAGCTCGGCCAGGTGCCGGTCCTGGCGGCGGCGCAGGGTCGAGCCCTCGGCCGACGGCACCGCGAGCGTCCGGGAGATCGCGCGCAGCTTGTCCAGCACCGAGCGGCGCGAGGCCTCGGTCGGGTGCGCGGTGAACACGGGGCGGACGTCGAGGCGGTCGACGGCGTGCTGGAGCCCCTCGGGGCCCACCTGCTCGGCGATGTCCCGCACCGCGGAGGCGAGCCAGGCCGAGTCCTCCGGCCGGCCGCCGAGCTCCCGCACGCGGTGCAGCTGCTCGGCGGCGTTCGCGAGGTGGAAGTAGAACGCGAAGGCGCGCACGAGCTCGGTCGCCTCGTCGAGCGGCAGGGAGGCGAGCAGCTCGCGGACCTGCTGCGCGACGTCGGCCGCGTTCCACGGCCCGAGCGCGCCCGCGCCGCCCCGCGCGGCCTCCTTCGACTCCTTGGTCAGGAGCCGGACCTCCTCGACGAGCCGCAGGAGCTCGGGGCCGTGCTGGCGCACGAGGGACTCGCCCAGGAGGGTCGAGACGCGGCGGACGTCGGCCCGGAGCTCTGCCGCGGGCGCCGCGGCGGGGGCTGCCGCGTCGGCCCGTTCTCTCGGGTCGGCGTCGGCGGCGGCTTCTGGGGCATCGGCGGGCGCGGGCATGGCGACTCCAGCGGGTGAGGGGCTCGTATGCGGCGCTGGATACTGTGAGCCGGACTACTAGTTTCCAGCGAATGAGGATACCGGAGCCCCTCGCGCCCCGCGCCGGGTGTCCGCATGCTGGCGGGCCCGCCCCGTACCCTAGAGGGGTGATGAAATCCCCCCTGCCCGTGCGCGACGGCGTCAACGCCACGCGCCTGCGCCTGCCCGCGCACGGCTGGGACACGGCGCTGGACTACATGCTCGACCGCTGGGGGCACATCGACCCGGAGGGGATCCTTGAGAGGTTCGACGGCGGGGAGATCGTCGCCGCCGACGGCTCGCCGCTGCACCGCGGCACGCCCCTGTCCGAGCACACCTTCATCTGGTACTACCGCACGCTCCCCGAGGAGGAGCGCCTGCCGGTCGAGCTCGCCATCCTGCACCGGGACGAGCACGTGCTCGTCGTGGACAAGCCGCACTTCCTGCCCACGACCCCGGGCGGGACCTACATCCAGGAGTCGGCGCTCGTGCGGCTGCGGAACGCCCTGAACCTGCCGGACCTGATCCCCATGCACCGCCTCGACCGCATGACCGCCGGGGTGCTGCTGTTCTCGGTCAACCCGGCGACGCGGGGGCGGTACCAGGTGCTCTTCGAGCGGCGCGCCGTGGAGAAGGAGTACGAGTGCGTCTCGGCCTTGGATCCGGCGGGTGGCGCGCACGATGCCGGGTGGGCGGTCGAGCGGTTCTCCTCGCCCGTCGTCGTGCGCAACCGCATGGAGAAGCGGCGCGACTACCTGCTCGCCTCGGTCGTGGATGGGGAGCCGAACGCGGAGACGCGGGTGACGCTCGAGCGCGTGGGCGGGCCGGGGGACGCGCCACGGGCGCTGTTCCGGCTCGAGCCGCACACGGGCAAGACGCACCAGCTGCGTGTGCACATGGCCGGGCTCGGGGCCGGGATCATGCACGACCCGTTCTACCCCGTGCTCCTGGACAAGGCCCCCGATGACTACGCGCGCCCGCTCCAGCTCCTGGCCCGCGGGATCCGGTTCCGCGACCCGCTCACGGGCGCCGAGACAGAGTTCCGGAGCCGGCTCGAGCTCCAGGAGGCCCCGCCGGCCTGACCCGTGCCGCACACTGGTTCCATGCGCATCGAGATCGTCGAAGGGGACATCACCACGCGGGGGGTCGACGCGATCGTGAACGCCGCCAACTCCTCGCTCCTGGGCGGCGGCGGCGTGGACGGCGCCATCCACCGGGCCGCCGGGCCCGAGCTGCTCGAGGCGTGCCGCGAGCTCCGCCGCACCGAGCTGCCGGACGGGCTGCCGGTGGGAGCCGCCGTCGCGACCCCGGGCTTCCGGCTCCCCGCGCGGTGGGTCATCCACACGGTCGGCCCCAACTGGCACGCGGGCGAGCGGGACCATTCCCTCCTCGCCTCGTGCTTCGCGGAGAGCCTCCGGGTGGCCCGGGACCTCGGCGCCACCTCGATCGCGTTCCCCGCGATCTCCGCCGGCATCTACGGCTGGGACCGCCGGGTCGTCGCGGAGACCGCGATCGGGACGGTGCACTCCGCCGAGCCTGGACCGCTCGAGCTCGTCGAGTTCGTGCTCTTCGGCGCCGAGATGGCGGCCGCGTTCCGCACAGCGTTCAACGAGCTGGGCTGAGCCGCGGCCATGGGACCCGACGTCGCGGCGGACCTCACGGGCCCCTGGCTGTTCGCGTGGCTGCTCCCGATCATCGTGCTCGACGGCTTCCTCCCGCCCGTGCCCTCGGAGATCGCGCTCATCACCGCCGGGACGATCGCCGCGGAGGGCCGGGCCCACCCCGTCCTGCTCGTCGCGGTCGCGGCCGTGGGGTCCTGGCTCTCCGATCTCGGCGTCTACCTCGTGTTCCGGCGCCGTCTCACCGGCCTCCTGGACCGGACCGGCTGGGGCCGGCGCACGCACAAGACGATCCACGACGCCGTCGAGCGCTTCGGCAGGTCCTCGACCTACGGGGCGATCATCGGCGCGCGCTTCCTCCCCGGGGGCCGGCTGGCCACGAGCGCGACGGCGGGAATCGCCGAGGTGCCGCTGCGCGGCTTCGCGGCGAGCGCCGCGGTCGGCGGGCTCCTGTGGGCTGCCTGGCACGTGGGGCTGGGCTTCGTGACGGGCCATGCGACGGGCCTCCCTTTCTGGGCGAGCGGGGCGATCGGGGCGGGCATCGGCCTCACCGTGGGCCTGTGCATCGCGGCCGTCGCGGCGGCGCGGCACCGCCGGCGCCGGGACCGCCAGCGGCCGCTCGGCAGCGAGGCCGCTGAGTAGCGCGCGAAACTGCACAAGTCGGGGCCGTCTGGCCCCCGAAACCGCCGACAAGGCCCTCGAGTGATGCAGTTTCGTACGGCCCTCGCTGCTTCGCGCCTACACGGGCACCCAGGCTCCGCGGCGCCTGCGCAGCACCTGGAGCCGCCCGGTCGTGGCGACGTCCTCGACGGCGTCCTGCATCACGAGGGCTGCCGTGCGGGCTGCGGCGAGCTCGTCGTCGTCGTTCGCCGCCTCGACGAGGTACCGCACGGTGATCTGGGGGACCCCGCGGACGACGTCGAGGCGGTCCGCCTCGACGAGGTGCAGCGAGCCGACGGCCTCCTTCGCCGCCTCCATGACCCGCTCGGGGGCGTTCCCCGGGCGCAGGCCGGTGATCTGCAGGACGGCGCGGTAGCTCGGCATGGGCCCACCGTATCCTTGGACGGTGACCCTGACGGACTCCCTCCTCGGCTTCGCCGCCATCGCCGCGCTCATCACCGTCATCCCCGGGACCGACACGGCGCTCGTGCTGCGCTACACCCTCAGCCAGGGCCGCCGGCACGCGTACACGGCGGCGCTCGGGATGATCACGGGGGCGTTCGTGTGGGGCGCCGCGGCCGCGACGGGCGTCTCGGCCCTCCTGACCGTCTCGACCGTCGCCTACGACGCCGTGCGCCTTGCCGGCGCCGCGTACATGGTGTGGCTCGGGGTGGGCCTGTGGCGCGCCTCCTTCGCGAAGGACGACGCCGACCTGCCGCCGGGCGTCCTGGCGCACCACAGCCTCGAGCCGCTGCGGCGGACGTGGGTCAAAGGCTTCGTCTCGAACCTCCTGAATCCGAAGTACGGGATGTTCTGCATCGCCGTGATCCCGCAGTTCCTCGTCCCGGGCGTCCCGCCCGTGCTCATGGGCCTGGCGCTGACGGTCGTGAGCAACCTCGAGGCGATCGTGTGGTTCGCCGCGATCGTCTCAGCTGCGCAGTTCTTCTCCAAGTGGCTCAACGGGGCACAGTTCCGGACGTGGATCGACCGCGTCACCGGGACTGTGCTGGGGGCGTTCGGCATGGTCGCGGTGCTCGAGACGCGGCACGCGTAGGCGCCCCGGGAACAGAACCGTCTGCGGGCGGGTTGGGGACTCTCGTGATGACTTCCCAGGACCTCGCCCCGAACCCGACCGACGCCGCCCCCTCCGCCGCCCCCGCGCCGTCGTCCGCGGCGAGCCCCACGGCGCCGCGGCTGCCCAGCGTGCATGAGCGCGCGCTCGTGACGTGGCTTGCGATCTTCCCGCTCGTGGCGCTCGGCCTGTGGGCCCTCGGCCCGGTCATGGAGGGCTGGCACCCGGTGCTGCGCGCGCTCGGGCTCACGCTCGTCGTGGTCCCGCTCGCGGTGTACGTCGTGGTCCCGCGGCTCATGGAGGCCTACCTCCGGGCGCGGGCCCGGCTGCGGAAGTAGCCCTCAGGGTCTGGGAATACCCCCGGCACGCGTGGCATTGTCGGAGCATGACCGAGGATTCTCAGCTCGCCCGCTGGCAGCGCTTCCGCGAGAACCGCAACAACGCCCTCGCCGAGGAGCACGGCTGGCTCTCCCTGACCTCCCTCCAGTGGCTCACGCCCGAGCCCTCCCGCATGGAGTTCGTGCCGGGCCTGTGGCACACGGACGAGTCCACGGGGCTCGAGACGGCCGTGCTCACGGCGCGGGCCGACGAGGGGCTCATCTTCGTCGAGGAGGGCGACCCCGTGGACGGGACCTTCGCCGCGCACCTGGACAACGAGGAGTCGCTGAACTGGGTGCGGTACGGGACGATCGTCGTCGAGCTCGTGATGCGCGGTGGCTCCTACGCGATCCGCACGCGCGACTCCCAGTCCCCCACGCTGACCGAGTTCCGCGGGGTTCCGGTCTTCGACTACGCCCCCGAGTGGGTCGTCGAGGCCCGGTGGGAGCCGTACCCCGAGCCCCACAAGGTGCCGATCTCGACGGCGAACCCGCTCGTCGACGGCGTGCATGTCACCGCCGGCGAGGTGGTGTTCCATCGGCACGGGCACGAATACCGGCTCCAGGCCGAGCAAGGCCGCATGAAGGACCTGACGATCACATTCCACGACGAGACGAACGGCCAGAGCACCGACGAATGGCGCAAGGTCACGACTGCCGCGCCCCGGCCGGACGGGACGGTCATCGTGGACTTCAACCGGGCCATCAACTACCCGAGCGCGTTCACGCCCTTCGGCACGTGCCCGATGCCTGTCAAGGGGAACTCGCTCGACCTCGCCGTCGAGGCCGGGGAGAAGCTGCCGAACCCGGTGTAGGTCTCGCGCGATCGCGCTCGACGTCTGAGTAGGCGGCGGGCAGTGCGCCGACGGTGGCCCGCGCCGTTACCGCGGTGCCATCCGGATGGCGCCGTCGAGCCGGATCGTCTCGCCGTTGAGCATCGCGTTGTCCACGATGTGCGCGACGAGGGCCGCATACTCCTGAGGCCGGCCGAGCCGCGACGGGTGCGGGACCTGCTTCCCGAGGGACTCCTGCGCCTCGGCGGGCAGCCCGGCCATCATGGGGGTCTCGAAGACGCCTGGGGCGATGGTCACGACGCGGATGAGGTGCCGGGCGAGCTCGCGTGCGAGCGGCAGGGTCATCGCGTGCACGCCGCCCTTGGACGCCGCGTACGCGGACTGGCCGATCTGCCCGTCGAACGCCGCGACCGAGGCGGTGTTGACGATGACGCCGCGCTCGGGCCCGCCGAGCTCCGTCTCGACGGGCTCGGTGGCGGCCATGGCCTCGGCCGCGAGCCGGACGACGTTGAACGTCCCGACGAGGTTGACCCGCACGACGCGCTCGAACTGCCCGAGCTCGAGCACGCCCTCGCGCCCCAGTACCTTCCCCGGCGTGGCGATCCCCGCGCAGTTGACGACGACGCGCAGCGGCCCGAGCTGACCGGCGCGCACGACGGCGGCGCGCACCTGCTCCTCGTCCGTCACGTCCGCAGGCGCGAACGCGGCCCGCTCCCCCAGCTCGGCCGCGAGCTCGCTCCCCGCGCTGCCGGGCAGGTCCACGACGACGACTGCCGCGCCGCCCGCGTGGAGCCGCCGCGCCGTCGCCGCGCCGAGCCCCGAGGCGCCGCCGGTGACGAGCGCAGTCGTTCCCTGAAGCTCCATCGCTCCCCCTGTGAGTTAATCAGCGCTAACTGGGGCCATCCTAGCCAGCGGCGGTGGATGCGTCACGGGGCTGGTCCACGTCAGTAGGCTGGCGGGCATGGATCAGGCCCCCGGAGTCCAGACCAGCGCGGCCGAGTGGGCCCGGCGCGCCCAGGCGGCGGCCGACAGCGTCAACGCCGGCTATGGCGGCCGCCTCTTCGGGTTCGTCCCGGGCACGTGGCTCGCCCGGACCGCCCGTCCGGCCCCTGCCCGCGGCGGGCCGTGGCACTACTGGTGGCAGGCGCACTACCTCGACTGCCTCGTGGACGCCTCGTGGCGTCGGCTCGGTGACCCCGCAACGCAGGGACGTGACCCCGCAACGTTGGGAGGTGACCCCGCAACGGAGGCGCGGGAGCCGCGGGAGCTGGCGCTCGCCCGCCGGCTCCTGCGCACGATCCGCCTGCGGAACGCCTTCCGCTTCCAGAACGCCTACTACGACGACATGGCGTGGCTCGCCCTCGCCGCCGGCCGCGCCGAGGCGCTCAGCGAACGCGTGCGCAGGCGGGGCCTGCGGGCCGCGCGCACGGCCGCGCGCGTCCTCGGCCGTCAGCTCGCCTCCGCGGACACGGCCGACCTCGACGGCGGGCTCTTCTGGAACACCCAGCGCGACTTCAAGAACACCCCCGCGACGGCCCCGGCCGCCCTCTTCTTCGCCCGCGCCGGGGAGCGCGGGCGTGCCCAGCGGCTCGTCGACTGGCTCGGGGCCCGGCTCTTCGATCCGGACCTCGGCCTCTACCTCGACGGACTGCGGATCGGCCCGGGCGGTGCCGTGGACCTCGTGCGGGACGTCTGGACGTACAACCAGGGACCCGTGCTGGGCGCCCTCCTCGAGCTCGGCGGCGAGGCCAACCTCGCCCGCGCCGAGGCGCTCATCGCCGCGGTCGGGCGCGGCCTCACTGCCGAGGTGCGGCTGCACCGCGGCGCGCACGACGGCGCCGCAGCCGGCGGCGCCCAGGCCCCCGGCGGCGTCGTGCGCGCGCTCCATGCCAACGGCGACGGCGACGGCGGGCTCTTCATGGGCATCCTCGCCCGCTACCTCACGGTCGCCGTGGCGCACGGCGGGCTCCGGGCGCCTGCGCGCGACGAGGCGGCGCGGCTCGTCGTCGGCACAGCCGAGGCCATCTGGCAAGGGGCCGAGGAGCGGCCGGACCCGCGCGGCCGGAGACTTCTCACATTCCCCATGCACCCGGGCCAGCCGGCCGCGGCGGCCTACCCGCCGGGCGCACGGGTCGAGCTGTCCACGCAGCTTCAGGCCTGGATGGTGCTCGAGTTCGCGCACCAGATCGCGCGCGATTCCCGCAACGCCGAGAAATAGAGCATGCGCCAATTGCCTATTTGAGGCGGTTTCGGTCAGAATGGCGGCCAGATCTGCCGCCACTTAGGTGTGGCTAACCTTTGGTGAACGCGGCGGCCACCAGGAAGAGAGACCACCATGACGTTCCGCCCCCGAGCCCTCGCCAGCATCGCGCTGGCGGCAGCCGCCGCCCTCGGCCTCTCCGCGTGCGCAGGCTCGCCCCAGAGCCAGCAGCCCGCCGAGGACCCCAACGCCCTGATCGTGTACAACGCCCAGCACGAGTCCCTCACGAAGGAGTGGATCGAGGCGTTCACGGCCGAGACGGGCATCAAGGTCACCTACCGCCAGGGCTCGGACACGGAGATGTCCAACCAGATCATCCAGGAGGGCGCCAACTCGCCGGCGGACGTCTTCCTCACGGAGAACTCCCCGGCCATGACCCAGGTCGAGAACGCGGGCCTGTTCGCCGACATCGACGCCGCGACCATCGCGCAGGTGCCCGCCGAATACCGGCCCTCGACCAACAAGTGGACCGGCATCGCCGCGCGCTCCACGGTGTTCGTCTACGACAAGACCAAGCTCACCGAGGCGGAGCTGCCGAAGTCCCTCGTGGACCTGCAGAACCCCGAGTGGAAGGGCCGCTGGGCCGCCTCGCCGTCGGGCGCGGACTTCCAGGCCATCGTCTCGGCGCTCCTCGAGCTCAAGGGCGAGGCCGCCGCGAAGGAGTGGCTCGCGGGCATGAAGGAGAACGCGAAGCCCTACAAGGGCAACGTCACCGCCATGAAGGCCGTCAACTCCGGCGAGGTCGAGGGCGCGGTCATCTACCACTACTACTACTACGGCGACCAGGCGAAGACCGGCGAGAACTCCACGAACGTGGGCACGCACTACTTCCGGAACCAGGACCCGGGCGCGTTCGTCTCCGTCTCCGGCGGCGGCGTGCTCAAGTCCTCCCACAAGCAGGAGCAGGCCCAGGCCCTGCTGAAGTTCATCACCGGCAAGAAGGGCCAGGAGATCCTCGAGAAGGGCACCTCGTTCGAGTACGCCGTCGCGACCGGCGCGCCGTCGAACCCCAAGCTCGTCCCGCTCGCCGAGCTGCAGGCCCCCGCGGTCGATCCGGCCAAGCTCAACTCCGCCAAGGTCACCGAGCTCATGACCGAGGCCGGGCTGCTCTAGACCGTGGACCCAGTTCCAGCCGCCGCCCCGCCTGCCGCTCCACGGCAGGCGGGCGGGGCGCGCACGACGGCGGGTGGGGGCAGGCGCCCCCGCCCGCCGCAGGCGCGACCACAGCAGGCGCGGCCGCCGCAGTCACGCCCGCAGCAGTCACGACCGCCGGTCGGGGTCGTGCTCGTCGCGTGCCTCGTCGCGGCGGCCTCCCTCGTCCCGCTCGGCTTCATCGTCGCGATGACGGTCGCGACCGGGTGGGACACCGCCGTCGCGCTCATCCTGCGGCCGCGCACGGGCGAGCTCCTCGGCAACACGCTCGCGCTCATGGCGCTCACGGTCCCGCTGTGCATCCTGCTGGGCGTCGGCGGCGCGTGGCTCGTCGAGCGGACCGCACTGCGCGGGAGCAGGGTCTGGGCGGTCGTGCTCGCCGCGCCGCTCGCGATCCCGGCGTTCGTGAACTCCTACGCGTGGGTCTCCGCGGTCCCGAGCCTCGAGGGCGTCCTCTCCGGCGTCCTCATCGCGACGCTCTCCTACTACCCGCTCGTGTACATCCCCGCGGCCGCGACCCTCGCCCGGCTCGACCCGGCAATCGAGCAGTCGGCGGCCTCGCTCGGGCTCGGCCCGTGGGCCGTGTTCCTCCGGGTCGTGCTGCCGCAGCTGCGGATCGCCGTCTCGGGCGGGGCGCTGCTCGTGGCGCTGCACCTGCTCGCCGAGTACGGCGCCTTCGCGATGATCCGCTTCGACACGTTCACGACGGCGATCATGGAGCAGTACCGCTCGACCTTCAACGGCACCGCCGGGAACATGCTCGCGAGCGTCCTCGTGGCCGCGTGCCTGGGCCTCCTGCTCGTCGAGGCCCGCATCCGCGGAAGCGCCCGATACGCCCGCCTCGGCTCGGGCGCCCAGGCCGTCCCGACGAGGCTCGCGCTGGGCGCGTGGCACGTGCCCGCACAGGCGGCCCTCGCCGCCGTCGGGGGCCTCGCCGTCGGCGTCCCGCTGTGGATCGTGGGCCGGTGGGCCCTCGCGGGCGGCGCCGGGATCTGGCAGACGGCGGAGCTCGGCCGGGCCCTCGGCTCGAGCCTGTGGCTCGGGCTGCTCGGGGCCCTGGCGGCGACCGCCGTCGCGTTCCCGATCGCCTTCCTCGCCGTGCGCTACCCGGGCCGGCTGAGTCGCGGCCTCGAGCTGGCCAACTATGTGACGAGCGCGCTGCCGGGCATCGTCGTGGCCCTCGCGCTGGTCACGGTGTCGCTGCGCTCCGTCCCCGGGGTGTACCAGACGACGGGCCTGCTCGTGGCGGCGTACGTGCTCCTGTTCCTCCCGCGCGCCCTCGTGAACCTGCGCGCGGGCCTCGCCCAGGCTCCCCGCGAGCTCGAGGAGGCGGCCCAGGCCCTCGGCACACCGCCGCTGCTCGCGTTCGCGCGCGTCACCCTCCGGCTCGCGGCCCCCGCGGCAGCCGGCGGCGCCGCGCTGGTGTTCCTCGCCGTCGTCAACGAGCTCACCGCGACGCTCCTGCTCTCGCCGATCGGCACCAAGACGCTCGCGACCGAGTTCTGGAGCCTCTCGAGCGAGATCGACTACATGGGCGCGGCCCCCTACGCGATCCTCATGATCGCGCTCTCGGCGCCCATGACATACCTCTTGTTCCAGCAGTCCAAGAAAGCGGCCGGACAGTGACCGAGCAGAGCCCCACCCCGATCGCCGCGGCCCGCCTGCCCGAGCCCCGGATCGCACCCGAGATCGCCGAGACGGCAGACCACCATTTCGAGATCGAGGACGTCACCAAGTCCTTCGGTGGCCAGCAGGTGCTCAAGGGCATCAACCTCTCGGTCGCGCGCGGGGGCACGACGGCGATCGTCGGCCCGAGCGGGTCCGGCAAGACGACGCTCCTGCGCCTCATCGCGGGCTTCGAGGCCCCGGACGCGGGCCGGATCCTCCTCGACGGCCGCGAGGTCGCCGGCGGCACGTGGGTCCCGGCGCACCGGCGCAACATCGGCTACGTCGCGCAGGACGGCGCGCTGTTCCCGCACCTCTCGGTGGGGCAGAACGTCGCCTTCGGGCTCGACGGCGCCCGGTACCGGGGGCGGCGCGCCGTCGCCACGCGCGTCGAGGAGCTCCTGCACATGGTGGCGCTCGACGGCTCGTACTCCCGGCGCCGACCGCACGAGCTCTCCGGCGGCCAGCAGCAGCGCATCGCCCTCGCCCGGGCCATGGCCCGCGAGCCCGAGGTCATGCTCCTCGACGAGCCGTTCTCCGCCCTCGACGCGGGCCTACGGGTCGCGACCCGGCGGGCGATCGGCAAGGTCCTCGCCCACGCTGGCGTGACGACGATCCTCGTGACCCACGACCAGGCCGAGGCGCTCTCCTTCGCCGACCAGGTCGCCGTCATGCGCGGCGGCCGGCTCGCGCAGATCGGCAACCCGTTCGTCGTCTACACCCGGCCTGCCGACCGTGCGACGGCCGAGTTCCTCGGCGACGCCGTGATCCTCGAGGCCTGGCTCGAGGGCTCGCTCGCGATGTGCTCGCTCGGGGCGATCCCCGTGCGCCGCCCGCCCGCGCAGGGCCGCGTCCAGCTCATGCTGCGGCCCGAGCAGATCCGCATCGCGGCCGACTCGCACATCCACGGCACGGTGCTCGACTGGGACTACTTCGGCCCGGAGTCGTCGGTGCGGATCAAGCTCCCCGAACGCCCCGCGGATCCCCGCATCCCCGGCGGCGGCGAGGTCATCACGATCCGCCACTGGAACGCGGCCATGGCCAGGGCGGGCATGGACCTCGCGCTCAGGGTCATCGGCGAGGGAGTGGCCTTCCCCCTCGACTGACCCCGCCGCCCTCGCGTGGCCGCGCGACGAGCAGTCCGCTTCCGGCCATCAAGCGCGCTTGAAGAGCACTTGACGGCGAAAGGCGAACTGCCGGCGGGCCCCCGCCGGCGTCCCCGGCCACGCACGCGCGGCTAGGCTAGCCCCATGGCCGACGACGCTGCCCCCGACCGCTGGACCGCGAGCTCAGCGCTGACTCGCTCCCGGCTCGCGCCGAACCCCGGCCCCATGAGCCTCGACGGGACGAACTCGTACGTGATCGCCGCGCCGGGCTCCGACTCCGCCGTCGTCGTGGACCCGGGTCCGCTCGACGGGGAGCACCTCGCCGCGCTGGCCGGCGCGGGCCGCGTCGAGCTCATCCTCCTCACGCACCACCACCCGGACCACACCGAGGCCGCCGCCGAGTTCCACCGGCTGACCGGCGCGCCCGTCCGCGCCCTCGACGCGGCCCTGTGCCTCGGCGCCCCTCCGCTGGCCGACGGAGAGGTCCTCGAGGCGGCCGGCGTGCGGATCGAGGTCCTCGCGACGCCCGGGCACACCGCCGACTCCGTCTGCCTCTACCTGCCCGACGACGGCGACCAGGGCTCCGTCATCACCGGCGACACGATCCTGGGCCGCGGCACGACCGTCATCGCCTTCCCCGACGGGCGCCTCGGCGACTACCTCGCGTCGCTGCGCCGCCTCGAGACCTTCGGCGACGCCGCCGCCCTGCCCGCGCATGGGCCCGTGCTGGAGAGCATCGGGCAGATCGCGCGCGCCTACCTCGCCCACCGCGAGGAGCGGCTCGGCCAGGTCCGCACTGCCCTCGCGCAGCTCGGCCCGGACGCGCCGATCGCAGCCGTCACCGACGCCGTCTACACGGACATCGACCCCTCCGTGCGGCGCGCGGCCGAGAACTCGGTCGCGGCACAGCTCGACTACCTCCGCGGCTGGGCCTGAGGCTCGGCGGCGGCGAAGAGGACCCGGCGCGCACCTCAGAACAGGCTGAACCGCGTGAACTCGCCGGTCGCCGGCCCGATCGTGGCGTCGACCCCGTCCACGCGCCCCGGCGTGTTCCCCGAGCGCAGCCAGTCCAGGAGGGCCTCGACGTCGTCGCGGGTGCCCTCCGCCGTGACCTCGACCGTCCCGTCGAGCAGGTTCCCGGCGGAGCCGACGAGCCCGCGCTTCTCCGCCTCGCCGAGGGTCCAATAGCGGAAACCGACCCCCTGCACGACCCCCCGCACCGTCGCATGCAGCCTTGCCTCGGGCACCTCGACGGGCTCGCGCCCCGTCGCCTCCGCTGGCTCGCGCTCCTCAGACTCCCCGCCCCTGCGGCGCCCCTGCCGGAACCACGTCATGGTTCCAGTGTCGGCCGGACCTGCGCGCCCGGCCACCCCTCCCGCAGCCCCGGCGGGTCCAGTAGCGTGGCCCGCATGAGCGCCCAGGCACCGCTTCAGCCGTCCCTGCACCGCCAGCACGTGGCCCTCGCGGCCCCCACCCAGCTCTGGCTCGATGCCGACGGGCGGCTCGAGCCCGGCCCGGCAGGCGGTGGCCTCACCGGCATCTTCCACGGGGACACGCGCTTCCTGGCGCGGGCTCTCGTCACGGTCGGCGGCGCCGAGCCGCAGCCCGTCGGCGTCTCCGGCTCGGGCTCCCGGCTCACCGTCGACGGCCTCGCCCGCGCCATCCCCGGCCCCACCCTCGACCCGGCCGTCCGCGTCCGGCAGCACTGGAGCGTCGAGCCTGGGCGGGTGCGCCACAGGATCGAGCTCAGCACGTCCCTCGAGCGGCTCGAGTGCACGCTCGCGGTGCACCTCGGAGCGGACTTCGCGCCCATGGACGCGGTCCGCGTGGGCGGGGCCGGCGAGCCGGTGCCGCCGCAGGCGCACGACGGCGCGCACGACGCTGGGCAGGTCGCCGGAAGCTCCGTGCGGGGCCAGGCCGCGGCGCACGACGGCGCCGGGCTGGCGTGGTCGCACGGCGCGCATTCCGCCGTGGTCGCAGCCCGCCCGGGCCTGCCCTCGAAGACCCCGGCGGCCGCGACGACCGCCCTCGACGAGGACGCCGACGACACGGACGGCTTCCCCACCGGCCACCCGGCCCTCACGTGGGCCGCGGTGCTCGGCCGGGGCGAGCCGTTCCGCGCGGAGTGGAGCCTGGCGCTCGAGGACGCGGACGCCGTCGTGCTCCCCGCCCCGGACGCGCCGCTCGCGGCGGACGCGCGGCAGGACGCCCTCGGGCGGCTGCTCTCGACGTCGCTCGAGGAGCTCGCGGGCCTGCGGCTCGCGACCCGGCGCGTGCCGGACGCGCCGTTCCTCGCGGCGGGCGCGCCGTGGTACTTCACGCTGTTCGGCCGCGACTCGCTCTGGGCCGCCCGGCTGCTCCTGCCGCTCGACACCGCGCTCGCGTCCGGGACGCTCCGCGCGCTCGCGGCCTACCAGGGCGGCGAGCACCGGCCCGAGTCGGCCGAGGACCCGGGCAAGATCCCGCACGAGGTGCGCGCCCGCGAGCTCGTGCTCGACGGCGGCCCCGGCGGGGACCAGCTGCGCCTGCCGCCGGTGTACTACGGGAGCGTCGACTCGACCCCGCTGTGGCTGTGCCTCCTCGGCGAGCTGTGGCGCACGGGCCGCTCGCCGGACGCCGTGCGGGCGCTCGTGCCGCAGGCCCGGCTCGCGGCCGAGTGGCTCCTCGGCGCGGGGGCGGGGAGCGCCGAGGCCACCGCCGGGTTCCTCTCCTACCGCGACGAGACCGGCCACGGGCTCAGCAACCAGGGCTGGAAGGACTCGGCGGACGCGATGCAGTTCCTCGACGGGCGGCGGGCCCAGGGGCCGATCGCGCTCGCGGAGGTGCAGGCGTACGCGCACCAGGCCGCGGTCGAGGCGGCCGCGCTCTTCGAGGAGCTCCGCCCGGCGGGCGGCGGCGAGGGGCTGCGGGCGCAGGCGACGGCGCTGCGGGAGTTCGCCGCGGCGCTGCGGGCCCGCTTCCGCGAGCGCTTCTGGGTCGAGGACGAGGCGGGCCGGTTCCCCGCCATGGCGCTCGACGGCGCCGGGTCGCCGCTCGATGCGCCCGGCTCCAACATGGGCCACCTGCTCGGCACGGGGCTCCTGTCCGAGGAGGAGGCCGGGCTCGTCGTGGCCCGCCTGACGGGCCCGGAGCTGTTCAGCGGCTTCGGGATCCGCACGCTCTCGACGTCCGCGGCGGGGTACTGGCCACTGAGCTACCACTGCGGCTCGGTGTGGAGCCACGACACCGCGATCGCCGTGCGCGGGATGCTGACCGATGGGTTCCGGGCGGAGGCCGCCGCGGTGGCGCGGGGGCTCGTGCGGGCCTCGGAGTCGTTCGGGCATTCGCTGCCCGAGCTGTTCTCGGGCGAGGGCTCAGAGGAGACCGACCACGCCCTGCCGTACCCCTCGGCGTGCCGACCGCAGGCGTGGAGCGCGGCCGGCGCGGCGGTCGCGGCCCAGGCCCTCGGCCGCTGAGCGGGGCTACCCTGGCCTACGGCCTGCGCTTCTGCGGGTACACGGTCTCGTGCCGGGCGAGCATGTCCACGAACTGGGCGATCTTCCGTGCCCGGGTCTCGGGCCGCTTGACCTGGGTCGTGCGGTAGATGAGCGCGAAGCGGTTGGCCGAGGTCAGCACGTCGAACATGGCCTGGGCCTCAGGCACGGCGGCGATCGCGGCGGCGAGGTCCTCGGGCACCTCGGCCGTCGCGGGGCCCGCGTAGGCCATCTCCCAGCGGCCGTCCGCCTTGGCGGCCTCGACCGCGGAGCGTCCCGCGGGCGTCATGCGCCCCTCGGCCTCGAGCCGGGCCACCCGCTCGACGTTGGAGGTGGACCAGCGGCTCGTCTTGGTCCTCGGGGTGAAGCGGATGGCCGAGCTCCCCGCGTCCCGCGGCCGCAGCTGCCCGTCGATCCAGCCGTAGCACAGCGCCTCGAGGACGGCCTCCTCGTACTGCAGCGCGGTCACGGTCCCGCCCTTCTTGGACAGCACGAGCCAGACTCCGGGGGTCTCGGCGTGGTGCTCGGCGAGCCAGTCGTGCCACGCGGCGGCGTCGGGGACGAGGAGCTCGGGCAGTTCGGGAGCCATGGGCCCCACTCTGGCGGGCCCTGCGCCACAGCACAAGACGCCGGGAATCTGCCCCTGTGGTGGGAGGATGGAGCGAGCCGAAAGGAAACTCTCTATGCTGCGCGTCCGCCCCACCCGCTACACGTCCGCCCTCCCGCAGCTGCGCGGGCTGCTCGAGTCCCTGGGCCTCGTCGCGACCGAGGAGGGGAACGGCTGGACCACGATGGACTCCTCGAGCGGCCGCATCCTGCTCCGCTCCGTCACGGCGGGGGCCACCGGAGCCGCGGGCGACGGCGTGACCGAGTTCGGCGTCGAGATCCGCGAGCCCGAGGAGTTCGCCCGCCGCACCCTCGAGGACGGCGGCACCGCGGTGCTCGAGGACGGCAACGGCGGGCAGCGCGTGCGGGTCACCGGGCCGGACGGGCTCACATTCCTCGCCGAGCCGTCCCAGCACGGCGCCCAGTGCGCCGACGCCGACCCCGCCATCGCCGTCCGGCTCGAGTGGCTCACCCCGGACGTGCCGGGCGCGCTCGCGACGCTCGCCTCGATCGGCGCCCGGCCCCGCACCGCGCACACAGCCCCCGAGCCCGCCCTCGCCACCCCGGCCGTCCAGCCCGGCGCCGAGCCGCTCGGCACGGAGTTCACGGCGAAGAACGGCGGGGTCCTCGCCGCCCTGCCGGCGCCGGTGCCCGCCGTGAGCGGGATCGTCCTCGAGTACGACGGCGACCTGGCCGCCTTGGGCGAGCGCCTCGCCGCCGACGGGTGGCAGCCCGGCAGGGGCGAGGCACCCGGCCAGCCGGGCGCCGTCGTGCGCCTCACGGTGCCGATCGCGGACGGAAGTCCGATCGTCATTCTCCCGGCCCCGCCGACGCATACGGTAGAACAGTAGGCATGGCAGTGCGCACCCCAGACCCGTACCCCGGCTGGCTCTCCCCCGAGGACCTCTACGAGGCCAGGAATCGGCTGCCCATGCTCTATGTCGAGGCCCTCCCGGTGCGCCTCGACCCGCTCGGCTACGTGAGCGAGGTCGGGCTCCTGCTCCAGGCCGACGACGAGGGCAACATGATGCGCAGCCTCGTCTCGGGCCGCGTCCTGTACAAGGAGACGATCCGGGCCGCGCTCCTGCGCCACCTCGAGAAGGACCTCGGGCCGCTCGCACTGCCGCAGCTGCCGGTGAGCCCGGTCCCCTTCACGGTCGTCGAGTACTTCCCCTCGCCGTCCCAGACGGGCTTCGTCGACGAGCGCCAGCACGCCGTCGCCCTCGCCTACGTGATCCCCGTGGCCGGCGAGTGCCAGCCCCGGCAGGACGCGCTCGAGCTCACCTGGATGGCGCCCGCCGAGGTGCTCAGCGTCGAGGTCCAGGCCGAGTTCGTGGGCGGCCGGGGGGAGCTCGTGCGCCAGGCGCTCGCGTTCGCGGGGTACACGCCGTAGGGGTCTGACAGCCTCCGGCGCCGCACAGTGCTCCCCGGCGCCGCGCGCCTCAGCCGGGCCGTTATCGATTCGTCATAGGCTAGAAGGCGGACCGACAGCCAGCCCGGAGGATCCCCATGCACCACTCAGGACCGCACGAGACGCACGGAGCCACCGAGTTCCACGAGATCGACGCCCACGAGCTGCGGCCCGGACAGCGCCTCCTCCTGCCGGACGGGGAGGCCAGCGCGGAGATCCTCGAAGTCGACACGGTCCTGGACGACTACGACAACCCCGCCCTGTACTTCGTGGTCCTCGACAACCACGCGAACCTGCGCGCCGCGCACGGGACGCGGGCCAGGGTGTCCCGCGGCAAGGCCCCCCGGCCGGCGGACCTGCTCTTCTCGGGCCCCACCGCCGAGGCCGGGTCCCCTGACGCCGAGATGGGGTCCCCCGACCGCGAGATGGGGTCCCCCGACGCCGAAGCGGGGTCCTCTGTCGCCGAGATCGGGTCCGCGGCGCACGACGCCGGCCGCTCTCCGTCGTCGTCCGCCGCACCGGCGGAGGCGGCCACCCTGCTCGACCCCACCCCGCTCGCCCCCGCCCACGCGGCCCCCGCACGGCCCCTGCTCCCGCCCCGCGGCCCGTCCGAAATCACGCTCGACACGGGGGACGTCGTCGTCGTCCCGGGCGCCGCGCCCGTCCGGGACGGCGGCCCGAGCCCCGAGCTCCTCGCCCGCATCCCGGCCCGCGAGGAGAAGCCCGAGGACCTCATGCGCCGCCTCGATGCCGCCCACCCCGGCCGGCACACGGTGCACGAGCTCGCGGAGCGGCTCGCGAAGGGCATCAACGTCAAGTCCGGCGCGTGCCTCGCCGACCTGCGCGCGCTCGCCTATGAGCTCTACATCGGCCAGCGCGACACTGAGGGCGCGCTCTCTGTCGCCGACCTGCTCGCCGTCCTGCCCTACGACGGCAACCCCGCGCGGTGGGCCTCGATCGAGTCCGCGCTGAGCCTCGCCGCCCACCTTGCCCGCGAGCGCGGCGAGACGGACCGGGCGGACGCCTATGGCGAGCTCCTCCGAGCCCCCGAAACGGCGGAGACGGACCCTTTCCGGGCCCGCATGGCCGAGCGCGTGCGCCAGCGCGCCCTCAACGAGCCGAACCTGTACGACAAGGAGATCACGCGCGCCGTCGAGTCCAAGGACCACGGCGAGGAGCGCGGCTGGCGCATGCTCCGCCTCGGCGCGCTCCTGCACCTGCGCGCGCACGGCGGCTCCGAGTCCCTCGCCCAGGACGAGCTGGACCGCCGGATCGAGGTCGAGCTCGACGCCGTGCGCGCCTGAGGGGGCGGATCAGTACAGCTAGGAGGCCTGCCCGAGCGCGCCGAGCGGCCCCTTGAGCCGGTCGAAGAGGATGGCAGGGCCGTTCGGGTTGGGCAGCTGCGTGTTGATGAGGATCGCGATGGTCGTGCCAGCGGCCGGGTGGTGCAGGGTCAGGGCCTGGTAGCCGAGGCCGGTCCCGGTGTGGCCCCACCAGCCATTGATCTCCCCTGCCCCGAGCCCATAGCCGGTGTAGTAGGGGCTCCCCGGGCTCTCCACGGAGGGGTTGGAGAGGGAGGCGAACCGCTGGTCCTGCAGCGGGGGCGGCAGCAGCTGCCCGGAGCCGAGGGCCCGTCCCCACGACAGGAGGTCCCCGACGTCGCCGAAGAGGCCACCCGAGGCCCCGTAGAGGCTCGGGCTGACCTGGGCCAGCCCGATCAGACCGGCTGCACGGGACGCGTAGGGTTTGGCCACGGCGCCCGCCTCGGCGGGGTCAGCGCTGCCGGCGTAGTCGACGGAGGACAGGCCCAGCGGCTCCAGGATCCGTGAGCGGACGGCCTCGTCCCAGCTCTGGCCGGTCACCTCGTGCACGATCTCGGCCAGCACGAGCGTGTTCGAATTGCTGTACCCGTAGGCCGTTCCCGGGAGGAACCCGAGGGGGACGCTGAGGGCGTAGCCGAGCAGCTCGTCGTCGGTGAAGGCGCCCGTGTAGTCCCTCTGGAGGCGCGCGGAGAAGGCCTTCGTGGAGGAGAACTCGGCCAGCCCGGTGCGCATCGCGAGTGCCATGCGCACCGTGATGTCGCGCCCCACCGGCTTGCCGCCATAGGTGAGCGTGGCGATCCCGGGGACCCACTCGGCGACCGAGTCGTCGAGCCCGATCCTGCCCTCGGCGGCGAGCTGCAGGACAACGGTCCCCACGAGGCTCTTCGTGATGCTCCGGTAGGCCGAGCGGGTCTCGAGGGTCCACGGCTGTTGAGCGTCGGCGGTCCCGAGGGCCGTGGCGTAGCGCGCGGTCACCCCGGAGCCCGTGTCCGCCCCGGTCGATACAGCCACCGCGATCCCAGCGGCCCCCTGCTCGTTGAGGAACCCCCGGACCGTCGCCTCCATCTCCTGGGGGAGGTCCTGCCAGGCGGGCTGCCCGGAGGACGCCGCAGGGCCGGTGCCCCGCATGCCGGCACCGGCCGTCTGGGCTGACGGGGTCTGGGCCGGCGCGGCCTCCGCCAGCGCAGTCTCTGCCGGAGGGGCCTTGGATGGCGCCGCCTCCGCCGGCGCCGTCTGAGCCGCCGCTGCCTCTGCTCGCTCCGTCTGGGCCTGCGGAGTCTCTGCCGGAGCAGTCTGGACCAGTGGAGCCTGGGCCGGCGCGGCGCCGAGGTCGGTCGGTCCGCCGCCCCTCGGCCCGACGATCAGGGCCCCGACCGTCGCCACCGCGAGCAGGAAGAGCGCGACGACCGCCCGCGCGGGGCGCCGTCGGCGTCGTCCTCGGTCTCGGTGGCCCACAATCGTCCTTCCAGAGTGTGCGGCCCCCCGCTCGGCCCACGATAGGCGCGCAGGCTGTGCCCACGCTGTGGATCGGCTGAGAGACGTTCCTCCCCCGGGGGTGCGGCAGACTGGGTGGGTGCATGATTCCGTCCCGCGCCACCCTCGCCAGTCCGAGTTCTCCTTCACGGTCGGCGCCCGCCTCGGCGGGGAGGACGGCGCCCACGACGGCGGGCCCTCCCTGGGCAGAACCGGGACCATCCGCACGCCGCACGGGGAGATCCGGACGCCCGCGTTCATCGCCGTCGGCACGAAGGCCACCGTCAAGGCGGTGCTGCCGGAGTCGATGGCCGAGCTCGGCGCGCAGGCGCTGCTCGCGAACGCCTACCACCTCTACCTCCAGCCCGGCGCGGACATCCTCGACGAGGCCGGCGGGCTCGGCCGGTTCATGAACTGGCCCGGGCCCACGTTCACGGACTCGGGCGGGTTCCAGGTCATGAGCCTCGGCTCGGGGTTCAAGAAGGTCATCGACATGAAGGGCCCGGCCGCGGACGGCCCGGCCCCCGGCGGCGCCGGCTCCAGCGACGCGGATCGGGACAGCGCCGTCGCCCCCGGCAAGGAGCGCCTCGCGCACGTCGACGACGACGGCGTGTGGTTCAAGAGCCACCTCAACGGCGACCGCCACCGGTTCACGCCCGAGATCTCGATGCAGGTCCAGCACCAGATCGGCGCGGACATCATGTTCGCGTTCGACGAGCTGACCACCCTGCACAACTCGCGTGCCTATCAGGAGGAGGCCCTCGAGCGGACGCGGCGCTGGGCCGAGCGCTGCGTCGCGGAGCACTTCCGCCTGACCGACGAGCGCACGGGCAAGCCGTACCAGGCCCTGTTCGGCGTCATCCAGGGCGCGCAGTACGAGGACCTGCGCCGCAAGGCCTGCTCCGATCTGGGAGCGATGCCGTTCGACGGCTTCGGGATCGGCGGGGCGCTCGAGAAGGAGAACCTCGGCACGATCGTGGGCTGGTGCTCCGAGGTCCTGCCCGAGGACAAGCCGCGGCACCTGCTGGGCATCTCCGAGCCGGACGACATCTTCGTGGCCATCGAGGCCGGCGCCGACACGTTCGACTGCGTCTCCCCCACGCGCGTGGCCCGCAACTCCGCGTTCTACACCGCCGAGGGCCGGTTCAACCTCGCCGGCGCGAAGTACCGGCGCGACTGGGGCCCGCTCCAGGACGGCTGCGACTGCTACACGTGCGCGAACTACTCGCGCGCCTACATCCGGCACCTGTTCAAGGCCCAGGAGATGCTCTCCCACACGCTCATCTCGATCCACAACGAGCGCTTCATCGTGCGGATGGTCGACGGCGCGCGGGCGGCGATCGAGGACGGCACCTTCTGGGAGTTCAAGGCCGAGACGCTCGGGCGGTACTACGGGGCAGGGACCAGCCCACCGAGATAGCCCTTCTCCTTCGAGATGGTCCCTCTGATCCCGTGGAGAAACGACCATCTCGAAGGAGAACGACCACCTCGTCGGACGGCCGCTCTCGGGGTCAGGCGGCGGCCCCCAGGATCAGGCGGCCGCCCTGGAGGATCAGGCGGCCGCCCTGGAGGATCAGGAGGCGGACCGGCCGGACCGCGCCTGGTGCCGGGCCGCGAGCCGCACGGCCACGAGCGTGCCGACGCTGAAGGCCAGCACGGACCCGAGGATCACGAGCAGCGGCGGGGTCCACGATCCGGAGGCGTCGTGGACCAGGCCGACGAGGGTCGGGGCCGTCGCGGCCGCGGAGTAGCCGAGCCCCTGGACCCACGCGGACATCCGTCCCGCCGAGGCCTGGTCGGGGGCGATCCGCATGACGGCCGTGAAGATCAGCGTGATGCCCCCGCCCTGGGCGGCCCCGCCCAGGGAGCACCATAGCGCCCAGAGCTCCGGCGCCATGAGGAGCCCCGCCGGCACCGTGAGCCAGAGCGCGGCCAGGACCACGGCCGCCGTCGTCGGCCCGGCGAAGCGGGCGAGCAGCGGCGTGCCGAGCGCGCCGAGGATGGCGAGGATCTGGAACAGCGAGGCGCCGGCGCCCGCGGCGTCCGCGGAGAGCGCGAGCTCGTCGCCCAGGAAGCTAGGAAGCCACGCGGTCACGCCGTAGTAGGAGAACGCCTGCCCGCCGAAGCCGACCACGAACGCCACGAGGATCCCCCGCCCCGGTCGCCGCACGCCCTTCGGGGCCGGCGCGGGAGGCGGGGTCGCGGCGGGGGCGAAGGCGCCGCGGAGGCCGACGGCGGCCGCCCAGACCGCGAGCGCCACGACGGCGAACACCGCGCTCGCCGCGAGCGAGAGCCGCCACCCCACGGCCGCGGCGAGCGGCGCCGAGGCCACCGAGGTCAGGAACGCCCCGACGTTGAGCGAGGCGGTGTACACGCCGAGAGCCATGCCCTGGCGGGCGGGCGTGAAGTCGCGCCGGACGATGAGCGGGACGGCAATGTTGCCCACGGTGATCGCCACGCCGATCAGGACCGTCCCGAGCATGACGACGACGGTGCCGTTCACCGAGCGGAGCACCACGCCGGCCAGGACGCCCAGGAGCGTGAGTGTCACCGCGACCTCGGCCCCGAGCCGGCGCGCGCACAGGGACGCGAGCGGCGAGGCGAGGGCGAAGCACAGGACGGGGATCCCCGTGAGCAGCCCGAGCTCCGAGGCCGAGAGCCCCAGCTCCGCCGCGAGGGGCCCGACGACGGGCGCGACGGCGACGAAGGGGCCTCGCATGGTCAGGGCGATGAGCCCGATGGACACGAGCAGCAGCCCCGCGCCGACGGCCCGAGCGCGTGCTCGGGAGGACGCGGGGGCAGGGCTGGGATGGGGGCGCATTGCCTTTCGGTCTATCACGGCCAACCCCACCGCCTCCCCGGAAGGCCCGGTCAGCGCCGTAGGAACACGTTTTCCCGGCGTGTGATCTTCACCCCACCGGCGTCTGACAGACTGGCAGCATACGGCACACGCTCGGGGAGGGGGGCGCGTGGCATCGAGGGGAACAGAGCGCGTGGCGGTCGATGGCCGGGCGATTGCCCTGGGGACCGCCGTCACGTGGCTGACGCGCGGCCCTTCCCAGGCGTTCGCCGTCCTGACGCTCCTCACCGCGGTGTGCGCCGCAGTCGGGCGCGCGTCGCTGTGGGGCCTCGCCCGGCGCGAGTCCGTCGCCGCACCTGCGCAGGCGGAAGGCCCCGGGCCACGCGGAGCGTGAACCGGGGCCTTCCGAGAAGCTCACCCGAGGCGAGGACGATGGCGGGTCAGCCGACGCGCTCGAGCTCGCCGTCGTCGTCGTGCGCGGCACGCGCCGTGCCACGATCTGCGCCAGTCCCCGCCGCGGCGCCGAAGGCGGAGCCCTGCTCGGCGTCGAGGTGCGTGTCCTTGCGGTTCTTGAGGCAGAACACGTAGACGAGCAGGGACGCCGCGATGCAGACGGTCACGTAGGTGAACAGCGCCTCGACCTGGCCGGCCTTCTGCAGGGCCGCGCCGATGAGCGGCACGGTCCCGCCGAAGAGCGAGTTGGCGATCGCGTAGCCGAGGCCCACGCCGAGGGCGCGGATCGAGGCGGGGAAGAGCTCGGCCTTCACGAGCGCGTTGATCGACGTGTACCCGCCGACGATGACGAGCCCGCCCATCATGAGGAAGAAGGCCGCGACCGGGTCCTGCGTGCCGCCGAGGGTCGAGAGCAGCGGCCACGTGCACAGCACGCCGAGGATGCCGAACCAGAGCAGGAGCGGCTTGCGGCCCACGCGGTCCGAGATGAGCCCGTACACGGGCTGGAGGCACATGAAGATCAGCAGCGCCCAGAAGTTGATCTGGCTCGTGGCCTCCTTGGGGATGCCCGAGGTGTCGTTCATGAACTTGAGGATGAAGTTCGTGTACGTGTAGAACGCCACGGTGCCGCCGAGGGTCACGCCGATGCACACGAGGAGCGCCTTCCAGTGGCGCGTGAGCAGGAGTCGCATCGTGCCGGGCTGGGCCTCGGGCGAGGCCGCTCCCCCGGAGGCACCCTTGCGGGCCGCAGCCACCTGCTCCTCGGAGACGGTCTCCTCCATCGAGCGGCGAAGCCACAGGACGACGAGCGCCGCGACGCCGCCGAGCAGGAACGGGATGCGCCAGCCCCACGCTGTGAGCTCCTCCTTGGACAGGACCTGCTGGAGGATCACGAGGACGAGGAGCGCGAGCATCTGCCCGCCGACGAGCGTCACGTACTGGAAGCTCGAGAAGAACCCGCGGCGGCGGGCGGTCGCGGCCTCGGACATGTAGGTCGCGCTCGTGCCGTACTCGCCGCCCACGGAGAAGCCCTGCAGGAGCCGGACCGCGATGAGCGCGACGAGAGCGAGGATGCCGATCTGCTCGGTGGTGGGCAGGATCGCGATGGCGAACGAGCCCGCGCTCATGAGGCTCACGCTGAGCGTTAGGGCGGCCTTGCGGCCCTTGCGGTCCGCGTACCGGCCGAAGAACCACGAGCCGATGGGCCGCATGAGGAACGTGACGGCGAAGACGGCCATGGCCTCCATGCCGGCCTGGAGCTCGTCGCGCGAGCTGAAGAAGTGCGACTGGAAGTACGCGGCGAAGACCGTGTAGACGTAGAGGTCGTACCACTCGACGAGGTTGCCCGCCGAGCCCTTGAGGATGTTGCCGACGGCGCGCCGCGTCTGCGCGGCCTCGCTCGTGGGCTGAGTCTGGGTGCTGGTCATGGCTTCGACGCTAGGGGTGACCCGGACCACAGCCCAAGGCGCGGGCCCGGATCCTAACTGTTTCTTAAACCTCACCCTCGGCGGGGAGAGTAGGCTCCTACGGACGCGGAAGGTCGCCACGCGGAAGTAAGGAACCCGGGATGCGAGTGCTCATCGTCGAGGACGACGACGCCATGGCGTCGGCGCTGCTCGCGGCTGTCGGCTCAGCGGGCCTCGACGGGCACCGGGTGGCGCGCGGCGCCGACGCCCTCCTGGCCCACCGGGACTTCGACGTGGTCCTGCTCGACCTCGGCCTGCCGGACATGGACGGCCTCGAGGTCCTGCGCAAGCTGCGCCAGGTCACGCACTGCCCGATCCTCATCCTCACGGCCCGGGACGACGAGCGCAGCGTGGTCCTCGGCCTGCGCCAGGGCGCGGACGACTACCTCGTCAAGCCCGTCAAGCTCGTCGAGCTCCTCGCGCGCATCGAGGCCGTCGCGCGGCGCGTGGCCCGGGGCGGCGGGACCGTCGCGCACAGCCTCCGCGCGGGCCCGGTGAGCGTCGACCTCGACCGGCGGGAGGCCGCCGTCGACGGCCGCGCGCTGCACCTGACGGCGACCGAGTTCGAGCTCCTCGCGCTCCTCGTGCGGCACGCGGGCTCGGTCGTCACGCGGGAGCAGATCCTGGACGCCCTCTGGGGCGACGCCTTCCTCACGACGTCCCGGTCCCTCGACGTCCACCTCTCCGGCCTCCGCTCGAAGCTCGGCCTCCCGGGGTTCATCGTCAACGTCCGCGGGGTGGGGTACCGCGTGGAGAACGACGGCGGGGCTGCCGCCGGCGGCGGGACGTGAGGCGCCCGTGAGGCTGAGGGTCCTCGGCATCCTGAGCGTCGTCACTGCGCTCATCGTCCTCGCGGTCGCGGCCTCGATCCTGGCCTCGGCGAGCCGCGAGCTCACCCAGGAGCTGCAGATCAACCGCGCCGCGGCCCTCGGGCGCTTCGCCCAGGTGGCCTACGACTCGACCCTCGATGGCGACTCGGCCCAACTGCAGCGGGACATGGACCGGTACTCCTCGCTCTACGGCGAGGGCCTCGTCATCCGAACCCCGACGGCGACCCTCACCTCGGGCGGCCTCAGCCCGGCCCGGCCCGACATCGCGGAAGCCCTCGCCCGGGCGCGGCTCAACCTCGACGACACGGCGCTCTCCCCGCTCGCGCCCTTCGGCCCTGCCTCCGAGACGATGTCCCGGCCGTTCGGCACCGGGAGCCAGGTGCTCGGCGAGGCCGTGCTCGACGTCGACCTCGAGCCCGCGCGGGCGAGGCTGCGGGAGCGCTGGGCGTTCGTCACGCTCGGGGCGGCCGCCGTGTGGGCGCTCCTGCTGCTCGGCGCGGGGCGCGTGACCGGCTGGGTGCTGCGCCCGGTGCACCGGCTCACCGAGGCCGTCACTGAGCTAGGCTCGTCGGGCCGCGCGGCCCCGCTGCCGGAGGACGGCCCGCCCGAGCTCCGGGCGCTCAGCCGGGCCTTCACCTCGATGTCGCAGACCGTGGCCGAGAGCCTCGAGTCGCAGCGCCAGTTCATCGCGGACGCGGCGCACCAGCTGCGCAATCCCGTCGGCGCGCTCCGGCTGCGCACGGACCTCCTCGGGCTCGAGCTCGCCACGGAGGCGCAGCGGGAGGCCGCCGGCAGGGCGTCGGCCGAGCTCGAGCGCGTCGAGTCCGTCCTCGCGGACCTCCTCCGCCTCGCCGCCGCCGAGCACCGGGCGTCGGAGCTCGCGGCGCCGGCGGAGGCCGGAGCCCCCATCTCCCTCGACCCGTACCCGGTCCTCGCCGAGGCCGTCGAGCACGCCGGGCCCGAGGCGCGCCGGGCCGGCGTCGAGCTTCGCCTCGCCGGGCCTCCGCCGGAGCCCCTGCGGATCCGCTGCGACGAAGGGGACCTGGCCGACATGGCCGGCGAGCTCATCGGCAACGCCCTCAAGTACGCGCCCGGTGCACACGTCACCGTGTCCGCTCGGGCTCGCGGCGGGGTCGTCTCCGTCCAGGTGGCCGACGACGGCCCCGGCCTGAGCGCGGACGAGCTCGCCGCCGCGACCACGCGCTTCTGGCGGTCCCCGCGGCACCAGGGCATTCAGGGCACGGGGCTCGGCATGGCGATCGTGGAGCGGCTTGCAGGGGCGAACGGCGCCCGCCTCGTCCTGGCGCCGGCCGAGCCGCACGGGCTCGTGGCCCGGCTCGACTTCCCCGAGGCGGGGCCCGGGGAGACCGCGCCCGGGGAGACCGCGCCCGGGGAGGCCGCGCCCGGGGCGGCCGGGCCGCGAGGGACCAGGCCCGGGGAGGCTGCGCCAGGGGAGGCGGGGCCATGAGCGACAGGGCCATGAGAGGCGGGCCCGTCATCGGGCGGCGCACACTGCTGCGCGGAGGCGCCGGCGCGGCCCTCGCCGGCCTCCTCCCGGGATGCACCCGGGCGCCGGCACCGGGGGCGGTCACCGTCGCCGGCGGCGAGCCCGGCGGCTTCTACCTCGAGTTCGCCTCCCTGCTCGCCGATGCCCTGACCCGGCACGGCGTGGCCCAGACGTCCAGGGCGCTCGAGACCGGCGGCAGCCTCGACAACATGGACCGGCTCGCTGCCGGCCAGGCCACCCTCGCGATCACCCTCGCCGACGCCGCGGCCGAGCGCCTGGCCGGCCCCGCGCCGTCGTCCGCGCCCGGGCGGCTCGTCGCGCTCGGGAAGGTGTACGAGAACTACGTCCACTGCATCGTCCGGCGCGACGCGGGGATCTCCACCCTCGCAGACCTCGCGGGCCGCTCGGCCGCGGTCGGCGATCCCCGGGCGGGCACCTCGCTCACGGCGAGCCGGCTCATCGAGGCCTCGGGCATCCCGGAGGGGTCGCTGCGCGAGGAGCCGCTCGGCCTGAACCAGGGGCTCGCCGCCCTGCGCGACGGTGCCGTCGACGCGCTCTTCTGGTCGGGAGGCGTCCCGACGGCCGCGATCGCCTCGGCAAGCAGGGAGCTGAGCCTGGCCCTCCTCGACCTGTCGCCGCTCATCGCTCCCACTCGGGCCCGGCACGGCGCCTTCTACGACCGCGTCCTCATCCCGGACGGCACCTACGCCGGCATCCCTGCGACCTGGACGGTCGGCGTGGCGAACCTGCTCCTGTGCCGCGAGGACCTCGACACCGACGTGGCCCGGCGCACGGTCGAGCTCCTGCTCACGCGGGTCGCCGAGCTCGTGCCGCGTTCGAGCCTCGGCGTCCAGTTCCTGAGCCCGGACACCCTCATCAACACCGCGGGCATCCCGCTGCACCCGGGCGCCGAGGCCGCATACAGGGCCTTCCACGGCTGAGCGCGGCCCATCGCCTACCCGCATGCCACCTCCAACCGCAATTGTCGAGTTGAGGACGGTCCGCGCCCTCGGCACCGACCCCCAGCCGACAATTCCGGAACGGTTGGGACGCGCCCGAGGAGGCACCCACTAGATTTCCGCCACCGTGGGCGTAAGGTGAAAAGGTGAGCCAGCTCACACCACGCGTCGGGAGGTCACCATGAGCCTGTTCAAGAAGCGCAAGGATGCCGAGGCGGGCGCCGAGGCGCCAGAGAAGCCCAAGCGCGAGGTCCATGCCTTCCGGCAGATTCCTCCGTACGAGATGGACGAAGAGCTCGCCCGGCGCATTGCGATGCGCGCCTACGGCGACGACGACCACGACGGCGAGCCCGACATCCCGGCCGCCCAGTTCCCCGGTTGAACAGTTCCCGGCTGACCAGTCCCGGCTGACCAGTCCCGGCTGAACTCCGACCCCGGGCTTGACCCCCCGCAGGCGACAGCCGTCCCCTGCGGCTGCCCCTATGAGCCCGAGTGCGCCTCGAGGAACGCGTACACCTCGGTCTCGTCCACACCGGGAAACGCCCCGGGCGGCATCGCCGCGAGCAGGTGCGAGTGCGCCCGCGCGGAGGGCCACGCGTTGCCGGCCCAGTGCTCGCTCAGCTCGGCGGGCGGGCGCTTGCAGCAGTCCGGGTCGGGGCAGCGAGAGGTGGCGCGCGCCGTCGTGTCCCTCCCTCGGAACCACTTCACGTGCTGGTACGGCACGCCGATGCTGAGCGAGAACTCGCCGCTCGCGCTGCGCTCGGTGCGGGCGGTGCACCAGAAGGTCCCGTTGACCGTGTCGGTGTACTGGCTGTAGGCGCTGAACTTGTCCGGCACGTCGAACACAGCCCGGCTCGTCCACGCCTTGCACGATGGCTGGCCCTCGATGGCGCCGGTGTGGTCCATCGGGAAGTTGACGCCGTCGTTCTCGTAGGCCTTGTAGATGATCCCGGACTGGTGCGTCTTCTGGAAGTGCGTCGTGATGCCGAGGTGCTGGGTCGCGAGGTTCGTGAACCGATGCGCGGCGGTCTCGTAGCTCACGGCGAACGCGTCGCGGATGTCCTCGACGGCGATCTCCTTGGCCGCCTTGGCGCGCTGCAGGAACTCGACCGTGGCCTGCTCGGGCAGCAGGAGCGCCGCGGCGAAGTAGTTGGTCGCGACCCGCTGGGCGAGGAAGTCCCCGTAGGAGCTCGGCGTCCCGTGGCCCAGGACGTAGTGCCCGAGCGCCTGGAGCAGCACCGAGCGGGGGTCGTGCTCTGAGCGCTGGTTGTGCGTGAGGTAAATCCTGCGGTTCTTCAGGTCGGTCACCGACCGGGTCGAGTGCGGCAGGTCGCCCACATGGTGGAGGCTGAAGCCGAGGTGGCTCGCGATGTCCGAGATGACGTGCTGGCTCAGCGGCCCCGACGTGTACCCGACCTGCGCGAGGACCTTCTGCGCCTCGGCCTCGTACTCGGGGAAGTAGTTCCCGCGCTCGCGCATCATGCGGCGCAGCTCGCCGTTGGCCCGGCGGGCCTCCTCGGGCGTGGCCACCTGCTCGTTCATCTTCCGCTCGAGCTCGCGCAGGAGCCCGAGCTGGGCCTCGAGCACGTCGAGCGGGAGCCGCGAGGACACGCGGATCTTGGGCAGGTTGAGGTTCTCGTACAGGGGGCTGCGCTGGTACCGCTCGAGCTCGATCTCGAGGGCCGCGCGCCGGCTCGGCGGCTCCGCGCCGAGGAGCGCGTCGACCCCGACGCCGAGGGCGCCCGCGAGCTGGTTCAGGAGGCTCAGCTTGGGCTCGCGCTTGCCGTTCTCGATGAGGCTCAGCTGGCTCGCGGCGGCCCCGACGGCGGCGCCGAGCTCGTCCAGTGTCAGGCCCGCGGCCTTGCGCAGGTGGCGCACGCGGCGGCCCAGGGCGATGACGTCCAGATCGTTGGTCGTGGGCGCGGCAGCTGGGGCTGGCTGGGCCCAGGAGGCTTGACGAGGCATTTCTTGAGAATACGTGAAGAACTGCAATTCTTTCCAGCAAATTTCCCTGTTGCACGGCTTGCAGAGGCGGAAAAGTTGTTCTCACGAAGAAGCCACTGGCACCCACGAGTCGAAGGAGACCGCCATGACCGCAGCGTTCGAGGCCCCGAACCAGACCCCCGAGCAGCAGGCCGAGGCCCTGGCGCTCGAGTGGTCCGCCGACCCCCGCTGGGACGGCATCACCCGTGACTACACCGCCGAGGACGTCGTCAAGCTGCGGGGCCGCGTCCCCGAGGAGCACACGCTGGCCCGCCGCGGCGCGGAGAAGCTGTGGAAGGCCGTGACCGAGGGCCGAGCCGACGGCAAGGGCTACATCAACGCCCTCGGCGCCCTCACCGGCAACCAGGCCGTCCAGCAGGTCAAGGCCGGCCTCAAGGCCATCTACCTCTCCGGCTGGCAGGTCGCCGCGGACGCCAACCTCTCGGGCAACACCTACCCCGACCAGTCGCTCTACCCCGCGAACTCCGTGCCCGCCGTGGTGCGCCGGATCAACAACGCGCTCCAGCGCGCGGACCAGATCGAGTTCTCCGAGGGGAAGCAGAGCGTCGAGGACTGGCTCGTCCCGATCGTGGCCGATGCCGAGGCCGGCTTCGGCGGCCCGCTCAACGCCTACGAGCTCATGAAGTCCATGATCCAGGCCGGCGCCGCGGGCGTTCACTGGGAGGACCAGCTCGCCTCCGAGAAGAAGTGCGGCCACCTGGGCGGCAAGGTGCTCATCCCGACCCAGCAGCACATCCGCACCCTCAATGCTGCTCGGCTCGCCGCCGACGTCGCCGGCGTGCCGAGCGTCATCATCGCCCGCACCGATGCCGAGGCCGCGACCCTCATCACGACGGACGTGGACGAGCGCGACCGGGAGTTCATCACGGGTGAGCGGACGGCGGAGGGCTTCTACCGGGTCCGCAACGGCGTCGAGCCCTGCATCGCCCGCGCCAAGGCCTACGCCCCGTACTCGGACCTCATCTGGATGGAGACGGGCACCCCGGACCTCGAGCTGGCCAGGAAGTTCGCCGAGGCCGTCAAGGCCGAGTTCCCGGACCAGATGCTCGCCTACAACTGCTCGCCGTCGTTCAACTGGAAGAAGCACCTCGACGACGCGACGATCGCGAAGTTCCAGCGCGAGCTGGGCGCGATGGGCTTCAAGTTCCAGTTCATCACGCTCGCGGGCTTCCACGCCCTCAACTACTCGATGTTCGACCTCGCCCACGGCTACGCCCGCACCGGGATGAGCGCGTACGTCGACCTCCAGGAGCGCGAGTTCGCCTCCGAAGACCGCGGCTACACCGCAACCAAGCACCAGCGCGAAGTGGGCACCGGCTACTTCGATCTGGTCTCCACGGCGCTGAACCCGAACGCCAGCACCCTCGCCCTCGTGGGATCCACCGAAGAGGGCCAGTTCCACTAGCCGCTACGGCACAGCACAGTTTCGGCATAGGCCGACGACGCCGGTGTGCAGCTTGCGCGAGCTGCACACCGCCGTCGTACTCACCCAGGAGACCCGCCATGAACAGCTTCACCGACACCTTCAGCATCAACGGCGTGACGCTCACCGCACAGCCGATGGCGCGCCAGAACGAGGTCCTCACCCCCGACGCGCTCGAGTTCATCGCCCGCCTGCACCGGGCCACGGCCGAGCGCCGCCAGGAGCTCCTCGAGGCCCGCCACGCCCGCCGGGCGGAGATCGCCCGCGGCGTCGACCCGCGGTTCCTTCCCGAGACCGCGGAGATCCGCAACGACCCGAACTGGCGCGTCGCCCCGCCGGCGCCCGGCCTGACGGACCGCCGCGTCGAGATCACGGGCCCGGTGGACCGGAAGATGACGATCAACGCCCTCAACTCGGGCGCGAAGGTCTGGCTGGCGGACATGGAAGACTCCCAGACGCCGTCGTGGCGCAACGTGGTCCGCGGGCAAATCAACCTCATCGACGCGCTCGAGGACCGGATCGACTTCACGTCGCCCGAGGGCAAGGAGTACCGCCTCCGCCCGTTCGCCGAGCGCCCCACGATCGTGGTGCGCCCGCGCGGCTGGCACCTGCCGGAGAAGAACATGCTCGTGGACGGCAAGCCGGTCGCGGGCGGCATCGTGGACTTCGGCCTGTTCTTCTTCCACAACGCCAAGCGCCTCCTCGCGCTCGGCCACGGCCCCTACTTCTACCTGCCGAAGATCGAGAACCGCCTCGAGGCGCGCCTCTGGAACGACATCTTCATCCTCGCCCAGGACCTGCTCGGCATCCCGCAGGGCACGATCCGGGCGACGGTGCTCATCGAGACCATCACGGCCGCGTTCGAGATGGAGGAGATCCTCTACGAGCTGCGCGACCACGCGGCCGGGCTCAACGCGGGCCGCTGGGACTACATCTTCTCGATCATCAAGAACTTCCGCACCCGCGGGCCGCGCTTCGTGACCCCGGACCGCGGCCAGGTCACGATGACCCAGCCGTTCATGCGGGCCTACACCGAGCAGCTCGTGCGCGCGTGCCACCGCCGCGGGGCGATGGCGATCGGCGGCATGGCCGCCTTCGTGCCGAACCGCAAGGACCCCGAGGTCAACGCGATCGCCTTCGAGAGGGTCCGCGCCGACAAGCAGCGCGAGGCCAACGACGGCTTCGACGGCTCCTGGGTGGCCCACCCGGACCTCGTGCCGGTGGCGCGCGAGGTGTTCGACGCCGTCCTCGGCGACCGGCCGAACCAGATCGACCGCCTGCGCGAGGACGTCGTCGCCGACGACCGCGCGCTCATCGACCTGAGCACGTGCGAGGGCACGATCACCGAGGCCGGCATCCGCAACAACATCGAGGTCGGCATCCGCTACATCGAAGCCTGGCTGCGCGGCTCCGGCGCCGTCGCGATCCACAACCTCATGGAGGACGCCGCGACCGCAGAGATCTCCCGCTCGCAGATCTGGCAGTGGATCTACTCCCGGGCCATCACGGACCAGGGCGAGATCGTGACCCGGCACTGGGTCGAGGAGATCCTCGACGAGGAGTTCGCCAAGCTCGAGCGCTTCGACGGCGACCGCTTCCGCGACGCCCGCGAGCTCTTCGAGGAGTGCGCCCTGGGGGCCGAGTTCCCGACCTTCCTCACGATGCCGGCCTACGCTCGCTACCTGTGCGAGACGGCGGGCAAGGAGGACGAGTTCGAGGCCGGCCTGCCCGAGCGGCAGTTCGCCGCGGCCTAGAGGCTTTCCCATTCCCTGCGCGCGGAATCGCAACACGCACCCCGAAGGACGGGGGCAGGGCAACGGGGAGGAACGCCGAGGGGCTGCTCCCGCGTAGTGGTGCTGCGCGGGGGCAGCCCCTCGGCACGTGCGGGGCCGGGAATACTTCCCTGGCCGGAAGAACTTGAAGCTTCCATGAACGTAGACATCTGGTCCGACATCGCCTGCCCGTGGTGCTTCATCGGCAAGCGCCGCTTCGAGAAGGCCCTCGCCGGGTTCCCGCACCGCGACCAGGTCACCGTGACGTGGCACAGCTACCAGCTCGACCCCTCCCTGCCCGAGCACTACGACGGGACGGAGCTGGACTACCTCAGCGAGCGCAAGGGCCTGGCGGCCGAGCAGGTCCGGCAGATGTTCGACCACGTCACCCGGGTGGCCGCCGCCGAGGGCCTCGACTACGACTTCGGGCGGATCGTCGTCGCCAACTCCTTCGCTGGGCACGAGCTCATCCACCACGCCCGGGAGCACGACGCCGCCGCGGGGGGCTCCGGCTCGACGGCCGACGCCGTCAAGGAGGAGCTGCTCTCGGCCCACTTCGAGCGCGGGCTCGACATCGGCAGCCGGGAGGTCCTCGTCGGGATCGGCGCCGCCGCCGGGCTCGACGCCGCCGAGGTCGAGGCTGCCCTCGACTCCCACCAGCACGCCGACGCCGTGCGCGCCGACATCGCCCACGCGCGGGCCCTCGGCATCCAGGGCGTGCCGTTCTTCGTCCTGGACAACAGGTACGGGATCTCCGGGGCGCAGTCCCCCGAGCTCTTCGCCCAGGCGCTCGAGACGGCGTGGGCCGAGGCCAACCCGCTCGTCATGGTCGGCGCTGCTGGCGGCGGAGCCGCACATGACTCCGCGGACGACGGCGGCTCCGGACTGGACGGGCAGGCCTGCGGCCCCGAGGGCTGCTAGTCCCCCCGCGCGGGGCCTTGCACGGGATCGGCCGACCCGATAGGAGTCGTGCATGGACGATCACGAGCACCCTGCGCATGGCCCCACCCCGCGTCCCTCGGAGTTCTGGGACGGCTTCTACCGCGAGCGCGAGCAGGTCTGGAGCGGGAAGCCGAACGCGGCGCTCGTGCGCGAGCTCAGCATGCTCGCGCCCGGCACTGCGATCGACCTCGGCTGCGGCGAGGGGGCCGACGCGATCTGGCTCGCATCCCGCGGGTGGCGCGTGACCGGCGTCGACATCTCCCCCGTCGCGCTGGGCCGAGCGGCCGAGCACGCGGCAAAGGCGGGCGTCGGGGACCGCGTGACGTGGCTCCACCGCGACCTCGCGACGTGGGAGCCGGAGGCGCAGTACAGCCTGGTCGCGGCCCTCTTCCTGCACTCTCCGGTCGAGCTGCCGCGCGAGCACATCCTGCTCGCGGCAACACGGGCCGTCGCACCGGGCGGCCTGCTGTTCGTCGTCGGGCACGGGGCCTTCCCGCCGTGGTCGCGCCACCCCGCCCCGGAGGGCGGGCTGCCCTCGGCTCAGGAGCTCGCGGCCTCCCTCGGGCTGCGGCCCTCGGAGTGGGCGGTCGAGACGGGCAGCAGCGAGGGCCGTGTCGCGACAGGGCCCGAAGGGCAGACGGCGGTGCTGACCGACACCGTGCTCAAGGCCCGGCGCCTGGCCTGAGCCGGCGCCGGGCCTCAAGCCTAGTGCGGCTTCTCGACGGCGAAGTCGCCGCCGGGGAAGACGACGGATTCGTGCCCGTCGTCGAACTTCACGAGGTACGGCGGTTCGCCGTTCTCGCCTTTCACCTCGATGATCTGGCCGTGCCTGTCGGCGGCGCCGACGGTCCGGCCGTGGATAATGATGCGGTCTCCTTGCACTGCGTTCATGCAGCATCACCTCCCTGCCAACGAGCGTACGCAGGCGGCCGCACCGCGTGAAGGGCCTGTCACGGGCCCGGCCGGCTCCCCCGGCAGATCACTCCCAGCGCAGGATCACTCCCAGCGCAGGAGCGCCCCGACGCCGTGCCCCGTGCCGAGCACGCCCTTCGGCACGAGGACCGTGTCCGCGTCCGTCAGCACGGCCGCGCGCAGGAGCGCCGGGGCGGGCCGGGCCCGGCCGAGGATCGGAGCGTTGAGGCTCTCGCCCTCGTGCAGGGCGATCCACGGCTGCGCCCCGAGCGCGAGCAGCGAGCGGTCCGCGACCCCGTCGGGGTCCAGGAACAGCGTGTCGACCCGCGCCTGCTGGAGCGCCGCGACGGTCTCGCCCCAGCCCCGGGCGCCGAGCGCACCGTTCCCCTCGGCCGTCCGCTCGAGGACCCGGGCCTGCCGCCTGGCCGCGGCCTCGGCGACGAGCAGGCCGACCTCATGCTGGAACCGCTCGCGGTCCGCGCCGGGCGCGGCGGAGTTCATGTCCACGGTGCGCAGGAGGCTGCGGGCCCGCTCGCCGAGGGCGTCGCGGATCTTCTCCTGCGCCCGCTCGTCTCCCGCGAGGACCACGAGGGCCACGCTGCCGTCGGCGACGAGTGCGTCGACCTCACGCGCGACGTCGGCCCCGTTGCGCCGCCAGATCTCCTCGGTGCGGTGCTGGTACCGGCCCTGGGACCACCCGCCGGAGGGCACCTTCGTGAGGTTCTCGGTCGTTCCGTGCAGCTCCTGGACGTCGAGGGCGCCCCCCTCCGAGGCCCGGTGGCGGCGGATCTCGGCGTCTGCCCGCTCGGCCTCGACCACGAGGTAGACGAGGTCCCCGCCCAGGTGCACGGCGAGCGGCATGAGGTCGGGGATCGGCCCGACGTCGACGAGAGTCCCCGTGGGCGGCGCCCCGGGAAGGACCTCGTTGACCACGACCTCGCCGCCGCCGATGACGACGAAGCGCGAGACCGGGGCGGGCATCCCCTTGGCAGCCCACGTGAGCCGCCCGGCCGCCGTCGTGCTCGCCTTGTCCGCGCCCGCGTCGGCGAGCGCCTTCGCGACGTTGTCCCCGAGGACGTCCGTGGCCTCGAGGCTGTCCACGGTGCCAGTGCTGACATCAGCGTGGATCGTGCACCACGGACCTTCCCCCCTGAGCAGGTCCGCATACTGTTCGAGCGCGCGCATGGTTCCTCCTTGATCGGCACTGGTCGGCAGTGTTCGGCGCATGGCCTCTGATTCCGTGTCGTGCGACTCAGGCGCCTCTTACCCCGTCGTGCCGGCCCTACGCGCCGAGCCGCGCCGAATCAGCCGGCGCCGACGGAGGCGCCTGAACTGCCGGCAAGGGCGGCCTCGATGCCCGCCGGGGAGAGGACGTGCTGGGCCACGAGCTGGCTCGCGCCCATGACGGCGGCGCGCTCGCCCGCCCGGGAGAGGACGACGCGCAGGTTCGTCGTCGCGAGCGGCGGCGAGCGGTGGTAGACGACCTCACGCACGCCCGCCATGACGTGCTCCCCCGCCGCGGCCATCGAGCCTCCGATCACGATCACGGCCGGATTGAGCAGGTTCACACACGTCGCGAGGACCTCGCCGATGTCCCGCCCGGCCTGGCGCAGGGCCTGGACAGCGGGCAGGCTCCCGTCGGCGGCGAGCGCGACGACGTCGGCGCCGCTCGCGGCGGCGACGCCCTGGGCAGTGAGGGCCCGGGCCACCGCCGTCCCCGAGGCGACCGCCTCGAGGCATCCGATGTTCCCGCATTGGCACACCACGCCGTCGCCCCTCGCCACGCGCACGTGGCCGAGGTCGCCCGCCGTCCCGTCGGCGCCGCGCTGGAGCTGCCCGCTCGAGATGATGCCCGAGCCGATGCCTGTGGCCACCTTGACGAAGAGGAGGTCGTCGACGTCGGGCCAGAAGCCGGCCCGCTCGCCGAGCGCCATGATGTTCACGTCGTTGTCCACGAGGACGGGGACGGCGAAGGAGTCCTGCACGAAGCCGACGACGTCGAAGCCGTCCCAGCCGGGCATGATCGGCGGCTTGACCGGCCGTCCGGTCGAGTGCTCGACGGGCCCGGGCAGGCCGATCCCGACGCCCGCGAGCCGGGTGCGGGGCCAGCCGGCGTCGGCCATGAGGCGCGTTCCCGTCTCGACGACATGCCCGAGGACGGCCTCGGGGCCGTCCGCGACGGGCCTCTGCGCGCGCTCCTCGGCGAGGACCGTCCCGCCGAGGTCGGTGAGGGCCACGCGCACGTGGCTCGCGCCGACGTCGGCCGCGAGGATGGTCCGGGCCTGCCGGTGGAAGGCGAAGCGCGACGGCGGGCGGCCGCCGCTCGAGAGCGCCTCGCCGACGGAGACGACGAAGCCAGTGTGCATGAGCAGGTCCACGCGTCCCGCGACCGTCGAGCGGGCGAGCCCCGTCGTGCCCGCGAGCTCCGCCCTCGTCCACGGCCGGCCGTCCCGCAGGAGCTGGAAGAGGTCACCCGCCCGCGCCGCGAAGACCCTCTCCGCCGGGCTCAGCTCGGCGGCGTCGCGCGCGGCGTCGTCGTGGTTCGGCATGCGCCCCAGTGTCCCACGGGGCACTTCTGATCGTCCAGAATCAACTTTTGCTTGTCCATCGACAAAAGGGGTCCTAGTCTGGTGAGCAGCATCACGCCGGCGCGGGCCATGGCAGGCCGCCGGGAGAATCTCCTGACGAAGGGACATCTGTGACCAGCTACTCCGTCCAGCTCTACACGGTCCGCGACGCCGTGGCCGCGGACCTCCAAGGCACCCTCGGCCGGCTCGCGCAGATCGGGTACACGCAGGTCGAGCCGTACGACTTCGTGGCCCGCACCGACGAGCTCGCGGCCGGCTTCGCCGAGCACGGGCTGTCCGCGCCCACGGCCCACGCGCCCCTGCTCAGCACGGACCAGGACGCGGTCTTCGCCGCCGCGGTCAAGCTCGGCATCGGCACCGTGATCGATCCCTACATCCCCGCGGAGCACTGGCAGGACGCCGAGACGATCCGCGGCACGGCCGAGCGGCTCAATGCCGCGGCGAAGGAGGCCGCGGAGCACGGCCTCCGCGTCGGGTACCACAACCACGCGTGGGAGCTCGAGTCCACGATCGAGGGCACGACGGCCCTCGAGTACTTCGCCTCGCTCCTCGATCCCGAGGTAGTCCTCGAGGTGGACGCCTACTGGGCCGCGGTCGGCGGGCAGGACCCGGCCGCGCTCGTGCGCCGGCTCGGCCAGCGCGTCATCGCCCTCCACCTCAAGGACGGCCCCATCTCCACCGACACGTCGGCGCAGCTGCCGGCCGGCCAGGGCGCCATGGACCTCTGTGCCGTCCTCGACGCGGCCGAGGCCCTCGAGGTCGGAGTCGTCGAGTTCGATTCCTACGCGGGGGACATCTTCGAGGGCGTCGAGGCCTCGCTGCGCTACCTCCAGGCGGGTGCCCGATGAGCCGCGGCCCCGTCGGCGTCGCCGTCATCGGCGCCGGAAACATCAGCAAGCAGTACCTCGACAACCTCACGCGCTTCCCGGACCTCCAAGTCCACGTCGTCGCGGACCTCTTTCCCGAGGCGGCCGCGGCGCGCGCAGCGGAGTACGGCATCGCCGAGCACGGCGCCCCCGAGCTCGCCCTCTCGCACCCGGACGTCGAGATCATCGTCAACCTCACCATCCCCGCCGCCCACGTCGAGGTCGCCACCGCGGCGGTGCGCGCCGGCAAGCACGTGTGGAGCGAGAAGCCGTTCTCCCTCGACCGCGAGAGCGGGCTCGGGCTGCTGAGGGAGGCAGACGACGCCGGGCTGCGGCTCGGCTGCGCGCCGGACACCTTCCTCGGGGCCGGGCTCCAGACGGCCCGCCGGGTGATCGAGCGTGGCGACATCGGCGTGCCCCTCACGGCCCAGACGGTCTTCCAGACCCCGGGCCCCGAGTCCTGGCACCCCAACCCCTCGTTCCTGTTCCAGCGCGGCGCGGGCCCGCTCTTCGACATGGGCCCCTACTACCTCACGGCCCTGGTCCAGACGTTCGGCAGCATCCGCCGCGTCGCGGCGCTCGGGTCCACGGCCAAGGCCACGCGCGTCATCGGCACCGGCCCCAAGGCAGGCGAGTCCTTCGAGGTCGAGGTCCCCACCCACGTGAGCACGCTCGCCCAGTTCGAGGGCGGCGCCTCCTCGCACAGCATCTTCAGCTTCGAGTCGCCCCGCATGCGCATGGGCTTCGTCGAGATCACGGGCACCGAGGCCACCCTCTCGCTCCCGGACCCGAACTACTTCACGGGCGAGCTGCAGATCTGCCGCACCGGGGAGACCGAGTGGACCTCCATCCGCGCCACCGGGCCGGCCGACGGCCGCGGCATGGGCGTGCTCGACATGGCACGCTCGATCCGCAGGGGGACCCCGCACCGCGCGACGGGCCAGCTCGCCTACCACGTCCTCGATGCGATGGTCTCGATCTCCGAGTCCGTCGACTCCGGCGCCTTCACCGAGGTCGCCAGCAGCGCGCCGCCGTCCCCGCCCCTGCCCGAGGACTGGGCGCCGACGGAAGCCACGCTCGGCGGGGTGCGCGCGTGAGCGCGGCCCGGCCCGAGGTCCGGCCGCTGGGTGTCGCGGCCGTCGGCTACGCGTTCATGGGCAAGGCGCACTCGCACGCGTGGCGGAACGTCTCCGCCTTCTTCGACGTCCCGACGGTGGAGCAGAGGGTCCTCGTGGGCCGCAACGCCGACGAGGTCGCCGGGGCCGCGGCCCGCTACGGCTGGGCCGAGTCGGCCACGAACTGGCGCGAGGTGATCGCCCGGGACGACGTGCACATCGTGGACATCTGCGCGCCGGGCTGGCTGCACGCCGAGATCGCCATCGCGGCACTCGAGGCGGGCAAGCACGTGCTCGTGGAGAAGCCGCTCGCGAACACGATCGAGGAGTCCGAGCGCATGGTCGCCGCCGCGCAGGCGGCCCGGGAGCGCGGCGTGGTCTCGATGGTCGGGTTCAACTACCGCCGCGTGCCCGCCTTGGCCTACGCGAAGCGGCTCATCGCCGAGGGCCGGCTCGGCACCGTCCGCGAGGTCCGCGCGTCGTACCTTCAGGACTGGCTCGCGGACGCGACGGCGCCCATGACGTGGCGCCTCCGGAAGGAGACCGCCGGGTCGGGGGCGCTCGGGGACATCGCCTCGCACGCGATCGACCAGGTCCAGTTCCTCACGGGGGACACCGTCACGGAGGCGTCCGGGCGCCTTCACACCTTTGTGGGCCAGCGGCCAGGGCCAGGCGGTGCAGAAGCCGTGACGGTCGACGACGCCGCGTGGGCCACGCTGTCCCTCGCCTCGGGCGCGGTCGCCTCGGTCGAGGCCTCCCGCGTCGCCACCGGGCGGAAGAACTCGCTGCGGATCGAGGTCTACGGCTCCGCCGGGGCGCTCGCGTTCGATCTCGAGCGCCTCGGCGAGCTCGAGTTCCTCGACGCGACCGCCCCCGCCGAGGAGGCCGGGTTCCGCCGGATCGTCGTGACCGAGCCCAGCCACCCGTATGCAGGAGCGTGGTGGCCGCCGGGCCACATGATCGGCTGGGAGCACACCTTCACGCACCAGGCGCGGGACTTCCTCGCCGCCATCCGCGACGGCTCGCCCCTGAGCCCCTCCTTCGAGGAGGGCCTGCAGGTCCAGCGGGTTCTGGCCGCGATCGAGGAGTCCGCCGCCGCCAAGTCCGCAGCGGTGCAGGTCTGACCCGCCGCCCACCCACCCGAGCCCACCCCGCCCGAGAGGAGCATCATGACCCGCCCGTTCACCCTGTTCACTGGCCAGTGGGCCGACCTCAAGCTCGAGGAGGTCGCCGAGCTCGCGGCTGGCTGGGGCTACGACGGCCTCGAGATCGCCGTCTCCGGCGAGCACCTTGATGCCTCCCGCTGGGACGACGGCGCCTACGTCGCCGAGCGCCTCGGCATCCTCGCCCGGCACGGCCTCAAGCTGTTCGCGATCTCCAACCACCTCAAGGGCCAGGCTGTGTGCGACGACCCGATCGACTTCCGCCACAAGGCGATCGTCGGCTCGGCTGTGTGGGGCGACGGCGACCCCGAGGGCGTGCGCCAGCGCGCCGCCGAGGACCTCAAGAACACCGCCCGCCTGGCCAAGGCCCTCGGCGTGAAGACGGTCGTGGGCTTCACGGGCTCGAGCATCTGGCGGTACATCGCCATGTTCCCGCCCGTCGGCGCGGACGTCATCGAGGCCGGCTTCCAGGACTTCGCCGACCGGTGGAACCCGATCCTGGACGTCTTCGACGAGTGCGGCGTGCGCTTCGCGCACGAGGTCCACCCCTCGGAGATCGCCTATGACTACTGGTCCACCCAGCGGGCCCTCGAGGCCATCGGGCACCGCGAGGCGTTCGGCCTGAACTGGGACCCCTCGCACATGGTGTGGCAGGGCCTGGACCCGGTCGCATTCATCACCGACTTCGCAGACCGGATCTACCACGTGGACTGCAAGGACACGCGCATGCGGATGGGCAACGGCCGGGCCGGGATCCTCTCCTCGCACCTGCCCTGGGGCGATCCGCACCGCGGCTGGGACTTCGTCTCCGCCGGCCGCGGCGACGTGCCGTGGGAGGACTGCTTCCGCGCCCTGACCGCGATCGGCTACGACGGCCCGATCTCGGTCGAATGGGAGGACGCGGGCATGGACCGCCTCGTCGGCGCCCCCGAAGCCCTGGCGGCGCTCAAGAAGTTCGACTTCGCCCCGAGCGGCCAATCCTTCGACGCCGCCTTCAGCAGCCAGGCCTGACCCTTTCGGGTACGGACCTCAACGCCATCCCGCGTTTTCGGGGTCGGAGCCGCTCACGGCAGGATCGTGAGCGGCACCTCCCGGGCCGCACACGAGGCCAGGACGACGGCGCCGGGCCGCCCCGCCATCGTGCCCGCCGCCCGCCCGACGCGGTTGTTCCTCCCCGTGTCGTCGCACCAGTCGAGGCCGTACGGGTATGCCGACACGTGGCCGGGACCCGGCACCGCACCCGCGGGAACGACGACCTCGAGGCGGAACCCGCCGGCGTCGCGCATGGGGGCGAGCTCCCGCACGAGGGTCCGACCCTGGGCGTCGACCAAGGTGACCTCGATCCGCGCGCCGCCGCCGTAGCGGGGGTCGCACGTCGCGTCGGGGGCCGATACCGTCACGCGCTGCCCCGCGGCGGCCCTGTCCGGCGTCACGGTGTACTCCGGCGGGAAGCATGGCGGGGCGGATGGCTGGCCGGCACATGACGTGAGGCCCGCGGCGGCCAGCGCGATGATCAATCCAGTCGCCCTGAGCTGGAGCACGTGCCCAGCGTAGCCACGGGACACACCGCGAGGTAGATCGCGGCCTGCGGCCTCCTCAGCCGATGCTGTTGAACGTGAAGAGGTGGATCCCCGCAAGCTCCGCGCGTGCCGCCTCGAGCTCCGCCACGAGCCCCTCCGGCGAGTAGGTCCCGCCGCTCAGGAGCCGGCGGGCCAGGGGCCCCTTGCGGCTGAGGAACGTCAGCGACTGGCCGACGCCGATCTTGGCCGCGAGCGCGACGAGCCGCGCCCGTGGCACACGGCCCGCCACGCCCGCCCACACGGGCAGGTCCACGCCTTCACCGCGAAGGAGCGCCACCTAGTCCGTGATCGCGGCGGCGGAGAAGCACATCTGGGTGACGACGCTCGAGGCGAGGTGCTGCTTGGCCAGGAGCGCGTCGAGGAGCTCGGCGCCCGTGCGGTCGGGGTGCCCCTCGGGATAGCCGGCGACGCCGATGGCGAACACCTCGGTGATTCCCGCGGCCTCGAAGTCCGCGATCATCCGGGCGAGGCGGGGGCGCTCGCCGATGCTGCGGGCGGCGAGGTGCGGAACCACCCGGTAGCCGAGGTCGGCGAGGCGGAGCGATGTGTCCGAGGTCGGCTCGATCCCATGGTGCGGCAGGCACGCGACCGTGAGGGCCGAGCTCGGGGACGGCGGCCGCGACCTTCGCGACGACGCCCTCGGTCGGGACGGAGTTTCCGCGGACCTGCTGGCGTCCGCTTGCACCGTCGGTGAGCCCTGGTGGGCTGCTTTCCAGAGGTGCCTCACCGCGGCGGTACGCGGGCCTGAGAGATTCCTGGGGAGGATTTGCTCCTACGGCACCCGCTGGCCGCGCCGGCGGGACTCTCCCGCCCCGGATCATCGGCGTCTTCAGTTGTGCTAGCGGCCGCGGCGGCCGCATCCGTTCAGTGTCTCGGACGCCCCAGCAGTGTCAAAGGATCCGCCCTTGACGTATGCCGTCACGGCGACATGCGGCGCCATGACGGGTGTTTACTGACACACCGACATAAAATGTGAACATGCCCCGCATACAGGCCGAGTCCAATGCAGCACAGCGCGCGCTCACGCAGCGCCGGATCCTGGACGCCTTCGGCGAGCTGCTCTTCACGCGCGGACTCCCCGGCCTGACCATGACCGACGTCGCCCGTCAGGCTGGCGTCGGGCGCACCGCCGTCTACAACTACTACGCGGACATGGAGGAGCTCCTCATCGGGTACGCACTCGACGAGACGGGCCGCTTCCTCGCCGACCTCAAGGCCGAGCTCAGCAGCCTCGAGAACCCGATCGACCGGCTCGCCGTCTACATCCGGGCCCAGGTCGAGGACCTCTCCCGCCGCCACCTCCCCCCGGGGCCGGCGATGCGGGCGGTGCTCTCGCCGTCGTCCTTCGCCAAGCTCGGCGACCACGTCGGCGAGCTCAACGCCCTGCTGACGCAGATCCTGCTCGACGCGATGGCCGAGGGCTACCTGCCGCAGGCGGACGTCGAGGAGCTCGTCCGCCTCGTCCACGGCTCGCTCACCGCGAGCGCGGACCGCGGGCGCGGCGAGGATGGCGCGGCGGACGACGACGATGCCGAGCGCCGCACGGCGGCCACCGTGCGCTTCATCCAGCTCGGCGTGGGCGCGCGCTTCGATGCCGAGGGCAGGCCCGTGCGCCGCTGAGCGCGGGCAGGGCCGGATCCGGCTCAGCGCACGGGTTTCGTTGCCGTATGGGTCGGGGCGGTGCAGGAGATCGTGCCCGGCGTCTGGTCGACGAGTCCCGGGTCCGCGAGGGCCTCGTAGCCGGGCCCGAGGATGAGGTCCACGCTCGCGTCGCCGCGCTCGTCCCGAACGAAGACGCTTCCGGGGACGTTGCGCTGGAGGGTGAAGGCCGCAGGCTCCCCCGCGAAGCCGCCCCGGATCACGGCGGTCGCCTCGGTCAAGTAGCGCTCGTTGCCCACGTTCCCCACGGCGAACTTCCGCTCGATGAGCTGATCGGCGACCTCCCGCGCGAGCCCCTCCCGCCCGGCCGCGTTGAGCACGTTGACGCTGACCTGCTCGGGCGGGAGGTAGTCGTAGGTGCCCGTGGGGCAGGGCGCGAGGCTCGGGGCCTCGGCCGCGTCTGGCAGGCGGATGAGGCCGGTGATGACGGCCAGGGCCGTCCCCGCCGCGGCCACCACGATGAGGGCCAGCAGGATGATCACGGCTCGGTGGCGGAGGTGGCGCCACATGCGGGGGCGGTCCTCGGCTGCCGGCTCCTCGTCGGGGAACTTCGAGCGGAGCTCCTTCCAGGAGACCACGCGGTGGCCGTGATGGACGCTCAGGTCCTTGGGCTTGCGGGACATGCAGGCCTCACTGGTCGAGATCGAGGACGCGGGCGTGGATCGCGGTGCGCTGGTGGAGGGCCGTACGGACGGCGCGGTGCAGCCCGTCCTCGAGGTAGAGCACTCCCCGGTACTGGACCACATGCGGGAAGAGGTCGCCGAAGAAGGTCGAGTCCTCAGCCAGGAGCGCCTCGAGGTCGAGCGTGCGCTTCGTCGTCACGAGCTCGTCGAGCCGGACCGGCCGGGGCGGGAGGGACGCCCAGTCCTTGGGCGAGCTGTAGCCATGCTCCGGGTACGGACGTCCCTCGCCCACCGCTTTGAAGATCACCTGACAAGATTATTCCCGGCCGCGGCTCGCGTCAGTGCCTCCCTCGATGCCCCGCGCATTGTGGCCAAACGGTTACTCGCTGCCAGAATGGGGCCATGAACGCCAGCCCCGCCTTCGCCCTGCTGCTCGACGTCGACGGCCCGATCGCGAGCCCGGTGACCCGGGACGTGAAGCCCGAGATCATCGAGCTCCTGGGCGAGCTGGGCAGCGCGGGCATCCCGATCATCTTCAACACTGGCCGCTCGGACACGTTCATCCGCGAGCAGGTCATGAAGCCCATGCTCGCCGCCGGGATGCCCGAGGGCGTCACGGTCCACGCGATCTGCGAGAAGGGCGCGACGTGGTTCTCGTTCTCCGCACGCGGCCCGGGCATGGTCCACGTGGACCACGATCTCGCGGTCCCGACCTCCTACGCGGACGACATCCGCGCCCTCGTGGCCGAGCGCTACGCGGGACACATGTTCTTCGACGAGACGAAGCGGGCCATGGTCTCGGTCGAGCAGCTCGTCGAGGTCGCCAACTCCGACTACCGCGAGGAGCAGCAGCGCTTCGACACCGACGCGATGGCCGTCATGGCGCGGCACGATCTCGGCGTCGTGCGCCTGGACCACCACGTGCCCGGAAGCGACGACACGGTGGACTACCGCGTGGACCCCACCATCATCTCGACGGACATCGAGTCCGTCCGGCTCGGCAAGGACCTCGGCGCGAGCCGCGCGTGCGAGCTGCTCGGCCGGGACGGGATCGTGCCCGTGGCCTGGTACACCGTCGGGGACTCCCGCACGGACTACGCCATGGCGGACTGGCTGCACCACAACGACCACCTCGTCAGCCACGTGGACGTCCGCCCGGCGGACGGCGTCCCGGACAAGCCGTACGAGGTGCTCACCGCCGCATACCTCGGCCTCGACGATGACGTGATCCACGACGACGCCGGGCTCGCGTTCCTGCGCCGCTGGCGGGATTCCCTCGCCCTCGCGGACTGAGCGGACGACGGCGCCCGGCCGGGTCCGGCGTCAGCCCTCGGCGCGGGCCTGGGCCTCCTTCAGGGCGCGGGCGCCGGCGGCATGCTGGCGCTGCCTGGCCGTGGCCGTCCCCGGGCCCACGGGGACGTGCCCCGTCGCCCGCGCGAGGCCGAACCGCGGCATCCCGCTGTAGATCGTCTCGATCCCGGCGGCCGGCACCTGGTACGTCTCGTGCCACACCCCGACGTCGCCTGTGCCGGCGACCGTCTTCGTGAAGCGGCGCCACGGCTCGAGGTGGGGCGCCTCCCGGTCTGCCGCGAAGCGCATGAGGTGCTCGGCGCTCTCCCAGTAGCTCACGAGCAGCGTGGTGCGCCCGAACCACTGGTGGAACCCGAGCATTCCCGCCTCCGGCTGCGTGGCGAGATACCGGAGCATGCGCGGCATCGCCGAGGCCACGCGCATCACCGTCCCGAGCTTCCACCACCTGTTGGCGCGCATCCCGATGAGGAACACGGTCACGGAATCGCGCCCCGGCTCTGCTGTGAAGCGCCCCGGGAAGACCTCTTGTTCCACAGCCCCTCCTTCTTGCCCTCCCGCCGTTACCGGTTTCCGTAACGCTGTTACAAAACGATGTTACGGATAGGCTGAGGGCATGGCAAGACCCGTTGTGCACGACAGCGCCCTCCGCGACCGCCTCCTCGAAGTCACCGCCGAGCTCGTGGACCGGGACGGCCCCGCACGGCTCGCGCTCCGGGACGTCGCCCGGCAGGCAGGGACCTCGACGACAGCCGTCTACTCGCTCTTCGGCGGCAAGGCAGAGCTCGTGAGCGCAGTGCTGGATGCCGGGTTCGCCTCGTTCGCGGCGTCCCAGCGCGCGGCGTCCGATGGCGGGCTGCGCGCCTTGGGCGCGGCCTACCGCGAGTGGGCGGTGGCGCACCCAGCGCTCTACCGGCTCATGTTCGGCGGCGCACTGGCGCTGTCAGAGGGGTGCTCGCCGACGCCGGAGATCGCTGACAGCGCCATTGCGCCGCTGCACGCCGCCGTCGCCGATGGCCAGCGTGAGGGGCGGGTCCGCCCTGGCCCCGTCCCCGAGATCGCCCTCGTCATCTGGGCGCAGGTCCATGGCCTCGTGAGCCTCGAGCTGAGCCAGATGGCCCCTCCGGGCGTCGACTGGGCTGCCGGGTTCGAGGCGGCGCTCGACGCCGTCGGGCGGGCGTGGGCGGCGACCCCCGGGAGCAGTGGGCGCTAGACGCCCGCGGGCTCGGGAAGAAGGGCCTCGATGGCCGCGCGCAGCTCGGGGGCCTCGGGCTCGACCGACGAGCGGAAGCGGCCCACCGTCTCGCCCTCCGCGCTCACGAGGAACTTCTCGAAGTTCCACGCGACCTTCTCGCCGCGCTCGTCCCCCGCAGGGAACCGCGTGAGGGCCGCGTAGAGCGGGTGCTGGTTCTTGCCCCGAACGTTGGCCTTGGCGGCGAGCGGGAAGCTGACACCGAAGTTCAGACGGCAGAACTCCTCGATGTCCGCGTCCGTCCCGGGCTCCTGGCCCGCGAACTGGTTGCACGGCACGCCCAGGATCACGAGGCCGCGGTCGCGGTACTGGCGGTAGAGGGCCTCGAGCCCGTCGTACTGACGCGTGTAGCCGCACTTGGAGGCGACGTTCACCACGAGGACGGCGCTCCCGGCGAACCGGCCGAACGTCGTCTCGGTGCCGTCGTTGAGGGTCAGGGCGATCTCGTGCAGGCGCATCCGGCCAGTCTAGGCCCGCCGGCGGAGCCGCACACACCAGCGGGGCCGGCCGGGATGCTCCCGGCCGGCCCCGCTCGAGGGTGCCTACGACGCCGGCGCGGCGGCAGTCGGGTCGACGACAGCCGGGGCGGGCTCCGCGGGGACGGCGGTCGGGTCGGCGGTGACCGTCGACGGCGCGGCGATGACCACCGGCGCAGGGGCCGGAGCCGGTGCGGGCGCGACAGCCACGACCGGGGCCGGCTCGTACACCGGCGCGGGCGCAGGGGCCGGCTCGTACACCGGCGCGGGCGCAGGGGCCGGCTCGTACACCGGGACCGGCTCGAGAACCGGCGCGGGGGCCGGCTCGGGCGCGGGGGCAGGAGCGGGCTCAGGCGCCGGTTCAGGCGCAGGAGCCGGAGCCGGAGCAGGCGCAGGAGCCGGCGCGGGTTCAGGTGCGGGAGCCGGCTCAGGCGCGGGTTCAGGTGCGGGAGCCGGCGCGGATTCGGGTGCGGGAGCCGGAGCCGGAGCAGGCGCCGGAGCCGGCGCAGGAGCCGGCGCAGGAGCCGGAGCGGGAGCCGGCGCCGGAGCAGGCGCGGTGCTCTGCCTGGTGTATGGCCTCGTCAACGGCGCAGCCGCCGGCGGGCCGACGGGGGTCGGATCGAAAAGCTGCGGGGCTGCCGGCGGCTGCCAGGTGGGGATGACGACCTCGTCGTCGAGCGGCTGGGCCGCCCGAGCCGGGATGGCCCAGCTCTGGCGCTCGTTCGTCGCGACGCCGTCCCTGGGCGTGTAGTCCGTGACTTCGAGCGGCTCGTCGAGGAGAGCCTCTTTCGGGATCGGGATGAACTCAAAGGTTCCCGGATCGACATGCTCGTCGTCACGAATCGTCTCGAAATGCAGGTGGCAGCCTGTCGAGGAGCCAGTGGAGCCCACGACGCCGATGACCTGCCCGGGCTTGATCACGTCGCCCTTCTCCACGGCGATGCCCTGCATGTGGTTGTAGGTCGTGATGAGGCCGTTGCCGTGGTCGATCTCGACACGGTTCCCACCGCCCCACGGATGCCAGCCCGCGGCCCGTACCTCGCCGGCGTCGGCCGCGTAGACGCGCTCGCCGCACGGGGCGGCATAGTCCTGTCCCCAGTGGAACTCGCCCGCCTCGCCCGTGATCGGGTTCGTGCGGTAGCCGAAGACCGAGCCGGGGGTGAAGGATTCAAGCGGCGTGTAAAGACTCCCAGCCTCGGGCCGCTTGAGGTCTGTCGACTCTGCGGCGACGGGCGTCGCTGTCGCCTCCGAGGTATCCGGGCTGGCCGTTACGGTGCGGACGTCGCTCCGGTAGAAGGCCACCGCGGCGTCGGGGTCCGCGGTGATCGACCGGATGTCGCCAGCGAAGGCGGGCATGGCCGTGAGGGCAGTAGTGCCCAGGGCGGTGAAGAGAGTTGCTGCTGCCCTCACCCGGGCTCGCCGGAGTTTGGCGGGTGTGGCGCGGTGCATAGCGCGGTGCATGATCGGACTGCCCCCATCGGTCATGGCGCCGCAGGCACGGCGCATCAATCGGATTTAATTGGTCCGCGCACCCAGCCTGCGCAATGCGATAATTCTCACGTCCTCGGCAGCGGCTTGAACACCCCTTTTCCGCCAAGTCACGTACTCGTCAGAGGCAAACAAGTAGTCCTCGAAGGCGAAGCCACGTAGTCGTCGGAGGAGACCACGTACACATCGGGAGCGACAAGAAAAAAGACACCCCCGGTCATGGACCGAGGGTGTCTGCGCGCGGAGGATGGGGGATTTGAACCCCCGAGGGCTGTTAACCCAACACGCGTTCCAGGCGTGCGCCATAGGCCGCTAGGCGAATCCTCCAGGCTTGCTCGTTCAGAGCAGACTCCAGAATACCCGACCCTAGCGCGTGGACCGAATCGGCGGTCTCAGGCCCCGAAATCCGGGCCTTCTGCGCCAGTGACAGGGCACCCGGATGCGTCGGGTAGACTGTTCCCCGGCCCCTCATGTGGCGTCATCCTGCTGAACTCCCCCAGGACCGGAAGGTAGCAAGGGTAGGTGGGCTCTGGCGGGTGCATGAGGGGTCCTTTCGTTCCCCCGGCCGGCAGCCGGCGCCTGTGGATAACTGGGCTCGGCCCCTGGCGAGATTGGTAGGGTTTCCCTGTGAGTTCTCCCGCTGCCCTCTACCGCCGGTATCGGCCGGACACGTTCAAAGACGTGATCGGGCAGGAGCACGTCACCGAGCCGCTCATGACGGCGCTCCGCAAGGACCGGGTCAACCACGCCTACCTCTTCTCGGGCCCCCGCGGCTGCGGCAAGACCACCTCCGCGCGCATCCTCGCCCGCTGCCTCAACTGCGAGCAGGGCCCGACGCCGGATCCGTGCGGCGTGTGCCCGAGCTGCGTGGAGCTGGCGCGCGGCGGCGCCGGCTCACTCGACGTCATCGAGATCGACGCGGCGAGCCACGGCGGCGTCGACGATGCCCGCGACCTCCGCGAGCGCGCGACGTTCGCCCCCGTGCGGGACCGGTACAAGATCTTCATCATCGACGAGGCCCACATGGTCACGTCGGCGGGCTTCAACGCGCTCCTGAAGATCGTCGAGGAGCCGCCGGAGCACATCAAGTTCATCTTCGCAACGACGGAGCCGGACAAGGTCATCGGTACCATCCGGTCCCGCACGCACCACTACCCCTTCCGGCTCGTCCCGCCCGAGCCCCTGCTTGCCTACCTCGAGCAGCTGTGCGCGGCCGAGAGCGTGCCGGTCGCCCCGGGTGTCCTCTCCCTCGTGGTCCGTGCGGGAGGCGGCTCGGTGCGCGACTCGCTCTCCGTCCTCGACCAGCTCATGGCGGGTGCAGGTCCCGACGGGCTCGACTACGAGCTGGCCGTCGCACTCTTGGGCTACACGCACGCGGCCCTGCTCGACGACGTCGTCGATGCCGTTGCGGCGGGCGATTCCGGCACGGTGTTCCGCGCCGTCGACCGCGTGATCCAGACCGGCCACGACCCGCGCCGCTTCGTCGAGGACCTGCTCGAGCGATTCCGCGACCTCATCATCGTCCAGGCCCTGCCTGACGCCGCCGAGTCGATCCTGCGCGGCGTCCCGGCCGACCAGCTCGCGCGCATGCGCGTCCAGGCCCAGAACCTCGGCGCGGCCGAGCTGTCCCGGGCCGCCGACGTCACGAACGAGGCCTTCAACGAGATGACCGGCGCGACCTCGCCCCGGCTGCACCTCGAGCTCCTGTGCGCCCGGCTCATGCTCCCGGGCGCGGAGGCGACCGAGCGCGGCTGGGCGGCCCGCGTCGACCGGCTCGAGCGCCGTCTCGCGTTCGCGCACGACGGCGGGGAATCGCCTGCCGCGGTAACGGCACCGGAGCCGGGACCGAAGGAAGCCGGCGCGCACCCGCGTCCGGAGGTTCGAGCCGCGGTTGCCCCGGTTGTGGCTCAGGCCTCCCAGCCGGCCACGGCGGACGGTCGGACCGAACCGCCCGCGGTCGTTGAGCGGACCGATTCCCAGCCGGAGCGTGGGGTAGATGCCCCCATCTTGGCGCCGCAGGCCCCCACCCCGGCGGCACAGGCCCCCACCTCGGCGCAGCAGGCAGGCGGGGGCGCCGGCAGCGTAGAGATGTTCCGCCGGGCGTGGCCCGAGATCCTCGACACGCTCGCGAAGGTCAAGCGCAGCACGTGGGCACTCGTGGGCCCGAACGCCTCGGTGGCGGGCTTCGACGGTCGCACCCTGGCTCTCGCGTTCGGCACGTCGGGCCTGGCCTCGGCGTTCATGCGCAGCGACCACGCCGACAACCTGCGCCGCGCGATCCAGCAGGTCCTCGGAGTGGACTGCCAGATCGACGCCGTGACCGGAGGCAACGGGCCCGGCGTCGCCCCGTCCGCGGCGGCGAGGGGTGGCGGCTCCCCAAAAGCACCGGCTGACCCGGGTCGGGGCACACCTGTGCCCGCGCCCGAGTCGCCTGCTGCCGAGTCACGCGGCGCGACGCCCGAGGCGGCCCAGCCGACGACGGGTCGACCCGCGGAGGCCCAGCCCGGCACCGCGGGGGCGGGCAACGAAGCCTCCGGTGCGTCTGCCAACAGCACGCGCTCCAGCACTCCCGAGGGCAGCCCGGCCTCAACACCGGCAGCGGCTAGCGCACCCCCGACGCCCTCCGAGGCAGACATCGCGTGGGGCCTCGCCCCGGCACCGGCCCAGAGCCCGGCGCCCAGCCAGAACCCAGCGACGATCCCGAGCCCGGGGCGGATTCAGACGGCGGGGCCTGCCCAGAGTGCGGCTGCCAGGCCCGCCGCCCCGTCCCCGAGCGCCGACCCGTCCCCGAGCACTGCCCCAGCCCCGAGCACTGTCCCTCCGGCCGCTGTCCCCTCCAGCCCCCCGAGTCCCGCCCAGGCCAGCCCGTACGACGACATCCCGTACTCGGACGAGGAGCCGCCCAGCGAGTGGGACGAGCCGTACCCCGAGGACGACGGCTATGCGCCTGCCCGCGGGGCATCCCGTCCGGCGCAGGCGCCCTCCCGGCCCGCGGCCGCCTCCGGCTCCCCCGGCCCAGCGCCCGAGACGGACGCCTCCTCGCCCACGTCGTCCCCCACGACGGCGGACCCCTGGTCCTACGCGAGAGAGTCCTCGCCCGGCGTCTGGAGCGTCGGCTCCGAGACCAACGTCCGGACGGAGGGCGGCCCTGCCGCCGCAACGTCAGCGGCACCCGTCCCGTCAGGCACCCCCGCGGGTGCCGGCTCGTCGCACACGTCGCCCGGCACGGGCATCGCGCCCGCGCCCTCGGCGCCTCAGGCATCGGCCCCCGGCCCGACGCCGTCGTCCGCGACCGCCTACGCGCCGGCGGCGGCGCAGCTGCCCCGGAACGGGAGCTCCGCGACCCATGCAGCGTCGAACGGCGGCTCCCCCAACGGCGCCTCCGAGGGCGGCCGCCGGCTGAGCATGTACGAGAGGCTGAGCCGGTCCGCGGCCGAGCGTGGGACGCAGGAACAGCCGCAGGCCCCGCAGGCCTACGTCGAGGACGTCCCGAGCGCGGACGACGAGGCGATCGAGGTCTCGAGCCTCTTCGGGCGGGCGGCCGTCGAGCGCATCCTCGGCGGGAAGCTCATCGAGGAGCGGGCCCTGGACGGGACTGTCATCGCTCCGCGCTAGCTACAGAGGGCTGTAGCGTAGAGGAGTGTATGAAGGCGCAGTCCAAGACCTGATCGACGAACTCGGCCGGCTCCCCGGCATCGGCCCCAAGTCGGCCCAGAGGCTCGCCTTCCACATCCTCGAGGCGGACAAGGACGACATGCTTCGCCTGGCGGCCGCCATCACCGGGGTCAAGGAGCGCGTCAAGTTCTGCCAGATCTGCGGCAACGTCTCGGAGCAGGACACGTGCTCGATCTGCCGCGACCCGCGTCGGGACGCGAGCGTGATCTGTGTCGTCGAGGAGTCAAAGGACGTCCTCGCCGTCGAGCGCACGAGGGCCTACCGCGGCCGCTACCACGTGCTCGGCGGGGCCATCAACCCCATCGCCGGGATCGGGCCGGACCAGCTGCGCATCCGGGAGCTGCTCACGCGGCTCAACGACGACGCCGTCACCGAGATCATCATCGCCACGAACCCCAACCTCGAGGGCGAGGCGACCTCGACGTACCTCGCGCGGATGCTCAAGACCATCGGCGTCACGGTCACGCGCCTCGCCTCGGGCCTGCCGGTCGGCGGGGACCTCGAGTATGCGGACGAGGTCACCCTCGGCCGGGCCTTCGAGGGGCGCCGCAGCGCGATCAGCTGATCGAGGCCGCCGCGTCGAGTCTCGGACTCGAGCGGGCGAGGGCATGACGGTCGCGGCCCAGACGGAGCATGCTAGGAGGCATGAGCACCGCGCGCACCTCCATCCCGGTCCTCGACCTCTCCGCCGCGAAGGCGGCGGACGGATCCTTCGCCCCGGGCTTCCTCGACGCCCTGCGGGACGCCGCGCACAGCGTCGGCTTCTTCCAGGTCACCGGCTACGGGGCGCGGCACGGGCAGGAGCAGGAGCTCCTGGACACCGTGGCCGAGTTCTTCCGCCTCCCGCTCGAGGACCGGCTCGCGCTCGACAACCGCAACTCCCCGCAGTTCCGCGGCTATACGCGGCTCGGCACCGAGATCACGCGCGGGCGGGCGGACGCGCGCGAGCAGATCGACTTCGGGCCCGAGCTCGATCCGCTCCCGGACGTGCCAGCCGACAGGCCCTATCTCCGGCTCCAGGGGCACAACCAGTGGCCCGCCGGCTTCCCGGCCCTCGAGAAGGCCGCGATGGAGTGGGCCGACCTGATGTGCCACGTGGGCGCCGAGCTCCTCTCCGCGATCGCCGTCTCGATCGGCCTGCCTGCGGACCACTTCGACGAGCCCTTCGCGGGCACGCCGGCCTGGATGGGCAAGCTCGTCCACTACGTGGGCACCGGGGTCGTCCCGGAGGCGGGCGAGCAGGGCGTGGGCCTGCACGCGGACTACGGCTTCGTCACGCTCCTCCTCCAGGACGCCGTGGGCGGCCTCGAGGTCAAGCCCTACGGGCAGGAGACGTGGATTGAGGTCCCGCCCATCCCGGAGGCGCTCGTCGTGAACCTCGGCGAGATGCTCGAGGTCGCGACAGACGGCTACCTCATGGCCACGATCCACCGGGTCACGGCCCCGCGAGCGGGCGTGGACCGCTACTCGGTGCCGTTCTTCTGGTCGCCGCGGCTCGACGCCGTGATCGAGAAGGTCGAGCTCCCGCCCGCCCTCGCCGCCGACGCCCGCGGCGTCTCCGACGACCCTGAGAACCCGATGCTCGCCTCCTACGGCGCGAACGTGCTCAAGGGCTGGCTGCGCGCGCACCCGGAGACGGCGCGGATCCACTACCCCGAGCTCGTCGGGCAGGCGGGCGGGGGCGGCGCGGCGGGGTAGACCCCCTCAGAGGCGGGCTCAGGCTACGCGCGTGCCCTTGGCCAGGCGGCGCGCGGGGGTCACGAGCCGCCCGCGCGCGGCGGCGAACAGCCCGCCGGCGAGGACGATCTGGAGCCCGAGCCCGAGCGGCCACAGCGGCGTTGTCTGCACGAGGTACGAGGGCTTGGGCTCCCCGTTCGCGCACGGGTAGACGGCGTCCGGTCCCGCGAGCGCGGCCCGAGCGCCCTGGCTGATCGACTCGATCGCGCCCTGCGGGTATGGATTCGTCTGGCCCCTGCGGTCCGGGTACGGGATGGCGTCCGCGACCACGACGTACGGGTTCATCGCGAGGAACCACGCGACGCGCTCGGTCCGGACCACCTCCCGCTGGGTGAGCGGCCCGCTGCACGTGTACCCCGGGGACGCCGGGTCTGGGATGTGCTGGGCAGGGGTGCTCTCGAGGTACGACGGCGTGTTGGCCCGGATCGTGCCTCGGGCGAGGGACGCGCCGAACCCGAACGCGATGAGCGTCCCGACGACGAGCAGCGCCACGAGCAGGTAGGTCACGACGATCGAGAACAGCGGCCTGCCGGCGAGCGCCGAGACGCCGACGCCGATCGAGCACACGACGGCGAGCTCGACCGCGAGCATGAGCAGCGAGACCGCAATCGTGGCCGGCGACATCCCGCCGAGGGCCACGCCGATCCCGAGGAAGGGCGCCGCGGCCGCGAGGAAGGCCAGGGCCGCGACCCACGCGGCGGCGAGCTTCCCGGCGAGGATCTGGCCCGGGCTCAGGAGCGTGGCCTGGACGACGGCGAGCGTGCCCTGCGCCCGGTCCCCGTTGACCGCGTTCGCGGACAGGGCCGGGGCCACGATGAGCGCGAGGAACAGCACGAACGCGAGCACGACCTCGAAGATCATGCTGCCCGGGCCGGCCGATTCCGGCGGCAGGTCGGGGACCACGCCGTCCGGCGAGGTGACGGAGCGGTTCAGCTCCTGCTGCGCCTTCCAGCTCGCCCAGGTCAGCCAGGTCACGAGCCCAATCACGACGAACCACACCGCGAGCATGATGTACCAGCCGCGCGAGCGCAGCCGCTGCTTCGCCTCGAGCACGACGACGTCCCACACGCCGCGCAGCCACGCCCCCACGCCTGCCCGCTCCCGGGCGCCGGCCACGTGTGCGCTCATCGCCGCTCGACCCCCATCTGCAGGTACGCCTCCTCGAGCGCCCCACCGGCGGGGGCGAACGCCGTCACGGCGACGCCTCCGGCGACGAGGTCGCGCAGGAGGCGCGCGGCGTCGTCCTCGGTGGCGAGCACGATGCTCAGCCACGGCCGCCGCCCCTGCTCGTCGGCGAAGGCGACGCCGAGCTCGGCCAAGCGCATCCGCGCTGCGCCGAGGTCGAGGGCGTGCAGCGCGTAGCGGCGGCCGCCGGACGTGTCGTCGACGCGCTGGTGCCTGACCGTGCGCCCGGCGCTGACGAACACGGCCGAGTCGGCGACCTCGTCGAGCTCGCTCAGCACGTGGGACGAGACGAGGATCGTCGTCCCCTCGGCCGCGAGGCTGCGCAGGAGCCGGCGCAGCTCGACGCGCGAGGCGGGGTCGAGGCCAGCGGCGGGCTCGTCGAGGAGGAGGGTCGTGGGGCGGTGGATGAGCGCCCGGGCGAGGCTCAGGCGCTGCTGCTGCCCGCGGGAGAGCACTCGCGCGGGCTGGTCGGCGAGCTCGCCGAGGTGCACGAGCTCGAGGAGCTCGGCGGCGCGGGCCGAGGCGTCGGCGGAGGGCAGGCGGTAGAAGCGGCCGATCTGGACGAGGATCTCGCGGGCCGTGAGGGACTCCCACACCCCGAGCGTGTCCGGCATCCAGCCCACGCGCCGGCGCACCTGGGCACGGTCCCCCATCGGATCGAAGCCGTCGATCCGGAGGCTGCCGGCGTCCGGCGCGAGCAGCGACGCGAGCATGAGCAGGAGCGTCGTCTTGCCCGCGCCGTTCGGCCCGATCAGGGCCGTGACCTGCCCGGGCGGCGCGTCGAAGTCCATGTCGACCACGGCCTGCACGGGGCCGAAGCTGCGCGCGACGCCCCGCACCTCGATCCCGGCCGCTGGCGCCCTGCGCCCCGGTGCGGCGCCAGGCTCGGCCAGCGCGCCGCCGTCGTCCGTGCCGTTGTCCGCCGGGGCGGGTTCATCACTCACGGCAGCTTCCCCCTGGATCCTGCGCCTGACGTCCTGCGCCCACCCTACTGCGCCTGGCCCGCCCGCGCAGGGCCCCGATGCCCACGAGGACGGCGGCCGTGGCGGCGAGCTGCGTGTGGCCGAGCACGTCGAGGGGCGCCGGCGTGCCGGGACTCGTGCTGTGCCCCTCGAGGCAGGGCTCCCACGCGGACGGGCCAACGGCGGCGGCCTTGTACGCATCCGCCGTCCACGCCACGACCGAGCCCCGCGGCATGGCGTCCCCGGTGGCCGCCACGGCCACGAGGACGGGGTTGGCGGCGGCCAGCCAGACCACCATCTCGGGCCGCTGCCCCGTGTACGGGGTCAGCTCGAAGTCGGTGCACTCGTAGGAGACGAGCATCCCGTCGGCGTCCCGCTCGACGTTCACAGCGTAGTGCCGGGCGATCGTGTCCTCGGTCGTGGGCAGGAGCCAGGCCGCGGCGGCCGCGTTCCCCGCGCCCAGCCACAGGACCGCGGCCGCCGCAGCGGCCCAGGACCAGGCCCGATGCACGACGGCGGCCCGCACCCCGGTGCCGACCGCGGCCAGCAGCGCCGCGGTCCACGCGCCGGAGGCAGCCGACGCCGCGACGAGCGGCCCGTAAGCCCCGAGGGCGGCGCCGGCCAGCGCGTGCACGGCGGCCGCGGCGGCGCCGACGAGCAGCCCGCGGCCGACGATCCGGGCGAGGGCCGCATGGGCCGTGGCGTGCCGCGGCCGCAGCGGGGCCGCGACGCCTGTCAGGAGCGCCCACGGGCACACGGCGAGCGGGAGGGCCCAGAGCGCGAGCACGGGCAGTGCCTCGGCGACGGCCACCTTGGGGTCGCGCCAGGGCTCGGTGTAGTCGGCCGCGGCGAGGAGCAGGGCGTGGAGCGGCCCGATGACGGTCCCGACGGCCACCGCGACCGAGACGGCGAGCCCCAGCCACCAGCCGGGGGTCCGGGCGAGGGAGACGAGCTCGCGGCGGGCCCGCGAGAGGACGGCGAGAGAGTGCCATCGCAGCGCCGCGCCGCGCTCGAGGCGCCGGGAGCCGCGCTCGGGGGGCACGCCGTCGGCCATCACGGCTCCCGCGGGCGCGAACCGCCCCACGGCGCCGAGGTCCTCGGCGGCCGGGTCGGGTCGGCGGGCCCCCTCCGGGGCGCGCGCTGGTTCCATGTCCTAGCTCCACTCTGGCCCCAGCAGCCGTACAACCATCCTAGGTCCGGGGCTCTGGGCGGGCACCGGGCGGACGTCACGATTTCATCGGCGCCCCCTGCCGGACGGTAGAATGGCGGGGACCATCCCTGAAGTCTTCGAGCCCTGTGAGCGTGCCCGCATGTCGATGCCCCTCGAATTGCCCACCCGGCAGCTGATCGTCCAGAAGTTCGGCGGCTCCTCCGTCGCGGACGCTGCGGGCATCAAGCGGGTGGCGCAGCGCGTGGTGGACAACCAGCGCGCCGGCCACGAGGTCGTCGTCGTGGTCTCCGCGATGGGCGACACGACGGACGAGCTGCTCGACCTCTCGGCCGAGATCACGGACAGCGCCCCCGCGCGCGAGATGGACATGCTCCTTTCCGCGGGCGAGCGCATCTCGATGGCCCTGCTCGCGATGGCGATCAACCAGCTCGGCTCCAGGGCGCAGTCCTTCACGGGCTCGCAGGCCGGCATGATCACGGACGGCATCCACGGCAAGGCGCGCATCATCGACGTCGACCCGCACCGCGTCCGCACCGCCCTCGACAAGGGCAACATCGCGATCGTCGCAGGCTTCCAGGGCATGAGCCGCGAGAGCAACGACATCACGACGCTCGGCCGCGGCGGGTCGGACACGACCGCCGTCGCCCTCGCCGCCGCGCTCGACGCGGACGTGTGCGAGATCTACACCGACGTCGACGGCGTCTACACCGCGGACCCTCGCGTCGTCCCGGCCGCGAAGAAGATCGACCGCATCTCGAGCGAGGAGATGCTCGAGCTCGCCGCCTCCGGCGCCAAGATCCTCCACCTGCGCTGCGTCGAGTACGCGCGCCGCTTCGGAGTGCCGCTGCACGTGCGCTCGTCGTTCAGCCAGCATGAGGGGACGTGGGTGCTGCCCAGCCCCGAGGACAAGACCACCGTCAGCGAGGGAGTCGCTTTGGAACAGCCCATCATCTCCGGCGTCGCGCACGATCGCTCCGAGGCCAAGGTCACCGTCGTCGGCGTCCCGGACACCCCGGGCAAGGCCGCGGAGATCTTCCAGGTGATCGCGGACGCCCACTCGAACATCGACATGATCGTGCAGAACGTCTCGACGCACGGCCGCGGCTCGACGGACATCTCCTTCACCCTGCCGATCGTCGAGGGCGCCGACGCCCTCGATGCGCTCAAGTCCGCCCAGGACCGCATCGGCTTCGAGAGCATCGAGTACAACGCCGAGATCGGCAAGCTCTCGCTCATCGGCGCCGGCATGCGCTCGCACCCGGGCGTCTCCGCGACGTTCTTCAAGGCCCTCGCCGACGCCGGGATCAACATCGACATGATCTCGACCTCGGAGATCCGCATCTCGGTCGTGACCCGCGCCGACCTGCTCGACGACGCCGTCCGCGCGATCCACTCGGCCTTCGAGCTCGACGCCGAGACCGAGGCGACCGTCTACGGCGGGACGGGCCGGTGACCGCGGTTTAGAGCCCGCATCGCGGCGCCCGCTCGGCGCCCGCCGCGCACGACGACGGCCGGTGGCCTTCCGCAGGGGAGGTCGCCGGCCGTTGTGGTTCAGTGGGACTGCTGGTTCGGTGGGACTGGCTGGTTCAGCGGGGGTGTTTCGGAGGGGACGCTTCAGTGGTGCGTCCTTGGAGGCTTCTCGTCCTTGCGGACGGCGTAGTGGTGTCCGTCGGAGTCGGTGACAACCTCGAAGGTCGTGAGCTCGATATCCGAGGCATCCTCATAGGCGTCGTGCTTGTGCAGGACCGGCGCGTTGGGATCCGACCTGGCCGCCGGTCCCCAGATCGCAGCAGCCCTTCCGGTTGCGCGCATGAACGTCTCGAGCACTCCTCTGCGCGTGCGGGGCATCCTTCTTCACCCCCTTTCCGGTAGGCGTCATTGTACGCCCGGAGGTGATGCGGGTCTCAGGGTGGAGGCGCCCCGATCGGCAGGCTCCGCGACGATCAGCGCAGCGACTGGTCGCCCGGGTCCTTCGGGACGACGTAGGTGCTGCCGTCAGGCCTCGTGACCGTGACCCACTGCTGGGTCTCGGCCTCGCGCTGGGCGAGCAGTGCGCGGTTCGTCTCGGTCATCTCATGGGTGAGGGAGCTGCGGTGTGCCGGGCCGAAGATCGCCCGGAGCTTCCCCGTCACGTTCATGAACTTGTGGGTGAAGCTCTCCCCGGCCATGGCAGGTCCTTTCCTCGGCGCGAATCGACAACCAGTCGCACAAACCATAGTACCCTGATGATTAGTGCACTAATGAATCGCGAAAGGGGTGCCATGGCCGCCCAGGATGAGGACCTCCTGCTCGAGAGGCAGCTGTGCTTCGCGCTGAGCGTCGCGAGCCGCAGCGTCGTGGGCGCCTACCGGCCGGTCCTCGAGAAGCTCGGGCTCACGCACCCCCAGTACCTCGTCATGCTCGCGCTGTGGGAGCGCAGTCCCCGCACCGTCCGGGACATCAGCGAGGCGCTGCTGCTTGAACCGGCCACAGTCACGCCCCTGCTCAAGCGGCTCGAAGAGGCCGGGTTCGTGACCCGGACCCGGCAGCCGGGCAACGAGCGGGCCCTCGACGTCGCCCTCACCCCCCGCGGGGCGGCCCTGCGCCGACAGGCGCTCGACGTGCCGGGGACCATGATGACCCGGCTCAATATCTCCCGCGAGGAGGCCGTCGAGCTGCACGGGTCGATGATGCGGCTCATCGCCGCGGCCCAGGCCAGCCGCACGGCGGACGCCCTCCCCTAGATCCGGGGTCACCTCCCTGCCTTGCGGGGTCACCTCCCAGCGATGCGGGGTCACCTCCCAACGATGCGGGGTCACCTCCCAACGATGCGGGGTCACCTCCCAACGATGCGGGGTCACCTCCTAGAGTTGAGTTGTGCCGCCTGACCAGCCAGGAGGAAGCATGCAACTCCATGCCCGCGCGCTGATGCTCGCCACAACGGTGCTCGGTCTGCTGACGGCCTGCGCGCTCGGGCCCTCGACCCCCGGTCCCATTGGCCCCACACCATCCACGCCGAGCCCCTCCAGTTCCACGCCTTCCACCTCGGGGCAGTCGAGCGGCACCCAGGGCGGGCAGATGGCGGACCTCGAGGTCGTCGTCGTCCCTGCCCCAGGCGAGCCCGAGCACCGCTGGACGCTGCGCTGCTCGGGTTCCACGCCACTGCCGGAGAGCACGCATCCGACCGCCGCCGCGGCATGCGCGCTCGTCGACGCGAGGCGGGACGTGCTCGCGCCGCCGGTCCAGAACCGGCTCTGCACGCAGCAGTACGGCGGACCGGACGTCGCGACGGTCACGGGGACACTCGATGGCGCCCACGTGGACCGCCGGTTCACCCGCACCGACGGCTGCCAGATCGCCGACTGGAACGCGGCTGAGGCGCTCATCGGACCGCCGAGCGGCGTCGTCTGACCCCGCATCCTAGGGACGTGACCCCGCAACGCTGAGACGTGACCCCGCATCCTAGGGACGTGACCCCGCAACGCTGAGAGGTGACCCCGCAACGCTGGTGGATCCGGGGGCACGCCCCACTGCCCCTCACCTCTCGGGCGTCAGCACCTTCGAGAAGACGGTCTCGCCGAGCGCGTTGCGCAGGCTCACGGCGAAGGTGTCGCCGCCGTCGATCTCCACGTGCCCGAAGAACTGGCTCTTGCCGTCGCGCGGGGACTGGTTGGCGCGCACGCCGGCCTTCGCGAAGACGACCTCGGGCCCAAACGTCAGGTCCATCGCGTTGGGCCCGAAGGAGCCCGCGTTGATGGGCCCGGCCACGAATTCCCAGAACGGGTCGAAGTCCCGGAACGCGGCGCGCTGGGGCGAGTAGTGGTGCGCGGCGCAGTAGTGCACGTCCGCCGTGAGCCACACGATGTTCTTGACCCCGGCGTCCTTGAAGGCCTTGAGCACTCGGGCGAGCTCGAGCTCGCGGCCGAGCGGGGCGCCGTCGTTCCGGTTCGCGATGGACTCCTGTGCGGCACCGTCCGGCACGACGATGCCCAGCGGGAGGTCCGCGAGGATCACCTTCCAGGTCGCCTTCGAGCGCGTGACCTCGCGGATGAGCCACTGGACCTGCTCCTCGCCAAGCAGCGGGGTCGCCGTCGGTTCGAGGCCGGCGGTATTCTCGCCCTTCGACGAGCGCATGTCGAGCGCGAAGAGGTCCAGCTGAGGCCCGCGCGGGACGTGGCGGTAGATGCGCGCAGGCTCGAACCCCGTGATCCCCGGCGCCATGGCCCGGCGGTCCGCGATGGGCTGGTACTCCTGCCAGGCCTGACGCCCGCGCGCCGCGAGCGTGTCGACGCTGCGAACCGTGTAGCGCGGGTCCTCGATGACCTCGCCGTGCCACCAGTTGTTGTGCGTCTCGTGGTCGTCCCACTGCGCGATGACGGGGACCTCGGCGTAGAACGCGCGGACGTTGCGGTCCATGAGGTTGTAGCGGTGCCGGCCGCGGAACTCGTCGAGCGTCTCGGCAACCTTGGCGACCTCGGGCGTGACGAGGTTGCGCCACACCTGCCCGTCCGGCTCGGTGACCGAGGCCTGGATGGGGTTGTCGGCATAGACCGTATCGCCGGAGTGCACGAAGAAGTCCGGACGCGTCGCGTGCATCGCCGCGTAGGCGAACATGCCACCGATCTCCTCGTTGATCCCCCAGCCCTGGCCCGCCGTGTCGCCGGTCCACACGAAGCTCTGCCCGCGGGGGACCTCGTGGCCGAGCGCGGCGGTGCGGCCCGCGGCGTCCGCGCCCGCCGGCGTCGTGAAGGAGCCCTGGGCCGCCTCGCCGAGGTTCCCCTCCGGGTCCTCGAACTGGAGCGCGAGCTGGAAGCGGGTCCCCGAGGGGAGCTGGTCGGCGGCGATCTTGGCGGTGAAGTCCGTGTCCGCGCTGGCCCACGAGCCGCGCAGCGTGCGCTCGAACGCCCCCTTGCCGCGCAGAATGGCGCCGTCCGCGTCGACGGCGCGGAGCGTCGCGACGAGGCGGCCGGGACCCGACGCGCGGGACCACAGGACGGCGGAGTCGGTCGTGACGTCGCCGGTCTGGATGCCGGACGGGAGGGTGAGGCGGCTGCGTACGAGCGGCGCCGCGGGCACCGAGGTGGCGGCCGACGCCGGCCCCGCGGCGGCGGCGGTCAAGGCACCGGCGGCGCCGGTGGCGAGGGCTCCGAGGACGAGGGAACGACGTGAGATGTCAGTCATGTCCCCGACTGTCGCGCGCCGAGCTGACGGGGCAGTGACGCCGGGGTGAATTCAGCCCGGCGCCGCCGTGCCGCTTTCGGGGATAATCGATGGGTGCCCTCCCCCGCTCCCGCGCCGCCCGCCGTCGTCCTGTTCCAGGACGAGTGGCTCCCGCGCGCCCGGGCGCACGCTGAGCGGGTCGCGGCGTTCGCCGAGCCGTTCGTGGCGCGGCGCAACGCGGGGAGGAAGCACCCCGTCGAAGACTTCCTCTTCACGTACTACACGCACAAGCCGGGGCAGCTCGGGCGCTGGCACCCGGGTGCGGGGATCGCGCTCGCCGGGGACGCCGCCGTCGAGCGCCTGGGCTGGAAGCACTACCGCGCGCTGACCGACGCCGAGCGGGAGGCGGCGCAGATAGCGCCCGGCGCGCCCGCCGTCGTGCTCGACGTGCCCGCCTACGCCGCCGAGCGCGAGGAGACGCTCCGCTTCTGCGGGGTCATCCTGCGCGGGACCGCGGCGCGGCCGGCGCAGTTCGGCTGCTTCGGGCTGCACGAGTGGGCGATGGTGTACCGCTCGGAGAAGTTCGGGATCCGGCACGAGTACCTGCCCCTGCGGCTCGGGGCCGAGGGGACGGACCGAGTCGTGGAGGAGCACCGGATCCGCTGCACGCACTTCGACGCGTTCCGCTTCTACACGCCGGACGCCGCGCCGCGCAACGAGCTCCAGCCCACCCGCGCGACCCAGCGCGAGCTCGAGCAGCCCGGCTGCCTGCACGCGAACATGGACCTGTACAAGTGGGCGTACAAGCTCGGCCCCGCCGTCCCGAGCGAGCTGCTCATGGACTGCTTCGAGCTGGCCTGGCGCGTGCGGACCATGGACATGCAGGCCTCCCCTTACGACCTCTCGGAGTGGGGCTACGCGCCCATCCCCATCGAGACGGCCGCCGGCAAGGCCGAGTACGTCGAGGCCCAGCGCGGCTTCGCCGCCGAGGCCACCGTGCTGCGGGAGCGGCTGACGACGGCGCTCGCGCCCCTCGAGGCCGCCCTCGCCTGAGCGCCCGCTCCCCCGGGGGAATGGCCCAGAGGTTCCGTCGCCAGGCAGGGCTGACCCCGCATCCTTGGGAGGTGACCCCGCAACGTTGAGACGTGACCCCGGATCGTTGAGACGTGACCCCGCAACGCTGGGACGTGACCCCGGATCGTTGAGACGTGACCCCGCAACGCTGGGACGGGACCCCGCAAGGGTGGAGGGGTGAGCATGCAGGAGAGGGGCGCACCGCTTGCGGTGCGCCCCTCCTATGGCATCTGTAGTTGTTTTGTACTACCGGCCCCTGGGGGCGGGACCGTCGGCAGCCGAGGCCTAGTCCTGCCGCGGTGTCCCCGTGTCCGTGCGCTGCGCTGCCCGTGCCTCCCTGTCCTCTTTGATCTTTCTCAGGACCATGCGCGCGAGCCCTGCAGCGACGGCCACCGCCATGATGAACGGCAGCGCCGTCTGGGGCCTGCGCGCCACGAGGGCTACCGGTGCTCGTAGGTGAGGCAGTCGGCGGCGTCGGCGCCGGGGCCGACCCTCACGTCATGCGCGTTGCACATGAGGTGGTCGTTGTGGATGCACTCGTTGCGCTGGCACGCGCCGACGTGCGCGAGGACCTTGGGCAGGCCACCGAGCGACGACGTGTCGATGAAGGTCCCGCAGCTCGCGTGGTCCTGGCCGCCCGCGACGGTGATCGCGAAGGCGTTGCACTCGTGCTCGTGGTTGAAGGCGCAGTTGTCGACAGTACAGCCGGAAACTTCGGTCACATGCATCGTCATGGTTCCTCCTCAAGCCGGTGGGACGTGGTCAGGAATTTACTCCCCTCCGGGCCCGAAAGCGCCGGCGGAATAGCGCACTTTTTCCGTGCGGTTTCCGCCCCGCCCTCCGTCATTCGGCGATGTCCCCGTCGAGGTAGAACCACTGCCCGCCCTCGCGCACGAAGCGCGAGTGCTCGCGCAGGACGCCCCGCTCGCCGTCGGGTGCCTGGGTGTAGTGGGCGGCGAAGTCCACGGTGCCGTGCGCGTCGAAGGGGCCGCCCGCCGTCGTGCGAACGACGTCGAGGCGTCGCCATCGCGTCGAGCCGTCCAGCTCGAGCGTGGCCGGCCTCGTCGACGCGTGCCACGTCGCGAGCAGATATCGGGTCAGCTCCGGGCCGCCGATCGCGTAGGCGCTGTAGCGCGAGCGCATGAGCGCCTCGGCCGTCGGCGCCGGGGCGGGGCCCACGTGGAACCGGCCGCAGCACGCGGCGTAGGTGTCGCCGCTGCCGCAGGGGCAGCGGGAGTCTGGATCGGGGGTACCGGGGTGCATGCGGGCCATGGTAAGCGGCTGGCGTAGAATCGGGTTGCAAGCCCCAGTGCTTGCCCAACCACCCCCAAGCACAGGAGCCCCTTTCGATGCCGCGGATCGTTGTCGATGTCATGCCCAAACCCGAGATTCTCGACCCTCAGGGGAAGGCGATCGTGGGTGCGCTGCCGCGGCTCGGATTCACCGCGTTCAGCGGCGTCCGCCAGGGCAAGCGCTTCGAGCTGACCGTCGAGGGCCCGGTCACGGACGAGGTCCTCGAGCAGGCCCGCAACGCCGCGACGACGATGCTCTCCAACCCGGTCATCGAGGACGTCGTGAACGTCGAGGTCCTCGCAGAAGACACAGAGGATGCCGAGGCCAAGGGCGCTGCCGCCGCGACCGCGGGTGCCGAGGCCTGAGCATGAGCGAGACTCCCCTCATCGCCGACCTCGGCGGAAAGCCCGAGGAGGCACGCCTTTCCGGTGCCCGGATTGGTGTCGTGACCTTCCCCGGCACGCTCGATGACCGCGACGCCGCCCGCGCCGTCCGGCTCGCGGGCGGGACGCCAGTGGCGCTGTGGCACGCCGACGAGACCCTCGGCGACGTCGACGCCGTCGTCCTCCCGGGCGGCTTCTCCTACGGCGACTACCTGCGCGCCGGCGCGATCGCGCGCTTCGCCCCGCTCATGTCCAAGATCGTCGATGCGGCGAACTCGGACGCGAAGCTGCCGGTGCTGGGCATCTGCAACGGCTTCCAGATCCTGACCGAGAGCCACCTCCTTCCGGGCTCGATGATCAAGAACGACCACCTGAAGTTCATCTGCCGCGACCAGGTGCTGCGCGTCGAGAATGCCGAGACGGCCTGGACCAACGAGTTCGAGGCCGGCCAGGAGATCACGGTCGTGCTCAAGAACCAGGACGGCCAGTACGTCGCCGACGAGAAGACGCTCGACGAGCTCGAGGGCGAGGGCCGGGTCGCATTCCGCTACGTCGGCTGGAACCCGAACGGCTCGCGCCGAGGGATCGCGGGCATCACGAACGCCGCGGGCAACGTCGTCGGCCTCATGCCGCACCCCGAGCACGCGGTCGAGGCGGGCTTCGCCCCGCTCGACGGCGACACCGGTGCCTACTCGACGGACGGCCTCGGCTTCTTCACGTCCGTCCTCAACCAGCTCGTGGGAGGCTCCAAGTGACCCAGACTGCTCGGAAGTTCAACATCGACACCGTCGAGCACGCCGCCGAGACCCCGGACACCGAGCTGCCCTGGGCCGAGCTCGGCCTCAAGCAGAACGAGTTCGAGGAGATCGTCAAGCTCCTCGGCCGCCGCCCCACCGCCGCCGAGCTCGCGATGTACTCGGTCATGTGGAGCGAGCACTGCTCCTACAAGTCCTCCAAGGTGCACCTCCGCCAGTTCGGCGAGAAGCTCACCGAGGAGATGAAGAAGGACATGATGGTCGGCATCGGCGAGAACGCCGGCGTCACCGACCTCGGCGACGGCTGGGCCGTGACCTTCAAGGTCGAGTCCCACAACCACCCGTCCTTCGTCGAGCCCTACCAGGGCGCCGCGACCGGCATCGGCGGCATCGTCCGCGACATCATCTCGATGGGCGCCCGCCCGGTCGCCGTCATGGACCCGCTCCGCTTCGGCGCGATCGACCACCCGGACACGGCCCGCCTTGTGCACGGCATCGTCCACGGCATCGGCGGCTACGGCAACTCCCTCGGCCTGCCGAACATCGGCGGCGAGGTCGTGTTCAACTCGGTCTACCAGGCCAACCCGCTCGTGAACGCGCTCGCCGTCGGCGTCCTGCGCCACGAGGACCTGCGCCTCGCGAACGCCTCGGGCGTGGGCAACAAGGTGGTCCTCTTCGGCGCCCGGACGGGCGGCGACGGGATCGGCGGCGCCTCGGTGCTGGCCTCGGAGTCCTTCGACGACACGAAGCCGTCCAAGCGCCCCGCCGTCCAGGTCGGCGACCCGTTCGCCGAGAAGGTCCTCATCGAGTGCTGCCTCGAGCTGTTCAAGGCCTCCCTCGTCGAGGGCATCCAGGACCTCGGCGCGGCCGGCATCTCGTGCGCGACCTCCGAGCTCGCGTCCAACGGCGAGGGCGGCATGCAGGTCGAGCTGACCTCGGTCCTGCTGCGCGACCCGACCCTGACCCCGGGCGAGATCCTCATGTCCGAGTCGCAGGAGCGCATGATGGCGATCGTGCGCCCCGAGAACGTCGAGGCGTTCGAGAAGGTCATGGAGAAGTGGGCCGTCGAGTTCTCGTGGCTCGGCGAGGTCACGGACACGGGCCGGCTCATCATCACGTGGGACGGCGAGACGATCGTCGACGTCGACCCGCGCACCGTGGCCCACGAGGGCCCCGTCTACCACCGCCCGTACCACCGCCCCGAGTGGCTCGACGTCGTGCAGGCTGACACCTTCCGCTCCTCCGAGGCCGGCAGGGACCTCCCCTCCACGGGCGAGGAGCTCAAGGCCGCCGTGCTCGAGCTCATGGCGAGCCCGAACATGTGCGACAAGTCGTGGGTCACCAAGCAGTACGACCACTACGTGGGCGGCAACACGGCCCTCGCCTCGCCCGACGACGCCGGCGTGATCCGCGTCGACGAGGAGACCGGGCTCGGCGTCGGCATCTCGACCGACGCGAACGGCCGCTACGCCTACCTCGACCCGTACACGGGCGCCCAGCTCGCCCTGGCCGAGTCCTACCGCAACGTCGCCACCTCCGGCGCCGTGCCGATGGCCGTGACCGACTGCCTCAACTTCGGCTCCCCCGAGGACCCGGAGGTCATGTGGCAGTTCGCCGAGGCCGTGCGCGGCCTCGCCGACGCGTGCCAGACCCTCGGCATCCCGGTGACCGGCGGCAACGTCTCGCTCTACAACCAGACGGGCACGACGGCGATCCACCCCACGCCTGTGGTCGGCGTCCTCGGCAAGTTCGACGACGTCGCCCGCCGCACGCCGTCGGGCTGGCGGAAGGACGCCGACGGGCAGGCGATCTACCTGCTCGGCACGACGCGGGACGAGCTCGACGGCTCCGAGTTCGCGAACCTCCGCGGCCACCTCGGCGGCCTCCCGCCGAAGCTGGACCTCGAGGCGGAGAAGACGCTCGGCGCGATCCTCATCAACGCCTCCCGCGACGGCATGGTCGACGCCGCGCACGACCTCTCCGAGGGCGGCCTCGCCGCGGCCCTGTCCGAGATGGCGCTGCGCTTCGGCGTGGGCGCGCGGGTCTCGCTCGACGAGCTGTGCGAGCGCGACGGGATCGACGTGTTCACAGCGCTCTTCTCGGAGTCGCAGGGCCGCGCGGTCGTCGCGGTGCCGCGCTCGGAGGAGGTCCGCTTCAACGACATGGCCACGGCCCGGAACTACCCGGTGATCCGCCTCGGCGTGGTGGACGTCCTCGCGACCTCGCTCGACGTCCAGGGCCAGTTCGAGCTCCCGCTCGAGACGCTCCGCGAGGCGCACGAGGCGACGCTGCCGAAGTACTTCGGCTGACGCCCTCGGGCTCGCCCCCAGAGAACCCCGTCTTTCGGACAGGACACCGCGCCACGGCACGGGGTTCGGTCCGAAAGGCGGGGTCCTTTCGTCTGCCCGGCGTCAGCGCCCCGAGCCCACGTCAGCCCGCCCCGATCTCGAGGACGGCAGCGCCCGTGATCCTGCCCGCGGCGAGGTCCGCGAGCGCGCGGTCGGCGTCCTCGAAGGGGTACGGCACCGTCGTCGTCCTGACGGGGATCTCGGCGGCGAGCCGGAGGAACTCCGCGCCGTCCTCGCGCGTGTTGGCCGTGACGCTGCGCAGCTGGCGCTCCTGGAAGAGGTGCTCCTGGTAGTTCAGCGCCGGGATGTCGCTGAGGTGGATGCCGGCGACGGCGAGCGTCCCGCCGCGGTCGAGGGCGCGCAGCGCCGGGGGCACGAGGCCGCCGGCGGGGGCGAACAGGATGGCCGCGTCGAGCTTTTCCGGCGGCTCCTCGTCGGCCGCCCCGGCCCACGCGGCGCCGAGGGCCAGGGCGAGCTCCCGCGCCTCGGGCGCGCGGGTCATGACGTACACCGTCGCTCCGCGGTGGAGGGCCAGCTGGGCCGTGATGTGGGCGCTCCCGCCGAAGCCGTAGATCCCGAGCCTCCCGCCCGCCGGGACCTCGGCACGCTCGAGCGCGCGGTAGCCGATGATCCCCGCGCACATGAGCGGCGCGGCCTCGCGGTCGCCGAAGGCCTCGGGGATCCGGTAGGCGAAGGCCTCGGGCACGACGGCGAGCTCCGCGTAGCCGCCGTCGTCGTCCCACCCCGTGAACCGGGGTGCTGTGCAGAGGTTCTCCCGGCCCGAGCGGCAGAAGCCGCACGTCCCGCACGTGCCCCGGAGCCACGCGATGCCGACCCGCTCCCCCGGCGCGAAGCGCGCGGCCCCGGGGCCCCCTGCTACGACCGTGCCGATCACCTCGTGGCCGGGGATGACGCCGTGGCGCCTCGGCGGGAGGTCTCCCTCCGCGAGGTGCAGGTCCGTGCGGCACACGCCGCACACCGACACCCTGAGGAGGACCTCGCCGGGCCCCGGGACGGGGTCGAGCCGCTGGCCGAAGACCAGCGGCCCGGGCCGTCCGCCCGCGGGGCCGGGGACGTCCACCCACCATGCGCGCATGCGGCCATTGTGCCGCGGCTCCCGGCGCAGGGGCAGGGGCGTCGGCCCCCGCTCCTCCTTGCCCGGCCTGGGGCTACAGCTGGACCACCGTCACGAGGTGCGTCGCCGGGTCGTAGCGGAAGGCGAGCGGCCCGCCGTCGTGCGAGAGTTGGATGTTCGCACCGTCCTGCACGCCGTTCTCGCCGTAGTTGACCGTCCACGCGCCGTCGTGGGCGACCTTGAACGAGTGCTCGCCTGCCGGCAGGGAGGCCAGGCGCAGGATCCACCCGCCCGAGCGCGGGTCCCACGTCGCCTGGGTCGCGGGGCATGCGGGATCCCAGTCGGCGGCGCAGCCGGCCTCGGTCTGGTACGTGCCCGGGAGGTTGACGCTCGCGGGCTGGAGCACGGGCCAGCCGAACGAGAGCACGTGCGTGGCCTCGTTGTAGCTGAAGGTGATCGGCCCGCCCGGGTGCTCGACGGCGATGTTGGGCCCGTCCTTGACCCCGCCCTCGCCAAAGTTGACCGTCCACGAGCCGTCGAGCGCGGCCTTGGCGGCGTAGGAGCCGGCGGGCAGGTCGAAGGTGCCGCGCCACACGCCCTGCCCGGCGTCGTACGCGAGCTGGGCCTGGGGGCACGCGGGATCCCAGTCGGCGGCGCAGCCCATTTCACTGTTGAGCGTCCCCGGCACCGAGACCGCGCCGGGCTGTCCTGCCGGGGTGGTGGTCAGGGTCAGGTGCGTGTCGTGCCGGTACGTGAACGTGACAGGCCCTCCCGGATGCGCCGCGAGGGCGATGTTGGCCCCGTTCGGGGTGCCGCCGTCGCCGTAGTTCTCGGTCCAGCCCCCGTTGAGGGCGGCCTTGAACTGCCAGTCCCCGGCCGGGACGTCGAGGGTGAGCCGCCACTCCTGCGCCACGGGATCGTAGGTCGCCATGGTCCCCTCGCAGCCGGGGTCCCAGTCGGCGGCGCAGGCGGCCTCGCTCTGGAGGTCCCCGGCGATCGTGACGGAGAGCGGCTGCCGAGCCGGGCCCTTCGGGGCGTTGGGGTCGACGGGCTCGGGCACGACGCCGGCCACGGCTGCTGAGGCGGCGGTGTGCCCCGCGTTGTCGAGGGCCACGGCGCGGTACTCGACCGTGTCCCCGGGGGTCATGCCCAGGGTCGCGTGGAACACCTGGTACGGGTAGGTGTCGTCCGTGCCGATGTTCTTCCACTGGCCGCTCTCCCCCTGGCCCCCGGGCGTCCGGGCCTGGAAGGTGACCTCGTAGAACGAGTCCGTGGGGAGGTCCGCGACGACGTTGAGGCGCGAGTTGTCTCCGCCCTTCGCGACGGGCGTCCGGAGCACGGGCACCGGCGCGGCCTCGGAGTCGGGGATCCGGCCCTGGGAGGCGTAGACGACGGCGGAGAAGGGGGGCACCGTGACGGGCAGCGCGCCGTCGGTGTCCGCCTTGGCCCGGTCCGGGGCCTCGGTCCCGCCGTAGACCTTCTCGAAGGGGCGCTGGGGGAGGTATGTCGGGACGCTCGCGGTGCGGGGTGCGCCCGTGTTGTTCACGGCCACGACGTACTCGCGCTGCGCCACGGCGTCGATGCGGGAGAACGCGTAGATGCCAGCGGTGTCCTCGGCGTACCGGTCCTGGTGCGCGCCCGTGCGCAGCGTCGGGTGGTCCCTGACGAGCTGGGCGAGCCGGCTGATCGAGGAGTACAGCGGGTGGCCGGGCGAGTAGTTGTCCTGCTCGTGGGTCGCGTCGGTGCCGAGGAGGTCGTCGTCGCGGTACTCCGACGTCCGGGACGCGAACATGTCCTGGCGCGCAAGCTGGTCCCCCGCGGCATTGCCGTCCCTGTCCAGGCCCGTGAAGCCCTGCTCGTCGCCGTAGTAGATGACGGGGTTGCCGCGCGAGAAGTACATGAGCTCGTGGGCCAACCGATCTCGGGCGACCTTCTCGCCGTCGTCCGCCCCCGCGTTCCCGTCCGCGATGAACGCGCCGATCCGCCCCATGTCGTGGTTACCGAGGAACGTGGGCAGCTGGTAGACGTTCGAGTCGGCATCGGTGTACCAGTCGTCGCCGAGGAACAGCGAGCGCAGCGTCGTGGCGGGCTCGGAGTCGGCGGCGTAGGAGCGCGCCGCGAGCTGGAACGGGAAGTCCAAGACGGCCTGCATGCTGTTCGACGTGGTGTACTTCGAGGTGAAGTCGCGCGAGGTGTCGAAGACCTCGCCGAACATGAAGAAGTCCTTCTTCCCGGCGTCGTGCGCGGACTGGAGGACCTCGGGGCCGAACTTCTGCCAGAACTCGTCGTTGACGTGCTTCATGGTGTCGATCCGGAAGCCGTCGACGCCGAAGTCCCGGATCCACGCCGTGTAGATGTCGATCATGCCGTCGACGACCTTGGGGTTCTCGGTGAAGAGGTCGTCGAGGCCCACGAAGTCGCCGTAGTAGGCGCTCTCCCCCGCGAAGCTCGAGTCGCCGCGGTTGTGGTACAGCGTGACGTCGTTGAGCCAGACCGGGACCTTGAGGTTCTCCTCGCCCGGCGCGACCTCGGGGCGGTAGGGGAACGAGACGTCGGGGTCGAGGGCCGGGAACGTGTCCGTGCCCGCGTAGTCGGCGTCGTCGAACGGGTTGCCGGCGGCGTCCCGGTAGGGGCTCGCGGTCTTCGAGACGTATGCGACGCGCTCGCCCTCCTCGAACCCGACGACGTCCGCCGTGTGGTTCGTGATGATGTCGAAGTAAACCTTCATGCCGCGCGCGTGGGCTGCCTCGATGAGGTCCGCGAGGTCTTGGTTGGTGCCGAGGTGCGGGTCGATCTGGGTGAAGTCGGTGACCCAGTAGCCGTGGTAGCCGGCGCTCCCGTCCTCGGTCTGCACGGCCTTGTTCTTGAAGCTCGGAGTGAGCCAGAGGGCGGTCGTGCCGAGGCCCTGGATGTAGTCGAGCTTGCCGAGCAGGCCCTGGAGGTCGCCGCCGTGGTAGAAGCCCTTTGAGGTGGGGTCGAAGCCCGAGACCATACGGTCCGCGGGGAGGCCGCCCGTGTCGTTCGCAGTGCTGCCGTTCGCGAAGCGGTCCGCCATGACGAAGTAGTAGTTCTCCTTCCCAGCCGCCGTCCGCATCGAGTGCTCGGCGCCCGTTGCGTCGACCGGCCCGGGCGGTGCCGGCGGCGGGACGGCGGCAGCGGGCGCGACCCCCGCCGTGAGCATGCCGGCGGCGAGGACGACGGCGGCCGCGGCCGAGGCGGCCCGGCTGCCGGTGCGCGAGTGGCCAGGGCGGGTACGGGAGGGGCAGGGGCGGCGGCGGTGCGTCATCGAGACCTCCTGGGGAAGTGGTGCGCCGGGGCCAACTATGGTCGAGGTCACACGGGCTGACAAGTGCCGTCATGGACGCGACAAGGACGACTGCGCAGACCGATCAGGAATCGAGAAGCCCGGCCCCTCGGCGCGGGAGTAGCGTGACAGCCATGGACATCACCATTCATGCGAGCTTCCTCCCCCACACCGACCCCGAGGCGTCGCTGGCCTTCTACCGAGACATCCTGGGCTTCGAGGTCCGCAACGATGTCGGGCAGGGCACCATGCGCTGGATCACCGTCGGCCCCGCCGGGCAGCCGGACACCTCCATCCTCCTGGCCCCGGCGGCCACCGACCCCGGCATCACCGACGAGGAGCGCCGCACCATCTCCGAGATGATGGCAAAGGGCACCTACGGCTGGATCCTGCTGGCCACTGCGGACCTCGATGCGCTCTTCGAGAAGGTCCAGGCGACCGACGCCGAGGTCGTCCAGGAGCCGGTCGACCAGCCCTATGGGCTGCGGGACTGCGCCTTCCGCGACCCGGCCGGGAACCTCGTCCGCATCCAGGAGAGGCGGTAGCCACCCATGGCGACCCAGAAGACCGAGGCGACCGAGCCGGCGTCGTCCGCGTTCAGCGCCCAGGAGCGCGCGGCGATGAAGGAACACGCCGCGGAGATGAAGAAGGCCAAGGCCCGTGCGGGCGCGGCGGACAAGGCCGCGGCCGAGGCGGCGGACGTGCTCGCGAAGATCGCCGCGATGGACGAGCCCGACCGCGCGATGGCCGAGCGCCTGCATGCGATCGTCGCCGCCGCTGCGCCTGATCTGGCCCCGAAGCTCTGGTACGGGATGCCGGCGTATGCGCGGGCCGGCAAGGTCGTGTGCTTCTTCCAGGAGCGGAAGAAGTTCAAAACGCCCTACGCGACGCTCGGTTTCAGCGAGGAGGCCAACCTCAACGACGGCGCGATGTGGCCGACGTCGTACGCGCTGACCGAGCTGAGCGACGAGGTCGAGGCGCGGATCACCGAGCTCGTGACGAGGGCGGTGAGCTGACGTGCTCAGGGTGCGGTCAGGGACAACCCTGACTGCCCGCCCTCGCCCTGACCGGCGATAATCGAAGGGTGAGCATCCCCGGACAGCCACCGCGGCGGAATCCCTACCGGGACCCGAGCGCCTACTGGCCTGACGGTGTCCGGCCAGGCAGTGTGCCGCGTTCCGCCGATCCCGACGGCCTGCTGGCCGACGATGGCCTGCTGGCGGAGGGCTGGCACGGCGGCGAGCTCGTCCCGCGGCCCGGCCACGCGCCCTCGTCCGAGGTTCAACGTGCCCCGCGCCCGGCCCGCGCCCGAAAGCCCGCCTCGCGCCTAGCGACCTTGCTGGGCGGCGTCTCGCTCGGCTTCGGCCTGTTCGCCCTCATGCTCGGGCTTGTTCCGTATATCGGCCCGGTGCTCGCCGCGGCCCCGCTCGCGATCGCAGTCCTTGCCGGCTGGGGCGGCCTCGCCCGGGCCCGCGCGCGGGCGGCGCGCTACCCTGCAACGGCGTTCACTGGGCTGGGCCTGAGCCTGCTGCACATCGTGCTCATGTTCATGGGCTGACCCGCATCACAAGCCACGATGCGGGGTCACCTCCCTACGATGCGGGGTCACCTCCCTACGATGCGGGGTCACCTCCCTACGATGCGGGGTCAGTCCTCGCTGTGGAGCTCCCTCCGGCGGGCGCTGAGCAGCTCGAGCTCGGGCCGGCCCGCGACGAAGCGCTCGACGGCGTCGAGCACCTCAACCGCGTGCGCCCGGTCCGCGGTCACGAGCCCCGCCCCCACCTTGGCCCGCCGGTAGAGGTCCATCTCCCCGACCTCGGCCGCAGACACGTCAAAGCGGCGCCGCAGCTCGGCCACGAGCGGCCGCACGACGGAGCGCTTCTCCTTCAGCGTGTGCACATCTCCGAGCAGGAGGTCGAACTCGATCCAGGCGATCCACATGGGCCCATTTTCCGCACGCTCCCACCCGCAGTCACCTCGCGGCTAGCGGGGTTCCTGACCCCGCATCCTTGGAAGGTGACCCCGCATCCTCGGGAGGTGACCCCGCGTTGAGGGGTCAGCCGAGGCCGAGCCGCGCGAGCCGCCGGCGCGCGGCGGCCTCGCTCGGCGGCATCGGGTCCAGGGCGCGGGCGACGACGGCGAGCGTCACCTTCGCGGCGGCCGCGGTCGGGAGGGGTACCGGGCCCACGCTCGGGCGCTCGAGCCCGAGGAGGTCGAGGTACCGCTGCGGCATGGTGCCGATGGCGGCGGCGAAGAGGAGCCGGTAGCCGGGGCGCAGGAGCGGATCTAGCGGGGGCCGCCGGAGGAAGGCGACCACCTCGTCGAGGCGCGGGCCGCCGCCCAGCTGCCCGGCGTCGTCGTACGCCGCGAGCCGCTCCCCGAGCTCCCGCTCCGTGCGCGGCGGGTCCTTGACCCCCATGAGCCTGCCCGCGCGGGCCCACTCGGCCACGTAGCGGTCCGCGCCGCCGGGCACGGGGCCCTCGAGGGCCTCATAGGTGCGCAGGAACGCGTCGGTGAAGGCGAGGTGCACCCAGGCCTCGAGCTCGGGATCGTTCGCCGAGTAGGGGCGGCGGATCCCGGCGGCGTCCGTGTAGGTCCCCCGGACGGGGCGGTGCCGCCGGCGCACCCAGGCACAGGCCCGCGCCGCGGCGGCAGTGTCCCCGTAGGTGACAGTGAAGATCCAGCGGATCGTGCCGGCGAGCCGGGCGAGCGGGTCGGCGCGGTAGTCCGAGTGCTCGGCGACGCCGGCCAGGACGCCAGGGTGGAGGGCCTGGGTCAGGAGCGCGCGGATGCCCCCGACGATCGGGGACATGCCCCCGTGCACGGCCCAGACGGCGGAGCCGGGGCCGAAGTAGCCGGCGTCGTCGCCCTCCTCGAGGGCGAGCTGCCACGACGGGATGCCCTCCGACTGGCCGGAGAAGGTGAGCAGGAGGCGGCGCCGCAGGGGAGCGATGAGGCGTTCGACGGGCGGGCTGGGCTGTGTGCGTGTACGCACACTTCCAGCGTACGCCGCGCCCGCGGCAGCATCACAGCACGCCTGAGAGGGGCCCATCAGATGGGTGCCGCGATGCCGCCCGCGGGGTGGATGTGGCGCGCGCGGCCCCCTCCGATGAGGGGAGCCGGGGCCGCAGGCGCGTAAGGGCTACTTAGCCCAGAACACGTGGTTCGTGAGGGGGACGAAGCCGTCCGGATCCGAGACGTTGACTACCTCGCCGATCAGGATGACGTGATCCCCCGCGTCCACCGTCTGCCAGAGTCGACACTCGAGGCGCGGCACGTCGTCGGCCACGATCGGCGAGCCGAGCACGCCGGGCTCCCAGTCGAGCCCCGCGAACTTGTCCGTCCCCTTAGCCGCGAACCGCTTCACGAGGTCCCGGTGGGACTCGGAGAGGATGTGCACGGCATAGTTGTCGGCGCGGTTCCAGGTCTCGAAGGAGCTCGACGCGCGGTCCACCGCCCAGGAGACGAGCGGCGGGTCGAGGCTGATCGAGGTGAACGAGTTGCTCACGATTCCCGCGAGCGTGCCGCCGTCCGAGGTCGTGATGACGGCGATGCCCGTGGCCCAGTGCGCCATGGCGCGGCGGAGATCCGCACCCTCGACGAGGTCCAGGGGTGTAGCTGTCATGCTGCCCTCCAGCATTTCGGCCGGACGCCCAGTGTCTGGACGCCGTACTTGCCGCGGATGTCCACCGCGGCCGGATCCTCATCTGGGGCACCCCACTACGGGAGAGGGTTGCCGCCCGGCCAGCCAGAGCTTCGCGCCGGGACTCTTGATCCTGTCCTCAACCCTACGAAGGGGTTTCGGAGCGGTCCACCCTAGCGGAAACAGGGGGACACATGTGCTTTTGTGACGCCAGGGACGAGGGCCCTCAGGCGTCATATGTGCTTTTGTGACGTGAGGGACGAGGACCCTCCAGCACCGCCGGGGCTGGGCTCCTAGGGCAACGAAAAGGCTCCCCGGAACCGGCCGTCTTCTTCAGCCAGTTCCGGGGAGCCTTACCGTTGTTCGTCCGCTCAGAGCACCTTCTCGAGGAAGGACTGGGTGCGGGCCTCCTGCGGGTTGCCCAGGACCTCGCGGGCGTCGCCGCGCTCGATGATGTAGCCCTCGTCCATGAACACGACCGTGTCGCCGACCTCGCGGGCGAAGCCCATCTCGTGGGTGACCACGACCATGGTCATGCCCGCCTTGGCGAGGTTCTTCATGACGGCGAGGACCTCGCCGACCTTCTCCGGATCCAGCGCGGAGGTCGGCTCGTCGAAGAGGATGATCTCCGGGTCCATGGCCAGGGCCCGGGCGATCGCGACGCGCTGCTGCTGCCCGCCGGAGAGCTGGGCCGGGTAGTGGTCGCCGAAGGCGCCCAGCCCGACGTCGGTCAGGAGCTCCTGGGCGCGCTTGGCAGCGGCCTTCTTGTCCCCGCGCTTGACCAGCACGGGCCCGGCCATGACGTTCTCCCGCGCGGTCATGTTCGGGAACAGGTTGAACGACTGGAACACCATCCCGATCCGGGTCCGCTGCTCGGCGAGCTTCTTCTTGGGAAGGGCGTGGTAGGCGTGCTCGGTCTCGTGGTAGCCGAAGTCCTCGCCGTTGACCCTCAGCACCCCCGAGTCGACCGTCTCGAGGCCGTTGAGGCAGCGCAGCAGGGTGGACTTGCCCGAGCCCGAGGGGCCGATGATGCAGGCGACCTCCCCGCTGGCGATGTCGAGGCTGATGTCCTTCAGGACCGTCTTGTGCCCGAACGACTTCTTCAGGTTCCGGACGTGGATCGTGCCGTCAGGGATGGTGCCGGTGGGGGTGGTCATCGTGCCGCCCCTTCCGGGCTCGTCAGCGCCACACGCTTGGCCTTCCTCGGAAGGGTCGCCGCGGAGCGGTTGTACTTCTGCTCGAGCTTGGACTGGGGGTAGCTCAGCAGCAGGGTCATGACCAGGTACCAGAGGCTGGCCACGATCAGCAGCGGGATGGTCTCGTAGGTGCGGGCGTAGATCAGCTGCGCGCTCTGCAGCAGCTCCGCCACGCCCAGGACGGACACGAGCGAGGTCTCCTTGAACATGCCGATGACCTGGTTGCCCGTGGCCGGGATGATCGAGGGCATCGCCTGCGGGATGATGACCTTCCGCATCCGCATCCCGGCGCTCATGCCCAGGGAGTCCGCGGCCTCGAGCTGGCCCTTGCCCACGGCGGAGAACCCGCCGCGGATGATCTCGGCCATGTAGGCGGCCTCGTTCAGGGTCAGGCCCACCAGGGCCGCCGTGATCGGGCCCATGATCGCGTTCGTGTCCACGGCCACGCCGAGGTCGGTGAACGGGATCCCGATCCGCAGGTCCGGGTACAGGGCGGAGATGTTGAACCAGAAGATCAGCTGCACCAGCACCGGGGTGCCGCGGAACAGCGTGATGTACAGGTTCGCGGCGATCGAGACCGGCTTCACGTGCGAGGAGCGCATGACCGCCAGGGCCAGGCCCAGCAGCGTGCCCAGGGCCATGCTCGCCACGGTGAGGAAGATCGTGAGCATCAGGCCGCGCAGGATGGACTCGGCGAAGAAGTACTTCCCGACCACGCCCCACCTGAAGTTGGGGTTCGTCAGGACCGAGGCCAGGATCCCCAGGCCGAGCAGGATGCTGAACGCCCAGCCCGCGTATTCCGAGGGCGTCCGCAGCCGGATCCGCGGCTTGAGCGCAGAGCCGGACGCGTTCGCCGTGGGCTCGCTTCCGCGAGTGATGGTTTCCAGCATGGACATCCCCTAGTTGAGCTTGGCGTCGGTGATGGCGCCGGACTCGAGGCCCCAGGTCTCGAGCGCCTCCTTGTACTCCGGGCTGTCGAGGACCGACTGGGTCGCCGCCTGCAGGGCGGGGGTCAGCGGGGAGTCCTTCTTGATGCCGATCGCCGTCACGTCGCTCGAGCCGACGTTGACCCGGCCGATCACGGTGAAGCTGTCCGGCTGCTGCTTGGCGGCCCACCCGAGGGCGGTCGTGTCGTAGAGGATGCCGTCGACCCGCTTGGAGTGCAGCTGGGTCAGCGCCTCCTGGATGTTGGGCAGCGTCACGGCGTTGATCTCCGGCTGGCCCTTGGAGGTGCACGTCTGCTCGTTCAGGGCCGGGAGGCGCTTGAGCTGGCCGGTCGAGCCCTGGGTGACGGCGATGTTCTTCCCGCACAGGTTCTCGACGGTGAGGTTCTGCGGGTTGCCCGCGGCAGCGGCCACGGAGGTGCCGGCCTTGAAGTAGTCGATCATGTCCAGGACCTTGAGCCGCTCATCGGTCTTGGACATGGTCGTGGCGGTGAAGTCGAAGCGCCCGCCGTCCAGCCCCGGGACGATCGTGTCGAACTTCGTGTCCACGAACTCCAGCTTGAGGTCGAGCTTCTTGGCGATGAGCCGGGCGATGTCCGGGTTGAGCCCGATCGCGGTCTGGTTGTCCTCGGCCAGGAAGGTCGTCGGCGGGTAGTGCAGGTCCATCGCGACCGTGAGCTCGCCCTTTTCCTTGAAGGACTGCGGGACCAGGCTCACTGCCTTCGGATCCGGCTGGACACCCTCCGAGATGTCCCTCGTGAGGTTCGTGAGGCTCTCGGACGCTGCCGGGGCGCTGGTGGCCTCGCCGCCGCAGGCACTCAGAGCCAGGATCGCGGCCAGACCCGCCGCAGCGGCGTGAACCTTGTTGATCTTCTTCACGGTGCTTCCCTTCGAATGGCTTCAGCACATGACGTGTTAGGGGTATGGGTGAGATGGTGCCGCACCATCCGACGGGTTCCTCCGCAGCCGTCTCCGTCGAGGCCTCGAGGTAACCAAGCCTGAGCGCTGAACGATGCCTCAGGCTTGCCGGCGAGAGTTGATGTGGTGTGCATCTCGTCACGCTGTGTCTGATGCAATAGAACCCCCTGATCGCTCGGTTGTCAACAATCGACCGTCACTGCGTTGACAATCTACAATCCCGGTCCTAGAGTCCAACTCACCGCTTGCCCGCGTCAGGAACCGAGAAAGCTATGACATCTAGGACGTCACGCTCCCCGGAGAGCAGAGGGGCAGGGGGCCCCGGCAGAAGCAGACTCGAAAGGGACGCCGCCGGGATCCGCGAGATCCCGGCTGACGTGTATTGGGGCCTTCAGACGCTACGCGCGCTGGAAGCGGTACCGATCGCCTGCACACAGATCTCGTCACGACCGGCGCTGGTCAAGGCACTCGCCCAGGTCAAGCGGGCATCTGTCCTGGCGCACGCCGGCCCCTGCCCCATGGACGAAGCGAAGAAGACGGCGATCGTGCAGGCATGCCGGGAGATCGAGTTGGGCAGACTGCTGGACCACTTCGTGGTCGACGTCCTCCAGTGCGACGCCGCTGGGGCGACGAATGCCAACGCAAACGAGGTCATCGCCAACCGCGCCCTCGAAATCCTGGGGCACGAACGGGGCACGTATTCAGTGATTCACCCCCACCATGACCTGGATGCGGGACTGTCTGCGAAGGACGTCTATTCGACCGCCACCAGGCTCGCGGCCATCGAAGGCACCCACGAGTTCCTCTCCGTCATGGCGGAACTCCGCCAGGAATTCGTGGCGCCCGCTCTGGAGGCGCACGAATGCCAGGTCCGCGAGGCCCTCGGCTTCCTTGACCCCATCGAAGCCGGCGGGCACAATGCCGGCCCCGGAGGGTTCGTGCTCCTCTCGGATGCGCTCACCCAGGCAGCAACCGGGCTCTCGAGATTCGTCCCATGCGTCGAACCTGCCCTTGCGGAGGTCATGGACCACGTGGCCTTCGATGTCATGGGCAACGACCTGACCATCAGGCTAGCCGCCGAGGCGGGACGGCGGACTGCCTTCGAGCCCGTCATCGCGGAGGCCCTCTTCGGGAGCCTGAGCCGCCTCACGTCGGCCTGCGCGGCACTCGCCGAACACACGCTTTCACCCGCACTCGAGACCCTGCCACTTCTGACAAGGAACTGACGATGCCCTCTCTCGCTCAGGCGTACATCGCCCACTCGGCGGACTCCCCGCTCCAGCCCGGCGTCATCGTGCGCCGCGATCCGGGCCCGTTCGAGGTGCGGATTGCCATCAGATTCACGGGGATCTGCCACTCGGATATCCACACGGCCCGAGGCGACTGGTCCAGTGTCCGGTACCCCGTCGTCGTCGGCCACGAGATCGCCGGGGTCGTGGAGGCGGTCGGAGCCGAGGTGAGGCGCCACGCGGTCGGCGACCGGGTCGGCGTCGGCTGCTTTGTGGATTCCTGCCGCGAATGCGACAACTGCCTCGCCGGCGAGGAGCAGTACTGCCTCAAAGGTTCGACCAGCACCTACAACTCCATCGGTCCCGACGGGCTCCCCACCGCAGGGGGCTACAGCACGAGCATCGTCGTGGACGAGAAGTACGTCGTGCGGATCCCGGACGGCCTCTCGCTGGAATCGGCCGCGCCCCTCCTGTGCGCGGGGATCACCATGTACTCACCCCTGGTGCAGTGGGGGGCGGGGCCGGGGACGCGGGTCGCGATCATCGGCATGGGCGGTCTCGGCCACATGGGGGTCAAGATCGCCGCGGCTCTCGGTGCAGAGGTCTCGGTCCTCAGCCAGACCCTCAAGAAGGAAGAGGATGCGCGGCGGCTGGGCGCAGCCCACTACTACGCCACCTCAGACCCCTCGACCTTCGAGGCCCTCAAGGGCCGCTTCGACCTGATCATCAACACGGTCTCTGCGACCCTCGACCTCGACGACTACCTCTCCCTCCTCGCCTTGGACGGGACCCTGGTCCTCGTGGGGCTTCCCACCGAGCCGATGAAACAGCGCGCCTGGTCCTTGGCCAGCATGCGTCGGAACCTCGCCGGCTCGAAGATGGGCGGAATCAGGAAGACCCAGGAAATGCTCGACTTCTGCGCCGCCCACGGTCTCGGGTCCGAGGTCGAGGTCATCGCGGCCCACCAGATCAACGAGGCGTTCGAGCGTGTCCTCGCCAGCGACGTCCGCTACCGCTTCGTCATCGACGCGAGCACTTACTGAAGAGGTGACCGGGGTTCAGACGTAGCGGGTGGGCGCGAGCCCCGAGCGGAGCATCGCGGCCGAATCCTCGTCCCGGCGGGCCCGCAGCCTGGCGTCCGTCCGGGCGGCGGCGCGCACGCGCCCGATGAGCCACCCGCCCGCCCGCCCCAGCCCCCGGCGCAGGGCCGAGAGGTCCGGCAGCCCGAGGAGGTCGCCGGAGACATCCGGCACGGCGGTCGGAGCGACAAGGGGCCGCGTCGAGGCGTCGGCTCGGTTGCCCGCGTCCGTCTCGCCCGGTGCGGGGCGGGCGGACGACGGCGCGGGGCCGGCCGGCGTCGTGAGCCGGCCTACGCCCGCGCCGACCCCGAGGACGTGGTGCGGGTCGCGGACGGGCCGGCGGGAGGCCGGCCGGACCGGGTGCAGGGCCCGCTCAGCGGCGGGGTCGGTCGTGTGCTGGGTGCGGGTGTTGGTTGTCATGTCCACGAGTCTCCGCCGCCGAAGCGGGCCCAGAAACGATTCGGTGAGCGCCGAATCCTCGCCGCCGCGCGCCGAAAGTCCCTACGCTGGATCCATGTTCATCACGCTCACGAGCGAGGACCTGACCCGGGTACGCTTCGAGGCCTCGCCCCTGTGGGAGACGGTGACGAGCCTGCGCGCGCTCCAGTCCGGCACGCCCATGCACCGCCCATGGATCACGGAGGCCCGCCGACGCATCACTGCGAGCGAGGACCCGCTCGCGCGCGAGCACCTGCGCATCCTCACGACGCTCGTGGCGCCCCAGGGCTTCATCGCCGACTCGCTCACCCCCACCCCCGAGCGGCAGGCCACGTTCGCGGAGGCGCTCGACGCCGTCGCCGCCGTCCCGGGCGAGCTGTGGCTGCGGGACTTCGGGTACCTCGAGCGGCGCAAGCCCACCGGCCACGTGCTCGCGACGCTCGAGGAGCTGCGCGCGGACGTCGGCGCCGCCGTGCCCCGCATCGTGGCGGCGCTGGGCTGGTACTTCAGGACCGCGGTCGAGCCCTACTGGCCACGGCTGCGCTCGGTGCTGCTCGCTGACATCGATTCGCGGCTCGAGGAGCTCGCGCACCACGGCATCCAGGAGGTCTTCAAGACGCTCCACCCGAGCGTGCGGCCCACGGCGACCGGCCTCGAGATCACCCGCGGCTGCGAGGCCACCGACCTGCCCGAGCCCGGCCGCGGGCTCATCCTCGTGCCGAACGCGTTCGTGTGGCCGAACACGCTCGTGATGAACATCGCCCCGTTCGTCCCCACGATCACGTACGCGCCCCGCGGCGTCGGCCGGCTGTGGGAGGCCACGCGCGAGACCCGCGAGAGCCCCGTCTCGCGCCTGCTCGGCCGCACGCGCGCGCAGATCCTCGCGCAGCTGGACGTGCCGATGACGACGACGCAGCTCGCCTGCGCGCTCGACCTCGCCGCCGGGACGGTGAGCGAGCACCTCAAGGTTCTCGCCGAGTCGGGCCTCGCGGAGGCCCTGCGCTCGGGCCGCGAGGTGTTCTACCAGCGGGGGCGGGTCGGCGAGGAGCTCCTGGCCCGCGCCTGAACCCGGCTCGCCTTCTGCACAGAAGGCGACCCGCCGCCGTCGTGCTTAAGCACAGTGATGTGACGTGGACAACGATGGATGATGGTGTCATGACTACCACCGCCAGCAACCCGAGCACTCGCGACGAGCCCGGCTACCGCGTCCTCAACCCCGCGACCGGCGAGATCGTCGAGACCTTCCCCACCGCGACCGACGCCGAGGTCGAGTCCGCGATCGCCGCCGCCCAGTCGGCCTTCGAGTCGTGGCGCGAGACGCCGATCGAGACGCGCGCCAAGGTCGTCGCACGGGTTGGCGAGCTCTTCACCGAGCGCGCCGAGGAGCTCGCGGCCATCATCACCGAGGAGATGGGCAAGCCGCTGGGCCAGGCCAAGGACGAGGCCGAGTTCTGCACCGACATCTTCAGCTACTTCGCCACCGAGGGCCCCACCCTCGCCGCGGACCAGGAGATCAAGACGTTCGCGGGCGGCCGCGCGTTCGTCCAGAAGCTGCCCATCGGCCCGCTCCTGGGCATCATGCCGTGGAACTACCCGTACTACCAGGTGGCCCGCTTCGCCGCGCCGAACCTCATGCTCGGCAACACGATCATCCTCAAGCACGCCGAGTCGTGCCCGCGCTCGGCCCTCGCGATCCAGCAGATCATGGACGACGCCGGCGTGCCGAAGGGCGCGTACGTCAACGTCTTCGCCTCGCACGCGCAGATCGCGGACATCATCGCGGACCCGCGCATCCAGGGCGTCTCCCTCACCGGCTCGGAGCGGGCCGGGGCGATCATCGGCGAGCTCGCCGGCAAGAACCTCAAGAAGGCCGTCCTCGAGCTCGGCGGCTCGGACCCGTTCGTGGTCCTCGACGCCGCGGACGTCAAGGCCATCGCGGACACCGCGTGGGACACGCGCATGGAGAACACCGGCCAGGCCTGCAACTCCAACAAGCGCATGATCGTCATGGAGGACATCTTCGACGACTTCGTCGCCGAGCTCACGGCCCGCGCCGCCGCGCTCAAGCCCGGCAACCCGGCCGAGGACGCCGAGAACACCTTCGCGCCGCTGTCCTCGCGCGCGGCCGCCGAGGGCATCGCCGCCCAGGTCCGGGACGCCGTCGAGAAGGGCGCCACGCTGCACGCCGGCGGCCAGCTCGCCGAGGGCGACGCCGCCTACTTCTCCCCCGCCGTCCTCACGGGCATCACGCCGGAGATGCGCGCGTACCACGAGGAGCTCTTCGGGCCAGTCGCCGTGGTCTACAAGGTCGGCAGCGACGAGGAGGCCCTCAAGCTCGCCAACGACACCCCGTACGGGCTCGGAGGCTGCGTCTTCTCGACGGACACGGCCCGTGCCGAGCGCATCGCCCGGCGCCTCGAGGTCGGCATGGCCAACGTCAACATCGCGGCCGCCGAGGGTGCGGAGGTGCCGTTCGGCGGGGTCAAGCGCTCGGGCTTCGGCCGCGAGCTCGGCCCGCTCGGCATGGACGAGTTCGTGAACAAGCGCATGTACTTCGTCGCCGACTGACGCCCCTGACAACGCCACGTCGCAACACGGGGCTTTCGGGCGCGCGACGGCGGCCGGTCGCCTTCCCCACGGAAGGTGACCGGCCGCCGTCGTACTTTTCGAAAAGTCAGCCGCCGGCGGCACGGGCAGCCTCGATGCCCCGCCGCGCCCAAGCCTGCTGGGCCGGCGTGCCGTAGCGCTCGGCGTACTGCTCGGCGAGCTGGAACTCGACGAGGGCGCGATGGTGTTCCCCGGCCTCGGCGAATCGGTGGCCGAGGTTGCCGTGGAGTTCCACACACCAGCGGCGGGCGCGGAGGCTGTGGGCGCCGGCGGCGTACTCGATGCCGGAGCGGCTCCAGGACTCGGCATGGGCCTCGTCGGCGAGGGCGAGCATGTGGAACGCGTCGGCGGCGAGGAACTCCTCGCCGAGGTGCTCGCCGAGCTCCGCGGCCTGCTCGAAGAGCGGCACGGCCATCTCGCGGTGCCCCGCGGAGTGCAGGAGCCGGCCGCGCTCGAGGAGCACCCGGACGGCGATGGTCGGGTCCGGGCCGGCATCGATCGCGTCCAGGAGCGCGTCCGCCTCCTCGATCCGGCCCTGCAGCCCGATCGCCCGCCCAAGCTGGGTCGTGAGCTCGGCACGCTCGGCCCGATCATAGGCCGGGTCCTCGAGGGCCGCGCGGAAGGCGGCCTCAGAGGCCCCGGGATGCTCGAAGTCCCAGAGGGAGTCGAGGACGGACTGGTCCAGCATGCGGGCCTCCTCGGGGCTCCTCGGGCGCGGGCGGGCGAGGGCGAGTTCGGTGGGACGCCCCCAATCTAGCAAGCGCGCGGGGGTGGGACCGCCCTGCCCGGCCGCCTACCGCGCGAGGCGGCTCCAGCCGAGCGCCTCGCGCTGGGCCTTGGGCAGGGACGCGACCACGAGGTCGTACGAGTCCTCGACGAGGTCACGCACGTCGTCATCTGAGAGGGCTCCGTCGAGCCGGACGTCGCTCCAGTGCGTCTTGTTCATGTGGTACGCGCCCGTGATCTCGGGGTGGGCGGCGCGCAGCTGGACGACAAGCGTGGGCTCGCCCTTGAGCGCGACCGTCAGCGGCACGGCGTCGAGCACCGAGAGCGCGAACATCTTCCCCGGCCGCTCGGCGCCGCCAGCGGGCGCGCGGACCTTGAAGACCGAGGCGTCGGGCCCGAACGGGAAGTCCTCATACGCGCCGGGGAAGCTGAGGCACAGGGACTTGAGCGCCGCGGCGTCCATCAGGCGCCCGACCGGCCGACGGTCCGGATCTCGCGCTGCGGGCATGAGTCCATGACGACGTCGAGCCCGGCAGCCTTGGCGCGCTCGGCGGCAGCCTCGTCCACGACACCGAGCTGCAGCCAGACGGCCTTCGCGCCGACCTCAATGGCCTGGTCCACGACGGCGCCGACGCGCTGGGAGTTGACGAAGCAGTCGACGACGTCGATCGGGTGCAGCTCCACGGGGATGTCCGCGAGCCGGGCGTACCCGGTCTCGCCGTGGACCGCCTCCGCGCGGAGGTTCACGGGGATGATCCGGTGGCCGAGCCGGTCGCGGAGGAACTCGGCGACGCTGTAGGCCGCGCGCCACTCGTGTCCGCTCAGACCGACGACGGCCCACGTGCCGGGCGTCGAGATGAGCCGCTCGATCACTGCGGGGTCGTTGACGTGCGCCATGGGGCCCACTCTACGCCCGGCGTGCTGCGGCGCTGGGCCGGGCCGCCGTGACGGTTCGGCGGCTCAGCGCCCCGAGCCCTTGCCCTGGCCCTGACCCTGCTGGCCCTGGCCCTGGCCCTGCTCTTGCGTCCCGGGAGCCTCGCCGCGGGAGACGCGGGCCAGCTCACGCAGGGCGGCGAGGGAGTCCTCGGCCGCTGCCGTCTCCGGAGCAAGCGCCGAGCCCGCCCCGGAGCCGTCCTCCGTCCCGGAGCCGACGTTCCCGGACTCGGGCCCCGGCGCGGAGTCGCCCCCACCGGCCTCGGCACCGGAAACCGCGCCGCCAGGCGCGTCCGACGCCGAGCGCTCCGCCGCGGCGAGGCCGCCGCCAGCGGCGTCCTTCGCGGCCTCGCGGCCCCCTCCCGCGGTGCCGTCGAGGAGGCCCTGGCCGGTCTTCGCCGCGGCGGGCTTCGTGGGGTGGGCGCCCTTGGCCGCGCCATGGCCGGCGGCGCGGCGCAGCCAGGGCGGGAGCACGCCGTCGTCCTCGGCCTTGCCGGCCACGGGGGCTGGGGCGGGCGCGAGGGGCTCGAGGGCGGGCGACGGCGTGGCCCCGGCGGGCGCGGCGGCCGGCGGCTCGGACATGGCTGCCGGAGGGTCGGGGATGAGCCAGCCGAACGGGCCGCCGCCGAGGGCGGCGACGCCCGTCGCTCCGAGGCCCATGCCGGCCACGACGATCGCGCTGATCATCGCGCCCCGGTGGCGCTTGACCGGGCGCGGGAGCAGCGGTTGGACGACGGCGGCCGGCCGGGCCTCCGGGATGGCCGGCACGGTCGTCGACGCCTTGGCGAGCAGGGCCGCGAGCGGCCCGGACGGAACCGGAGCCGATGCCGGGCGCAGCGCACGGATCCCCTCGAGCGCGCCCGCGAGCGCGCCGTCGTGCGCGAGGCCGGCCTCCGCGAGGACTTCCTGCACCACGGCGCTGGGCTGCCGAGCACTCATCGAACCCATTCCTCCTCCGACACATGATCACGCAGGGCCTTGAGGGCCCTGCGCTGCAGCTGCTTGACCGCGCCGGGGCTCTTCCCGAGCACGTCAGCCACCTCTTCGATGCTCAGCTCCCCGACGATGCGGAGCATGATCACCTCCCGCTGATCGCCCTTGAGCCGGCCGATCAGCAGTTCGGCGTCCGTCTGCCCGGTCGCGACGAGGGCCTCGTGCTCGGCCGAGGAGGCCCTGCGGTCGTCCTCGTCCGGGTCGTAGTCCACCGTCCGCGGCCTGCGTTCGGTGCGCCGGTAGTGGTCCACCACGCGCGCGTGCGCGACGGAGAACACGAAGGTCCGCAGCCCGGCCATCCCCCCGGTGATGCCGTCGAGCCGCGGCAGCACGCTCAAGAAGACGTCCTGGGCGAGTGCCTCGGGGTCGTCGACTCCCCGCCCCCTGAGGTAGCCCAGCACTGCCGGGGCGAGGGCGCGGTACACGAGGGTGAACAGCTCATGCTGCGTGCGGGCGCCGGGGCCTAGGTCTGATTCACTCAGTTCTTCCACGGTGTTCCCCCATGGTCCTGCTGCTCTCGGCGAGGCCACCGGCGTTTCTGACCTGCCGCTGTCACAGTGCGCTCGTCACAGCATATGAGAGAAGCCGGGCTGGAACATGATGGGGGACAGATTCCAGCCCGGCTTGCACTCTGGTTATCGTCCGGGGACGGCTCAGGGTTACGCCGTTCCACAAATTCTTTTTTGGACTAGTCGATGAGGTCCCGGACCACGATCGTCTGGTCCCTGTCCGGGCCCACGCCGATGGCCGAGAACCGGGTCCCGGAGAGCTTCTCGAGGCTCTCGACGTAGTGCCGCGCATTCGCCGGCAGGTCGTCGAGACTCTTGGCCCCCGAGATGTCCTCGGTCCAGCCGTCGAAGTACTCGAAGATCGGCTTCGCGTGGTGGAACTCGGTCTGGGTCATGGGCATCTCGTCGTGCCGCACGCCGTCGACGTCGTACGCCACGCACACGGGGATCCGCTCGATGCCCGTGAGCACATCGAGCTTGGTCACGAAGTAGTCCGTGAAGCCGTTCACGCGGGAGGCGTGGCGAGCCAGAACGGCGTCGTACCAGCCGCAGCGGCGTGGGCGGCCCGTGTTGACGCCGAACTCGCCGCCGGTCTTCTGCAGGTACTGGCCCATCTCGTCGAAGAGCTCGGTGGGGAACGGGCCGGCGCCGACGCGGGTCGTGTACGCCTTGATGATGCCGATCGAGCGCGAGATGCGGGTCGGGCCGATGCCCGAGCCCACCGAGGCGCCGCCCGCCGTCGGGTTCGACGACGTCACGAAGGGGTAGGTGCCGTGGTCGACGTCGAGGAAGGTCGCCTGGCCGCCCTCCATGAGAACCACCTTGCCCTCGTCGAGGGCCTGGTTCAGCACGAAGGTCGAGTCGATGACGAGCGGGCGGAGGCGGTCGGCGAAGGAGAGGAAGTAGTCCACGATCTCCTCAACGAGGACCGCGCGCCGGTTGTACACCTTCACGAGCAGCTCGTTCTTCTGCTTGAGCGAGCCCTCGACCTTCTGGCGAAGGATCGATTCGTCGAAGACGTCCTGGACGCGGATGCCCAGGCGCGCGACCTTGTCCATGTAGGCGGGGCCGATGCCGCGGCCGGTCGTGCCGATCGCGCGCTTGCCGAGGAAGCGCTCGGTGACCTTGTCGAGCGTCTGGTGGAACGGCGCGACGAGGTGCGCGTTCGCCGAGACGCGCAGGCGCGAGGTGTCGGCGCCGCGGGCCTCGAGCCCGTCGATCTCCTCGAAGAGCGCCTCGAGGTTCACGACGCAGCCGTTGCCGATGATCGGGATCGCGTTCGGGCTCAGGATGCCGGCCGGGAGGAGCTTGAGCTCGTACTTCTGGCCGCCGACGACGACGGTGTGCCCCGCGTTGTTGCCGCCGTTGGGCTTGACCACGTAGTCCACGCGGCCACCGAGCAGGTCTGTGGCCTTGCCTTTGCCCTCATCGCCCCACTGGGCTCCGACGATCACGATTGCTGGCACTGGGTCCCTCCCCGGACTCCGCCGCGGCCGGATGCCGGCGGCCTACATGGGAACGCCCCGGGACTCGCCGCGACGACAGCGCTGCAAGAAAGGCCGGGGCTCTTGCCACCCAAGTCTACCGAAGGGGCGCGCCGAGCCGCGAAAATGGGCGCAAAGGGCGGGTGAGGAGGCTCTCGATGGTCGGCGGAGGCCAGGCGGGGCGTGCGGCGGACGACACGGTGCGCGCGGCGCGCTCGCGGGGCGGCCGGATCCTCGCCCGCGGCGGCTTCGTGTTCGTGGGGCTCGTCCACCTGATCATCGCCTACCTCGCCCTGCGCGTGGCGCTGGGCGGCCGCGCGGCGCTGCGCGGGGGCGAGCACGCCGACCAGAGCGGCGCGGTGGGCGCGATCGCCGATGCGCCGTTCGGGCTGGCACTCCTGTGGGCGGGGGCGGTGTGCTGCGCCGCGCTCGGGCTGTGGTGGATCAGCGAGGCGGTCCTCGACGCGCGCCGGCGCTCGAGCGGGACGTGGGACGTGTTGAACTCGGCCGGGAAGGCGGCGCTGTTCCTCGCCGTCGGCGGCCTCTTCCTCTCCTTCGCGCTCGGTGGCGGGCTGGACTCGCGCGAGAAGGCGCAGGAGATCACGGCGACGATCCTCGCGGCGCCGGGCGGCCAGCTCGTGCTCTTCGCGATCGGCGCCGTCCTCGTGGGCGCGGGCGCCTACTACGTGTGGCGCGGCCTGACCAGGACGTTCCTCAAACACGAGGTGCATGCCCACGGCCGGGCCCGCCGGCCCGTCGCCGCGGTGGGCGTGCTGGGCTACGTGGCCAAGGGCGTCGCGCTCGCGATCGTGGGGATCCTCGTCGTCGTCGCGACGGCCCGGCACAACCCGGCCGAGTCGACGGGGCTCGACGGCGCCCTCCGCGGCCTCGCGGCGCAGCCGTACGGGACGTGGCTCCTGGCAGCGGTGGCCCTGGGCCTGGCCTGCTTCGGCGTCTACTCGATGGCCCGGGCCAAGTACGGCACCATCTGACCCCGTGCCCCTTCCGGGTACATGTCCCGCAGGGACACGCGACCCTGCACGCCCCGGACTAGGCGTACTGCCTGCGGAGCTCGGCCTTGCGGATCTTCCCGCTCGCCGTGCGCGGCATCTCCTCGACGAACACGACCGACTTGGGGATCTTGTACCGCGCGAGCCGACCGTCGAGGTGGGCGCGGATGTCCTCCGCGCTCAGGGACGTGCCCTCCCGCAGGGTCACGATCGCCTTCGGGACCTCGCCCCACTTCTCGTCCGGGACGCCGATCACCGCGACGGACGCGACCTGCTCGAGCTCGACGATGAGCGCCTCGACCTCGGCCGGGTAGATGTTCTCCCCGCCGGAGATGATCATGTCCTTGAGCCGGTCCGAGATGTAGAGGAAGCCCTCATCGTCGAGGTAGCCCATGTCCCCGGAGCGGAACCAGCCCTCGTCGAACGCCGCACGGGTCCCCTCGGAGCGGTTCCAGTACTCGCGGATCACGTTCGGGCCCATGATCTGGATCTCGCCCACCTCGCCCGGCCCCACGCGGTCCCCGAGCGGGTCGGCGATGCGCATGTCCGTGAAGAAGTGCGTGAGCCCGGCCGAGCCGGCTTTCTCCCGCGAGCGCTCGGCCGGCAGCATCGTCACGCCGGGCGCGGTCTCGGTCATGCCGTAGCAGCTCGTGAACCCGATGCCGCGGGCCTCGTAGGCCTCGAGGACCCGCGCCGGGATCGCCGAGCCGCCGCACGTGAGCTTCTCGAGCGTGCTGAGGTCGGTGCCCGCCCAGTCGGGGTGCTCGGCGAGGAGCTGGAACGTCGTCGGGACGCCGCTGAGGCTCGTGACCCCGTGCTCGGCGATGAGCGCGAGGGCCCGGCCCGGGTCGAACTTCTGCTCGAGGACCACCGTGGCGCCCTTGAGCAGCATGGGCAGGAGCCCCATATCGAGCGAGCGACGTGGAACAGCGGCGAGATCATGAGTGCGACGTCGTTCCGGCTCAGGTCCATGTCGACGAGCACGTTGTAGCAGTTCCACGTGAGGTTGCCGTGCGTCAGGAGCGCGCCCTTAGGCCGGCCGGTGGTGCCGGACGTGTAGAGGATCATGGCGCCGTCGTCGAGGCTCACCGCCTCGTCGATCGGCTCGGCCGGGGCGGCGGCGAGGGCGTCGTCGTAGCGTTCGACGGCCGACGCCGGGCGGGCGGCGCCGGGGGACCCCACGTGGGAGGTAGGGGCCCCCGTCTCGGCGGTCCAGTCCCCCATCTCGGCGACGACGAGCCGGTGCTGGACCCCCGTGCCCTCGGCGGCGGCCGCGGCGAGGGCCTCGAGCGGCGCCGCGTTGACGAGCACCCGCGCGCCGGAGTCCTGGAGCTGGAACTGCAGCTCGGGCGCCGCGAGCCGGGTGTTGAGCGGGACGAAGATGGCCCCGAGGAGCCCGGCGGCGAAGAACGTCTCGACGAAGGCTGGATCGTTCTCGCCCAGGTACGCGACCCGGTCGCCGCGGGAGACCCCGCGGCGGCGCAGGGCGTTCGCGAGCCGGTCGGCGCGCTCGTCGAGCTCGGCGTACGTGAGCGCGCGCTCTCCGGCGACGATCGCCGTCTTGCGCCCCGACTTGGGCCGCCGGCGGCGCAGCCAGGAGCCAACTCCGTTGTTGTGCACGTGGTCCTCCTTTGAGGAGAGGGCTTGGAGAGAGAGTACGTCCGTCAGCGGACGGTGGTGAGGTCGTTGTCCTTGGATTCGCGGGTGAGCAGGATGAACACCGCGGACACGGCGGCCATGACGGCCAGAAACGCGACGACGGCGCCGATGCTCTGGCCGGAGTCCTTGTAGAGCGAGGCCACGATGCCGGGCGTGAAGCCGGCGCCGATGAGGGTCGCGAGCTGGTAGCCGAGGGCCGCGCCGGTGTACCGCGAGGTCGTCCCGAACTGCTCCGAGACGAACGCCGCGAGGGGGCCGTACAGGGTGGAGTGCAGGATGAGCGCGACCGTGAAGGCCAGGAACACGAGCCAGACGTGGCCTGAGCCGAGCAGCCCGAACATCGGGAACAGGTACGCGACAAAGGCCACGAGGCCGGCGACCATGACCGGCCGGCGCCCGAACCGATCGGAGAGCCGGCCGCCGAAGAGCACGAACGCGATCGAGAGGGCCGAGGCCGCCGCGAACGCGTAGAGCACGCCCTGCTGCGGGGCGCCCTGCGAGACCGCGTAGGTCACCGAGAACGTCGGCAGCACGACCTGCAGCCCGAACCCGGCGGCGCCGGCGAGCATGATGAAGATGAGCGCCTTCGGCCGGCGCAGGACGTCGAGCAGCGGCACCTTGGGCTTGTGCTCGGGACCCATCCCAGCGGCCTCGGCAGCCTCTTCTGCCGCAACAGCCGCCTTGAAGATGGGGCTCTCCGAGACCCGCATCCGGATGAAGAGTCCCACGATCAGCAGCACGAACGAGAGCAGGAACGGCACGCGCCAGCCCCACGCGAGGAACGAGTCCTGGGGCAGTGCCGAGAAGATGCCCATGACGACGGTGCCGAGCACGGCGCCCGAGGGCGCGCCGGCGTTGACGAACGACGCCGAGAAGCCGCGCCGCTTCGGGTCGGAGTGCTCGAGCGCCATGAGCGCCGCCCCGCCCCACTCGCCGCCGACGGCGATGCCCTGGAAGACGCGCAGGACGACGAGGATCACCGCGCCCCACGGGCCGATCACGTCCGCGCCGGGGATGACGCCGATGAGGGTCGAGGCGACGCCCATGACCGCCATGGACACGATGAGCATGCCCTTGCGGCCGAGCCGGTCGCCGAAGTGGCCGAAGATGATGCCGCCGAGCGGACGGGCCACGTAGCCGGCTGCGAACGTCGCGTATGCGGCGACGACGCCGACCCACGGGTCCGTGCCCGCGAAGAACACCTTGGGGAAGGCGACCGCCGCGGCGGTTGCGTAGAGGAGGAAGTCGTAGAACTCGATCGTGCTGCCCAGGTAGCTGGACAGGATGACGCGCCGGGCTTCCTTGCGCTGCGCGCCGGTGCCCAGGGAGGAGAGCTGGGAGGTTCCGGACATGGCGGCCTACTTGTAGAACCGGGCGAGGAACTCGGCGACAACCGCAGGCCGCTCCTGGCCCTCGATCTCGATGGTCGCGGCGACCTTGATCTGGGCCCCGCCCTTGACCTCGGTCACCTCGGCGATCTGGCCGGACATGCGCACCTTCGAGCCGACCTTGACCGGCGAGGTGAAGCGGACCTTGTCGAGACCGTAGTTGACCTTGGTCGTGACGCCCTCGACGTCGAACAGCTCGCCCCAGAACGGGATGATGAGCGAGAGCGTGAGGAAGCCGTGCGCGATCGGGGCGCCGAACGGGCCCTCCTTGGCGCGCTCGGGGTCGACGTGGATCCACTGCTGGTCGTCGGTCGCGTCGGCGAAGAGGTTGACGCGGTCCTGGGTGATCTCGAGCCAGTCGGTCGCGCCGAGGTGCGTGCCGGACAGGGTCAGGAGCCTGTCGAAGTCGACGACGAGCCTGGGCTCGATGGTCCGGGGGGTGGTCATGGGGATTCTCCTGGAGTTGGTGATCACTGGGTGAAGGCGCTCGTGCCGGTGAGGGCCCGGCCGACGATGAGGGCGTTGATCTCGTGGGTGCCCTCGTACGAGTAGACGGCCTCGGCGTCGGCGTGGAAGCGGGCCACGTCGGTATCGAGGATGATGCCGTTCCCGCCCACGACCTCGCGGGCGAGGGCGACGGTCTCGCGCATGTGCAGGCACGTCTGCATCTTCGCGAGCGCGGAGTCCTGGTCGCGGTAGACGCCCTTCTCCTGCTGCTCCGTGAGCCGGACGACGAGCGAGAGGCTCGCGGTCAGGCTCCCGAGCATCCGGGCGAGCTTCTCCTGGACGAGCTGGAACGAGCCGAGCCGGCGGCCGAACTGCTCGCGCTCCTTCACATAGGCGAGGGCGGCCTCGAACGCGCCGGCCTGGATGCCGGTCGCGATCCAGGCGACGTCCGAGCGCATCGCGCGGAGCATCGCCGCGACGTCCCTGAACGAGTCCACGCCCTGCAGGCGGTCAGCGTCGGTGACCCGGACGCCGTCGAGCGTGATGTGCGCGTTCTGCATCATCCGCAGGGACGTCTTGCGCTCGATCTTCTCCACCGTGACGCCGGGCGCCGTCCGCGGGACGAGGAAGGCCTTGACCTGGCCGTCCGACACGTCCCGGGCGAAGACCGCGAGGACGTCCGCCGTCGCGGCGCCGCCGATCCAGCGCTTCGCCCCGTCAATCACCCACTCCTCGCCGTCGCGCCGGGCAGTCGTCGCGAGCCCGCCGGCGATGTCCGAGCCGTGCTCCGGCTCGGTGAGCGAGAAGACGCCCTTGAGCGAGAAGTCGACGACGCGCGGCATCCACTCCCGCTGCTGTTCCGGCGAGGCGCCCACGCGGATCGCGGTCCGGAAGAGCCCGGCCTGCGCGGTGTAGTACGTCGCGAGCGAGGCGTCGGTGCGGGCGAGCTCGAAGATGCGGAAGCCGTGATAGAGCCCCCGGGCCGGGGTCCCGCCACGCGTGAGCTCCGCCGGCTCCATGAGGTCCAGGTCCACGAGCGGCTGCCGGAGCTGATCGGGGAACTCGCCGCGCTCCCAGTGGTCGGCCAGGAGCGGACGCGCCGTCTCGTCGAGGAACCTCCGGAGCCGGCCGAGCACGCGGCGCTCGTCGTCGGTCAGGAGGGACGCGGCGTCGTACCAGTCGCAGACGTCGTAAAGGCTGTCGTCAAGGGTGTCGGCACCCACGGCAGGCTCCGCCGTCGTCGTCATCTCGCCCCTCCGAGCCCGAGGACGCGCATGGCGTTCCCCTTGAGGATCTTGGGCCGGACCTCGTCCTTGAGCGGGAGGTCCGCGAACGCGCCGAGCCACTTCGCCGGCGTGATGAGCGGGAAGTCTGTGCCGAAGAGCACCTTGTCCTGCAGGACCGAGTTCGAGGCGCGCACGAGCGACTCGGGGAAGTACTTCGGCGACCAGCCGGAGAGGTCGATGAACACATTCGCCTTGTGCGTCGCGATCGAGTTCGCCTCCTCCTGCCACGGCACCGAGGGGTGGGCCATGATCACGGTGAGCTCGGGGAAGTCCGCGGCGACGTCGTCGAGCAGGAGCGGGTTCGAGTACTTGAGCTTGATCCCGTGGCCACCGGGGAGACCCGCGCCCATGCCGTTCTGGCCGGTATGGAAGATCGCCGGAAGGCCGAGCTCGGCCAGCGTCTCCCACAGCGGGTAGAACTCCTCGCTCGAGGGGTCGAAGCCCTGCAGCGACGGGTGGAACTTGAACCCCCGCGCGCCGAGCTCGAGGGCCTGGTGCTTGGCGCGGGCGATCGCGTCCTCGCCCCTGCGTGGGTCCACGGACCCGAAAGGGATGAGGACGTCGTTGTGCTCCGCGGCGCCGGCGATGAGATCCTCGATCGAGTTCGGCTCGTGCCTGAGCTGGGTCCGCGCGTCGACGGTGAAGACGACGGCGGCCATGTTCAGCGCGCGGTACGTGTCCGCGATCTTCTCAAGGGTCGGGTGCCGGTCCTCGGCCTTGAAGTACTTCGAGGAGGCCTCGTTGAGGTCGTCCGGGAGCGAGCAGTGCCCGTGGCCATCGATCTCGACGTGCACGTGCATGTCGATCGCCTCGACCGAGGCGACGTCGATGCCGAGCTCGTAGCGGGCCATGTCAGCGCGCCCCCGCGTTCTCGGGCTGCGCTGCCTTCGCAGCCTCCGGCTGCAGTTCCGCTGGGAGCGGGAGGAACTCCTCGCCCACGCGCTGCAGGTGGGAGCCGATGACCTCGGCCCCGCGCTCCTGGAGGGCCTCGTAGGTCCAGCCGCCCTTGCGGTAGTCAGTCGAGGCGGGCTCGGGGTGGGTCCAGACCTGGAGGCGGTCGCCGCCGGCGCCGATCGCCTGGCCCGTGATGCCGGCCGCGGCGTCCGAGGCGAGGTACGCGACGAGGCCCGCGACGTCGTCGGCCGTGCCGAAGCCGAGGTCGTGGCGGAAGAACGCCGGCATCGCCTCGCCGCGCTCGTCGGCCTCGACGGCCTTGGCGAAGTACGGGACGGTCTTGGTCATGGCGGTCGCGGCGACGGGGATGACCGTGTTGACCGTGACGCCACTCTTCTTCATTTCCAACGCCCAGGTGCGGACCATGCCGACGATGCCGGCCTTCGCCGCAGCGTAGTTGGTCTGGCCGAAGGTGCCGCGCTGGCCCGTCGGCGAGCCGATCGTGATGATCCGGCCCTGCACGCCGTTCTCCTTGAAGTACGCGAACGCCTCCCGGACGCACGTGAAGGTGCCCCTGAGGTGGACGCCGATGACGGCGTCGAAGTCGTCGTCGGTCATCTTGAGCAGGCTCTTGTCGCGCAGGATGCCCGCGTTGGTGACGAGGATGTCGAGGCGGCCGAACGCGTTCACGGCGCCCTCGACGAGGGCCTTCGCGGCCTCCGTGATGCCGACGGGGACGACGACCGCGGTCGCCTTCCCGCCGTCGGCCTCGATCCGCGCGACCGCGGCGGCGGCGGTCTCCTCGCTCACGTCGTTGACGACGACAGCGGCGCCCTGCCGTGCGAGCTCTCGGGCGTAGGCGAGGCCGAGGCCCTGCCCGCTGCCCGTGACGATCGCTACCTTGCCTGCCAGGCTCATGCCGTGCTCCCTTGCACTCGATTCCCGGTCCCACCGGCGGCGTGAGACCCTTGTCACGATCCATGAAAAGCCCGATCATTGAAAAAGTCAATGATTGATTCTGAAGACTGTTGGAGGCGGACGTGAGCGTAGAGAACGGGGTGGAGGCGGGCGCTCCCCGGCTCGCAGAATCGGCGATCGCGGACGACGTCGGCCTGCTGCTCGCTAAGCTGCACGCGGCCGGGTCGGCGCTCAACAACGCGGCGCTCGCCCAGTTCGAACTGCGTGAGCGCTCCTACTCGGTACTGCGGCTCGCGTGCAGCGGGCTCGAGCCGACGCAGCGCGAGCTCGCCGAGTTCCTGAGCCTGGACCCGAGCCAGATCGTCGCGCTCGTGGACGAGCTCGAGAAGCGCGGGCTCGTGGCGCGCGAGCAGGGCCGCAGGGACCGGCGGCAGAAGATCGTGCTCGCGACCGCCGACGGCGAGCGGCTGCATGCGAAGGCCGAGGCCGTGCTCAGGGAGTGCGAGCGAGAGCAGCTCTCCTCGCTGACCCGCCCGGAGGCGGACACCCTCAGATCACTGTTGAGGAAGGCCCTCTGGGGCTGAAGGGACTCAGCGTCACGAGCCGCATACGTTTCGGCGGCAGTTCGCCCCGAACCCCATCAACCGGCCTCAGGCCGCTCCACAATGAGCTGACCCACACGGTTCGTCCTGAGAGCGAGAAGTGCCATGAACCGGTCACGTGCCTTCGGAGCAGCGATGTCAGCAGCGGTCTGCGCGGCGGGGCTTCTCGTGGCCTGCGGCCCGCCCGCTTCAGCGCCCACGGCCAGCCCGGACCACGTCTCCGCGTCCCCGGCCACGCCGACCCCGGGGACTTCTTCCCCCGCTCCAGCGGATTCGGGAACCGCTGATCTCGGCACCCGAGAGGCCGCTCCCACCACTCCTGAAGCGCCGGCGGCTTGGACGAGCTACACGACGGCGGACGGCGACCTGACCTTCGACCTGCCCCGAACCTGGACGATCAAGGACCCGGCCGGAGAGCTGCCCGAGGGGGGTGGGGTCTTTGTGGAGGTCTCGAACGAGGCAGGCAAGCCGATGGCAACGCTGCGCACCAACATGGCGACAGGCTCGACCTGCACCGAGCGGCATCCGTACTCGGTGCTGCGGTCCCAGCCGCTGGCGGCCCTGGCGCAGGGCGGAGAGACACCGCGCTTCGTCTTCGAGACACGAGGCGATCCCTCCGCCGCCGAACCCAGCCACACCACCGTCGCCGGCTACGGCATCGTGACAGGCCAGGAACCCACCGGCGACACGGCCTGCCCCCTCTTCCACTTCTTCCGGTGGCCTCCCAGCGCGGCCATGTTCGGGGCGTTCTACAACCCGGAGAACAACGCGACCCCGCGCGATCCCTCGGCGCCCTACCTCGAGAAGGCCAAGCTGTACGCCGGCACGCAGGAGTTCCAGGACATCGCGCGGATGATCACCTCGCTCCGGCCTGCCGGGTAAGCCAGGGCTTGGGCGCGTCAGGCACCGCCGACTCAGGGTTCGAGCAGGTCCTTGAGGTTGCCGAGCACGATGCGCCAGGTCTTCTCCGATTCCCGCGCCTCGTCCTCGCTGCTGTTGTTGCCCTGCGTGATGGTCACGTTCGATCCGGCGGGGACCGGATCGATCCGGTACTCGACTGTGTGGTAGTTCTCCGCGAGATCCGGCTTGCCACTCAGCGGGCTGTAGTGGCTGATCCGCAGGAGCGTTGGGGGCTCCGAGGCCAGGATCTCCCCGTGGTCCTCGTAGTGCCTGCCCTGCCACTCCCCCTTGAACGTGATCGGGCTGCCCACCTCCCACGTGGACTCGGCATCCGTGCCGAGGAAGTACTCCTTGATCTGCTCCGGAGTGGTGAGGGCCTCCCACACGCGCTCGGGCTGTGCCTCGATGGTCATGGACGCGACGGCGTCCCTCGCGATGTTGTTCATGACGTCCTCCTCGCCGCCCAACGTACGCCGGGCGGCGGGGCGTGCCAACGTTTCAGGAAGGCGGTTTGTAAGCGTCAGCGCTTGGAGCGGCTCGGCCCGGCCTTGTCGTAGCTGGCCCGGGCCTCTTCAATGCTCGGGTAGTTGGCAATGGCCCAGCTCGCGAGTGCCAGGGACGGCTCGATGAGTGTCCGGCCCACGCTCGTGAGCTCGTACTCCACGCGCGGAGGCACCTCGGCGTGGACAGTTCGGTCGATGAGGCCGTCCCGTTCGAGCTGCCGCAGCGTGAGGGTGAGCATCCGCTGGGAGATGCCGGGGATGTGGTGCTGGAGCTCGGTGAAGCGGAGCCTGCCGTCCATGAGGGTGCCGATCACGAGCAGCGACCACTTGTCCCCGATGCGGTCGAGGACCTCCCGGATGGCCTTGCCATGGCTGTCGTTCCCCTTGCACGAGCCCTCGTACGCGCTCTTCGGCTCCTCGGCCCTCAGCTCGGCGGCGTCCATGGACTGCTCCTATCCGTCATCCTGATGTGCCCCACGCACACGGAAGTGCCTTTTGTAGGCCTCTTCCAGGTGGCGCATCATGGCGTTACTTACTCATCGTAACAGTACACATGTTTTGTCTGTTACCCAACGAAGGAGAAGCTGCCATGCTCGTCGCCCTGTGGATCATCAACGGCCTCCTCGCACTCCTCTTCCTCGCAGCCGGAACCGTCAAGACGGTCCGGCCCAAGGAAGCCCTGGCCAGCGCGGGCATGCCCTGGGTCGAGGACTTCGGGCCCCGCACGGTCAACCTCATCGGCCTCGCCGAAGTGCTTGCGGCAATCGGACTCGTGCTTCCCCTGCTGCTGGGCATTGCGCCGGTCCTGACGCCGCTCGCGGCGCTCGGCTTGGTCATCGTGATGATCGGCGCCGCCGTCGTCCACCTCCGCCGAAGCGAGAACGCCAGCGTGCCCGTCGTCCTCGCGGCCTTGGCCGCCGCCAGCGCGGTCATCGGCTTCGCCGTCGTCCTCGGGTGATCCGCCGGATCCGGCCTCAGGCCGGAGTCCGGGTGTTATCGGGAGGGTCTCGATGCCACGCCTGTCGCGGGCCGTCGACGTGGCACGGCCGAGCCAGATCGTCGTCTCCGGGTCCCACCCCGGCTACAGCCACCTTGAAGGTCGCTCGTTGATTCCGGCCGAACGATGGTGAGGGTCCCACCTGCCTCCGCGTGTCAGAACGGTGGTGGTTCTTGCCCAGATGTGCTGGGCGGTGGGCTCTTGGATGGGTTGTCGGGTGGACTCTCGGGCGGCCTTTCGGGCGGGCGGGGCAGACCGGGCGTCGTGATGTGGGTGCGGCCAAGGGGTGAGGTCCAGGCGATCGTCCCGTCGGTGCCGGGCTGGGAGGCGGTCCAGTGTCCGAGGGTTTTGAAGCGGTGGTGCTCCGAGCACAGGAGGGCGAGGTTGGCGGCGTCTGTGGTGCCGCCGCGGGACCATTCATGGGTGTGGTCGGCCTCGGTGTGGGGGTGGGTGCGGTCGCAGGCGGGGAAGCGGCATCCGGTGTCCCTCGCGGCGAGGAAGCGCCGCAGCGCCGGGGGCGGGGTGTAGCGGGTTCGTCCGAGGGCGAGCGGGGTGCCGGTCTGCGGGTGGGTAAGGATCCGCAGCCAGGTGTCGGCCTGGGCGGCCAGGCGGCGGGCGGTGGCCGCGTCGATGGGGCCGTAGCCGAGGATCTCGCCGGGTGCGTCGCCGAAGGCCAGGCCGGCCGCGGCGAGCTCGACGGCCAGGCCGTCGGAGGGGCTGTCGGCGGAGGGGCTGTCGGCGAGTTCGCTGGTGGAGCTGCCGGCGGGAGCGTCGGCTGGGGCTGGGAGCGGCTGGGGGACGAGCGTCGTGGCGGGGACGGTCACGACGATCTCCATGCGGACTCCACCGCGGGGCGAGCCACCGGCCGGGGCGCCGGCAGCCGGGGAGCCATCAGCCGAGGAGCCGTCGGTCGGGGCGAGGAGGATGTCGGTGAGGGCGTCGGCGCGGCGCTGCGCGGTGGTGCGGGGGTCCTGGGGGGATGCCTGGGCTCGGGCGGCGGCCTGGAGCCGGGCGTCGATGGCGGCGCCGGCCTCCAGCGGGAGGTAGGCCCAGAGGTGGCACATCCCGTCGTCGCCGGGCTCGAGGTCGACCCGGCGATGCTCCCGGGCCTGCCGGGCCCTGGTGGTGAGGGTCTGGGCGCTGTGCTCCTCGGCCATGCGCCGCAGCGCCCTCGAGAGCGCGGGCACGGAGGGCCGCTCCGGGCCCTGGGCCGCGGGCTGGGCCGGGCCGCCGGCGGGCTCGCCGGCGGGGGCGGCGAGGGCGACGGCACGCTCGAGGAACCCCGCGACGTCGGCCGCGGGGACGGGGGCGGCGGAGCGCAGGATGGTCTGGGCCCGGGGCCGGTCCAGCCGGCCCTGCTGCAGCGCGGTGAGCACGGGGGCGGCCTCGGGCGCCGTCATCTCCAGGGCCTCGGCCACGAGCGCCCTTGCGGCCCGCGGGGGGAGGGAGCGCTCGGCGGCGATCTCGGCCGCCGTCAGGGACGGGGCCTGGGAGCGCTCGAGCGCGCCCGGCGCGTCCGCCCCGAGGAGGTTCGCGATCCCGCGGACCATGAGGACCCGCAGGGCGTGCAGCTGTGCCTCGGCCGCGTCGGCGCCGGCCAGGCCCGCCATCAGCGCCTCGATCGAACGCTGCCGTCTGCGGGCAGCGGCCGCCGCCGGATGGAGGATCACGGGGCCGCCCTCGGCATCCTCCTCCTCGGCCTCCCAGTCCCGGCACTCGTAGTCGGCCCGGCCGGGATCCGAGGCGGGGTCGTCAAGATACGCCGGGTAGTCCCTACCGTCACACGCCTCCGCCTCGTCAGAGAACAGCTCGGGATCCTCAAACCACGGCTCTGAGTCCTCGGATATCGGCCCCGGATCCCCGAGCCACGGCCCCGGATCCCCGAGCCACGGCTCCGGATCCCCAATCGGCAGCGGGACGGGCCCGGGCGGCATGGACGACGCCCCCAACGCGTCGTCGTCCGCCATCCCCCGGAACTCCTCCATGACCCCACCCCATCACAGGGGTCCGACATTTCTCGCGGCCGCGAACTACCTGACCATCCGGACGTCGACGAACGCCCCGGTCAGCTCGTCCACGACCTCGGCGCCGTCGGCCACGAAGCCGTTGCGCCGATAGAACGCCTGGGCCCTCGCGTTGTCCTGCGCGACCCAAAGGAAGCCGGGCCGCATGCCGAGCACCTCGTCGAGCAGCGCCTGCCCGATGCCAGTGCCGTGGTGCGAGCGCAGGACGTAGAGCATGTTCAGCGCCGTGGGCCTCGGCGCGTCCGCCCCCTCGACGGGGCCCGCGAGGGCGAACCCGACGATGAGATCAGCATCGGTCTCCGCCACCGCGGCCCGCCACTCCGCGGACACGTTCTGGACGATCCACGTCCACTGGCGCCGCCGCTGCTCGAGCACCGCGGCCGAGAAGTAGTCCGCCGGCAGCAGGTGGGCGTAGGTCTCCTTCCACGTGACGACGTGAAGGCTCGCGAGGACGTCGACGTCGTCCTCCCGCGGCGGCCGGATGCTGAACGAGGGCGATCCCATAGGCAGAGCCTAGGCCAGCACCCGGTCCAGGAAGGCGTTGCGGAACGTGCCCTCCGGGTCGCGCTTCGCGACGAGGTCGCCGAAGTCCCCCAGGCGCGGGTACGCCGCGGCGAGCTGCGCGGCGTCGGCGGCGAAGAGCTTGCCCCAGTGCGGGCGCGCGCCGAACGGGGCCAGGGCGGCTTCGAGCTCGGGCAGCACCGCCTCGACCTCGGGCTGGCGCGGCTTCCACGTGAAGTGCAGCGCGACGCTGTCCTGCCGGTAGCTCGGGCTGAGCCAGAACTCGTCGCCGGCCACAGTGCGCACCTCGGAGACGAACAGCAGCGGCAGGAGCGTCGGCGACAGCCGCCGCAGCTCCCGGAGTGCCTCGGCCGCGTGCCGGCGCGGGAGCAGGTACTCGGTCTGCAGCTCGTCGCCGTTGCTGGGCGTGAACTCGTGCCGGAAGTGCGGCAGCCGGTCCAGCCATCGGCCGGGGACGTCGAGCTGCTCGGTGCAGTTCTCGGCGGACATGTCGGGCAGCGGGTGCCGCGAGCGCGTCGCGGGAACGGCGCCGTGGAAGGACGACGGCGCCGCCTCGCCCCCGCGGGCCAGGCCGGCGCGGTCGTGGGCGGCGCCGTCGTGGGCGGCACTGTCGTGGGCGGCACCCTGCACGCGCACCTTCCGCCACACCTGCGGGATCGTGTCCCCGGCGTAGTCGGTGAAGAGCGAGACGCTGTAGCCGTCCCCGGCGACCTCGTCGAAGGAGGCGAGCGCCGCCTCCCAGGGCAGGCTCTCGAAGACCTGCTGCCGGATCTGGTAGGTGGGCTCGACGGCGAGCTCGAGCGCCGTGACGATGCCGAGGGCACCGAGGCCGACGACGCTCGCGAGGAACTCCTCGCCGTCGGCCTCCTCGAGCCGCTCGACCTCACCCGAGGCCCGGACGAGCTCGATCGCCGTCACCGCGGAGGCCAGCGCGGGGCTCGCGATCCCCGAGCCGTGCGTGCCCGTCTGCACGGCGCCGGCCACCGAGATGTGCGGGAGGGAGGCCATGTTGTGCAGGGCGAAGCCCTCAGGCTCGATCGACCGAGCCAGCTCGCCGTAGCTCATGCCCCCGGGCACGCGGACGAGGCGGCGGGCCGTGTCGAGCTGCGCCTCCCCCGGCAGCCGATCCAGGACGACCTGCATGCCATCGGTGTCGGCGATGTCGGTGAAGCAGTGCCGAGAGCCGAGGGCTTTGACCCGCTCCCCCCTCTGTGACGCGCGGGCGACGAGCTCGGAGAGCTCCTCGACTGAGCCCGGGCGCTCCACGGCGGCCGCGGCGTAGTCCAGGTTTCCGGCCCAGTTCTTCATGCGTCTCGCTTTCCAGGGGTCTCTGCCGCCGCTGCCGCCGCTGCGCGGTAGCGCGCGAGAACGTCGGGGATGGGCTCGGCCGTGACGGTGGTCGTGGCAGCAGTCTGCCAGGCCGGGAACGCGCCGAGGAGGACACCGGCGGCCTGCCGCGCGGCGCCGTCGGCCACGTACTCCCCCGGCTCGGGCACGGCGACGGGCAGCCCGAAGATGCCCGCGGCGCTCTGCTGGAGGGCGGCCGAGCGGGCGCCTCCGCCCACGAGCACGATCCGCTCCGCCGCGACGCCCAGGTCTGTGAGGGCCTTGAGCCCGTCGGCGAGGGAGCACACGATGCCCTCGACGGCGGCGCGGGCGAGGTTCGCGGGGGTGAAGCTGTGCAGGGTCATGCCGTGCAGCGACCCCGTGGCGTCCGGCAGGTTGGGCGTCCGCTCCCCCTCGAAGTACGGCACGAGGGTCAGGCCCCCGGCGCCCGCGGGGGCGGACAGGGCGAGCTCGGACAGCTCCGGGAGTGTGACGCCGAGGAGCGCCGCCGTCCTGTCGAGCACCCGGGTCGCGTTGAGGGTGCAGGCGAGCGGCAGGTAGTTCCCCGTAGCGTCGGCGAAGCCGGCGACGAGGCCCGAGGCGTCCGCGGTGGGCTGCTCGGCGACGGCGAAGACCGTGCCGGAGGTGCCGACCGAGACGACGACGTCGCCGACGCCGGCCGCGACGCCGAGCCCGGCGCCCGCGTTGTCCCCAGCGCCGGGGGCGATGAGGGCCCCGCCCGGCGTCTTGAATTCAGGGGCCAGGGGCGCGAGGACCTGGGGCAGCACGGGCACGTGGCCGAGGGTCCGCTCGAGCACCTCGGGAAGATACTCCCCCGTCCGCGGCGACCAATAGCCGGTGCCCGAGGCGTCGGAGCGGTCGGTGCGCAGGGCGGCGAGGCCCTCGGCGCCGCTGCCCGGGCCGAAGCCGGCGAGGCGCCAGCTCAGCCAGTCGTGCGGGAGGCAGACGGCGGCCGTGCGGGCGGCGTTCTCGGGCTCGTTCTCGGCGAGCCAGCGCAGCTTCGTCGCCGTGAGCGACGCGACCGGGACGGTGCCCGTGGTCTCGGCCCACCAGCGGGCGCCAGCGTCGGCGTCGCCGTTCCCTGCTTCTACGACGAGCGACGCCGCGGCGCCGGCCGAGCGTGTGTCGTTCCACAGCAGGGCAGGGCGGACCACGGCGCCGTCGGCGTCGAGGCACACCATTCCGTGCTGCTGGCCGCCCACCGAGATGGCCGCCACGCCGTCGAGCCCGCCGGCCGCGGCGATGGCGGACTGCAGCGACTCCCACCACGCGTCGGGATGGACCTCCGTGCCCTCTGGATGCCGGGCGGAGCCCTCGCGGACGAGGGCCCCGGTCTCGGCGTCCCGGATGACGACCTTGCAGGACTGCGTGGAGCTGTCGACTCCGGCGACGAGTGGCATGTGTTGATGATCCTCTGTGACAGCGCGGCTGGGCGGGCCGTGAGCGGGCGTGACGAGGGCGGGCGGGCGGATCTTAAGGTAACCGCTCAGCGGGCCCCAAGCAGGTGCTCGATCGCGAGCTGGTTGAGCCGGATGAAGGCGTACGAGCGCTCGGCGGCCGCGTCGGCGTCGAACGCCTCGAAGGCCGAGGCGTCGGCGAGCAGCTCCGCCGTCGTCTCCCCCGCGGCGAGCGTCGGCTCGGCGAGCTCGCCCACGCCCGAGACGGCGAGCGCCTCCTGGACCTCGGCGTCGGCGCGGAAGGCCAGCGCGCGCTCCTTGAGCAGGAGGTAGGTGCGCATGTTGGCGCGCGCGGACTCCCACACGCCGTCGTACCCGTCGGTGCGGGAGGGCTTGTAGTCGAAGTGGCGCGGGCCCTCGTAGCGCGGGCCGCCGTTGGGGAAGCCGTTCTCGAGCAGGTCCACCGTGAAGAACGCGCTCGTGAGGTCGCCGTGGCCGAACACGAGGTCCTGGTCGTATTTAATGCCGCGCTGGCCGTTGAGGTCGATGTGGAAGAGCTTGCCGGCCCACAGCGCCTGGGCGATGCCGTGGGTGAAGTTCAGCCCCGCCATCTGCTCGTGGCCCGTCTCGGGGTTGAGGCCCACGATGTCGCTGTTCTCGAGCTCAGCGATGAAGGCGAGGCCGTGACCCACGGTCGGCAGGAGGATGTCGCCGCGGGGCTCGTTGGGCTTGGGCTCGAGCGCGATGCGCAGGCCGTAGCCCTTCTCCTTGATGTATGCGGCGGCGGTGTCGACGCCCTCGCGGTAGCGGTCGAGGGCCGCGTTGAGGTCCTTCGAGCCGTCATACTCGCTGCCCTCGCGCCCGCCCCACATCACGAACGTCTCGGCGCCGAGCTCGGCCGCGTGGTCGATGTTCCGCAGGACCTTGCTCAGGGCGAAGCGTCGCACCGAGCGGTCGTTGGAGGTGAAGCCGCCGTCCTTGAAGGCGGGGTGGCTGAAGAGGTTGGTCGTGACCATCGGGACCTTGAGGCCCGTCTCCTCGAGGGCGGCGCGGAAGCGCTTGAGGATGAGCTCGCGCTCTGCGGCGGGGGCGGCGAACGGGACGAGGTCGTTGTCGTGGAACGTGATGCCGTAGGCGCCGAGCTCGGAAAGCTTGTGCACGGCCTCGGTGGGGTCGAGGGCCGCGCGGGTCGGGACGCCGAAGGGGTCGTTGCCGGTCCAGCCGACGGTCCAGAGGCCGAAGGTGAACTTGTTCTCAGGCGTGGGGGTCAGGGACGTCATGGGCACCTCGTTGGGCTAGTTCCCGGGCGGGGGAAGAATTAGTATGAGTTCTGAACTATATGAGGACTATAGGGGCCGTGATGTGATGTGGTCAACAGCCCTGAGGGAGGGACCATGGATTCTCGCGCCGCCGAGGCCCCGGGCCGCGTCGGGGACGTGCGCCGCCGCAACCTCGCGCTCGTGCTCGGCCGGCTCGAGCCCGACGGCGTTGCGACGCGCGCGGACATCGCCGCTGCGACCGGCCTGACCAAGGCCTCCGTCTCGAGCCTCGTGGCGGACCTGCTCGAGACGGGCCTCGTCGAGGAGCTTGGGGTGACCCGGGCCGGCGAGCGCGGCCGGCCCGGCGTCGGCCTCGCGCTCAGCGCTCGGCGCGGGGCCCTCGGCGCGGAGGTCAACGTGGACTACCTCGCCGTCGGCGTCGTGGACCTGCGCGGCGCGCTGCGCTTCCAGGAGGTCGCCGAGCGCGTGAACCACGGGCGCCCGCCGCACGAGGTCCTCGCCGACCTCGCCGGCCTCGCTGCCCGCGCGGCAGAGGCCGCGGCCGGGGAGGGCATCGAGCTCCTGGGCGGCGGACTGGCCGTCCCCGGCCTCGTGGACCCGGACCGGGACACGGTCCTGACGGCTCCCAACCTCGGCTGGCGCGGCGCCTCGCTCGGTCCGGCCCTGGGTGCGCTCGCGCCGGACGCCCCGTTCGGCGTCGTCCTGACGAACGAGGCCAACAGCGCTGCCCTCGCCGAGCTCTGGTACGGCCGCGGCGCCGAGCTCGGCGACTACCTCTACATCTCCGGCGAGGTCGGCGTGGGCGGCGGGCTCGTCATGGGCACGGAGCTGTTCCCGGGTCCGGGCGGCCACGCGGGCGAGGTCGGGCACCTCGTCGTCGCGCCCGGGGGCGAGCGCTGCAGCTGCGGGGGCCGCGGGTGCCTCGAGACCGTCGCGGGCCAGGACGCGATCCTCGCCGCGGCGGGCATCGCGGCCGACGCCGGGGAGTCGGCGGCGGCGCGGATCGCCGCCCTCGCGGACGCGCTCGCCGCGGGGGACGCGAGGGCGCTCGACGCCGTCGGCCGCGCGGGCGCGGCGCTTGCGGTCGCCGTCGTGGGTGCCGCCCGCCTCGTAGACCTCTCCGCCGCGGTGCTGGGCGGGCACTTCGCCGCGCTGCGCGAATGGATCGAGCCCCCGCTCGCCGCGGCCCTGGCCGACCTCGCGCCCGGCCTCCTGACCCCCGGAGCCATCGCCTTCTCGGACCTGGGCACGACGGCGGCCCTCCGCGGGGCCGCGGGGGCCGCCCTGCGGCGCGCGCTCGAGGCGCCGCATGTCCTCATCCCGTCGGGGGCGGTCGCCGGGTAGATGCGGGGTCACCTCCCAACGATGCGGGGTCACCTCCCAACGATGCGGGGTCACCTCGGCCCGTGGCGGGCTGGGGACCGCTCTGACTCCTGACATCGATGCCGAGGAGGACGACAATCTCGCCATGGACAACCCACCCGTGCAGAACACAGCCCCCGTCCTCGTCGTGGGCGGTACCGGCTTCCTCGGGAGCAAGGTCGCCGCCGAGCTCCTGGCCCGGGGCAAGCAGGTGCGAGCCCTCGTGCGCCCGGGCTCGGACGCAGGCCGGCTCGAGCAGGCCGGGGCCAGCATCGCGCGGGGAGACATGATGGACCCCGCCTCGCTCGATCAGGCCATGGCGGGCGTCGACGCCGTCGTCACCTCCGCCGCCGGCTACACGCGGCACCGCAAGGGCGACACCGCGGTGACGGACACCGTGGGCAACGCGAACCTCATCACCGCCGCGCACCGCGCCGGAATCCGGCGGTTCGTCCTCACGAGCATCCTCACGTGCGACAGGGTCCCGGAGGCGGCACACTTCTGGCACAAGAAGCTGGCTGAGGACCGACTCGAGCACCTCGGCGTCCCCTTCGTGGCCCTGCGCCCGGGGGCATTTCTGGACATGGTCGGCCAGTTCGGGGGCGATCCGTTCGCGAAGGGCCGGCTGATTTGGCCGGGCTCTCCTCTCGTCCCGCTGACCTACGTCCTCACCTCCGACGTGGCCGGCTGCCTCGCCGCCGCCGTCGACGCCCCGGGCATCGAGGGGCAGCGGATCGACATCGGGTGGGACCGGCCCGTGAGCATGCAGGACGTCGCGGAGATCTCGGGACGGCTGCTCGGCCGGCGGATCCGCGTCCGCCGCATCCCGCTCGCGCCCCTCCGGGCCCTCGGGGCGCTGCCCACGCCGGCCAAGCCCATGCTGCGGGACCTCACCGCGATGCTCGACTGGTTCCAGACGGGCGGCTACGTCGCAGACACGGCGCGGCAGCGCGAGGTCTTCGGGGCGGTGCCGCGGGCCGAGGATGCCATCGCCAGGATGCTGAGCGCCTTGGGCCACACGCCGGCCTCGCAGTCGACTGCCTAGCGAGTCGGCTGCCTAGGAGGTCCTCACCTCGGCCCGCGCGATCTCCGCGAGCCCGACGGCGGGCGGCCGCTCGGCGGTGCTCTCGATGGCCATCGCCCGGCCGCTGTGCGCCGAGTCGAGCAGGGACTCCATGATCTCGAGCACGTGATAGGCCAGCTCCCCGCCGGCCCGGGGCTCCTGCCCCTCGGGCGCCGCGGCCAGGTCCGCGATGCCGAAGCCGCGCCCGGAGTCAACGTAGCCGGCGGAGACCGGGAGCGTCTCCCACTCGGAGCCGCCGAGCGCGAAGAGCCGCACATCGCCGTCGAAGTGGTTCGGATCCGGGACCGCGAGCGTCCCCTTCTCGCCGTGGACCTCGATGTTCGACGACGTCGTCGTGACCGCGTCGAAGCTCATGACGAGCGTCGAGAGGGCCCCCGAGGCGTGCACGAGCACGCCGGTGACGTGCGTGTCGGTCGTGACCGGGATGCGCTCCCCCTGCCGCGGCCCGGAGCCGATGGTCCGCTCGGCACGGGTGTGGCTCGCGGCCCCGACCACGGAGACCACCGGCCCGAGCAGCGTCACGAGGGCCGTGACGTAGTACGGGCCCATGTCCAGCAGCGGCCCGCCGCCGGGCTGGTAGTAGAAGTCGGGGTTGGGGTGCCACCGCTCGTGCCCCGGGGTGACCATGGTCGCCGTCGCGGCGACCGGCGGCCCGATCAGCCCGTCGTCGATCGCCTTCCGCGCGGTCTGGATGCCCGTCCCGAGCACGGTGTCCGGCGCGCAGCCGACGACGACGCCCGCCGCCCGCGCGGCGTCGAGCACCTCGCGCGCCTCGGCGGCGGTCGCGGCGAGCGGCTTCTCGCCGTAGACGTGCTTGCCCGCGGCGATGGCCCTGAGTGCCACCTCGGCGTGGGCGGCCGGGACGGTCAGGTTCAGGACGAGGTCGACGTCGTCGGCGGCGAGCAGCTCGTCGACGGCGAGCGCGCGCACGCCCTGCCCGTACTCGGCGGCGACGTCCTGCGCCCGCGCCGGGTCGAGGTCGGCGACGGCGGCGAGCCGCACACCGTCGAGCCTGCGGAAGCTCTCCAGGTACTGGCCGACGATCTTCCCGCAGCCGACGATCCCGACGCGCAGCGGCTCTTCAGTGGTCAGCGGCTGGCCCACAGCAGGCCCCTTTCGATGATGGTGCGGACATTCGGATCCTGCAGGACCTCGACGCGATGCCCGGGCGTGCAGACGAAGATGCGGCCCCGGCCCCACTCGCGCGTCCAGATGGCCGGCGAGGTCACCTCGCGGTGCCACGGGTCCCACTCGCGGACCTTCTGCGTGGTGGTGGCGAGGACGTCGATGTAGTCGTCGGCGAGGACCCAGTACTGCTCGGTGACGAGGTCGAAGTCGGAGATCCCCTGGGTGATGGGGTGCGAGGCGGCGGCCGGCAGCATGGTCACCGTGTACGGGACGTAGTTGTCCGACTGCTCGCCGATCCGCTCGTCCGGGTGCTTGCCCGGATGGCACGCGAACTGCCCCCCGATGAGGTGCAGGTAGTCCGAGGTGTTCCGGTACGAGTCGGCGATGCCGCCGTGCCAGCCAGCCAGGCCCGTGCCGTTCTCGACGGCGGCGCGGAGCCCGGCGAACTCGTCCTTCTCGATCGTGGACATCGTCACGCACTGCATGATGAGGTCCACCCCGGCCATGTACTCGGCGTCGGCGTAGATCTTGGGCGACTCCTCCACGCGGACCTCGTAGCCATGCTCCGTGAGGAACGGGATGAAGAGCTCGGTGGCCTCGACGGGCTGGTGCCCGTCCCAGCCGCCGCGCACCACGAGCGCTGTCTTGGATGTTGTCATGTGGTTCCTTTGCTGCTGAAGGCGGCGTCGAACGCCGCGGCGGGCGGGGCGATGGCGGCGAGCTCCCTGACCAGGGCAAGCGCCTGCGGGGCGCCGACGAGGCGGTCCATGCCGGCGTCCTCCCACTCGATGCTCGTGGGGCCCTCGTACCCGATCGCGTTGAGGGTCCGGAAGATCGGCTCCCACTCCACGTGGCCGTGCCCGGCGGTGACGAAGTCCCAGCCGCGCCGCGGGTCGGCCCACGCGAGGTGCGAGCCCAGCAGGCCGTTGCGCCCGTTGAGCTGGCGCACCGACTCCTTGACGTGGACGTGGAAGATCCTGTCCGCGAAGTCCTGCAGGAACATCACGGGGTCCAGGTCCTGCCAGATGAAGTGCGAGGGGTCGAAGTTCAGCCCGAAGCTCTCCCGGTGCCCGATCGCCTCGAGCGTGCGCTTCGCGGTCCAGTAGTCGTAGGCGATCTCGGACGGGTGCACCTCGAGGGCGAACCGGACCCCGGCCTCGTCGAAGACGTCCAGGATCGGGTTCCACCGGTCGGCGAAGTCGCGGTAGCCGGCGTCGATCATCCCCTCCGGGACCGGCGGGAACATCGCGACGGCCTTCCAGATCGAGGAGCCGGTGAAGCCCGTGACGGTCTGCACGCCGAGCCGGGCGGCGGTGCGGGCGGTGGCCTTCATGACCTCGGCGGCGCGCGTGCGCACGCCCTCGGGGTCGCCGTCACCCCACACCTCCGGAGAGAGGATGCCCTGGTGGCGGGCGTCGATGGGGTCGTCACAGACGGCCTGGCCGGTGAGGTGGTTGGCGATCGCGTAGACCGTGAGATCGTGCTTCTCGAGGATGTCGAGCCGGGTCTGGAGGTAGGCGTCGTCCTCGGCGGCCCGGACCGGGTCGAGGTGGTCGCCCCAGCAGGCGATCTCGAGGCCGTCGAAGCCCCACTCCCCCGCGAGCCGGGCCACCTCCTCGAAGGGCAGGTCGGCCCACTGGCCCGTGAACAGGGCGATAGGTCGCGTCATGGTCAGGCCCCTCCTACTTTCGTCCATCGCGAATCGTCCGCCGCGCTCGCCTCGACGGCGGCGAGCACCCTCTGCACCTGCAGCGCGTCGGCGAACGACGGCGCGGGCTGCTGCCCGCGGGCGATCGCGCCGACGAGGTCCACGACCTGGTGGGTGAAGCCGTGCTCGTAGCCCAGGCCGTGGCCGGTGGGCCACCAGTTGCCGGCGTAGGGGTGGTGCGGCTCGGTGACGAGGATCCGCCGGAAGCCCGCGTCGGGGTCCGCGCCGTCGTAGAACCACAGGACGTTCAGGTCCTCGAAGTCGAACGCCAGCGAGCCCTTCGAGCCGTTGAGCTCGAGCCGCATCGCGTTCTTCCGTCCGAGCGCGAAGCGGGTGGCCTCGAACACTCCGACAGCAGTCGAAGAACCAGTGGCGCCGTCGAAACGGACGGAGAAGATCGCGGCGTCATCGACCGTCACCGGCCCGCGCTCGACGTCGCTCTTCTCACCCGCCCCGCCACCCAAGCCGTGCCCGCCCAGCCCCACGAAGTCCCCGCCCACGGGGCGCTCCTTCACGAACGTCTCGAGCAGCGCCGAGACGCCCGCGATGCTCTGGCCGGTGATCCACTGGGCGGCGTCGATCGAGTGCGCGCCGATGTCGCCGAGGGAACCCGAGCCGGACTTGGACCTGTCGAGCCGCCACGTCAGCGGCGCGTCGGCGTCGGAGAGCCAGTCCTGGAGGTACTGCGCCCGCACGTGCCGGATCTCGCCGAGCCGGCCCTCCTCGACGTACCGCTTGGCCAGCGCGAGCGCGGGCGTGCGGCGGTAGGAGAACCCGCACATCGAGAAGACCCCGCGCACGGCCGCGGAGTCCGCGGCCGCCGTCATCCGCTCGGCCTCCTCGACGGAGTTCGCGAGCGGCTTCTCGCACAGCACGTGCTTGCCGGCCTCGAGTGCCGCGATGGCGATCTCGGCGTGCGTGTCGCCGGGGGTGCAGATGTCGATGAGGTCGATGTCGTCCCGCTCGATGAGCCGGCGCCAGTCCGTCTCGGCGGACTCCCAACCGAGCTTGGCGGCCGCGGCCTGCACGGCGTCGGCGTGCCGGCCGGCGACGGCGGTGAGCTGCGGCGCGAGCGGCAGGTCGAAGAAGCGCGGGGCGGTGCGCCAGGCGTGGGAGTGGGCGGCGCCCATGAAGGCGTAGCCCACCATGCCGACGCGCAGCGGCTTCGGCTTGGTCATCGGTGAGTTCCTTTCACTTGCTGAATCCGGCGGTGAGGCCGCTGAGCAGCTGGCGGCGGGCGACGACGTAGATCACCAGGAGCGGCAGGGTCGCCAGCACGACGGAGGCCAGCACCGCAGGGATGTTCGCGGTGAACTCGCCCTGGAAGGTCCACAGGGACAGCGGGAGGACGCGGGTGGACGGGCTCTGCGTGAGGATCAGCGGGAAGAGGAAGCCGTTCCACACGTGCAGGGCGTTGTAGATGCCCACGGTCACGACCGCCGGGCGGACGAGCGGCAGCGCGAGCCGCCACATCATCGTCCAGTCGCTGCACCCGTCGAGCCGCATCGACTCGAACAGCTCATTCGGCACGTCCCGCAGGAAGTTGGAGAGGATCAGCACCGAGATCGGGATGGCGAACGCGATCGAGGGCAGGATGAGCGCGAGCAGCGTGTCGTACAGGTGCGCCCGGGTGATCATCCAGTAGATCGGGATGATCGTCGCGTGCAGCGGGATGGCCAGGCCCAGCAGGAACAGCTTGTTCGTGAAGGACAGGAAACGACCCCTGCCCCGGACGATCGCATAGGCGGCCATGAACGAGACCACGAGTGTGGGGACCACGCTGCCCACCGTGACGATGAGGCTGTTCGCGAAGTACAGGGCGAAGTTGTTCTCGAGCACGAGCTGGTAGTTCGCGAGCGTCGGCTCGGCCGGCGGGGCCATCGGGTTCGTCGTGAAGAACCCGGCCTGGTCCTTGAGGCTCGTGATCACCACGTAGTAGATCGGCAGGATGATGACCGCGAGCCAGATCCAGCCGCCGAGCCCGCCGAGGAGGTTCGGGGCGGAGCGCCGCGCCCGGGCCGGCCACGCTTCGTCGTGCGCACGACGACGCGCGGGCGCCGCCGGGGGTGCAGGGGCTTGCGTCGTGGACACCATCAGGCACCTTCCAGTTGGCTCGCGCTGGCGTTCCTGCCGCCGAGGCGCTGCAGGAGCAGGGCCAGGACGAGGCCGATGACGACGAGGATCACTCCGAGGGCGCTCGCCGCGCCCATGTCGTTGGCCTTGAAGCCCGTGAGGTACATGTGCAGCGGCAGGAGGCGGGTCGAGTAGCCCGGGCCGCCCGCGGTGAGGACGAACACGAGGTCGAAGTAGGCCAGGGAGCCGACGACCATGAGCGTCGAGGACGTGATGACCGTGTACTTCAGCTGCGGAAGCGTGATGTGCAGGAACTGCTTGACCCGGCCGGCGCCGTCGATCTGCGCGGCCTCGTAGAAGGACGCCGGGATCTGGCGGACGCCGCCCTGGTAGATGAGCGTGTGGAACGGCACGAACTGCCACGCGATGACGAAGACGACGACGAACAGCACGAGGTCCGAGCTGCCGAGCCAGTCCTGCGCGAGCGCCGGGACGCCGAAGCCCGGGCCGACGCCGAAGTTCGGGTCGAGGAGGGCCTTGTAGGCGATGGCGACGGCCGCCGAGGAGAGCAGGAGGGGCACGAAGTACAGGACGGCCAGGGCGGCGCGGTACTTCTGCCCGCCCGCGGTGAAGACGCCGAGCAGGAGGCTGATGGGCGCCTGGACGATGAAGGAGAAGAGCATGATCTTCGCCGTCACGACGAGCGCGTTGAGCGTGAGCTCGTCGGTGAGGACGCGCGCCCAGGAGGCCACGCCGTCGAGCGTGATCTCGCTCAGCCCGTCCCAGCGGGTGAAGCTCAGCGCGAGGACGCCGAGCAGCGGGACGATCGCGAAGACCACGAAGAACACAAGGGCTGGGGCGGCCAGCCACCCCGACGGGCCCGCTGCACGGGCCCGCCGGGAGGCGGTGGAGGTGAGGGCTGTTGTTGGTGCCAAGGCAATTGCCTACTTGCCGATCGTGGCGTTCATCGCGGAGACGAACTGCTCGGAGGTGATCTTCTTGAGGAAGATCTGGTCGAGGTTCGAGAGCATCGTGTCGCCCTGGGCCGGGCTCAGCGCCTGGTCCCACGAGAGCGTGAAGCTCGGGGCGTCCTTGGCCATGCCGTAGACGAAGGTCAGGAAGTCCTTGTCCGGGGAGGCCTCGAGCTTGCTCTCGATGCCCTTGACCACGGGCACGGCGCCCGAGTCGATGAGGTCCTGGGTGTTCTGCTCCGTGAACATCCCATCCTTGATGTAGTCCAGCGCGGCCTTCTTCTGCTCCCCGGTGGCCTTCGAGGACACCGACCAGAAGTTGGAGGGGTTGCCGACGATGTTCTTCGGGTCTCCCACGCCGCCCTCGACGGTCGGGAAGGTCGTGAAGCCGAGCTTGCCGCTGCCGACGAACTGCGCGGCGTCCTTCTTCATGCCCTGGTAGATCCAGCCGCCCTGGAGGATCATGGCGGCCTTGCCCGTGTACAGGAGGGCCTGGTCGGCGCTGCTGTCCGCGGCGATCGAGGAGAAGCCGTTGACGAAGCCGCCGGCGTCCACGAGCTCCTGGATTTTGGTCAGGGCCTCGGTGACGGCGGGGTGGGACCACGCTCCGGGCTTGTTCGCGGCGATGTCCGCGAAGACCTGGGGGCCGCCGATCCGCTCGACGAGGTACTCGAGCCACATGAGGTTGGGCCACTTGGACTGGCCGCCGAGGGAGAACGGGGCGACGCCGGCGGCCTTGAAGGTCGGCACGAGGGCCATGAGCTCGTCCCAGGTCTTGGGCGGCTGGGCGCCGACCTTCTCGAAGACGTCCTTGTTGTAGTAGAGGACGATCGGCTGGGCGTTGTTGTTCGGCAGCGCGTAGGTCTTGCCGTCGATCTCGCCGTTCTTGAGCACCGAGGGCAGGTAGCGGTCCCTGACGTCCGGGTTGTCCTTGAGGAACGTGCTGAGATCCTCAACCTGGCCAGCGTCGACGTAGGACTTGAGCACGCCGCCGCCCCAGCCGTAAATGAAGGTCGGGCCCTGCCCTGCGCCGACGGCGGTGCGGACCTTGGTCTTGTAGGCGTCGTTGGCGAAGAACTCGAGCTTGATGGACTCGGCCGGGTGCTCCTTGTTCCACGAGTCCACGGACTTCTGGAGCGAGGGCTGGTTGCCGCCTGTCAGCCCCCACATCGTGGCCGAGCCGGCGCTCACGGCCCCGCCGGGACCGGCGCTGCCGCAGGCGGCGAGGGTGAGGGCCAGGGCACCAGCGGCGGCGGCCGTCGCGGCCGCGCGCAGTTTCCGAATGTTCATGGTCTTCCGTTCATCCTCAGGGGTCGTCAGCGACCGCAAGGCTCCGAAATCTTTCGAATAGCTTTCGGCGTGTAGTGCCACGGTAGTGGGTGATCCAGCTCACGGTCAACGGGATCATGTCAAAAAGTTCAGGGCGTAAACCAAACGGGGTTTGACGCCATCGCCGTGAACGCGGACACTGGAGTGGATCGAAATATTTCGAAAGGTGGAGGGCCATGGCCAGCACGGAAACCCGGGCGAAGCCCACGCTCGCCGACATCGCACGCCTCACGGGCGTGTCCGCCCCCACGGTCTCGAAGGTCGTCAACGGCCGCCAGGACGTCGCCCCGGAGACGCGGGCCAAGGTCCTCGCGGCGCTCGAGCAGACGCGATACTCCTCCCCCGTTCAGCGCCGCTCCGCGGCCTCAGGGCCGGACATGGTCGAGGTCGTCTTCGACGCCTTCACCTCGGCCTACAACACGGAGGTGCTCACGGGGCTTCTCGAGGCCGCCGCAGCGGCCGGCGTCGAGATCGTGCTCAGCATCACGGGCGGGCAGGCAGGCGGCGGGGCCCACCCTGGGCCTCAGACAGCCAGCCCCGAGCGCCGGGCCCAGCGTCTGCTCGACGAGGGCCGGGCCGGGCTCATCGTGGTCACCTCGGCCTTCAACGAGGCCCAGCTCTCAGCCTTCCGCCGCCGGCAGATCCCCGTCGTCGTCATCGACCCGCTCAACCCGCCACCGCCGGACCTCGTGAGCGTCGGCGCGACGAACTGGGCCGGGGGCAAGGCGGCCGCCGAGCACCTGCTCGAGCTGGGGCACCGACGCATCGCCTACCTCGGCGGGCCCGAGGCCGCCGAGTGCAACCAGGCCCGCCTCCACGGCTACCTGTCCGCCCTCATGTCCCGGGGCGTGACCGTCGAGCCCGAGTGGATCATCCACGGCCAGTTCCGCACCGAGCACGGCGTCGAGGGGCTCCGGGCGCTGCTCGGGCGCAAGGAGCGGCCGACGGCGATCTTCGCCGCGAGCGACAGCATCGCCGTCGGCGTCCTGCGCGAGGCCCGCAGGCAGGGCGTCCGCATCCCCGACGAGCTGAGCCTCGTCGGGTTCGACGGCACCGCCCAGGCCGAGGACGCCGTCCCCGCGCTGACCTCGGTCTCGCAGCCCCTCCAGGACATGGGCCGCGCCGCGCTGCGCGCCGTCCTGCGCCAGGCGCGCGGCGAGGAGCTCGACTCGCACCGGGTCGAGCTCGCGACCCAGCTCGTCGTTCGCGAGTCGACCTCGGCGCCGGTGGACGCCCCGAAGGAGTCGCCCCGTAGCTGAGGGCGGCTGTCAGATCCAGCGGGGGGCCGCCGGGATGACGACCAGGTTGCCGTCGCGGGTTGCTGCCAGAGTCTGGCCCGGCTCGGCGCCGCGGCCGGCGGCCCAGCGGACGACGGCGGCGAGCGGCCCCTCGACGACCGTCACCCCGGCTGCGTCCACGCCTTCTGCGCCGGGACCGCCCTCGCCGAACGCGAGCCCGGCGTCGTCCCCACCGTCGATCCGGACCGCGAGGCCCGCGGTCTCGCCGCGTTTTTCCCACGCGCCCCAGATGTCGCCGAGGAGGCGCCGGAGCACGTCGGCGGGGATGTCGGCGAAGCGCGCGCCGTTGTCGAGGTCGACGGCGTGCAGCCAGACCTCGCGCGTGCGCATCCACACGGTCTCGGACACGGGCACGAGCCGGCCCTGCGCCGTGCGGACCTGCTCGCCCCAGCGGTCGGCGGGCAGGTCGCGCCACTCCACGGAAAGGTGCACGGCCGAGTGCTCGAAGAGGTTCAGCAGCGCGATCGGCGGCAGGGTCGCGCCGAACTCGATCTCCTCGTTGCGCGCCTCGGGCGAGGCGTACATGGGGGTCTCGACGCCGGTCGCGGCCCACTCGACGAGCCGGGCGATCGCGCGGGCGTTGTAGCCCACGTGCGCTATGACGTGCCGACGGGACCAGCCGGGCAGGAGCGAGGGCTCGTCCATCTCGGCGTAGGAGAGTTCGCCGAGCTTGCGGGCGAAGAACGCCGTCCCCCGCCGGGCCGTGAGCAGCCCCGCGCGGATCTCGGCGTCCTCGGCACGGTCGTGTCGAGCAGCCATGTCAGGCCTGCACGGAACCCACGACGCCGGCCGGCGGCACCGCGGGCAGCTCGGCCTGGGCGCGGGCCAGGTTGCGCAGCTCGCCGATGCCCTCGATGGCCACCGTCACGGTCTGCCCGTCGGCGATGTACACCTCGGGCGTGCGGGCGCGGCCGACGCCGCCCGTCGTGCCGGTGAGGATGAGGTCCCCCGGGTTGAGGGTGATCATCTCCGAGATGTAGGAGACGAGGTACTCGGGCCCGTGCACGAGGTCCCCGATCGAGCCGAGCTGCATCTGCTGCCCGTCGAGCTCTGTCGTGATGGCGGCATTCCGGTCGAGCTCGTCCGGGGTCACCATGACCGGGCCGACCGGCGTCGAGCGCTCCCAGATCTTGCCCTGGAGCCACTCCTTGGTGCGGAACTGGTAGGAGCGCATCGAGATGTCGTTCGCCGCCGTGTACCCGGCGATGTACTCCCCCGCCTCCGCCTCGGAGACGCGCCGCGCGCGCCTGCCGATGACGACGACGAGCTCAGCCTCCCAGTCGATCGCATGGTCGGCCGCGGGCAGCTCGATCTCGTCGTACGGGCCCGTGAGGGTCTCGGCGAACTTCGCGAAGAGGGTCGGGAACTCCGGCAGGTCGCGGCCCATCTCCTTGATGTGCGAGGCGTAGTTGAGCCCGACGCACAAGACCTTCGACGGCGAGGGGACCACCGGCGCGAGGTCGGCGCCCTCGAGCGGGTGCCGCACGCCGTCGGCCTTCTGGGCGATCTCGCGCCAGCCCTCGACGGCGAGCAGCGCGCCGAGGTCGGCGTACCCGGTCACCTCGACATTGGCGTCGGCGTCCTGCCGCACGGCGACGGTGCCGACTGTGGGGGCGGGGAGGCGCAGCGTCGCGAGCTTCACTTGTTTTCTCCTTCGATGAACGTGCGGTTGAAGTGCAGTCGCTCGAAGATCGGCTGATCGCCGAACCTGAACAGGTCGAACTGGGTCTCGGCCTCGATGGACCATGCGGCCCACGAGGGCACCACGATCATGTCGCCCTTGCCGACGGCGGTCCGCTCGCCGTTGAGGACGAATGCGCCCTCGCCCTCGAAGACCTGGTAGACGCTGGAGCCGACCTCGCGGGTCGTGCGGGTCGCGACGCCCGCACGCAGGCGGTGGAACTCGGCACGGATCGTGGACATGACGTCGCCGCCCGTGGTCGGGTTGGTGAATCGCACAGCGGCGTGGCCCTGGCTGACGGTCGCGGGATAGCCCTCGTCCTCGAGCGCGAGCTGCTCGGTGAGGGCCCGGTCGGTGTGCTCCCACCGGTAGGCGCCGATGGGCGAGCTCACGGTGTTCTCGAGCTGCGAGATCGGGCGCAGGCCGGGGTGACACCACAGCCGCTCCGAGCGGGAGATCTCCGGGGTCGCCTCGTCGGTCACGCGCTCGGTGCCGAACTCGAAGAAGCCCGCGTCCATGCCATGCACGAACGGGATGTCGAGCCCGTCGATCCACGCCATGGGCTGGTCGGTCTCGTTGTGGTGGCCGTGGAAGTTCCAGCCCGGGGTCAGCAGGAAGTCCCCGCGCGACATCCGCACCGGGTCGCCGTTGACGACCGTCCACACGCCCTCGCCCTCGACGACGAACCGGAACGCGTTCTGCGAGTGCCGGTGCTCGGGGGCGACCTCGTGCCCGCCGAGGTACTGGATCGCCGCCCACAGCGTCGGCGTCGCGTAGGGGCGCCCGCCCAGGCCCGGGTTCGCGAGCGCGATCGCGCGCCGCTCGCCGCCGCGGCCCACCGGGACGAGGTCCCCGGCCCGCTCGGCCAGCGGCAGCAGTGTGTTCCAGCGCCACACATGCGGCACCGCCGCGGGCGCCGGGACCATGGGCATGAGCTCGTCCAGCTGCGTCCACAGCGGGATCATGTTCTCCTTCGCCATGGTCGCGTACATCGCCTCGAGCTCGGCCGCCTCTTCGGGCGTCGGCTCGCTCGCGACCATGGCGTTCGTCGCGGTTCCATGGGTCACGTCGCCGTGGATCCTCACTCTGGCCTCCTTGCCGTATCGGTGTGTCCTGCCTCTCACACTAGGAAGCCCGGCCGCAGGCGTGCCAAAACATTCTGCTGTCCAGAAGGAGGTTCCGCGGAGATGCGCAGGAGAAGAGGAACAAGCTGTTGAGCAGCATTCCGCCATGCAGAATCACTTTGCCGCCCTGCACGGCCCTTCCCATCCTGAGACGCATGACACAGCTCAACCCCACCAAGCTTCCTCCCACCCCCACCCAGCAGCCCTCCGCCGTCGTCGTGGGAGGCGGTATCGGCGGCGTCGCCGCCGCCCTGCGCCTCCGCCAGAGCGGCGCCGCAGTGACCCTGCTCGAGACGGCGCCCGAGTTCGGCGAGGTCGGCGCGGGCCTCCAGCTCGCGCCCAACGCGACGCGCCTCCTCAAGGACTGGGGACTCCTCGAGAAGGTGCTCGCGACCGCCGTCGCGCCCCGGCGCCTCGTCTTCCGCGACGCCGTGACGGGCCAGGAGATCCTGCGCCAGGACGTGCGCGGCGAGTTCGAGGAGCGCTACGGCGCCCCGTACATCGTGGCGCACCGCGCCGACCTGCACGCGATCCTCGTCGAGGCCGCGCGCGAGGCCGGCGTCGAGCTCGTCAACGGCGTCACCGTCGTCGCTGCCGAGAACACGCCGGCCGGCGCGAAGGCCGTGGCCGAGGACGGCCGCGCGTTCGAGGCCGACGCCGTCATCGCCGCGGACGGCACCCGTTCCGTCGTGCGGGCGGCCTTCGCGGGCGACGACGAGCCCGTCCCCTCGGGGTACGTCGCCTTCCGCGGCGCCCTGCCGATCGCTGACGTCCAGCACGCCTCGGACTTGGAGGACGTCGTCGTGTGGCTCGGGCCGCGCTGCCACCTCGTCCAGTACCCCCTCCGCCGCGGCGAGATGTTCAACACCGTGGCCGTGTTCCAGTCCCCCGCGTTCCTGCGCGGCGAGGAGGCCTGGGGCTCCGAGGACGAGCTCGAGGAGGCCTACAGGGACTGCGTTCCCGAGGTCCGTTCCGCCCTGAAGAACCTATGGCGCGTGCGCTCGTGGCCCATGTTCGACCGCGTGCCCGTGGCGAAGTGGACGGACGGGAACGTGGCCCTGCTCGGCGACTCGGCCCACGCGATGCTCCAGTACCTCGCCCAGGGCGCGTGCCAGGCGCTCGAGGACGTCGAGGTCCTCACGCGCGAGGTCCGCGAGACCGTGGTCCCCGCCTCGGCACCGGAGCGCCGCGGGGCCTGGGCCCGGGCACTGCGGGCCTACAACGAGGTCCGCGAGCCGCGCACCACGCGGGTGCAGACGATCGCGCGGATCTGGGGCGAGTCGTGGCACGTCGACGAGCCGGTCGCGGTCCTCGTGCGGAACATGCTCTTCCAGGCCGCCGAAGCGCGCGGCGGATTCCCCTACGCGGACTGGCTCTACGGCGTCGACTCCCTCGCTGCAACAGAGCGCGTCCGCGAGGAGCTCGCCGCCGTCGCCCAGAACGCCTGAGCGCACCCTTCCTTTTATCCATTCGATAGATTTATACTCGAGGAGTCGGCCGGCATCCCACCCAGCACGCGCAGCGTGCGCAACAGGAAGGAGACCGCCATGGCCAGATTCGTGGGCTCGTGGTGGATCAAGGACGGGATCGATGGCCGCCGGCTCGAGGCGCAGGGGTTCGCCTCGACGCTCGGCGGCCTGTCCCACTTCGACTGGACCCAGGACCACGGCGATTCGGGCGTCGTGCGCAAGGACTTCGTCACCACGAGTGGGCTGACGCAGCGCACGGACTCGGTCGACGCCTTCCAGATGTCCAGCCACGGCTGGAGCGGGGGCTTCGCGACGTGGGACGGCAACGTCACCACGGCAGACGCCGTCGACTTCGGCAAGAACGACCTCGAGATCTTCGCGACGCACGCGTGCGACCTCCTCGAGCACACCTCCTCGAATTCCGTGGGCCGCTGGATCCCCGCGTTCCAGCGCCTGCACTACATGCTCGGCTTCCACAACTCCTCGTACTCGGGAGGCGGCCAGGACTCGCGCGGCACGTGGTTCGCCATCTACGCGGCGTGGGCGCACTACGCCCTGCCCTTCGGCTGGTGGGACCTGCCGGTCCGCGAGGCCTGGGCCGAGGCGAACGAGATCGTCGAGGGCTCCAACGTCCAGTGGGCCTACCTGCGCGCCACGAGCCCCACGGCCCCGACCTACAACGAGTTCCTCCGTGCCGGCGAGCCCGCCGATCCCACCTCCAACCGGTCCTTCTTCACCGCACGCGGCACCTGCTAGGAGTCAGCCATGTCACCGACCATCCATGACATCGACTTCCGCACCCAGCTCCCGGACGTCTCGGGCAGCCTGCCGGTGGCCCGGGTCGCGGCGCCCTGCCCGGGCGGACGCACCGAGGCCGCCCGCGCCCTCGCGGACGTCCTCGGCCTCGGCGGCACGACGCACGTCGACCTGCCGTTCGGCCATGCGCTCGCCTCGAAGGCCGGGCAGGTCGAGGTGTTCGCCGCGAGCGGCGCCGTCCGCGCGCGCAGCACCGAGCGCCTCAGGGCGCACGACGACGAGCGGCGGCGCTGGCCCGACGCTCACCGAAGCGACCGGGACGGCACCTGGGAACTCGACCCCGGCATGGGGCGCAGACTGCTCTCCGAGGCCTCGGAACTGCTGGGCAAGGCGGGCCTGTTCGAGGAGCCGGCGCGCACCGACGTCGTCCTCGGCCAGTGGGCCGAGCTCGACGAGAAGGGCAACGAGGTGGACTCCGGTCCCGGCCGGGCGACCGTCCGCTTCGCCTACGAGGCCGCGGGCGTCCCGTTCATCGGCCCGGGCGCGAAGACGCTCCTGCACTACGACCCGGTCGACGGCGGTGCGGCGCTCGCGCGCCTGTTCCACGTGTGCCGCCGAACCGAGGAGAGGGGCGAGGTCGCGGGCACGGATCCCGAGCGGCTCTTCGCGCGGTTCCTGGCCGAGCCGATCTTCGCCGTCGACAAGCAGCCGGACGCGAAGATCGCCGTGACCTCGGCGGAGTTCGGCCTCCTGGCCCTGCCCGCCGACGTCCCGCAGCGCGCGGCCCTCCCGGCGCTCGCCCTCGAGGGCGTCATCGAGGGGCTCGTGGACCCGGAGGGGCGGCCGTACGAGCTGCGCTTCGCGCGCTACCTCACAGTGCCCGAGCCCGAGGCGCTCGCGAAGGCGGGGTTCGCCTCCGCCCCCGCGCTCGCCACGAGCACCCCGGTGAAGAGCCGGGGCGAGGCGGCATAGCCCAGCGGCGGCCTCGAACGCGAGGAGCCCCCGCGTCGGGAAGGCGCGGGGGCTCCTGCTCGTCAGGCCAGATCGGGCATCAGCCGGGCCGTCAGGCCCCCACCCGGACCTCCACAGGGGCCTCTGCGTTCTCAGGCTCCGCCTCCAGCGGGTAGATCGTCTCCGCGGGGGCGCGGTTGGTCGCCGTCGCCCACGGGTAGTAGACGGCCGCGGTCACCGCGATGCCGACGAGCCATGAGATGTCCGCCCCGCCCAGGAGCTTCGTGATCGGCCCCGTGTACATCGCCTGGGCGAGGAACGGGATCTGGACGACGACGCCGATCGCGTAGGAGACGAGCGCGACGGCGTTCCACTTCCCGTAGCGCCCCGCCGGCGAGTACAGGGCGGGGATGTCGAGCCGGTCGCGGGAGACCTTGTAGTAGTCCACGAGGTTGATGACGGACCACGGCGTGAACACCATGAGCAGGAGCAGGACGAAGTTCTTGAAGACGTTGAGGAAGTCCTTGGTAGCAAGCAGGGCGACGAGGACGCTCACGGCGATCACGGCGATGACGAACAGCGCGCGGACGATCGGCCGCACCCCGTTGCGCCCCGAGAACGCCGTCGAGATGGTCACCGAGCACATGAAGGCGCCGTAGGCGTTGAGGCAGTTCACGGTGAGCTTGCCGGTCACGATCATGAGGTAGACCGCGAGGGCGAGCATGCCGCCGCCGGCGAGGTCGCCCATGTAGCCGACCTGGTTCTTGATGAAGTCGCCGCCGAGGCCCGCGGCGGAGAGCCCGCCCGCGAGGGCGCCGAGGGTCATGGCCCACTGCGCGCCACCCACCGAGCCGGCGAACGTGTACCAGAAGGTGCGCTTCTCGGGGGTGTCCTGCGGGAGGTAGCGCGAGTAGTCGGCGACGTACGGGCCGAAGGTCAGCTGCCAGCCCGCGGCGAGCGAGATGGCGATGAGGAACGTCGGCAGCTCGAACGGCTTGATGAAGATGGCCTGCGAGATGTCGAAGCGCGTGAATGTCACGACCGTGAGGTACAGGAAGCCGGCGAGGCCGAGCACGGTCGCGACGCGGCCCATGGCGTGGATGTACTTGTAGCCCATGATGGCCAGGACGGCCGTGGCGCCGCCGAAGATGAGGATGCCGACGGCGGGGGCATCCGTGCCGAGCATGAGGTTGATGGCCTGCCCGGAGAGGACCGTGCCCGTCGAGGCGAAGCCGATGTACATGAGGATCACGAGGATCAGCGGGATCACGGCACCGTAGACGCCGAACTGCGCGCGGCTCGAGATCATCTGGGGCAGGCCCAGCTTGGGGCCCTGCGCTGAGTGCAGGGCCATGACGATCCCGCCGAGCACGTTGCCCACGAGCAGGCCGACGATCGCCCAGAACGCGTCGGCCCCGAACACGACGGCGAGCGCGCCGTCGACGATTGCGGTGATCTGGGCGTTGGCGCCGAACCAGAGCGTGAACTGCCCCCAGGGGCGGCCATGGCGCTCGCCCTTGGGCACCATGTCGATGGATCGGGTTTCTACGGCTGCACCAGCCATGTTGACTCCTCGGGAGGGAACGGAATAGTCATCAATGTCACATCACGGGCTGCGGTCGGGCCACGGCTTGCCGCCCATACGCGTCCGGGTTTCCAGACACCGACTGTCGCGCGGATCCGCGTCTCGCCTCGGTAGAGTGGAGAGCATGAGCGAGGGAATCGTCGTCGGCGGCACTGAGGACATCCAGGAGGGCAGCGCGAAGGTCGTGGAGCCCGAGGAGTCGGGGTTCGACGAGCCGATCGCCGTCTTCCGCACTGAGACCGGCTGCTTCTTCGCGCTCAACGACACGTGCACGCACGAGGAGGCGTCCCTCGCGGACGGCTGGATCGAGGGCGAGGACGTCGAGTGCCCGCTGCACTCCTCGACCTTCAGCCTCCGCAGCGGCAAGGTGAAGGGCCTCCCCGCGACCGAGGACGCCCGCACGCACCGGGTCGAGGTCCGGGACGGGCAGATCCTCCTCTTCCCAGGCACCGACGCGGACCCGGACGCCTGCCCGAGCCAGTAACTCCATGAGCGCGCCCCGCCGGGTCGTCATCGTGGGCGGGGGCGTCGCTGGCTTCAGCGCCGCGGCCGAGCTGCGCGCCCGCGGCTACGACGGCGCCCTCGATCTCATCGACCCCTCGGGCGCGCCCTATGACCGGCCTCCGCTGAGCAAGGGCTACCTCCTGGGCACGAAGGACGCCGCGGGACTGCGCCTCGCGCCCGAGTCCTGGTACGCCGAGCACGCCGTCGAACTGCACGCTGCCCGCGCCTCCGCGCTGCGCCCCACCGAGGCCGCCGTGGAGCTCGACGGCGGGCGCCTGCTCGCCGCTGACGCCGTCCTCCTCGCCTCGGGCGCCCTCGCCCGCCCGCTGCGCGTCCCCGGCGGCGAGGCCACCCTGACCCTGCGCACGCGCGACGACGCCGACCGGCTCCGCGCCGCCCTCGCGCCCGGGGCGCGCATCGCCGTCGTCGGCGGCGGGCTCATCGGCGCCGAGACCGCCTCGGCTGCCGTCGCCCTGGGCGCCGAGGTGACCCTCATCGAGCCGCTCGACCCGCCGCTCGTCCCCGCGGTGGGCGAGGCGCTCGCGCGCCGGCTGCATGACCAGCACGCCGAGCACGGCGTCCGCGTGCTCACGGCGGTGCCGGAGCGGATCGACAGCGCAGGCAGCGCCGGGCGGGCAGCCCATAGGGTCACCCTCTCCGACGGCACGGCGGTCGGGGCCGACGCCGTCGTGGTGGGCATCGGCGTCGTGCCCGACACAGCCCTCGCCGCCGCGGCGGGGCTCGTCGTGGACGACGGCGTGCTCGTCGACGCCTCGCAGCGCACCTCGAACCCGGCCGTGTTCGCCGCCGGTGACGCGACCAGGCTGCGGCGCCCTGACGGGACCCTCGCCCGGCGCGCCGAGCACTGGGAGGCGGCCGTGCGCTCGGGCCAGGCCGCGGCGGCGGGGCTGCTCGGCCAGGCCCCGCCCGAGTTCGGCGCCCCCTGGTTCTGGTCCGATCGGCACGGCGTCCACGTCGAGGCGGTGGGCAGCCTCGAGGGGCCCGGCGCCGTCGTCGTGCGCCGGACGGACGACGACGTGCCCTCCGCGGCCTTCCGGCTCGCCGAGGACGGGCGGCTGCTCGGGTGCGCGGCGGTGGACGGGGGGCTGCTCGTGCGAGCGGCGCGGCGGCTCATTGACCGCGGCACGCCTGTGGATCCCGAGGTCCTCGCCGATCCGACAGCGGATCCGCGCAAGCTCGTGCGCTAGCCCTACGGCAGCTCGGCCGCGATCGCCGCGCAGCACGCGTGCAGCGCCTCGACCACGGCGGGCTCCTCGAGGGCGGCTGCACGCGAGCGCGGTGCGCTGAGCGAGACCCCGAGCCAGACCCGGCCGCGCGGCGCCGGGACGATCGCCCCGATGGCCGCGATGTCCGACTCCGTCCTGCCGATGTTGAGCGCGTACCCCTGGGCGCGGACGCTCCCGAGCTCCGCCACGAGCGCCGCGAGCGCGTCAGGGGCGAGGTAGTCCCCCGAGAGCTGGGAGGAGCGGCCCGAGTAGATCTGGCGCACGGCGTCGTCGTCGAGGTCGGCGAGCATGGCCCGGCCGGCCGAGCTCAGCGACGCCGGGAGCACCGTCCCCGTCCTGTCCCCGATGCGCAGGAGCTGGGGCCCCTCGACGCTCGCGAGGAAGCGCGCCGTCGTGCCCGTGCGCGTCACGAGGTTGGCCGTCTCGAGCGCGGTGGCGGCAAGCCGCTCGAGGTGGGGCAGCGCGATCGTGACGATCTCGCGGAGCCGCCCCTGCCGGCCGGGGCCGAGCAGGGCGGGGCCGGCGGAGTAGCGCCGCGACTCGTCCTGGAGCGCGAAGCCACGGTAGACGAGCGTCGCGAGGAGCCGGTGGGCGGTCGACGGCGCGACCCCGAGCCGCTCCGCCGCCTCGCCCACGCGGACGGCCTCGCGCTCCTGGAGCATGAGCAGGAGCTGGAGCGCGTTGTCGACGGACTCGACCGCGTACGTCGGCTTCTTCACGATCCGCATCTTCTGCACTCCAGAATCTTATGGTCGTGGCGCTCGCCACAACAGACCCTTGATGGCATGACTTCTTCTGCCGCGGCGACGTCGGCAACGGCGCGGAGCCGGCAGGGCCGCCGGTCGTCGATCATCGCCATCGCCATCTGCTGGTCGCTCATCGTCTTCGACGGCTACGACCTCATCGTCTACGGGTCCGTGCAGAACGTCCTCATCGAGAAGGCCGGCTGGGGGCTCACCGCGGCCTCTGCGGGAACGCTCGGCTCGATGGCCTTCGTGGGCATGATGATCGGCGCGGTCTTCGCGGGCCGACTCTCCGACGCGTGGGGCCGCCGCAAGGCGATTCTGCTCTGCGGGATCGTGTTCTCGGTGGCCACGGTGCTGTGCGCCTTCGCGCCGGGCGCGGTGGCGTTCGGCGCCCTCCGCCTCATCGCGGGCCTCGGCCTCGGCGGGCTCGTGCCCTCGGCGAACGCGATGACCGCCGAGCTCATCCCCGACCGCTGGCGCGGATCGATGGCCACGCTCATGATGTCCGGCGTCCCGATCGGCGGCACAGCCGCCGCCCTCCTCGGCCTCGTCCTCATCCCGGCGTTCGGCTGGCAGTCCATGTTCCTCGTCGCCGTCCTCGCCCTCGTCGTCCTCGCCGCCGGGTATCGGTACCTGCCGGAGACCCTGCCCTCCACGCAGCCCCCGGCGGCCAGCGACGCGGGCGGCTCCGCGGGCCGGCCCCGCAGCCAGACCGAGAAGGCCGGCTTCGGCGGCCTCTTCCGCGCCCCGTTCCTGGGCCTCACCGTCCTCTTCGCGGCCTCGACCCTCTTCACGCTCTTTGCGTGGTACGGCCTCGGCACGCAGCTGCCCAAGATCATGCGCGACTCGGGCGCGGACCTCGGCCCCGCGCTGACCTTCACGATCGCGCTCAACCTCGGCGCCGTCGCGGGCTCCATCGTCACGGCATGGGCCGGCGACCGGTTCGGCACCGTCCGCACCTCAGTCGTCGCGGCCTTCCTCGCGGGGGCCGCCCTCGTGGCCCTCATGGGCGGCACGACGAACAGCACGCTGATCTACGCGGCCCTCGTGCTCGCCGGCGTCGGGACGCACGGCACGCAGTCCCTCGTGATCGGCGCGATCTCCTCGCACTACCCCGGCCAGCTGCGTGGCACTGCCCTCGGCTGGGCGCTCGGCGTGGGCCGCGTCGGCGCCGTGCTGGCCCCGCAGATCTCGGGCCTCCTGCTCGCGAACAAGGCGATCCCGCCGGCGCTCAACTTCCTCATGTTCGGGGGTGCGGCGCTCGCCTCGGCGGCCTTCCTCGCCGCCGTCGTCCTCCGAGACGCACGACTCCGGGCGGCCGGGCTCTCGGTCGCATCCTCGCCGGAGCGGGTGCCCGCCGCCCATTAGACAGCCGGCCACATGCCGCGGCGCCCGGCCCCACGAAGGGGACCGGGCGCCGTCGTGCGCGAGGGTGCTAGGTGCGTGAGCGCCGCTAGCCCGCCAAGCCCGCGAGGCCGAACACCACGGCCGCGATCGCGAAGCCGCTCACGCCGATGAGGGTCTCCATGACGGTCCACGTCGCGAGGGTCGTCTTGACGTCCATGCCCATGAACCGGCCCACGAGCCAGAAGCCGGAGTCGTTGACGTGCGAGACGACCACCGAGCCGGCCGCGACCGCGATGACGAGCGCCGCGAGCTGCATGCCGTTGAGGCCAGCGGCGGCGACGGCCGGCGCGATGAGGCCCGCCGCGGTCGTGAGCGCGACGGTCGCGGAGCCCTGGGCGATGCGCAGGATCGCGGAGATGAGGAAGCCCGCGACGATGAGCGGGATGCCGAGCCCACCGAGCACGTCGGCGAGCGCCTTGCCAATCCCGGACGTGCGCAGCACGCCACCGAACATGCCGCCGGCACCGGTGATGAGGATGACGGAGCACACGGGGCCGAGCGAGGACTCGAGGAGCTTCTCGAGCACAGAGCCGTGCACGCCGCGGCGCGTCCCGAGCACGACGGCGGCGACGAGGAGCGAGATGAGCAGCGCGACGGGCGTCTCGCCGAGGGTGCGCAGGATCTGGTACCAGGACTGGCCCTTGACGGACTCGTCAATAACGCCGGACGTGGCAAGCGTGTTGAGGCCCGTGTTGAGGAAGATGAGCACGAGCGGCAGGAGCAGGACGCCGACGACGGTGCGGAACCGCGGCGGGTGCGCCTCGGCGTCGGCACTCGCGTGGCCGAGGATCTCGGGCACGGGCAGCACGAGGCGCTTGCCCATCCAGAGGCCGTAGAGGTAGGCGGTCAGGTACCACGTGGGGATCGCGGCAACGAGGCCCGCGATGACGACGAAGCCGACGTTCGCGTCGAAGAACGCCGACGCCGAGACCGGGCCCGGGTGCGGCGGGACGAAGATGTGCATGACCGAGAAGGCGCCCGCGGCGGGGAGGCCGTAGCGGAGCACTCCCCCGCCGAGGCGGTGGGCGACGGCGAACACGACCGGAAGCATGACCACGAGGCCGGCGTCGAAGAAGATCGGGAAGCCGAAGATGAGCGACGCGAGGCCGAGGGCGAACGGCGCGCGCTTCTCGCCGAAGATGCCGATGAGGTAGTCCGCGAGCACCTTCGCGCCCCCGCTCGTCTCGACGATCCGGCCGAGCATCGCGCCGAGGCCAACGAGGAGCGCGACCGAGCCGAGGGTCGTGCCGAACCCGTGCACGAGGACCGGGACAATCTGGTCTGCGGGAATGCCGGTCGCGACCGCGGTGCCGAGGCTCACGAGGATGAGCGCGACGAGCGCGTGCATCCGGAAGCGGATGATGAGGACGAGCAGGAGCGCGATGGCCGCGGCCGCGATGAGCAGCAGCGGGCCTGCGCCCAAGGTCTGGGTCCATCCTTCGATGGTCATGGTTCTCCTTTGAAACGGGGGAAAGCAGAAGGGGGAAGCTCAGGGCCCGGGCTCAGGCCGGGGTGAGGTGCAGCGAGGCGGTGATTGCGCGGACGAGCTGCTCGGGGCTGACGGCAATGTCGAGGCGCATGCTGCCGGAGGCGTACTCGTCGGCAGTGAGGGGCTCGAGGGTCGCGAGCTGGCTGGGCAGGAGCGTGGGCGGCATGAAGTGCCCACCGCGCGAGGCCATGCGCTCGGCGAGGAGCTCGGGGGCGCCGTCGAGATGGGCGAAGACGACCCGGCCCTCGGCCTGGGCGAGGAGGCGCCGGTAGGAGCGCTTGAGCGCCGAGCACGTCAGGACGGTGCTGCGGCCCTCGCGGGCCTGCTCGGTCATCCAGTCGCGGATGCTGCGCAGCCAGGGCCACCGGTCCTCGTCGGTGAGCGGCTGCCCGCCGGCCATCTTGGCGATGTTCGCCTCGGAGTGGAACTCGTCCGCCTCGGCGAGCTGCCATCCGAGCTGCGTGGCGAGGGATGCGGACACGGTCGACTTGCCGGCCCCGGCAACGCCCATGACCACGATGTGCAGTGGGCCCATGGCTACCTCCAGTGAAGACGTCGTTGGCTTCCGAAGAAGCGCGTGCCGGGTGCGCTCTGCCGCCGGCCGACAAGAAAGGTATCACCATTGCTTCGGCATTGGTAGTACTTTTTGTGCCAAAGGTCATATTTTTCCGCAGGCCCCGGTAGGCTGGTCTCCGACGAAGGAGGGCACAGGTGTCAACGGGGACAGGGCCGGCCGCGACGGAGCCGAAGGGCTTTTCGCCCGCGGGGGAAGGCGGCCTCCACGAGCGCATGCTCGATACGCTCGGAGAGCGCATCGCCTCGGGCCTCCTGGCGCCGGGGACCCGGCTCACGCTCGAGGAGCTGCAGCAGGAGTTCGCGGTCTCCCGCACCGTCGCCAGGGACACGATGCGCGTGCTCGAGTCCATGAACCTCGTCTACTCGCGCCGCCGGGTCGGCATCGTGGTCCAGGACCCCTCTCGCTGGAACGTCTACGACCCCAAGCTCGTGCGCTGGCGGCTCGCCTCGGGCCGACGCGAGGAGCAGTACGCCTCGCTCACCGAGCTGCGCATCGCCATCGAGCCCATCGCCGCCGCGGGCGCTGCGCAGCGGGCGACTCCGGCCCAGCGGGCCGAGCTCGCGGCCCTCGCCGCCGAGCTCCGCCGCTCGGGCGAGGCCGGCGACCTCGAGACCTTCCTCGCCGCGGACATTGCCTTCCACCGGCTCGTGCTGCACTCATGCGGGAACGAGATGTTCGCCGCGCTCGACGACATGGTCGCCGAGGTCCTCACGAGCCGCACGCGCCAGGGCCTCATGCCCTTCCACCCGCGCCCCGAGGCGCTCGCGGCGCACGAGGACGTCGCCGCCGCCGTCGCGGGCGGCAAGGCCGTCGACGCCGAGGAGTCGATGCACCGCGTCGTCGTCGAGGTCCGGCAGGCCATGGGGCTGGAGTAGCGCTCGCCCGTAGACACAGACGCACGACGGCGCGTGGCCGGCCTCCGTGCGGAAGCCGGCCACGCGCCGTCGTGCGTCAGAGTGGGCCTGGGGAGCCCGGCGCTGTCAGGGCGTCAGAGCGCCTCGATCGCGGCCTTCGCCGTCGGGTCCGAGCCCTCGAGGAACTTCTCGATGCGCTCCGGCTCGTCGGCCTCGCCGATGGCCGAGGAGGCCCGGCCGAGGGCGTAGAGCGCGCGCAGGAAGCCCTGGTTCGGCTCGTGCTCCCACGGCACGGGCCCGGCACCGCGCCAGCCGTTGCGGCGCAGGGCGTCGAGGCCGCGGTGGTAGCCCACGCGGGCGAACGCGTAGGACTCGATCGTGCGGCCCTCGTTCCAGGCCTGCTCAGCGAGGATCGCCCACAGGAGCGAGGACTCCGGGTGCTCGACCACGAGGTCCTCGGCCTTGTGGCCGAGGGCGAGGCCCTGGTAGACCTCCGACTCGGCCGGGAGCCGCGTGGGCTCGGGGCCGAGGAGGTTGGTGCGGAACTCGTCGCTCATGCGTCCCCCCGAATCCCGCGCTACTTGATGGACTTGCCGGCGGAGCCGAGCTGCTGCGCGGCCTCGACGACGCGCGCGGCCATGCCGGCCTCGGCGCTCGCGCCCCACACGCGCGGGTCGTAGGTCTTCTTGTTGCCGAGGCCGCCGTCGACCTTGAGCACGCCGTCGTAGTTCGAGAACATGTGGCCGGCCACCGGGCGGGTGAACGCGTACTGCGTGTCCGTGTCGATGTTCATCTTGATGACGCCGAAGGAGACGGCGTCCGCGATCTCCTGCTCGGACGAGCCGGAGCCGCCGTGGAAGACGAGGTCGAACGGGTTGGCCTTGCCGATCCGCGCGCCGACCTGCTCCTGGATGTCCTTGAGGAGCTCGGGGCGGAGCTTGACGTTGCCCGGCTTGTAGACGCCGTGGACGTTGCCGAAGGTCAGGGCCGTGATGTAGCGGCCGTTCTCGCCGGCGCCGAGGGCCTCGATGGTCGCGAGGGCGTCGTCGACCGTCGTGTAGAGCTTCTCGTTGATCTCGTTCTCGACGCCGTCCTCCTCGCCGCCGACCGTGCCGATCTCGACCTCGAGGATCATCTTCGCGGCGGAGGTGCGGGCCAGGAGGTCCTTCGCGATGCGGAGGTTCTCGTCGAGCGGCTCGTGCGAGCCGTCCCACATGTGGGAGTTGAACAGCGGGTCGCGGCCGGCCTTGACCTCGGCCTCGGAGGCCTCGAGGAGGGGCAGGACGAAGCCGTCGAGCTTGTCCTTCGGGCAGTGGTCGGTGTGCAGGGCGATGTTGACGTCGTAGTTCTTGGCGACCTCGCGGGCGAACGCCGCGAAGCCGAGCGAGCCGGCGACCATGTCCTTGACGGACGCGCCGGACCAGTACGCGGCGCCGCCGGTGGAGACCTGGATGATGCCGTCGGAGCCAGCCTCGGCGAAGCCGCGGATCGTCGCGTTGAGCGTCTGCGACGAGGTGACGTTGACCGCCGGGAACGCGAAGCCGCCAGCCTTGGCGGCGTCGATCATCTCGGCGTACTTCTCGGGAGTGGCGATAGGCATAGAGGGCTCCTCGATCTGGGTCCACACGGGTCCACGCGGTTGTACGCGTGCTGGCCACTGCCCATCCTAGCGAGGCCCCGCTGCGGCCGGGTGCCCGCGCTCACACATGACGGACGACGGCGCGCTGGTCGCCTTGGTTCGGACTCTCACCTCCCGAGAAACTCTCGAATCCTTCTCTAGAAATGATGACCCTCATTCGATAGAGTTAGAACATACGTTCGATTCATGCACAGCTCAGCAAGGCATCCAGGAGGGGGCCCGAATGTCCGTGGAAGCAGTCGCGCCTGCCGATGCGCTCGTCTTCGGCTCCCGCGACCCGGACGTCCTCCACGGCGCCCTCTGGATGGATATCTCGACCCTCAACACTGCCGAGGGTGCCGCGCGTGGCCTCGCTGCTCTTGCCGATCTGGACGCCTTCAGGGCGAGCTTGGCCGCCCTCCTGGTCACGGGTCTGAACGACCACATCGCCGAGCAGCCGCTCGAGGGCCGGGATGGCCAGCCGACGCGGCTCGGGGGCGAGCTGGCTCACGCGGCCACGGTCTCCGAGCTAGCGCTCGTCCACGGGACGTCCGAGGCCGCTGCCGCGCGGACCCTGAACTTCTCCACCGCACTCGTGGGAACGCATCCAGGCGTCCACGAGGCACTCGCCTCCGGGGACATCACCGAGGCCCATGCGCGGGTCATCGTCGAGCAGGCCGCAACACTGCCTGAGGAGGCAGCGCACGCGTTCGGCATCGAGGCCCTCACGAAGCTGCGCTCGAGGAAGGGCCTCCTGCGGACGCCGAGCGAGCTCCGCACCATCGTCCGGAACCTGCGGGAACGACGTCATCCCGAGTCGATCGTCGCGCGTCGGGCGCGGGCCCGATCCGACCGGGGCGTGTGGTTCCGGCCTGAGGACGACGGCATGTGCTCCCTGGCCGCCCTCCTGCCTGCCGAGACCGGCCTCGCCATGTACGAGCGCATCGACGCCCTCGCCCGGGCGGCCCAGGCCCCCGAGGACGAGCTCCGGACGCTGCCCCAGCTGCGGGCCGACGCCCTCGCCCAGCTCACGCTCACCGCCACGGGATGCGGCCCCGACGGAACCGAGGCCACATCAGACCTCCAGCCCGGGGGAATGCCGGAGCAGATCGCAGACCTCGAGGAGCTCACCGGGCGCGTCAAGGCCGAGATCGTCGTGCACATCCCGGTTGCCGTTCTGCTGGGGGGCTCCGACGATGTGGCCGAGCTCGAGGGCTACGGCGTCGTCGATGCGACGACCGCCCGGCAGCTGGCTGCGGCGGCGCCCACGTGGGAGCGCCTCCTGACGGACGACGAGGGGGTGCCGGTCAAACTCGCGCGCACGGCGTACCGCCCACCGGCCGGATTGAGGCGCTTCATCAGATACCGCGATGGGACCTGCATCGTTCCCCACTGCACCTGCCCCGCCGAGCGGGCCGAGGTCGACCACACGATCGAATGGCAGGACGGCGGCACCACTGACGCGGACAACCTGGCCCTCCTGTGCCGGAAGCACCACGCCCTCAAGTCGCTCGCACTCTTCCACCTGCGCCGCGAGGCGGCCGAGCGGGGGGACAACGCCCGGGTCAGCGGCCATCTCGTCTGGGAGACGCTTCTCGGGCGGAGGTATCCGGCCGAACCCGTGGACCGCGGCCACATCCTGGGACCCGAATCGCCCCCGTTCTGACGGGCCTTCCTGACGGGCCTTGACCGCCGCCTGGTTTTGCGGCACGCGAGGGCCTGCCCCTACACTGAACACTGCGCAGGGGAGTATCCCAAGCGCTGCACACGTCAGCACGTCGGGCGCGGGAGCCCGGCCGGGTGCAGCGGCCAGCCCAGTTGTTCAGGGGATGGCGGAGAGACTTGTGGCGATCGCGCCTACCTGCGAAAGGGACTCACTACACATGTCCGTCTCACCCCTTGTCTGGGGCATCACGATCGTTCTGATCCTGGGGCTTCTGGCCTTCGACTACTTCTTCCACATCCGGAAGGCCCACGTGCCGACGCTCCGCGAGGCCGCGATCTGGTCGTCGATCTACGTCGGTACCGCGATCCTTTTCGGCATCCTCGTGCTCGTCTTCGGCGGGGTCCAGATGGGCAGCGAGTTCTTCGCGGGCTTCATCACGGAGTACGCCCTCTCCGTGGACAACCTCTTCGTGTTCCTCGTGATCATGGCCAGCTTCCGCGTGCCGCGTGAGGACCAGCAGAAGGTCCTGCTGTTCGGCATCGTGTTCGCGCTCATCGCCCGCGCGGCGTTCATCGTCCTCGGCGTCGCGCTCATCAACAGCTTCTCCTGGATCTTCTACGTGTTCGGCATCATCCTGCTGATCACGGCGGGCAACCTGCTCAAGCCCGAGGACTCGGGCGAGGAAGAGGCAGACAACTTCATCATCCGTCTGGCCCGCAGGTTCCTGCGCACGTCCGAGCACTTCGACGGCGACAAGCTCTTCACCATCGAGAACGGCAAGCGCGTCCTGACCCCCATGCTCCTGGTCATGGTCGCGATCGGCGGCACGGACCTGCTCTTCGCGCTCGACTCGATCCCCGCGATCTTCGGCCTGACTCAGAACCCGTACGTCGTCTTCACGGCCACGGCGTTCTCGCTCATGGGCCTGCGCCAGCTGTTCTTCCTCCTCGACGGCCTGCTGGACCGCCTCATCTACCTCTCGTACGGCCTCGCCGCGATCCTCGCGTTCATCGGCGCGAAGCTCGTCCTGCACGCGCTGCACGAGAACACCCTGCCGTTCATCAACGGTGGCCAGCATGTCCCGGTCTTCGAGATCACGACCGGCCTGTCCCTCTCGGTGATCGTCAGCGTCCTGCTCGTGACGATCTTCGCCTCGCTCTTCAGCAAGGCCGGCAAGGCGCACGCCGTGGTCAACAACGCCCGCCGTCACGCTGAGAGCTACCTCGACCTCGAGTACACGACCGACGCCGGCGAGCGCGAGCGCGTGTACCGCGATCTCATGAACGAGGAGCAGGCCATCCAGGCCCTGGACACGAAGTACCGCGACAAGGTCAAGGACATCGAGGAGATCCGCGAGAAGATCGCCGAGGCGCACGCCCGGCACGCGGAGTTCGTCGCCAAGTAGCCCCAGCTCCCGCATCGAGCGGGAAAGACGCACGACGCCGGGCGGTCACCTTCGGGTGGCCGCCCGGCGTCGTCTTCAGACCCACGGCCTCACGTGCCCTGGGGAGCGGAGCTGACAATCCCGTGGTCGATGGCACGCGTCGCGGCCTGCGTCCGCGAGCTCACGCCGAGCTTGTCGAAGATGTTGCTCACGTGGCGGTGGACGGTCCGCTCGCTGAGGAACAGCTCGCGCGCGATGGCTCCGTTCGTCAGCCCGCGCACGATCAGCCGCAGCACCTCGACCTCCCGCGGCGAGAGGCCGAAGGGCACTTCATGCGGCCGGAGCAGGCCCTCGACGGCGGTCAGATCGGGCCCGGCGCCGAGGTGGGAGAATACCTCCCGGGCCGCGCCCAGCTCGAGCATGGCGGCCTCCTCGTCGCCGACGGCGCGGTACGCGGAGGCGAGCAGGACCGACGTGCGGGCCGTCTCGTAGGGCACGTCGAGGGCACGCCACAGGTCGGCGGATCTCCGCAGGGTGGGCAGCGCGGCCTGCCAGTCCCCGGCGGCCACGGCCAGCTCACCCGCTGCACGCGCATGCCCTGCCCGGAGGCTCTCGGAGTCGAAGGCTTCCGCCAGCGCGCCCAGCTCGTCGGCCGCGGCGCCGGCCTCGTCGAGCTCATCGGCGGCGATGAGGACCGTGACCGCGGCAGGCAGCAGCCCGACCCGCGCCGCCGGGAGCTCGGACTCCGCCAGGGCACGGCGGATCCCGGCCAGGGCCGCGGCGATGTCGCCGCGCGAGAGCCTCAGCAGGGCGAGCCCGGGCTGAGTCGGGCCACCGGAGAACGCCGCGGCCCGGTACGCCGCCTCGGCCTCTGGGACGTGCCCGAGGAGCCGGTGGGATTCGCCGAGCTCGTAGCGCGCATGCCCGATCACGAGCGCCCCGGCCCCCTCCTCGAGGCCCCGGCAGGCTGATTCCAGGGCCGCGAGCGCCTCGGCCCAGCGCCCGGCCTGCCGGAGGTCGACGGCCCGGTAGGTGAGGCAGTTGCCGTAGAAGGGGCCGCCGAACGGGGGCACCGTGTCGAGCCACGCCCCGAGGGCGGCGCTCCACTCCCGCACCCGCGCGTCGTCGTGCGCCTCCTCGTGGCAGTTGCCGATCGCGGCGCAGAACAGGAGGCTCGTCCCCCGGGGCGAGGTCTCCCTGGCCAGGACGCCGACCATCGCCTCGTCGATCCGCTGAAGGCCGCCATGGAGGTGGCCTGACTTGAGCAGGACCCGACCCGTGAGGAGCGTCGAGAAGGCGAGCAGGTCGGCGTCGCCCGCCAGCACTGCCTCCTCGCGCGCCCGCTTCAGGAGGGGGAGGGCCTCCTCGAAGGCCCCCGACCTGATCATGCCCTGGGTCTGGGTGATCAGCAGCCAGCCCGGCTCTGCCCACGCCGTCGGCGGTTCCCCGGCCGTGTGACCCCGGGACGCCGGCTCCCTGAAGGCCTGCTCCCTGAAGGCGTGCTCACTGAGCTCGCGGGCCCTGGCCACCCAGCCGCTGCCGCGCGCGAACTCGCCGTTCAGCGTGTAGGCCTCCCACAGCCAGAAGGCCGAACCCCATGCGGCATGCAGCTGGCCCGCCTGCAGGCGCAGCGCGAAGGAGCGCTCGAGGGCCTCGATGGCCTCAGGGCGGAGGCCGACGATCTGGGCGCATTCCGCGAACTGCTCGAGGTCCTCGACCTCGAGCCCCTCGACGCCGCCCGCGGCACGGAACTCATCGCAGGCCGGGCCCCACTCCGAGTTCCGGCGGAGCTCCCGGGCGCGGGCCAGATGGACTGCTGCGTCCGCCACGTCAACCTCCGGCACCACTATGGCACCGGCGGACTGGGCAGAACTACCCACGAGCGCATGCCCAGAGTCGGCCCGGCCTGCCGATGCCCGGGCCAGGCGCGAGCGGGACCCTGAAGGTGACCCGCACAGGGCGGGTCCAGCACCGAGGAGGCCGTCATGTCCGAGCCGTTCATCTACCTCAGCACGTACATCGTGCGCCCGGGTCACCTCGACGAGGCGCTCGAAAGGTGCCGAGAGGTCGCGAGGCTCGTCGAGAGCCGCGAGCCCCGGATGCTCGTGTTCCAGTTCTTCGCCGACGAGGCGAGCCGGCAGATCACGTGCGTCCAGGTCCATTCCGAGCCGGAGTCGATGGCCCACCACATGTCCGTGATCAGCGAGCACCTGGCGCAGTCGGGATCGTGGCTCGAGTCGCTCACCAATTCTGTAGCTATGGGCCAGCCCCCCGCGGTCCTCGCCCAGTGGTACCGGGAGGCCGGCGAGCCCCTGGCCCAGTTCCCGCAGCATGTTGCGGGAGTCATGCGCGTGGGGTCGCCGGTCGGGTGAGCGCAGCCGAGCTGGCCCTGACCTGGGACACTCACCCGAGCCGGGCGAGGACTTGCTCCCGGGTCGGGTACGCGGCCTGGGTGCCCTTGGCCGTCGTGGCGAGGGCGGCGGCCACCGCACCGTAGCGCGCAGCCTCCGCGAGGGAGTCGCCCGCCGCGAGGCGCGCGGCGAGGGCACCGGTGAACGCGTCGCCGGCGCCGGTCGTGTCCACGGCGTCGACGCGCAGCGGCGCGATGGGGACGACGCGCTCGCCCGCCGCCTCCCCGGCGTCGAGCACGACGGCGCCTGCCGCACCGAGCGTGACGACGGCCAGGCGCACGCCGCGGGCGGCGAGGGCCCTGGCGACCGGCCGCCACGCCTCGGCCGGCTCGTCGGCCGTGGGGAGCCCGGCCGTCGAGTGCCCCGAGCCGTGGAGCAGCTGCGCCGCCTCGTGGGCGTTGACGAGCAGGACGCCGACGGCGTCGAGCAGCTCGGGTGCGAGCTCGCCGAACGGCGACGCGTTGAACACGACCGTCGCCCCCGCCGCCCGGCCGGCGCGCGCGGCGGCGAGGACGGCGTCGTCGGCCACCTCGCGGCACAGGCACACGACGGCGGCGCCCTCGAACACAGCGCTCGCCCGCGCGACGTCGTCCGCCGAGACGAGCCCGTTGGCGCCCGCGGTGGTGACGATGCAGTTCTCGGCGGAGTCATCGACGGTGATGATCGCCATGCCGGTGGCCTCGCCGGGGACGGTGCGCACGTGGGTGACGTCGACGCCCGCCGCGGCCACGGCGTCGCGCAGCATGGCGCCGTTAGCGTCGTCGCCCACGGCCCCGACGAGGGCGACCTCGGCCCCCGCGCGGCTCGCGGCCACGGCCTGGTTGGCGCTCTTGCCGCCCGGGCCGAGGACGGTGCCCGTGCCGGCGACGGTCTCCCCCGGCCGCGGCAGGCGCGTGCAGTACACCGTCAGGTCGGCGTTGAGCGAGCCGACGACGACGACCCTGTGCCCTAGTGGCCCGGTCACCCCTGCTTCGTGAACTTCCCGACGAGCTTCGCCGTCGCGAGCGTGTGCGGCTCGACGGCGGCGAGGAAGTGCTTGAGGTCCCCCCTGCCGCGGACGTCGACGTGCTCGGCGTCGAGCGCGTAGAGGATGAAGTCGTAGTCGTGCGTCCCGGCCGGCGGGAACGGCCCCTCATAGGGGGAGACCTCGCGCGCCCCGCCCGGCAGGCCGGCGTCGTGCGCCCCCTCCTCGAGCCCGCGGGCGTCCGCCGGGAGGTCGACGACGAGCCAGTGCACGTAGCCGCGCGCGACAGGGTGCCAGTCGACGACGGAGAGGGCGAACGAGCGCGTGCCCTCGGGCGGGTCGGTCCAGGACAGCTCGGGCGAGACGTTCTGGACCTTCTTGCCGTGCTTCTGAGGGATCTCCTGCCCCTGGGCGAAGGACGCCGAGCTGAGCCCGAACACGGCTACTCCGCCGGTCCGTAGCAGAGGTGGACGACCCCGTTGCTGTACGTCTCGGAGTCCTTGAGTGCGAGCTTCGTCGAGTCGACGCCCTCGCCCCAGAGCTTCTCGCCCTTGCCGAGCGCGATCGGGTAGACGAAGAGGTGGAGCTGGTCGATCAGGCCGTCGGCGAGGAGGGCGCGCACGAGCTGGCCGCTGCCGCTGATGTAGATGTCGCCCTCGGTCTCCGACTTGAGCCGGCGGATCTCGTCCGGGTTGTACGTGCCGATCCAGTGCGAGTTGTTCCAGTCCACCGTCAGCTCGTTCGAGGCGACGACGTACTTGGGCGTCTCGTTGAAGAACGGCGCGCCCGGATCCTCCTCGGCCGTGCGCGCGCTCCACGCGGGCGCGAACATCTCGTAGGTGGTCCGCCCAAGCAGGATCGCCGTGGAGGCTGCCGTGATGCCGCCGACCGCCTGTTCCATCCGTGGGTCCCATGGCCACCACTCGGCCGTCCACGCGGGGTTCTCGAAGACTCCGTCAAGCGCAATGAACTCGTGTACCTGGATCTGACCCATGGCTCGACACTATCGAGGGGTTCCGACAGTTCCAAGGACCCGCCGACTTCTGCGCGGCCATGGGCTCAGGGTGGCCCCGCGGCCATACTGGTCCGATGGAGCTCTGGCAGAAGCTGCAGATCAAGCCCGACATGACGGTCGCGGTGCTCAACGCCCCGGCCGACGGCCCCGAGATCTCCGGCCCCTTCACCCTCACGGCCAATCCCTCGACGGCGGCCGCGACCATCACCTTCGTGCGGACCGCCGAGGACCTGACCGCCCAGCGGGCCGCCGGCGTCGTCGCCGCCCGCGAGGACCGGATCTCGTGGTTCGCCTACCCCAAGGCCGGCAAGCTCGGGACCGACCTCAACCGGGACACCCTCAACGCCACGCTCCTGCAGGAAGGCGTGCGCGGCATCCGGCAGGTGGCGCTCGACGACGTGTGGTCGGCGCTGCGCTTCCGTCCGGCGGACTAGGGGCTCCGCTCCCGCCATGCGCCGATCGTCCGGCTGGTTCCTGGCCCTCGGCCTCGGGGCCTGCCTCGGCCTCATGGCCTGCCTCGGCCTCGTCGCGGGCCCCGGGCTGGGACCGGCGTCGGGCCCGGCCCGGGCCGAACCGGTGCCCGCGGATGCGTTCCGCGCCCTCGACGAGTACCTGCGCGAGCAGATGGCGGCCATCGGGTTCCCCGGCGCCGCCGTCGTCGTCCTCGAGGCCGGCCGTCCGGTGCACGCGTCCGCCGTCGGCCGCACGGGTGGCGATGGGCGGTCCATGACCGTCGAGACGCCCGTGCTCCTGGCCTCCACGACCAAGTCGCTCACGGCGATCGCGGTCCTGCAGCTCGCCGAGGCCGGGCGGCTCGAGCTGGACCGGGCCGTGGTCTCCTACCTGCCCTGGTTCAGGGTGCGGGACGCGAGGTCCGACGAGATCACCGTCCGCCACCTGCTCCAGCAGAGCAGCGGGCTGTCCACGGCGGGCAGCACACCGTTCGAGGCGTCCGACGCCCAGGACCCCGGTGCCCTCGAGCGAGGGGTGCGGGACCTGGCCGGCGTCGGGCTCGTGGGCCCTCCCGGAGAGGCGTTCTCGTACTCCAACGCCAACTTCAACGTCCTCGGCCTGCTCGTGCAGGAGGTCTCCGGCCAGCCCTTCGGCGACTACCTCCAGCAGCATGTGTTCGGCCCCCTCGAGATGGAGCACGCGCACGCGACGAGGGCCGCCGCCCGGGCCGACGGCCTCGCCCCCGGGCACACCCTCTGGTTCAGCGCGTTCTGGAGCGAGACCGCCACGCCCGCGTCCGCGGCCGGAACGCCCTCGACGTCGGTCTACGCCTCGGTGCAGGACCTCGGCCGCGAGCTCGAGGCGCTGCTGGGTGGGGGCCTCTACCGGGACCGGCGGGTCCTCCGGCCCGAGAGCGTCGACGCGATGCTGAGGCCTGCCATCCGGGTGGACGAGTCCAAGGACTACGCGATGGCCTGGTTCGAGCGGCCCCTGTGGGAGGCGGCGGATCCCGCCGCGCCGCCGCCCGAGGACCAGGTGCCCCGGCTCCTCGAGCACCAGGGGGAATGGGGCAACACGCACACCTACCAGGCGATCGTGCCGGAGACCGGCCTCGGCCTCGCCCTCGTCATCAACGGCAACGACCCTGCCGCGCCCTCGCGGCTCAAGGCCGTGGACTCCAACCTCCTGCGGATCCTCCATGGCCAGGAGCCCCAGCCGATCCAGCCGCAGGAGGACTGGCTGCAGCGCTACGGCTGGGCCCTCGCCCTCGCGCTCCTGCTGGCGGAGCTGGCGAGCCTCGCGCTGTCGGTCGCCGTCCTGCGCAGGAGGGGCACCGCCGCGGCCGGCCGACGGTGGCGGATCTGGCTCCTCGCCGCGGCGGCGCTGGCCCTCGACGGGCTGCTCGTGTGGCTGAGCTTCGTCCACGCGCCGGCGCACTTCGCCGTCGACCTCGCCGTGTTCGTGACCCAGCTCCCCGACGTCGGCGTCGCGCTCGTCCCGGCGCTCACGCTCGCCGTGCTGTGGTCGGTTCCCCGGACCGTCCTGCTGAGGGTCAGCGCCCTCAGCCGGCGCGCTGCCCGAACACGTGCCGCCGAACCCACGCGTGCATCGCGATCGCCGCGGCCGACGCGGCGTTGATCGAGCGGGTCGAGCCGAACTGCTCGATCGAGAGCGTCGCGTCGGCGGCGTCGTGCACCTCGGGCGTCAGGCCGGGGCCTTCCTGGCCGAAGACGAGCACGCAGCGGCGCGGGAGATCGTAGGTCTCGAGCGGGACCGAGTCGGGGAAGAGGTCGACGGCGAGGATCGGCAGGCCCTCGGAGTGGGCCCACGCGACGAAGTCCTCGACCGTCGGGTGGTGGCGGACGTGCTGGTAGCGGTCGGTGACCATCGCGCCACGCCGGTTCCACCGCCGTCGTCCGATGATGTGCACCTCCCGGGCGAGGAACGCGTTCGCGCTGCGCACCACCGTGCCGATGTTGAGGTCGTGCTGCCAGTTCTCGATCGCGACGTGGAACTCGTGCCGGCGCGTGTCGAGCTCGGCGACGATCGCCTCGTGCTTCCAGTACCGGTACTTGTCCAGGACGTTGCGGCGGTCGCCGTGCGCGAGGAGCTCGGGGTCCCACTGCTCGCCCTCGGGCCAGGGGCCCTCCCAGGGGCCGACGCCTACCTGATGCACGACGACGCCGGTGTGCTCGGGGTCGCCGCCCGCCTCACGCTCTTCGATCACCGGACTAGCGTAGGGGCTCCTCCGGGCATCTTCATTGTTGAACAATCACTTGCCGTGATTGTTCAACAACCTATAGAGTGGTCGGAGTCATACACTGTGACTCCGGTCACCCGACACTCGGACGGTTCCCATGGCAGCAGACACCCAGCCGCACGTCGTCATCAAGGCAACGTCGGGCAAACGCGCCGCACTGCTCGGCGCCATGTTCCTCATGGCCACGAGCGCCATCGGCCCCGGCTTCATCACCCAGACCGCGGCGTTCACGGTCCAGCTCGGCGCAGCTTTCGCCTTCGCGATCCTCGTGTCGATCCTCGTGGACATCGCCGTCCAGACGAACGTGTGGCGAGTCATCGGCATCTCAGGCCTGCGGGCCCAGGAGCTCGGCAACAAGGTTCTCCCGGGCATCGGGTGGTTCCTCGCGGGGCTGGTCTTCCTGGGCGGACTCGTCTTCAACATCGGCAACATCGCGGGCACCGGCCTCGGCCTCAACGCGATGATGGGCCTCGACACCAAGCTCGGCGGCATCATCTCCGCCGTGATCGCCATCCTCATCTTCCTCAGCAAGAAGGCCGGCCTCGCCCTCGACCGCATCGTCGTGCTCCTCGGCGCCGTCATGATCCTCATGACCCTCTACGTCGCGATCGTCTCCGCTCCGCCGCTCGGCGAAGCCCTCGTGAACACGGTCATGCCGAAGGAGGTCGACTTCCTCGTCATCACGACCCTCATCGGCGGCACGATCGGCGGCTACATCACCTATGCCGGCGCGCACCGCCTTCTCGCCTCCGGCGCGACCGGAGCCGAGCACGCCGCCCAGATCACGCGCTCCTCGATCGTCGGCATCCTCGTCACGTGTGTCATGCGCGTCCTGCTCTTCCTCGCGATCTTCGGCGTCGTGGCCGGCGGCGTGACCCTGACGGGCAACAACCTCGCGGCCTCGGCGTTCTCCGCCGCGGCCGGCGAGATCGGCATGCGCATGTTCGGGGTCATCCTGTGGGCCGCCTCGATCACCTCCGTGATCGGCGCCGCCTACACCTCGGTCTCCTTCGTCACGAAGCACACGACCAGGGAGCGCACCTCCAACCTGATCACCGTCGCGTTCATCGCCGTCTGCGCCGTGGCCTACATGCTCATCGGCCAGGCGCCGCAGCAGCTGCTCATCTTCGCAGGCGCCTTCAACGGCCTCATCCTCCCCGTCGGCTTCGCGGTGCTCCTGTGGGTCGCGTGGCGGCGCCGGGACCTCCTGCACGGCTATGTCTACCCGAAGTGGCTCCTGATCATCGGCGCCCTCGCGTGGCTCCTGACCCTCTACCTCGGCTGGAACTCCCTCTCGGGCCTGGCCAAGCTCTGGGCCTAGGAGGAGGACGGTGACCATCCCCGCCCAGTCCCCCGCCGCCGTCGTGCGTCCCGCGCTCCCCGAGGACCCCAGCGCCCTCTCCCCCGCCAAGGCGCGCGCTCTGTTCCGCGGGGGCCTCGTGACCCCCACGGCGGGGTGGAGCGCCGGCTACGCGCAGGCGAACCTCATCATCGTCCCCCAGGCCCAGGCCTTCGACGTCCTGCTGTTCGCCCAGCGGAATCCCAAACCATGCCCGATCCTCGGCGTGCTCGACGCCGGCGAGACGTCCGGCCCGCTCCTGGCCGGCGGCGACATCCGCACCGACGTCTCCCAGTACACGGTCTACGAGAACGGCGTGAAGATCGCCGAGCCGACCGACATCACCCCGTACTGGCGGGACGACCTCGTAACCTTCATCGTCGGCTGCAGCTTCACTTTCGAGGCCGCGCTCCAGGAGGCCGGCATCCGGATCGCGCATATCGACCAGGGCGTCAACGTGCCGATGTACCGCACGTCGGTCCGGTGCGAGCCCGCGGGATCCATGGCGGGCCCCCTCGTCGTCTCGATGCGCCCTATCCCCGCCTCGCAGGTGGCCGACGCCGTCCGCGTCACCTCCCGCTACCCCGCCGTCCACGGCGCGCCCGTCCACGTCGGGAACCCCGCCGAGCTAGGCATCGAGGACCTCTCCCGGCCCGACTTCGGCGACCCCGCCGACATCCCCGAGGGCCACGTGCCCGTGTTCTGGGCCTGCGGAGTCACGCCGCAGGCGGCCGTCATGGAGTCCCGGCCCGAGCTCGCGATCGGCCACGCGCCCGGGCACATGCTCATCACGGACGCGAGGGACAGCTCCTACCTCGTGCCGTAGCGCCGGGCATCAGGGTCTGGGCTCCAGGGTCTGGGCATCGGGGCGGCGCCGCACATGCGGTGCCGCCCTTCGTGTTGATCAGGTTGGGCGTACCGATCTCCCCATCTTTTGGTACCAAGTTCCCCAGCTTTGCCCCCAGTCCAGGACGGCCTCGCTGCGGATCCCCATGATGACGCGGCTCCTTCAGGACTTCCTCGACCGGGACGGGGCCAAAGATGGGGAAGTCCGGCGGCAATGCCGGGGTGGTCTGCGCTCTGCGCCCCCGCTCTCCTCACCCCGCTCCGTCACGCCGCGCCGATGTGGACGAGGAGCTCGTGCTCGGCGGCCTCAAGGTACTCGCGCAGGTCTTGGGCCGCGGCCTCGCGCTCTCCGGCCCGTATCCGGTCGACGAGGGCCGCGTTCCGCTCGACGTAGTGGCTGTGGAAGTCCGGCGTGGTGGCCATCGCGTGGAACACGAGGCGCATCTCGGCCAGCACGCGCTCCATGAGCTCCTCGAGCGATGCGCTGCGGCCCATGGCGACGATGGCCTTGTGGAGCTCCTGGTTCGCGTCCGCCATGCCCGGGACGGAGCCCTCGGCAAGGGCCAGCCGGGCCCGCGCGATGACGGCGTCCATGGCAGCGAAGTCGGCCTCGTCCGGCTCGCCCCACAGGACGGCCGCGGGCTCGATGAGCCGCCGGACGCGGTACATCTCACGCACGTCGTCGGCGCCGGGGGAGGCCACGAAGACGCCCCGGTTCGGGATCCGCTGCACCATGGACTCGCCCGCGAGGACCGTGAACGCCTCGCGCAGCGTGTTCCGGGAGACCTTGAGGGCCTCGGCGAGGGCCTGCTCGGAGAGCTTCGTCCCCGGCGGGAGCTTGCCCGCGGAGATCCGCTCGCGCAGCACGGCAGCGACCCACGCGCCAGTGTGCGCGTGGGTCGCGTGGGTGCTCTCGATCCCCTCGAGGGCGGCGTTCATCGGCATGCCCCCAATCTACCGACGCGCGCGCCCTCCGGGCGCTGCGGGTCAGCCGATCGTCGCGAGCGTCTGCCCGCGCACGACGGCGCCGCCCGGCTCGAGCTCGGCCCTCGCCACGGTGCCGGCCCGGTGGGCCGAGACGGTCGTCTCCATCTTCATCGCCTCGAGCACGGCGACGGGCTGGCCGGCCTCGACCTCCGCCCCGTCCTCGATCAGCCAGGCCACGAGCGAGCCGGCCATCGGCGAGGCGAGCTCGCCGTCGTCGTCCGTGTTCCCGGAACCGGCAGCGGACGTTGCAGCGCTTGCGCCGGCTCCCCCTCCGGTGAGCAGCGCGTCGTAGAGCCTCGCGGGCAGGCCGAGCTGGACGGCGCGGCCGTCGATCTCGACCGTCAGGGTCGTGCGGGCGGCGTCCGGGGCGGTGCGGGCGATCTCGGGCGAGGCCGCGAGCGGCTCGGCGAACTCGGTCTCGATCCACGTCGTGTAGACGCCGAGGCGCTCCGGGGAGGAGAACTCGGGGGCGCGGACCACGGCGCGGTGGAACGGCAGGACGCTCGGGATGCCCTCGATGGCCATCTCGTCCAGGGCGGCCCGGGCGCGGCGCAGGGCCTGCTGCCGATCCTCGCCGTGGACGATGAGCTTGGCCATGAGCGAGTCGTACTCGCCGGGAACGGTCGAGCCGGAGCGCACCCCCGTGTCGACGCGGATGCCCGCGCCGGTGGGCGGCTCGAACCGCTCGACCAGCCCGGGCGCGGGGAGGAAGCCGCGTGCCGGGTCCTCGGCGTTGAGCCGGAACTCGAAGGCGTGGCCCTGCGGCTCGGGGTCCTCGGGGAGGTCGAGGACAGCGCCGGCGGCGATGCGGAACTGCTCGCGCACGAGGTCGACGCCGAAGACCTCCTCGGTGACGGGGTGCTCGACCTGGAGGCGCGTGTTGACCTCGAGGAAGCTGATGGTCCCGTCCGCGCCCACGAGGTACTCGACCGTGCCCGCGCCGTGGTAGCCGGCCTCGCGGCAGATCCGGCGGGCGGACTCGTGGATCTCGCGGCGCTGCGCGTCAGTCAGGAACGGGGCCGGGGCCTCCTCGACGAGCTTCTGGTGGCGGCGCTGGAGCGAGCAGTCGCGCGTGCCCAGCACGGCGACGTTGCCGTGCATGTCCGCGAGGACCTGGGCCTCGACGTGGCGGGGCCGGTCGAGGAAGCGCTCGACGAAGCACTCGCCGCGGCCGAACGCGGCCACGGCCTCGCGCACGGCGGAGCCGAAGGCGTCCTCGACGTCCTCAAGCCGCCGGGCGATCTTGAGCCCGCGCCCACCGCCGCCGAAAGCGGCCTTGATCGCGACCGGGAGCCCGTGCGCCTCGGCGAACGCGCGCACCTCGGCCGCGTCCGCGACGGGACCGTCGCTGCCGGGCACGAGCGGGGCACCGGCGCGGACGGCGATCTCCCGGGCCGTCACCTTGTTGCCGAGCGCACGGATGGACTCGGGGTCCGGGCCGATCCAGGTCAGGCCCGCGTCCGCCACGGCCTGGGCGAAGTCGGCGTTCTCGGAGAGGAAGCCGTAGCCGGGGTGGACGGCGTCGGCGCCCGCGCGCCTCGCGGCGTCGATGACCTTGGTCATGTCGAGGTAGCTCTCGGCGCTCGTCACGCCGCCGAGCGGCACGGCCTCGTCGGCGAGGCGTACGTGCAGGGCGTCGGCGTCGGGCTCCGAGTACACGGCGACGGAGGCGAGGCCCTCGTCCGAGCACGCGCGGATGATCCGCACGGCGATCTCCCCGCGGTTGGCGATGAGGACTTTCTTCATGGCTGGGTTCCTTCTTCAGGTCTGGGCGGGGTCGGCGATGCGGAACCGGAGGCGGGCTCCGGGCGGGGTCTGCGCGGCGAGCGGGAGGTCCTCGGGCACGACGACGGCGATCACCGGGTAGCCGCCCGTCACCGGGTGGTCGGGGAGGAACAGGACGGGATGCCCGCTTGGGGGGACCTGGAGGGAGCCGGTCGCGGCGCCCTCGCTCGCGAGCTCGCCTGTCCGGGACCTCTCGAGGGCAATTCCCTCAGGCCCCGGGCCCTCGCCCCCGTCCCCTCGCACGGGCCGGAGCCTGATGCCGATGCGGTTGGACTGCTCGGTCACGAGCCAGTCCTGGCCCGTGAGGGCCACGATGGCCTCGGGCGGGAACCAGTCGTCGCGCGGGCCCAGGGTCACGCGGAGCTCGGTCGGTGCGCCTGCCTGCACGACGACGGCGGGCCGCTCCGGCACGCCGACGGCCGCGAACGGGGCGGCGGGCTGCGCGACGGGCAGCCGAGTCCCGGCGGCGAGCGGGGCCGGGCCGAGCCCGGACATCGTGTCGGCCGAACGGCTCCCGAGGGTCTCGGGGACGTCGAGGCCGCCGCGGGCCGCGAGGTAGCAGCGCAGCCCGGCCTCGGGCGTGCCGAGTTCGAGCACCTCGCCGTCGAGAAGCGCGAAGGGAGCGTTGGCAGCGGGCCGGCGCAGGAGGGCGCCCTCGGCGTTGCGGATCTCGAGGCGAGCGGCCGCGCCCGCGAGGGCGAGGACCTGATCCCCCTCGGCGCGGAGGGCGAGGCCGCCGAGGAGGTTCTCGATCACCGCCGCGCCCGGGGCGTTGCCCACGAGCCGATTGGCCTGGCGTGCCGAGACCTCGTCCGCGGCGCCGGCGGCCGGGACGCCGAGGTCCCCGCGGCCCGGGCGGCCCAGGTCCTGCACGAGCGACTGCAGCCCCGGCGAGAGGACGACGAGGCCCGGCCGGGCAGCGGCCGGGGACACGCCGTCGTGCGCCGGAGCGGAGGCCGGCTCAGGGGTAAGCACGGCCTGCTCGCGCACCGCGACGTAGCTGACGGTGTCCCCGGGGCGCACAAGGGCGGGCTCGTCCCGGCCCAGGTCCCACATGCGGGCGGACGTGCGGCCGATGAGCTGCCAGCCGCCCGGGGACTGGCGGGGATAGACGGCGGAGAACTGCCCGCCGAGGGCCACCGACCCCGCGGGGACCGCCGTACGCGGAGAGCTCCTGCGGGGCACCTCCAGACGGCGGTCCTCGCCGACGAGGTAGGCGAAGCCCGGAGCGAAGCCGCCGAACGCGGCGGTCCAGACCTGGCCGGTGTGCGCGGCGACGACGCCCTCGGAGCCGAGGCCCGTGAGCCGGCCGACCTCGGCGAGGTCCTCGCCGTCATACACGACCTCGATCGTGAGGTGCCTGGTCGCCGCGGCTGCCGCCCCGGCGAGCCCCGCGTCAGCGAGCCGCACGATGGCGCCGCGCGCTGCGCGGGCGTGGGCGGCGGTCGCGAAGGTGACGAGGATGGTCGTGGCCGCGGCGACGGCGTCGACCTGACCGGGCAGCGGCTCGGCCGCGAGCCGGCCGTGGAGGCCCAGGACGGCCTCGAGCGGATCGGGACCCCTGAGCTCGACGAGCAGGCCGCGCGGCCCGGCCCAGCGCAGCTCGACCGCCGCCTCCCTGCGTTGCGGGGTCACCTCCCTGCGTTGCGGGGTCACCTCCCTGCGTTGCGGGGTCACCTCCCTGGGTTGCGGGGTCACCTCCCTGCGTTGCGGGGTCACCTCCCTGGGTTGCGGGGTCACCTCTCGAGGATGCGTGGTCATGCGAAGCTCCGGACGGCCACGCCGGCGGCGTCGAGGGCAGCCCGGACCGCGGCGGCCATCGCGACCGCACCGGGGGTGTCGCCGTGGACGCAGATGCTCTCGGCGTCGGTGCGAAGCTCGGAGCCGTCCCGGGCCACGATGACGCCCTCGGTCGCGAGGCGCACCATGTTCTTGGCGATCACCTCGGCGTCGTGCAGGACGGCGCCCTCCTCGCGGCGCGAGACGAGCGTGCCGTCGGGGTTGTAGGCGCGGTCCGCGAACGCCTCCGCCACGGCGCGCAGACCTTTGGCCTCGGCCTTCGCGAGCGCCACGGAGCCCGGGAGGAGCAGGAGGGGCAGGCCCGGACGGAAGGCCGCGACGGCGTCGACCACCGCCTGGGCGTGGGCCTCGTGGTGGACGATCGTGTTGTACAGCGCGCCGTGCGGCTTGACGTAGCGGACCTCGCCGCCGGCCGCGCGGGCGAGGGCCTCGAGGGCGCCGAGCTGGTAGAGCACGTCGTCGGCGAGCTCGCGCGGCGTGCAGTCGAGGAAGCGGCGCCCGAAGCCCGCGAGGTCCCGGTAGCCCACATGACCCCCGATGGCGACCCCCGCCGCGACGGCCTCGCGGCACGTGGCGGCGATCCCGCTCGGGTCTCCCGCGTGGAAGCCGCAGGCGACGTTGGCGCTCGTGACGTGGCGGAAGACGGCGGCGTCGTCGCCCATCGTCCACGCGCCGAATGACTCCCCGACGTCGCTGTTCATGTCGATGACAGGCATCGTGACCTCCGTCTCAGTGTGTTCTGACTCCATGATCCACGAAGACGGAAGATTGTTCAACAATTTCTTCTTGAGCATCGATGTCCCAGGGTCACAGCGTCAGAAACTGCACAAGTCACCACCGCGAAGGGGCGTTCCGGACCTCCCTGCGCCCCGAGTTGTGCAGTTTCTGACAGCCCCGGACGCCTAGACGCTGTAGAGCGCCACCGATGCCGCCTTGACCGACAGGACCACGGCCGAGCCCGGCGCGAGGTCCAGCTCGGCGGCGGCCGCGGGGGTCACGTCGGCGACGAGGTGCACCGTCTCCCCTTCGGCAACCTCCCCCTCGACAGCCGCCGGCCCCGCCTCGCAGTGCACGCGCACCTGGGCTCCCCGCGGCTCGAGCTCGCGGACGGTCCCGGTCCACGCGTTGCGCGGGGACCCGTGCGGCGCCTCGCCGGGGCGGAACACCGAGACCCCCTCCGGACGGAACACCGCGACCGCCTCCCCCGCGCCCCGCAGCTCGGCGCCCTCCGGGACGGTGCCCGCGACCTCCCCCAGACCCGGCACGTCGAGGCGACCTCCCGCCGTCGCCCGTCCCGCCACGAAGTTGAGCCCCGCGAGCCCGGCGGCGAACCGGCTGCGCGGCCGCTCGAGGAGCTCCGCGGTGGCTCCCGACTCGGCGACGCGCCCGGACTCGAGGACGACGACGCGGTCCGCGAGCAGGTGCGCATCGAGGGGCTCGTGGGTGACGACAAGCGCTGTCCTGCCCGCGAGGACGCGCCGCAGGAGGCGCCGCAGGGCGGGGGCGGCGGCGGCGTCGAGGGCCGCGAAGGGCTCGTCGAGCAGGAGGACGCGGGGCCCGGCCGCGAGCGCCCGCGCGATCGCGACGCGCTGCGCCTGGCCGCCCGAGAGCTCGGCGGGGCGGCGTGCGGCGAGGTCGGCGGCGTCGGCCTCCTCGAGCCAGCGCTCCGCCGCGGCGCGTGCCGCGCGGCGCGACACGCCGGCCGCCCTCGGAGCGAAGGCGACGTTCTCGAGCGCGCTCAGGTGCGGGAACAGGAGCGGCTCCTGAGCGAGCAGAGCGATGCCGCGCCGATGCGGCGGGACCCAGGCCCCCGAGGCGTCGGCGAGCACGCGCCCGGCCAGCCGCACGGCGCCCTCGTCGGGCCGCAGGAGCCCGGCGCAGAGCCCGAAGAGCGTGGACTTCCCGGCGCCGTTCGGGCCCATGACGGCCACTGTCTCGCCCTCTCCCACGCCGAGGGCGAGCCGCACGCCGCGCGCCGCCACGCCGGCGTCGACCGCGAGGAGCGGCGCGCTCACCGCAGGCCCCCGGCCCGGCGCCCGTAGGCGAGGCCGACGACGGCGGCAGCCACCGCGACAAGCACGAGGGCGAGGGCGACCGCGGCGTCCGGGTCGGCCTCGCGCTGAAGGTACACCTCGAGCGGGAGGGTTCGCGTCACGCCCTGAAGGCTCCCCGCGAAGGTGAGCGTCGCGCCGAACTCGCCGAGCGAGCGCGCGAACGCGAGCACGAGGCCCGAGGCGAGGCCCGGCAGCACGAGCGGGAGCGTCACGCGGCGGAACGCATGCGTCGGGGACGCGCCGAGGGTCGCCGCGACCGCCTCGTACCGCCCGCCCGCAGTGCGAAGAGCGCCCTCGAGGCTCACGACGAGGAACGGCAGCGAGACGAACGCCTGCGCCATGACGACGGCGGCGGTCGAGAAGGCGAGCTGCACGCCGAGGACGTCGAGCCACCGCCCCACGAGCCCGAGCCGCCCGAACGTGTACAGGAGCGCGAGGCCCCCGACGACGGGCGGCAGCACGAGCGGCAGCAGGACGAGGGCGCGCAGGATCCGCAGCCCCGGCACGGTGCCGCGGGCGAGGGCCATCGCCATCGGCACGCCGAGGAGGAGGACGACGGCGGTGCTCGCCGCCGCGGTGCCCAGGCTCAGGCGCAGGGCCGCGAGCGAGGGCTCGGAGGTGACGAGCGGGAGGAAGTCGATCCAGTCGACGCGGGCGAGGATCCCCACGAGGGGCACGACGACGAACAGCGCCCCGAGCGCCGCGGGGAGCCAGATCCAGCCGGGAAGGCCCGTGAACCCGCGGGGGGTTCCTTTGCGTCGCGCGGCCCCCGATGCGGGGTCACCTCCCTGCGATGCGGGGTCACCTCCCAACGATGCGGGGTCAGGGCGCGCCGAAGCCGGCATCCTCGAGCACCTTCCGCGCCTCAGGCCCGGCGACGAAGTCCGCGAACTCGCGCGCGAGCCCCGGCTCGCGGGACCCGCGCAGCGCCACAATCGGATACCGGTTCACGGCCGCCGCCGATTCGGGGAACGCGACTCCCTCGACGGCGCCACCGGCCCCCCGGACGTCCGTCACGTACACGAGGCCCGCGTCGGCCTCGCCGGAGGTGACCTTGCCGAGCACGTCCGTGACGTTCGGCTCCTCGCTCACGGGCTTCAGGGCGACGCCGGCCCGGGACGCCGCGGCCTGCGCGGACGCCCCGCACGGCACCTGCGGCGCGCACTGCACGAGCCTGAGCCCCGGCCGCGCGAGGTCGGCGAGGCCCGCGATGCCGGCCGGGTTCCCGGAGGGCACAGCGATCGTGAGGACGTTGGTCGCGAACACGGCCGCCTCGCCGTCGGCGAGCCCGGCCCCCCTGACATTGTCCATGGTCGCCGTGTCCGCGGAGGCGAAGACGTCCGCGGGCGCGCCCTGGGTGATCTGCGCCGCGAGGTCGGAGGAGCCCGCGAAGTTGAACGCGACCTCGACGCCCGGATGGGCGGCCTCGAACTCCTCGCCGATCCGCGTGAGGCTCTGCCGCAGTGAGGCGGCGGCGTACACCGTCAGGGACCGCTGCCCCGACCCCGGCGAGGACGACGACGCGGCGCCGCCCGCCGTCGTGCATCCCGCGAGCAGCAGGGCAGCGGCGACGGCGGCAACGGCGGAGAGGGCGCGGCCGACGGTTCGCTTCACTAGGCCTTCCTTCCCGAGGTCTCGACGATCACGGTCGTGGCCTTCACGACGGCGGTGGCCACGCTGCCCGGCTCGAGCCCGAGCTCCCGCACGGCCTCGGCGCTCATGAGCGACACGACGCGGTGCGGGCCGCACTGGAGCTCGACCTGGGCCATGACCCGGTCCTGGACCACCTCCGTCACGAGGCCCACGAACTGGTTCCGGGCCGAGCGTCCGACGCCGGCCTGGTCGGCGGGCGCCGAGGCGGTGCGCCGGGCATGCGCGGCGAGCTCGGCGCCGTCGACGGCGGCGCGCCCGGAGGCGTCCCTGGTCCCGGTGAGCGTGCCGGCGTCGATCCAGCGGCGGACCGTGTCGTCGCTCACCCCGAGCAGCCGAGCTGCCTCTGCAATGCGGATGAGTGTCATAGAGGCATTCTAGATCCGCTGATGCGGCCCCTTCACCTTCAATCCACCGCAGACGCGGAGATCCTCTCAAGCCCGTCCTTCCGCGCTCACATGCTGGGCGCGCCGCTGTCTCGCACGGGCGCCGGATGGAAGACTTGAGCTGTCCGTGCCCCCGATCCCTGGAGCGTCCATGAGCGAGTCCCCCGCCGTCGAGCCTGCACGTCCCCTCTACCGCAGCGGCCAGGAGATCGAGTGCTGGCTCACGGACATGGACGGCGTGCTCGTGCACGAGAACCACCCGATCCCCGGCGCGCCTGAGCTCATCCAGCGCTGGGTCGACACGTCCCGGCGCTTCCTCGTCCTGACCAACAACTCGATCTTCACGCCCCGCGACCTCGCGGCGCGGCTCAGGTCCTCGGGCCTGTCCATCCCCGAGGAGAACATCTGGACGTCCGCCCTCGCGACGGCGCAGTTCATCAAGGACCAGATGCCGGGCGCGCGCGTCTACGTGATCGGCGAGGCGGGGCTCACGACGGCGCTGCACGAGGTAGGCGTGATCCTCACCGACCAGGACCCGGACTATGTGGTGCTCGGCGAGACCCGCACCTACTCGTTCAACGCGATCACGACGGCGATCCGGCTCATCCTCGCCGGCGCGCGGTTCATCGCGACGAACCCGGACGCCACGGGCCCGTCCCGCGACGGCGTCCTTCCGGCCACGGGAGCGATCGCGGCCCTCATCACGAAGGCGACCGGCCGCGAGCCCTACACGATCGGCAAGCCGAACCCCATGATGTTCCGCTCCGCCATGAACCAGATCGACGCGCACTCCGAGACGACGGCGATGATCGGCGACCGCATGGACACGGACATCATCGCCGGCATGGAGGCGGGCCTGCACACGGTGCTCGTGCTCTCGGGCATCACCCAGCGCCAGGACATCTCGACCTTCCCGTTCCGGCCCAACCAGGTCGTCGGCTCCGTCGCGGAGCTGCTCAACCAGCTCTGACGCACGACGGCGCGGGGTCGCCTCCCAGCGTTGCGGGGTCACCTCCCAGCGTTGTGGGGTCAGTGACCCCGGATCCTTGAAAGGTGACCCCGCAACCTTGAGACGTGACCCCGCAACGTAGGGACGTGACCCCGCAAGCTTGGGACGTGACCCCGCACTGTGGAGCGGGTGCGCGGGGTCGGGCGGGTTTCAGTACAGCTAGCCCGCGCCGCCCCCGCGGCCTCCCATGCTGTGCGCGAGGGGCAGGAGCTCGGGCAGGAGCCGGCCCAGGACCTGGTTGTAGACGATGCCGCTCCACTGTGGGCTCGCGTGGGCGGGGAAGGCGCCGATCGTCTGGAGGTCGGAGCTCACGAGGTTCGCGGCGAAGTACCGGCCCCACCGGGACCGGGCCGCGGCGTAGTCCACGGTTTGGTCCCCCGGGTTGCCGATGAACGCCATCCTCGCGGTCCCCATCCCGTCCCCGAACCGCGTGCCGTCCCACAGGTAGATGTACTCGGACTGGCTCTGGATGAGGACGCTCGAGGGCGCGAGCGGCGAGAGCTGCTCGAGCGTCTGGTCCACAACTTGCCCCCAGGTGCGCTCGTTCTTGTGGACAATGCGCTCGCCGAGCTCGTACCCGCCGCGCACCACGGACGGCACGCGGAAGCCGAACTCGTACAGGTGCACGATGGACTCGAACATCGCCTGGTCGAGCACGTCGAACTTCGACGCCGGCGAGGAGTCGAGCACGATCACCCGCACCTGCACGCCGTCGTCCTCGAGGAGCCGCGCCGCGACCTCGGTCGCGACCATCCCCCCGAACGAGTGGCCGTAGAAGTACAGGCGCCGCAGGCGCCGCTGCCGCACGTAGGCGCGCAGGGCGTCGAGGATCTCGTCGAGGTCCAGGCCCAGGTTGGAGTAGCCGACGGCGGCGAGCTGGCCGCGCTCGGCGAGCGAGCCGCGCAGGGAGGCGAGGATGATGCGGGCCTCCTCCCAGCTCGTCTTGTAGCCGGGGAACAGGATCCAGGAGGCGTCGGGGAAGCGCTGCCGCGCGGCGTCGTCCACAAGCTCGAGCAGCGCGACCTGGCGCCGCCGGTTCTGCACCTCGCGGGTGACGAACATGTCCGCCGCGAGGAGCGCAGAACCCGTGAGGCCGCCGAGGAAGGCGCGCCGGGAGAACGCCTTGAGCCGCAGCGCGGCCCTCAGCATGGCCGGATCCACAGTCCCGCCTTCCCCCTCGGCGCCCTGGCGCGTGCCGTGCGTGTGCCCTTCCGGCGGGCCTCAGTCGAGGCCGAGCTCGTCCTTGCCGAACGCGTACAGGTACGGCACGCCGGCCTCCGCCTCGATGCGCTCCTTCGCGCCCGTCGCGCGGTCCACGATGACGGCGACGGCGGTCACCTCGCCGCCGGCATTGCGCACGCCCTCGACGGCGGCCAGGGCCGAGCCGCCCGTGGTCGAGGTGTCCTCGAGGACCACGACCTTGCGGCCCTCGACGCCCGGGCCCTCGACCTGGCGGCCCATGCCGTACGACTTCTGCGCCTTGCGCACGACGAACGCGTCCACGGCGCGCCCGGCCTCGCGCGCGGCGTGCATGACGGCGGTGCCCACCGGGTCCGCGCCCATCGTGAGCCCGCCTGCGGCGTCGACCTGGACGCCCGCCTTGTCGATGAGGTCGAGCATGACCTGGCCGACGAGCTGGCTGGCCTCGTGGTGCAGCGTGATGCGGCGCAGGTCCACGTAGTAGTCAGCCTCCTTGCCGCTCGAGAGGACCACCTTCCCCCGCACGACGGCGAGCTCCTTGATGAGCTCGAGCAGGCGGGCGCGGGCAGCGGCGATGTCCAGGGGTGCGGCGTCAGTCATGGCACCGATTCTAGAGGGCGAGGCGTTCCGCAGGTGGGCGCGCGGCGTCGTGCGCCTATCATGAGCGTGAACCTTCCATGCCCTAGGAGGCCTGTGAACACGTCCCTGACCCCTGCCGAGGTCTACCACGCGACCACCGATGCCGAGGAGGCCGCGCCCCTGGCGCTCGAGGTCACCTCAGCCGCGGCGGGCCGGCGCCTCGCGGACCGGGACGACGTCGTGCGGCACAAGAAGCGCGGCTACGCCCTGATCAACCGCACCCAGACGCCGCACGAGGCCATGGTCGAGGACCTGCTGTTCGTGCGTGACGTCCTCGAGAAGGCCGAGATCCCGTACCTGCTCGTGCGCGGCAACGATGCGCGGCCGGTCATCGCCGTCGACTACGAGCTCCGCAAGGACCTGCGCCGCGCCCTTGTCGAGGCCTGCCGCGACGAGCCGTTCTACTCCTTGACGGTCGACGCGCGGAAGGACCGCGCGCTGCTCGTGGCCGACGGCAAGCTCGCCGAATCCGGGCAAGCGCGCATGTTCCGGCTCTACCGGCCGCGTATCGAGCCCAACGGCGGCCTGCACTACGGGCAGGAGACCGGCGTGCAGATCGAGCTGTGGAAGTGGGAGGGGGACGTCCTCCACCTGCCGATCGAGAACTCGCTCACGCGCCGGACCCTGCCGGTCGCCGAGGCGGTGCGCGGGACGGTCGAGCGGTTCGGGATGACCTGGCCGACGATCGAGAACATGTTCGCCGACCACGCGACGGACATCGACTTCGAGATCGACATCGTCTTCTCGTGGGTGGACGGCTCCGACCCGGAGTTCCGGAAGTACCGCTCCTCGTTCCTGCCCGGCGTCGTGCACGGCGAGGGCGACGACGCCGAGGCCCGCTTCCGGCAGATCGATGAGCTCAAGTACGCGCTGCGCAGCGTGCACATGTTCGCCCCGTGGATCCGGCGGATCTTCATTTGCACCGACTCCAAGGTCCCCGCGTGGCTCGACGACGCGCACGAGAAGATCACGATCGTGCGCGCCGAGGACCACTTCAAGGACAAGTCGGTCCTGCCCGTGTTCAACTCGCAGGCCATCGAGGCCCAGCTGCAGCACATCGAGGGGCTCTCCGAGTACTTCCTGTACTCGAACGACGACATGTTCTTCGGGCGCCCGCTCGGCCCGGACATGTTCTTCTCCCCCGGCGGGATCACGAAGTTCATCGAGGCCACGACCCGGATCGGGCTCGGCGACAACCACCTCGACCGGTCGGGGCACGAGAACGCCGCGCGCGTGAACCGGCGCCTGCTCTACGAGCGGTTCGGCCGCATCACGACGAGGCACCTCGAGCACACCGCGGCGCCGCTGCGCAAGAGCGTGCTGCTCGAGCTCGAGCAGGAGTTCCCGGCCGAGTTCGCCAAGACAGCGGCCGCGCGCTTCCGCACGTGGGACAGCATCTCGGTGACGAACTCCTTCTACCACTACTACGCCCTGCTCACGGGGCGGGCCGTGACGAAGGTCGGCTCGAAGGTGCTCTACGTCGACACGACCGTGCAGTCCGGCCTCGACCTCCTGCCGAAGCTCCTCAAGAAGCGCAACCAGGACTTCTTCTGCCTCAACGACGGCTCGTTCCCCGAGGTCTCGGCCCAGGAGCGGCAGGAGCGCGTGACGGACTTCCTCGAGAAGTACTTCCCGATCCCCGCGCCGTGGGAGCGGCTCGACACCCCCTAGACAGGGGCGCTCAGACGATCGGGAGCATGCCCGTGGTCGGGTGCCGGCGCGTTTCCGCCCCGGTGTCCTCGGGGATCACGACGCCGGCGGCGTCGAGGATGCGGGCGATCTCGTCGGCGTCGTGCGGGGCGCCCACGGTCTCGCCGCCCGCGGCGGGGACCACGGAATGGACCACCGTGTCCGGGTACACGTGCACGAGGTTGTACGCCTGCGCGGCGTCCCGCCCACGCGTGGGCCGGATGCCGGAGACCGGGTCGACCAGGCCCGCGAGGTCCTGCGTGTAGCAGGTCGCGGAGGCCACCGAGACGGGGATCCCGGCGAACGTCCCGGACGTCGAGTAGTGCAGGTGGCCGGCGAGGATCGCGCGCACGTCGCTGCCCTGGAGCACGTCGGCGAGGGCCGGCTGGCCGCGCAGCTCGACGAGCACCGCGAGGTCCTGGACGCACGGCACCGGCGGGTGGTGCATCGCGAGGATCGTCCCGTCCGGGGCCGGGAGCTCGAGCTCGGCCCCGAGCCACTCGAGCTGGGACTCCTCGAGCTCGCCGTGGTGGTAGCCGGGGACCGTCGTGTCCAGCGTGATGACGCGCAGCCCGCCGAGCCAGTGGATCCTGTCGTAGGGCTCCTCGGTCGGCGCCTCGCCGAGCAGGTGCTCGCGCATGGCCCCGCGCTCGTCGTGGTTCCCCATCGCCCAGATGAGCCTCGCTCCGAGCGCCTCGGCGGCGGGCTCGGCGATCTTCTTCAGGCGGGCGTAGGCCTCGGGCTCGCCGCGGTCGGCGAGGTCGCCGGTGACGATGATCGCCCCGGGCGAGCCGCCGGCGTCGCGCATCTGGTCGAAGAGCGCCACGAGCCGGGCTTCGGGATCAAGCGTGCCATGCAGGAGGCCGTCGCCGATCAGGTGGGTGTCGCTCACATGGAGGAGGAAGTGGCGTGGCCGGGGATGCTCGGCCTGGATACTGCCCATCGTCTCGAGCCTTCTCACATCGATCGGGTCGGTCCCTAGGAAACTTATACAAGGACATTTCCAAGTTAAAATGTCCAGTAAACGCCGCAAATCTGGGAATTCGCCGAAATGTTGAGAAATGCTCACGGGGCGGAGGACGGCGCGTGGTGCGATTCGTCGTCGTCCGCCCTTGCGCTGGGCGCGGGAACTTCCTACTCGGCGCGCAGCCAGGCCGCGGCCTCTTTCGCGATGCGCTGCGGCGGCTCGGCGATGTCGAAGGCGGCCCCGCGCTCGTCGGGCCCGAGCTCCTCGAGCGTCTCGAGCTGCGAGTCGAGGAGCGAGAGGGGCATGAAGTGGTGCGGGCGGGCCGCCATGCGGGCGGCGAGGAGCTCGCGCGTCCCGTGCATGTGCACGAACACGGTGTCGGGGGCCGCGGCGCGGATGATGTCCCGGTACGCGCGCTTGAGCGCGCTGCAGCCGATCACCATCGTGCCCGGAGCCGCCGCCATGCGGGCGCCGATCTCGCGCAGCCACGGTTCGCGGTCGGCGTCGTCCAGAGGGATGCCCGCCGCCATCTTGGCGACGTTCGACGGCGGGTGGAGCTCGTCGCCATCGAGGAAGTCGCCGCCGAGCTCGCGGGCGAGCAGCGCCCCCACCGTGCTCTTGCCCGAGCCGGCGACGCCCATCGCGATGACGTGGAGCGGCGCTGCACGGGATGACTCTGCGCTCACCAGTCGTGCACCGTGCCGTCGACGAGGCGGTTGTAGGGCAGGTAGGCCTGCTGGTACGGGAAGGAGTTCGCGGCCTCCTCGTTGAACTCGACGCCGAGGCCCGGCTGGTCGCCGGGGTGCAGGTAGCCGTCGACGAAGGTCATCGACTGCTCGAAGACCGTGTTCGTCTTGTCCGAGTGCTGCATGTACTCCTGGATCCCGTAGTTGTGGATCGCGAGGCCCACGTGGAGCTGCGCGGCGAAGCCCACGGGCGAGATGTCGGTCGGGCCGTGGAAGCCGGACTTGATCTGGTACTGCGCCGCGTAGTCCATGACCTTCTTCAGCGGCGAGATGCCGCCGAAGTGGGTCGAGGCCGCGCGTACGTAGTCGATGAGCTGCTCGCGGATAAGGGTCTGGAAGTCCCACACGGTGTTGAAGACCTCGCCGATGGCGAGCGGCGTCGTCGTGTGCTGGCGCACCAGGCGCAGGGCGTCCTGGTTCTCCGCCGGGGTGCAGTCCTCAAGCCAGAAGAGGTCGTAGGGCTCGAGGGCCTTGCCGAGCTTGGCGGCCTGGATCGGGGTCATGCGGTGGTGGCCGTCATGCAGGAGGGGGATCTCGGGGCCGAACTCGTTGCGGACGGCCTCGAAGACCGTGGGCAGGTGGCGCAGGTAGGCCCTCGTGTCCCAGTCCTCCTCGAGCGGGTAGGCACCGCGGCCGGCGGGCTCGTAGTCGTAGCGCTCGCCCGAGGCCTGCGCCTGGGCCGCGACGCCGTAGACGGCCTTGATGCCGGGTATCGCGGTCTGGATGCGGATGGACTTGTAGCCGAGCTCGAGGTGCTCCCGGATCGAGTCGAAGAGCTGCGGGATGTCCGTGCCCGAGGCGTGGCCGTAGGCGCGCAGACCGTTGCGGGAGGCTCCGCCGAGGAGCTGGTAGACCGGCATCCCGGCGGCCTTGCCCTTGATGTCCCACAACGCCATGTCGACGGCGGCGATGGCCGCCATGGTGACCGGACCGCGGCGCCAGTAGGACGAGCGGTAGAGGAACTGCCACGTGTCCTCGATGCGGTGCGCGTCCCGGCCCACGAGCAGCTGGGCCACGTGCTCCTGGAGGTAGGCGGCGACGGCGAGCTCGCGGCCGTTGAGGGTCGCGTCGCCGATGCCGGTGATCCCGTCCTCGGTCGTGAGCTTGAGGGTGACGAAGTTGCGGGTCGGGCTGGTCACGAAGACTTCGGCGGAGACGATCTTCATGGACGGTCCTTTCTCATCAGGTGCGCGGGGGTCAGTCGGCCGCGAGCGAGCCGCGGAGGTCGTCGATGCGGCCCACGACGGCGGGGTCGGCGGCGAGCGCGGGCGAGACGAGGGCCAGGAGGGCGCGGGTCCGCTCCGTCCCCTCGAGGGCGACGGCCTCGAGGACGGCGTCGCGGAGCGGGTCCTGGAAATCCTCCGCGGCCCGGCCGTCCCCGGATCCGGCCGACGAGACGAAGTCCATCCAGGCCGCGATCATGCGGGCGGCGCCCGCGCCGGAGCGGCCCGCCGCGAGCTCCGCGCGGAGGACCGGGGCGGCGCGCTCGCGCAGTTTGGTGGTGCCGTCCGCCGCGATCTGGGCGAGGTGGTGGGCGATCCGGGGGTTGGAGAACCTCGCGACGAGCGCTTCGCGGTAGCCGGGCACGTCGAGCCCGGGGTGCGTGAGGTGGCGGGCGGCCTCGTCCCAGAACTCCTCCATCGCCGCACGGCACGCGGCGTCCGCGAGGGCCTCGGCGACAGTCGCGTGCCCACGGAGCAGGCCCGCGTAGGCCAGGAGCGAGTGGGCGCCGTTGAGCAGCCAGAGCTTGCGGTTCTCGAACGGCTCGAGGTCCGTCACGAACTGCGCCCCGGCGTCCTCCCAGCGCGGGCGGCCCGCGGGGAATTCGCCCGCGAGGATCCAGGAGGCGAACGGCTCCGCCACGACGGGGGCGGCGTCGCGGTAGCCGCAGCGGGCCGCGACCTCGGCGACGTCGTCCGGCGTCGTGCGCGGAGTGATGCGGTCCACCGAGGTGCCCACGAAGCTCACGTGCTCGCGGATCCACCCCGCCAGACTGCCCTTCGCCGCGCCGGAGCCGGTGGCTCCGTGCGCCAGGCGCTGCGAGTCGAGCGCGGCGGCATCAATCCTCTCGGCGATCCGGCACACGGCCGCCTCCGCGACCTCCCCATTGCCCGCGAGGTTGTCGCAGCTCACGACGGCGATCGGCCCGGCCCCCGCGGCACGCCGGGCCGCGAGGCCGCGCACGAGCCGCGCAAGGGGCGAGTCGGCGTCCTCGCGCTCGTACACGGCCTCGGTCACGGTGAGGGTCACGATCGCCGTGGCCGGGGCGGCGAGCAGCTCCTCGAGCCTGGCCGTGTCGGCGCCGTCGACCGCCTCGGCGATCGAGCCGACGAGCTCGAAGCGGTCGCCGTCGGGCCCCCGCTCGACGAGCGTGAAGACGCCGTCCTGCGCCGCGAGCGTGCGTGCCGCGTCGGGGCGGCGTCCCGTGAAGGACGCGACGCCCCACTCAGCGGCGTCCGGCGCGTGCGCCGTGAACCAGGCCTGATGCGAGCGGTGGAAGGCGCCGAGGCCGAGGTGGACGATGCGGACGGGCGGCGCGGGCTCGCCGCCCCGGCCCACGAGGGGCAGCGCGGTGGCCGTGGGCTGGACCGCGGTCACAGCTTGAACACCCGTCGGGGTGCGGCGTCGACGAGGTCGACGATGATCTCGTGGGCCCGATCCTCGGTGATCCGGTGCTCGGCGACGAGGCGGGCGAGGAAGCTCGCCTCGATGCGGCGGGACGCGTCGTGGCGGGCGGGGATCGAGCAGAAGGCCCGCGTGTCGTCGATGAATCCCGAGGAGCGGGAGAAGCCCGCCGTCTCCGTCACGGCCGAGCGGAAGCGCAGCATCGCGTCCGGCGCGTCGAGGAACCACCAGGGGGCGCCGAGGTACACCGAGGGGTAGAAGCCCGCGAGGGGAGCCAGCTCCCGCGAGAACACCGTCTCATCGAGGGTGAAGAGCACGAGGTGGAAGCCCTCCGCGGTGCCGAAGTCCGCCAGGAGCGGGCGGATGCCCTCGGTGTAGTCGATCGCGAACGGGATGTCGTGGCCCGAGTCCGCGCCGTAGGCCTCGAAGGTGGGCGTGTGGTGGTTGCGGAACGAGCCGGGGTGGATGGTCATGACGAGGCCGTCCTCGACGCTCATCCGGGCCATCTCGTACATCATGTGCGCCTCGAACGCGTCCCGGTCCGCGGCCGTCGCCTCGCCGCGGCGGGCCTTGGCGAAGAGGGCCTCGGCGTCGGCCGGCGCGAGCTTGAGGGTGAGGGGCGTGCGGACGCCGTGGTCGGCGCTCACGGCGCCGTGGTCGATGAAGTAGCGGCGGCGGTTCTCAAGGGCGCGGAGGTAGCCCCGGTAGCCGTCGACACCGTCGGCCGCCTCCGCGGTGAGCCGGTCCACGTTCGCAGACCAGGACGGGTGGGCGATGTTGAGGTACGCGTCCGGGCGGAAGGTGGGCAGGACCCGTCCGGCGAAGGACTCGTCCTTGGCGAGGAGGGCGTGCGGCTCGAGCGTGTCGAGGGGGTCGTCCGTCGTGGCGAGGACCTCGAGGTTGAAGTCCCGGAAGAGCTGCCGGGGGCGGAAGCCGGGCTCGGCGAGCTTGGCCGCGATGGCGTCGTAGGCCGCGTCGGCGATGTCCGAATTGTCGCCCAGCCTGTCGACCATGCTGGCCGGCAGGCCGAAGACGTGCTCGAACTCGCCGCGGAGCCAGTACCCCGAGGCGGTCCCGTCGAAGAGGGGCCACGCCGCGGCGAAGCGCCGCCAGACCGCCCGGGAGTCGACGGAGTCATCCGGCACGCCCACGCCGAGCTCGCCGAGGGAGACCCCGCCGGAATGGACGAGGCGCGTCACGTAGTGGTCGGGGCCCACGAGCAGCGCCGCGGGATCCGGGAACGGGGTGTCCTCGGCAATCCACTCGGCGGGCACGTGGCCGTGCGGGGAGACGATGGGCAGATGCTCGACGTCGGCGAGCAGCTCGCGCGCGATCGCGCGGGTGCCGGGGTCGGCGGGCAGGAGGCGGTCCGGGTGGGCCGCGAGGGAGGCTGTCATGGGTCCCTTCCGTGTGTCTGTCAGTCCGCCGTGACGGCGGCGCGCTCGAGGAGCCTCGCGAAGGCCCTCGCCGCGACGCCGAACGCCTCGGGGCCGCTGAAGCCGCCGAGCGCGAACGCGTCGGCCAGGTGGGGTTCGAGGGAGGCGAAGCCCGAGTAGCCGCTGTCGCGCAGCGCCTCGACGGTGGCGAGCACCTCGCCGTCGCCCTCGCCGGCCGGCACGACCTGGCCACTGCCGGCGAGCGCGTCCTTCACCTGGAGGTAGACGACGTGGGGGCGGAGCATCTCGTAGCCCTCGGTGAACGGCTTGACGCCGACTTGGACGAAGTTGGCCGGGTCCCACGCGAGCTTGAGCGCCGGGGAGTCGACGGTCTCGACGATGTCGCGCACGCGCTCGGGGATGTCCCCGAAGATGTCCTTCTCGTTCTCGTGCACGAGCACGACGCCGGTCCCCTCGGCTCGGCGGGCGAGCGCCGTCATCCGCTCGATCACGGCATCGCGGACGTCCTCCGGGGACTTGCCCTCGTAGTAGAAGGAGAAGATCCGGATGTACGGCGCGCCGAGGACCTCGGCGGCGCGGAGGGCCCTCCCCAGGCGCCCGACCTCGTGCTCGACGGGGAGCCCGACGTCGACCTTCCCGATGGGCGAGGCGATCGCCGAGGCCTTGAGCCCTGCCCCGTCGAGGACGGCCTTGAGCTGGGCGAGCTGCTCCTCGGACAGGTCCACGATGTTGGTGCCCCACGCGCTCCGGACCTCGATGTGCCGCGCCCCGAGGGCGCGCAGGACCGCCGCCTGAACCCGCGGATCCGGATCGATCTCATCGCCGAACCCCGAGAGGTCCCAGTGCACAGCCGTATTTCCCGCTGCCTTCTCTTCCGCTGCGCCCATGGTGGTCACTTCACTCCTCCGGCGGTCAGGCCGCCCACTAGATACTTCTGGAAGAACAGGTAGAGGATCACGACGGGAGCGGCGCACACGAGCGCGCTCGCCATCATCTGGCCGTAGTACGGGACCGCGCCGCCCTCGGTGCTGGTCGCGAAGATCTGCAGCGCGACGGCCGCCGTCTGGCTCTCGGGCCGGGTCATGATCGAGGCGAACAGCACGTCGTTCCAGCCGAGCAGGAAGGCGAAGATGCCGGAGACGATGATCCCGGGCCAGCTCAGCGGCAGGATGATCCTCGTGAGGATCCCGAGGTTGCTCGCGCCGTCGATCCTGGCCGCCTCCTCGAGCTCCTTCGGCAGGCCGCGGAGGTAGGTGACCATGACCCACGTCGAGAACGGCAGGGCGAAGGTCAGGTAGGTCAGGAAGAGGCCCCAGTGCGTGCCGATGATCTGGATCTTGAGGTAGGTCGCGGCGGACGAGTAGAGGACGAACACCGGCAGGAGCAGGAGCGTGCCCGGGATGCTCTGGAGCGCGAGGAGCCCGCGCAGCATCGTGAGGCGGCCCCGGAACTCATACCGGACGAGGACGTAGGCCGTGGCGACGGCGAGCGCGGCGGAGACGACGGCGGTCGCGCCCGCGACGACCACAGAGTTCGCGAGGCCGTTCGCGAGGCCCACGCTCGTCCAGATCTTCGAATAGTTCTCGAGCGTGAACGCCTCAGGCCAGAAGTCGCCGCGCGCGACGCTCAGATCCGTGTTGACGGACGCGAGGAAGATGTAGGCCAACGGCAGGAGAACGAAGGCGCACAGGGCCGCGATGACGACGGCGAGCAGCCACGTCGGCAGGAGCCGGGTCACCTCCTTCTGCTGGCTTGAGCCAGGGCGATCGACCTCGGGCGGGGCCGGGAGGACGGGGACGTCGAGGGTCGCGCTCACTTGGTGCCTCCGCTCCCGCCGTCGTCGAGCTTGACGGCGCGCAGGTAGATGAACAGGGGGATCGCGATGAGGATGAGGGACACGACCGCCATCGCGGCGCTGAGGCCGAAGCGGAAGCTCTGGAAGCTCGTCACGTAGGTCAGCATCGGCAGGACCTCGATGTCGTGCGGGGCCGGGATGCCGAAGAGCACGAACGGGAGCGTGAAGTTGTTGATGTGGTGCAGCATGCCGATGAGGAAGGCGAGCGAGAGCGGGCCCTTGAGGTAGGGGAAGACGACGAAGCGCAGCTTCTTCCACCACAGGGCGCCGTCGAGGGCGGAGGCCTCGTGCACCTCGTGGTCCACGGCCTGGAGTCCGGCGAGGGCCAGGAGGTAGATGAATGGCCACGAGGCCCAGATCTGGACGAAGATGATGGTCCAGTAGGTGTTGGGCCCGTTGAGCCAGAGGCCGGGATCCATGCCGAGGCCGTTGAACGTCCGGTCCACGACGCCCTCGGGCTGGAACATGGTGCGCCAGACGGTCGCGACCACGAAGGTCGGCAGGACGTACGGGATGAGGAAGATCGACCGCACGATCCCCCGGCCCCGGAACGCGTTCTGCGTGGCCACGGCTGCCCCGACTCCGAGCGGGAGCGTGATGAGCATGGCGATGAGCGAGTACGAGACGCTGAGCCAGACGGACCGCAGGAGCCCAGAGCTCACCACCGACTCGATGTAGTTGCCCAGGCCGATGAACGGCGAGGACACCCAGCGGCGCAGCGTGTACTGGTCGAGGTCGAGCATCGACATGTAGATGCCGAGGATCATCGGTCCGACGATCACGATGAGCATGAGCACGCCGCCCGGGATGAGCATCCACAGGGGCCGGTTGCGTCGCGAGAGGCCTCGGCGGGGCGCCTCGGGGGCGGGCCCCCGGCCGGCCGCGGTGGCGGCGGGCCGGGTGCGCGTTGCTGAGTCTGTCTGCATGAGGGCCATGTCCTGGGGGGCCTACTTGGAGCCGGCGCGGTCGAGGGACGACTGGGCCTTGTCCTGGGCGTCCTTGAGCCGCTGGCTCAGGGAGGCGTCGGGGACGTTCCCCGCCTCGAGCTCGGGCACGCTCTGGACGGTCACGTTGAGCAGGCCGAGCTGGATGTCGCCCCACGCGCCGGTGAACGGGGTCGCGAAGGACTTCTCGGCCGCCTCGGTGATGGCGCCCATGTGCGGGGCGCTTTCGAGCGCCGCGAGGCCCTCCGCGTTGGCCGGGAGGTCGCCGAACGTCTTCTGGTAGTTCAGCTGGACGTCCTTCGAGGTGACCATCTCGATGTACGCGAACGCGAGGTCCTTGTTCGGTGAGTAGTCGGCGACCACGATGTTGTCGCCCGAGAGGATCGACGCCGCGGGCTTCGCCCCGGCCCGGGGCGAGGAGTCGCCGGGAGCCGCGACGGGCATGAGGGCGTACTCGTACTTGCCGGCGAGCGGGGACTTGTCGAGCGTCGGGATGGAGTTCGACGTCGTCATCGGGAAGAACGCGGCCTTGCCGGCGGCGAACTCCGCGAGTGCCTGGCTGTTGCTCCAGCCGACCGCGGCCGGGTTGACCACCTTGTCCCGGGTGAGCCAGCCGAAGTACGTCTCGTAGGCCTTCTTCATCGAGGGGTCGTCGATCGCTGCCTTACCGTCGTCGACGATCCCGTTCCCTGCCTGGACCGACATGGCCCAGATGAACTTCCACGGGTCGAAGTTGTCCTTGTAGGCCACCGCGAGACCGTACTGGCCCTTGGACGCGTCGGTGGTCTTCTTCGCCTGCTCGAGGAGGCCATCCCACGTCGTGGCCGGCTTGTCGATGCCGGCGGCGGCGAGGATGTCCTTGTTGTAGGCCATGACGAAGGGACGCGAGACGAAGGGGACGCCGTAGAGCCTGTCCTCGCTCGGGCCGGAGATCCCGAGGGTCGCGGGGTTGAAGCGGTCCTTGCCGCCGACCTTCTTCCACTCCTCGTCGCCGAGCTGGACGAAGGCGCCCGTCGCGACGGCCGTCGGCGTGAAGGTCGTGCCGAGCGAGTAGACGTCCGGGCCCTGGCCGGAGACGACCGAGGTCTGGATGCGCTGGAGCTCCTCGTTCGCGGACGTGAAGGTCTCGTACTTGAGCTCGGCGCCCGTCTTCTCCTTGAACTTCTCCTGCATCTCGGCGAACCACTGCTTCTGCTGCTCCGGGTAGAGCGTGTTGACGTTGACGAGCACGTTGAGCGTCTTGCCCGCGCCGTCGACGGCGCCGCCAGAGCTCCCGCCCTCCGGGCTCCCCCCGCTGCAGGCGGTCAGGGCCAGGGCCGCCGCCGCGGTGACGGCGGCCAGGGTGGCCGAGATGCGCATTCGCATGATGTCTCCTCTTCGAGAACTCGAGGCTTCAGGTTTGCGTGATCCGCATCACGCCCCCGCTTCGGTACTGGGAGTCTAGGAAGGACGGAAACAACTCGGCAAGCGATTGCCAAAATTTGCCACGGCTGGTGCAATTGAGTGCATGACCGAGGAATCGCCGATGCCGCAGGACCGGATGCCCACGATCCGCGACATCGCCGAGAAGGCGGGCGTCGCGACGTCGACCGTCTCCCGCGCCCTCTCCAACCCCCAGCGCGTCAACGCGCGCACCCGCGAGAAGATCGAGCGCATCGCCGCCCAGCTCAACTACGTGCCGAGCACACAGGCCCGCGGCCTGAGCTCGGGCCGCACCGGCGCGATCGCCGTCCTCGTCCCGGACGTGACGAACCCGTTCTACTTCGACATCATCCGCGGCACACAGAACCAGCTGAAGGCGGCCGGCTACACGCAGCTGCTCGTCGACACCGAGGAGGCCACCGACGTCGAGCTCGAGGCCCTGCGCCGGCTGCGCCGCACCGCCGACGGCATCATCCTCGCGGCGTCCCGCCTGACCGACGACCAACTGGCCGACGCCGCGTCGCGGCAGCCGCTCGTGACGATCAACCGCGCGACGGCGGACGCGCCCACCGTGCTCATCGACACGCCCGGCGCCATGGTCCAGGCCCTCGAGCACCTCGAGTCGCTCGGACACGCGAAGGTCACGTACGTCAGCGGCCCGACGAGCTCGTGGTCGACCCACCAGCGGTGGCACGCGCTCCAGGAGGCCGCTGCGCAGCGGGGCTTGGAGGTCACGAAGATCGGGCCCTACTCGCCCAAGACGTCCTCTGGCGCCGCCGCGGCGGACTCGGCGCTGCGCACCGGCGCGACGGCGTTCATCGCCTTCAACGACCTCATTGCCATCGGGATGCTCCAGCGCTTCCGCGCGCGCGGCGTGCGCGTCCCGGAGGACGTGAGCATCGTGGGCTGCGACGACATCTTCGGCGCGGACTTCTGCAACCCGCCGCTGACGACGATCGCCTCGCCGATCGAGCAGGCCGGCCGCACCGCCGTGTCGATGCTGCTGGCGCAGCTCGACCCGCTGCGCGGCGGCACGCCGCGCAGGCTCGCGGTCATGCCGACCCACCTCACGATCCGCTCCTCGACCGGCCCCGCAAAGGCCTGACCGCCGCCCCTCGCGGGACGGCGGTCAACGGGCGGGCCGGGGCAACGGGCGAGCGGCGTCTCAGGAACGCTGGGGGAACTTGCCCTCCTCGGCGATCCGCTTGTTCAGCTCGGTGAGGAACTCGTTCTCGTCGAAGTCCATCGGCACCTCCCTGCCGGTCCATGCCGAGAGGTGGATCGCGTTGGCCAGCCGCACGCCGAGCATGCCGTCGCTGCCGGGGGCGATGAGCGGCGTCCCGTCGAGGATGTTCGCGGCGAAGTTCGTCAGCACCGCGGCGTGCTGGCCACCCCAGGCGGTGTCGACGTCGAGCGTCTCGTGCGTGTAGTACTCATCCGGGTCGAACTGGTCGCTCGTCATCTTCCAGATGTCCTCGGCGGGAATGCCGGCGCTGATCTCCTGCTCGGTGGAGCGGAACCGGGTCACGACGGCCGTCTTCGAGTTCTCGACGACGATCTTGCCCCTGTCCCCGGTGATCTCGAAGCGGTCCGTCCCGACGAGCTCGTGCGTCGCGGTGGTGAAGGTCCCCGTCGCCCCGCCCCCGTAGTCGACGACGGCGACGACCTCGTCCTCGACCGCGATGTCCCGGCGGAAGCCGAAGCCGGCCTTGGCGAAGACCTTCTCGGGGACGCCGCAGATCCACTGCCAGAGGTCGAGCTGGTGGGGCGCCTGGTTGACGAGGACGCCGCCGCCCTCGCCTCCCCACGTCGCGCGCCAAGCGCTCTGGTCGTAGTAGGCCTGCGGGCGGTACCACGTGGTGATGATCCAGTTGGTGCGCCGGATCGCGCCGATCTGGCCGGTCTCGACGATCTCCTTGAGCCGCCGGTACAGCGGGTTGGTGCGCTGGTTGAACATGATCGCGAAGGTCAGCTCGGGCTTGGAGGCGGCGAACTCGTTGAGCTCGCGGACCTGCTTGGTGTAGACGCCGGCGGGCTTCTCGACGAGGACGTGGATGCCCCGCTCGAGGGCCTGGATTCCCATCTGCGGATGGAGGTAGTGCGGGACGGTCGTGACGACGGCGTCCACCCGCCCGGACTCGAGCATCGCCACGTAGTCGTCGAAGACCCGCACGCCGGGGTGCCGCTCGGACACGAGGTCGCGGCGGGCCGCGTTGGTGTCCGCCACCGCGGTGAGCACGATGTTCGGCACCGCCCCCTCGGTGAGGAACTTCGCGTAGGCGCTGCCCTGTGTGCCGAAGCCGACGATACCGAGGCGGACTGTCCTGCTCATTGATGCGTGCTCCTTTTCTAGAAGAGATCGCCGAAGCCGAGGGCGACGAGGTTGTCGTGGGAGGTCTTGAGGGCCTCGAAGACCGTCCGGCCGTAGAGCTGGTCCTGCTCGACGAGGAGGTACTCCGCGCCGGACTCGAGGGCCGCGGGGACGATCGAGGCGAAGTCGAGGTTGCCCTCGCCCACCTCGGCGAACTGGACGACGTCGGCGAAGTGCCGCATGAAGGCCGCATGGTCCCCGGCCTCGTAGGCAGCGATGCCCTCCTCGGAGAGCGCGCCGATGCGGTAGTCCTTGAGGTGGACCATGGCCGTGCGTCCCGCGTACTTCTCGAGCGTGCGCACGGGGTCGAGGCCACCGCGGGCCACCCAGTGGACGTCGATCTCGAGGCCCATCGCCGGGGCGGTGTCCGCGAGGATGTCGAGGACGTGGCGGCCGCCCATCCTCGCGAACTCGACGTGGTGGTTGTGGTAGTACAGCGCGATCCCGTGCTCGCCGAGGGCCTCCGCGGCATCGTTCGCGCGCCGGGCGTAGTCCCGGACCTTCCGCTCGTCGCGCAGCTGGCCCATTGGCAGCATGCCGATGCGCAGCATCTTCGCGCCGAGCCGTCGGCAGTCCTCCACCGTGCGCTCGAGGTCGCTCAGGACTGCGTATGGGGTCGAGCCCGCCTCGCCGTCGACTTGCGCCGAGAGGGCCGCGAACTCGATGCCGAGCTCGGCCCTGGCCCGCTCGAGCTCCGCGACGTTGCCCTCGTCCATGGGGATCTGCGACACCTCGACGGCCCGGTAGCCCAGCTCCGACACCGCGGCGAGCGTGGCGAACGGGCCGCTCTCCGCAAAGCTCTCCTTGAGCATCATCGCCTGCACGCCGATTCTGGCCATGGTTCTCCTTCGTCCGTGCGTCCTGCCATCGTCTTGTGCGTGGCGGTCCGGCCTGTGGCGGGCGTCACCTCACCTCTCGACCACCGTACGCAGGCAGGCTGCTGATGGAAACCGTTTGCCATCAATTGCCATTGAGCTCTTCCGTCAGGCGGGAGATCCGGCGGGAAAGCTGGGGAGTTTCGGCGCGCGATCATGCTGCAGCAGGATTCAGTAGGACGGCAGTCCGCCGAGAGGCCCGACCCCGGCCCGAATCCCTCAGCAGCCGCCTAGACCCACTCCCCCGGGGCGTACGAGCGCGCGTACACGTCCTTGATGAGCCGCAGCGACTCGGCCGCCTCCTCGGCCCCGATCCAGAAGCGCTCGCCCGCACGCACGGCACGGTAGAAGTCGGCGATGAGCAGCTCGTGGGACACGCCCCAATAGCTCCGCTCGCCCGTCTGGACGCCACGCTCGCGCACGGTCTGCGAGCGCCCGTCCGCCCAGCGGACCGTGAGGTCGCCCCGCAGGCTCAGCTCCGCGGCCTCGGTCTGGATGTCCAGGGTGGCGGGCGCGTTGAGGCCGTTCGCGTTCGTGGCGAAGAAGACACTCCGCACGGGCTCGGGCACCGCGCCGTCGTGCGCGGGCACCGCGTGCTCGAGCAGGAGGTCCGCGGTGTCCTCGACCTCGATCGCGCCCGCGAGTGCCCGCGTCGAGGCACCGCCTCCCACGACTCGGGCCGGGCCCAGAAGCCACTGGAGCAGGTCGAGGGTGTGGATGGCCTGGTTCATGAGGAGCCCGCCGCCGCTGCCCGCCCACGTGCCGCGCCATGGGCGCGCAGCGTAGTACGCGGGCGTGCGGTGCCACATGACGGTGGCCTGCGCGCCGAGCACGCGGCCGAGCTCCCCGCCGTCGAGCATGGCCCGCATCGCCCGTACCGGCGCGTTGTAGCGGTTCTGGAAGCACACGCCGAGCTGCACCCCGCTCCCAGCGAAGGCCTTCCCCGCCGTCTCGGCGAGGCGTTCGGCGTCGGCGAGGGTGTGCGCGACGGGCTTCTCCGTGAGCACGTGGACGCCGGCCTCGAGCGCCTCCTCGGCGAGCGCGGCGTGTGTGCTGTGCGGGGTGCAGAGGTGGACGACGTCGATCCCTCCCTCCGCGAGCAGCTCGCCGAGGCTCGCGGCACCGGGCACGCCGTGCGCTTCCTGCGCGGCGCCGCGCGCCTGGCCATCGGGGTCAACGACGGCGGCGAGCACCGCGCCGTCGTTCGCCACGACCGCCGCGGCGTGCACGGCTGAGATGTCCCCGCAGCCGACGACGGCGACCCGCAGCGGCGCGGGCGAGTCGGGCACGGACAGCGGGTCGGGCGGCGCGTCGGCGGGCATAGCGTCACGGTAGTGACCCGGCCGGCGGGAGGGCAAGCGTTTGCCAACTCGTTGCCTGAGCCCTCCCCGTTCCTGTCGGACCCCTGCAGTACGCTAGGCCGTATGCGCGAACTCCAGGCGAAGATCATCGAGGAGATGGGCGTCAAGCCCGAGATCGACCCCGCCCAGGAAGTGGCGGACCGCGTCGAGTTCCTCAAGGACTACCTCAAGGCGACGCACACGAAGGGCTTCGTGCTCGGCATCAGCGGCGGCCTCGACTCGTCGCTCGCGGGCAGGCTCGCCCAGCTCGCGGTCGAGTCCCTGGCCGAGGAGGGCATCGACGCGGACTTCGTGGCCGTGCGCCTCCCCTACGGCGTCCAGCATGACGAGGAGGACGCCCAGGCTGCCCTGGCGTTCATCCGGCCCAAGACGCAGTGGACCTTCAACGTCAAGGCCGCCGTGGACGGCATCGACGACCAGTTCGCCGAGTCGACCGGTGCCGAGCTGAGCGACTTCAGCAAGGGCAACGTCAAGGCGCGCGCCCGCATGGTGGCGCAGTACGCCCTCGCGGGCGAGCGCAACCTGCTCGTGATCGGCACCGACCACGGCGCGGAGTCGGTGACCGGCTTCTTCACGAAGTACGGCGACGGCGGCGCGGACATCCTGCCGCTCTTCGGCCTCAACAAGCGCCAGAACCGCCAGATCCTGCACTACCTCGAGGCCGTCGAGCGGATCTGGAAGAAGGTTCCGACGGCGGACCTCCTCGACGACCAGCCCGGCCGCACGGACGAGCACGAGCTCGGCCTGAGCTACGACCAGATCGACGACTACCTCGAGGGGCGCGAGGTCCCGGCGGAGATCGCCGAGACCATCGAGCACAAGTACCTGCGCACGCGGCACAAGCGCACCGTCCCCGTGACGATCTTCGACACGTGGTGGCGAGAGACCTCGGACGTCCCCGCGAGCTGAGCCTGCAGGGGGACGGCGCCGCTAGCCCCGCCCGCTCGCGCGGATGATCGCGGCGATCTCGGCGTAGCCGAGCCGCTCCGCGTTCTGCAGCGCGGTGCGGCCCTGCGGGTCCCTGATGCCCGGGTCGGCCCCGGCCTCGAGCAGGAGCCGGACGGTCTCCTGCTGGCGCGGGCCGCCGTCGTTGAGCAGGATCGCCTCCTGCATGGCCGTCCAGCCGAGGTTGTTCACGTGGTCCACGGGCACGCCCGCGGCGATGAGGATCTGGACGGTCTCGACGTGCCCGTGCTCGCTGGCCGGGATGAGGGCCGTCCCGCCGAAGCGGTTGGTGCTGCGCACGTCCGCGCCGTGGGCGAGGGTCAGCTCGAGAATCTCGTTGAACCCCTCCGCGCCCGCGTACAGGAACGCGGAGTCCTGGATCGCGTCCTTCGCGTTGACGTCGGCGCCGGCGTCGACGAGCCGGCGCACCTCGGCGCCGTCGCGCCGCTTGGCCGCGGCCACGAGCTCCTGGTCGATCACGCGCTGCTCCTCGGGGCTCAGGGCCGGGCGGGTGGGCGCCGGCGGCGGGGTGGTTGCCGGTGGCGTGGCTGGGGCCGCCGGGGCTGGCGCCGCCGCGGCGACGGCCGACGACGGCGACGCGGCCTCGGCGGGGCGCGTCGCCGTCGTCGTCGGTGCAGCGTTCCCGGCGCAGCCTGCGAGCAGGACCGCGGCCAGTCCCATCGCGGCCCCGCGTCCGACGGTCCCGCTGCGCGCTCGCGTCACAGGCCTCACCCGGCGAGGATCGCCTCGGCGCCGGCGGTCGCGCACGCCTCGTCGAGGGCGCCGTCGGGAGCGCCGCCCACGCCGATGCCCGCGACGGAGAGGCCGTTGACCTTGAGCGGAACGCCGCCGGCCAGGAACAGGGTGCCCGGGAGGTCCGCGATGGAGGGCTTGCCGTTGCCGCTGATCCGGCCCGCGAGCTCGCTCGTCGGGGCGCCGAAGGCGGCGGCGGTGTAGGCCTTCTGCTGGGCGGCCTCGATCGTGTGCTCGGCGGCGTTGTCTCCGCGCAGGAGCGCCTGCACCGTGCCGAAGCGGTCCACGACCGCGATCGTCACGAAGGGGAGCTTGTCGGCAGCGCACTTCGCGAGCGCCGTCTGGACGGCCTTCGCGGAGGCCGTGGCCGAGACGCGGTTCTGCGCGACGGTCGTGCCCTCGCCAGCCGGGACGTCGACGGCGGGCACGGCCTGGGGCGCGGGCTGCTGCGGCGCTGCTGCACTTGTCGCATTCGCGGCGATGATGATGCCGCCCGTCAGGACGAGGGCGCTGACGGCTGCGGCGAGAGAGGTGCTCTTCTTCACGGTTCCTCCGGAGGTTCGGGAAAGGTCTGAAAGCAGCGCCGGGCGTCGGGCTGCCTCTCGCTTCCATGCTTCCGGTCCGGGCGGGCGCCGGGCATCGGCCGGGTGGGTGGCCCGTACTAGACGAAAGGATGAGATGCGCGCGGAACCCGCCGAAGGGGCGCGCGGGGGCTGGGCACGGGCCTAGCATGAACGGCATGCCCGTCGCGCCTCCAGCAGTCAGCCCCGCCGGCCCCCGCCGGATCGAGGCCGTCGTGCACGTGAGTTTCGCGGTGCTCCTCGTCGCTGCGGGCGTCCGCTACGTCATGCGGCACAGCCCCGAGGAGAACGTCCTCGTCCTCGTGCTCTCCGTGACCGCGAGCGCGCTCTACGCCGTCTTGGCCCTCGTGCCCGCCGGCGCCGCGGCGCGCCGTGCCCTGGGCTTGGCCGTGCTCGCGGCCTGGAGCATGCTCGTCGTCCTCGCGCCGAGCTTCGCATGGTGTTCCCTGCCGCTGTTCTTCCTGTTCCGCTCCGTTTTTTCGGGCCCCGCCTTCTCCGGCTCCGCCTTCTCGGGCTCCGCGGGTGGGTGGGCCGTGCGGGCGGCGACCGCCGTGCTCGCGGTGGCGACCGCCGTCGGACTCTTCAAGCTCAGCGGATACACCGACCTCGCGATGCTCCTCGGGCCGCTCGCGGCCGGCGCGCTCCTGACGCTCGTCTCGGAGCGGATCGAGGAGGACGCGCTCGAGCAGGCGCGGCTCGAGCAGACCCTCTCGGGCACGCGCGCCGAGCTCGCCGAGAGCCAGCGGCGCGCGGGGGCCGCCGAGGAGCGAGCCCGCGTCTCCCGGGAGATCCACGACACCGTGACCCAGGGCCTCGCCTCGAGCCTGCTCCTCCTCGAGGCCGCGCAGCGCTCCGGCACAGCATCGGCCCGCGAGGGCATGGGCGGCGAGGGCGTAGGCGGGGAGGTGCGCGAGGCCGCGGCCCTCCTGCGCGAGAGCCTCGCCGACACGCGCGCCCTCGTCCACGACCTCGCGGCCCCCGGCCTCGACGCCGCGCCGCTGCCCGAGGCCCTCGTCCGCGCCGCGGCCCGCTACGTCGAGGCGCCCCGGCTACTCGTGAGCGGGCCCCCGCGCGAGGTCCCGGCTGAGGTGCGGCACGCCCTCCTGCGCGTCGTCGCGAGCGCGGCCGCGAACGTGCGCCGGCACGCGGGGCCCGCCGAGGTCACCCTCAGCGTGGGGTTCCTGCCCGACGCCGTGACCGTGGACGTGCACGACTCGGGCCGCGGCTTCGACCCCGCCTCGGTCGCGGAACCCTCGGCCTCCGGCGGGTACGGGCTCCGGGCGATGCGCCAGCGCGTCGAACAGCTGGGCGGCACGTTCTCGGTCGAGAGCGCGCCCGGCGAGGGGACCATCGTGGCCGCCGAGGTGCCCACCGGGTGGGGCGAGGCGACCGCCCGGGGCGAGGGGCCGGCGTCGTGAGCGGCGGGCGCCTGACGATCCTCCTGTGCGACGACCACCTCGTGGTCCGCTCGGGGCTGCGCGCCCTCCTGCGCACGCAGGAGGACCTCGAGGTCGTCGCCGAGGCCGGCAGCGGCGCCGAGGCCCTCGAGCTCGCCCAGCAGCACCTGCCCGACGTCGTCGTCATGGACCTCGGCATGGGCGCGGGGATGGACGGCATCGAGGCCATCCGGCGCCTGCGCGCGGCCCGGCCCGGCCAGGCCGTCATCGTCTTCACGACGTATGACTCGGACGCGGACATTGTCCGGGCCGTCGACGCCGGGGCCATGGGCTACGTGCTCAAGGACGCCTCGCCGGAGGAGATCTTCGCGGCCGTGCGCGGCGCTGCCGCGGGCCGCCCCGTCATGAGCGCGCCCGTCGCGTCCAAGCTGTTCCGCCAGCGCGCACGCCCCGAGGAGGCCCTCACGCCGCGCGAGGCCGAGCTCCTGGGTCTCCTCACGGAAGGCCTGAGCAACCGCGAGCTGAGCCGGCGGCTCTTCATCTCCGAGGCCACCGTGAAGTCGCATCTGGCCCACATCTACGCGAAGCTCGGCGTGGACTCGCGCGCGGCCGCGATCGCGGCGGCGCTGCGCCGGGAGGGCATGCGCTGAGTGCTGCCTCCGGTGTGCCGTTTCGCCTGCCGCGGGCAGAGTGCCGGATCCCGCGCGGGTTGATAGCGTGGGCGCGTGAAGATCGCTACCTGGAATGTGAACTCCCTCCGAGCCCGCGCCGACCGCGTCGAGAGCTGGCTCCTGCGCAGCGACGTGGACGTCGTCGCACTCCAGGAGACGAAGTGCAAGGACGACAACTTCCCGTGGGAGCTCTTCGAGCGCAACGGCTACGAGGTCGCGCACTTCGGCGTGAGCCAGTGGAACGGCGTCGCGATCGCCTCGCGGGTGGGCCTGACCGACGTCGAGCGCACCTTCCCCGACCAGCCCACGTTCGGCAAGGGCGGCAAGGACCCGGTCCAAGAGGCCCGCGCGATGGCCGCCACGTGCTCAGGCGTGCGCGTCTGGAGCCTCTACGTCCCCAACGGCCGCTCGCTCAACGACGAGCACATGCCGTACAAGCTCGACTGGCTCAAGGTCCTCAACGGCCACGCCGCCGAATGGCTCTCGGCGGACCCGAAGGCCCAGATCGCGCTCATGGGCGACTGGAACATCGCCCCGCGGGACGAGGACGTGTGGGACATCGAGCTCTTCCGCACTGAGGGCTACACGCACGTCTCCGAGCCCGAGCGGGACGCGTTCCGCGCGTTCGAGGCCACGGGCTTCGAGGACGTCGTGCGGCGCCACGCGCCCGGCCCGGGCGTCTACACCTACTGGGACTACACCCAGCTGCGCTTCCCGAAGAAGGAGGGCATGCGCATCGACTTCGTGCTCGCCTCCCCCGCGCTCGCGGCACGCGTGGTCAACGCGCACATCGACCGCGAGGAGCGCAAGGGCAAGGGGGCCTCGGACCACGCGCCGGTCGTCGTGGAGCTGGCGGCGGAGCAGCCATGACCCCCACGGGCCCCCTCGGGGCCGCCGGACGCCGGAGGCCGAGATGAACGCGCCGAACCCCAGCGCGGGGCGGCCGTTCGCCTCGCAGCTGCGCGTGTACGAGCCCCTCGAGGCTTTCGGCGCCGAGGAGCGCGCCCGCATGGAGCACAGCATCTCCGAGCGGGGGCCGGGGCGCCGCAAGCTCGACGCCGCCGAGGCCGTGGCGGCGATCGGCCGGATCATCTCCGCCTCGGGGGACCCGTTCCCGGACAGCGGCATGGAGTTCACCCGGACCCTGACGATCGACGGCCGCACACTCTACTGCCCATCCCAGCTCGTGCTCCGCGCGGGCCTTGCCGCCGAGTCCGTCCTGACGACCGCCCCGGCCTCGCTCGCCGACGTGCTCCTGCCCGAGGACGCGCGCTCGCGCCACCAGGAGCGCGTGGACCGCATCGCGGCCGAGTCCGCGACGCCGCGGGTGAACACGCGCGAGTCGCTCTGGGGCATCCCGTTCAGCTGGTTCGTCCTCTTCCACCAGCAGGACCCGACCGAGGTGGTCGAGGACGAGGGCCACATCCGCACCGTCCGGATCACTGCGACGTGGTCCCGGGCCATCGGGCGGGCACGGTTCGCCGTGGCCAACCTCGCGCTCGCGGCGCCCGAGATGAACATGCTCGACGAGCTGACGACCCTCACCGAGTGGCTCGAGGAGTTCCACCCGGACTCGGCCATCGAGCTCGACTACGGCGCGGTCGCGGAGCGGGTCCACCCCGACGAGTCCCCGCTCGACGTCCTGCTCGGCATCGAGTGCCTCGCCGAGGGCGACATGACGGGGGCCGCCGCCGCGTACCGCCGGCTCGCCTCCCGCTGGATCCCGATCCGCCAGCTCGCGCGAGCCTCCTGACGCGCCGAGGCCGCGGAGACATCGGTCTCCGCGGCCTCGGCCTGACGTCCTGGTCAGGTCAGGTCTCGCGCAGGTTCTGCCGCGCCTGCTGCGTCCGGTCCTGGACCGCGGCGCCCTGATCCTGGGCTTCCTCCTTGACCGCCTGCACCCCCTCGGTCGCCGACTGCTTGACGTTCTCGACGGCCTCACGGGCGGGCTCCCTGAGGTGCTCCGCCATCTCGGACGCCGCACCGGAGAGCTCCTGCGTCAGGGGCTCGGCCTTCTCCTTGAGGGCCCGCGCCGCCTCACGCTCCTTCTCGCTCGGCGGGATGAGCGAGGAGACGAGCATGCCGGCGCCGAAGGCGATGAGGCCCGCGGCGAGAGGGTTGCCCTGCGTCTTCCGCACGACCTTCTGCTCGGCACGGTCGACGGCGGCCCCGGCGTCGTGCGCGGCGCCGCGGGCGCCCGCTGTCATGTCGTCGGCGGTGCCCATGATGCGGTCCTTCATGCCGCCCATCGCACCCTTGATCCGCTCAGTCCGGCGGTTGATGATGTGCGACGGGCTGACCTTGTCGGCCACCGCATCGACGTCGTAGCCGAGCCGCTCGCGGGTCTGTTCGATATTGGCTCGGATGGCATCGGGATTCTGGCTCATCGTGGCTCCTCACTCGGCTTGAGCGATTCAGGAATCTTCTTCACGGTCTCGGTGGTGCGGGGCATGCCCCGGACGGCCTCCATCTCCTTCTTGGCGCGGGCCGCGAGGACGGCGGCCACGATCGCCCAGATGACCGCGACGATCACGGCGGACCAGCCGAAGCCGGTCAGGTACGCGCCCAGGGCCCACCACAGGGCGATCGAGAGGAACGCCAGGACGAAGATGCCCGCGACCGCTGCGCCGCCGTACATGCCCGCGCCCTTGCCGGCCCGCTTGCCCGACTCCCTGAGCTCCGCCTTGGCCAGCTCGAGCTCCTGGCGCATGAGCGTCGAGAGGTCCTGGGCGACGTCGCCGATCAGGTCGCCGAGGGAGTTCGAGGCGGCCTTGGACTCAGCGGGCGGAACGCCCGCCGGGCCCGCCGTGCCGGGTGTACCAGGAGCGGACCCCGGGACCCCGGGGCCCCCCGGCGAGCCGTAGTCCGGAGGATAGGTCATCGCTGATCATCCCCCTCACGGCGCATCCGGTTCTCCTCGTCGAGCGGGATCTTCCCCTGCTTGTCCCCGACGCCCGGGATCGGCTTCCCGGCGGCCTCGGACGGGGTGGCGTACTCGGAACCCCGATCAGTGGTGCCGTACTGGGCCGCGTTCTCGGACTCCTCGGTCGGCGGGTTGGCGTCGCCACCCGTGGGCGCCCCGTACGGGGCCTCTCCCGGGCCGGTCTGGTAGGCGTCCCCTGCGGTTCCGCCGTAGGAGCCCTGGGTTCCGGCGCCCTCGGTTCCGGCGCCCTCGGTTCCCCTGCCCTGGCCCATGGCTCCCTCGTCGTAGCTCTGGGAACCGGCCATGAGGCCCGCGGAGGCCGCTGCCTCGCCGTAGCCCTTCGACCCTGCGTAGCCGCCCTCGCCGGTGGTCTGGCCGCTGCTCGGGGTTGCATCCTCGCCCATGCTGCCCGTAGCGCCAGCGGTCTGGCCGTAGCCCTGGGTCCCGTACTCACCCTGGGCACCCGTAGGCTGGCCGTAGCCTTGGGTCCCGTACGCGCCCGCAGTGGCCGCGGTTCCCGCGGCGCCAGCGGTCTGGGGGTAGCCCTGGGTCCCGTACCCGCCCATCGCGCCCGTGGTCTGGCGGTAGCCGCCGGCATCGACGTACTCCCCGCCGGGCATGCGGGTCCGGTCGTAGCCCTCCGGGACTGCCGTGCGGTAGCGCATCCCCTCGGTCCGGTCCTCCGTGGCCTCCGCCACGAGCGAGCGGCTCAGCCGCCCGGCGAGGAGGCCCGCACCCGCTGCGATGGCAAGGAACATGCCCGGACGGCGCCGCGCGTAGGACTTCACCTCGTTCAGGAGCGAACCCGGGTCGCGCTGGTCGAGCCAATCGGCCAGTGACGCCGTCCTGTCCGCGGCCTGGCGGACAAGGTCGGTGCCGACGCCGGGCTGCTCGCTGTTCGAGGCCATCGAGCTGAGCTCACGGTGGATGGACCTCAGGCCCTCCGCAGCGCGGGACTGCTGTTGGGCTGCCTGATCCATGAGCTCCCTGCGGCTCTGCGCCAGCAGGTCCTTGGCCTGGTAGGCCGCCTCGTGGGCGACGGTGGACGCTTCTTGCTTCGCGACGTCACCCACTGCGCTCGCCGATGCGGCGGCCTCGTGGGCGACTCCTCTCGCTTCTTCCTTCGCTGCGGCCGTGGTGGGCTGGTTCCGTTCCGGGACACCGGTGCCGCTGTACAGGGGATCAGTGGTCATCGCTTTTCCTCGCACTCCGTATCTGGATTGAGCGGGTGACGTTCCTAGCACTACCCGCTTGCAGGAGACTCAGACACGAATTGCGCATCACGGATGCTGGTCGGCTTCCCTGAGCCGGCTCCTGACCCCGCTCCTGACCGGCTCCTATGACCGGGAGGGAGGCGCGGTGCTCTCTCGGATGACGAGGCGCTGCTCCGCCGTCTCGCTGTGGACGGCACCGGCCTGGCCGGCAAGCTCCGCCAGAAGCATCTGGGCCCCGCGGCGCGCCTGCGCCGTCGGGTCCTGCCAGACTGTCGTGAGGCCGGCGGCGACGCCCATCTCGTGGCCGTCGATGCCGACGACGGAGAGCTCCTCCGGGATGCGGACCCCCTGGCGTCGGGCCTCGAAGAGGACGCCGAGCGCCATCTCGTCCGAGGCGCACACGATCGCCGTCGGCCGTGGGCCGGGCATCTCCATGAACCGGCGCATGGCCTCGACGCCGCTCTCGACCGTGAAGTTGCCGAAGAGGGATGCGTCCGGGTGCAGCTCGAGGCCCGCGGCGTGGACGGCGTCGTGGAAGCCCTCGACGCGGATCCGCGGGACCGAGAAGTTCAGGTCCGAATCGTCCTGACCGTGCAGGAGCGCGATGTGCCGGTGCCCGAGCGAGATGAGGTGCTCGGTGATCGTGCGGGCGGCCAGGTAGTCGTCGATGCCCACGTTGGAGCATCCCGGCACCGGTCCGCCGACGACGACGAGCGGCATGTCGATCGCGTGCAGGTCGTCGATCTCCTCCTGGTGGAGGAACATGCACAGGAGCAGGAGGGCGTCGATCTGCTTGTGCACCATGGCACGGCTGAAGAGGCGCTCGCGGGGCGCGGTGCGCCCGCCGAGATTGAAGAGCGAGAGGTTGTAGCCATGTCCGTGGAGCTCTTCGTCGACTCCCGCGATCGCCTTGCCGAAGAACCAGCGGTCCACGTACGGGGCGAGGACGCCGATCGTGCGCGTCTTCCCGCTCGCGAGGCGGGAGGCAGCGGAGGACGGGACATAGCCGAGCTCCTTGGCCGTTTCGAGGATCCTCGCCCTCGTCTTGGGCGAGACCCTCGGCAGGCCACGGATGGCCCGGGAGACCGTCGCCGTGGAGACTCCCGCAGCCGCGGCAACGTCCTCGATCCCTACCACCGTGGCCCTCCCGAACCTCTTCCGTCCTTCCGGGCGGCCGGGCGATCAGCCCTTGTCTTCGTGCTGCTCCCCACGGAGCACCTTGCGCCGCAGGGCCCACAGGCCCACCATCGCGAGCACGACGGCGAGGAGCCCGAGCGCCCATCCGAGCGCGAACTGGCCGGTGATCTCGTGCCACACGGTGACCACGAGCAGAACAAGTCCCCAGAATGCCAGAAATCCCATGAAGATCTCGAACTGCTCGACCACGGCCTGGCGGTGGCGGTGGGAGCGGCGGTAGGCCGCCCCTCCCACCGACAGCGGGTCGATTCCCGATCCGCCCATCACTTCACGGCACCCGCTGTCAGGCCGGCGACGATCTTGCGCTGGAAGACGAGGACGAGAATCACGAGGGGGATGGTCACGATCGTGCCTGCGGCCATGACGGCCGTGTACGGCTCCTGATGCGGCTGCGCGCCGGCGAAGGACGCGATCGCCACCGTGACGGTCTTCGTGGCATCCGACGAGAGCTGGCTCGCGATGAGGAACTCGTTCCACGCCGAGATGAAGGCGAGGATCGCCGTCGTGAAGGTGGCCGGAGCGGCGAGCGGGAGGATGACCTTCCGGAACGCCTGCCCCTGGGTGCAGCCGTCGATGCGCGCCGACTCCTCGAGCTCCCACGGCATCTCGCGGAAGAAGGAGGTGAGCGTGTAGACGGTCAGCGGGAGCACGAACGAGATGTTCGGGATGATGAGCGCCTGGTAGGTGCCCATCCAGCCGATGTTGGTGAACAGCTGGAACAGGGGCGTGACGAGCGCGACGCCGGGGAACATGGATGCGCCCAGGACGAAGCCCATGACCGCGAACTTGAACCTGAAGTTCAGGCGCGCGAGGGCATAGGCCGCGAAGACGCCGACCACGAGGGCCACGAGCGTCGTCACGCCCGCCACGATGAGGCTGTTCAGCAGGTTCCGGCCGAAGTGGTTCCCGAGGTTCTCGTCGAACACTGTGGCGAAGTTGTCCCACGTGACGTGCGTGAAGAAGAACGTCGGGTCGAAGGTGAAGGCCGTGTCGCGGAAGGCCGTGACGATCATCCAATAGGCTGGCGCGAGGCACCAGATGAGGATGATGGCGGCCGAGATGTACGTGCGGACCTGCCCCCAGTCGAAGGGGCGCTTGCGGACGTCAAGCGTCTGGCTGGAGCCGGAGCGAGTGCCGGCCGCTGTTGCGGTTGCCATCTCACTTCCCCTTTCCGGAGGCGGTCGCGGCTCCGACGGCATTCGCACCGAGGAACCGGACGAAGATGAACGCCACGAGGAAGATCACGAGGAAGGTGATCGTCGATAGCGCCGCGGCGCTGTTAAACCCTTGGCGGATTTGGTCGACCACGAGGATCGAGAGCGTCGACGTGTTGTTGGCGCCCTGGGTCATGATGTACGGGAGGTCGAACATGCGCAGCGCGTCGAGGACGCGGAACAGGATCGCCACCATGAGCGCTGGCTTGACGAGCGGAAGCGTGATCTGGGTGAACCGCTGCCACGTCGAGGCTCCATCGACCTTGGCCGCCTCGTAGACCTCGTCCGGAATGAGCTGGAGCCCGGCAAGGATGAGCAGGGCCATGAACGGCGTGGTCTTCCAGACGTCGGCGATGACGATCGCCCACTTGGCCGGCCACTCGGATCCCGTCCACAGGATCTGCGTGTTGAAGAGCTTGTTGGCAATGCCCTCGAACGCGAAGATGAAGAACCACAGCTTCGCCGTGACGGCCGTCGGGATGGCCCACGGGACAAGGACGGCGGCGCGGATGGCGCTGCGCCCCCGGAAGCTGCGGGCCATGATGACCGCCATCCAGAAGCCGAGCACGGTCTCCAGCGCAACGGTCACGACCGTGAAGAAGAAGGTCGTGCCCATGGAGTTCCAGAACTGGGCACCGAGCGTGCCGGGGGGGCACGGCGCGCCGGCGCATTGCTGCAGGAGCCAGTGGGCGTAGTTGTCAAAGCCGGCTGGGCCGCCTTCGACGAAGAAGCCCGTCGCAGGATCGAGCCCTGAGTCCTTCTGGAAGGACATGATGATGGCGTTGATCACCGGGTAGATGATCACGACGGCCAGCAGGATGAGCGTCGGCGCCAGCAGCGTGGCCGCCCATCGGCCCTGTGTCACCTGCTTGCGGTCGGCGCTCTCGCGGCCGGGCATGTGATGATCAGCGCGTGCTGTCTTGCGACCAGTCCGCTCGGGGAGTGTCGTGGACATGGATCCTCCTGTTCGGACCCGATGGCCCGGCCGCCCAGGCGGCCGGACCATCGGCTCACGAGCGTTTTACTTAGCTGCCTCGATGGCCGACTGCATGTCGCTCAAGGCCTGGTCCACCGACTTCTCCCCCTTGAGGGCGGCGTAGGAGTTGTCCTGGACCGCCTTCGTCACGGCCGGATAGAACGGCGTGATCGGACGCGGTTCCGCGTTCTCGATGGACGTCTTCAGGACAGGAAGGAAGGCGAGCGTCTTCACCAGCTCGGGATCGGTGTACAGGTCACCGAGGACCGGCGCGAGCGATCCCTTGGTCGCGAAGAACTTCTGCTGCTCTGCCTCCGTGACGAACTTCAGGAAGTCGAGCGCAGTGGCCTTGTTCTTGGAGTAGACACTGATGGCTGAGCTGTGGCCGCCGAGCGAGGAGGCGCCGGGGCCGTCCTTGCCCGGGAGCGGGGCGATGCCGAACTTGTCGGCGACCTTGGATGAGCCGTCAGTCTTGGACACGAGGTTGTAGACGTAGGGCCAGTTGCGCAGGAACAGCAGGTTGCCGTTCTGGAAGGCCGTGCGGCTGTCCTCTTCCTTGAACGTGATGGCCTCGGCCGGGATGTTCCCGTTCTTGAAGGCCTCGGCGAGCTTCCCGAGGCCGGTCTTCGCCTCGGACGAGTTGACGGAGGCCTTGCCATTTTCGTCGACGACCTTGCCGCCGAAGGTGTTGATGGCCTCAGAGGCGTTGACCGTGAGGCCCTCGTACTTCTGGAACTGCCCCGCGTAGCAGCCGATGTTGTTCTGCTTCGCGATAGAGCACATGCCCATCATCTCGTCCCACGTCTTCGGCGGCGTGGGCACGAGGTCCTTGCGGTAGTAGAGCAGGCCGCCGTCGGAGGACTGCGGCGCCGCATAGAGCGTGCCGTTGTAGGTCGCAGCCTTGACTGTCGGCTCCAGCATCTTCGAGGTGTCAAGCGCCATCTTGTCCTTGAGCGGCTGGAGCCAGCCCTTCGCGGCGAACTCGGCGGTCCAGACAACGTCGACGCTCACGACGTCGTAGTTGGGGTCCTTGGCCTGGAAGTGCTGCACGAGGTCGTCGTGCTGCTGGTCGGCGCTGTCCGACTGCTCCTTGAAGGTGACCTTCTCGTTCGGGTGAGCCGCGTTCCACTTCTCGATGAGGGGGCGGACGACATCCGAGTTGTCCTTGCCCTGGACGTAGGTAATGGGTCCCCGGCCGTCGAGGTTGGCATTGGCGTCGCCGCCGGCCTGGCCGCCGCCCCCGCCCCCTTGGCCCCCGCCGCCGCCACCGGCACAGGCAGAGAGGGTCAGGGCGAGGACGCTTGCCGCTGCGAGCGGGTAAGTCATCCTGGAGAACTTGCGGTTACTCATGTGCTCGACTCCCATGTCGGTCAAAGGCAGCTGCCACTCGTGACACAACCGCCTCAAAGGGTGTGTGGTGGACCTCACACTAGGCGGGAGCGCGCTACGAGTGCAAGCGCTTACGCATTTCGTGTCCAGTCCGTGATCCAGAAGAGGAGACAGGACGGGGATGCGTGTTCACAAGTTGAAGCGATAGCGCGCTTCGCGCACAATGCACCGCGAAAGGCGGCGCAAACAGCGGGACGCCGTCTTCCGACGGCGCCCCGCTGGTGGCTTTCTGGGTGGCCCGGCTGGACCGATCCGGCCTCGGCGGATGCCCTAGGCGCTCTTGTCTCCCCTGAAGATCCCGGCAATCCTCGACCCGAGGTCCTTCACGTTCTCCGCGACGTCGCCCGCGAGATCCTTCGCGTGCTGCCCCACGTCCCCTGAGAAGAACTCCTTGACGTTCTCGACGGCGTCCACCGTGAGCTCCTTGCCCTTCTCGACCGCCTCGCCCGCGAACTCCTTGGTCTTCTCGGGTGCCTCGCCGGCGAACTCGCGGATCTTCACTGCGGCCTCGCCGGCGAACTCCCGGCCCTTCTCGACCGCCTCGCCGGCGAACTCCTTGCCCTTCTCCACCGCGGCGTCGAATCCCTGCTTCGCACCCTCGGTGCCGTTGGTCTCGCTCATCGTTCCTCCTTGTGGGGCCGGTGTGGGCTCTTCTGGGAGCGCGAATATGCGTCTCCACGCATTCAACCTAGGCAGGCTCCTGCGGGCGAATCAAGGCTCATGACAGAGGCACGTCCCATCCCGCCAGAAGGGGTCAGCGAACCCGCTCTGTCCGGCTGAGCCGGGCTCGTGCGCCGGACGCGATGTGGACGAGGACCGGGGTGCGGATGCCCATGACGACCTCGAGGCTCGCCACGAGCCGCTCCGCCTCGGCGGCGAGGGAACCGGGATCGGCGCCCTGCCGCGCCACGATCTTCAGGCGCAGCGCGGTCCGCCCCTCGAAGCCGACCGCCGCGACCGAGGTGCCGAGGACGTCCTTGCGCTCGGCGAGGCCCGAGCGGAGGGCCTGCTCGATGGCGCTCGCTGCGATGCTCACGGTGCCGGGCACCTCCCCGTCGGCAAAGGAACCGTCCGGCCCCGCACCGCCGTCGGGCGGCGTGGCCGCGACCAGGTCCCGGCGCCCGCGGCCCTGCTCGGCCAGCCACCACACCATGAGGAGCGCGATCAGGACCGTCACGACCATCGCGCCGATCCACAGCCAGCTCACGCTCGTTCCGGGGACGCGCGCCCCCTCGAACACGCGCCCGACGGCGTGGGCCGCCTGAGACGCCCAGGCCCGCCACCACGTGGCGACGGCCGGGACGGCGGCTAGCAGCACGAGCAGAACTCCGGCGGCCAGCAGAACGAGCCCGGCCAGGAGGATGAGCACGCGGTTGAGCGTTCGCGGTGTTGCGTTCATGCCCCGACGACCCCCGTTCCCTCGACGCGGACGCGCAGCACGGGGTACGGGTCGGGCTGGAGCCGCACGAGCTCGTCCTCGACCGCGGCCAGCACATCCTCCGCCCGCACGGGGATGCCCGATGTCGGGCGGACGTTGACCACCGCCTCCCGCTCAGTGAGGACGACCCTGACCTGCTCCCGGCGCACGACGGCGGCGGTGCGCGCCCGCACGGCGAGGGCCGAGGCGAGCACCTCGTCGTCGACCACGACGGCGACCCGCCCGCCCGGGAGCGAGCGCCGGCCCCGGCGGCCCTGGCGCACGGCGAGGCCGACGAGGACGAGCCCGGCCATGGCGACGACGGCACCGACGAGGCCGAGGACGCCCCGATTCGTGCCCTCGGGCAGTCCGGCGACCGCGCGCGCGGCGGACTGGGGGTCGATGAGCCACGACGGCTGGCCGAGGGCCTGGAGCGTCGACTCGAGGAGGATGTAGGCGCACAGGGCGATCACGGCGAGGGCAACGAGGGCCGCCGTGGACGAGCGCGAGGAGGTCGTCTCGCGGCGGACCGCGGCGTCGAGGCCGTGCGGCGATGTGCTTCGGGCGACATGGTCAGCCATGGTGACCCCCTTCCGCGGGGACGGCCGGGCGCCGGTCCACAGTCCTCAGGCTAGGGCTGACCCGCACCCCGGAGACCCGCAGGTCCACGCGGCTAATGAGGGCCCCGCTGAGCGAGGCCACCGACTCGAGGATCTGGCCCTTCGCCCGAGCCGCGCGCTCCCACACGCTCCCGCCCCACGGGGCGAGATCCGCCGGAGAGCTGACCGACGCGAGCGGGGGCACCGCGACGGGCGTGACGAGGGACAGCGCGAGCAGGCCGGCGTCGTCCGCCCACTCCGCGCGCACGTCGGCGGGCTCGACGCCGAGCTCTGCCGCGGCGGCCGCGCGCGCGAGGGACGTGAGCGCCTGGGTGCTGACGCGATTGTGCCCCGCGAGCGGCGGCGAGGCGGCGGCCGGCGGCCGTCCCGGCGGCACGGGGATGGCGGGCCCGGTGCCGGCGTTCTCGGGGAGGCCGTTCACGACGACGAACGCCGGCCCGTCAGCGCCTCCCACACTCGGCGCAGGTCGAGCCTTCCCTCTGCGGCCCGGCCGAGGATCGCGCCGATGATGATGAACACGAGGGACCCCAGGAACCCCCCGATGCCGAACTGGAACGACATGAAGGCGAGGAACGCCCCTACTGCCATGCCCACGACCACCAGATTCACTGGACCTCGATTCCCGGCTTGCCGCCGTGGCGCGGCTCGCCGATGAAGACGTCGGCGATCTCGACGTTGACCTCGATGACCTGCAGGCCCGTGAGCCGCTCGACCGCGCGGTACACGGCGGCGCGGACCTGGTCGGCGAGCCGCTGGAGCGGCACGCCGTAGGAGGCCACGAGCGTCACGTCCACGGCCGCCTGCGTCTGCCCGACCTCGGCGCGCACGCCGGCGATGTGGTCGGGCTGCCCGACCGCGTCCCGGATCGCACCGAGCGCCCTGATTGGCGCCGTTCCGAGGGAGTGCACGCCGGGGACGTCGCGCGCGGCCGCCGCCGCGACCTTCGCGACGGCCGCCTCGTGGATCACCGTCCGCCCCGTCGCGTCCACCGAGAGGAGGGGATGCTCCGGCTCGGCGGCGTCCCCGGGCATGGCGCTCCTCTCGGGCACACCGCCCTCCGCGCCTGGTACCTGGACCACCCTGCACTCCCGTCGCCGTCGTCCGGCCGCGCCGAGCCCGTGCGCCTCGCGCACGGAGCGGGCCCCTTCACGCATGGAGGCGGACCCTTCCGCGGCTCTCGCGCTCTACCTTAGTACGGGCTCCCGGGCCCGCATCCTCTCCGCGCCGCTCGGGATCTTTCGTGCCGCATAACCCTGTGACAGCATGACGCTAGCCGTTTAACTCTTGGTGTCAGGCTGGCTGGGGAGCCCATGCCCGACGAAGGAGACAAGCATCAGTGGTGACCGGCCCAGCGCCCGCTCCGACGGGGCCGTCGGCCGGCGGCGGGTGGCTGATCGAGCACCTGGCCGCCGAGCCGCTGCCGCCTGAGGTCTTCGACCTCTTCCCGGACGCACTGCTCGCGCTCCTGGACGCCTATCTGCTCACCGCCCCGCCCGTGGCCTCCCCCGCGCTGGTCACCGTCGAGCTGCCCGCGCACGCGGGCGCGGCGGAGACTGCCGTCGTCGTCCTGCGCCCCGGCGCGCGGCCCGAGATCGCCCCGGGCCAGACTGTGGACCTCGGCGCCGCCCTCACCGTCCGGCTCTGGCTCACAGCGGGCGACGACGGGACGCTCCTCGCGGTGCTCGCCGTCGGCCGGGTGCCCCTCGGCGAGCCTCCACCGATTCCCCGGGCGCCCGTCGAGGCCTTCCCTTCCGCCCCTCCCCCGCCGCCGGCCATGGCACCGCCGCCGGCGATGGCGCCGCCACCTGCCATGGCGCCTCCTCCCGCCATGGCACCTCCTGCGCCACCGGCACCGCCGACCGCCGCGCCCAGCCCTCCCGCGCCCAGTCTGCCCACCGACAGCCTGCCCGCGCCGCGGCACGTGCCCGCGTGGCTCGCGGCGGGCATGCCCTCGGCCCTGAGGCCGGGCGAGCGGGCCGCGGTGAGGGTCCGCGTCTCGCGCGCCGAGCTCGGCCCGCTCGGCGACGAGGCGCATGCGAGCAGGAGCCTCCTGGGCCGCCCCGACCAGCCGCTCCGGGTCAAGCTGCGTCGCCGGAACCTCGGCGTCGTGCCCGGCACGCCCGACCGCCGCGAGGTCCCCTTCCCCGCCATGGACGAGGTCGTCACCTGCACGTTCGATGTCGTGGCCGGTCAGGAGGGCATCGCCGAGGCCGAGGTCGTGCTCGAGCAGGGGGCCTCGGCCATCCCGCTCGCGGTCGTGCGGCTCGCCGTGGCGGTCACGAACGACGCGCCGGAGCACGCCGGGCAGGCGGAGGCCGTCGCCGCCACCTCGGCCCCGGACCCGCGGCTCGCCGGCCTGCCTGTCCTGCGCGTGGACGAGGACCAGTTCGGCGACCGCTGGAGCCTCGAGTTCGACCTCACGCTCGGCGACGACCTCGTCACCCACTACGAGATCGCCCCCGAGGTGCCCAAGGACGCGTTCCTCGACGCGCTCTACGCGCGGATCGGCGAGGGCTGGGCTGCCTCGGGCCAGTCGCCGGCGGGCGGGGAGGCGGCGGACTTCGACGCCCGCCTCGCCGCCCTCGGCTCCGAGCTGGCCGAGGCGCTCATGCCCGAGGGGCTCCGCGCCGACCTCGACGCCGCGTGGGACCGGCTCGCCGGGCTTGCCGTGCTCAGCAGCGAGGGGCGCATCCCCTGGGAGCTCGCCCAGCTCTCCCGGCCCGGGGAGCCGGCCCGCTTCCTCGGCGAGACGGGGCTGGGCAGGTGGGTGTACGGCGTCGTGCATCCCCACCGGCTGCGCGTCCGCGCCGCGAGGAGCCGCTACCTCTGCCCCGCGTACACCGGCGAGCTCGCGTTGCCGCAGACCCCGCTCGAGGCCGAATTCCTCGCCGGGCTCGGCGCCTCTGCCCTCGAACCCGGCGACGCGGGCTCCCTCTCGAGCCTGCTCGCCGGGCGAGGGTTCGACCTCCTGCACTTCGGCGGGCACGGGGCCTCCGACGCCCAGGGTCAGCGGATCCTCCTGGCGGCGGCGGGGGCCTACCCGGCCGCCTCGCTCGCGACGGACTTCCCGCGCCGGGCGCCGGATCCCTCGGGCGAGCCGGGGCCCGTCGTCGTGCTCAACGCGTGCCGGCTCGCCGACGCGCCCCGCACCGGCGCCGAGGCCTTCGCGCCGGCGTTCCTTGCGGGCGGCGCCGGCGCGTTCATCGGCTGCCTCTGGAGCGTGGGCGACCGCCCGGCGCTGGGCTTCGCCGAGGCCTTCTACTCTGCGCTGCGCGGCGGCGAGACGGTTGCCTCGGCCGTACGCGCCGCGCGCCTCGCCGCGCGCGCCGCGGGGGACGCCTCGTGGCTCGCCTACACCGCCTATGCCCACCCGCTCGCGACGGTGGAGTTCGCGCCCTGACGCGTGCCGCCGTCGTCCGTGGCACCCCTCACGTCCCCCGTCCAACACCTGCCAGCACACGGAAGGACCGCCATGACCACCACCGCCACCGACCCGGGCGCGGCCCGGGGCTCCGGGCTGAGCGCCGAGGAGCTCGCCGCGCTGAAGCCGCATGTGATCAACCTGCGCCGCGGCTTGCTGTCCGAGGGGACAGGGGGCCCGGACGGCGAGTACTGGACCACGGCGGACGAGGTCCGCGCGATCTTCGAGACCCACCTGCCGGCCTTCCTCGCCGGGCGGCAGGGGCCCGTGCCGCTCCTGGTCAACGCCCATGGAGGCCTCGTCACGGAGGCCTCCGGGCTGCGAGCGGCCGCCTCCCGGATCCCGTGGTGGACGGCGAACGGCGTCTACCCGGTGTTCTTCGTGTGGGAGACGGGCCTCGTGAGCTCGCTCGCGGACGCCCTCGCCGGCTGGCTCGGCGGGAGCCGGGGGCCGGGCGACATCAAGGACCGCATCGTCGAGCTCGCCGCCCGGTTCGGGCAGGGCGAGCGCGTCTGGGGGCAGATGAAGGAGTACGCCCGCGCTGCGAGCGACGACGGCGGCGGCGCCTCGTTCTTCGCCGACCTGCTCGGGACGTTCATGACGGACAGGCCCGACGCGCTCACGGTGCACGCCGTCGGGCACAGCGCCGGGTCGATCTTCCACTCGCACTTCATCCCCACCGCGCTCAAGGCAGGGGTGCCGCGCGTCGAGACCGTGAGCCTGCTCGCCCCTGCCGTGCGGACCGACCTCTTCAAGGCCGCGCTCCTGCCCGAGGTCGACGCCGGGATCGGCAGGCTCTCGATGTTCACGATGACCGACGAGCTCGAGCGCGCCGACAACTGCGTCCGCGTGTACGGCAAGAGCCTGCTGTACCTCGTGCGGGCGGCGTTCGAGCCCGCCGTCGGCGACCCCATCCTCGGCCTGCAGGACTCCGTGCGGGCCGACGCCGAGCTGAACGAGTGGTTTGGGGCGCCCGGCTCCGGCTCCTCGGCCGAGGTCGTGTGGGCGCACGCGGACGAGGGGCCGTTCAGCAGCACCGACGCCTCGAGCCACGGGGCCTTCGACGACGATCCGGCCACCATGGAGTCCGTCATGCGGCGCATCCTGGGCAGGAAGGACATCCAGCCCATGCCGGCCGCCCGCGGCGTCGAGGCCCTGTGGCCCGCGCAGCCGCGAACCACGAGCCTCGACACGTGGCCGCGGACAGCCTCCAAGAAGGCCCTGTGTGTGGGCATCAACGCGTACGAGCGGCCCGACGACCGGCTCAACGGCTGCGTCGCCGATGCCGGGACGTGGGGCACCGAGCTCGAGAAGCTCGGCTTCGCGGTGCACGCGCTGACGGACGCGGAGGCCACGCGCGAGGGGATCCTGCTCAAGATCCTCGAGCTCGTCTCCACGAGCGCCGCCGGGGACACGCTCGTGGTCCAGTACGCGGGGCACGGCACGACGGCGCCGGACCTCGACGGCGACGAGGCCGCGACCGCGCAGGGCGGGAACCAGGAGGACGAGGCGCTGTGCCCTGTCGACTTCCGCTCGGGCGAGCTCATCCTCGACGACGACCTGGCCCGGATCTGGGACGTGCTGCCCGAGGGCGTCTCGCTCACGCTCTTCTTCGACTCATGCCACTCCGGGACCGCCCGGCGGAACGTCGTCTCGCCCGCGGAGCTCGACGCCGCCACGACGGCCCGGAGCCTCCCGCGCCGCGTCGTCCTGAGCGAGGAGGACCGCGAGCGGTTCCGGGCCCGCCGGGGGGCCGCCGGGGGCAGGGCGTCGGTGACGCGGACGACGGCGGGTGGGTCGCCGTCGTCGTCCGCTGACCGCTATCGGATGGCGCGGGAGGTGCAGTTCGCCGCATGCGCGCCGGACGAGCTCGCGTACGAGACGGCGGGCCACGGCGACTTCACCTCGAAGGCCGCACCGCTGCTTGCGGAGGCGGCGGAGAAGCTCACGAACGCGGAGTTCCTCGAGCGCGTGGCGGACGGCTTCGGCAACCGGCAACGTCCTGGCATCCACGCCTCCGAGGAGTGGCACGCCCGCCTCTTCCTGGGCGCGCCTGACGGTGCGCAGGCCCCCACCTCGGCGGCACAGGACCCCACCTCGGCGGCACAGGGCGCCATCTCGGCGGGGATGCGGGCGGACGATGCCGAGCTCGCGGCCCTCGACGCGGCCCTCACCGGGGAGGCGGCGGCCGCCGGACACCGTTCGGCCAAGGTCGCGGCGCTCCTGCGCGCGATCGCCGACGTGCTCGAGTAGTCCGGGACACGTTCCCGGAAAGCAGAAGGACCCCCACAGAGTGGGGGTCCTTCACGTGCTGGTGGCTCCGACCGGCGTCGATCCGGTGACCTTTCGATTTTCAGTCGAACGCTCTACCAACTGAGCTACAGAGCCTCGGTGATCGCTCACCGAAGGCAACGTGACCGTAAGCCATGTCGCCGAAGCGACCCTGACGGGACTTGAACCCGCGACCTCCGCCGTGACAGGGCGGCGCGCTAACCAACTGCGCTACAGGGCCTTGTTTGTTCCCGGGGCTTCCCCCGCTCACAAGACCTAAATCCTACCAGAGCCTCAGGCCCGGTCAAAATCAGCTCTTGCGAGTACCCCCAACGGGATTCGAACCCGTGTCGCCGCCGTGAAAGGGCGGTGTCCTAGGCCACTAGACGATGGGGGCGAGTGGACCCTCAAACTATAGGGCGGGCCGGCAGTACCACACAAATCGCTAAAGTGAGGTGCATGGACGCGGCGTGGATGGACGAGGACGAGTTCGAGGAGGCCGTCGATGCGGCCCTCGCGCAGATCCCCGATCGGATCGCGCGGCACATGGACAACGTCGCCGTCTTCATCGAGGACCGCTATGTGCCGGGCCCGCACGAGGACCCGGACACGGTCCTGCTCGGGCTCTATGAGGGCACCCCGCTGACCGAGCGCGACACCTGGTACGGCGCCGGCTCCCTCCCGGACCGGATCATGGTCTACCGCGAGCCCCTCCTCGAGATGTGCTCCTCGCGCGAGGAGGTCGTCGAGGAGATCCTCGTGACCGTGGTCCACGAGATCGCCCACCACTTCGGCATCGACGACGAGCGGCTCCACGAGCTGGGGTGGGGCTGACATGGGCCACGCACACGCGCACCACGGCCACGCTCATACTCACGGCCACAGCCACGGCGCGACGACCGCGACGGGGAGGCACCGGCGTCGTCTGCTCACGGTCCTCGGGATCACGCTCGCCGTCGTCGTCGTGCAGCTCGTGGCCGGATTCCTCTCCGGCTCGCTCGCGCTGCTCGCGGACGCCGGGCACATGTTCTCGGACGCCGCCGGGCTGGGGATCGCGCTCACGGCCGCGTGGATCGCCGGGCTGCCGGCCACCGACCAGCGAACGTTCGGCTTCCTGCGCGCCGAGGTGCTCGCGGCCCTCGCCAACGCGCTCGTGCTCATGGTGGTCGCCGTCGTGATCTGCATCGAGGCTGTCCAGCGGCTCGGTGGGGACCATGAGGTGCAGACGACGACGATGCTCGCCGGCGCGGTGCTCGGCGCCGTCGCGAACCTGACGGGGCTGCTCATCCTGCACGGCGCGCACCGGGAGAGCCTCAACGTCCGCGGGGCCTACCTTGAGGTGCTCGGAGACCTCCTGGGCTCGCTCGCGGTCATCGCCGCGGGAGTCGTGATCCTGACGACGGGCTGGGTGCAGGCGGACGCCGTCGCGTCGCTGCTCATCGCCGTGCTGATCGTGCCCCGCGCGTGGGCCCTCCTGCGGGACGTCGTCGACGTCCTGCTCGAGGCCACGCCGAAGGGCGTGAGCGTCGAGCGAATCCGCGAGCACATCCTCTCCGCGCCGGGCGTGGTGGACGTGCACGACATCCACGCGTGGACCATCACCTCGGGGATGCCGGCGTTCTCGGCGCATGTCGTGGTCGAGGACAGGCTGCTCGATGCCGAGGGCATGGACCGGGTCCTGGACCGGCTCGCCGCGTGCCTCGGGGAGCACTTCGACACCGAGCACTGCACGTTCCAGCTCGAGCCCGCCTCGCACCGCGACCACGAGCCCGACCAGCACGCCTGACAGGCCAGCCCGCCAGCGATACGATCGAGCCGTGACGCAGGTCACGATTGCCCGAGGCTCAGCGTCGGGATCCGGCGAACCGGGAAGCACCATGAAGACGAGTCGCAGACTTCACGCCGCCGCGGCGGCCCTGGCCCTGGCCCTGACGCTCAACGCCTGCGGTGACTCCGCTGGCGGCGGGCCGACGGCCAGCCCCACCGAAGTGGGCCTGAGGGACATCTCGGAGGGCGTCCAGCCGGACCCCAAGGCAGTGAGCCTGCTCCCCCAGTCGTACAAGGACAGGGGCGAGCTCACGGTCGCGATGGACCTGCACTACCCGCCGACCACGTTCCTGGCCGAGGACAACCAGACCCCGATCGGGCTCAACCCCGACATCGCCCGGCTCATCGCCAAGAAGCTCGACCTCAAGCTGAACTTCGCGGACACGAAGTTCGACACGATCATCCCGGGCCTCGACGGCGGCCGCTACGACTTCACCGCCACCACCATGTCCAAGACCGAGGAGCGGCTCAAGGTCCTGGACATGATCGACTACTTCAAGGCCGGCAACTCCGTGGCCGTGGCCGCCGGCAACCCGCAGAACCTCACCGTCGAGAACCTGTGCGGCAGGAACATCGCCGTCACCCAGGGCTCCACGGGCCAGCTGCTGCGCCTCCCCGCCCTCTCGGAGCAGACCTGCACCTCCAAGGGCCAGCCCGCGATCAATCCGGTGACGCTGCCCAACATCCAGGAGGCCCTGACCCAGCTGCACTCCAAGCGGATCGACGGCATCCTCTACGACACGACCTCGCTCGGGTGGGCCGCCAAGCAGCAGCCCGAGAGCTTCACCGTGATCGGCCGGGTCGAGGTCGGCTCGAGCGACGTGACGGCGATCGGCCTCAAGAAGAACTCGCCGCTCACCCCTGCCCTCCAGGCGGCGACCCAGTCGGTCCTGGACAGCCCGGAGTACAAGGAGGCCCTCGAGACCTGGGGCCTCGAGTCCGGAGCCATCACCGAAGCCAAACTCAACTAGGGCGCCTCGACGGGCATGGCCTAAGCATCAGGAAGTGAGGCGACGATGAGCGGCACGGACGCAGCCCTCAAGCCCCGGATCCGGCGTCGAACGCCAGCTGAATACGCGGGATGGGCCTTCGGCATCCTGGTCGGCATCGGGATCCTCTTCTCCGTCCTGACCAACCCCAACTTCAAGTGGCACGTCGTCGGGAGGTACTTCTTCGCCGAGTCGATCCTGCGCGGGCTCATGCTCACGATCTTCCTCACGGTCGCGAGCATGGCCCTCGGAACGCTGCTCGGCCTGGTCCTCGCGATCATGCGGTCGTCCAAGGTGAAGCCCGTCTCCATGGCAGCCGGGCTCTACATCACCCTGTTCCGGGGCACCCCGGTACTGGTCCAGCTGATCTTCTGGTTCAACATCGCGGCCCTCTACCCCGACCTGACGATCGGGATCCCGTTCACCGACATCGGCGTGGCGGTCGACGTCAATGCACTCATGGGGCCGATCACGGCTGCCCTCGTCGGCCTGACCCTGAACGAGGCCGCCTACATGGCCGAGATCATCCGCGGCGGCTTCTCCGCCGTGGGCAAGGGCCAGATCGAGGCCGCGGACTCCCTCGGGATGAGCGAGAGCATGAAGATGCGCAAGGTCATCATCCCCCAGGCCATGCCCTCGATCATCCCGGCCACGGGCAACCAGGTCATCGGCATGTTCAAGGAGACCTCGCTCGTGAGCGTCCTAGGTGTCGCCGAGCTGCTGCAGAGCGCGCAGCTGATCTACGCCCGCACCTTCGAGACCATCCCGCTGCTGATCGTGGCCAGCCTCTGGTACCTCGTCATGACGCTCCTGCTGAGCTACCCGCAGTCCAAGCTCGAGCAGAGGTACGCGCGGGCGACGGCGCCCCTCCCCCGCAAGATGAAGGGCGTTCAGCTCACGGACACCGAAGGGGCGGCCCGGTGATTCCGGACGGAATGCCTGTCTGCAGTTAGCCGGTTGGGCTGCAGTTAGCCGGTTTGGTCAGGGCGCGAGCATCGGGCCGAAGGCGGCGCGGTCCTTGAGCCGCTCGTCCTCGCGGTCCGGGACGACCATGATGGGGCCCTTCGCATGGTGCAGGACGCCATCCGTCGTCGATCCGAGGAGCATGCCCGTGAACCCACCGCGGCCGCGCGTGCCGAGCACGAGGAGCTCGACGGTGCGGCTTACGCCGACGAGGACATCGACGGGCGGGCCGTCGAGGAGGCTCGTCTGGACCTCGAGCCGCGGGAAGTGGCTCTGGAGCCAGGCCGTGCCTGCCTTGAGCTGGGAGCGGATGTCCTCGAAGAGCTGCTCGCGGTCGATCGGGGCGGGCACCCACGCGAGGCTCCCGCTGAACTGCGGGACGGCGCACACGATCCGCAGGGGCATGCCCAGGAGCATGGCCTCCTCGGCCGCGGCGAGCACCGCGACGCGTGCCTGCTCCGAGCCGTCGACGCCGACGGCCACGACGCGCTCGAGCTCGCTCGGACCCTCCTTGGCCTGCTCCGCGAGCACGTGCTTGTCCTCGACCTTCTCGCCGATGCGCTCGGCGTAGCGCAGCGGGACGGTCACGGTCGCGCAGTGCGCGTGGGCGGGCAGGGCGCTCGAAACCGAGCCCAGGAGCCGGCCCACGAAGCCGCCACGGCCGCGCGTGCCGAAGACGAGGAGCTCGGCGGCCTTGGAGAACTCGAGGAGCACGCCCGAGGCGTCGCCGGACTCGACGGACGAGGTGACCTCGACGCCGTCGAGCGGCCCGAGCCCGTCGAGGGCCTCCTTGAGGACCGCCTCGGCGCCGTCGCGGATCACCGTGTCGTCGAAGGTCGCGTAGCCGCCGTCGAGGCCCGACGCGGCGAAGAGCGGGACGCTGTATGCGGTCACGACGTGGAGTGAGGTGCCCCGGCGCCCGGCCTCCCGCGCGGCCCATTTGAGCGCGCAGTTGCCATGCTCGGAGCCGTCGACGCCCACGACGATCCCGGTCGGAAGATCCGCATCCTCGGGGCCGTTTCCGGCCGTGCCGTCCTGCGGGTGGAGCTGGTCTGCCATGGCTGCCTCCTCGACTCGCTGCGAGCCTAACACCAGGCCCCTCAGCTTCCATGGTGGACCGTTTCCCGGGCGGGTCAACCCTCAAGATCGCTGGGCTCTGGGGCACTTCCACGGGGCTGCCACAGGGTCTCGTCAGCCCTCTTACGAAAGCCCTCGGAGGGCCCGTGAGTCGCCTACCCATGGGGGTGGGTTTTTCTGTAGGGTTCAACACGTTGCCGCCGCGCACCGGCTCTTGTTCAAGGTGGGGCGCGCTGGCAGCTGTGACCTGCAAGCCGCTGGGGGGCTACGCGAGCAGCACCACATCCAGTCCGTCTCGCCGGAAGGAACACGCTCGTGCCGACGCCCCGCTCCGAGGACCTGCCTGCGTCCCTCCCTCACGGCGAGTCGACGGCAGCGGTCGTGATCGGCACAGGCCTCTCGGGCCTCGCCGTGGCCGCCGAGCTCAACCGGCACGGCGTCCCAGCCACCACCCTGGGCGGCCTCGAGAGCGCCTCGCCGAGCACGGCGACGAGCCCCCTGCGGGTCGCCGACCTCTCGAGCGCCGAGTCGGCCGAGTACCTCGACGTCCTGCGGCACGTGCGCAAGTACGCCGTCAGCCACGCGCTCGACGTGCGCCACCACGTCCACGCCCGGCACCTCGCGCTCGTCGAACCGGCGGAGTCGGGAGATCGCGGGACCGTCCGCTGGGCGGTCAGGACGGACGACGGCGTGCTGTTCGCCGACGCCGTCGTGCTCACCCGCTGCGCGCACAACCAGCTGCGGCGCTTCCTCGCGGACCTCGGCTACTCCCTCGGCGAGAACCTCATGGCGGCGCTCGCGGAGATCGGGCTCTACCTCATCGGCGTCGCCGAGCTCGAGGCCCCCACCACCCGCGACCTCGTCCGTCAGGCCAAGTCCGTCGGGGCCGAGGTGGCCGGCCGCATCGCCGGGCTCTCGGCCGACGGCCGGGATGGCGGCTCGGGCGGTCCCGACGGCGGCGAGCGCCGGACGGCCTGAGCGAGCCCTAGCTAGGAGACCGCTGAAGAATTGGGTTGGCCCGTAGTCCGGGCTGGGAGCCGTAGCCGGTGCTGTGAGCAATTCCGGGGGCTCGCCGCAGTTCCCCAGCTTTAGGCTTCAAGTCCAACCGGCACGGAGTCCCGGCCCCGTCATCCCGCGGCCCCTGCTCGAATGATGGGGAGGTCCCGCGGTAAAGCTGGGGAGCTTCGGCGCGCCATCAGGCTCCCGGAGGATTCAATAGGCCCGGGCGCGAGTCCCTTCCCGCTCACGCAGGAGCGGGCAACAGGCCCGAATCCTTCAGCAGCCTCCTAGGACTCGTCCCCCGCCCGCAGCCGACGGCGTGCGCCCCAGCCGAGGGCCGCGAGCAGCGCGACCGCGACGATCGCGAAGACGATGATCAGCCACGGGACATCCTGGGAGGGTGCCCGGGACGCGGGGGCCGGCGTGGCCGTGGCACCGGGCTCGGCGCTCTGGATGGCGGGGCCCGAGACGCCCGGCGAGCCGGAGGCAGCCGGGGAGGCGGCCGGCGTCGTGCTTCCCTCGGCGACCGTGAAGCCGAAGGTGCCCTCGATGGGGTGCGAGTCCGAGCTGACCACGCGCCACACCACCGTGTACGCGCCGGCGGGGGCGCCCGCACGGAGCGGCTGGTGGACGCTGCGGTCCACAACCTCGGGCGCGCCCTCCGACCACGATGCCCCGGAAGCGTCAGTGACCCGGACCTCGACGCCGACCCCGAGCGGGCGGTTGCTGAAGTCGAGCCGGACCTCGGACGGCGCCGCCTGCAGCGTCTGGCCCGACGCGGGAGCCGAGCCCTCGAGCGCGTCGTGGGCCATCGCGGGGCCCGCCGGAGCGAGGAGCACGAGCGCACCCGTGAGCACGGCCGAGGCCAGAATCGCGAGGAGCGACGGGAGGGCCAGGACGGGGCGGAGCCGCGTGAGGAGATGCATCACACCAGCCTAGATTTCGACCGCCTGTAGAAACAACTGGACAGTAGGATTGACCGCGCGGCCGCCCCGGCGCGCTGCCCTCCCCGTTCTTCCCCGCCACCTGCCCCAGGAGAAGCCATGGCATCGGCCCTGGACCGCTATTTCAAGATCAGCGAACGCGGTTCCTCGATCAGCCGCGAGATCCGCGGCGGTCTCGCAACGTTCTTCGCGATGAGCTACATCGTGGTCCTCAACCCGCTCATCCTCGCCGGCGCCGACTCGGCCGGGGACACGCTCGGGATCCCGCGCGTCGCCGCGGCGACCGCGCTCGTCGCCGGCATCCTGACCATCACCATGGGCCTGTGGGCCAAGCACCCCTTCGCGATCGCGACGGGCCTCGGCGTCAACGCGTTCCTCGCCGTCACGGTCGCGACCCACCCCGGCGCGACGTGGCGGGACATGATGGGCCTCGTCCTCGTCGCGGGCGCGGTCATGTTCGTCCTCGTGCTCACGGGGTTCCGGACGGCCGTGTTCAGGGCGGTGCCCGAGGGGCTCAAGACGGCGATCGTCGTCGGCATCGGCATCTTCATCGCGCTCATCGGGCTCGTCAACGCCGGGTTCGTGCGCCGCATCCCCGACGCGGCCGGCACCACCGTGCCGCTCGGCCTGGGCGAGGGCGGACGTCTCCTGGGCTGGCCCACGCTCGTGTTCGTCGTGGGCCTCGTCCTCACGATCGCCCTCATCATCCGCCGGGTCCCCGGCGCCCTGCTCATCGGCATCCTCGCCGCGACCCTGCTCGCGAACGTCCTCGAGCTCGTGTTCCGGATCGGGCCGTCCGTCGCGCCCGGGCAGGAGCCGAACCCCGCGGGCTGGTCCCTCGTCGTGCCCGGCCTCGGGACGGTCGCGCCCGTGGACCTGAGCCTCATCGGGCAGGCGGACCCCGTGGGGGCCTTCACCAACCTTGGCGTGCTCGGGGCCTCGATCATGGCGTTCGTGATCCTGCTGAGCATCTTCTTCGACGCGATGGGCACGATGGTCGGCCTCGCCCGCGAGGCAGGGAGCATGGGCCCCGACGGGCAGATCCCGAACGTGGACCGCGTGCTCCTCGTCGACGCGTTCGGCGCGATCGCCGGCGGCGGCTCCTCGATCTCCTCGAACCAGATCTTCGTCGAGTCCGGCGCGGGCATCGGCGAGGGCGCACGGACGGGCCTCGCATCGGTCGTGACGGGCGTCCTGCTCCTGCTCGCGATGTTCCTCACGCCGCTCATCAACCTCGTGCCGTTCGAGGCGGTGGCCCCGGCGCTCGTCGTCGTCGGGTTCCTCATGTTCCAGCAGGTCGCCCGGATCGACTGGAAGGACCTCGGGATCGCGATCCCTGCGTTCCTCACGATCGGCCTCATGCCGTTCACGTACTCGATCGCCAACGGCCTCGGCGCGGGCTTCGTCTCCTACGTCCTCGTCCGCGCCTTCCAGGGCCGCGCCCGCGAGGTGCATCCGATCATGTGGGCCGTCGCCGCCGCCTTCCTGCTCTTCTTCGGCATCGGGCCTGTCGAGGAGCTGCTCGGGCTGTAGTCCGGGATTCCGGACCGCTCCTCCCCTGGGCCCTTCCGCGGCACGTGCCCGATGCTGTGTGCTGGGAGCATGAGCCCTGCCCCCGTCTCCCAGATCCCCTTCACCCCCTGGACTGGCCGCCACGACGGCGACTCCGCCGAGCACCGGCGCTGGTGGCAGGCCGTCCGGGAGCACACGCCGAACGCCCTCGCCGAGGCGGTGGCGCGCGCCTGGGACGGGGTCCCGGACGGCCGCGGCGCGGGGACGCACGACGCCGGCGGGCCGGGCCGCGCGGGCGGGGCACCCGCCGTCGTGCGCGCCCCCGCGGTGCTCGTGGGCTTCTCCTCGGACGAGGGCGTGCGGCGGAACAAGGGCCGCATCGGCGCCGCCTCCGGGCCCGCGGCGATCCGCTCAGCGCTGGGCCCGCTCGCGTTCCACCTCGACCGCGAGGTGTTCGACGCCGGAGATGTCGCCGTGCCGATGAGCTTCAACGACTCCGCCGGGCCGCTCGAGGAGGGCCAGGAGCGCTTCGGCGGGCTCGTCGCCTCGCTGCTCGACGCGGGCGCGCTCACGATCGGGCTCGGCGGCGGGCACGAGACCGCCTTCGCGAGCTACCTCGGGGTGGCGGGCTCGCAGCGCACGGGCGGCGCCCGCGTCGGCGTGCTCAACCTCGACGCGCACTTCGACCTGCGGGACGAGGAGCTGCCCAGCTCGGGCACCCCGTTCCTGCAGATGGCCCGCGCCGAGGCCGCCGAGGGGCGCACGCTCGACTACGCCGTCGTCGGGATCTCGCGGCCCGGCAACACGCGCGCCCTGTTCGAGCGCGCCGACGAGCTCGGCGTCCGCTACCTCCTCGACGAGTACACGACGCGCGAGACAGCGGAGTCGTTCGTCGAGGACTTCCTTGCCGACCTCGACGCCGTGTACCTCACGATCGACCTCGACGTCCTCCCGGCGGCCGTCGCCCCCGGAGTCTCGGCCCCCGCGGCCCTCGGCGTGCCGCTCGAGGTGATCGTCGCCGTCGTGCGCCGGGTCGTGGCGAGCGGCAAGCTCCTGCACGCGGACCTCGCCGAGCTGAACCCGGCCCTCGACATCGACGGGCGCACGGCCCGCGTCGCGGCGCGGCTCGTGGACACGCTGCTGGGCTGAGGCCCACCTGCACACCGCACCGCCAGCACTGCGTCAGTGCTGGCGGTGCGTGCATTCCGGCCGGCCATCGGGCGCGGGCCTGCCTTTCGCGAAGGTCAGCGGCCCCCGCCGATCACCCCCTTCTCGACGGCCTTGGCCGCGCCGTCAGCCTCGGCCTGAGTCAGGGTGCCGTTGGCGACGGCGGCATCGAGGCGGGTCTTGAGGGCAGCCGCCCGCTCGGCCTGGCGCTGCGCCTGGATCTCGTCGAGGGCCGTCTGGACCGTGGCCTGGTCGACGCCGAGCGTCTGGGCCAGGGAGGCCGCGAGCGCGGACTCGAGTGCGGCGCGGTCGGGCCTGGTCCCGGTGTGGGCCGCCGACGAGGGCTTGTTGGCCTCGCGGTAGGACTTGAGGGCATCCTTCACCTTTGCCTCGTCCACGCCGAGCTTGCTGGCGAGCTCCGCGGCGTTGACGCCGAAGACCCCGAACCCGTGGCCGCCCCTGCCCTTGCCGTCGGTCGCCGGGCCGTCCTCTGGTGCCGAGGCGTCGGTGCTCACGCTCACGCTGGCCGACGGCGTCGGCGCGGGTGTCGTGGCCGCGTTGGCCGCTCCCGCGGCCCCGAGCCCCACGCTGAGCGCCACGGCGCTGGCCGCCAGGCCCAGGGCGATCTTCTTCTTCTCGATCATGTCTTCTCCTCGGATCTCGCGTCCCACCGGCTGCTGGGCAGCCGGGTCAATGGGCGGTACCCAGTCAGGATCGAGACGGAAGATAGGGAGGCACTTTGGGGAACCTGTCGAGCGGCTGTGAAGCCAGGAGCGGCGGCGTTGCCGGGCCACCGAACGTTGACGGCCGCCCGAGGAACGGCGAAGGGGTCCGCACCTGTTCGGTGCGGACCCCCTCCCGGTTGCGAGCGTCTGCAGACGCTGCCGCCGACGGCCGCTTGTCAGGCCCGGCGGACGAGCACGCCCTCGGACTTGAGGAAGAGCTGGCGCTCCTGCCTCGATGCGGGGACGATCCACAGGACGTTCCCGCTCAGCGAGACCTCCTCGACCTCGCCGCTGGCGATGACCTGTGCGTGGCGGACGATCTCCACCGCGTCACCTGCCCGGAGCACCCCCCAGTTCTCAACCGGCGCCTGATGCGCTCCGCGCCTCGTGAGAACTGCTCCTCGTGCCTTCATGTAGACGTCACTCCTTTGTGGTGTCTGCGTGCTGAATATTGCGGTTCTGGTGGATCACTCTGCCCCCAGACAAGTCCCGACTGTGGGATTTGTCATAGTGACACTCCCTTTCTATCGTGTCCGCGAGGCCTCCGCTATGTGGAGGCTGACGAGGAACGGCAGAAAGTGCTGTGCAGTAGGCCAACGACTTACTGACACAGTGTCACGAAAGGGGTCAGCGAAGGCCGCCGACGGCGTCGTTCACCGCGGCGAGGAGCTCGCCAGAGGCGAGCACGCGGTCCGCCTCCTCGAGTTCCGGGGACATGAACCGGTCGGTGCCCGGCCCCTGGACCGTCCGGCGGAGCACCTCGAGGGCCGCGGCGCCGCCCGGGCCGGGGACCAGCGCGCCGTCGGACATCGCAGTGCGGATGTCAATGGCGCGGGCCGCCGTGACGAGCTCGATCGCGAGGACGCGGCGCAGGTTCTCCACGGCCTTGCGGAGCTTGCGTGCCGCATGCCAGCCCATCGAGACGTGGTCCTCCTGCATGGCCGAGCTCGGGATCGAGTCCACGGACGCGGGCACTGCGAGGCGCTTGCAGTCCGAGACGAGGCCGGCCTGCGTGTACTGGGCGATCATGAGGCCCGAGTCCACGCCCGGATCGTCGGCGAGGAAGGCCGGCAGGCCGTGCGAGCGGGCCGGGTCGAGCATGCGGTCGGTGCGGCGCTCCGCGATCGAGGCCAGGTCGGCGACGGCGATCGCGAGGAAGTCGAGCACGTACGCGACCGGCGCCCCGTGGAAGTTGCCGTTCGAGCTCACGCGCCCGTCCGGCAGCACAACCGGGTTGTCGATCGCGGCCTCGAGCTCGCGCTCGGCCACGGTCGCGGCATGCGCGATCGTGTCCCGGACGGCGCCGGAGACCTGCGGGGCGCAGCGCAGCGAGTACGCGTCCTGGACGCGCGAGTCGCCCTCCTTGTGCGAGGCCACAATAGCCGAACCGGCGAGGACGGCGAGCATGTTCGCGGCCGCGTCGGCCTGGCCCGGGTGCGGCCGCAGCGGTGTGTGCAGCTCGGGCAGGAACACCTGGTCCGTGCCCATGAGCCCGTCGATGGAGAGCGCGGCCGTGACGTCCGCGGTCTTCACGAGCTGGCCGAGGTCGTGCAGGGCCAGGAGCAGCATGCCGAGCATGCCCTCCGTCCCGTTGACCAGCGCGAGGCCCTCCTTCTCCGCGAGGGTGATCGGCGCGATGCCCGCCTCGGCGAGCAGCTCCGCCGTCGGGCGCTGGACGCCGTCGGGGCCGACGGCCTCGCCCTCGCCCATGAGCACGAGCGCCACGTGGGACAGCGGCGCGAGGTCGCCCGAGCAGCCGAGCGAGCCGAACTCGCGCACGACAGGCGTGATGCCCGCGTTGAGCAGCTTGACGAAGGTCTCGAGGACCACGGGGCGCACGCCCGTGCGACCCGAGGCGAGGGTCTTGGCGCGCAGAAGCATGAGGGCCCGGACCACTTCGCGCTCGACGGCCGGTCCCATGCCGGCCGCGTGCGAGCGGATGAGCGACTTCTGCAGCTGGGTGCGCTTCTCCTGCGGGATGTGCAGGGTCGCGAGCGCGCCGAAGCCGGTCGAGATGCCGTACGCGGGGGTCTCGGAGGCGGCGAGCTCCTCGACGTGGGCGCGGACGCGGGCGACGGCGTCGAGCGCCTCGGGCGCGATGCTCACCCTCGCGCCGTGGCGGGCGACGGCGACGACGTCCGCGGGCGTGAGGCCGTGGGTCGAGAGGGTGACCTCGGTGGGGAGGTGGGTCTCGGGGGATGCGGTGAGGGTCATGTCAGTGTCTCTTCTGCGTCTCTCTGTTGTTCTCAGCGGCCGGCCATCGGGATCTTGACGCCGCGCTCGGCGGCGACCTCGATGGCGCGCTCGTAGCCGGCGTCGGCGTGGCGGATCACGCCCATGCCCGGGTCGTTGGTGAGCAGGGCGGTGAGCTTCGCGGCGGCGAGCTCCGTGCCGTCGGCCACGGAGACCTGGCCGGCATGGATCGAGCGGCCGATGCCGACGCCGCCGCCGTGGTGGATCGAGACCCAGGTCGCGCCGGAGGACGCGGCGGTGAGGGCATTCAGGAGCGGCCAGTCGGCGATCGCGTCGGAGCCGTCCTTCATGGCCTCGGTCTCGCGGTACGGGGAGGCGACGGAGCCGGAGTCGAGGTGGTCGCGGCCGATGACGATCGGGGCCTTGACCTTGCCCTCGGCGACGAGCCGGTTGAACAGCAGGCCGGCCTGGTGGCGCTCGCCGTAGCCGAGCCAGCAGATGCGGGCCGGGAGGCCCTCGTACTCGACGCGCTCGGCCGCGGCGTCGAGCCACTTGTGCAGGTGCTTGTTCTCCGGGAAGAGCTCCTTGATCGCCTCGTCGGTGACGCGGATGTCCTCCGGGTCGCCCGAGAGCGCGACCCAGCGGAACGGGCCGAGGCCCTCGCAGAACAGCGGGCGGATGTAGGCCGGGACGAAGCCGGGGAACTCGAAGGCGCGCGAGTAGCCGCCCTTGCGGGCCTCGTCGCGGATCGAGTTGCCGTAGTCGAAGACCTCGGCGCCGGCGTCCTGGAACTCGACCATGGCCTGGACGTGGCGGGCCATCGAGGCCTGCGCCTTCTTCGTGAAGCCCTCCGGGTCGGCCTGGGCCTCGTGGTGCCACTGCTCGACGGAGTACTCGGTGGGCAGGTAGCTCAGCGGATCGTGGGCGGAGGTCTGGTCGGTGACGACGTCGATCGTCAGCTCGCCGGCCTTGTGGCGGCGCAGCAGCTCCGGGAAGACCTCGGCGGCATTGCCGACGTAGCCGACCGACCAGCCGCGGCGCTCCTCCTTGGCCTTGAGGACCTTGGCGATGGCGGCGTCGAGGTCCGTCTCGACCTCATCGAGGTAGCGCTTGCCGGCGCGGCGGCGCAGGCGGGTCTCGTCGACGTCGACGATGAGGCACGCGCCGTCATTGAGGGTCACGGCCAGCGGCTGTGCGCCGCCCATGCCGCCGCAGCCGCCCGTGAGCGTGAGGGTGCCGGCCAGCGGCCCCTCCGTGGAGCCCTCCGCCGGGGCGGCGGGGTGGCGGCCCTCGGCAATCAGCTTGTTGCCGACGGCGGCGAACGTCTCGTACGTGCCCTGCAGGATGCCCTGCGTGCCGATGTAGATCCAGGACCCGGCGGTCATCTGGCCGTACATCATGAGGCCCTCGGCCTCGAGCCGGCGGAACTCGGGCCACGTGGCCCAGTCGCCCACGAGGTTCGAGTTGGCGATGAGAACGCGCGGCGCCCACTTGTTGGTGCGGAAGACGCCGACCGGCTTGCCCGACTGCACGAGGAGGGTCTCGTCGTCGTCCATGTCCTTGAGGGTCTCGACGATCGCGTCGAACGCCTTCCACGAGCGGGCGGCGCGGCCGGTGCCGCCGTAGACGACCAGGCTGTCCGGGTGCTCGGCGACCTCCGGGTCGAGGTTGTTCATGAGCATGCGCAGCGGCGCCTCGGTCTGCCAGGACTTGGCCGTCAGCTCGGTCCCGCGGGGGGCGCGGACGGGACGTGCGCCGGTGGTGAAGTCCGCCTTGGGGGTGGTGTGGGTGGTGTCCGTGGTCATCGTGACTCCTGCGTCAGCGGTTCGGTGTCTGGTGGGCGGGGCCTTGCCGGCCTTCTAGATCAATGACACCGCGCCGGAGTCCCCGGAAACAGGGCTTTCGCGAGGGTCTGGTCTGGGATGACAGACAGGCCCCCTGCTGCCGTGGCGGGCGGACGACGGCGGGTGCATACCGCCGTCGTCCGCCCGCCAGTGACCCGCACGCGGCGGCGTGGTTCACTGGGAGCGGCGGTCGCGCCGTGGCGTGAGGGGGCACATGGACTGGTCCGATCCGGAGGCCTGGCGGCGCCTCCTGTTCGACGGCGCGTGGGGCCGCGCGGCGCGGGCGGGCAATCCGCGCGGACGGCACATCCTGGGCGCGGCCTCGGCCGTGTGCGGGGCCTCAGCTCTCGCGGGTGCCCTCGCCATCTCGTGGTTCCTGGGCTCGGGCCTCGGCTGGTACGGGCCGCGCGCGGAGGCCGAGCTGGGCCTGTGGCTCATGGTCCAGTGGAACGCGATGTACGGGGCCTGGGTCTGCGCCGGGGTGGCCGTCGGCGGGCTGGCGTGCGGGATCTCCTCGCTCTTCCTGCGCTGGTCGCTCGGGCTCACGCTCGCCGGCCTCGGCCTCTCGGCCGGCGCGGCCGCGGCGACGGTCCACGCCTACGGGCTGTTCTTCTGGAACCACCTCTGACAGCCGATGCGGGGTCACCTCCCTGCGATGCGGGTTGCTCCTATGTCAATGGGCGGCCCGTTCCTCGGGCTGTGAGTGTGCCCGTGTCCTTGCCGTGGTCAAGGCCGGGGCCCTCCGGGTGGCCTGCGGCCAGCCTTGACCTCGGCTGCGGCTTTCGGGCGGGCAGCCTGGATCGGGGACGGGCCTTGTAGTGGTGGTCAGGCGGCGGCTGGGAGGGAGCTGCTGTTTTGTGGGTATGGGCGTCGGCGAGCAGGGCCCGGTAGACGGTGTTGCTGATCCGGCGTTTGAGGCAGCGCAGGGCTTCGCGCCTGCTCTTGCCGGAGCTGAGCTGGCGCTTGTAGTAGTCCTGTCCGGGGCCGGGCAGGCGGGCTTGGGTCACGGCGATCCGGTGCAGGGCGGCGTTGGCCTTGCGGTCGCCGCCGCGGTTGAGCCTGACCCTGCCGTGGGTGGCCCCGGACCAGGCCTGGATCGGCGCGGTGCCGTTGAACATCGCGAACGCGTCCGCGGACCGGAACCGGGCCACGGGGCCGGTATCGGCGATCAGCCGGGCGGCCGACAGCGGCCCGCAGCCGCGGATCTGCAGCAGGGCGCAATCCCTGACCAGCGCGGCGATCTCCTTCCCCAACGCGGCGATCTTCGCGGTGAGGTCCTCGATCCGGGCCAGCTCGTCGCGGGCGATCCGCGCCACCACGCCGGCCTGGCCGTGGAGCCACCGGGCCAAGGCGGCGCGCACCTTGGCCCGGTCCAGGGTCCGCGGCGCGGGCTCCCGCTCGGGGTCCAGGCGCTGCAGGAGCTCGCGCAGCCGGTTCTCGTCCCGGGTGCGTTCGCCGACCACCGCGTCGCGGTAGTCGACCAGCAGCTTCAGCTCCTCGGCGGCGGCATCGTGCGCTGGGCCGGGCAGGCCGGGCTCGCGCAGGACCGCCCTGGCGATGGCGAGGGCGTCGATCGGGTCCGACTTCCCCCGGGTCCGGGCCGAGGCGCGGGTGCGTGCGGTCAGCTTCGCCGGGACCCGCACCACGTGCTCCCCCGCGGCGCCCAGCTCGGCCTCGAGTCGCGCGGAGACGTCCGGCAGTCCTCGATCCCCCAGATCCGCTCGCCGTCGCCCAGCCCGATGGCCCAGGCCAGTGCTTGGCGGTGTCCGGCAGCGGTTGCCGGGACGGTGATCTCGTCCAGGCGCCGGCCGTTGCCGTCGACCGCGACCAACGTGTGGGTCTTCTTATGGACGTCAATGCCCAGGACCACGACCATGGTCAGTGACCCTCCCTTTCAATCCGCAACTTGCAGGGGCTCGGGTCGGGACCGGTCGGCGGGCACACCTTGGTGGGGAAGCGCACTCCACGCTCCTATCAAGCCATTGCCGACCGGAACCCTTCCCTCCGGGGGCGCCGGCAGAACCCGCACAAGCCGCCCACCGCGGCAGTCACTTCAAGAGCCAGACGCCCTCGGACGGAAGGATCCAACCACCGGGAACGCCCCGGCACCAGAGAGCATCACACCAAGGTCACCTCCCGGCGATCCGGGGTCACCTCCCTGCGATCCGGGGTCAGACGTGACACCGCACCATTGAGGCGTGACCCCGCAACGTTGGAAGGTGACCCCGCAACGTTGGAAGGTGACCCCGCGTCGCCGGAGGGCAGGGTTCACCCGCGGCCGTAGATCCTTGCCGAGAGCTCGCCCGCCACGCGGTGCACGCGCTTGGCGAGGTCCTCGCGGTCACCGAGCGGCACCCGCTCGGTCTGGAAAGTCACGGCGACGGCCGCCGTCGGCCATCCCGTGTGGTCGAGGACGGCCGAGGCGACGGACGAGAGGCCGGGGGTGACCTCGCCGTCCTCGGTCGAGTAGCCGCGCTGGCGGACCTGGTCGAGCTCGGACTGGAGGGACGCGTAGGAGCGGATCTGCTCGCCCTCCTCGGTCCGACTCGAGAACGCCGCGGCATTCGGGTAGAGCGCGCGCACCTGCGACTTGGGCAGCGCCGCGAGGATGGCCCGGCCGCTCGCGGTGAGGTGGCTGGGCAGGCGCACGCCGACGTCGGTCACGAGCGAGGGGCGGTTCTTCGCCCGCTCCTCGACGATGTAGAGCACGTCGCGCCCGTGCAGGACGGCGAGGTGGGCGCTCTCCCCGATCGCGTCGACGAGCGCCGCGAGCACGGGCCGGCCCAGGCGCGAGAGGGGCTCCTGCCGGGAGTAGGCGCTCGAGAGCTCGAAGGCTCCGATCCCGAGCCCGTAGCGCTGCTCCTCGGCGAGGTGCAGGACGAAGCCGTTCTGCTCCATGACCGAGAGCAGGTGGTACACGGTCGAGCGCGGGAGGCCGAGCTGCGTCGCGATGGCCGAGGCAGGCTGCGGCCCGCGCCGCGACGCGAGCAGGCGCAGGATGCGCAGCGTGCTCTCGGCCGCGGGGACCTTGGACTTCTGGGCGGGCTCGGGCATGGCGGGGACCTCGGAGTCGGGTGTCTGTAATACCGAACTCCAGTGTGCGCCCGGACGACGGCGGCGCGCACCCGCCGTCATCCCCTCTCCGTCTGGAATACCGGACACGGCAAGTCTGCGATGCGAGACGGCGAAGGCCCGTGACAGCACTCACAGGCGGTTCCGGACCCCGAGAGTGGAAAGGATCCTTCCCAGAGTCGTGAGGAACCCCCCATGCAGCACACTCCCCCAGGCAGCACCGCCGCGCTCAGCCGCGGCCTTAACGTCCGCCACATCCGGTTCATGGCCCTCGGCTCGGCCATCGGGACCGGCCTGTTCTACGGCTCGGCCTCCGCGATCCAGGCCGCCGGCCCCGCCGTCCTCATCGCCTACATGGTCGCTGGCGCCGCCGTGTTCATGGTCATGCGCTCCCTCGGCGAGATGGCCGTCCGGCACCCGGTCTCGGGCTCGTTCGGGCAGTACGCGGGCCGCTACCTCGGCCCCTTCGCTGGCTTCGCGACCGGCTGGACGTACGTGTTCGAGATGGCGATCGTCGCCCTCGCGGATGTCACGGCGTTCGGCATCTACATGGGCTTCTGGTTCCCGGACGTGGACCGCTGGATCTGGATAGCGGCGGTCATCCTCTTCCTGACCGCCGTGAACCTGCTCAGCGTCAAGGTCTTCGGCGAGCTCGAATTCTGGCTCACCCTCATCAAGGTCGCCGCGATCGTGGCGATGATCGTGGGCGGCGCGGCGCTCATCGTGTTCGGCTTCTCCTCCGCCGGCGGCCAGGCCGGCCCGCACCACCTCGTCGAGCACGGCGGGCTCATGCCCAACGGCTTCGGTGGCCTGCTCGCGGCGTTCTCGGTGGTGGTGTTCGCGTTCGGCGGCGTCGAGACGCTCGGCGTCACTGCGGGCGAGGCCGCCGACCCCAAGCGGGCCATCCCCGGCGCCGTCAACACGGTGCCGGTGCGCATCCTCGTCTTCTACGTCCTGACCCTCGCGGTGCTCATGAGCCTCTTCCCGTGGAACCTGGTCGGCGCCGAGGGCAGCCCGTTCGTGCAGATCTTCGACGGCCTCGGCATCCCCGGCGCCGCGCACGTGCTCAACGCCGTCGTCATCACGGCCGCGCTCTCGGCCATCAACTCGGACATCTTCGGCGCCGGGCGCGTCCTGTTCGGCCTCGCCCAGCAGGGGCACGCGCCGTCGTCCTTCGCGAAGGTGTCCCGCCGTGGCGTACCGTGGATGACGGTCGTCGTGATGACCGGGGTGCTGGCCGTCGGCGTGGTGCTCAACGCCGTCATCCCGAAGGACGTGTTCACCGTGATCGCCTCGATCGCGACCTTCGCGACCGTCTTCGTGTGGTGCATGATCCTCGCGAGCCACGTGGCGATGAAGCGCGAGCTCCGCCGTGACGGCCTGGCCCCGAGCGAGTTCCCCTCGCCGCTGTGGCCCGCGGCGTCGGTGGCGGCGATCGCGTTCCTCGCCCTCGTCGTCGTGCTCCTGGGCTGGTTCGAGGCCACGCGCGTCGCCCTCGTCGTGGGCGGGGTGTGGATCGGGCTGCTCGCGGCGGCCTACGCGCTGTGGGTGCGCGGGGACGGACGACGCCGGCCCGCCCTCCGCGACGAGACCTCGCCGGTGCCAGTGGTCGCCCCGGCCGGCGAGGAGGTCCGCGTCTAGGTGACCTGGGTGTGGGCGCCCCTGCCTGCAGATGCTGCGGGCGGAGGCGCCCACGCCGTGTCACATCGTCATCGTTTCTTCCTCCGCGATCCTGATCAGGCGGAGCTCGTCCTCCACGGCATGGGCCGGCCAGTAGTCCTTCGCCAGCTCGTCCGCCCAGGTCTTGTCCGCCGCCGGGAAGAGCTTGGCGAGCAGCCCGGCCGCCTGGAGCAGGGCGATGAGGGCCACGGTTCTGTCATCGGGCGCCTTGGCGCGCGGCTTCGCGGCCTCGGGCATCCCTGCCTCGGGCGTCGATGCCTCGGGCGTCCCGGTCCCTGCGGTCGCCGCCTCGGCCGCCCCTGCCTCGGCCGCCATGGAGCCCGCCGCCCCGGGACCGTAGGGGGCGCCGCTGAGCGCGGCCTCGATCCTCGCCAGGAGCGCCGCCTCCGGGGCGTGGTCCTTCTCCGCGTACCGTCTGGCCCGGAGCCATCCCCGGTGCCCCTCGCCGACGCGCTCCAGGATGCCCAGGGACTCCATCCCCTCGTAGACGCGCTGCACCTCGGCGCGGCCCTCGAGCATGGCGACCCACTGCTTGGGCGTGTGGGGCCGGGACTTGCCGCGGATGAGCTCGAGCTCCTGCTGGAAGTCCGTGGCGGGGGCGGTGCCGGTGGCCCTGACGTGCTTGCCCTGCAGCTCGATCGCGCCGAGCAGGTCCAGCTCGGCCAGGATGGCCCCTGCCAGAGTGGTCCTCAGAGCGAAAACCGGCACCTCGGGCCTGCCGTCCTTGTCGTTGGTGGCCAGGAGCAGGAAGGCCTGGGGGAGGCTCAGTTCCACGGCCCGGGGCGTCTCGGCATCCATACGTTCATGGTGGCGCAGCCCGGCTGCCACGACAACGAGTGACGCCGAGGCGCGTGAGGCGCACGAAACTGCACAACTCAGGGCCGATCCCGCCTCTGTGGAGAGAGAATCGGCCCTGAGTTGTGCAGTTTCCGACGGGTGCCCACTACCGAGCCGACCAGCCGCCGTCCATCGTGTACGACGCGCCGGTGACCATGCCGGCGTCGTCCGAGGCGAGCCACGCGACGAGGGAGGCGACCTCCTCGGGCTCGACGAGGCGCTTGACGGCCATCTCGGCCAGCATGACCTTCTCCAGGACCTCGGCCTCGGGGATGCCGTGTGTCGCGGCCTGGTCCGCGATCTGCCGCTCAACGAGGGCCGTGCGCACATACCCGGGGCTGATGCAGTTCGAGGTGACCCCGTGCTCCGCGCCCTCGAGGGCCGTGACCTTCGAGAGCCCCTCGAGCGCGTGCTTGGCCGTGACGTAGGCGCCCTTGAAGGCGGAGGCACGGATCCCATGGACCGAGCCGAGGTTGATCACCCGGCCCCAGCCCCGCTCGTACATGTGCGGAAGGGCCGCGCGGATGAGGAGGAAGGGCGCCTCGACCATGAGCCGCTGGATGCGGCGGAAGGCCTCCGGCTCGAACTCGTGCAGCGGGGCGACCTTCTGGATGCCCGCGTTGTTCACGAGGATGTCGCAGTCGAGGCGCAGGTCCTCGAGGGCGGCGGTGTCGAGCAGGTCCACGGCCCACGCGCTGCCGCCGAGGTCCGCGGCGAGCTTCTCGGCGCCGTCCCGGTCGAGGTCCGCGACGACGACGTGGGCGCCGCTCTCGGCCAGCGCCCGGGAGGCGGCGGCGCCGATGCCCGCCGCTCCCCCGGTCACGAGGGCCTTGCGCCCGGCGAGGCTCACGCCGTGGCCTTCGCGTCGGCGGACTCGCCGCGCAGCTTGGCGGCGTCCGCGGCGTCGAGGGCGTGGAGCGAGGCGCCCTTGGTCTCGCGCATGCTCACCACCGCGGCGGCCGTGATGACGCCCGCGACGAGCAGGTAGACGGCGGTTGGCCACCACGAGCCCGTGGACTTGAGCCACTCGGTGGCGAAGACCGGGGCGAGCGAGCCCGCGACGATCGAGGTCACCTGGTAGGAGATCGAGACGCCCGAGTAGCGCATGCGGGTCGGGAACATCTCGGCCATGATGGCCGGCTGGCTGGCGTACATGAGGGCGTGGAAGGCCAGGCCGACGATGATGGCCAGCAGGATCACGGCCGTGTTCTGTGTGCCGAAGGCCGGGAAGGCCCAGAAGCCCCATGTGCCGCCGAGCACGGCCCCGGCGAGGTAGACGGGCTTGCGGCCGAACCGGTCCGCGAGGCGCCCGACGACAGGGATGAACACGAAGTGGGCGACGTGCGCGATCGCGATGACGCCGAGGATCGAGGACGTGTTCATCTTCAGGCCGGTGCCGAGGTACACGATCGAGAAGCTGACCACGAGGTAGTACATGATGTTCTCCGCGAAGCGAAGGCCCATGCCGGTGAGGATGCCGCGCGGGTAGCGCTTGATGACCTCGAAGACGCCGTAGCCCACGGCCTTCTCGCTCTCCAGCTCGGCCTTGGCCTTCTCGAAGATCGGGGCGTCGGTGATCTTGGTGCGGATGTAGTAGCCGACGAGGACGACGACGGCGGAGAGCCAGAACGCGACCCGCCAGCCCCAGCCGAGGAACGCGTCCCCGGTGAGTGTCACGGACATGATCCACAGGACGGCGGTCGCGAGCAGGTTGCCCACGGGCACGGCGGCCTGGGGCCACGAGGCCCAGAACGCGCGCTGCCTGTCCGGGGAGTGCTCCGCGACAAGGAGAACGGCGCCGCCCCACTCGCCGCCGAGGGCGAGGCCCTGGACGAAGCGCAGGAGCACGAGGAGGATCGGGGCCCACAGCCCGATCTGGGCGAAGGTGGGCAGGCAGCCCATGAGGACGGTCGCCGCGCCGATGAGGAGGATCGTGATCTGGAGCGTCGCCTTGCGCCCGAGCCTGTCGCCGAGGTGGCCGAACACGACGCCGCCGAGGGGGCGCGAGATGAAGCCGACGGCGTAGGTCAGGAACGCGGCGATGATCGCGTCGTACTCGTTGCCCATCTTCGGCAGGAGCACCTTGTTGAACACGAGGGCCGCCGCGGTGGCGTAGAGGAAGAAGTCGTACCACTCCACAACCGTGCCGGCCATCGAGGCGGAGACGATGCGCTTGAGGAGCGAGGGATCTGTCTGGCCTGGCTGGCCGATGGAGCGGTGGTCGACGCTCATGGGGTCCTCCTGGTGTCTTCGGTGACACGGGCTCACACTTCTGAAGAGCTCACATATCTGCGGCTCACACTTCTGCTCGCGGGGGCGTCTTCCTTGTGTGACAGCCCTCACGCTACGGACGAGTATTTCCCGCACATCGATGCGCACTCAATGGCCAACTCGGCACCGGTCCTGTGCAGAAATGCAGACAGGGCCCCTCCCGGTCGCCGTCACGGATCGCTACCGTTGGCCCCATGACGACGGCGCCCCCTTCCCCGGACCTGCTCCTGGTCCTCCTCGAGGTGTCCCGCAGCGGGAAGTTCACGACGGCGGGGGAGAGCCTGGGCCTCAACCACACCACGGTCGCGCGCAAGATCGCCGCGCTCGAGAAGGCCCTCGGCGGCCGGGTGCTCGCTCGCGCGGCGGGCGGCTGGGAGCTGACGCCGCTCGGGGAGCGGGCGGTGGGGGTCGCCGGGCAGGTGGCGCAGGCCGTCGCGCGGCTCGGGCCGGGGGCGGCGGACCCGGTGGCGGGGGTCGTGCGCATGACGGCGACGGACGGCTTCAGCGCGTACATCGCCTCCCCGGCGGTGGCGGGGCTGCGGGCGCGCCACCCGGAGCTCACGGTCGAGCTCGTGACGGTGACCCGCCGGGCGATGCAGCAGCGCTCGGGGGTAGACATCGAGGTCGTCGTGGGCGAGCCGCAGGTGCACCGCGCCCAGGCCGTCCGGCTCGGCGACTACACGCTCGGCATGTACGCCTCCCTGGACTACCTCGAGCGCCACGGGACCCCGACGACGCCCGAGGAGCTCGCCAGGCACGGGCTCGTCTACTTCGTGGACTCGATGCTCCAGGTCGACGACCTCGACGCGCCCCGGCGCCTCGCGCCCGAGATGCGGGACGGGCTCACCTCGACCAACCTCTTCGTCCACGTGGAGGCGACGCGCGCGGGGGCGGGGGTCGGGTTCCTGCCGTGCTTCATGGCGGACCGGCACCCCGACCTCGTGCGGCTGCTGCCGGACTACTTCCGCGAGCAGCTCCCGTACTGGATGGTGCTGCGGCCCGACTCGCTGCGGCAGCCTGCGGTCGCCGCGGTGGCCGAGGCCCTCCGCGCCGAGACCGAGCGGGCCCGGCCGATGCTGCTCGGGAGGGCTTCGGCGGGCGGCGACTCGGCGGGCGGGGATTCCGCCGGCGGCGCCTCGGCCGGCAGGGACTCCGCCGGCGGGGACTCGGCGGGCCGGGACTAGGACGTCCCGGGGCTAGGACGTCCCGGGGCTAGGGCGTCCCGGGGCTAGGGCGTCCCGGGGACGTCCTCCGGCGCCTCCTCACGCGGATCCCGTCGGGGAGGCGCATCCCCGATCCAGGCGCGGACCTCGGCGTCCTCCCACACCTGCGCCGGGAGGCCGCCGCCGAGCAGGCGGCGACGCAGCGCGGGCGAGGCGGGGATCGGCGTCGTGCTTCCCGCGATGATGATGTTGCCGTAGCGGCGGCCCTTGAGCATGGCCGCGTCCGCGACGATGGCGGTGTGCGGGAAGACCTCCGCGATGGCGGCGGCCTCGATGCGGGCTGAGACGTGGTCCGGTGCGCTGCCGACGTTGGCCAGGTACAGGCCCCCGGGGTCGAGGAGGCGGGCGGAGGCATGGGTGAATTCGACGGTCGTGAGCGGGCTCGGCGTGAAAGCGCCCGAGAAGACGTCGCGGATGACGACATCGCGCGTGTGCGGCGTGAGGGACTCGGTGACGGCGCGGGCCTCGCCGACCCGGATCCTGACGAACGGGGCCCGCGGAAGGTCGAACCACTGGCGCACATAGTCGGCGAGCTTCGCGTCGAGTTCGACGACGACCTGCCGCGCGTCCGGATAGCGGGCGGCGAGGTAGCGCGCCATGGAGCACCCTCCCCCGCCCTGGTGGAGGACGCGCATCCGGGCTACGGGCTCGGGTGCGAAGCGGTCCTCGATGAGGGCAGTGATCCACCGCATGTACTCGAAGTCCAGGCGCAGCGGATCACTGAGGACGATGTGCGAGCTCTGCACCCCGTTGATCTTGAGGAGCCAGCCGTCGGGCGAGTCGCCGTCCGCGATGAGCTCCGCGAAGCCCGTGCTGATCGGATAGAGCCCGGGCTGGGGGCCGGGGGCCGACGGCTGGGCCTCCGCTCGCTCGCCCTCGGCCCCGCGCGTGCGGGCCGCCTTCCGCCCGCCCTGCCTGCGGGCCATCAGGCCCCGTCCGGGTGTGTGCGCATGGCTCTTAAGCTAGTCCAGTCGGCAGGCTGGGCGGACCGCGAAGGTCCCGGCTGCCCCCTCCGAATCGGATGACATTCCGCGTCATGAACATATTGGAAACAGTATTGGGACATTTCCCTATGGGTTGATATTCATTCGCGACGGCTGACACGATGGCAAAGGGGACAGAAATCCAACCGATTCTCAAGGAGGGCCTATGGGTTTCCCGTTCATCAAGAGTGCGGCAGCCGTCGCCGCGGCAGTTGCCATCACGGCAGGCGGTTCCACCGCAGCATTTGCAGCAAACACCACGACCCACGCGCCCGCAGCCGTTGCAGCCGAGCGCACTGCTCTCGTGCCGCTCGTTGAGCACGACGACGCGTATCCGCCCCCTCCGCCCACCGACCCCATCGTGACCGAGGAGGAAGTGGCGGCCGCCAAGGCCGCATTCGAGGCTGCCCGCGAGGCGGCCCGGACGTCGGAGAAGGCGGCGCTGGAGGCCAACCGCGCCGAGGAGAAGGCCCTGCTCGACGCGGCCAAGGGCAGCGACGCGGACAAGAAGGCTGCCCTCGAGGCGTTCCACGCGCTGAAGGAGCAGAACAAGGAGGAGCTGACGGACCTCAAGGAGGCCAACAACGACGCGGTGGACGACGCCAAGGCCGAGTACCAGCACCTCGTCTCGCTGTGGGGCCAGCAGCACAGCCTGAACAACAACGGGGACGGCCACGGCAGCGATTCCTGAGTCTTCCCTTCACGAGGCCCCGTCCGGACTGCTCCGGACGGGGCCTCGCCTTGTGCGGATTTATCGACATAATGACCGCGATTCACCGCCAAATGCCCGCCATGGCGGGATTCTCGGCTATCGCCAGGGGATATCATCCTCAGGATTGTGCACGAGAAATGAAATTCTGATATGCGCAGCATCCGCCCCTCGCGCATCCATCGACATGCACAGTGACCTTGCGCACCCCCGGACTAAGAGCGGGAGCCTCCTGCGTTAAGGTCAGAGCCAGAGTCAAGCCTCCGGCTCAACCACCCCCGACAGACAGCGGCAGCCTTCGCAATGACAGCCCTCGGATACCTCGCGGCCTCGATACCGCCCAGGATGGCCTTGGCCGGCTCGGCCGTCGCCATCCCCATCCTCGCGGTGCAGGAGCTCGGCGACATCGGCCTCGGCGGCGCCCTGGTTGCCGTCTCGCTGGGCCCGAGCATCGTCGCGGCCCCGCTCGCGGGGGTTGCCCTCGACAGGGCCCGCCGCCCCGGCCTCCTGGTGGCGGCCGCCGGGCTGCTCACGGCGGCGGCATTCCTGCTCATGGCCTTTCTCGGCGACGTGCCGCTCCCGCTGGCCTTCGCCGCCCTCGCCGTCGCTGGGGCCGTCTCGCCGTTCTTCATGGGAGGGCTCTCGAGCTTCGTCTCGGACATGGTCCCCGACCAGAAGCGCGCCTTCGCCTACGACGCCCTCTCCTACAACGTCTCCGCCGTCGCGGGGCCGGCCCTCGTCGCCGCCATCGTCACGGTCCTCCCGGCTCCCGCCGCGATGGCCGTGCTCTCCGCAGCCGCCCTGGCCGGCTCGGCGAGCGTGGCCTTCAGCCCCCTGCCCTCCCACCACGGGACGGACATCCCGCTCTGGGGGTCCGTGGCGGCCGGCTTCAGGCACATCTTCGGCCACCGCCGGCTCGCGGTGGTGACTGTCTCCTCGACCCTCACCCAGCTCGGGCAGGGCGGGCTTGCGGTCGCCGCGATCGCCCTCTCGATGGAGCGCGTCGGCTCCCCCGGGCAGGGCGCGCTGCTCGTGACGGCGTTCGCCGTCGGCAGCCTGCTCGGCGCACTCGTCGAGACGGCCCGCCCCACGCGGGCCCGGCCGCACGTCGTCATGGCTCTCGGGTTCCTCGCCACGGGCGTCTTCACGGTCCTCGCCGTCCTGGACCTCGGGCTGGTCTGGACGGTCCTCGCCATCGGGCTCTCGGGCGCGTTCACGGCCTCCACTGCGGCGGCGATGCTCTACCTGCGGAGCGCCCTCAGCCCTGCCGAGCTCCGGTCCCAGGTCTTCACCGTCGGCGCGGGGCTGCGCGTGAGCGCGTCCGCCGCGGGGGCGGCGCTCGCCGCGTCGGCGATCAGCCTCGGCGGCGGGCTCTCCGTGGCGGCGGTGGGGGCAGTATGGATCGCCTCGGCGGCACTCATGGCCGCCTACCCAGGCGGAGCGGAGTAGGCGGCAGCGCCCCTACACCGCCTCGAGCACGCTCACGTAGTTCGCAATGCCCACGCCGCCCATGTTCTGCACGACGGCCCGCCGTGGGTCCGGCAGCTGCATCGCCCCCGCGGTCCCGGTGAGCTGCATCGCGGCGAGCACGTGCTGCGAGACGCCCGTGGCGCCGACCGGATGGCCCTTGGCCTTGAGCCCGCCCGAGGCGTTCACCGGCAGCCTGCCATCCCTGGAGACCCAGCCCTCCTCGATGGCCCGCGCTCCTTCGCCCGGCGCCGTGAGCCCCATCGCCTCGTACATGAGCAGCTCGGCGATGGTGAAGCAGTCGTGCACCTCGGCGAGGTCGACGTCGTCGAGCCCGACGCCGGCCATGGCGAAGGCGCGCTCGAAGGACAGCCGCGTGGCCGCGAACGCGGTCGGGTCGCGCCGCGCGGCCGGGAGGAAGTCGTTGGCATGCCCGAAGCCGGCGAGCCGCACGGGCGCGGTCGCGGCCCCCGCGGACGGCGCGACGCTCAGCACGACGGCGGCGGCGCCGTCGGACACCGGGGAGCAGTCCGTGCGCCGCAGCGGGTCGGCGACCATCGGGTTCTTGTCCGAGACGGTCCGGCAGAACTCCTCGCCGAGGTCCCTGCGCAGCTGGGCGTAGGGGTTGTCGACGCCGTTGCGGTGGTTCTTCGCGGCGATCGAGCCCAGGACGTCGCCGACCGGCCCGTACCGCTTCGCGTAGTGCTTGGCCACCTCGGCGAAGAGCGCGGTGAACCCGGCCGACGACGGCTGGCCGGCCATGTCGTAGTCCGCACCCAGGAGCGCCGCGCCGACCTTCTCGGCACCGGCCGGCGTCATCATCTCGGCCCCGATCACGAGGACGTTCCGTGCGGTGCCGGCTAGCAGCGCCTTCACGCCCTGCTGGACGGCCGCCGAGCCGGACGCGCACGCGTTCTCGACCCGCGTGGCCGGCACCCCGAGCAGGTCCGGGGATAGCTGGAGCGCGAGCGAGGATGGGAAGGCCAGCGGCATCATCCCCACGTTGAACTGGCCGACGTAGACCTCGTCGACGTCGCCCGGCTCGAGCCCCGCGTGCGCGAGGGCCTCGCCCGCAACCTGCACGATGAGGGACTCGAGGGTCTCGTCGGCGAGCCTGCCGAAGCGGCTGTGGCCCCAGCCGGTGATGAGGACGTCCCTGCCGAACTGCTCCTTGAGGCTCATGCGAGCGCCCCTTCCTGTGCATCTTCGAGTACGACGGCGAAATCCGGCTCCGTCTTCTCCCGCACCTCGGCGAGGTCGACGCCAGGGGCGAGCCTGCGCAGCACGAGCCGCCGGCCGCCGTCGTCCTCCACCACGTCGAAGACGGCGAGGTCCGTGATGATGCGGTCCACCACGCGCTGGCCCGTGAGCGGCAGCGAGCACCGGCTGACGATCTTGGGCGAGCCGTCCTTGGCCACGTGCTCGGTGAGCACGACGATCCGCGGCGTCCCCGCAACGAGGTCCATCGCCCCGCCCATGCCCTTGACCATCTTGCCGGGGATGGTCCAGTTGGCCAGGTCGCCGTCGCCGGAGACCTGCATCGCCCCGAGCACGGCGACCTCGACGTGCCCGCCGCGGATCATGCCGAAGGAGGTCGCGGAGTCGAAGATGCTCCCCCCGGGCAGTACCGTGACGGTCTGCTTGCCCGCGTTGATCAGGTCGGCGTCCTCCTCGCCCTCGTACGGGAACGGGCCCATGCCCAGCAGCCCGTTCTCGCTCTGCAGCACGACCCGCACGCCCTCGGGCAGGTTGTTGGCAACGAGCGTCGGGATGCCGATGCCCAGGTTCACGTAGTCCCCGTCGTTCAGTTCCTCGGCCGCGATCGCGGCCATCTCATCCCGGCTCCAGGCCATGGTGGTCTCCTCCTCGTCAGTTCTGGGCCGCGGCGGCCACGGGACGCGGCCTGACCGTGCGCTGCTCGATGTCCTTGACCCGCGGCCGGGCCCGGACGAGGTGCTGGACGTACACGCCCGGCGTGACGATCTGGTTCGGGTCCAGCTCCCCCGGCTCGACGATGGCCTCGGCCTCGGCAATCGTGACCCTGCCCGCCGTGGCCACGACCGGGTTGAAGTTCCGCGCGGTGTAGCGGTAGACGAGGTTCCCTTCCGTGTCCGCGGTGTGCGCGTGGACGAGCGCGACGTCGGCCACGATCGCGCGCTCCTGGACGTACGTCACGCCGTCGAACTCTGCGTGCGGCTTGCCCTCGGCGACGACCGTCCCCACCCCGGTCCGGGTGTAGAAGGCCGGGATGCCTGCTCCCCCGGCCCGGAGCTGCTCGGCGAGCGTGCCCTGCGGGGTGAACTCGACCTCGAGCTGCCCCGAGAGGTACTGCTCGGCGAAAAGCCTGTTCTCCCCTACGTACGAGGCGATGACCTTCCGCACCTGGCCGGCCTCGATGAGGATCCCCAGGCCCTTGCCGTCGACGCCCATGTTGTTGGACACGACCGTCAGGTCCCGTACGCCGCTGTCCCGCACGGCCTCGATGAGGTCCGCCGGGATTCCGCTGAGCCCGAAGCCGCCGACGGCGAGCGTCACGCCGTCGCGCAGCACGCCCCCTTGCAGAACACCGCGAAGAACCTCCGCCGCGTCCCCTCTGAGCTTTCCCATGCCCCTCTCCTTCCTGCACTGTCACCACGTTGTGGACAGGCGTGAGCCTCCATCGAGGCTAGGAAAGACGATGGCGCGCGGCAACGCTGGCCATACCGGCTGCTGCACACTGTGGACGTCTCCTTTAACAACGTCCACAATGTGGAGGATTTCGCTACTTCACCACGGCGAGCGCGAAGCCGTCCCAGCCCTTCGACCCGGCGGTCTGGATGACAGTCGCATCGAAGAGCGGCCCGCCGAGCAGCTCGAGGGCCTCCACGATCCCGGGGCCGTTCTCCTCGTCGCGGCGCGGGTCAAGCATGATGCCCTCCCACACGGCGTTGTCGAGCACGACGACGGTCCCCGGCCGCCCGAGCCGGACCGCCCACTCGAGGTACGCGGCGTCGTTCTGCTTGTCGGCGTCGATGAACACGAGGTCGTACGGCCCCTCGAGCCGCGGAAGGGTCTTGAGCGCGGCGCCGACGTGCACCGTGACGCGCTGGGCGAGCCCGGCAGCGGCGAAGTTCTCGCGCGCGACCTCGGCGTGCTCGGGCAGGTACTCGAGCGTGTCGAGGTGCCCGCCGTCGGGCAGGGCCTGGGCCATCCAGACAGTGCTGTACCCGGCGAGCGTGCCCACCTCGAGCACGCGCCGCGCCCCCGAGATCCGCACGAGCAGCGAGAGCAGCTTCCCCGCCGTCGGCTGCACCTCGATGGCCGGCATGCCGCGCTCGACGGCGGAGCGCAGCGCCCGCTCGTGCTCGGGGCCCGGCCTCACGATCGTCTTCGTGAGCCAGCGCTCGGCGTCGGTCCACTCGGGCTTGGCGACGTGCTCGATCATGCGGCCCAGTCTGTCCCGGGCCGCCTCTTCCCGCAATTGCCGGCGGGGCTCAGCCCTCCTGGGCGGCGATCGCCCGCTCAAGCCTCTCGACCTTGCCCTCGATCTCGCCCGTGTGGCCTGGGCGGATGTCCGCCTTGAGCACGAGGGACACCCGCGAGCCGTAGCGGCCCACGGCCTCGGTCGCGCGCTTCACGACGTCCATGACCTCGTCCCACTCGCCCTCGATTTCGGTGAACATCGAGCTCGTGCGGTTGGGCAGGCCTGACTCGCGCACGATCCGCACGGCGGCCGCGACGGCCTCGTGGACCGAGTCGCTCGCGGCGCTCGGAGAGGTGACGGACGACGGCGCGTCCCCGGCTGCGGAGGCGGCGCCGGCGTCGGGCGCGGGGCCCGAGGGGGCGACGGAGAAGGCGACGATCATGCGCCCAGTCTCCCACGCCGTCGTGCGCGGGACAGTGCCGGAATCCGCCCGCCGGGGGCACGGAGGCGCCCGTCACACAGGCGACTGAGCCACTCTCGGATGGGTACTGTGAAGGCATGCAGGAACGAGCGTGGCGCAAGCCGATGCGGGCCGACGCAGCGCGCAACATCGAGAAGATCATCTCAGCAGCGCTCGAATGCTTCCGCGAGGAAGGCCCGCACGTCTCGCTCAAGACCGTCGCCGACCGGGCCGGCGTGGGCCCCGCGACCCTGTTCCGGAACTTCGCGGACAAGGAGGAGCTCGTCCTCGCGGCGATCGAGCGCCAGCTCAAGGTCAAGGTCGACCCAGTCACCGAGCTTGCCCTCGAGAACGCCGACCCCGCCGCCGGCCTCGTCGAGGTCCTCGGCGCCGTCATGCAGGTCGCCAACGAGGAGCACCACCTCCTCTCCGCCGTCGCGGGCCGCCGGGCGCTGCTCGTGGGCCTCGCGGGCAAGCTCATCGAGTCCATGGGCGTCCTGCTCTCCCGCGGCCAGCAGCAGGGGACGCTTCGCGAGGAGCTGCGGCTCATCGACATGGTCCGGCTCGTCGCGATGCTCATCGGCGCGGGGGACACGGTCGAGCCCGGCTCGATGGCGTGGCAGCGCTACGTTGCCCTCGTCGAGGACGCCATCCGCACCCAGCGCGAGGACCGGCCGCTGCCGCCGCTCGAGCCGATCCCCGACGTCGACCTCCCGCTCTGAGGCGCCGGACGGCCGCCGGGCAACAACTCTGTAAATTCTTCGGGAACGGGGCAGTTCTCCCCATGGGGCGGGCCATGCTGAGCGGCTAGTGTCTCCCCCATGACAACCTTCTCTGTCGCTGCTGCGACAACCTACGGAGACTCCGGCGCGGCCGTCGGCCTCGTCATCCTGACCACGGTCATCAGCCTCGTCTTCGCGTTCGCCATCACGGGCCTCATGTGGATGGGCGTGTTCACGAAGGCCGGCAAGCCCGCGTGGGCGGCCTATGTGCCCTTCTACAACTACTGGATTGTCATCACGGAGATCGTCGGGCGCCCCGCGTGGTGGTTCTGGCTCTTCCTCGGCGGAACGCTGCTCTCCTTCATCCCGTTCCTCGGGTTCCTCCTCGCGATCGGGCTCCTCGTCCTGTGGGTCTTCATCATGAACGACGTCTCCAAGTCGTTCGGCAAGGACACCGGCTGGACCGTGGGCCTCGTTCTCCTGCCGATCGTCTTCCTGCCGATCCTCGGCTACGGCTCGGCCCAGTACCTCGGCCAGGGCGCGCTCTTCGGCGCGGGCGGCTACGGCGTGCAGGGCTTCTACGGCCAGCCCCAGCAGGGCGTCCCGCAGGCGTACGGCCAGCCCTACGGCCAGGCGCCGCAGCAGCAGCCCTACGGCCAGCCGGGCCAGCCGGGCCAGGAGCCTTATGGCCAGCCGGGCCAGCCGGGCCAGGAGCCCGCGCCGTACGGCCAGCAGCCCTACGGCCAGCAGCCCTACGGCCAGCAGCCTTACGGCCAGCCCGGCCAGCAGCAGCCGGGCCAGCAGCCGCCGCAGACGTAGGCCGCCCCGGCCCCGGCGGCAGACCTGCCCCGGGTTTCGGACTAGGCCCCGCGCCACGGCGGGGGGCATCGTCCGAAACCCGGGGCATTTTCTGTGTCGTGGCCCCGCCCCGCCGGCGTGGGCTCGGCCCCAGCGGAACCGCTCAGCCCCAGCCGAGCAGGCGCAGGAGCGCCGCAGCCCCGGCCCCCGCGATGACGACGACGAGGAACGGCGCCCGCAGCGAGAGCGCCACCGCGGCGGCCGCGAGGGCGCCGATCCGCGCGTCGAGCACGAGCGCCTGGCCGCTCGCGACGGCGTTGACCGCCGTGAGCGAGGCCAGCAGCCCGATCGTCACTGTCCCCGCGATCCGCAGCATCCGCTCGTTCTCCATCCACCGCCGGGGCAGGAGATAGCCGAGCAGCTTGAGCCCGTACGCCGCCGCGCACGCGATCAGGATCCATGCCCACAGAGTCACGGGGTTTCCCTCTCCCCCTGCGCGTCGTGCCTCGCCTGCGCGTCGTGGCGGCCGTGCCCGTGACGGCCGTACGGATCGAGGTCGGCCTCGAGGCCCTCGGCGCCGCGGCCCAGCTCGCGCGCCGCGACGGCCCGCGCATGGCTCACCCAGCCGAACACGGCGGCGACGAGGGCCGCGACGAGGATCGGCACGCCGGCCGGGACGAACGGCACGACGAGGACCGTCGCGAGCGCGCACACGACGGCGATCGCGGCCGGCTCGCGGCCCGTGAGCCGGGGCCAGAGGAGCCCGAGGAACGCGGCGACGGCCGCGCCGTCGAGGCCCCAGAGCTTCGGGTCGCCGAGGGCGTTGCCGGCCAGGGCGCCGACGGCCGTGAAGAGGTTCCACAGGACGAACACGCCGAGCCCCGCGACCCAGAAGCCGCGCCGCTGCTCCACCGGCCCGTCCTGCCCCAGCGCGGTGGCCGTGGACTCGTCGATCGTGATCTGCGCGGCCGCGAACCTGCGCCAGCCGCGCGGGGCGAGGGCTGCGTTCATCTGCATGCCGTACACCGCGTTGCGGACGCCGAGGAGCGCCGCCGCGGCCGCCGCGGCCGCGCCCGATCCGCCGCCGGCCACCACCCCGATGAACGCGAATTGCGACCCGCCCGTGAACATGAGCACGCTCAGGGCGATGGTCTGGAGCACGTCCAGGCCGGAGGCGACGCCGAGGGCGCCGAAGGAGACGCCGTAGAGGCCCGTCGCGACGGCGATCGAGAGCCCGACCCGCGCCGCCGGCGAGCGCCGCAGCGCGACCGCGCCGCCGCCGTCGTCCGCCGTGCCGGGCCCGGCATGACCGTCAGCCAACGGCCGCCGCCACCTGCGCGAGGACCTCGGCGGGCCGGTTGGTCGTGATCTCCTGGACGCCGACGGCGAGGCAATGCTCGACGTCTGCAGGGTCGTCCACCGTCCACACGCGCAGGCGCAGGCCCGCCTTGAGCCAGGCCCGCACCCGGTTCGGGTTCTCGCGCACGTAGGAGACGGCGGGGCCAGCGAGGCCGGTGCGGCCGGCGTCGAGGATCGCCTCGGCGTCCTGCTGCATGGCCTTGAGCGCGTTCGCGACGGCCCCGCCAGTGAAGCGGCCGAGGGCCGTGGCCTCGCGCAGTTCCTCGACGGTGACGTCGTCGACGAGCATGCACACGTGCCGTGCCGGGACGCGCTCGAGCAGGTACTCGACGGACTCTGGGTCGAAGCTCATGAAGCTCACCGTGACGTTGCCCAGGACCGAGGACTCGGGCTCCCAGCCGCGCGCGGCCAGGAGGGCGAGGACGCGCTCCTCGACCTTGAGCCGGTACGGGGACGGGTGCTTGAGCTCGATCGCGAGCCCCACGGGCCGGCCGGCCGCGGCGAGGAGGTCGATGAGCTCGGGCAGGGTCAGGAGCTGCTGGCTCGTCGCGCCGTACTCGTCCGGGATCCGGGTGCCCTTCCACGACGAGAAGTCGAGCTCCCGCAGCTGGGCGAGCGTGCGCTCGCCCACGGGCCCCGTACCGGTGGAGGTGCGGTCGAGGTTCGCGTCGTGGATGAGCACCGCGTGCTGGTCCCGCGTCAGGTGCACATCGCACTCGACGCCGTCCGCGCCGTCGGCGAGCGCCTGCAGGTAGGCGGCGCGGGTGTGCTCGGCGAACCGTGCGCTCGCGCCACGGTGGGCGTAGACGAGGGGACGCGGGGAGGTCATGGGAACCACCGTACCGAATCGGGTTCCGCCGGCTGAGGCCCGGGCGGGCGGACGACGGCGGGCGGGCGCCCGGGCCTGCGGCGGACGGTTCGGCTGTCGGCGGGCGCGGGTAGGGTGAGTCCATGGCGACGCTCAGCAGCCCACCCACCATGCGGCCCGGGCCGGGCCGGCCCGCAGCGCCCGGCCCCACCGACGCCGAACGCGCCGTGGCCCTGCGCCGCATGAAGGCCCTCGCGCTCGGCCTCCTGCTGGCCATGGCGGCGGTCTTCCTCGTCTCCTTCGCGTTCCAGGACCAGTACCCCTGGCTGCAGTACGTCCGCGCCGCGGCGGAGGGCGGCATGGTCGGCGCGCTCGCCGACTGGTTCGCGGTCACGGCCCTGTTCCGCCACCCGATGGGCCTCAAGATCCCGCACACGGCGATCATCCCGACGCGGAAGGACGCGATCGGGGCCTCGCTGAGCGGCTTCGTGCGGGACAACTTCCTCTCCGCGGAGATCATCAAGGCCAAGCTCGACTCGGTGGACGTCGCCCGGAAGGCTGGCACGTGGCTTGCGAGCCCTGCGGGTGCCGAGCGGGTCGCGAAGGAGGGCGCGGCCGTCATCCGCGGCGCGTTCACCGTGCTCAACGACGAGGACGTCCAGACCGTGGTCGAGGGCATGGTGCGCCGGCACCTCGTCGACCCGCCGTGGGGGCCCCCCATGGGCCGGCTCGCCGAGCGCGTGTTCGACGCCGGGCACCACCACGCGCTCGTCGACATCCTTGTGGACCGCGCCTCGGAGTGGGTCGCCGGGAACTACCAGACCATCACCCAGCTCGTGACCTCCCGCGCCCCCTCGTGGGTGCCGCACTTCGCCAACGACCTCGTGGGCGACAAGGTCTACGTCGAGCTGGCCAAGTTCGTCGCCGCGGTCCAGTCCGACCCGAACCATCAGGTCCGCCGGTCGATCGACGCGTACCTGAAGGACCTCGCGCAGGACCTCCAGCACGACCCGGTCATGATCGCCCGGGCCGAGGGGGTCAAGGCGCAGGTGCTCGGCGACCCCGAGGTGCGCCAGCTCGCCGGGCGCACGTGGGCCACGGTCAAGAAGGCTCTCCTCGAGGCCGTCTCCGACCCGCACAGCGAGCTCCACCACCGCTTCACGACGGCGGTACGGGACTTCGGCGCGCGGCTCGTCGAGGACGATGAGCTCGCGGGCAAGGTCAACGCGTGGGTCGGGGACGCCGCCGGCTATGTCGTCACGACCTACCGGCACGACATCGCGGGCGTCATCGAGGACACGGTCGCCCGCTGGGACGCCGAGGAGACCTCGCGCAAGATCGAGCTCCAGGTGGGCCGGGACCTGCAGTTCATCCGGCTCAACGGCACCGTGGTCGGCGCGCTCGCGGGGCTCGTGATCTTCGCCGTCGCCCACGCGGTGTTCGGCTAGGGGCCGCGCAGCTCCGCCTCGGCCTGCTCGCGCAGGCGCGCCCGGCGCTCCTCGATCTCGCGCTCGACCTGCTGCTCTGGCGTCTCGCCCGGCAATCCAGCCGGCCTCTCGGCCGGCGTCCCCATCCCCAGGATCGCCTTCGGTACCGACGCGGCGCCCGGGCGCGTGCCGGCGTCGTCCGCGAGCTCGCCGGGCAGGACCTCCGGGGCCGGGCCGAACGCCTCGCGCGTGGCGCGGATGACGGCGCGGCCCATCATGAGGTTGCCCGCGCCGCCCACGACGGCGCCGACCCCGAAGGGGATCGCGCGGCCGAGCATGGCCGTGCCCTGCCGCTTGAGCAGCCACGCGAGGAAGCGCTTCTTGATCCGACCCTGGACGGCCCTGACCGCCGAGGACGGCAGGGACCTGTTGAGCGCGGTCCCCCAGGCCCCGTTGGGGCCCCCGCCGCGGCCGAGGGCCTGCCCGCTGAAGGCGCTCAGCAGGGCGGTGCCCTCCTCGCCGAGCATGATCGCCATGACCGTGGTCCGGGCCCGCTCGGGATCCTCGAGGTGCACGCCATGCAGCTCGGCGATCGACGCCGCGTAGAAGGCCGTGGCCTCGAGGAAGCCGATAGTCGCCGCCGCGGAGAGGCCCAGGGAGGCGACGGTCCCGACGCCGGGAATCGCGGCCGAGCCGCCCACCGCCGCGCCCGCCCCGGCGACGGCTGTCAGGTAGTCGCGCTCGAGCCGGGCGCTCAGCTGCGCTGGCGTGTCCTGGGGCCGCTGCCGGCGCAGGCGTCGCAGGTTGGCCAGCACGAGCGGGCGCTGGATCTCGACGGCGCGCAGGAGGGCCTTGTGGACCCCCGGCGTGGCACGCCCCTCGGCATCGAACATGGCCTGATGGGCGGTGTCCTGCGCGATCCGCAGGGCGCGGTTCTGTCTCGCCATGTCCCCAAGCGTAGCGCCGCCCCGGTGCCGGTGCCCGAGCAGAATCACCCGCGATGTTTGGCCCCCTGGGGCCCGGGAAAGGGTGGAGCAGGGCCGGCCCGTCGGTGGGCTGGCACGCGCTGCCAAGCGCCCAGTGGAAGGAGTTCGACATGGGCATCGGTGCTTCCATCTTCCTGATTGCCGTTGGAGCGATCCTCGCCTTCGCCGTCACGCCAGGTCTCATCCCGTTCGTCGACCAGACTCTCATCGGCTACATCCTCATCGGCGTGGGCGTCCTCGGCCTCGTCGTCTCGCTCGTCATGATGAACACCGGCCCGCGGCGCCGCGTGACCGAAGCGCGCAACTCGGTGGATCCCGCTACGGGTGACACGGTGACCCGCCGCGACACGCGCGAGGTCTAGCACTTCCTCAGCCGCCTCACCCCGGAGCCCGCGTCGCCGGCTCCGGCTCTGGCCGCGACGCCGCGCGTGAATCCCGGCTGATGGCCGCGAACCTCACTGAAGACAAAGAACCATCCGCATCGGCTCGGCGGAGGGGCATCACAGCCCCCCTGCCGGGCCGATCTGTGTTTGTGTGGGAACCGTTGACAATGCCACACAAACAAAGATAAAGTCGATCAATCCCAAGTTGATGTGACTGGCGCCACAGGCGCTGGCGACAAGGGCGTCGAGGAGAGAGTGATGTTCGCAGAGGAGCGGCAGCGGCTCGTGGCCGCGCGCGTGGCCGAGGCCGGCCGCGTGAGCGTCACCGAGCTCGCCGAGCGCTTCTCCGTCACGACCGAGACCGTCCGCCGCGACCTCGCCGCGCTCGAGGCGGCCGGAGTCCTCCGCCGCGTCCACGGCGGCGCCGTCCCTGCCGACCGCGCGAGCACCGCCGAGACGGCCCTGTTCGAGCGCCAGGTTCAGAACCTCGCCGAGAAGCAGCGGATGGCTGAGGCCGCCGCCGCGCTCATCACCTCCTCGCGGGCGGGCAGCATCCTGCTCGACGCCGGGAGCTCGACCGAGGCGGTCGCCGAGCGCCTCGTGGGTTCCCGCGCCGACAACGGCCACGAGCTCGTGGTCATGACCAACGCCCTCCCGATCGCGGACAAGCTCGCCGCGGAGCCCGGCCTCGCGGTGCACCTCCTCGGCGGCCGCATCCGCCCCGTGACCCGCGCCGCCGTCGGGCAGGCGACGATCGACGCCGTCGAGCGCCTCCGCCCCGACCTCGCCTTCGTCGGCGCGAACGGCGTGCACCCCGCCTTCGGGATCAGCACCCCGGACGCCGAGGAGGCGGCCGTGAAGGCGGCGTTCGTGCGCTCGGCGCGGCGCGTCGTCGTGATCGCCGACCACACGAAGTTCAACGTCGAGACGCTCGTGCAGTTCGGGCGCCTCGACCAGCTCGACACCCTCGTGACCGACCGTGCCCCCGACGGGGACTTGGCCGCCGCACTCGCGGAGGCCGGAGTGGAAGTGGTGACCTCATGATCGTGACCCTGACCGCCAACCCGAGCCTCGACCGCACGGTCGAGCTCGGCGCCCCGCTCGCCCGCGGGGAGGTGCAGCGCGCTGTGTCCGTCCGGCAGGAGTCGGGCGGCAAGGGCGTGAACGTCTCGCGCGCGCTCAAGGCCTCGGGCCTCGAGACGCTCGCCGTGCTCCCGGGCGACGCGGGGGATCCGGTCCTGGCCGGGCTCACCGCGACGGACGTGCCGTTCACGGCGCTGCCGATCGGGGCGCCGCTGCGCTCCAACGTGGCCCTGACCGAGCCGGACGGCGTCACGACCAAGGTCAACGAGCCGGGCCCCGAGCTCTCGGAGCAGCTCACGAAGGAGCTCGTGGACCTGCTCGTCGAGCGCTCGCGGGGGGCCGCCTGGGTGGTCCTCGCGGGCTCGCTCCCGCCCGGCGTGCCGGCGGACTTCTACGCGACCGTCGCCGAGCGCCTCCGGGCGGACGACGGCGGGGCCTCGCCGAAGATCGCGGTCGACTCCTCGGGCGGGCCGCTGGCCGCCTCGCTCGCGGGCCGGCCCGAGCTGCTCAAGCCCAACGCCGACGAGCTCGCCGAGCTCGCCGCGATGGCGGGCCTGCCCGACGTCGGCACCCCGGCGGAGCTCGAGGCTTCGCCGGAGCGCGCGGCGGCGGCGGCCCGGGCACTCGTCGAGGCCGGCGTGGGTGCCGTCCTCGCGACCCTGGGCTCCAAGGGGGCCGTCCTCGTGACGGCCGAGGGTGCGTGGCACGCGACGCACTCCCCCATCCGGGCCGTCAGCACCGTGGGTGCCGGCGACTCGTCCCTGGCCGGGTACCTCCTGGCCGACCTCTCCGGGGCGGACGCTGTGGGCCGCCTGCGCCAGGCGGTGGCACACGGTGCCGCGGCCGCGTCCCTGCCGGGATCCACCGTCCCCGCAGTGCACCAGACCGATCCCTCTGCCGTGACCGTCACGGCCCTGTAAGAAGGACTGACCATGACCGATCTCCTCACCACCGAGCTCGTGGTGCTCGACGCCTCCCTCGGCGCCGGGTCCGCGGACGTGATCAGGCACCTCGCCGGACGCGTGGCCGACGCCGGCCGCGCCACCGAGGTGGAGGGCCTGTTCGCGGACGCCTACGCCCGCGAGCAGAAGACCGCGACGGGCGTGCCCGGCGGCATCGCGATCCCGCACTGCCGCTCGGCCGCCGTCACCGTCCCCTCCCTTGCGATGGCGCGCCTGGCCCAGCCGGTCGACTTCGGCGCGAAGGACGGCCCGGCCGACCTCATCTTCTTCATCGCCGCCCCCGAGGGCGCCGACCAGGAGCACCTCAAGCTCCTCGCCAAGCTCGCCCGGAGCCTCATCAAGAAGGACTTCACGGCGGCCCTCCGCGCGGCCTCGACGGAGCAGGAGGTCGTGGCCCTCGTCAACGACGCGCTGGGACTTTCCACTCCCTCCCCCGCTGAGGTGGGCACGACGTCGACGGCGGCCACAGCGGCGGCCGGCACCGGCGTCCTGGCCAAGGACAGCCTCCCGGCCAAGCGCATCGTCGCCGTCACCGCGTGCCCGACCGGCATCGCGCACACGTACATGGCCGCCGACTCGCTCGTCGCCGCGGGCAAGGAGCGCGGCATCGACGTCCAGGTCGAGACCCAGGGCTCGGCGGGCGCGACGCCGCTCGCGCAGTCGGTGATCGACGCGGCGGACGCTGTCGTGTTCGCGGTCGACGTCGACGTGCGCGGCAAGGAGCGCTTCGCGGGCAAGCCGTACATCCAGTCCCCGGTCAAGCGCGGGATCGACGAGCCCGGCGTCATGCTCGACGAGGCCCTCGCGACCGCCGCCGACCCCAACGGCCGGCGCATCGCAGCCACGGCGGGCGCGCCGTCGTCCGCCGCGGGCGGGGACCGCGAGGAGTCCATCGGCGGCAAGCTCAAGCGTGCCCTGCTCACGGGCGTGAGCTACATGATCCCGTTCGTGGCCGGCGGCGGTCTGCTGATCGCGCTCGGCTTCCTGCTCGGCGGCTTCGACATCACGGCGTACGCGGACAAGATCGTCCTCGCGAACAATCTCGGCAACCTGCCGACGGAGTTCGGCCCGCAGGCCTGGGGCCCGCTCGGCGCCTACCTCGGCGCGGTGCTGTTCAAGATCGGTGCCCTCTCGATGGGCTTCCTCGTCCCGGCGCTGGCCGGCTACATCGCCTACGCCCTGGCCGACCGGCCGGGCATCGCCCCCGGCTTCGTCGCCGGTGCGGTCGCGGGCTTCATGGGCGCGGGCTTCCTCGGCGGCATCGTCGGCGGCCTGCTCGCCGGGTACGTCGCGCACTGGCTCGCATCGCTCCCGGCCCCGCGCTGGCTGCGCGGCCTCATGCCGGTCGCGATCATCCCGCTCGTCGCCTCGATCATCGCCTCGGGCCTCATGTTCCTCGTCCTCGGCGGCCCGATCGCCGGGCTCACGCAGGCCCTCAACGCGTGGCTCACGGGCATGAGCGGTGCGACCGCCGTCGTGCTGGGCGTCATCCTCGGCCTCATGATGTGCTTCGACCTCGGCGGCCCGGTCAACAAGGTGGCCTACGCCTTCGCCGTGGCCGGCCTGAGCGCCGGCAGCGCCGACAACACCGCGCCGTACCTCATCATGGCCGCCGTCATGGCCGCGGGCATGGTCCCGCCGCTCGCGATGGCGCTCGCAACCGTCCTCGACCACCGGAACTTCAACGTGACGGAGCACGAGAACGGCAAGGCCGCGTGGCTCCTGGGCGCCTCGTTCATCTCGGAGGGCGCGATCCCGTTCGCCGCAGCCGACCCGCTGCGCGTCATCCCGGCCTCGATGCTCGGCGGTGCCGTGACCGGCGCCCTGTCGATGGCGTTCAGCGCGGGCTCCAAGGCCCCGCACGGCGGAATCTTCGTCTTCTTCGCGATCGACAACTTCCTCCTGTGGCTCGTCGCGATCGCCGCCGGCGTGGTTGTCACCGCTCTGGCCACCATCGCGCTCAAGCGCTACGTTGGCCGGAAGGCCCCCGTGGCCGCCGAGCCGGTCCCCGCCGCCGCCTGAGCGGCAGACACGAGAGGTCGAATCAATGCAGCAGTTTCACGGCGTCGGTGTGACCCCGGGGCGTGTCCTGGGCCGGGTGCGGCAGATGCCGGCGCCGGTCTCCGAGCCCCCGGCGGGGGCGGTGGCGGGGGCCGACCCGCTGGAGGAGGCCGAGCGGATCCGGACCGCGGCCAAGGCCGTCCAGGCCGAGCTCAAGGCCCGCGCCGCGACCGCGACCGGTGACGCGCGCGGGGTGCTCGAGGCCACCGCGCTCATGGCCGCGGACCCGATGCTGGTCAAGGGCGCCGTGAAACTGCTCGACCCCGCCGCCGACGGCGGGCCCCGCACCGCCGAGCGCGCGGTGTGGGAGTCCGGCACCGCGGTGGCGGAGAAGCTCAAGGCCCTCGGCGGCTACATGGCCGAGCGCGCGACCGACGTGGCCGATGTCCGGGCCCGGATCGTCGCCGAGCTCGCGGGCCTGCCCGCCCCCGGCATCCCCGACTCGCCAGAGCCGTTCGTCCTGGCCGCCGAGGACCTCGCCCCCGCCGACACCGCGACCCTGGACCCCACCAAGGTCCTGGCCCTGGTCACCTCCGGCGGCGGCCCCCAGTCCCACACCGCGATCCTCGCCCGCGCCCTGGGCCTGCCCGCCGTCGTCGCCGCCCCCGGCGTCGACGAGATCCCGGACGGGACCCTGGTCTACGTCGACGGCGCCGCCGGCACCGTCGCCACCGACCCCGGCCCCACCGAGCGCGACGCCGCCACCGCCTGGAAGGAGCAGGCCGCCGCGCTGGCGGTGTTCGAGGGCCCCAACACCCTCGCCGACGGCCACCCCGTGCCCCTGCTGGCCAACGTCGGCACCGGCAAGGACGCGGCCAAGGCCGCCGCCGCCGGCGCCGAGGGCGTGGGCCTGCTGCGCACCGAGTTCTGCTTCCTGGACCGCGACACCGAGCCCCGCCACGACGAGCAGGTCGCCGCCTACTCCGCCGTCCTGGCCGCCTTCCCCGGCAAGAAGGTCGTCATCCGCACCCTCGACGCCGGCGCCGACAAGCCCCTGCCCTTCCTGACCAACGCCGACGAGCCCAACCCCGCCCTGGGCGTGCGCGGCTACCGCACCGACTCCACCACCCCCGGGGTCCTGGCCCGCCAGCTCGCCGCCATCGCCGACGCCGCCGCCAAGAATGACGCCGACGTCTGGGTCATGGCCCCCATGATCGCCACCCCCGACGAGGCCGCCCACTTCACCCGCCTCGCCCGCGAGGCCGGCCTCAAGACCGCCGGGGTCATGGTCGAGGTCCCCTCCGCCGCCCTCACCGCCGAGCACATCCTCCACCACGCCGACTTCGCCTCCCTCGGAACCAACGACCTCACCCAGTACGCCATGGCCGCGGACCGCATGCTCGGCCCCCTCGCCACCCTCAACGACCCCTGGCAGCCCGCCGTCCTGCACCTGATCAAGGCCACCTGCGACGGCGCCGCCCGCGCCGCGGAACGCACCGCCGACAACCCCGACGGCCGGCCCAAGCCCGTCGGCGTCTGCGGCGAGGCCGCCGCCGACCCCGCCCTGGCCGCCGTCCTCGTCGGCCTCGGCGTCACCACCCTCTCCATGTCCCCCCGCGCCCTGGCCGCCGTCAACACCGTCCTGAAGACCATCACCCTCCCCCAGGCCCAGGACCTCGCCGCCCTCGCCCTCACCGCCCCCACCGCAGCAGACGCCCGCACCGCCGTCCGCACCCACCTCCCCATCCTCGACACCCTCGGCCTGTAACCTGCGGCACATGCCGCGGCGGGCCCCTGTAGCCTGTCTCCAAACCCTTCCCCGACGACAAGGAGCACTCCATGGCAGAACGCACCGCAACGATCGGCTCCCGCGTGGGCCTGCACGCCCGCCCGGCGGCGATCTTCGCCGAGGCCGCTGGCGAGGCCGGCCTCGAGGTCACGATCGCGAAGGTCGGGGACCCGGCTGACGAGGCCATGGACGCCTCGAGCATCCTGTCCCTCATGAGCCTGGGCGCCGAGTTCGGCGAGCAGGTCGTGCTGCGTGCCGATGGCCCGGGCGCGGACGAGGCCCTCGCGCGGCTCGTGACGATCCTCGAGACGGACCACGACGCCGCCTAAAGGGCACGCGCCAGAGGCCCCCGCCCCGGACTGACCCAAGGTCAGACCGGGGCGGGGGCCTTCTGCGTTTGGGCCTCCACGAGGCCCCCTGGGCGTCGAAACATCACAAAACGGTAACGGTCCCGACTCTCACTTGATGCCGCGACTGGGCGCGAACAGGGGGCGGCGGGCATTCGGCGTCGTTCTCTCCGGATCCGCATGAGGATGGGATGCACGACGGCGGGCGGCAGCACCTCTCGCACCACGGTGGGGCGCGTGGGACGGGCGAGCGGGGGTGACCCACATCACGCTCAAAGGCGAGAGTGTGCCCTCATATGCCGTTTCGGTGCACTAGACTTGATGGCCATGTCACGAGACCGCAGTCAGATGACCGCCCCCGCCCGCCCCGGCCGCGTCATATTCCGCAAGCGCCGCCTCAGGGTCGACGACGTCAACGTCGTGGACCAGCCGATGCTCAAGAAGGCCATCGGCGGAACCATCGTCGGCAACACGATGGAGTGGTTCGACGTCGGCGTCTTCGGCTACCTCATCACCACCATGGGGCCGGTGTTCCTGCCGGAGGCCGACCCGTCCGTCCAGACCCTGTTCCTGCTCGGCACCTTCGCGGCGACGTTCATCGCCCGTCCGGCCGGCGGCGTGTTCTTCGGCTGGCTGGGCGACAAGATCGGCCGTCAGCGCGTGCTCGCGGCGACGCTCATCATGATGGCCGCCTCGACGTTCGCGCTCGGCCTCCTGCCAGGCTACGCGCAGATCGGCGTGTGGGCCGCCGTCCTGCTCGTCACGATCAAGCTCGTCCAGGGCTTCTCGACCGGCGGCGAGTACGCCGGCGCCACGACCTTCGTGAGCGAGTACGCGGCGGACAAGCGCCGCGGGTTCCTCGCGAGCTTCCTCGACATGGGCTCCTACCTGGGCTTCGCGCTCGGCGCGGCCCTCGTCTCGGTCCTGCAGATCACCCTCGGCCAGGAGGCCATGGAGGCCTACGGCTGGCGCCTCCCGTTCCTCATCGCCGGCCCGCTCGGCCTGGTCGCGATCTGGTTCCGCCTCAAGATCGAGGAGAGCCCCACGTTCCAGGCCGCGCTCGAGGCGCAGGAGCAGGCCGGCAAGGAGCTCGCCGCGAACGACGAGGCCGCCGCGAAGGGCCCGATCGGGATCGTGCGCAGCTACTGGCGCGAGCTCCTCGTCGCCATGGTCCTCGTGGCCGCCGCGAACACGGTCGGCTACGCCCTGACCTCGTACATGCCGACGTACCTGACGGTCTCGAAGGGCTACGACGAGGTCCACGGCACCCTCCTCACCATCCCGGTCCTCGTCGTCATGAGCCTCTGCATCCCGCTCACGGGCAAGCTCTCCGACCGGATCGGCCGCCGGCCCGTGCTGTGGATCGGCGCCGTGAGCACGATCGTGCTCGCCGTCCCGGCGTTCTGGCTCATCGGTCTCGGCACCACGGCCGCCACGATCGCGGGCCTCGCGCTCGTCGCGTTCCCCGTGGCGTTCTACGTGGCCAACCTCGCCTCGGCGCTGCCGGCGCAGTTCCCGACCGCGAGCCGCTACGGCGCGATGGGCATCGCGTACAACGTGGCCGTCGCGGTGTTCGGCGGCACGACGCCGTTCATCGTCGACGCGCTCATCCAGGCCACGGGCGACGACATGGCCCCGGCCTACTACCTCATGGGCACCTCGGCAGTGGGCGCCGCGGCGATCTGGTTCCTGCGCGAGTCGGCCCAGTGTCCGCTCCCGGGCTCGCTGCCGAGCGTGGACACCCCGGCCGAGGCGCGCGAGGTCGTCGAGATCCAGGACGAGGATCCGCGCCTCGACCTCCCGCACATGCCGCTGCCTGAGGTGCCGCTGGCCGTGACGGACGACGGCGAGGCGCTGCAGCTCGCGCTCGACCACCCGGCGGCCGTCGAGGCCGCCGAGCGCGAGGGCATCGACCTTCAGGCGACTGCACTGGAAGCGCAGGCCCGCGGGGAGGAGCCCATCGCCTCGGGGCCGGTCTCGGGCCAGATGCCCGTCGTGGCCGCCGCGGGGGCGGCACGCTAAGACGCCCACTCGCACCACGCCAGACCCCTCCGCCTGGATTCAGGCGGAGGGGTCTGGCGTCGTGCACTTACGGCTTCAGCTCCTGCGTGAGCACCTCGTACTCCTCGACATTGAGGATGTTCATGTGCTGCTCGGCCGCCGTTTCGGCGCGGATGGTGTCTGCCGCGTCCCTGCTGCGCTCCATGGCCTCCCTGTCCTCCCACAGCGAGAGGGACAGCGACGTGCCGCCCTGGGAGAGCAGGTAGTAGAGGCCCCTGCATCCCGGGAGCGCCAGGACGCGCTGGACGGTCTCGTCGGAAGGCTTCCCGGTGCTTCCAGCCTCGGGCCTGTACGTGCTGACTCTCATGAACATCGCTCTCTCCCTTTCGTTCCGGCGTATCGACGGACACCGTGCGCCTCCCTACCCAGTAGGGACCGGAACGCCGGAGGCCACAAGGAACGGTGCAGACGAATCGGCCGAGGCTGTCCCGGCCTAGGCTGTCCCCATGACGCCTGAGACCCCGATGCTCAAGATCGCCATCCTCGACGACTACCAGGGCGTAGCCCGCGAGCTCGGCGACTTTTCCCGCCTCGAGGCCGCGGGCGCCGAAGTCACCGTCTTCCGCGAGCACCTCGGGCACGACGACGCCGCCGTCGCCGCCGCGCTCGAGCCGTTCGACGCCCTCGTGGCCATGCGCGAGCGCACGCCCCTGCGTGCCGAGCGGCTCGCGCTCCTGCCGAACCTCAAGCTCATCGTCTCGACGGGCCGCCGCAACGCCTCGATCGACCTCGCGGCGGCCGCCGAGCGCGGCATCACGGTCTGCCACACGGGCTACCTCCCCTCCCCCGCCGCCGAGCACACGTGGGCGCTCATCCATGCGGCGACGCGGCGGCTCGACGCCGAGCTGGGCGGCGGCGGGGCGGGGTGGACGGACGACGGCGGGTGGCAGAGCACCATGGGCCGCGGCCTCGAGGGGCGGCGGCTCGGCGTCGTCGGGCTCGGAAACCTGGGCTCCCGCGTGGCCCGGGTCGGGCTCGCCTTCGGCATGGACGTCGTCGCGTGGAGCCAGAATCTCACCGACGAGCGCGCCGCCGAGGTGGGCGTGCGGCGGGTGGAGAAGGAGGAGCTCTTCGCGACGTCAGACATCGTGACCGTGCACCTCGTTCTGTCCCAGCGCTCCCGGGGCATCGTCGGGGCAGAGGACCTAGCGCTCATGAAGCACGACGCGATCCTCGTCAACACCTCCCGCGGGCCCCTCGTCGACGAGGCGGCGCTGCTCGAGGAGCTGCAGGCGGGCAGGATCGGGCTGGCGGCGCTGGACGTGTTCGACGTCGAGCCCCTCCCCGCCGGCCACCCCCTCCGCACGGCGCCGCGGGCGATCCTCACGCCGCACATCGGCTACGTGACCCGGGAGCAGTACGAGGTCTTCTACCGCGACGCCGTCGAGGACATCGAGGCCTGGGCGGCCGGCTCGCCGATCCGGGTCATGGAGCCGGCGGCGCGGTAGCCGCTCAAGCCCCGTTGAGAAGGGCCCGGCCCGGCGCTCACTGATCCATGGGCCGGCGGGCCGGGAGGCCCAGGATCCGGTCCGGCAGGATCTTCGAGGCGAGCACGCCGACCTTGTACCGCAGCGACGGCACGGACACGCTCCGGCCGGCGAGGCTGTCCCTGAGCCCGTCCCGCACCACGCGCTCCGCGCTGAGCCACGTCCAGCGCGGGATCCAGCGCGTTTCCATGCCCATGCGGTGGTGGAACTCCGTGCGCGTCATGCCCGGGCACAGTGCCGTGACGCTCACGCCCGAGCGGCGGTAGTGCGCGTTGGCCCAGCGGCTGAAGTTCACGACCCAAGCCTTCGCCGCCGAGTACGTGCCGCGCGGGAGGAACGCCGCGATCGAGGCGACGTTGATGATCCGGCCCTCGCCGCGCGCGAGCATCCCGGGCAGCACGGCGTGGCACAGGCTCATGACCGCCTCGACGTGCAGGCGCAGGTGGGCGACCTCCTCCGCGAGCGGGTTGTGGTGGAAGTCGTGCAGGAGGCCGTGGCCGGCGTTGTTCACGAGGATGCCGACCGGCCGGCTCGGGTCCTGGGCGCGCAGGACGGCGGCGGCGAGCCCCGCGGGGTCGGTCAGGTCCGCGGCGAGCACCTCGACCTCGACCCCGTGCCGCGCCATGAGGTCCCGGGCCGCCGAGTCGAGCCGGTCGCGGTGGCGGGCCACGAGCACGAGGTCATGCCCCTGGGCCGCGAGCTGGCGGGCGAACTCCGCCCCGATGCCGGAGCTCGCGCCGGTGATGAGCGCCGTCGTCATGCGCCCCAGCCTACAGACCGGCCGCGCGCCCCTACCCGCGCAATTGTCGGCTTGAGGCCGGTGGTACGCGCCGGAAGCGACCTCAAGCCGACAATTGAGAGGGGACAGGCCGAGCGAGGGGCCGGGCCCAGCGAGGTGATCAGCCCCGGAGGGTCGCGAGGACGTCCCCCGCGACCCGGCCCGCCGCCGTCGACCACTCGGCGAGCAGCCCGGCGAGGTCCTCGCCGTCGGCCTGCCGGGCCGCGACGCTGCCGGCCACGGAGGCGAGGACGGCGGTGCGCAGCTCGGTGTTGACGTTGACCTTGCCGACGCGGAACGAGGCCGCGCGCGCGAGGTCCGCGGCCGGGATGCCCGAGGCGCCGTGCAGCACGAGCGGGACCGGCGACTCCTGCGCGATCCGGCCCAGGACGTCCCAGCGGATCTGCGGCTCGCCCTTGTACCGGCCGTGCACGTTGCCGATCGCGACGGCGAGCAGCTGCGCGCCGGAGCGCTCGACGAAGCCGCGCACCTCGTCCGGGTCGGTGAGGCCGGCGGCCTCCTGCGCGAACGCCTTGTCCTCGTCCCCCGCGAGCCCGCCGAGCTCGGCCTCGAGGACCGTCTCGGGCCCGACGAGCGAGCGCACGTGGCGCACGAAGGCGATGTTGTCCGCCAGCGGCAGGGCCGAGCCGTCGGCGAGTACCGCGTCCGCTCCGGCCGCGACGGCGTCGGCGATCACGGCGGCGTCCGCGGCGTGGTCGAGCTGGACGGACACCGGCACGAGAGCGCGGTCGGCGAGCGTGCGCAGCGCGGCGATGAGCCGCAGCCCCGCGCGCATCGCGGCGGTCTTGGGCGCGACGTTGAGCACGACGCCGAGCCCCGCCTCCTCCGCGGCGGTCACCACGGCCGTCGCGGTGGCGAAGTCGTAGCACGTGAACGCCGGGACGGCCCCGCCCGCGAGGAGCGAGGCCGCCACGGTCTCGTCGAGGCGAGCACGCATCAGTGTGCGAGCCCGCCGACGAGGATCCACGCGACGTACGTGAGCACGAAGCCCGCGACGCCGAGGATCGTGGTGAGGACGGTCCACGTCTTGAGCCCATCCGCGACCGTGATGCCGTAGTACCGGACCACGACCCAGAAGCCGGCGTCGGTCACGTGGCTCAGGCCGAGGGAGCCGAAGCCGATCGCGATGACGATGACGGCGATCTGCGCCGGCGTGTAGCCGCCGGACTGGATCGCGGCGGTGAGCAGGCCCGTCGTCGTGACGATCGCGACGGTCGCGGAGCCCTGGGCGGCGCGGAGGGCGAGGGAGATGATGAAGCCGAGGAGGATGATCGGCAGGCCGAGCCCGTCGAGGGTCGAGGACAGGGCCGCGCCGATGCCGCTCACGCGCAGCACCTCACCGAACACGCCGCCGGCGGCGACGATCATGAGGATCGAGGCGATCGGGGGCAGGGACTCCTCGAAGATCTCGCCGGTCTCCCGGAGCGACCAGCCGCGGCGGACCGCGAGGGTGAAGAACGCGAGGCCCACGGCGACGAGGAGGGCGAAGAACGGGTTGCCGATGAACGAGGCGACGCCGTAGAGCGGGTCGGTCTTCGGGATCGTGAGCGTGCCGATGGTGCCGACCATGATCTGCACGATGGGCGCTGCGATGAGCGCGACGATGAGGCCGGGCTTCGGCGGGGCGACGACCTTGGTCTTCGTCTTGGTCTTCGTGGCGACGCCGCCAGCGGAGCCGGCGGAGCCGTGGTGCACGGCCTCGTCCTCGGTCTCGCCGTACTCGTCCAGCTGGGCCTTGACCGAGGGCAGGAGCTCCATCTCGCGGCGGTTCATGATGCGCCCCACCCAGTAGGAGAGGAAGCCGAGGGGCACGCAGATGGCGAGGGAGATCATCGTGATGAGGCCGATGTCCGCGCCGAGGACGCCGGCGCCGGCCACGATGCCCGGGTGCGGCGGGACGGCGACGTGGATCGCGAGCATGATGCCGGCCATGGGCAGGCCGAACTTGATCGGGTGCACGTTCAGGAGCTTGGAGAACGCGTAGACGATCGGCACGAGGACGATGATGCCGACCTCGAAGAACACGGGGATCGCGACGAGGAAGCCGACGAGCGTGAGCGAGACCGCGACGCGGGTGCGGCCGAAGCGCTCGACGAAGTGATCGGCGAGCGACTGCACGCCGCCCGAGACCTCGATCATCCGGCCGAGCACGGCGCCGAGGGCGATGAGCAGGGCGACCTTGCCCATCGTCGAGCCGACGCCCGTGGAGACCACCGTGAAGATGTCCTTGAGCGGGATCTGCGCGGCCACGGCGACGGCGATGCTCACCGTGAGCAGCGCGACGAACGCCTGGATCTTGAAGCGGATGATCATAACGAGCAGCACCGCGACGCCGAGGGCGGCGATCGTGAGCAGGAGTGGGGTGCCGAGCTCGACGGCGGGCTTGATCGGCGGGGTCTCGGCGAGCGGGACCGCCGCCGCGAGGCCGAGGGTGGTCAGGGGGTTCACGTCTCTAGTCTCCTTCGACTGGGAGCCGGGTGCGAGCCGGCGAGGGTGGGGGTGGGGGGGATGAGTGGAGGTGGGGGGATGAGCGGTGGAGCTGGAACTCAGGCCGTGCGCTTGGCGGGCGCGACGACCTTGATGACGGCGGAGTCGTCCGCGGCGGCGAGGCCCTGGGCCTGGCCGATGAGGTAGAGCTGCTCGGCGGCCGCAGCGACCGGGGCGGCGAGGCCCACGGAGCGCGCGGCCTTGCCGACGATGCCCATGTCCTTGACGAAGATGTCGAGGCGCGAGAGGACGTCGGCGCCGTCCTCGGTGTAGGCCTCGAGCATGCGCGGGCCGCGGTTGGAGAGCATGAAGGAGCCCGCCGCGCCGGCGCCGAGCGCCTCGAGGGTCTTGGCGGTGTCGAGCCCGAGCGCGTCGGCGAGGGCCAGCGCCTCGGCGGCGGCCGCGATGTGGACGCCGCACAGGAGCTGGTTGACGGTCTTGAGGGCCTGGCCGTCGCCGGGCTTGTCGCCGACCACGGTCAGGGTCGAGGCGAGGAGCTCGAGGACGGGGCGCGCCTTCTCGTAGTCCGACGGCGTCGCGCCGACGACGATGAGCAGGTCGCCCTCCCCTGCGCGGACCGGGCCGCCGGAGAGGGGGGCGTCCACGAGGCCGACGCCGAGCTCGGCCAGGCGCGCGGCGGTCGCGGGGATCGCGTCGGTGCCGACGGTGCTCGTGAGGATCACGACGGCGCCCGGCGCGAGCGAGGCGGCGACGCCGTTCTCGCCGAAGAGGACCTCGTCGAGCTGCTCGCCGTTGCGCACGGCCAGGAGGAGCGCGTCGGCGCCCCCGACGGCCTCGCGGGCGGAGCCGAAGGTCGCGATGCCCGCGGCGGCGGCGAGGTCGAGGCGGGCCTGGGCGATGTCGAAGCCGTGGACCGTGAGGCCGGTCGCGAGGCGCGTGGCCATGGGCAGGCCCATGGCACCAAGGCCGAGGACGGCGACGGTTCGCGTCTGGGTCTGGGTCACAGCGGGGGCAGAAATGTCGGACACGGGTGTTCTCCTATGAACGCGGGGCGGGATTCAGGGGGCCAGGGGGTCAGAACGTGGAGCTGAGGGTCCGGGTCACGGCCGCGAGGGACTCGTCGTCGCCCACGTTGCCGGCGAAGACGATGTACGGGATGCCGCGCGCGGGGCCGTCGACCGGCTCCCACAGCGAGACGATGCCCGGCAGCATGGGCCCGCGGACGATCGCGCGGCGGATCTCGAGGCCGTGCGCGGCCACATCCGAGGATGTGATGCCGCCCTTGGCGATGACGAAGCGCGGCGGGGTCGTCTTCAGGACGGTGTTGACCACGCGCACGACGGCGGCGCTCACCGTGCGCGCGATCTCGAGGCTCTCGGCCGGGTCGTCCGTCTTGACGAGGCCGCGGCTCGTGTGGACGATCACGTCGCCGTCCGCGAGGGCGCGCACGACGGCGTCGACGGTCGCCGCGAGGTGGGCCTCGGCGCGGGCGGGGTCGAGGAGCTGCTCGACGTCGAGCTCGACCGTGCGCGCCGAGGAGTGCTGCTCGGTCAGGCGGCCGAGCTGGCGGGTCGTGAGGCCCACGTGCGAGCCGACGACGATGAGCCCGCCCGCGGCGAGGTCGTCGCGCACCTCGGAGGTCTGGCCGGCGCCGGAGGCCCGGCCGCCGTAGATCTCCTCGGCCGTGAGCGGCTCGCGGACCTCCTGGCCGATGCGGCCGCGGACGAACGGCGGGCCGACGCGGTAGAGGAGGGACTTGCCGCGGCGCTCGGCCTCCTCGAGGCCGAGGGCGAGGGCGCGCATGTCGTTCTCCCCCACGACGTCGGCCACGATGGGGGTCGAGCCGGTCGCGGGGGCGATCGCGTCGGCGATGGCCTCGGCGCCCGCGCGGATGATCCCGAGGTCCAGGACGATCACGTCGTCGGCGTGGAAGCGGCCGCCGGACTTCTCCTCGACGTACGCGGGGAGGAAGGAGGTCGAGAAGCCGAAGGTCGCGTCGCGGGCGAACTCGGTCTCGCTCACAGGGGTGAGGCCAGGCTGGGAGCCGGGGGCCGCCGTCGTGCGCATGTAGTGCTCGCCGCCGATGGTGACGCGGCCGGCGTCGGGGAAGGCGGGGACCATGACCACGCCGTCGACGCCCGCGCCGGGGGCGTCGCCGCCCAGCTCGGCGACGGTGCTCGCGATGACGTCCGTCTCGAGCGGGAAGTGGCCGCGGAGGGTCGAGTCGCTGCGGCTCACGAAGGCCAGCGGCGTGCCGCTCTCGCGGGCGGCCTCGAGCGCGGCCGTGACGACCTGGCGGTTGCGCTCGGCCGCCTCGGCCGGGTCGAGGCTGCGGGTGTTCGTCAGGACGTAGACGGCGGCCGGGCGGGCGCCGCCCAGGCGCGTGGCGAAGGCCCAGCGGAAGTCCTCGACCTCCCAGCGGGTGAGGACGGGCAGGTCGGCGACAGACTGCGTGCCGGTGGGATCGTCGTCGAGCACGACCAGGACGCGGCCTGAGGCGGCGACGGCCGCGGCGACGTCCGCCGCCGGGACCTGGCGCTCGGACGGGTAGGCGGCGAGGGCTTCGGCTTCGAGGAGCATGTGGCGACACTTCCTTGTGCGGGCAGATCGGCGGCTGCGGAGTAGCTAGTAAGATGTCAGACATCTAATATCTGCACTCAGGGTGACATAGAACGCGTTTCCGCGCAAGGGGCCCGTAGACTGGCCGCAGCCGGGCCGGAACCAAGCCGGCGGACCGCAGCGAGCGGCCGCGCGCGCGGCGGAAGGGGTAGGACGCGGTGGCACGGAAGTCCCTCGTGGTCGAGGTCGCGGAGGAGCTCCTCGACCGGATCCTGGCCGGGGAGTTCCCGCCGGGATCGGTGGTGCCCGGGGAGCTCGAGCTCTCGTCGCGGCACGAGGTGAGCCGCATGACCGTGCGGGAGGCCGTCAAGACGCTCGCGGCCCAGAACATCCTGCGCGTCGAGCGCGGGCGCGGCACCTACGTCAACCCGGTCAACCGCTGGAGCTCGCTGCACGCCGTCCTGCGCGCGACAACCGAGGGCACCGACGCCGCCTCGGCCGCCGTCCAGCTCATCGAGCTGCGCCGCATGCTCGAGACGGGCGCGTGCGAGCTCGCCGCGACGCGCATCTCCGACACCGACCTCGCCGCGCTCGACGTGTTCGTCGCGCAGATGCGCGCCGCGCATGACGCGCAGGACCTCGAGTCCTTCGTCGAGGCGGACCTCGCGTTCCACGACGTGATCCTGCACGCCTCCGAGAACGCGTTCGTCGCCGTCCTGTTCGAGCCGCTGAGCCAGGTGCTCGCCCAGCGCCGCGCCGAGACCTCCGCCGTGCCCGAGATCCAGGAGCACGCGATCGCGATGCACGAGGGCATCGCCGAGGCGCTCCGCAGCCGTGACCCGCAGGCCGCCCGCAGGGCCATGGACGTGCACATGCAGCAGACCCTCGACGACCTGCGCACCTACGTCCTCAAGGGTTGAGGGCACGAAGCTGAGGACGCGAAAAAGCCCCCGGGAATCGCCTCCCGGGGGCCGCATCGCGCTCTGGTGGTGACGCGAGCGCTCTGACTACGACAGCGTCGCCGTGTCGATCACGAAGCGGTAGCGCACGTCCGAGGCGAGGACGCGCTCGTAGGCGTCGTTGATCTTCTCGGCGGGGATGACCTCTATCTCGGCGCCGATGCCATGCTCGGAGCAGAAGTCGAGCATCTCCTGCGTCTCGCGGATGCCGCCGATCATGGAGCCGGCGAAGGTCTTGCGGCCCGGGATGAGGGAGAAGGCCTGCAGCGAGAGCGGCTCGGCCGGAGCGCCGACGTTGACCATCGCGCCGTCCACCGCGAGCAGGGACAGGTACGCGTTGAGGTCGATCTGGGCGCTGACCGTGTTGAGGATCAGGTCGAATGAGCCCGCGAGCTGCTCGAAGGTCGAGGGGTCGCTCGTGGCGTAGTAGTGCTCCGCGCCCAGGCTCAGCCCGTCCTCCTGCTTCTTGAGCGACTGCGAGAGCACGGTGACCTCGGCGCCGAGCGCGGCGGCGATCTTCACGGCCAAGTGGCCGAGCCCGCCGAGGCCGACGACGGCGACCCGCTTGCCGGGACCGGCGCCCCAGTGGCGCAGCGGGGAGTAGGTGGTGATGCCGGCGCACAGCAGGGGCGCGGCGATGTCGAGCTCGAGCGCCTCGGGGATCGACACGACGAAGTCCTCCGTCACGACGACGTGGCTCGAGTAGCCGCCCTGGGTGATCGTGCCGTCGCGGTCCACGGCACCGTAGGTGCCGGTCATGCCCTTGAGGCAGTACTGCTCCTCGCCGCGGAGGCAGCTCGCGCACTCGCGGCAGGAGTTGACCATGCAGCCGACGCCGACGCGGTCGCCGACGGCGTGCTTGGTCACCGCGGTGCCGACCTCGGTCACGACTCCGGCGATCTCGTGCCCGGGCACGAGCGGGTAGGACGCGGGACCCCAGTCGCCGCGGACGGTGTGGATGTCGGAGTGGCAGATGCCGGCGTACGCGATCTCGATGAGGACATCGTGCGCGCCGAGCTCGCGGCGCTGGATCGTGGTCGGCACGAGGGGCTCGGTCGCGGAGGTGGCGGCATAGGCGTGGGCGGTGAGCATGCTTCTCCTGGTCTGGATCTGCCCGGATCTCGGGCGGGACACCGTTCCATCAAAGCGCACCCGGCGAGGGGCAGGGAGATCCTGTTGAACCGGGGTCTGGCAGAACCCCCCTCGCAGTGGGAGCCTGTCAGTGTCCATCTTCGACGTCCAGTTCTCATGCGAGGAGGCGGCCATCATGGCCGAGAACAACTGGTCCGTGAACATCGTCATCGACGAACACCAGGGACAGACGCGGGCGACGGCGAAGCTGTCGGCCGAGGGCCGCGCCGGGTGGGAAGGCGTCGGCCTGGCACGGCTGAATCCGGCGGATACCGACGTCCCGGCGATCGGCGAGGAGCTCGCGGCGGCACGGGCCCTCGCGGACCTGGCGCATCAGCTCATCGAGACCACCGCTGCCGACATCGAGAAGTCGACGCACAACCCGGCGCGGCTCGAGGCGTAGCCACAAGCCCCGGTCTCGCCACCGGCTCAAACCTCGCCACGGGCCTAGGTCTCGTCACGGGCCGGCGCCTCAGACCGCGTCGGTGGGCGCGGCGCGGTGGTCGATCTCGGCCGTGAGGCTGTCGATGCGCTCGAGCGCGGCGTCGAGCTTCTGGACCGTCGACCACAGGTCAGGGTGCTGGTCCCGGACCTCCTCGAGGGTCTTGCCGGCTGATCGCAGGGAGGCCAGGTCGAAGCTGACGTTCGTGCGTGCGCCGGCGACCGCGGCCCGCAGGGCCCCGAACGCGACGACGACATCGGCAATGAGTGCCGGGTTGCCGTTCGAGGCGAGCCACGCGAGATCGCCGATGGCGTCCATGGCCCGCTCCCCCAGCGCGGCGGACGAGCGGGCGGCCTCCACCGAGGCGCGGTGCACGGCGTCGTCCCGCTCGGGGCCCGGGGCCAGCCGGAACGCGGCACCGAAGGCCTCGGACGCCGCGGCGTCGTCGTCGGCCAGTCCGAGGGCGGCCTGCCGGAGGGACTGCGCCCGCGCGCGGACGGCGTCGGCCTCCTCCCTGTGCTCCTTCGCCTCGGTGTAGCCCGCCACCATGGACGCCAGGGAGGCGGCGACGGCGAGCATCACGCCCGTCCCGGCGCCCCCGCCCGGCGACCCGGTCGACTCGGCGAGGGCCCGGGTCCATTCCTCCACCGTTGAGCTCTGTGTGCTGACCGCCTGCGCATCGTCCATGCGGTCAGTGTTTCCCGGTGCTGCGTCAACGACACGGCCTGCTGGCAGGCATGTGTGCCTCGCGAGAGGCTCAGTCCTCGCGGCGGTCGAAGGTCAGGCCCCCGGGCACCTGGAACGTCGGCATGATCTCGATCAGGCCGAGGTTGACGTGGCGCGGGGTCTGGATCGCGTAGTCGACCGTGTCGGTGATGTCCTCGGTCGTGAGCGACTCGTAGCCCTCGTAGTACGTCTTCCAGGCCTCCTCCATGGCCTCGGGGCTGCCGCCCATGTTCCGGCCGAAGATCTCGGTCTCGACCCGTCCCGGGCAGATCTCGGTCACGCGGATGCGCTTGCCGACGGTGTCGTTCCGGAGCTGGCGCGAGATCTGGTGCACGGCGGCCTTGGTCGCGTGGTACACGGTGTGCCCGTAGAAGTTGTAGAGGCCCGCGATCGAGCTGATGTTGACGATATGACCGCGGTCGCGCTCCGCCATCCCGGGCAGGACGAGGCGCGTGAGCTGCAGGAGGCCGCGCAGGTTGACGTCGATGAGCTCGTCGATGTCGCCCTCCGAGGAGCTGAGGATGTTGCCCGGGCGGGACACGCCGGCGCAGTTGACGAGGACGTCGACCTCGAGGTCGCCGACGGCGGCCGCGAGCTCGGCCGTGCTGGTGAGGTCGACGACGTGCGGCACGGCCCCGGTCTTCGTCGCGAGCTCGGCGAGGCGCTCCTCGCTGCGGGCGAGGGCGTGGACGGTCAGGCCGCGCTTGGCGAGCCGCTCGGCGATGGCGGCGCCCATGCCGGTGGAGGCACCCGTGACGACGGCGGTCTGGTAATCGGAGTAGGGCATGGAAGTCTTCCTCGAGGAGTGGGGGGCCGGGCCCGCGCCCGCGGCGCGGGCCCGGCGATGGTCACCGGACGGCGATGGTCACTGACGGCTCAGGCGTCGCGGAGCGGCTCGTGCGCCCGGTCCTTGACCTTCATCACCGCGGCGAAGGTGACGAGCGCGGTGAGGACGGCGTAGAAGGCGGGCATGTAGATGTTGCCGGTCGTGGAGATGAGCCAGGTCATGAGCAGCGGCGCGGTGCCGCCGAAGACCGCCGACGAGATGTTGTAGCCGAAGCCGTAGGCCGAGTAGCGCACCCGGGTCGGGAACAGCTCGACGATGAGGATGTGGATGACGGCGGTGTGCCCGGCGAAGACGACGGCCATGAGGCACGCGCCGAGGATGGCCAGGGCCATCTCGCCGGTCGCGATGAGGGCGTAGGCGGGGATTCCGACGAGGGCCATGGCCAGGGCGGCGCCCGCGATGACCTTCTTCCGGCCGAGGCGGTCGGAGAGGGCCCCCATGAAGGGGATCGCGATGCAGATGACGACGAGGCTGCAGGCCGTGACGAGGAGCGCCTCGCCGATGTCGAAGCCCAGGGCCTTGCTCTTGAGGAACGTCGGCATGTACGAGAACAGGACGTAGTAGCCGGAGCCGTTCATGAGCGGGATGAAGAAGGCCAGAGCCATCGCGCGGCGGTGCACGGGGGACTTGAAGGCCTCCTTGAGCGGGTTCTTGGCGAGCCCGCCCTCCTCCTTGAGCTTCTCGAAGTTCGGGGTGTCGCTGATCTTCCGGCGGATGTACCAGCCGATGACGCCCATCGGGATGGCGACGAGGAACGGGATGCGCCACGCGAAGGAGCCGAAGCCGCCGCCGTCGATCGCCGCCTGCGTGAGCCACGGGGACATCGAGTAGGCGACGAGGGTGCCCGTGAGCAGGGCTGCAAAGGAGGCGATCTGGGCGTAGGAGGTGATGAGGCCGCGCTTGCCCTCGGGGGCATGCTCGGCGAGGAAGGTCATGGCGCCGGCGGCCTCGCCGCCGACCGAGAAGCCCTGCGCGAGCCGCAGCAGGACCAGCAGGATGGGGGCGGCGATGCCGATGGCCGCATACGGGGGCAGGAGGCCGATGCCGGCCGTCGCCACGCTGATGAGCATGATGACGAAGACGAGCATCTTCTGCCGCCCGATCCGGTCGCCGAGGTAGCCGCAGACGACGGCGCCCAGCGGCCGGATGAAGAACGAGACGGCATAGCCGGCGAAGACGAGCAGGAGCGCGCTGTCCGGATTCCCGGGGGCCAGGAAGACGAGGGCGAGGGTGCTCGCCATGAAGGCGAAGATGCCGTTGTCGTAGAGCTCGACGAAGATGCCGACGCAGCCCGCGACGACGACCTTCCTGGTCTGCCGGCCGGTGAGGCGCTCATGCGGCTGGGCCGCGGTAGTGGATGTCATGCGCTTGTCCTTGATACGTGGAGCGTACAGCGTGCTCCTAGCGGGGGATGGTGGTCAGAGACCGATGGCCGGCTCGAGGTCCTGCCAGTGGGCGGGGCCTCCGACGCCGAGGAGTCCGAAGACGGAGGTGACCGTCTCTCTGAGCTGGTCGATGCGCCGCAGCGAGTCCTGGTAGGACGCCGTCGCGGCCTCGACAGTTGTCTTCCTGAAGGTGACGCGGTCCCCTGGCCTGGCCTGGGCCAGGGTGTCGAGGGAGGCCGTCGTGACCACCGCGAGGACGGGGTACCCTGCGGTCACCCCCCGCCCGCGGTGCAGCACGAGGAGCTCCTCCTGGGAGGGCACCTCGACGGCGCCGACGGGCACCCCGCGCGAGAGCAGCTCCCGCTCCGTCGTCCGGCGCGGCAGCGTGCCGCCGAGCCGGAGTCCGATGTGGTTGCTGCGCCCGCTCACGGTGTAGGACGAGCCGTAGATGAGCTCGGCGGTGTCGCCGAACTCCTCGACGTCGGGTCCTTCCGTGGCCTCGACCACGAGGTCCGGGCCGAAGTCGGGCCGCTGGACGCCGAGGCGGAACAGCGGGAGGTCGAAGTACGGGTGCCGGATCGGCGGGCACGTGGTCCGCAGGCCGAGCCGGGTCCCGTCCTGGAGCCTGAGGCCGAAGCCGATGACGGTGTCCGGCGCGCAGCTGCCCAGGAGCGTCGGCGCGTCGACGGAGCCGTGGACGGCGATGTAGGTCCGCAGGCCCTGGCTGATGCCGCGCACCGAGAGGATCTCCCCGGCGCGGACGGAGACGGGTTCCCACTGGGGCCGGGGGCGCCCGTTGACCGTGACCGACGCAGGGGCGCCGGTGACGGCGACGAGGGTGTCGGCGTCGGTCGCCACGCGGAAGCCGAGCGCGGTCAGTTCGATGAGCGGGGCGCCGTCCGGGTTCCCGGCCAGGACGTTGGCGATCCGGGCGGACTGCTGGTCGAGGGCCCCGTTGACGGGGAGCCCGAAGTGCGGCCCGCGGAAGCGGCCGAGGTCGGTGACGACGGAGTTGCCGGCCTGCTGGACGGTGAGGGTGCCCTTCATGGCGTCTCCTCGGGGCTCGGCCTCGATGGCGCCGCCTCCAGTTCCCGGCCCGCGTAGAGGGCGAAGTCCTCGGCGGGGATGGGGCGGAAGCGCAGCGTGTCGCCGGGCGCGTACGGAACGAGCGGCTCCCGCGCGATGTTCAGGACCTGCAGCGGGGTCTGCCCGATGACGCACCAGCCGCCGGGCGCGGTGGCGGGGGCGATGACGGCCTGCCGGCCGGCGACGGCTACGGCGCCGGCGGGGACGCTCAGGCGCGGGTCCTTGAGCCGGGGCACGGGGAGCGGGAAGTCGGGGCCGTCCATCATGGGCGAGCCGGCTGGCGCGCCGAGGCAGCGGACCGTGTAGGTCGTGGCCGAATGCAGCGCGACGACGTCGTCCGCCGCGAGCCCCTCGTGCTCGGCGACCCGCTCGAGGTCCGGGCCGTACTCGCCGCCGTAGACGACGGGCACCTCGAACTCGCGGGGCTGGCGCCGGCCCGAGCCGGAGACCTCGAGCATCTGCAGGCCGACCTGGACGAAGGAGCCGATCTGGCCGGCCGTCGTGACGACGGGGTCGAACTCGATGAGGACGGAGTCGTAGGTCGGCACCGTGCCCCGGAGCCCCACGATCCCCGCGGCGTCGAGCCACTCGCCGAGGCGGTGGACGAGCCGCCAGTTGAGCTCGACGTCGTCCGAGGAGGCCACGGCGCGGACGGCCGCGTCCCCGGAGGCGAAGACGTCCACGGGGGCGCTACGCATGCTGGGCTGCTTCCTCGCGGGCCGCGAGCACCTCGGCCAGGGGCGCGATGCGCACGCCGGCCTGCTCGAGCTCGGCGCGGATGAGCCGCGCGAGGCGGACGGCGGACGGCGTGTCCCCATGCAGGAGGACGGTGTCCGCCTGGATGGGCAGGAGCGTCCCGGCAACGGTCTCGATGACGCCCTCGGCGACCATGCGGACGGTCCGCTCGACGATCGCGTGCGGGTCGTGGACGACGGCGCCGGGCTGGCTGCGCGGGACGAGTGTGCCGTCCTCCTGGTAGGCGCGGTCCGCGATCCCGACGATGCCGACGCGGAGGCCGCGCCCGGCAGCGGCGCGGGCGAGCTCGCCGTCCTGCGCCAGGACGATGAGCTCGGGTTCCACGCGGACGGCGGCGTCTGCCACGGCCTCGGCGTAGTCGGCGCGCGTGGCGACGAGGTTGCCGAGCCGGCCGTGCGGAGCGACGTGAGCGACGCGGGTCCCGTGGTAGGCCGCGAAGCCCGTCAGGGCGCCGAGCTGGTACAGGACGTCGGTGCGCACCTCCTCGGCGGCCAGGTCCATGGCACGGCGGCCGAAGCCGCGCAGGTCGGGGAAGCTCGGGTGGGCGCCGACGGCCACGCCGCTCTCAGCGCAGCGGGCCACGGTCGCGTCCATGATGGCCGGATCGCCGGCGTGGAACCCGCACGCGATGTTTGCGCTCGAGACGATGTCGAGGAGGGCGGCGTCGTCCCCGAGGGTGTAGGCGCCGAAGCCTTCGCCGAGATCTGCGACGAGATCGATGACGTGGTTCATGGGTGCCTCTTCCAATGAATCGGGAAAATCGGGAACGCGGCGCAGGCAGAAACAAACTCCGGATTCCGGGGAATCCTGATTTCCTTGGTTTCTCCGCTTTTCTCAGCGGTACGCCGGGAGCTGGCCTGCTTCGATTTTTCCACCGGCGTCGGGGCCCCGACAAAGACATGTTGACTATTGGGGCATAGGGGAAGCGTATGACCCACGCCACCCTATGATGGATGGATCGCCCCGCACGTCGACGGGGACCAGGGAAGTTGGTAGCGATGGACACGAGGAAGCTCGCCTATTTCGTGGCGATCGTCGATGCGGGGAGCATCACGAAGGCCGCGAGCGCCCTCCACGTGGCCCAGCCGGCCCTCAGCCAGCAGCTCTCGGGGCTCGAGAGCGAGCTCAAGCAGCGCCTGCTCATCCGCAGCAAGCAGGGCGTCACCCCGACCGCAGCGGGCAACACGCTCTACCGGCACGCCCAGGCCATCCTCCGCCAGGTCGAGCAGGCCCGCAGCGACGTCGCGGCCTCGGGCGCCGCGCCGTCCGGCCGGGTGTCGATCGCCATCGCGCCGTACAGCATGGCCTCGAGCCTCACGCCGCAGATCGTCGCCGCGGTCAACGAGCGGTACCCCGACATCATGCTGCACCTGACGGAGATCTACGGCGGTGTCCTGAGCGAGGCCATCAAGAACGGCCGGCTCGACATGGCGCTCATCTACGAGCCCGGCAAGATCCGGGGCGTCCAGTTCACGACGATGATCGTCGAGGACCTCCACCTCGTCGTGGGCCCCGGGGCGGACGCAGATCCGGACGCCACCGAGATCACCCTCGCCGAGGCGGCGCGGCACCGGCTCTTCCTGCCCGAGAGGAACCACACGCTCCGCCAGCTCGTCGAGCGGTCGATGGTGGGCCAGTCCCTCGAGCTCCGGCTCGCGGCGGAGGTCGAATCGGTCCCGTCCCTGACGCGCCTCCTGAGGGCGGACATGGGGGCGACGATCATGCCCCGCTCGGCCGCGGACGCGCTCTTCCACGAGGAGGACTTCCGGGTCCTGCGCATCGTGGACCCGGTCATGCAGTGCCGCACGGCGCTGTGCACGCCGGACCACGAGCCGCTCTCGGAGGCCGCCTCGGCCGTCCTGATCATCCTGAAGGAAATGCTGCAGCAAATGCTGAGCCGGAAATACATGTCGCAGCCCGCAGCGGCGGAATCGGCAGCGGCGGAATCGGCATCATAGCCTTCCCTTATCCCCTCACCGCGTTTCGATCTTATTCATGCCCGCGGAATAAACCTACGATTGAGGCAAAGCCGGGGACATTCCCTCGACGCCGATTATCGAAGGGGAAATCATCATGAAGAAGAGGAACAACCCGCTGCGCAGCACGGGTGCCCTGGGTTCCGTGCCGACCGCCCTGACCGGATACCACTGCCCGTCGAACGGCTTCTGGCAGCCCGCGGGCCAGTCGACTGAACCGCTCTTCATCTTCGAGGGCAGCATCATGTCCACGAGCGGCGGCGAGAGCACGCTGTGGCACCTCGTCGACCCGGCGCATCTGTCCCCGGCGCGGGGCTCCCAGACTGTGTCCCCCGCGTCCGCGGCCTTCGCCATGGGCAGCCCGGCCTTCGGCTGAACACCCCACGCCCGAATGGCCCCGGTGAGTCTCCGCACCGGGGCCATTCTGGGGTCCGGACCTACTCCTCGACGAGCAGGCCCTTCCGCTTGAGCACGTCGGTGAGGTTGCACAGCTCGATCGTCGTGCCGCCCGCGCGGTACTTCTCGATGAGCTCGCGCTCGTGGTTGTCGCGGGCCTGGGAGAGGGCGATGACCTCCTCGGCCTCCTCGCGGCGCACGACGACGACGCCGTCGGCGTCCCCGCGGAGGATGTCCCCCGGGTAGATGATCTCGTCGCCGAACACGACCGGGTGGTTGATGGGGCCGAGGGTCTCCTTGACCGTGCCCTTGATGCAGACGTTCGCCGAGAAGACCGGGAGCCCGAGCTCGATGAGGTCATCCGTGTCGCGGACGCCGGAGTCCGTCACGAGCGCTGCGAGGCCCTTGGCCTTCATGGCGTTGCCGAGGACGTCGCCGAAGATCCCGGCCTCCTCGTACTCGCCCGTGGCGACGAGGACGACGTCGCCCTCCTCCGCGTAGCTGATGGCCACCTGCAGCATGAGGTTGTCCTGCGGGGCGCAGCGCACGGTCACGGCCGGGCCGCAGAAGGACATGGACCGGTCGATGGGCTTGACCTTCGAGCTCAGGGCGCCCTTGCGGCCCTGGGCCTCGTGGATGGTCGCCGAGGAGAACTGGGCGAGCTTCTTCACGAGCAGCGGGTCCGGCCGGTCGATGCGCGTCTTGACGTGGATCATGGGAGCTGTCCTTCGGTTGTTCGGGAGGGGATCAGGAGAGGGCGCGGACGGCCTTGTCGATCGCGGCGACGGCCTCGTCGATGACGTCCCGGCTCGTCGCGAAGGAGATCCGGAAGTAGGGTGAGAGGCCGTAGGCCGAGCCCTGGATCACCGCGACGGAGGCGGCCTCGAGGAGGTAGAGGGTGAAGTCCCGGTCGTCGGCGATGACCGTCCCCTCCGGGGTCGTCTTCCCGAGGGCCCCGGAGCAGTTCACGTACGCGTAGAACGCGCCCTCGGCCGGGATGCACGAGAGGCCCGGGATGGCGTTGAGGCCCTCGACGGCGGCGTCCCGGCGGCCGCGGTACACCTCGACGCTCGAGGCGATAAACCCCTGGTCCCCGGACAGCGCGGCGGCCGCCGCGGCCTGGCTCACGGACGAGGGGCACGAGGACATCTGGGACTGGAGCTTGTTGATGGCCGCGACGAGGCCGGCCGGGCCCGCGCCGTAGCCGAGGCGCCAGCCGGTCATGGCGTAGGCCTTGGAGACGCCGTTGACGAGGAAGATGCGGTCCTTGAGCTCCGGGGCGACCTCCACGAGGCTCGCGATCCGGCCCTCGCCGAAGTAGATCTCGTCGTAGATCTCGTCCGTCAGGACGTGCACGGCCGGGTAGTCGGCGAGGACGTGGGCCAGGGCGCGCAGCTCGGTGCGCGAGTACACGGCGCCGGTCGGGTTCGATGGCGCGTTGAGCACGAGCCACGTGGTGCGCTCCGTGATGGCCGCGCGCAGGGCCTCGGGCGTGAGCTTGAACCCGGTCTCCTCGCCGCACGGGACGATGACGGGCTCGCCCTCGTTGGCGAGGACCATGTCGGGGTACGAGACCCAGTAGGGGGCCGGGATGATGACCTCGTCACCGGCGTCGAGGGTGGCCATGAAGGCCAGGAAGATGACCTGCTTGGCCCCGCCGCCGATCGTGAACTCGTCGCCGGCGTAGCGGATCCCGGTGTGGCGCTCGAGCCGGCCGAGGATGGCCTCGGCGAGCTCGGGTGTCCCCGTCACGGACGTGTACTTCGTCTCCCCGCGGGCGATCGCGGCGATCGCCGCGTCCTTGATGTGGCCGGGGGTGTCGAAGTCCGGCTCGCCGACCGTGAGGTCGAGGATGCGGCGGCCCTCGGCCTTGAGCTCGCGGACGCGCGCCGCAGCGGCCACGCTGGGCGACGACTTGATCCGGGTGACGCGGGACGCGGGGGAAATGTTCGGCATGGTCTCTTCCGTGACTGTCCAGGGCGGGCGGGGGAACGCCTCTGAGGGCGCGCTTCGACCGCGGCTTCCTTCGAGCCTAGGGACGCCGGAGGCGCCGTGGATAAGACCGAAAGTGCGTGGACGGATAAGGCGCGCTTATGGCTCGCGCGCCTCCGATCCCCATAAGGAACCGCTATTGGTCCACGCACGATGCGTCTTATCCACTGCCCTCCGGCCCCGCCTACGATTCACGGCAGACACTTCCTCCGCCGAAAGGACTCGGGCATGCACTATGCAGGACCGCCGCTCATCGTCATGGGGGTGTCCGGCTGCGGCAAGAGCACCGTGGGCGCCCTCCTGGGCGATCGGCTCGGGGTGCCGTTCGTCGACGGCGACGACCTCCACCCGCAGGCCAACAAGGACAAGATGCGGGCGGGCCAGGCGCTGGGCGACGACGACAGGCGGCCGTGGCTCACCGCGATCGGCCAGGCCATTCGCGAGGCCCTCGCGGCGGGGACGCCGACGATCGTCGCGTGCTCGGCGCTCAAACGCGCCTACCGCGACCGCCTGCGCGACGCCGTGCCCGGCCTCGTGTTCGTCCATCTGGCCGGGGAAGCGACCACGATCGCCTCCCGGCTCGCCGCTCGCAGCCACGAGTACATGCCCGCGGGCCTCCTCGCCTCGCAGCTCGCCGCGCTCGAGCCGGTGCAGGACGACGAGCCGCACCTCGTCGTCGACCTTCGCGACACCCCCGAGGCGATAATCGATCGGATCGCCGCGCACCCGCTCCTGGCCCCCGCCCTCCCGGCCGCCCTCGATGCCTCCGGGAGCGCCCGATGAGCACCCTCTTCGACCTGACCGGCCGCGTCGCCCTCGTCACGGGCTCCAGCCGCGGCATCGGCAAGGCCATCGCCGCCGGGCTGGCCGAGGCCGGCGCGACGATCGTGCTCAACGGCCTCAGCGAGGAGCGGCTGAAGGCCGCGCACACCGAGTTCGCCGACCGCTTCGGCGACGACCGCGTCCACGCCGTGGCGTTCGACGTCACCGACGCTGCCAGCGCGGCCGACGGCGTCGCCTGGGTCGAGGAGCACGTCGGGCCCCTGCGGATCCTCGTCAACAACGCGGGCATCCAGCACCGCGTCCCGATGCTCGAGCTCGACCCGGCGGACTGGGACCGCGTCATCGCCGCCGACCTCACGAGCGCGTTCCTCGTCGGCCGCGAGGCCGCGCGCCGTATGATCCCCCGGGGCCAGGGCAAGATCATCAACATCTGCTCGGTCCAGACCGACCTCGCACGCCCCACCATCGCCCCGTACGTCGCGGCCAAGGGCGGGCTGCGCAACCTGACCCGCGCCATGACGGCCGAGTGGGCCGCGAGCGGCCTCCAGGTCAACGGCATCGCGCCCGGCTACATCCACACCGAGATGACCCAGAACCTCGTGGACGATCCCGACTTCAACGCCTGGATCCTCGGCCGCACGCCCGCCGCCCGCTGGGGCACCACGCAGGACCTCGTCGGCCCGTGCGTGTGGCTCGCCTCCGACGGCGCCGACTACGTCAACGGCCAGACCATCTTCATCGACGGCGGCATGACCGTCGTCGTCTGACGGCCGCCGCACGATCCCCCGAAAGAGAACCTATGACCGTGACCATTCCCCATGAGTCCCTGGCCGTCGTCGCCCATGCCGCCGGCGACCTCCGCCTCGAGGCCGTCCCGCTGCGTGCCCGCCGGACCGACGAGGCGGTCGTCCGTATCGCCTACGGCGGGATCTGCGGCTCCGACCTGCACTACTGGCTGCACGGCGCGGCGGGCGAGTCCGTGCTGCGGGCCCCGCTCGTGCTCGGCCACGAGATTGTGGGCACGGTCGTCGAGGCGGCGGCCGACGGCGCCGGGCCGGCTGTGGGCATGCGGGTCGCCGTCCACCCGGCGACCCCGGGCGGCGACCCCGCCGCCTACCCATCCGACCGGCCGAACCTCTCCCCCGGCTGCACGTACCTCGGCAGCGCGGCGCAGTTCCCGCACACCGACGGCGCATTCTCAAGCCACGCCGTGCTGCCGGCCCGCATGCTCCGTCCGCTTCCGGAGGGCCTGTCCCTGCGCGACGCCGCGCTCATCGAGCCCGCGAGCGTGGCCTGGCACGCCGTCGCCCGCGCCGGGGACGTACGCGGCAAGCGGGCCCTCGTGATCGGCAGCGGTCCCATCGGCGCCCTCATCGTAGCCGTGCTCAAGCGCGCGGGCGCGTCGGAGATCGTCGCCGTCGACGTCCACGAGAAGCCCCTCCAGATTGCCCGCGAGCTCGGCGCGACGCGCACCCTCAGGGCCGGAGACGCTGGGGCGGCCGACGCCGTCGCCTCCGTCGCGGCGGACGTCACCTTCGAGTCCTCCGGGAGCCCTCGCGGCCTCGCCTCCGCGATCCGCGGCACCGCCCGCGGCGGGCGCCTCGCCATGGTCGGGCTCATCCCGACCGGGGACCAGCCCGTGCCGATCGCCCTCGCGATCACGCGCGAGCTCGAGCTCATCGGCTCCTTCCGCTTCAACGACGAGATCGACGAGGTCATCGCGGCCCTCGCCGACGGGTCCCTCGACGTCCGGGCCGCCGTCACGCACGAGTTCGACCTCGGGGACACCCTCGAGGCGTTCGAAACCGCGAAGGACTCGTCCCGGTCGGGCAAGGTCCTCCTGCGGTTCACGTGACAACTGAGGCGACGGCCGGGCCGACACCTGCACTCACGACGGCGCCGCCAGCGGCGCGGGACGCCTCGCCCGCGGCGGCCGCCCTCGCGGAGTGCCGCGACCGGCTGCGGATCTCGCTCGCGGCTGAGCGGCAGGCGCGGGCCGTCCTCTTCGCCTCCGTCGCCCACGCCCTGGGCGAGGGCGTCCCGCCCGAGGCCATGGCCCACGCCGCGGGCATGAAGCCGGGCAGGCTCGCCCGCATCCGGCGCACCGCGACGCTCACGGACGAGTGGCCGGCGTCGAGGTCCGCGGACGAGCACCTCACGGCGGTGGACGCCGCCCGCAGCCGCCTCGAGGATCTCGTCTTCGAGCGCCGGTGTCTCGAGGACGAGCGGCGCCGGCGGGTGATCGAGGCCCTCGGCCACGGGCTCCTGAGCGCGCACGACGCCTCCGCCCTTGCGGGCCTGTCCCTCCTGAGCGTGCGCGCCCACCTCCAGCACGCATCGCCGTAAAATCCTTGGCGGCCGTCCTTCGAGCTAGGCGGCGACTGCCTGAACTACGCGGCCGCCTGCGGGAGGCCCACGGGCGGCGTCGGCTCGACGGGCCACTCGATGCCCAGCCGGGGCAGGCCCTGCAGCACGTCTGCGAGCACGGCCCGCTCGGGAACCTTGGCGGCAGAGGCGTCGATGGTGACCCGAGGCACGGGGTCGAAGGCTCGGACGCGATCCACGACGGCCCGCAGCGCAGCGACATTCTCAGGGGTGACGGTGCCCTCGACGACGACAACCGCGGCGGCGCGGTCGAGGTCAAGCTGGACGGTGAGGCTGAGCTTGGGGTGCAACGGATCTCCTTCATGGACTCCGGCCGCTGCTCAACCGCCCGATGATTCTAGCGCCGTGTGAGCCAGATCTCATAGTGGACATCGTGGTCCTCACTGACGGGTCTGGGCCGCGCTCAGCGTTCCCACCGCGGCGGCGGCATCGAGCTCCTCGTCCTCCTCTACTCGCGCCTCAAGTCCGACGCCGGCGAACAGCCCCGCCGTGATCCGCGCCTGGGCGGCACTCGCCTCGAGCACGACGCTGCCGCCCGGGGCAAGCCACTCCCCCGCCTCCGCTACGACGCGGCGGTGCAGGGCCAGCCCGTCGGCGCCGCCGTCGAGGGCCGCTAGCGGCTCGTGGTCGCGGGCCTCGGGCGGCATCGTCGCCACGGCCCCCGTGGGGACGTAGGGCGCGTTCGCCACGAGGACGTCGATGCGGCCGCGCAGAGAGTCCGGGAGCGCGGCGAACACGTCCCCGACGTGCACGCGCCCAGACCACGGCGCCACGTTGCGCCGCGCGTACTCCGCCGAGACGGGGTCGATGTCCGCCGCGTGCAGCTCGCATCCGCGGCCCTCGGCCGAGAGCGCCGCCGCGACCGCGGCCCCGATCGCGCCCGAGCCGCAGAACAGGTCGACGACGACGGGCGCGTCGACAACCGGTGCGCTGGCGGCGGCAGCCGTGCGACCGCCGTCGTCCCGGTGCCCGCCGTGCGCGCGCCTGCCGTCGCGCGCGAGGGCCAAACCCGCGGCGAGGCGCACGAGCAGGCGGCTGCGCTGCCGCGGCACGAACACCCCGGCGCCCACGGCTATCCGTAGGCCGGCAAAGTCGGCCCAGCCGAGGACGTGCTCGAGCGGCTCGCCCGAAGACCGCCGGCGCACGAGCTCCTCGAGCTCGGCCGAGGTGCGCGCGGCCTCGAGGACGAGCCGCGCCTCGTCCTCGGCGAAGACGCATCCGGCCCCGCGAAGACGCGCCACGACGGCTTCCTCAGGAGGCAGCGCGGCACGCCGTCCGGGCTCTGGCCAAGCACTCACCACGGGGATAGTCTGCCAGCACGGTCCGGCCTCCGGCCGGGCGACGGCCGCCCCGGCGGCCCCCCGCACGATGCACAGGAGGAACCATGGCAGGGCACACCTACAGCGTCTCGGAGATTGTCGGAACCAGCCCGGATGGCGTCGACGACGCCATCCGGAACGCCGTCGCGGCGGCCGCCCAAACTGTTCGCCACCTCGACTGGTTTGAAGTGCAGTCGATCCGCGGGCACCTCGAGGAGGGCAAGGTGGCCGACTGGCAGGTGACCGTCAAGCTCGGCTTCCGCCTCGAGCGCTAGGAAGGCCCGCAGCGCAGGTCCACTCTGGAAGGGCCCCTCACCGCTGAATCGGTGAGGGGCTCCTTCGCGTCAGGAGTCCGAGAATCCTGGCAGGCCTGTTCCCCCATGGTCAGAAGGGTGGGGATGGGTCGCTGTGGGGGTAGGTCCTGTGCTTCCGGCCTGAGGGTCCGGTCCATTCGAGGGTTCCGGGTGGCGGTGGTGGGCTCTTCTGGTCGGCCTCCTGCTCGGCCGTTTGCTGGGTGGCGCCGATGTGGCGGACTTTCCAGTAGCCGAGGGTCTTCTGGCGGTGGTGTTCGCGGCAGAGGAGGGCGAGGTTCCCGACGTCTGTCTCCCCGCCTTGGGACCATGCGTGGGTGTGGTCGGCCTCGCAGGCGGGGCCGGGCTTGTCGCAGGCGGGGAAGGTGCAGGTCGCGTCCCGGAGGGTGAGGAAGCGCCGCATCGCGGCGGTGGGGGCGTAGCGGGTGCGCTCGATGGCCAGCGGGGCCCCGGTGAGGGGGTGGACGACGAGCCGGGTCCAGAGCTCAGTCTGCGCCGCCAGCCGGCGGGCGGCCTCGGGGTCGATGGGCCCGTAGCCGAGGATCTCCCCGGGCGTCTCTGAGGTGCCGGCCAGGGTGGCTGCAGGGACGGTGACGACGAGCTCGGTCCGCACGCCCCCGGCCGGGCCGCTGGCCGAGCCGGTCCCGGTGGTGAGGAGGAGGTCGGTGAGGGCGTCGGCGCGCAGCTGGTTGACGGTGCGGGCCTCGTCGGGGGCCTGGAGGGAGCGGGCGATCGCCGTCAGGCGGGTGTCGATCAGGGCCCCGGTCTCGAGCGGGATCAGGGCGGTGAGGTGGGCCATGCCGTCCCCGCACGGGGTGATGTCCACGCGCCGGTCGGCCATGGCCTTGGCCTTGCGCTGGGCGAGGGGCGTGTCGGCGTAGCCCTCGGCGAGGCGGCGCAGCCTCCTCCCGAGGGCGCCGGGGGTGGGGACCAGGTCGGCGTCCTCGGGGACGGCGATTCCCGCGGCCGCGGCCGCGAACTCGGCCAGCTTCGACCTGGGGATGGGGATGGCGGCGTCGAGGATGACCGCGGCCCGGCGCCGGGTCATTCTGCCGGCGCGCATGGCGGCCAGGACGGGGGCCATGCTCGGGTGGGTGAGGGCGAGGGCCTCCTCGACCATGGCGCGGGTGGTGCGCTGGGCGAGCTTGAGGACCGCGGCGGCCTCGGCGGCGGCCACGGCGGGGGCGTCGAGCCGTTCCACGGGGACCTCGCTGGAGGAGCCCTCGGCGCGGGCGAGCGCGGCGAGGAGGAGGACCCTGTCGGCGTCGAGGCGGGCCTGGTCGGCCTCGTTCGCCTCGAGCGCGTCCAGGACCTCCGCGGCGCGCTCGAGCCGGATCTGCGCCATCGCCGCCTCCGGGGAGGGCAGCTCGCCGGATGGGTCCATCCCGGGAGCGGCAGCCGGTTCAGGTGTCTCGCGTGCCTGCCCGCAGGTGCAGCCGCAGCGGCAGCCGCCGTCCGTCGTCGTGCCCGCGGTGCCGGGAAGGGGATCGAACAGGTCCGGGTCGAACCGCGGGGCCTCGACCCACCGCACCTTCCCGGAGCAGATCGCGGCGAAATCCTCCGGACTCATCGGGTCCACGACCCCGAGCTCCTCGGGGCTCAGGTCATCCCAGTCCACGGGCTCGACCACCTCCAGATCCTGGTCCCAGTCCGGCACAGGCGACCCGGGGAGGTGCGCGCCGCCGGCCGCCCCCTCCTCGAATCCGTGTTCCCCTGCCATGGACATACCTTCGCACAAGGCTCCGACAATTCTCGCGACCCCTGACAGGAGCACGAATCAGACTGAACGGTTGTCCTGTGGGGATCCCTCATCTGGATTCAGGCCTAGGAGAAACGCCATGACTGGGACATACGTGAGGGGCCAGCTCATAGCCACGCCGCTCGTTGGTGTCGTCCTCTTCCTTGCTCGAGCCGTCAATGTGCTGATGATCATCGCTGGTCTCGGCTTGATTGTCTGGATGCATATGTGGTCCCAGAAGGTGATCGCCGCCTATCCAGTCAAGCCGGACAACGATGACGCGGGGGTTCGTCATCGGTATGGCGGAGGCCTGGGTATAGCAGGACTCTCAGTCATAGCGCTGGTCGGTCTGGCGCGGGGCCGGCGTTGGGGCGGGATACTAGATGTATTCCAATGGTTGGCCATCTGGTGGCCCTTCGCAGTTGGTCTTCGCCAATTCACGGCTGACTCTTACTCGATCTCCACTGCTGTTTCCGTCGTCGGCGCCATCGTGGGCGCGCTAGCCATAGTTGTCCCCAGAGAGCGTATGCCTGAGACAGAGTCCTGACGGACTCACATGCTCGTCGAGCGAAGTCACCTAAGGGCCTCTCGACCAGAGCGCTCGTCGATGTGTCCGGCCGGTCACCTTTGACGAAGTCCAGTGAACTGGGTCCTGGTCCATCCCGCTGCAGGGGGAGGCTGCCCCGTTTCCCCTCGGGGTGCCTCCCCCTTCCCCCTCCGTGGACCCCCAGCGGCGCGAGTCGGGGCTCCACGGACATCACTGTGGCGCGCTCTAGGCACGCTCCCGGCCGGTCACCTTCGGCTCCTCGGACGTCGTCGATGAAGACGTGGCTGGAGCGGAGGATGACGCGCTGGCCGTCTGCGCCGTGCCCCCGGCATCCGAGGTGCCGGCATCCGGAGTGCCCGCCCCGCCGTCGCCCGTGCCGGCGAACTGGGCGTCGTCCGTGCGGTAGCGGACCGATTCCACGGAGATGGCGACCGTCCCAGGCGTGCCCCAGCCGAACAGGCCGGTCCCGCCGTCGGCCAGCGGCGAATTGAACTGCACCGAGCCGAGCACCTGCCCGTCCAGGGCAACGGTCACGACCGTGGCCTTGATGGTCAGCGCGAGCCGGTAGTCCGCCCCTGCCACGAGCGGCCGGGCGAAGGAGCGGTCGACGACGACTCCGCGGGGTGAAACGTGGCCCACGACAACGCGCTGCCCAGTCAGGTCGAGGGCCACGAACTTGTAGTCGGACGGGCCGTACCAGTCGATCACGACCCCCGAGAAGCCCGTCGCCCGCAGCACGACCTCGAGGTCGAGGTACGCGAGCGGGTCGAGGGCCTCCTGCCCGAAGGAGAACAGCGACAGCGCGAGCCCGGAGGCCGCCGTCGTGCCCTCATAGCGCACGGACCCGTTGGCCCGGGTCGCTGTCCAGGTCCCGGTCTCGGGTGCGAGACCGGGGGCCTCGCCGTCCTCGAAGTCCGCGCCGTCCTCGAACTCCACGGCCGCATCGAGCGTGATGGCCGGGGAGATCACGGTGAGGGCGACGTTGTCGAACCGGCCGCGCGCCTGCTGCGAGCCGAAGCCCACGAGCCCGCGGTTGAGCGCGACCTGGTCCCCGCCGAGGATCCGCGGGGCGAACGTGTGGCTGAAGGCGTTCCGGCCGTCGATGGTGACCGTCACGACGAGCCCGTTCACGACGACGGCGAGCGCGTAGGACCTGCCGGCCACCACGGAGCCCGGCACGACGCCCTGCGCGTCGTACCTCCAGCCGCTCGCGTCACGGTGGCCGATGACCATCTTGTTGATCGACTGGTCCACGCCGGCGAACTTGAAGTCGGTCGGGCCGAAGTAGTCGAACACGACGAACGCGTTCGCCCTCCAGCCCGCAGTCGGCTTGTCCATGGAGATCGTGGCCGCGAGCTCGTAGTACACGCTCCGGTAGACGTCCGAGTACCAGACGGCGACGGCGTCCCCCGAGCTGTCCGTGGCCGTCACCTGCAGCACGCCCTGCTGGACCGTGAAGGCGCCCGAGTCGGTCGCGAAGCCCTGGAGCGTGCCGTCGTTGAAGTCCGCGCCGCGCAGGGTGTCCCGCCGGCCGCCCGGGATGTTGCCGGCCTGCGGGTCCGTGGGCCCGCCGGTCTGCGTCTGCCAGTGGCCGTGGTCGTGCTGGGTGATGAGCCCGAGTTCCCCGTACGGCTCGCCTCGGCGGGCCTGCTCGGTGCCCTCGTCGGACCAGCGCGTCGGATCGGCGCCCTGGCTCGCGCCGAGCGCGTAGAGGAACTCGGGAAGCTGCGGCTCGACCTGCCGGGACACCGTCGCGATGCCGAACGGGGCGAACGGCACGAGGTAGGTGTTGAACTCGCCGACCCAGTCGATGAGCCGGTCCCCGCCCGTGTTGCCGATGAGGACGTCGAGCCCGGCGCCGCCGAACGCGCGGTCCTGGTAGGTCGAGTTGACGCCGTCGGGGACGTCGTTGAGGCCGCCGTTGGTGCGCAGGTCGTCGTCCGCCTGCGAGAGGTCGTTGCCCCACCCGGCCCACAGGGTGTCCTTGCCGGTGCCGCCCACGAGCCAGTCGTTGCCGAGGTCGCCGAACACCGCGTCGTCCCCGTCAGACGGCTGGTTGGCGACGGTCTGGGTGCAGTTGCCCTGATGGCCGACGGCGGTGCACGCCGTGGTCCAGTTGCCGTCGGTCACGTCGTTGTTGAGGAAGAACGGGCGGGCCCAGGGGGCGGTGCCGGCCTTCCACACGGTGCCGTCCGCGGTGAAGAGGATGGCCCGGCGGGGGTCGTATTCGTCGTAGAGGTAGAACTCGCCGAGGCGCAGCTCGTTGTGGTTGTTCGCGTGCCACGGGTTGGTGTCCGCGCCGAAGTGGAGCACGTCGCCCGGGTTCCACGGGTGCCAGAAGTCGAGGTACTCGAGGCCGAGCACGTCCCCATCGGCGTCGAAGTGCTGCACGAAGCCCGACGGCGTGGTCCCGGCACCCAGCGCCTCGGCACCGGAGACCGCGTCGTCGCCCGCCCCGCCGTGGATCCAGTCCGACCCGAGGCCGCCGAAGATGATGTCGTCCGAGTTGTTCGCGTCGAGCGTCGGCTGGTTGGCCACGTGGTGCTGGGACTGGTTGGTGTCCGGGCCGAGGTTGTAGACCGTGAGGTCCGCGGCCTTGGCGAGGGCCCCGGCCACGTTGATCGTCGCGGTCTGGACCTGGCCGGGCGTGTAGATGAACTCGTTGAGGACGTCGCCCTGGCTCGTCTTCGTGTCCGGGTCCACCGTGCGGAGCCGGTAGACGCCGTAGAGCGGCTCGGCGTACTCGGTGCACGGTGTTGAGGAGGCCACCGAGCAGCCCGCGTTGCGGGAGGTGAAGATCCGCCCGTCGTCGCCGAGGATGCCGTCCGCGCCCGTGCCGCCCGAGATCCAGTCGTTGCCCCAGCCGCCGATGAGGTCGTCGTCCTGCGCGTCGCCGTAGATCGCGTCGTGGTCGGCGCCGGTGTAGACCGTGTCGTCGCCGGTCTCGCCGTGGACCTCGTCCCGGCCCCCGATCTGCGTGTACTTCCAGGCGCCGGAGGAGGTGTCGAGGATCGAGGAGCATGTGGGCTGTGTCGCGGAGCCGTTGCAGTCTGCGCCGACGGGCAAGCCGAAGTTCTCGGGCCTGTAGTCCGGGCCGCCGGGCGTGTAGTCGAGCAGGTGGACGCCGCGGACCACGATCTTCTGCGTCGGGCTGTAGCCGAAGGCCGGCGAGTCGTAGACGAAGGCGACGTAGTTCGCCCAGGCTTGGGCCGCCGTCGTGCGCCCCGTCCCAATGGCTGTGATCTTGTCGATTTCATCGACACCGTTCACCCCGACGATCCGGATGATGCGCCCGTTGTCGCCCACGATCGTGTCCGCGTCCCGCGCGTGCACGGCGGACGACGGCGTGGCGTCGCCGAGGGTGCCCCCGGCCAGGCCCGGGACGCTCGGCACGCCGGAGACCTGGTTGCCGATGCCGATCTGGAGGCCCGCGCCGCCGAAGAGCAGGTCCGCGCCGCGGTCGTCGCCGGGCAGGTACGCGAGGGCCGGGGACGCGACGCCGTCGGGGCGCAGGTCCGGCGTCGTGAGCGAGAAGAAGTCGCTGCTGCCGCCCACGATGTCGTCCTGCCCGAGGCCGCCGAAGACCACGTCGTTGCCCGCATTGCCCTCGAGGTAGTCCTCGCCGTCCGTGGCCGCCTCGGCCGAGCCGAGCGTGAACAGGACGCCGGTGTAGTCGCAGACCATCGAGCCCGGTGCGCCCACGCAGCCGGCCGGCTGGCGGGAGGCGCCGACGTGGTAGGCGGCCGTGCCGCCCGAACGAGGTGAGTCGTCGACCCAGCGGCGGAACGCGGAGTCGATGCCGCCGTCGCCCTGGATCACGTCGTTGCCGAGCTGGCCGAGGACGACGTCGTGTGCCTGGCCGCCCGCGAGGTAGTCGTTGCCGAAGCTGCCGGCGCCGGCCGTGCCCTCGTCGAAGGCGATCGTGTGGAATTGGTCCGTCACGTCGTACTCGGCCCACCACGGGGCGCCGTCCGGGTCGCGGTAGGCGCGCGGGGTGCCGTCCGTCAGGAGCAGGCCCGAATCGTTCTCCGTGCCCGTGATGCCGCACGCTGTCCGGTCGGAGCGCGAGTAGAGGAGCGTGCCGCACAGCGTCTGGAAGTGCGGGCTCGTCCAATCGCCGATCGTCCGGGCCAGCGTGACGCTGTCGCCGAAGAGCAGGTCGTCGGCCTCGTCGCCGTCGGCCATGTCGTGGCCCGCTCCGCCCACGAGGAGGTCCTGGCCGAGGCCGCCGAAGACGATGTCGTCGTCGCCCTTCTGGAGGTTCTTCGACTCGATGCGGCGCCACGTGTCGCCGGTCGGGTCCTCGCCGAGGCCCGCCCAGCGCGTCGTCTGGATCTTCTGCAGGAGCGGGCTCGGGGTGTTGGTGTCCGCGACGTGCTGCACGACGGCGCCGTGGTCGCCGAAGATCACGTCCTCGAAGGCGCTCTCCGGGCCGGAAGAGCTGCCAGCGCTCTCGCCGAAGAGGAGGTCGCGCCCGGCCACGAGGAGGTCGTCGACGACGGCGGTCACCCCGCCCGCGACGGGCGGGAGCGTCGTGCCGTTGTTGAGGTATCCGGCGCCCGTGATGGTGGGCCGCATGGCCTGGTTGACGGTCGCGATCTGCAGGGCGCGGGTCAGGACGTCCACGTTGACGCCCGAGTCGCCGTAGACCTGGTCGGTGCCGCGGCCCCCGCGGATCTCGTCGTCGCCCGAGCCGCCCGCGAGGAAGTCGCCGGCCTGGGAGCCGATGAGGAGGTCGTCGCCGCGGCCGCCGTAGGCCGTGATGCCGACCGTCGGGAGCTCCCAGCCCTGCAGGCCCGTGGGCAGGTCGGCGAAGAGGCCGGAGGCGTCGATGATGTCGTTGCCGTGGTGGTCGAACGGGTTGGCGAGCCCGAAGACCCACTCGTCGTCCTCGTTCTGCGCATCCGGGATGGCGGTGAACGGGTCGAACGGCTTGGGGCCGAACTCCATGCCGAGCGCGTCGCCCGGACGTCCCGAGTACCAGACGCCGTCCTGGGACGTGTCGCCATAGACGACGAGCGGCGAGCCGGGCCCGGCGGTGTGCGAGCCGTCGCACGCGATCGGGTCATCCTCCGCGCCGTCGCCGTCCGCGTCGATCCGGAACAGGAGCGAGGAGCGGTTGCAGACCGTGATGACGTCCCCGCCAATCGAGGCACCCCCGTCGCGGCCCTCGTCGAGGCCCGTGACCGTGAACATCGGCGCGTGCCACACGGCCACGCCGCTCGAATCGAGCGTCACGGTCGGGGCGAGCGCGGCGTTGGCGAGGAACATCTCGGAACGGTCCGCGGAGAAGCCCGCGATCGTGAACGGCCCGGCGAGGCCAGAGACGCGGACCTGCATGCCGACGAGGAAGTCGGCCGAGAAGGCGCCGGAGGTGATCTTCAGGGACGAGGTCCCAGCGGAAGGCTGCGTCCGCACCTGCATCGGCGCAGTCACCGTGGCGGTGTGCGGGACGGCGACGTGGATGTCGGTCGCGACGGTGCCGGTCACGCCCGTGAGCGGGCCGGAGAGGACGACGACGGCACCCTCGCCGCAGTGCGGGAACGGGTCTGCGAACGGGCACGCGGCGTCGGCGAAGCCCAGGATCATCCGGGTGAAGGACTCCCCCGCGAGCTGGACGTGCTGGTACGTGCCGTACGGGGCGCCGGCGACGTAGCCCGAGCCGGGCAGGAAGTCGGTCACGGCCCATGGGCGGCCGTCGAGGCGTGTGAGCACGAGGCCCGCGCCCGGGTACTGCGCCGCCTGAGCCGGTGTGGGCTGCGAGCGCTGCATCTCGAAGGCGTTCTGCAGCGGGGCGTTGCCGCCGCCGTGCACCGAGGTCAGGCCGCCATGCGGGCCGGGGACGAAGGCCGTGAGCGTGCCGCTCACCACAGTGCCCAGAGGCCCGACGGCGTCGCCGCGCCGGAGCGTGAGCGTGAGCCCGTCGGCGGAGATGCCCATGATCCGCCACCGGCCGACGAGTTCGGGGACGCCCGCAACCCCGAGCCGCTCGAGCATGAGCAGCTGCCCGACCACGAAGCCGTCCGCGGCCCACGAGCCGCCCGCCCGGGTGAGCGTCCCGCCGTCGACCGTGCCCGCCGCGTTCACCAGGTTCGCCGTGAAGGTGAGCTGTCCGGTGAACGCCACGGGGGTGTCGAGGCCGACGACGGTGCGCACCGCGGTGCCGCTTGTCACTGTGCTCGTGTCGGTGCCCGACAGCAGCGCGAGGTACATGACCGTGCTGTCGGTCGTGTCGGACGGGTCGTCGTCGCCGAAGCCCACGACCCTCCAGGCGCCCGTCATGCCTGTGTTCTGATCTTCGATCCTCACCGGCTGCCCGACCAGGAAGCCCTGCGCCTTCCAGTCGAACGGCGCGGGCCGCGAGAGCCGGTGGGTCGAGCCGAACTGGCCCGCCGAGGCGGCGAGGACCACGGTGCCGGTGAGCTTGACGGCATCGTCCGGCTGGAGCGTGCCCTGGATGTCGAGGCGGTCGTTGCCCGAGCCGAGGAGGACGGTCAGGACCTCGATGCTGCTCCGGCCGCCGTCGGTGACGTACGCGCCGTCGACCACGGCGATCGAGCCGAAGCTGATGCCGCCCGGGAAGATGCGCGGCTCGCCGAACGTCTCGCCCTGCGCCCCGCCGTAGCCGGCCCCGAAGTCGAGGTCCGCGGCCATGCCGAGCCCGCGCAGCGCCGTCGAGGTCATGGCGCCGCGAGTGTGGGCCTGCGAGCCGTCGCCGTAGACGGTGAGGACGTCGATCTGCTTCGACTCGGGTGCCTGGGCGCCGATCGCGAACAGCGGGCCGTCCTGCTCGCCGGGGAGCTTGAGGCCGAGCTCGAGGCTGCGGTCGGCGCCGGAGACCCCGCCCTCGACGGCGAGCGGGCCCCGCAGCCGCGTGAGCAGGTGCTGGCTCACGGGGAACTGCTTGACGCCCTGGCGGACGATCGGCTGGTAGTAGCCGAGGTCGGCACGGAGGACGACCTGCTGGTCGCGGAACCACGCATTCGGGTCAGCGTCGACGTTGCTGAACGTGGCCTGGGCCGCGATCCGCGCGACGGTGTACGGCCCGGCGCCGAGGGCGGCGAGCGAGTCGTAGGACGTGGGCCGGAACTCGAGCTGCTCGTCGTGGCCCGCGTTGGTGCCGCGGATGTTCTGGATCTTGACCCGCACGCACACGCTCGCGGCATCGCAGACCTGGACCCACTGGCCCTCGAGGAACCCGTCCGCGAGCCAGCCCGAGGCGTCGGCGCGCGTCAGGCGGTAGTGCGGCAGGCCGTCGTCGCCCGTCACGACGCTGAACGTCGCCGCGCCGTCCCACAGGCCCGAGCGAGTGAGCACGTTGATGGACGTGCCCAAGACAACACCGGCACAGCCCGCCCCCAGCGCGGGCGTGACGGTGAAGGATTTCCCGTCGAGGGCCACCGTGAGCACGGTGTAGACCGTCGCGGGGCAGGCCGCGAAGCGCAGCCGCTGCCCGGGCGCGAGGCCCTCCTCGAGGAAGCTTCCAAGATCCGAGCCGCTGGCCCGGGAAACCGTGCTGGTCGTCGCCGTGCCGGCGAGGAAGCTCAGGTTGCCCAGGAACAGCCGGGACGGGAGGTCGCCGCCGACCACGGCGTAGTCGGCCGGGGTGACGAGCTGCAGGACGCCGTTGACGACGATCCCGTACACGTCCACGAGGCCGTCCGGCGTGATCGCGACGGTGACCGGCGCCGTGGGCTTCGCCGTGAGCCGCAGCCAGTACCCATCCGTCTGGTTCGGGTAGGTGCCCGGGAGGCTGCACGCCGCGTCGCCGCACTGGACGACGACGGTGTCCACGCCCGTCGGGATGGTCACCGCGCCGGCAGTCTCGTCGTCGTACACGAGGACGTCGGTGCGCTGCACGCCCGAGCGGAGGTTCGGGAAGCGGTAGGCGGCGGTCGGGTTCGCCTGGCCCCACGTGATGACGGCCGTCGTCGGGTCGCCCGGGTCGGAGTTCGGGCGGGCCGTGAGCCGCAGCAGGACGGGGACGTCCCAGTTGGTGCCGTCGAACGTGAGCAGGTAGTGCGTGCCGTCGGCGTCGACGACCTGGGTCCAGCGGCCGGCGGCGAGCGGGCTCACGAGGGCCAGCTGGAGGAGGACCTGCGAGGCTGCGTCCATCGTGATCTTCACGGTCACGGTCGTCGCGCCCGGGTCCTTCGCGAGCTGGACGAGGAGGTCGTCCTGGCGCTGGGTTGTTCCGGTCCCCTCGATCACGAGCGAGCGGTCGTCGAGGACGCGCCCGGCCGTCGCGTTGTTGGGCGCGCCGACGCCGGGCTCGACCTGGGTCACGTAGGCGCCCGGGGTGTCGTTGTCGTAGACCCGGACGTTGACCTGGCGCACGGCCGCGCCGTGGAACTCGGCGTCATTGACCCGGTCGGCGGCTATGACGGTGTGCTGGACGACGACGGTCCGGTCGCCCTCCGAGCGCGGGTCGTCGACGGCCCACACGTAGACCCGCTGCGGGACGTTCCACGTGCCGGGGAGGAACGTGAGGACGACGGCGCGCCCGGCCTCGTCGACGACCACGCCGTTGACGATCAGGTGCCGCTGGAACTCGGAGAGCTCGTCGCACTGGGCGTCGGAGGCGCCCACGCACAGCCAGACCGTGTCCGCCTCGCCGTCCGTGAGGCCGAACCCGGCCGGGTTCGCGAACGCGTCGTCGGCCTCCTCCTGCGGAGAGCGGGCGGCGGAGACGGTCACGTAGACGGGGGCGTTCGGGGCGTGGCTCAGCTCGACGGTGTAGTAGTCCACCCGGGTGACAGGGCCCGCCGCCGTGCCCTCGCGGACGCTCGTCGACGTGCCGGTCTCGCGGATCACGACGACGCCCGTCTCCGGGGTGGCCAGGTTGTACGGCACGCCGTCGACGACGATGCCGTCGTAGCGCGGGTCTGTGCTCGTGACGATGTGGTCGACGGCGCCGGAGAGGCCCTCGAGCTCGCGCGTGACGATGTCCGCCGTGACGTCCCCCGCGGCCGAGATCTGGTCGGAGCCGAGCCCGCCGATGACCCGGTAGGCGACGCCGAAGGCGGTCGAGAGGACGAAGAACTGGTCGTCGCCCTCGAGGCCGTCGACCTCGACGATCTCGATCGTCGCGTACCTGACGTTGAGGCCGGCCCCGAAGATGCCCTTGTCGGTGATCGCGAAGTCGTCCGCGAACTCGGTGCCGACCACGACGAGCTTGTCGAAGCCCGTGCCGCCGTCGACGTTGACGGGCGCGTTGACGTTGTACTGAACCTCGTCCTCGCCGCCTCCGGCGCGGATGTCGAGCGGGCGGGCCACCGAGAAGCCCAGGCCGATGACGGGGACGGCGACGCCGTTCGCGTCGAGAGGGATGACATCGTCGGCCCACATCGTGTGGTCGAGGTCGATTCCGGAGCCTGGCGCGTGGTTGAAGGTCGTGTGGGCGTCGGCGTTGTTGCAGACGCCGTCGCCGTTCGTGTCGTAGCGGACGTACCCGTTGGCGAGGCTGCACTGGCCGAACGGCACCGTGGTCGGGAAGGCGCCGGTGACCGGGTCGCCGGCGAAGGTGACGTCGGAGAGGCCGCAGCCGGCGATGTTGTCCGCGTCCGTGTCGCAGACCGCGGCGATCGCGAAGGCGCGGACCACGAAGAGGTCGTTGTCGTCGTCGCCGTTGAGCTGGAGCTCGGCCTGGTTCGAGTAGACGGTGAAGCGGTCGTTGCCCGTGCCGCCCGTTGCGAGCAGCGGGGCGTGCGTGCCCGGGCTGAGCCAGCCGCGCGTCGTCGGGATGAGGGCGGGGAAGGTGTCGGCGGGGAGCAGCGCCCCGCCGTCGGGAGCGTTCTCCGAGTCCCGCTGGGTGCCGAAGATCTGTCCGATCTGGAACGTGTCGTTGCCCGCGCCGCCGTCGAGGGTGATCGTCGTGGTCGTGTCGTCCGAGTAGAAGGCGTCGTTGCCGCCGAGGCCGAAGACCGTGAGCCGGCCGTTGAGCGCGGCGTCGTACGTGATGCGCTGGACCATCCAGGACGGCTCGTTCCCGGCGATCCGGTCGCGGTAGGCACCGATGCCGCCGTCGGCCGCGCCGCTGCCGGCGAGGAGGGCCACGAACGCTGGCCGGTCCGCGGCCTCGGTCGGGCTCGTGCACGTGCCCGGGACCCCGGCCGCGAGGCCGAACGGGCTCTGGTTGTCGATGCAGGTCAGGGCGCGCAGCAGGAAGATGTCGTCCGTGGCCCGGTTGACGCCGGGGGCCGAGGAGCCGTTGACGGCGGGGTCGGCGTTGTCGTGGCCGTAGACCTCTGCCTCGTCGACGCCGTTCGCGGCGTGGCCCGTGTCGAGGATCTGGACGATGTAGTTGCGGATGCTGCCGTGCGAGCCGTTCGTGAAGACGCGGTAGTGGTCGGTCTCGCCCTGGCCGTCGAGGGTCAGGACGTGGCCGGCTCCGGTGCCTGTTCCGATCGCGGGGCTCGGGTTCTGCAGACCCGTGGGCGACGTGAGCACATCCATCGACTGCAGGTACCAGACCGTGAAGCGGTCCTCGCCGTCGGCCGCCAGCGTGTTCGGGGCGAGGGCCGCGGCGCCGTGCACCGTGGTCTTCGAGCCGAGGAAGACGTAGCCGGCGCTGCCCCACGTGGTCTTCGCGCCCGGCTGGGCCAGGTCGAGGCCGGACGGGTCGCCGAGGTCGAACGTGTCGGCGTCGGCGTTGCCCCAGACGTTGGTCGCGTGGGCGGGGACCGGGGCGGACGACGGCGTGTAGGTCCCCATCGGCTCGCCCGTCGCCGCGCCGGCGCTCACGACGGCGTCGGCAACGATCGCACCGCGCAGGATCATCGTCGTCCCGTGCTCGTCCGCGACGTCCGGCGAGGCGACGTTGCCGCCCACGGTGTCGAGGTTGAGCCAGTCGCCGCGGAGGTCGATGTTCCCACTCGCGACGATCTGGGTGAACTCGTGCAGGGTCACGTCATCGCCGACCCGGAGCTCGACGTTCCCGCTCTCGGCGAAGACCGTGCCGTTCGGGATGACGCGCGGGTGGTCGAGGTCGTTGCCCGGGAGGGTCGAGTTGTCCTCGGCGAACGTCGCGCTGCCGTTCCGGATGAGGAAGAGGTCCTCGTCGAGGTCGCCGGACTCGCGGACGGTGAGGCGGATGTCCCCGCTCGTCGCGTGGGCGAGGAGGAGGCGCAGGTAGGCGTCGGTCTCGGTGAGCCAGATGCCGGTCGCGGCCTCGAGGGCGACGTCGTCCGCCACGGCGGCCAGGCCGGCGTCGGACGTCCCCGCCGCCGGACCCGGGCCCGGGCTGTTCGCGCAGTTCGCGTCCGTGCACGCGAACGGCGAGCCGACGAGCGAATCGATCTCGAGGTCGTTCGCGCTCCCGCCGATCGAGCCGCCGTTCGCGTCGAGGTCCACGGTCTGGCCGATCACGTCGGCCGCGGCGTCATTGAGGGCGTCGAGGATGCTGCCGCCGCGGGTGCGGAGGGAGACGTTGCCGGTCGCGAGCGAGGCGTCGCCGGCCGTGTGGACGATCCCGATCCACAGGTCGTCGGCGACCTGGTCGAGGTAGACGCCGGGCGTCTTGTCGTCGTCGGCCGCGGTGTCGGAGGCGTCGAGGTGGCCGAGCGGACCGCCGACGGCGTCGACGTGGACCTCGAGGAAGTTGCCGGGGAGGCCGACGCCGCCGACGCCCGAGACGCTGCCGGCCTCGCCGAGGCCGTTGTCCCCGGCGACGAGCGTGATGTTCCGGCCGGTCACGTCGACGCCGTTCGCGACGCCCGAGATGTCGAGGTCGTAGGCGTCGGCCTGGAGGCCGTCGTCGTCGGTGTCGATCACGCCGGCGTCGAGCTCGGCGTCGAGGATCCGGGCCGGCGAGCGCAGCGTCACGTCGGCGGCGAGGGCCGCCGATCCCGCGGTGCAGGCCTTCGGCGTCGCGCCGGTGCACAGGCCGGTCGCGTGGATGTGGCCGACGCGCAGGTCGCCCTTGCCGGACTGCTCGACGACCGTGATCGTGCCGTTGGTGAGGACGTCGGTCTTGCCCGAGCCGTCGATGAGCCCGTGCACGGCGCCGGTGTCCCCGTCGGTCCAGGCCGCGTCGACGTCGGTGTACGCGACGACGTTGACCTCGGCGGCCGCGGAGGCGTGGAAGACGCCGATGTTATGCCCGGCCCGGAGGTCCGCGAACGTGACACTCGAGCGCTGGGCGGCGAGGTCGGTGCCGAAGGCGGTGGCGACGATCGCGCCGCCGACGATCACGGGGGCGTCGGCGCAGCCGGCCGCGTCGGGGCGGAAGTAGCACGTCGTGTCGACGCTCTCGGCGGGGCTGCCGCTGCCGTACGGAGCGGGCATGCTGTTCGGGGTGTACACGTCGACACGGACGTCGCCGACGGCCGGCGGGGTGACGCGCTCGCCGCTGTCACGCAGGATCACGACGGCGTCGTGGCCGGCCTTGATGCTCGCGAGGACCGGCGCGTAGGGCGTGGTGCTCGCCGTGGTCGAGCTCGCGCGGACGGCGCGGAGGTCGAGGTAGGCGTCCTGGCCGGCCTCGGCGTCGAGGTGGATGGGCTTGAGGACGGGGGCGACGCCGGGGGTGCCGGTGTGGAAGATCTCGAAGAGGACGATCGCGAGCGGGTTCGGGACGGTGCCGATCGAGCCGTTCTCGGCGTCGAGGGTCAGGCGGTTGGTGTACACGGTCTCGCTGCCGGCGTCGGTGCCGCGCAGGATCGAGCCGCGCTGGTTCGTGATGCGGGTGGAGCCGATGTTGTTGACGATGTCCCCGTCGAGAGTGATGTCGTGGCCCGTGGTCGTCGTTGTCCGCAGGCTCTCGATCACGACGTCCGTGGCGGGGAAGAGGTGCTCGAGGTGCCAGCACCAGTAGCTGGCTCCGGTGCCGGGGCAGGCCGGGGGCGCGTTGGCGCCGTTCGTGAGGGAGACGCTGATGACGGCCTCGGGGGTCGTGCTCAAGTGGCTGTTGAGCGTGTTGATGGAGACGCTCTGCGGATCGGCCGTGCCCTTGATGACGATCTTCTTGTCCGAGCTGTTGCGGATCAGGACGGAGTCCCACGTCTCCTGGAGGTAGAAGATGCCCCGGTTGCCGTGGATGAGGCTGTTGCAGTCGGCGTCGCAGCCGTCCTGGGGCGCGTTCGCATGGAACAGCGCGGCGGGCAGCTCGTCGTAGAGGATCGGGTCGATCCAGATCGTGTCGGAGCCGATGAGGTCGCCGACGCTGAGGGCCGGGCCGAACTGGCTCGCGCGCACGGTCACGTTGTAGGTCTTGGCCACGATGCGGCCCGCGGCGTCGACGACGAGCACGGGGTTGGGCTCGCCGAGCAGGTACACGGTGGACTCCCACGCGATGTCCCGGCGCGGCGTGTACTGGATGTCGGTGTCGGCGTCGCCCACGTCGAAGAAGCCGCCCGAGCGGTGCGCGTGGACATACAGCCGGCTGTACGAGGTCAGCGCGTAGACCACGAGCTCGGCGGTGCGGATCGTCGACTCGTCCGCCCCCACCACGGACGAGTCGCCGACGAACTGGACCTCCGCGTACGCGTCCGTGTCGCCCCCGCCGCAGCCGCAGTTCGCGTTCGCGTCCGCGGTGAGGTTCAGATTGGCGTGCTCGGCGCGGATGGTGACGGCGTCGCCCTCCGTGAGCGAGCCGCCCTCGAGGGTCACCGTGACGTTGTCGTTGACGTAGACGTAGGCGCTCGCGTCGGAGTCGGCGCCGAGGGCGTACGCGTCGGCGTCGGAGGCGGCGAGGGCGCGGACCGTCTCGTCCACGCGGTCGATCGAGCCGTCGCCGAGGTCGATCGTCCAGCGGACGCCCGAGCCCGCGGACTCCTGGACCGTCGCGCCGCGCAGGCTCGCTGTCGAGCCGATGACCGTGTCGGCCTTCGCCGTGTGCTCGCGGCCGACGCCGACGCCCTGGTTCGAGTCGTCGTTCGCGTCGGAGTTGGTGCCGAGGCCGCCCGAGCCGGAGGACGCGCGGGCGACGCCGTTGTAGCCGGCCGCCGCGTCGGCCAGGACCGAGCGGTTGGCGGTCAGGCCGCCGTCGACCTCGGTCAGGACGGTGTAGCCGATCTCGACATCCACGTCCGTGTCGGCGCCGGCGATGAGGCCGCCGGTGCGGTTGACGGCCTCGCCGTTCGCGCTCGTCATGGCGAACGAGGTGGCCTGGAGGTCGGTCGCGGAGAAGACGCTCGCGCCGCCGGCGATGCGGGTCGTGACGTTGTTGACGGCGTCGACGATCGCGTTGGAGGCGCCGAAGCCGAGGAAGCCGCCGCCCTTGCCCACCGACGAGGCGGAGGTCTTGAGGTAGGAGCGCCCGTCGACGACGACGGCGCCGCCCCGCAGCGTCCCGCCCTGGACCTCGACCGTGACGTCGATGGTCACGTTCGTCTCGGAGTAGACGTCGCTGAACCGGAAGAGCCCGCCGCCGATGCCCGTGCTCGTCGCCTCGACGACCCCATTGACCCCCGTCGCGCTCGGCGAGCCGAGGCCGCCCACGCCGAGGAGCTGGTGCGGGGACCCGTTGAGCGTCGTCGAGGGACCGAGGTCGAGGTAGAGCTCGTGGATGCCGGTGCCGGGGCCGGTGATGCCGAGGCCCTGGTTCCGCAGGACGTGCGTGCCGAGCTTCGTGCTCAGGCCGCCGATCGTGTTGCCGGCCGCGTCGCGGAGCTGGATCTTGTTGTCGTCGGCATCGTCGATGAGGTGCACGTAGTACATGTGCCCCTCGGTGAGGCCAATGGATTCGTAGCCCACGCGCCGGAGCGTGTGGCTCGCGATGATCGCCTTGAAGAAGTTCGCGTCGAGCGGGTTCGTGATGGTCGAGAGGCTGATGGCCTGGATGTCCGAGGCGCCGCAGTCCTCGAGGTCGACGCCGGGGCCCGGGTCGACGTCCTTCTGCCCGAGGCCCGTCGCGCACAGGGACGTGGCGAGGCGGATCATGTGGGCCCCGCTGGGATCGAGCGGGCAGAAGAAGGGGCACGAGCCGTCGGGGTCGGCGGTGAGCACGTAGTAGGTCTGGCCGTTGACGAGCCCGCCGATAGCCATCGCCGGGTCCGTCACGGTGTACACGACGGCGTCGCCGTTGCTCCAGCCATGGGACGGGGCGTAGATCGTGTTCCACGAGCCGTCGCGGACGATTCGGCCGTCGCCGTCGACCTCGAGCTGGCCGCTGCCGTTCGCGTCGATGTCGATGAGGGTGCTCTTGAAGTCCACCGTGGCGGGCGCGTAGTACACGACCGCCTGGCCCTCGGTGAGGCCCGCGTGGCTGCCGACGTTGATCGTGTTCCCGCCCGTGAGCGTCGAGCCGTCGGGGGTGAAGGAGCGGACGATCACGCCGTCGGCGTCGAGCAGGCTCGTCGAGAGCCGGATCCGGTTCGGGTCGACGACGAAGATGTAGTAGGAGGCGCCGCACACGAGTCCGCCGGCCGGCGACGTGCCCAGGGCCGCGCCGCCCGCGCCGCACGAGTAGACCACGCGGTCGCCCGTGCGGAAGTGATGCCCGTTCGGGAAGTAGAGGCTGCCGGTGTCGAGCTGGATGAGCTGGCCGTCGTACGGGATCGTCGGGTCGTCCGGGTTGGACGCGTCGAACCGCTCGCCGAGGCGCAGGGTCGCGCCGTCGACGACGATCACGCCGTAGGTGCGCCCGTCGCCGAGGCCGCCGATCGCGAGCGGGTTGGGGACCACGCCGTCGTCCACGAGCGGGTTCCCCGTCACGGGGGCGCTGTAGGTGACGATGTCCCCCGTGTCGATGCCGTGCGCTGCCGAGAAGCACAGCGTGTCCGCGCCGCTGCAGTTCACGCCCGTGATCGTGCCGTCGGAGACGGTGCCGGGGACGACGCCGTGCAGCGCCGTGATCCTCAGGGTTCCTCCGGCCTGGACGAAGCCGCCCGTGACGGTCGCGAAGACGTCCGGGTTGGCGTGCGACTCGGCCGTGAAGCCGGCCTGGATGTCGATGAGCCCGCCGGAGACGGCGTCGGCGAACGAGTCGGCGTCGGTCAGGGACTGGGCGAAGAGCGTGACGCTGCCCGAGGCGGTGACGTGGCCGCCGCCGAAGGTCGCCCGGACCACGGGCTCGGTGCGGGCCTCCGCGGTCGAGGTCGAGACGGCGATGAGGCCGATCCCGAAGGAGTCCACGCTCGCCTTCGTCGCCGAGTCGCCGACGGCCTTGGCCTCGACCTCCGCGGCGCCGGCGTCCCCGACGGTGCCGAGGGCGGGGTCGGTGTGGGTCGAGCCGACGTGCCCGTCGATCGCGGCCCGGGTGACGGAGGAGTCCGTCGCGAGCGGGTACATGACCGTGATGCTGATGCCGCCGAAGCCCTTGCCGCCGGCCTTGGCCGTCGAGCGGTTCACGGCGTGGGCGTAGACGAACACCTTGCCGGTGACGCCCGAGACGCTGCCGGTCGAGCCGATCACTGCCGAGGTGTCCGCGCCGGAGGTGACCTGCGCCGTCGACGCGCCGCCCGTCACGGCGGCGATGCCGGTCGCGAGGACCTTGGCCGTCGCGGTCGCGGTGTTCTGCGCGTCCGCCTCGAGGGTGAGGGACGACGCCGCGGTGAGGCTCCCGCCGTACGCGGCGGACGTGGGGGCCGAGACGTCCGCGACCGGCGAGCTCACAGCGACGCCCGCGAGGAGGCCGCCGGTGACGATGTTGGAGACGGCCGTCGCGCCGTTGTGGCTCGTGGCCTTGAACGTGACCGGGGCCCCGGAGGCCGAGATCCCGCCGGCGCCGTTGGCGACCGTGCCGCCCGTGATCTTCGAGTCGGCGGCGCCGATCGCGAGGGCGCCGAGGCCGATCGCGGTCGAGAGCGCCCGGGCGTCGGTCGTGTTCGTCGAGGTGGCCAGGACGTCGACGCTCGCCGCGCCGGTGACGGCGCCGTCGAGCGTCGCGCGGGTCTCGTTCGCCACGGTGGCGATCGCGACCATGGCCTTGAGGTCGAGCAGGCCCACCGAGATGGACTCGACGATGCCCTTGGCGAGGTTGCCCGCGCCCTGGGTCTCGGCCTTGATCGTGATGGCGCCGGTCGAGCCGAGGCTCGAGCCCGCCTCGGCGATGGCCCGGATGGAGGCGCCCGAGGTGATGCGGGCGCTCGCCCACGCGCCGCTCAGGCCGAGGAGGGCGCCCTTCTCGAGGATGACGTTAGCGTCCGCCGTGTTCGCCGCCCGGGCGCGGACCTCGATCGACAACGCGCCGGAGACGGAGCCCACGGCGCGGGCCAGGGTGTGGCCCGCGAGCTCGGCGAAGACGACCGTGATGCCGATGTCGACGCCGGCGATCGCGAAGGCCGGGGCGCGGACGGTCACGGTGTTCGTCGCCGTCGCGGTGGACGCGACGGGACCCGACGTGGTCACGGCCCCGCCGACCGTGGACTCGAGATGCCGGGCCGAGTTGGCCCGCGCCACGGTCACGCCGACCGTCACTGCGCCGAAGGTCACGTTGTACGCCCGCGAGGTCACGGCGCGCGTGCCCGTCGCCGTCGCGTGGACGCCGTGGGCGCCGACCGTCCCGACCGGCGAGGCGCTCGCCGAGGCCGTCCCGGAGAGGAACACGAAGGCCACGACGCCGCCGATCGCCGCGATGCCGCCTGCGGCGCTCACGGCGAGCGCGTTGACGGTGATGTTGTCGGTGACGCTCGCGTCGAAGCCGGTCACCGTCCCGGCGGAGCCGACGGCGACCGCGCCGGCAGTCGCGGTGTTGTCGCCCGAGACGTTGACGACGGAGACCGAGACGCCCGCGCCGACGGCGCCGATCGCGGCCGCGATCGTGTACGTCTCGAGGCTGCGCTCGGCGGTCGAGCTCACGAGGACGCCGCTGCCCCCGGCGGCCTTGCGGATCTCCGCGCCGCCGTCGACGTGGGCCCGCTGCGTCCCGGAGTCGTTGACGACGACGACCTGGCCCGAGATGCCCACGATGCCGCCCCCGCCCGCGAAGCCGATGCCGACGCTCGTCTCGTGCATGCCGGCCGCGACGACGACGTCCCCCGCCGCGGTGATGCGCGCGGCCGCCCCTATCCCGGCGTCCGTGACGGACTTGATGTTGAGGACGAGGACGGAGACGCCGATGCCCACCGCCCCGCCGGCCGCGGCGCCGGCGACGCCGAGGACGCGCAGGCGGTCCGTCGCGATGACGCGCACGTTCCCGCCCGCGGTCACGGTCGCGTTGAGCGTCGCCGTCGTGCCTCCGGTCGGCGGCATGCCGAGGGCCGTCGCCGCGGGGTTCGCGGCCGGGGCCGCGCCGGAGATCCGCGTGCCGACGCCGCCGAGGTGGCCCGCGAGACGGCTGTTGGTCTTGAGCTCGGCACCGGAGATCTCGCGCCAGTTCGTTGGGTCGGCGGTGGGGTCGGTCGCGCTCGGGCCCACGGCGTTCTTTGCGGCGAAGGTCCGGCCGCCGAAGGTGACGCGGTCGCCCTCGTCGTAGGAGGCCGCGGCGCTCCACGCGGCGACGGGGCCGGAGGACGCCGTCGTGCCCGTGAGCGTGCTGTCCCGGTAGCCGCCGCTGCCGCCCTGGGCGGCCTCGCCGCCGGCGGTCGCGGAGCCGAGGACGCCGCCCTTCTTCCAGTGCGTGCTGTTGCCGTCGCTGTCGTAGGCCTGGCCCACGGGGTCGACGCCCCCGAGGCCGTCGGTGCGCGCCGTGTAGTAGTTACCGTCCGAGCCCTTGACCTCGTCGCCCTTGTTGTAGACGGCGCTGGCGCTGTAGTCGCCGCGGCCGAGGGCGCTCGTCTCGCCGAGCCACTGAGCGGGGTTCGCCTCGGGGTTCGTGCCCACGGCAGGGTTGTCCACCTTGGCGGAGTAGCGCTTGCCGTTGTGGGTCACGACATCGCCCTGCCGGTACGTCGTGCCGGCGTCCCACGCGCCGCGGTCGTCGCCGCCGTCGGCCGCGTGGTAGGCGCCGGTCGGCGTCGTGCCCACGGTCCAGACCGAGACCGCCGCGGCGACGCCGACGAACCCGCCCGCCGCGCTGACCGCGAAGGTGCTCACGTCCTTGGTCGAGACCGCGTAGACCTGGACGTCGCCGCCGACCGTCACGACGAGCCCGCCGCCGAGGGCGGCCTGCACCGAGGTGTTCGCGACGCCGATGTCCACGCCGCCCGCGACGCCGACGAAGCCGCCGGCGATGCCGCCCGCGATGGTCAGCGAGGTGAAGCGGTCCGTCGAGGAGACGTTGAGGCCCGCGCCGTCGAGCGTCCCGCCGCCGCCCACGAAGGCCTTGACGTCCACGGTCAGGAGCGTGACCTGGACGCCGCCTGCGACGCCGACGAAGCCGCCGCCGATCGAGGGGGCGAGGCCGAAGACGCTCTCGGAGGAGCCGGCGCGGACGACGGTGCCGGAGAAGGTCTGGCGGCCGAAGCCCGTGGGATCCCCCGTGCTCACTGTGCCGTCGGACACCCCGGCGACGCCCGCGCCCTGGCCCAGAGCGGTCACCGCGCCGTCGCCTCCGAGGTACGCCCGGACCTCCTTGTCGAGGACGAGGACGCCCACGGCTGCCCCGACGCCGACGAGGCCGCCGGCCATCGCGATCGTGAGGAGGACCGCCTTCGTCTCGTCGGTCGCGGAGACGACGACGTTGTTGTCCGCCCGGAGGGTCGCGCCGGCGCCGAGGCACTCGTACGCGTCAGCCCCTGTCGGCGTGCCGGTGCACGCGAAGGTGTGGACGGTGAGGACGGTGACACCGACGGTGCCGGCGACGCCGACCGTGCCGCCGCCCGCGCCGGCCGCGACCGAGACGACCGTGTCCTTGCCCTGGGCGAGGACCTCGATGGTCCCGCGGGCCCGGACCGTCGAGCCGGTCGCGATGTAGGCGTAGGTGTCGATGTCAGCGACCCGGACCGCGACGGGGACGGCGACGCCGGCGGTGCCGCCGATTGCGAGGGCCGCGGCGATGCCGAGCTCGTAGTAGACGTTCGCCGCGGCGACGCGCACGCCCTGGGCGGCGTCGGCCCCGGCGACCGTGCTCGCGCACGTCACGCCGCAGTTGACCTTCGCGTTCGCGCCGATGTGCGCCGAGGTGTTGACCGTGTTGACGGCGACGGAGCCGGTGATGGCGACGCCGGCCGTGCCGCCGATCGCGAAGCCGATGCCGTAGGCCCCGATGTCGTCGACGTTGTTGGCAGTGACGGCGACGCCACGGAAGCCGGCTTGGGTTCCCGAGGTGATCTCACGGGGGCCGAAGGCGCTCGGGTCGCCCGAGGGGGCCGTGCCGGTCGGGGTGAGGCTGTGCGCCCGGCCGAGTTGGGCGAGGCTCAGGCCCGTGATGTCGAGGTCGACGATCTGCGAGCCGGCCTCGGTGCTCTTCTTGGTGCGGAGCTTGAAGGTCGTGCCCGAGAGGTCGGAGATAAAGTAAGTGCCGCCGTCGACGAGGCCCCCGATCGGCGTCCCGCCGCCGGCCGTGTAGACCACGGCGTCGTCGTTGGCGATGGTTCCGAGGTCGTGCGTGATCGTGTCGGCGCCCGAGTTGACGGCCGTGGCGGGGTTGAAGCGCGGTGTCGAGTCGGCGGTGACGTTGGCCTCGTCGGCCCGGTAGAAGCGCTGGTTGACGCTCGTGCCGGTGCCCGTGATGTCGACGGGTGCGCCGCCCCTGGTGAGCGAGACCTGGAACGTGTTCGCCGTCGCGCCCACGATGTAGTACGCCTGCGTGCGGTGGGTGAGGCCCGGCGTCGTGCAGGCGGGGACGTTGGCGCAGCCGGCGTCGAAGTAGACGACGTCGCCGTTGGCGAAGCCGTGGTTCGCGAGCGTGATCGTGTCCGTGCCCGTGTTGACGTCCGCGGGGGCGAACCGCATGTCCTTGGTCGTGACGGTCGTGCCGCCGGTGGCGACGGTGAGCGGCGAGCCGCCCTTGGCCGCGACCGTGGCCCAGGCGCCGATCCAGGCGTGGGTCTCCTTGGTCGTGACCGGGACGGCGACCGAGGCGCCCACGCCCGCCGTGCCGCCGGCAGAGATGTTGCCGCCGATCACGTCAAGGTCGAGGGTCTCGCCCGCGGCGACGCGCACGCTGCCGTCGACGGCGACGTTCGCGGCGTCGAGCGCGCCCGTCCCGTCGGCGATGAACGCCTTCGTCGTGATGGTCAGGGCCGAGACGGCCGCGTTGACGTTGACCGCGGCGGTGCCCGCGAAGCCGCCGCCCACGGAGATCGAGGTGATGTCCTCGCTCGAGACTGCGTCGACCGTGAGGCTGCCGCTGCCGACGACGTCGGCCGTCTTCGCGAGCCAGGCCTGCGTGTCCTTCGTGATCACCTCGACGTCGACGCCAGCGCCGACGCCGGCCGTGCCGCCGATGGTGAGCTGCCCCGCGAGGGAGAGGATCGCCGTCGTGTCCTGGGCGAGGACGGCGACGTGGGTCGTGGGGGCGCTCGTCGCGCCGTCGAGATGGGCCTTGGTCGAGTGGTCGATGACGTCGACGACGACCGAGCCGGCCACGCCGGCCGTGTTGCCGCCCGCGCCGGCGACGGCGATGAGCGTGAAGTCCGCGGACTGGACCGCGGAGACGGTCAGGCCCGCCCCGCCGGCCTGGAGGTCGGCGCCCGCGAGCACGCGGGCCTCCACGTCCGAGCCGCGCACGTTGACCACGGCGGCGGCGCCGACGCCGGCCGATCCGCCGCCGATCGAGAGGTTGCCGGAGGAGAAGGCGCCGGTCGCGGTGCGCGAGGCGGTGACGTTCACGGCGCCGAGGGCGTGCACATCGCTGTCGCCGATGCCCGCGAGGACCATGGGCGAGGAGCCGCCCTGGTTCACGACGACGACGAGCACCGAGCCCGAGACGCCTGCCGAGTTGGCCGAGATGGCGCCGGCGACGGCGAGGGCGAACCAGTCCTCCGCCGCCGCGGCGGCCACGGTCACGGCGCCGCCCGCGCGGACCAGCGCCCAGTCGCCGATCCACGCGCGGACGTTCGAGTTCACGATCGCGACGACGACCGTGAGGCCGATCCCGGCCGAGTCCTTGCTCGCCGCCAGGGCGCCGCCGACGTCCACGAGCCGCAGGGCGTCCGTGGCCCGGACCGTGAGGGTCTGGCCGGCGCCGCCGATCGCTCCCTCCTGGTTCACGAGCGCGCCGTCGGCGATCCAGGCCCGCGTGTCGAGGCTCAGGATCTCGACGATGAAGCCGCCCGTGACGGCCGCGCCGCCCGAGCTGGCCCCGCCTGCGATCGCGACGGACGAGAGCTTGAGCCAGTCGACCTTGCCCGCGAGCGGCGCGGGGAGGTCCGGGACGAGCGGGTTGACGCTCGTGCGGGCTGTCACGGAGGTGGCGCCCGAGGCGTCCGTGCGGGTCTGGGTCACGGCGGTCGAGTCGATCCACGCCGTCGTGTCCACCTCGAGCCAGTTGACCGAGAAGGCCGCGCCGACGGCGGTGCCGCTGTTGGTGGACAGAGCGCCGACGATGGCGGGGTTCTGGAACCGGATTGGGGCGTACGCGCCGACCGTGATGCCGCCGGCCGGGGCGTCGAGCTCGGCGCCCGCGCCGACCCAGGCGTTCGAGGAGATCAGGAGGATCTGGACGGCCGCGCTCCCGGCCACCGAGGTGCTCTTGCCGCCCGCTGCCGAGAACGACCAGACGACGAAGTCGTTGTAGCTCGGGTCGGCGACGTCGGCGTTGAAGGGGTCGTCGTCGGCGTCCGGCGTCGGGACGGTGGCCTGGACGGTGATGCCGGTCTGGCCCGTGACGTGGGCGCCGGCGCCGATGCTGGCCTGGTTCGTGAGGTCCTGGACGTTGAGGCCGATCGTCGCGGCGACGCGCGTGCCGTCCTTCTGCAGGTCGATCGACGAGCCGAGGGCGAGGGCGTTGGCGCTCGCGAGGAGCGTCGAGCGGACGGTGACAGCGCCCGCCGTCGCCGTGACGGTGCGGTTCGCGGCGATCCGCGCCGCCGAAGTCGCGACGACCCAGTTGACGGCCAGCGCCGCGGCGACGCCCGTGCTCGAGCCCGAGGCCCCGGACTCGCTGCTCTGCTGCGAGTTCGCGCCGCTCGCGCCGTTGGAGCCGTTCGTCCCGCCGCTCGAGCTCGGCATCGACGAGGTCGAGGACTGCGTGCCGGACGTGTTCGGGTTCGAGCCGTTGACCTGGCCGTTGGCCTTCGAGTCGCCGCTCGAGTCGCCCTCGTCGGAGCCCTTCGCGCTCGCCACGGACTTCGCCTCGGTCGTGATGGCGGAGACCGCGAGGACGTCCACCGCGGTGCCCTGGGTGTTGCGGGCGATCTCGGCGAGCGTGTCCCAGCCGACCACGGCGTTGATCGCGAGGTCGATGCCGACGGCGGTGGACTTCCCCGCGGCCTCAGCGTTGCCCTCGGTGACGATGCGGCTCGCGTGGGCGGCACGGACGGTGACGGCGCCGGTGCCGGAGTACCCGGTGCCCCCGAGGCCTGCGGCGCCGAGGCGAGCCGTGACGGCGTCGTCCACGCTGACGACCATCGCGAGGACCGGGGTCACGCCGGTCTTGCCCTCGGATCCGCCCTCGGCCTCGGTGAGCATCTCGCGGAAGCCGACGGCGAGGACGGCGAGCGAGGTGCCGCCCGTGAGCACGGCCGTGTCCTCGGCCTCGGCCCTGACCGTATTTGTCGGGGCGGAGCCCCCGACAATCTGCATGGCGACGGAGGCCCCGACGCCCGTCGCCGAGCCGACCTCGGCCCTCGCGGTCGCCGTCGCCCGGTCCAGCTCGTTGGCCTTCGCCGAGATCTCGACGGCGGCGCCCGTGAGGGTCGCGGAGGAACCGGCCCCGAGCACAGCCCGGGTGGTGTTGCTCAGGATGTTAAGGGCGAGGGCGCCAGCGATCCCGACGCTCGTGGACTTGGACGCGCCGGCCCGGGCGGTGGCCGTGACCTCGTGCTCCCAGAGCCGGAACATCTGGTCTGCCGTGGGGCTCGTGGGCAGGGCGTCGCCGTCGGCCAGCGTGGCCGCGGCGAATTTGAACTCCCACGTGTGGTCGTCCTTGCGCTGGTAGAAGCCGGCCGCATTGGCCCCGTCCGCCTCGGTGAGGTGGAACCAGGACTTCTCCTCGATCGTGTCCCGCGGGAGCTCGACCTTCTCCTTGACCGCGTGGCGCGTGACGAAGACCCAGTTCCCGGCCTCGCGCTTCCAGATGCTGCCGGCCGGCTTGCCGTCCTTCGCGGCGGCGAGCCAGTAGTGGTCGCCGTCGGAGGCCGAGCCCGGCAGGGCCGCTACGGGCTTGGTCTTGTCGGCCTGGGCAAGCGAGACGTCGGTCGTGAGGTTCCAGGCCGTCCCGTCGAACGTGTAGAGGCCGTCGTTGCCGTCGTCGGTGCCATCGCCGTCGGAGTCGCCGCCGTTCGTCGTGACGAAGGTGGCGTCGTTCTTGCTCGGGCCGGGCAGCTGCTTGCCCTCCTCGACGATCTGCCATTCCTTGGCCTCGTCGTCCCACCGGCGGATGACGTCGTTGCCGTCGCCGCCGCGTAGCCCCGCGGAGAGGACGAGCCCGGCGCCCGTGATCGTCGCGGTGCCCGTGAGGGCCTCGTTGACGATGGTCACGCGGTTGACGGCGACCCCGGCCCCGACGCCGACCGAGCCGTCGGTCGCGGAGTCGCCCTTGGCCTCGGCCTTCACGTCGGTGTTGGCGAGGCTCTTGACGGTCACGACGCCGCCGGAGGAGAACGTGGCGCCGTTCCCGAGCCAGGCACGGACCGTGCTCGTGACGAGGTTGATCGCGATGGCGCCGGCGATCGAGACCGAGTTGCCGCCGTCGTCGTTCGTCGCGGCCTTCGGGGTGGACGACTCGCTCGTCGAGCCGCCATTCGCGTTGCGGGAGGCGTTGGCCTTGGCGAGGTTGGCGTCGGCCTTCTCATTGACGTCCTTGCCACCGCCGTCAGAGCCCTCGGACGGGTCGGCGCCCTTCGTTGCGGCCTCGGCGAGGGTCGTGGCGGAGACGCTCTGGGTCGCCGTGAAGGCGACGGCGCCGGTGGCGGTGATGCTGCGCGCGCTGCCCGAGTCGGCGACGACGTTGTCGAGGACTGCGAGGGCGAGCGAGACGCCGATGCCCGCGGTGCTGCCTGCCTGGGTCGAGCCCTTCGCGGTCGTGCTCGCGGTGACGGTCTGGGTGGCCGCGGCGGTGACGCTCGCGGCGATGAGGGGCGCCGTGCTCGCGCCGAGGGAGGCGCTGGCGGTGAGGGTCGCGAGGGTGATCGCGACGGCGGGGACGATCGTGACGCTTCCGGACTTTCCGCCGGCCTCCGCCTCCGTGGTCAGCGTCGCGACCTGGGTGGCGGTGATGCTCAGTGCGCCGGCGTCGGTGAGCGGGGGCCCGCGGGTCGGGTCGAGGACCTGGTCGATGCCCGCGTAGACGCGCGAGGTGATGAGGTTGAGCCCGAAGGCGGCGCCGATGCCCGCCGTGCCGGTGCCGGACTGGCTCGCCTTGCCCGAGGCCTTGTGGGTCGCGGCCGAGGCAGCGGTGAGGGCGACGGCGCCGGAGCCGAGGATCGCGATCCCGGGCACGGGCTGCGGCGCGGGGCCGGGCGTCTGGTCGCCGTGGATGACGGCGAGGGTCGTCTCGTCGACGAGGTTGAGGGCGAACGCGCCGGCGATCCCCAGCGTGCCGCTGCCGTCGGTCGCGCCAGCCTTCGCGGTGGCCTCGAACGCATGGATGGTGTCCGCCGCGACGGGCTTGACGGTCGCGCTGAGCGTGAGGCCGCCCGCGGTGACGGATGCGCCGACGCCGATGCTCGCCTCGTTCACGAGCGTGATCCGGTTGACGGCCAGGCCAGCACCGATGCCGGCGCTCGTCGCACCCGTCGAGGTGCCGTCGGCGACGGCCTTCGCGTCGGTGTTGTTCGTGGTCGTGAACGAGACGGGGCCGGTCGCCTTGAGCGCCGCCGCCGGGGCCAGGAGCGCCGTCGTGACGCTCGTGACGAGGTTGAAGGCGATCGCGGCGGCGACGGTGACGGCGGTGCCGTCCTCGTTCTGCGCCGCCGGGGTGCTCGAGTCCCCCGAGCCGCCGCTCGAGCGCGAGGACGCGTTCGCGAGGTGGCCGTCGGACTTCTGGTTCGCGGTCTTGCCCGTGCCGTCGCCGCTCTCGTCCGGCGCGCCGGCCGCGGAGGCCGTCGCGGTCGTCGCCGTCGCGGAGACTCCGTGTGCGGCCATCGCGACGGCGCCCGTGACGTCGGCGTCGCGGTAGAGGGACGCGTCGACCTCGTGCGTGGCCGAGGTGAGCGCGAAGGAGACGGTTGCCCCGAGGCTCGCGCCAGCGCCGGCGGTCGTGGCGCCCGTCGCGGTCGTCGTGGCCTTGGCCGTCTGGTCCGCCGTCGCCGTGAGGGCGCCCGCGGTCGTGAGCTCCGGGCCCGCCAGGATCGAGGCGACCGTGCGCACGTTGTGGATCGCGATGCTCGCGACGCCCGTGAGCGAGGCGGAGGAGCCGCCGCCGGCACCGCCCTGGGTCTCGGTCGTCGTCTCGTCCGTGCCGGTCGCGGTGAGCGTGAGGTTCCTGATGCCCGTCACGGCAGCGGCGGCCGCAAGGCCCGCCCGGACGGTGGCGTTGACGATGCTCAGGGCGACGGACGCGCCGACGCCGACCGAGCCGCCGTCCTGCTTCGCGCTCGCCTTGGTGTGGTTCTTCTGGGCGCCGCGGGCGGTGAGCGTCACGTCGGCGGCATTGAGCGCCGTGCCCGCGCCGCGGAGCTCGGCCGCCGTGTACGCCGTGAGGAGGTTGACGGCGAGCGAGCCGGCAATCGAGGCACTGCCGCTGTTCTTCTTGCCCGACACGGCCGTCGCGGTGAACGACGAGTCCCCGGCGGCGGGCCCGGCGGCCTCGACCGTGAGGCCCGAGGTCTCGAGCCCGGTGCCGGCGCCGACGAACGCCTCCGTGAGGAGGTCGATGATGTTCACGGCCACGCCGATCGCGAGGCCGAAGCCCGTCGAGCCGCCGCTGCCGTCGGCCGTGCCGGCGTCCGCCGACGTCGTGACCGTGTTCTTCGCGGTGGACTTGACCGACTGCGCGCCCGGGGTGTGGACCTTGGCACCGGCGATGAACGCCTTCGTGTCCGTCGTCAGGGCGGAGACGGACAGGGCGCCCGCGACCCCGATCGCGCCGTCGGACGTCGACGACTGGCCGTTCGCCCGGTCGGAGCTGTTGGCGTCCTTGTTGTTCTGGGTCGCGCCGCCCTTGCCGGCGTTCGAGCTGGCCGTCAGGGTGGCCTCCTGCTCGGCGAGCACGGCCAGGGTCGCGGCGGTGGTCGGCGTGGTGCTCGCCGAGTCGATCGAGGCGCGTGTTGTCTGGTCGAGGTGGACGACGGCGATGCCCGCGCCCGCCGCCGCGTCCTTCGCGTCGGCGACGCCGTTGAGGGTCGCGGCGTTCTTGGCCAGGACCTCGAGGGCGCCGATGACCGCGAGCCGGGCCGTGCCGGTCACGGCGCTGATCGCGGTCGCCGTCACGGTGAGGAGGGCGACGGCGGCATCGAAGCTCGCGCTGCCGTCGGAGCCCGCGGTGCCCTCGTCCTTCGCGGCGTCCGAGCCGGGGGTCGCTCCGGCGTCGACCGTCGAGGTCGAGGTGATCGTGGCCTTCCCGCCCGCGGTGACGACGGCCGAGCCGCCGACCGTGACGGTGGCGTCCGAGGCGATGATGGCGGCGTCGCCGTACTTCTTCGAGAGGGTCACGGGGCCGACGGTCGAGGCGGCTGACAGGAGCGCGTCGCCCGTCATCGCCGTCAGCTGCGAGGAGCCGAGGACCGAGACGGCGGCCTTCGAGTCGACGACGACCGCGTAGGCCGTCGCGTGCGACGCGTCTGGCGTAACGGCCGCGGTGGCCGTGAGCGAGATCGTGTCCGCCGTGATGGTCGCGCCGTCGACCGTGACCGAGGCGTCCGCGCAGTGGGTCGCGAGCGCCAGGACGCAGCCGAGGCTCGGCCCGCCCGTCGCGGAGGCCGCGGCGGTCAGCTCAACCCCGGCGGCGGTGACGGCCGCACCGGACGCGACGGTGATCTTCTCGACGTTGATGACGAGCTTCGCGCCGAGGAGCGCGATCGCGCCCGTGAGCGTGATCGTGTCAGCGCCGTCGCCGCCGTTGATCGTGAGCGTGGCGCTCGGGGCGGTGAAGTCCGTCTGCTCGAAGGTGCCGTTGAGACTGCGCAGCCGCAGGCCGCCGACGATCTCCTCGAGCACGGCCTCGTCGTCGCTGCCGCTGAGGGTGAAGAGGATGTCCGTGGCTGTGCCGGCGTTCGTGATCGGCTCGATGTTCGCGTAGACCACCGTCGTGGCGCCAAGATGCAGGGTGCCGGAGCTGCCGTTGACCGGGAGGGAGCGGATGCTCCCGCCGCCGACCGTGACGAGCGTGTCGAAGCCCGCGGCCCCGTCGAAGGAGACCGTGATGGCCGCGTCGGCGCCGCTGCGGTCGAGCGTGAAGACGTCGTCCCCGGCCGAGCCCCGGACCTCGATGGCCGTGAGGCCCGCGAGCGCGCGGGTCGTGTAGCCGGTCGCGTCCGAACCGAAGCTCACGGTGCCGTCCGCATGGAAGGCGAGCGTCGCCGTCGTCCCCGCCATGGCGAGCTGCCACACGGTCGACACCGCCGCCCCCGCCGCGCCCGCTGAGATGGGGTCCTGGGACGCCGGCCCGGCGGCGGGCTCGGGCACGACGGCGGGCGCCGGCTCCACCGGCTCGGGCACGACGGCGGGCGCCGGCTCAGCGACCGGCGCCGGCTCGGCAACCGGTGCGGGCTCGGCGACCGGCTCAAGGACCGGCTGGGGCTCGACGATGGGCTCGACCGGCTGGACGGGCTGGACCGGCTCGACGGCGGCAACGGGCTCCGGCGCTGGAGCCGGAGCCGGGCTGAGGACCGAGGCGTACCGCCGCTCGCCGGGGTAGAGCACCCGGCTCATGAGGTCGCTCCCGCCCTCGAGGTCCGGCAGGCCGAGGACGTGGCCGAGTTCGTGGGCCACGACGGTCAGCAGGTCCATCCGGTTCGGGTCGGTGCCGCCAACGCTCCAGCCCCAGCCCGCTGCCGTGGCGTCCACGGTGATGGTCGTGCCGGAGGTGACGGCGAGGGCCGTGCCCGGAAGGTCCGCGAGCACGAAAACGGCGGCATCCACATTCTGGCCTGGCCAGAGTGCGGCTGCCGCCGGGAGGACCGCGAAGAGGTCGCCGTACCCGATCGCGGTGCCATCGGGCACCGCCGGGAGTGACGCCGCGTCCTGATGCTCTCCCACGGGGTCCAGCTGCGGATACCCCAGGGTGGCTGCGCCTGCGGCGTCTGCCGCGGTGGACCCGGGGGCCGTGACCGTGAGGACCATGCACAACGACGCGAGGACGGCGATGAGCCGCCTCAGCGTTCGTCGAAGCACAGTCCAGAGCACGCGATCACTTCCCCCTCGGGCGCGCCGAAGCGCGCCGAATCGCGGAGCAGGCCAGAGCCCAAAAGGTATCGGTCGCTGGCCTGAGACAGGGGCCGCGAGAGCGATGTGCGGATCTCATGCCGGACGTACCGGCGGTGCGAGCCGAGCGGGCGGCCTGAGGCCGCATTCCCTTCCAGCCACCGGCGTCCGGTGGTTCCCCCTGGTTGGGTTTCGAGGCCCCGTCGGGGGTCTCGAGCACGACGGTAGACCCGGCTCCGAATGCCGGTCAACAGATTCGAATTACTTTGTACATATGTTTTTTCTGACGATGGAGAAAACGAGCGTGCTGTCCCGCGCAAACGCACCTGAAGTCCCGATCGTCGCCCCGCGATCCTCCCGTAATGCCTACCTCGGGGTAATGCGCCGGAAGCCGCCCCATCCGTGACCTGAACGGGTCCGATTCCACCCCGTTCCGCGACATCCCTCACGGTTGGGGAGCAATGGGCCCAACCCTGTTCCAGCCGTCCAGAAGCGCGCCCTACGATCGGCTCATTCCCGCAGAATTCCGCGGGTACAAGCACCGCACCCTCAGGAACCAGCCATGAACAAGACCCTCGCGGCGCTCGGCGTCGCAGCCCTTCTCGCAGCGGGACTCGGCACCGCAGCCGCCCCCGCCAATGCCACTACCACGACGCCGTACTGCGGCATCACGTGGGGATCGCTCCCCAAGGTCGACGAGGAGTATTCGCAAGCCGCCCTCACCAACGTCCGAGCGGGCCGGCACGAGTGCTTCGACCGCCTCGTCCTGGACTTCTCGGGCGCCGTGGACGGCTACCGCATCGAGTACGTGGACCAAGTCGCGGAGGACGGCAGCGGCCGGCTCGTCCCGGTGGCCGGCGGTGCCCGCCTGCGCATCGTCGCGCTGTCTCCTGCCTACGACGCCAACTACGGCCCAACCTACTCCCCCGCCGACCCGGCCAACCTCGTCGACGTCAGCTGCTTCTCGACCTTCCGTCAGGTGGCCTGGGCCGGGAGCTTCGAGGGCCAGACGACCATTGGCCTCGGCGTCCGGGCGCGCCTGCCGTTCCGGGCCTTCATCCTCGACGGCGGGCCTGGCGGCGCCGCGGGCGGCTCGCGCCTCATCGTGGACGTCGCGCACCGCTGGTAGGCGCCGCTCACCCAAACCCGGGTCGCCCGAACTGGGTCACCTAAGCCCGGGTCACCCGAACCCCGTCGAACCGCGCGGCACGAGCCTGAACGCCGACTCGTGCCGCGCGGGCCCGTCTTGGGGCAGCACGGAATCCCCCGACAGCCCGGAATTCCCGAGCAGCAGCGCCGCGTCCTCGGGCATGGCCAGCCCCGCCCGAGCGAGCACGACGGCGACAGCCCGGTCGGCGATCTCGGCCATGCCCGGGTCCACGGTCGTGAGCCCCGGGACGGCGAACTCGCTCTCCTCGATGTTGTCGAACCCGACGACGGCGACGTCCTCCGGGACCCGCACCCCCGCGAGCGCGAGCCCGTGCAGGGCACCGAGCGCGAGGACGTCGTTGAGGCCGAACACGGCGTCGAACTCGAGCCCGGCCGCGAGCGCCTGCCTGACCGCCTCGGCACCCGCGTGCCGGTCCCACGCGCAGGGCACGACGAGCGCGTCGTCGTACGCGAGGCCCGCCTCGGCGTGCGCGGCGCGCACGCCAGCGAGCCGCAGCCCCGCGGTCCCCTCGGCAGAGGTGGGCAGCGCGCCGAGGACGAGCACGCGCCGTCGTGCGCCCGCCTCCGCGGAGAGCAGGTGCGCGACGGCGGCGCGCGCCCCCTCGGTGTTGGCCATGCCGACGCGGTCGAAGGGCGCGTCCATGAGGTGCTCCCCGAGGAGCACGAGCGGCTTGGTGCCCGCGTTCGCCGCGAGGGCCTCGGCCGGGAGCGCCAGCGGCATGAACAGGAGCCCGTCCGTGAGCGCGCGCAGCTGCCCCGTGAGCGCCGCGAGCTCGCCCGCCGCGCGCTCGGAATCGCCCCCGCGCGCGCCGCCGAACTGCTCGACGACGACCCGGTAGCCGCGCCGCTCGGCCGCCCGCATCGCCTCCGCGGCGAAGGACGCGTAGTACGGGATGCTGAGGTCCGCGAGCGCGAGCCCGAGGAGCCCGGATCGGCCCGAGCGCAGGCTCCGCGCGGCCAGATTCACCTCGTAGCCCACCTGTGCTACGGCCGCCTCGACCTTCTCCCGAGTCGCCGCACGGACGTGCGGGTACCCGTTGAGCACGTTGGAGACGGTCTTGAGGGACACGCCCGCGAGCGCGGCGACGTCCCTGATCGTCGGCGAGGGGGTCGGCGCGCCTGCAGGGCGAGGGGTGGGGCTGGGGTCGGGGCTCACGCTCGGCAGGCTACCCGAGCCGGAACATCGTCCAGCTCACGGGGGCCAGGAGGGCGGTGAGCGTCCCGCCGTCGAGCGCCGCGCCGTCGAGCGGGGCGGGCAGGACGGACGTCGAGTCCTCCTCGCTCGCGCGCCACAGCGGGTCGGGCCCGGTGTACGTGACGGCCTCGAGGAGCCGAAGCCCCTGGAACGCCGTGAGGTCCACGGTGAGCGGCAGCGCAGCCTCGGTGCCGCGGTTGACGGCGAAGACGGCCACGGCGCCGGCCTCGGCGTCGTGCGTCGCGACGGCGGAGAGCGCTGGCACGTCGCCATGCGTCGGCGAGGCGAACGACGGCGACTGGACCGCGAGCCGGAGCACCTCGCCCCGCGCGTGGGCCGAGGTGAGCGCGAACGGGTGGAACGTGGTCTGCTTCCACGCCGCCCCGCCGGGCGCCGTCATGATCGGGGCGATGACGTTGACGAGCTGGGCGAGCGAGGCCGCGTGGACGCGGTCGGTGTGGCGCAGGAGCGTGATGAGCAGGTCCCCGACGACGACGGCGTCTGCGACGGTGTAGAGGTCCTCGAGCAGCGCCGGCGCCTCGGGCCAGTCCGAGCCCGTGGGCACGGGGACGCGCGGGGAGGACATGTGCCACACATTCCACTCGTCGAAGGAGATGTGGACGTCCTTCGCGGACTTCCTGGCGCTCTTGACGTGGTCGATGTGCGCGGCGATGTCCCGGATGAAGGCGTCCATGACGGCGCCCGCGGCGAGGTGGTCCTCGAGCGGGCCGCTGTGGTCGAAGTACTGGTGGGCGGAGATGTAGTCGACGACGTCGTAGGCCTCGGTGAGCACAGTGCGCTCCCACTCGCCGAAGGTGGCCATGGCCGGGCCCGAGCTGCCGCACGCGACGAGCCGGAGCTCGTCCCCGCCCACGAGGCGCATGGCGCGGGCCGTCTGGGCGGCGAGGTGGCCGTACTCCTCGGCGGTCTTGTGGCCGATCTGCCAGGGCCCGTCCATCTCGTTGCCCAGGCACCAGAACGTGACGCCGTGCGGCTCCTCGGCGCCGTTCTTGCGGCGCAGGTCCGAGAGGGCTGTGCCCCCGGGGTGGTTGCAGTACTCGAGGATGTCGAGGGCCGCCTGGACCCCGCGCGTGCCGAGGTTGACCGCCATCATGGGCTCGACACCGGCCTTCGCGCACCAGCGCATGAAGTCGTCGAGGCCCACCTGGTTGGTCTCGGTCGAGTGCCACGCGGGGTCGAGGCGGACGGGCCGCTCGCTCCTGGGGCCGATCCCGTCCTCCCAGCGGTAGCCCGAGACGAAGTTGCCGCCCGGGTAGCGCACGGTGCTGACGCCGAGCTCGCGTGTGAGCTCGAGGACGTCGCCGCGCCAGCCGTCCTCGTCCGCGCTCGGGTGGCCGGGCTCGTAGATTCCCGTGTAGACGCAGCGGCCGAGGTGCTCGACGAAGGCCCCGAAGGTCTCGCGGCGGACGGGGCCGACGGCGAACGCCGGGCTGGCGGTGACGGTCGCCGCGGCGGGGGCCGGATGGGGCGAGGCAGGGCGGGGTGAGGCAGGGCGGGACGAGGGTGCCATGGGGCCTCCTGGGAGTTCTTGAACCTGCGAATTTACAACGTTGTAGATCCCTCATAGTCACGTTCGCACACCGCGGTGTCAACCCTTTGCCGTGCGTCCCGCCTTGCCTATCTGGAGCCCTCCCTTGCCCGGGACGGAGGCCTGCGTTTGAGTGGGTGACAGGCTGGCAGCGCCCCCGCCCGGGAGGAGACACCCATGACCCGCACACACCCGTCCCCCAGCGCGCATCTTCGCCTCGTATGGCCCCAGTGGCAGGGCGCCGGGACGTCGAGCGTGCGCGATCTCGCGCCGGAGTTCCCGTTCGACGTCGCCCGCCGGGGCTACACCGTGGGTACGAGGGTGCTGCAGGCGGTGCTCCCCGAGCATGAGGGGCCGACCGCCGTCGTGCCCGTCGAGTTCGGCGACTCCGGCCTCGAGGAGCGGGACGGAATCGAGGCCAAGGCCGCCATCCTGGACCAGCTCGACGCGGCCCTGTCGATCATCCGACAGTACCGGCCCGAGCGGATCACGACCCTGGGCGGCGACTGCGGGGTCAGCGTGGCCCCCTTCTCCTCGCTCGCCCAGAGGTACAGCGACGATCTCGCCGTGCTGTGGATCGACTCGCATCCCGACATCGGCACGGGCCAGGGCGCCTACCCCGGGTACCACGCGATGGCCGTCTCGGCGCTCACGGGCCATGGCGACCCCGACGTCCTCCGCCGGCTCCCGGCGACGCTCCCGCCGAGCCGCGTCGCACTCGTCGGGATGCACGACTGGACGGACCGCTCCCTGCCCGCGGTCGCCGAGGCGTGGGGCCTGCCCGTCTTCCCGCCCGACACGCTGCGCTCGGACAGCTCCGGGCTCCTCGACTGGCTGCGGGACACCGGCGCCTCCCGCGTCGCCATCCACTTCGACGTCGACACGATCGACGCCGACGAGGTCCGGCTCGGCCTCGGCGCCGGCCGCGGAGGGCTGACGAGCGCCGAGGCGCGCCGTGTCGTCGCCGACGTCAGCGCCGGGGCGGAGGTCGTGGGCCTCACGATCGCCGAGTTCTTCCCCCGCCAGGTGATGCACCTGAAGCAGATCCTCGCGGGCTTCCCCCTCCTCGATTGAGGCTGCCGCCCAGAGGGCGTCGGCCAGTGGCTCCGGAGGGGTTGGGCGGCGGGCGCACTGAGATGGAGCGCGTGACCCACTAGCGCGTTCACTAGAAGGGTGGTGGTGGGTCGGCGTGGGGGCAGGTGATGTAGCGCTTGCCCGAGGGGCCGGTCCATTCGAGGGTTCCGGGTGGGGCGCCTGGCGGATCGATTCCGGCCGGTTGGTCGTTCGTCTCGTCCGTCCCGGTCGAGGCTGCCTCGTCCTCGGTCGGGGTCCCCGCCACGGCGTCCGCCCCGATGTGGCGGACGGTCCAGAGGCCGAGGGTCTTGAGGCGGTGGTGCTCGGGGCACAGGAGGGCGAGGTTGCCGACGTCGGTCTCCCCGCCCTGGGACCATTCGTGGGTGTGGTCGGCCTCGGTCGCGGCGGCGGGCTTGTCGCAGCCCGGGAAGCGGCAGGTGCCGTCGCGCAGGGCCAGGAAGCGGCGCATCGCCGCGGTCGGGGCGTAGCGGACCCGCCCGATCGCCAGCGGCGCCCCGGTGAGGGGCGCGACGACGAGCCGGGTCCAGAGCTGGGTCTGCGCGGCGAGCCGGCGCGCGGCCTCGGGGTCGATGGGGCCGTAGCCGAGGATCTCCCCCGGCGCCTCCGAGGCCCCGGCCAGGGTCGCGGCCGGCACGGTCACGACAAGCTCCATCCGCACCCCGCCGGCCGGCGTCGGGACACCCGCGGCACCGTCGCCGACGGACCCAGGGCCGTAGGCCGCAGGACCACTGCCGGGGGCAGGGCCACCGGAGGCGGCAGGGAAAACGGGCGAGCCGGTTCCGGTGCCGGTGAGGAGGTCGGTGAGGGCGTCGGCGCGGAGCTGGTTGACCGTCCGCGCCTCCCCGGGGGCCTGCAGGCTCCGGGCGATCGCGGTCAGGCGGGTGTCGATCAGCGCGCCCGTCTCCAGCGGCAGGTAGGCGGTGAGGTGGCACATGCCGTCCCCGGCCGGGACGAGGTCCACGCGCCGGTCGGCGGCGGCCTTGGCCTTCCGCACGGCCAGGGGCTCGTCGGCGTAGTCCTCGGCCAGGCGCCGCAGCCGCCGCCCCAGCGCCGGGACGGTGGGGACCCGGTCGGGGTCCTGCAGGGCGGCGATCGGGGCCGCGGCCGCGGCGAAGTCGGCCAGCCGGGACGCCGGGACCGGGATCGCGGCGTCAAGGACCACGGCGGCGCGGCGGCGGGTCAGCCGGCCGGCCTGCATGGCCTCGAACACCGGCGCGTACGCCGGGGCGGTCAGGGCCAGGGATTCCTCGACCAGGGCCCGGGCGCTGCGCTGGGAGATCCTGAGCCGGGCGGCGATCTCGGACGCGGCCAGCCCCGGGGCCTCGAGCCGCTCCCCGGGGTCCTCGGAGTCCCCGCCGTAGGCGCGCACGAGCCCGGCGATGCCGAACGCCCGCCGGCCTCCAGCCGCGCGACGGCGGCCTCGGCCCCGGCGATGGAGTCGACCAGGGACGCCGCGTGCAGGACCCTGGCCCGCGGCATCGCGCCCAGGGCCGGGCTGGTCAGGGTGCACTCCATCAGGTCCGCGTCCGGGTCGAAGTCCGGCACGTCCCGGGCCAGGGCCGCCAGCCCCGCCTCGTCCCGGGCCTCCATCAACCGCTCGTACCCCGGCTCCCCCGGGTCCATCCGGTCCGGATCGACATACCGGGCCGGGTCCTCGTCCCACGGCGCCGGATCCGGCGGCACGGACGCCAGCCACCCATCCGGATCCTCCCGGCCCGGCCCTTCGCCGAAGACGTCTTCCCCTCCCATGCACCAACCCTCGCACCCACCTCCGACAATTCTCACCGGAGGCCATGGACTCCTGGTTGGACCGGGAGCGCAACCCGGCCCACCGCCGTCGTGCGCGTCTGTCTCCGGCAGCTGACGCCGGACAAGTGAAGCGGGACACCGAGCCGCGGCATACACCCGACCGCAGTCAGCTCCCCCGCAGCCTCGCGATCGCCTCCGGCTGCGCGAGCTTCTCCTGCCGGTACTCCTCGAGGACGACGGCGAGCATCGCCTCGGCGCTCTCGGGCGCCTCCGCGCCCATCGCCTCCTCGGCATAGAAGGCGCGGAGGTTGAAGGCGTACGCGTCCACGGCGGTCTGGGCGAGGCACAGGTGCGTCGAGACGCCCGCGAGCAGGACGGAGTCGGCGCCCCACGTGTGCAGGCGCTGGAGCAGGTCCGTCCCCGCGAAGGCGCTGTCGCGGTGCTTGACGAGCTGGGGCAGCCCGTCCGCCTGCAGCTCCGGGAGCAGCTCGGCCTGCTCGGTGCCGCGGAAGGCGAAGCCCTGCTCGTCGTCGAGCATCGAGAGCGTCCAGGTCGAGCCGTCGCGCTCGTGCTCGGTGCGGACGAGGAGCACGGGGGCTCCGGAGTCCCGGGCCGCGGCGATGAGCCCGTTGCACGCGGAGACGATGCGCTCCCGCTGCGCGGCGAGCCCGGGGAACTCGAAGAAGGCGTTCTGCATGTCGATGACGAGCAATGCGGTGCGCATGCGCCACTCCTTACCCAGTGGGGCCATGTGCTACCCAGTGGGCCCCGTGGGCCTCGAACCCACGACCCGCGGATTAAAAGTCCGCTGCTCTACCAACTGAGCTAGAGGCCCGGCCCGGCGCACAGCCGGACACCAGTACTCTAGCGCAGCGGCCCGCCCAACCCCTCCGCGTGGGCAGCCGCAGGCAACAGGAGTACCGTACTGGCATGAGCGAGCAAGGCATGCCAGGCAAGGGACCGGTCAGGCACCACAAGCCCAAGCCGTTCGCGCCGATCGACTTCGAGCCCTTCGCCGGCGGCGCGGATCCCGCCCGCGTCTCGGAGGCGGCGCACCTCGCGGCCCAGGCCCTGGTCCACCGCGGCCGCGAGAGCGAGGACCCGGAGGTCACCCAGCGGCTTGTGCGCCTCGCTGACGAGCAGGGACTCGAGGCCATCGCCGAAATGTGGGCCGAGAGCCCCGCCCGGTCCCTCCCGGGGGTGCTCTGGCGCCTCTACGCCCTCCGGGCCGCGACGAGGCAGGACCCGGAACGCATCTCCGTCTACTTCAAGGCCGGCAAGGACACCGCCCAGGTCTCGCACGCCGTCGCCGGCGTCGCCGAGCCCCCGGGCGCGGACGAGCTCACGACGATGGCAGACGCGATCCTCTCGGGCGCGTTCGACGGCGACTTCGACGTCGCGCTCGAACGCTCGGCTGCGTTCTGCCGCGTCGTCGCGCTCGGCCAGGCGACCGTCGCCGACAGCGCCGAGTGGGCCAATTCGCTGCACGCGACCAAGCTCACGAAGAGCGCCCACCAGCTCGTCAAGACCGCCGAGGACCTCGAGGCCTCGGCCAAGGCCTGGCGCCGCGGCCAGCTCGACTGAGCGCGCGTTCCTCGGCCTCCCCGCAGCCCTCCAGTGGCCTTCCAGCGGCCTTCCGGCGCTCCGCCATAGCCTCCCGGGCGCGGAATCGCAAGGTTGACTCTGCCCCGCAGCGGGGGCAACACTGAAGGTGGCGTCGGACCGTGGTAGCCCCGGGCTCCAACTTTTAGCCGCCTAGAGCGGCCTTCCGCCGAGAGGCGCTCCCGGTCCGGCGCCTTAGCTTTGCCCTCATGAGCCCTGTGCGCCGGGGGTGCATTCACGCTCGTCGCGTAAGATGCCCATGCCGGCCGCACCGCCGGACGGACGGCTTGGGACCTCGAAGGCTCTGAGCCGTCGCGAGAGGACCGGCCCCAGCGGCCCTGCTGCACCGCCACACGGAGATTCATGAAGTTTCGGCTCTTTCCCCAGGAGACGGCGGGGCTCGAGCTGCTCTCCTCGATGGCACAGCAGTCCGTCCTGGCGGTCCAGACGCTCTCCGAGATGTTCGGCGCCCGCCGCTCCGACTATGAGGGCCTCGTCGAGGAGCTTGCCTCGATCGACACGCGCACGAGCGAGCTCGCCCGCTCGCTCCTGACCCAGCTGCGCACGAGCTTCGTCAACCCGCTCCCCCGCGAGGACCTCCTGATCCTCTCCGAGAACCTCCAGCTCACCGTCGAGCGGCTCGGCAGCGTCGGCGAGCTCGTCCTCCTGCATGGGCTCGACCGGCTCCCCCGCGAGGCCGCGGACCTGCTCGAGATCGTCACGCGCGAGGCGGAGCTGACCGTCGCCGCCATGCAGCAGCTGAACAACCTCGACGACCTCGAGGACTACTGGCTCGACATGACGCGGCTGGCCAAGCGCGCCGAGCACACTCACCGCGTATGGAGCACGTCCGCACTCCGCGAGGTCTCGATCACGGCCTTCGCCCGAAACATCGACGTCAGCCGCGAGCTCCTGGCGGCGGGCCGGGCCCTGCGTGACGTCGCCACGCACGTCGGCCGGATCATCGTCAGGGAATCCTGAGTGGGCCTCGTGCTCGCGGCGACAGTCGTCACCTTCACCGCCGCCTTCGGCTTCCTCAACGGCTTCCGCGACGCCTCCGCCGCCATCGGCCTCACCGTCCGCACCCGGGCCCTGACCCCGAGCATCGCAGCGGCCCTCGCGACCCTCTTCAACGTCGCCGGCACCGTCACGAGCGCGTGGCTCCTGGCCTACTTCGGCGCCTTCTGGCTCAGCCCGCCGGACGGCAGCGGGGGGCTCATCATGCTCCTCGCGACGCTCGCGAGCGCGATCCTGTGGAACACGTACGCCTGGTGGCGCGGCTACCCGTCGTCGTCGACGCACGCCCTCGTCGGCGGGCTCATCGGCTCGTCCATCGCCGCCTCGCTCCTAGGGCACGAGGCCGTCGCCCAACTCGACCGGGTGTTCTGGGTGCAGGTCGGCCTGCCGCTCCTGTTCTCGCCCCTGCTCGCGTTCGGGGCGGCGTTCTTCCTCACCGCCGTCGTGACGTGGGCCGTGCGCTACGCCCAGCCGAGCCACGCCCACGCGGGCCTGAGGGCGGCGCAGTCGGTGGGCACGAGCGCCGTCGCCTTCGCCCACGGGCTCCAGGACGGCCAGCGCATCATCGCCGTGCTCATGATCGCGACCCTCGGCGCCGGCGCGGACTTCCGTGACATCCCGGCGTGGACCGCCGTGTTCGCCGCCGTCGTCCTCGGCGCGGGCACGCTCGCCGGGGGCTGGCGGATCACCTACACGCTCAGCCACCGCCTCGTGCGCGTGGACCCGCTGCGCGGCTTCGTCTCGCAGCTCGTGACCTCGGGGATGCTGTTCTTCGGCGCCCTCGGCCTGCACTGGCCGCTCTCGACGACGCACACCGCCGTCTCGTCCGTGCTCGGCGCCGGCTCGAACCAGGACTATGCCGCCGTCAAGGGCAGCCTCGTGATCCGGCTCGTCCGCTTCTGGCTCGTCACCCCGCTCACGACGGCGGTGCTCGGCGCGGTCTTCGCGCTCGCCCTCTCGCCGCTCGGCTGAGCGGGTGAAGATTCTCCGTCAATGCATGACGGCGGCTGCCGAGCCCCCAAGGTTCGGCAGCCGCCGTCGTCCCCCCATCCCGGGCGCCTGCCCGCCGAGGCGGCGCCCGGGTGGTCTAGTGCGGTCCTTCTGGACCGGTCGCCCCGGTAGCCCAGATCACCCGAAGCGGCCGGAGACGTAGTCCTCGGTCGCCTTCTGGGTCGGGTTGTTGAAGATGACCGAGGTGTCCGAGTACTCGATGAGCTTGCCGGGCTTGCCCGTGCCCGCGATGTTGAAGAAGGCGGTCTTGTCCGAGACGCGCGCCGCCTGCTGCATGTTGTGCGTCACGATCACGACCGTGTAGTTCTCCTTGAGCTCGTTGATGAGGTCCTCGACGGCGAGCGTGGAGATCGGGTCGAGGGCCGAGCACGGCTCGTCCATGAGGATCACGTCGGGCTTGACCGCGATCGCGCGGGCGATGCAGAGGCGCTGCTGCTGGCCGCCCGAGAGGCCCGAGCCGGGCTTGTCGAGGCGGTCCTTGACCTCGTTCCAGAGGTTCGCGCCGCGCAGCGAGGACTCGACGAGATCGTCCGCCTCCGACTTGGACATGCGCTTGCTGTTGAGCTTCACGCCGGCCAGGACGTTGTCCCGGATGGACATGGTCGGGAACGGGTTGGGCCGCTGGAAGACCATGCCAATGTGGCTTCGGACCGCGACGGGATCCACGCCGGGGCCGTAGAGATCGTCCCCGTCGAGGAACACCTGGCCCTCGACGCGGGCGCCCGGGAGCACCTCGTGCATGCGGTTGAGGGTGCGCAGGAAGGTGGACTTGCCGCAGCCCGAGGGGCCGATGAAGGCCGTGACGGACTTGGCCTCGATGTTGATGGTGACGCCCTCGACGGCGCGGAAGTCACCGTAGTAGACGTTCAGGTCCTTGACGTCGATTCGCTTCGACATGGTTCCTCAGTTCTTGAGTTCAGGAAATGGTCTGCGTGGGGCGCGCTCAGCGGCCGGTCTTCGGGGCGAAGGCCCTCGCGACGAGCCGGGCCACGAGGTTCAGCAGCATGACGAGGATGATGAGGACGAGGGCCGCCCCCCACGCGCGCTGGTCCGACGGCGCCGGGTTGGACGGCGACGTCGGGTTCAGGATCTGCGTGTAGATGAAGGTCGGCAGCGAGGCCATCCAGCCCGCGAACGGGTTGTTGTTGATGCTCGTCGCGAAGCCCGCGGTCACGAGGATCGGGGCGGTCTCGCCGATCACGCGGGCGATCGCGAGGGTCACGCCCGAGGCGATGCCGGAGATCGCCGTCGGGATGACGACCTTGAGGATCGTGCGCCACTTGCGCACGCCGAGGGCGTAGGAGGCCTCGCGCAGCTCGTTGGGGACGATCTTGAGCATCTCCTCGCTCGAGCGCACGACCACGGGGATCATGAGCACCGAGAGCGCGACGGCGGCGACGAAGCCCGTCTTGGTGCCCGGGCCGACGACCAGGAAGAAGAACGCCGCCGCGAAGAGGCCCGCGACGATCGAGGGGATGCCGGTCATGACGTCGACGAAGAACGTGATGGCCCGGGCGAGCGGGCGGTCGCCGCCGTACTCGACGAGGTAGATCGCGGTGAGCAGGCCGACGGGGACCGAGATAAGCGTCGCGAGGAGCGTGATCTGGACGGTGCCGAGCAGGGCGTGGTAGATGCCGCCGATGACGGGCGCCCCCTCCTCGACGGCCCGGTTGTCGTACACGCCCGTGACGCCGTTCATCGACGTCGTGAAGAATCCGGGCGCGAGGATGCCGGGGATGCCGGCGACGAGGACGGTCCAGATCACCGAGACGAGCGGCAGGAGCGCGATGAGGAACGCGCCGACGACGAGGCAGGTGGCGAGCTTGTCGGCCGCCTTGCGGCCGCCCTCGACGGCGCGGCTCCAGCCGACGTAGACGAGCGTGAACACGATGGCTGAGGCGATGCCCCACCCGAACGCGGTGAAGCCAGGCACGGCCACGATGGCGGCACCCAGCACGAGGGCGACGGCGAGGGAGACCCAGGGGGCGAAGCCGGGGAGGCGGCCGCGGGTCAGCTTGGAACGGCGGGGGGCAACGTCGGTGGTCGTCATGTCAGTTCGCTCCCGAGAATTCCTTGTGGCGGCTGATGATCCAGCGGGCCACCATGTTGACCGCGAGCGTGATGACGAACAGCACGAGGCCCGCCGCGATGAGCGTCGAGACCTTGAGGCCGGACGCCTCGGGGAAGTTGAGCGCGATCTCGGCGGCGATCGTCTGGTTGCCGGACTGGATCAGGCTCACCGTGAGGGCACCCGAGGAGAGCACGAGCGCGACCGCCATGGTCTCGCCGAGCGCGCGTCCGAGGCCGAGCATGATTGCGCTGATGACGCCGGGGCGGGCGAACGGGAAGACGGCCATCTTGATCATCTCCCAGCGCGTCGCGCCGAGGGCCAGGGCGGCCTCTTCGTGCAGCTTCGGCGTCTGGAGGAAGATCTCGCGCGAGAGCGAGGTGATGATCGGCAGGACCATGACGGAGAGCACGATGCCGGCGGTGAGGATCGTCTTGCCCGTCGCCGAGGCGGGGCCGGAGAAGATCGGGATCCAGCCCAGATTCTGCGCAAGCCACCCGTAGGCCGGCGAGATCTCCTTCGCGAGGAAGGCCGCGCCCCATGCGCCGTAGATGACGGACGGGATGGCCGCGAGGAGGTCGACGACATAGCCCAGCGCGGTGGCGATGCTGCGGGGCGCGAAGTGGGTGATGAAGAGGGCGACTCCGATCGAGATCGGCGTCGCGATGACCAGGGCGATCGCGGCGGCGATGACGGTGCCGATCACGATCGGGGCGATGTAGGCGAGGAAGCCCTCGCCGCCCTGGATGTCCTCGGGGTCGGCCACGAGGGCCGGGATGGCCTGGACGACGAGGAAGACGGCGACGCCGAAGAGGACGGCGAGGATGAGGCAGCCCGCGGTCAGGGCGAGCGTGGAGAACACCTTGTCGCCGCGCGGGCTGTCCTGTGCCGCGATGGCGGCAGGGACGCCGGCGCGTTCGGCCTGGCGTGGTGGCGCTGTGGTCACTGGGGACCCTTCCTTCTGGCTGCAGGCAACGGCGGGACCTGCATGAGTGGAACGGCTGCGCCCGGAACGGCTTGGGGGAACGCTCCGAACATGGGCAGGTTCCCCGCCCCTGGCCCCGCCGCTGCGCGGTGTGCGGCAGCGGCGTCGGGCGGGACGGGGAACCGGGGTATCGCGGTCGTTACAGGCCCGGGGCCTGGACTCAGGCTAGGCCTTGACCTTGATGGCGTCGATGGCCTTCTTGGCCTTCTCGGCGAGGTTCGCCGAGAGCGGCGCGGACTTGGCGGCGTCGGCGGCGGCCTTCTGGCCCGCCTCCGAGACGACGTAGCTCTCGAAGGCCTTCACGAGGTCCACGGTCTTCTGGTCGGCGTAGGTCGAGCAGACGATGTGGTAGGAGACGAGGACCACCGGGTAGGCGCCGGCCTCCTTCGTCGTGCGGTCGAGCTTGATCGACACGTCGCTGGCCGGGCGGCCCTCGACCTGCTTGCCGGCCTCGACAGCCTTCGAAGCAGCCTCGGCGGAGATCTTCACGAACTCGTCGCCGACCTTGATCGAGGCGGTGCCGAGCTTGCCGGAGACGGCGGAGTCGTCCGCGTAGGTCACGGCACCGGGGGTGTCGGTGACGACCTTGACGACGCCGGACGTGCCCTTGGCGTTCTCGCCCTGGAGCGAGGACGGCCAGACGCCCGAGGCCTTGTCGGTCCAGACCGACGGGGCCGCGGCGGCGAGGTACTCGGTGAAGTTGGTGGTCGTGCCCGAGTCGTCGGAGCGGTTCACCGGGGTGACCTTGAGGTCCGGCAGCGTGACGCCCGGGTTGAGGGCGGCGATGGCCGGGTCGTTCCACGTGGCGATCTGGCCGCGGAAGATCTTGGCGACCGTCTCGGCGTCGAGCTTGAGCTCCTTGACGTCCGGGAGGTTGAACGCGACCGCGATCGGGGAGATGTAGACCGGGATGTTGAGGGCGCCGTCGGGGCCGCACTTCTCCTTGGCCGAGGTCATCTCCTCATCCTTGAGGTACGCGTCGGAGCCGGCGAACTGGGCCGAGCCGTCGATGAGCGCCTTGCGGCCGGCGCCGGAGCCGTCGGGCGAGTACTGGACCGTGGCGCCGGAGTTGGCCGAGGCGAAGCCGGCCTTCCAGGCGTCCATGGCAGCGCCGGTCGAGGAGGCGCCGATGCCAGTCAGAGTGCCGGTGACGGCCGGCCCCGACGCGGCGGGGGACTGGTTGCTGCCGGTCGGATTGTCCGTGCCGCACGCCGAGAGAGCGAGCGCGCCGGCGGCGACGACAGCAACGGCCGAGAGGCGGCCGAAACGGATAGCCTTCACAAAGAACCCCTTCCAGGGTGGTCTGGGTGCGTACGAGCCGTACTGTTCTCGACGGTAGGCCTGTCAGGTAAAGACTCTCGGCGGCGATGGTGAACGCAAGGTGAACGCCACGCGGATTCCTCGTGACGAGGCCGGGGCCCGCTTGCCATCTGCGTCACATCCGAGTAGCGGATCCCGCGGCATTCCGCGCCAGAGCGCGAGGGTGGACTCCGGATCCCTCCCTAGACTTCCCTGTATGGACAAGAAGGCGCAGGCTGACCGGGGTGTCCGCGGCCAAGGTCTCCGCGATGCCGCAGGTGCCTACGCCCGGGACCTCGCGACGTCCGGGATGACGCGGGTCCGTCGCTCGGTGCTGCCCGCCATCGGGATGACCCTCGGCGCGGTCCTCGCCTACGTCATCGCAGAACAGGTCCTCGGGCACACGGGCCCGATCTTCGCCGCCACATCCGCGCTCATCGCCCTGGGCTTCGGGCGCGACCTCGCGGTGAGGAAGGTCCTCGAGGTGGCTCTGGGCTGCACGCTCGGCATCGCCGTCGGCGACCTGCTCATGCACCTCCTCGGCGCGGGCCTGTGGCAGGCCGGGATCATCCTCTTCGTCTCCCTGCTCGTGGCGCGGTTCCTCGACCGCGGCGTCATCTTCGCGACACAGCTCGGCCTGCAGTCGCTCCTCGTCGTCCTGCTGCCGGCCCCCGCGGGCGGGCCCTTCACCCGCAGCCTCGACGCCGTCGTCGGCGGGCTCATCGCGCTCGTGCTCACCGCGCTGCTCCCCCGCGACCCGCGGGTCGAGCCGCGGCGCGACCTCAGGAAGCTCGTCGACGCGTTCTCGACCATGCTGCGGGAGTGCGCGGCGGCGCTGGCCGACGCCGACTCGACCCGGGCGTGGCACGCCCTCGTCCGCGGGCGCAGCTCGCAGGCGCTCGTGGACACGATCCGCGCAACCCTCAAGTCCTCGTCCGAGGTGGCCACGATCGCCCCCGCCTACCGGCGGCACCGCGGCGAGCTCGAGGAGGTCGAGCACGCCGTCGAGTACCTCGACCTCGCGCTGCGCAACGGCCGCGTCGTCGCGCGCCGGCTCACGTCCGTCATCAACAACGCCGCCCTGACCCAGACGGCGGCCGAGCGGATCGCGGGCCTGCTCGAGGACACCGCCGACGCGCTCGACGACGTCGCGCTGGGCCTCGTCGCCGAGCGGCGGGAGGACCGCGAGGCCCAGATGCGCACGGCGCGGCTCGAGCTCGCGGACATCGCCTCGCGGGCGCACCCGCGGCGGCTCGAGGTCGAGCGGCTCGAGGGCGAGGCGCTCGTGATCCTCCTGCGGCCCATGCTCGTGGACCTCCTCGAGGCCACCGGGCATGCCCACGAGGAGGCCGTGGCGCTCCTGCCGCGGCTCTGAGTTCTGCGGGGCGCCCGCGGCGGGCGAGGAGTGTCGGAGCCCTCCCGTAGCCTTGGGGGCATGGCGACGAAGACCGCAACCCGTAGCACAACACGCGCAGCCGGTGCCTCCCGCGGCAAGGCCCCGGGCTACCGCTGCGCCGAGTGCGGCTGGACCACGGCCAAGTGGGTCGGCCGGTGCGGCGAGTGCCAGGCGTGGGGCACTGTTGAGGAGGTCGGCGCCGTCGTCGCACGCACGACGGCGGCCGCGACAGTCCTCGAGCCGGCCCGCCCGATCGCCGAGGTCGACGCGACGGACGCCGCCTTCCTGCCCACGGGTGTCGGGGAGCTCGACCGCGTCCTCGGCGGCGGGCTCGTGCCCGGCGCGGTGATCCTGCTCGCCGGGGAGCCCGGCGTCGGGAAGTCGACGCTCCTGCTCGACGTCGCGGCAAAGGTCGGGGCGGGATCAGCTCAGGCGCGGGAGGTCCTCTACGTCACCGGCGAGGAGTCCGCGGCGCAGGTCAAGCTGCGCGCCGAGCGCATCGGCGCCGTCGCGCCGCGCCTGTTCCTCGCGGCGGAGACGGACCTCGCGCAGGCGCTCGGCCACGTCGAGAAGGTCCAGCCGCAGCTGCTCGTCGTCGACTCGGTCCAGACGCTCTCGAGCCCCGAGGTGGACGGCAGCGCGGGCGGGGTCTCGCAGGTGCGCGAGGTCGCGGCGTCGATCATCGCGGCCGCGAAGCGCCGGAACATGACCACGCTGCTCGTCGGCCACGTGACGAAGGACGGCTCGATCGCGGGCCCGCGCCTGCTCGAGCACCTCGTCGACGTCGTGTGCCAGTTCGAGGGCGAGCGGCACTCGCGGCTGCGGCTCCTGCGCGCCGTCAAGAACCGCTACGGGCCCACTGACGAGGTGGGCTGCTTCGACCTCGCGGAGACGGGGATTGTGAGCGTCTCCGACCCGTCCGGGCTGTTCGTCTCGCGCACGCGGGAGCCAGTCTCCGGCACGTGCATCACCGTGACGCTCGAGGGCCGCAGGCCGCTCCTGGCGGAGGTCCAGTCGCTCCTCGCCGAAAGTGCGGCGGGGCAGCCGCGCCGGGCCACGAGCGGGCTCGACTCCTCGCGCGTGGCCATGCTGCTCGCCGTGCTCCAGCAGCGCGCAGGGTGCCTCCTGCACAAGGACGACAGCTACGTCGCGACAGTGGGCGGCGTGAAGCTCAGCGAGCCCGCGACAGACCTCGCCGTGGCCCTGGCCGTCGCCTCGGCGAAGACCCGCACGGCGCTCCCCCAGCGCCTCATCGCGTTCGGCGAGGTGGGCCTCGCGGGCGAGGTGCGCCCGGTCCCCGGCATCAACAGGCGCATCCAGGAGGCCCACCGGCTCGGTTTCACCCACGCCATAGTGCCCGCGAGTCCCACGGGGCCGGGCGAGGTGCCTGAGGGGTTCAAGGTGCGCGAGGTGGGGCACGTCGCCGAGGCGCTCGAACTGCTCATCCCGGCAGGCTGACTTCTTGCCCGAATCGTTGTAGTCTTTCGGGCTCTCAAGGCCGAAAACCGCAGAATCACGGGCCTGACGCCGTTAGCATGGGGTTCGGTGCCTGCGCAGGCACGCGGCCGCGTGAAGGGACATCGAATGGCTCGGACCCCCGAGGAAGTGCTCAAAGCCACCTTGGCCCGGGTCGCACCCGGAACCGCGCTGAGGGACGGGCTCGAGCGGATCCTGCGGGGCCGGACGGGCGCGCTCATCGTCCTCGGCTACAACCCCACGGTCGAGTCGCTCTGCTCGGGCGGCTTCGAGATCGGGATCGACTTCTCCCCCACCCGCCTGCGCGAGCTCGCGAAGATGGACGGCGCGATCGTCACCGACCGGGACGCCCGCACGATCGTCAAGGCAGCCGTCCATCTCGTGCCGGATTCCTCCATCGAGACCCACGAGTCCGGCACCCGCCACCGCACCGCGGAGCGCGTCGCCATCCAGACCGGCCTGCCCGTGATCTCCGTGAGCCAGTCCATGCAGATCATCGCGCTCTACGTCCAGGGGATCCGGCACGTCATCGAGGGCTCCGAGAAGGTCCTCGCCCGCGCCAACCAGGCCCTCGCGACGCTCGAGCGCTACAGGGCGCGGCTCGACCAGGTCACGAACTCGCTCTCGGCCCTCGAGATCGAGGCGATGGTCACCGTGCGGGACGTGGCCCAGACGCTCCAGCGGCAGGAGATGGTGCGGCGCATCTCGGAGGAGATCGCCCAGTACGTCCTCGAGCTCGGCGACGACGGCCGGCTCCTGGCCCTCCAGCTCGAGGAGCTCACGGCAGGCCTCGGCGTGGGCAGCGACGTCGTGCTGCGCGACTACGCCGGCGACGAAGCGACGCCGGAGACGGTCGAGTCCGCCGTCCAGGCGCTTGTGGACCTCTCGAGCGTGGACCTCATCGACCTCAACCGGATCGCCGCGATCCTCGGCTACGCAGGCGGCGCCGAAACGCTCGACGCCGTGGTCCAGCCGCGCGGCTACCGTCTCATCTCCGGGCTCAAGCCCGTCCCGCGGGCCGTCGCGGACCGCCTCGTGGACCACTTCGGCGGCCTGCAGAACCTCATGGCCGCGACGATCGAGGACCTCATGATCGTCGACGGCATCGGCGAGCAACGCGCGCGGACCGTGCGCGAGGGCCTCTCCCGCATGGCCGAGGCGAGCCTCCTCGACCGCTTCCTCTAGGCCGAGGCCACGGACTGAGCAGGACGCGGACTGAGCGGGACGGCGCTCAGCCGAGCGAGAAGACGGCCTTGCTGCTCGTCGTCGTGCCCAGCGATGTGGTCAGGACGTACACGCCGGGGCGGGGCTGCACCGGCACCTCCGTGCAGCCCGCGACGCTGCGCACGCGGGGCCACGGGAAGTTCGCAGTCTCGGAGCCGCCGGCGGGGAGCGTCTTGACGAGGTCCGCGGCCTCGGCCTGGCAGTCCTTCGACGAGAAGATCCGGTCCACGCCGCTGACCACGAGGAACTCCATCTGCGTCGTGCCCACGTTGACCTCGCACGGCATCGGGTTGCCGTTCGTGACCTTGAGCGAGAACACGGGGTTCTCGCCCGCGGCGTAGGCGGGCTTGTCCGTGGCCGCGCTCACGGTGATGAGCTGCCAGTCGCAGGCCGAGGTCGGGGACGCGCCCGGCGAGGCGGTCGCACCCGGGGAGGCACCCGGCGAGGCCGTGGCCCCCGGCGATGCCGTCGGGCTCGCGGCGGCCGACGACGACGCGCCGGGGGTCGCGGGCACCACACCGTCCGCGGCACCCGCCAGGGGCGAGGCGGGCGGCGGGCCTGCCGGGGCGGGCTCGGATCCCACGGCGCGGGCGATCCCCCACGCGCCCAGGACGACGGCGCCGATCACAGCCACGAGCGCCACGAGGACAACGAGCCGGCGCCGGCGGTAGACCGCGGGGCTCTGGCGGCGGGTTCCGGGGCGAGCCCTCGTCGGGCGGGCACCCGGCGGGCGGGCCTTGCAGTACGCCCGCGGGCCGCCCGTGCCCCGGGAGCCGCCTGCGCCCCTCGGGCCATCCGTGCCCCTCGTGCCTGATTCAGACATGCCTGTTGTCCCCCTGCCCTGCAAATGCCACGCCTCTAGGCTAGGATCCGCCCGGGCGCGGAACGGCCCGGCACGCCGCCGGTACAGTGAACCTGTCCCGCGAGAAAGGCTTCCGTGACCCTCAGCCCGCCCGCCCCCGCCTCCCAGGCCCCGGTCCTCGATGCCGCCGTGTGCCCGGCCGAGCCCGCCGGCCCCCACGCCGCGCCCGCCGCCGGGCGCCGCCCCGCCCCGCACGCCGTCGACCGCGAGCGCCTGAGGCGCCTGCACCGCACCGTCTCCGGCTGGTTCACGGCGGAGTCCCGGGACCTGCCCTGGCGCGACCCCGACCGGACCCCGTGGGGGGTCCTCGTGAGCGAGGTCATGCTCCAGCAGACGCCCGTCGTGCGCGTGCTGCCCGTGTGGCACGCGTGGATGGAGCGCTGGCCCGAGCCCGCGGACCTCGCGGCCGAGCCGCCGGGCGAGGCCGTGCGCGCGTGGGGGCGCCTCGGCTACCCGCGCCGGGCGCTGCGCCTGCACGCCGCGGCCACTGTCATCGCGGCCGAGCACGGCGGGCGCGTCCCCGACACGGAGGAGGGCCTGCTCGCACTGCCCGGCGTCGGCTCGTACACGGCGGCTGCGGTCGCGGCGTTCGCCTTCGGGCGCCGGGCCACGGTGGTGGACACGAACATCCGGCGGGTCCACGCACGGCTCATCGGCGGCGAGGCCCTGCCCGCGCCCTCGCTCACGGCCGCCGAGCAGCGCCGGGCCGCGGAGCTCCTACCCGAGGACGAGGCCCTCTCCGTCGCCTGGAACGCCTCGACGATGGAGCTCGGCGCCCTCGTCTGCACCGCCCGCTCGCCGAGGTGCTCGGAGTGCCCCGTCGCGGCCGACTGCGCGTGGCGCGCCGCGGGCGAGCCCCCGCCGTCGTACACGCCCAAGGGCCAGGCCTGGCACGGCACGGACCGCCAGGTTCGCGGGGCCGTCATGGCGGTCCTGCGCGCGGCCGAGCATCCAGTGGCCCGGGAGCTGTTCGCGGTGGCTGCGCAGCAGCCCGAGCCAGGGCTCATTCCCACGGAGCGAAGGTCCGCGCACGGCTCGGCGCTCGCCCGGCTGCACGCCCTGAACACCGGGCCGGAACAGCTCGAGCGCGCCATCTCGGGGCTCGTCGCGGACGGCCTCGCGGTGGACGACGGCGGGCGGCTCGCGCTGCCCTGATCGCAGGCTCGGGCGATGCCGCCCTGTGCCCCCGGCTGTGACCAGGGTGCGCCTGCGAGACCGGACTGTGCCCGGATCGACGCCAACGCAGGCCTGTGCCGGGCAAGGGGCTGGGCCTAGCGTGGGGGCATGAGGATCCTCGCGCGCGGGAGCGGCGCGGCCGGCATGAAGGCCGCCGGCGCTGTGGCCGCCGGCCTGGCCGCCGCCACGCTCCTGACCGGCTGCGGCTTCTTCCCCTCCCCGTACCCGCCGCCCTGCCCGGCGATCGCCGCGGCGCCGTTCGTGAGCATCGAGATCAGCCCCGAGCGCGCCGCCGCCATCACGACTCTGCACGGACGAGGCTGCCAGGGCGGGTCCTGCCGGGAGGCGGACCTCGAGCTCCTCTCGTTCCCCGGCACGCCGGGCCGGACGGCCCAGCTCGACATGGGCGTCCTCACCGAGGAACCGATCGAGCTGACCCTCACCGCAACCGGCCCCGGCCCCGGGCCCGCAGGCGGCGTCACGCAGACGACCGCGCAGCTGACCTTCACCCCCGTCGTCGACTACCCCTTCGGGGAGCACTGCGGGAAGTTCGTCCACGCCGTCGTCGAGTGGGACGCGCAGGGCCTCCGGCCCAAGCCCTGATCCCAGGTGCCTCACGGGGCCCTCTGGAGAGTCCTCCCCATGGCACGCCGCCGTGCCATGAGGCAGGCTGGGGGACGTCAGACGTCCATGACCGGGGGGTTCACCATGCTGACGAGCGGCGCGACACCAGAAGAACTCAGGGCCTTGGCCAAGGCCCTCGGCAAGCACGCGGCCTCGCTGGGCCGGATCGAGCAGGACCTCATGGTCCTCGTGAACCGGGCCGAGGTCTGGTCCGGGCGCGACGCCGAGGAGTTCCGGCACCGGTTCGCGTCCGTCCAGCGGCGCGGCCTCGTGGCCTGTCGAAGCTCTCTCGACGCGGCGGCCCGCACGCTCGGGGCCAACGCCGCTGCCCAGGAGGCCACCTCGAACGAGCTCGCTGGCGGCAGTGCGGCCGGGGCGCCGGGGGATGCCGGAACCACTACCCTCGCCGGCACGACCACCCTGGCGGCACCGGACGACGGCTCCGACAGCAGCAGCACGGACTCCGACGACGAGAAGCCCCCCGCCGACCCGCCGCGCCCGAGCGCGAGCGAGATCGAGCGCGAGTACCAGGTCAGCGACAGCCCCATGACCGAATGGCCGGGAGAGTGGGACCCCATGCGGCTCGCCGTGGACCCGATCCCCGTGACCGAGAACGAGGCCGAGCTGCTCGACGGGCTCGGCCTGCTCAACCTCCAGGACTTCAAGGACTCGAAGGAGGACGCCTACGGCGAGTCCGAGCGCCGGTACGACGGCGCGGGGGCCGAGGACGGGCACCAGGACGCCTTCCGCCACGCCTACTGGAACGCGCTCATGTCCACGCGCATCGGGCCCGAGTTCGCCGAGGACTTCGGCACGGCGCACGAGCAGCGCCCCGGCAACCCCTCGGACCGCGAGGCCATGGACCTGTACAACAACGAGGTCGGGCGGCGCATCGCGGCCGAGAACCCCGACGCGAGCGCCGAGGAGCTGGCCGACAAGGTCCAGCAGGCGATCGAGAACGGAGACATGGTCGTGATCGGGCCGGACGGCCAGCTGCACCGCTCCGACGAGGTGCGCGTGGGAGACACCGGCGACGCCGACGGCGCGCCCGCCCAGGGCCAGGAGCCCGACTTCAACGACTCGGCGGTGGGCTGATGCGCGCCGCACTCGCCCTCGTGCTGGCCCTTGCCCTCACTGCCTGCCTCCCCGCCCCGAAAGGACCCACCGTGCAGATCGGAACCGAGCTGAGCCGCGAGATCGCCACCGCCGCCACGGAGGGCCGCGCCCTCCGCATCGCGGACCACACGGACTTCGCGTGGGACAGCGTCACCTTCGTGACCGAGGGCACCAAGGCGGAGGAGATCGAGCGGCGCTTCGGCGAGCGGATCATCAAGGACGAGCGGTTCACCGCCGCCGCGAACCTGCTCGTGTTCAGCGAGGGCGGCAGCGTGGTCAACGCCCAGACCGTCACCGCGGATGCCTTCCGCGCCGCGGACTCTCGGCGCACGTACGGGCACACGGCGACCCTCACGCCCGTCGAGGGCCGGCCTGGCTACCTCGCCTGGTCGGACTGACCGGCCGGGCCTGCACGTGCCCCGCCTACTCGCGCGCCCGCCCCGCGAGCCACTTGATCATGCGCGTGTTCCCGAGCGTGTTCGGCTTGACGCGGGCGAGGTCGAGGAACTCGGCGACGCCCTCATCGTGCGAGCGCAGCAGCTCCGAGTAGACCTCGGGGTCGACGCCGGTCTGGTCGGCCATGACCTCGAAGCCGTGCCGCTCGAAGAAGCCCACCTCGAAGGTGAGGCAGAAGACCCGCTGCACCCCGACGTCGTGCGCGTCCGCGAGGAGCTGCTCGACGAGCGCGTGCCCGACCCCGCGCCCGCGCCAGGCGTCCGAAGCGGCGAGCGTGCGGATCTCGGCGAGGTCCTCCCACATGACGTGCAGGGCGCCGCAGCCGATGACCTCGCCCTCGGGCGTCTCGGCGATGCGGAACTCCTGGATCGCCTCGTAGTAGGCCACCGACTCCTTGGAGATGAGGATCCGCCGGTCCGCGAGCGGGGCCACGAGCCGCCGGATCGCCGCGACGTCCGAGGTGCGCGCGCGTCGCAGGCTGAACGGCGGCGCGTCGGTCGCTGGCGTCCCAGCGTTCTCTGAGGTCGTCTCGGCGGCTGTCATGGGCCAATCCTAGTGGTGGGTATCCGCGCCGCCCGGTCGGTCCCCGCCCCCGCCCGGCCCGGCGCGCCTGCCCCCACCCGGCCCGCCCAGCTCTCGCGAGTAGTAGAGCTGGGGCTCCGTCTGGCCGGGCTCGCGGTTCGCGTAGCCGTGGCGCTCGTAGAAGCGGCGCGCGTCCACGTCCTCGCCGTCGACGTTGATCTCGAGCAGCTCTGCGCCCCGCCGCCGCGCCTCGGCCTCGACGGCCGCGAGCACCGCGGATCCGATGCCGCCGCCGCGCCGCCCGGGGACGACGTACAGCTCGTCGAGGAGCGCCACTCGGCCCTCGTACCAGACGCTGGGCCGCAGGGTCACGAGGGCGACGCCGAGCGGCGGCTCCCCGGCGAGGACGGCAAACACGTCCCCTCCCGCGAGCAGGCGCTCGAGCCGCGGGGCGAGGACCTCGGGCCCGGGAGTGGGTGAGCCGAACTCCCGGTTGAAGTCATCCAGGAGGCCGGCGACGGCCGCCGCCTCGCCCGCGGCGGCGAGACGGGGCGCGCCGTCGTCCGGCTCGACGGCAGGGGCGCCCGGCTGGGTGCCGGCCATGCGCCGGCCCCTACAGCCCCAGCTCAGCGGGCAGCGGCCGGCTCTCGCCCAGGACGTGCTCGGCGAGGAACGCCTCCACGACCCCGTACCAGACCTTCGCGTGCTGCGGCTGCAGGATCCAGTGGTTCTCGTCGGGGAAGTACAGGAAGCGGTGCGGGGTCGAGCCGTCCTCGCCGACCGCGAGCTGCGAGCGCGAGAGGAGCTCGTACCAGAGCCGCAGCCCCTCCCCGATCGGCACGCGGTAGTCCTTGTCGCCGTGGATCACGAGCATCGGGGTCCTGATGTCCTCGACGAAGCGGTGCGGCGAGTGCTCCGCCGTCATGGCCTCGTCCATCTCCTTGGCCCAGTACAGGGCCATGTCCGTCGTCGGGCCGAAGCCCTCGAGCGCCCACAGGCTCGCGTGGGTCACGATGGCCCGGAACCGGTCCGTGTGCCCCGCGACCCAGTTGGCCATGTACCCGCCGAAGGATCCGCCCATCGCGGCCGTGCGCTCCGGGTCGAGGTCGCCGCGGGCGAGGGCGGCATCCGTGATGGCCATGAGGTCGGTGAACGGCTCGGCGCCCCAGCGGCCCCAGCCGCGCTGGATGAAGTCCTGGCCGTAGCCGGTCGAGAGGGCCGGGTCCGGGAGCAGGACGGCGTAGCCCCGGGCCGCGAGCAGCCACGGGTTCCACCGCCACGTCCACGCGTTCCACGACGCGATCGGCCCGCCGTGGATCCACAGGAGGAGCGGATGCCTGGCTCGCTCGCCCGCGCCCTCCGGCTCGCCGGACTCCGCCGGCAGGGCGAGCCACGCGCGCAGCGGCGTGCCGTCCTCGGCGGTCGTGGTGACCTCCTCGAGCCGGCCGGGGATCTCCGGGCGCTCCGTCGGGTTGGGCAGGCGCACGGCCTCGCCCGTCGCGAGGTCGATCCGCACGGCCTCGGGCGGGAAGAGGTACGAGCTGCGCAGCGCGTAGGCGCTCGCCCCGTCCGGGGCGACGACGACGTCGGTGTACGCCGCGTCGTCGTGCGTCACCCGGGCGACGTCCCCGCTCGCGGCGTCGACGCGGAACACCGGCGAGCGCCCGCCGTCGTCCGCGGTGACGAGCAGCGCGGAGCCGTCCGGGAGCCACTCGGCGGGGTGCGCGTACCGGTCCCAGCCGGCGCCGACCCGCCGCAGCTGCCCCGTCGCGAGGTCGAGGAGGTGCAGCTCGGAGCGGTAGGCCTGGGTCGGCGTCGTGTGCGGCTCGACGACGACGGCGAGCGTGCGCCCGTCGGGGCTCACGGGCCCAGGGTGGTAGTCGGTGCGGTCGGCAGAGAGGAGGATGCGGCTCTCGCCGGTCGCGGCGTCGATCGCGACGAGCTCGGTGCGCAGGTCCGCCTTCGCGAGCGGCTTGGCCACCGAGGCGTAGAGCGTCGCGCCGTCGGGGCTCGGGAACACCGAGCCGAAGCGCAGTCCCGCGCCGAGGCGCGGCGCGAGGGGGCGCAGCTCGAGGTCCGGCCCCTCGTCCACGGTGGACGGGCGGCCGGGCTCCGGCTCCGTGCGTGAGCGCTCGACGGCGAAGAGCCGCGGCTCGGCGGGGCCGAGGTCGGCGTCCCAGAAGCGGACGGGGTAGGCCGAGTGCAGGATCGCGGCGACCTTGCCGTCCTTGCGCGTGCCGCGGCGCTTCTCGTCGTCGGCCTCGTCGGCGCTGCCCGGCAGGACCGGCGCCTGGACGAACGCGGCGTCCGCCGCGCGGGCCGCGAGGACGCGCTCGACACCGCCGGCCCGGGAGAGCACGACGCGCGCCTCCCCGCCCGCCCGCGGCAGGAGCCAGAGGGCGTTGACGGGGTCCTCGTCCGGCTTCTCCGGGTCGGGGCGCGCGGAGGTGAAGTAGAGGTCGCCGTTGGCGGCGAACGCGGCGCCCGCCTCGCCCTTCGCGCTGCGCGTGATGCGGCGCGCGGATCGCTGGCCCGCGGGGTCGATCTCCCACAGGGCCGTGCCGTACTCGGTGCCCTTGCCGTTGAGGGTCGCCACCGTCGTGACGAGCCGCGTCCCGTCCGGGCTCAGGACAAGGCCCGAGATCCGGGGGATGGCGACGTAGTGGTCGAGGTCGTGGAACGGCGTCTCCGGGTGGGGCGCGGTCTCGGGGGCGGCGTGCCCGCCCGCGGCGTCGAGGGTCTGGGGCTCTGCACTCATGCCCCCGATTCAACTCCCCCGCGGGCCGGCAGGACAGGGGCGTTCACTCTTGGTGAAACGCTTCTTTCACACCCCCGGCGCCCGCTGGGGTTTCGGCCTAGATCTCGCCGAAGCCCGCCTCGACCTGGTCCCGCACGAAGGCCACGGCCCGCGCCGCGTCCGGCCCCGAGGCCTCCACGACGAGCTGCTCCCCGAGCCCTGCGCCGAGCGCCATGAGGGCCATGACGGACTGGCCGTCGACGCCGTTGACGGTCACGTCGACGTCGAACGCCGAGAGCCTGCCTGCGAGGACCGCCGCCGGCCGGGCGTGGAGCCCGAGCGGGTTCACGAGGGTCAGCGCCGCCGATTCCGTGGGCTCCCGCAGCTCAGGGGGCTCCTCCGAGAGGGCCGCGGGAACGGCCTCCTCGGCGGCGCGCGCGACGGCGTCGACGCCCGCCCCCGCGGCGGAGGCCACGGCAGCGGCCACGGCGCCCTCGACGAGCGCCGCGTCCGCGAGCCGGACCCGCGAGCGCTGGTCCTCATCGAGGAACTCGAGCACGGACTCGGCCGTCATCACGGCGGAGCCGAGGTCGGCGAGGATCACGACTCCCTCCCCCGAGTCCGCCGCCCCGACGCCGCCCATGACCTTCTCGAACGAGGTTCCCACCCCGCCGTCGTCCGTGCCGCCGGCCGCGACGAGCGGAACCGAGGCGGCCATCTGCTGGGCGACCTCGACGACGCCCTCGGCGAGCCGCGCGCTGTGCGAGACGATGAGCAGGCCGACCGGGCTCATCGGCCGCCCCCTGGCCCGCCGGCGCCGATCTCGCTCATCGCGGCGGTGACGGCGGCCCGGAGGATGAGCGAGGTCGAGACGGCGCCCGGGTCCAGATGGCCCGCGCTGCGCTGGCCGAGGTAGCTCGCGCGCCCCTTCCGCGCCACGAGCGGCCTGGTGGCCTCGGCGCCCTTCTCCGCGGCGTTCGCGGCCTCGCCCATCGCGGCCTGGCCATCGCCCGCGCGCCCGGCGGCGTCCACGGCGGGGGCCCACGCGTCGACCATCGTCTTGTCGCCCGGCTCGGCCCGCCCGCGCGCGATGATGCCGTCCCGGGCCGCGGCGAGCATGGCCGCGACGGCGGGGCCGTCGAGGGCCGCCGCCTCGCCCACGGCCGTCGCCGCGCGCAGGAACGCCGTGCCGTACAGCGGGCCCGCGGCCCCGCCGACCTTGCTCATGAGCATCATCGCCGCCATCTTGAGCGCCGCGCTGACCGAGTCCGGCACCTCCTCGTCGAGCTTCGCGACGATCGCGGCGAAGCCGCGGTCCATGTTCTCGCCGTGGTCGCCGTCCCCGATCGCGCGGTCGAGCTCGATGAGCTCCTCGCGGTGGAGCGCGATCACGCGGGCGGACTCCCGCAGCCAGCGCACGGCCCAGGCCGTGTCCAGGGCCGTCATCACGCGCCCCAGCGGAGGGCCGGGGTATGCACGGGGGCGTCCCACAGCTCGAGGAGCTCGTCGTCGAGCCTGAGGACCGTGACGGAGCAGCCCTGCATCTCGAGCGACGTGATGTAGTTCCCCACGAGGCTGCGGCGCACGGCCACGCCCCGCTCTGCGAGGAGTTGGGCGGCGCGGCGGTAGACGATGTACAGCTCTGACAGGGGCGTGCCGCCCATGCCGTTGACGAAGAGCAGGACCTGCTCGCCCTCCGCGACGCCGAGGTCCTCCGCGACCGGCGAGAGCAGGTGTTCGGTGAGCGCGTCTGCCGGCTCGAGGCCGACGCGGTGCCGGCCGGGCTCGCCGTGGATGCCGATCCCGATCTCGATCTCGTCGCCGGCCAGCTCGAAGCTCGGCCTGCCTGCGTGCGGGACCGTGCAGGGGGCGAGGGCGAGGCCCATCGAGCGGACGTTGGCCGCGACCCTGGCAGCGACGGCCTCGACGGCGTCGAGCGAGTCGCCCCGCTCGGCGGCCGCCCCGGCGATCTTCTCGACGAGGACCGTGCCCGCGACGCCCCGCCGCCCGGCGGTGTAGAGCGAGTCCTCGACCGCGACGTCGTCGTTGACCAGGACCGTGCGCACCTCAATGCCCTCGGCCGCGCAGAGCTCGGCGGCCGTCTCGAAGTTCAGGACGTCGCCGGTGTAGTTCTTCACGATGTGCACGACGCCGGCGCCTCCGTCCGCTGCCTGCGTCGCCGGGACGATCGCGTCCGGGGTCGGCGAGGTGAAGACCGCGCCGGGGACGGCGGCGTCGAGCATTCCGAGGCCCACATAGCCCGCGTGCAGCGGCTCGTGCCCGCTGCCGCCGCCCGAGACGAGGCCGACCTTGCCCGGGACCGCCCCGCCAGCGCGGGTGACGTAGAGCGGGTCGGGGTGGACGCTCACGAGGTCCGGGTGGGCCATGCCGAAGCCCTCCACGGATTCGTCCACGACCGCCTTGGGGTCATTGATCAGCTTCTTCACATGGCGCTCCTTGGCACGTACGTCGCACGCGTGCAGTGCTGGTTCGGAGCCTACCGGCCGCACCGGGGCTTGGACAGGAAGACAGGCAGGCACAGCGCCTCGTGGGGGCGCCGCGCCTGCCTGATCGGGTGACGGCTCTCTCCTGAAGTCCGCCTCAGTCCGAGGGCTCGACCGGCGGCGGGGCGGCAGGGTCGGCCTTCGTGTCCCGCTCCTCCGCGGCGAGCTCGTCGGCGTCCGCGCGCTGGCCGTACTCGGCGGACGGGTTCTCGCCGGTGCTCTGGCCCTCGTCGCCGGCGCGCTGGCCCGCGTCTGCCGCGCGCTGGCCCGCGTCGGCGCCCTGGCTTCCTGTCCGGCTCTGACTCCCTGTCCCGGCCTGGCCTTGGACAGCGTCCTGACCGCCCATCTCCTGTTCCGGGGTCGGCTCGCCGTAGCCGCCTCCGCCGGGGCCGCCCCCGCCTGCGCGCTCGGGCTTTCCGGCATTCCCGGCGTTCCCGGCATTCCCCGTGCGCTCTGTGCTCTCTGTGTTCTCGGGAGTGTCGTTGCTCATGGACTTCCCTTTCCACTCACGTCGCCGCCGGACGGAGCCCCAGTCGCTGGCACCACGGCGGCCCGGCCCGGGCGGGCCGGATCCCACGACCCTAGGCATACCCGTCGGGCGGGGCCAGAAACGCCCGACGGCCCTTCTGGCCCCGTGCTTAGTGAGGCAGGACGGGGGCGCGCCGGCGCAGGAGGCCCTGCGGGTCGAGCTCCGCGCGCGCCGCCGCGAGCAGCGCGCCGACCTCGTCCGTCCAGGCGGCCGAGGCGTCCTCGAGGTCCCCGAGGAAGTTCCGCGGTGCGCGGCCGTTGCCGAACGGGGCCAGCGCCCCGAGCACGGCCTGGATCGCGCCCGGGACGGCCTCGGCGATCGGCGGGGCGAGGACGCCGACGGTGTGCACCGCGTAGCCGAGGCCGTGCGCGGAGGCCGCTCGGCCGGCGTCGGACGTCATCGCGCCGCCGAGGAGCCGGATGTCGACGAGCGGGAGCAGGCACTGCGCGGCGGGGCCGGCGACGGCGAGGATCGCCTGGATGGCGCCCTCGTCGAGCGCGAGGAGCCCAGCCCCGCCGGTGAGGTACGGCATGGGTGTCTCGGGATCGGAGAAGACGCGGTCCACCTCGGCGTACGGCAGGGTGCCGACGGCGTCGATCAGGACGGGCGCGGCCGCCCGCATCGGGGCGAGCGCCGCCTCGCCGCCCCTCCCCACGTGGGCGAAGCTGATGTGCACCGTGAGCCGCCCGGCCAGCTCGCGCGGGACCTCCGGCGCGTCGGGCGCACGGAGGAAGCGGATCGCCGTGTTCGAGGCGTCCCCGAGCCGGGGCGCCCACGCCGCGAAGGAGCGCAGCACGGCCTCGGCGTGCTCGCCGTCGAACACGAGGGCGCCGCCGTACAGCTCAGCCACGCGGTAGAGGCGGAAGGTCACGGCGGTAACGACGGCGAGCCCCGCCCCGCCGCCGCAGAGCAGGTCGAAGAGGCCCGGCTCCTCGGTGCGGCTCACGGTCCGCGCGTCGTCGTCCATGGTCACGATCTCGAAGCTCACGACCGAGTCAGCGGCGAAGCCGAAGGTCCGGCCGAGGACGGGCAGGCCGCCGCCGAGGGTGTAGCCGACGACGCCGACGTCCGAGCTCGAGCCGTTGAGCGGCGCGAGCCCATGCAGAGCTGCCGCGTCGATCACCTCGCGCCAGCGGGTGCCCGCGCCGACCGTCGCGGTGCGGGCGGCGGGGTCGACGGTGACCGAGCGCAGCCGCTTGGTGCTCAGGAGGATGCCGCTGGCCAGGGAGCGCTCGGCACCGTGGCCCGTGGTCTGGACCGCGAGCGGGACCTCGTTGAGCGCGGCCCAGCGGACGGTCGCGACGACGTCTGCCGCATCGAGGGCCGCGACCACGACGTCGGGCCGGTGGACGACGGCGAGGTTGTAGCCCGCCGCCTCGGCGGCGTACTCGGCGTCGGCGGGGTCGAGGACTCGGCCGCGCACGAGGTCCTGCAGGGTGATGAATTCGAGCTGGAGGGTCATTGGCGTCTCTCTGGAGGTGGGATGGATCACAACGAGACCAAGAGAGACCCTACGCTCAGTTCCACAGTTTGTCTAGAGAATGGATAAACCATGGTGGGGCAACGCGAAGGCCCCCCACCCGCATCGGGTGGGGGGCCGCCGTCGTGCGCGTTGCCGTGCCGGCTCCAGCGCTAGGCGCCGAGCTCCTTGCCGCTGCCCTTGGCCAGGGAGACGACCTCGGGGACCTGCGGGCGTGGGGTACCGGTGAAGGTGAACTTCGCCTCGTCGCCCTCGCCCTCGGTGTCCACCACGACGATGTCGCCAGCGGACAGGTCGCCGAAGAGGATCTTCTCGGAGAGCTGGTCCTCGATCTGCGACTGGATCGTACGGCGCAGCGGGCGGGCGCCCATGGCCGGGTCGTAGCCGCGCGTCGCGAGCAGGACCTTGGCCGACGGCGTGAGCTCGATGCCCATGTCCTTGTCCTTGAGGCGCTGCTCGAGGCGGGCGATCATGAGGTCGACGATCTCGATGATCTCCTCCTGCGTCAGCTGCGGGAACACCACGACATCGTCCACGCGGTTGAGGAACTCGGGGCGGAAGTGCTGCTTGAGCTCCTCCGTCACGCGCGCCTTCATCCGCTCGTAGCCGGTCTTGGTGTCCGTGCCGGACTGGAAGCCCGTCATGACGCCCTTCGAGATGTCCCGCGTGCCGAGGTTCGTGGTCATGATGATCACGGTGTTCTTGAAGTCCACGACCCGGCCCTGGGAGTCCGTGAGGCGGCCGTCCTCGAGGATCTGCAGGAGCGAGTTGAAGAGGTCCGCGTGGGCCTTCTCCACCTCGTCGAACAGCACCACGGAGAACGGGCGGCGGCGGACCTTCTCGGTGAGCTGGCCGCCCTCCTCGTAGCCCACGTAGCCCGGAGGGGCGCCGAAGAGCCGCGAGACCGTGTGCTTCTCGGAGAACTCGGACATGTCGAGGGTGATGAGCGCATCCTCCTCGCCGAACAGGAACTCCGCGAGGGCCTTGGCGAGCTCGGTCTTGCCGACGCCGGTCGGGCCGGCGAAGATGAACGACCCGCCCGGGCGCTTGGGGTCCTTGAGGCCCGCGCGCGTGCGGCGGATGGACCGGGACAGCGCCTTGATGGCGTCGTCCTGGCCGACGACCCGCTTGTGCAGCTCGGCCTCCATGTGGAGCAGGCGGCTCGACTCCTCCTCGGTGAGCTTGAACACCGGGATGCCGGTCGAATTCGCGAGCACCTCGGCGATCAGGTCCTCGTCCACCTCGGCGATGCCGTCCATGTCGCCGGACTTCCAGGCCCGCTCGCGCTCGGCGCGCTCCGCGATGAGCTTCTGCTCCTTGTCGCGCAGCGAGGCGGCGCCCTCGAAGTCCTGCGCGTCTATCGCGGACTCCTTCTCGAGCTTGAGTCCGGCGATCCGCTCGTCGAGCTCCTTGAGCTCCGGCGGCGCCGTCATGCGGCGGATGCGCAGGCGCGCGCCCGCCTCGTCGATGAGGTCGATCGCCTTGTCCGGCAGGAACCGGTCGGAGATGTACCGCTCGGCGAGGTTCGCCGCGGCGGCGAGGGCGCCGTCGGTGATCGTCACGCGGTGGTGCGCCTCGTAGCGGTCGCGCAGGCCCTTGAGGATCTCGATCGCGAGGGCCACGTTCGGCTCCGAGACCTGGATCGGCTGGAAGCGGCGCTCGAGCGCGGCGTCCTTCTCGATGTGCTTGCGGTACTCGTCGAGCGTGGTCGCGCCGATGGTCTGGAGCTCGCCGCGGGCGAGCATCGGCTTGAGGATGCTCGCGGCGTCGATCGCGCCCTCGGCGGCGCCCGCCCCGACGAGGGTGTGGATCTCGTCGATGAACAGGATGATGTCGCCGCGGGTGCGGATCTCCTTGAGGACCTTCTTCAGGCGCTCCTCGAAGTCGCCGCGGTAGCGGGAGCCGGCCACGAGGGAGCCGAGGTCGAGGGTGTAGAGCTGCTTGTCCTTGATCGTCTCGGGCACGTCGCCGCGCACGATCGCCTGGGCCAGGCCCTCGACGACGGCGGTCTTGCCGACGCCGGGCTCGCCGATGAGGACGGGGTTGTTCTTGGTGCGGCGCGAGAGGACCTGCATGACGCGTTCCATCTCGTGCTCGCGCCCGATCACCGGGTCGAGCTTGTTCTCGCGCGCGGCCTGGGTGAGGTTGCGGCCGAACTGGTCGAGCACGACCGAGCCGGCCGGGGTGCCCTCGGGCTGGCCCGCGCTCGAGCCCGCCGACGCCTGCTCCTTGCCCTGGTAGCCGGAGAGCAGCTGGATGACCTGCTGGCGGACGCGGTTGAGATCGGCGCCGAGCTTGACGAGCACCTGGGCGGCGACGCCCTCGCCCTCGCGGATGAGGCCGAGGAGGATGTGCTCCGTGCCGATGTAGTTGTGGCCGAGCTGGAGCGCCTCGCGCAGGGAGAGCTCGAGGACCTTCTTGGCCCGCGGCGTGAACGGGATGTGCCCGCTCGGAGCCTGCTGGCCCTGGCCGATGATCTCCTGCACCTGCTCGCGGACGCCGTCCAGCGAGATGCTCAGGGATTCGAGTGCCTTGGCCGCGACCCCTTCACCCTCATGGATCAGGCCCAGGAGGATGTGCTCGGTACCGATGTAGTTGTGGTTGAGCATGCGGGCCTCTTCTTGGGCCAGCACGACCACGCGGCGGGCGCGGTCTGTGAATCTCTCGAACATTGCTCGAACTCCCCGGTTTAGCTTGGGTGCGGTTGTGCGTAGTTCGATGCTACGTGCCGGTTGCCCTCCGGCCGAGGGCTGTTCGCCACAGGGTGAACGGCGGACGACGGCGCGTGCTGCGCGCCGTCGTCCGTGTCGCCTTCTGGCGTGCCTCGCCGTCGATTCATTCGGCTGTGGCGTGAGGCTGCGGGAAAGTCCGCTCTCGAAACGGGAGATCCCCCATGGAATCCCGCTCAAATGCCTTTGACTGGATCAGCCGTTGGCCTTGTGGTAGGCCTCCTGGATCTCTGCCTGGATACGGCCACGCGCATTCACGTTGTAGCCATTGTCTCGGGCCCACTGGCGGATCTTCGCGGAATCGGAATTGCGCGAAGAAGAACCGCCCGCGCGGGCCTTCGGGGCAGCGGCCGAACGTCCCGTGGACGCCTTCCGTCCGGCCGAAATGTAGTCCGAGAGCGAGTCACGGAGCTTGGCGGCGTTTGCCGCGGAAAGATCGATCTCGTAGTTCGTCCCGTCGAGCCCGAAGCGGACTGTCTCCTCGGCGGAACCGCCGTCGACGTCGTCCACGAGGATGATCTTGACCTTCTGTGCCATGGTTGGGGTTCTCTTCCCTGTCAGTGCTGGGGGTAGGCAATTAACAGTTCAAGCACTCGGCTGCCCCTGGCCGTGTTCGCATGCCGCCTTCATGCGATGAGTTCACGGGGAACTGGCGCACGATCTAGGCATGAAAGTACGGCCGTTTGCCGAACATGTTCATTATGTCGCCGCTAAAGGGCATGCGTCAAAAAGAACACACCCGCACTGGGGAAATAGAGATCAATTGGGCTCAATCGTTATCGTGCGATTCCCGCTCGGCCTGAGCGAGGGCCTCCCGCTCGGCCTTGTCGGCGTTGAAGATGGCCCTCATGACAAACCAGAAAATGGCGCCGACGACGGCCGAGGGGAGTAGGACCAGGATGTATTCCATCAGTTTGCCTCGGGCTTGAGCAGGGGGAAGAGGATCGTCTCGCGGATGCCGGCCTGGGTGAAGAGCATCACGAGGCGGTCGATGCCCAGTCCGATCCCGCCCATGGGCGGGGCGCCGTACTCGAGGGCGCGCAGGAAGTCCTCGTCGAGCTGCATGGCCTCGTCGTCGCCCTCCGCCGCGAGCCGCGACTGCTCCGTGAGCCGCTCGCGCTGGATCACCGGGTCGATGAGCTCGGAGAAGGCCGTGCCGCGCTCCATCCCGCCGATGATGAGGTCCCAGGCCTCGATGAGGCGGGGGTCCTCGCGGTGCGGGCGCGCGAGCGGCTGGGCCGAGGGCGGGTAGTCGTAGACGAAGGTCGGGTTGAGCAGGGTCGGCTCGACGATCTCGCCGAAGAGCTCGACGACTGCCTTCTCCTGGGTCCAGAGCGCATCGGTCTTGACGCCGTGCGCGTCGCCGATCTCGAGCAGGCGCTCGAGCGGCGTGTCGGGGGTGATCTCCTCCCCCACGGCCTCGGACAGGCCGGGGTAGACGCCCACCCACTTCCACTCGCCGTCGAGGTCGATCGTCCCGGCCTCGGTCTCGATCTGGCGCGTGCCGACGACGTCGGCGACGTTGAGGATGATCTCCTTCATCCGCTCGGCCATCGTGAACTGGTCCGCGTAGGCCTCGTAGCACTCGAGGGTCGTGAACTCGGGGCTGTGCGTCGAGTCGACGCCCTCGTTGCGGAACACGCGGCCGATCTCGTAGACCCGCTCGATCCCGCCGACGACGGCGCGCTTGAGGTAGAGCTCGGTGGCGATACGCAGGGTCATGCCCTGGTCGAAGGCGTTGAGGTGCGTCTGGAACGGACGGGCCGTCGCGCCGCCGTGGATGAGGTTGAGCATCGGGGTCTCGACCTCGACGTAGCCGTGCGCGTCGAGCGTGTCGCGGACGGCCTTCGTGACCTTCGAGCGCGTGTAGACCATCTGCCGGGCCTCCTCGCGCACGAGGAGGTCCACGTAGCGCTGGCGCACGCGGGTCTCCTCGTTGAGGCCCGCATGCAGGGTCGGCAGCGGGCGCAGGGCCTTGGAGGCCATCTGCCATGAGTCGACCATGACCGAGAGCTCGCCGCGGCGGGAGGAGATGACCTCGCCCGTGACGAAGACGTGGTCGCCGAGGTCCACGAGGGACTTCCAGTCCGCGAGCCGCTCCTCTCCTACGTTCGCGAGCGAGAGCATGGCCTGCAGGCGCGTGCCGTCGCCCTCCTGGAGGGTCGCGAAGCAGAGCTTGCCGGTGTTGCGGATGAACACGACGCGGCCGGCGACGCCGACGGTCTCCCCGGTGGCCGTGTCCGGCTCGAGCTCGGGGTACTTTGCACGGACCTCCGCGAGCGAGTGCGTGCGCGGGAGCTTGACCGGGTACGGCTGTTCGCCGTTGGCGAGAAGCTTCTCCCGCTTGTCCCGGCGGATGTGCATCTGTTCGCTGGCGTCGGCGGGCTCGAGATTCTCTGCAGTCACAGTCTTCCATTCTAAGCCAGCCCTCTGGGCCGCCAGAATGGCCGGCCTGCGGGCCACCGGCGGCCCGCTCCGCGCGATGCGTGGGGCCCCGGGCGGAATGCAGCTAGGCTCGGTGCATGGCCGTCACCCAGCTCTCAGCCTCGACCGTGAAAACGCCGGACGGTGCCGTCCTCGAGCTCTTCACCGCGCCCAACGGCAAGGACGCCACGGAGGCGGGCGTCGTCGTCGTCCACGGGTCCATGGTGACGGCGGAGCTCTACAAGGAGTTCTCGCAGCGGCTCTCCGAGGCCGTGCACGCCCCCGTCCACGTCTACAACCGGCGGGGCCGCGGGGGCTCGTCGCCGCAGCCTGCGGACTACTCGCTCGCGACCGAGATCGCGGACCTCGGCGCCATTCTCGAGCACACCGGGACCCAGGCCGTCTTCGGGCACAACTACGGCGGGTGCATCGCGCTGCACGCGGGCCGCGCGCTCGAGATCAGCCAGCTCGCGGTGTACGACCCGATCATCTCGTTCGAGGGCAGCATCAAGGCGGCCTGGCTCAAGGAGTTCGAGGAGTCCCTCGCCGCACACGACGAGGACAAGGCCCTCGCCGTGCTCCTGCGCGGGCTCCAGACGGCCGGGCCGGTCGCCAAGCTCCCCCTGCCGATCCTCACGGTGCTCAACCGGATCGGCAGCCGCACGCCGCTGGGCAAGGAGCTCTCGCGGCTCCTGCCCACGGGCCCGAAGGAGATCCGCGCGGTCGTGGACGCCGACGCCGAGGCGCGCGGCTTCGACGAGCTGCCCCTAGAGTCCCTGTTCCTCGTGGGCGGGGCGAGCCCCGAGTACTTCGCCGAGGCGTCGCAGAAGCTCGACGGCGTGCTGCCCGCCTCGGACTTCGACGTCCTGCCCAAGCTCGCCCATGACGCCCCCACGCGCCCGGCGAAGGCCCTCATCGACCGCCTGGCGGACTTCTTCAGGAGCTGACCCGCCGGATGGGGGTCTAGGACGCCGAGATGGGGTCCCGAGACCCCACCTCGGCGGCTACCGCGCGGCGAGGGGCATGTTGTCGATGAGCCGCACTGGGCCGACCTTGGCTGCGACGATCGCGAGGGCCTCCCCCGTGAACGGCGTCTCGCGGCAGTTGAAGGCCAGCGGCTCGAGGGTGTCCTGGTCCACGACGTCGAGGTAGTCCAGCTCGACGAGCGGCTGCGAGCGGACGAGGGCCTCGGCGTCGTCCGGCAGGAGCGGCTCCCGGGCCGCGGCCCGCTCGACGAGGAGCCGCAGCGCCCGGGACAGGACGAGGGCGGCCTCGCGCTCCTCGGCGGACAGGAAGCGGTTGCGGCTCGAGAGGGCCAGCCCGTCCTCGGCGCGGACGGTCGGGACGGCGACGACCTCGACGGGGAAGTCCAGGTCCCGGACCATGCGCCGCACGACGGCGACCTGCTGGGCGTCCTTCTGCCCGAAGTACGCCCGGTACCCCGCCCGGCGCCCCTCGAAGCCTCCGGGAAGGGCGAGGTGGAAGAGCTTGGACACGACCGTGCACACGCCGTCGAAGTGCCCGGGCCGGGACGCGCCTTCCCACTTCCCGGCGAGCGGGCCCGCGGTGACCCGGACCTCGGGCTGCCCGCCCGGGTACATCTCCTCGATGTCGGGCGCGAAGACGAGGTCGACGCCGGCCTCCTCGAGGAGCGCGGCATCCGCCTCGAGGGTGCGCGGGTAGCGGTCGAGATCGGCCTGGTCGCCGAACTGGAGCGGGTTGACGAAGACGCTCGCGACGACGACGTCGTCCTGCGCGACCGCGGCGTCGGCGAGCGCCCGATGGCCCTCGTGCAGCGCGCCCATCGTCGGGACGAGCCCGAGCGACGGCGCCGCCCCGCCGGCCCCGGCGCGGGCCCTCTCGGCGAGCAGCCGAGCTGTGTGCTCGCGCAGCTCCCCGCGGGTGTGCACGATCTGAATCGGCCGGACGGGCTGGGCGGGCCGGGTGGGCGTGGGCTGCGTGGGCATCTAGCGGTCTCCTCCTGCGTCGCGGGGGGCCTCCTCGGGGCCCCGGCCCGGCCCGAGCGCCCGCTCGAGCTGGGCACGCACGTCGGCGGGCCACAGGCGCCGGCGCTCCGAGCGCACGGCCGTGGCCCGGGCCATCGCGCGGTACGCGTCAAGGATATCCGCGGCGCCGCCGGCGTCCTCGAGCTCGGCGAGCGCCTCCACGTGCGCCTCGACGGTACCGACGTCCCCGCGCGCCACTGGGCCCGTGAGGGCGCTCTCCCCCGCCGAGAGCGCGTTGTCGAGGGACGCGCGCAGGAGCGGGCCGAGGACCGCGGCGGGGCTCTCGATCCCGATCCGGCCCAGCACCTCGGCGGCCTGGGACGCGAGCGTCACGAGGTGGTTCGAGCCGTGCGCGAGGGCCGCGTGGTAGACGACCCGGTCGGCCTCCGCCACGACCACCGGCTCGGCGCCCATCTCCACGACGAGCGCCTGCGCGATGGGCAGCATGGCCGGGTCCGCGGTGACGCCGAAGCAGCAGTCGGGGAGCCTGCCGAGGTCCAGGCTCAGGCCGGTGAAGGTCATGGCCGGGTGGATCGCGAGCGGGATCGCGCCCGCGGCCCGGGCCGGGGCGAGGATCCCGACGCCGTGCCGGCCCGACGTGTGCACGACGAGCTGCCCCGGCTGCCACGCGCCGAGCGTCGCGAGGCCCTCGACGAGGGGGCCCAGCGCGTCGTCCGGGACGGCAAGGAGCACGAGCTCCGACCGCTCGACGATCTGGGGGATCTCGAGGACCGGGACCCCGGGGAGCAGGAGCTCGGCCCTCTCGCGGCTCGCCTCAGAGACCGCCGAGACGCCCACGATCGCGTGCTCCGCCGCCCGCAGCGCCGCCCCGAGGACGGCGCCGACCTTCCCCGCGCCGATCACGCCGATGCCCAGCCGGCCGGGCCTGCGCGGTCCGCGGTGGGTGCCGTCGGGTCCGGCGGGGGTGCTCATGGTCGCTCTCCTTCGTGGGGGGCTGGGCTGTCGGGGGTCGGGCTCTGGGGTGCAGGGCCGGCCGCCGGCGGAAAGAATTCACGCTGGTCGGGTGCCAGCTCGCCGGGGTTCGACGGGGCCGGAGGCTGGGCCAGCGGACGACGGCGCGCTGCCGCGGCCCGGGCGGCCTGCTCGGCGAAGAGCCGCTCGGCGGCCTCGACGGACAGGTGCCGAACCGACGGCCGGACGGGGCCCGGCGTCGAGTGCAGCTCGACGCCGGCGAGGCCGAGGCTGCGCTCGAGCGGGCCCTGCCGCAGGGCGAGCGACTGGGTGCGCTCGTGCGGGACGAGGGACAGCTCGCGGGCGAGAACGCCGCTGCGGCACAGGAGGGCGGTGCGCGTCGCGCGGACGCCCGTGCGCCGCCAGGCGAGCGGATCGAGCCAGCGGGCGGCGGGCGGCGGCGTCGTGAACCCGTGCGCGGGCCCGGAGCCGGCGAGCCCCGCGAGGACGACGTCCCGGGCGGACTCGCCGTCGGTCCCGGGATCGGGCAGGACGAGGCCGAGCACCTTGAACACGTCCTCGGCCCCGCCGGCGGGCAGGACCACCGACTTGCCCTGCGCCTGCCGCGAGGCCCCGCCGTAGCCGGCGACGTTGACGCGCACGCTCCACCAGCCGGCCGGCCGCCACAGGAGGGGCTGGCGGATGCTGATCGCCTGGATGCGTCCCGCGGGGACCGTCTGGCTGCGGGCCTCGAGCAGGCCGTAGCGGAGGCGCAGCCCCTCGCCGGTGGCGAGGACGCGGAAGTGCCACGACTCGTTCACGCGTCCCCATGCGGAGGCGACGGCCGCGAGGGCCGCCGGGACGATCATGACCGGGACGAACGGGACTCCGGTCATCGCCTGGGCGATGCCTGCCGCGACCGCGGCGACGGCCGAGCCGACGACGCCGCTGGTCAGGGCAGTCGAGGCGAGCACTCGTGCGACGGGCACGGCGACGACGAGGGTCTCGTCGCGGTCCGCCGCGGGGGTGCCTGAGGCGGCCTGGCCGGGGACCCCGGCGCCGGGCACGGGTGCGCCGGAAAGGGGCGCACCCGGAGGGCCGGGGACCGGTGCGGCCGAGGCGGGGGCGCCTGGCGCGCGTCGCCTCGCCCGCGCGGCGGCGGCCATGACGGTCTCGCGCAGCTGCTCGGCCTCGGGGAGGCGGAGGAACGCGAGCCGCAGGGCGCTCTCGTCGGCGTCGGCCACCTCGATCCGCAGCTCGGCGAGGCCGAAGAGCCGCGCCAGGAGGGGCTGGGCGAGGTCCACGGCCTGGACGCGGTCGAGCCGTGCCTGGCGGTGCTGCCGGAAGACGATCCCCGTGCGCACACGCACCGTGTCGTGGCCGACCTGGAAGCGCGTGGTCCACCACGAGAGCAGAAAGCCGCCGCCGACGAGCACGACGACGGCGGCCCCCGCCGCGCCGAGCAGGGGAACGGGCACGCGCTCCCACCAGCCCTGGGCCGGGCGCCCGCTCAGGACCGCCTCGAACCAGTCCCGGCCGATCCCGAGGAAGAGCGCGAGGAGCAGGATCCAGCCCCGCACGAACGGCGAGAGCGGGTGCACACGCCGCCACGCGCCGTCGTGCGTCGCGTCGGGCACGCCGGGCGCCGCGGGCTCGGGCACGCCGGCCGGGCCCGGCGCCGCGTCCCCGGGCTGCCCGCTCACAGGCCCGCCAGGCGCGCCTCGCCGCGGGCGCTCAGCTGCTCGCGCAGCCGCGCGGCCTCGGCCTCGGGGAGGCCCGGGATCGAGGCCTGGGTCGCGGCAGCCGCGGTGTGCAGGCGCACGGTCGCGAGGCCGAGGGCGCCCTCGAGCGGCCCCACAGTGACGTCCACGTACTGCATGCGCCCGTACGGCACGACGCTCACGCGCCGCACGAGGAGGCCGGAGCGGACGAGCAGGTCGTCGGCGCGCTCGGCGTAGCCCATGGCCCTGACGCGCCGCGGGGTGAGGACCAGGAGCGTGAGATTGAGCGCCGCGACGGCGGCGGGGAGGCCGACGGCGAACCACGCCGGGAGCGCCGCGAACGCCAGGAGCCCGATGCTGCGGGCGCCGAGCGGCAGGCACGCGATCGCCGTCCACACGACGGTCCCGATCGCTCCCGAGACGAGGCGCAGGGTGAGGTAGCGGGGCGAGAGCCGCCGCCACTCGACCCCCTCGGGGTCCACGGCCCTGCTAGGCAAGCCCGCCCTCCGTGTCCGGGGCGCGGCGGCCGGGCCCGTCGGGCGTGCCCTCGGCCTCCTCGCCTTCCTCCGGGGGGATGCGGCAGAAGCGCTCGACGATGAAGCCGATCGCGATCATGGCGATGCCCCCGGCCATCATGCCGAAGGCCTGGCGGAGCACTGGGTTGCCGGCCCGCGCGGCCAGGAACGGGATCTGGTCGGCGATGACGCCGGCGTGCCAGCCGAGCAGGACGGCCCCGGCGTAGGCGCACGCGTGCGCGAGGACGAGGGTGCGCGCGGCGAAGATCGGGTCGAGCATGTGCGTGCGCTTGCCGTTGCGCCAGCGGAGGACCCGGATCCCCAGGGCCAGGGTCATGACGCCGATGAACGCCATGGACCCGAGCGCGCTCAGGGGCAGGACGGCGGTCGGCGCGGAGGCGCGCTCGGTCACGACGGTCGCGCCCATGCCGACGAGGCCGAGCACGACGACGATGACCCCCAGGACCCACGGCTTGAGCGGCTTCACTGCGGCTCCTGGTCCAGGAGCATGTCGAAGTCCTCGATCCCGTCCGCGTCCGAGCAGTATTCGAGCAGCTCGACCACAGGGTGCCCCTCGAGCACCGCGAGCGGCTCGATCACGAGCCACGGGAACAGCACGAACGCCCGCTCGGCGGCCCGAGGGTGCGGGATGGTCAGGTCGGGGTCGTCGAGCTCGAGGTCGCCGTACGTGATGATGTCGACGTCGAGCGTGCGCGGGCCCCAGCGCACCTCGCGCGTGCGGTGGTGCTTGGCCTCGACGGCGTGGCAGTGCTCGAGCAGCTCGTAGGGGCCGAGGGTGGTCTCGACGATCATGACCATGTTGAGGAAGTCCGGCTGGCCCTCGGGACCGCCGACGGGCTTGGTCCGGATCACGGGCGAGACGTCCACGAGGCGGACCTCGGGACGGTCGACGAGGTCCGCGGTGGCCTCGGCGAGGGTCTCGGCGCGCGCGCCGAGATTGCTGCCGAGGGCGAGGACGGATCGCACCCAGTCATGACGCGTCGAGTTCATCTCAGTCCCCCCGGCCCCGCTCCCGGAAGACCGTCACCGAGACGTCGTCGAAGGGCACAGAGATCGGCGCCCTCGGCTTGTGCACCGTGATCTCGACCCCCTCGACCGGGAACTCGGCGAGGACGGCCTCGGCCAGCCGCACGGCGAGGGTCTCAATGAGGTCCACGGGCTCGCCGCCGACGATCTCGACGATGCGCTCGGCCACCTCCGCGTAGCTCGCGGTGCTGCCGATGTCGTCAGTGCCGGCCGCCGTGGAGAAGTCGGAGTGGAGGACGGCGTCGACGACGAACGGCTGCCCGTCGCGGCGCTCGAAGTCCAGCACCCCGTGGTGCCCGACGGCGCTCACGCCCGTGAGCGTGATGAGGTCCGGGCGCCGTCCCGGCGAACCGCTGCCCACCGGCGCCCCCTAGGCCTTCGCCTTGGCGGCGACCTTGACGGCGTCGAGGTTCCCGGCGACGTCGTGCACGCGCACGCCCCATGCGCCCGCGGCCGCGGCGAGCGCGCTGATCGCGGCGGTGGCCGCGTCCCGCTGCTGCGGCGGGGCGGCCTTGCCGCCGGAGGTCAGGAGCTCGCCGAGGAAGCGCTTGCGGGACGCGCCGACGAGCACGCGGTGGCCCTGGGCCGTGAAGCGGCCGAGGCCGCGCAGGAGCTCCCAGTTCTGCTCGCCGTCCTTAGCGAAGCCGAGGCCGGGGTCGAGGATGAGCTTCTCGTCCGTGACCCCGCCCGCGCGGAGGCGGTCGCGCACGGCGAGCGTCTCGGCGAGGACGTCCTCGACGACGTTGCCGTACGTGGCGAGCGAGCCCATGGTCTTGGAGTCGCCGCGGTTGTGCATGAGGACGTAGTAGGCGCCGCGCTCGGCGACGACGCGGACCATCTCGTCGGAGACGAGCTTCCCCGAGACGTCGTTGATGATCGTGGCGCCGGCCTCGAGGGCCTTCTCGGCGGTGGAGGCGCGGCGTGTGTCCACCGAGACGAGGGCACCGGCCTTCACGAGGGCCGCGACGACGGGCAGGATCCGGCGCTGCTCCTCGTCCTCGGGCACCTCGTCGGAGCCAGGACGCGTGGACTCTCCGCCGACGTCGATGATGTCCGCCCCCGCGTAGAACAGGCGCAGGCCCGCCGCGATGGCCGTGTCCGCGGTCGCGTGGGCGCCGCCGTCGCTGAAGGAATCCGGCGTGACGTTGAGGATCCCCATGACGACGGCGCGCTCCCGGGGGAGCCCGTCGAAGGTCGCCTTGGGGCGCGGCTTGCGCAGGACGGGGAGGGGAGACGTGTTGGGCCCGGTTCCGGGCGCTGCTGCGAGCGAGTCCATCATCGTAGTCACCTTCCGAGAATGAGGCTCATGGCTTCGGCGCGGGTTGCTGGGTCGTGGAGCTGGCCGCGGACGGCGCTGGTGACCGTGTGCGCCCCCGGCTTGCGGACACCGCGCATGGACATGCACATGTGCTCGCAGCTGATGACGACGATCACGCCGCGCGGCTTGAGGTGGTGGACGAGGGCGTCCGCCACCTGGGTCGTGAGGCGTTCCTGGACCTGCGGGCGGCGGGCGAAGATGTCCACGAGCCGCGCGAGCTTGCTCAGACCGGTCACCCGCCCGTCATGGGAGGGGATGTACCCGACGTGCGCGACGCCGTGGAACGGCACGAGGTGGTGCTCGCACGTCGAGTAGAACGGGATGTCCTTGACGAGCACGAGCTCCTCGTGGTCGAGGTCGAAGGTCACCCCCAGCACGTCCTCCGGGTCCTGGTGGAGGCCGGAGAAGGTCTCGGCGTAGGCCTTGGCCACGCGCTTGGGGGTGTCCAGGAGTCCGCTCCGGTCGGGGTCCTCCCCGACCGCGAGCAGGATCTCGCGCACGGCCGCCTCGATGCGCGCCAAATCCACGCCCGTAGCCTCCGCCGGCAGCTCGAGCACGTCGTCGTCGTCAATATGGGTCACGGATCGATCCTAGCTGGGGTTCGGGACGGGGCTTGCGGCCCGCGTCACACGTCCCCAGGCTCCTGGGCGTACTCCTGCTCCCCGTGCGGGTGGTGGGCCTGGCCGACGTCGAGCGGCTCCTCGCGGCGGGCGTTGGCCGCCTCCTCCTGGTTCTCGCGCGCCTTGCGCTCCGCCTCGGTCTCGACCGGGGGGAGGTCCTGGACGGGGCGGGACTCCTTGGAGAGCCACACCTCGCGGAAGTCGCGCCGGCGGATGTCGGCGAAGATCTCGGCGATCTCCCGCTGGTTCAGGGTCTCGTGCTCGAGCAGGGCGAGGGCCAGCCGGTCCAGGACGTCGCGGTTCTCGGTGAGGATCGCGTACGCCTCGTCGTGCGCCTGGTCCATGAGGCGGCGAACTTCCTCGTCGACGACGTAGGCCACCTGGTCGGAGTAGTTCCGCTCGTGCGCGGCGTCGCGGCCGAGGAACGGCTCCCCGCCGCCCTGGCCGAGCTTCACGGCGCCCACGCGCTCGCTCATGCCGTACTGCGTGACCATCTTCCGCGCCGTGGAGGTGGCCTTCTCGATGTCGTTCGAGGCGCCCGTGGACGGGTCGTGGAAGACGATCTCCTCGGCGACGCGCCCGCCCATCGCGTAGGCCAGCTGGTCGAGGAGTTCGTTGCGGGTCACCGAGTACTTGTCCTCCTCGGGCACCACCATGGTGTAGCCGAGGGCGCGGCCGCGCGGGAGGATCGTGATCTTCGTGACCGGCGCCGAGTTGCGCAGGGCCGCCGCGACGAGCGCGTGGCCGCCCTCGTGGTAGGCCGTGATCTTGCGCTCGAGGTCCTTCATGACGCGGCTGCGCTTCTGCGGGCCGGCCATGACACGGTCGATCGCCTCGTCCAGCGCGCGGTCGTCGATGAGCTGCGCGTTGGAGCGGGCCGTGAGCAGGGCGGCCTCGTTGAGGACGTTCGCGAGGTCGGCGCCGGTGTAGCCGGGGGTCTTCTTCGCGACGGCCTTGAGGTCCACGCTGCCGGCCATCGGCTTGCCCTTGGCGTGCACGGAGAGGATCTGCTCGCGGCCCACGAGGTCCGGCGCCTCGACCGGGATCTGGCGGTCGAAGCGGCCCGGGCGCAGGAGCGCCGGGTCGAGCACGTCGGGCCGGTTGGTGGCCGCGATGAGGATGACGTTGGTCTTCGGGTCGAAGCCGTCCATCTCGACAAGGAGCTGGTTGAGGGTCTGCTCGCGCTCGTCGTTGCCGCCGCCGATGCCGGCGCCGCGGTGGCGGCCGACGGCGTCGATCTCGTCGACGAAGACGATCGCCGGGGCGTTGGACTTGGCCTGCTCGAAGAGGTCGCGCACGCGGGACGCGCCGACGCCGACGAACATCTCGACGAAGTCGGAGCCGGAGATCGAGAAGAACGGCACACCCGCCTCGCCAGCGACGGCGCGCGCGAGCAGCGTCTTGCCGGTGCCCGGGGGGCCATAGAGCAGCACGCCCTTGGGGATCTTGGCCCCGACCGCCTGGAACTTGCCCGGCTCCTGGAGGAACTCCTTGATCTCGTGGAGCTCCTCGACGGCCTCGTCGGCGCCGGCGACGTCGGCGAAGGTCACCTGCGGCATGTCCTTCGTGATCATCTTGGCGCGGGACTTGCCGAACTTCATGACCTGGCTGCCGCCGCCCTGCATGCGCGAGAGGAGGAACCAGAAGACTGCGCCCAGGAGCAGGACGGGGACGAGGAGCGAGAGGATCGAGCCGAACCAGTTGCTCTCGACGGGCTGGTCCGTGTAGCCCTTCGCGAGGTTCGCGTCGTTGACCGCCCTGATGACGTCGTCACCGCGCTGGGTGATGAAGTAGAACTGGACGTTCTTGCCCTTGTTCTGCCCGTCCTGGACGTAGTCGTCCTTGAGGACGAGGTCCACGCGCTCCTCGCCGTTGAAGATCTTGGCCTGATCGACCCTGTTGTCCTTGAGGAGCTGCATGCCCACCGACGTGTCCACGCGCGTGCTTCCGCCCGGCGCCAGCGTCCCGAAGGCGAGCAGGAGCAGGACGATCACGACGACGATCCAGATCCCCGGACCCTTGACGAAGCTCTTGACTTTCATGAATTCGGGGCCGAACCCCGTCCCTTCTCTCCAGCGCCGGTTCACGCACGCACTGGGCGTGTGCCTTCACAGCATGCCACCGTTCGGAACCGTTCACGCACAGATGGACAGAAAAGTTCCCGAGGATCGGGTGCGGGCCCGCCGGCCTACTCGTAGACGTGCGGCGCGAGGGTGCCCACGAAGTCGAGGTTGCGGTACTTCTCGGCGTAGTCGAGGCCGTAGCCGACGACGAACTCGTTGGGAATGTCGAAGCCCACGTACTTGACATCGATCTGGACCTTCGCCGCGTCCGGCTTGCGGAAGGCCGTGCAGATTTCGACCGAGGCCGTGCCCCGGGACTCGAGGTTCGTCTTGAGCCACGAGAGGGTCAGGCCCGAGTCGATGATGTCCTCGACGATGAGGACGTGCTTGCCCATGAGGTCCGTGTCGAGGTCCTTGAGGATCCGCACGACGCCGGAGGACTGCGTGCCCGATCCGTACGAGGACACGGCCATCCAGTCCATCGTGACGTGGCTGTGCAGGGCGCGGGCGAGGTCCGCCATGACCATGACGGCGCCCTTGAGGACGCCGACGATCAGGAGGTCGCGGCCCTCGTAGTCCCGGTCGATCTCCGCGGCCAGCTCGGCGATGCGGTTCTGGATCTGGTCCTTCGTGTAGAGGACGTGCTTGAGGTCAGCCTGGACATCGGTCGATTCCACGTGCGGCTCCTGTGTTTCGTCGAGCGTGTGAAGACTTGGGGGATGCTCGGATCAGCGGTGCGTCTCCAAGACTAGCGCCCCGTATGGCGTCCCCGGCGGGGCACCCCGCTTGCGCGGCTGCCGGTAGGCCCGCACGTGCCCGGGCAGCTCCACGGGCCCCGCCGAGCCGCGGCGGTCCAGAAGCCCCTCGAGGGCCGCGAGGCGCTCGAACGTGGGCCGCCCGCCGAGCTCGGTGAGGGCCAGCGCGAGGACCCTGCCGCGCAGGGCGTCGGGCAGCGCCCGGAGCGCCGGCCCGGGAAGCACGACGGCGCGCGCCCCCTCCCTGCGATGCGGGGTCACCTCCCTGCGATCCGGGGTCACCTCCCTGCGATCCGGGGTCACCTCGGCGCCGCCGGGCCTGATCTCGGCGAGCGAGGCGTAGACCTCCTGGGCCTCGGCGTCGAGGTGGTCGGCGTCGGCGGCCAGGAGCGACGCCGTCCGGGCGAGCCCCTCCGCGACCCCCGGGCCGAGCTCCGCCTCGAGGAACGGCATGACGCCGACGCGCACGCGCGAGCGCATGAAGGCCGGGTCCTCGTTCGTCGGGTCGAACCATGGCGAAAGGCCCTCGGCGTCGCACACGTCGAGCGTGTCCTCGCGGCGCAGGCCGAGGAACGGGCGCACGAGGATCCCGCGGACGCGCCGCATCCCCGCGAGGGACCGCGGCCCGGAGCCCCGCGCGAGGCCGAGGAGCACCTGTTCGGCCTGGTCATCGAGGGTGTGGCCGAGCAGGACCGCGCCCGCGCCCCACGCCGCCGCTTCGGCCTCGAGGGCCTCGTGCCGCGCCGCGCGGGCCGCCGCCTCGGGCCCCTCCCCCGTCCGCCGGACCTCGACGGCGACCACCCGCACCGGTGCGAGGCCCAGCTCGGCCAGCGCGGCCGCCGTCGTGCGCGCGACCTCGCCGGAGCCGGGCTGGAGGCCATGGTCGACGACGACGGCGCCGGCCTCGAGCGGGTGGCCGGCCGCGCTGCCGCGCCGGGCGAAGTGGGCGACGGCGGCGGCGAGGGCGAGCGAGTCTGGCCCGCCCGAGCAGGCGACGAGGACGCGCGGCGGCCAGCCGGCCTCCGCGAGCGCGGCGGTCACGGCGTTGCGGGCCCGGCCTACGGCGGGATGGAGCCGCCGCCGGGCAGGCGTCGCCCTGTCGCGGGGGTGGTCGCCGGGCCGGGGCGGGCCGTCTCCGGTCACAGCCCCATCCGGGCGGCCCACTGCTCGGGGGCGTGGATCTCCTCCTCGGTGGGCAGGTTCTCCGCCCGCTCCCACACGCGGTTGAACCCCGCCATCCCGGCCTTCTCGACGATGGCCGTGACGAACTTCGCCCCCTCGGTGTACTGGCGCATCTTGGCCTCGAGGCCGAGGACGCGGCGGATGAAGGTCTCGATCGGCCCGCGGTTCTGCGTCCGGGCGGTGTAGCGCTGGCGGATCGTCTTGACGGTCGGGACCACGGAGGCGTCGACGGCGTCCATGACCACCGTCGCGTGCCCCTCGAGCAGGCTCATGACGGCAGTGATGTGGGAGATCGCGGCCTTCTCGACCGGGTCCTGCAGCAGGTCGATGATGGCGCCCCGGCTCGGGATCTGCCCCGTCCCGCCGGCCCTGTCCCGGAGCGACTTGGCGACGGCGGTGGCCCGCTCCATGAGGGAGTCCATGTTCGCGACAAGGCTCTCGGAGAGCAGCGCGATCTGCTGGAGCAGGTGGTCGCGCAGCCACGGCGCGGCGGCGAACTGGACGCGGTGCGTCTGCTCGTGCAGGCACACCCACATCCGGAAGTCCTCAGGGTCCACCTCGAGCTCGCGCTCGATCTGGACGATGTTCGGGGCGACGAGCAGGAGCCGTCCGGCCGGCGAGATGCCCGAGCGGGGCGCGAGGGCGGCATAGGGCTCGTACTGGCCGAGGACCTTGTTGGACAGGAACGCGAGGACGGCGCCGAGCTGGGCGCCCGTGATCGCCCCGCCCACGCGGGCCGCGGCAGGCGTGAGCTCGCTCGCGCGCTTCGCGACGAGCTGGGTCAGGATCGGGTCCATCATGACGGCGAAGCCGCGCGTGTTCGCCCGGGCCCAGGCCGCCCTGTCCACGACGAGGACCTCGGAGTCGCGCAGGTCCTCGGCGACCGCGAGCTCGGTGATGCGGTGGACGTGGGGAACCGACGCGTCGGCGAGGCGGCGCAGGCTCGCGACGGCCTCCGCCGCTTCGGCGAAGGATAGCGCCGGCCCGGGCGGGGACAGGCGGGCCGCCGTGGCTGCAGCGAGGTCCCAGTTGATGAGTCGGCTGGCCATCTGCGAGGCATCCATGCCTCCATCAGACCACACGCCGCCGACACCCATGGAGCCTCAGCGGCAGCAGTCGTCGTTCAGCCTCACCGGCAGCCGCATCCCGCGAGGTGGGCCGCGGCGCCGTCGATCGCGGCGAGGGCCGCCTCCCGCGTGTCACCCGTGAGGCCGTTCGCGACGAAGGAGAAGACGAGGAGCCGCCCGTCGGCGTCGACCGCGTAGCCCGTCAGCCCGACGACGGCGAGCAGCGTGCCCGTCTTGGCCCGCACGACGCCGGCCCCGGCCGCCGTCGCGCCCGTGCCGAACCGGCTGCCGAGGGTCCCGGTCAGGCCGGCCACGGGCAGCCCTTGGAGGGCGGGCCGCAGCCGCGCGTCCTCCCCGACGGCCATTTCGCGCACGATTCCCGCGAGCGTCTCGGGGCCCACCCGGTTGCCCGAGGCCAGGCCCGAGGCGTCCTGGAGCACGAGGCCCTTCGCCGAGCCGAGCACGCGCTCCGCGGCCGCCCGCAGCGCCCGGACCGCGCCCTCGTTGCTCGCGGGGCCGCCCGCGGCGGCCGAGGCGAGGCGGGCGAGGGCCTCGGCGGTGTAGTTGTCCGACTCGCGCAGCATGTAGCCGACCTGGTCGGCCACGCTGGCGCTCTCGACGGCGGCGACCTCCGCGCCGTCCTCGGGCGCGGCGGCCCGCTCGACGCCGGGCGCGACCCGGATGCCGGCGGGGGCGAGGGCCTTCTCGAGCGCGGACCGGAACGCCGAGGCGGCGTCGAGGCCCGCGTCTGCGGGGCGGGGGGCCGGCGCGTTCGGGGCTGTGCGACCGGCGTTGAGCGCGAGCGCGTGCAGCGGGGCCATCTCGCCGGCGGCGACGTCCTCGGACGCCCAGGCCGGATTGAGGGCGGGTCCGGTGAACAGCGAGTCGTCGAGGCGGACGCTGACGGTCGAGGCGGCGGGTGGGGCGGCGCCGTCGTCCGCGCCAGCCGGGCCGGCCGTTCCTGCGGTGCCTCCGGTGAGCGCCTGAGCGGTCGCCGCCGCGAGCGTCGCCATGCCCGCCCGGCCGAGGACCTCGACCGGCTGGGACTCCCCCGCGCCGAGGAGGACGTCGCCGCCGGCCACGAGCACGACCGTCCCCGGGTCCTCCCCCCGGACGACGCGTGTGCGCAGGACGGCGTCGGGGCCGAGCGTCGTGAGCGCCGCCGCGGCGGTGAGCAGCTTGAGGTTCGAGGCGGGGACGCGGGGGGTGGCACCGTCCCGGCTGAAGAGGGTCGCACCGGTCGCGCCGTCGAGCACGACGGCGCCCAGGGACGCGCCCTCCGGCGCAGCGAGCGGGGCGAGGATCGGCGCGAGCTGCGCGGAAAGCACCGCCGGCGCCGGCGCGGGGGCGGTGGCGGCGAGGGGTGCGGCTCCGGCGAGCGTCGGGGCGGACGACGGCGGGGCGAGCCAGGCCGGCGTCGTGCCCGTCGGCGTCGGGGCAGGCTGGAGGAGGCCGCGGGCGGCGCCCGCGAGGCCGGTCGCGGTCAGGGCGGCGGCGACGCCGAGCGCGAGGACGAGCGAGGCGGCGATGACGACGACGAGGGGAAAGCCGCGCAGGAAGCGCCCGGCGGCACCGCGGCTTGCGCCGTCCGCCTCGGGGCGGCCCTCCGCGCCGCCCGGGGCGGGGCGGCCGTCATCGCTCGTCAATGTCATCCTCGGGGGTCGGGGAGGCCCCGACGGGGATCCGAAGGCCCGGGGCAGATATCCTCATGGTAGTCGCCGCAGCCGTGTGCCCCCGCTGGCCCGGGTGCGGCCTGCCATCACGCTGCCAGCCAAGGAGCACCATGAAGCACGATGTCACCATCGAGATCCCCAAGGGCTCGCGGGTCAAGTACGAGGTCGACCACGAGACCGGCCGCGTCCGCCTGGACCGCGTGCTCTTCACCGCAATGCAGTACCCGACCCACTACGGGTTCTTCGAGAACACCCTCGGCGAGGACGGCGACCCGCTCGACGCGCTCGTCCTCCTGCAGGACTTCGACCTCCACCCGGGAGTCATCGTCGAGGCCCGCCCGATCGGCGTCTTCAACATGACGGACGACGGCGGCGGGGACGCCAAGGTCCTCTGCGTCCCGGCGGACCCGCGCTTCGACCACATCCAGGAGGTCTCGGACGTCAACGAGTTCCTCATCAAGGAGATCGAGCACTTCTTCACCCGCTACAAGGACCTCGAGCCGGGCAAGTGGGTCAAGGCCGAGGGCTGGGCCAACCGCGCCGCGGCCGAGGCCGAGCTCGAGGCGTCGATCAAGCGCTTCGAGGCCCAGGGCCACTGACTGTTCGGGGCCGTCGACAAGGGCCACTGAGCTGCCGAGAGGGGGCCACTCAACCATTCATGGTGAGTGGCCACCTCTCGCGTGTTGAGGGGTCGTATCCCGCGCGTTGAGCGGCCAATCCGTGAGTGGGCGCCGCTAGGCTGGCGCCCATGTACACGGTCACGATCAACCAGCGCGACCGGGGCGCCGGGGACCGCGTGGCCGAGCTGCTCAAGGGCCTCGCCCGGGCCAGGCCCGACGTGCCGTTCGCCAGGACCGTGGGCGACGAGGCCCAGGGCGTCTTCGCGGCGCCCGCGCCCGCTGTCGACGCCGCCTTGGCCGCCCTCCGGCCCGACGCGTGCGGCGGGGTGCGCTGGAACGTCGGAATCGGCGTCGGGCCCCTCGACGCCCCGCTGCCCGCCGACCTCGACGACGTCCGCGGGCAGGGGCTCGTGTACGCGCGCCGCGCCGTCGAGCGCGCGCAGTCCTCGCACGAGGAGGCGGCGATCGCCGTGGACGGCCCCGACCCGGAGCTCGCCGCCGAGGCGGAGGGTGTCCTGCGGCTGCTCGGGCTCGAGGTGGCCCGGCGCACGACGGCGGAGTGGCGGGTCCTCGAGCTGCTCACCCCTGGCGTGCGCGGGCAGCAGAAGGCGGTGGCCGAGGCGCTCGGGATCACGGCGCAGGCCGTCTCCAAGGCGATCTCGCGGGCGCACTGGCACGAGGAGCTCGCCGCCCGGCCGGCCGCCGCCCGGCTCCTGGGGCTGCTCGACGCCGCCGGCGCGTGAACCGCATGGCGCGGGGGCGCCGTCGTGCGTCTGGCCGACGACGGCGGCGAGGCGGCAGCGCGTGGCGGGCGCCCGCCGTCGTGCGCGGGAAAGGCTAGAGGAGCGAGCGGAGGATCGCGGCGGCGCCGTCCTCCTCGACGGGGGCGGTGACCTCGTCGGCGGCGGCCTTGACCTCGTCGGGGGCCTGGCCCATCGCGACGCCCCGGCCGGCCCACTGGAGCATCTCGATGTCGTTGCGGCCGTCGCCGATCGTGACGGTGTCCTCGATCGCGACGCCCAGCGTGGAACGCAGCGCCTCGAGCCCGCTGGCCTTCGTGACGCCCTGCGCGGCGATGTCGAGCCAGGCGGTCCAGCCGACCGAGTAGGTCACGCCGTGGAGGCCGATCGACTCGACGGCGGCGCCGAACTCCTCGGCGGTGGAGTCGGTGGAGAACACGACGAGGCGGACGGCGGTGGCCTCGAGCAGCTCGTCGAAGGTCACGCCAGTGGCCTCGACGCCGAAGCTCGCATCCTGGAAGCGCTCGGTCGAGAGGAAGTTGCCATCGATGTCCTCGAGGGCGTACTTCGCGTTGGGCAGACGGCGGCGGAGGGCCTTGAGGGCCGGCGCGGGGTCGAAGGAGCGGCGGTCGACGACCTCGTAGCCGCCATTGCAGCCCGCGTTGATCCGGACGGTCACGCCGCCGTTGCTGCACACGGCGTAGCCGTGCTCGATGCCGAGCAGTTCGACGATGGGCAGGGTCGCTCCGAGCGAGCGCCCGGTGGCCACGACCACCTCGTGGCCGGCGGCGACGACGGCGTTGCCGACCTCGCGGATGGCCGGGGACATGTGGCCGTAGTGGTCGACGAGGGTTCCGTCCACGTCGAGGCCGATGAACTTGCGGTTGACCGTCTTGAGCTGGTCCTCGATGCCAGCATTCAGCGTTGTAGTCATAGGCAATAGTAGACCACCCGGTCCCAGAAGGCCCGTAGGACGGCCGCCACACGGGCTGTGAACATGGGGTGAATATTCACAGCCCTGCCCACAGTGTGGGTGTTCACCTGCGCTTGGCTCGTCCCCGCAGGCGACGCCGAGAACCGGCCCCCCGTTTCGGAGAATGCCTCGTCGCACGGCAGGGGGCACTTACCGAAAGTCGGGGCATAGCTCCACGATCGCCGCGGTACAGGCTTGTCACTGCCGACGGGGGACTCCCGCCCGATGGAGGATCGCGGCGAACCGCGTCGGCTCGAGCAGGTCCGCCCAGACCCAGCGAACCATCCCATACCCGGCCGCACGCACCCCATCCTCACGGCGCTTCTCCTCGACCACGACCTCGGCCGCAGCCTTCCCGCTCAGCTCCTGCGACCTCAGGTACTTCATGAGGCCGTCGAACTCGCCAGTGAGCCGGATCTTAGGCCAGATATAGTCCACTCGCGCAATACGCTGTCCGTCCAGGGTCACCCAGAACTGCAGTTCAGGCATCTCGAATCCGAGCTCCCACATGAGAGCCCTGCTGAAGGACTCGCCCACGGATTCCGAGGCGCCGTTCGCGAAGCCGAGGACGAAGGCCGTCCGGGCGCGGGCGCTTGCGTTGGTCATTCCATCGCAGACAGCCTGGAGCTGCTCCGGCGTCCGTTGGACCTTCAGTCCCGCCCTGCCCGCCAGGAGCGCATCTGCGACGGCAACGGCCTCGGTGAAGGGAAGCCTGTGGAGGGTGTCTGCGAAGACATCGTCGAAAGGCTCGAGCCGGAGGGCCAGACCGAGATGCGGCAGCAGCAGTTCCGTGGAGGACCCCTGCTGCCAGTAGTGCTTCGCGTCAGGAAAGCCCACCGGGAGTGAGCCTGAAGCCTTGTGGGATGACTTGAGCCAGACCTCCCGGGAGGCCGTTTCGTTGCCATAGATCCTTCGCAGCGGAATGGCTCCGACTTCGGGGCGTCTGGAGGTGCGGTAGCGGACGTGCGTCGGCACGCGTGCCAGCTCAATTCCCCAGGCCATGAGAGCGGTCTCGCGACAGAGGACTGGCGCCTTTCCGCCCACGGCGAGCGACGCCGTCGTGATGGCATAGCGGTCGTGGGCCGTTCCCGCAAGCCACTCCTCGCTTGCCACGTAGACCCCGCGCCTCGGGCGGACCAACCGCCCGGCGGCGTACTCCTGGCTGAGCTGACGCGGCGTCCTGGCCGTGCGGTACTCCGAGGTGGAGCTCAGAAACGTGACCCTGGGGAACCTCATGCCTCTAAGCCAAGCCTCTGACCGGGCTGCCTGCTACTGCTATCCGCTCATCTGTGCATAACTCCCGCAAGGGCAATGAGGATGCCCCGCGTTTCGGACGATGCCCCGGCCCAGGGCGGGGGGAACTGTCCGAAACACGGGGCACTTTCGACAGCCCAGTGAACGAGCGGGGAGCCCTAGAGGACCGGGAGGACCTCGAGGCCGCCGAGGTACGGGCGCAGGGCCGCGGGGACGGTGACCGAGCCGTCGGGGTTCTGGTGGTGCTCGAGGATGGCCACGATCCAGCGCGTGGTCGCGAGCGTCCCGTTGAGAGTCGCGACGGTGCGTGTCCCCTTCGGCGAGCCCTCGGCGTCGAACACGCGCTCGCGCACGTTGAGCCGGCGCGCCTGGAAGCCCGTGCAGTTCGAGGTCGAGGTCAGCTCGCGGTACCGGCCCTGGGTCGGGACCCACGCCTCGCAGTCGAACTTCCGGGCCGCGCTCATGCCGAGGTCCCCCGCGGCGGTGTCGATCACGCGGTAGGGCAGCTCGACCTTCGCGAGCATCTCCTCCTCCCACGCGAGCAGGCGGGCGTGCTCGGCCTCGGCCTCCTCCATGGGCACATAGGAGAACATCTCCACCTTGTTGAACTGGTGCACGCGGATGATCCCGCGGGTGTCCTTGCCGTGCGAGCCGGCCTCGCGGCGGTAGCACGAGGACCAGCCGGCGTAGCGCACGGGACCGTCGCCGAGGTCCATGATCTCGTCGGCGTGGTAGCCGGCGAGGGCCACCTCGGAGGTGCCCACGAGGTAGAGGTCGTCCTCGGCGAGGCGGTAGATCTCGGCGTCGTGCGCGACGTCGAAGCCCGTCCCCTGCATCGTCTCGGGCCGCACGAGGGTCGGGGTGATCATCGGGATGAAGCCGGCCTGGACGGCCTGGTCCATGGCCATCTGCAGGAGCGCGATCTCGAGCCGCGCCCCGACGCCCTTGAGGAAGTAGAACCGCGAGCCGGAGACCTTGGCGCCGCGCTCCATGTCGATCGCGCCGATCAGCTCGCCGAGCTCGAGGTGGTCGCGCGGCTCGAAGCCGTCCGCGGAGAAGTCGCGCGGCTCCCCGACGGTCTTGACGACGACGTAGTCGTCCTCGCCGCCGGCGGGAATGCCGTCGATGATGAGGTTCGGCACGGTCCGCATGAGCTCGTCCATCTCGGCCTGCGCCTCGTCCGCGGACGCCTGGGCCTTCTTGACCCGGATCGCCAGGTCCTTGACCTCGGCGAGCAGCGCCTGCTTCTCCTCGCCCTTCGCCGCCGCGACCCTCTTGCCGAACGCGTTCTGCTCGGCGCGGAGCGTCTCGTACTCGGTCAGGGACGCACGACGGCGGGAATCGGCGGAGATGATCCGATCCACGAGCGCTTCGTCCGCCCCGCGGGCGCGCTGGCTGGCTCGGTACTTCTCGGGGTTCTCGGTGAGGTCCTTGACGTCGATCACGAGTCCAAGAGTATCGGGAAGGCGACACAACGCGGCGCTAGAGTGAGAGCACCATGCGCAACCTGATCATTGCGGGCATCCTCTGCGTGGCCGGCGGCTTCGCCCTGGCCAGCTGGTGGGGCGTGCGCAGGCTCGCCGAGCAGCATGCGCGCTCGGCGGTCGGGGAGCCCGCGGCCGCACCGAGGCCCGGGCCGCAGCAGGTCGCCGTCGTGCTCAACCCCATCAAGGAGCGCGCGCAGGAGGCGCGGGTGCTCATCGAGGCGGCGTGCCGGGGCGCGGGCTGGCCGGCCCCGCTCGTCTTCGAGACGCTGGCCACGGACCCCGGGCACTCGATGGTGCGCCAGGCGGTCGCGGCGGGCGCCGACGTCGTCATCGCGTGCGGCGGCGACGGCACCGTGCGCGTCGTGGCGGAGGGCCTCGCCGGGACGGACGTTCCCATGGGCCTCGTGCCCCTCGGCACCGGCAACCTGCTCGCGCGGAACCTCGACCTCGACGTCTGGCGCCTGTCCCAGTGCGTGCACACCGCCGTGTTCGGTCGGCAGCGGCGCATCGACACGGCCACGATGCGGCTCTCCAACTCCGCTACAGGCCAGGTGTCGACGCACCCCTTCCTCGTCATCGCAGGGGTCGGGATGGACGCGGAGGTCATCAGGGACACGAACGAGGAGCTCAAGAGGGCGATCGGCTGGATCGCCTACACCGAGGCCGGCATCCGGCACATGCCTGGCCGGGAGCGCAAGCGTGTGGAGATCTCGCTCGACGGCGGGGAGTTCCAGTCGCGCCGCGTCCGCGCCGTGCTCTTCGCGAACTGCAGCAAGCTCCCCGGGGGCATGGACTTCATCCCCGAGGCGTACATCGACGACGGCGTGCTCGACGTCGTCGTCATGAGCCCGCGCAGCCTCCTCGGCTGGATCGCGATGTACGTCAAGATCGTGATCCAGCACAAGCGCCAGCTCGCCGTCATGACCTCCTACGGGGCGCAGCAGGTCACCATCCGCAGCGCCGAGCCGATCCAGACCCAGGTCGACGGCGACGTCGCCGGCGCGGCGACCGAGATCCGCGTCGAGGTCCACCCGGCGAACCTGCTCGTGCGGGTCGCGTAGGCCCGGCCGGCTCTCCCGTCTGGCCCCGGCCCGTTCAGGCGCCGCCGAGGATCCCGTCGACCCACGAGCGCGCGGCGGCGAACGCGTCGTCGGTCACGTGCCCGGCGACGTGCGGCTCGGCGCCGTCGGTCCGCGGGTACGAGCCGAGGAAGCGCGTCTCGGGGCTGATCCGGTGCAGGCCCGCGAGCGCGTCGGCCACGCGCGCGTCCTGGGCGTGGCCGTCCACGTCGATGCTGAAGAAGTAGTGGCCCAGGTACTGGCCCGTGGGCCGGGACTCGATGCGGGACAGGTTGACCCCGCGCGCGGCGAACTGCTCGAGGATCTCCATGAGCGCGCCCGGTCGGTCCTCGGGCAGGGGCACGGCGACCGTCGTCTTGTCCGCGCCCGTGCGCTCCGGGAGCGGCCCCGGCCGCGAGACGAGGATGAACCGCGTGACGGCGCCCGGGTTGTCCCCGATGTCGGTCGCGAGGACCGCGAGCTCGGGGTGCTCCTCGGCGACGATGGGCGCGCAGATCGCGGCGTCGCCCGGCTGGGAGGCGGCGTCGAGGAGCGCGAGGGCGCCGGCCGCCGTCGAGCTCGAGGCGAGGTGCACGGCGTCGGGCGCGTTCGCCGCCGCCCAGCCTCGGCACTGCGCCCACGCATGCCCATGGGTAGCGATGCGGCGCACGTCCGCGACCCGCGTCCCGGGCCGGGCCACGAGCACGAACGTGATCGGCACGACCTCCTCGCGCACGATCCGCAGCTCGGGGCCGGTGGAGATCGCGTCGAGGGTCGCGGTGACGCCGCCCTCGACGGAGTTCTCGATTGGGACCATCGCGGCGTCGGCGTCGCCGGAGCGCACAGCGTCGAGCGCGGCGTTGACGTTGGGGGCGGGGATGCGCCGGGCGTCGCGTGAGCCGGGGACCTTGAGCAGGGCGGCCTCGGTGAAGGTGCCCTCGGGGCCGAGGAAGGTGTAGGTCAAGTGCGCCACGTCAGAGGACCGCGGGCGTCTGGCCGTTCTCGGACACGATCGGCTTGCCGGCCGTGAGCCAGGCGTCCATGCCTCCGGCGACATTCATCGCCGAGTAGCCCTGCGCGACGAGCCAGTGCGCGACGCGCGCGGACCGGCCGCCCGTGCGGCAGATGATGAACAGGTCCTCGTCCGGGTCGAGCTCCTCGAGGCGCGCGGGGATCTCGTCCATGGGGATGTGCACGGCCTCCTCGGCGTGGCCGGCCTCCCACTCGTAGTCCTCGCGGACGTCGATCAGGGTCCCGCCTGCGGGCAGCGCGTCGACGCTGACGGTCTCGAAATCAGCCATGGTTGCCTCCTTGTGCCGTGCTGACTCCAGCCTATAGTGGCCCGGTGACAGACGACGCCGGCCCCCTCCCACGCGCGGATCTCGCCGGGGGCGCGGCGCGGGATCCGGCCGGGGACGGGTGGCCGGGATCGGCGCACGCGCTGCGCGACGCCCTGCGTTCCGGCGAGGTCTCGGCACGCGAGGCCGCCGCGCACTTCCTGGCCCGGATCGAGGACCGCAACCGGCTCCTCGGGGCGTTCGTCACAGTCACCGCCGAGCGCGCGCTCGACGACGCCGCGGCCGCCGACGCGCTGCACGCCCGCCTCGCGCGGGCCGGCCGGCTCGACGAGCTCCCGGCCCTGCATGGGGTGCCGACGGCGTTCAAGGACCTGACCGACGTCGAGGGCGTGCCCACGACGCACGGCAGCGCGGCCATCGACCCCCGGCCCGCCCCGGCCGACTCGGCGCTCGTGGCCCTCCTCCGCGCGGCCGGGGCTGTGAGCCTCGGCAAGACGCAGGTGCCGGAGTTCGGGCTCACGGCATACTCGGAGAACCGGGTCGCCCCGCCGTCGCGCAATCCGAACGGGCTCGCGCTGGGCTCGGGCGGGTCCTCTGGCGGATCGGCCGCGGCGGTCGCCGCCGGCCTCGTGCCCTTCGCGGCCGGGAGCGACGGCGGCGGCTCCATCCGTATTCCCGCGGCGGCATGCGGGATCGTCGGGCTCAAGCTCGGGCGCGGGCTCGTCCCGGCCGGGCAGGCCGCGGGCGAGTCCGGGGCGTCGCGGTTCGTTGTGACCGGCCCGCTCGCGGCCAGCGCCGAGGACGCGGCCCTCCTGCTCGACGTGCTTACGGGGGACTCTGGCCGTCCCCGCGGCGACCACCCGCCCCACGGACGGCACGCCGGGACATACGCCGACGCCGTCGTGCGCGAGCCTCCACGGCTGCGGATCGCCGTGAGCCTCTCGAGCCCGTGGGACGCGCGCTACTCCGTGGAGCCCGACGCCGACGCGCACGAGGCGCTCCGCCGCGCCGTCGTGCGTCTCGAGGGGGCGGGGCACCTCATCGCGGAGGCAGACCTGCGGTTCGACAACCGCTACCCGGACGCGTTCACGGCCGCCTGGACCGCGGGCGTCGGGATGGCCCGGATCCCGCCGTCGCGAGAGCCGCTCCTGACCCCGCTCACGCGCTCGTTCCGGCGCCGGGCGCAGCAGCGCAGCCGGGCCAAGCTCGAGGAGTCGCTCGTGTTCCTGCACCACTTCGAGCGGGACATGGTCGCGCAGCTCTCGGGCTGGGACGCGGTGCTCTCCCCCGCGCTCGCGCAGTCCCCACGGCCCGTGGGCTGGTTCTCCGGCGGCCCGGACTGGCGCGCGACGGCCGACGACGACTATCGCCGCCAGTGCGAGTTCGCGCCGTGGTCGTCGTGGGTCAACGTGTGCGGGCTGCCCGCCGTCGTCGCGACGACGCACTGGGACGGGGCGGGCCTGCCGGCCGGCGTGCAGCTCGTGGGGCATGCCGGGTCCGAGGCGCTGCTGCTCCAGCTGGCCCGCCTACTGCACGTGCCGAGGGTCAGTACGGGTACTGGCTGAACGACGAGGCGAAGATGACGAAGAAGGCCAGGACGGCGAGGGTCAGCGCGATCCCGATGTAGCCCATGACGAGCCCGGCGATCGCGAAGCCCCTGCCGCCGGGCTCGCGGGCGAGCCCCATGTGGCCCAGGACGACCGCGGCGATCTGCGGCAGGATGAAGAACCCGAAGCCCGCGTAGACCGCGATCCCGCAGATCATCGACGCGATGCTCAGGCCCTTGGGCTCGGCCACGGGGGCGTAGTAGAGGGGCTGGCCGTAGGCCTGGGCCGGCGGGTAGCCCGGGTAGCCCTGGGCGTACGGCTGCTGCGGGTAGCCCTGCGGCGGGTACGGCTGGCCCTGGTACGGCTGCTGGCCCTGGTACGGCTGCTGGCCCTGGTACGGCTGAGCGGCGGAGGGGAACTGGTGGGCTCCGCCGGGGAACTGGGCGCCGTGGCCCGCGTTCTGGCCGGGGTAGCCGGGGTGCTGCCGGCCCGGCGTCGAGTGCGGCTGGGGCTGGCCCGGGTAGCCAGAGGGGCGTCCCGGCGCCGCCCCCATGGGATAGCCGGGGTAGCCGTGGGGCTGGCCGGGCTGGGGCTGTGCCGGCTGCGGCTGTCCCTGTGCCGGCTGCGGTTGTGCCTGTCCCTGATGAGGCTGGCCCGGCGCAGACGACGCCTCTCGGGCGTGCTGGGCGGGCTCCTGCTGGCCCTGTCCCGTGCCCTGCTGCCCCGTGCCCTGCTGCATCGCCCCCGGGAGGGGCGGCGCGCCTGGCGGGAGGTCGCGCGGGATGGGCCGCGTGGGGTGGCTCGGGATCGGCTCGGTCGCGTTGGCGTCCTTGGTGAGGTCAACGGGCGGGACGTATGACGGCGGGGTGTACTTCGGGCGCTCGGGGGCGGTCTCGTTCCCAGGCCTGGCTGTGCCCTCCGCTGCGGGCCCGTCGGCCGGCTTCTGCGACGCCCCGGCGTCCTTGCCGCCCGTCTGCACGCTGCCGGGCTGCCCGGCGCGTTCCTGCTCCGGCTCCTGCGACATTGATGCCCTCCTGCCTTACGCGCTCGCGGCGCCCCCTGCCTAGCGTGTCCAGACTACTCGCTGGTCCGCCCGCTGGGGTGGGTGTGTGCGTCGGGCCCGACACCCCCGGACACCCGGGCCGCTTTCGACTGTCAGAGGCTGGTGCAATGCTGATGGCAACGCACCACCCGGGGGCCCGCACAGACCCTCGGCACACCGGAGGACCGCACCGAGCCGAAGCGAGGAAGCCATGTCCCAGCAGGAGACCACCCCCAGCCAGTTTGAGCCGGCCGCCGCAGCATCGGCCGCGCCAGCGACCGCCGAGCCTCTCCGCAGCAGGCCGGGCGGCGAGGGCTACGACCCCGAATTCCTCGGCACATCCCAGGCGGTTCCCATGCCCTCGGGGCCGGGACTCCTCGAGCTCGACTACACGCACTTCACGATCCATCAGGACCCCGAGCGCCGGCTGGCGGCCTCGACGGCCGTGAACATCGACGGCGCGAGCCTCGTGGCGATCACGCGCGGCGGCGAGACGTGGGACCTCGACCCCCGGATCCGGCCCGACCAGCAGTGGGGCAACGAGCTCTACAAGGACAACCGGTTCGACCGCGGCCACCTCGTGCGGCGCCAGGACCCCATCTGGGGCGATCGCGACACCGCCGAGCGGGCGAACCTCGACACGTTCCACTACACGGTCTGCGCGCCGCAGGCCGACTTCTTCAACCAGGGCCGCGAGCTCTGGCTGGGCCTCGAGGACTACATCCTCGAGCACGCCGACACCCACCGGCAGCGCCTGAGCGTCTTCTCCGGCCCGGTCTTCGATGTCAGCGACCCCGAGTACCGTGGCGCCATGATCCCCCGGAAGTTCTTCAAGATCGGGGCCTGGAACTCGGGACCAGAGGACGACGGCGGCCGCCTCGCCTGCACGGGCTACATTCTGGACCAGAGCAACGGGCTCGAGCAGGTGCTCCGGCCGGGGGCGCGCGAGGCCCCCGCCCTCGGCGCGTACCGGACCTTCCAAGTCCCGGTCGAGGACATCGCCCAGCTTACGGGCCTCGACCTCGGCCCGCTCGTCGCCGCCGACCGCTACTCCGTGCCACGCGGCGCCCGCGGCGTCGCCCAGCGCTGGCACGAGATCACGGGGTTTGCCGATGTCGCGCTCTGAGCACACGCCGCGCCCCGCGCCGCCGTCGGCCGGGCCGTCGTCGCCCGCGCCGCCGTCGCCCGCGCCGCCGTCGCCCGGGCACCGCCACCACGGTGCCATCCCGCCCTACCTGCTCGAGCGGCTTGCCCAGAGCGCCACGGTGCGCCCGACGGCGATGCCCGCAGCCGAGCCAGAGGAGGGCGAGTGGGGCACGGGCGCGGCGGGCCTCGACGTCGTCGCTGAGCTCGCGCGGCGGACGCTCCTCGCCGACGAGCGCATGCGGAGCCGGCGCGAGGCGCCCGCCCGGCGCCACACGGGCATGCTCGCCGAGCCCGGGACCCTGCGCCGGGAGATCAGCGACGCGGAGAACACGGAGCGGCTCCCGGGGCGTCTCGTGCGGAAGGAGGGCCAGGAGCCGGTCGCGGACGTCGACGTCAACCGCGCCTACGACGGGCTCGGGAGCACCTACCGCTTCCTCGAGGAGATCTTCGAGCAGTCCAGCATCGATGGCGCCGGGCTCGCCCTCGAGGGCACGGTCCACTTCGGCGTCGGCTACGACAACGCCTTCTGGGACGGCGAGCGCATGGTGTTCGGCGACGGCGACGGGAAGGTGTTCAACTCCTTCACGGTCTCGCTGAGCATCATCGCGCACGAGCTGGGCCACGGCCTCCTCCAGCACACAACAGACCTCGTGTACCGGGGGCAGTCCGGGGCGCTCAACGAGTCGTTCGCGGATGTCTTCGGTGTCCTCGTCGAGCAGTTCGCGCGGGGGCAGACCGTCGAGGAGGCGAGCTGGATCGTCGGGGAGGGCATCTTCGCCCCCGGCATCCAGGGCCGCGGCGTCCGCTCGCTCAAGGCCCCAGGGACCGCCTACGACGACCCGGTGCTGGGCAAGGACCCCCAGCCCGCGCACATGGACGCGTTCGTCCGCACGCGCGAGGACAACGGCGGCGTCCACGTGAACTCGGGCATCCCCAACCGCGCGTTCTACCTCGCGGCCGAGGCGCTGGGCGGGCACGCGTGGGAGAGGGCCGGGAAGATCTGGTTCCAGACTGTGGCGCTGCGCAAGCTCCCCGTGGACGTGGACTTCCGCGGCTTCGCGCGGGAGACTGTGCGAGTCGCCCGTTCCCTGTACGGCCGCGAGTCCTTGGAGGAGAAGGCCGTGCGGGCGGCGTGGCGAGGCGTGGGGCTCACGGTCCGGCTCGCCGAGACCGAAGGGAAGAACGGGAAGAACGGCGCCACCGGGAAGAACGGCAAGAACGGGAACGGAAGGGGCGGCGGTTCCGGGGGGCGCTAGGAGGCGCGCGTGCGATGAGGATCCAAGTCACCCGCTCCGGCGGCGTCGCGGGCATCTCCCGCACCGGCGCCGTCGAGTTCCGGCTGGGTGCCACATCCGATGGGCCCGACGCCGAGTGGGCAAAGCTCTACCGCGCCGCCCGGATCGAGGGCGAGAGGTTCGTCTCCAGCGGCGGGCCCGACGCCGGCGGTGGCGAGGCCGGTGCCTCCCGCGCCCGGGACGCGTTCCAATGGACGCTCCGCCTGGGCTCCCGGCGCCTCGACGTCCCGGACAGCTACCTGTCGGGGGCGCTGCGGGAGCTCGCTGAGCGGGTGCTGGCCGAGGGGCAGGGCTGACATCGGCAGCCTGACGACGCCGCGGAGGCTCGCGCGCGTCTCACTGCGGCACATTCGGACATTCTTCACCGAGCGGCCACCGGTTCGTTGCCTTCTCTGCAAAGCTAGGTCCATGGCGAACCGAGCAGGCACCGTTGCCCTTCCCAGCGACCTCGTGGACATCACCGCACTCCTGGACGCGTACTACGACGTGTCCCCGGATCTGAGCGATCCCGGCCAGCGGGTGGCCTTCGGCACCTCGGGCCACCGCGGCTCGAGCCTCAAGGCCTCGTTCAACGAGAAGCACATCGCCGCGATCACCCAGGCCATCGTCGAGTACCGCGCCGGGCAGGGCATCCGCGGCCCCCTGTTCCTGGCCCGGGACACGCACGCGCTCTCCGAGCCGGCCACCAACACGGCTCTCGAGGTCCTCGCGGCCCACGGCGTCCAGGTCCTCGTCGACGCCCGGCACGGCTACACGCCCACGCCCGCGGCGAGCCACGCGATCCTCAAGTACAACGCCGGGCGCCCGGAGGACGACCCGGGCCGCGCCGACGGCATCGTGGTCACGCCGAGCCACAACCCGCCGTCGGACGGCGGCTTCAAGTACAACCCGCCCCACGGCGGCCCCGCCGACACCGACGCGACCGGCTGGATCGCGAACCGGGCCAACGAGCTCCTCGAGGCCGACCTCAGCGGGGTCAAGCGCATCCAGCTGGCCGACGCCCTCGCCGCCGACACGACGGGCCAGTACGACTTCCTCTCCTCGTACGTCGACGACCTCCCGCAGGTGCTCAACATCGCGGCCATCCGCGATGCGGGCGTGCGCATCGGCGCCGACCCCATGGGCGGGGCGTCCGTGGACTACTGGGGCGAGATCGGCGAGCGCCACCACCTCGACCTGACGGTCGTCAACCCGACGGTCGACCCGCAGTGGGCGTTCATGACCCTGGACTGGGACGAGAAGATCCGCATGGACTGCTCGTCGCCCTCGGCCATGGCCTCGCTCATCCAGAAGGTGGCCTCCGGCACCGCGAGCTACGACATCGCGACGGGGAACGACGCCGACGCCGACCGGCACGGCATCGTCACGCCCGACGCCGGGCTCATGAACCCGAACCACTACCTCTCGGTCGCGATCGACTACCTCTACCGCAACCGCACCGGCTGGCGGCCGGACACGGTCGTCGGCAAGACGCTCGTGAGCTCGTCGATGATCGACCGCGTGGCGGCGGGCCTCGGCAAGCCGCTCGTCGAGGTCCCTGTCGGCTTCAAGTGGTTCGTGCCCGGCCTGCTCTCGGGACAGGGCGCGTTCGGCGGCGAGGAGAGCGCCGGGGCGAGCTTCGTCAAGCTCGACGGCGGCGTCTGGACCACCGACAAGGACGGCATCCTCCTGTGCCTGCTCGCCTCCGAGATCAAGGCCGTCACGGGGAAGTCGCCGAGCGAGCTCTACGGGGAGCTCACCGCGCAGTACGGCTCGCCGTCGTACGCCCGCATCGACGCCGCGGCGAGCCGGGAGCAGAAGGCCAAGCTCGGCAAGCTCTCCGCCGCCGACGTCACGGCGACCGAGCTCGCGGGCGAGCCGATCACGGCCAAGCTCACCGAGGCGCCGGGCAACGGGGCCAAGATCGGCGGGCTCAAGGTCACGACCGAGAACGCGTGGTTCGCCGCGCGCCCGTCCGGGACCGAGGACGTCTACAAGATCTACGCCGAGTCGTTCAAGGGGGACGCGCACCTCGCCCAGGTCCAGGCGGAGGCGAAGGCGCTCGTCGACTCGGTCATCGCGTAGGGACCTGACCCCGCAACGTAGGGACCTGACCCCGCATCCGGCCTTCGGATGCGGGGTCGCCTTCCTGCGATGCGGGGTCACGTTCCTGCGATGCGGGCTCACCTGATCGCCACGATAGGGGTGACTCGGGCCATATCCTTAGCAAAGGTAATGAGCTAGGCTAAGTATCGATGACTCCCCCCGACGCTCCCCCGCTGACCCCGACCACTCCGTCCCCCGGCACCCTCGAGCTCGCCGCCGAACTCCGGGCGGCCCTCATGCGCACGTCCCGGATCCTGCGCACCGAGGCGAGCAGCGACGTCGTGAGCCCGGGGCAGAACACCGTCCTGGCGCTCCTGAACTCGCGCGGGCCGCTCACCATGCGCCAGCTCGCGGACATCGAGCACGTCCAGGCGCCGAGCATGACCCGCACCGTGAACCACCTGTGCGAGCGCGGGCTCGCGACCAGGGCGGAGCACCCGACGGACGGGCGGCAGGTCATCGTGAGCGTCACGGACGAGGGCCGGCAGGTCCTCGAGGAGTCCCGCCGCCTCCGCGCCGCATGGCTCGCGGGGCGCATCGAGGGCCTGCCGCCGTCCGACCGCGCCGCCCTGCACCGGGCCGCCGAGCTCCTGCTGGAGATGACCGCCCGATGAGCCACATGTTCCGGTCCCTCAGCCACCCGAACTACCGGCTCTGGGCCGCGGGCGCCCTCGTCTCCAACGTCGGGACCTGGATGCAGCGCATCGCCCAGGACTGGCTCGTCCTCACGGCGCTGACCAACCACGACGGCGCCGCCGTCGGCATCACGACCGGCATGCAGTTCGCGCCGATCCTCGTGCTCGGCCCCTACGCCGGCGTCCTCAGCGACCGGCTCGACAAGAGGCGCATCCTCCTCGCGACCCAGTCCGTCCTCGGCATCCTCGGCCTCGTCCAGGGCCTCCTCGTCCTCACGGGCATCGTCGAGCTGTGGCACGTCTACGCGATCGCCCTGGGCCTCGGCGTCGCGAGCGCGATCGACGCGCCGGCGCGCCAGGCCTTCACCTCCGAACTCGTCGGCTCCGCGGACCTGCCCAACGCCGTCGCGCTCAACAGCACATCGTTCAACCTTGCGCGCCTTGCGGGCCCTGGCGCCGCGGGGCTGCTCATCGGCGCGATCGGCACGGGGTGGGCCTTCCTGTTCAACGCCGCGAGCTTCGCCGCGGTGCTCGTCTCCCTCCTGCGCCTCCGGCCCGAGCTGCTGCACCGCTCGGCGCCTGCCCCGCGCGGGCGGCATCAGGTGCGCGAGGGCATCGCGTATGTCCGGAGCCGGCCGCGGGTGCTCCTGATCCTGGTGATGGCGGGGATCGTGGGCACCTTCACGATGAACTTCCAGATCACCAACGCGGTCATGGCGGCCCAGGTCTTCGCCGTCGGGCCGGACGGCTTCGGCCTGCTCGGCTCCGTCATGGCCGTCGGGACCCTGGCCGGGGCGCTCCTCGCGGCACGACGGCGGTCGCTCCGGATGGCGCTCGTGCTCGCCGCCGCGTTCGCCCTGGGCCTTGCCGCGATCGGCTCGTCGCTCGCGCCCGGCTACGCCTGGTTCGCCGCCTCGCTGGTCCTTGTCGGGATCGCGGCGATCACCTTCCTCAACGGGTGCAACACGCTCGTCCAGCTCTCCACCGAGGCCCAGTACCGGGGGCGCGTCATGGCGCTGTACATGGCGGTGATCCAGGGCGGCTCGTTCCTCGGTGCGCCGCTCATCGGGTGGCTCGCGAGCGCGGCGGGCCCCCGCTGGGCCATCCTGGCGAGCGGGGTCGCGGCCCTGCTCGCGGGGGCCGTCGGCGTCGTCGTGCTCGTGCGCTGGGGCGAGGGGTCGCTCCGCGATCAGCTGCGCGCCGTCTGGGCCGCCCGGCGGGCGGCTGCCGTGGGAGGTGACCCCGCATCGCTGGAACGTGACCCCGCATCGTTGGGACGTGACCCCGCATCGCTGGGAGGTGACCCCGGGTCGGCGAGGCGCGACCCGGGGCGGGCAGATCAGACGGTCTCGACGACGTCCTCGTAGGCGAGCTTGGCCTTCGCAGGGCCCCACGCGTCGTCGCCCGGCTTGCCGATGTTGACCACGAGGAAGCTCTTCCGGCCGCCGGCGGGGAAGAACTCGGCGTCGATCGCGGCGAAGTCCGCGCCGGTCATCGGGCCCGCGGCGAGGCCGAGCGAGCGCACGGCGAGGATGAAGTAGCCGGCCTGCAGGTGCGCGTTGTCCCGGCCCGTGCTCGCGCGGAGCTGCTCGTCGTCGTCGTACCGGGACTTGCCGCGGATCGCGGCGGGGAGGAACTCGCCCCAGCGCTCGTGCCACTCGGCGTCGACGCTCAGCAGCGCGACGAGCGGGGCCAGCCGGGTCTTCTCCTGGTTGCCCGTGCTCAGGTGCCGCACGAGCCGCTCGCGCGCCTCGGGGGTGCGCACGTACGTGATGCGCAGCGGCTGGGAGTTGAAGGCCGTCGGGCCGTACTTGGCCAGTTCGTAGATGGCCCGGGCCTGGGCGTCGGTCACCTCGCCCGTGAACGCGTTGGCCGTGCGGGCCTGTGCGAACAGGGCGTCGACCGCCGTCTCGTCGAGGACAGATTCGTCGTGCGCGATGCTCATGCTGTCTCCTCCCGGCGGCGCCCTCGCACCGCCCTCTCCATCGTGGCAACCGGGGCGGGCCGCCCGGGAATCCCGTGACGGAGGGTGACGTTGGGCACACTGGCGCACGACGCCGTCGCCCGCCTCCGCGCCGGCCCGCACCACCCGCTCGGGCCGGCGCCGGGACGGGACCCGACTCGCCGGTAGGATGTCCGCGGAGACCATCCCTCCCCTCCCATCCCATACCGCTCGGAAGGCGTCCCATGAGCCTGCTCGGAACCCGATGGACAGTGCACGGCGACGGCAGGTCCGTGCGCCCCGGCGAGGTCGTCGCGCCGCAGGAGCGGCTCGCGTGGCCGATCACGGTCGGGGTGGGCCTCCAGCACGTGGTCGCGATGTTCGGCGCGACGTTCCTCGTGCCGATCCTGACGAACATGCCCCCGGCCACGACGCTGTTCTTCTCGGGCGTCGGGACGCTCCTCTTCCTGGTGCTCACGCGCGGGCGCGTGCCCTCGTACCTCGGGTCCTCGTTCGCGTTCATCGCCCCGATCCTGGCCTCGCAGCAGCAGTTCGGCGTGGCCGGCGCGCTCGGCGGCGTGGTGGTGGCCGGCGTCGTGCTCGCGGCGGTGGGCGGGATCGTGCAGGCGTTCGGAGCGCACTGGATCAACATCGTCATGCCTCCCGTGGTGACCGGGGCCATCGTGGCGCTCATCGGGCTCAACCTTGCCCCCGCGGCGAAGGCGAACTTCGACGCCGCGCCCTTCACGGCGCTCGTGACGCTGCTCGCGATCATCCTCGTCTCCGTCCTGTTCCGCGGGATCCTCGGGCGGCTGAGCATCCTCGTCGGCGTCCTGATCGGGTACGCCGTGGCAGTGGCGCGCGGCGAGGTGGACTTCTCGAAGGTCGACTCGGCGGCGTGGATCGGCCTGCCGTACTTCCAGGCGCCGGAGTTCCACGTGGGCGTGCTCGGGCTGTTCGTGCCGGTCGTGCTCGTGCTCGTCGCCGAGAACATCGGGCACGTCAAGAGCGTCGCGGCAATGACGGGGCAGGACCTCGACGACATGGCCGGCCGCGCGCTCATGGCCGACGGCGCCGCGACGGTGCTCGCCGGCGTGGGCGGCGGCTCGGGCACGACGACGTACGCCGAGAACATCGGCGTCATGGCCGCGACCAAGGTGTACTCGACGGCGGCCTACTGGATCGCGGGCGGCACGGCCCTCGCGCTGAGCTTCTCGCCGAAGTTCGGCGAGCTCATCGCGACCGTCCCGCCCGGTGTCCTCGGCGGCGCCGCCACGATGCTCTACGGGATGATCGGCGTGCTCGGCGTCCGGATCTGGGTCCAGAACCGCGTGAGCTTCTCGAACCAGATCAACCTCACGACGGCGGCCGTCGCGCTCGTCGTCGGCATCGCCGACTACACGTGGAACGTCGGCGAGCTCTCGTTCGCGGGCATCGCCCTCGGCTCCGCCGCGGCGCTCCTCGTGTTCCACGGCATGACGGCGATCGCACGGTGGCGCGGGACCGTGACCGAGCCCGGGACGGAGCCGGCCGCCGTCGAAGAGGGCCCGTCGCACTGAGGCCGTGCGGCCCGGCGGGCCGCGGCTGGGAGAATGGACGGATGGACGCACCCATGGAGCTCGTACAGCTCGTTGACGATGACGGCCGCCCCCTCGGCACGGCCCCCAAGGCGAGCGTCCACACCGCGGAGACCCCGCTGCACCTGGCCTTCTCGTGCCACGTCTACGGGCCCGACGGGCGGGTCCTCGTGACGCGGCGCGCGCTGTCCAAGGCCACGTGGCCGGGCGTGTGGAGCAACGCGTTCTGCGGGCATCCCGCCCCGGGGGAGCCCTTCGAGGAGGCGATCCGGCGCCGGGGACGGCAGGAGCTGGGCCTCGAGCTCTCCGGGATCGAGCCCGCCCTGCCCGACTTTCGGTACCGGGCGGTGGACGCCTCGGGCATCGTGGAGCACGAGATCTGTCCTGTCTACCGCGCCGTCTCCGCCGCGGACCCCGTGCCCGCCCCGGACGAGGTCGCCGAGTGGGTCTGGGCCGAGCCCGAGGCCTTCCGCACCGCGGTGGCCGCCGCGCCGTATGCGTTCAGCCCGTGGCTCGTGCTCCAGCTCGACGCCCTCGCGGCCCAGGGTCGGTAACGGCACTCCCGGGCCGGGCCCACCCCAGATGCGGGGTGACCCCGCATCTTTGGGACGTGACCCCGGATCCTTGGGACGTGACCCCGCATCGTTGAGAGTGACCCCGCATCTGTGGTTGGGGGTGGGCGCTGGGGTCAGGCGCCGGCGAGGAGCTCCTTCACCGCGCGGCGGAGGTACTGCGCTCCCTCGGCGATGGCCTCCGCCGGGCTCGGGGCCAGGTCGACGAGGGCCCCGGCGGTCTCGATGCCGTGCTCGGCAAGCTGCTCGGGGGTCGCGAGGAGCCGGCCGGCGACGGCGACGACGGGGATGCCGCGGTCGCGGGCACGGTCGGCGAGGGCGATCGGCGCCTTGCCCGTGAGGGACTGCCCGTCGAGCGAGCCCTCGCCGGTGATGACGAGGTCCGCGAGGGCGAGCCGGCTGTCGAGGCCCACGAGCTCGGCCACGAGGTCGAAGCCGCTCTCGAGCCGGGCTTCGGTGTAGGCCAGGAACGCCGCGGGGAATCCGCCGGCGGCCCCGGCGCCGGGGACGTCGACGTCCCGGCCGGTCGCCTCGGCGAGGACGCGCGCCCACGTGACGAGGCCGGCGTCGAGCGCCTCGACGAGCTCGGGGTCCGCGCCCTTCTGCGGCCCGAAGACGTGCGCCGCGCCGTCGGGGCCGGTGAGGGGGTTGCGGACGTCGACGGCGATGCGCAGCGTCGCGCCGGCGAGCCGCGGATCGAGGGCGGAGGCATCCACGGAGGCGATGTCGCTCAGGAACGCCCCGCCGAGGGGCACGACGTTGCCCGCCGCGTCGAGGGGACGGAGGCCGAGGGCCCGGAGGGCGCCGGACCCGCCGTCGGTCATGGCCGAGCCGCCGAGGCCGAGGATGATCTCGGTGGCGCCGGCATCGAGGGCGGCGGCGATGAGCTGGCCCGCGCCGTAGGAGTGGGCGCGGCCGGCGGTCTCCCGGTCGGGCTCCTGGCCGAGGGCCGCGAGGCCCGAGGCCTGCGCCGTCTCGATCACGGCGGTCGTGCCGCTGATGGCCCATGCGGCGCCCACGGGCTTGATGAGCGGCCCCGTCACGGCCTGGATGCGCTCCTCGAAGCCGGCTGCGACGGCGGCCTCGAGCGTGCCCTCGCCGCCATCGGCGATCGGCGCCCGGAGGATCTCGGCGTCGGGGTAGACGCCGAGGGCGCCCTCGGCCATCGCCTCGGCGGCCTCGGCAGCGGTGAGCGAGCCCTTGAACTTGTCCGGGGCGATGAGAATGCGCATGGGCTCCATCATGCCATCCCGGCATCCTGGGAATGTGTTTTCCACCACTCGGTTACCGCCCCGGCGGCCACGCCCCCCGCGCCTCGAGCACCCCGAGCAGCACGTCTGCCCGGTCGGTCACGAGTCCGTCCACCCCGGCGTCGAGCAGCCGGGCCATGTCGCCCGGCTCGTTGACCACCCACACATGCAGCTGCAGCCCGAGGCGGTGGGCCCGGGCCAGGGTCCCCGGCGTGACGACCCGCAGCCGGCCGGCGCGCTCGGGCACCTGGAGGCAGTCGACGTCGTGCAGGACCCTCCGCAGCACCCGGTCCGCGAGCGATGAACCGAGCAGCCGGAAGGCCGCCGAGCCGCGCAGGCCCGCCGAGGACGCCACCCGCCGGGACAGGCGCGCGAGCACGGCCCTCCTGCGCGCCTCGGAGAACGAGGTCACGAGGATCCGGTCGTGCAGCCGGAGCCGCTCGATGGCCGCGGCGAGGGGCACGACGGCGTCGGCGGACTTCACGTCGACGTTGAACAGGGCGTCGGGCAGCTCCTCGGCGAGCTCCTCGAACCGTGGGACCCGCTCGCTCCCGCCGATCCTCGCCGCCGAGACCTCGGCCCACGGGAGCTCGCGCAGGGAGCCGAGCCGGTCAGTGACGCGGTCGAGCCGCTCGTCGTGGAAGGCGACCAGCACGCCGTCGGACGTCGCCCGCACATCCGTCTCGAGGTGCGTGAAGCCGAGCTCCGCGGCCGCCCGGAAGGCGGTGAGCGTGTTCTCGAGCCCCTCGGGCGAGAACCCCCGGTGGGCGAACGCCATCGGTGCTCCGGTCAGGAACCCCACACGGACACGGTACCCGGGTAGGCTCGGAGGCATGGAAGAGCTGAGCCCCGTGAGCCGGGAGTACTTCCGCACGCTCCCCCGCCGCCGCCTCGCTGCAGGCCTCGTGATCCGCGACGAGCACGGCGCCGTGCTCGCCGTGAAGCCCAACTACAAGGAGGGCTGGCTCCTGCCCGGCGGCACGGTGGACCCGGGCGAGGCGCCCCGCAACGCCGCGCGCCGCGAGGGCCGCGAGGAGCTTGGCCTGGACATCGAGCCGGGGCCGCTTCTGCTCATCGCCCACTCGGCCTTCCCGGACCCGATCGGGGACGGGCTGAGCTTCCTGTACGACGGCGGAAGCCTCCCCGACGGCGCGCAGGTCACCCTGCAGCAGGAGGAGCTCACCGAGTGGAAGTTCGTCGGGCCGGACGAGTTCGACGAGCACTTCGGCGCGCACGGCGCGGTGCACATCGCCGCCGCCCTGACCGGCCTCGCGGAGGCCCGGACGCTCGAGCTCGAGGACGGCATCGAGATCCTCTAGCGCTCACGCGGCCCGGGCGGCAATCTGGTCCGCGACGGCCGCGGCGTCCCTGCCGACGCCGAACAGGATCCCCGACGCGCGCGAGCGCATGAAGTGCACCCCGCAGAAGTACAGGCCGGGCACGGCGGTGCTCGCGCCGTCGCGCGTCACGGGGAAGCCGAGCTCGTCGCACACGGGGGCGTCGATCCATGAGTAGTCCGGCCGGTAGCCGGCCGCGAGGACGACGGCGGCGAGGTCGCGGGTGCGCACCTCGCCGACCGCCTGGGGCCGGAAGGGCTCGGGCTCGGGCAGGCCAGGCACGGGATGGCCACGCGCGGGGAGGCGGGCCGCCAGGAACCCGCGGAGGTCCGCCCAGCGCTCGTCGCCGAACGCGACGGATGCGGCGAGGTCGTCCCGGAAGGCGATCCGTTCGCCGTCGGCCGCCTCGAGCCGGCCGGCGAGCTGGACGCCGAGGGCCCCGAGCGTCCGCAGGTTCAGGTCGTGCCCGCCCGCGCGCCCCGTCACGAGCGGGTTCGCGATCAGCCGGGCGGCTGGGGACGGCAGGTCGGCGAGGGTCGTCTCGAAGAAGCCGGAGCGCTCGAGCCACGTGACCGTGTCGGTGCCCTCGAGCCGCCGCGGGATCCACGGGGCCCGGCTGGCCGCGAGCACGACGTCCCGGCCGGCGAGTGCGAGCTCCTCCGCGAGCTGCACCCCCGTCTGGCCGCTGCCGACGACGAGGAGGCGGCCCGGCGGGAGCTGGTCGGGGCTGCGGTAGTCTCCCGCGTCGAGCACGAGCCCGGCAGGGACGCCCTCGAGCCCCGCCGGCCGGTGAGGACGGCGGAAGGACCCCGTGCAGACCACCGCGGCGCGAGTGCTCAGCGGCCCCTCGGAGGTCGCGAGCAGGAGCCCACCCTCGCCGTCGGGCGTGAGGGCGGTGACCTCCACGCCTTCGGTGACGGGCGCGGCCAGGCCGCGCGCATAGTCCTCGAGGTACGCGACGATCGCATCGCGGGGGTCGAAGCCCTCGGGATCGGGGCCCGCGTAGGGGCTCCCCGGGAGGGAGAGCGACCAGTTCGGCGTCACAAGCGTGAACGAGTCCCACCTGTCCCGCCACGCCTGGCCGACCCTGGCGCGGTCGAGGACGATGTGCTCGATCCCGCGGAGGCCAAGCTCGTGGCTCACGGCGAGCCCCGCCGAGCCCGCGCCGATCACGACAACCGACATGCGCGCAGTGTAGGCCCGGGCCGTTGCGGCGGAACAGGCCGCGGCGCACGCATGAGGGGCCGCGGCCTGGCTGGCCGCGGCCCCTCACGTGCTTGCGCTGGTGGGAAGGGTCCAACCGGATGGCGGGGGCGTTCGGCGGTCGGGGGATCCCGCCTTGGCCCCACGCCATCCGGCGCCTGGTCGCGGGCAGCCGCTAGTCGGCGTGCTGCCTGCGAAGCCTCCGCGTGTATCCCGTGAGCAGGACCCAGACCATGAGCAGCCCGCCCGATCCGATCAGTGCGCCGGAGACAGTGTGGTCTGCGCCGCCGCTCTCGGCCGCCGTGTCAGCCGCGATGCTCACCTGCGCCGGGGCGGCCTTCGCGGCTCCCAGCGGAACCCTGGCCGCGGCCGCACCGATCGGCTGGGCCTGGTCCGGCGTCACCGCCGGGGGCACGACCGTCGGCGGCTCGACCGTCGGCGGCTCGACGGTCGGCGGCTGGATCGTTGGCGGCGGTGGTGGTGGGGTCACCACCGTCGGGACACAACCGGCATCGAAGTTCGCCTGCCCTTGGGCGTCCCAGTTCTGCCCGGGCTGATGGATCGTCTCGCCCTTCTTTTCATGGGTGAACGGCGGGATGATGTCGTCGCCGCTCTGGTGCGAGTTCCCGGCGTGGCCGTTGACGACGCCGGCCTTGGCCGGGGTGATCTCGACATAGGGGTTCTTTGCAGACCCCGTGGCGTGACAGATGGTGTGGCGATGGTCGGGCGGTGTGTCTCCGGCAGCGAAGGCAGGGCTAGTGGCGAGGCCCCCCGCCATCAGCACGCACGCCGCCAGGGAGAAGATCCCCGTGGAATGCTTCTTGAGCTGAGAGAGCAGCATTGCTGCTCGCCTCCTTTCACTATTGTTAGCCCCGCGCCCCAGTGCGCGGCGAAAAGTGGCTGCTTCCTCGAGCGGAATTCATCCGCAGCGGAAGGTCACCAAAGTAATTTCGTCATTTGGCCTGTCGATATTGCAGGTGAAAGCCACGACAAGGCCCGGATCATTGGGGAATGAGAATTGCGTTGACTTATCGACGATCCTCCGATCTTCGAGACTGCAGGGAATAACGCGGCCGTTGGCATCGGAAATCGATGCCGCCTGCCCTTTTTCCCATCCGGGGAAACTCAGGCGGTTGAAGGGGAACGTGGACGGGTTGCACAGGGGGTCCACGCCGAAGCACGTGTGCGCAGCCAGGACCACGGGCTGAAGGTCCTCGTTCTCGCCGGTTCCCGTGAGCCAGTGCGCCACGGGGTCGAACCCGTTCGCGTCCAGAGGCGGGTTGACCCTCTCGTCCCGTGTCCACGCCATCGGCACGACGCCGACCGAGAGCCCGGCCGCCGGCCACGAGAAGCCCGTGGGCGGAAGGGGCAGGCGCGGGAGCTGGACGGCTTCCGGCTCCACGGACGCAGACGACGGCGCGGGGCCGGGTTCGGCGGGCGGCTCCGGCGCCGCCGTGGCGGGATCCGCCGGCTGCGCCGACGGCACGTCACTGCCCGATGGCACGTCACTGACTGACGGCACGGCGCCGGCCGACGCCTCGGCGAGCAGCCGGGCTGCTTCCGCCCGACGGCTCTCCGCGGCGCCGACCTGGGCCTGGTGCACGCAGGCCACACCAAGGAGGCCGATGGAGCAGGCCAGGACCGCAGCCCTGACCCACGCCCAGCGAGCAGCGATCGCCACTTTCCGACGCATGACGTCCCCCGACATCACAACTCTCGCGAATTCCGGCTGAATTCGTCTGCCCTGGCCCGGAATGAATGACCTCCGAGCCGGGTGCATGTCAGTTCAACATTTCCACGAGATCGGCTTCCAGCACCCGGGGCTGTCCGCTTCTAGAAGACCTCCGGCGAAATTCCTCCGGCGCCGGAGGGAATTCTCATGCCTCGGCCAATGCGCGCATTCGCGGATTCGGCCAGCGCAAGGCCATCGCCGGTGTCCACAACGGACGAGAGCAGGGCCAGCGCGGCGGTGCCGAGCAGAGACGTCCCGCGGGCCCGGTTCACGAGAGGCTCGTCGACCCCCGCGAGGACGCGGAGCCCGATCCCCTCAGCGAGGGCCTGGAGGATGATGTTGAGGTCCTGAGCCCGGACGCCGGGCCGCAGCCGCAGGCCGAAGTGCTCGACCACCTGCTCATAGAGGCCGTACCACGCTGCGGTCATCGACGCGTAGAGCTCGCGCAGGGCCTCCGCGGCCGTGGGATCCGCCTCGGCGGAGGCCGTGAGGAGCAGCTGCAGCCGGTAGGCGGGCTGTTCGGCGATGAAGGACATGCCCTCGAAGGCCACCCGGTGGATCGCGGTCGCGAAGTCCCCGCCCGAGCCCACCAGCTCATCCGCCCACGCGTCGATGGCCCGGCGCAGGTAGCCCTCCCGCGCCTTGATGGCGTACGCGACGAAGTCCGAGAGGAAGTCCTGCTGCCCGGCCCAGCGGTCCCGGAACTTGGCCTCGGTCGGCACGAGCTCCGGACAGGCCTCGCGGGCCCGGCCCACGATGCGGGGCCGCGAGAGGTAGGCGAGGGACTGGCGGGCGACCTCGGCGGGGTCCTCTCCCCCGGGCCCGAGGACGTGGTCTGTGAGGCTCAGTGCCGCATTGAGGAAGGCGCGCGTAAGGTCGGAATTGGCGAGCCGCGCGCGATTCTTCGATTTCACCCGGCTCAGATTCGTCACGGTCTCCGAGAGATCGACGACGTCGATATCGAAGGCCGCGAGCCTCGGCGTTCCGCTGTCACTGCCCATCGCTGCCCCTGGGATCAGGGGGCGTGCACGCACGCCCGCACCTTATTTCCCAAGACCGCGCCGGCCGTCTCCCCCCTGAAGAATTATGATACGAGGCGTTCTAATAACGGAAGAGGCTGAAATGCATGTGGGCCGTAGCCACCGGTCCGGGAAGCGCGGACAATGTGGGCATCGGCGGTCATCGGGAAGGAGCGCATCATGATCATGCTCGTCTCGGGCCTCGCGGCCCTCGCCTTCTGGGTCCTGGGGATGTTCTGGGACCTCGGCCCCGGCATCCACATGTTCCTCGTCATCGGCACCATCTGCGTCACGATCGGCCTGACGCAGGTCGCGCACCGCCACTCCTGAGGTCGCCCTCCCTCAGCCGATCGCGCGATGGCTCCTCCGGCCGGCCGCCGGGCGGCCGGCTGACGGCGCCTCGGCGAGCTTGCGCTCGAGGACCTGCGCGACGCCGTCGTCCTCGATGCCCGGCGCATGCAGCTCCGTTGCCGCGAGCGCGAGGGGGTGCCCCGAGGACATCGCGTAGCCCTCGCCCGCCCACGTGAGCATCTCGACGTCGTTCGGCATGTCCCCGAAGGCGACGACCTCCTCGGGCCTGATCCCGAGCGCGTGCGCGTACTCGGCGAGCGTGACGGCCTTGTTGACCCCGAGCGGGGCCATCTCGAGCATCGTCATGTCCACGGCCGAGTGCGTTACGGCCACGAGGTGCGCGACGTGCGGCGCGACGTGGTCGAGGTACTCCTCGGCCGAGATCCCCTCGATCTTGGCCATGAACTTGACCACCTCGTCGTCGCCCACGAGCCCGGCGAGGTCCCCGTGGCGCACGGTCTCGAGCAGGTGGCGGTGCCGGGGATCGGCGAAGGCGGTCTCCATGACGAACTCCACGGTCGTCTCGGCCGCGAAGGAGGTCTCCGGGAAGAGCCCGCGGATGATGTCGCGGACCTCGAGCATCGTCTCCCGCCGGATGGCCTCGGCGCTGACCACGGACATCGTCTCGAGGTCGTAGACCAGGGCCCCGTTCGAGCAGATCACGGTGCCGGAGTGTCCGAGCTGGTCGACGAGGGGCGTGAGCCAGCGGGCCGGGCGGCCCGTCACGAAGACGAGCTCGACGCCGGCGTCCTCGCACGCGTGCAGGGCCCGCACCGTGCGCTCGGTGATCCGGCCGTCGCGGCCGAGGATCGTGCCGTCGATATCGCTCGCCACGAGGCGCATGCCCGGGCCTTTGACCTGGGGGCCCGCGCCGGCGGCCTCAGCGCGGGCCTCAGCGCGCCGCTGGGTGCTCATAGTGCGCCGTGAAGCCCGCCCGCGCGAGCTCGTGCGCGGCGATGTCGTCGAGGAGGCGCACGCCCTGGGTGCGCGGCGTGGCCGGGAGCGAGGCGACGTCGAGCGCGTGGACGGTCACGACGTAGCGGTGCCGCGTCCCCGGCGGGGGCCCGGCGCCGACGAAGCCCGCGTAGCCGGCGTCGTTCACGAGCTCTACCGAGCCGGCGGGCAGCCCGGCGGCGTCCCCCGAGGGCCCCATGCCGTCCGGCGCGCCGCCCGCGCCCTCGGGCAGCTGGTCCACCTCGGCGGGGATGTTCACGACGGCCCAGTGGCAGAATCCGCCGGCCCGGGGCGCGTCCACGTCCACGACGGTCACGGCGTAGCTGCGGGTCCCCTCGGGCGCGCCGCTCCAGCCCAGCTGCGGCGAGAGGTCCTGCCCGCCCTTGATCCCGAAGTACGCGCTCGCCTGCGCCGCGGGCAGCTCCGCGCCGTCAACGAGATCCTGGCTCGTCGCCTCGAAGCTCACGCCGCGCCCCCGCGGGCGGACGGTGCGGCGGGCGACGGCGCGGGCACGCCGGCGCGGACCTCGGCCCGGGTCGGCGGGTTGGCTCCGCGGCGCGAGACGGTCACGGCCGCGGCCCGCGCGGCGAAGTCCAGGATGCGGCGCAGCTCGGCGGCATCGAGACGGCGCAGCTCCGGCCGCCGCTGCGCGCCGTCGAGCTCGCGGTCCACGACGCCGGAGAGCAGGGCCGCCATGAAGGAGTCGCCCGCGCCGACCGTGTCTGCCACGCGAACGGCGGGAGCCGCGACCTGCTCCTCGCCGTCCGCGCAGGCGCCCCACGGCCCCTGGGCGCCGCGGGTCACGACGACGAGGGCCGGGCCCTCGGGCGCGCCGAGCCGGAGCCAGCGGCGCGCGGAGTCGAGCGGGTCGACGCCGGGGTACAGCCACGCGAGGTCCTCGTCCGAGGCCTTGACGACGTCCGCGAGCGCGACGAAGCGCTCGACCCGGCTGCGGACGGCCTCGGGATCGGTCGTGATCGTGGGCCGGCAGTTCGGGTCGAAGCCGATGGTCGCGCGGGGCCGGGCGCGCTCGACGACGGACATCACCTGGTCCGCGCCGGGCTCGAGGACGGTCGCGATTGAGCCGGTGTGCAGAAGGGTCGTGGCGCCGAGGATCCCGGAGAGCCGCTCGCGGAGGTCGGGCAGGTGCCAGTCGAGGTCGAAGTGGTAGGTCGCCGCGCCGTGGTGGTCGAGCTCGGCGGTCGCGACGGACGTCGGGGTGCCGTCGGGGGGCAGGGGGACGAGGACGCCCGAGGCCTTGAGGTGCTCCGTGAGCATGCGCCCGTGCGCGTCGTCGCCGTAGCGGCCGATGAACTGGACGGGGTGGTCGAGCCGGGCCAGGCCGATGGCGACGTTGAGCGGGCTCCCGCCGGGGTGCGATTCCGTCCCGGACGGGCGCCGGACGACGTCGATGAGGCCCTCGCCGATCACAGTGAGCATGCGCCTTACGGTAGCAGCCGGGAATGAGGCGCGGCTCACATGAAGGGCCGCCGGTGGCACCGGTCAGCCGGTCGGGGGCGGCGCCGTCGAGCCCCGCACGATGAGACGCGGCAGGCTGCACTCGTCCACGGCCGGCGCGTCGGGGTGGGCCAGGCGGGCGAGGGCGGCCCTCCCCGCGGCCAGCCCAAGCGCGCGTGCGCCGAGGTCCACCGAGGTCAGGTCGATCCCGGCCAGGCCCGCGGTCCGCGAGTCGTCGTACCCCGTGAGGGAGAGGTCCTCGGGGACGCGCAGCCCGAGCCGCAGGGCCGTCTCGCGCACGCCGAGGGCGAGCTGGTCGTTGTGCGCGACGACGGCGGTCGGCCGGTGCGGGCGCGCGAGAAGCTCGCGGGCGGCGGCCTCCCCGGCGGCGAGCGAGTAACCCGGCGCGGTGACGACGCGCGGCGGCAGGCCGGCGTCGTGCATCACGGCGTCATAGGCCCGCCGGCGCGCGTGCATGCCCTCGTGGTACGGGCCGGTGACGTGGGCGATCCGGGTGTGGCCGAGGGCGAGGAGGTGCTCGGTCGCGGCGCGGGAGCCTGCCGCGTCGTCCGAGTAGACGCTGTCCACGCCCTCGACCCGGCGCGCGACGCTCACGATCGGCACGTCGAGCGCGAACTCGCGCACGCGCTCGTCCGGGTCGATGAGCGTCGCCGCGATGACGACGCCGACGCGCGCCTCGATGAGCGGGCCGAGGTCGGCCTCGTCGCCGCCCGTCCCTCCATCCCCGACGCTTTCTCCGACTCCGTCGGAAGTGCGCGCGACGCCGAGGATGATCCGGTGCGCGGTGGGGGCGAGGGCCTCGCGGACCCCCGCGAAGATGTCCGCGTAGACCTCGTTGCGCAGGTCGAGGAGGTGGAGCCCGACCGCGGAGGCCCGCTTGCGCGCGAGGTCCGCGGCGGCGGCGTTGGGCCGGTACCCGAGGCGCTTGGCCGCGTCGAGGATCGCCTGCCGGGTCTCCTCGCCCACGCCGGGCGCGCCGCGGAAGGCGAACGAGACGAGGGTGCGCGAGACGCCGACGGCGCGCGCGACGTCGGCCTGCGTGGCCGGGCGGCGCGGATCCGAGGCGGGCATGGACCCATCCTGCCACCGGGCGGAAGAGACCATTTTTGAAAAGATGTCCCTATGTCCTTACAAATGTTCCTTTCGCGCGTTAGGCTAGGACGAGATGCGGGTCACAGACCCGTGGTCCACACGACAAAGGAGTCCCGATGTCCGCCACGATCACACCGTCCAGCGGGTCCAGTCAGCTGCCGCCCCTCACGAACGGTCCGCACACCCGGCGCCTTGGCGTCGTCGCCCTCATCGCCACCTTTGGCGGCCTCCTCTTCGGCTACGACACCGGAGTCATCAACGGCGCGCTGAGCCCGATGGCGGCGGAGCTCGGGCTGACCGCGTTCACCGAGGGCGTGGTCACGAGCTCGCTCGTCTTCGCCGCAGCGGTCGGCGCCATGGCGTGCGGGCGCCTCTCCGACGCCTGGGGCCGCCGCAAGACGATCATCCTGCTCGCCGTCCTGTTCTTCGTCGGGACGCTCGCGGTCGTCCTCGCGCCGAGCTTCGGCGTCCTCGTCGTCGGCCGCATCCTCCTCGGCCTCGCTGTGGGCGGCGCCTCGACGGTCGTGCCGGTCTTCCTCGCCGAGCTCGCGCCCTACGAGATCCGCGGATCGCTCGCGGGCCGCAACGAGCTCGCGATCGTGGTCGGCCAGCTCGCCGCGTTCGTGGTCAACGCCATCATCGGCAACGTGCTCGGGCACGTCGAGGGCGTGTGGCGCATCATGTTCGCGATCTGCGCCCTGCCGGCGATCGCTCTGTTCTTCGGGATGCTCCGGATGCCCGAGTCGCCGCGCTGGCTCGTCGAGAAGGGCCGCCACGCCGAGGCCCTCGCGGTCCTGCGCGCCGTCCGCTCCGAGGAGCGCGCCGTCGCCGAGCTCGCCGACGTCGAGCACGTCGCCAAGGAGGAGCTCGAGAGCCACCAGATCGGCTGGCGCTCCGTCTTCTCGAACAAGTTCCTCTTCCGCATCCTGCTCGTCGCCATCGGCCTGGGCGTCGCGCAGCAGCTGACCGGCATCAACTCGATCATGTACTACGGCCAGACCGTGCTGAAGGAGTCCGGCTTCAGCGAGAGCGGGGCGCTCATCGCCAACATCGCCCCCGGCGTGATCTCGGTGGTCGGCGGCATCATCGCCCTGACGCTCATGGACCGCCTCGACCGCCGCAAGACCTTCGCGATCGGCCTCACGCTGACCACCGTCTGCCACCTGCTCATCGGTGTCGCCTCGATGGCCCTGCCCGTCGGCAGCCCGGTCCGGCCGTTCGTGATCCTCTTCCTCGTCGTCGCCTTCGTCGGCTCGATGCAGACCTTCCTCAACATCGCCGTGTGGGTCTACCTCTCGGAGATCTTCCCGCTGCACATGCGCGGCTTCGGCATCGGCGTCTCGGTCTTCGTCCTGTGGGTCACCAACGGGTTCCTCTCGCTCTACTTCCCGTCGCTCGTGCAGGGGATGGGGATCACCGGGACGTTCTTCCTCTTCGCCGCCGTCGGCGCGCTGGCCCTGCTCTTCGTCCTCACCCAGGTCCCCGAGACCCGCGGCCGCACGCTCGAGGCGCTCGAGGAGGACGTCACGACCGGCGCGATCTACGTCGTGGGCAAGAAGTAGGCGCCCACTCACCACCAGCACGGGCCATCGGCCCACCGGCACGGCGCTCACGCGGCCGGCGCTCAGCGGCGGAACACCACCGTCCCGCGGGCGTTGGCCCACGTGAGCGTCGTGCCGTCGTAGGTGTAGGAAACGGGCTCGGCGATGAGGTCCCACGCCCACTTCTCGTAGTCCCCGTGGGGGCCGAGACAGGCCATGAGCGTCACGGCGAACTGCGAGTGGTCCACCGTCAGCGTCGTCCCGTCGAGCTCGGCCGGGCCGCCGCCGCCGTTGCAGGGCGTCCCGATGCCCACCGTGACCCGGCCGTCCACCGTGCGCACCGAGAATCGGAGCGGGTCGGTGCCGAGCCACGGCAGCGGCCCGGACGGGTCCGAGCCTGAGACGGACGTGAAGGTCACGCAGCCGGGCAGCCCGCCCACGTCGGAGCAGTCCTCGCTCGGAACCGGGTCGGTCGTGCGCGACGCGGACGACGGCGTGTCCCCGGCTCCGTCGGGCGGCGACGCGGACGACGGGGCGTCCGGAGGGACGCCCGGCGCGGACGTGGCCGCGGGGCCAGGGGGCTTCGCGCCGACGCCGTCCCCGCAGCCGGCCATTAGCGACGCCGCCGCGATCCCGGCGGCGAGCATCGCCGTCGTGCGCCAGACGATCCTGCGCCAGACTTCCGGGCTCCCCCACCGCGCCGCCATGGCTCCACGGTACGTCCGGCGCTCCAGCAGGTGAACACCGCAGGGCGCCCACCGCGGCAGCTCAGTCGACGAGCTCGGTGGGCTCGGTGATGACGTCGACCATGGCCTCGCCGCGCAGCACCGTGATCTCGGTGCGGCGGCCGATCGCGTCCTCGAACATGTGCCGCTGGAGGGACTGCGCGTCGGCGAGCGGCGCGCCGTTGACCGCCAGGAGGAGGTCGCCGGGACGCAGGCCGCTCAGCGCCGCCGGGCTCCCGGGGATGACCTCGGCGACCCGCAGCGCGCGGCGCGTTCCGGCCCGCACGGCCCAGCGCTCGTCGAGCGGGGTCGGCACGCTCACGAGGCCCAGGTAGGCCCGGCGCACGCGGCCGTCCTCGCGCAGGGCGGCCAGAATGCGCCGCGTCGTGGCGTTGATCGGTACGGCCAGGCCGAGCCCGATCCCCGCGACGGCGGTGTTGATCCCCACGACCCGCCCGCGCGAGTCCGCGAGCGCCCCGCCGGAGTTCCCTGGGTTGAGCGCGGCGTCGGTCTGGATGACGTCCTCGATGAGCCGGGACGCCGTCCGGCCGCGCGCGGGCATCGACCGGCCGAGGGCGCTGACCACCCCGGCCGTGACGCTGCCCTCGAGGCCCAGCGGGCTGCCGACGGCGACGACGAGCGAGCCGACGAGGAGCCGGTCCGCGTCGCCGAACTCGGGCGGCTCGGGGACGGCGATGCCCGTGCGCAGGACGGCGAGGTCCGAGAGCGGGTCGCGGCCGATCACTGCGAACGGCCCGGACGAGCCGTCGGCGAACGCGACCTCGCCGCGCGGCAGCCGCCCGACGACGTGCGCGTTCGTCACGAGGTGCCCCTCGCCGCTGAGCACGACCGCGGAGCCCGAGCCGCGCTCGGTGCGCACTGAGGCCACACGCGGCCTCAGGTGCCGGGCCACGGATGTCACGGTCTGCGAATAGGCGTCCAGCGCCTCCTCATCGCCCACGCAGATGGAACGTGCCGCGACGGGGCGCGATTCCCCTGATCGCTCCCGGCGTAGCGGGCTTGGCGAGGGACGGGAGGGCTCAGGCTGCCGGGCCCGGCAGGACGGCCAGGCCGTCCGCCACGACCCTCCCCGCGTGGATCACGGTGCGGTCCTGGCCACGGTCCATGACGGTGCTCGTGACTGTCTCGCCGTCGACCAGGACGATCTCCGCCGGGTCCCCGGGAGCGAGCCCCGGCCTGTCGTCCGGGCTCGCGAGCCGGGGGACGTCGCGGTCCATGATGGAGGCGCCGCCGATAGTGGCGATCGCCGCGCAGTGCTCGATAAGCCGGTCCTTGCGGAGGCGGTGGGTGAAGGCGAGCTGCCATGTGCGATCGAGCATGTCGCAGTTGCCGTAGGGGCTCCAGTAGTCGCGCTGGCCGTCCTCGCCAAGCCCGACGCGGATCCCGGCCTCCGTCATCCGGGCCAGCTCGAACTGGGTGCCGGCGGTGGCGGGAGCGACCGTGGCCCACGCGACGTCGAGCTCGGCCATCTGCTCGACGACGCGGGCGGTCACGTCGGGGTGGACGTTGGCGAGGTCGTAGGCGTGGGAGAGGGTGACGCGGCCCTGCAGGCCGAGGGCGCGCGTGCGCTCGAAGACGAGCTCGGCGCTGAAGACCCCCAGGTGGCCGGGCTCGTGGAGGTGGATGTCGACGTCGACCCCGTACTTCTCGGCGAGCCCGAAGACGATGTCGAGGTGCCGGACGGGGTCGCGGTCCAGCTGGCAGGGGTCGATGCCGCCCACCGTCGTCGCGCCGGCGCGGAGGGCCTCCTCGATGAGGGGCACGGTGCCCTGCTCGAGGAGGAGGCCGGCCTGCGGGAAGGCCATGACCTCGACGTCGGCGTGCTGCGCGAAGCGCTCCTTGGCGGCCATGACCGCCTCGAAGCGCTCGAGCTTGCAGTCGACGTCGATCTGGGCGTAGGAGCGGACGCGGGTCGTCCCGCGGGCGATCATGCGCTCGAGCGTCCCGGCGACGACGTCGCGGTAGGGGACGGGGGTGTCGCGCCAGTGGGCGCGGTCGTTGCTCATCATGTTCCAGACGCCGGGCGCCCCGGTGTGCTCCCGGAACGGCAGCCCGATGCGCGTCGAGTCGAGGTGGACGTGGACGTCGGAGAACGCCGGCAGGGCGAGGCGCCCGCGGCCGTCGACGGCGTCGCGCGCCTGCCCCGCGGCGGTGGCGGTCCCGCGCGGGTGGACCGCGGCGATCCTCCCGTCGCGCACCTCGAGGTCGACGGCGTCGCCTCCCCACGGGCGGACGTTGGTGATGAGCATGGACTGTTCCTCTCGGCAGGTCTGGCGGGGCGGGTGAGGGGCGGCGCCGACCGGCGCCGCCCCCAGGGCGAGACGGGTGTCAGAACCGGAGCGCGACCTCGGCGATGGCGGCCGCTGCCACGAAGCTCGCCGTGAACGTCATGAGGGCGACGATGACGATCTTCCAGCTCAGGGAGCGCAGCGCCTTCACGTCCCGGCCGAGCGACATGCCGACGAGGGCGATCATGGGCAGGCCAGCGTACAGGACGTTGATGTTGTGGGTCACGGACGCGACGAAGGGCCCGGTGGGCAGGAACGTCGCGGAGGCGATCGTGGCCAGGGCGAGGACCCAGATGCTGGACGGGACCGCGGGGACGAGCTTGGCGAGCACGAGCGCGATCGCCGTGAGGCCGAGGAGGACGAGCACGCCGACGGAGTCCTCGGGCCGCAGGGCGCCGGTGCCGAGGGCGTTGAGCAGCAGGCCCGCGCCGCCGGCGGCGGCGAAGGAGACGATCCACGTCAGGGGCGTGCGCTTGAGGACGGGGTCGGCCTCGATGCCGTGGATGTCGACGGCGTCGACGGCCTGGTTGCCAGACGTACCGCGCTTGGCCAGCACCGTTGCGGCGGCGGCGCCCGGGCCGCGGCGGACGCGGCGGCCGAGGTCGTCCCGCCCGAACAGGCGCGACCACATCCTGTAGAGCTTCTGGCACATCGGCAGGGCGATGAAGACGCCCGCGTAGAAGCCGACGATGTTGGTCACGAGGTTGGACAGCGCGGCGAGCGCCGCGATCTCCCCCGCCATCTCGGGGTAGAGGATCGAGAGGGCGCCGACGCCGCCGAGCATCATCGAACCGGACCCGAGGCCGAGGCCCAAGGCGAGGGCCCGGGGGTCGAAGAAGTCGAGCCCGCCGAGCAGGCCGGCCAGGATCGAGATGAACACGGCGCCGAAGACGCTGCCGAGGACCCAGACGGCAAAGACGCCGCGGTACTCCGGGGAGCGGACGCCGAAGCGCTGGATGGCGAACGCGAGGTAGGACTCGCGGTCGATCGACCACGTCGCGCCGATCGCGGCGCGCCCCATCCCCAGGGCCACCGCGACCGGGAGTGCCAGGATCACGGTGCCGACGACGTGCCCTACCTCCTGCAGGAGGATCGCGGGGCCGAGGTTCGTGAACTTCATGAGCGAGGGCCCGATCTGGGTCCCGAGCCCGGCCAGGAAGAAGACGATCGAGACGTCCTGGAGGTGTGTGGAGACCGCACGGGCGCGGCCGCCGATCGGCTTCCACTTCTGGACGCCGAGGAACCCGCCGATGAGCACGGTCCAGAGGATGGGCATGAGGACGATCGCCGCGTGGCCGATCTGGAACTTGTGGGTGCCGATGCTGATGGCGACGGCGCAGACGGCCGTGGAGACCCCGATCATGGCGAGCCACAGGGCGGGGCGGGCCCGGAAGGAGGGGGACGGTGGGGCGTCGACGAGGGTGGCGTCGGAGCCGGCTGCAGTCTTCGCATCATTGCGCATGACGCTGGCCTTTCGGTGGGAGACTGGGTGGCATACCATTTTGGTATTCCAATTCGACTGTAAGCCTGCACACAATGAGAGGCAAGTCACCTTCGAGGACAATCTGGCACCCCGGACAAAAGCGCTCAGTCCAGCCGCAGGACCTGACCTTCGCCGGTCACCCTCAACATCAGGCCCCGTGCGACCTCGGCATCGGGCCCACGTGCAAGGAGGCACATATGTATACCAAAATCACCGCCCGGTACGTCCTCGGCTCCGACGGAGCGCGCCACGCCCTGATCGAGGACGCCGAGGTCGTGGTCCAGGGGGACACGATCGTCTTCGTGGGCCGCGGCTACGACGGGCCCGTGGACGAGGAGCGGGACTACGGCCAGAGCATCGTGATGCCCGGCCTCATCGACCTCGACGCGCTCGCTGACATCGACCACCTGATCCTCGACTCGTGGGCCTCCCCCGACGTCGCGCCCGGGCACCTGTGGTCCGAGGACTACTTCGACCACGGCCGGCGCGACGTCTTCACCCGCGCCGAGCGGGCGACAGTGCGGGAGTTCGCGCTCGCGCAGCTCGCGCTCCACGGCGTCACGACCTACATGCCCATCGCGTCCGAGATCCACAGCTCCTGGGCCGAGGGCTTCGACGAGCTCGCCGACATGGCCGAGACGGGCCGGCGCCTCGGGCTGCGCGGCTACCTCGGGCCCGCCTACCGCGCGGGCGTGCACGTCACGACGGCCGACGGCGGGCGGACTGTCCGCTTCGACGAGGCCGAGGGACGCGCGGGCCTGCGCGACGCCGAGCGCTTCCTCGACCACGCCGCCGCCCTCGCCGATCCCCTCGTCACGGGCGTCCTGCTCCCCTGCCGCATCGAGACCCTCACCGAGGAGCTCATGCGCTCCACCGCCCGGATCGCCCGCGAGCGGGACGCGCTCGTCCGGCTGCACTGCCTCCAGTCGCCGCTCGAGGAGGGGCTCGTGCGCGGGGCCACGGGGCGCGGGGTGTTCGAGCTGCTCGAGTCCACTGGGCTCCTCGGCGCCCGCCTCCTCATCCCGCACGGCGTCGAGATCGACGCCCGCGACCGGCGGGCGAGCGCACCCGGCGGCCCGCTCGAGACCCTCGCCCGGCACGGCGTGAGCATCGTCCACTGCCCGCTGACCTCGTTCCGCTACGGCAAGCAGCTCGTCTCCTTCGACCGGTTCCGGGCCGCGGGCGTCAACGTGTGCCTCGGCACCGACTCGTTCCCGCCGGACCTCATCCGCGGCATCGACGTCGGCTCGCACCTCGCCCGCCTGGTCGAGGGCAGGCCCGACGCCGGCAGGCTCGCCGACTACCTCGACGCCGGGACGCTCGGCGGCGCCCGGGCCCTCGGCCGCGACGACCTCGGCCGGCTCGCCCCCGGCATGCAGGCCGACATCGCCGTCGCCTCCCTCGACGCCTTCGCCGACGGCGTCGTCGAGGACCCCGTGCGCACCCTCGTGCTCAACGGCACAGCCCGGAACATCACGGACACCTTCGTGGCGGGACGCCCCGTCGTCGTCGACGGGACCCTGCCCGGCGTCGACCTCAAGGCCCTGCGGGCCGAGGCTCAGCGGCTCTTCGGCGCGATGCGGGCCGCCTACTCCGAGCGGGACCTCGGGCGCCGCTCGCCCGACGAGCTGTTCCCCCCCGTGTACCCGGGCGCGGCCGTCCCCGCACCTGTGCTCTGACACCGTCCCTACGCAAGGAGCTCCCCTGTGGCGTCGTCCCCGCCCGACACCCTCCCCACGGTGCCCGCCCCGCGCGCGGCGCCCGTCCCGCCGACGGCAGCGCCCGCCGTCGTCCGCCCCGGTGCCCCGCCCCGGTGGCCGATCGTGCTCGCGGCGGTCCTCGTCGCGCTCAACCTGCGGCCGGCGGTCACGAGCGTCGCCGCGGCGTTCCCGGAGCTCGGGGCGGCCTTCGGGCCCGCCTTCGCGGCCGGCTCGCCCTGGCTGCTCGCGCTCGGGTCCGCCCCGGTGCTCGCGTTCGGCCTCTCGGCGGGGCTCGGGCCGTGGCTCGCGTCGCGGTGGGGGCTCGGCCGCGCGCTCACGACGGCGATGCTCGGCCTCGCGGCGGCCCTCGCCCTGCGCGTGGCGGCCCCCGAGCTGCTGCTGCCGGGGACGGTCCTGGCCGGGGCGGCGATCATGGTCGGCAGCGTCCTCGTGCCGCAGCTCGTCAAGCAGCACGGCGGAGCGGCCTGGTTCTCGGGGCTCACGACCATGGGCATGGGCGGGGGTGCCGCCGTCGGGGCGGCGCTCCTCGCGCCCTCGGCGGGGGCGGCCGGCGTCCCGGCCGCCCTGGCCTCGTGGGCGGTGCCGGCCGTCGCGGCGGCCGCCGTCGTCGCGCTCGCGCTGCGGCGCCGTCGTTCCTCTGCTGCCCCGGCCGGGGAGACGGTGCCGGCCGGATCCCCGGCTGAACCCCACCCTGCGGTGCCAGCGGCGGCCGTGCCCGCTTCAGCCGCGGCCTCCCGGCAGGCGCGGCTCCTGCGGAACCCGACGGCGCTCGCGATCGCCGCGTACTTCGGGGTCCAAGCCACGCTCTACTTCGCCCTGACGTCGTGGCTCCCGAGCTTCCTCGTCTGGCGCGGGGCGGAGGCGGGGGAGGCGTCGGCGCTGCTCGCGTGGTTCAGCGTCGCAGGGCTGCCCGCGACCCTCGCTGTGCCGATGCTCCTGGGCCGCCGGAGGTGGCGCGCGGCGCTCGGGCCGGGGATCGGCGTCGTCCTCGCGGCCTCGATCCTGTGGGTGCTGGCCGCCCCGCTGCCCGTCATGCCGCTGGCCGTCGCGGTGCTCGGGCTCGCGCAGAGCGCCGCGCTGGGCTATGCGCTGGCCATGGTCGTGGTGCGCACCTCGAGCGCGCCGACGGCCGGGAGGCTCTCGGCCCTGAGCCAGGGCGGCGGGTTCACCCTCGCGGCGGCCGGGCCCTACGCCGTCGGCGCCGTCGCGCAGCTCGCCGGGGGCTGGGCGGTGCCCTTCGTCGGGATGGCCGTCCTCGCGCTCGTGCTGGCCTGGCTCGGGGTCGTGGCCCACCGCGGCCGGGAGGTCGTGTAGGCACTCGGCGGTATAGCGTGTCGGTGTGACACCGACAGCTCCCGGGGTGCGGCGATGACGGGCGACGGCGACCGGCTGGCCCTCGGCCGGCGGCTGCGCCGCGCCGTCCTCCTCGTCGCCGGGCTGAACCTCGCGTACTTCGTCGTCGAGGCCGGCGTGGCCCTCGCGATCGGGTCCGTGTCCCTCTTCGCGGACAGCGTGGACTTCCTCGAGGACGCCTCGATCAACGTGCTGATCTTCATCGCCCTCGGCTGGTCGCTGCACCGGCAGGCGGTGGCTGGGAAGACGATGGCGCTCATCATCCTCGTCCCCGCCCTCGCCGCGGCGTGGCAGGCCTTCAGCAAGATCGCCGACCCCGCCCCGCCCGATCCCCTGGCCCTCGCCGTGACGGCGGGCGGCGCCGTCGTCGTCAACCTCGCCTGCTCGCTGGTCCTGGCCCGGTTCCGCCACCACGGCAGCTCCATGGCCAGGGCGGCGTTCCTGTCCGCGCGCAACGACGTGGCCGTCAACGTCGCGATCATCCTCATGGGCCTCGTGACCGCGTGGACCGGCTCGGGGTGGCCGGACCTCGTGCTGGGCGTGCTCATCATCGTCCTCAACATCCGCGCGGCGAAGGAGGTCTGGGAGGTCGCCGAGGAGGAGCGCCTGGCCGCGAAGGCGCTCGCGGGCGAGGAGATCGACTGACGCTGGCCTGGGCCTGAGGCATGGTGCGCCGTCGGCGGCGGTCGTACCCTCGGAAGGGTCGCCGCAGGAACGCCTCACGAACGCGAGAGGGACACCATGCCAGACCTCACCGTGGACTTCATCATCTCCCTCGACGGCTACGCCTCCGCCGAGGGCTGGCCGGGGTACTGGGGCATCGAGGCGCCCGAGTACCTCAAGTGGCTCGACTCCTCGCCCGAGAAGGGCCATACGACCCTCATGGGCGCCAAGACCTACCGGCTCATGTCCGGGTTCGCCGAGGACTACCCCGACGAGCCGGCCTTCCAGATGCTCGCCGGGATGCCCAAGGTCGTGTTCTCCTCGACGCTGCAGGAGCCGCTCACGTGGGCCAACTCGCAGCTCGTGGCGGGGGACGCCGTGGAGGCGGTGCGGGCGATGAAGCAGGACGGCGGGTCGCCGCTGCGGACCCTGGGGAGCGTGAGCCTGTGCCGTTCCCTCATCGGAGCCGGGCTCGTGGACCGGCTGCGCGTCGTCGTGTTCCCCGTCGTCACGGGCAAGACCGGCCGCGAGCGGATCTACGACGGCTACCCCGACCTCATGCTCGACCTCGTGGAGAGCCGGACGTTCGACGGCAAGCTGCAGCTGCTCGAGTACGCCCCGAGGATCATCACCGAGCCGCCGCCCGGAGGCGTCGCGGGGCCTGACCGTAGTCAGTAGCGGACGTCTGCCTGCACGGCGTAGTGGTCCGACGGGTGGATCCCGCCCACCGGGTGCACGCCCAGGAGGGCCGCCGCGAGCGGATGCCCGGCCCCTCCCCGGCCAGCGGCGGTGAAGATGTAGTCGATCCGGCGGTCCGGCCACCCCAGAGCCCGGGCCCAGGGATTGGCGTTGGACCAGGTGGAGCCGGGCTCGGTTCCGCCGGCGGCCTCCCACGCGTCGTCGAAGGAGAGGCCGTTGGCGGGTCCCACAGTCCGTCCGCTGATCATGCGGATCTCCTCGCTCGCGGGATCGGCATTGAAATCGCCGCAGACCACGAGCGGGATCTGTTCCTGGCGCTCGGAGCGCACGTGGTCGAGGAGGCCGCGGACGGCCTGCTGCCGCGCCCGGCCCTCGCCCAGCCGCCACGCGTCGACGGCCACGCCGAAGACGCGGATCGGGCCGCGGGGCCCCTCGAGCTCCGCAAACTGGGCCCGCAGCTCGCCGAAGGCGTGGCTCGAGGCCCTGCCGATCGGCCATCTCGACAGGAGGGCGACGCCGGAGAGGGCCGACTCGTCCTCCTCGGCCGGCACGCCCGTGAAGGCGTGGTGCGGCAGCCCGAGGGGCGCAACGAGCCGCTCGCGCTGGCTGTCCCCCGCACGCGACCACGACTCGGTGAGAACGACGACGTCGGGGCGGGCCGCGGCGAGCGTCGCGGCGATCGCAGGCTCGCGCTCGCGCCAGGGGCCGTGGAGTCCCCAGACGTTCCACGTCACGATGCGGGCCGTCGTCTCGGTCGGTGGCGCCATCCACCCATGCTGACGCACCTCCCAGTGTCGGCGCGCGTTGCTACGGTGATTGCATGACCACCAACTACGAGCGGCTCGACGCCGGCCAGCGCGCGATCGTGGACGCCGCCGTGCAGACGTACGAGCGCGTGCGGCCGGCCCTGAAGAACGTCACGCGGGACGTGCTGTACACGCTTCGGGACATCTTCGCGGACGCCGAGGTGACGCCCCTGTTCATCACGGGCCGCACCAAGACGGTCGAGTCGTTCAAGGAGAAGATCTCCCGGCTCGACCCGCCCGCCGAACCGGGCGGTGAGCCGGTGCTCAAGTTCCCCGACCCGTTCCGGATGCTCAACGACATGGTCGGCGTGCGGGTCATCACGAAGCTCCCGAGCGAGAACGCGATGGTCGCGAACCTCATCAAGCGCCAGCGGCAGATCTACGACTGCCGCGGGGACCGCGAGAAGGCCATCGGCTCGATCGAGTCCGGGACGTACGGCTACTCGAGCCGCCACCTGATCCTGCGCACGATCCAGAACGACGCCGTGCGCGCCTACCAGGCGGTGTTCAACCCCGAGCTGCCCGCCAACGGCAACTACTTCTTCGAGTGCCAGGTCCGCACGATCTTCGCGCACGCGTGGAGCGAGATCGAGCACGACATCCGGTTCAAGAGCCAGGACCCGCGGGCGTGGAGCCCGCAGTTCGACCGGCAGTTCACGGCGACGGCGGCGATGCTCGAGGTGGTCGAGAAGGAGTTCGCCGAGCTGCACGAGCGCTACGAGACGGTGCGCAGCTTCTGGGACCCGGCGGGCGAGGGCGGCGAGCCGCTGAGCCCGGACCGCGTCCGCGACGTGTGGCAGACGCTCCTGCCGCACGTGGACCGCAAGGTCGACGACGACTGGGGCTGGGCGGCCGAGCTCGTCGAGGCGCACGGCTTCACCGAGACCCGCCAGCTCGTCGAGCTGCTCGACGCCGAGCGCATCACCGAGGTCCGCAAGGCCCTCGACCACCGCTACTCCCCCGGCCCCGACCGTCTCCTCGACGACCTGCTGCTCTGGCGGTTCGGCCGCCAGCACATCGAGCTCACCGCCGAGCCGGCCGGGACCGAGCCCCACCCGCGGCGGGACTCGCTCCTGCGCCGGCTCAAGCAGATCGAGCGCTACCGGCTCACGTGAGGCGGTGCCCCCGGGCAGGGCCGCGTGTCACTCCCGCTCGCCGAAGATGAACTCCTCTGCGTGCCGGACGGCTTTGCGGAAGGAGTCGTTGCGGAGCATGGCGCTCTTGTCGTTCCTCTCGCTCGCCCCCGGTCCGCTGCCCACGACCTCGGCATAGCTGTGCAGGCCCGGCGGCCGCAGGACCCAGATGCCGCCCTGCGGGGGCAGGTAGAAGACAGCGAAGGACCTGGCCGTAGGATCGTCCTCCCAGACGGGCACGACGGCCACGGCCGCACCCGTGTCCACGTTGATCCACTGTGCCCTCGGCCGGGGCTGGTCCTTGTCGTAGACGCTGGGATCCAGGAACGGCGCGGTCCCCTCGCCCCATTTCTCCTCGAACCTCTCATGGAAGACAGGGAAGAGAGTGTTGTCGTAACGGCGCCATCCGCCGCGTGCTGCGCTCACCGCGCGTCCTCCTTTGCTGCGATCCCTTCTGCTGTCCTGGCGACGCTGCGCGTCGGCGGAATTTAATGTAGCTCCGCGCGCCCGCGGCGAGGAGATGCACAGCGTGGGATGGGCCCTGCCCGGGTGAGTCCCCTTTTGAACCCCGCCGCGATGGGTAGGGGAACCGCACACACCACCGAGGGGAAGGACTGACCCATGAAGGCATCCGAGGAACTCGCCAAGGGTTTGCAGGCCGTGCTCGTGGACCTGATCGAGCTTGCGGTGCAGGGCAAGCAGGCGCACTGGAACATCGTCGGGACGAACTTCCGCGACCTGCACCTCCAGCTCGACGAGATCGTCGCGGCGGCCCGCCTGCACACGGACGTCATCGCCGAGCGCATGCGCGCCCTGCACGTCGTGCCGGACGGCCGCAGCGGGACCGTGGCCAAGACGACCTCGCTCGACGAGGCCTCCGAGGGCCTCGTCACGACGGGCCAGGCGGTCGACGCCGTCGTCAAGGCCCTCGACGCGACCGTGGCGACGGTCCGCGGGATCTATGACTCGGTCGAGGAGAACGACCCGGCCACGACCGACCGGCTCAACGAGATCATCCTGCAGCTCGAGCAGTTCTCCTGGATGGTCGGCGCCGAGAAGATGAAGACGACGACTCCCTAGCAGCGGCGGCAGCTGCCGCAGCTTCGGACTCGCCGCTCACGGGCGCACGACGGCGGCCCGGTCACCTCGTGGGTGACCGGGCCGCCGTCGTGCGTGGGTATCGCGGCGCCTCTGACGCGGCTAGCGCGTGGCGGCGGCCTCCTCCCCGACCTGGCGCTGCATCTCCTCGAACTCGGCGTCGATGTCGTCGTGCCGGTTGGTGGCGCGGGAGACGAGGACGGCGACAAGGACGTTCAGGATGAAGCCGGGCACGATCTCGTACATGGCCGAGTGCAGGGCGGGGATGTTGCCCCACACGAACACCGTCACCGCGCCCGTGAGCAGGCCCGCGAGGGCACCCGCGGCCGTGAGGTTGCGCCAGTAGAGGCTCAGGATCACGATCGGGCCGAAGGCGGCGCCGAATCCGGCCCATGCGAAGGAGACGAGGTCGAGGATCTTCGAGTCGGAGTCGAGGGCCAGGATCGCCGCGACGACCGCGATCACGAGCACGCCGAGGCGGCCGAGCGTGAGCTGGGCCTTCTGCGAGGCCTTCTTGCCGACGATGTTGTAGAGGTCCTCGACCAGGGCGGACGAGCACACGATGAGCTGGCTCGACATCGTGGACATGATCGCGGCGAGCACCGCCGCGAGGACGAGACCGCCCACGAACGGGTGGAAGAAGATCTGGCTCAGGAGCAGGAACACCGTCTCAGGGTCCTCGAGCGGGCGGGCCGGGTTCCCGGCGAAGTAGGCGATGCCGATAAGCGCCGTGCCGATCGCGCCGGCGGCCGTCATGATCATCCAGGTGGTGCTCACGCGGCGGCCGGCCTTGGCCTCGGCCGGGGTGCGCAGCGCCATGAAGCGCACGATGATGTGCGGCTGGCCGAAGTAGCCCAGGCCCCAGGCCGCGGTCGAGAAGATCGCGAGGCCCCACAGCAGGCCGCCCTTGTCCTCGAGGCCCGCGAAGAGGTTAAGAGCGTCCGGGTTGACGGACTGCATCGTGGCCGTGGCCGTGCCGAGGTCGCCGAGCTGGAAGAGGACGACGATCGGCACCGCGATGAGCGCCGCGAACATGAGCAGGCCCTGCGCGACGTCGGTGAGCGTGGCCCCGAGGAACCCGCCGAAGAGCGTGTACAGGAGGGTGATCACGGCGACGAGGAGCATGCCCGAGAGGTACGGCCAGCCGAACGAGCTCACGAAGAACTTGCCCGCGGCGACCATGCCCGAGGAGACATAGAACGTGAAGAACACGAGGATCACGAGGGCGGCCGCGATGCGGAGGAAGTGCTTGTGGTCCTTGAGGCGCTTCTCGAAGAAGCTCGGGATCGTGATCGCGTTGTCCGAGATCTCGGTGTAGGCGCGAAGGCGCGGGGCCACGAACTTCCAGTTGAGCCAGGCCCCGATGGTCAGGCCGATCGCGATCCAGGCCTCGATGAGCCCGGAGGCATAGATGGCGCCCGGGAGGCCCATGAGCAGCCAGCCCGACATGTCGGCTGCGTTCGCGGAGAGCGCCGCGACGGACGGGCGGAGGCCGCGCTCGGCGAGCATGTAGCCGTCGATGCTCGTCGTGCGCCGGTAGGCGTAGTACCCGATGCCCAGCATCGCCGCGAGGTATACCGCGATGGCAATGAGCTGGAAAGTCTGCTCGGTCATGCTTGTGTCTTCCTCGGAATCATGGGTGCCTGCGCATGGGGGGATCCCAATGCGTCAGGGGGTGATCGCTTCAGTGTGGCAGCGCGCACAGGGGCGCAGTGGGCCGTTACCGTTCTGTGATACGTCTTTCCGGCCGTCTCGCGGCCGTCGGGCTCACCCGGCCGCCGGGCCCACGAGCTGGCGCGCCGTCTCCTCAAGGACGCGCCGCACCGCGAGCATGACGGGGTGCTGGGCGCTCGAGGACCGCATGGACGTGAACACCGTCCGCTGCGGCGTCCCCTCGAGCATCACGAGCCGCGCGGCCGGGACGCGCCCCACCCAGACGAGGTCCGGGAGGAGGGCCACGGCGTTGCCCGACTCGACGAGCCGCACGTGGGCCTGGAGGTCCGCGGTCTCGTAGCGCACGTCGGGGTCGAAGCCCGCCGAGCGGCAGGCCTGCTCGGCCCAGTGCCGGGAGGCCGCGCCGCGCGGCTCCATGACCCAGGGGACGCGGCCGGCGTCCGCGAGCCGCTTGACGCCGTCGAACTCGGCACCGGAGCCGCGGGGCGGCAGGGCGAGGCGGATCGTGTCCCGCGTGAGGCCCTGCCGGTCGAGGCCGGGGTAGTGCGGTGCGGCGTGGTGCGGGTACTGCTCGGCGACGACGAGGTCGAAGTCGCGTGCCCAGGTCTCGTGCAGCCCCGTCTCGGGCTCGTGCTGGACCATCTCGACGCGCAGCTGCGGGTGCCGCTGCCGCAGGGTCTTGAGCGCGGCCGGCATGAGGGCCAGGGCCGCGGTCTGGAACACGGCGAGCCGCACCGTCCCGCGCACCTCGCTCTGGCTCGCGGCGAGCGCGGCCTCGGTGCGCTCGAGCGAGTCGAGCAGCTCCGACGTGTGGGCGACGAGGACCTGCGCCTGCGGCGTGAGGAGCACGCGCCGGCCGGACTTCCGCAGGAGCTGGACCCCGGTCTCCTTCTCGAGGAGGGCCAGCTGCTGGGACACGGACGAGGGGCTGTACTGGAGCGCGTCGGCGACCTCGGCGAGGGTGCCCCGGATGCTGAGCTCCCTGAGCAGGCGCAGGCGGCGGATCTCGAGCACGGGGGCCTTTCGCGACGGGTGCGGCGATGGTCCTGATCGGTTCCTGATGGTTTTCCTGACCGATCAGTTTGCCTCACCATTATGCATCACTAAAGATCACTTTTGCTTCTGAAACCGCAGGGACATACTGGCTTCAGGCCCGTCGGCGCGCGATGCGAACCCGTCGCGCGGGAAGGAGCACCGCCCCATGACCACGCACGCTCCGGCGCCGGCATCCGGCGACCAGCAGCCCACCGGCGCGGTCCCGGGCGCCGCTTCTGACGATGGGGTCCGCCCCCAGGACCTCGCCGAGGCCGCCGTGGCACAGGTCCGCGCGTGGCTCGACGCCGCGGCCGCGATCCCCGCGGACCCCGCGGCCGCCCGGCTCGCGGCCGTGCTCCAGGACCCTGACGGGCTCGCCTTCACGGTCGGCTTCGTCGACGGCGTCGTCCGGCCCGAGGACCTCGGCGTCGCCGCCCGGAACCTCCGCGCCCTCGCCAAGAGGGCCCCGGCCTTCCTGCCGTGGCCCCTGCGCCGGGCCCTCGCCCTCGGCGGCGCACTCGCCCCGGCGCTGCCCCACGTCGTCGTGCCCGTGGCCAGGCGGGTGCTGCGCGGCATGGTGGGACACCTCGTCGTCGACGCCTCCGACGCGAGGCTCGGCCCGGCCATCGCGAGGATCCGCAGGCCGGGCATCCGGCTCAACGTCAACCTCTTGGGCGAGGCGATCCTCGGGCGGGGCGAGGCGACCCGCCGGCTCGAGGGCACGCGCCGGCTCCTCGAGCGCGACGACGTCGACTACGTCTCGATCAAGGTCTCCTCGACCGTCGCCCCGCACAGCCGCTGGGCCTTCGACGAGGCCGCCGAGCACATCGCGGACACGCTCGCGCCGCTCTACCGCCTCGCGGCGGCCGGCGGCCGGGACGGGACGCCGAAGTTCATCAACCTCGACATGGAGGAGTACAAGGACCTCGGCCTCACCCTCGCGGTGTTCACGCGGCTGCTCGGGCGCGAGGAGTTCCGCGGCCTCGAGGCCGGGATCGCGCTGCAGGCGTACCTCCCCGACGCACTCGGGGCGATGATGCGCCTCCAGGAATGGGCCGGCGAGCGCGTCGCGGCCGGCGGCGCGCCGATCAAGGTCCGCGTGGTCAAGGGCGCGAACCTGCCCATGGAGCGCGTCGACGCCGAGATCCACGGCTGGCCGCTCGCGACGTGGCACACCAAGCAGGAGACCGACACCTCCTACAAGGCGGTCCTCGACTACGCCCTCGTGCCCGAGCGGCTCGCGAACGTCCGCGTGGGCGTCGCGGGGCACAACCTCTTCGACGTCGCGCTCGCGTGGCTGCTCGCGAAGGCCCGGGGCGTGCTGATTCCGGCGGCCGCGGAGCACGGGGATGCGGCGGGTCTGGCCCGGTCTGCCCCCGTCGAGTTCGAGATGCTCCTGGGGATGGCGTCGGCGCAGGCGCAGGCCGTCCTCGCGGACGTCGGCCACCTGCTCCTCTACACGCCCGTCGTCCATCCGGACGAGTTCGACGTCGCGATCGCCTACCTCGTGCGCCGGCTCGAGGAGGGCGCGAACCGGGACAACTTCATGTCCGCGGTGTTCGGGCTGGGTACGGACCCGGCCCTCTTCGAGCGCGAGAAGGAGCGGTTCCTCGCGTCCCTCGCCGCGCTCGACGCCCCGCCCTTCGCCGACGCCCGGGGTGCTCGCACGACGCCGGCCCCGCACCGCGATCAGGACCGCCGGCACGAACCCGGGGTCACCTCCCAAGAATCCGAGGTCACCTCCCAAGGATCCGAGGACACTGTCCAGACTTTGACCCCGCAACGCAGGGACCTGACCCCGCAACGCAGGGACCTGACCCCGCAACGTTGGGAGGTGACCCCGCATCTTGGGGCGGGGTTCGCCAACACCCCCGACACCGACCCGGACCTGCCGGGCAACCGGGAGTGGGGCCGGGCGATCATCGCCCGCTCCGAGCATTCCCAGATCGGCATGGACACCGCGGACGCCGCGGAGGTCGCCACGGAGGGCGAGCTCGGCGCCGTCGTGCGCGCCGCTGCAACGGCCGGCGAGCGGTGGGGCGCGCTCACGGGGGCGCAGCGCGCCGTCGTGCTCGATGCCGCCGCCCGCGCGCTCGAGGCCCGCCGTGCCGAGCTCCTCGAGGCGATGGCGAGCGAGTGCGGCAAGACCCTCGACCAGGGCGACCCCGAGGTCTCCGAGGCCGTGGACTTCGCGCGCTACTACGGCATGCTCGCACGCGAGCTCGACACCGTGGACGGAGCGGAGTTCGTGCCCTCCCGCCTGACCGTCGTGACGCCGCCGTGGAACTTCCCGGTCGCGATCCCCGCCGGCTCGACCCTGGCCGCACTGGCCGCGGGCTCCGGCGTCGTCATCAAACCCGCGAAGCAGGCGCGCCGCTCCGGCGCCGTCATGGTCGAGGCGCTCTGGGAGGCCCTCGACGCGACGGCGGGCGAGACGGGCGTGGGCCGGGACGTCCTCCAGCTCGTGCAGTTCCCGCCAGGCGAGCGCGGGCGGGACCTCGGGCGGGCGCTCATCGCGCACCCGGACGTGGACCGCGTGATCCTCACGGGCGGGTACGAGACGGCTCGGCTCTTCCGCTCCTTCCGCAAGGACCTGCCGATCCTCGCGGAGACCTCGGGCAAGAACGCGATCATCGTGACGCCGAGCGCGGACCTCGACCTCGCCGCGAGGGACGTCGTCGCCTCCGCCTTCGGGCATGCGGGGCAGAAGTGCTCGGCGGCCTCGCTCGTCGTCCTCGTCGGGTCGGTCGCGACCTCCCGCCGGTTCCGCAACCAGCTCCTCGACGCGGTCCAGTCGCTGCACGTCGGCCACCCGTGGGACCCGCAGGCGCAGATGGGCCCGGTCATCGAGCGGCCCTCCGGCAAGCTCCTGCGCGGCCTCACGACCCTCGGCGAGGGCGAGGCCTGGGTGCTCGAGCCGAGGCCCCTCGACGGCTCCGGCCGGCTCTGGAGCCCGGGCGTGCGCTCGGGCGTGCGGCCCGGCTCGGAGTACCACCTCATCGAGTACTTCGGCCCGGTCCTCGGCGTCATGACGGCCGCGACGCTCGAGGAGGCCGTCGCCCTCGTCAACCAGGTCGACTACGGCCTGACCTCGGGCCTGCACTCGCTCGACGCCGACGAGATCGCCTCCTGGGCCGAGCACGTCCAGGCAGGCAACCTGTACGTCAACCGCGGCGTCACGGGCGCGATCGTCCGGCGGCAGCCCTTCGGGGGATGGAAGAGGTCCGCCGTCGGCGCGGGCGCGAAGGCCGGCGGCCCGAACTACCTCGTGGGCCTCGGCTCCTGGCGGGACGCCCCGGTGCGCGCCCCCGCGGCCGCGCCCGGACTCAGCCCCGCCGCCGCGGAGCTCCTCGGCGCGGCGCGTGCCGCCGCCGGCCGCGGGATCTCCGCGGACGACGCCGAGTGGCTCGCCGCCGCCCTCGGCTCGGACGCCGCCGCGTGGGCCTCCGAGTTCGGCGCCTCGAAGGATGTCACGGGCCTTGCCTGCGAGCGCAACGTGTTCCGCTACCGCCCCGTCCCGGTGACGGTGCGCTTCGAGGCCGGCACGTCCGGCCACGGCACGGCCGAGCTGCTCCGGGCCGCCGCCGCGGCACTCGTGGCAGGCTCGCGGCTCACGGTGAGCACCGCCGTCGTGCTTCCGCCGGGGACCGGCGAGGTGCTGCGCCGGCACGGCGCGGGGGTGACGGTCGAGGACCCGGCGGCCTGGCTCGCTCGCGCCGGCGCCATCGGGGCGGGCCGCATCCGGCTCATCGCCGGCGACGTGGACGCCTCGCGGGCCGCCGCCCTCAAACTGGCCGAGGCCTTGGACGGGAACCCCGAGGTCTCGGTGTATGCGCATCCGGTGGTCTCCGCGGGCCGGGTCGAACTCCTGCCGTTCCTGCGCGAGCAGGCCGTCTCGGTGACGGCGCACCGCTTCGGGAACCCGAGCCCGGTGGCCCTCGCGGTGGACCTCTAGGCCTCGTCGACCTGTCAAGGTCAGAAGTTGATATTGACAGCGTTTTCATTTGAGCTTCGCAAATCTGTCACATGAGCCGATGACACGGCCGGAATGCCCTGCCAACCATGGAAGGGCAAGGAAAAGCTGATGGGGGACGTGTCACGACAGGAGGTCTCATGTCCAGATACGCAACTCGAAAGCTCATCATTGGCGCCGTTTCGGTGGGCGCCGTCGCGCTGGGGGGCGCCGGGGTCGCAGCTGTTGCCGCCCCCGGCGACGACACCGACGATCAGTCGCTGATCGCGAACGTCGACACCGGCGACGCCGACCTCGACGAGATTGGCGACGTCGATGATCCGGCCGCCGACGATCCCGCCGACGTCCCTGACGACGACGCGGACGATCCGGCCGACGACGCCGACGACCCCGCCGACACCCCCGAGGACGACGCCGAGGACGACGCCGACGACCCCGCCGACGACCCCGCCGACACCCCCGAGGACGACGCCGACGACCCCGCCGACGACGGCGAGCCGGCAGGCGACGGGCCGTCCGAGAACGCCTCGGTCGTCGCCCAGCAAGCCTGGGAGGCCGCGCACGCGCCCGCGGAGGAGCGCTATCCCGGGTCGGTCGCCGACGCCGTGCACCAGGTCGTGCCGGCCGGCCAGTCGGAGCCTCAGTCGGTCCCGCAGTCGGTCCTGCAGGCAGAACCGCAGTCCGAGCCGCAGGGCGGCCCGCAGAAGGGGGGCCACGGCAACGCCAAGCACGGGCGTTAGGGGGAATCGAGAGTCAGGAGGCGAACCCACGAAAGGGTGCCGGGAGAAGCCCCGGCGCCCTTTCCCTGTGCCGCATTCTGTGCCGCGGCCGCATGGGGCCCGGCTACATTGGGTCCATGGAGACGCCATGCCCGTGATGAGCGCGGGCCTCCTGCTGTACCGGCGCGCGGGAGCCAGCGGGGTCGAGGTCCTGATCGGGCACATGGGCGGCCCCTTCTGGTCCCGGAAGGACGAGCGCGCCTGGTCGATCCCCAAGGGCGAGTACGACGACGGCGAGGACCCGCTCGCTGCGGCCCGGCGGGAGTTCGCGGAGGAGATGGGTTCCGCGGCACCGGACACGGACTACGAGCTGCTCGGCGAGTTCCGCCAGCCCTCGCGCAAGGTCGTCACGGTCTTCGCGGCCGAGGCCGACTTCGACGCCGAGCGGATCGCGAGCAACACGTTCCCCCTCGAGTGGCCCAAGGGCTCGGGCCGGGTCATCGACGTCCCCGAGATCGACCGCGCCGAGTGGGTCCCTGCATCGGCCGCGCGCACCAAAGTCGTGGCCGGGCAGGTGCCCGTCCTGGACGCGCTGCTGGCCCGCCTCGGCCTCGACGGCCCGGGCACTGAACAGCCTGGCCCTACCCGATGACGATCGTGAGCTGACGGAACCCACTGAGGTCGAGGATGATCCGCCCGCCGCGCTCGTCGAGCCGCAGCAGCACGCCGTCGCACGAGGGACAGCGCAGAAGCTTGGCCGGGGCGTGGACGTAGAGCCGGGCCTCGGCGAGGGGGCGGACGTCCCCGCAGTTCCCGCACGTTCCCAGGGCCGCCGTGATGTCGATCGCGAAGACCTCCGAGAGCGGCCCGGCGAGGGCGTTGCCGTCGAGGAAGTCGTCGTCGGGTGCCGCGGGGATCGGGGCACGCCCGGGCTGTGGATTCCAGTCGGTCACGATGCGCCTCCCAACCCGCCGTACCGCTCGGTCCTGATCCGGCCGGGTGCGTGGCCCAGGTCCACGAGCCAGCCCGAGACCGCCTCGACGAAGCCCGTGGCCCCGCACACGTAGATGGCCGGGCCCGCGCCGCTGTCGAGGACGCTCGCCTCGAGGATCCGGGCGTCGATCCGCCCCACCGGCTGGCCGTCCGGCGCGCTGCGCGTGTACACCGAGGTCAGCTCGAAGGTCTCGGATGACTTGGCGAGGGACTCGAGCTCGTGGCGGAAGACGGCGGTCTCCGGGCTCCGCACCGAGTAGAGCAGCCGGAGCGGCGCCGGATGCATGGCCCCCTGGTGCGCGCGCACCATCGCCATGAGGGGCACGACGCCGGACCCGCCGCCGATGAGCTGCACGGGCGAGGAGTCCTCGGGGCGCCACACGAACCACCCGCCCACGGGCCCGCGGACCTCGATCTGGTCCCCGGCGGCGAGGTCCCGCACGAGGTACGGCGAGACCTCGCCGTCGGGCAGCTCCTCGACCGTGATCTCGAGCCCGTCCGGCGGCACGGCGGCCGAGACCGAGTACGAGCGCACGGCCTGGTACGCGTCTGGGGCCGTGAGCCGGATGTCGATGTGCTGCCCGGCCAGGACGTGCACAGGGGCCGGCAGGCGCAGGCCGATGGTGCGCGCCGTCGGCGTCTCGTCGCGGAGGCCGACGACGTCGGCCACCTGCCAGCCGCCGCTCACCCGTAGCGCTCCTCGCGCCACGGGTCCCCGTGCAGGTGGTAGCCGCGGCTCTCCCAGAAGCCGGGCCGGTCCTCGGGGATGAGGGTCACGCCGCGGACCCACTTCGCGCTCTTCCACAGGTACAGGTGCGGCACGAGCAGCCGGACCGGGCCGCCGTGCTCGGGCGCGAGGTCGGCGCCGTCGAACGTGTGCACGAGCCACGCCCGGCCGCCGCGCACGTCCGAGAGCGGGAGGTTCGTCGTGTAGCCGCCGTAGGAGTGGAAGAGGGCGAACTCCGCCTGCGTCTCGACGCCCTTGAAGAGCGCGTCCACGGGGACGCCGCGCCACCGGGTGCCCAGCTTGGACCAGCTCGTGACGCAGTGCAGGTCCGCCGTGAACTCCTCCTGGGGCAGGGCCATGAACCCGTTCCAGTCCCAGTGCCGGCTCGTGCCGGCCTCCGTCCTGAGGGAGAAGACCCAGTCCTCGCGCTCGATCCGGGGGGTCGGGCCGGCGGACAGCACGGGGAAGTCCTCCGTCACGTACTGGCCGGGCGGCACGCCCGGGACGTCCCTCTTCCTGCGGCCCTGGAAGCCGGAAGAAACAATGCCCATCGCTGTGCTCCTCGCGCGGATGAGGCCCGCCCGGGGAGGGGTGTAGGGCCTGCGAGGACCATACGCCCCGCGGCGCGGCGGGGCCAGAGGCTGCGCGGCATCGCCAGCTGTTCGGGGCCCGCGGGGGGTCGGATGCCGTCAGGCCCCGTCGAGGAAGCCGAGGACGTCCTGGGCGAAGCCCGGGGCGTGCTGGGCGGAGACGTGGCCGCGGCCGGCGTAGAGCCGCAGCGCCCCGTGCGGGAGGGCCTGGGCCGTCTCGCAGAAGACGATGGGGCCGTACGGCGCGTCCTCGTCGCCGCCGACGACGAGGGTGGGCACCGCGATGCCCGGCAGCCGCGCGGTGAGGTCGTACGTGTCCTCGGCGAGGATCGTCGCCGCGAGGTCGGCGGTCGCGCCGTGGAACATGAGCGGGCCCACGAGCCAGCCGAGCCACCCCTCGAGCTGCCGCGCGACCGGCCGCACGTCGAGCAGGCGCATCATCTCGGAGCCGGCGCCGCGCCGGTCCCCCGCGTCGAGCCTCGCGAGGACGGCCCGCTGCCCCGCGCGGCCCTCGGGCCCGAGGCGGCAGCCGGCGGAGACGAGGACGAGGCGCCGGACGACGCCGGGATGGTCCGCCGCGAGCTGGAGCGCGGCCGAGCCGCCGGTCGAGAAGCCCACGACGTCGACGGGGCCCCCGAAGCCGCGGAGCGCGACGGCGTAGTCGGCGGCGATGTCAGCCATCGCCGCCCCGCGCGGCAGCCCCGGGCGGCGGCCGATCCACCACACCTGCCGCGCGTGCGCGAGCCCGCGCAGCGGCCGCTCCTCGGCCGCCCGGTCGAGCCCGTGCGGCACGGCGTGCCGGGCGCCGAGCCCCGGCAGGACGACGAGCGGCGGCCCCTGGCCGAGGCAGAAGGCGGGCAGGCCGGCGGACGGCGACGGCCCGCCGTCGTGCGCGTCCGGATGCGCCTCAGTCGCCACGGCCGGCCTGCATGCCCGCACCCGGCGAGGCCTGCGGGGGCGTGGACGCGAGTGGCAGCCGCAGCGTGAACGTGGTCCCGACCCCGAGCTGGGACGTGCACTCGAGGCGGCCGCCATGCTGCTCGGCGACCTCGTGCGCGAGCGCCATGCCGAGGCCGATCCCGGGGATCCCTGCGACCTTCGCGGCCGTGCTGCGGTGGAACCGTGTGAAGACGCTCTCGACGTCGGACGGAGACATGCCGATGCCGTCGTCGGAGACGGTCAGGACCACCCACCCGTCCTCGCCGGCGGTGGCCAGCCGCACCTCGCGGCCGCTGCCGGAGTACTTGATCGCGTTCGAGACCAGGTTGTCCACGGTCCGCACGATCGCGATCCGGTCGCCGTGCAGCCGCGCGTCCCCCGAAGCGCTGACCTGGAAGGCGATCCCGCGGCTCGCGGCCTCGGGGGTCGCGCTCGCGGCCGCCTCGCGGACGATCTCGGCGAGGTCGATCGGGGTCCAGAGCACCGAGGCCGCCGTGCCGGTCGCCGCCGCGAGGACCTCGTCGACCATGAGCTGGAGGTGCCGGGCGCTGCGGTCGATCACGAGGACGTCCTGGCGGGCCGCGGACGGGAGGGACGGCTCGTCGAGCAGGAGCTCGGCGTAGCCGCGGATGCTCGTGAGCGGGGTGCGGAACTCGTGGGACATGCTGGCCACGAAGCTGTCCTTCGCGCGCACGGCTGCGACGATGTCGGTCACGTCCGAGAACGCGAGGACCGTCCCCGCGGGGCTGCCCTCGGCCTTGCGCAGCGAGCGCGCCGAGACGGAGACCAGGCGGGAGCCGTCCCCCCGGCCCAGGCGGAAGATCTCGTGGGTGAACACCTCCCCAGAGATGGCGCGCGCGGCGGGCCGGCGGCGCGGCGGCACGAGTTCGCCTGTGGAGTCGTCGATGACGACGAGCTCGGCCTCGGAAGCGTCCTCGACGCCCTCGGGCAGGGCGGCGCGGTGGAAGTCGCGCTGACGTCGGTTGAAGAGGATGTCGTTGCCGCCGCCGTCCATCGCGACCACGCCGACGTCGACAGTGTCGAGGATCGTCTCGAGGAGGCGTTCCCGCATCTCCGAGCGCTCGAGCAGCTCGGCGATATGGCTCTGCTGCTCCATGCCGCTCTTGGTCATGACGGAGACGGCCACGGCGATCGCGAGCATGAGGAACGGGGTGACGAGCTCGGCGACGAGGTCGCCCAGCCCGACGTCCGGCCGGCCGGCGAGGGGCGCCCAGACCATCAGGAGCACGGCGAGCCCGCCGGCCGGGACCATGATCTTCGGGTGGATCCCCGAGCCGGCCAGCCACATCATCGGGAACACCGCGAGCAGCCCGAGCCCGGGCACCTCGCCGGCCGCCGAGGAGCGGACGAGGGCGATCGGGACGAGGTCGAGGAACGGGATCGCGAGGAAGAGCCCATAGGGGATGCGGTCCCACGGCAGCAGGGCGCACAGGGCGAGCAGGAGGAGCGCGAGCGCCTGGCCCACGAGGAACTCGGTGTGGACGGGGTGTTCGTCGTGGTGGACGACCGCCATGATCCCCCACACGAGGAGAAGGGTCAGGTTCAGCGGCAGCTGGCTCAGCACCACCCGGCCGCGCATGCTCAGGTCGTGGAAGCTCTTCTTGCCCAGCACGAGGACATTCAGCAGCTTGTCCATGCGCCCCCTCCCCCGGATTGCGACCGCGCACCCATCGCCGCAGGGGGTCTGCGCTCTGCTGCGCGTCGCAGCCGGGCGTGCCCGGCCTTCCCAGCAGGGTATCCCGGAGGCGGACGCTGACCGAAGGGCCTACGCCGTTGCGTCCCCCGCCGCGAAGTCGATCCGCATGACGGCGCGCCGCGGGGACGGGCGGCTGACCTCGGCGAAGCCCGCGTCCGCGAAGGAGTTCCGGCTGCCCACGAACAGCTCGCCCCACGTCACCTCCCGGCCTGGCTCGGTGACCATGGGGTAGCCCTCGACGGCGCGGGCCCCCCGCGAGCGCGCGAAGTCCACCGCCGCGGCCGCGAGGGCGGCGCTCACCCCCTGCCGCCGGTAGCCCACCCGGGTGACGAAGCATGTCACCGCCCAGACGCCGTCGTCCTCCTTGTCCTCGTCCCGCCCCGCCCACGGCACCTTCATGCCGGCGAGCCGCGGGTACGCGGTGCGGGGCTCGACGGCGCACCACCCGGCGGGCTCGCCGTCGAGGTACGCGACGAGGCCCGAGGTCGTCCTCGCCCGCGGGCTGCCGCAACGGGTCTGCTCGCGCAGGGCCTCCGCGCGGGCCTCGCGGGGGATCGAGCGCCACTCCCGGGCTGAGACCTTGAACCACTGGCACTGGCAGCGCGCGGGATCCCCGCGCTCGCCGAAGATCGCCTCGAGGTCCTCCCACGAGGCCTTGTTGGCCGGCACCGTGGTGATCTTCGGTTCCCTGGTCCGGTGTTCCATCCTGCTCACGATAGGCCGCGACACGCCGCGCCGGGAGGGGCGGCGCGCGGCCTGCGGACGGTTCCCGTCCTCAGGCCGAGCAGGAACGGGCGGCTCGTGATCCGCGGGTCAGCGCGGACGACGGCGGGCAGCGCCCGGGCGCTTCCCCTTGCCTGCCGCGGGCCGCCCCTTGGCGACGCCCCGGCCCGAGCGCGCCGCCTTGGCCGCGCGGCTCGCCTCATTGCGCGCCTTGGCCTCCTTCGCCTGGGACGCGGCCCGGTCCGCGCGGCGCTCCTTCGCGGCCTCCTCCTGGTCGCGGCGGACGGAGGCCTGGCGGGAGCTGTTCGCCCCGCGCCCCCGGACCACGCCGATGAACTCCTGGATCGCCTCCGACTCGTTCTCCCTGAGCCACGCGACGCCCACGCCGTAGGGCTCGACCCCGGTCACCGGCCGGTAGCGCAGCTCCTTGCGGTTGAAGTGCCGCACGACCGACATCGGCAGGATCGCGAGCCCCGCCCCGCCTTCGACGAGGTCGAGGCGCTCGGAGGGCCCGCCGTCGTACTCGAAGAGCTCGTCCTCGACCTCGGCGAGCGGGATCTCCTCGAAGGCCTGGATCTCGTGGCCCTTCGGGGCGACGACGACCGGAAGCTCCTCGTAGAGCGGGATGACGTGCAGGCTCTGCCTGTCCTCCTCGTCCACCGGGAGACGCACGAAGGCCACGTCGGCCCGGCCGTCGCGCAGGACGGCGAGCTGCTCGGCGTCGTCGACCATCGCCGAGGCGAGCGGCACCTCGGGGAAGCGGTCCTCCCAGCGGTGGAACCACTTGCCGGGGGCGACGCCCGCGACGAAGGCGACCTTGAGGGGCTGGGGGGACTCCATGGGTCAACGGTAGCCCGGCTAGGCTTGAGGCATGAGCTCGAACCCCAAGGCCAGCGCCTCCCAGTCCATGAAGCCGGCCACCGCCGCGAAGAAGCTCGGCATCTACCTCCCCGCCACGCCCGCGGAGTTCCAGGAGGGCGTCGTGACGCGCGAGGAGTTCGACGCCCTGCGCGAGAACCCGCCCGCGTGGCTCACCGAGCTCCTGGCCCAGGGGCCGCACCCGCGGCCCGTCGTGGCGCAGAAGCTCAACGTCTCGATCTCGGGCCTCACGCGCGGTGGCGTCACCGAGCCACTCACGACGGCGCAGATCGACGCGCTGCTGGCGGACCGCCCGCAGTGGCTCCAGGACGAGCGGGCGAATATGGCCGCCGTGCGCGAGGAGGCCCGGCGGGTCAAGGCCGCCGCCGAGGAGAAGGCCGCGCGCTCCGCCGGCGCACGGCACGGCGCGGCGGCCGAGCGGGCCAAGCGGGGCGGCTCGCACGGCTGACCCGGCCCTACGTTGCGGGGTCACCTCCCGCCGGCTATCTGAGAGAACCGCTGTCGCGACCCGCTGGCCCATGGCAGAGGACTAGCCGCGCCCCTACAATCCCTGCATGGCGGCCCCCCAGCGCCCTCGGCTGCTGACCCTGCTGGCGTTCGCCCTCGCCGTCGTCATCGCCGGCAGCAACGGCGTGGCCATCCGCTACAGCAACCGGGAACTGCCGCCGTTCTTCGGCGCGGGCCTGCGGTTCGGCCTGACGGCGCTCTTCTTCGCCGTCGTCGTGCTCGCCGCGCACAACCCCTGGCCGACAGGCCGCCGCCTGCTGGGCGCGGTCAGCTACGGCCTGCTGACCTTCGCCCTCGGCTTCGGCTTCATGTATCAGGGGCTGCGGGGCGTCCAGGCCGGCCTCGCCCAAGTGCTCCTCGCGACCGTCCCGCTGGCCGCCCTGCTGCTCGCGGCCGCCCATGGGCTCGAGGCCTTCCGCTGGCAGCGCCTCGCAGGAACACTTGTCGCCGTCGGCGGGGTGGCCGTCATCAGCACGGGTCACGCCACTCCGGCCGGCCCGGTCCCAGCCGCCGTGGCGGTGCTCCTCGTGCTGGGCGCCGCCGTGTGCGTCGCCGAGGGAACGGTGGTGGTCAAGCTCTTCCCGCCGATGCCCATCGCCACCATGAGCGCTGTGGGTATGGCGGCCGGCTCCGCGGTGCTGTTGGTGGTCTCGTGGGCGGCCGGAGAGCGCTGGGCCGTTCCCCAGGCGCCGTCGACCTGGGGAGCGCTGGCCTATCTGGTGCTGCTGGGCACGGCCGTGGTCTTCGGGCTGTTCCTCTATGTCCTTCAGGAGTGGTCTGCCACGGCCACGGCCGACTCGTTCCTCTTCGTGCCGATCCCGGCCGTCCTGACGTCGGCCTGGCTGGACGGTGAGCCGCTGACCCCGAGCCTCCTCCTCGGCGGCCTCGTGGTGGTGGGCGGCGTCTGGTGGGGTGCGAAGGCAAGCCTGTCCCGCAACGCTGGGAGGTGACCCCGCATCGGGTCAGGCGGGCAGGTTCGCCTCGAGGAGCTCGCGGTGCAGCGCGGCCGCCTTCTCGTGCAGGGCGTGGCCGGTCTCGGTGAGCCCCACGAAGAGCGAGCGCCGATCCTCGGCGCACGCCGCGCGCGTGACGTAGCCGGCCTTCTCGAGCCGGTCGACGATCTTGGACAGCGCGCTCTGCGTCATGGGCGAGACGGCGGTGAGGTCCTTCATCCGGCAGCCCTCGCCGGTGTGCTCGGAGAGCAGGTCGAGGGTCTCGAACTCGTTGAGGCCGATCCCGTGCTTGGCCGAGAGCTCGCGCTCGAGCGCGTTCGAGGTCTTGAGGTACGCGCACTGGAGGGCGCGCCACTGGTCGACGATCTCGGGTCTGGCCTCCGTGGACATGCGCCCATTCTAGTCGCTCGTGGAATATTTTTCCACGTCATTGTTTTCCTTGTCATTCAATGATGCGTCATGTAATGTCCTCGGCATGGCACAGGATCTCTCGTCCCTGACTGCACCACCGACCCCTCTCACCGCCGCGAGCGCAACCCAGCCCGGCGCCGTCGTGCGCTGGACCCGCTCCCAGTGGCTCCTCCTGACCACGCTCTGCGTGGTCCTCGCCCTCGACGGGCTCGACGTCTCGATGGTCGGCGTGGCCCTGCCCTCGATCGGCCACGAGCTCGGCCTCAGCACGGGCGCGCTGCAGTGGATCGTGTCCGGGTACGTGCTCGGCTACGGCTCGCTGCTCATGCTCGGCGGCCGGCTCGCGGACCTTCTCGGGCGCCGCCGGATCTTCCTCATCGCGCTTACCGTGTTCGCTGCGGCCTCCCTCCTCGGCGGGCTCGTGAGCGACCCGGCGCTGCTCATCGCGACGCGCTTCGTCAAGGGCCTCGCCGCCGCGTTCACCGCGCCGACCGGCTTCTCGATCATCACCACGACCTTCGCCGAGGGCCGCGAGCGCAACCGCGCCATCTCGATCTACACGACCTTCGGCGCCTCTGGCTTCTCGCTCGGCCTCGTCGTCGGCGGGCTCATGACGGCGCTCTCCTGGCGCTGGACGTTCCTCTTCTCCGTGCCGATCGCGGTCGCGGCGATCATCCTCGGCCTGCGCTACATCCCGCGGGACAAGCCCGCGGCCGACGGCGGGCACGACGTCTGGGGCGCCGTCACCCTCGCGCTCGGCATGCTCGGGCTCGTCTTCACGGTCGTCTCGGCGCCCGACGCCGGGTGGTCGTCCCCGCAGACGATCGGCGGCTTCGCGCTCTCCGCGGCCGTGCTCGCGGCGTTCGCAGTGATTGAATCGCGCGTGCGGCACCCGCTCATCCGGTTCGGGATCCTTCGCGAGGGCTGGGTCGCGCGTGCGAACATCGCCGCCGTCGCGCTCTTCGGCTCGTATCTCAGCTTCCAGTTCATCGTGACGCTGTACCTGCAGTCGGTCCTCGGCTGGGCGCCGCTCGCGATGGCCCTCGCGCTCCTGCCCGCCGGGCTCATGGTGGCCGGATCGGCTCCGTTCGCGGGCCGGCTCATCGACCGGTTCGGCGCGACGCGGCTCATCATCGCGGGCCTCGTGTCGCTGTCCGCCGGGTACCTGTGGTTCCTCCAGGTCGACACGTCGCCGAACTACGTCGTGGACATCCTGCCCTCGGTGCTGCTGCTCGGCGTCGGGTTCGCCCTCGGGTTCCCGTCGATCAACGTCCAGGCGACGGCTGGCATCCATGACTCGGAGCAGGGCCTCGCGGCCGGGCTCATCCAGACGAGCACTCAGGTCGGCGCGGCGCTCGTGCTCGCGGTGACGACGGCGATCGTCGCCGCGGGCGGGCACGGCGCGGAGGCTGGGGGCTCGGCGGGGGCCGTGGACGCGGCGGCGATGCTCGCCGTCTTCCGCCCGGGACTCGCGCTCAGCACGGCGGTCGCGATCGCGGGCCTGCTCGTCGCGGCGGCGCCGAGGGCCTGGAGGCTCAGGCTCGCGACGACGCGGCGGTAGGAACTGACCCAGCAACGCAGGGACGTGACCCAGCAACGCTGATAGGTGACCCCGCAACGGACGGGACATGACCCCTCAACCGGTAGGCTCGGTTGAGGGGTCATGTCCCCTGCCGTGAGGGGTCAGTCCTGATGAGTGCCCTCAGTCCTGGTGGATCTGGACCAGGTTGCCGTGGCCGTCGTCGAACACGGCCGAGAGCCCCGAAGGGTCCTCGGCGGGCTCCCCGCGGAAGGCGACCCCGGCGGCCGTGAGCCGCTCATAGTCCGCCCGCACGTCCGGCGAGCCGAGCACGATGGCCGGGAGGCCGGCGTCGTACACGCCCTTCCGGTAGGCCTCCCCGATCGGGTTGTCGCTCGGCTCGAGCAGCAGCCCGACGCCCCCGGAGTCCGGCGACGTCACGATGAAGAGACTGTGCTCAGGCATGGCCAGTAGCGTGTCGAAGCCGAGCGTGCCCGTGTAGAAGGCGTGCGCGGCGGCAGGGTCGGTCACGTGGAGGGAGCACATCTTGATCCGCATGGGCCCCAGCCTACGCACGGCGTCCGACACTCGTCAGGAACCGGTCAGTCCTCCTCGAGCCGCCGGGCGCGCTGGGCGGCGGCCGCGGCGAACCGCACGAACCCCGGCCCGGCGAACTCCTCGATCTCGGGCTCGGCCTCGCGGAACGCCTTGAGGATCCTCTCGGGGTCCTCACCGCGCAGGTCGGCGAGCATCTCCGGCTCGGCGAGCCAGTCCTCGAGGGCCGCCACGTGCAGCTCGAGGTGGAACTGGACGCCCACGGCGGAGCCGATGCGGAAGGCCTGGACGGGGCAGGCGTCGGTCGAGGCCAGGAGCGTCGCGCCCTCGGGCAGGTCGACGTTGTCCCCGTGCCAGTGCAGCACGTCCCGCTCGCCGACGACTCCGCCGAGCCACGGGTCCGGCTCGACGAAGTGCACGGGCGCGACGCCGACCTCCCGCGCCGCCCCCGGGTGCAGGGCCGCCCCGAGCGCGGTGGCGATGATCTGGTGGCCGAGGCAGACGCCGAGGACCGGCACGCCGGCGTCGACCGCGCCCCGCACGAGCTGCGCCTCCGCGGCGAGCCGCGGGTACTCGTCGTGGTCGAGGGCGCCCATCCCGCCGCCCATGAGGACGACGGCGGCGAGCTCCCGCGGGTCAGGCAGCGGTTCGGCCGAGCGCGGGTCGTCGCGGACCTCGCATTCGAGGCCCTCGGCGCGCAGCGCCCACTCGATCCGCTCCGGCCCCTCGAAGCCGTTGTGCTGAAGCACGAGCACGTGCGCCATGGGCCTCCCCTATCTCGGTGCTGACGACGACTCTAGCCGCTGGACGGCTGCGGACAGGGAGTGTCCGCTGCGTCCGCCAGCCCGGGCGGGTCGCACGACGCCGGTCCTAGACTTGACCGGTGGCCGCACCTCGCGCTCTCCGCCCCTTCACCCACCGGGAGTACCGCGTCCTCATCGCCGCCCTGGCCGTGAGCATCTTCGGCTCGGGCATGTGGGCCGTCGCGATGGTCTACCAGGTGCTCGCGCTCGGCGGCGGCCCGCTCGAGCTGTCCCTCGTCGCGGCCGCGATGAGCGCGGGGCTCACGGCGTTCGTGCTCGCGGGCGGGGTCGCGGCGGACAGGATCCCGCAGCGGCGGCTCATCATCGCCGTCGAGGCCGTGAACCTCGTGTCCGTCGGCACCGTCGCCGTCCTCGCCGCGCTCGGCTGGCTCGAGCTCTGGCACGTGGCCGTCGCGGCCTTCGCGCTCGGCGTCGGCGCGGCGTTCTTCTTCCCCGCCTACTCGGCGATCCTGCCGCGCATCCTCCCGCCCGAGGACCTCCTCGCCGCGAACGGCATGGAGGGCACGATGCGCCCGCTCCTGCAGCAGGCCGCGGGGCCGGCCGCGGCGGGGCTCATTGTCGCCGCGCTCTCGCCGCCCAACGCCGTCACCGGCGTCGCGGCGTGCCACGTCGTCGCGTTCGCTGCCCTCAACCTCCTGCGCCGCCAGCCCCAGGAGCCGGTGGATCCGGGCGCCGGGCCGCGCCCCTCCGTCCTGCATGAGCTGCGGGAGGGGGTCGCGTACACCGTCAAGACCCCGTGGCTCCTGTGGACGCTCCTGTGGGCGTGCATCTCGGTGCTGTTCATGATCGGCCCGATCGAGGTGCTCCTGCCCTTCGTCGTGCGCGACCAGCTGGGGGGCGACTCGGCGATGTTCGGCTTCGCGCTCGCGGTGATGGGCGTCTCCGGCGCGCTCACCTCGCTGGCCACCGCCTCGTTCCGGCTGCCCCGGCGCTACCTGACGATCATGGTCGCCGTGTGGGGGCTCGGGGCCATCCCGCTCGTGTTCGTGGGCGTCATGGACTCGTTCTGGCAGCTCGCGCTCGCGATGGTCGCCTTCGGCGCGACGGGCTCGTACGGCATGGTCATCTGGGGCACGCTCCTGCAGCGGCGCGTGCCGCCGCACCTGCTCGGGCGGGTCTCGAGCCTGGACTTCTTCGTCTCGCTCGCGCTCATGCCGGTCTCGATGGCCCTCGCCGGCCCGCTCGCGGAGGTCCTGCCGCTGTGGCTCATCTTCGTCGTGGCCGGCGGGGTCTGCCCGATCATGGCGCTCGTCGCGATCCTCGCCGCGCGCATGCCCTCGGACGAGCTCGCGCACCCGCTCGACACGGCCGCCACCGAAGGTGAGGACAGGGCAGCCGAGGACGCCGCGGGCGAGCGCGTCGAGGCCTCGATGGAGGACATCGCCGAGTCGCCAGAAAGGTGAGCCCACAGCGGTGAGCGCACGACGGCGGGCGCGCACCCGCCGTCGTGCGCTCCGCCTAGGCTGGAGGTTCTACCCGGACCTGACGAGGAGTGCCCTATGTACACCATCCCCGACGAGATCGACACGCCCGAGATCATGGTGGACAGGGACGTCCTGCAGCGGAACGTCGAGCGGATGGCCGAGGCCGTGCGGGCGAAGGGCCTCGCGCTGCGCCCGCACGCGAAGACCCACAAGATCCCCGAGATCGCGGCGCTGCAGCTCGGGACCGGGGCCGTGGGGCTCACGGTCGCGACGATCGGCGAGGGGGAGGTGTTCGCCGATCACGGGGTCACGGACCTGTTCATCGCGTATCCCCTGTGGGTCGGGCCGCGGCAGGCGGAGCGGCTGCGCGCGCTGAGCGAGCGGGCTCGGGTCGCAGTGGGTACCGACTCAGTCGAGGCCGCCGCGGCGATGGGCGCGGCACTCGGGGAGGCGGCGGGGCGGATCGAGGTGCTCGTCGAGGTCGACAGCGGCCATCACCGCAGCGGCGTCCTCCCTGTGCAGACGGTTGAGGTCGCGCGTGCGGCGGCCGGGGCGGGGCTCGGCGTGGCGGGGGTCTTCACATTCCCGGGGCACTCGTATGCGCCGGGGATGCCGGTCGAGGCCGCGGGCCAGGAACAGCGCGCCCTCGCCGAGGCCGCCGCGGCCCTCGCGGGCGCGGGCTTCGAGGTGACCCGCGTGAGCGGCGGGTCCACGCCGAGCGCGCTGCTGACCGAGGCCGGCGCGACGACCGAGGTGCGCCCGGGCGTCTACGTCTTCGGCGACGCGCAGCAGCTCGAGCTCGGCCGCTGCGAGCCCGAGGACATCGCGCTGACCATCGCCGCGACCGTGGTGAGCCGGCACGAGGGTGAGGGCGACATCCCCCGGCGCGTCGTCGTGGACGCGGGCAGCAAGGTGATCGGCGGCGACCGCCCGGCCTGGGCCACAGGATTCGGGCGCCTCGCGGACCACCCCGAGGCCCGAATCTCGGCCCTGTCCGAACACCACGCGACGATCGTCTTCCCCGACGGCGCCGACCTGCCCGCGCTCGGCGAGCGCGTCCGGGTCATCCCGAACCACGTGTGCGTGGCCGTCAACCTGGTCGACGAGGTCGCGGTCGTGAGCGACGGCGCCGTCGTGGACCGCTGGCGCGTGGCGGCGAGGGGCCGGAACAGGTAGCCCGCCGGCCCCCGTTGCGGGGTCACCTCCCTGCGATGCGGGGTCACCTCCCTGCGATGCGGGGTCACCTCCCTGCGATGCGAGGTCACCTCCCTGCGATGCGAGGTCACCTCCCTGCGATGCGGGGTCACCTCCCTGCGATGCGAGGTCATCGTCAGGACAATGGCTCCACAACGTTGAGACGTGACCCCGCAACGTTGAGAGGTGACCCCGCAACGTTGGGAGGTGACCCCGCATTGTGTGTGGGGGGTAACGGACGACGGCGGGTCGGGACCCGCCGTCGTGTGCACGCTTCTCAAGCATCTCCAGCGTAGACCCGCCGGGCGCTCAGAGCTCCCGCTCCGCGTAGATCCGCAGGGCATCCCTGACGAAGGCCGCGCCCGTCTCGCCGCCGTAGTTCCTGGCGAAGCGCGGGTCCGCGACGTATATCTCGGACAGGCCCAGGACGTACTCCTTCGAGGGGCCCTCGGGGTAGCCGGGCGTGCCCGGAATGCCGCCGAGCCAGCGCACGTGGCGGGCCGCGAGCGCCTGGGCGGCCTCGCCGTCGGGCGCCTCCCCCGCCCCCGCCGCGGCGATCCAGTCCTCGCCGAGCCGCTGCGAGAGAGCCTTCCAGTCGTGGCGCTCCTCGTCGCTGAGGCCGCGCCACCACGCGTCGGAGTCCGCGTAGGCCTGCCTGCCCCAGCGCTCCTCGACCTCGTCCTTGTACTGGGTGTGGTCGAATCCGTCGAACATGTCCTCGGCCATGAGTGGCCCTCCCGTCTCGAGTGCTGCGATGGTGCGCTCCACGGCCCGAGCCTGCCGCGCGAGCCGGTCCCGCTCGGCCCCCAGCCGCGCGAGGTGACGGCGCAGCGCGGCGGCGGGGTCGCCGTCGTCCGCGAGCGCCTTGGCAATCTCGTCAAGGCCCAGGCCCAGCTGGCGCAGCAGGAGGATGCGCTGGAGCCGCACGAGCGCGGCCCCGTCGTAGTAGCGGTATCCGTTGCTGCCGACCCGGCTCGGCTCGAGCAGCCCGATGCTGCCGTAGTGCCGCAGCGCGCGGCTCGTCGTGCCCGCCAGCCGGGCGACGTCCTGGATGCTCCAGTCCACCGCGTCCTCCTTGTCGTTCCGTGTGCTCTTCGAGCGTAGAAGTTGACGCAGCGTCAAGGTCAAGGGAAATGAGCGCATCATCCTGCCGCGCCCCATCCCGAACGTGAGGCAGCCGTGCTTGCCTTGGGGACAGCAGGCCGGCGAACGGCAGCAGGCGGAAGGCGGGACACGTGGAGTTCAAGCCCCTGATCGAGATCGCGGCCCAGTTCCTCGATGCGGCGGGGGTCGCCGTCATAGTCGTCGGGGCGGTGATCAGTGCCGCGGCGGCCGCGGTCCGGTACGTGCGCGACCGAGACCCGGAGACTTACCCGCAATTCAGGCGGCAGCTCGGCCGCTCGATCCTGCTGGGCCTCGAGCTGCTCGTCGGGGCCGACATCGTCCGCACCGTCGCGGTGGTCCCGTCCTTCGACTCGGTCATCGTGCTCGGCCTCATCGTGCTGATCCGGACCTTCCTCAGCTTCTCCCTCGAGCTCGAGATCACGGGGCGGTGGCCGTGGCAGAAGAGGTCCGAGGGCAGCCCCGCCGCTGCCGAGGCCTAACCGGGCACACACGAGCGCTGCCGGCCGTTGACACGGCCGGCAGCGCAAGGGGTGCGGCGCACGACGGCGGTGGGCCACCCGCCGTCGTGCGCCGCGCCGCTCAGGCCTTCTTCGGGATGAGCGACACCGCGGCAGCCGCGACGAGGCCGATGGCCGCGAAGATGATGAAGTTCCACTGGAACGGCAGCTGCGCGGCCGCGATGACGCCGCCGATCATCGGCCCGGCGATCGCGCCGATGCGGGCGAAGGAGAGCGCCCACCCGGTGGCCGTCCCGCGGCTGTGGGCGGGGTAGTAGTCCGCGACCCAGCCGGTCAGCACGAGGGAGGTCGAGATCGACCCGACACCCGCGACGGCGACGAAGAGGTAGTTCACGAACAGGCTGCCTGGGAACATGAGCAGCAGGATGCCCACCGCGCCGAGCGCGTAGAAGAGGACGAGCACGAGCTTCTTGCCGTAGCGGTCCGCGATCCGGCCGATCACGAGGCCGCCGATCGCCGAGGCGAGCGAGAAGACGAGCAGGAACGTCAGCGAGGAGCCGAGGTCGTAGCCGGCCTTCTTCATGATGGCCGGGAGCCACGTGTTGAGGCCGTACACGAGGAGCAGGCCGCAGAAGAGCGAGATCCAGAAGCACACGGTCGCGACGCCGTAGCGGCGCGAGAACATCGTGGTCAGCACGCTCTTCCAGGTCGCGCCGGCGGCCTTGCCCGCGTCCGGGGCCGGTGCCCAGTCCTCGGCCACGAACGGGGCGATCCCGAGCCTGCCGGCGAGCGCCTGCGCCTTCTCCTTGCGCCCCTTGGACACGAGGTACTCGAGCGACTCGGGCACGAGGGCCATGATGAGCGGCAGGATGACGATCGGCACGGCGCCGAAGCCGATCACCCAGCGCCACCCGAGGGTGGGCAGGAACGCAAGCGCGCACAGGGCCGAGACGACGATGCCCAGGGAGTACCCCGAGTACATGAGGCCGTAGTTGAAGGAGCGTTTCGCCGGGGCGGAGTACTCGATCGTGAGCGCGGCGGCGACGGGGATGATGCCGCCCATGCCGAGGCCGCCGAGGAGGCGGAACAGGCCGAATACCTCGGGCGTCGGCGCGAGCGCGGCGCCGAGCTGGGTGAGCGTGAAGATGATCATCGAGACGGCGAGCATGCGGCGGCGCCCAAAGAGGTCGGACAGCGTGCCAATGCACATGGCGCCGATGAGCATGCCGACGAGCGCGTAGGAACCGAGCCCGCCGAGCTGGAGCGGCGTGAGGCTCCAGTCGCCGTACTCGGCGAGGGAGGGCAGGACGGCCCCGAGCACGCCGACGTCGTAGCCCTCGGCGAGGATGGCGAGCCAGCAGCAGAACAGGACGCGGTTGGTGGTGGCCTTCGGGACGGGCCAGGCGGTTGCCCGGGTGCCGAGGGCGGCGGTTGACGGCGCAGCGGCCATAGGAGCCTCCTGATTCGAGCGCGTACTTGTGACTTCCGTCACCAACACACGATAGACGCTGCTGTGACGACCGTCAACGAATCAACAGATCGTGTTCGAATGCTACGAGGCCCCTCCGGTGATCAGGTCGGCCTCCACGCGGAGGCACTCGATCAGCAGGCGAGCGGTCGCGGTCAGGGGTCGGTCCGGGCTGACCATGAATCCCACGTTCTCCGACATCCCGCCCAAGTGCAGCGGGAGCATCACGAGGTCCGAGTCCGCGACCGCCATGGACTCGGGCATCAGGGCCAGGAATCCCGCCTCGACGACGAGGGTCCGGAGGGGAGCCGGGGTTCCGCACTCCACCTGGCGCGCGGGCTCCGCGAGCCCCTGGGCCCTGAAGTCCCGCACGAAGGCGTCTCGCAGCGGGGTCCCCGCCACCGGAACTGCCCAGGCGAAGGAGGCGAGGTCGGCCAGGCCGGGGTCCTCCACCTCGAGCACCGGGTGGCCGCGCGAAGCGACCACCCTGAACGGTTCGCGATACAGCGGCACCAGGTTGAGCCCCGCGGTGCTCGGATGATCAGTGACGCGCCCGACGAGAAGGTCGAGGTCACCGGCGTTGAGCTCGTGGATGAGCGTCTCGGGGGGAGCCTCACGGATCCGCACCTCGATCTTCGGACGCTCGGCCACGAGTCGCGCCACCGCCCGCGGGACCAGGAGGTTTGCGCCCGTGACGTGCGCTCCGATGCTCACGGCTCCCGTCTGGGGGTCACCCAGCTCGGCGACCCGCCGCCCCAGCGTCTCGAGCTGCCCGACGATCGCGCGGGCGTGCTCGAGACACGCCGCACCGGCGGCGGTGGGGACCATGCCATGCCGGGTGCGGTCGAAGAGGACGGCGCCGACCGCCACCTCCGCCTCGCGGAGGGCCCGGCTCATGGCCGGCTGGGTCAGGTAGAGCTCCTCGCCCGCGCGGGCCAGGCTCCTGTGCTCGGCGATGGCCAGCACGAGCACGAGATGTCGCAGCTTCAGATGGGTTCCCAGCAAGGCCCGCAGATCCACAGGGCCATCCTACGGAGCCGCTGGTCAGCCGGCCCTGAGGGCCGGCACCCGGGGGGTTGGGCGCTCCCGGTCCCACTCCGCGCGCTCCCGGCCCTCGGCCTTGAGCACGGGCTTGCGGACCTTGCCGTTCTCGGTCTTCGGCAGCTCGTCGACCACCCGGAAGAAGCGCGGGATGGCGAAGGACGCGAGCCGGGGCCGGCAGAACTCGGTCATCTCGGCGAAGTCCACGGCGTCCTTGATCACCAGGGCGGCCATGACCTCGTCCTCACCGAGTTCGGAGTCCACCGGATAGACCGCCGCATCGACCACCGCGGGATGCTCGCGGAGCACCTGCTCGACCTCGCTCGAGGAGATGTTCTCGCCGCGCCGCCGGATAACGTCCTTGATCCGGTCCACGAAGCGCACCCAGCCGTCCTCGTCCATGACGACCCGGTCCCCGCTGTGGAACCAGAGGTCCTGCCACGCCTTCGCCGTCGCCTCGGGCATCCCGTGGTAGCCGCTGGCGATGGCATAGGGCTGGTCGCTCCGGATCAGGAGCTCCCCGGGGACGCCCGCCGGGACCGGCATGCCGCGCTCGTCGACGATGCGCACAGAGAAGCCCGGGCGCACCTTCCCCATCGACCCGGCCCGCCATTGGTCGGGAGTCGAGCCGATCACGGAATTCGTCTCTGTGGAGCCATAGCCGTCCAAAAGGAGCACCCCGAAGCGCTCTCGGAACGCCTCGAGCTGGGAGGCCGCGGTCGACGGGGACAGGGCCAGGCGTATGCCGTGGCGCCGGTCGTCGGGCGACGGGTCGCGGCTCGCGAGGATGCCGACCATGGCGCCGAGGAGATACGTGACTGTCGCGCCGGCGTCGGCCGCCTCGTGCCAGAAGCGCGACGCCGAGAAGCGCCTTCCGAGCACGTACTCGCCGCCGGACTCCAGGGCCTGCATGAAGGCATTGAGCGCGTTCGTGTGGAAGAGCGGCAGGCACGTGAATAGCACGTCCTCGGGCCGGAGCCCCAGCTGGTCCGACATGTTCACGGCCCACCAGTGGAACTGGGCCTGGGGGCACTCCACGCCCTTGGACACCCCGGTCGTCCCGGAGGTGTACAGGATGGCCGCCGTGTCCGCGGGGGCCACCGGGGCCGGATCCACGGCGTCGCCCACCGGCGGGAGGGGAGAGGCCACGACGTCGTCCCACGAGTCGACCTCCCCGCCGTCGAGCAGCCACACCGTCCGCAGGTCGGGGAGCGCGCCCAGAGCGGCGACGTGCTCCACGAGGGCGTCTTCTGCCACGAGCAGCCGCGCCCCGCAGTTCGTCAGGATGTGGCGCAGCTGCTCGCCGCGGCTGGCCGTGTTGACGGGGACGGCGATGGCGCCGATCCAGGCACAGCCGAGGATGAAGTCCAGCAGCTCGGTCCGGTTCGCGGACATCAGGGCAACCTTGTCCCCCGGCTGGACGCCCTCGCTCCGCAGCATCCCTCCGGTGCGCGCCACGGCGTCGACCATCGCCCTCCCGTCGCGCCGCGTGCTGCCGCACGAGAACAGCTGCGCGGACGGGCGATGTTCCGCGCGCCGGAGCAGCATCTCCGGGATCGTGCGGACGGGGGAATCGGTCAGGGTGTTCACGAGATCTCCTGGAGGGCGTGCTGTGCGGCGGGCAAGGGGATGTAGGCCGTCCCGGCCGCAGGTGAGGCATGGGAGGCAGGGACGTCATTGCCGAGGGAGACGACGTCGCCGACCGCGACGCCTGGGTCGATCCGCGCGATCAGCGCGGGCCCTCCCGGCGGGACAACCGTCGCGAGGACCGTGCCGTCCGCCAGAAGGGTGGCCTGCTCGACCGTGGCGGTCTCCACGGGAACCGTCTCGAAGGCGTCGGCGCCGCACGAGGGGCAGAGCAGGCGGAAGGGGAACAGCTGCCGGCCGCAGCCCTGGCAGCGCTGGATGAGCGCGCTCACGCCGCCTCCAGGAGGGCCGTCGTGGCACACGCGCCGAAGCGGTACAGGACCATGCCGTAGCCGCTGACGACGGCGTGGCGCGCCTCGACCTGCCGCTCTCCGGCGCGGCCCATGAGCTGCCGGGCGGCCTCGACGAGGCCGTGCATGCCGGCCGCAGCGCCGGCCTGGCCGGCCGAAAGCTGGCCGCCCGAGGTGTTCACGGCAAGCCGCCGCGTGGCGATCTCCCGCTCGATGAACTCGGGGGCCGAGTCTCTGGGCAGGAGGCCGAGGTCGGCGAGCTGGGCGACGACCATGGCCGGGTAGTCGTCGTAGACGCAGGCCAGCGGGACGTCGGACGGATCCACGCCGGTCTCGGCCCAGAACGCGGACGCGAGGCCCCGCAGCCCTGTGGTGGTCCCCGGCCCCTCCTGCTGGTCGGCGTTGTAGGAGGCGCGGACGCTGAGGACGCGGGCCCTGGGCCGTCCGGACGCATCGGCCGCCAGCACGACGGCGTCACCCCCGGTGACCGGCGGAACGCAGTCGTACCGGCCGAGGGGATCCGCGACCATCGGCGCGGCGAGGTAGTCCTCGAGCGTCAGGGCGGAGCGGTAGACGGCCCCGGGATTGAGCGAGGCCCACTCGCGCTGGGCGACGGCGATCCGCCCGTAGTCCCGCCGCTCGAGCCCCAGCTCACCCATCTGGTGCTTGGTCAGCATGGCGAATAGGGCGTTCGGCCCGGCCATGGGCAGGGGTGCGAGGTGGTCCTCCGTGGCGCGGTTGTAGTGCGCCACGAGCCGGGCGAAGGCGGCACGGTCCATGACGTCCCCCGCGAGCAGCACGATGACGTTCGCGTCTCCGGCGTCGATTGCACGGACGGCGTGCTGCAGCATGCCGCCCGCACTCGCCCCTCCGTTGGTATCCTGCATGATCCACCGCAGCCTGAGGCCGAGCCGCCATGCGACGTCGATGGCGTGGTCCGGGCCGAGGGTGAAGCTCGAGACGGCGAGCCCGTCGACGTCGGCCGGCGACAGCCCGGCGTCGTCGAGTGCGGCGACCAGGGCCTGGGCCAGGACCTGCTGGGCCGTGAGCCCGGCGGCCGGGTGGCGGGTGTAGGGAGCCTGTCCCGCTCCGATGATCGAGGTCGTCAAGGCATCCCCTAGCGGACCGGGAGCGCCGCGGACTCCGACGTCGAGGCTCGTCGGCGGAGCCGCGTGGAGGCGGCGACGGCGATCAGGGTGATCGATGCCAGGCCGATGAGGTAGATCGACACCGGGATCGAGGAGCCGAAGTTCAGCAGCAGGGCGGTCGCGATGAAGGGCGCCAGCCCGCCGGCCACCACCGCGGCCACCTCGTGGGCGATGGACATCGCCGAGTACCTGACCTCGGGGGCGAAGAGCTCGTGGAAGAAGGCGGGCTGCGTCCCGATCATGGCCCCGTGGCACAGCCCGTTGGCCACCATGAAGGCCAGGACCACCATGGCCGGCGTGTTCGCATCGAGCATCGCGAAGAACGGGAACGCCATGGCGATCATGCCGGCCGCGCCGAGGGCATAGACGGGCCGCCGGCCGATCCGGTCCGACAGGTGCCCGAACAGCAGGTACGTGCCGAAGGAGAAGATCATGGACACCGCGACGGAGAGCAGCAGCAGTCCCTTGTCCACGCCGACGTGGACGCCGTAGACGATCGAGAAGGACAGGAAGATGTAGGACCCGCCGTTCTCCGCGACGCGCAGGCCCATCGCCACGAGGATCTCGCGCGGATAGGTGCGGATCGCGGCGAGGGCAGGCAGCTTGTGGATGACGCGCTCCTCTGCCTCGCCGTGCACGTGCGTGTCGGGAAGCCGGAAGCGGATGTACGCCCCGATGCCGAGCAGGGCGACGCTCAGCAGGAACGGAATCCGCCAGCCCCAGGCGAGGAACGCCGGCTCCGGCATCAGCTGCACGAGGAAGAACACGAGCGAGGAGAGCACGAAGCCCAGCGACACGCCGCTCTGGCTGAACGCCGAGAGCACCCCACGCCGGGCAGACCCGGTGTTCTCGCTGATGAGCAGCACACCGCCGCCCCATTCACCGCCCGCGGCAATGCCCTGCACGATGCGCAGGAGGATCAGCAGGGCGGGCGCCAGGAGGCCGACCTGGGCGTACGTGGGAAGGAGCCCCATGAGGGCCGTGCTCGCGCCCATGAGCATGAGCGTGAATACGAGCGAGGTCTTGCGGCTCACCCGGTCGCCGACGTGGCCGAAGATGAGGCCTCCCAGCGGGCGGGCGGCGAAGCCGACGGCGAATCCGGCGAAGGCCCCGAGGGTGCCGACGAGCGGGTCGGCTCCCTCGGGGAAGAACAGCCTCCCGAAGACGACGGCGGACGCCGTGGCGTAGAGGAAGAAGTCGTACCACTCCAGAGCATTGCCGGCCAGCGAGGCCAGGATGAAGCGCCGTGGGCTTGCGGCCCCCGGTGCCAGGGGTGGTGTGGGAGTGGACATGGTTCCTCCTCGTTGAGGCTTGTGATGCTCGCCACGCTTGCGGCCTACAACGAGTCTGCACAGAGGGGGTACCCCGCCGTCGAATGCCTAACTGGCCACCCCCTATGACGATTTCCGCAACTCGGCCTCCAGCTCCATGTCGGATTCCGGGACGAAGGCGCCCGCGGATGCAGCCCCGGCTTCCGCCGCGGGAGACGGACGACGGCCGGCGCGCGGACGCCGTCGTCCGCCCGCCAGGATCTGCTCGGCCACGAGGTAGCCCGAGCCCCCGCCGAGCCCCGGCCCGGGGTGCGTCGACGCGCCGATGTGCCACAGCCCCTCCACCGCCGTGCGGTGGTGCGCCGCGGCGGGGAGCGGCCGCCAGAGGAGGTTCTGGAACAGCTCGGCCGAGCCGCCGTACGGGTCGCCGTCGACGGCGTTGCGGTTCGCGGCCTGGAGGTCTGCGGGCGAGATGACCTTCATGCCCAGGACGGACGAGCGCAGCCCTGGGGCGAAGCCCTCAATCCGCGCCAGGACCCGCTCCGCGAAGCCCCGCGCGAGCTCGGGCGTCCAGCCGCCGCTCACGTCCAGCTCCCCCGCCGCGTCGCCGAGCGGGCGGAACGGGAGCTCCTGCAGCTGGAGCCACAGCGTGGCCTTGCCCTCCGGTGCGCGGGAGGGGTCCAGGAGGCACTGCTGGCCGATGACGACGGTCGGCCGGGCGGGCAGCAGGCCCGCCTCGGCCTGCGCGCACGCGACGCCGGTGCTCCCCGAGCCGTCCGAGAGGTGCACGAGCGGCACCGAGGCCAGGCGGGAATCGGTCCAGGCCGGCGGGGCGTCGAGGGCCACGTGGATCTGCATCGCCGCCCGCCCCGGCCGGTAGGCCTCGGCCTGACCGCGCACCGCCCCCGGGACCGCGGCTTCGGGCAGGAGGGAGTTGTACAGCGCCTGCGGGGACGTCGAGGCCAGGACGCCGCGCCGCGCCTCGAAGCGGCCGACGGCGGTCTCCGCGGCCACGGCGCGCCCGCCCCGCACGTCAATGCGCTCCACCGGGAGCCCGAGCTCCACCCGGACGCCGCGCCGGGCCAGCAGGCGGGCGAAGGCCTCCACAAAGCGGCCCGCCCCGCCCTCCACGACGGGCAGCCCGACGCCGTGCATCGTCAGCGCCATGAGCGGGAGCATGACCCCGCCGGTCGCGTGGTCGGGCCCGAGCCCGGCGTGCAGGAGCCAAGGCGACCACAGCTGGTCCGCCTCCCAGCCCCGGAACCGCAGCCGCGTAAGGTTGCGCCCGCTCATGAGGCTGTCCCGCGCGAGCTGCTCCGCGGCCCGCAGGCCAGGACGGAGCGCCGAGAGGCCGAGCCTGAGCGCCTTCCACGACCGCATCTCGGTCCCCAGTGCGCCGAACACGAGGCCCGAGCGCTCGCCGAGCTCCTCGAGCATGTGGGTGTACGCCGCGGCGTCCTCGCGGTGCCCGAACGCGGCCGCCGTGCGCTCCGGATCCCGGTAGGCGACGGCGGCCCGCTCGCCGCCGCCGGGCGCCGCGTCGACACTGGCCGTGACGGCGTCGAGCCCTGCCTCCTCCGTGTTGCGGTACGTCAGCCCGCACTCGGCGAGCTCGGGGCCGAGCTCGGCGAACGCCGGGCTGGCCACGAACAGCGGGTGCCACGAGGAGAAGGTGTCGTGGACGAAGCCGGGGACCGTCAGCTCGCCGGAGTCGATGAACCCGCCGAGGCGGTCCCTCTCCTCGACGAGGGTCACCGAGAAGCCTGCCCCGGCGAGGCGGGCGGCGGCGACCATCCCGTTGATCCCGCCGCCGATCACGACGTAGTCGCTCACCGTGGAGCCGTTCGGGCCAGTCACCGCACGAACTCCGGATGCTGCACGGTCGCGTGATAGCTTCCGGCGTGGAAGACGAGCGGCTCCCCGCCGTGGTTCGTGTACTCCTCCACCTGGCCGATGTACACGACGTGGTCGCCGGCGTCGTGGCGGGCCACGGTGCGGCACTGGAACGTCGCGACCGCGCCCTCGATGAGCGGCACGCCCGAGACTCCCTCCGCGCAGCGGACGCCGGCGAACTTGTCCTCCGCAGGGGTCGCGAACTGGCGCGAGAGCACGTGCTGGTCCGAGGCGAGGACGTTGATCGCGAAGTGCGTCGAGGCCTCGAAGTCGGCGAGGCTGGGCGCGCGCTTGCTCGGGCACCACAGCACGAGGGGCGGGTCCATGGAGACCGAGGTGAACGAGTTCGCCGTCATCCCCACCCGCGAGCCGTCGGCCGAGCGGGTCGTGACGACCGTGACGCCCGTGGCGAACTGCCCGAGGGCCGAGCGGAAGTCCCGGACGTCGAATCCGTTGCGCTCCTGGTGCGCGGCCCACTCGAGCATGCCGCGCGCCTCGTCCTCGTCGTGCCACCACGGGAACACCGTGCGCGGGTCGTCGAAGCCGTTCGCGATGGACGAGGCGAGCACCGGGTGCTCCTGGGCGGCGGCGAGCAGGTCCAGCTGGAAGCCGCGGAGCGGGCGCAGCAGGGAGGTGGTCCAGCCCGTGGACCACTGCGCCCAGCCGCGCCAGAACTCGTCGAACGTCTCGCGCATCCAGGCCTCGTCGAAGGGCTGGTCGCCGCGGCGCCGGATCGACTCGGCCGCGTAGTGCGCGGCGAGGGTGGCGTTGTTGGAGCCCTGGCCGGTGAGGGGGTCGTTGAGGACGACGGCGTCCGCGAGTCCCAGCACCGCCGCACCGTTGGGCAGGATGCCCACGGCCTCGCGGACCGTGGGCGTCAGGCGCCCGCGGAGCACGGCCCCCTCGTCGGTCAGCTCGGCGTCGGCGAAGGCCTCGGCCTCGTGCGGGAAGTGCTCCTTGAGGAGCCGCTTCGAGGCCTCGAGGTGCTCCTCGGGCGACTGGACCGTGTCCCAGACGTCCATCGGGCCGCCCGGCACGCCCTCGAAGACCATCATCTGGCACGGCCCCGAGACCGTCAGGCCGGGGAAGGTGAAGAACTCGCCGACGCCGGGGACGAGGGAGAAGCGCAGGGTGCCCTGCGGGCTCTCGCCCGCGAGGTTCGCGTCGCCGTCGTCCGCCCTGCCGCCGAACTCGGGGTGCCGCACGTAGGTGACCGCCGTGACGCGCTGCGGGCGGTCGAAGCTAGAGCGCCGGCGGTCGCGGGCGAAGATCTGCCCGAGCTCGCCCTTGCCCGTGCAGACGAGCACGAGGTCGCTGTGCGCCGCGAAGTCCTCGAGCATCCGCACGTTGACCTTCTCGATGCGGAAGTCGCCGCCGCGGGCCACGAACTCCTCGATCCACTGCGCGCACTTGAGGCGCTGGTCGATCGAGAGGGCCGGGCGGTCCAGGGGCGCGGTCCAGGCGATGGGGCTGGCGCCGGAGACGTTCAGCTGGAGGGACCCGATGCCGACGGCGGCGCGCTGGGCCGGGTCGAGGCGCACCTGGCGCTGGACGTCGAGGGCGCCGGAGAAGACGCACTGGCTCGAGGTGATGGAGCCGCTGCGGATCTGCTCGGCCGAGCGGTCCGAGACGAGGGTGACGGCGTAGCCGAGCTCCTGGAGCGCGAGGGCGGTCTGGGCGCCCGCCTCGCCCGCTCCGACGATGATGATGCTGCGCATGGGCTTGTCCTTCTTGTCTCCGGGGTTCACGACTGGCTCGTCGACGGGACGGCGCTCTGGACGCTGTCGAGGTACCGCGCCGCCGAGTCCGGATCCATGAACCACTCGTGGAAGTCCGGCGGGAAGTCGAAGCCGTTCACGAAGCGGCCGGCGATCTCCGGGAAGCCGCCCGCAGCCCCGAGGAGGGTGAGGACGTGCTCGGGCGGGGGCGCGAGGAGCGCGTTCGTCCAGGCCGCGACGAACTGGGCGTAGCCCCAGTACCGCTCGAACGTGGCCTGCTGGAACTCCGGGGTGTAGGGGAGGTCGCCGTGGGCGAGGATCGAGCTCAGGTAGGACGCGGCGCACTTGGCGGCGTTGTTCGAGCCCTGGCCGGTGATCGGGTCGTTGAGCACGACGACGTCGGCCATCCCCAGGACGGTCCGGCCCGAGGGGAGGGTGACGACGGGGCGGCGCACGGTCGGGGCGAAGCGGCCCTGGAGGATGCCGAGGTCGTCGGTCAGGCGCACGTCGGTGCAGCGCTCGGCCTCCCAGGGCAGGTAGGCCTTGAGGATCCCGAGGGAGTGCTCGAGGTGCTGCTCGGGCGAGAGGCCCTGCCACGAGTCCATCGGCCCGCCCGGGAGGCCCTCGAAGACCATGATGTCGCAGGGGCCCGAGACCGTGAGGGCGGGGAAGGTGAAGTACTCGCCCACGCCGGGGATGAGGTTGAAGGCGACGGCGGAGTACTCGTCCCGCGGGCGCATGCCGTGCACGTAGGTAAGGGCGAGCGCGCGCTGGGGTGCGTCGTAGTGGCTGCGCAGTGCGTCCCGCTCGAAGAGCCGGGCGATCTCGCCCTTGCCGGCGGCGACGAGGACGAGCTCGCTCTCGGCGGCGTAGCGCTCGAGCTCGTCGACGCCGGCGTCCTCGAACACGAGCTCGCCTCCGCGCCGGACGAACTCGTCCATGAAGGCCGGGAACTTGACGCGCTGGTCGATCGACTGGGCCGGGCGGTCCAGGCGGTGGGCCCAGTCGATGGCCTTCACGCCCGGGGCGTCCGGCGGGGCGACGGTGAAGCCGATGCCCTCGACGGCGGGCGCGTCCTGCCACAGGTCCAGGCCGAGCTCCGCCTCGTGGGCAAGCGCCTGACCGAACATGCACTGGCTCGAGGAGACGCGGCCGGCGGCGATCTCCTCCCCCGTGCGGTTGGAGACGATGCGCACCCGGTAGCCGGCCTCGAGCAGGCCGACGCCGAGCTGGAGGCCGGACTGGCCGGCGCCGACGATGGTGATGGAGCGTTGTGCCATGGGGATTCCTCGTGGTCTGTGGGTTGGAGTCTGGTCGGTGTCTAGTGGCATTCGGGGCCGAAGGCGGAGTAGCCGTCCTCGTCGGCCCAGCCGGGGCCTGTGCCAACGTAACCGGCCTCTGAGGCGGACGAGATGACGATGACGGCCTCCCGCGTGCCGGGCGAGTGCGGGCCCCTGGCGGGGGTGGCGGAGGTGCGCTCGCGGTAGTCCACCCAGTGCTGGCGTGCGAGACGTCGGGACTTCACGGGGCTCACCTGCCCTCGGCCGGCGCGCTCAGCGCCGGGTCCTTGGCGAGCAGGGGGATGGCGGGCTCGTTGCGCTCGGGGCCGAGGGCGGAGTACCCGCCGTCGGCGGCCCAGTCCGCCCCGGTCACGAAGGACGCGGCGTCGGAGGCCAGGAAGGCGACGACGGCGCCCACCTCGCTCGGGCGGCCGACCCGGCCGAGCAGGTGGAACGGGGCCGCGACGGCGTCGACATGCTCCGCGTCGCCCCCGCTGAGGGTCTCCATGACCTTGGACCACGTCCAGCCGGGGCTCACGGAGTTGACCCGGATGCCCTCGGCGGCGAAGTCGGCCGCCATGCTGCGCGTGATCTGGACGAGCGCCGCCTTGCTGGCCGGGTACAGCCAGCGGCCGGTCTGGGCCACCGAGCTCGAGATCGAGGTGAAGTTGATGATCGAGCCGTGGCCCGACTCGGCCAGGAGGCCCCGGGCCGCCCGGGCCATCATGACCGCGCTGACCACGTTGACGTTGAGCGAGCTCAGCCAGTCCGCCCGATCGGACTCGGCGCCGTTGTCGAGATACGAGCAGGCGAGGTTCACGAGGATGTCGAGCCGGCCGTAGTCCCGCCGCAGCCCGACGACGAGAGCCTCCACGGCGCCGTCGTCCGTGATGTCCGTGAGGCGGAAGTCCACCGACGGATGGAGCGCGGCCTCGGCGCCGCCCACCCCGTCGATGTCCGCGATCACGACGCGAGCCCCCTCCGCTGCCAGGGCATCGACGACGCCCCGGCCCACGAGGGTCGAGCCGCCTGTCACGAGGGCTACGCGCCCGTCCAGAGTTCCCATCTCAGCCTTCCTTGCCTGTGATCTGTGCCATACTTTGCCTTGTCACGACGCTACGGGCGCGGCGTTCGGCCCTCTATCCGAACCGCGCAGAGCTCGTCCGATTCGCGCAAAGAGGCCGATTCGCGCACGCGGCGCCACACTTGGAGGCCAGCATGCTTTCTCCGACGCTCCGGCTGCCCCGCCCGGACCAGGTGCTCGACCGGCGGGCCACGCTCGCCACCGTCGACGCCGACGAGGCGCAGCAGACCATCGAGGAGCTGTTCTGCGCCCACCGCCTCGTGCCGCTGGACGCGGGCGGCCATGTGGACCTCAAGCTGCGGTCCGCGAAGACGGCCAACCTCGGAGTGCATCTGCTCGACTACGGCGCGGACGTCCGGATCAGCCCGCAGGCCCTCGAATCGTTCTTCCTCGTCCAGATGCCGCTCCAGGGCCGGGCGACCATGGAGTGCGGGAACGAGAGGATCGCCTCCGACGCGCGGCTCGCGACCCTGCCGCCGATCGACCGCGACTTCTCGATGGAGTGGCAGGCCGGGACGCCCCAGCTGATCCTGTACGCCCCCCTCTCGGCCATGGAGCAGGCGGCGAAGGGCCTGTTCGGCGCCGAGCTCACGGGCGGGCTCCGCCTTGGCCACTCGCTGGACCTCCGGAGCCAGGCCGGGCAGGCGCTCCTGCGGGCCGCCTTTGAATTCCACGACGCCGTCAACGGCACCGACCCGGCGGTCGCGCCGTACGCGCTCAAGCTCCTCGAGGAGGCTGTGCTGCAGCGCTGGCTGCTCGCCGTGCCGAACAATGTCTCCCTCTCGCTCGGCCAGTGGGAGCCGGGGAAGGACGCTCCGTCCGCTCAGGCCGGAACCGCCAACGCGGCGACGGCGCGGCTCGTCCGGCGCTTCAGCGAGCTGCTCGAGCGCCATGCGGCGGAGGACGTCATGGTGTCGGAGCTGGCCGAGGCCATGGGCGTTCCGCTGCGCACGCTGCAGGCGGCCGTCTCGGCCGAGACTGGGTCGACGCCGACGGCCATGCTCCGGACGTCACGGCTCCTGCGGGCGCGGCGGATGCTCGAGGACAGCGACCCCGGCGTGCAGAGCGTCACGGCGGTGGCGGGCGCGTGCGGGTTCGGGCATCTGGGGCGCTTCTCCCAGGCCTATCAGGAGATGTTCGGGGAGCCCCCCTCGGCGACGCTGCGCCGGTGAGGGAAGCCGGCCGCCATCACGGGTGGCGAGCGCCGATCCCGGCAAGGACCGCCCTGTAGCCTTCCCGGTAGCTGGGATAGGCGAACTCGAAACCCAGCCCCTGGAGCCTGGCGCTCGAGCAGCGCTTGTCCCCGCCACGCGGCGGGTCCACATGGCCCCTCAGGGGCTCGCTGCAGCCCAGTTCGCTGGCAAGGAACCGCAGAACGTCGCCCAATTCGGCCGGCTCCTGGTCCACCCCGATGTAGACGGCCTCGGGTGTGGCGGGCATGGTCGTGAGGTGGACGATGGCCGCGGCGGCGTCGTTGCGGTGGATGCGGTTGGTGTAGCGGGGCTGGTCCGGAATGACGGCGCTGCCGTGCCTGACCTGGTGGATGAGCCTCGTGCGCCCCGGGCCGTAGATGCCGCCCAGCCGCAGAGAGACGACGGACGTCCCAGCGCCGGACAGCCTGGCCGCGAGCAGCCCTTCCGCCTCGAGGAGCAGCTCCCCCGAGAACGACTCGGGGGCCGGCTCTGTCGACTCGTCCACGAGACCTCCCTTCGCGTCGCCGTAGACCGCGGTGGAGGAAACGAAGAGAACGCGATGGGGCACCACGCCGTCGCGCTCGAGGGCGTTGAGGAGGTTGCTCAGGCCATCGACATAGGCCGCCCGATAGGCGGAAGGCGTCGAAGCGTCCGCGGCCACGGAAACGATCACTGTATCGAGGTCGTCCGGGATGGCTGGGAGCTCGCCCGCCAGATCTGCCGCCACGCCCTCGATGGCGAGGGGGAGATTCCCTGGGTGACGTCGCCAGCCGATGACCCGGTGGCCCTCCCGGGCCAGCCTGAGCCCCGCCTCGGTGCCCAGGTCACCGCAGCCTGCAATCAACACTGTCATGGAAGCCAAGTCTCCCAGCCGGGGAGCTGGGTCGCCGACCGGGGCTGCTGGCTCGCCCGTGCATTCCCGCCCTAGCGCGCCCCCGCCTGCCGCAGCGTGGCCGACGGCGACTCGCCGAACCGCTCGGTGTAGTAGGCGGCGAAGCGGCCGAGATGGCCGAAGCCGACCCGCGCGGCGACGGCGGCGACGGTCGCGCCGTCGGGCGCCGCCTCGAGCAGGAGCGCCCGCGCGCGCTCGAGCCGGAGCCGGCGCAGGTACTGGGCCGGCGGCATCCCGACGTGGTCGGAGAAGGCCGCGTGCAGCTGCCGTGGGCTGATCCTCACGGCTGCCGCGAGGTCCTCGATGCGCAGGTCCTCCCCCAGGCGCGCCTCCATGACGCGCCGCGCCTCGCGCACGTAGGCGGGACCCGCGTCAGGCAGCCCCGCGGAGCGGCCCTCGGCGAGCCCGCCGCCGGCTCCCGACCCGACCGCCGCACTCAGGTGCGGCGCGAGGCCCGCGGCCATCGTCGAGAGGAGCGAGGAGAGCAGCGCGCCGCGCGTAACATCGTCGGCCTCAGGCCCCGACCCGAGCACGCGGCACGCCTCGAGCCACGCGGACTGGACCATGGCCGGGGCCGCCAGGCGCAGGGGCCGCTCGGAGGAGAGCTCGATCGGGGCCCCGAGCGGCCGCGACAAGAGCGCCTCGAGGTGGGCCTCGACGGCGTCGGCCGGCACCGAGCCCACGAGCGCGCCGCGGCTGGGGTCGGGGACCATCGTGGTGCCATGGCACGAGCTGAGCGCGAACGGCTCGCTGGCCGTCCAGCGATGCCCGTTGGACTCGACGCCCATGGGGCCCAGGGGAAGCACGACGACGACCTGCCGCCCCGAGGGCGGGCTGTCCACGGTGACGGGGGCGCCGTACGCGACGTGCACGAGTCCCAGGGGGCCGAGGCTCAGGCCGTCGACGGTCCCGGCCAGGTCCCCCGTCCCGCGCAGGTGCAGGACGTGGTGCTCCTGGGTCAGGCCGTCGACGGCCTCGCGGATCACCTTCGGGGATCGGCTCCGGGCCAGCGGCCTGCCGCTGAGCACCCCGCCGGCTGGCGGGACCGGCCCGCGCGGCAGGCTCGCAGTGGCCACGGCGCCTCCTCGGGGATGTCAGTCTCCCCATGCTACTCGAGCGTGACGGGCGTCACAATGCCGCGACAGCGGTCTCAGGTGCAGCGCCGGCCGGGACGCGGACGCCCTTAGCCTCGAGCCGCGGGAGGACCTCGGCCGCGAAGTACGGCAGCTCGCCCGCGTAGTCGACGAACGCGAGGGTCATCCCGTCGAAGCCCGCAGCGTGCACGCCCGCGATGGCGTCAGCGACGTCGTCGGGCGTGCCGAAGACCGGCAGCGAGCCGTGGCCGGAGGCGAACCGGCTGCGCATCGTCGCGAGCATCTCCGGGGTGAACGACTGCGCGTGCAGGCCCTGCAGGCCCATGAGGTAGTCCACGGCGCCCCAGTCCGCGTTCTCCTCGGCGTAGTAGCGCACGAACTCCTCGGCCTCGGCCCGGGTCGGGCGGCACACGACGTGGCCGAGCGTCAGGACGCCGACGCCGCGGCCGTGCTCGGCCCGGGCCTGGGCGCGCAGGCCCGAGGCGATGGAGGCCCCCGTCTCGACGTCGGGGATGATCGTGAAGACGAAGTCCGAGTTCTTCGCGGCGAAGGCGCGGCCCTGCGCCGACGAGCCCGCGTTGAGCACGGGCACGCGGCCGCCGCGGGGCTTGGGCTCGGACTCGACGTTCTTGAGGCGGAAGTACTCGCCGTCGTGGTCGAAGATCTCGGTGCGCGACCAGGCGTCGCGGATCACGTCCCACCACTCCTGCGCGTAGGCGTAGCGCTCGTCGTGGGCCTGGGGCATGTCGACGCCCATCGCCTCGTACTCGGGCTGGTTCCAGCCGGCCACGACGTTGAGCCCGGCCCGCCCCCCGCCGCCGATCTGGTCGAGGGTCGCGATCGCCTTCGCGACGGCGAGGGGGTGGTTGAAGGCCGTGTGGATCGTCGAGAAGACGCTGATCCGCTCGGTGGAGGCGAGCAGCCCCGCGGCCCACACGATCGGGTCGAGGACGTGGCCGTGGAAGTTGGTCTCGCCCTTGTAGCCGATCCACCGGGCGATGGGGAGCAGGAAGTCGATCCCGGCCTCGTCGGCGAGCTTCGCGAGACGGAGGTTGTCCTCCCAGCTCGCGCTCCACCGGTCGGGGACCTTGGTGACGGCGAGGCCGCCGGAGCAGTTCGGGGAGAACAGGCCGAGCTTGAAGCCGCGGCCGTCGAGGATGCTGCGTGTCATGGTGGACTCCTTCGTTCGTGGGTCGGTTCGATGTGGGGTGGTGCCGGGCGCGATCACGCGCGGCGGAGGGCGCGGAGGTCGAGGGGCCGGGCGCCGTCCCGCTCGTGGAGCTCCTCGACGCGGCCGACGACGATGACGTGGTCGCCGCCGTCATACGACTTCCAGACGGTGCAGTCGAAGCGGACCGCCGCCCCGGCGACAGCCGGGGTGCCGAGCGCGGTCTCGGACGTGGGGAGCCCGGCGAACTTGTCCGCGCCGCGGGCGGCGAACCGCGGGACCAGGTGCGCGCCGTCGTCGGCCAGGACGTGCACGGAGAACGCCCCCGCGTCCATCCACGCCGCGAAGCTCGAGGAGCCTCGGTCCACGCACCACGAGACGAGCGGCGGGTCGAGGGACACCGAGGTGAAGCTGTTGCAGACGAGCCCGATGGCCGGGCGCCCGGCGGGACGGGCCGTGACGACGGTGACGCCTGTCGTCCAGTGGCGCATGGCCTGGCGCAGCGCGTCGGCGGTGACGGCGGGCTTCAAGGCTGTGTCCATGATGACCTCCAGGTCGGCCCCGATCGGTGCGGGGATTCAGGGGATGCTTCGATGCTCCCGGCGGCCCGGAGCGTGCGGCTATCCGCTGGCTGCTGTGTCCAGTCCGATTCCTGCCGTGATGCCCCACGGGACGTTCTGCCGCCGGTCGAATCCTGCGAGACTCTTGGCAGCGGCTCCCGCGCGCTGCTACCGTGGCCGTATCGAGCTTTCATGACGAGCGTCACAGATACAGCCCACAGCGCCGGCCCGCTCGTCTGGACGAAGGAGTCCCCATGCCACTGGCATCCCTCATCGAGTCCCTCGCCGCAGGGACCACCCGCGTCGTCGACCTGACGAACCGCCTCTCCTCCGAGACGCCCACCCTCCGGCTCCCCGAGCCCTTCGCCAACCTCGTGGACTTCAGCCTCGAGGAGGTCTCGGCCTACAACGAGCCCGGCCCGTTCTGGAAGCACCACAACATCTCCACGGGCGAGCACATCGGCACCCACCTCGACGCCCCGGTCCACTGGGCCACCGGCAGGGACGGCAAGGACGTCTCCCAGATCGAGCCGCGCCGCCTCGTCGGCCCCGCCTGCGTCCTGGACGTCTCGGGGCAGGTCGCCGAGGACCCCGACTTCCTCGTCGACGTCGAGCACCTCGAGAAGTGGCAGGCCGAGCACGGACCGCTGCCCGCGAACGGCTGGCTCCTCGTCCGCACGGGCTGGGACGCCTATGCCCAGGACCGCGAGCGCTTCCTCAATGCCGACGAGAACGGCCCGCACTCCCCCGGCTTCACCTCCCGCTGCGCGCAGTGGCTCGCCGAGTCCAGCCCCCTCTCGGGCGTGGGCGTCGAGACGGTCGGGATCGACGCCGGCGCGGCCGGCGGCATGGAGCCGCCGTTCCCCATGCACCACTTCCTCCTCGGGCACGACAAGTACGGCATCACGTCGCTCCAGAACCTCGGCGAGCTCCCGCCGACCGGCGCCCTGGTCGTCGTCGCGCCGCTGCCGATCGTGGGCGGGACGGGATCGCCGGCCCGCGTCCTCGCGATCACCGAGGGCGGTGCGGCATGAGCGCGGGTTCGGCACTGACTGTCGCCGACGTCGTCGCCCAGACCCTCGCCGAGCTCGGCGCGGGCCACTGCTTCGGCGTCGTCGGGTCCGGCAACTTCGCGGTGACGAACGCGCTCGTCGCGAACGGCGTCCCGTACACGGCCGCCCGGCACGAGGGCGGCGCCGCCACGATGGCCGACGCCTACGCGCGCATGTCCGGCAAGGTCGGCCTCCTCTCGGTCCACCAGGGCTGCGGCCTCACCAACGCGACCACCGGCATCGGCGAGGCGGCGAAGTCCCGCACCCCGATGATCGTCCTGGCCGCCGAGACCGCCGGGGCGGCCGTGCACTCGAACTTCACGATGGACCAGGCCGCGCTCGCCCGCTCGGTCGGGGCCGTGCCCGAGCGCGTGCATTCCGCAGCGTCGGCCGTCGCGGACACGGTCCGCGCCTTCCGCACGGCGCTCGAGGGCCGCCGCACGGTCGTCCTCAACCTCCCGCTCGACGTGCAGGCCCAGCCGGCGCACGACGCCGGTCACAGCGCAGCGCACGACGCCGGCCACGCGCCGTCGTCCGCCCGCTCGCCGCTGCGCGTGGCGCCGCCCGCTCCGGTCCGCCCGGCCGAGGAGAGCGTGCGGGCGTTCGCCGAACTGCTCGCGCAGGCGAAGCGGCCGGTGTTCGTCGCGGGCCGCGGCGGGCGCGGCTCGCGCAAGGAGATCCTCGCCCTCGCCGAGCACACGGGCGCGCTCGTCGCGACCTCCGCCGTCGCGAAGGGCCTCTTCGCGGGCGAGCCGTTCGGCATCGGCATCTCGGGCGGCTTCTCCTCGCCCACCACGGCCGAGCTCATCTCCGGCGCGGACCTCATCGTCGCGTTCGGCTGCGCCCTGAACATGTGGACCATGCGGCACGGGAACCTCATCGGCGAGGGCGCCGCCGTCGTGCAGGTGGACCTCGACCACGGCGCACTCGGCGCCCACCGCCCGGTCACGCTCGGCGTCGTCGGGGATTCCGGCGCGACGGCCGCCTCCGTGCTCGAGGCGCTCGCCGGCACCGCGCCGCGGACCGGCTACCGGACCGAGGAGGTCCGCGAGCGCATCGCGGCCTCGTCGCGCTGGCAGGACGTCGAGACCGAGGACCTCTCCGGTCCCGGGGCCGACGGCCTCGACCGCATCGACCCACGGGAGCTCACGCGGCGGCTCGACGCGCTGCTGCCCGCGGAGCGGATCGTCTCCGTGGACTCGGGCAACTTCATGGGCTACCCGAGCCAGTACCTCGACGTCCCGGACGAGTTCGGCTTCTGCTTCACACAGGCGTTCCAGTCGATCGGGCTCGGGCTCGCGACGGCGATCGGCGCGGCCGTGGCCCAGCCGGGCCGCCTCCCGGTCCTCGGCGCCGGCGACGGCGGGTTCCTCATGGGCCTCGCCGAGCTCGAGACCGCCGTGCGGCTCAGGCTGCCGCTCGTGTGCGTCGTGTACAACGACGCCGCGTACGGGGCCGAGGTGCACCACTTCGCCGCCGAGGAGCCCGGGACCGACGTGTCCACGGTGACGTTCCCGGAGACGGACATCGCGTCGATCGCCCGCGGCATGGGCTGCGAGGCGGCGACGGTCCGGACGCTCGCGGACCTCGACGTCGTCGAGCGCTGGCTGGCCTCGGGACCGAACGGCAGGCCGGACCGGCCGCTCGTGCTCGACGCCAAGGTCGCCTCGGACGGCGGCGCCTGGTGGCTGCACGAGGCGTTCAAGGGCCACTGAGCACAAGGAGCCGCTGAGCAGCGATTGAGAACCCTTCCCACGGGCAAAGACAGAGTAGTCCGTCAGGGGAACGGGCGCGGCGACCGCTGCCGCACGATGAGTCAGCCATCACGGGAAGGCCGGACGATGAGCTCCGAATACCGCGAACCCTACAACGAGCACGACGCGGGCTGGTCCGCCGAGCCGACGCCCGCCGAGCAGGCGAAGCGCCTCGGAGGCGTGAAGCCCGGCGCGGCCTTCTTCGGGTGGCTGACCGCCACGGGGATGTCCGTGCTCCTGACCGCCCTGCTCACCGCGGCCGGGGCCGGCCTGGGAGTCGCCACCCAGACCGACCCCGGGGAGGTGGCCGGGCGGGCGGCGCCGGGCGTGGGCATCGTCGGAGCGGTGGCCGTCGCGCTGATCCTCTTCGTCTCCTACTACTGCGGAGGCTATGTCGCCGGGCGGATGGCCCGCTTCAACGGCGCCAAGCAGGGCGTTGCCGTGTGGCTGTGGGCGGTCGTCATCGCGGTCGTCGCCGCGCTCCTGGTCGTGATGGCCGGAGGCCAGTTCAACATCCTGTCCACGCTCAACAGCTTCCCCCGGATCCCCGTGGATGAAGGCGCCTTGACCGTGGGCGGCATCATCGTCCTGATAGTCGCGGCGCTCATCACCCTCGGCGGCGCGATCCTGGGCGGGATGGCCGGGATGCGCTACCACCGCAGGATCGACCGCGCCTCCTACGGATACTGAGGCTCGCGGCGCGGTAATCCGGCGGGGCGGACGACGGCGCGGGGCACCCGCCGTCGTCCGCCCCCTCACGCGATCGCCGCCGCCACCCGTTCCGCCTCGGCCAGCACGTCGTAGTCGTAGAGCGACCTGCGGTACTGCGCGTGCGCGGCCATCTCGGCGTCCCGCACCGAGAGGTCGGCATACATCGAGTCGTAGCGGAGGCCGTTCTCCCGGGCCCCGCGCTGCACCTCCGCGACCCGCTCGCGGCGGAGGCGGTCGTACGCAACCAGCCCCGCGGGAGCGCTGTCCCGGTCGGTGCGCGCGAGGATCGCGGCGAGGGCCATCCCGTCCTCGACCGCCTGGTTGGCGCCCTGCCCGAGGTGCGGGAGCATCGGGTGGGCGGCGTCGCCCAGCAGCGTCAGCCGCCCCTCGGTCCAGCGCGGAAGCGGCTCGCGGTCGTAGAGCCCCCAGCGCAGCGTCGTCTTCACGTGGGCCAGCAGGTACCCGATCCGCGGATCCCAGCCGGCGAACTCCCGGCGCAGCTGGTCGGGGTCACCGGGAGCCGACCACGACTCCCTCATCTCCTCGTCGGCCGGGACGAAGCCCACATAGTTGATCAACGTCCCGGCGCGGACCGGGAACGCCAGGAAGTGCCGTGACGGGCCGAGCCACATGTGCCACGCGTCGGCGGGCCAGTCCGGGACGAGGTCGTGCGGAACCAGGCCACGGTACGCGACCGACCCGGAGAACACCGGCTCCGACGGCGGGACGACGTGGTGCCGCAGCTCGGAGTGGATCCCGTCGGCGGCGATGACCACGTCACCCTCCGCGACGCTCCCGTCGGCGAACGTCACCCGGGCGCCGTCGTCGTCCTGGGCCAGGCCCGTGCAGCGCCGGCCGGTGTGCACGACGCCGTCGGGCAGCCGCGCGGCAAGCATCGCCACGAGGTCCGCGCGGTGCATGCCGAACACGGCGTTCCAGCCGGCCGAGTCGGTCACCTGCACGCCCGCGATCTCGGTGCCGTCCTGGCGGTGGTACCGCGAGGCCGCGCCGACCCGCGCTCCGTGGCGCTCGACGTCGGGCCCGAGCCCCACGCGCTGCAGCTGGCGCACGCCGTTCGGAGTGAGGAACACCCCCGCGCCGATCTCCCCGAGGGCGCCGGCCTGCTCGTGGACGGTGACCGGAACCCCCTGGTTGACGAGCGCGTTCGCGGTGAACAGGCCGGCGATCCCGCCGCCGACGATGACCACGCGGGGCGGCGCGAGAGTCACGGCGAGACGCTCTTCTCGCGCTCGGGTGCGGGCTTCCTCAGCGTCGAGGCGTAGGGGGCGGGGGCGACCGTGGCGCGTACACGGGTCTGCCGGTGGCGTTCCACCTGCGGCTTGCGGGAGCCTCCGTCGGGCTCGCCCCAGACGATCTCGACCTCCTCCCCTTCGGTGGCGTGGTCGACGTCGAGCATCGCCAGGGACAGGACCTCGCGCTCGTTGATGCTGTAGCCGGTCTTCGTGGCCAGCCCCACGAGCCGCCCGTCCGCGCTGTAGACCTCGTCGCGGTGCTGGAGGTTGCCGTAGTCCGCGATGGGCAGATCGAGGTACTTGTACGGTGTGCCGGCCTCCAAGAGCGAGCCGACGATGCGCAGGACGTCCTCCTTGTTCCACACGAGCGTCATCCTGGTCCGCGGGGGATGCTGCGCCACGGCCTCGAGCGCCTCGCGGCCGATGAAGTCGTGGTCGAACTTCACGAGCTTCCCGTAGCCGAGGTCGTACGGCGTCACGTAGTAGTCCTCGATGCTGCGCGGCCGGAAGCTGCCGGCCAGCTGGAACTTCGCCTCCCACGAGGTCGCCGGGAGCCACTCCCTGTACGCCCGCAGGTCCTCCCCGGTGTACACGGCGGGCAGGGGGTAGGCCATCCAGCCGCCCTCGAAGCTCGCGCTGTAGTAGGCCTTCGTCCCGCCCCGGAGCAGGCCATGACGGGAGCCCGCCTCGAGGATGGCCTCGCGGACGCGATCGCCCTGCCCGTACGGGCCCGAGATCTCCACGCCCTTGTGCCCGGACATGCTGTGCCGCAGCACGATGACGTCGACGCCGGCGATCCGCGCCCGGGCGGTGCGGAAGAACGGGATGTCGGGAGCCTCACCTTCCACCACCTCGTCGAAGATCTCGGCGGCGTTCGGCCCGTCGAGCTGGAAGCGGAACTTGTTCCTGCGTCCGCTCGGATTGTCCGAGGTGTTGTTGTCGCGCTCGAGGGCCACGTCCCAGCCGCCCGTCTGGGCCTGGTACTCGACCCAGTTGATCAGCGGGGCGCTGCTCACGAGCTCGTAGGTCTGGTCGCCGAGGTCGTAGAGGATGCAGTCCCCGATCATCTGGCCGCGGGCGTTGCAGCCCATGAACTGCTTGGCCCGGCCGGGGGAAAGGTTCGCGAGGCTGTTGACGCCGACGACGGTGAGCAGCTTGAGCGCGTCCGGCCCCTTCACGAGGAGCTCGGGCATGTGATGCGACTGGTCGAAGAGCACGGCGGCCTCGCGCCACGAGCGCTGCTCGTCGCGCCAGTTGGTGAACTCCGGCGGCACGGGCGTCAGGTCGGACCGCATCCGGCTGTGGGCTCCGGGGGAGTCGTTGTAGAGGTAGTCGACCAGGTCCGGCGTCGTATCGATCAGGTCCTGGAGGGAGCGGGTGGTGGCCTCGGTGCTCATGGGGAGGGTGTTCCTTGCGACGAAGTAGAGGTGGTTCGGTTGATCAGTCCCAGCACCTGGGTGCGCAGCTCGCCGAAGCGGGGATGCCCCTTGGTGTCGGCCTGGCTGCGGGGGCGCGGAAGGTCGACGTCGATGACGTCCAGGATGACGGTGGGCGGGCTCGAGAGCACGATGACGCGGTCGCCCATGTAGACGGCCTCGTCGATGTCGTGGGTCACCAGCATGACCGTGAGCCCTGCGTCGTGCCGGATCTTCAGGGTGAGGTCCTCGAGGTCGGCGCGCGTCTGGGCGTCGACGGAGGCGAACGGCTCGTCCATGATGAGGAACTCGGGGCGGTAGGCCAGGGCGCGGGCGATCGCGACGCGCTGCTGCATTCCGCCGGACAGCTGCCAGGGGTAGCTCTCCGCGAACCCCTCGAGGCCGACCTCGCGCAGGGCCGCGTCGACCACCCGCTGGCGCTCCTCGCGATCCCGGATCGTGTTCTTCAGCGGCAGGGCCACGTTGCGGCCCACCTTTGACCACGGCATGAGCGAGCGGCTGTAGTCCTGGAAGACGCAGGCGATCTCCTTCGGCGGCGAGTCGATGACCTTCCCCGTCCGCGTCAGGACCACGGATCCACCGGAGCTGGGCAGGAGGCCCGCCAAGCAGCGGAGCAGGGTGGTCTTCCCCGCACCCGAGGGGCCGACGACGGTGACGAACTCTCCCTCCTGGACGGTGAAGCTGATGTCGCGGAGCACCTCCAGCGTCCGGCCGGAGACGTTGTAGGACTTCTTGAGGTGGTCGACGGTGAGCACGTCAGCCCTCCTGATCTTGGGTGTACCACCGGAGGAGTCTGCGCTCCAGCAGCACGAAGAGGCCGTTGACAAAGACGCCGAGGATGCCGAGCAGCAGCATCCCGGACCACATGAGCGGCACCTGGAAGCTCTGCTGCGCCTGCAGCGTCACGAAGCCGATGCCGCTCGTGGCGGCCACGAGCTCGGTGACCACCATCATGACGAAGGCGACGCTGAGGGCGATCCGCATGCCGGCGAGCACCTGCGGCGCCGCGGCCGGCAGCTGCACGTGGAGCACGCGCTGGATCCTGCTGAGCCGGTAGGTGCGGCAGACGTCCATGAGCACGGGGTCGATGTTCCGCACGCCGTCGATCGTGTTGAGCAGGATCGGGAAGAGGGTCACGAACGCGATGAGGACGATCTTGGGGGTGTCCCCGATCCCCATGAGCACGATGCTCACGGGGACCAGCGCCGTGGCGGGGAGGGCGCGCCCGAACTGCAGGATGGGGTTGAGGGCGTGGGCGAGCAGCGGCAGCCGGCCGAGGAGCGCCCCCAGCCCGACGCCGACGACGACGGCGATCGCGAACCCTGCGAACATCCGTCCCAGGCTCGGGAGCACGTCGGACGCGACCCGGTCGAACAGCCAGTTCTCGCCGAAGGCCTCGAGGATCGACTGGAGCGGCGGGTAGAACGGCGAGACGCTCTCCGCCGACGCCAACCACCACGCCGCCACGATCGCCACGGGGACGATCAGCGACGTGGCCACGTTCAACGGCCTGCTGAGCCGCTGGCCCGCGGATGCCCGCGCGTTCATAGCTGCTTCTCCCTGTAGGCGCTGTGCCAGTGCAACTGCCGGCGCTCGATCCGCTCGAGCACGATGTTGATGAGGACGCCGATCACGCCGACCACGCCGATGAGGGCGTACATCTCGGGATACACGCCGTTGGTCGCGTAGACCGCGATGTCGCGGCCGAGACCCCTGATGGCCGTGATGATCTGGACGGCGACGACCACGACCAGTGCGTGCGACGCAGCGATCCGCAGCCCCGTCGCGACGAAGGGGGACACGGCCGGGAGGACGATGTGCAGCAGCCGCTGGTGCGGCTTGAGGCCGAACACGCGGCCGGTGTCCTTGAGCACCGGTGCTATGCCGGCGACCCCGTAGTACGTCTGGAACAGCAGCGGCCAGACCGATCCCACGGCGGCCAGGAGGTAGGAGACCTGGGGCCTCGCTCCGAGCACGAGGATGAGGATCGGGAGGTAGACCACCGCTGGGATGAAGCGCAGGAAGTCGAGGACGTAGTGCGTCAGCCGGTACAGCACCGGGATGCCGCCCAGGGCCATCCCGGCCGCGACGCCGATCGCCGCACCGATGAGCAGGCCCCCGAGGAACTGCTGGAGGGTGGTACTCAGGCTGGCTCCGAACTCGGGCGTCGGCACGAGGTTCCAGCCGGCCCGGACAATCTCCGAGAACGGGGGCAGCGCGTCCGAGAGCAGCCCGGCCCGGCTCAGGACCTCCTCGAGGGCGAGGAAGGCGGCGACCGTGATCCACGGGAGGGCCCGCACGAGCCACCGCCGGCCGGCCTCCCCGCTGCTCCTCTCGGCCCGCGGCGCCGCGGGGGCGCGGGGAGCGGAGGCCGCCCGCCCCGCCCCCATCCGGGAGTTGAGGGCGTTCATCACGGCGCGACGAGGGAATCGAGGCTTGGGGCTTCCTTGATCACCCCGTACTTGACGAGAAGTTCGCTCTCCTTCTTCACGGCCTCACGATCGACCTCTGCGGAGTACTGGGGCAGAGGGGCGCTCTGGACGAGCTTGGCGTCAGCGCCCGTCTTCTCGATGATCTGGGCGCGGGTCTCCTCCGGGTGCGAGTTCGCGTAGTCGGACGACCGCTGCAGGGCCTTGCGCCAGCGCTCGACGATTCCGGGGTTCTGCTCGATGAACTGCTTGGCCATGTAGAAGACGGTGTTGCCGTTGTTCGGGTTTCCATAGGCGATCGAAGGGGAGTCGCCGATGTCCCGGAACCCCTCCTGGCGCAGCGCCGTGGCGAACGGCTGCACCGTGCTGATGGCGTCCACCTTCCCCTCGCGCAGGGCGGTGACCGCGTCAGCGAACCTCAACTGCACGAGATTCACCTTGCTCTGGTCCCCGCCGTCCCGCTCGATGGCCTCGCGGATCCACAGCTCCCAGCAGCACTTCAGCGAGTTCACCGCGATGGTCTTGCCGGAGAGGTCGGAGAAGGACCTGATGTCGCTGTCCGCCGGGACGATCGTCTGATACTGGGTGCCCGCCGGGTCCTCACGGTCGTTGACGGAGCCCGAGACGATGACGACCGGGATGTTCGCCGCGACCGCGGTGATCGCCCCCGAGATGCCGCCCAGCACGGCCTGCTGCTGGCCGTTGATGAGCTGCGGGACCCCCCCGGCGCCCGTGGCGGAGTCGTCGATGGTCAGCTCGATGCCCTCGTCCTTGAAGAACCCCTGCTTGGCACCGAGGAGGAGCGCGGTCGAGGACTGGGAGGCTGCCACGCCCGCAGTGATCTTGACCGCCTCGCCGCCGCCCGGGGTTCCCTGTGTGCCGCCGCCCGTTGACGTGTCGCCGCACGCAGCCATGAGGGGCAGCACGAGCAGCATCCCCGCAAGTGCGGCAGAGCCCTTCCGATTGCGAAATACCAATGCTCTGTCCTCCAGTGATTGAGTGCCGGAGCGTGCAGGCCGCCATCACGACATGGATCCACGAGCGACTTTGCTCCCGAGCGCATTTAGTATGTATACGAACGATAGTCCTGGTCAGAACTCCACGCAAGGGTCTGGGGGTGGGAACCGGGCTTCCTTGGGCCAGGCCTCAGCGGTAGGCGACGGCGCGCAGGAGGGCCACGAGGCGCTCGGCCTGGCGCTCCTGCAACGGGGCCGTGATGTCCTGCTGCACGAGCACGACGCCGGGGGTCACCTCGTCCAGGACCGCCTTGGCCTGGTCCGTGAGGACCACGAGCTTGCGCCGGCGGTCCCGCTCATCCGGCATGCTCGCGACCAGGCCGCGGCGAGCCAGCCGGGCCATGACGTCCGCCGTGCTCGACTTGTCCAAGGACGCCAGCTCGCCCGCCCTCCCCTGGTCGATCGGGGAGTTCCAGGCCAGCGCGCTGAGCAGGTCGTACTGGGACGAGGTGAGGGCTGCGCCGACCCTGCGGGCCCAGTGGAGGCCGTATAGCTGCTCGCTGCGCCGGAGGAGGTGGCCGGGGGCGGCGGGCATGGCGAGGGCCTGCCGCTGGCTCTGCTCGGTCGGCATCGCGGGGGCCTCGCCTCCATAGGCCAGGCGGGCGAGGTTCTGGGTGAACCACTGGCGGTCCTGGGGCGCGAGCGGCTCGAGCAGCCGACGCTGGATCTCGGCCACCCTCGGCGTGATCTGCAGGAGGGCGACCCGTGCCGGAGCGGTGAGGGACAGGAGATACCGCCGGCCGTCCGAGGGGTCCCGATCCCGGTCAAGCCATCCATTGCGCTGCAGGCGCGCGATGACGTCGGCCGCCGTCGACTTGTCGAGCGAGGCGAGCCGGCCGGCGGATCCCTGGTCGAGGGCCGCTCCCTGCGTCAGGGCGCTGAGCAGGGCGTACTGGGGGCCTGTCAGGTCGCCGTTGAACTCCCCGCCCCACAGCGAGGTGTGCACCTGCTGGGCCCGCCGGAGGAGGTGGCCCAGGTTCGTCTCCAGCGGCAGCGCCGCAACAGATGCTGTCGCCACCCCGGGCTTTTCAGACCCCATCGACACGTCGCCGCCCCTCTCTCCCCCCGCCCGAACAGTCCCTAGCCCACCCTGCAGGATGCCATCCTCTCTTGAATCCTGGCATCGGCCTCCTATGATAGTCCGTATACGGACTCTTTGCGGCTTCTCGATGCTTCGTGACAGACATCCCGATCGGCCGCCACTGTCAGGGCCCTGCTGGGGCCGTCATGAGGTTTGCCGGAGGGGAACCCCCATGCAGTTTCATCTGAACGGTTTTCAGGCCGGGGACCCGGAGATCCTGCCCGAGGACGAGCGGCGGGCCCGCGAGGCGTCGGCTGGCCTCCCGGACGAGGTGGACCTCCTGATCGTGGGCTGCGGCCCGGCCGGGCTGGTCCTCGCCGCGCAGCTCGCGGCGTTCCCCGGCATCACCACCCGGATCGTGGATCGGCGGCTCGGCCCCCTCGAGCTCGGCCAGGCCGACGGCATCGCATGCCGGTCCGTGGAGATGTTCCAGGCCTTCGGGCTCAGCGAGCGCCTGCTCAAGGAGGCCTACTGGGTCAACGAGACGGTCTTCTGGCGGCCGGAGGCGTCGGATCCGAGCCGCATCGGCCGCACGGGCCGGATCCAGGACGTCGCCGACGGGCTGTCGGAGTTCCCCCACCTCATCGTGAACCAGGCGAGGATCCATGGCCTCCTGCTCGACGTCATGCACCGCTCGCCCAGCCGGCTCACGCCGGACTATGGCCTCGAGGTGACCAGCCTCGTCGTCCCCGACGACGCCGAGGCCCCCGTCGACGTCGTCCTCCAGCGGACCGACCCGGAGCGCGCCGGGGAGACCGTCTCCGTGCGGGCCCGCTTCGTCGTCGGCTGCGACGGCGCCCGCAGCACGGTGCGGCAGTCGATCGGCCGCACGCTGCGCGGCGACTCCGCGAATCAGGCGTGGGGCGTCATGGACGTCCTGGCCGTCACCGACTTCCCCGACATCCGGTTCAAGGCGGTGATCCAGTCCTCCGAGGGGAACATCGTCATCATCCCGCGCGAGGGCGGCTACCTCGTGCGGTTCTACATCGAGCTCGACGAGCTGGAACCCGGCGAGCGCGTCGCGGGCCGGGGGATCACGGTGGACACGCTGATCGACACGGCCCGGCGGATCATCCACCCGCACACCCTCGACGTCAGGGACGTCGCGTGGTGGTCGGTCTACGAGATCGGCCAGCGCCTCACCGACGGGTTCGACGACGTTCCCGCCGGCGACGCCGAATCCCGCACCCCGCGGGTCTTCATCGCCGGCGACGCCTGCCACACGCACAGCCCCAAGGCGGGGCAGGGCATGAACGTCTCGATGCAGGACGCCTTCAACCTCGGCTGGAAGCTCGCCGCCGTCCTCGAGGGGCGCGCGGCGCCGAAGCTCCTGCACACGTACTCCGCGGAGCGCCAGGCGGTGGCCCAGCGGCTCATCGACTTCGACCACGAGTGGGCCGCGATGCACAGCGCGCGGGCGAAGGAGGCCGGCGGCGCCGAGGGGGCCGAGCTCCCCGGGCTGCAGCGCCTCTACGAGGAGCAGGGACGGTTCACCGCGGGAGTGGCGACGCACTACCAGCCGTCGCTGATCTGCGGCGAGCCCACGCATCAGGGCCTCGCCCAGGGCTTCACCATCGGGGAGCGCTTCCACTCCGCCCCCGTCATCCGGCTCGCCGACGCCAAGCCGATGCACCTCGGGCACGTGTCCCAGGCCGACGGGCGGTGGCGGCTCTACGCATTCGGCGACCGTTCCGACCCCCGCGACCCGTCGTCCCGGCTCGGCCGCCTGTGCGGCTTCCTCCTCGACGCGAAGGAGTCGCCTGTCCGCCGGTTCACGCCTCCCGTGCCGAACGTGCCTGGCCTGCCACAGAGGGGCGCCGACCTGGACAGCGTGTTCGACGTCCGGGCCGTGCTCCAGCAGGGGCACCGCGAGCTGTCCGTCACCGGACTGCCGCCGCTGCTGCTGCCGCGGAAGGGCCGCTTCGGCCTCATCGACTACGAGAAGGTCTTCTGCCCCGACCTCAAGGCCGGCCCGGACATCTTCGACCTGCGGGGGGTGGACCGCGAGCAGGGGTGCCTCGTCGTCGTCCGCCCGGACCAGTACGTGGCGCACGTCCTGCCCCTCGACCACCACCACGAGCTGGCGCAGTTCTTCGCGGCCTTCACGGTGGAGAGCCGTCCGCTGGTCGACGCCGGCCCGAGCCCCGCGCGCGCAGCCCGCGCCGCGGGAGAGGAGTGAACGCCATGTCCCGCGGCAAGATCGACACCCACGCGCACTACGTCCCCCCGGCCTACCGCCGCTACCTCGAGGAGGAGGCGTTCTTCGGCGGCCAGGCGACGCCTGCCTGGAGCCCGGAGGCCGCGCTCGAGGAGATGGAGACGCTCGGCGTGGAGACCTCGGTCCTCTCCGTTGCCCGGCCCGGATTCTGGTTCGGCAATGCCGAGCGGGCGGCTGCGATGGCCCGCCACGTCAACGAGTACGCCGCCGACCTCGTGCGCGACCAGCCCGACCGGTTCGGCCTGTTCGCCGCGCTGCCGCTGCCCGACGTCGACCGCGCCCTGCGCGAGGTGGAGTACGCGTTCGACGACCTGCACTGCGACGGGGTCATCCTCCTGGCCAACTGCGACGGCGTCTACGTGGGCGACCCCCGCCTCGAGGAGCTCATGGCCGAACTCGACCGGCGCGAGGCCGTCGTCTTCGTGCACCCCAACGCGCTCCCGGCCGAGCCGCTGCCGGGCGTGCCCGTGTTCGTCGCCGACTTCCTGCTCGACACGACCCGGGCCGCGCTCAACCTGATCCGCCACGGCGTGCTCCGCCGGTACCCCCGGCTCAAGGTCATCCTGGCCCATGGCGGCGGGATGCTGCCGTACGCCTCGCACCGAATCGCCAGCCTCACGCCGATCAAGGAGGCCCCTGGGAGCGGCGCGAGCAGTGAGGGCGAGGCCATCGACCGGGCCGGGTTCCTGGCGGAGTGCGCGCGCTTCTACTTCGACACGGCGCTGACCGCGAGCCCGCACAGCATGCCGAGCCTCCTGGCCTTCGCCCAGCCCGGGCACGTCACCTACGGCAGCGACTGGCCCTACGCCCGGGAGGACAACTCGGAGTACTTCACGGCCCAGCTGGACGCCTACCCTCTGGGGGACGCGTCCCGCAGCTCGATCGAGCGCGGGGCGGCGGAGCTGCTGATCCCCCGGCTGGCCGGAGCCAGACTTGCATGAGCACGTGACGCCCGGCCGGGTCAGGCCTCGGCGATCGGCACGGACTCCCTCGAGCCCTGGTAGTGGTCGGACAGGAGGCGGTAGGACCGGGTCGTGAAGGCCAGCAGGGCGAGCGCCGTGAGCAGGAGCCCGCTGACCAGGAAGACCAAGGCGATGCCCCGCGCGTCGCCCTCGCCGAGCAGCCAGCCCCACGCGAGCCGCCCGCCGTCGGACGCCATGTACGGGATGATCCAGAACTGCGCGATCGGCGCGATGAGGAACGAGGTGACGGGCGCCGCCGCGGACTCGAAGGCCGCGGCGAACCCGAAGACGCGGCCCTGCCGCTGGAACGGGACGACCTTCTGGATGACCGTCTGCTCCGAGGCCTCCACGGCCGGGATGAGCGCCATGTAGACGAAGATGCCGAGGGCGTAGAGCCACCACCACTCGCGGACGGTGAAGAACGCGCCGAGGATGCCCATGACGACGGCGACGAGCAGCATCGTGCGGACGGGGTTGGCGCCGAGGCCGAACTTCGCGATCGCCGCGCCGCCGATGAGGAAGCCCGTGGACGTGACGCCCAGGACGATGCCCCAGAGCTCGACGGGGAACAGGGTCAGGCCGTACGGGTCCATGAGCGCCATGTAGACGCCGCCGATGAGGTTGTTGAGCGTCGTGAACAGGATCAGGGCGAAGAGGCCCGGGACCACGCGGATCGCGGCGAGGCTGCCGCGCACGTCGATCCTCGGGGGCTTCCCGTCCTCGGCGACGGGCTTCTCCTCCGGAATGCGCACGAACGCGAGGTGGACGAGCGTGACGAACGTGAGCGCGATGGCGATCGCGAGGGTCCATCCCATGCCCAGCAGGCCGACCGACAGCCCGCTGAAGATGGTCGTGGTGATGAACGCGAGCCCCTGCACCGTTCCGACCATGCCGTTGGCATTCGCGTGCCGCTCCTCGGGCACGAGGAGCGTGACCGTCGTGGAGAGCGCGATGTTGCGCAGCTGCTCGACCACCGAGCCGAAGAGGATGATGCCGGAGAAGACCCAGAACCACGGGCCGCCGAGGTCCACGAGCGCAGACTCGGGCTGCAGGAGGTAGACGACGCCGGCCACGAGGAACGCCCCGAGCGGGAGCACGCTCGAGAGCACCATGACCCGGTGCTTCCGGTGCCTGTCCACGATCGTGCCGAAGTACATCGAGAAGACCGCGACGAGCAGCATATACGCGCCGCCGATGATGCCGGTCGCGAGCACGGAGAGGGTCTCGAGGTACACCCAGAACGTGAGCGCGAACCACAGGAAGCTCGTGGTGACGTTCGCGATCATCGTGTTCGCGAGGACGGCGATGAAGATGCGCATGCCGTTCGGCGGCGGCTGCACCCCCGCCGTCTGCTGGTTCTCCTGCTTGGCTGACGCCGCCCCCGGCGCGGGGACACCCGGCCCGTCGGTCACCCTACGAGGCTAGCCCTCCCCTAGGGGATCCCGGAACCCCGGCGAACAATCGGAGCCGTATGCGGAGGCACGAAGTACTCGAATAAAACTATGGTACACACTGACTCAAAGTATTAGTCTTAGAACACATCTACTACATCGCTGGGGGTGCGAGATGGGAGTCGAAGGACAGCGGGCGCTCGCCGAATTGTCATTCGCCTCGCGCCACTCCGATGTGCTGTCCGGGACACTTGTCCTCGATGTCCGCGCCCTCGAGACTCCGGAGGGCGTCTCGGCCGGGCTGCGTGCCCTCGCAGACTTCGATGCCTTCAGCGCGAGCCTCCGGGCCATGCTCGTGGACAGGCAGACACAGCACGTCGCGGATCAGCCCCTCGAGGGCCGGGACGGTCAGCCAGAAAGGCTCGGCGGCAATGTCGCCTACGCCGCTGCCGTGGCGGAGATCGCGGCGATCCAGGGGACGTCCGAGGCCGCGGCCGCCCGGACCGTCAACTTCTCGAGCGCCCTCGTCAACATCCACCCTGCGCTCCACACGGCCCTCGCTTCCGGCGATGTGACAGAGGCCCATGCCCGCGTCGTCGTCGACCAGTCGTCGACGTTGCCCGACGACGTCGCCGAGGCTTTCGGCATCGAGGCTCTCTCGCGGCTGCGGACCAGGAAGGGCCGAGTGCGGACGCCGGGGGAGTTCCGCGCCGTCGTGCGCGACCTGCGCGAGCGGCTCCATCCCGAGTCGATCGTGAAGCGGCGAGCGGCGGCGCGCCAGGACCGCAGGGTGTGGCTGCAGCCGGACGACGACGGTATGTGCACCCTCGCCGCGCTCCTTCCCGCCGAAACGGCCAAGGCCGCCTACGGGCGCATCGACGCGATCGCACGTGCCGCACGAGATGGCGACGGCGAGTACCGCACTCTGGCCCAGCTACGGGCCGACGTCCTCGTCCAGCTCGCGTTCGCCGATCAGCCCGCGCCGGACGCCCAGCCTGGGCTCGCCGAGGGGTCGGCACGCGACGAGGGGTCCGGGCGCGGCGAGGCGCTCCTGCCCGTCCCGTCGCTTGAAGAACTCATTGGCCGGATCAAACCGGAGGTCGTTGTGCACCTGCGGCCGGAGGTGGTCCTGGGAGCCTCCGACGACGTGGCATATCTGGAGGGCTACGGTGTCATCGATGCGGAGACGGCCCGTCTCCTCGCCGCCGCCGCGCCAGGATGGCAGAAGCTCTACACCGACGACGAGGGCGTTCCCGTCAAGCTCGGACGCACCGCCTACAGACCCTCGGCCGGGCTCCTCCGCTTCATCCGCTACCGCGACGGCGAATGCCTCGTCCCCGCCTGCACATGCGCAGCCCAACGCGCCGAGGTGGACCACACCATCGAATGGCAGGATGGCGGCACCACGAACGCCGAGAATCTGACATTGCTGTGTGCGAAGCACCACGCACTCAAGTCCCTCGCGATCTTCCGGCTCCGGCGTCAGGCCGCTGCCGAACAGAGAGGCCTCCCATCCGAGGGCGGCCCGCCCACCATCAGCGGAGAGCTGGTGTGGCAGACCCTCCTCGGCGGTGAGCTCTCGGCCGAGCCGATAGACCGCGATCATATCCTCGGGCCGAGGCCCGCTGACCTGCGGCCGCGGCCTGGCGAAGCACCTCCGCCGGAGCCCGCCCCACCTCGGGCCACACGCTCTGACGCACCGCCGTTCTAAAGGCCCACCGGCATCCCACACCCTTTCACGTGCTGATCATTGCCCTGGCTCCGCCCGCGAGTGCCCCGACGAGCCGGCTCTCTCCACAGCCGCCCGGATCGCCTCGGGCCACGGCGCGGACGCCTCGCTCCCCCGCGGCACGTGCACCGTCACGAACCGGCCCGACGCCGCGAGGCGACGCTCGACGCCGCCGGAGGGCCCGCCGTCGTGCGCCTCGCCCCACACCTCGAAGCGGAACGCCATCGAGGAGGTGCCCAGCGACTCGAGCTCGAGGACCGTCGTCGCGTCCTGCCCGAAGTACAGCTTGGACCGGTAGTCGACCTCCTGGCGCACGCGCGGCGCCGCGCCGAAGTAGTCGGTCAGCACGCCGAGCCGCTGGAACAGCCGCGCCTCCGCGGCCTCGACGCTGCGCAGCACGAACGAGTTGTGGTGGTGCCCCGCGGCGTCGGTGTCGACCCACTCGACGGTGCGGGTCAGCTCCTCGCGCACGACAGCGGCGCTCGCCTCGGTCACGGATCCTCCTGAAGTTGGTGTCGGGTGGGCGGGGCCAAGGGTAGAGGGGCCACCCCCGGATCGGTCGGGATGTGGCCCCTCAGAGGGCGAGAGGTGGCCAGTCAACGGGTGGGAGATGGCCACTCAACCCAAGGGATATGACCCCTCAGCGGCTAGGCCGTTGCCCCTTCCAGCACCCTCGCCTGCTTGTCCGCTGACGGGGTCCAGCGGAGGTGGGTCGGGAGCTCGTCGGTGTCGGGCTCGCGCAGGAGCGACAGGCGCGGGCGGACGGCGTCCGTGCGGGACGACGGCGGCTTGCGGCGGCCGGCGCGGAACTGCGGCACCCACTCGGCGCCCGCGCCGCGGTAGTCCTGCTCGGCCGCGGCGTGGAGGGTCCACTGCGGGTCGTACAGGTGCGTCCGGCCGAGGGCGCACAGGTCCGCGCGCCCGGCGAGGAGGATCGAGTTGACGTCGTCGTAGCTCGAGATCGCCCCGACGGCGATGACGGCCGCGCCCGTGCCCTCGAGGGCCTGACGGATGCGGTCCGCGAACGGCGTCTGGTAGGAGCGGCCGAACGCGGGCTTCTCCTCCTTGGCGATCTGCCCCGAGGAGACGTCCACGGCCGCCGCGCCGTGCGCCACGAACGCCTTCGCGATCTCCACGCCGTCCTCGGCGGTGTTCCCGTCGGGCAGCCAGTCGACGGCGGAGATGCGCACCGTGACGGGGCGCTCGGCCGGGAAGGCGGCCCGGACGGCGTCGAACACCTCGAGCGGGAAGCGCAGGCGGTTCTCGAGCGAGCCGCCGTACTCGTCGGTGCGGCGGTTCGAGACCGGCGAGAGGAACGAGGAGAGCAGGTAGCCGTGGGCGGCGTGGACCTCGAGGAGGTCGAAGCCGGCCTCGGCGGCGCGGCGGGCGGCGGCGACGAACTCGTCGCGGATCTCGTCCATGCCGGCCCGGTTCAGCTCGGCCGGGACCTGGTTCTCGGGCCCGTACGCGAGGGGCGACGGCGCGACGGTCTGCCAGTTGCCCGACTCGAGCGGCTGGTCGATGCCCTCCCACATGAGCTTGGTGGAGCCCTTGCGGCCCGAGTGGCCGATCTGGGCGCCGATCTTCGCGGCCGAGGCGGTGTGGACGAAGTCCACGATCCGGCCCCACGCGTCCCGCTGCCCGTCCGTGTAGAGGCCCGCGCAGCCGGGCGTGATGCGGCCGGCCTCGGAGACGCAGATCATCTCCGTCATGACCAGCCCGGCACCGCCGAGCGCCTTCGAGCCGAGGTGCGCGAGGTGGAAGTCCCCCGGGACGCCGTCGACCGAGGAGTACATGTCCATCGGCGAGACGATGACGCGGTTGGCCAGCTCGAGCCCGCCGATCCGGAAGGGCTGGAACATCGCCGGGCGGACGGCGCCGTCGCCGTTCCCCGCGGCGGCCTGGGACCGGGCGAACCATGCGTCCACGCCAGCGGCGAACTCCGGGTCGCGCAGCCGCAGGTTCTCCTGCGTGATGCGGCGCGAGCGGGTCAGGAGGTTGAAGCAGAACTGCGTCGGCTCCTGGGACGTGTACATGCCGATGTTCTCGAACCACTCGAGCGAGGCCTGGGCCGCGCGCTGGGTGGACTCGACGACGGGCCGCCGCTCGGTCTCGTACGCCTCGAGGGACGCCTCGAGCGACGGGTGCTCGTGGAGGCAGGCCGCGAGCGCGAGCGCGTCCTCCATCGCGAGCTTGGTGCCGGAGCCGATCGAGAAGTGCGCCGTGTGGGCGGCGTCGCCGAGGAGGACGACGTTGCCGTGCCGCCAGGACGCGTTGCGCACCGTGGTGAAGTTGATCCACTTCGAGTTGTTCGCGAGCACCTCGTGGCCAGCAAGCTCCTCGGCGAAGATCTCCCGGACCTTCGCGATCGCCTTCTCGTCGGAGACGCCGGGCGGGAAGACGGTGCCCTCGGTCTCGTCGAACCCGGCGGCGCGCCACACGTCCTCGTGCATCTCGACGATGAAGGTTGAACCCTCGTCCGAGAACGGGTACCCGTGGATCTGCATGGTGCCCCACTGGGTGTCCTTGACGAAGAACTGGAAGGCCTCGAACACGAGGTCCGTCCCGAGCCACATGTACTTGTTCGGGCGCACGTCGAGGGACGGGCCGAACGACTCGGGGAACCGGGCCCGCACTGCCGAGTTCACGCCGTCGGCCGCGAGGACCAGGTCGTAGTCCCGGGCGAGCTCCTCGACGTCGGGCGCCATCGTGGAGAAGCGCACGTCGACGCCAAGCTCGACGCAGCGGCGCTGCAGGAGCGTCAGCAGCTCCTTGCGGCTCATGGCCGCAAAGCCCTGGCCGCCCACGGTGTGCCGGACGCCGTTGAGGGTGATGTCGATGTCCGTCCAGCGGGCGAACCGCTCAGACATGTACTCCGCGACGACGGCGTCCGCGTTGCCGATCCCGCCGAGCGTCTCGTCGGAGAACACGACGCCGAAGCCGAACGTATCCTCTGCGCGGTTGCGCTCCCACACGGTGACCTCGTGGGCGGGGTCGAGCTGCTTCATGAGGGCGGAGAAGTAGAGGCCGCCGGGGCCGCCGCCGATGACTGCAATTTTCATTGGTCTTCCTCTCAAACCTGCGTGCCGTTGGCGGCGGCCTGCTCGCGCAGGCGGTAGTGCTGGAGCTTGCCGCTCGGGTTGCGCGGCAGGGCGTCGACGAAGCGGACGTCGCGCGGGTACTTGTACGGGGCGATGCGGGACTTGACGAAGTCCTGGATCTCGCGGCGCTTCGCGTCGTCGCCCTCCACGCCGTCGCGGAGGACGACGAACGCGCAGACCACGGTGCCGCGCTCGGGATCCGGCCGGCCGACGACGCCGGACTCCATGACGTCGGGGTGCTCATCGATGGCGGCCTCGACCTCGGGGGCGCCGATGTTGTAGCCGGAGGAGACGATCATGTCGTCCGCGCGGGCCTGGTAGTAGAAGTAGCCCTCGGCGTCGCGGTAGAAGGTGTCGCCGGTGACGTTCCAGCCGTTGACCACGTAGGAGAGCTGGCGCTCGTCCGCGAGGTACCGGCAGCCCGTCGGGCCGATGACCGCGAGCCGCCCGAGCTCGCCCGGGGCCACCTCGTTGCCCTCGTCGTCGAGGACCGTGGCCCGGTAGCCGGGGACCGCGCGGCCTGTGGCGCCGGGGCGGATGTCGTCCCCCGCGGCGGAGATGAACACGTGCAGGAGCTCCGTGGCCCCGATGCCGTTGATGAGCTTGAGCCCGGTCCCCTCGTAGACGTGCTGCCACGTCTCCCGCGGGAGGTGCTCGCCGGCGGAGATCGCCTTCGTCACGCCCCTGAGCAGGTCCGCCTTGCCCTCCTTGATGATCGCCCGGTAGGCGGTCGGCGCCGTCGCGAGGACCGTGACGCCGTGCTCGGCGACGAGCTCGGCGAGCTGGACCGGCGTCGTGCGCTCGGTCAGCAGCGAGGTGGCGCCGAAGCGCAGCGGGAACACGAGGAGCGAGCCGAGCCCGAACGTGAACGCGAACGGGGCGGAGCACGCGAACACGTCGCCCGCGGTGGGCTGCAGGATGTGCCGCGCGAAGGTGTCGGCGTTGGCGAGGATGTCGCGGTGGAAGTGCATGGTCACCTTGGGCACGCCGGTGCTGCCCGAGGTGGGGCCCAGGAGGGCGACGTCGTCCGCCGCCGTCTGGACGGCGTCGAACCGCCCGCTCTTGGCCGCCGCGCGGGCGGTAAGATCGTCGCGCGCTTCGCCGCCATACCGCACAACGACAGGGCGCACGACGGCGGTCCCGTCGCCGCGGGCGGCGACGGCCGCCTCGAGGTCCTCGGCGAAGCGGTGGTCGACGAGGGCGACCGACGGGGACGTGCGCTCGAGGATCTGGGCGATCTCGGCCGCGCGGAGGGCGTGCATCGTCGTCACGACGACCCCGCCGGCCTTCAGGACGCCGAGCCACGCGGCGACGGTCCAGGGGTTGTTCGGCGAGCGCAGGAGGACGCGGTTGCCCGGGACGAGCCCGAGGTCCTCGGTGAGGACCTGCGCGACCTGGTTGGCCCGGGTCTGCAGCTCGCCGTAGGTCCAGCGAGCGCCGTCAGGGGTCAGGAGCGCAGTGCGGTCGGCGCCGAAGCGCTCGACGGCGCGGTCGATAAGGGCCGACGCCGCGTTGAGCCGGTCCGGGTACTGCAGCTCGGGGAGCGTGAACTCGAAGGCCGGCCACTGGTCGGCCGGGGGAAGGTGGTCCCGCGCGAACGTGTCCGCGTGGGCGGAGGGTGAGAGAGCCATGGGGGTCACCTTTCGGGCAGTGCGGAGGGCTCTGGGGACTGAGGCCTGGCGGCGGGGACGTCAGCGTCCGGGCCGGACCAGCGCCTCCTGGGCGACGGTCGCCACGAGGCGGCCGTCCGTGTCGAAGAAGCGCCCGAGGCCGAGCCCGCGCCCGGACTGGGTGCCGGCGGCCTCCTGCGCGTAGAGGAGCCAGCCGTCCACGCGGGCGGGCCGGTGGAACCACATCGCGTGGTCGAGGCTCGCGGTCGTCAGGCCCGGGTCGGCCCACGCGAGCCCGAGGGCGCGGAGGGTCGGCTCGATGATCGTGTAGTCGCACGCGTAGGCGAGGGCCGCGGTGTGCAGCTGGGCCTCGGTGAGCGCGGCGGCTCCGGGGGTGGCTGCGCGGGGTGAGCCGCCGGCGTCGGGCGAGCCCACGCCGTCGAGCGCCTCGAAGGAGCGCAGCCACACCGCCTGGTGCGGCACCCGCTCCCCCTCGACCCGCACGTACACCGGGCCGGGGACGTGCCGCATGTCGAAGGACCGGCCCGAGGACCAGTACTCCTTGGACGCCTCGGTGAGCGTGCCCGCCTCGGCCGTGCCCGGCTCGACGTCGGCGAGGTACTCGGCCGAGCTCGGCAGCGTTTCCGGGTCCGGGACCCCGGCGGGGGCCGCGGGGGCGAGCTCGGCGCCGTCCTCCGGGACCTGGAACGAGGCGAGCGCGGCGTAGACCGGCTTGCCGTTCTGGTAGCCGCGCACCTGCCGGGTCGAGTAGCCGCGGCCATCGCGCAGGAGCTCGACCTCGTAGCGGACGTGGGCGCCGATGTCGACGGGGCGCATGAAGTAGGAGTGCATCGAGTGCAGACCCCGGTCCGCCTCGACCGAGAGCATCGCGGCCGCCGCGGCCTGGGCCACCATGTCCCCGCCGTAGGCCTTGGGCCACGGGCAGGGCTGGGTGGTCGCGGTGAAGGCGAGGTCGAAGTGCTCGGGCTCGGCTGGAGAGAGCTCGAGCGCCGCGAGCAGCGCGGTGGAGAGACCCGTGGACGTGCCTGCGGTGCTCATGCCCGGCGGAACCCTTCGAGCTCGGAGTCGTCGACGTCCTCGAGGTTCACCACGATGTTCTCCGGGGTGCGGGTGGTGAGCCACACGAGCTCCTCCGTGGTGGACATGTTCGCCTCGACGTGCGGCATGAACGGCGGGACGAAGACCCAGTCGCCGGCGCTCATGTCGACGTAGTCCTTGTAGCCCTCGCCGAAGTAGATCCGGCCGTGGCCACGGAGCACGTAGCCGCCGGTCTCGGCCTCGCCGTGGTGGTGCGGGAAGGAGCGGTAGCCGGGCTCGTTGGAGACCTGGCCGAACCAGATCTTCGTCGCGGGAGTGTGCTGGATCGAGACGCCCGAGACGCGCACGCACTGGCCGGACTGCATGGTCGAGGTGTCCTCGTGCCCGGCACGGGTCACCACGGGGATCACGCGGCCGTCGGGCTGGGCGTAGATCGAGTTGTCGCCCTCGGTGGCGTAGGTCTGCTCTGCTGTCTGCTCTGGCATGGTGGCTCCTTTGCCGTATCTCTAGTGTCTGCTGATCAGTGGGTGAAGCGGATGGTGTTTTCGAGGCGGCCCAGGCCCTTGGCCTCGACGACGACCGTGTCGCCGTCCGCGAGGTAGAGCGGGGGCTGCATCCCCATGCCGACGCCGCCGGGCGTGCCGGTCAAGACGACGTCGCCGGGGCGAAGCACGGTGAACTGGGAGATGTACGCGACGAGGGCGGCGGCGCTGAAGACGAGCGTCTTGGTCGAGCCCGTCTGGCGGCGGACCCCGTTGACCTCGCACACGATCTCGATGCCGTCCTGTGGGTCGATCGCCTCCGCCGTGACGAGGACCGGGCCGAGCGGCGTCGTCGCGTCCCACGCCTTGCCCTGGAACCACTGGAGGGTGCGCTTCTGCCAGTCGCGGACCGAGAGGTCGTTCGCGAGCGCGTACCCGGCGATGCCGGCGCGCGCCTCCTCCTCGCTCGCCCCGCGCAGCTCCGCGCCGACGACGACGGCGAGCTCGGCCTCCCAGTCGAGCGCGCCCTGGGCGGCGGGCGGCACCGAGATCTCGTCCGCGGGGCCCGTGAGCGTGTCCGCGAACTTCGCGAAGAGCGTGGGGTGCTCGGGGAGGTCGCGGCCCATCTCGGTGATGTGGTCGGCGTAGTTGAGCCCGCAGCAGACCACCTTGCGGGGGGCCGGCAGCGGGAGGGCCAGCTCGGCGGCGCCCACGGCAATACCAGCGGCGACCCCGGCGCCCGGCGCGGCGGACGCGAGCGCGGCCTCCGCCGTCGTGCGCCAGTCCGCCCGGGCGAGCAGCGCGCTGAGGTCCGGGGCGCCGAGGGGGATCCACCGGCCGTCGCGCCGGACGGCGGCGGAGGTGCCCTCCGCGGTCCTGATCGTGCCGAGTTCCATGTCTCTCCTGAGCGTCTCTGGTGTTCTTGATTTCAGTATGTCGCTTTTCTAACGACCGTCAACTAAACTCAAGGTAGCACGGCCCGCGAGACCGTGACTAGCCCCACACTGGAGACGACCCCGCAAGGGAGCAGGAGGACACCATGGAGGCGACCATGACGCGCAAGGAGACCATCAACCCGGCGTCGCTGCCGAAGCCCTCGGGCTACGCGCACGGGATCAAGGTGGGGAACACCGTGTACCTGGGCGGGCAGACCGCCCTGGACAAGGACATGAAGATCGTCCCGGGCGGGATCGTCGAGCAGTTCCGGCAGGCGTTCTCCAACGTCCTGGCCACGCTCGAGGAGGCCGGCGGGAAGCCCGAGGACCTCGTCGACGTGACGATCTACCTCACCGACGTGGAGGACTACATGGCCCACGGGCGGGAGATCGGGCGGATCTGGCGCGAGATGGCCGGGCGCGAGTACCCGGCGATGGCGGGCATCGGGATCACGCGGCTGTGGCAGGAGGAGGCCCTGATCGAGATCAAGGGCGTGGCCGTGATCGGGTCGGGGACGGCGGAGTAGCCCTCTCCGACCCACAGTTCCGGGGGGACGCCGAAGGCCCTCGCCTCGTGCAGGCGGGGGCCTTCGACGTGCCTCAGGACGGGCGTGCTGCAGGCGGCCTGCTTGCGCGAAACGGATGATGGCTGCGCGGTCCGGATAGAGGGCCCGAGCGCGCAAACGTAGCGTTGTGAGTAGAAAAAGCAGGCACAGATCGCAGGTGAAGGAGGTGAGCAGCGATGATGTCCCGTCGACTCGCACACCAGCGTTGGGTCGAGTACCGCGAGCGCGAAGCCGCCGCCGCTGCCGCCGCCGCCAGCGAATCCCAGAAGCCGGCCGGCCCGCTGAACCGCTCCACGAGCGACTAGACCAAGCTCACTCCGTCAGAGGCCCACATGCCGTGACGAGGCTCCGAAGGAGGAGACCATGGACCGATTCCTCTCGGCCGTGGCTGGCGCACTGAGAATCCTGACGCCGTCCAGCACCAGCCCGCAGCCGCCGGCCCCCACCGAGTCGCATCCTTACAGCGCCTCGCTCCGGCTCGTCGCCACTCCTTGGGAGGGGCTGCACCTGGAGCCAGGGCACGGGGATTGCGATCAGTAGGACAGGTCGAGCTGTCCTACTGCGGCGCAGCATTCCCGCCGCGTCCGCCTCTCGACCTCCCCTGCCCCCGTGACTATCGTGGCCCACGCTGAGTCAATTCCGAGCACGCGAAGGGGCACACCATGGGCATCCTCTCCCTCGACCTGTTCATCACCCTCGACGGCGTGTACCAGGCGCCCGGCGGCCCCAACGAGGACCTCGAGGGCGGCTTCGAGTTCGGCGGGTGGCAGGGGGCGTATTTCGATGCGGAGTCCGGTGAGGCGATCGGCGCGGGCATCAACCGCATGGATGCCCTGCTGCTCGGACGCAAGACCTACGACATCTTCGCCGGGTACTGGCCCACCCGCCCCCAGGGCGACCCCATCGCGACGACATTCAACGCCCTGCCGAAGTTCGTCGTCTCGCGCTCCCTGACCGACCCGGAATGGGAGGGCACCACGGCGCTGCCGGACGTGGCGCAGGTGGGCGCGGTGAAGGACCGGTTCGAGGACATCCACGTCATCGGCAGCGGCCACCTTGCGCGGTCGCTGCTCGAGGCCGACCTGCTCGACCGGCTGAACCTCTTCGTCTACCCGCTGACCTTCGGGTCGGGCAAGCGCCTGTTCCCGGACGGCTCCGGCGTGCCCGCCGCCTTCAGGTTCGTGCAGCCGCCCCAGGCCTTCCCGAAGGGCGCGGTCCTCCTCGCCTACGAGCGCGCCGGCGCGCCGATCACGGGCATCGACATCGGCGAGGGGTAGCGCGCACGGTCAGGCCGGCTGGCGGACCGACTCGTAGAAGGAGATCAGCTCCCCGGCGACGACCTCGGGGGCGACCACGGGCGCGAAGTGGCCGAGACCGGGCAGCTCGCGGACGTGCACGTGGGGGACGTGCCGGGCGATGTGCTGTTCCGACTCGCCCCACAGGGAGGCGAGCAGGGTCTGCCGGCCTCGGAGGATGAGGACCGGCACCGTGACCTGCGCCAGGGACTCGGGGTCGGTGGACCGTGGGCCCTGGTAGGCGTTGTCCTGCCCGAGGTCATTGAGCATGGCTGGGACTGCGCTGGCCCAGAGCTCGAAGAAGGTCGTCTGCTCGAGGGCGGCGACCTCGTCGTCCGTGCAGATGCCGGCGGCGAAGTGGTGCATCGCCTCGACGAGGCGGCCTTGGGCGACGGCCTTGCCTGCCCGCTCGAACGCGGCGCCGAGCCGCGGCATGTCAGGCTCCCCGACGCCGGGCACGACCGGCTCGTAGGCGGCGACGGCGGCCACAGCACTGCTCCGCGCGGCGCCGAGGCACCACGGGCCGCTGCCCGACCATGCCAGGAGGCTCACCGGCTCGCCGATGCTGTCGGCGAAGGCCGTGACGTCCTCGACGAGGCGCGGCGGGGTGTGGTCCGGGTGGTCTCCCGACAGCCCGCGGCCGCGGACGCTCGGGAGATAGCAGGTGAACCGGTCGGTGAGGTGCGGCAGCAGCTCCTGCCAGGCGAGGTCGCCGTGGCCGATCCCCCCGTGGACCAGCACCAGCGCGGGCCCCTGTCCCACGACCCGTCCGACGATCTCGGTGCCGTCGGCGGAGACAGCCCGCTGGATGCGCTTCTCGTTCATGATGACGGCTCCTGACCGGTAGTGGCGCCGCTGGTCGGTGCCTCTACCAAGGACGTTAGGAGCGCCACCGGGTGGCCGGCATCGGCATCATCGGCCGACCTGCCGCCGCGGGACTACGCGGTTCTGCGCATCCGGCTCAGTGGCCCACCCAGCTCACCGGGGTGCCGTCATCCCGCGCTCGACGGCGTACCGCGCCGCCTGCGTGCGGGAGGTGACCCCGATCTTGGCGTAGATGTTCGTCAGGTGCCGGCCCACCGTCCGGTCGCTGATGAACAGCCGATCGCCGATCTCCCGGTTCGAGCGTCCCTCGGCGACGAGCGCCAGCACCTCGCTCTCGCGCCGGCTCAGCCCGCCCGGCGCCCCCGACCCCGGCCGGCGGACGCCCAGCCGCTCGTACGCCTCCGCCGCCCGCGCGTCCTCCGCGGCAGCGGACGCCTCGTCGCCGAGCGCCCGGTATGCCTCGGCCAGCCGCTCGCAGAGGCCGGCCACCTCCTGCGGAGCGCCGAGCTCGTGCCACCGCCGGCACGCGTCGCGCAGCACGGGAAGGGCCTCCTCGGCATGGCCCTGCGCCAGGAGCAGTGCGCCGCGCGCTCCGGCGGCCATCGCCTCCAGCCCGGAGGTCGCATACCTCGCCGCCGTCGCGGCGAGCTCGGCGGCCGCGGACGACGCGTCGTCGGACCGTCCCGCGGCGATCGCGATCTCGACCGCCGCGGCGCACAGCGGCGCCCTGCGCAACGGGTCGGGGCCGACCGCCGCCAGTGCCGTGCGGACCGACGTTGCCGCCCCCGCGGCGTCGCCACCCCCGAGCTGCAGCAGCGCGCGGCCCGGCTGCGGGTCGCGCCCGCGGGCATGCGCCTCGTCGTAGGCGCGGACGGCGCCCGGGTCACCGCGGAGCCGCCGCGCCTCGGCCACGACGTACCAGGCCTCGGCGGCGTAGTCGACCCGGCTGGCATCGAGGTCCGCCACGACCTCGAGCGCCGTCCGTTCTGCCTCGTCCCAGACGCCGCGGAGGAGCTGGAGCTGGGCCCGGTGCACCGCGCAGAGGCCCCCGAACAGCACCGCCGCGGGAAGGGAGGCCAGCCACCGCTCGGCGAGCTCGCTCCAGCGGGTCATCCGGCGGACGTCGGCGACCTCGTGGCAGGCCGCGATCGTGTGGCAGTAGAGGGTGCCCGAGAGGAACGGCGCGAGCCTGCCGTCCAGGACCGTGACCATCGCCTCGTCGAGCAGCGCCAGCCCGTCGATCACCTGTCCCGACCTGATCAGCGCGCGACCCTCGCCGTTGAGGCCCAGCGACACGAGGTCGGGCTGGCCGAGCCGGCGGCCGATCTCCTGCACCCTGCGGGCTGCGTCCACGGCGGCCGCGGGCTGCCCCGCCTGCAGGCTCGGCTCCATCCGGGTCAGGACCAGCAGCAGCCCGTGCACCGGGCACTCCGGGACACCCTCCAGCAGGTGCCCGGCGCGGCCGATCCACCCCCTGCCCTGCGGCTCGTCGCCCCGCCCCAGGTGGAAGATGCCCAGCACGAGGGCGACGCCCGCCGCCTCGGCCGGCCTGGACTCGGCGAGGAAGGCCTCGCACGCGGCGGCGCTGAGGCGAAGGTTGTCCTCGATGCGGCCGAGCCACCACACGGCGTCGGCATAGGCGACGAGGTCGTCGGCGTCGAGCCGCTCAGCCGGGACGGCGTCGAAGCGCGCCGCGGCTGCGGCCCAATCGCGTGCCGCATGGGCCGTGCGCGCCTGGGCCAGGCTGTCCGTGTGCTCGTCCACCCGCCGTCCTCCGTCGACGGTATGCAGGCTACCCCACCCCGCTCATATCCCCAGCGGCCCTCAGCGAACGACGGCGGCCGCGTCCTCCCAGCGCCAACGCACCGCGGACTCTTCGCGCCTCCATCGATACCACGTGACATGGCACACATCACATGAGATGATCCCCGGGTGATCCTGCACGAGAAGGCGCAGCGCTTCTGGAGCGCGCTCGGCGCTGCCTTCTGCGACGGCCTCTACCAGTCGATCCCTGCGCCCTTCCCGCAGGACCCCCAGGAACTCCCTCCAAGCACCCCGGCCGAGGACTCCCTCAGCCACTCCTGACCCACCTCATGGCCCGTTCTCCCCACGGCCCTTGACGCCCACTTTGTGCCATGTAACATTGCACTGAGCGTGATGCCGGACACAGCAGATGCTGGACGGCAGCCCGGTTTCCATCTTCATCCACCAGGGAAGACGACCATGACTCTCTCTCAACCAGCTGGCGCCAAGCTTGTGCCGCACCTCGGCATCTCGCTGGACAACATCTCGAAGCGGTACGGCGACCACGTGGTGCTGGACGACGTCTCGCTCCACGTCGAGCCGGGCACGGTGACGGCGCTGATCGGGCCCTCGGGGGCGGGCAAGAGCACGTTCCTGCGCTGCATCAACCTGCTCGAGCGCCCGGACTCCGGCACCATCCGCGTGGCCGGGCACACCATCGAGACCGGCCGGACCGTCGGGGCGAGGGACCTCGCCGCGCTGCGCAGCACGGTGGGCATGGTCTTCCAGTCCTTCAACCTCTTCCCGCACATGAGCGCGCTCAAGAACATCAGCTACCCCCAGCAGAAGGTCCTTGGCCGCAGCCGGGAGGAGGCCGACGCCCGCTCGATGCAGCTCCTCGAGCGCGTCGGGCTCAGGGACAAGGCCAACCAGCACCCCGGCCGCTGCTCGGGCGGCCAGCAGCAGCGCATCGCCATCGCCCGGGCCCTGGCCCTGAACCCGAGCATCATGCTCTTCGACGAGCCCACTTCCGCCCTCGACCCCGAGGTCGGCCTCGAGGTCCTGGCCGTCATGCGCGAGCTGGCCGCCGACGGCATGACCATGATCGTGGTCACCCACGAGATGCACTTCGCCCGGGACGTCTCGGACACCCTCGTCGTCATGGCCGACTGCCGGATCATCGAGCAGGGCGACCCCCGGGCGATCATGAGCGACCCCCAGCAGGAGCGCACCCGCCGCTTCCTGCGCGCCGTCCTGGAGCGCTGAGATGGACGCCCTCACCGCCGTCCTGCAGGGCCTGCCGATGACCCTGACCCTGACGCTCTCGGCCTTCGCCATCGGCATCGTCGGCGCCGTCCCGCTCGCCCTGGCCCTGTCCTCCCCCGTCGCGCCGGTGCTCTGGGCCGCGCGCCTGTTCGTCGACCTCGTGCGCGGGGTGCCGATCATCGTCTGGCTCTTCCTGCTCAAGTTCGGCATCCAGATCGGGACCTTCAAGTTCAACCCGGTCAGCGCCGCGATCGTCGGGCTCGGCGTCGTCTCGATCGCCTACCTCGCCGAGATCTACCGCGGCGGCCTCCAGGCCGTCCCCCGCGGGCAGATCGAGGCCTCCAGCGCCCTGGGCCTCGCCAACCGCACGGCGTTCTTCGGCGTCGTCGTCCCCCAGGCCTTCCGGATCGTCTCGCCGTCGATCGCGACCTACCTCGTCGGCCTGCTCAAGGACTCCTCGATCGCCTCGACCATCATCGTCGCCGAGATGGTCTTCCAGTCCCAGTCCTTCGCACGCCAGCACCCCACCGTGGAGGGCATCCTGCCCTACATCATCGTCGGCGTGCTCTACATCGCCCTGAGCCTGCCGGTGGCCTACCTGTCCCGCAGCCTCGATGCCCGCATGAGGAAGGCGGTCCACGCATGAACTGGCTCGCAGAATGGGCCGCCTACCTGCCCCAGATGATGTCCGGCCTCGGCGTGAGCCTCACCATCGCCGGCGTCTCGATCGCGGCCGGCTACCCCCTCGGCCTCGCCCTGAGCCTCATGGTCTCCGCCAGGAGCCTCGCCCTGCGCTCCATCGGCCTGGCCGTCGTCGAGATCGGCCGCGGCGCCCCCGCGCTCGTGATCCTCTACCTCTTCTACTACGGCCTGCCCAAATTCGGCATCGCCTTCGAGAGCATCACGGCCGCCTGCCTCGCCCTGACGTGGAACGCAGCTGCCTACTCCTCCGAGATCATCCGCGCCGGCCTCCAGTCCGTAGCCCGCGGCCAGCACGAGGCCTCGAGCTCCCTGGGCCTGTCCTGGCGCGACACCTTCTTCGGCGTCATCATGCCCCAGGGCATGCGCTCCGCGATCCCCGGCCTCATGGGGGTGGCCATCCAGATGTTCCAGGGCACCTCGCTCGCCTACGCCATCGCCGTTCCCGAACTCATGAAGTCCGCCTACAACATCGGCTCCCAGGACTTCAACTACCTCCAGATCTTCACCCTCGCCGGCCTCTGCTACGCCGCCATCTCCATGCCCGCCACGTGGATCACGGTCCACTTCGAAAAGCGCCTCTCCCGCCACGCCTGACCCCCACCACCCCCACACGGAGGAACGATGAAGAAGCAGCACCTCAAGCCCGCGGGCGCCCTCGCCGCGGCGGCCCTCGCCGTCGGACTCGGAGCGAGCGCCTGCGGCAGCCCGTCGACGGCCGCCCCGTCCGACTGCACGCCCAAACATCCCGGCGTCGAGACCATCACCCCCGGCAAGCTCACCGTCGGCGTCATCGACATCCCGCCCTTCAGCAGCTACAACAGCGGCACGCCCGCCGGCATTGACATATCCATCCTCGAGAAGATCGCCAAGGACGAGTGCCTCGAGCCCGTCTACCAGCAGGCCACCTACGCCGATGCCGTCCAGTCGATCTCCGGGCGCAGCATCGACCTCGCCCTCGGGACGATCGACGCCACGGAGAAGCGCCTCAAGGCCGTCGACTTCTCCGCCTCGACCTACCTCGACGGCATGGGCATCGCCTCGAAGACCGGCGCCACGACCGTGGCTGACCTCGAGAAGATGACCAAGGTCGGCACGATCGACGGCTACCTCTGGGTCGAGGACCTCAGGAAGATCCTCGGCGACAAGCTCGTGACCTACCCGAGCAGCGTCGAGCTCAAGGCCGACTTCGACGCCGGCCGCCTCCAGGCCGATGTCGATGCCTACGGCGTCCAGGTGCTGCAGTTCAAGGGCGCCGAAGGCGTGACCGTCGCGCTCGCCAATGAGAAGCCGGACCAGCGCGTTGGCGCCATCACCCAGGCGCCCGAGGCCGCGTTCCCCCTCACCAAGGGCAACACCAGCCTCAAGCAGGCGCTCGACGACGGCATCGAGGCCCAGCGCGAGGACGGCACGATCGCCAAGCTGCTCACCGAAGCGGGCCTCTCCGAGGGCCTCGGCAAGGTGGCCCCGCAGCAGTACGTCGTCCCCGCCTCCTGACCCGGCGCGAGGCCCCCTCGCGACCGTCCACCCTCATGTGCAATGTCACATGGTAGGATCAACCAGTGACGCCGGTCACAGGCTCCGCCCCGGGCCGGCCTTCTCGAAAGGAATGAACATGACCGCCAACAACAAGCCCTGGCACGGTGTCCTCGTCGCGACGGCGCTCCCCTTCACGGAGGACCTGAGCGTCGACTACGACGCGTTCGCGGAGCACGTCCGCTTCCTCGCGGGGGCCGGCTGCGACGGCGTGGCCCCGAACGGGTCCCTCGGCGAGTACCAGACGCTCAGCGACGAGGAGCGGGCACGCGTCATCACGACGGCGGTCGAGGCCGCTCCCGCGGGCTTCTCGGTCATGGCCGGCGTCGGGGCCTACGGCGGCCTGCAGACGCAGAAGTGGGCCGAGCAGGCGGCCGAGGCAGGCGCCCACGCGCTCATGCTCCTGCCGCCGAACACCTACCGTGCCAACGACGACGAGGTCGTGGACCACTTCCGCCGCGCCGCCGCCGTCGGCCTGCCGATCGTGGCGTACAACAACCCGATCGACACGAAGGTGGACCTGACCCCGCAGATGATCGCGCGCCTGCACGGCGAGGGCCTGATCGTGGGCGTCAAGGAGTTCAGCGGGGACGTCCGTCGGGCCTACGAGATCAAGGAGCTTGCCCCCGAGGTGGACCTGCTCATCGGCACCGACGACACCGTCGTCGAGATGGGCCTCGCCGGCGCGGTCGGCTGGGTCTCGGGCTACCCCAACGCCCTCCCGGAGTCCACCCTCGAGCTCTACCGCCTCTCGACCTCGGGCGACGTGGCGGACCTCGAGCGGGCCCGCGAGATCTACCGGGACCTGCACTCGCTCCTGCGCTGGGACTCCAAGACCGAGTTCGTCCAGGCCATCAAGCTGTCGATGGACATCGTGGGCCTGCGAGGCGGCGCGTGCCGCCCCCCGCGAGGCCCGCTCTCGGCCGAGGCCCGCGAGGAGATCATCCGCGCCACCGAGGCGGCCGTCGCCAAGGGCTACAAGTAGGCCCTGTCTCCCCTGCTGGCCGGGGTCCCGGCCCCGGCCAGCGCCAGCATCCTGCATCAGAAAGGTCCGCGAGCCATGCGCACGAGCCGCATCTTCCACGCCGTCGACTCCCACACCGAGGGCATGCCGACGCGCGTCATCACCGGCGGCGTGGGCACGATCCCCGGCACGTCCATGGCGGAGCGCCGCCTGTGGTTCATGGAGCACAGCGACTGGATCCGCACGCTGCTCATGTACGAGCCGCGCGGGCACGCCTCGATGAGCGGGGCGATCCTGCAGCCGCCCACCCGCCCGGACGCGGACTTCGGCGTCCTCTACATCGAGGTCTCCGGGCTCCTGCCCATGTGCGGCCACGGGACGATCGGCGTCGCGACGGTGCTCGTCGAGACGGGCATGGTCGAGGTCGTCGAGCCCGTCACGACCGTCCGGCTCGACACCCCCGCCGGGCTCGTGATCGCCGAGGTCGCCGTGAAGGACGGCCATGCCGAGTCCGTCACGATCCGCAACGTGCCCTCCTTCGTGGACCGCCTCGACGCCGTCGTCGACGTCCCCGGCCGCGGGGCGGTCCGGTACGACCTCGCCTTCGGCGGGAACTTCTACGCAATCGTCGACCTCGACGGGCTCGGCCTCCCCTTCGAGCGCTCCCGCAAGGACGACCTGCTCAGGGCGGGGCTCGAGATCATGGACGCGATCAACGCGGCCGGCGAGCCCGTGCATCCCGAGCGCGGAGACATCCGCGGCTGCCACCACGTCTACCTCACGGCGCCCGGCTCGACGGCGCGGCACTCCCGCCACGCGATGGCGATCCACCCCGGGTGGTTCGACCGGTCGCCCTGCGGGACCGGAACGAGCGCGCGCATGGCGCAGCTCCACGCGAGGGGAGAGCTGCCGCTCGGGACGGACTTCGTCAACGAGTCCTACATCGGCTCCCGCTTCGTCGGCCGCCTCGTCGAGGAGACCGAGGTCGCCGGCCGGACCGCCGTCGTCCCCACGGTCACGGGCCGCGCCTGGCTGACCGGCACGGCCCAGTACTTCCTCGACCCGACGGACCCCTTCCCGCGGGGGTTCCTGCTGTGACGTCTTCAACCCCGGGCCTTCCGTTCTTCGATGCCACGGCCGTGCGCGGCGCCGCACCGTGGACGACGGCGGTCGCGGCCCTCGAGCGCGCCCTCCTTGACGGGGTGGACCCTGAGGAGGACAGCCCACGCCTCTTCAGCCCCGCGCCCGGCGGCGACTTCCTGATCATGCCCGCAACCGGGCGCCGCTACAGCGGCGTCAAGGTCCTCACCGTCGCGCCCGGCAATCCCACGCGGAACCTCGAGAAGATCCAAGGGCTCTACCTCCTCATCGACTCGGACACCCTCGCCCCCGTCGCCGTCCTCGACGGCACGGCGCTCACCGCGGTGCGCACGCCCGCGACGACGCTCCTCGCCGTGACCCACATGCTCAGGGCCTCCCCGGGCGGAGCGCCCGCTTCCCCAGAGATCCTCGTCTTCGGCACGGGAGTCCAGGCCCTCAACCACCTCCGGGCCGCCCACGCGGTCATGCCGGCGGCGCGGCTCGCGGTCGTGGGACGCCGCGCCGAGCGCGTCCGCGAGCTCGTCGCGACGCTCGCCGCCGAAGGGATCGACGTCCGCGAGGGGACGACCGCCGAGGTGGCGGACGCCGACGTCGTCCTCTGCACGACGTCCTCCGTCTCACCGCTGTTCGACGGCGGGCTCGTCGCCGACGGCGCGGTGGTCGCCGCCGTCGGCCAGCACGGGCTGGACGCGCGGGAGGTCGACGCGGCGCTCGTGCTGCGCAGCGACGTCGTCGTCGAGGGCAGGGCCTCGGCGCTGCGCGAGGCCGGAGACCTCATCCCGGCGCGCAGCCGCGACGAGTGGGAGGCCATCCGCCCGGCGAACCTGCGGGACCTCGTGCTGGGAGACCTCCATCGGGTCCCCGGCCGGCCGTGCCTCTTCGCGGGTGTGGGCATGGCCTGGGAGGACCTCGTCATGGCCGCGCTGGTGTATGAAGGGGGCACCAGAGAATGACGCCCGTCCTAGGAGTGTCCGCCGTGCCAACGAGCCACAACCTTCCGATCGCCCCGCTCAGCCCCCAGCGGAGCCTGCGCGAGTCCGTGACCGAGTCCCTCCGGACTGCGATCATCGCCGGGACCCTGCAGGAGGGGACTCTGTACTCGGCGCCCGCGCTGGGGGCGGCCTTCGGCGTCTCGGCGACGCCGGTGCGGGAGGCCATGATGGACCTGGCCCGCGAAGGACTGGTCGAGACGGTGAAGAACAAGGGCTTCCGCATCACGCGCATGAGCGAGCGGGAGCTCGACGAGCTGGCCGCGATCCGCATCCTGCTCGAGCCGCCCGTCGTCGCCGAGGTCGCCGGGACCATCCCTCCTGCCGGCCTGCGCAGGCTGCGCTCGATGGCGGACGCGATCGTCGAGGCCGCCCGCGCGGGGGACCTCGCCGCCTACCTGATCGCCGACCGCGACTTCCACGCCGAGCTCCTCCGCCACAGCGGCAATGAGCAGCTCGTCGACCTCGCGACGAGCCTGCGCATGAAGACGCGCATGTACGGCCTCAAGAGCCTCAGCGAGTCCAACCAGCTCGCCACGTCAGCCCAGGAGCACCACGAGCTGCTCGACCTGGTCGAGGCCGGCGACGGGCCCGGCGCCCTCGACCTCATGCGCCGCCACATCGGCCACGCCCGCGGCCTGTGGGCCACCGGCAAGCAAGAGCCACCACCTCAGGAGAACCCATGACCTCTCGCAGCGACGTCGTCGTGATCGGGGCCGGCGTCGTCGGTGCCGCTACGGCCTACTTCGCCGCCCAGCAGGGACTCAGCGTCACGGTGCTCGACAAGGGCCTCCCCGCCGGCGGCACCTCCTCAGCGTGCGAGGGGAACATCCTCGTCTCGGACAAGGAGCTGGGGCCCGAGCTCGAGCTGACCCGGTACTCGCTCGGCGTCTGGCACCGCGACCTGGCCGAGCACCAGCGCCTCTGGGAGTTCGAGTCCAAGGGCGGCATCATCGTCGCCTCCCGCGAGTCGAGCCTCGCGTCGCTCCAGCGTGTCATGGCCGTCCAGCGGGACTTCGGGGTCAGAGTCGAGGAGCTCGACCGGCAGGCCCTGCGGGAGGCGGAGCCCCATATCTCGCCGGAGGCCCTCGGCGGCGCGACGTATCCCGAGGACTGCCAGGTCCAGCCGATGCTCGTCGCGGCCCACCTCCTCCGGCTCGCCGCCCGGGCAGGGGCCCGCTTCCACGCGGACACGGCCGTGACCGGGATGCTCCGCTCCGGGGACCGCGTCACGGGCGTGCGGACCACGCGCGGGGACTTCTCGGCGTCCGCCGTCGTCAACTGCGCCGGCACTTGGGCGGGCGATGTCGCCGGCCTGGCCGGCGTGAGCGTTCCCGTGATGCCCCGCCGCGGCTTCGTCATGGTCACGGAGCCGCTCCCGCCGATGGTGCACCACAAGGTCTACGCCGCCGAGTACATCGACAACGTGGGCAGCTCCGACGCGGGCCTGCAGGCCTCACCCGTCGTCGAGGGGACGCCCAGCGGGACGATCCTCATCGGCTCGACCCGCGAGCGCGTCGGCTTCGACCGCCGCGTGAGCACCGAGGCCCTGGGCACCCTGGCGCGCAACGCCGTCGGCCTCTTCCCGTTCCTTGGGGACGTCAAGGCCATGAGGCACTACCACGGCTTCCGCCCCTACTGCCCGGACCACCTGCCCGTCATCGGGCACGACGAGCGCGCCCCCGGCCTCTGGCACGCCGCGGGCCACGAGGGCGCCGGGATCGGACTGTCCGCGGGCACCGGCAAGCTGCTGGCCCAGGCGCTCGCGGGCCTCACGCCCGAGCTCGACCTCTCCCCCTTCACTCCGGCCCGCTTCGGCACGGCCCAGACCCCACCGCCAGCCGCCGTGCGGCGGGAGGAGGCGACAGCATGACCAGCCCCGGCAGGGACGGCGACGAGGCCGTCCCGTTCACCTTCAACGCCGCGCAGTTCACCGCCCGGCCGGGCCAGAGCGTCGGCGCGGCCCTCGTCGGCAACGGGATCACGGCCTGGCGTGCGACCCGCAGGGACCAGCGCCCGCGCGGGCTGTTCTGCGGCATCGGCGTGTGCTTCGAGTGCCTCGTGACGGTCGACGGCGCGCCCAGCCAGCGCGCGTGCCTCGTCGAGGTGCGGGCGGGCATGCGCGTCGAAGGGGACCGATTCGAAGGCGACCGCTTCGAAGGGGAGACAGTATGACCGGCCCCAGCACGCCCCTCGCGTGGGCCGCAGACGCGGCCGTCGTCGGCGCCGGGCCCGCGGGCCTGGCCGCGGCGGTGGCCGCCGCCGAGGCGGGGGCGAGCGTCGTCGTCGTCGACGCCGCCGCGCAGCCGGGCGGCCAGTACTGGCGGCACCGCCCCGAGACGGCCGCCCCCGAGCCCGACGGCCGGGGCCACCACGACTGGGGCGTCTACCTGGACCTGCGGGCCCGGTTCGACGCCGCCGCGCGCCGGGGCCTGCTCAGCTATGCGCCGGGCCGGCAGGTCTGGATGGCGCAGCAGGACGACGCCGGCTTCACGCTGCGCACGACGCCCGCCGTCGACGTCGCGGCCTCCCGGGCACCCGCCGGAGGGACCGTGACCGCTGCGCGCCTCGTGCTGTGCCCGGGCGGGTACGACCGCCAGCTCCCGGTTCCCGGGTGGGACCTGCCCGGGGTCATGGCGGCCGGCGGGATCCAGGCGTTCATCAAGGCCAACGGCGTCCTGCCGGGCCGGCGTTTCATCCTGGCCGGGACCGGGCCCTTCCTCCTGCCCGTCGCCGCGAACATCGCGGAGGCCGGGGGGCGCGTCGTCGCGGTGCTCGAGTCGTCGTCGCCCGCCGCGTGGCTCCCCCACCTGCCGGCCGCCGCGGGCGTCCCGGGGAAGGCCCTCGAGGGGGCCGGGTACGCCGCCGTCTTCGCCCGGCACGGGATCCCGTACCGGACCCGCAGCGTGGTCACCGAGGTGCTCGGCGGCGACCGGGCTGCGGCCGTGCGGACGGCCCGCGTCGACGCGCGGGGCCGCGTGCGCCCCGGGACCGAACGCCTCTACGACTCGGTGGACGTCGTCGGATTCGGCTGGGGGTTCACCCCCCAGCTCGAGCTGCCGCTCTCCCTCGGCGCCCGGACGCGCCTCGACGCGGACGGGTCGCTCGTGGCGACCGTCGATGATCGGCAGGAGTCCAGCGTCCCGGGACTGTTCCTCGCGGGCGAGGTGACCGGGGTCGGCGGAGCCGGCCTCGCGGTCCTCGAGGGCCTCGCCGCGGGGGCCGCGGCCGCCGGCGTCCCGGGCCCGCCGCTCCCGCACCGCGATGCAGCCCGGGCCGCCCGCTACCGGCGCTTCGCGCAGGCCATGCACCGCGCCCACCCGATCCCCGCGGCGTGGGCGGACTGGCTCACCCCGGAGACCACGGTCTGCCGGTGCGAGGAGGTCAGCGCCGGGCAGATCGCCGAGGCGCGGGAATCGCTCGGGGCCGCCGACTCCCGCAGCGTCAAGTCCTTCACCCGTGCAGGGATGGGGTGGTGCCAGGGCCGCGTCTGCGGCTTCGCCGCCTCCTGCCTGTCCACCGGGGGCGGCGCGCAGCCGTCCGAGGCATCGCTCGCCGCCTCGGCCAAGCGGCCGCTCGCCGCGCCGGTGAGCCTCGGCGAGCTCAGCGAGCTCCCCGCGCTCGAGTCCCCCGGCCACTGACCATCCACGACGTCATCCCCTGCTCAAGGAACGAGACCATGACCTCTGTACTCCCCGCCGCGCCCGCCGAGCCGACCACCGAGTCCGAGCTCGAGTCCCTCCTGGCGGCGGCCCACGCCGCGTCCGCCCCGCTCGCCGCCCTGAGGCCCTCGGAGCGGGCCATCCTCCTCGAGGCGGTGGCGGACGCCCTCGACGCCGCCGCCCCGGACCTCGTCCCCATCGCCCAGACGGAGACCCACCTCCCGGAGGCGCGCCTGAGGGCGGAGCTCACGCGGACCACCTTCCAGCTCCGCCTGTTCGCGGACGCGCTCCGCGACGGGGGCTACCTCGATGCGCGCATCGACCACGCCGATCCCGAGTGGCCCATGGGGGCGCCGCGGCCGGACCTGCGCCGGGTCCGCGTCCCGCTCGGCCCGGTCGTCGTCTTCGCCGCGAGCAACTTCCCGTTCGCCTTCTCCGTGGCAGGGGGCGATACCGCCTCGGCCCTCGCGGCCGGCTGTCCCGTGCTGCTCAAGGCACACTCCGGGCACCTCGGGCTGTCCCGGAGAACCTCCGAGGTCGTGGCTGCTGCCCTGGCCGAGGCGGGGGCGCCCTCCGGCACCTTCGGGCTCCTCGTCGGGACCGCGGCCGGCGCCGCCGCACTGCAGGATCCCCGGATTGCCGCCGGCGCCTTCACCGGGTCCATCCCGGGCGGGCGTGCCCTCTTCGACATCGCGAGCTCGCGCCCGGTGCCCATCCCCTTCTACGGCGAGCTCGGGAGCAACAACCCCGTCTTCGTCACCACGGCGGCCGCGGCCCAGCGGGGGGCGCAGATCGCCGAGGGCTTTGTCGGCTCGTTCACCCTCGGCGCGGGCCAGTTCTGCACGAAGCCCGGCACGCTCGTGGTCCCCGCCGGCTCGGGCCTGGTCGAGGCGCTCAGGCACGCGGCCCTGCCTCCGGCCGCACGGCTGCTCAACGAGCGCATCCAGGCCGGCTACGTCGAGGTCCTCGAAGGGCTCGAGGCCCACCCCCGGATCGAGGTCCTCGCGCAGGGCCCGCACCCGCTCGCCGACCCGCCGAGCCCGACCCTCCTGCTCACGACGGTCGAGGACATGCTCGCCGATCCTCACGCGCTCCAGGCCGAGTGCTTCGGGCCGACGGCCGTCGTGGTGACCTACGACGACGAGTCGCAGCTCCCCCAGCTCGCCGAGGCCTTCGAGGGCCAGCTCACGGCGACCATCCACGGGACCGACGCGTGCGAGGTCGCCGGGCTCGTCGAGGTGCTGGCCCGCAAGGCCGGCCGGGTGCTCTGGAACCAGTGGCCCACGGGCGTCTCCGTGACCCATGCCCAGCAGCACGGCGGCCCGTACCCGGCGACCACGTCGGCGGGCTCGACCTCTGTGGGCACCGCCGCCGTCGAGCGTTTCCTCCGTCCCGTCGCGTACCAGGGCTTCCCGCAGCATCTCCTCCCCGAGGCGCTGCGGGAAGACAACCCCCTCGACGTGCCGCGGCTCGTGGACGGGCGCCGGCAGGGCTAGGCACCGCCGGCGCTCGGCCCCGCCGCATCCGCGGCACGCGCGGTCAGGTTCTGCGGGCGCGAGGTGCCCCCATGGTCCTCCTGAGTACATACGTCGAGGCGCCAAGTAGTCGCCCCGAAAGACCTCCCCAGATTCGAGTACCGAATTCGCATCACACCGCCTTTCGCGGCTGCCACAGTGAAATGACAAGGCAGCAGACACAGGAGGGGGCGGGGACGATGGTAGGTGTCGATGAAGTAGTCCGGATCTGGAGCTTGGGCGGCATCCTCGCGACCGCCGAGCGCCTCGTCCGCTACGCGCAGGCCCTCATCGCCGATCGGCCGATCGGCGCCTACCGGGTCCTGGACGACGAGCAGGAGGACCGCGCGATCCTCTGCCTGTACCGGGTGGACCGCCCGCACGCGACCATCGCGGACCTCCATCAGGTTCCCCCGCTGGCCCTCTCCGGCTACCACCAGATGCTCCACGACCTCGCGCGCGAGGGGCTCGGGCCCCTTCCGGCCCGGGGCTGAACTATCCCGCCAGCGCGCCCTCGGCGTGCCGCCGCGCGGGCTCCTCGAGCTTGGCCCGCAGGGCGGCGAAGAGCTCCTGCGCCACGATCCCGTGCCAGGTCGGCGGCAGGTACTCGGCCGGCAGCCCCGGGTCGAGGTACGGGAGGCGCCGCCACTGGGTCAGGAGGGAGACGTAGTCGGCGAACGCCGCGGCGTCCTCGGACGCGGACGACGGCGCGGCCGCGCCCTCCCAGCGCTCGCGCACCTCTCGCTGGCCCTCCACGAAGTCGACGTACGTCGCCTCGAGCGCGTCCAGGTCCCACCACTCGGCGACGCGCTCGCGCATCCCCGGCCCCTCGCCGTCGTCCGCGTACTCGGCGCGGAAGAACTCCACGTACTGCGCGGCGCCCGCGCGGGCGAGGCGTCGCCGGGCCTCCTTCTCGAGGCCCACGGGGGCGATCCAGAGACCGGGCGAGACGGCGCCGAAGCCGAGCCGCGTGAGCGAGGCGCGGATCTGGTGGCGCAGGGCCCGCTGGGACTCGGGGACCGAGAAGGCGGCGAGGAGCCAGGGGTCCTCGGGCCGGGCGCGGCGCGGGGAGAAGATGCGCTCGTCGCCCTCGCTGAAGACCTCCTCGAGGCCGGGGCCGAGCCGGTACGCCGCGGAGTTGCCGAGCTTGACGCTCTCGAGGACCCCGCGCTTCTTGAGCCGGGACACCGCCGAGCGGACGCCCGCGCCCTCGACGCCGAGGTCGCCGAGCAGCCGCACGAGCGCGGCCACCGGGAGGGCCCCGCCGTGCTCGCGGGCGTAGAGCCCGAAGACCGTGACGATGAGCTGCTGGTGCCGCGGGGAGGCGGCCGCTGCCTTCTGATCCGCTGCGGCTACTGTGGACATCCTCCGAGCCTACCGCCGCATGGGTCCGCGGGGCCCGGGCCGCCGGGTCGGGCTAAGCTCCGGCCGGGGCCTTGGGGATCAGGATCCAGAGGATGATGTAGACGAGTTCGCCGGCCCCCACGAGCCCGAAGATCACGAAGGCGAGCCGGACGAGGAACTTCGGGATCCCGAACCGTGCGGACAGGCCCGCGCAGACGCCGGCGATCATCTTTCCCTCGCGAGGACGCACAAGAGCTCCAGTCATGCGGCCACGCTACTCCCGGGGGCCAGTGGTCTCCAGAGACCGCGGCGGGATGCGCCAGGCTGGCTGACCGAACTCTGGCCCTGCCCCGCCCCCGGCCCTACGATGGGTTCATTGCGTACGCGGGCTTCATTGCGTACGCGGCCCTGAGCCGGGGGAGGTGGGGCAATGGCATCGGCTTCCGTGGCGCGCTCTCGCGCCCTGGTCCTCCTGCGGCACGCCATCGCCGCCGCGGGCCTCGGGCTCGGGTGGCTCCTCCTCTCCGGCACCGCGGCCTCGGCCCTGAGCGATCCGCTCGGGATGGAGCCCCTCCTGGGAGCCCCGCTGTCCTCCTCGGTTGCCGCACCCCTTGCGGAGTCGGGGGCGGAGTCCGCGCCGTCGGCCCTTGTGGAGAGCACGACGATGACGCTCGCCGAGACCGTGGAGGCGGTGCCGCCCGCTGTGGCACCCGTGCTGACGGGGCCCCTCGAGCCGCGGGCGCCCGTGGTGAGCGGCGCGACGTCGGACGTCGGGGACACGGTCGGCTCGGTGAGTGACACGGTGGGTGACGTGGTCGGCGCCGTCGTCCCGACCGTGCTCCCCCTGCCCGAGCCGCCGCCGGTCCTGCCGGATCCGCTGCCCGGGCCCGTCGCCCCGCCCGTGCCGGCCCCCGCCCCGGAATCTGCGCCCGTCCACGACGCAGTGGCTCCAGCAGCCTCGCCGGCGCCCCCCGGAGGCCTGGCGCCGGTCGATCCCGCGAGCATCGTCGACCTCGGCGTCACGGCGCGCGCCATGCTGGCCTGGGGCTGGTCGATGCCGGGCCAAGCCGCGACTCCGCCGGCCGTGACCGGTTCGGCGCCGGGCGGACCGCCGGACGACGCCCCCGACGGACCCTGGACCTTCCCCCTGTTCGACCGGCAGCTCTGGCTGGGCTCGGGCCTGACGGGCTCGTCCGGGGGCGGGTTCACGACCACCGCCATGCTTTCGGCCGCCCTCGTGCTGCCCGCACTCCTCCTGCTCACGGTCAGGAAGCGGCCGTATGCCGGCAACGTGCCGGCATCCCCGGCGTTCGATCCAGGATCCACCCCCGACTGAGGGGACGAGTCTGCCCAAACGACGCTTTCTGTTCAGACTGCGTTTCCTCGCGTCTGATATTCGTCAGAAGCAAGACTCGGGACGAAGGATCCACGACATGAAGACCATCGGCAACTGGCCCGATCCCGTCTAGAAACCAGCCGTCCTATCCCCGCTCGGCCGCGATCCGGGCCATCCAGTCCACGACATCGCCCCAGTGGTCCCAGGCCGGGTCGATGACGACGAAGTGGTCCGTCCCCGCGTACACCTCGAGCTGCACGGAGTCCCCCGCCATCTCGGCGGCCGAGGCGTACGCGAGGGAGTGGTCGAGCGGCACGCGGTCGTCGGCGTCGCCCTGGACGACCAGGACGGGCCGGCGCAGTGGGAGCCGCGCTTGGGGGGACGCTGCGGCATAGACCTCCGGCTCGTCCTCGGGCGAGGCGTTGAAGTACCGCTGCGCCGCGTCCTGCCCGAGGCCCTCGCGCCACACCCGCGGCACGTCCGTCACGGGCGCGAGCGCCACGACGGCGTCGACGGCCTCGGCGGTGAGCAGCGCGAGCTGCCCGCCCACCGAGTGCCCGAGGGACACGCGCGGCCCGGCGTGGCCGCGGCCCCACTCGCTCGCGAGCACCCCGGCGATCCCCGCCCGGACGTCCTCCTCGGGGACCGGCCACCGGCCCTCGGCGTCGCGGCGGTACTCGACATTCGCCACGGCCCAACCGCGGGCGGCGAGGTCGGCGGCGATGGGCCGCATGAGGTCGAGCGTGTAGGGCGCCTGCCAGTACCCGCCGTGCACGAGCAGCACGAGGCCCAGGGCCCGGCCCTCCCCCGCGCCGGCTCCCGCAGGGTCCCAGCACTCGACCCACTGGTCCGGATGGCCGCCGTACCTCAGGGCGGGGCGCGGAACGCCGGGAACGTCTGGGCGGATGGCGGCGGCGGGCTGGTCGGTCACTGTGCCTCCTCAGCGGCGGTGATCTCCTCAGGGGTGATCGGCACCGGTGCGACCGGCAGACGCGCGGTCAGCGCGGGGGCGGCACCCGCGGAGGCGAGCACCTCGCGGACGAACTCGGCCGCCGGCCCGGCATGGGCCTCGCGGATCCGGCGGAAGAGGGCGATGCACGCCGGCCCCGGCCAGTCCTCGGGCAGGAGCTCGGGCGGCAGGCCGGGATCCAGATAGGGGATGACCCGCCACGCGTCGATGCACGAGACGTAGGCGGCGAAGCTCTCCGCGGCCCCGGCGCTGCGCGCGGGCACGCCGGACTGGCCCGCGATGAACCCCCGGTGCAGCTCGGCGATCGCCCCGAGGTCCCACCACTGCGCCACCTGTCCGGCCGCGACCGGGCCCGCGGGCAGGCCGCGGGCGGTGAACAGCACGACGTGCTCGGCGAGCCCAAGCCCCGCGACGACCTCCTCGACCTCGCTGCGCAGGAAGTCGGGGCAGATCCACACGCCGGCCTCGACGGTCCCGCAGCCGATCCACGTGAGCTGCTTCCTCAGCTGGTGCCGCGCGTCCCGCATCGCCTCGGGGATGGAGAAGACGATGAGGCACCACTCGCCGTCGGCCGCCATGCTGCGCGGCTCGTGGATGCGCCGGTCGCCGCGGGCGAGCATCGCCTCCGCGCCGGGCGCGAGCGCGAGCCCGGCGACGCCGTCGTGCGCCACGGCCTCGAGGAGGCCGCGCTGCTTGACCCGGCTCAGCGCGGTGCGCGCCTGCGGGACCGGGACGCCGAGGGCGCCGAGCAGGGCGAGGAACGCCTCGGCCGGCATCCAGCCCCCGGCCTCGCGCAGGTACAGGCCCACAACGGTGCGCAGGAGCGAGACCGCGCTGCCGGGGCGCGAGACCATGTCGTCGGCGACGCGGGGCGGGGCGTACGAGGGCGGAGTTTCGGGATGGACGATGTCCACCGGCCCCGTGCTGGCCGCCGACCGCGCGTGGCCGGCGTCGGCAGCGCCCACACCTCGCTGTCGGGCCATCATGCGAGCTCGGTCAGCGCGTCCCGGATCGCCTCGATCCCGGCCCGGACCTCGGCGAAGGACGTGCTCAGCGGCGAGAGCCCCACGCGCAGCCCGTGCGGCGGCCGGAAGTCCGGGATGACGCCGCGCTCCCACAGCGTCGCCGTGACCTCACGGAAGCGCGGGTGGTTGAGCGTGATGTGCGAGCCGCGCACGGCCGAGTCGCGCGGGCTCGCGAACTCGACGCCGAGGGGGGCCAGGAGCTCATCGCTCAGGGCCGCGGCGAACTCGGTGAGCAGGATCGACTTGGCCCGGATCGCGTCCATGCCCGCCTCGGCGATGAGCTCGACCATCGCGGCGAGGGGCTGCATCGCGAGGATCGGCGGGGTGCCGGTGATGAAGCGGCGGATCCCGGCGGCGGGCGTGTAGGACTCGGTCATGCCGAATGGGTCGGCGGCCCCCATCCAGCCCCAGATCGGCTGCTGCAGCCGGTCCTGCAGCCCGCTGCGCACATAGGCGAACGCGGGCGAGCCCGGGCCGCCGTTGAGGTACTTGTACGTGCAGCCGACGGCGAGGTCCACGCCCCACGCGTCGAGCTCGAGCGGCACCGACCCCGCCGAGTGGCACAGGTCCCACACGACGAGCGCGCCGGCACGGTGCACGGCGTCGGTGATCGCGCCGGCGTCGGCGATGTACCCCGAGCGGTAGGCCACGTGGGAGAGGAGGACGACGGCGGTGCTCGCGGAGAGCGCGGCCTCGACGTCCGCGGCGGTCACCCCGGTGTCAGGGTCGGGCTCGATCCAGCGGATCTGGGCGCCGCGCTCGGCGGCGACGCCCTCGACGAGGAAGCGGTCGGTGGGGAAGTTCTCCCGGTCGATCACGATCTCGTTCCGGGCGGGGTCCTGCGCCATCTGGGCGTCGAGGGCCGCGCGGACGAGCTTGTAGATCAGGACCGACGTCGAGTCGGCCACGATGGTCTGCCCCGGGCCCGCGCCGAGCACGGCCTCGGCGAGCCGGTCGCCGAGCGCCACGGGCAGGTCCATCCACTGCTCGTCCCAGGCCCGGATGAGGCGCTGGCCCCACGGGCCGGCGGCGAAATCCGTGAGCCGGGCGCCGACGTCGGCGAGAGGCCGGCCGAGGGAGTTGCCGTCGAGGTACGCGACGACCGGGCCGCCGTGGTCCTCGTCGGGCACGAGGAAGCGGTCGCGGAACGCGGCCAGCGGGTCGGCGGCGTCGAGGGCCGCGGCGTCGAGGGTCACTTGCTGCGTCATGTCAGCGTCCTCTCGGGCTCAGGAGCCGATCGCCGTGCGGACGGCGTAGAGCTCGGGGAAGAAGGTCAGGTCGAGGGCGCGCTTGAGGAAGTCGACGCCGGAGGAGCCACCGGTGCCGCGCTTGAAGCCGATGGTCCGCTGGACGGTGCGCAGGTGGCGGAACCGCCAGGCCTGGAAGTTGTCCTCGAGGTCCACGAGGTCCTCGCACGCCTCGTAGAGGCCCCACGGCGTCGCGTCCTCCTCGTAGATGCGCTGGAACACGGGCACGAGGTCCTCGCGGAGCGTCCACGGCTGGGTGACGTCGCGGGTGAGGATGTCCTCAGGGACGGCATAGCCGGCGCGAGCGACGAGGCGCAGGAACGCGTCGTAGACCGTCGGCTCCTCGAGGATCCGGGCCAGGAGGGCATGGGCCTCGGGCTCGCTCGAGAACACCTCGAGCATCCGGGCGTGCTTGTTGCCCAGCACGAACTCGATCGCGCGGTACTGGTACGACTGGAAGCCCGAGGAGTTGCCGAGCGCCCCGCGGAACTGCGCGTACTCGCGAGGGGTCAGCGTGCCGAGGATGGACCACTGCTCGGTGAGCGTGCGCTGGATGGCCTTGACCCGGGCGAGGCACTTGAGGGCCTTGCCGAGGTCGTCGGCGTCCATGAGCCGGCGGGCCTCGAGCAGCTCGTGCAGAACGAGCTTGAGCCAGAGCTCGCTCGTCTGGTGCTGGACGATGAAGAGCAGCTCGTCGTGGTGCTCGGGGCTGCTCTGCGGGTGCTGCGCGTGCAAGATCGCGTCGAGGTCGAGGTAGCGGCCGTATGACATGGCGCCGCGGAAGTCCGTGCGGACGCCCTCTTCGATCGTGCGGACGCCGGCCTGCGGGGTTGCCGTCTGGGTCATGCCGTCAACGATATCACTGGCATGACGAGCGTCAAGAGCGTGAAATCAGGTTCTCGTTCCCGTGGACCCGGCCACAGCACGCACGAGCGGATCGCGCCACGCTGCCGCGACGGCGTCGAACGCCTCAGCGGAGATCCCCCGGAGCATGGGGGCGTCCAGCCAATGCATCCGGTCGCCGAAGAGGAAGGGGACGTCGAGGCAATAGGCCGCCCCGGCGCCGTCCACCCCCGCCTCCACGTCGAGGCGGGACACATGCACGGCGATGCCAACGGAGCGCAGCTCGGCAGCGAGCTCCCGGGCGGCCGAGGCGAACTGGTGCTCGGTCGTCCGCAGTCATCCGCTCCCACGCGCTCCCGGAGACCGGACGGTCACCAGGCTCGGCGAAGTGGGCGGCGCGGAACCCGTCGGCCACGGAATCGGGCAGCCCAGCAAGCGGAGGCGCCGAAGAGGCAAAGAACGGGTGGCCTCCACCATCAGGTAGATAGACGGGAACGATGAATCCGGGCTCCCCATTGCCCCAGCAATCCCACAACAACTATCAGGGCTCCGGAAACGATCAAAGCAGGGCCGGCTCCGGCGCCGGCAAGCAGCGCGCCAAGAGCCGCCCCAAGAAGAAGCACAACAATCGCAGCACTTCTCCTGTTCAGCAATCCCTTGTGCCCCGTTACGAGGAAAAGCTCACCCGACAACGCGGTTAAGGTGGAGGTGACGACCACGGTCGTCATTTCCCGGACCGCGAGCTTTCGGGCTACACATGCCTGAATTCCCATAGCAACTGCCGCCAATGAAGAGATGATCACTCGGGCGTCGGTGGTGAGGTTATTATCGACCAGGGAGGCTAGGGTCCCGACGGAGCAAAGAAGGAACCCTGCGACAAGCAGCAGCACCGTGATTGGCAGGCGCCATTCCGCAGATCGTTTTCTCAGTACCAGCCCGGTCACCGCGGCGCCGATTGAGAAACACACCATCGCTGTCAGAGGACCTAGCACTGGAAGGCCATCTGCTCCCGCCATGGCCATGCCCAGTATCACCACGTTCCCCGTCATGTTTCCGATGAAGACGTGGTCAAGGGCGAGATAACCGACTGCATCGACGATCCCCGTCCCAAAAGTCAGGACCATTAGGAGCCCAAGCAACTGCACATTCCAGCGCTTCTCGGCCAGGACCTGTGCTTCGTCTGCTTGATTACCAAGTCCGGCACTGGGTGCGGCAGATAGGGCATGCGGGGATGTGGTCATTTTTGAATCTCCTGAATGATTCTGAAGGGCTACAGCCTGGCGGGAGGTGTGACCGTCGTTAATTTTCCAAAGAACTCTGGACAATTACGCCGTTATAACGCTTTCGGTGGGAGCTTCTCGAGGGCGAACCGAAGTGTCGCATGCGTGTAGAACAGGGCTGCGTCCGAGCCATTCAGGAAGTCGACGGACGCTCCGATGTTAACGAGGACGACGGTGGGAGTTGTGCTCCCGCCGTCGTGAGCCGTTCGGCTTGCTGCCTGGCATTTTTGGCGCGGCGCTCAGCCTTCAAGCTTGGAATCTTCGCCCAGACGGTGCCATGAACGGTTGTGGTAGACCAGCGCGTCGCCGGGTTCGCCCGCTTGGACGTCACGCATCACGCGGGACTCCAGGGCGTGAACGGCGATGATTGTGGAGGTCCCCACCTCCATGCGATCGATGACGGCGCAGCGCACCCAGGCGCGGACATCGTCATACACCGCTTCGCCGGTTGCAAGCTGCGACCAGCGGTGCGTCTGGTCAAAGCGGTCGGCGCCTGGGGTCGCTCCAAACTTAGCCAAGTCGACGTCGTGCGCGTCCAGCAGGTGCACGACGACGGTTTCGGCCCGCGAAAGCACCTCGGACGCAGAAGACAATGCCGAGACCGAGAAAATCAGCAACGGAGGTTCCGCACTCACAGACACGACCGACGATACCGTCAGTGCCACCGGTCCTTCTCCGGCATCCGCCGTGATGACGGCGACACCTCCCGGATGGCCACGGAACAGTGCTTTGAATTCGTCGGCCGAGAGGGAGGATGGGAAGCTTCGCTTCGGAGCCTCGAGCCAAGTCTCTGCGGGGTAGGCGTGAAACATCGTTATGACACCGCGGGTGCGGAGCGGTCGAGTTCCTCGCGAACGATGTCTGTCCCTGCGCTGAGAGCACTCAGCTTGGCCAGTGCGACGTCCCGGGGGAACGGTGCCATGCCGCAGTTGGAGCTGGGGATGAGCTTGTCCGCATCCACGAACTGCAGGGCCTTGCGGAGGGTGTCGGCGACCTCCTCCGGCGTCTCGATGGCCTCGCTTGCGACGTCGATTGCCCCGAGCATGACTTTCTTGCCGCGGAGGAGCTCGATGAGGTCCATAGGCACGTGGGAGTTCTGGCATTCCAGCGAGATGATATCGATGCTGGAGCTCTGCAGCAGCGGGAACGATTCCTCGTACTGCCGCCACTGTAAGCCGAGCGTCGCCTTCCAGTCAGTATTCGCCTTGATCCCGTAGCCGTAGCAGATATGCACGGCGGTCTCCACACGCAGTCCTTCTGCCGCTCTCTCGAGCGCGGCCACGCCCCAGTCCTTGACCTCATCGAGGAAGACATTGAACGCGGGCTCGTCGAACTGGATGATGTCCACGCCGGCCGCCTCGAGTTCTTTCGCCTCTTGGTTGAGGATCGTGGCGAACTCCCAGGCCAGCTTCTCGCGGCTCTTGTAGTGGTCATCGTAAAGCGTGTCCACCATCGTCATGGGACCGGGAAGAGTCCATTTGATCGGCTTGTCGGTGGTTGCGCGGAGGAACTTTGCGTCTTCGACGAATACTGGCCGCTCGCGGCGCACCGGTCCGACGACGGTCGGTACGCTCGCGTCGTAGCGGTCGCGGATGCGCACGGTCTTGCGCTGTTCAAAGTCGACGCCGCTGAGATGCTCGATGAAGGTCGTGACGAAGTGCTGGCGGGTTTGCTCGCCGTCGCTGACGATGTCGATGCCGCGTCGGCTCTGCTCGTGGATGGCGATGCGCAGCGCGTCCTGCTTGCCCTCGAGCAGCGTATCTCCCTCCAGCTTCCACGGGGACCAAAGAGTCTCCGGCTGTGCGAGCCACGATGGTTTCGGCAGGCTTCCGACAACGGTGGTGGGCAAAAGTGTGTTCATGATTGGCGATTCTCCGTGGGTCAGTTGACGAGAGCGGGGTAGTTGGCAGTCCACTGGTCCAACAGATCCTTGTGGGGCGTGATGAAGTGCTCCTCCGTGTACTTCGCCTGCATGACCGCGAGCTGACTACGTTCCACGCGGTCGTAAGCGATCTGGGTCCGCGAGTAATCCTGCTCTCCCAGGCTCGGCTGGTAGACGGCGGCGGCGGCGGAGTTCGCGTTGTAGATCTCCGGGCGGTAGATCTTCTGGAACGTCTCCATGGTGCTGATCGTGCCGATGAGCTGCAGGTTGGAGTAGTCGTTGAGCAGGTCGCCGCGGAAATAGAAGGCGAGCGGCGCAACGCTGCCGCGTGGCATGAAGTAGCGAACCTGCAACCCCATCTTTGCGAAGTACGCGTCCGTCAGCGAGAACTCGTCCTGCTGGTACTCGACGCCCAGGACAGGGTGATGGTTCCCGGTTCGCCGGTACGTCTTGCTCGTGGAGACGCTGATGCAGACCACTGGCGGCTGCGGGAAACGTTCCTGGCCTTCCGGGGAGTTGAGGAAGTGCTGGAACAGTTTGCCGTGAAGATCGCCGAAGTCCTCGGGAACGGTGGGCTTGCCTGAGTCCGCTGCTGCCGCTGGCAGTACGACGCTGAAGTCGAAGTCGCGGACGTAGGAGGAGAAGTTGTTCCCTACGATCCCCTGGTGGCGGACCCCGTTGTGCAGGTCGACGATCTGGATGTCGAGAACCTCGAACAGCGGGAACCGCTGATCCGTGCCTTCCGTCGTGAACTGTATCTGCACGGAGACGATCTCAAGCTCGACGGTATAGCGGTCCCGGTTAGGGTTGTCCCAGTCTGCGAGATCGTTGAAGCGGCGCCGCATCATGGTCAAGGCGTTGCGGAGATTCTCCTGACGGTGCTCGCCGCGCGCGAGGTTGGCGAAGTTCGTCGTAATCCGGGAGTCTGCCGACGGGGTGTAGTCCTCATCGAAGCGGGTGGTGGTGATGCTGAAGGTGAAGTCGTCTGCCATGCGCTGCCAATCTATCGATGATGGGCCGGAGACGGCCTTCCAGAAGAGGATGCATCCATGGTGCAACCCTTCCGGAGGTATCGGGTAACTAGGCGTCACTATGTATTCATATAGACTTTGCCTATGCCACAGCTTTCGAGCGGTCTGACCCTGCAGCAGCTCCGCTACTTCATAGAAGTTGCAGCTGAGGGATCGATCTCCGCGGCTGCCGATCTTCTCTACGTAGCGCAGCCGACAATGTCCGCAGCGATGAAGGACCTTGAGGCCCGGGTGGGCCGTGCGCTCCTGGTTCGCTCCGCCCGCGGGGTCACCCTCACCGCCGACGGGGCAGAGTTCCTCGGCTATGCAAGGCAGGTCGTCGAGCAGTTCGCTCTCCTCGAGCAGCGCTACCTTGGCAGGCCACCGACGCGACGTCTGCTCGGGGTGTCTACGCAGCACTACTCGTTCGCGGTGGACGCCTTCGTCCGGATGGTCAAGGCCGCTGAGGTAGCCGAATACGAGTTCTCGCTGCGTGAGTCCCGCACCTGGGACATCATCGAGGATGTCCGGACGCTCCGCAGCGAGATAGGCATCCTCTACCGGAACGATTTCAACCGGAAGGTCATCGACAAGCTGCTCCGGGATTCCGGGCTCGCGTTCACTCCGCTTTTCCTCGCCGATCCACACATTTTCATTTCACGGAACAACCCGCTCGCCTCAAAAGAGCGTGCCACTCTCGCCGATCTTGCCGGCCTGCCGCGGCTAACCTTCGATCAAGGTGCGAACAACTCTTTTTACTTCGCCGAGGAGATTCTCTCCACGTTGTCCAGTAAGCAGGAGATCCGGGTCTCAGACCGTGCGACGATCTTCAATCTCATGATCGGGCTCCACGGCTACACGATCTCGACGGGCATCATCAGCGGGCAGCTCGACCCGGAGATCGTCGCCATCCCGCTCGACGTTGATGAACGCATCGAGATCGGCTGGATCGGCCACGCCGTGATTCCGCTTACCGACCAAGCGCAGCGCTACCTGAGGGAATTGCGGGCCGTCGTCGCTGAGTTCGGCGTAGCGCTACTCGACTGACTGCAGTTGAGCGGGCGGTCTTTACCCCTTCGGTGATTGGACGTGTTGTTGCAGCCGTGCGGGTTCCTGGTATCGAACATGCCCGTCGCCGTCGTTGGCATGGCCGGGGCGGACGCCAGCGAGGAAACCGGCCTGTTCCAGGTGGTGACGCTGCTCGTCTTGTAGTGCTCGGAGAGCGCCGTCAGCTGCAGCTTGGCGCCTGGAGCCCAGCGTCCGGCGAGGATGTCTTTGCGCAGGGCACCGCGGAGATGCTTAGAGAGCGTCTCCGCCTCGGTTCGCTTGGCCATGATCGAAATTCCATCAATGGGCCCATAAAGCACAGAGGGTCACTAAATATACAGTTCAGGACGTAGCCCACCGCAGCCGGTCGATGACGCCGAGCAGCTCCTCGAGGCTTGTGCCGAAGGACTTCTCGGGCCAGGCCCCGGCGAGGGACGAGTAGTGGTAGAGCCCCTCGCCCATGAGCATGACGGCGGTCGCGAGCGCGGGATCCTCGATCTCGGCCCGGATGAGGGCGAGCCACGCGGCGTCGAGCTCCTCGAGGGCGGCGAGCGCGCCGGCGTGCCCGGCCTGGGCGAGCCGGACCGCGGCGACGAAGAACGCGTCCATGTCGGTTCCCGAGTTCACGGACGTCCTCACAAAGTACTTCGACGGCCCCTCGGGCGCCTCCGCCATCTGCCGCCGGTCCTCGGCCGCCGCGGCGCGGAGGGCGTCGAGGAGCGCCTCGGCGAGCGCGTCCTTGCTCTTGAAGTGGTAGAGCAGCCCGCCCTTGGAGACGCCGGCCCTCGCGGCGACGGCGTCCATGGTCGCCGCTCGCTCGCCGTCGCTCACCACGAGGTCGCGGTAGGCAGCCAGGAGGGCGTCGCGGGCCTTGGGAGGTCTGGGCATACGGCCACTCTACGTCGCGTTGTATCTATACCGTCCAGCCGGTACAGTTAACGCGAACCCCCAAGGAGCAGCCATGACCCAGACAGCACCCCGCGGCACCGCACCCCAGGCCACGGCGAGCCGGCAGCGCACGGCGACGCCCGCCGTCGTCCGTCCCGCCGGCGCAGGTGCTGCCCGCCGCTGGCTCGCGCTCACGGCGCTCATGTTCCCGGTGTTGCTCATCGCCGTCGACAACACGGTGCTGAGCCTCGCCGTCCCCTCGATCACGCTCGCGCTCTCCCCGAGCGCGACGGAGGTCCTGTGGATCATCGACATCTACTCGCTCGTGCTCGCGGGCCTGCTCGTGCCGATGGGCTCGATCGGCGACAGGATCGGCCGGCGCCGCATCCTCCTCATCGGCGCGACCGGCTTCGCCGCCGTCTCCGCCGCCGCGGCGTTCGCCACGAGCCCCGCGCAGCTCATCGGCGCGCGCGCGCTCATCGGCGTGTTCGGCTCGATGATCATGCCCGCGACGCTCTCGCTCATCCGGAACATCTTCGAGGACGCCCGCGAGCGCCGCCTCGCCGTCGCGATCTGGGCCGCCGTCTTCGCCGGCGGCGCGGCGTTCGGGCCGCTCGTGGGCGGGGCCCTGCTCTCGCAGTTCGCATGGGGGTCGGTGTTCCTGATCGCCGTGCCGATGCTCGTCCCGGCCCTGCTCCTCGCCCCCGTGCTCGTGCCCGAGTCCCGGGACCCCGCGCCGTCGCCCGTCGACCCGGCGAGCATCGCGCTCGTGGTCGGCGCCGCCGTCGGCGTCGTGTACGGGATCAAGGAGCTCGCGCACGACGGCGGGGCCTCCGCCGCTGCCGTCCTCGCCGCGGGCGCGGGGCTGGGCTGGGCGTTCGTGCACCGGCAGCTGCGGCGCGAGCGGCCCATGCTCGACCTGCGGCTGTTCCGCATCCCGGCGTTCGGCGCGGGGCTGCTCGCGAACCTCTTCAGCATCTTCTCGCTCGTGGGGTTCCTGTACTTCCTCTCGCAGCACCTCCAGCTCGTGGCCGGGAAGGCGCCGTTCGAGGCGGGCCTGCTCATGCTCCCCGGCCTGGCCCTGACCGTCGCGACGGGGCTCGCGGCAGTGCGGCTCGCGGCGCGGTTCCCGGCCCGGTCGGTCATGGTCGCGGGGCTGCTCCTGAACGCGTCCGGCTACGGGGTCGTGCTCGCCTTCGGGCGGGACGGGTCGATGCCGGCGCTCCTGGCGGCGTTCGCCGTCGTCGGGGCGGGGGTAGGCCTCGCCGAGACCCTCTCGAACGACCTCATCCTCGCCTCCGTCCCGCCCGCCAATGCCGGCGCCGCCTCGGCGATCTCGGAGACGGCGTACGAGCTCGGGGCCGTCCTCGGAACGGCCGTGCTCGGCAGCATCCTCGGCGCGGCGTACCGGCTCGGGGTCGAGGTCCCGGCCGGGCTCCCCGCCGAGGCCGCGGACGACGCGCGGGAGACCCTCGGCGGCGCCGTCGAGGCCGCGCGGCTCCTGCCGGCCGACGCCGCCAGGCAGCTCCTCGGCTCGGCGCACCGGGCCTTCGACTCGGGGATCACGTATACGGCCGCGATCGGGGCCGCGCTCATGGTGGGCGCCGCCGCCGTCGTGCTCCGCGCCCTCCGCCGCCGTTAGCCCGACGCGGGGTCACCTCCCTACGTTGCGGGGTCACGTCCCAGCGTTGCGGGGTCACGTCCCTACGATGCGGGGTCACGTCCCTAGGATGCGGGGTCGATGACAGGACATTGACCAGCCATCTCAGGGAGGTGAGCCCGGATCCTTGAGACGTGACCCCGCAACGTTGGAAAGTGACCCCGGATCCTTGAGACGTGACCCCGCAACGTTGAGAGGTGACCCCGCATCGCAGGGTGGTTCGCCTCAGGTGGGGGCGCCGGCCAGGGCGAGGCCCACCAGTGCCGCGGCGAGGCTCGCCGCGAGGGTGCCCAGGCCGTTGACGGCGGCGGCGCCCCACCTCCCGCTCAGCGCGAGGCTCACGCTCTGGTAGCTCGCGGTCGAGAAAGTCGTGTAGCCGCCGAGGAACCCCGTGCCGAGCACGGCCTGGACCGCCGGGTCGGCGACGCCTCCCAGGACGAGCCCCGCGACGAGCCCGAGCAGGAGCGACCCCGTGACGTTGATGCCGATCGTCGCGAGCGGCAGGGGCGTCCGGACGCGGGCGCTCACGGCGGTGTCGAGCATGTACCGCACGACCGCGCCCACTCCCCCCGCCGCTCCAAGCAGCAGCACCTCGGCCGGGCTCATCGTAGGCCTCCATCCGGAGGCGGCTTCGGAACGGACGACGGCGCCGGGCCGGGAAGAGTGCCCCCCGTTTCGGAATCTGCCCCGTCCCGTGGCATGGGGCGATGACCGAAACCCGGGGCACTGTCCGGCGCCGGGCCGGCGCCATGCGGGTGGACCGCGGCCCGGGCCTCGGCCGCGAGGCCGCGCCGGTCCCCGCGGTGCAGCCACGCGGCCCCCGCGATGCCCGCCAGCGTCGCGGCGGCGCCCCCGAGGACCGTCGCGGCAAGGTACCCCGCCGCCTCGGCCGCCCGCCCGTCGAGCAGGAGCCGCGCCCCGTCGAGCGCGAAGGCCGAGTAGGTCGTGAAGCCGCCCAGGAAGCCGGTGCCCACGCCGAGGCGCACGAGCCGCCGCGCCCCGGCGTCGGGCCCCCGCCGCGCGAGCGACTCCAGCAGCGCGCCCAGCGCGAGGGCCCCGGCGAGGTTGATGAGCAGCGTCGCCAGGGGCCAGCCGCCCGGCGCGGGGAGGGCCTCGCCGAGGGCCCAGCGGCACAGCGTCCCGGCCGCCCCGCCCGCGAACACGAAGGCCAGGACGCCCGCCCCCGCCGCCCGGGCACCCCGCGCGGGCGGGGGGAGGCGCGACGGCGCGTGCGACCCCGGCGGCGCGGCGCCGCCGTCGTGCGCGGTCCCGGCATCACGGGGGGACCGCTCGTCGCGGGGTCGGGGCTGGGAGTCTGTCACGGCGGATCGAGCGTATCGGGTCCGGCCCTGCTTATGCATCGGCGGGACGGGTAGCGATGAGGCGTGGAATGGACCGGCTGGTTGGCCGAGGCCTTCAGGGCGTGGTTCGCCGCCGAGGACTACGAGATCGCGCGGACCGTCCTCCAGCGCGGGGTCGCGGCGCTGTTCTTCGTCGCGTTCCTCTCCTCGCTCAACCAGTTCCCGGCGCTGCTGGGCGAGCGGGGGCTCCTCCCGGTGCCGGAGTACGTGCAGGGCTTCCACCGCCTGCACCGGCCGAGCCTCTTCCGCTTCCGATACTCGGACGCGCTGTTCCGCGGGGTGTGCGCCGCGGGACTCGTCATTTCGGCGCTCCTCGTGCTGGGCCTGCCGCAGCTGGGCCCGTGGTGGGTCCCGCTCGTGGCGTTCCTGGCGCTGTGGGGGCTGTACATGTCGATCGTGAACGTGGGGCAGACGTTCTACGGCTTCGGCTGGGAGATGCTCCTGCTCGAGGCCGGGTTCACGGTCGCGTTCCTCGGCTCGGACCAGGTGCCGCCGCCGGCGCCGATCCTGATCCTGCTCGTGTGGCTCGTGTTCCGGCTCGAGTTCGGCGCGGGCATGATCAAGATCCGCGGCGGCCAGGAGTGGCGCGACCTCACGGCGCTGTACTACCACCACGAGACCCAGCCCATGCCCGGCCCGCTGAGCCGCCAGTTCCACCTCCTGCCGAAGTGGATGCACCGGGCCGAGGTCGTGGGGAACCACTTCGCGCAGCTCGTCGTCCCGTTCCTCCTCTTCTTCCCGCAGCCCGTCGGCACGGCCGCGGCGGCGGTCGTGATCGGGACGCAGCTGTGGCTCGTGGCCTCGGGGAACTTCGCGTGGCTCAACTGGTCCGCGATCGTGCTCGCGTTCGCAGCCGTGAGCGACCGGGTCGTGCACGCCGTTTTCCCGTTCATCCCAGAGGACCTCTCGCCCGCCGTCGGACAGTGGCGGACGACGGCGTGGCCCGCCGAGGGCGACATCGTCGCCTGGGCGGGGGTCGCCGTCGTGCTCGCGGCGTCCGTGCTGCTCGTGGTGCTCTCGTGGTGGCCCGCGAAGAACCTCGTCTCGAGGAACCAGCTCATGAACGCGGCCTTCAACCGCTGGCAGCTCGTGAACACCTATGGGGCCTTCGGGTCGGTGACGAAGAACCGGATCGAGATCGTGGTCGAGGGCACGCTCGACGAGGTGCCCGCCGAGGACGCCGAGTGGCGCGAGTACCGCTTCCGCGGCAAGCCCGGCGAGCCCCGCCGGATCCCGCGGCAGTGGGCGCCGTACCACCTGCGGCTCGACTGGCTCATGTGGTTCCTGCCCCTGCGCACCGTGCACGAGGAGTGGTTCTACGAGTTCCTCGTGAAGCTCCTGCAGGCGGACCGGGCGACCCTCAAGCTCCTCCGCAAGGACCCGTTCGACGGCGAGCGGCCGCGGTGGGTGCGGGCCCGTGCTGCCCTGTACGAGTTCTCGACGCGCGAGGAGTTCCGGGCCACGCGCGAGCGCTGGGTCATCACGCCCCTGCGCGAGGTCATCCGGCCGATCGCGCTCAAAGATGTTGGGTGACGTGGGGTAACGCGAAAGGGCCCCGGTTGTGAAAACCGGGGCCCTGCCTGTGCGCGAGGCGGGATTTGAACCCGCACGCCCTTTCGGACACTGGCACCTGAAGCCAGCGCGTCTGCCGTTCCGCCACTCGCGCGTGGCACTCCCGCAGTCCGCACGAATCCCTTGCGAGGCCCGTGGGTGCGAAAGCAGCGAGAACCAGCATAGCCGAGCCCTCAGCCGATTGCGAAATCGGCGCGGGCCGCGAGAAACCCGTCTCCCGCGCGGGCACTGGGCCCCGGCATCCATCGTTACCGGGACGGTACAGGCGCATTCGGCTCTGACCCAGACGCTCCGACTACTATCGTCACAGGACTGCGCACGGCCACGGCGGCCCGCGCGGACGCTGAATCACGTCTACAGGCACGAACGAGCAACGCGTGGGAACGCGAAAGACAACGCCGAGAGGAGGGGCCATGGGACTGCTCGACAGGCTCGAGCGCGGCATCGAGAAGGCCGTCCACGGTGTCTTCTCCACCGGCTCCAAGGGCCAGGTCCAGCCCGTCGAGATTGCGAGCCGGCTGCGCCGCGAGATGGACCACAAGGCCTTCGCCATCAGCCAGGGCCGCACGCTGGCCCCCAACGTCTTCGAGGCGCACCTCTCGGATGCCGACTTCGAGCGGGCCCGCGAGTGGGGCGAGTCCCTCGCCGAGGAACTGTGCGACGTCGCGGTCAAGCACGCCCGCTCCCAGGGCTACACCCTCCAGGGCCCCGTGCGGTTCTCCTTCCGGAACGACTCCGCCCTGCGCGCCGGCGAGTTCGAGGTCGCCTCGCGCACCGAGAAGGGCGAGGTCCGCCGCCCGTCCGCGCCGCCGGCGCCGAGCCGGGCGCCCGTCCGGCTGACCCCGGTCCTCGAGATCGAGGGGCAGCGCTACTCCCTCAATTCCGAGTCGGTCGTCCTCGGACGTTCGTCCGAGGCGGACATCGTCGTGGACGACACGGGTGTCTCCCGCCGCCACCTCGAGATCCGCGTCGAGGGCGGGGAGGCCCGCGCCGTCGACCTCGGCTCGACCAACGGCAGCTTCGTCAATGGGCAGCGCGTCCAGGGCAGCGCCGAACTCCGGGACGGCTCGACCATCAGCATGGGCCGCACCAAGATCGTCTTCCGCATGCTTCCGGCACCCCGGGGAGGAACCGCGTGAACGAGCTGACGCTCACCGCCCTGCGGCTGGGCTTCCTTCTGCTGCTGTGGCTTCTGGTCTTCAGCGTGGTCGGCGCCATGCGCCGCGACCTCGCGATCGGGCGCCGCAACAAGACCGGCGCCCCGAGCGCGCGGGAGATCCGCCGCAATCCCGAGCTCGCCGAGCCCCCGGCGCGGCAGCAGGCCCGCCAGCTCATCGTCGTCGAGGGCCCCCTTGCCGGCACGATGATGCAGCTCGCCGACAGTCCGATCCTCCTCGGCCGCGCGCAGGAGGCCACGCTCGTCCTCGAGGACGACTACGCCTCGGGCCGCCACGCGCGCCTGTTCCCGCAGGGCAGCCGGTGGTTCATCGAGGACCTCGGCTCGACGAACGGCACCTACCTCGCCGACCAGCAGCTCACCCGCGCCCAGCCGGTCGACCTGGGCGTCCCGATCCGCATCGGCAAGACCGTAATCGAGCTGAGGCCCTGATTTTGGCTGACCCCGAGCTTGTCCTCCGCTTCGCGGCCCGCTCCGATGTGGGCCGGCTCCGCTCCAAGAATGACGACTCCGCCTACGCGGGCCGTCATCTCGCCGTCGTGGCCGACGGCATGGGCGGGCACGCGGGCGGAGACGTCGCGAGCGCCTCGACGGTCCTGGACCTGATCCACCTCGACCGCGGCGACTACACGGGCGACGAGGCCGAGACCCAGCTCGCGGACGAGATCCAGACGGCCAACGCGCTCCTCTCGGAGCTCGTCGCGTCGAACCCCCTGCTCGCGGGCATGGGCACCACTGTCACGGCGATCCTGCTCTCGGGCGGGACCTTCGCCTTCGCGCACATCGGCGACTCCCGGGCGTACCGGATGCGCGGCAACAACCTCGAGCAGGTCAGCACGGACCACACCTTCGTCCAGCGCCTCATCAACGAGGGCCGCCTGCGGCCCGAGGAGGCCGAGACCCACCCGCACAAGAACGTGCTCATGCGCGTCCTCGGCGACGTCGACGCGAGTCCCGAGCTGGACCTCGACACATTCGACGCCGTCGAGGGCGAGCGCTGGCTCCTGTGCTCCGACGGGCTCAACTACGTCCCGCTGCCGATCGTCGAGCGCACCCTGCGCGAGACCGAGGACCTCGCCGAGTGCGCCGACCGCCTGATCGAGCTCACGCTCGCGGCCGGCGCACCGGACAACGTGACCGTCATCGTCGCCGACGTCGTGGCCGCGGAGCCGGACGACGGAGCCCGCCCGGCTCCCGCGCAGCCGCCGGCCGCCGCGCCCCTCACCGCCGCGGCCGCCGCGCGCACTCCCGTGACCTCGGCGGGCTCCGCGACGCCTGCCCCCGCGATCAAGCACGACGGCGGGGCGGAGCCGGCGGCGGGCGGAGGCGCGCCGGCCAAGGCAGGGGCGGCGGCCCCGGCGGCGGGCAAGGGAGCGCCGGCGGCCCAGACCGTGGCGACCGCCCAGGCAGCGCCGGCAGCCCCGCCAGCGGCGGGTGCTCAGGCAGCACCGGCAGGGAAGGGGGCCCCCGCAGGAGCCCCGGCGACCACTGGTGCCGCGACGACCGGTGCCGCGGCCCAGGCCGATGCCCCCGCCGAGGCCCTCGAGAAGGGCGAGGACACCCTCGAGCCCGTGCGCGAGGAGCCGGCCACCGACCCGAATCTCGGCGCGCACCTGTCCGCCGAGGTCCTGCGGCGTGAGCTCGACAGCCGCCCGCATGAGCTCGTGGGCGCGGCGGCAGCCGCCGCGGAGTCCGGCTCGCTGCCGTCCGTCGCGAGCCGCACGGCGGCCCGCCGGGCCGCGGCCCTGCTCACGCACCGCAGCCCCGAGGCCGAGGCGGAACTCGAGGAACTGACGGAGTCCGAGCGCCCGGCCCGCAGCTGGCTCCGGATCGGGCTCGTCGCCTTCGCGGCCATCGCGGTCATCCTGGGCCTCTGGTTCGGCTATGCGTGGACCCAGACCCGCTACTACGTGGGCGCGTACGACGGCCGGGTCGCGATCTACAACGGCGTCTCGCAGCAGCTCGGCCCCATCCCGCTCTCGCACGTGCACACCGTCTCCGCCATCAGCGTCGACTCTCTGAGCCCCTACACCCAACAGCGCCTGCGCTCGGGCGTGCCGGCGGACGGCCTCGAGGGGGCGGAGGAGATCGTCCGGAGGATCCAGGAAGACCCGCAGGGCTGCCTCCCCGGATCGGGCGGAACGCCGAGCCCCGGCGGCTCCGCGCCGCCGTCGTCCGCCCCGCCGGCCGCCGAGGGAAGCCCGGCCCCCGAAGGCAGCCCGGCACCCGAGGGAAGCCCGGCGCCCGAGGCCACGGCGAGCCCGACGACCACCCCCGACCCCTGCCTGGGAGGCACTCGATGAGCGGCGTGGACACCGTGCAGAGGTCCCGGCGCAACGCGGAGCTCGGGCTCCTGCTGCTCGCGCTGGCTGTGGCCGTGGGCGCGAACGCCATGATCGGCCTGCACAACGGCACGTCCTTCGAGGGCGACTTCTGGCTCCAGGCGTCCCTCCTCACGGTCGCATCCCTCGCCGTGCATGTCGTGCTGCGCTTCCGCGCGAAGTATGCCGATCCGCTCATCCTTCCGCTCGTCGTGACGCTCAACGGGCTCGGGCTCGCCATGATCCACCGGCTCGACACCGCCCAGACCGAGTACGGCAACGCCCAGGTGCGCTGGACCCTCCTCGGCATGGCCCTGGCCGCGGCCGTCATCTGGTTCCTGCGCGATCACCGGCACCTGCGCCGGTACACGTACATCTCGCTCATCGTCAGCGCGGTGCTGCTCGTCATGCCGCTTGTGCCCGGCCTGAGCGCGGGCGAGATCAACGGCGCCCAGGTGTGGATCAAGCTCGGGCCGGCGACGTTCCAGCCGGGCGAGGTCGCCAAGATCACCCTCGCGGTGTTCTTCGCGGGCTACCTCTCCACGAACCGGGACCTCATCCTGCTCGCGGGCCGGCGGATCGGCCGGCTCCAGCTTCCCCGCTTCCGCGACCTTGGCCCCATGCTCGCCGCGTGGCTCGTGAGCATCGGCGTGCTCGTCTTCCAGCGCGACCTCGGCTCCTCGATCCTGTTCTTCGGCCTCTTCATGGTCATGATCTACGTGGCCACGAGCCGCGTGAGCTGGGTGCTCATCGGCCTCACCCTCGTCGCGGTCGGCGGGTTCGCCGCGGGCCGGATCTTCCCGCACGTCGCCGCGCGCCTGGACTCCTGGCTCAACGCGTTCTCAGAAGAGGTGTTCGGACGCGACCCGGGCGGCAGCTACCAGATCGTGCAGGGGCTTTTCGGCATGGCCAACGGCGGCCTCCTCGGCACGGGCCTCGGCGAGGGCCGCCCCGACCTCGTGCCCTTCCCGCACTCGGACATGATCATCGCCGCGTTCGGCGAGGAGCTCGGCCTCGTGGGCCTGTTCGCGATCGTGCTCTGCTACGGGCTGCTCATCACGCGCGGCTTCCGCGCCGCCCTCGGCGCCCGCGACTCGTTCGGCAAGCTCCTCGCGTGCGGCCTCTCGGCCGCCATGGGCCTGCAGTGCTTCGTCGTGATCGGCGGCGTCACGCGCCTGATCCCGCTGACGGGGCTCACGACGCCGTTCCTCGCTGCGGGCGGCTCGTCCCTCCTCGCGAACTGGATCATCGTCGCACTCCTGCTCGTCATCTCGAATGCGGCCCGGCGCCCCGTGGACACCACCCCGTGGAGGCCCGACGAGGCACCCGGGCACGCGTCGTCGTCCACCCCTGCGACACCGGGGCGCGGCCAGCGGAGGGGGATCGAGGACACCAAGACCGAGGCGGTGAGGATCAAGTGAACCAGGCCATCAGGAACGCATGGATCGCCGTCGCGGCAATGTTCGCCCTCATCCTCGGCGCGATCAGCTACGTCCAGGTGATCGGGGCGGACGAGCTGACGAACAACCCGTGGAACAACCGCGCGATCCTGCAGACCTTCTGCCAGGACCGCGGCGCGATCCTCGTGGCTGGCAAGCCGATCGCCCAGTCGGTCGAGAGCGGCTCGGACCAGTGCGAATTCCAGCGCACGTATCCGACCGACCCGGCGCTGTACGCGGGCATCACGGGGTACTACTCCAACGTGTTCGGCTCCACCGGCCTCGAAAACACCATGAACCAGACCCTCACGGGCAAGTCCGACCAGCTGCTCATGGACCGCCTCCGGCAGCTCTTCCTCGGCCAGCAGCCCAAGGGGGCCTCGGTCGAGCTCACGATCGACCCGGACATCCAGGCGCTCGCCTACAGCCTCATCCCCGACGGGCAGCGCGGCTCGATCGTCGTGACCAACCCCAAGACCGGCGCGATCCTCGCCATGGTCTCCAAGCCGAGCTACGACCCGAACTCCGTGGCCACCCACGACCGCGCCGCGGCGCAGGCCGCCATGGGGGAGCTGCAGAAGGTCCCGGGCATCAACCTCAACCAGGGCGTGAGCGGCCCCACGGGCGGGCTCCTCGCCCCGGGCTCCGTGTTCAAGCTCGTCGACACCGCCGCAGCCCTCGCCTCGGGCAAGTACAAGGCGGACTCGACCCTGCCCAACCCCGCGGAGATGCCGCTCCCGGGCAGCACCGCGAAGCTGCCGAACTATGCGGGCGGCAACTGCTACACGCGCAACGAGGCCAGCTTCTCCTTCGCCCTCGAGCAGTCCTGCAACACCCCGTTCGCCTCGATCGCCCTCGATCTGGGCGAGGACGCAATCGCCAAGCAGGCCGCCGCCTTCGGCTTCGGCCAGGACGCCGGGGACCAGCTGCACCTCGACTACTCGAGCGGCGTGTTCCCCGAGGGCCTCGACCAGGCGCAGCTCGCCCAGTCCGCGATCGGCCAGTTCGACGTCAAGGCCTCGCCCCTGCAGATCGCCCTCATGACGAGCGCGATCGCCAACGGCGGCGTCCAGATGAAGCCCTCGCTCGTACGGAGCGTGCGGGCCCCGGACCTGCGGGTCATCGACGAGCCCAAGCCCGAGGTGCTGCGCACGTCCACGAGCCCCGAGATCGCGCGGCAGATCACCGAGTGGATGACCAACGTGGTCTCCTCCGGGATCGGCTCCCGCGCGGCGGTGCCCGGCGTGAAGGTCGCCGGCAAGACCGGCACGGCAGAGCTCGGCGCCTCTGGCCGGAACAACTCGTGGTTCACGGGGTTCGCCCCGGCGGACGACCCCCAGGTGCAGGTGACCGTCGTCATGGAGGGCGTGGACGTCCAGACGGGAGCAAGGTTGACCAGTCCGAGTGCTAGCAAGATCTTTGAGGCGGTGTTGAAGAAGTGAGACCGACGTCGGGCATCACCTTGGGCGGCAGGTACCAGCTGCAGAGCCGGATCGCTATCGGCGGCATGGGCGAGGTGTGGAAGGCGCGCGACGCGGTGCTGGGACGGATCGTCGCCATCAAGATCCTCAAGGAGGAGTACGCGGGCGACCCGGGCTTCCTCGAGCGCTTCCGCAACGAGGCCCGGCACACGGCACTGCTCAACCACAACGGGATCGCCAACGTCTTCGACTACGGCGAGGCCGACGCGTCGGCGTACCTCGTCATGGAGCTCGTCCCCGGGGAGCCGCTGAGCGCGATCCTCGAGCGCGAGCGCGTGCTCTCCCCCGACCGGACGCTCAACATCATGGCCCAGACCGCGCGCGCCCTCGCGGTGGCCCACGGCCAGGGCCTCGTGCATCGCGACGTCAAGCCGGGCAACCTGCTCATCACGCCGGACCACCGCGTCAAGGTCACCGACTTCGGCATCGCCCGCCTCGCCGACCAGGTGCCGCTGACCCAGACCGGCCAGGTCATGGGCACGGCGCAGTACCTCGCGCCCGAGCAGGCAACGGGCCAGCAGGCCACCGGCTCGAGCGACATCTACTCGCTCGGCGTGATCGGCTACGAGTGCCTCACGGGCCACCGCCCGTTCTCCGGCGAGAGCCAGATCGCGATCGCGCTCGCCCAGGTCAACGACGCCCCGCCACCCCTGCCCGAGCAGCTGCCCGCGCCCGTGCGCGCCCTGCTCATGTCGATGCTCGCCAAGGACCCGCGCAACCGCCCGGCGAACGCGATCAAGCTCGCCGAGGCCGCTGAGGCGATCCGCCACGGCGACATCGCGGCCGCGCGCGCGGCGGTGCCGGGCATGCTCCTGCATGAGGACGCGACGGGGGCGATGACTGCGCCGGTGGCCCAGCAGACGGCACCGACCGCCGTCGTCGGCGGCGCTGGGCTCGCGGCGGGCGCCACTGCAGCACACGCAGCGCGTCCCGCGGTGACGTCGGCGCTGCCGGTCGTCACCGCCCAGGGGCACGAGGGCGACGACGACGGCGCGCGGGGCCGTCAGGCAGGGTACGGCGCCACGGGCGCCGCGCAGCTGTACACCGCGGACGACGACGAGGAGATCACCGAGCAGCCGCGCCGGGCCGAGCGCAAGCGCAGCCCGCTCACGTGGCCGCTCGTGGCGCTCGTCCTCCTGCTGCTGTTCGTCCTGATCGGCGTCTGGCTCTCGAACGCGGGCCTGTTCAGCCCCTCGCCGCTGCCCACGAACTCGCCGAGCCAGTCCACGGCCGCGTCCCCGACGACCACGTCGGCGAGCCCGACGACGACCGCGGCGCCGACCCGGACCACGCCGACGGTACCGGCGAAGGTGAACGTCATCGAGGCCGCGTACCTCGGGCAGAACTACGCTACGGTGAAGAGCGATCTCGAGGCCCTCGGGATGAACGTCTTCCTCAACCCCGTCGCCGCCCAGACGGGCACGATGGGGGCCGTCACCGGGGTCACGCCGAGCGGTCCGCTCGATCCGGGATCCACGATCACGGTCACCTACCTTGTGGTCCAGCCACCGGCCACCGCGACGACTGCCCCCACCAAGACCCAGCCCGGGTCGCCGAGCCCGTCGCCGTCCCTGACCCTCCCCACGACGCTCGGCGGCAGCTGACCCCATGACGAACTCCACCCATCCGCGCCTGCAACGAGAGGACGACAACATGCCACGTCCCCTCACGCTCTCGGGCCGCTACGAGCTCGGCAGGCTCCTGGGACGCGGCGGGATGGCGGACGTCTACGAGGCCCGGGACCTGCGGCTCGGCCGGACGGTCGCCGTCAAGATGCTCCGCCCGGACATGGCCCGGGACCGGCAGTTCCGCGTCCGGTTCGAGCGCGAGGCGCGGGCGGTCGCGGGACTCAGCCACCCCTCGATCGTGGCGGTCTACGACACGGGCGAGCACGAGTCCGACGCGGGCGGGCCGCAGCCCGTCGAGGTGCCGTACATCGTCATGGAGCTCGTGACCGGCGAGACGCTGCGCGAGCTCGTGCGCGCCGGGACGCTCAGCATCGACGAGTCGGTCGAGTACGTGCTCGGCGTGCTCTCGGCGCTCGAGTACAGCCACCGTCAGGGCATCGTGCACCGGGACATCAAGCCGGCGAACGTCATGGTTCATCGGGACACGGGCGAGGTCAAGGTCATGGACTTCGGCATTGCCCGCGCCACCGCGGACTCCTCGGCGACCATGACCCAGACCCAGGCGGTCGTGGGCACGGCGCAGTACCTCTCGCCCGAGCAGGCGCAGGGCGAGGTCGTGGACGCGCGCAGCGACCTGTACTCGGCCGGCTGCCTGCTCTACGAGCTCCTGGCCGGGCGGCCGCCCTTCATCGGCGACTCCCCCGTCGCCGTGGCCTACCAGCACGTGCAGTCCACGCCGCAGCCCGTCGCGGACTTCAACCCCGAGGTCAGCGACGCGCTGCAGAGCGTGCTCGACAAGGCCCTCCGCAAGGACCCTGCCGATCGCTTCCAGGACGCCGGCGCGTTCCGCCGCGCCCTGCGCGCGGCCCGCGCGGGTGTGCCCGTCCCGGCGCAGGGTTCTGTGACGGATGCGGACGCGGACGACGCCGGGATCCCCGCTGCGGCGCTCGGCGCCGCCGGCGCGGGGGCCGCCGGTGCTGCCGCCGCCGGCGCTGCCGCCACGGCCGGGTCCCTGGCCCCCGACGCCGCCGGCGCCCCCACGGTCGCGACGGCCGCGGTCCCCGAGGCTGGCCCCGCGGGAGCCCCCGGCCCAAACGGGGACGTCGCCACAACGGGCCGGCACGCGGCCCTCACGCACCTCGGCGACACCGGGGAGATCCCCGTCGTGCCGCCGCCGGCCGCGGGGCTCATCGACTTCGACGACGCGCGGGACGAGGAGCGGGCCCGTCGGGGCCGGGGACGCCGGCGCACGTGGATCGCCGTCTTGCTCATCATGGCGCTCCTGCTCGTGGGCGGCGGCGGCCTGTGGCTGTACAACTACATGAACCAGCCGCCCGCCGTCGCCTCGGTGGAGGTTCCGCCAGTCGAGGGTCTGAGCGAGACCGAGGCAGCGCTGAAGCTCCAAGGCCACGGCCTGGAACTCAACCCCATCCAGTACGTCAACCATGCCACCATTCCCGCAGGGCGCGCCGTTCGGACGGTCCCGGCTGCAGGCTCGGAGCTCGACAAGGGCTCGAAGATCACGCTCGAGATCTCGAAGGGGCCCTCGAGCCAGACGATCCCCGAAGACCTCATCGGGGCCACCGAGGCCGGCGCACGCTCGACCCTCGAGGGCCTCGGTCTCAAGGTCTCCCCGCGCTCAGTGCTCGCGAACAGCCCCACGGCGCCCTTCGGCACGGTCATCAGCACGAACCCCGGCGTCGGGCAGACGGTCGCGATCGGCTCCGAGGTGGTCCTCACGGTCTCGACCGGGAAGGTCACCGTCCCCGAGCTGCGGGGCAAGACGGTTGAGGAGGCGCAGAAGGCCCTCACGGACCTCGGGCTCAAGGCGGACGTGCGCCAGCAGGAGAACTCGGTCGCGGCCCCCGGTACCGTCACGGGGCAGAGCCCCGGGGCGGACGGCAGCGTGGACCAGGGCGGGACGGTGGTCCTCACGGTCGCCGTGGCGCCCCCGCCGCCGAGCCCCAGCCCGACCGAGACGTCAGGATCGCCGTCGCCGAAACCCTCGAACACCCGGGGCAACCAGGGAAATTGATCACCCTCCCCTGAAGAGGGCATCGACTGCTCCGAAATCGCCGTTCTGAGGGTTCAGAACGGCACGTACGGAGCAGTCGATGGCGGGGGAGGGTGCGCGGTCAGCCTGCGCTGATCATCAGCTCGAGGCGCTCGTGATGAGCGGGCTCAGCGTCGCCGCGGTGGCCGCCGCGCCCTTGAGGCCGAGCGACTCGAGCCAGTTGCCGAGCATCTGGTAGCCGCCCTCGGTCAGGACGCTCTCGGGGTGGAACTGGACGCCGTGCAGCGGCGCGCTCTTGTGCGCGAGGCCCATGATGACCCCAGAGTGCGTGTGGGCCGTGACCTCGAGGACGTCCGGGATCGTCTCGGCGACGGCCGCGAGCGAGTGGTAGCGCGTGGCCGTGAACGGGCTCTTGAGGCCCTGGAAGACGCTGCGGCCCTCGTGCTCGACGAGCGAGGTCTTGCCGTGCATGAGCTCCGGGGCGTGCGTCACGGTGCCGCCGTACGCCTCAGCGAGGGCCTGATGCCCGAGGCACACGCCGAGCATGGGCTTGGCGTTCTCCCCGCACCAGCGGATGAGCTCGATGCACACGCCCGCCTCGGCCGGGTTGCCCGGCCCGGGGGAGATGAGGACGCCGTCGCGCGCGGCAGCGAGCTCGACCGCCTCGGCGAGGGAGACGTCGTCGTTCCTCACCACGGTCGTCTCGGCGCCCAGCTGCTGCAGGTAGCCGACGAGCGTGTAGACGAACGAGTCGTAGTTGTCGATGACGAGGATGCGTGTGGTCATAGCAGGATGAGGCCAATCGTGTTGCTGGAGGCGTTGGTCAGCTCGTTGATCCAGGGGAACAGGTACTGGAACATGAGCACGAGGGCGCCGGCTACGAGGAGCGCGGACGTGAGGATGCGCACCCACAGGGGGCCCGGCAGGTGCCGGAAGATCCAGGCGTACATCAGGAACCTCCCATGGCCGCAGCGACGCGGGCGGCGATCTCCGCGGGCGGGCCGGCCGACGCCGGCTGCCAGGACTCGAGGACGGAGTAGGCGATGAACCGCTCCTGGTTGCCGTACCGCGGGTGGCACGTCGTGAGCGTCAGGAGGCTCTCCGTCGGTTTCGCGTTGGGCTCGTGCGGCACGGGGAGCAGGACGTCGGTCTGCCGCGGGAGCACGATCTCGCTGTCGCGGAACACGTACGTGTAGTAGGCGTCGCGGGTCTGCAGGTAGATGCGGTCCCCCGGCTTGAGCTGGTCGATGTTGTCCAGCACGGCCCCGTGGGTCTGGCGGTGGCCCGCGAGGGCGAAGTTGCCGGGCGCGCCGGGCATCGCCGTCGTCGGATAGTGGCCGAGCCCGAGGGTGTCGAGGACGTCCCGCCCCACGCCCTCGAGCACGGGCCGGGCGTAGTTCTCGCCGAAGCGCGGGATGTACATGACGCCCAGGACGTCCCCGTTCGAGAGGCCCTCCGGGACCGGCGGCGGGCCGTAGTCCGTGGGGGTCGGGGCGGGCGCGGCGGACGGCTGGGGCGGGGCCGGGGCCTGGATCTCCTGGGCGAACTCGCGCACGACGGCGCCCTGCCGCGCCTCGGCCTCGACGTTGGTCCACCACAGCTGCCAGACGACGAACAGGACCACGATCGCCCCGACGGTCAGGAGCAGCTCGCCGAACACCTGGAGCGCGAACGCCCCCGGCGACGGTCGACGCCCCACGCCGCCCTGCGGACGGTCGTGAGGTCCCCGTGCAGCCCTGCGGGCGGTTGTACGCGTTGCGGCCACGGCCCCTCCCTTCGTGAACGCGAAGGCCATCCGCCCCTTGGCTGCGCCCTGGCCACAGGGGCAGCGTCTAGAATGACAGCCGAGAACACCCGAAGCGTCGGCACGCCTGCGCTCGACGCGCGCGTGCCAAACGTCAGCAGGATATCAAGCGGGCCCCGGCGCAGCCGACGCGGCCCAAGGAGGACCAGTGCCCGAATCCAAGGAGCGCCGCCCCGCCAGGACCCGTGCTGCGCGCACCGCGAAGCCCGCGGGACCCACGCCGCAGTGGTACAAGTACGTCATGTTCGGGCTCATGGTCCTCGGCCTGCTGTGGATCATCGCCTTCTACATCACGCAGGGCAGGTTCCCGCTCCCCGAGCTCGGCAACTGGAACATCCTCATCGGCTTCGGCATCGCGATCGCGGGGTTCCTCATGACCCTGCGCTGGCGCGGCTGACCGGCCTCTGCTCACCTACACGCCTTCCCGCCCGCTCACACGCTGAGGCCGAGCCCTTCGGCGACCACGCGCGCCGTCGCGTCCCAGCCCGGCAGGAGCGGCCTCGCGGCGCGCGCGGCCTTCCGCCACCGCTCCCGGAGCGCCGCGTCCGTCAGCCAGGCCCGCAGGACGTCCGCGAGCTCGCCCTCCCCCGTGCCGCACGCTGTGCCCGCGAGGCCGAGCCCGCCCGCGAGCGAGAGGCCCAGTGCCTCCTCGGCCCCCGTCCCCGCGCCGACGACGGCGGGGATGCCCCGCGCGAGCGACTCCACGACCGAGAGCCCGAACGTCTCCGACACCGACGGCAGCACCGTCAGGTCCGCCCGATCCCAGGCCTGCCCGAACGCCGCACCGCGCCGCTCCCCCGGCACCTCGACGCGGCCTTCGAGGCCCAGCCGCGCCACCTCTCCGCGGACGAGGGCCGCGTAGGCCGGGTCGGCGCCGTCGTGCCCCGCGAGCTCGGCGGTCCATGGCGCCTCACGCAGGCTCCCGAGCGCGCGCACGAGCCCGAGCTGGCCCTTGCCGGGCAGGAGCGCCGCGAAGCACACGATCCGCGGCTCGCCGGACGCCGCGAGGCTCCCCTTGGCCTCCGGCCCGCGCACGACGCCGGGCCTCGCGACGCGCGCGTCCGTCCCGTACCGCCGGGCGAGCCCCGCGGCGGCGAAGGCGCTCGGGTTGAACACTACGTGGGCGGCGCCGAGGGCGGCCGCCTCGAGCCGCGCGAGCCGCTCGGCCTCGGGCCCGCCGAGCCCGGGGGCGTCGGGCAGCGACATGTGCACGAGGATGCCGAGACGGGCCCCCCTCTCCCCGGCCTCGGCCGCCGCGCGCGCGGTCTCCTCGGGGGCGCCGCACGCGACGAGCCCGTCGACGAGGACCGCCCCGCCGGGAAGCCGAGCCCCGCCGTCGTCCGTGCCTTCTGCGCCCGCGGCGCCTGCCAGCGCCGCCGCGAGCCGGGCCCGGTCCTCGGCGCTGCCCACGGGCCACTCGCCCGGGACGCCGCGGACCTCGACGGCGAGGCCGAGGCTGCGCAGGGCCTCGGCGATGCGCGCGTTGTAGACGTTCCCGCCCGAGGCGTAGCCGAGCCCCTGGGCGACGACGAGCCGCACCCCGGCTGGCGCACCCGCCCCCGGGCCAGTGCCCACTAGGACCGCCGGCGCCGCCCCTTCGGGCGGCCGCCGAGCTCCACGGCGCACGAGGCCCACGCGTCCGGATGTTCCCGCAGCGTGGCCTCGACCGCGGCGAGGTGTTCCCGGCCGTTGAGGCGCCCGGCCACGGCCTCGGCCACGTGCTGGGCGATGGCCTCCGTCGTCGTGAGCCGGCCCTCGAACTCGGGGTGCTCGTCGAGGTTGCGGTAGCGGAGGGGGTCGAGGACCTCCGCGAGGATCTGGGACGCCTCGCCGATGTCCATGACGATCGAATTCTCGTCGAGTGCGTCGGCGCGGACGGTCAGCTCGACGACGAAGGTCGCCCCGTGCAGCCCCTGGGCGGGCCCGAAGGCCTCGCGCGGCAGGCTGTGGGCGATCATCGCGTGGTCACGGACGGTCAGGCTGAACATGCCCCTCCTCGGGTTGCGGGTAGCGGATCACGTGGCACAGGCCGGGCAGCTCGCCCGAGGCGAGGCGGTCCATCGTCGCGGGCAGCTCGGCGAACGCCGTCTCCCCGCCGAGCAGGGCGTCGAAGGCTTCGTCCTCGAGGAGGCCGACGGCGAGGGCGAGCCGCTGCGCCGTCGTGCGCCGGTGCCGGCGCGGGAGGGCGACCTGGCCGACCTGGCTCGCGCGCAGCGAGAGGCGCCGGGCGTGGAAGTCCGCGCCGAGCGGGACGCTCACGCCGCCGTCGCCGTACCAGGACAGTTCGATGACGTCGCCGTCGTCGCCGGCGATCTCGAGGCAGCGCGCGAGGCCCTCGGGGCTCGCGGAGGCGTGGAAGACGAGGTCGCAGTCCCCGGCGGCGTCCTCGGGGGACGCGAACGGGACGCCGAGCGCCGCAGCGAGCCGGGCCTTCGCCGGGTCCCGGTCCACGGCCTCGAGCCGGGCGAGCGGGAAGCGGGCGAGCAGCGCGGCGAGGGCCGCGCCGATGAGCCCGCAGCCCACGACGGCGACGCGGTCGCCGAGGCGCGGGCCGGCCTCCCACAGCGCGTTGACGGCGGTCTCGACGGCGCCGGCGAGGACGGCGCGGCGGGGAGGGACGCCGTCGGGCAGCGGCACGAGGTCCCCCACGGGGACGACGTAGCGGTCCTGATGCGGGTAGAGGCAGAAGACGGTGCGGCCCTCGAGCCCCGGCGGGCCCTGCTCGACGACGCCGACGGAGAGGTAGCCGTACTTCACGGGCGCCGGGAACTCGCCCCCCTGGTGCGGGGCGTGCATGATCCCGGCGACGCGCTCGGGCACGTGGCCCGTGTGCACGAGGGTCTCGGTGCCGCGCGAGCACCCCGAGTAGAGGGCGCGCACGAGGGCCTCCCCGGGGCCGGGCTCGGACAGGCGCTCGCGGCGGAGCTCGCCCCGGCACGGACCCGTGGTCCAGTAGGCCGTTGCGGACAGGTCTGTGCTCTCGTGCGGCGTCGGCATGGTCTCCCGACCCTACCCATGGGGGCGGGGGCGAAACCAGAGGGGCTGGCCGTTGATGACGGCAGCGGGCGGGGGCTGCGTTCGGCTACGGCCGCAGCAGCGCGACGTCCGAGACGAGCTCGATGTGCTCTTCCATGGCCCGTGCGGCGCCCTCGGGATCCTGGGCGCGGATGGCCTCGACGATCGCGCGGTGGGACTCGAGGGACTTCTCGGGCCGGCCCTCCTGGCCGAGGGACTCGATGCGGGTCTCGCGCACGAGGTCCGCGATCTGGCCCATCATGCGGGCGAGGACCGAGGAGTGCGCGGCCGCCGTGATGGCGGCGTGGAAGAGCTCGTCCCCCTCGAGGCCCCGGCCGCCGACGGCGATGTCCTCGCCCATGACGCGCAGGGCGTCCTCGATCCGCTCGAGGTCCTCGTCGGTGCGGCGGGACGCGGCGAGGGCGGCGATCTTCGTCTCGACGGCGCTGCGGGCGTCCACGATGTCGGGCAGCCGGTCCGCGTGCTCGCGCAGCCCGCGCAGGACGGCGGCGTTCGAGGGGCGGTAGAGCAGGACGGCGCCGTTGCCGTGCTGGACGTTGATGACGCCGAGCACCTCGAGGGCGACGAGCGCCTGGGCGACCGTGGCCCGCGAGACGCCGAGGTTCTCCGCGAGGTCCCGCTCGGGCGGGAGCCTGTCGCCCGGCTCGAGGTGCTGGGCGATCACGTGGTCGATGAGCCGCTCGACGACCTGCTCGTAGAGCCGCGGGCGCTCTACCCGGTCGATCCTGCCTCCAGCCATGCTTCCCCATCGCCTTCCGGTGACTGCGGGCCTCGCCTCTCGAGCCCGGTCTTTATCCTACCGAAGGATTGACAAGGAGGCCCAGTGTCCTATTGGCTAGTCCAATCTGCGGGACAGTGATCCACACCACGCCACGTCAAGGGCGACGAGGTGGTGAACCGTCTGGCAAAGGACCATTCCCCCGTCCGAAGGAAGACCCATGGGCCCTGAAGTCCTGTCGATCGTCATCCTCGCCGCGATGTTCATCGTGGCGACCGTCCTGCCCGTCAACATGGGCGCCCTCGCCTTCGTGGGCGCGTTCGTCCTCGGCGTGTTCGTCCTCGGGATGGACACCGCCGAGATCCTCAAGTCCTTCCCCGGCGGCCTGTTCCTCACCATCGTCGGTGTGACCTACCTCTTCGCGATCGCGCAGAGGAACGGCACCGTGGACCTCCTCGTCCAAGGCGCAGTCAGGCTCGTCCGGAGCCGCGTGGCCCTGATCCCCTGGATCATGTTCGCCATCACGGCCCTCATCACCGCGGTCGGCGCGCTCTCCCCGGCCGCCGTCGCCATCATCGCCCCGATCGCGCTGAGCCTCGCCGGGAAGTACAAGATCAGCCCGCCGCTCATGGGCATGATGGTCATCCACGGCGCCCAGGGCGGAGGCTTCTCCCCGATCTCCGTCTACGGCGTGACCGTCAACGGCATCGTCGCCAAGGCCGGCCTCGACGTGAGCCCCACGGCCGTGTTCCTCTCGAGCCTGATCTTCAACGTGCTCATCGCCGTCATCCTCTTCGTCGCCCTCGGCGGGAGGGGCCTGCTCTCCGCCCGGGCCGAGGACTTCGTCGAGCGTGCCGCCGAGGCCCGCATGAACCGCAGCAGGATCGCCGTGGCCGCCGCCGCGGCCGGCCGTGACGTCGACTTCAAGGGCTACGGCTCCGGCATGTACGGCCCCGCCGACCCGGCCGGCTCCTCGGCACCGCCCCCAACGCGCACCGGCTCGGGCTCCGCCGGCTCCGACGGCTCGGGCTCCGGCGAGCGCCGGCTCCCCCAGATCGTCACGATCCTCGGGCTCGTGGTGCTCGCCGTCGTCGCGCTCGGCCTGAGGGTCGACGTCGGCTTCGTCGCCCTCACCGTCGCCGTCGTCCTCGCGCTGTTCTCGCCGAAGGCGCAGAAGGGCGCGGTCAACAAGATCGACTGGTCCACGGTGCTGCTGCTCGGCGGGATGCTCACCTTCGTGGGCGTGCTGCAGGAGGCCGGCACGATCGAGTACGTCTCGAACGCCGTCGCCGGCATGGGCGTCCCGCTGCTCGCGGCGCTGCTCATCTGCTACATCGGCGCCGTCGTCTCGGCCTTCGCCTCCTCGACCGCGATCCTCGCCGCCCTGATCCCGCTGGCCGTGCCGTTCCTCCTGGCCGGCGAGGTCGGAGCCACCGGCCTCATCTGCGCCCTCGCCGTGGCCTCGACCATCGTCGACGTCTCACCCTTCTCGACCAACGGGGCCCTCGTGCTCGCCAACGCTCCGTCCGGCGTCGACCGCGACGCCTTCTACAAGAAGATCCTCGTCTACTCCACCGGAGTCGTGGTGATCGGACCGCTCCTGGCCTGGGCCGTCATGGTTGCTCCCGGCTGGCTCTGAGCCTCTCTCCCTTCTCGCCTCCTCTTCCATCTTCTCTTCCACCCCGAAGGACCCTCCGTGACTCGCTTCCGCGATACCCCCTTGCCCGAAACAGGAGAACCCGCCGCCGCCCCGCTCGCCGGCACCGTCGTCGTCGACCTCTCCCGCGCCCTCGCGGGGCCCCAGGCCGGCATGATGCTCGGCGACCTCGGCGCCCGCGTCATCAAGGTGGAGGCGCCCGGCACCGGCGACGACACGCGGGGCTGGGGCCCGCCGTTCGCCGGACCCGAGGACGATCCGCAGGCCACGTACTTCCTCTCGTGCAACCGCAACAAGGAGTCGGTGGCGCTGGACCTGAAGTCGGACGACGGCGCACGCGTCCTGCGCGGGCTCATCGCCCGGACGGACGTGCTCGTCGAGAACTTCCGGCCCGGCGTCCTCGACCGGCTCGGCTTCTCCACCGCCGAGCTTCATGCGCTCAACCCGCGCCTCGTCGTCCTGTCCATCACGGGCTTCGGGCACGACGGGCCCGAGTCGTGGCGCAGCGGCTATGACCAGATCGTCCAGGGCGAGGCCGGGCTCATGTCCCTCACCGGCTCGGGCCCGGATGATCCGCAGCGCGTCGGCGTCCCCATCGCGGACCTCCTCGCGGGCATGAACGGGGCCTTCGGGGTGCTCGCGGCGCTGTACGAGCGCGAGCGCACGGGCCGGGGCAAGATCGTGCGGACGTCGCTGCTCTCCTCGGTCGTAGGCGTCCATGCCTTCCAGGGCACGCGCACCACCGTGGCCCACGAGGTGCCGCAGGCGCAGGGGAACCACCACCCCTCGATCGCCCCGTACGGGCTCTTCCCATGCCGTGGGGGGCATGTGCAGATCAGCGTCGGGAGCGAGAAGCTGTGGCGCTCGTTCGCGGTCGCCTTCGGCCTCGACCCGGACCGGGCCGAGTTCGCCACCAACGCCGAGCGCGTCCGGAACCGACCCGCGCTCCTGGCCGCGATCGAGGAGGCCTTCGCCGGCTACGGGCCGGAGGAGCTCCTCGCCCGCCTCGCCGAGCTCGGCGTCCCAGCAGGAAAGGTCCGCTCGCTCGACGAGGTGTACGCGTGGGAGCAGGTGCGCTCCCAGGGGCTCGTCGTCGCCGTCGAGCACGAGATCCTCGGGCGGGTCGAGCTGCCGGGGCCCGCCGTGCGGTTCTTCGCCCCGGGCGACGCGGGCGAGACGACCCGCACCGCGCACACGGCCCCTCCCCTCCTGGACCAGCACGGCGCCGCGATCCGGGAGTGGCTCGGGGCCCGCGAGCTCGAGGCCGTGCGATGAGCGCCCCCGCGCAGCTCCGCCCGCGCACGACGCCGGCGATCGACGTCGTCGGGCTTCTCGCCGACGGCGGGACGTTCGTCCCGTGGGACCCAGCGCCTGACGTCTCCGGCCATCCCGCCGCCTACCGGGAGGAGCTCGAGCAGGCGCGCCTCCGCTCGGGGGCCGACGAGGCCGTCCTGACCGGCGAGGCCCGGATCGCCGGGCGGCGGGTGGCGCTCATCGTGAGCGAGTTCGCCTTCCTCGCCGGGTCGGTCGGGGTCGAGACCGCCACGCGCATCGCCGGGGCGTTCCGCCGGGCCGCGCGCGCGGGGCTGCCCGTCGTCGCCGCGCCCGCGTCCGGCGGCACGCGGATGCAGGAGGGGACGGCGGCGTTCGTGACGATGGTCGACGTCGCCTCCGCGCTCGACGAGTTCCGCGCGACCGGCCTGCCGTACCTCGTCTACCTGCGGCACCCCACGACCGGCGGGGTCATGGCCTCGTGGGGCTCGCTCGGGCACGTCACCGCCGCCGAGCCGGGCGCGCTCCTGGGCTTCCTCGGCCCGCGCGCGCACCGGGCGATCACGGGCGAGGACTTCCCCGGCGGCGTCCAGCGGGCCGAGAACCTGCACGCCCACGGGCTCGTCGACGCCGTCGTGCCCCCCGGGGAGCTGCGCGGCTTCCTCTCCCGCGCGCTCGGGCTCCTCGCGCCGTCGTCCGCGTCCGCGTCCGGCACGGCGCGCGCTGCCGCCCGGCCGCCGGCCGCGGCCCCCGCCCGGCGGGACCCGTGGGCCGCGGTCCTCGCCACGCGCGAGCCAGGCCGGCCCCGGCTCGCGGAGCTGCTCGCGGCCGGCGGGGCCGAGGTGCTGCCGCTCACCGGCAGCGGCGAGGGGGAGCACGACGCCGGGACGCTCCTCGCGCTCGCGGCGTTCGGGGCGGCGCGGTGCGTCGTCGTGGGCCATACGGGGAGCGCGGGTCAGCCCTTCGGGCCCGGCGGGCTGCGTGTCGTGCGGCGGGCGGTGCGGCTCGCGCGGGACCTGCGGCTGCCGCTCGTGACCGTCATCGACACCCCCGGGGCGGAGCTCTCCCCGGCGGCCGAGGAGGCCGGGATCGCCGGGCAGATCGCACGCTGCCTGCACGAGCTCGCGACCGCCCCGGTCCCGACGGTGTCCGTCCTGCTGGGCCAGGGCACGGGCGGCGGGGCGATCGCGCTCCTGCCGGCGAGCCGCACGGTCGCCGCCGAGAACGCGTGGCTTGCGCCGCTGCCCCCGGAGGGCGCGAGCGGGTTCCTGCACCGGACGGCCGCCCGGGCGCCCGAGCTCGCCCGGGCGCAGGGCATCACGGCCCACGACCTCCAGGCCCTCGGCGTGGTCGACGAGATCGTGCCCGAGGGGTCGCTCGAGGGAGCGGGGCGGGAGACTTTCTGCCGGCGGATGTGCGACGCCGTCGAGCGCCACGTGCTCGAGCTGCGCGCCGGCGAGCGCCCGGCGTGCGGCTTCGCCGCGGCCCGCGCGAAGAGGTACACCCCACGCCGCTAACCAGCGATGCGGGGTCACGTCCCAACGATGCGGGGTCATTGAGCTGACATTGTCCCCTCAGCCTTGAGAGGTGACCTCGCATCCTTGAAAGGTGACCCCGCAACGTCGAGAGGTGACCCCGCAAGGCTGGGTGGGGGACGGCGTTAGGCGCGCGCCGCCGTCGTCCGTTCGGGGGCCTCGCCGTCGAACTCCTCGAACTCCTCCGCGTCGACATCCATCCCCGTCGGGTCCCAGCGGATGAGCGCGAGCGCGAGCACGCCGAGCAGCGGGAACAGCGCGACGACCCAGAACACGCCGGTCGCGAGCGCGGCCGAGAGCACGGGGAAGAACACGAGCGAGACGATCGAGAAGACGCGCTTGACGGCCTCGTTGAAGCCCACGCCCACGCCGCGCAGCGAGGTCGGGTAGCTCAGGGTCGCGTAGTTCATGAGCTGCGCGCCCGGGCCGCCGGCCTGGGCGAAGATGAACAGCGCGAGCATCGCGACCGCGAGCGCGACGAGGGCCCCGGTCGGTGCGCCGACGAGCGCGAGGACGATAAGCGCCGAGGCCTGCAGCGCGAACCCCGTCAGGGCCATCTTCCGCGCGCCGACGCGGTTCACGAGCGCGACGCCCAGCAGCCCGCCGCCCACGCCGACCACGAGGTTGATCACGAGGGAGGACACGATGGTCACGAGCGGGCCCTGCTTGAACAGGGTCGAGATGATGAGCGGCGTGCCGTACGCGACGGCGTTGTAGCCGAAGGTCGAGAAGACGCTCACGCACAGACCGGCGACCGTGCGCAGCCGGTACCGCGGGGAGAACAGGCGGCCGAACGACGCGAGGGACGCGGTCGCCGTCGGGCGCTTCGGAGCTGCCCCTGCGGCGGGGTCGACGGCGGCGTCGATGCCGTACTTGTCGCGCAGGATGTCGACGGCGCCGCGCAGGTCGCCCTGGTTGGCGAGCCACTGCGGCGACTCGGCGAGGTAGCGGCGGCGCACGATCAGGACGACGATCGCGGGCACGGCGCCGAAGCCGACCACGAAGCGCCACAGCTGGTCGTTCACGGTCGCCGGGAGCGTGAGGAAGAAGACGAGCACGATGATGTAGCCCACGCCGGTCGCGCCGTACCAGGCCGGCGACCATGCGTTGACGGTCTGCGACTTCGAGCCGCGGCCGCGCAGCTTCGAAAACTCGGCGAGGAACGCCATGGCGACGGGCAGGTCGAGGCCCACGCCGACGCCCATGACGAACCGGAAGAGGATCAGGACCCACTCGTTGGGGGCGAGCGCGCAGCCGATCGCCGCGATGACGAAGAACACCATGTCCGCCATGAACAGCCGGTACCGGCCGAAGCGGTCCACCAGGTACCCGCCGGCGGAGGCGCCCACGACGGCGCCGATCATGATCGAGGCGTTGACGAAGCCGGTCATGAACGGGTCCAGCCCGAACTGCTGCTTGATGGCGGTGATGCCGAACGCGAGCGACGAGAAGTCGTAGGCGTCCATGAAGATCCCGCCGAGGGCGAGGATGACGACGGCGAACGCACCGGGGGTGCGGCCCTCGCGGTGGGACAGGAGCGCGGCGACGTCCCGCGCGCTGCGCACGAGCGGGCGGCTGTCCGGGCCCGCAGGCACGGTGGAGGAAGGGCTAGACGTGAGCATGCGCCCACGCTATGCATCAGACATCCGACCACCAAGGCGCGGGTCGCCCCGTGACGAACCTAGACTGGAAGGATGACTCAGGCCTCCCCCCAGCCCACGCAGGCCCAGCCCGGCGCGCGCCTGTGGGTCAAGATCTGCGGCCTCTCCACGCCCGAATCCGTCGAGACCGCCGTCGCCGCGGGCGCGGACGCGCTCGGCTTCGTGCTCGCGGAGCGGAGCCCCCGCACGGTCGACGCCGGCCGGGCGGCCGAGCTTGTCGCCGTGGCGCGGGCCGCGGCGCGCCTCGCGGGGCGCGACGTCGAGACGGTCGCGGTCGTGCGGGACCAGGCGCCCGACGTCGTCGAGCGGCTCGCGCGGCAGGCCGGCGTCGACACGGTGCAGCTGCACGGCGACGAGCCGGACTCCGCCGCGGACGGCCTGCGCGCCGCCGGTTTCCGCGTGATCCGGGCCCTCGCCGCGGGCGACTACTCGGCCCGCCGCGCCGCCGGCTGGCAGACGCCGGACCGGCTCCTGCTCGACGCCGACGTCCCCGGCTCGGGGACGCGGATCACGGACGAGGAGCTCGCCGAGGCGCCCGAGGGCTTCTGGATCCTGGCCGGCGGGCTCTCCCCCGCCAACGTCGCCGAGGCGGTCGCGGCGCTGCGGCCCGGGGGCGTCGACGTCTCGAGCGGGGTCGAGTCCTCGCGCGGGGTCAAGGACCTGGGGCTCATCCGCGAGTTCATCGGGAACGCGCGCCCGGCCTGAGGCAAGCGGGCCTGACGCCCGCCCGGCCGGGGACACGCCAAGGGCCACGTCCCGCGGCGCATGCCGCGAACCGTGGCCCTCAGAGGCTGCCCGAGATGACCCCGGGCCGAGGTGCGGTGCGGGTCAGCGGCGAGCGGCCGCCGTCGTGCGCCCGAGCACGAGGCCGAGGCCCAGCATCCCGACGCCGAGGAGCAGGTGCAGCACGTTGTCCGCGGCATTGAGCGGGACGAAGTTGGCCGCCGAGTCCATGCCACCGAAGATGAGGCCGTACACGAACAGCACGAGGTAGATCGCGCCGCCGTACACGAGGTAGCCCTTCGCCCCGGAGGACGTGCGGCCGAGCGCGAGGCCGGCGACGCCGAACAGCAGGTGGACGACGTTGTGCAGCACCGAGACCTGGAACACGCCCAGCAGGTACGCGTCCGAGTGGTGCCCGGCGAAGCTCGGCCCAGAGCCCGCCGTGATGCCGGGGATGAAGCCGAGGATCCCCACGAGCAGGAATACGGCCCCCACCCCCATCGCCGCGATCTCGAGCGGCGTGCGGTGCGAGATGGCTGATGTGGACATGGTGGCTCCTTCAGTGTCGGCCGCGGCGCCTGGCGACGCCTGCGGTGCGGTGTGCCCGCACCTTCACTTCGGAGCCGGGCGCGGGGGCGGATTGGTCCACTCTGGGCGGCCCCGGCGCCCCAGCTCCGCGCGCCTCAGCTGAGCGCGCGCCTCAGCTGAGCTCTGCGACGACGATCGGCTCGGTCGTCGGCGCGGGCGAGCCGCCCGCCGGCTCGACCGACACCCCCAGCGCCTTCGAGGAGCCGAGGCCGCCCCTGATCTCGTTCCACGTCGCCCCGTCGCCGCCCGGCATGATGCCCGCGGGGTGCATCGCGCCGGCCTCGTCGGCGAGCCACAGCTCGTAGACGTGGCCCGGGGGCGGGGCCTGCATCCTGACGGCCATGACACCGCCGATGGCCTCGCGCTCCGAGTGCACGATGAGCATGGTCCCGCCGCCGGGCACACTGACCTCGCGCACCTTCGCGTCCGGCGCGGCGAGGATGCGGCCCATGACGGCGGTCGGCGCGTTGGCCGCCTGGGCGAGCTGCAGCAGGGCCTCGTCGCGCTCCTGCCTGACCTGCAGGCCCCAGAGCCCGGCCCCGGCCGCGGCGACGAACAGGGCGGCGGCTGCCGCGGCGAGCCAGCGCGCGGGGGCGGGCCAGGGCGCACGACGGCGCCGCTCGCCGATCGCGGTGACGGTCGCCTCGGGCTCGGGGGCGGGAGGTGACCCCGCATCGCTGGGAGATGACCCCGCACCGCTGGGAGATGACCCCGCAACGGGGGGTTCCTGGGCGGCGTCGAGCTGGGGGGTCGTCGCGATCTGGGCCATGAGCCTGGCCTTGAGGTCCGGCGGCGGGGCCACGGGGGCCGCGCCGGCGGCGAGCAGGGCCGCGGTCTCGGCGAGCTCGCGCGCCTCCTGCGCGGTCGGGTGCCCGTACGCGAGCGAGCCCTCGAAGCGGAGCCGCTCGTCATCGTCGAGCGCGTTGAGAGCATAGGCGCCCGTCAGCAGGTGCAGCTGGTCATCCATGGCTCACTCCCAACACGTCTCTGAGGCGGATCATCCCGTCGCGGATCCTCGTCTTCACGGTGCCCAGGGGCAGCCCCAGGGCGTCGGCGACCTCGCCGTACGTGTAGCCGCCGTAGTAGGCGAGCCGGATGGCCTGCCGCTGGACCTCGGTGAGCGAGTCGAGGGCCCGGCTGACCCGCTCGCTCTCGAGGGCCACCTCGACGCGGTGCTCGACGTCGTCGTAGCTCTCCTGGAAGTCCTTGATGCCCTCGCGCAGGTCCCGGTCGCTCGCGGCCTGTGCGGCCCGGACCCGGTCCACGGCCCGGCGGTGCGCCATGACAGTGATCCACGCGCGGGCGCGGCCGCGGTCGGCGTCGAACCTCTTGGCCTGCTGCCAGACCTCGAGGAACACCTCCTGGGTGACCTCCTCGCTCTGCGCCGGGTCCCGCACCACGCGCAGCACGAGCCCGTGCACGAGCGGCGCGAGCGCGTCATAGAGGTGCCCGAACGCTTCCTGGTCGCCCCGCGCGACGCGGGCCATGAGCCCGTCGAGGTCGGGGGCCGCGCTCGGGGCCCCGCCGTCATGGTCCGGCATGTAGACCACTGTCTCACGGCCGGTCATCCTCCTCCTTCCCCAGGTGCCGGGACGCACGACGGCGGGCGGGCGCCCCCAGCGCCAGCCCGCCGTCGTCCGCGGTGCGGTACCGCGGTGGGAGCGCCTACATCGGGGGCAGAAGCACCGTGTCGATGAGGTAGACCGCCGCCTTCGCGTAGTCCGCGCAGCCCGGACCCACGAGGTCCGCGGCCGGGTCCATGGCGGTGGCGCTGGCGAGGGCCGCGAGGCCGAGGGCGGCGGCGGAGGGGCGCTTGATGCTGTTCATGGCGTGACTCCTGGTTCACCTGTTCCGCCGGAATCCGCCGGCAGTCCGGTGGGCTTGCACGGGTTCTTCGGAGCCGCCGCGGGGTCGGATTGGTCGCCGATGGGTGCGGGAGGGGTCAGCCGAGCATCCAGCGCAGGGTGTGCGCGTTGCGCACGGCGTTCCCGCCGCCGTCGTTGTTGAAGTACGCGAAGACCTCGTGGCCCGCGGCGTCCCACTCGCGGATCCGCTCGGCCCACCAGCCGAGGTCCGCGTCGGAGTAGGAGCCCGCGTAGAGGTGCCCATGGTCGGGGCCGTGGAGGCGCACGTAGACCGTCCGGGCCGTGGCCTCGAGGATGCACGGCAGCTGGGCCCCGCTCATGATGCAGTATGCGGCGCCTTGCCGGTTCAGAATCCCGAAGACCTCGGGGACGTGCCAGCTCGGGTGGCGGAACTCGACGGCGGTCTGGATCCACGGCGGCAGGGAGCCGAGGAACCAGTCGAGCCGCGCGTCGTCCCGCTCGTGCAGGGGTGAGAGCTGGACGAGCAGGACGCCGCGGCGCGCGCCGAGCTCGTGCCACGAGTCCGCGATGCGCCCGGCCCAGGCCTCGGGGGCGTAGAGCCGCTTGGCGTGGGTGAGGCCGCGCGGGGCCTTGACGGACATGAGGAAGCCCTCGGGCAGGCGGCGCCGCCAGCTCGCGAACGCCGTGTTGCGCGGCCAGCGGTAGAAGCTCGCGTTGAGCTCGACCGTCCGGAAGGCCGCCGTGTAGTGGCCGAGCCGCTGCCACGGCGGCGTGCCCGGCGGGTACAGGACGTGCTCCCAGTGGTCGTAGCTCCAGCCCGACGTGCCGATGTGCCACCCCATGGCCTCAGGCTAGCGGCCACTGGCATAGGCTGGGCGGACCTCGACCCGATCCTGACCTGATCCGATCTTTGCAGGGAGGCGGCCCATGGCGGCGCTGCGCGGCATCCTCTTCGACGTGGACGGCACGCTCGTCGACTCGACCTACTTCCACACCCTCGCGTGGTGGCACGCCTTCCGCCGCTTCGGGCACGACGTGCGGATGAACTCGATCCACCGCTGCGTGGGCATGGGCGCGGACAAGCTCGTCGCGGAGCTCCTCGGGCCGGACCGCGACACCGACGAGGACGAGGGCATCGCCGACGCGCACGCCGCCGTCTTCTCGACCTACTGGCCGTATCTGCGCCGGTTCGATGGCGCGCGCGAGCTGCTCGTGGCGTGCAAGGAGGCGGGGCTCGCCGTCGTGCTCGCCTCGTCGGCGCGGGATCAGGACCTCGCCGTGCTGCGCGAGGCCGTCGGGGCGGACGACGCCGTCGACGCCGCCACGAGCGCGGCCGACGCCGAGGAGTCCAAGCCGGCCCCGGACATCCTCGTCGCGGCGCTCAAGGCCGGCGGGCTCGACGCCTCGGAGGTGCTCTACGTGGGCGACGCCGTCTGGGACGTCCAGGCCGCCACGGCCCTCGGCATCGACACCGTGGGCGTCACGACCGGCGGGTACAGCGGCGCCGAGCTCCTGGAGGCGGGCGTCGTCGAGGTCTACTCGACGCCGCGGGAGCTGCTCGACCGGCTCGACGAGAGCGCGATCGGCCGCCGCCTCGCCGACTCGTAGGGCTCACCCAGACGTGACCCCGCATCGTTGGGAGGTGACCCCGGATCGTTGGGAGGTGACCCCGCATCTTGGGCGGGGGCGGGGCGGGGCGGGGCGCGGGGCGCGTCGTCGTTTGCCGGGGGGCGCCGTGGGTAGTCAGCCGGCATGGCTACCTGTGACGTGTGCGGCAACGACTACGACAAAGCCTTCACCCTGACCCAGGGCGACCGCACCATGACCTTCGACAGCTTCGAATGCGCGATCCACGGCTTCGCCCCGAGCTGCGCCCACTGCGGCTGCAGGATCCTCGGGCACGGCGTCGAGTCGGGCCAGGGCATGTTCTGCTGCGCCCACTGCGCCGAGGCGACCGGCGTGAGCGGGCTCACCGACAGAGTGACCTGACCCTCCCCTGTGACCGGGGCGTCAGGGCGCCCCACGACGACGGCGGGAGGCCACTTCGAAGCCGATGCCGACGCCGAGCCCCACGAGCGCCCCGAGAACGGTCTGCACCCCACGGTCCACCGCCAGCTGGTGCCCGTCGCTGGCTGGATCGGCCAATGCCGTCATCGACAGGATGAGCGGGGTGAAGAACACGAGGGCCAGCGCGTAGTTCCTGCGCATGTAGGCCTCGGTGGGCAGCGCGAAGGCGACGACCGCCGCCAGCAGGAGCGCCGCCGGCTGCGGGACCGCGAGGAGCGGGACGGCCACGAGGACGCCCGCGCAGGTCCCGACAACACGGTGGATGCCGCGAACCCCCATGCCAGCGAGGCCGACGGCGGCAAGCGGCGTCACCGCCGAGGCCATGGCCCAGTAGGCATGCTCAGTTCCGGCGGACAGTCCCAGAAGGCCGGCCGCCGCCACCGCGGCAACGTGCCGCACGACGCCAGCCGCATGGGCCGGCCGCTCAACGGCGTGCGGGGATCCAGCTCCGTGGACCGCCTCCGGCGGAAGGGCCAGGCCGGCAAGGATCGCGACGGCCGCAGTCGCGGCGAAGGCGCCCAGCGCCACGGCGAGTCCGCCCTCGGGGTGCGCCGAGGCGCTTGCACCGAAGGCGAGGAGGGCGAAGAAGGGCCCCGGCGGCGTCGTGCGCGCCCATGCCGCGTAGAGGCATGCAAGAGCGCAGAAGGCAGCCTCCCACCCCACGAGCTGCCATGGATCCGTCCCCGCCGCCGCGAGCAGCGATCCCCCGAGCACGGCCGAGCCGACCAGGACGAGCGCGTGCGCCTCGGCGGCGGCGCGAGCGACGCGCCCGCCGGCGCCCCTGCCATACATGACGGGGAACGCGCCGAAAACGGCGAAGAGCGCGGCGTCCGGGCGCCCGGCGGCGGCGAGGGCCACCGCCGCAGCGGCCGTCGTCGCGCAGAAGCGCGCTCCCGCCGTGAGGTCGGACGGGTCCAGGCCCACGTGACCCAACGTCCGGATCACGTGCCCGAAGCGAGCGCGCACGCTGGCGGTCACGCGGCCCCTGACGGGCCGCACGTCAACGGGCAGCAACGGTCAATCTCTTGAGGCGGAGGCGCGCGTCATGGGAAGCCGTTCTGAAGGGGAAAGGGACCAGACTCAAATCTACAGGGACCGCCGCAGCGGAACCGCCGTCCTCGGCGCCCGGGTGAGGCGGACGACGACGGCGATCCGCCGCCGTCGTCCGCCTCACCTCAGTGCCCGTACCCCGCCGCCGTCTCGGTGAGGCTCTTGCCCTTCGTCTCGGGCGCGAGCCACTGGGACAGCGCGGCGCCCACGAAGGCCACCCCGGCGGCGATGAGCATCGTCGGGCCGGTGCCCAGGGCCTCCATCGATGCGGGCAGCAGGAACGTCCCCATCCCGGCCCCGACGCGGCTGACCGCGGCGGCGAAGCCCGTGCCGATGCCGCGGATCTCGGTCGGGAACACCTCGGTCGGGTAGACCCCGGTCAGCGTGTTGTACATGGTGTTGAAGTACGAGAAGACGAAGAACAGCACGAGCACGACGACGGGCGGCGCCCCCGCCCACAGCCCGATGACCGCGAGGATCACCGTGCAGAGCCACTGCGGCGGGACCGTCAGGATGCGGCGGCCGGCCTTGTCGATGAGCAGGACCGTGGTCACGGCACCCATGAGGGCCAGCGCCGAGAGCCCGACGCCGCCCGTGAGCCCGCCGCTGAGGCCGTAGCTGCCCAGCACGCTGTCCGCGAAGGTCGCGATCGCGAAGTACGGCGCGACGCCGCAGAACCAGAACATCGAGGTGAACAGCGTCGCCCGCCAGTACTGGTGCGAGAACAGCATCCGGAGCTTCCCTGGCTTGACGTCCTCGTGCTCGACGTCGGCGATGTCCGACTCGCTCTCGAAGTACCGGCGGGCCAGGATCCTCGCCTCGTCCCTCCGCCCGATGTTCCAGAGCCAGCGTGGCGACTCGGGCAGCCCGATCCGGCCAACGAGCAGGATGATGGCGATGATGGTGCTCGTGCCGAGGATGGTCCGCCAGCCCAGGTCGGTGAACTCGGTGAGCAGGTAGCCGACGATGAACGCGACCATGAAGCCCGTGTACCACGCGATGAGCGTCAGCCCGAGGAGCCTCCCGCGGAGGTGGGCGGGGGCGAATTCGGACATGAGCGGCCAGCCGACGGAGTATTCCGTGCCGATCGCGACGCCCATGAGGAACCGCACGAGGATCAGCTGGAGCGGGGAGTCGACGACGAACTGCAGCGCGGACGCGATGACGAACAGCGCCATGTCCGCCATGAACAGGGGCTTGCGGCCGAACTTGTCCCCGAGGTGCCCGCCGATGGGCGAGCCCAGGAGGATGCCGAGCAGGGCGGCCGCCGCCGTGAGGCCCTCCTCGAGCGGCGTGAGGCCCAGATCGTCGGTCAGCGTGGCCGTGACAGGGCCGATGATCCCGAGGATGTAGCCGTCCAGGAGCATCCCGCCGATCAGCACGGTGGTCAGCCTCACGAGGAAGCGCCGCTTGCCGCGCAGGGGCAGTTCGCCCTGCCGGACGTCCACGTGATCCATGTCACCTATGATGCGCCTCGGGCGGGGCAAGGTATCCTGCCCGTTCGACACCGCCCTAGGCTGTTGGGATGAGCACACCGACCACGGACTCCGGGGGCCGCGTCGACAGGCAGGGCCGCATCCTCGAGGCAGCGCTCGAGCTGCTCTCGCGGCACGGCATCTCGGGCGTCAACATCCGTGCGGTCGCGAAGGAGGCCGGCGTCTCCCTCGGGCTCGTCAACTACCACTACGAAGACAAGATGAGCCTCATCCGCGCGGCCCTGCACCGCATCGAGGAGGACGACCTTGCCCTCGTGGAGCCGGACATGTCGCTGGCCCCGGTGGCCCGCCTGCGCAAGGCCCTCCGGCGGATCGCCGATCCCGAGTTCCTCACTACGGAGTACCTGACCCTGCGCCTGCAGCTCTGGTCGCTCGCGCAGGCCAACGATGAGTTCCGGCAGATCAACGCGGCCGCCTGGGAGCGCTACCGGGACGGGCTCGCGGAGCTGATCAGCGCCGCGAGGCCCGCGCTGTCCTTCAACGAGTGCAGGAAGCGGGCGGCGGACATCATCGTCCTCCAGAACGGCCTGTGGCTCACGACGCTCCTCGGCCTCGACAAGGCGGCCATCCGGCGGAGCGTTGCCCGCAGCGAGGAGATCGCCCTAGCAGTGTAGGTTTCGGGAGCCGCGTGTCAGGATCGACTATGGCCGAGAGACTCATGCTGCTCGACACCGCCTCGCTGTACTTCCGCGCCTTCCACGGCGTGCCGGACTCGATCCGCCGGCCGGACGGGACGCCGGTCAACGCGGTCCGCGGCCTGCTCGACATGATCGCCCGGCTCACCGCCGAGTTCGGCGCAACCCAGCTCATCGCGTGCTGGGACGACGACTGGCGCCCGCGGTGGCGCGTCGACCTCCTCCCGACGTACAAGGCGCACCGGGTCGCGCGCGAGGTCCCCGCCGGGACCGACGTCGAGACCGTCCCGGACGCGCTCGAGGCGCAGGTCCCGCTCATCCGCCACGTGCTCGCGCTGGCGGGCATCGCTGTCGTCGGCGCGCCGCAGCACGAGGCCGATGACGTCGTCGGCACCTATGCGAGCCGCGCCGAGGTCCCCGTCGACGTCGTCACCGGCGACCGCGACCTCTTCCAGGTGGTCGACGACGCCCGCGGGGTCCGCGTCATCTACACCGCGCGCGGGATGAGGAACCTCGAGGTGGTGACCGACGCCGTCGTCGTGGGCAAGTACCGCGTGCTGCCCGAGCAGTACGCCGACTTCGCGACCCTGCGCGGCGACGCCTCCGACGGCCTGCCCGGCGTCGCCGGGATCGGCGAGAAGTCCGCCGCGACGCTGCTCGCGGAGCACGGCACGCTCGAGGGCCTGATCGAGGCGGCCGCTGACCCCGCCAGCGGGCTGCCCGGTCCCGTGCGCGCGAAGCTCGCCGCGGCGGCCGGCTACCTCGCGGTGGCACCCGCCGTCGTCAACGTGGTGCGGGACCTCGACCTGCCCACGCCCGAGGAGGCGGGCGCGCGGCTTGGCCCGGTCGACGGCGCGGCGCGGGCCGAGCTCGAGCGGCTCGCCACAGAGTGGAACCTGGGTGGCTCGGTGGGGCGGCTGCTCGCGGCGTTCGATGCGAAGGGAGAAAGCTGATGACGAAGATCATCGTGATGAACCACGTCACGCTCGACGGCGTGATGCAGGGACCCGGGACCCCGGATGAGGACACGCGGGACGGGTTCAGGGACGGCGGCTGGGCCGTGCCGCGCAGCGACGAGTCCATTCCCGCCGCGATGGGCGAGCGGATGGGCCGAGACCCCGCGTTCCTGTTCGGCCGGCGCACGTACGAGCAGCTGCTCGCGTCCTGGAACGCCCAGGGCGGCCCGTTCAAGCAGGCGCTCAACAGCACCCCGAAGTACGTCGCCTCCCGCGACGCCGGCGCGACCCTGAAGTGGCCGAACTCGACGCTCGTGCACGGCAACGGCGACGTCCCGGGCGCCGTGGCCGAGCTCAAGCGGGGCGCGGGCCGGAACCTCGTCATCATGGGCAGCGGCGAGCTGATCGGCTCCCTCCTCGCTGCGAACCTCATCGACGAGTACCTCCTGTTCATCCACCCGATCGTCCTGGGCCGCGGACGCCGGCTGTTCGCGGACGGTGCGCGGGCGTCGCTGCGGCTCCTCCGCAGCTCGGCGACGGACACCGGCGTGCTGATCACGGACTACGCGCGGGAGCGGGCGTAGGGCGCTAGGGCCCGGCGAGGCCGGGGCTCAGAACGGTGGCGGCGGGTCGGCGTGGGGGTAGGTGATGTAGCGCTTGCCCGAGGGGCCGGTCCATTCGAGGGTTCCGGGTGGGGCGCCTGGCTGATCGATTCCGGCCGGTTGGTCGTTCGTCCCGTCCGTCCCGGTCGAGGCTGCCTCGGTCTCGTCCTCGGTCCGGGTCTCCGCCGTTGCGCTCTCCCCGATGTGGCGGACGGTCCAGAGGCCGAGGGTCTTGAGGCGGTGGTGCTCGGGGCACAGGAGGGCGAGGTTGCCGACGTCGGTCTCCCCGCCCTGGGACCATTCGTGGGTGTGGTCGGCCTCGGTCGCGGCGGCTGGCTTGTCGCAGCCGGGGAAGCGGCAGGCGCGGCGAGCCGGCGGGCCGCCTCCGGGTCGATGGGCCCGTAGCCGAGGATCTCCCCCGGGGTGTCCGAGGCCCCGGCCAGGGTCGCGGCCGGCACGGTCACGACGAGCTCCATCCGCACGCCCCCGGCAGGGAGCCGCAGCGGGCCCAGGGCCTCGGGCGCATCGGCGCCATCGGTGGTCATGGTGTCAGGGCAGGGGTTCACCGCACCGGCGCCCGCGAGGGATTTGATGTCGGCGATGGTCCCGGTGCCGGTGAGGAGGTCGGTGAGGGCGTCGGCGCGGAGCTGGTTGACCTCCGCGCCTCGTCGGGGGTCGGCGGCGGCCGTGGCCTTCCGCAGGGCCAGGGGCTCGTCGGCGTAGTCCTCGGCCAGGCGCCGCAGCCGCCGCCCGAGGTTCGGGACGGTGGGGACCCGGTCGGGGTCCTGCGGGGCGGCGATCGGGGCCGCGGCGGCGACGAAGTCGGCCAGCCGGGACGCCGGGACCGGGATCGGCGTCGAGCACCACGGCGGCGCGGCGGCGGGTCAGCCGGCCGGCCTGCATGGCCTCGAACACCGGGGCGTACGCCGGGGCGGTCAGGGCCGGGGATTCCTCGACCATGGCCCGGGCGCTGCGCTGGGAGATCCTGAGCCGGGCGGCGATCTCGGACGCGGCCAGCCCCGGGGCCTCCAGCCGGGCGACGGCGGCCTCGGCCCCGGCGATGGAGTCGACCAGGGACGCCGCGTGCAGCACCCTGGCCCGCGGCATCGCGCCCAGGGCCGGGCTGGTCAGGGTGCACTCCATCAGGTCCGCGTCCGGGTCGAAGTCCGGCACGTCCCGGGCCAGGGCCGCCAGCCCCGCCTCGTCCCGGGCCTCCATCATCCGCTCGTACCCCGGCTCCCACGGGTCCATCCTGTCCGGGTCGACATACCGGGCCGGGTCCTCGTCCCACGGCGCCGGATCCGGCGGCACGGACGCCAGCCCCGCATCCGGATCCTCCCGGCCCGGCCCTTCGCCGAAGACGTCCTCCCCTCCCATGGACCAACCCTCGCACCCACCTCCGACAATTCTCGCCGGAGCAAAGGATGCTTGAATGCGTAGGAACGCCGCCGTCCCCTCAGCACATTCAGGAGCCCGCATGCATCCTCTGACCTACGCGGACGTCGAGGCCGCGACGGCGCGGATCGCCGGGCGGGTGCGCCCCGTCGTCGTCGTGCCGGGCGAGCCACCGACGGCGGAAACCGCGGCGGACGACGGCGAGCGCCAGTTCGCGCTCCATCTCGCCCTCGAGTTCATGCAGCACACGGGGACGTTCAAGGCCCGCGGCGCGCAGAACTTCATCCGGGCGCACCTCGACGCCGGCACCCTGCCCGAGGCGGGCATCACGATCGCCTCCGGCGGCAACGCGGGGCTCGCGTGCGCGTGGGCGGCCCGCGACCAGGGCATCACGGCCACGGTGTTCCTGCCGGCCAACGCCCCGCGGGTCAAGGTTGAGCGGCTCCGGAGGTACGGCGCGGACGTGCGGCTCACGGGGACGGAGTACGCCGAGGCGGTGGCCGCCTGCCAGGATTTCGCCGCGGCGACCGGCGCCCTGGCCTCCCACGCCTACGACCACCCGCTCGTCGCGGCGGGCGCCGGGACCCTGCTCGAGGAGGTCCGCGCCCAGGTGCCGGGACTCGACACGGTGATCGTCGCCGTCGGCGGCGGCGGGCTGTTCGCCGGCGTCGCCACGGCGGCACAGCAGCATGGGATCCGCACGATCGCCGTCGAGCCGGAGAACTGCCGGGCCCTCAATGCCGCCCTCGAGGCGGGCCGCACGGTGGACGTCGCCGTGGACTCCATCGCGGCGGACTCCCTCGGCGCCCGCCGCGCCTCGGAGATGGCGCTGCATGCCGCGCAGCACGGGCGGGTCCGCTCGGTCCTCGTCCCCGACGCCGAGATCGTCCGGGCGCGGCAGGCCCTGTGGGACGACCGCCGGCTCGCCGTCGAGCACGCCGCCGGCACGGCCCTGGCCGGGCTCCTGGGCCCCGGGGGCTATCGGCCCGAGCGCGGGGAGACCGTCTGCGTCGTCCTCTGCGGGGCGAACACGGACCCGAGCGACCTCGTGCAGGCGCCGTAGTCGGGCCAGAACCGAGAGGCCCGCCGCCACGTCCTCCGCCAAGCCGCCGGTTTCTGCTCCCGCCCCGCCGGGAAAAACCACCATGTAGTGGTGCTTGGGGCTACTCCACTCCCTGTCGGCGTGACGGACAAAGGCGGTACGGACGTGGACAAGCTGACGAGAACCCGGGCGGAGGGGTTCATGGATCTGATCCTGCAGAGCAAGGACCTGGCCGGATTCCTCCAACGGATCGCGGAGTACTGCGCGGGGGAGCTCTCGGGCCCGGACGAGGCGCACTGCAGCGTGACCGTGGAGCGCGAGCGCCGCAAGGCCACCTTGGCCAACAGCAGCGACGTCGCCGCCCGGATGGACGAAGTCCAGTACTCCTGCGGGGAGGGCCCCTGCCTGGACGCGCTCTTCACGGGGCAGGTCATCTACGTTCCCGACCTGCTCTCGGACCCGAGATACCCCCGGTACAAGAGGGCCATGGCCGAGACCGGGATCCGGTCCGTGCTCGGCGTCCCCATCCCGGTCGCCGTGGCCTCCCATGCCTGCGCGGCGCTGAACTGCTACGCCCCCGGCCCGGACGGCTTCCCCCCGGACCGCCGCGCCAAGGCCGAGGACTTGGCACGGCTCGCCGGGAGGTCCGTGCTCCTGGCCATCAGGGTCGCCAACCTGTCGGACCGGACGGCCCGGGAGCGGTCGGCCTAGGGCTTCCGGCCCGGCCCTTGTGCTCCCCTCCCGCGGGCTGCCAAGGTCTGGCCATGACCTTCTACATCGAGTACTCCGTCCCGGCCGAAGGCGGAGACGCGGACCTCCCGGTCAACGACGCCGAGCCCGGCGACTGGGTCCGGCTGACACAGGTGCCCGCCGAGCACGTGCACACCGCCGAGCTGCCGGTCAGGAGCGCCGTGTACGGCGCGAGCCTCGCCGAGGCCAAGGAGGCGGCCGAGGAGGTCATCTCCCACAGCCGCGCGACGCGGGCCGAGCTGTACGACGACGAGACAGACAGCCTCGACGCCGGCAGCGGCCGGCTCGTGGCGCGGTACTCGGAGGGCGGCGGCTGGTCGGATCAGTAGCGGCCGACGGCGCGCGGCCCGGTCAGACGTCGGGGTGATCGGGCCCCTCGGGGAGCTCCTCCCCCTCCATGGCATTGCTGTACGGCGCCCTCCGTGGCTGCGGCCGCTCGTCGATGAGCTCGTTCACCGCCTGGGCGATGAGGTCGCGCTGCATCGTCGGAAGGGGCAGGATGCCGTGGAGGTAGGCGTCGAGCTCGTACTCGCCAGCGGTGCCCGTCATGCTGAAGTACCGCAGCCACACGTCGCCGAGGCTCAGCCCGGACTCCTCGATGGCCTGGCGCGTGAGCTTCCACTGCCGGTGGGCGCCATTGGTGTGGGTGTCCATCCTGGCCCTCAGAGCACGGAACGCCCGGCGACGATGTCCTGGGCGACGGCGTGGAGGGCCCTCTGCTCAGCCCGCGAGAGGGAGACGATCCGGGCGAGGGCCTCCTCGGCCCCGACATGCTCCCGTTCCATCAGGATTCCCGTGGCCGTGTGGATCGCGTCGCGTTCCGCGAGGGCCTGGGACATCCGGGACGTGGCCCAGTGGGCGGCGTCCTTGGCCTGGGCGTTCGCGAGCATGATGCCCGCGGGCCGGGCCAGCATGGTCAGGAGACGGGCGCTGTGCTCGGTGAACGTCCGAGGCTCGCTTGAGTAGACCTTCATGGCCCCGATCGGCGTCCCGCCCACCCGCAGGGGCGTGCTGAGCGCCGAGCGCAGGCTCAGGCCAGAGACGGCCTGGGTCCAGTTGGGCCAGCGGCTCTCGCTCCCGATGTCCTCGATGACCTGCGTCCAGTTCTCGGCCCACGCGCTCAGGCACGGTCCCTGCCCCAGCTCGTACTGGAGCCGGTCGGCCTCGAGCACGACGTCGTCCGTCGCCCCCGCGCTGACCCTTCGCCCCCGCGCGTCGATCAGGGTCGCCCCGGCGCCGGACGATCCAGGGATGGCCTCCTTGGCCGCCTGCGCGAGGGACTGGACGGCGTCGTCGACCGACTCCTGCGTCAGCAGGAGGTCCGCGAGGCGCGCGGTCAGCCCCGCGAGCTCCTGCGCGAGCGGAAGATCTGGGGTCATCGCCGGCGCCTCCTTCCGGGGGTCGTGCAGGCCTGCCGGGTCACCCCCTACTCATGAAGCTACACCCGCTGCCCGCTGAAAGATCCGCGCCGTCGCGCGTCCTCAGCCCGCCTTCGCCGTGAGCAGCTCGTCCCAGTTCGTCGTCGCCCGCGGGGCCCTGCGGCCCGAGCCGGTGGCTCGGGCCGCAGGCTGCTGGCTTCTTCTATTCCGCGGTGGCCGTTCCGGCGGTCACCAACTGTCCCTCAGGCTCTTGTGGGGCGGTGGTGGAGATCTCGCCGGCAAGGTCGGTCAGGAGCCATTGTCCGATGTCAGCTCGATCGATGCCTTGGCTGAGGAGGAACAGGAGTTTCGTGTAGACGGCCTCCAGGGTCATGTCCGCGGTCCCGAGGGCCCCGGCCCTGTGGAGAAATGCTGCTGCGGCGTATTTGTCGAGGTCGACGCGGGCGTGGATGCATTGGCTCATGACGACGACCGGGGTGCCGTTCTCGGTCAGATTCCGGATGGCCTCTTCGAGCCCGGGCTCGTCGCCGGGGCCCTCACCGGCCCCGTATGCGCGGTAGATGACCGCATCTGGTGCGGGGCTGGTCATAGCACAGAACCGTTCGGCGCTCATGCCGGGGGCGGCGGTGATGACCACGACGTCATGGCGACTGTAGGGTTTGGGCCTGCTCCAGCCCCGGCCTGGGGTTCTGGCCAGTTCTTTCCGCCCGTCGGTCCAGCTCACTGCGGGGGTGTGGGGGCTGATGAAGCCGTGCATGTCGATGGCCGAGACCTTGGTTGCGCGCACTCCTGACATCAAATCCCCGTCGAAGAAGAGGGTCACTCCGGCGGAGAGGCCAGAGCTGGCGATGTCGAAGGCAGCCTGGATGTTGCCGGGGGCGTCGGTGCCGGGGATCCCGAAGGGGATCTGCGAGCCGGTGAACACCACAGGTTTGCCGAATCCCTCGAGGGCGTAGCTGACGGCGGCTGCAGAGTGCGCGAGAGTGTTGGTGCCGTGCAGCACGACGAAGCCGTCGAACTCGTCCCGGCGGGCGCGCAGGTGGTCGATGATCTGTTGCCAGTGCTCGGGGGTGATGTTGGATGAGTCGACCGGATCGAATGCGGCGAAGTCGAACTCGGGGTGCCTGCCATGGCGGGTGAGGGCCGCTGCCACGTGGGCTTCTACGTCCCCTCCGGTGTCGAAGCCGTGGGGGCCGGGGACCATTCCGAGGGTGCCGCCGGTGTAGATGAACTGGATTCTGGGTGGGGAGCTCATCGTTCTCCTAGTGTGCCTGGGGCCGGGTTCCGGCCCCGGAATCTGACGCTGTCGGGCGAGGCGGGGCTTTCGGCCCGGGGGTCTACAGTCCGGCCTCGTAAGGGTCCCCGACGGTCTTCCGGATGCGGCCGCGGATGCGGAACCAGTTGAGGGTGAGCAGGACGCAGATCCCGAGGAAGAGGAGTATAGTCGGCTGCCCGATGCCCTCGGCGAACCACATTCCGCCGATGACGGCGATGAGGAATGCCACGGTGATGAAGTTGACGTACGGTGCCCCGCGGAGCCGGTAGGCCGGGCGCTGGACCAGGCCCTGCTTGGCCCGCCGGACGAACATCCAGTGGCTGGCCATGATCGAGATCCAGGTGCCGACGATGCCGATGGCGGCCAAGTTCATAACGATGTCGAAGGCCCTTGTGGGCCACGCGTAGTTGATCAGAATGCCGATGAGGCCTAGGCCGGAGGTGAACAGGACACCGGCGTACGGGACGTTGTTCCGGTTCAGTCGGGTCGCGATCTTGGGCCCGCTGCCGGCCATGCCCATCGACCGCAGCGTGCGCCCGGTGGCGTAGAGGCCCCCGTTCATCGAGGACACGGCCGCCGTGATGACGACCAGGTTCATGATGGCGCCCGCGTTGGGGATGCCCAGCGCAGAGAAGAAGGTGACGAAGGGGGACTCGGAGCCGCTGTACGCGGTCCACGGCATGACCAGCGTCAGGAGGACCACGGAGCCGACGTAGAACAGGGCGATCCGCCAGAAGGTGGAGTTGACCGCCTTGGGGATGATCTTGTGCGCGTCCTTGGCCTCGCCAGCGGCGACTCCGACCATCTCCGTTCCGCCGAAGGCGAAGACGACGCCGAGGGTGAGGGTGATGGCAGGCAGCAGTCCGTTGGGGAAGAGACCGCCGTTGTCGGAGATCAGGGCTGGCCCCGGTGTGTGCCCGGCGATCTGCTGGCCGGTCAGGATGACCACGATGGCAACCACCATGAAAGTGACGATGGCGGCGATCTTGATCATCGCGAACCAGAACTCGGCCTCGCCGAAGAACTTAACGGCCAGCAGGTTCAGCGCGAGGACGAGCACGAGCGTGACGAGGGCGAGCAGCCACTGGGGCACGGACTGGAACACGGTCCAGTAGTGCAGGTACAGGGCTATGGCCGTCGTCTCGGCCATGATCGTGCAGCACCAGTCGATGAAGAACATCCATCCGGTGAAGTACGCGGCCTTCTCCCCGAGGAACTCCCGGGCATAGGAGACAAAGGCTCCCGATGAAGGTCGGTAGACGGCCATCTCGCCGAGGGCGCGCATCATGAAGAAGGTGATCAGGCCGCAGACCGCATAGACCAGGGCAAGGGACGGGCCGCCGATCTCAAGACGTCCGCCGGCCCCCAGGAACAGTCCGGTGCCGATCGAGCCGCCGATGGCGATCATGCGCACGTGTCGGGCCTTGAGGGAGCGCGAATAGCCCGCGTCGGCGGCGTCGATCATCTGGCCGGCGCCGCCGGCCCCATCCAATTCCGCTGCCACCGTGCCGGGGCCCGGCTCCACGGTCTTCTCAGAAGGAAGCTTCATCGCGACCTCCGCTTTTTTCCATCATCTTGCCTCCAGTATATTGCGTACTGCATGTGGAACACGGACAATCTAGGTGTGACGGACAGCACTGTCAAGCCGTGGGCGATTGACCTTGCGGGGGACAGTGGCGAAAGGGGACAGGAACATGAGCGGATTGATGGAGACGCGCATGGAGAAGGATCTGCTTGGCAGCCTTGCCGTGCCATCGGGGGCCTATTACGGGGTGCACACAGCCAGGGCCCACGAGAACTTCCGGGTCACGGACACCGCGATCTCGCAGTTCCCGGAACTGATCTCGGCGCTGGCCTGCGTCAAGCAGGCGGCCGCCCTGGCGAATGCCGACCTAGGGGTCCTGGACCCGGAGCTCGGCCGCGCCATCGTCCAGGCCTGTGTGGAGATCCGCCGCGGGGCCCTGCATGAGCAGTTCATCGTCGACCCCATCCAGGGCGGGGCGGGGACCTCAACGAACATGAACGCCAACGAGGTCGTCGCGAACCGGGCGCTGGAGATCCTCGGCCACCGCCGAGGCGACTACCGGATCCTGTCCCCTCTCGAGCATGTCAACCGGGGCCAGAGCACCAACGATGTCTATCCCACGGCCCTGCGGATCGCCACGGTCCTGGCGGCGGAGAGGCTTCTGGCGGACATGGACATCCTCCGGGCGTCGTTCGAGCGAAAGGCCGAGGAGTTCGGCTCGGTGGTCAAGATGGGCCGCACTCAGCTGCAGGACGCCGTCCCGATGATGCTGGGACAGGAGTTCTCCACCTATGCGGTCATGGTGGGCGAGGACCGGCAGCGGCTCCGGGACGCCATGGCGCTCCTGCATGAGATCAACCTCGGGGCCACCGCGATCGGCACCGGCATCACCGCGTCCCCCGGCTACGCGGAGGCGGCCTGCGCGCATCTGCGCCAGATCACCGGCCTGCCCCTCCAGACCGCACCCAACCTGATCGAGGCCACCCAGGACTGCGGCTCCTTCGTCCAGTTCTCCGGGGTCCTGAAGAGGATCGCGGTCAAGCTCTCCAAGGTCTGCAACGACCTGCGCCTGCTCTCGTCCGGGCCCCGCGCTGGCCTCTCCGAGATCAACCTGCCCCCGCGCCAGGCCGGGTCCAGCATCATGCCCGGCAAGGTGAACCCGGTCATCCCCGAGCTCGTGAACCAGGTCGCCTTCGAGGTCATCGGCAACGACCTCACCGTCACCATGGCGGCCGAAGCCGGACAGCTCCAGCTCAACGCCTTCGAACCCGTCATCGGCTACTCGATCCTCAAGACCTGCCGCCGACTCGGCGCGGCGGTGAAGACCCTCGCCGAGCTCTGCATCGACGGGATCACCGCCAACGAGGACTTCCTCCGCTCCCAGGTCGAGAACAGCATCGGAACGGTCACCGTCCTCAACCCCCACATCGGATATGAAGCCGCAACGGCCATCGCCAAAGAAGCGCTGACCACCGGGCGCACCGTTGCCTCCCTGGTCCTCGAGAAGGAGCTCCTCGACGCTGAGCAGCTGAAGGCGCTGCTGAGTCCGTCATCTCTGGCCGGCCCCCCGCGCGCCCTGGATCAGGACCCGGCGGGAGCAGACCACCAAGTGCCGCAGGCCGCGGCCGCCGCGGCTGGATCGGACAGTTGATGCACCAGCACGAACAGGTCATCGGCATCCTCGGCGGAATGGGCCCGGCCGCCACGGCGGACTTCTACACCAAGCTGGTCGGCCGCACGCGGGCCCGCCGGGACCAGGACCATCCCCGCACGGTCATCTGGTCCGACCCCACCATTCCTGACCGAACCCAGGCGCTCCTGGGCCGCGGCGAGGACCCCAGCCCGTGGATGATGCGCGGCCTCAGGCACTTGGAGGATGCCGGGGCCACCCTCATCGCCGTCCCCTGCAACACGGCGCATGCCTTCGTCCCAGCCCTCCAGGCCAGGATCAGCGTCCCGATCCTTCACATGATCGAGGAGACGGTCGAGCTCCTCGCGGTCCGGGGCATCTGCGCGGTTGGCCTGCTCGCCACAACGGGCACCTGCCGCACAGGCCTCTACCAGGGATTCGCCGATGCGCGAGGCCTGGACGTCCTCGTCCCCGATGTCGCCGCCCAGGAGAAGGTCATGGACGCGATCCTGCAGATCAAGGGCGGGAACACCTCACCGCAGGTCGGCCGCAGTCTGGCCCAAGCGGCGGCTGGGCTCCAGGCCCAGGGCGCGCAGGCAGTGATCGCCGGCTGCACCGAGATACCCCTGGCCCTCACCCAGCAGATGCTCCGGATGCCCCTCATCGATCCCACAGCGGTCCTGGCCGACGCCGCACTGCGGCAGGCCGGCTACCCCGTGGCTGCAGTCAGCCCGGAAACCATGGCAGCGCCGTGAGCGGAACCCAGTATCCAATGTATCGTGTGCACATGCCGCCCATCGATCGAGTAGACCGCCGCCTGATGAGCGACGAGGCATACGACCGGATCCGCGCCGCCATCATCACGGGCGATCTCGCCCCCGGGGAACGGGTCAAGGATGCGGAGCTGGCAGAGCGCATGGGCCTCAGCCGAACCCCGGTCCGCGAGGCGCTGTCCCGCCTCGCCGAGATGGGCCTGGTCGAGGCCAAGCCCGGGGTCTACACGCGCATCGCCACCCTGGACAAGGACGAGGTCGCCCGAACCCTGGCCGTCCTCAAGGCACTCGACGAGCTCGCCGTCCGCACCGGGACCCCCAACCTCACAGGCGACGACCTCACGCTCATGCGTCAGCTCAACGAGGAATTCGAGGCTGCCGTAGCCCGCAACGACGTCCAGGCGGCACTGGCCGCCGACGACCGATTCCACGGCATCCCCGTCGCAGCGGCCCGGAACCCTCTGATCGCACGCATCATGGACCAGCTCCACCCCCAGGTCCACCGCATCCTCTACCGGAAGTTCTCCACGCTCTACGGAGCGCAGAACACGGGGGGCCACCACCGCGAGCTCATCGAAATCCTCGCATCGGGTGACGCCGACGAGGCCGCGAGGCGTTCCGGCGCTCACTGGAGCGAGCTCGGGGGCCTCATCGACGAACTCTTCGCCAATGCCGAACTGACCGCCTGAGAAGACGCTGAGGCATGGGGCAAGAAGGCCTCAGGTGCCGGCGCCGAGCCTGCCCGCGAGCCGTTCGCGCATGGCGGTGCTGGCCTCGTTGAGGCCCACGATCTCCACGTGCTTGCTGTGGTGGCGGTACTTCTCGAGGATCGCGTCCACGGCGGCGATGGTCGAGGCGTCCCAGAGGTGGGAGGCGCTCAGGTCGATCACGACACTACGCGGATCGCGGGCGTACTCGAACTGCGTGTAGAGGTCGTTGGAGGAGGCGAAGAACAGCTCGCCCTCCACCGTGTAGGTCGCCGTCTCGCGCCCCTCGACCGTCGTGACGGCGCGTCGGACGGTGACGAAGTGGGCCACGCGGCGCGCGAAGAGGACCGTCGCGACGAGCACCCCGGCGCCGACGCCGGCGGCGAGATTGTGGGTGAGCACGACGACGATGACGGTCGCCGCCATGACGGTCGTCTCGCTCTTGGGCATGGCCCGAAGCGTCCTGGGGTGGATGCTGTGCCAGTCGAAGGTCGCGACGCAGACGAAGATCATCACGGCGACGAGGGCCGCCATCGGGATCACGGACACGAGCGGGCCGAGTGCGACGACGAGGAGGAGCAGGAAGACACCGGAGAGGAACGTCGAGAGCCGGGTCCGGGCGCCGGACGCCTTGACGTTGATCATCGTCTGGCCGATCATCGCGCAGCCCCCCATGCCGCCGAAGAAGCCCGTGACGATGTTCGCCACGCCCTGGCCCCAGGCCTCGCGGGACTTCTGCGAGCGCGTCTCGGTGATGTCGTCCACGAGCTTGGCCGTCATGAGCGACTCGAGCAGGCCGACGAACGCGACGGTCAGGGCGTAGGGGAAGATCACCTGCAGCGTCTCAAGGGTGAGGGGGACGTCCGGGACGAAAAGCTGTGGGAGGGAGTCGGGCAGCTCGCCCTTGCCGCCGACGGTCGGCACCGAGATGCCGGCCAGGACGGTGATGAGCGTGACGGCGACGATCGCCACGAGCGGTGCGGGCACCGCCGTCGTCAGCCTCGGGAGGCCGACGACGATGGCCAGCCCCAGCACGGTCAGCGGGTAGACGAGCCACGGGACGCCGATCAGCTCGGGCACCTGGGCCATGAAGACGAGGATCGCGAGGGCGTTGACGAAGCCGACCATGACCGAGCGCGGGATGAACCGCATGAGTCGCGCGACGCCCGCGAGGCCGAGGACGATCTGGAGAACGCCGGCGAGGATGATGGCCGCGATGAGGTAGTCGACGCCGTGGGACGTCACGAGCGGGGCGATCACGAGCGCGACGGCGCCGGTGGCGGCGGAGATCATCGCGGGACGGCCGCCCACGACGGCGATGGTCACGGCCATCGTGAACGAGGCGAACAGGCCGAGCCGCGGGTCGACGCCGGCGATGACCGAGAAGGCGATCGCCTCGGGGATCAGGGCCAGGCCCACCACGAGGCCGGCGAGCGCCTCGGTCTTGAGGCGCGACGGGGACCGGAATGCTCGCTGCAGCGACTGGGCCTCCTCGGGGCTTTCGGTCGTGGGGGCGGCGGAAGGCATGGGTCTCCAAGGGGTGCATCGAAAGGGGGATCCTTTAACTGTACGGGCCGCTAGCGGGACCTCCTGTGCTTGAGATGCCTCAGGTGATGGATGCAATAGGTGGCGACGCCCCAGATGACGAGCTCGGGGCGTCGCCCAGATGTCCCGGTATGCGCCCAGTCTCCCAGCGCTACCGGGAGGCTGGCTGCCCGGCGGCCGAGCGAGCCTTCGCCGCCGCCGCAAGGATCTCGGCCATGTAGGGGGCGCGGACGCTCTGGCTGATGCGGCAGTCGACGAGGTAGAGCCCCCTCGCGCCCCGGGCGATCCAGTCGGTGAGCGAGCTCAGGTCATCCAGCCTGCGGACTGTGCTCCCCTGGGCGCCCACGGCTGTCGCCAAGGCTGCGAAGTCGACCTCGCGGATCAGCATCGGGCCCCGGCTGAGGCCCTGGGAGCCGTACTGGTGGATTTCGGCGCCGTAGGCCGCATCGTTGAAGACGACGATGACGGCGCTGCGCGCCGTGCGGGCGATGGTCTCGAGATCGGCCATGCCCATGAGCAACCCCCCGTCCCCAGTGGTCAGCACGACGGTCCTGCCCTCGGGCGCTGCGGCGGAGGCTCCGACCACGCTGGCGAGCCCGAGGCCGATCGTCTGGTACGCGGTGCCGACCATGGCCAGGTCCTGGGGGCGCTGGATGTCCCAGTACATGGGGACCCAGCCGCTGAAGTGCCCGCCGTCCTGCACCACGATGCGGTCCGCCGGCAGCACCTCGTTCAAGGCCCGCGCGAGGGACCGCGGGTCGAGCCGGCCGTCCTCGGCGAGCTCGTCCCCGGCCTCGCGGGTCCGGGACTCTGCCAGGCGGGCCTCAGATGCGGAGCGCCACGTGGAACCGGGCTCCCGCTCGGGGACGAGGGCCGTCAGGGCGTTCGCCGCCTCGCTGGCATCGGCGCAGAGGAAGAGGTCGACGCGCGGATTCGTCGCCTCGGGCGCGATGTCGACCTGGATCAGTGTGGCCGAGTCGGCGACCAGATCCCCGAAGCGCATCGTGAACTGGTTGAGCCGCGCGCCCACGGCCAGAACGACGTCGGCGCCGGCCATTAGCTCTGCGGAGACCTCGGTCGCGAATCCCCCCGCGACCCCGAGATCACCGGCCTCGGTGGAGAACAGACCCTGGGCAAGGACCGTCCCCGCGGTGAGGGCCCCGATCCTCTCGGCTAGGACCTGCAGGGCCGACCCGGCGTCGGCAAGGTGGGCGCCGCGTCCGGCGAGGATCAGTGGACGCTCGGCGCCGGCGAGCAGCGCGGCGGCACGGCGGACGAGCCCGGCCTCGGGGGCTGTCCTGACGCGAGCCGGGAGGGGCGACGTGTCCACGCGCTCATCCGCGGCGTCCGCCGCCGCAAGGTCGTACGGGATCGAGAGCACGACGGCTGTGCGGTGCTCGACGGCGTGCTCGATTGCCCGGCGCGTGGTGGCGGCGGCCGAAGTGCGGGAGACGGTGAAGGTCGCCGCGCCCACAGCGGCAGCGACGCCCTCCTGGTCGATGTCCCAGGGGCGGGGTCCCGTGGTGGGGATGTCGCCCGCGACGAGGATCGCGGGGACCTCGGCCCGGTTCGCCTCGATCAGGCCGGTCAGGGCGTTGGTGTAGCCGGCGCCGTAGGTCGTGGTGGCGGCGGCGATCCGGCCGGACGTTCGGTAGTACGCATCGGCGGCAGCAACCGCGGCGCCCTCATGCCGGACGGCGGTGAACGGCAGGCCGAGACGCTCGGCCGCATCCAGGAAGTGGGCGTTTCCGTTGCCCATGACGCCGAAGACGTCCTGGACGTGCGGGAGAAGGGCCTGGACGACCCGTTCGGAGACTGTTGCTGAGACCACGTGGACTCCTCTGTGGTGGGGATGGCTGGGGAAGGGCTGTTGCGCGTGGATCAGGGCTGGGGGCGGAGCGTTTCGTCCGCGAGGACAGTGAGGACGCGGTCGTTGGACGCGGCGTCCGCGAGGGAGATCCTCACGCCGTCGCCGGGGTATCCGCGGACGAGGATGCCGGCCGCCGCGAAGGCTTCGACGAGGCGCTCCCGCGCTGGGTCCTCACTGCGCAGCCACAGGAAGTTGGCCTGGCTCTCGGGCACGTCCCATCCGGACCGCCGTAGGGCCGCGGTCAGGCGTTCCCGCTCCTGCACCACGTCTTTGGCCCGGGCGCGCATCTCGTGCTCGGCGTCGAGGGAGGAGATCGCCGCCTGCTGCGCCAGAGCGCTCACGGAGAAAGGGATGGCGGTCTTCCTCAGACCCTCGGCAAGGTGCGGCGCCGCCAGGGCGTAGCCGACCCGGAGGCCGGCGAGCCCGTAGGCCTTGCTGAACGTGCGAAGGACGCAGACGTTCGGATGCCTGCGGTAGAGGGCGAGGGAGTCGGGGCTGTCGGGGGCCGTGGCGTATTCGACGTAGGCCTCGTCGATCACGACCAGGACCTCGGGGGGAACCCCCTGGAGGAACTGCTCGAGCTCTGTGTGGGAGACCGGAACGCCGGTGGGATTGTTGGGCGTGCAGACGATGATGACACGGGTCCGTTCCGTGACGGCAGCGAGCATCGCGGGGAGGTCGTGGCCCTCGTCCTGGCGAAGCGGCACTGGCACAGCCCGTGCCCCCGCGAGTTTGACGAGGAGCGGGTAGGCCTCGAAGGAGCGCCACGCGAAGACCACCTCATCGTCCGGCCCGCAGAAGGCCGAGATGATCTGGCTCAGCACCCCCACGCTTCCCGGGCCCACCGCCACCTCGTCCGCCGAGGCGGACAGGTGGTCGGCCAGGCGCTCGCGCAGGGCGAGCGAACCCATGTCCGGGTAGCGGTTCAGCCGCTCGGCCGCCCCGACGACCTCGCGGAGGACGGAGGGCAGCGGATCATGGTGGCTCTCGTTGCTGGCCAGGGCAACCATGGCGTCGCCGGCTCCGCGGCGTCCCGGCACGTAGGCGGGGAGGGCGGAGACCGCAGGACGCATCGAGGGTCCTCGGGTGGAACGCGGCGTCGTCGGAGGCAGGGAGTCAACACTCATGCCAGCGATGCTCCCCACGAGGAGGACGTGAGCGCAAGACATGCGATTCAGCCTGGGATTTTTGCTGCAGACGAATTGCGTCTTGTGACAAAATGCCCAGCATGAACAAGCCCGTCATCGATGCCCTCGACGCAAGGATCCTCCTGGCCCTCGACGAGGACCCCACGGCCAGCGCCCTGGCCTTGGCGCGGACCCTCGGGGTCGCGCGGAACACCGTGCACGCGCGCCTCGGGCGGCTCGAGGGCGGCGGCATGCTCCAGCAGTTCAGCCGTCGCCTCGACCCGACCGCCCTCGGCTACACCCTCGTGGCGCTGGTCTCCATCTCGGTCACCCAGACCAAGGGCGACGCCGCCGACGCCGGCCTCTTCGCCATCCCCGAGGTCGTCGAGGTCCACTCGACCACCGGCGACGCCGATCTCGTCGCCAAGGTCCTCGCGAAGGACCCCGCCGACCTGCACCGGATCACGAGGGACATCCTGGCCGTTGAGGGCATCGAGCGCACGAGCACTGTCATCTCGCTCCTGGAGGTCATGCCCCTGCGCATGGAGGCCCTGCTCAAGAGGCTGGCGTCCGGGGAAGCGCAGCGCTGACTCAGCCGCGGGCCTCGCCATATCCGCGGGATCTGCCCCCAGAGCCCAGGGGGCAATCTGCGCAAGGTTCGGCGGATCCATTGGTCAGAAATTGGGCATACTGCCAGTCCCTGTGAGCTGCCTCACACTTCGCGCCGACCTTCCGTTATGGTCGCCAGCACCGCCCGCCGGACAGAGAGTGGGCCTGAAGGAAAACGAAGCTGGCAATGACATCTACACACACGCTTCTCCCCGCCGCGCCTCCTGCCGAGAGGCTCGAACGGGCCATGAAACCCCGGCAGCTCACGATGATGGCCCTCGGGAGCGCCATCGGCGCGGGGCTCTTCATCGGATCCGGCGCTGGCATCCAGGCCGCCGGGCCCGCCGTACTGATCTCGTACCTCGTGGCCGGGACGCTGGTCATCCTCGTGATGTGGGCCCTCGGAGAGATGGCCGCAGCCCAGCCGACCAGCGGGGCCTTCTCCGTCTACGCCGGCAAGGCCATGGGCCCCGTGGCCGGGGCCACCGTGGGCTGGCTGTGGTGGCTCCAGCTCGTCGTGGTCATCGCCGCGGAGGCCCTCGGTGCGGCAGGGCTGCTCGAGTCCCTCATCCCAGGGCTGCCCACGTGGCTCCTGGCGCTCGTGTTCATTGGAACGCTCGCCGCTGTGAACCTGACCCGGGTCCGGAACTTCGGCGCCTTCGAGTTCTGGTTCGCCCTGCTCAAGGTCGGCGCCATCGTTGCGTTCCTCGCGGTGGGGGCCGCGATCCTGAGCGGAGTCCTCCCCGGCGCGCCGCATCCCGCCCTCGCCAACTTCACCGAGTACGGCGGCTTCGCCCCCCAGGGGCTGGGCGGAATTGCCACCGGCCTGTTCGTCGTCGTCTTCGCCTTCGGCGGGACAGAGATCGTCGCAGTAGCCGCAGCCGAGACGGCGGACCCCCAGCGCAGCATCGCCGAGGCCGTGCGCACGGTCGTCTGGCGCATCCTCGTCTTCTACGTGGGCTCGCTGCTCGTGATCGCCGCCGTCGTCCCCTGGACCTCCCCCGCCCTGAAGAGCCCCTTCGCCGCGGTCCTCGACGCCGCGGGCATCCCCGGGGGCGCGGCCGTCATCACGCTCGTGGCGGTCGCTGCGCTCCTCTCGGCCCTGAACGCCAACCTCTACGGCGCCTCCCGGATGGTCTACTCCCTCGCCGAGAGGGGCGAGCCGCCGCGGTTCCTCCGATCGGTCTCGGGGCAGCAGGTGCCGGTCGCCGCAGTGGTCGCTTCGGTCGCCTTCGGACTCGTCGCCGTCGTCCTCGAGCTGTGCTTCCCGGGCCGCGTGCTCCCGAACCTGCTGAACTTCGTGGGATCGACATCCCTCGTCGTGTGGGGCTCGGCCCTGGTGTCGCAGCTCGTCCTGCGGCGCAGGGCGGACCACCGCGGCGAGAGCCAGCCGTTCCGTATGGCCGGATTCCCCTCCCTCACTGTCCTCGGGCTCGTGCTCCTGACCCTCACCGTCGGCGTCGGGCTCCTCGGCGACGAGAGCAGGCCCCAGATCCTCAGCACGTTCGCACTCGTCGTGCTCGTCGCCGCAGCGGCCTGGGCCGTGAGGCGCGCACGCGGCGAAAGTCGCCAGATCAGGTCCGGAGGGTGACGCACGACGGCGGCGGGCCGGGATCGCGTCCCGGCCCGCCGCCGTCGTGCGCTCGCCGCCCCAGGACACGCCCTAGGACAAGCTCCCCGGCCCTGGGCACGCCGCGTCGACGCCCGGCGCGAACCCGAGGTGCTGGGCGTAGGCCCCCATGGTGAGGTTGACGAGGTCGCCCGTGAGCTGGTCGAGGCCGAACTGGATGCCGACGGTCCGCATCGCCTCGAGGTCGATCAGCACCATCCCCTCGACGCCGACGTTCTTCTCGAGCCAGGAGAACAGGTACGTCTTCTCACGCAGCTTCCAGTAGGTGCAGGCGTCCGTGTCGCCGAGCCCGGCCTCGGCTCCGCCGACGCACAGCCAGGTGAAGAGGTGGCGGTTGAGGTAGAGGTGGTCGTAGACGTCGTCGCTGCTGTAGGCGTAGCGGAGGCGGTGGCCGATGAGCTCGTCGGTGGGCTCGTGCAGTGGACGGGCCCGCCCGCCGTCGGCCGTGGCGCCATCGGCCGCGACGCCGTCGAGCCGGCCCTGGAACCACTGCTGGCGGGCCCGGTGGGGGTTCGGCCCGAGCCCCAGCTCGCCGACGGCGCCCGTCGCGAGGCCGCTCATGAGGTCGAGGGCCATCGTCACGGCCGTGGGGTGGTCCGCCTCCTCGCGCAGGTAGTGCAGGAAGAACAGGCCGGGCCGCATTTCGAAGAGCTCGTACGAGGCCTCGCCCCGCTCCTCCCCCGCCGCTCCGGTGAGCGTCCAGACGAGCCGGTCCCCGGTGAAGGAGTGGGTCAGGACGCGCTCGCTGCCGGGGACGCCCACGGTGGCGCAGTGGAGGTCCAGCGTCTGCCCGGCCAGCGCGTCGCTGAGCGGCGGGCGGTACTCGTTGAAGCCCTCGACCATCTCGTTGAGGGACGTCCACGCGTCCTTGTCCCACGTGAAGGGGCGGTCGGCCTGGGTGGTCATGCGTGGTGTCCTTCCGGTGCGGTTGGGATGATCTCCGAGGCGCCGCGGCGCCGGGTCTCGAGGGCGATGCCCAGGATGAAGAAGAGGGGCACGACGGCGAGCAGGATCGCCGCCGCTGCCTGGTCCCCGCCGATGAGCTGGGTGAAGTTGGCGACGACCTGGGCGAGCAGGCCTGCCAGCAGCACCGCTGCCACGGCCGGCGCGACGAGCGTCTTCCACAGGCCACCCCCGCGGTGCCGGCGGAAGAAGACCACGACGGCGACCGAGGTGAGCACGTAGACCACGAGCAGCGCCGCGACCGAGAGCCCGGAGAACCAGGAGAACAGCGTGAGGACGGGATCGAGCCCGAGCGCCGCGAACGGCACCACGAGGACGACGGTCAGCGTGCTCTGCGCGATCGCCGCCCGCGAGGGGGCCAGGTGCCGGTTGGTCCGGGCCAGGACCGGCGGGAGCGAGCCGTGGAGCGCGAGCGAATGGAAGTAGCGGTTGACGCTGTTGTGCAGGGCCATGACGCTCGCGAGGATCGACGTCAGCAGCAGGACCTGTGCCGTGAGGCCGGCCCAGGGGCCGAGGGCAGCGACGAGGGCGCCGACGACGAACGACGTCGAGTCGCCCGACTCGAGCGACGCCACCGCCGCATCGGTGACCTGCCCCGCGCCGTAGAAGGTCACCACGGTCCACGAGATGAACGAGTACAGGACGGCGATGAGGCAGACGGAGAGGTACGTTGCGCGGGCAACCGTCTTCTTGGGGTTCTTGGCCTCCTGTGAGTAGATCGCTGTCGACTCGAAGCCGAACATCGAGGCGATGGCGAACATGAGCACCACGCCGGGGGCGCCGGCCGTGACGGCCGAGGGGCTGAAGCTCGCGGCGACGTCGAGCCCCTCGGGGCCGCCGCCGGAGGAGACGACCTTGAGGGCGAAGGCCAGCAGGATGGAGGTCTCGAGCGCGACGAGGACCGCGAGGACCTTCGCCCCGAGCTCGATGTTCCGCGTGCCCATGAAGTGCACGAATGCGACTGTGAGCAGGGTCGGGATCCACCACGGGATGTCGAGGCCGAGGCCCGCGAGCAGCGCGCTGCACGAGGCGCCGTACAGCCCGTACATCGCCGCCTGGATGGAGACGTAGGTGAGGATCGCGAGCCACGCCGCCGCTCCGCCGAGCCGGCGGCCGAAGCCTGCCCGGACGTAGGCGTAGAAGCCGCCGTGGGTCTCGACCCGGCGGCTCATCGCCACGAAGCCGACCGCGAAGAGCATGATGACGAGCCCGACGACGAGGTAGCCGCCCGGCGCCCCGGCACCGTTTCCGAGGGCGACGGCCAACGGCGTGGCCCCGACGACGCCGGTGAGCGGCGCCTGCGCGGAGAAGACGAAGAAGACGATGCCCAGGACGCCGATGGTCCCGGCGCGCAGGGCTGTGGGGTGCGTGGACGAGGCGTCGTTGCGCTCGTCGACGGCTTTCTCAAGACTGCTCATGGTGTGTCCTTGGTCCGGTGTTCGGTGATCCGGTGTGTTCCTTGATCGACACGGGCAGCGTCACTGCTGCCCGCGGAGCTGTTGGGTGATGGCGCGTGCGGCGGTGAAGCCGCTCTCGATCGCACCGTCGATGAAGCCGCCCCAGCCGTTGGCGTAGTCCGAGCCGGCCAGGTGGACGCGGCCCTCGGGCCGCTGGAGCTCCTCGAGGCTCTCGGTCAGGTAGCCGGTGCGGTGCATCGGCCAGGTCTGCCGGGCGAACTCGTCGGCGACCCAGTTGTGCCCCGTGACCTCGAGGACCTCGATGTCCGGGATCCAGCGGCGCAGGAGCTCCTGCGCCGCGGCGGCGTCCTCGACGTCGACGGCCTTGCCGTCCCGGCCGAAGGCGACGAGCGTGGTGCTGTCCTCGTCCAGGTACTCCGCCTGGACGAAGTTCAGGGCCCAGTCCTCGGGCCCCAGGGCGACGAAGCGCTCGTGGCGGCCCCTGACCCTGATCCACAGCTTCGCCCCGAGGCCGAGCTGGCCCTTGTCGGCGGCCTCGCGCTTGCCGGCCGAGAGCTCGGGCTCGAACCGGACGTCGTTGAGCACGTGGAGGGGCAACGTGACGACCACGGCCCGCGCGAGGTGCTCGGCGCCGTCGGCCGTCACGACGACGGCGCGCCCGCTCTCCTGCCGGATCTCGACGACGGCGGCGTTCAGCACGAGCTCGGCGCCCGAGTCCGCGAGCATCGCCGCGGCGAGGGCCGCCGTGCCGCCCTGGACTTTGTAGGTGGCGCAGGCCTCGAACATGAGCGGCCAGTCGTGGCACGCGGCCGAGGCCCAGCGGAGGGCCTGTGTCCACGCCGCGTCGTCGATCCGGCCGTTGAAATTGAGGGACCAGAAGCTGCGCATGAGCGTGCGCGAGCGGGAGTCGAGGCCGAGCTCGTCGATCTTGTCGGCGAGCGTCAGCTGGTCCGCGGCCTTGACCGCGGGGTTGCTCAGCGGCGCGTACGGGAGCGGGATGAGCTCCCGGGACGGCGCGAGGAGCTCGCGGTTGGGGGCGTCGAGGAAGCCCATGAGCTCGTCCGGTGAGCCCTCGAAGGAGGTGCCGCCGTCGTGCCAGTAGGCCTTCTCGAACTCCGCGCCGGCAACGACGCCGATCCCGTAGCGGGTGAGCTCGGCCCACACGTGCGGCTGGACCCAGTGGACCCACGTGCCGCCGAGCTCGAGGTTGCGGCCGAGGCCGGGCTCGAACCAGGTGCGGCCGGCGATGCGGCCGCGGGCCTCGAGGATCTTCACGGAGTGGCCGGCGCGGCTCAGCTCGCGCGCGGCCGTGAGGCCGGCGAATCCGGCGCCGACCACGAGGACGTCGGTCATGGTGGACATGGCGGGACCGCCCTCAGCTGTAGACGAAGAACTCGGTGGTGGGCTTCACGACGGTCCACCGCGTCTTCGCGCCCTTCGTGAAGGAGGCCATGCTGCCGTCGGTGAGGTCGAACGACTCCCCGCCGATGACCTCGATGCGCAGGTGGCCGCTGACGATGTAGAGCGTCTCGTCCTCGTGGATGACGAGGTCGAAGGTCTCGGGCGCCTCCTCGGGCGTGACGGTCCAGATGCCGGCCGCGAGGGCGGGCCGGCCGCCGTCGCCGTTCCGGCGGAGCCACTGCACGTGCCCCACCTCGAACGGCTCGGACAGGGAGGGGTCGGTCTGGGCGTGGAAGACGGGTGCGGACATGATGGTTCCTTCGCTGGGGATCGGGGGTCCGGCGCTGTGGCCGGCGTCACGTGGTTAAGACTCTGCACTTGCTTAGTCCTGCTGTCAATACTCTGCAGATGCAGAGATTTCAGGAGCGGCGGCGGTACGATCGCTTGCATGAGCGTGGGAGCAGTGAAGTACGGGGCAGGCCGGGAGGCGCTGATCAGGGCGGCCATCGACGTCGTGGCCGAGGAAGGCCTGGATGGCTTCAGCTACCGGAAGGTGGCGCAGCGGGCGGGGGTGAACAACACCCTGATCTCGCACCACTTCGGCTCGAAGGACCAGCTGCTCGAGGAGGCGACGATCTGGGCCGTCCAGCGCTCCCAGCAGCTCGCGGACCTGACGCTGGCCTCCGCCATCGACGCGAGGCTCGCCGACCTCGTGACCAAGATGGCCGTCGCGGACCCGAATCTACAGGTCTTCCAGTTCGCCATGATCCTCGCCGCCCGGCGCAGCCCCGAGCTCCAGCGCATCTCGAGCAACCTCTACGAGAGCTACATCGGGCTCATGCAGCGCGTCCTCGCCCAAGCCGGCCACCCGGACGACAGGCTCGCGGCCCGCGCGGTCTTCGCCGCCCTTGACGGACTGGTCCTGCAGCAGCTGACCATCTCCAACCCCGGGGAGATCCACGCTGCCATCGTCCGGCTGGGCGAGCTCCTGGCGCCGGCGCCGCGGGCGGCGCGGACCGAGGGAGCCGAGGCGGCCAGGTGATCTGCGCCATCTAAGCCCCTTGACCGCCCTCACTAAGCGAGTGCATAGTTGAGCAATTGCTTAGCCATGACTCGATGTGGAGGACATCATGGAAACGCTCAAGACCAGCCTGCTCGAAGCGATCGCCCCTGCCGACGACGCGCCGGGGCGCGAGATCCTCGACCCCGCCACGGGCGAGGTTGTCGGGATCGCCCCGGTGCACACGCTCGAGGACCTCGAGGCCGCGGTCTCCGCGGCCAAGGCAGCCCAGCCGGCGTGGGCCGCGGCGGGCCACGAGGCTCGGTCGGCCGCGCTGCTCGCCGCGGCAGACGCCGTCGAGCGCAACGCCGAGGAGCTCGCCCGGCTGCTCTCCCGCGAGCAGGGCAAGCCGCTCAACGGCCCGAACGCCCGCTTCGAGGTCGGGGCGTGCGCGGCGTGGCTGCGCGCGACCGCCGCGACCGCGCTCGAGCCCGAGGTCGTTGTGGACGACGGCGAGACCCGGGCCGAGCTGCACTACCGGCCGATCGGCGTCGTCGGCGCGATCGGGCCCTGGAACTGGCCCATGATGATCACCGTCTGGCAGATCGCCCCGGCGCTTCGCATGGGCAACGCCGTCGTCGTGAAGCCCTCCGGAATGACCCCGCTCTCGGTGCTGGCCCTCGTGAGGGTCCTCAACGAGGCCCTGCCAGAGGACGTCCTGCACGTCGTCTCGGCCGGCCGCGACGTCGGCGCCCGCCTTGCGGAGCACCCGGCGATCGGCAAGATCATGTTCACCGGCTCCACGCCCGCCGGCCAGGCCATCATCCGTTCCTCCGCCGGGACGGTGAAGCGGCTGACGCTCGAGCTCGGCGGCAACGACGCCGGCATCGTCCTGCCCGACGCCGACCCGAACGCCATCGCCGAGGGCCTCTTCTGGGGCGCGTTCATCAACACGGGCCAGACCTGCGCGGCCCTCAAGCGGCTCTACGTCCACGAGGACATCTACGACGCCGTGTGCGAGGCCCTGACGGAGTACGCCGCAGGGGTGCCCATGGGCGTCGGCCTCGACGAGGCGAGCCTGCTCGGCCCGCTCCAGAACCACTCGCAGTACGAGATCGTGGCCCGGCTCGTGCAGGCGGCGAAGGACTCCGGCGCACGTGTGCTGCTCGGCGGCAACCCGGACCCCGACGCCCCCGGCTTCTTCTACCCGACCACGCTCGTGGCGGACATCGACAACGACAACCCGCTCGTGGCCGAGGAGCAGTTCGGCCCGGCCCTTCCCATCGTCAGGTACGGCACGGTCGAGGAGGCCATCGAGAAGGCCAACGGCCTCGACGTCGGTCTGGGCGCCTCGGTCTGGTCGAGCGACAGGGCGAAGGCCCGGGAGGTTGCCGCGCGCCTCGAGGCGGGCACAGTCTGGATCAACGCCCATGGCGCCGTCCACCCGATGGTCCCCTTCGGCGGTGCCAAGCAGTCCGGCTACGGCCTCGAGTTCGGCGTCGAGGGCCTCAAGCACCTCGGCGTGCCGCAGGTCATCAACGGCTGACGCCCGGCCGGTCGGAACCGCCCGCGAGCCGCGCGCACTCCTCCCACAGCCGCCGTCGGGCGTCCGGGTCGGATCCCATGCCGGGCGTCTTGAGCTGCTTGCGCTTCATCCACAGCTTCCCCGTCGCCGCGCCGGCGTCGTCGGAGGTCGCGAGCCACACGGCGGTGTCCGCGCCCACCTCGGCCGGCTTGCCGAAGGTGTTCGTCACCCAGCGGAACGGCCCGCCGACGTCGCGCAGGAGGGTCGTGTCCTTGACCAGGCCCGGGTGGACGGCGTTGACGAGGACGCCCCGGTCCCGCAGGCGCTCGGCGAACTCCTGCGTGAGGAGGACGCGCGCGAGCATGGTCGGCGGCGTCGAGCGGAGGTAGCTGTACTCGCCCTTCGCGGTCTGCAGGTCGTCGAAGTCGAGCTTGGTCCTGCCGTACTTCGAGGCGATGTTCACGACCTTCGAGACCCGCCCTCCGGCGGCGGCCCGCGCGAGCGCGTCCGAGAGCAGCTCGGTGAGCAGGAAGTACGCCATGACGTTGGTCGCGAACGTCAGCTCGAGCCCCTCGGGCGTCACGTGGCGGTCCTTGCGGAACACGCCCGCGGCGTTGACGAGCACGTCGAGCCGGTCGCGGCGGGACAGGAACTCCCGGACGGCCGCTCGGATCGACGACTGCGACGAGAGGTCGCAGACGAGCAGCTCGAGCAGGGCCGAGGGCACGGCCGCGCGGATGTCCCGCATCGCGTCCTCGGCCCGGGCCTCAGAGCGCCCGACGACGGCGACGGTCGCCCCTGCGCGGGCCAGCCCGATCGCCACGGCCTTGCCGATGCCCCCGGTCGCCCCGGTCACGAGGGCCACCCGTCCGTCCATGGACCCCATGACTCAGCCTCCACTCGCTCGCCCGTGACGATCATGCGTGTCCTGCGCCGGCAGGGCAATGGGTGGACAGGGCGCACGACGGCGGGTGGGCCGGCAGCGCTCCCGGGCCGCCCGCCGTCGTGCGTGGGCAAGTAGCCGGGCCTGCGGGAATCAGGTACCGGGACCGGATGCGGGCGCGCCGCTGCGGTGGCACATTTGAAAAGCAACTGTTATGACTGAGGCTTTCCCCCAGCTGGGACGGGGTGCCGCGGCGTGTTCGGAAAGGACCGGTGAGCGCATGTCCCAGCACGCCTCCGCACTGCTCGACGGCCGGCTCGAGAGGCGGCGGACCCGGCGACGCCGCGCGCTCACGATGCTTGTCGCCCTCCTGGCCGTCCCCGTCCTCGCCCTCGTGGCCTTCGCCGGCTGCCTCGGATACGTGGGGAACAGCTTCGACCCCCAGACGCAGAAGATCGAGCAGGCCTTCCCCGACGAGTCCACCCGGCCCCCGGTGCAGCAGCCGAGCGGGGCGGCAGCCCCGGCCCCGGTGCAGGGCGCGGCGGACGACGGCGGTGCGCGGCCGGCGTCGTCCGGCGCCGCCGTGAACATCCTCCTGGTGGGCAGCGACGGCGACACCAACGGGCGGGCCGGCGCGGGCGAGGCGTCCGACCAGCGCTCCGACACGATGATGCTCGTGCACCTCCCCGCGGACCGGCGGAGCGCGTACATCGTCTCGGTGATGCGGGACCTGTGGGTGACGATTCCCGGGCTCGGGCAGGCGAAGGTCAATGCGGCCCTCGCCCACGGCGGTGTGCCGCTCCTCGTCCAGACGCTCGAGTCCCTGCTCGGGCAGAGGATCGACCACGTCGCGCTCGTGGACTTCGCCGGGTTCGAGGTGCTCACGGACGCGATCGGCGGGGTCACCCTGGACGTGCCGGTGCCGTTCACCTCGACCCTCCTGGAGGGCAAGCGCTTCGACGCCGGGACGCAGACGATGGACGGCAGGACGGCGCTCGCGTTCGTCCGCGAGCGCTACGCCTTCCCCGACGGCGACTACCAGCGCGTGCGCAACCAGCAGGCCTTCGTCAAGGCGGTGCTCCGCGAAGTCGCCCAGCCCGACGTGCTCGCCAACCCCGTGGCCCTGGCCAGGCTCGCGGACGGCTTCGCGCCGTACCTGGCCGTGGACCAGGGGCTCGACTCGCGCACCCTCGCGCAGCTGGCGTTCGAGCTGCGGGACGTCCAGTCCTCCGAGGTGGTCAGCTTCACGCTGCCGACCGGCGGGATTGGGACATCGGCGGACGGGCAGTCGATCGTGCTTCTGGACGCGGGGGCCACGAGCGCCCTCGCCGCGGCCATGGCCGGGGGCACGGTCCCGGACTTCGTCCGGCAGCACGGCCTGGAGGGCGGGAACTAGGCCGGCTTCTGGCCCCCCTCCCCCAGATGCGGGGTCACCTCCCAACGTTGCGGGGTCACCTCCCAACCTTGCGGGGTCACCTCCCAACCTTGCGGGGTCACCTCCCAACGTTGCGGGGTCATGCGGGGGGTCAGCCAGGGGACGGCGGCACGTGTGCCGCCGTCCCCTGGCTGTGATTAATGCTGACTCCCGCGCTGCGGGGGTGTGGTTCCCGGCGCCGCCTCACCCGACCTTCGGGGTGCGTGTTGCGAGCTGCGCGAGCCGGCGCCGGGAGGTTTCAGTGGGCGGGAACGGCCTCTGCCAGCGCCTTCTTTTCGGCCTCCGTGGGGACGAACCCGGAGCTCAGCTCGGCCTGGAGCGTCTGGGTGTCCAGGGCCTTCTCCCAGCGTGCGATCGCGATGCAGGAGACGATGTTGCAGATCGTGCTGGTCAGGGCGCGGGCCTCGCTCATGAAGCGGTCGATGCCGACGATGAGGGCCACGCCGGCGACGGGCAGGGTGGGCATGACGGCGAGGGTGGCGACGAGGGCGACGAAGCCGCTGCCCGTCACGCCGGCGGCACCCTTGGAGGTCAGCAGCATCATGCCGAGCATCAGGAGGATCTGCTCCCAGCTGAGCTGGATGTCGCAGGCCTGGGCGATGAACATCGAGGCGAGCGTGAGGTAGACGGCGGTGCCCGTGAGGTTGAAGGAGTAGCCGGTCGGGATGACGAGGCCGACGACGCCGCGGTCGCAGCCGATGCGCTCGAGCTTGGAGAGCAGGCGGGGGAGCACGGGCTCGCTCGAGGAGGTGGCCAGGACGATCAGGATCTCGTCCCGGAAGTAGCGCAGGACCTGCCAGAGGCTCACACCGGTCATCCGGGCGAGGACCCCGAGGCCCACGACGACGAAGACGATGCAGGCGGTGTAGAAGGCGAGGATGAGCATCCCCAGGTTGCCGATGGAGCTGGCACCGTACTTGCCGACGGTGAATGCCATCGCGCCGAACGCCCCGATCGGGGCCACCTTCATGAGGTAGCCGAAGACGACGAAGAGCACCTTGTTGAAGCTGTTGACGACGTTCAGGGCGACCTGGCCGGCCGGGCCGAGCTTGCTGAACGCGAAGCCGCACAGGAGCGCGATGAGGAGCACCGGCAGGACCTCGCCCTCGGCGAAGGCGCCGACGAAGGTGGTCGGGATGAGGCTCAGGAGGAAGTCCACCGGAGTGTTGATGTGGATCTGGCTCTGGTACTTCGCTGCGACTCCGGCGTCCAGATGGGTGGGGTCGACGTGCATGCCCGCCCCGGGCTGGAACAGGATGACTGCGGCGAGGCCGAGGGCCAGGGCCACAGCCGTGAGGGTGTAGAACAGCCCGAGCGAGCGCAGGAGGGTGGGGCCCACCTTCTTGGTGTCGGTCAGGGACGTGATGCCGCCGACAATCGTGCAGAAGACGATCGGCGCGATCATGAACTTCACGAGCTTCACGAAGGCATCGCCGAGCGGCTTCAGGTCCGCCCCGAGGGTTGGCCAGAGTGCGCCCCCGAGGATGCCGAGAGCCACGCCGATGAGGACCTGGACGTAGAGGTGTCCGAGGATGGATTTGATCTTCATTGAGCAACTTCCTGAGGTACCGCCCCGTCCCTCATGACAGGGGCTGGATGATGAGGGCTACGCCGTGTGGGCGAGGGGCCGCGCGACGTCGATGTCGGCGACGGCCGAGGTCAGGCCGATCGCGGGGTGGGGGGCGAGCATCGAAAGCATGCGCACCCGGAGGTCGTGGCTGTCCGCCGCGATCCTGGTGCCGTCCGACGCCGTGCAGTCGCCGGCGGGGGGGTCGTCTGGCCCCACGGGGCGTGGAAGGACAGGCCGACGGGCACGCCCGGGGCGCTGCTGCCCGGCACCGTCGCCCGGCCGGAGGTCGGGACGCGGCGGCCGGGCGTGGCGACCGATCCGGTCAGCACAGCCCCCGTGTTGAGGTTGCGCATCCGGACCCTCGTGGTGCCCTCCGCCGGGGCGACGATGCCCGACTGGACGGCGTACAGGGCGATGGCCGTGGCGCAGTTGCCGCAGTTGGAGCCCAGCTCCACGGTCGGGTCCCCGATCCCGACCTGCGCGAACAGGTAGTCGAGGTCGGAGGATTCACCGGGAGTCGGGGTGATGATCGCGGCCTTCGAGGTCGTCGACGTGCCGCCGCCGACGCCGTCGAGCTGGCGGGCGTCCGACGCCCCGAAGGCGTCCGCCAGCAGTCCGAGCATCTCCTCGTGCGTCCCAGCATGGCGGGCGACATCCCTGGCATCGAAGAGCCAGCACTTGCTCGTCCCGCCCCGGTACCAGTTGCCGCGGAGTAGCACGGTCGCCTCCCTTCACGTTCTGCGGTGTTGCGCCTCACAGCGCCTGCTCCCTCTACGATCCACGGGCAAAGGTTTCAGCACAATCACAGAAATGTTGAGGAGTATCTACTTTTGCTAAAGTGTCGGCATGGCCGATCTCGATCTCCGACGCCTGCACGTCCTGCGGGAAGTGGGCCGCCTGGGCTCCCTGACCTCTGCAGCCGCGGCCCTGTCCTTCACCACGTCCGCGGTCTCGCAGCAGATCGGCAAGCTCGAGCACGAGATGGGGGTAGCGCTCCTCGAGCGGCACCCCCGGGGGGTGGTCCTCACCGAGGCGGGCCGGTCGCTGCTGCGCTACGCCGACGAGATCGACCGCACGATCGAAGCCGCGCGCGCGGAGATGGACGAGTTCGCCGGCCTGCGCCGGGGCCAGCTGCGGATGGGAACCTTCCCCACCGTGGGGGCCTCTCTCATGCCCGAGGTCGTCCTCGCGTTCCGCGCGCGCCATCCCGAGGTGGCCGTGACGGTGGTGAGCGCGCGGCGCGACGGGCTCATCGAGCAGCTGAAGCGGCGGGACATCGAGCTGACACTGCTCTGGGACTACCCGTGGGAGCAGATCCACGACGAGGAGCTGGCCATCACGCCGCTCATGAATGATCCGACCGTGCTGCTCATACCCCGCGAGCATCCCCTCGCCAGCGGCCGGGCGGTCCGCGTCGACGCCCTCCGGGACCAGGAGTGGATCGTCCGCGACGAGCACCCCGTCGCGGACGTCCTCCGCCGCGTCTGCCGCGATGCCGGCTTCGAACCCCGTATCGCCTTCGCCGCGAACGACTACCAGGAGACGCAGGGCATGGTCGCGGCGGGCATCGGGATCGCGCTCGCGCCCCAGCTCGCGCTCAGCGCACTGCGCCCGGACATCGTCTCGGTGCCCCTCAGGGATTCCCCCACGCGCAGGATCCTCCTGGCCCACCTCGTCAACCGGCGCCTTAGCCCCGCCGGGCAGCAGGCGGCGGCGGTCTTCCGCTCGACGGCCCAGCGCGCGGAGGCCCGCATGGGGCAGCCGGTGACGGGCGGCGGCAGCGGGCGGCCCGAGGACGCCCCTTAACCCACGAAGGGGACGGCAGCCTCCGGGTGCCGTCCCCTTTCGCTGGTTGCGAGGAAAGTCCTGGGCAGGGGTCCGAATCAATGAAAGGTGACCCCGCAACGTTGGAACGTGACCCCGCAACGTTGAGAGGTGACAGGGACAGCGCGAGCCGGGCGACGGCGTCGTCCGCCCCCCGATCACGAGGCGTCGCACCTCATCTCGGCGTCACAGGCCCCCACCTCGGCGTCATGGACGCCGAGGTGGGGGCTGGCGTCGAGCGTCGAGCTCTCTGTACGCAAGGGGCGCCCCGCGGGACACTGCCCTCATGGACATCTCCCAGTGGTGGCCCCTCGTGGGCCAGGGGACGCGAGCGTGGCTCATCGCGCACAATGGCGAACGCCTGACGCCGCCGATCGTCGCCGACATCCTTTCGGCGACCGCCGACACCACGGACCCGGCGTGGTGGGACGGCGACGCGCCGGATGGCCCCCAGCTCACCGACCGGGCCGTCGACTGGATCGAGGCAGTCGCCAACGACGAGGAGCCGCCCGCGGACGCCTGACCCGGTGTACTTCGGCAGGCATGCGGGACAGACTGGGCGCAGCCGCGGGTGGCTCCCCCGCCCCCGGTGATCTACTCCTCCGGCGGGCCGGACAGCGCGGGGCGGGCGACGGCGTCGTCCGCCCCGATCTCGAGGGGCCGCAGCACCCACCTCGGCGGCACAGGCCCCCATTTCGGCCAAGCCTCGGACGCCCCTTAACCCACGAAGGGGACGGCAGCCTCCCGGGCGCCGTCCCCTTCGCTGGTTGCGAGGAAAGTCTTGGGCAGGGGTCAGATAATGGCCTCCTTGAGCTGGCGAGCGGCCTCGGCCGGGTCAGCGGCACCGTAGATCGAGCCACCGGCGACGGCGACGTCGGCGCCGGCGCGCTGGACCGAGGCGATGGTGGAGAGGTTCACGCCGCCGGCGACGGAGAACGGCACGCGGGCCTTCTCGCCAGCGGTCAGGAGGACGCTGAGGTCGTAGCCGGGCTTGGCCTGCTCGTCGAGACCGGCGTGGAACTCGACGAACTTGGCGCCGAGCTGGCGCACCTCCTGGGCGCGGGTGACCTTGTCCTCGACGCCGATGAGGTCGACGACGACACCCTTCTGGTGGGCGCGGGCGGCCTTGACCGCGCCGGCGATCGTGGAGTCGTCGGCGCTGCCGAGGACCGAGACGAGGTCGGCGCCCGCGTTGAAGGCAAGCTCAGCCTCGAGCTCGCCGGCGTCCATCGTCTTGAGGTCGGCGAAGACGACCTTCTCCGGGTGGGCCTGCTTGACGGCGGTGACGGCGGAGAGGCCCGCGTTCTTCACGAGCGGCGTGCCGAGCTCGATGATGTCGACGTGCTCGGCGACCTTCTCGGCGAGCGCGAGGGCCTCTTCGGTGGTCAGCACGTCCATGGCGACCTGGAGCTTCATATGTTCCTTCTCTCTGTTGCTGGGTGGGTGGGAGTGAAGTCTGGGATTGCTCGAGACGTGATTACTCGAGGTTGGCGTGGCGCAGCCACAGCTCCTCGGCCGGGGTGCCGTCGGCGCCCCACAGGCTCTGGAACACGGCCTCCGAGGCGAGCAGGAGGACCTGCTCGAACAGGCTGCCGGAGTACTGGCGGGAGACCGCGCCGCCGTGGTCGGTCTTGCGGGCGGCGGGGATGACGACGACGGCGTCGGCCCGCGCGGCGAGCGGCGACTCGGGGTCGGTCGTGTAGACCGCGATGTCGGCGCCCACGGCGGAGGCGGTGCTGGCCGCCTTGACGACGCCCGCCGTCGTGCCCGAGCCGGAGGCCGCGAGCAGGAGGTCCCCGGAGCGGATCGCGGGGGTCGTGGTGTCGCCCACGACGTGGACCTCGAGGCCGAGGTGCATGAGCCGCATCGCGGCCATGCGCAGCACGAGGCCGCTGCGGCCGGCGCCTGCGACGAAGACGCGCTCGGCGCGGCGCACGAGGGCCGCGAGCTCGGCGAGCTGGCGGCGGTCGAGCTCGCTCGCCGTGGCGCCGATCTCGGCCTGGATGAGGCTCAGGTTGCTGTGCACGGTGTCCGGCGCGATGGCCGTCCCGGCGAGGGAAACGTCCGCGTCGCTGCGGGAAACGTCGATGCTCACGCTCGCTCCTGTCTGTCTCTGGTGTCTGCCCGGGCCGGTTCCGCCCTGGCGGCTGTATCCAGCATCGCGGCCCAAACGGGCGGGGAAAGCTGCCATTCGGGGCAGTCCTTGCTGCCCGAATGGGTAGGCATGGTCGGGTGGGGCGGGCTAGTCTGGACTGCTATGACCGCTCTCGACGCCGAGGCCGCCATCGCGCCGGATGCACGCCTCCCTCGCCGCACCGACCGACTGGACCTCCTCGACGCCGCGGCCCGGCTCGCCGACGCCCCGCTGCTCGAGATCGCGGAGCGGCTCAGGGAGGCCCTCAAGCCCTACGTGCACTGCGGGGCGCTCGTGATCTTCACGGAGGACTGCACCGGACGGCCGCAGAAGAAGGCCGGCGCCGAGGACGTCATCTCGCGCGTGTCGATCGAGGAGCTGGACCGGATCCGGGACTCCCTGCCCGACTTGGAGCCGCACTGGGGCGAGGAGGAGGTCGCCGGCCGCACCCGGCCCGTGCTCGCGCTGCGCTCGAGCACGAACGCCCTGCTCGTCCTCACCGACCCGGCCCCCGCCCCCGAGTGGGACGAGGGGGCGGACCTGCCCGTCGTCGCGCGGCTGTGGCACCTCGCCGCGGTGCGGATCCGCGAGAAGGTGGCGGAAGCGCCGCCATCGTACCTGCGGGAGTCCCGCGCCGCGTCCGCCGAGCGGGCCCGGCTCACCGCGGAGCTCACCGACCAGCACTCCACGACGCTCGAGACGCTCCTGGCCGCGCTGCGCTCGACTGCGATGGACGACGGCGCCGCGCGCGCCACCGCAGTCGACCTCGCCGCCGCGGCGCTCGTGCGGCTGCGCAGCCTCGGCGAGCGGACTGCGGCGCTGCTCGAGGAGCCGGTGGCGAGCGCGTTCGCCCGCCTGCTCGAGGACCTGCGACCGCTCGTGCGGTTCAGCGGGATCGACGTCCAGTTCGTCGAGCCGCCCGCGGACGGGCGCGCGCTGCCCGGGGAGGTCGCGCACGCGGCCCGGGCGATCGTGCGGGCGCTCGTGCTCGCGATGGTCGAGCAGGACGACGTGAGCCGCGTCCGGACGCAGTGGGACTGCGACGGGACGAACCTGCTCATCAACGTGCGCGACGACGGCAAGGGCCAGCTCTCGCTCGACGCCGAGAGCCTGCGCCGCGTGCGGCAGCGCGTCGAGGCGCTCAACGGGCGGCTCACGATCGAGGTGATGTCCGGCTGGGGGGCCGACGTCGCCGTCGTCCTGCCGCTCGACGCGCCCGAGCCGCCCTCGGCCGAGGCCGCGGAGTGGGGGCTCGGCCCCCGCGAGGAGGAGGTGCTGCGGCTGCTCGCCGCCGGCCTGCGCAACCGGGCGATCGCGGCCGAGCTGCACGTCTCCGAGAACACCGTAAAGTTCCATTTGCGGAACGTGTTCCGGAAGCTCGGGGTGGCCTCGCGATCGGAGGCCGTGGCCCTGGCCGGGCAGGCCGGCCAGGCCTTCGGTCAGCGCGTCCGGCAGCAGAGCGCCAGAAAGCAGGCCTAATGCTGGACCTTCACCGCCTCACGCTGCTGAGGGAAGTCAAGCTGCACGGCAGCATGAGCGCCGCCGCCCGGGAACTCGGCTACAGCCATTCCGCGATTTCGCAGCAGCTCGGGGTGCTGGAAAAGGAAACCGGCGTGGCCCTTCTGGAGAAAGTCGGCCGTAACGTCAGGCTCACTCCGGCCGGCGAGGAGCTCGTGCGGAATACGGACGCGATCCTTGCGGCCATCGAGCGCGCGGAATCCGATTTGGCGACCGCGCACGAGCGGGCCCACGGCGTCGTGACCATCGCCGCCTTCGCATCGATCAGCCGCAGCGTCATGCCGACGGCGGTGGCGGAATTGGCCCGGAATTTCCCTGGCCTGGACGTTCGCCTCCGCCGCGAGGAGCCGGAAGTCGCCGTCATGCAGCTCATGTCGCGGCAGGTCGATGCCGTGGTGACTGACGCTTTTCCCGGCACCCAGGGCGCTCCCGACGGCGGTGTCCACACCACGGTGATCGGCCAGGACCCCGTTCGGGGGTATCTCCCTCACGGCGTGGCCTTCGACGATTTCGATCAGCTTCGCAGTGCGCGCTGGGTCCTGGAACCCCTGAGCGCGGCATCCGCCCAATGGGCCTTGCGAGTCTGCCGCGAACGGGGCATCGAGCCGAATGTCGCGCACTTCTCCTCCGACCTCCTCTTCCACCTCAGGATGGTCGAACAAGGCCTGGCCGCAGCGTTCCTGCCCGACATGGTCGTGCGGGAGGCGGGCAGCACGATCGAGCCGAGCTCCTGGCTGCCCGCGGACCAGCGGAGCATCCAGTACGTCGTGAGGAACGGATCGGAGAACAGCCCGGCACTCGTCGCGGTACGGGAGGCCATCGTCCACGCCTTCCAAGCGCGCAATATGTAAGCCTGCCTGACACATAGGTGTCATGAACGTTCGCTTGTCCTGACCGATAGGCCGAAGCTACGTTTGATACACGCCGGAATCCCTCGCACTCATGCGGTCGTTCCTGCGGTTCCTCAAGCGAGACCGGAAGGGAGCGAGCGCACATGTCCCTCGTAGACGTTTCGTCCGCGGCGACGCCTGGCCCACGCCTGCTGGACGGGCCGGCCCTGTGGCCGGCCCAGGCCCACACGCCGACAGTGCTGGGGCGCCAGCTCGTCGTCGAGCGCGGTGAGGGGTCCTATGTCTTCACTGCCGATGGGCGCCGGCTGTTCGACGGCACCGCGGGCCTCTGGCACGCCAACATCGGCCATGCGCATCCGGAGCTCGCCGAAGCCGCCTACGAGCAGATGAAGCGGCTCGAGACCTACCACATCTTCGCGCGCTTCACGAATGACAAGGCCCTGGCCCTCGGCGAGCGGCTTGCCCAGATCTCGCCGATCGACCGCCCGAAAGTGATCCTGAATTCCGGCGGTTCCGACGCCATCGATGTGGCCTGCAAGCTGGCCCGCCGCCATTGGCAGCGCGAGGGCAGGACCAGCAAGAAGGTCATCCTCAGCCGCGAGTTCGCCTACCACGGCCTCCACGCCTACGGCACGAGCATCGCCGGCCTCGACTTCAACCGCGAGGGCTACGGCACCGAGTCCCTCGTTCCGGAGACGGCCCGGGTGTCCTTCAACGACCCGCAGGATGTCGCGCGGGTCGTCGCAGAGGTGGGGCCCGAGAACATCGCGGCGATCGTCACCGAACCTGTCCAGGGCACGGGAGGCGTGAACCCGCCCACCCCCGGCTACCTCGAGGCCATCCAGAAGATCTGTCGCGAGAACGAGATCCTCCTGATCCTGGACGAAGTCATCACGGGCTTCGGCCGCCTCGGGACGATGTTCGCCGCCGAGCGCTACGGGATCGAACCGGACCTCGTGACCTTCGCCAAGGGCATCACCTCGGGCTACGCGCCGCTGGGCGGCGTCCTCGTCAGCCCCCGCGTGTGGGAGCCGTTCTACGTCGATTCGCCGGAGACGCCGATCTTCCGCCACGGGGCGACCTACGCGGGCCACGCCACCGCGGCGGCGGTGGCCCTGCGGCACCTGGACATCCTCGAGCGGGACCAGCTGATTCCCCGCGTCAAGGAACTCCAGACCGTGCTCGAGACGGAGTTCGCCCAGCTGGCCCAGCGGCAGCCGGCGGTCACCGACGCGCGGGTCGCCGGACTCCTGGGTGGCGTCACCCTCGCCGAGCACCTCAAGGCCGAACAGGTCTGCGACGACCTGATCGAGCTCGGGTACATCGCCCGGCCCCTGCGCGGCAACACCGTGCAGGTCAGCCCGCCCTTCATCATCAGCAACCACGAACTCTCGCTCTTTGTCACCGCACTCGAGCAGGCCATTACCGAAAGGGAAAATCGATGAGCCTCACCGCCACCACTGCTACGCCCCTCATCGCAGCGGACCCGGAGAGCGTCCGGCGCGCCGACGCCGTCATCCAGTCCATCAAGCTCCCCAGCGAGGGCATCGCGGTCCAGGACCCGGCCACCGCTGAGACCATCGCGCACATCCCCGACGCCGACGTCGAGGCAGCGCTCACGGCCGTCAGCACGGCGGACAAGGCCGGGGCCGAGTGGGCGAAGACCTCGCTGCGCCACCGCGCCGACATCCTGCGCGCCTGGTACGACAAGCTCGTCGAGCACTCCGAGGACCTCGCGCACCTCATCTCGCGCGAGATGGGCAAGCCGCTCGCCGAAGCCCGGGGCGAGGTCAAGTACGGCAACGACTTCGTGCGCTGGTACGCCGAGGAGGCGGTCCGCCCGGTCGGCAACTTCCGCGAGACGCCCGACGGCGGCGCGAACCTCCTGACGCGCCGCTCCCCCGTCGGCCTCGCGGTGCTCATCACGCCGTGGAACTTCCCCCTCGCCATGGCCACCCGGAAGATCGCACCGGCGCTGGCGGCCGGGTGCCCCGCGGTCATCAAGCCCGCGACCCTGACCCCGCTGACCACGTACTTTGCCGTGCAGCTCGCCGTCGAGGCCGGGGTGCCGGAGGAGCTCGTCCAGGTCGTCACCACGTCCAAGTCGGGGGACTTCAGCGAGGCCGTCCTCCGCGACCCGCGGGTGCGGAAGGTCTCCTTCACCGGGTCGACGCCGGTGGGTCGCCGGCTCCTCGAGCTCGCCTCCCAGAACGTGCTCCGCAGCTCGATGGAGCTCGGCGGCAACGCCCCGCTCATCGTCTTCAACGACGCCGACCTGGAGCGCGCCGTCGACGGGACGTTCGCCGCGAAGCTGCGCAACGGCGGGCAGTCGTGCATCGGTGCCAACCGCATCTACGTCCAGGACGGCATCGCGGATGAGTTCGTCGCCGCGCTCACCGAGCGCTTCGCCCAGATCAAGGTCGGGCACGGCCTCGGCACGGGCACGGGCCTCGGCGCGCTGATCGACGACCGGGCGGTGGCCGAGATGAAGGCCTACACCGAGAACGCCGTGAGCCTCGGTGCCGAGCTGCTGACCGGCGGCCACGGGTTCGACTCGCCGGGCAACTTCTTCGCCCCGACCGTCCTTGACCGGGTCTCGGGGGATTCCGACGTTGCCACGTCCGAGATCTTCGGGCCCATTGCCGCGATCCAGCGGTTCAGCTCGGAGGCCGAGGTCATCACCCGTGCGAACGCGACCGAGTTCGGCCTCGCCGGCTACGTGTTCACCGAGAACCTCGACCGCGCCTTCAACGTGGCCGACAGCCTCCAGACGGGCATCGTCGGCATCAACCAGGGCGTGCCCTCCAACGCTGCGGCCCCGTTCGGCGGCATCAAGCAGTCGGGCCTCGGCCGCGAAGGCAGCGCCGAGGGCCTCGAGGAATACGAGAACATCCGCTTCTACAACGTGGCCCGCCGCGCGACGGCGTAGCTGACCAGAAGCACACGCTGAGACCGGCGCCCGCCACGGGCGCCGGTCTCAGCGCGTCTAATTCCCACAGCAGGCGGTAGTGGGACTATCCGAGGCTCTCGAAGACCATCGTCGCCTGAATGCGGTCACCGCCACCGAGTCCCTTGCTCCCGCTGCTCGCGGTGGTAATGGTGTGAAGCCGATAGCCCTTCGCCGCCTGAGCGTTGATGGCATTCTCCAGTTCGGTCAGGTTGCCCGAACCGGTCCCCCACAGTTTCTCTTTGAGGATCACCTGCACGACGACGTAGCGCATGAAACGACTCCCTTCCATTGATGGTCAGTGGGAGCAAGGTAACGCAGGTCGGACAGTAGAAGACCGGCGCCCCACAGGGGCACCGGTCTCTTTCTCGGCGGTGTCTAGGTGATGCCTACTGGCGGCTATCGGCCAAAGCCGAGGATGGGATCGCGCCCTTCTGCTGCTGGAGAGCGAGGCGCTTGCGCACGACCGGCCAGAACAGGAGTAGGGCGCCGGCTGCGACGAAGCTCGTCCAGACCTGGGTCCGGCCGCTCTCCGTCAGCATCATGATGCCCACGATTCCCACCGCGCCCGCGATCAGGACGATGTTGAGCCACGGGAACAGCCACACCTTGAGCTTGAGGTTCGAGCGCTCCTCGGCGGTCATCCGGGCCCTCAGGCGCCACTGTGTGACGGCGATGAAGACGTACACGAAGAGCGCGACGAGGCCGGTCGAATTCATGATGAAGTCGTAGATTCCCGTGCTCGGCGCGATGAAGTTCACGAGGGTCGCGACGAGGCCGCCGATGGTCGAGGCGATCACGGCCAGGGCGGGAACACCGTACTTCGAGCGCTTCGCGACGGCCGCCGGCGCAAGGCCCTGCTCTGCGAGGGCGGCGAACATGCGCGACGCCGAGTACGTCCCCGAGTTGAGCACCGAGATGACCGCCGTGAAGATCACCAGGCCCATGATGACCTCGGCCCCGGGAACGCCGAACATCGAGAACAGGTGGGTGAACGGGGCGACGACGGACGGTTCGGGGAGCTGATTCCACGGGACCACCGTGACGATCACGAGGATCGCCCCGACGTAGAAGAGCATGACGCGCCAGATGACCGTATTCGCTGCCTGCCGGATGCCCTTCGCGGGGTTCTCCGACTCTGCGGCCGCCATGACGGCGATCTCCGTCCCGAAGTAGGAGAAGAGGACCAGCGCAATGCTGGAGAAGATCACGCCGACTCCGTTCGGCGCGAATCCCTCGTGCACCCAGAGGTTCGACACCGAGAAGGTGGCGTTGGGCCACAGGCCAAGAGCGAACAGCGCGCCGACGACGAGGAACACGACGATCGCGATGACCTTGATGCTCGCCAGCCAGAACTCGGTCTCCCCGAAGGTCCTCAGGGAAATGAGGTTGGTGCAGACGAAGATCGCGAGCAGGGCCAGCGAGCCCGCCCACGCAGGCAGCGCCGGAAACCAGCCGTGGAGCATGCCGCCGCCGACGACGGCTTCATAGGCGATGACCCCCACCCAGAAGTACCAGTACAGCCAGCCGACGACGTAGGCGGCCCAATTGCCCAGGCCCACGCGGGCGTACTCCATGAAGGATCCGACCGCGGGCCGGGCCGCTGCCATCTCGCCCAGCATGCGCATGGCCAGGAAGACCAAGAGTCCGCCTAGCGCATAGGAAACGATGGCTGCCGGGCCTGTAGCGCGGACGATGTTTGCCGAGCCGACGAAAAGGCTTGCACCGATGATTCCGCCGAGCGTGATCATGGTGACGTGACGGGTTCTCAGCTTTTTGGACAAGGGCTGCTCCTCACGGAAAGGTCTCCTCAGCAGGCGAAGTGCGCCGGCGGGTGAAGCAACCGTATAAGGGCGAAAAGGTAGAAAAAAGCGAAACTTCCTGACACAAATCGGTCAGCTTGTCTTACATATTGGGCTCCACAAAGCCGGGGAAAGGATCGTCTCGTCCTCCCCCAAAGGTTCCGCTGGCCGCAGCCCTACCGGTCGAGCTCGAGCCTGGACCAGGCCGCGACAGTGAGGGCTCCGAACGCGAGCGGGACCACGGCCACTAGGCCGAGCGTGCCGGCCGGCACGGCGTCGGGCTGGAGCGCCCAGAGCGCGGGGGCCGACCCAGGCCACCATTCCCCGACGCCGGCGACGATGGCGACCTGCGCGGTGACGACGAGCCCGACGGCGGTGCCGATGCCGGCCAGCAGCCCGCGCGAGAGAGTAGCGGCCCACGCGCAGGGCACGGCGAGGAGCGCCATGAGGAGGCACAGCGCTGCCTCGCGGGCGAGACCGAGGAGGGCGGCGCCGTCGGGCGCGCCGAAGCCCAGGGCGACGCCGACGAGGGCGAGCAATGCCACGGTGAGGAGCGTGACGAGAACGCACCAGGCCAGGGCGACGGCGAGCTTGGCGAGGGCGATCGACCGGCGTGGCACGGGGAGCGCGAACAGCCCCGATACCGTTCCCTCGAGGAACTCGCGGCCCACGATCCAGGTCATGCCGATGCCGAAGGCCAGGAGCACGCCGGCCGCCGTGATCTGCTCGGCGATCTCGATGAGCCCCTGCCAGCCCGTGCCGTGCACGAGCAGCGCGAGCTTCGCCGCCGCCACGATGCCGGAACCGTCCGAGCGGGCCAGCGCGAACGCCCCCGACAGGAGGGCGATGCCGGCAGCGACGAGGACCATGGTGGCCCGCAGTGTCCGGCTCGCGGCGGCCTTGCGCACCTCGACGGCGATGGCCGCACCGAGGAAGGGGAACTTCATGGCCGCTTCCCCTCGCCCGCCGCGAGGCGGCGCTCGTCGTCGTCATAGACGGCATCGAAGAAGGCCCGCTCGAGGCCGGCCTGCCCGGGCTCGAGGGTGCCGATGAGCCGGCCGGCGTTCAGCACAGAGATGCGGCCGGCGATGCGGGCCACCTCGTCCAGGTGATGGCTCGAGACGAGGACGCCGGAGCCGTCCCCGGCCCGGCGCAGGAGCGTTTCCCGGAGCAGGATGGTGCCGCGGGGATCGAGCGCATTGGTGGGCTCGTCGAGGACGATGAGCCGTGGGACGTGCAGGAGGACCGCCGCGAGCCCTAGCCGCTGGCGGTTGCCGAGGGACAGCGTCCGCGTGCGCCTGGCTGCGAGCGGCCCGAGCCCGAACTCGTCCAGCGCGGCGTCGACCAGGGCCGCGGCCCGGCGAACCCCGACGCCGTGGAGGCGAGCCGCGAGCATGAGGTTCTCCCGCACGTCCAGCTCGCCGTAGGCGAGCGGGCCGTCGATGAGGTGGCCGATCCCTGCCAGCCGCGCCGGCCCCGCTTGCGCCAGCGGCATCCCCTCGATCCTGACCTCGCCGGACTGGGGCCGGAGCATCCCGAGCGCGAGCCGCAGGAGCGTGGTCTTCCCCGCGCCGTTGAGGCCGACGAGCGCGTGGACCTGGCCGGGGGCGACGGCGAGATCGATCCCGTGAACGCCGTCCCCCGAGCGGAACATCCGGGTGACGCCCCGGAGCGCCAACCGCTCTGTCGCTGACTCCGTCATCGCACGACCAGCGCTTCCACGTCGATGACCGGGTCCACGCTCATGGCGGCTCCCTTCCTTGGTCGCAACACGTACGCCCAAGGCGGCGGCCACAGGCGTTCCGCACCGTGAGGTGCGGGCCGACCAGGCTTCCCGGCTCTCCGATCCACAGGGTACAAGCCGCCACCGGCCGGGGGAAGATCGGGGTGCTGGCCAGGGCTGCTCAGCCAGGTCCATGTGCAGAGCGTCCTCTTCTCATGCGCTCCGGGTCCAATCGTCCGCACCGGCAATGCCCGGTCGCTTCTACGCTCGTGTCAGGAGAAGGGGGCCCGCGTCGCGGACGCGGGCAGTCTGGATGACACGAGGGGACATGGTGCACATGCTGCTTTCCGTGATGCAGGCCAGCGCGACGGCGCTGGACGCCGAGAGGAATGTCGAGACCATCGACGCTGCAGCCGCCAAGGCCGCAGCGGAGGGGGCAGATCTCCTCCTCACGCCCGAGCTCTTCCCCGTGGGCTATGAGCCCCTCCGCATCCGCCGGGAGCTGGATCCGGCGGGGCTCCCGTCCATCCGTGCATCGCTGGCGGCCATCGCCGCGAACCACCGCGTCGGGCTTGTCTACAGCCTGCCCTCGGCCGCGCCGGACGGCGCGTGGCGGATCTCCTCGACCCTCCTCGACGCCGACGGCACCGTGCTGCTGGACTACTCCAAGGCCCACCTCTTCGGCGACGAGGAGCGCGCCGCGTTCGCGCCCGCGGACGCGGCTCCGGGCGTCGCCTCCATTGCGGGCGTGCGGGTGTCGATGCTGATCTGCTACGACGCCGAGTTCCCCGAGTCCGTGCGGGCGGCCGCCGTGCGCGGGGCCGAGCTCGTCCTCGTGCCTACGGCCCTGGCCGGGGACAACCTCGCTGTCACACGGGTCCTGATCCCGGCGCGGGCGCTGGAGAACCACGTCTACGTCGCCTACGCCAACCACTGCGGTGCCTTCTCGGGCGGCAGGCTGATCGGCGGGAGCGTCGTCGCAGCGCCGGATGGATCCGTGGCGGCAGAGGCCGGACCGTCAGCGGAGCTGCTCTTCGCGGAGGTCTCCACCCGGGCCGTCACGGACGCCCGCACGGCAGTCCCGTACCTGGACGACCGCCGGCCAGAGGCCTACGGCGCCTGGGGGGTCTGAAGCGCAGCGTCCGCGTACTGCAGCGCGAACCACAGCTCGGCCCGCGCCTGCGCCTGCCCCAGGTCCAGCTCGAGCAGGTCGGCCACGACGCCGATCTGGCGCCTCACGCTGTTCCGGTGCAGGCCGAGGGCCTTCGCCGTCGCGTCCCAGTTGCCGTTCTCGCTGAGCCAGCCTCGGAGCACCGCCAGGAGCGTGTCCCGGCGCCCGGGCTCGAGCGCGAGCAGCGGCGCGAGCAGCCTCGACGCGAGCATGGACCCGGCGACGGGACCGAGAAGTCCCGCCACCGTCCAGTTCTCCTCGTCCAGCCGGGCGCTGCGCCCGCTGGACTGCACTCGCGGGCGCAGGGCGCTCGCTCGCTGGTAGGCGTTGGGCAGGTCCGAGAGCTCGGTCTGGTCGCCCACCACGAGGCGCCAGCCCAGTCGCTCGACGTCGGCCAGCAGCGCGTCGTCGACCTTGAGCCGCGTGATGGCGGCAAAGCCGTACTCCGTGAGCTCGACCAGCTTCGTGTCGAAGATGCGCCGCCACTGCAGGACCTCGCGCACGGGGCTGTCGCCCGAGGGCCACTCCGGCGCGCCAGGCTTGATGCCCTGGACGACCCGCAGGGGTGCCGAGCGGCTCGAGGACGTGCTCTGCGCGAGGAGGTCCTTGAGCCCATTGAGGAGCCGCGTCCCACCGGTCGCGACGCTCTCGGGGTGGAGGAGCATCGTCGTCGCGAGCTGGCTGGGAGCGAGCGAGCCGCTTGTCCGCTGGCGGAACAGCAGCTCGAGGAGGCCGACGGCGGACGAGACCACGTTGTTCTGAGCGGGGGTCAAGGCAGCGTCGGAGCCTAGCACAAGCGCGCCGAGCGTGGCGTCCTTCGTGCTGCGTAGCGGGTGCCCCACGACCCTCGCCGATTCCGGTGCGTCGAAGCTGTCCGTCTCGACCCGCGGGCCGTGCCCCGACAGCAGCCGCTCCAGGAGCGGCGCGAGGGCCGCGGAGCCGACCCCCGCCTGCCCTCGTGCCCCCTGGCTCCGGGCCCGGATCCTGCCATCCGCGCCGAAGAGGATGGCCCAGACCGGGACGCGCTGCACGAGCACGGTCAGGAGCTCGTGCTCGGGCCGCCCCGAGAGGACGGCCCGCATGAGCTGCCGGTTCGCCTCGGCCAGCTCCCGGAAGACGCGGGCGCTGTCCGTCTCGAGCAGGCGGGAGAACTCGAGTCCGATCGCGGCGAAGGGAATCGACTCGGGGATCTCCAGCAGGGTCAGGTTCTGCCGGCGGCACGCTTCGACCACCTCGTCCGGCACGGCGTCGAAATGCGGCTGGAGCCCGAACCCCAGGGCCCGGACGCCGGCATCGACGAGCCTCCGAGCATAGGCGTCCGGGCTCTCCTCCGCGCCGCCGCCCAGGAACGGGAGGCCCGTGGTGAGGATCAGCTCGCCCTCGACGAGATAGGGCGTCGGGTCCACGAGCTCGCTCGGCTCGACCCAGCGCAGCGGCTCGGGGCCGGTTCCGCCGTCGTGGAGGACGCGGAGCCCCGGCGGGAGCTTCGCGAGGAACTGGTCGAGGGTGACGAAGCTCAGGGCATCGGCCGTCTCAGGCGACATGTCCGGGCTCCTGGTAGTCCGGGCACTCGTAGGCACGGGGCAGACGCGGGGCGATGCGGTTGATGATCTCGTCGCCGTGGCTGCCGATGGCGGCGCCCCATTCGTCGGCGCTCGCTGCGCCCGTTGCCGGGTCGCCGAAGAGCACCGCCGTGTCGCCCACGGCCGGGCCGTCCCCGCTCGGGCCGAGATCGACCATGAACTGGTCCATGCAGACCTTGCCGATCACGGGGACCCTCCGTCCGCCGATCAGGACGACGTTCCTTCCGCTGATCCCCTGGGGGATCCCGTCCGCATAGCCGAGGGGGATCAGTCCCAGGAGGCGCGGCTCGTGGGTGATGGCCCGATGCTCGTAGCTCACTCCCGTGCCCGCCGGGACCTTCTTGACCATTACGATCGGCGCCGTGACCGTCAGCGCGGGCCTGAGGCCGTGCTCGGCCGGGTCCAGGTGGTCTGCAGGGGACAGGCCGTAGATGGCCAGTCCGGCTCGCACCATGTCGAAGTCGAACTCCCGGCGCTCGAGGATGTTCGCCGAGCTCGAGACGTGCCTCAGCTCGGGCTCGAGCCCCGCGTCCCTGGCCGCCTGCACGGCGGCCTCGAAGCCGGCGACGGCGGCCGCGTTCCCCGGGTGGGCGGGGATGTCCGCCCACGCGAGGTGCGTCCACAGGCCGCGCACCCTCAGCGTCCCCTCGAGCTCGGCCTGGCGGGCGCGGGCCACGAGCTCGGGCCAGTCCTCGGCGCGGGCACCGCCACGGCTGAGGCCACTGTCGAGTTCGAGGTGCACGACGGCGGGACGCCCCAGAGCGCGGGCGACGCCGGCGGTGACCTCGAGCTGGTGGACGCTGCCGATCGAGAGGTCGATATCGTATTCCACGGCCTCGCGGATCGCCGCGCTCGTCTGGGTTGCCAGATAGAGCCACGACAGCACCGGGGCGACGATCCCCGCCCGCCGGAGCGCGATCGCCTCGGTGAGCTGTGCGGTCCCGAGCCAGTCGGCGCCCGCCGCAAGCGCTGTCCGGGCAACCTCCACGAGTCCGTGCCCGTACGCGTTGCCCTTGACGACTGCCATGAAATGCGGGGCCCGCGTGAGGCTCCGCAGGGCCTTTACGTTGTCTGAGATCGCAGACAGATCAACGCTGACCTGTCCGTCCAAGCTCCGTCCGGCCGGGCTTTCCTGAAGTGCAATGTGTCCCATGAGGGATGACTATAGGGCATTTTGCACCCCCATGAGACATGCCTCACAACCCTAGGCTGGGGTGCGGTGAACCCGGACTATTCAGAAGGGATGTCAATGAAGACAACGCCTCCACCCACCAGACCACCCCTGAGGGCGAGCGGTTCGCGGCCCTCGCTCGGCGCGCAGCTGCTGCGCCGCAAGCCCCTCTCCCAGATGATCAGCGACGCCGACGGCGGCGGCGGACCGCGGCTCGTGCGCAGCTTCGGCGTCCTCCAGCTGACCATGATCAGCGTGGGAGCCACGCTCGGCACCGGCATCCTCGTGATCCTCGGGGAATCCGTCCCGATCGCGGGGCCGGCCGTGTGGATCTCGTTCGTGATCGCCGGGCTTGCGGCACTCCTCTCGGCGGTCTCCTACGCGGAGATGGCCGGCCTCGTGCCGGTGTCCGGCTCGAGCTACTCGTACGCCTACGCGACGCTCGGCGAGGGCATCGCGTGGGTCTGCGGCTGGTGCCTCGTCCTCGAGTACGCGGTCTCGGTCGCCGCCGTCGCCGTCGGTGCCGGGCAGTACGTCAACGAGACCCTGGCCGCCTTCGGCCAGTCGCTCCCCGACGCCATCTCGCAGCCGCCGGGCGACGGCGGCGTCCTCAACGCCCCCGCCGTGGTGATCGTCCTGCTGGCCATGGCCCTGCTCGTCCGCGGGGCTCGCGAGAGCGCGTGGGCCAACACGGCGATCGTCGTCGTCAAGGTCGCCATCCTGCTCTTCTTCTGCGCCGTGGCCTTCACGGCCTTCCACGCCGGCAACTTCGAGCCGCTCTTCCCGATGGGCGCCGCCGGGGTCTCGGCCGCCGCCTCGCGCGTCTTCTTCTCCTACATCGGCTTCGACGCCGCCTCGACCGCCGGCGAGGAGGCCCGGGACCCGAAGCGTGACCTTCCGCGGGCCATCATGCTCTCCATGGCGATCGTGACGGGCCTCTACGTCCTGGTCGCCGTGGCGGCGATCGGTGCCCGCGATTGGCTGTGGTTCGAGGGCACGGAAGCCGCACTCGTCCAGATCCTCGAGGAGATCACCCATCAGCCGTGGATCGCCCTCGTGTTCGCCGCGGGCTCCGTCCTCGCGATCGCGTCGATCGTGCTGACCGTCCTCTACGGGCAGACTCGGATCCTCCTCTCCATGTCCCGCGACGGCCTCGTGCCCGGCGTCTTCGGGAGGGTCTCGCCCCGCACGGGCACCCCGGTGGCGGGAACGCTCATCGTCGGCATCGCCGTCGCCATCACCGCCGGCATCGTGCCGCTCGGGGCGCTGGCCGACGCGACCAGCATCGGCACCCTCTTCGCCTTCGCCCTCGTCAACGTCTCCGTCATCTACCTCCGCCGCCGCCGGCCCGACCTCCCCCGCTCGTTCCGGGTGCCGCTCTACCCGCTCACCCCCGTGCTCGGCTCCCTCATGTGCGCGTATCTCATGGCGAACCTCGGGGCGGACACCTGGCTCGTCTTCGGCGCATGGATGGCGGTCGGGGCCGGCCTCTACCTGGGCTACGGCCGCCGCCGTTCGCTTGTCGCCTCCCTCAGCGATGAGGACTACACCCTGGCCCTCCGTGAGGAGCGCCCCGAACCAGTGAAGGTTGACGCATGACCACCGCCGCAGCATTGAACCCCGACGTCATCACCGTGACGGAGCCCGAGGCTCCGCTCACGATGCTGAACCCGGACTTTCCGTTCAGCTACGACGAATTCCTCGCGCACCCGGGCGGCCTCGGGTCGGTTCCGCCGGAGCTCCACGGCACCGAGGTCGCGGTGATCGGCGCCGGCCTGTCCGGCCTCGTGGCCGCATATGAGCTCATGAAGCTCGGGCTGAGGCCCGTGGTCTACGAGGCCGACCAGATCGGCGGCCGCCTGCGCACGGCCCGCTTCCCCTCCTCGCCGGGGGTCACGGCCGATCTCGGCGGCATGCGGTTCCCGGCGTCCGGGAGGGCCTTCTACCACTACGTCGATCTCCTGGGGCTCGAGACGAGGGAGTTCCCCAACCCGCTCGCCCCCGCCACGTCGAGCACGGTGATCGAGCTCGCCGGAACGAAGCACTATGCCGAGACGCCGGCGGACCTGCCGCACTTCTTCCGGGAGGTGGCCGAGGCGTGGAGGGCCGCGGTCGACGACGGCGCGCGCTTCTCCGAGATGCAGGCCGCCCTCCGGGCGCGGGACGTGGCGCGGATCAAGGAGATCTGGAACGAGCTGCTCCCGACCATGGACGAGCAGACGTTCTATGGCTTCATCGCCTCGAGCGACGCCTTCCGCAAGGCCGGGTTCGCCCACCGGGAGGCCTTCGGTCAGGTTGGCTTCGGCACCGGGGGCTGGGACACCGACTTCCCGAACTCGATCCTCGAGATCCTCCGCGTCGTCTACACGGACGCGGACGACCATCACCGCCTCATCGTGGGCGGCGCCCAGCGCCTGCCCGAAGCGCTGTGGCACCACGCGCCGTCGTCCATGGCCCACTGGCCCCGCGGGACCTCCTTGGCGTCGCTGCATGACGGGTCCCCGCGCGGGGCGGTGGCCCGGATCGGCAGGGCCGCCGAGGGGGACCTGGTGGTCCGCGAGCGCTGGGGGCGCGAGGCGTCCTTCCCCGCGGTCGTCACGACGTGCCAGTCGTGGCTGCTCTCGACCCGCATCGACACCGAGGAGACCCTGTTCGCGCCGGAGCTGTGGACCGCGATCGAGAAGTCGCACTACATGCAGTCGTCGAAGACGTTCGTCATGGTGGACCGCCCCTTCTGGAAGGACCGCGACCCGGAGACCGGCCGCGAGGCGCTGTCGATGACGCTGACCGACAGGCTCAATCGCGCCGTGTACCTCTTGGACGACGGCCCGGACCGGCCCGCCGTCATCCTGCTGTCCTACACGTGGAACGACGACGCCCTCAAGTGGCTCGCGCTCGACGCCGACGAGCGCACGCGCCTCATGCTCCACTCGCTCAAGCAGATCTACCCGGACGTGGACATCGCCGCCCACATCATCGGCCGGCCCATCACGGTCTCGTGGGAGGCGGACCCGAACTTCATGGGAGCGTTCAAGGCCAACCTGCCCGGCCACTACCGCTACCAGCAGCGGCTCTTCACCCACTTCAAGCAGGACCATCTGCCCCAGGGCCAGCGCGGCATCTTCCTCGCGGGCGACGACGTATCCTTCACCGCCGGCTGGGCCGAGGGCGCCGTGACCACGGGACTCAACGCCGTGTGGGGCGTCATGAGGCACCTCGGCGGCTCCTCGGCGCCAGGCAACCCGGGGCCGGGTGACCTGCTGGATGAGCTCGGCCCGATCAGCCTCGACTGACGTTCGAGGCGCGACGCCGCAAGGGCCATGGGGGGAGGCATGCGAGAGGGTCTTGGCGCGGAGGCGCCAGGACCCTCTCGGTGTGCGTGATCAGCGCCTGCCTAGAATGCGGCTGCTCCGGCTTCGGCGACGGTCTGGTCCTGTTCTCCCGACCCGCCGCTGACCCCGATGGCTCCGACGACCTGTCCATCGCGGGTCAGGGGGATCCCTCCGGCGAAGATCATGATCCGGCCCTGGTTGCTCGCGTGGATGCCGTAGAACTGGTTGCCCGGCTGGGAGTTGTCCCCCAGGTCCTTGGTCTGGATATTGAAGGCCCTGGAGGTGAAGGCCTTGTTGATCGAGATGTCGACGCTGCCGATCCACGCGCCATCCATGCGGGCGTGGGAGACGAGGTTGCCCCCCTCGTCGACGACGGCGATGTTCATGGGCTGTCCGATTTCGGCGGCGCGCTTCTCGGCCGCGGCGATGATGTCGCGGGCTTCGGAGAGGGATGGCGAGGTCATGGGTTTCTCCTGATCTTGATGGTGCCTATGTGGATTGACTACTGGGTGCTGGCAGGGAGCGGACTGTTCAGGCCTTGACGTAGCCGTTGGGGTTGATGACGTACTTGGTGGCTGCGCCGGCGTCGAACTCGGCGTAGCCGCGGGGGGCGTCGTCGAGGGAGATGGCCTTGGCGTTGACGGCCTTGGCGATCTGGACCTTGTCGTGCAGGATCGCCATCATCAGCTGCCGGTTGTACTTCATGACGGGGCACTGGCCGGTGGTGAAGGACAGCGACTTGGCCCACCCCGTGCCGAGCGAGAGCGAGAGCGAGCCGTGCTTGGCGGCCTCGTCGATCCCGCCCGGGTCCCCGGTGACGTAGAGGCCCGGGATGCCGAGGGCGCCGCCGGCGGCGGTGATCTCCATGAGCGAGTTCAGCACCGTCGCCGGGGCCTCGTGGGAGGCGTCCCGGCCGTGGCCGCGGGCCTCGAAGCCGACGGCGTCGACGCCGCAGTCGACCTCGGGCACGCCGAGGATCTGCTCGATCTGGTCCTTCGGGTCGCCCTTCGAGACGTCCACGGTCTCGCAGCCGAAGGAGCGGGCCTGCGCGAGGCGGTCCTCGTTCATGTCCCCGACGATGACGACGGCGGCCCCCAGCAGCTGGGCGCCGACCGCGGCGGCGAGCCCGACGGGGCCGGCGCCGGCGATGTAGACCGTGGAGCCGACGCCGACCCCCGCGGTGACCGCGCCGTGGAACCCGGTGGGGAAGATGTCCGAGAGCATGGTCAGGTCCATGACCTTCTCGAGCGCCTGGTCCCGGTCCGGGAACTTCAAAAGGTTCCAGTCCGCGTACGGGACGAGCACGTACTCCGCCTGGCCGCCGACCCAGCCGCCCATGTCCACGTACCCGTAGGCGGACCCGGGCCGGTCCGGGTTGACGTTGAGGCAGATGCCGGTCTTGCGCTCCTTGCAGTTGCGGCACCGCCCGCAGGAGATGTTGAACGGCACCGAGACGATGTCCCCGACCTTGATGAACTCCACGTCGGGGCCGACCTCGACGACCTCGCCGGTGATCTCGTGGCCCAGCACGAGGTCCTTCGGCGCCGTCGTGCGCCCGCGCACCATGTGCTGGTCCGAGCCGCAGATGTTCGTCGTCACCGTCCGCAGGATCGCCCCGTGCGGGACCTTGCGCCCCACGTTCGCCGGGTTCACCCCGGGCCCGTCCTTGAGCTCGAACGTCGGGTACTCGGTGTCGATCACCTCGACCTTGCCCGGCTCCTTGTACGCAACCGCCCTGTTTCCAGCCATGATCACTTCCTCGTGCTCGATTAGCCCGTACCCGCTGGCCGGGCGCCGCAGCGCCCGCTGATGTGACGTGGAGCACCTGCCAGCCAGACCAGCGTGGACCCGTTCGCGAGGCGGGTGAACTACCCGTACAGGCGGCAGGTACCTACCCAATCGGGCGGCGCGCGCTGCAGAATTTCTCCATGGGGAAGGCAGCCGCGTCCGATGAACGGGACGAGTCCCGTTCCATCAATGGCGTCCAGGCCGTCGAGCGTGTGGTCCAAGCCCTCGAGATCCTGGCCCAGGAGGGCAGCGTCGCGGTCGGCGATGTGGCCGAGCGCATGGGCGTGCACAAGTCGACGGCCTCCCGCATCCTCGGGGCCCTGGAGTCGCATGGCTTCGTGCAGCAGAGCAGCCGCCGCGGCAAATACCAGCTGGGCGTCGGGCTCCTGCGTGTGGCGAGCTCGATTCCGCGCCGCCTGAGTCTGGTCCACACCGCACGGCCCGTGCTCGAGGATCTCGCGCAGCAGTACGGGGAGACAGTCAACCTGGCCGTGCTCCGCAATGTCTACGCCGTGAACGTCGACCAGGCCATGGGCTTGTCCAACGTGGCCAGCTACAACTGGATCGGGAACCTCACCCCCCTGCACGCGACGTCAAGCGGAAAGGTCTTCCTCGCCTATATGCCCGCGAGCGAGCGCGAGGATCTCCTCGGGCGGGCGAAGCTCGAGGCCTTCACCGCGCACACCCTTACACGCGAGCAGCTCGAAACGGAGCTCCCCGTGATCGTGCAGCGGGGTTATGCGATCACGCACGGGGAGCTCGAGGAGGGCCTCAACGCGGTCGCCGCGCCGATCTTCGGGCACACCGGCGATGTGATCGGCGCGGTGAGCCTCTCCGGCCCCGCCTTCCGCTTCGACCCGGAGGCCCACCCGGACGCCGTCAAGGCCGTCGTCGCTGCCTGCGAGGAGATCACCGAACTCATGGGCGGGCCGAGGCCCTGAGACCACCAACGGCTGCTGCCTCCTGTCGCCATGGGGCCTCATGACGACGACAGAGGCAGCAGCCGTTGTGCTGTGGCCGACCTATCCGTCCGACCGCCGCGTCGCTACTTCAGCCACGCCGCGACCTTGTCGGGGTTCGCGTCGATCCACTTCTTCGCGGCCGCCTCCGGATCCATGCCGTCCTTGGCGATGTAGCCGGCCACGGTGTTCTGGTCCTGGTTGGTCCACGAGAAGTTCTTGACGAGGGAATAGGCGGGGCTGCCGGAGTTGGCGAACTTCGTCGATGCGATCTTGTTGAGGTCGTACTTCGGGTAGTCGCACGCGACGGTCGCGCTGTCGGCGTCGCAGCCTTCCGTGTAGGCCGGGAGATTGACCTTCACGAGCGGGACTTCGGCCATGAACCACTGAGGGTCGTAGAAGTACCCGATGAGCGGGGTCTTGTTCTGCTCGGCCTGCCGGAACGCCTGGATGAGCGCGGGCTCACTGCCGGCGTAGACGACCTTGTAGTTGAGGCCGAGGTTCTTCACGAGCGCCTCGTCGTTCGTGACGAACGAGGGGTCGCCGTCGAGCAGCTGGCCCTGGCCGCCGGACTCCGAGGTCTTGAACAGGTCGGCGTACTTGTTCAGGTTCTTGTAGTCGGTGATGTCCGGGTACTGCTTGGCCATCCATGGCGGCACGTACCAGCCGATCACTCCGGTGTTGCCCGTGGGGCCGGCGTCAACGGCCGTCTTCTGCTGGTTGATGTACTTCTCGGTCAGGTCCGGGTGGCCCCAGTTCTCAATGACGACATCCACCTCGCCGCTGCCGAAGCCCTGCCACGCCACCTCTTCCTTGAGGGTCTTGTAGTTGACGGTGCAGCCGAGCTTCTCCTTGGCGAGCGTGCCGACGACATACGCGTCGGCCTCGTAGCCAACCCACGGGTTGAGGGCGATATTGAATGCGCCGCACTTCGCCGAGCCGCCGCTGGCGTTGGAGCCGCTGGAGATGTCACCTCCACCGCAGGCGGTGAGCGCCAGCGTCGAGGACATCACTGCGGCGAGGGCGACGGCGCCTAGCGCCTTGACACGTGGACTCTTGACGCCCGTACGGGCACTGTCCTTCTTCCAGACTTTCATGGGGCCTCCTTGATCAGGCGCTGCCGAAGCGGGCAGCCGCGTGCTGGGTGATGCGGTCGAGCATGATGCCGAGCGCGGTGATGGCGATGCCGGCGGCGAGGCCCTTGCCGAAGAGCTGGCCTTGCGAGAAGCCGGACACCACCAGGTAGCCGAGCCCACCGCCGCCGACAAGCCCCCCGACGACGACCATGGACAGGACGTAGAGCAGCCCCTGGTTGGCAGCGAGGACCACCGCCGCGCGGGACATGGGCAGCTGGACCTTCGAGACCATCTGCCACGAGGTGGTTCCCAGCGACTCCGCGGCCTCGACGGTGGTCGGCGAGACGCCCCGAATGCCGTCCGCGACGAGCTTCGTGGCGATCGGGACGCCGTAGGCGAGCGCCGCGACGATCGCGGTGAACCGCGTGGGCCCGAACAGGGCCAGAGCCGGGACGAGGTACACGAAGGACGGGATGGTCTGGAAGGCGTCCAGCACCGGCCTGACGATCGAGTCGACGAGCCTGCTTCGCCCCATCCAGACGCCGACGACGACAGCCACGGCCACCACGAGGAGGGTCGCGACGAGCGTGGTCGCGAGTGTCTTCATGCTCTCGTTCCAGAGCCCGGTTCCGAGGATGACCGCCACGCACACGAGCGTGACCGCGGTTGCCCGCCACCCGCCGAGGGCGAGGGCGACGCCGAGCAGCACGAGCGCCATGACCCACCAGGGGGACTGCGCGAGCAGCGACTCGAGCGGGTTGACCAGGAGCGCCGTGACGGTCTCCTTGAGCCATCCCGTGAAGCCGGAGAACGTGCTCACGGTCCAGTTGGTGGCTGCGGTGACCGCCTTCGCGAGCGGGCCGCCGAGGTCGGGCGACGCCGGGAACTTCGCGAGCGCCAGGTAGTTGTGCGAGAGGTAGACGGCGACGGCGGTGACCACCGCTCCGGCGATGATCACGAGGCGTCGTCCCCGCGGCCCGCGGAGGCCGCCGGCCCGAGTTCCGCGCTGGACGCGCGAGGCGATGCTCGAGCGTTCGGAGGCGGCCGTCGTCGTGCGGTCCAGCATGATGGCCATGAGGACGATGGCCAGGCCAGAGACGAAGGCCGAGCCGACGTCGAGCGACTGGAGTGCCTGCAGAACCGGCTGGCCGAGGCCGGGGCCGTTGATGAGCGCGGCGATCGTGGCCATGGAGAGGGCGGCCATCGTGCACTGGTTGATGCCGACGACGATCGTGCGCCGCGCCATGGGCAGCTGCACCTTGACCAGGGTCTGCAGGGCCGTTCCACCCATCGACGTCACGGCCTCGAGCGTGGTGGGCGAGACGTTCCGGATGCCGTGCTCGGTGATCCGCACGAGCGGCGGGAGGGAGTAGATGATCGTCGTGACGATGGCCGACGCGGGGCCGATGCCGAACACGAGCGCGAGCGGGGCGAGGTAGGCGAACGACGGGAGCGTCTGCATGAGGTCCAGCACCGGCGTGATGGCCGCGGAGACGCGCCGGCTCCGGGCCATCCAGATGCCCAGCAGGGGGCCGAAGAGGGCGCACAGGCCGACGGCGACGAAGGTCACGATGAGGGTGTCGATGCTCTGCTGCCAGTAGCCGAAGAAGCCGAAGAGCAGCACAGACACCGCGACCAGCAGCATCGAGCGCACTCCGGCCAGCGCGAACGCCAGCCACGCGAGCAGCACGGCAACCCCGAGCCATCCAACCTCGGGCACCGGCCGCACCGCCGAGGGCTGGCTGAAGAGGCCCTGCAGGAACGTCACGAGTCCGTTCAGCCCGTTGGTGATCGGCTGGACGACGTACTCGAAGAATGCCGAGCTCGTGCGGGCGGCATCGAAGCTGTCACGCACGCCGTTGAGCCAGATATGGAAGTCCGTCCGCTCGGCGCCGCCGATCTCAAGGGTCTGGCTCCCCCGGAAGAGGGCCCAGAAGGCGAGCCAGAAGAGGACGACGACGGCGAGCGCAAGCGGGCGCCAATGGCGCCGCAGGAAGGCGGATGCCTTGGCTTCCGGCCGCCCTGTCGGCGGGCGGGTTGCCGGTTCCGTGGAGTGCTCCCGCACTCCCGTGAGTGTGCTCATCGTGCACCACCCTCGCTGGGAGCCTCCTCCGCGACGACGACGCGCAGGATGTCGTCGTCGTCGACCACGCCCAGGAAGCGGTCGCCGTCGTACACCCGCGCGGGCAGCGAGGACTCAAGGACCTGCCGCGCGGCCTCCCGGACGATCTGGTTCGCCTGCATCACGGGCCCGTTGAGGGACTCGCCCTCGTGCGGCTGGCGCACGACGTACCGCAGGGTGAGCACGTGCGAGCGGGGGACCTCGGAGACGAAGTCCCGCACGTAGTCGTCCGCGGGGTTCGCGACGACATCGGCGGGGGTGCCGATCTGGACGATCTCGCCGTCGCGCATGATGAGGATGCGGTCGCCGAGCTTGAGCGCCTCCTGCAGGTCATGGGTGATGAACACCATGGTCTTGCCCACCTCCTCGTGCAGGCGGCAGACCTCGTTCTGCATGTCCCGGCGGATCAGCGGGTCGAGCGCGGAGAAGGGCTCGTCGAACAGGAGAACCTCTGGATCGACCGCGAGGGCCCGTGCCAGGCCCACGCGCTGCTGCATGCCGCCCGAGAGCTGGTCCGGGAACGAGTTCTCGTACCCCGAGAGTCCCACGAGGTCGACCATCTCCTGGGCCCGGGCGATCCGCCGCGACTTGCCCTCGCCGCGGACCTCGAGACCGTAGGCCACGTTGTCGATCACCTTGCGGTGCGGAAGCAGGCCGAACTGCTGGAAGACCATGGACATGTGGTTGCGGCGCAGGGCGCGCAGCTTGGTCTTGCTCGCCCGCGTGACGTCCTCGCCGTCGATCATGACCGTGCCGGCCGTCGGCTCGATGAGCCGCGTCAGGAGGCGGACGAGCGTCGACTTGCCCGAGCCGGAGAGGCCCATGACGACGAACACCTCGCCGCGGGCGACCTCGAAGGAGACATCCTTCACCGCCGCGACACACCCAGTCTTGCGCTGGAGGTCCTTCCGGCTGAGGTTCTCGTCGGGCGTGCCGATGATCTTGTCAGCCTTCTGGCCGAAGATCTTCCACAGGCGCTCGACCTTGAGGGCGGGTTCAGTGGAGTCCACGCGGGCTGTGGGGCGCGGAGTGGCAGGGTCTAGGGTCTGCGCAGTCATAATGGTTCCTCGTGCTGGGGGTGGGGGCAGAACGGCTCGGGCTCGGCGGGAAGGGGGACCGCCGAGGCGTTCGTGGATGGGGGGCTCAGGCGTGGCCGTCGACGGTGACTACCGGACTTCCTTCCGCATCCCGTGGCTGCTCTCCGCCGCCACGTCCCCGACGTGCTGCATGACCCAGTCGTGGAACGCGCCGATGTGGTGCTCGCTGGGCACCAGCACCCCGCCCTTGGCGTAGATCCTGGAGTGCATGCCCGGCTGGGTGCGCTCGCACGCGTCGAAGTCCTGCTGGTTCACCCGGTGGAACAGCTCCACCGAGGCCGAGACGTCCTTCCCGGACTCCACCACGCTGGGCAGGTACAGCCAGTCGCACTCCACGACCGTGCGGTCCGCTGCGAGCGGGAACATCCGGTGGATGATCACGTGGTCCGGGACCAGGTTCACGAACACCGTCGGCTTGATCGTGATCGCGTAGTAGCGCCGGTCCTGGTCCTCCGCCACCCCCGGGAGGTGGTCCAGGCCCTCGGAGCCGTCCACCGTGAAGCCCTTGATGTTCTCCCCGAACTCGGCCCCGTGGCCCACGAAGTACTGCGCGGCCAGGCCGTCGGCGAACTCCGGCAGGACCTCGGTCAGCTCCGGGTGGATCGTGGCGCAGTGGTAGCACTCCATGAAGTTCTCGATGATGAGCTTCCAGTTGGCCTTGACGTCATAGGTGATCCGCCGCCCCAGGGACAGGTTGGCCACGTCGTAGCCGTCGATCTTGTGGACGTCGCCGAGGCGCTCCTCGATCGCGCCCATGACGTCTTCCTCGAACGAGGGGGGTTCCTCGGCCAGGCACAGCCACACGTAGCCGAGGTACTCACGGATGTGCACCTTGACGAGGCCGTACTCGTGCCGGTCGATGTCCGGCATCTTGGTCAGGTTCGGCGCCGCGATGAGCTTGCCGTCCAGGTCGTACGTCCACGCGTGGTACGGGCACTGGAACGAGCGCTCGACCGTGCCCGAGTCCTCCATGCACAGCTTCACCCCGCGGTGGCGGCAGATGTTGAAGAAGGCGCGGACCTCGCCCTTGCGGTTCTTGGACACGATCACGCTCTCGCGCCCGATCTGGACCGTCTTGAACGATCCCGGCTTCTCCAGGTCCGCCGACCGGACCGCACAGAACCACATCTGCTCGAGGATCCGCTCCTGCTCCGCCCGGAACACGGCCTCGTCGACATACGTGGAGCCCGGCAGCGTCGCAATCAGGCTCTCCGAGATCCTCTCGCCGCCGTGAGGCGCGAACTTCTCCGGGGTGGTCGTCATGTCTTCTCCCTCTGGGTAGCACTGATCACTTCGCGGGAGCCGCACTCTGACGGAAGGCAAGGAGGTCACTTCATTGCGTCAGATGCAACTTGATTCGGCATGCACAACAGTGAGTCATGTCACAGAGGGGTGTCAAGCACTTTTGCGCCTTGGGGGGAGAATGTCACCCCGCCGAAACACGTGCCGGAGATGGGTCAGTCGACCCGGGTCAGGGGTAGGGACGACGACGTCCACCCGCCGGCCTGAGGACCTGCGGGTGGACGGTGAATCAAAGGGTGGACGGTGAATCGGGCCTCAGCGGGCGAGCTTCTTGAGGTTGACGCTCGGGTCGGCCAGGGCTCCGGCGTCGACTCTGATGCGACGGTCGATGATGCGACGTGCCGCGCGGACGGCGAGGCCGCCGTCGACCGCCGCGCAGCCGATGAGGTACCCCTCCGGGTCGAGGCGGAAGGCGATGGACGGGGTCCCGTCGAGCTCGCGCAGGATCGTTGTCCCGTCGGCCGTCATAGAGCCCACGCCCTCGACGTGGACGCCGTGCCGGTCGGACCAGAACCAGCTTGCCCCGTGCTCGGGACGGTCGTGGCCCAAGAGCGCCGCGGCCGCCGTCGTGCCCGTGTTCATGGCGTGCTCCCAGTGCTCCGCGCGGCGCAGAAGGGTCCCGTCGGCAGTCCTGATGCGCGAGGAATCACCCACGGCGTAGACGCGGGGATGTGCGGTGCGCTGATGCTCGTCGACGATCACGCCGTTGTCGGTCTCGAGACCGGCCGCCTCGGCGAGGCGCGTGTCGGGGACGATGCCGATGCCGACGAGCACGACATCGGCATCCACGGTCTCGCCCGAATCGAGGGCAATGTGGTGCCCGGAGTCGTCGACGGTGATGGCGGTGGGGATGCCGGTGACGAGCTGGACGCCCTTCTCCTCGTGCATGTCGTGGAGGCGGCGGGCCAGTTCCGGCCCGACGGCGGGGATGAGAGGCGGGTCCACGGGATCGATCAGGGTGACCTCGGCCCCGAAAGCGAGCGCCGAGGAGGCCGTCTCCGCCCCGATGAGGCCAGCACCGATGATGGCCAGGCGCGTCCCCGGCGCGAGGAGGGAGCGGAGCCGGTCGGCGTCCTCGCGGGTCCGCAGCTCGAGAACGGAGTCGAGGTCCCCGCCGGGGATAGCCAGTCGGCGCGCCAACCCGCCCGTGGCAAGCACGATGGCATCGGCGGTCAGCGTCCGGCCGTCCTCGAGGACCACCTCCCCGGCGTCGGGATGCACACTGACCGCGAGGCCGGTGACGACCTCCACGGAATTCTCGGCGAACCATTCGGCCGACGAGAGCTGAATGTCCTCGGTGCTGTGTGTGCCGAGCAGGTAGTCCTTGCTCAGCGGCGGGCGGTCGTAGGGCAGGCCGGCCGGATCCACGATCGTGACCGCGCCGTCGAAGTTCCGGGCACGCAGCTCCTTTGCCGTCGTGAAACCAGCCATCCCGCCGCCGACGATGATCACGGACTTCAGGGACATGGGGGATTACCTCCGTTAGCGAGTGGACGAGCAGCTGGGCCGAGGCATCGGCCCGACGTTGGGCGACAGCCAGGCTCCGCCGTCGACGCATCATCCCGGTCCGCCTCAACGCGGACCGCCAACTCGATGGCAGAGCGAACGGAGCTTGGCTGCCACAACGAAAGGACAAACATTCTGTGAACCGCACTTGACGCAACTGAACGCGCTATGCGCAACAGTGTGGGTGATCTCACAGATGGTGTCAAGGCTCAGGTCCGAGCGATGGCGGCGATGTCCTCGCTGAAGTCGTCCAGGACGGCCGGGGTCACGGTCGCCCTGGTCTCCTTGATGGCGATGAGGTAGTCGTCGGTCGAAACCGCTGCTGAATCCTCGGTCCCGCTGTAGACGGCGGCCTCGAAGGCGCGCTGCGAGGCCTTGCGAGCGGCGAACTCGATGTCCGCCGGGGTGAACCGCTCCGAGCTGTCCACGAGGAGGTCGACGTCGATCGCCTCCACTCCGACCGGCGGAAGATAGCGGCGCCAGATGGCGCGGCGCGCCTCGGCGTCCGGCAGGCCGATCGGGATGAGGTAGTCGAACCTCCCGTGGCGCAGGAAGGCCTTGTCGAGGGAGCGGATGAAGTTCGTGGCGCAGATGAGGATGCGCCCGTTCTGCTCGCGGAAGGCCGGGATGATCTTCAGGAGCTCGTTCGTGACGCCCTGCAGGCGCGAGGAGGCCTCGCCCGTGCGGTGGGCGGCGATCTCCTCGACCTCGTCGATGAACACGACCGCGTGCTCGAGGTCCTGGATCTCGAGGAACGTGTGCCGGAGCGCGGCGGCGAGGCCCGCCGGGTCGGCGGCGAGCCGGGACGGGGAGACCTCGACGAAGGGCCAGCCGAGGCGCGAGGCGACGGCCTTGGCAAAGGTCGTCTTCCCGGTGCCGGGCGGGCCGAAGAGCACCACGGCGCGCGGCGGCCGCACGCCGAAGTTCTCCGCGACGTCGGGCTTCGCGAGCGGGAGCACGAGGCGCCGCTCGATGATCTCCTTCTCCTCGCGCATCCCGGCCAGCTGGTCCCAGAGCCCCCGCGGCAGGATCCTGCCGCCGAGGTCGGTCAGCCGGGCGGCCTCCTGCGGCTGGAGCGGGATGGTGCGCTCGAAGTAGGCCAGGTCCCGGGTCTCGTAGCCGCTGTTGCGGTACGCCTTCGCCCCGGTCTCCCCCGCGGGCAGGAGCGCCGAGATGTGGAAGAGCCCGCGGGCGAGCAGGCGCTTCTCGAGCTCGGCGAGCAGGGCGCTGCCCAGCCCCTGCCCGCGCCAGGACTTGGCGAGGCCGAGCATGAGCACATGGGCACGGTCGCTGATGGCGCGGGCGACGACGACGCCGACCACCGTCTCCTGCACGAGCGCGACGAACGAGAGCCCCTCGGGGCATGCGTGCAGGATCTCGTTGAGCCCGTGGGCCGGGGCGGCGTCGGTGTCCCTCGTCTCCTCCCAGACTCGGACGACCTGGTCGAGGTCGTCGGCGTGGAACTCACGGATCTGCCACTGGGCCATGGAAGGGACCGCCTCTCGTCATTGTGAAGTGGTGTCCCTGAAGAGTATTCGGGACGGCACCGAACAGGAAAAGTGACGCTTTCCGACCTTTAATGTTCAGGATTAACGTGGCTGAGCAGGAGCGCGTCGCCAGCGCAGGATCGCCCGAGGGTTGTCCGAGGGCGTTCGGGGCCAGCCCCCTCGCCGTGGGAAGATCGAGACCAGCCGAAATCCAGAGACGGGTGAAGGGGCGCACAGATGAGCTTCGAGATCAGCACTTACAGGGACTACGCCGCGCTGGCGGGCCCTCCCAGACTGAACATGGTGACGGCGCCGGGGCTCCGCGCCGCCGTCGCCGATGCCCTCCGGGCCGGGCAGAAGCGCCTCGTGCTGGATCTAGCGGGCACCGACTTCATCGACTCCTCCGGCCTGGGCGCGCTCGTGGCCTGCCTCCGCGAGGCCCGGCAGGCCGGCGGCGACCTCCGGGTCGCCAACATCGGGCAGCAGGTCGAGATGGTGCTCGAGCTGACCGGCACGCGGCGGATCATCCTGGCCTACCCCAGCGTCGACGCGGCGTACGCGAACGCCTGAGCTCGGCGCGCGACGGCGACGACCTCCCCGCCGTCGAACATCACCCGACGGCGGGCGCGATGCCCGTGTGCGCCTCGAGCCTGCGCAGGAGCGCGTCCTGGAACCCCGGGTCGGTGGCGGCAGGATGGGGTCGGCGCGCCCTGCCGTGATGCCAGTAGCCGCCCGAGCGCGGGGAGATCTCCGCGGCGTCGGCGGTGGCGAGCCACTCCTGCGTGCGGTGCCCCTCGCCGAGGTCGTCCGGCGCGCCCGGACCGCCCATCCTGGTCGGGACCCAGCCCGGGTCGACGGCGTGGGCCATCGTGTCCGGCCGCAGCCGGGCGTACGCCATGGCGAGCGCGGTGACGTAGAGCTTGCTGTCCGAATAGGCCCGAGGGCGTGCACGGGCGAGGTCGACGCCGCGCAGGTCGGCCGAGCCCGACAGGTGCATCGAGCTGCTCAGGTAGACGAGCCGCGCCGCCCGCGCCATGAGCGCGGTCAGCGCGTACGGCGCGACGACGTTCACGGCCAGGACCTCGGGCCCCCGCAGGACCCCCGCGTTGTGGATGACGGCGTCGAACCGCCCGATCTCGTTGGCCTCCTGCGCGAGGCGCACGGTCTCGCCCAGGTCCGCGAGGTCCGCGTAGACGACGGCGCGCATCGCGTCGCGGAGGGCAGGGTCGGCGATGCGGCCGGGGCGGCGGGCGTGGAGGACGACGTCGTGCCCGGCCTCGGCGAGCGACGTCACCGTCGCGAGGCCGAGCCCCGCGGAGGCTCCGGTGACCAGGATCAGTGCCATGGCCTCCACCGTAGGCAGGCCCCGCCGCCGAGAGGGAGGCCCCTGCGAGTGCCCCCCCGGACGGGACGGCGTCAGTAGCGCCCGAGGATACTCTCGAGGGCGGCCCTGATCTCGGCCTCGCCGTGCGGCTCCTGCTCGACGGCCACGGCCGCCGTGGCTCCGCCGACCGTCACGCTGAAGCGGCCGCCGATGAACTTCACCGTCACCCCTGGCTTGCTGGCCTTGCGGAACTTGACCACGGGAACCCCTCTTCCGAGCCTTCGATGTCTTGGCTCCAGAATGCTCCCGGTCCCTCACAGGATGGGGAAGCAACGCGCGAGGATCCCCGCAGGCTTCGCGGGCATCAAGGCTTTGACGCCACTGATCCTCAGGAATTCCCGCTGGCTCGCGCCGCCTACGATTCCACCTCCTCGCGGTGCCTTCTTGACCGATAAAGACAGCTCTCGTACTATATCGGTACAGAAACCATCCGAAAGGAGCCACAAGCCGTGGAACTTCTTCAGTACGCAGCCCACACCCCCGCCTTCACGGCGAGCGTGGCGCAGTCCGCCCTGCCGCACGCGCCGGTCGTGACGGATGACGCCGCCCCTCGGCAGCGCTCGTGGGCCCGGTCCACCCGCGCCGCCGTATCCGCCGCCCTGCACCGCGCGGCCGAGGCCATTGCCCCGACGGGCGCCGCCGACGCCGCCGTCCCAGCGAGGCAGATGGGCTGAAATACTGGCCGACATGGGCAAGGTGACGCTGCAGACCATCGCCGACGAGCTCGGGGTGAGCCGGATGACGGTCTCCAACGCGTTCTCCCGCCCCGACCAGCTCTCCGCCGATCTCCGTGACCGCATCCTCGCAGCGGCCACCGAGCTCGGCTACGCCGGCCCCGACCCACGCGCCCGCGCGCTCAAGCGGGGAAGCACGGGAGCGGTCGGCGTCCTGCTCACCGACTCGCTCACCTACGCCTTCACTGACGAGGTGGCCATGCGCTTCTTCAGCGCGATCGCCGAGGAACTCACCAAGCAGGGGCTCGCCCTGACCCTGCTCTCCGCGGCCGAGACGGGCGGGCACGTGCCGGCGCGCGACGTCGGCATGGACGGCGCCCTCGTCTACTCCTGCGACCCCCACTCGCCCGCCGTCGACTGGCTGCTCAAGCGCCAGCTGCCCCTCGTGTACGTCGACCAGACCGACCGGCCCGGCATCCCGAGCGTCAACGTGGACGACCGCGGCGGCGCCCGCGCGGCCGCCCGGCACCTCGTCGACCTGGGGCACCGCCGGATCGGGCTCCTGTACAGCACCCTGAGCCGGGAGCTCGAGGTTGACGCGGACCCGCAGCCCTCGGCGCTGGCCCACGCCACGCGCGAGCGGTACCTCGGCTGGAGGGACGAGCTGGACGCCGCCGGCGCTGAGACGGTCAGCATCGGGGTCCCGATCGGCGGCCGCGACCACCACTACCGGGCGGGCCAGGCGCTCCTCGAGCGCCCCGAGCGGCCGACGGCGGTGCTGTGCTTCTCCGACGTGATGGCCGTCGACGTCGTCCGCGCGGCGCAGGACCTCGGGCTGCGCGTGCCCGAGGACCTCTCCGTCGTCGGTTTCGACGACAGCCCGGTGGCCACGCAGCTCCGGCCCGCCCTGACCACCGTGCGGCAGGACTTCGCCGAGAAGGGCCGGCTGGCAGCGACCCTCCTGACCGAGGCCCTCGCCCGCGGCGGCACCCCCGCGCGAGCAAGGCACCACCTGCTGCCGACCGAGCTCATCGTGCGCGGGAGCACGGCCCCGCCGTCAGGTCGGTGACACGAGGTCTGTGGGCCCGTGCTTGGTGGCCTTGTGCTGGTCGCCGGACTCGCGCGCGCAGTGGCTGCTGCAGTAGATCCCCTTGTCCGTCTCGACCCCGTGGCCGATGACGCGACAGCCGCAGTGCTCGCAGGCGGGCGCCATCATGTGGATAGCGCACTCGAAGCTGTCGAAGGTCCCGGTCTGCTGGCCCATCGTGATCGTGAAGGACCTCGCGTAGTCGTTCCCGCAGACGTCGCACCGTGCCATGGCGATTCGCTTCCTCTCTCTACTAGGCCCCTCCATTAGACGCTCACTCGAGGGGATGCTGTAGGGGCGGCTCGGTCGGTGTGGGCCATTGCGCTCCGGCGCGTAGAAGCGCAGCATCGGGGCAGGGAGGCGCGGGGCTGGGACCACTTCTAGTGAGGAGTCAACAGTGCCTGAGATCGAGGAGAGCGTCTCCATTTCGCGTCCGCCCGAGGAGGTCTTCGACGTCGTCAGCAATCCCGAGAACATCCCGAAGTTCGACTCGTCCGTCGTCCGGGTCGAGCTCCTCGGGGAAGGCCCCGTTGGCGTCGGCACCCGCTTCCGCGGAACGAGCAAGGTCCTGGGCCGGAGCTTCGAGTGGACGGCCGAGGTGGTCGAGCATGATCCGCCGCGGCGCTCCACGTCCAAGTCGGTGGAGGGAAAGATGGAATTCACCGTCTCCATGACCTGCGAGCCGGCGGACGGCGGAACGAGGCTCACGCAGCGCATCGAGGCGGGCACGGGACTGGGCGGCATCTTCGGGCGGGTGGGAGACACGCTCGTGCAGAGAACGCAGGCCCGCACGGTCCGGGCGAACCTCGAGAGCCTGGCCGAGTACCTCGCCGAGCATCCCAGCCTGTAGTCCCGGGCTCCCGGGCTCAGCCCTCAGCCGGCCTCCGGCTGAACCCGCCCCAGCTCCTCCCGCGCGTTGCGCGCGAGGCCGTGCTACCGCCGGACGGTGTTCGCGTAGCGGTCCGCCGGTCGCTGCTCGTCCCCGCGCTCGCGTACGACGCTGGGCCCGCCGTCTGGTGGCCGTCGCCCCTCGCGCAGGGGTCGGGTGAGCGGGAGGAGGAGCCGGAGCGGGTCCTGGCGTAGCGGACCCCAAGTCCGGAGGCTGGCAACGTGGGGCTTCAGGTCGTGAAGCGCGAGGGCCTGAGGAAGTCGAGGTTCTCGACGGTTTCCTTGCCGAGGGCCTCGAGGGCGGCGATCTCGCCGTATCCGGAGGCCATCTTGAAGCCCGCCCCGGAGAAGCCGGTGGCGGTGTAGATCCGACTGTCGGCGCTCAGCCGGCCGAGCAGCGGATTGCCGTCGCTCGTGAAGAGGTCCGGGAACGCGTCGGTGCGGACGATGTTCGGGTAGAGGCCGGGGAAGAACTCGCCCACCGTCTCGGTGGTCTCGGCGGTCTCCTCGGGGGTGAGGTCCCTCGAGATGGCCTCGAACCCGGCCACGGGTTTGCCGCGGCCGTCCAGGGTTGCCTTGACCGTGGCCCCGTCGACGCTCGGGGCGCCATACATGGAGCGGTCGTCATAGATGCGGATGAAGATGGGGAACAGCTCGGGGGCGAAGAGCGCGGGGTCCTTCGCGACGAACCACGAGAGGAAGATCCGCTTCATCTGGACGTGCGCCCGCAGGGCCTCGGGGAGGAGCTTCTGGGACCAGCCGCCGGAGGCGACGATGGCGTTCTCGAAGGTCCAGGACCGGTCCCCGGAGCTCACGACGACGCCGTCGGCGGTCTCGCGGATCCCGTCCACCGGGGTGTCGGTGAGCACGGTGGCGCCGTTGGCCTGCGCCGCGGCGACCGCGGCGGTGACGGCCTGGTCGGTCCGCAGCGCGCCGGCGTGGGGGTCGTAGACGGCGACGTCGTCCGGGCGCAGGTTGTGCTGCGGGTACCGCTCGGCCATCTCCTCGCGGGTGAGGATCCGGTGCTCGGCCCCGGTCGCGCGGGTGGTCTCGAGGACATGGGAGAGGTAGCGCCGCCCGGCGGTTCCGATCGAGAGCCCCCCGCAGCGGATCAGGACGTGCTGCCCGGTTTCCTGCTCCAATTCCGCCCAGAGCCGCTGGGAGCGTTCGAGGATGGGGTAGTAGGCGGGGTTCCCGCGGTAGATCTTGCGGAAGAGGCGGGTGTCCCCGCCCACGGCGCTGCGGCCGTGCGCGGGGACCTTCGCTTCGAAGCCGACCACCGAGTCGGACAGGCGGGAGGCCTGCCACAGGGCCATGCTGCCGATGCTGCCGAGGCCGATGACGGCCAGCTTTCCATCTGTCATTTTTTCGTCAGAGCACTTTCTCGAGGAAGGACTGGGGGCGGGATCCCCGCGGGTTGGCTATCCAGCGACCGTCGCGTCCGCGAGGTCCAGGGCGCGGTCCACGACGTCGAGCGCCTCGCGCAGGAGGTCGTCGTCAATGTTGAGCGGCGGCACGATGTGGATCCGGTTGAAGTTGGCGAACGGAAGCACCCCGCCGGCCTTGATCGCGCCGATGACGGCGTTCATCTCGGGGCTCGTGCCGCCGTACGGGGCGAGCGGCTCGCGGGTGGCGCGGTCGCGGACGAGCTCGATGGCCCAGAATGCGCCGAGGCCGCGCACATCGCCGACGGAGGGGTGGCGCTCCCTGAATCCGGCCAGCGCGGGGCCGATCACCTCGCGGCCGAGCCGGATGGCGTTCTCGACCATGCCCTCCCCCGCCATCGCGTGGATCGTGGCGACAGCCGCGGCACACGCGAGCGGGTGGCCCGAGTAGGTGAGCCCACCGGGGTAGACGCGCGTGCGGAAGGTGTCATGGATCTCGTCCGAGATGATGACGCCGCCAAGCGGAACGTAGCCCGAATTGACGCCCTTCGCGAAGGTGATGAGATCCGGCGTGACCCCCCAGTGGTCGACGGCGAACCACGCCCCCGTGCGGCCGAAGCCCGCCATGACCTCGTCCGCGATGAACACGATTCCGTGCCTCCGGGTCAGCTCGCGGACGCCCTCCAGGTACCCGGGCGGCGGGACGTAGATGCCGGCGGTGCCCGGAACGGTCTCGAGGATGACGGCGGCAATGCTGCCCGCGCCCTCGAGGACGATCATGTCCTCGAGGTGCTTGAGCGCGCGCTCGGTCTCCTCGGCCTCCGTGGTGGCGCCGAAGTAGGAGCGGTAGGGGTACGCAGGCAGGAAGTGCACGACCCCGGAGTCTCCGTAGTCATTGGGCACGCGCCGCGGATCGCCAGTGACGTTGACGGCGAGCTGCGTTCCGCCGTGGTAACTGCGGTACGCCGAGAGGATCTTCCTCCGGCCCGTGTGGAGGCGGGCCATGCGGATCGCGTGCTCGTTGGCATCGGCGCCGCCGTTCGTGAAGAACACGCGGTTGAGGCCCTCCGGGGCGAGTCCGGCGATGAGCCGGGCCGCCTCGGAGCGGGCGTGGTTGACGTGCTGTGGCGCGATCGTGCACAGCCGCTCCGCCTGGCAGAGGATCGCCTCGACCACCGCCGGATGCTGGTGCCCGATATTCGTGTTGACGAGCTGCGAGGACAGGTCGATGAAGCGGCGTCCCTCGCCGTCCCAGACCTCCGAGCCCGCGGCCTTGACGATGGTCATGGGGTCGATGAGGTCCTGCGCGGACCAGGAGTGGAAGACGTGCGCGCGGTCGAGCTCGTAGGCGCGGCGGCCGACGGCGAGCTCCTCCTCGGTCGGCGCGGGCGCCCCGCCCAGGGTGTCAGTGGTCATGGTTCTGCTCCCTCGTGGGCCGGTCAGGAGTTGGTCGGGAAGCCGAGGTTGAGGCCGCCGTGGCTCGGGTCGAGCCAGCGGCTCGTGACGACCTTGCCCCGGGTGAAGAAGTGCACGCCCTCGGCGCCGTACGCGTGGCTGTCGCCGAAGAGCGAGTTCTTCCAGCCGCCGAACGAGTAGTAGGCCATGGGGACGGGGATCGGGACGTTGATCCCGACCATGCCCACCTGGACCTCGTTCTCGAAGCGGCGGGCCGCGCCGCCGTCGTTCGTGAAGATCGCGGTGCCGTTGCCGTACGGGTTGGCGTTGATGAGGGCGAGCCCCTCGTCATAGCCGGACACGCGTACCACGGAGAGCACCGGGCCGAAGATCTCGTCCTGGTAGATGCTCATCTCGGGCGTGACGTGGTCGAAGAGCGTGGGGTTGAGGAAGAAGCCGTCGCCCTCGGCGTCAGGCGTGGGGTTGCGGCCGTCGATGACGAGCGTCGCGCCCGCCTCCTCGCCGGCGTCGATGTAGCCGGCCACCTTGTCGCGGTGCGCCGCGGTGATGAGCGGGCCCATGTCGCAGCCGCGCGTGCCGTCGCCGACCCGCAGCGTGCGGGTGCGCTCGGCGATCTTGGCCACGAGCTCGTCGGCCACCGAGTCGACGGCGACGAGCGCCGAGATGGCCATGCACCGCTCGCCTGCGGCGCCGAAGCCCGCGTTGACCGCGGCGTCGGCGGCGAGGTCGAGGTCGGCGTCGGGCAGGACGAGCATGTGGTTCTTCGCCCCGCCGAGGGCCTGAACGCGCTTGCCGTTCGCGGTGCCGCGCTCGTAGACGTACTTGGCGATCGGCGTCGAGCCCACGAAGGAGACGGAGGCGACATCGGGCGACTCGAGGAGCGTGTCGACGGCGTCCTTGCCGCCGTGAACCACGTTGAACACGCCGTCGGGCAGCCCTGCCTCCTGCCAGAGGGCGGCGAGCCAGTTCGCGGCCGTGGGGTCCTTCTCGCTGGGCTTGAGGACGACCGTGTTGCCCGCTGCGATGGCCACGGGGAAGAACCACATGGGCACCATGGCGGGGAAGTTGAAGGGGGAGATGATCGCCGCGACGCCGAGGGGCTGGCGGATCGAGTGGACGTCGACCTTCGTGGAGGCGTTCTCGGTGTAGCCGCCCTTGAGGAGGTGGGGCATGCCGCACGCGAACTCGACGACCTCCTGGCCGCGCGCGATCTCGCCGAAGGCGTCGTCGAGGACCTTGCCGTGCTCCGCCGTGATGATGGCCGCGAGCTCGGCCTTGCGCTGGTTCAGCAGCTCGCGGAAGGCGAAGAGGATCTGGGTCCGGCGGGCGAGCGACGTATCGCGCCAGGCCGGGAAGGCGGCCTTGGCCGCCGCGATCGCCGTCTCGGTCGTGGCCCGGTCGGCGATCGCGACGCGGCCGCTGGTCTTCCCCGTCGCAGGGTTTACGATCTCGCCGAGGTGCACGCCGGCCTCCGGCTCGACGGGCTTCCCGCTGATCCAGTGGGTGACGGTCTGCATGAACGTTCCTTTCGACGATGGAGGAGCTGATTCCTATCGTCAACAATCTGCAACATGAGCAACACCTACATGATGTTCTGAATTAAGGCGTAGCTCTTTACACTATGTCCATGCCGTCCATCGGGAAGCCCGTCCTCACCGTCCGGAGCACCCTCGACCTCGCCCCCCTCGCCGTCGGCAAGCCCGAGGTGCTCGTCGGTGCGGAGCGCCTCGACGCCCCGGTGCGGTGGATCCATATCGCTGAGGGCACCGAGATGAGCGAACTCCTCGAAGGCGGCGAGCTCGTGCTGACCACGGGCCTCGCCTTTCGGCGGGACCGTGAGGACCCCGAGGCCGCGGCGCGGACGTTCCTCGAGCGGTTCCTCGCCGCGGGAGCCGCGGGCGTCGTCGTCGAACTCGTCGGGGACGACGACGAGCCCGACGCCGAGGCCGCCGCCGTCCTCAGGCGCGCCGCGGCCGGGGCTGCAGGGCCCGTCGTCCTGCTCTCGCGGCGCACGCGGTTCGTCCACGTCACGGAGCACGTGCACCGCGTGCTGGTCAACGCCCAGCTTGAGCGCGTCGAGCGCGCCCGGCGCGTGCACGAGGCGTTCACCGCGCTGAACCTCGAGAGCGCGAGCGAGCAGCGGATCGTCGACCGCACGGCGGAGCTGCTCGGCAGCGCGGTGGTCTTCGAGGACACGGCCCGGCGCGTGCTCTCCTACGCCCCGCGGGACGCGGACGCGACCCAACTCCTGCGCGACTGGCCCGAGCGGTCAAGACTCTCCGGGTACACGGGACGCACCGAGCGGGCGGCCAGCGGCGAGGGCTGGCTCCAGACGCCGGTCGGCCTCCCGGGCCAGCGCTGGGGGCGCCTTGTCGCCCCCGAGCTCCTCACGGGAGGCGATCCGGCGGCGGAGGGCGACGCCGTCCAGGTCCTCGAGCGCGCCGGCCAGGCCCTCACCATGGCGCGCATGGCCGGCAGGGACCGCCGCGAAGTGCTGCACCAGGCGCGTTCAGGCCTGCTCCACGAGCTGCGCCAGGCGACGCCGCCCGCCGACGCGGAGGCCGTGGCGCGGGCCGCGTCCCTCGGCCTCGACGCCGCGGACGCCTACGTGCCCGTCGTCGTCCGCCTGGACCGGGCGCCGGCAGAGCCGCCCACCGGCCTGCAGCTGCGCGAGCGCGCCGTGCTCGAGGCGCTCGACGCCCTCGCGTCGAAATCCCGCCAGCCGCTGCTCGCGGCGAGCCTGCGCGCCGGCTCCATCGCGGTGCTGCTCTCCGTCCCCGGGCCGGCACTCGAGGACTCCGCGCTGCACCGGCTCGCGGGGTCGCTCTCTGTTCCGGGGTCGTCGTGGACCATTGGCGCCGCACCGGCCCATCGCTCGCTCGTCGCGGCCGCGCGGTCCCTCGACGCCGCCGACCAGGTCGCCGAGACGGCCGCCGCGCTCGAGGCCCGCGACCGCCCGTTCTACCGCTTCGCCGATCTCCGGCTACGGGGCCTCGTCGCCCTGCTGCAGGACGATCCACGGGTGCGGGCCTTCGCACGAGCCGAGCTCGCGCCGCTCCTCGACCCCGTCGACGAGGACTCCCTGGCCCTGCTCGAGCAGTACCTGCGGCACGGGGGCAACAAGGCTTCCCTGGCCCGGGGCTCGCACCTGAGCCGGCAGTCGCTCTACGCGAGGCTCGCGAAGCTCGAGGAGCGGCTCGGTGCTCCCCTGGACGACGCCGAGTCCCGCGCGGGCCTCACGCTCGCCCTGCTGTGGCACCGGTTGGGCCGGGCGAGGGCCAGCCGCTAGGCGGACCGATTCGCCGAACGATCAGGGCCCGCTTCGGCAGATTCTCGCCGAAGCAGGCCCCCTGCTCGTGGAAGCTAGTGGCGGATCTCCAGCCTGCTGCCCTTCGACTGCGAGATGTGCGCCTGGTCGAAGAGCGGCGCGCCGCTCAGGGATGCCTCGGAGAACGATCCCGAGCTGGTCGAGACGTAGTTGTAGACGCCCGGCTCGACGAACCTCACACTGAATCCCTGCTGGGTCGGCGCGCCGACGGCGTTCCACTGCAGATCGACGTCGAGCGTGGTCCCATCCGTGAGCGGCACGGTTGCCTTCGCGTGGACCGCGTTGCGGTTGAAGTCGAAGACCTCTGCGGGGGCCATCCCGTCCACGTACTGCAGAAGCTCATGAGTGCACTCATTCGCCATGAAGTCGTAGTACGCCACCATGGGGCCGAACCCCTTGTCGAAGGCCAGCAGATCCTTGCGAGACACGATGCATCCGTCAGGGCTCCTCGTCTCAGAACTCGCGAAGGCGAATTCCCCGCTGTACTTGTCACTGACCACCTGGGTTGCTGCGGAAGCGGACGGCGCCATGAGGAGAGTGACCCCCATGGCCGCGACCAGTGCCGAAGCGAAGGAACGGACGGAAGCGCGCATTTTGCACCTGACTTTCGAGGAGTTAACTGCCGGTGCAAATGATGGTCGCATCGCAGTTATGGCCGGGACAAGGGGTTAATCCAATCGTTAGCGTTTTTAGCTCGCTCCCGTGATCAGAGCTGGTGCGCCCCGGATCCAACAGGTAGCGCCAGCACACAAGACAGGTACCGACTACTCGTGACTGTCGGTTTGCCTGATCCGTAAGCTCCGGATTGAGCCATCATGTGGGCCAACCCTTGACGCGACATCCAAGACGTGGCTCTCCCTACGCAGGAGGAACTGATGCGGTTCTCAACAGGATTGGTCCCGCGGCGTGCGGGGATCATCGGCGTGATTCTGGCGGCGCTCATGGTTGCCGGAGGCATTCAGCCAGCTGTGGCGGGGACGGTGACCTCCACGATCCCGGTCGGGTCGACTCCAACTCAGGTTGCCATCACCCCAGACGGGTCGACGGCCTACGTCACGAACTTTAATTCGGACACGGTGTCGGTCCTCAGCGTGGCGTCCGGCATGGTGACCTCGACGATTCCTGTCGGGTCAGGTCCAAAGGATGTTGCGTTCAGCCCGGATGGGTCGAAAGCCTACGTTGTGAATTTGCGTTCCTCCACGGTGTCGGTCATCCGTGCTGATTTGGGTACGGTGACCTCAACGATCCCTGTAGGCGGGCTACCGTATGGCGTTGCGTTCGCCCCGGACGGGTCGAAAGCCTACGTCACCAACTACAGTTCCGGCTCGGTATCGGTCATCAGTGTCGAGTTGGGCATCGTGACCTCCACGATCCCAGTAGGGCTGGGTCCGGAAGGCCTTGCATTCACTCCAGATGGGTTGAAGGCCTACGTCGCCAATTTGGGTTCCGGCACGGTGTCGGTGATCTCTGTGGCCGCGGGCACGGTGACCTCCACGATTCCGGTGGGGCCAGGTCCGCAAGCTGTAGCGTTCGCGCCGGACGGCTCCATGGCGTACGTGACGAACCGCAACGCCAACACGGTCTCGGTCATCAGTGTTGGGTCGGGCACGGTGACCTCCACGATCCCGGTAGGGTCGGGGCCGGAAGGCGTTGCGTTCACCCCGGACGGGGCGACGGCCTACGTCGCCGACACCGATTCCAACACGGTCTCGGTCATCAGTGTTGGGTCGGGCACGGTGACTTCCACGATCCGGGTAGGGTCGCGTCCGGAAGGCGTTGCATTCACCCCGGACGGCGCGACGGCCTACGTCACGAACGCCGGTTCCAACACTGTGTCGGTCATCGATGTGCTGTCGTCACCCCCGGTGTTCACCGCGGCCACCCCGCCGACCAAGGCGAACACCCGTGCCGCCTATAGCTACACGTTCGCCGCCACGGGTGCCCCGGCCCCGACCTTCCAGGTGTCCTCCGGCGCGCTGCCCGCAGGGCTGACCCTGAACGCCACCACGGGGGTCCTGTCCGGAACCCCGACCAAGGCCGGCAAGTTCACGTTCAGGGTGACCGCCACCAACGGAGTCAGCCCCGACGCGGTCACGAACCGCATCACCATCACCGTGACCAAGGCGAACGCGCGCTAGACGGGGATGATGAGGTCCGCCCGGGATCTAGTCGCCTCGATAACGCGGGCGTTGGCCTCGTCGGACCGGAGCACCCAGTCTCGGGCGTGCTCAGGCGGCTTGCCGAACTCGATGTGCCGGCGGATGAGCCGCTCGACCCGTGCCGCCGGCTCCGCGTCCACGTACCAGACCTCGCTGATCCACGACCTGGCCGCGGCCCACGCCCCGTCCTCGAGTAGGAGATAGTTCCCCTCGGTGACGACGAGCCGAGCCTCGGGCGGGACGGCGATGGCGGCCGCGATCGGCTGCTCGAGCTCCCGCTCGAAGCCCGGCGCGTACACGGTACGACCGCGCTCCGACGCGAGGCGAGCGAGCAGCGCGGCGTACCCGTCGGCGTCGAATGTCTCCGGCGCGCCCTTGCGGTCGGCGAGGTGCAGGCGCTCGAGCTGGACGTCCGCGAGGTGGAAGCCGTCCATGGGGACGTGCGAGGCCCAGTCCTCGCCGTGCTCGTCCCGCACCCGCCTCAGCAGAAACTCGGCGAGGGTCGACTTCCCCGCCCCGGGCGGGCCGCAGATCCCGAGGATGGCCCTGCCGCCATCCTCGGGCACGAGGGCGGCGGCCCGGCGGGCGAGGTCGTCGAGATTCTGCGTCTTCAGGGTCGGCGCCTGCGCCCGACGATGGCCTCGGCCGTGCCGACGAGAGCCACGGCCGCAATGACGGCGACGATGAATCCGAGGACGTTGAGCTCGAAGATGTCGCCGGTTCCAAGGAGGTTGGCCACGAGGCCTCCGATCACGGATCCGGCCAACCCCAGCAGCAGCGTGGCGACCAGGCCGAGGTTCTGCCTGCCCGGCTTGATCAGACGCGCAAGGGCACCGATGATCAGCCCGGCGACGATGAATCCAATCATCCTTCTTCCCTTCTTCCCGCAGCATTCGAGCCGGAGGTTCTTCCTACCCCGAAGGACGGACCCTCAATCGAGGCAGAACTCGTTTCCCTCGACGTCCTGCATCACGATGCAGGACTCGTTCTCGTCGTCGGCGGGCAGCAGCCGGACGCGGACCGCGCCCAGCGCGACGAGCCGCGCGCACTCGGCCTCGAGCGCGGCCAGGCGCTCCTCGCCCACGAGCCCGGTCCCGACCCGCACGTCGAGATGCACGCGGTTCTTGACGACCTTGCCCTCGGGGACGCGCTGGAAGAACAGCCGCGGGCCCACGCCGGAGGGGTCGACACAGGCAGACCATGAATCCTGCTGTTCAACCGGGGGCGGGACGACGTACCCCAGCACGTCGCACCAGAAGAGGGCGACGCGCTCGGGCTCCGCGCAATCGAAGGTGACCTGGACCTGCTTCACCGGCGCCATTCGCCCACCCTAGCCGCGCTTGCAGGGCGGGGGTCAACCCCCAGGCCCGGGGAGAGCGTCCCCCGCGGAGGCGCCGCCCGCCGTCGTCCGCGACCGCCACGCGCCCTCCCACTGACGCGTCATCGCGGGGTAGACGACGAGCAGGCGGAACGGCCGGATCGCCGCGAGGTACAGGCGCCCGAACCAGCCGTTGGGGCGGACGAGCACGGCGCACGAAGGCCGTCGGCTCGACGGGAGGCGGTCCGAACCGGGCGTGAGCCCGGCTCGCGGGCTCACACCGAGTACTCCACCGGCCTCCCGAACCACGTACGGGAGGGGTTGCTCACGGATGGCGCCTCGCGGTGGACGTCCGGCTGGGCGGCCCAGGCGACGGCGTTCGCGAGCACCCGCCGGACCTGCGGGTGGTGGTAGACCGGGTACTCCTGGTCGCCGGGGCTGAAGTAGAAGATCCGGCCCTTGCCGCGCGTGAACGTCACCCCCGAGCGGAACACCTCGCCGCCCTCGAAGGAGCTCACGAAAATCAGGTCGTCCGGGTCCGGGATGTCGAAGAGCTCGCCGTACATCTCCTGCTGCGGGATGACGATCGGGCTCTCGACGCCGCGCGCGATCGGGTGCGAGGGCTTGACCGTCCACACGAGCTCGCGCTCGCCCTCGTTGCGCCACGCGAGTGAGCAGCTCGTGCCCAGCAGGCGCGTGAAGATCTTCGCGAAGTGGCCCGAGTGCAGCACGATGAGGCCCATCCCGGCCAGGACGTGCCGCTGGAGGCGGTCGACGACGTCGTCCGCGATCTCGTTGTGCGCGCGGTGGCCCCACCACAGGAGCACGTCGGTGCCAGCGAGGGTCTCCTCGTCGAGCCCGTGCCCGTCGTCGTAGATCGTCGCCGTGTCGATGCCGGCGCCCGGGTAGTACCCGCGCAGCCCCTCGGCGATGGCCCCGTGCATCCCGCCGGGGTACATCTCGGCCATGGTCTCGGGCTCGTTGTGCGCCTCGTGGACCCCCTCGTTCCAGACGAGGATGCGCAGGCCGTCCGCGTTCACCGGGAAGGCGTTCACAGCGCCACCTCCCGCTGCTCGCGGGCCGAGCGGTAGCAGGCGTCGATGATCTGCGCCCGGTTCAGGGCCACGGAGCCGTCGACGGCGCCCCAGCCCGCCTCGCCGCCGCGGACGGCGTCGACGAACTCCTCGACGACGGCCTGGTGGCCGCGGCCGGGCTCGGCCTCGAGGAGGTAGTCGGCGTTCTCGCCGTCCTTCTCGGTGTAGACGTGCAGGTCCGCGACCGGCGTCATCGAGGCCCCGACGGCGCGCAGCGAGGCGCCGCCGTCGGTCGCGTAGACCAGGAAGTCCAGGAGGTCCTCCTCCTCGCGGTAGCTCGCCCAGCCTGCCTCGATCAGCAGCGTCGCGCCGCCCTCGAGCCGGAGGAACGCGGAGGCGAAGTCCTCGACCTCGAAGGGGTGGTCCGACTTCATCGCCGTGTACCGGGCGTTGCCGCCGCGGCCGCGGGGGCCGAGCTCGGCGTGAGTGGCCGCCGTGACCGAGACGACCTTGGGCTCGCCGAGGAGGTGCAGCGCGTAGTCGAGCACGTGCACGCCGATGTCCGCGAGCGGGCCGCCGCCCGCGAGCTCGGGATTCGTGAACCAGCTGCCGAGCAGCGGGATCCCCGAGCGGCGCAGCCACGAGGCCTTGGCGTAGTACGGGCGGCCCAGCTCGCCGGAGTCGATGACGGACTTGAGCTTCTGGATGTCGCCGCGCCGGCGGTGGTTGAAGGCGACGTCGAGGACGCGGCCGTTGCGCCGCGCGGCGTCGACCATCGTCTGCCCCTCCTCGGCGGTGCGGGCGAGGGGCTTCTCGCTGAGCACGTGCAGGCGCCGGTCCAGGGCGGCGACCGCGATGGGCGCGTGCAGGAAGGTCGGGACGGCGACGCTCACGGCGTCGAGGCCCTCGAGCTCGATGAGGTCCTCCCACCGGGCGAAAGTGTTGGGGATCGCATACTCCGTCGCCAGGGAGAGGAGCAGCTCCTCCTCCATGCCGGCGAGCGCGACGATCTCGACGCCGGGGATGGTGCTGTAGGCCTTGAGGTGCTGCTGGCCCGCCCAGCCGATGCCGACGACACCGACCTTGAGGGGTGCCGGTGCTGCGGATTCTTGGTTGCTCACGATCGTTCCTTTTCTTGGATGGTGGAGACGGGGGCTAGCCCTTGACGGACCCGGCCGTCATGCCGGAGACGATGCGCTTCTGGCACAGCAGCACGAGGACCACGAGGGGGATGGTGATGAGGACGGAGGCGGCGCTGATCGTTCCCAGGGGCTGGTCGAACTCGCTCGCTCCGGTGAAGAACGCGATCGCGACGGGCACGGGTCGGGCGTCGGGCGAGGTCGTGAGCGTGACGGCGAGCAGGAACTCGTTCCACACCGAGACGAAGACGAGGATCGCCGTCGTCGCGAGACCCGGCACAGCGAGAGGGAGGATGACCTTGCGGAACGCCTGGAACGGCGAGGCGCCGTCGATGGCGGCGGACTCCTCGAGCTCCCGCGGGATCTCCCGGAAGAACGAGGTGAGCGTGTAGATGGCCAGCGGCAGTGCGAACGTGAGCTTGGGGATGATGAGCCCGAGCAGCGTGTCGTAGAGGCCGATCTCCCGCCAGATGGCGAACATGGGGGCGGCGATCGCGATGGCAGGGAAGGTGGTCACCGAGAGGATGAGGGTGAGGATCAGCCCCTTGCGGCGCATCGTGAGCCGCGCGAGCGCGTAGGCGGCGAACGAGGCGAACACCAAGGCCACGCCCGTGGTGACCACCGCGATGACCACGGAGTTCCGCAGCGCGAGCAGGAACTCGGCGTTCTGCAGGACCGCGAGGTAGTTCTCGAGCGTGGGTTCGCTCGGAAACAGCTCGCCCTTCCCCAGGCTGGCCCCCGCCTTGAGCGAGGTGTTGACGAGCCAGTAGAAGGGCACGAGCGAGAACGCCATGACGGCGAGCGCGAAGATCCACACGAGGGGGTGGAGCTGGGCCCGCCCACGGGGCGTGCGCCGCGTCGCCGCGGTGCCGACCCTCCCCGCCCGGACCCGGCTGGGACGTTCCAAGAGCGTTGTCATCGGTTCTCCTTTGCGGCGGCGCGGATGTTGCTGCCGGCGAAGCGGATGTAGACCATGGACACCGTCATGACGGTCAGGAAGGTCAGGATCGACAGGGCCGAGCCCTCGCCGACGAGCCGGTTCTCGCGCAGCTCGCGGTACGCGAGCATCGACATCGACTCAGTGCCGTTGGCGCCCCTCGTCAGGACGAAGGGGAGGTCGAAGACGCGCAGCGAGTCCATCGTGCGGAAGATCGCCGCGAGCACGATCGCGGGCTTGAGCAGCGGCAGGGTAACGCCCCAGAACGTCTGCCACGGGCCGGCGCCGTCGAGCTCGGCCGCCTCGTACGTCTCCCCAGGGATGACCTGGAGTCCGGCGAGGATGAGCAGGGCCGCGAACGGCGTCGTCTTCCACACGTCGGCGAGAACGACGACGGCCATCGCGTACCCGGGCTCGCCGAGCCACACGATGTCCCCGCCTGGGAGGCCGAGAGACGAAAGCACCGTGGTCACGAGGCCCAGGTTGGGCTCGAACATCGTCTCCCACGTGATGGCGCTGACGACCGTGACGATCGCGTACGGCAGCAGCACGACCGTGCGCAGCAGGGCCCGACCGCGGAAGGCCAGATTGAGCAGCAGCGCCATTGCGGTGCCCAGGATGAGCTCGAGCGAGACGGACAGGCCCGCGAAGGTGAAGGTCTGCCCGACGGCGGTCCACCACTCGCTACTCGTGAGGGCCGCGGCGTAGTTCTCGAGACCGACGAAGCGGGACAGGCCCGCCTGCCGGACGCTGTACTGGTTGAGCGAGAGCCACAACGCGTAGCCGATCGGCAGGGCCGCGACGAGGGCCATGAGGATCAGCGACGGCGCGGTCATGCGTGCGGCGAGGCGCCGTTCGGCACGGTCGCGGTCGGCGGTGCCGCGGTCCGTGCTTCCGTGGCCGCGGATCAGGGTTGGCAGGGCCATGTCAGAAGCTCTTCTGGGCGGTTTCGATCTCTTCGGCCATGGCCTTGACGGCCTCGTCCGTGGAGGCGGTGCCGGAGAGGACCGCGTAGACGTTCTTGTTGATGGCCTGGGAGATCTGCGGGTACACAGGCGAGACGGGCCGGGGCTTGGCACCCTTGACCGAGGCGAGGAGCTCCGGTGCGAACGGCATCTTGGCCTGCACCTCCGGGTCCAAGTAGGCGGCCTCGTTGACAGGGGCCTGGGAGTTGTCCATCGCGACGTGCTTCTGCCACTCCGGGCTCGTGGCGAAGGAGATGTAGGCGACGGCGGCGGACGGGTTGGCCGAGTGCGCCGAGATCGAGAAGTTCCAGCCGCCGAGTACGCCGCTGGCCGGGCGCGTCCCGTCGAACGAGGGCAGCGGGGCGACCCCGAAGGTGTCCTTGAGCGGCGTCGCGTTGAGCAGCCGGTAGACGTGCGGCCAGTTGCGCTGGTAGCCGAAGTTGCCGGACTCGTAGGCCAGCCGCGTGGGGTCCTCGTTGTACGTCAGCACGGCCCGGTCCGCCGAGCCGTTCTTGAGGCCGGCGGCCATGAAGTCGAGGACGTCGCGCGTGATGTCGTTGTCGACGACGACCTTCCCGTCCTCGTCGAGCACGTCGCCGCCGGCGCTGTAGAGCAGCTCGAGGAAGTTCACCGTGAGGCCCTCATACTGCTTGCCCTGGTAGACGAGGCCGTTGCCGGGGGCCTTGGCGGCCTCCTCGTACAGCTGCTGCCAGGTCTCGGGTCGGGCGACCTTGTCCTTCTGGTAGTAGATGAGGCCAGCGTTGGTGTAGAACGGCGTCGCCCACTGCTTGCCCTCGTAGGTGACGGCCTTCACCGTGGAGGGGATGAGCCCGTCCCCGATGCCCTCGACCAGGGCGGTCTGGTCCAGAAGCCAGCCCTGGGAGGCGAACTCGGCCGTCCAGATCACATCGGTCATGAAGATGTCGCACTCCGTGGACTTCCCCTCGAGCCGCTGGACCGCCTGCGTGCGGGCCTCGTCCGTCGTCGCGCCGATCTCGGTGTAGGTGGCCGTGAGCCCGGGATTCGCGGCGGCGAAGGCCGCCGTCGTGTTCTTGTGGATGCCGCTGACATCCTTGCCTCCGCAGATCGTGATGCTCCCCTTGGCATCCTTGGCGGAGGCGGGGTCGACGGCGGGGGCGCTCGGGCCGCCGCTCGAGCCTCCGCAGCCCGTCATGAGCACGCCCGCGGTCACGGCCGTTGCGAGGGCTTGGGCCAGTCGCCGATGTCCTGGCGCTGCGAATCGCTTCACTGCTGTCCTTCCGTGTGTCCATGGCCCGGGCGCAGCGGCGTCATTGCCGTCGCTGGGAGCCGGGGTGCGGGCGAAAGCCGCCTGCCGCCGTCGTGCCTCGAGGGCCGCGGTGCTGCAAATACTTGCAGGATGATGTGATCTACGTCAACAACTCGGGTTACTGAAGCCAAAGTCCCCTGTATTTGCAGGGAGATAGCGTTTGCGAAACTCCTGGCCCGCGATGGACGAGACGCGACCATTTACCTCGGCAGGGGGGCGCCTCCCGGAGATGCAGGTGCGAACGCGCGTCGAATTCCGCGAGCGGTTGCGAACCCGGTGTGGACCTCTCGCAAGCGTTTGCGCTACGATCCGCACGTGGTCGGCATTGAGGCAGTAGCGAAGAAGGCGGGGGTCTCCATCTCGACCGTGTCCCGGGCCCTGAGGGACGTCCCGGGCGTCTCGCCGGCAACGAGGGACCGGGTACGGGGCGCGGCCGCGGAGCTAGGCTTCGTACTGTCGGTCAGCGGCTCACGCCTGGCCACGGGCAGAACCGGCACGGTCGCGATCATCATCCCGACGGCGGGCACCTGGTTCTTCGGGCAGATCATCACCGGCGCGGGCGCCGTCGTCCGTGCCGCCGGCACCGACCTGCTGCTCTTCGAGCTCGGCGATCCCGAGGGACGCCAGCGGTTCTTCACGGACCAGCGACTGCGCGGCCGCGCCGACGGCGTCATCGTCCTCTCCGTGAACCTCACGCCGAGCGAGACCGAGATGATGCGGCAGCTGGACATCCCCGTCGTCTCGCTCGGCAACAAGATCGAGGGCTTCGGCTGCGTGCGCGTGGACAACCACGCCGCAGGCGTCTCGGCCGTGCGGCACCTCCTGAACCTCGGCCACGAGCGCATCGGGTACATCGGCATCGACAACCGCGCGAACGTCACGTCCGGCAGCACGGTGCTGACCGAGCGGGCCGCCGGGTACCGGCAGGCCATGGCGGACGCGGGCCTCGCCGTCGAGCCCGGCTTCGAGCAGTGGGAGGTCAACACGGCCGACGGCGGGCGGCGCGCCATGTCGCGGCTGCTCTCCGCCCAGGTGATGCCGACCGGCGTGTTCATCGGGTCCGACGAGATGGCCTTCGGCGCCCTCGACGTCCTGCGCTCCTCCGGCCTGTCCGTGCCGGGTGACGTCTCGGTGATCGGCTTCGACAACCACGCGTTCTCGGACATCGTGGGGCTCAGCACGGTGGACCAAGGCGTGCGGGAGCAGGGCGAGGCCGCTGCGCGCCTCCTCCTCGACGCCATCGAGGCGCCCGACCGCGAGCGCGCCGACGTCGTCCTGCCCACCCAGCTCGTGCTGCGCGGCAGCACGGCGCCGCCACGGCCGGCGCGGACGAGGGAGCCGGCGGAGCAGAAGACCCCGGAGCTGCCGGCCGGCCGCTGAGCGCGTCCCTTGCGGAATCCTGCGCGAACCCTTTCCCACCTCTAGCGCGAACCGGTAGTACTGGCGCGAGAATGGCACCCATCGGGGTGAATTTCGGCCATCGATGCATTGAAACAATGCAGATTGCCCGGTGGCCACAAAGGGGGGAAACATGGAACACGTGGGCTTGGGGGCATCGTCATGAGGGTCCTCGTGGCGGATGGTGACCAGGAATCGCGCGAGGCGCTCGAAGCGGCGGTGCGGAAGGCCGGCCACGAGTGCCTCACGGCGTCGGACGGCGACGGCGCGTGGGAGCTCTTCCTCGAGCAGTCGCCGCACGTCGTCGTCGCCGACCTGCTGCTGCCCGGCCATGACGGGCTCTCGCTCTGCCGCAGGATCCGCGGCCACGACGCCGCCGGCCGCACGTATCTGCTGGTGCTCGCCTCGTCCACCGCGGACGAGGACGTGCTGTCCGGGCTGGCCGCTGGCGCCGACGACTACCTCGTGAAGCCCGTGGACGCGGCCGCCCTCCACAGCAGGCTCATGGTCGCGCACCGGGTCACGACCCTCCACGCCGAGATCGCCCGCTACCGGTCCGCGCTCTCCGACCGGACCAGGACGGACCCGCTCACGGCGCTGAGCAACAGGCTGCGCCTGAGCGAGGACCTCGCAAGCATGCACGAGCGCACCCAGCGGTATGGCGAGCGGTTCGCGGTCGCGGTGTGCAGCGTCGACGGCTTCGCCGACTACCGCGAGCGGCTCGGCGAAGCCGCAGCGAACCGGGTCGTGCAGGTCATCGGCTCGGCCCTGGTCGCCGGGGTGCGCAAGAGCGACCTCGTCTACCGATTCGGCGGCGCGGAGTTCGCCATCGTCCTCCCGCACCAGGCCTGGGCGGGCGCCCTCGCGGCCATGGACAGGCTCCGGCAGACGGTCCAGGACCTCAACATCGAGGACGGGGAGAGCCCGGCGGGGGTGCTGACCCTCAGCGCGGGTGTCTCCGTCGTCGGGCCCACGCGGGCCGTGAGCTCCGAACGCCTCATCGAGGAGGCAGACCAGGCCCTCTCCCGGGCCCGGTCCAGAGGGGCGAACAGGGTCGTGTTGGCAGAACCGGAGGTGGAGATCGTCGGCCCGGGCTGGTGACGGACGGCCCTGAGGACGAGCAGCTAGGCTGAGGGAGATCGCGGAAAGGGGCACACGTGGAACCAGTGCAGATCCCGGGCGGCAAGGGGAGGCTCGTGCTCCGCCCGGACGGAGTGCTGCATCTGCAGTGGAACGAACATGTCGTCATCGAGGGCCGGGACGCGAAGGCCGCGATGGACGCCGTGAACGAGGTCTGCAAGGGCACCTCCCATCCCATGCTCGTGGACATGGCCACGACGAAGTCGGTCACCCGGGAGGGCCGCGCCGTCTTCTCGATCCCGTGCGCCGCTTCCAGGATCGCCCTGCTGGGGTCGAGCCCCGTGGACCGGGTGATCGCGAACTTCTTCCTGGGCGTGCACACTCCACCCTGCCCCACGCGCTTCTTCACCTCCCGGGCGGAGGCCATGGCCTGGCTCGTCGACAGCAGGGACGAGGGCTGGACCCCTGGCCGCGGGGACGCGCGGCGCCGCCGCGCGAGCTGACCCATGGCCCCCAGTCCCCAGGACGACGAGCTGCGTGCCCCCTCCGACCCGCGCCTGCAGCAGCTCGTCGACGCCATCCTGATCCTCGCCTCGGGCGACCTGAGCGCCCGCGTCGAGCCCTCCGAGGCGGGGGACGACCTCGATGCCGTCATCACCGGCGTGAACCTCCTCGCCGAGGAGCTTCACTACATGTACGCGGAGCTCGAGAACCGGGTCGAGGAGCGGACCGCCATGCTCCTGCGGACCCAGGCGGAACTCGAGCAGCTGGCCGTCACCGACGTGCTCACGGGGCTGCCCAACCGCTCGATCCTGAGCACCATCACGGCCCGGACCGCGCACGCGGCCGCCGTCATCATGGTGGACCTCGACTCCTTCAAGGAGATCAACGACACCCTCGGGCACGACACGGGGGACACGGTCCTGGTCGAGGTCTCGCGGCGGCTCAAGTCGGCTGTCCGCGGCAGCGACGTCGTCGCCCGCCTGGGCGGCGACGAGTTCGCGATCCTCATCCGCGACACGACCGAGCATGAGGCCGCGCAGATCGCCCGGCGGGCCCTCGACGCGCTCCAGGAGAACGTGGCCGTGGGCGACGTCTCCGTGCGGGCGACGGCGAGCATGGGCGTGAGCGTGGGCCCCGCCGACTGGCCGCAGCGCCTCAGGGACGCCGACATCGCGATGTACGAGGCGAAGTCGCGCGGGCGCAACAACGTCCAGCTGTTCCGGCCGGAGATGCTCAACGCCACCACCGAGCGGGCCAGGACGGCGGCGGAGCTCCGCACTGCACTGCAGGAGGACGAGCTCGAGCTCGTCTACCAGCCCGTCGTCGACCTCGACTCGGGCCGGGCCGTCGGCGTCGAGGCCCTCGTGCGCTGGAACCACCCGACGCGCGGCATCGTCATGCCCGGCACCTTCATCCCCATCGCCGAGGAGATGGGCCTCATCGTCGACCTCGGCCGCTCGGTCCTCGAGCAGGCGATCGCCCAGATGCGGGTCTGGATGGACGAGGCCCCCGACCTGGCGCCGTTCACGGTGCACGTGAACCTCTCCGCCACAGAGCTGCGGCGCCCGGGCCTGGACCGCGACATCAGCGCGTGCCTCGAGGCCTACCAGGTCCACCCGGGCCGGCTCGTCCTCGAGATCACCGAGACGGTGCTCATGACGCGCGGCAGCGAGGAGGCACGCGTGCTCAGCCGGCTGAACGACCTCGGCATCCACCTCCAGATCGACGACTTCGGCACCGGGTACTCGTCCATCAGCTACCTGCGCGACCTCCCGGCCCAGACCGTCAAGGTGGACCAGTCGCTCATCAGCACCATTGACTCCGACCCGGACCAGGCGCGGTTCGTCGAGGCGGTGCTGCACCTCATCTCCTCGGCGGGCCTCAGCGCCGTCGTCGAGGGCGTCGAGACCGCCCGGCAGGCGGAGCTGCTCCATGCCATGGGCTGCCCTTATGCCCAGGGGTTCTTCTTCAGCCGGCCGGTGCCGCCCGAGCGCGTCCTGGGGGTGCTGGCCGAGTTCTCGTCCGCCCACGGCTAGTCTTGGTGCATGCGACGCCTCGCCGACCGGATCCGGCTCCTGCCGAAGGTCATCAGCCTTGCCTCGCATGCCCCCCGCAACCCGGGCGTGGCCTGGGAGCGCTACTGGACCAGCGTCGGCGCCGAGGGCGGGCAGATCCTGTGGGACTCCGGGCGGCGCGACGAGGGCCGCCCCTACGAGGAGCTCATCCGCCGGTACCTGGACACCGGCCTGCCCATCGTCGACGTCGGCTGCGGCAACGGGATCTGGACGCGCTGGCTCGCCGAGCGGTTCCCGCGCGCGATCGGCGTCGACCTCTCGGAGAGCGCCGTCGCGCAGGCCGCCGAGGAGGCGGCCGGGGTGCCGAACGCGGAGTTCGACGCCGTCGACGCCCTCGCCGAGGGCGCCGGGGCTGCGCTCCACGAACGGTACGGCGAGGCCAACGTCTTCGTGCGCGGCGTCTTCCACATCCTCAAGCCCGAGGCCCAGCGCCGGCTGGCCGCGAACCTCCACGATATGGTCGGCTCGCGCGGCCGGGTCCTCCTCGCGGAGACCAACTTCCGCGGCTCCGGCCTCGCCTACCTCCAGCACCTCGGCGCCACGAGCGGCTACATCCCGGGCCCGCTCCGGAAGGCCATCGAGATGCTGCCCCGGCCCGGGCACTTCGGCGCCGCCGAGGTCCGGCGTGCCTTCCCGGGCTCCGAGTGGCACCTGCTCGAGGAGCGCGACGTCGTCATCGAGACCGTCCCGATGGCCGAGCCCGGCGTCCCCGAGCGCATCCCCGGCTACTGTGCGGTGCTCGCCCGCCGCTGACCGGCTGGAAAATGGCCGCTCAACGGAGGCGATATGGCCACTCAACTGGGGGATGTGGCCACTCAAGAGGAAGGACATGACCCCTCAACGGTGAGTGGCCACCTTCTCTCGCTTGAGTGGCCAGTTCCCCTCAGCGGACCGGGCGCAGGACCCTCGCCGCCCTGAGGACCGCCTCGGTGACCTCGGCCAGGCCCGGGGAGTCGAGCGTCCAGGCCTGCCAGTAGAGGGCCAGGTCCTCGGTCCAGGCCGGGTCGAGCTCGACCAGCAGCCCCCCCGGGTCCTGCTGGTCCGGCACCATGCCCCACCCGAGCCCCGCGCTCACCGCCTCGACGTACTGCACGGAGTCCGGGATGAAGTGCTGCGGCGGCGCGGCGTCGGGCGCGACGCGGGCGAGGAGCGCGAGCTGGTGGGAGTCCTTGCGGTCGTACTGCATGACGGGCGCGGCCGCGAGCGCCTCGGGCGTCGCGCCGCCGGGGAACCACCGCTCCACGAACTCCGCCGAGGCCTTCGCCCGGTACACCATCGTCCCGAGCGGCCGGACGCGGCAGCCCTGCACGGGGCGCGGGTCCGCGGTCACGGCGCCGACGGCGTCGCCCGAGCGCAGGAGGTCCGCCGTGGCGTGCTCGTCGTCACGCAGAAGCTCGACGGCGATGCGGCCTCCCAGCGCGACCTCGCGGATCGCGGGCGGGAGCCACGTCGCGATCGAGTCCGCGTTGGCCACGATCGGCACCCGCAGCCGCTCGGCGACGCCGCCCGCCGCCCCCGGCCGGGCGCCGTCGTGCGCCTCCTCGGAGCGGAGGGCGAGGAGCGCCTCGTCGGCGAGGAGCAGGAGCTGGCGGGCCGAGCGCAGGAGCCGCTCGCCGGCCGGCGTCGGGACGACGGGCTTGAGCCGGCGAACCAGGACGCTGCCCACGCTCTTCTCGAGCGCCTTGATGCGCTGGCTCACGGCGGACGGCGTGAGGCGCAGCTCACCCGCGGCGGCCTCGAACGTCTCGTGGTCGACGACGGCGGCCAACGCCCGCAGCTGCTCCAAGTCCATGAGGGGAAGACTAGTCCGGGGGCTTGCGCCTCGCCGGGCCGGGTAAATCGCAGGGGCACACCTGCCGCCCAGCAAGGAGGGGACCATGGCCGAGACAGCACCCGGGACCGCATCGGGACGGAGCGGGCCCGACGTCGTCGACATCCTCACGAGCGACCACCGGGAGATGGTCGAGCTCATCGGCCGGATCGAGGGCGCTGCCGACGCGGCGGCCCGCCGGGACCTCGCCGACACGGTGATCGCCGAGGTCATGCGGCACGCCGTCGCGGAGGAGATGTACGTCTATCCGGCCGTCGAGAAGCATGTGCCGAACGGCAGCGAGGACGTCGAGCACGACAAGGGCGAGCACGCCGAGATCGTCGAGGTCATGAAGCGGCTCGAGGACGTCGACGCCGCCGAGCCGCACTTCCTCGAGCTCGTCCGCGAGCTCGAGGGCAAGCTGCGGCATCACGCCGACGACGAGGAGTCGGAGCAGTTCCCGAAGCTGCGCGAGCACCTCCCGGCGGACGACCTCGTCGAGCTCGGGCGGAAGGTCGAGGCCGCGAAGAAGATAGCGCCGACCCGGCCGCATCCGAGCGCGCCGCACTCCGAGCTGTTCCACAAGACCGTGGGGGCCGGCGTCGGCCTCGTCGACCGGCTGCGGGACCGGCTCATGGGGCGGGGCAGGGACTGAGGACCTGTTGAGGGGCGCCCCTCCGGGGCGCCCCTTCACTCGTTGCGCGACCTACGCGCCCGCCCAGCACTCGACCGCCACGGGGCCGGCGCTCGTGCCGGCCCGCGAGACGGTGGCGAGCGAGCCGTCGTCGCCGATCCGGTAGCACGTGACGTGCGCGGACACCTCCCCGCACACGAGCAGGAACCGTCCCGACGGGTCGATGGCGGCGCCGGCGGGCTGCGTCTCGGTGCCGATCCTGCCCACGAGCTCAAGCAGACCGCCCTCGCGGACGGCGAAGCACGCGAGCGTGCTCGAGGAGCGCTCGGTCGTGTAGAGGAAGCGGCCGTCCGGGGTGAGCCGCAGGTCCGCGGCCCAGATCACGCGGGGGCCGGGGTCAGGGCTCGTCGACGAACGCACCGCGCCGGGCCCGAGGCCCAGGCCCTCGACCGCCGAGACGCGCTGGAGCAGCTCGAGCCGGCCGTCCTCCGCCTCGCGCGCGTAGACCGCGACCGTGCCGGAGAGCTCGTGGACCACGTACGCGCGGTCGCCGGCATCGTTGAGCCGGAGGTACCTGGGGCCGGACCCCGGCTCCGCGGCGACGTGCCCGCTCGGCGTGAGGACCCCGCCGTCCGCCTCGGAGCCGTCCGCGGGGAACCAGCTGATGCGGTCGTCGCCGAGCGAGGTCGCGTAGAGGAAGCGGCCGTCGGGGCTCACGACGGCGCAGTGCGCGTTCTGGCCCGTCTCGTAGGTCCGCGGGGCGCCGCCCTCCGCGCCCGGGAGGGGCACGCGGTCGAGCCGGCCGCTGCCGTACGAGGCGCTGTAGAGGTCCCGGCCGCCCGGCGCGACGGTGATGAAGCAGGTCGAGGCGGGCAGCTCGCGCTCGCGCGCGCCGCCGTCGCCCGCAGCGGTCCGCGCGCCGTCCGGTCCGAGGTCGACGACGGTGGGCCGGGGCCCGTTGCAGCCGGCGTACAGCGTGCCGTCCGGTCCGACGGCGAGGGCCGCGGCGCCGTCGAGCCCCTCCACGCGGCCGAGCGGCGAGAGCGTGCCGGTCTCCGGATCGAGGGCCAGGGTGTCGACGGTGCCCGCTCCGGGGCACGCGAGGGCGACGAGGGTGTGCTCGGACATGCGGGGCGCCTTTCTCTGGTCTCTGCCCCCGTTTCTACCCGGCCGGGGTGGGGGGACACACTGCGCGGGTCATTAGAGTTCTTCATGGTGCTTCAGAAATCATGAGTTGTTCTTATCTAGTCCCGCCCGTACCGTCGAAGGCGTGATCCTCTCCTTCCTCGCCGGCCTCGGCGCGAGCCTCGGTCTCATCGTCGCCATCGGCGCCCAGAACGCCTTCGTGCTCCGTCAGGGCATCCGGCGCGAGTGGGTCCTGCCGGTCGTGCTCGTATGCGCGGTGAGCGACGCGGCGCTCATCTTCGCCGGCGTGGCGGGGATCGGGGCCGCGGTGCAGGGTGCCCCGGGCCTCCTGGACGCGATCCGCTGGATCGGGGTGGCGTTCCTCGCCGCGTACGGGGCCTTCGCGGCCAAGCGGGCACTCAACCCCGGATCGCTGCAAGCCTCCGACGGCCGCGGCGCCGGCACGGCCTGGGCCGCCGTCGGGACCGTGCTCGCGCTGACCTGGCTCAACCCGCACGTCTACCTCGACACGCTCGTGCTCCTGGGCTCGCTCGCGAACGCCCAGGGCGAGGGGCGCTGGGCCTTCGGCGCGGGCGCCGCGACGGCGAGCGCGGTGTGGTTCCCGCTCATCGGCTACGGCGCGCGCTCACTCTCGGGCGTCTTCGCCCGGCCCGCCGCGTGGCGGGTGCTGGACGGCTTCGTCGCCGCGCTCATGTGGACGCTCGCGGCGATGCTCGCGTTCGGCGGCTGACGCACGACGGCGCGTGCCGCCTCCGCAATCCACTTTGCGGATCGAGTCACGCAGGATGACAGAAGTCGGGCAGGGAGCGGCTTTAATGGTCAGGTGGTGGGAGGAGCCTGATGATACGTGCCCTGATTGTGGAGGACAGCCCGGACATCACGGGCCTTCTCGCGTCAACCCTCAGCCGCCAGGGCTATGAGACCGCGTCCGCCGCCACGGGGCACGCCGCCCTCGACGCCGCGCGTCGACTCCGGCCGGACCTCATCACGCTCGACCTCGGCCTGCCGGACATCGACGGCCTCGACGTGTGCCGCAGCCTGCGCTCCTTCACGGACGCGTACATCCTCGTCGTCTCGGCCCGCACCGACGAGGCGGACAAGCTGGCCGCCTTCGAGCTCGGCGCCGACGGCTACCTGACCAAGCCCTTCAGCCCGCGCGAGCTCGCCGCGAAGGCCGCGTCCCTCGTCCGCCGCCCCCGCACCGCGCTGGAGGAGGAGACCGAGGAGGACACCGCCGCAAGGGTGCAGCGCGGGCTCCTCCCCGAGCACGCCCCGTCGCTGCCCGGGTACGACCTCGCGGGCGCGTGCCGGCCCAGCCGCAGCGTGGGCGGGGACTTCTTCGACTGGGAGTCCGACGGCGGCTCGCTCGCCGTGAGCCTGGCCGACGCCATGGGCAAGGGCATGGGCGCCGCGCTCGTGGCCGCCACCGCCCGCGCGGTGCTGCGGCCCGGACGCCTCACGCGCAGCGCCGCGGACCTCGTCCAGCGCGCCGCGGGCAGCCTCGACCCCGACCTCATCCGCCTCGGCTCGTTCCTCACCCTCCTGCACCTGCGCCTCGACGGCCCGACCGGCCGCGTCACCTACGTCGACGCGGGACACGGCCTCGGGATCCTCGTCCAGGCCGACGGCCCCTGGGAGCGGGTCGTGAACAGCGGCCCGCCGCTCGGCCTGCTCCCGGGGGCCGTGTGGACCGAGCACGAGCTCGGGCTGCCGCCCGGCGGCACGGTGGTCATGATCAGCGACGGCCTGCTCGACCCGTTCCCCGGCATTGAGGAGGCGCTCGGCGCCGTCGCCTCCGCGGCCGCAGCCGCCCCGGACGCGCGCTCCGCCGTCGAGGCGATCCTCGCCCTCGGCGACGTCGCGGAGGATGACCTCACCGCCGTCGTCCTGCGCCGAGCCAGCAGATGAGCGGGTGCCCGGCGGCGGCCGGCCCGCGGGCAGACCTGCGGGCCGGGCGTGCCACCGCGGCGGCCCTCCTCGCCCTGCTGTTCGCTGCCCTCGTGCTGCTCGCCCCCACGGCCCCGGCGGCCGCCTCAGCTGACGTCGCGGCGGCGGACGACGGCGCGGGGCCGGGCCCGCTGCTCGGCGCGGCCCTCGACTGGGGCACCGATTCGGCGGCAGGCCACGCATCCCGCCTGGGCGCGCCCGCGGCCCTGTACGCGAAGGCCGTCCCGCTGCCGCTGAACGGCCAGGAACGGGCGTACCTGCACAGCTTCTTCGCCCAGGTCTCGGCCGAGGGCGCAGACGCCCTCCTCACAGTCTCCCCGCAGCGCGGCCTCGACGGCGTCGGCGACGCGGAGGCCGGGGCGTTCGCGCGGGACGTCGCGGCGGCCGCCGAAGGCTTCGGCGGGCGGGTGCTCGTGAGCTTCGCGCCGCAGATGAACGCCCCGTGGGTCCCGTGGGGGCAGCGGCCCGGCGCCTACGTCGAGGCGTACCGGCGCGTGGCCCAGGCCGTGCACGCCGAGGTCCCGCGGCCCGTCATGGTCTGGGCCCCGGCCGCGGGCACCGACTACCCCTTCCGGCCCGCGTCCCGGACCGCCCCGCCCGGGGCGCAGCTGTCCGAGCTCGACACCGACCGCGACGGCGCCTTCGGCCCCGGCGACGACCCCTACGCGCCGTACTACCCGGGCGACGAGGCCGTGGACTGGGTGGGGCTGAGCCTCTATCACGACGCCTCCGCGGGCACGGCGGCCCCGAACACCCTCCCGGCCCCGGACGCCTTCGTGCGCGGGCTCGGGGGCCCGGCGGGCACGGCCGACGGCGCGGGCTTCTACGGCGCCTACGCCGAGGCGCGCGGCAAGCCCCTCCTCGTCGAGACCGCCGCGTACTACTCGCGCCAGGCCGGCGGCCCGGGCGAGCTCGAGGTCAAGGCCGCCTGGTGGCGGCAGGTCTTCTCTGCCGTCGAGTCGGACAGGTACCCGCGGCTCGCCGCCGTCCTCTGGAACGAGACGCTCGAGCGGCGCGCCGACGGGGCCGCCGTCGTGGACTGGCGCGCGACGGCGGAGCCGCAGCTCGCCGCCGACTTCCTCGCCGCCGCCCGCGCCGCCGGGGTCACCACCGGTCCGCTGCGAACGCCCGCGCGACCGAACGGCGGGCTCGCCGAGACCGGCAGGGGCACCGTCCTGGCCGGCCCGGCCGGGTGGGCCGCTGCGGCCCTCGTGCCCGGCCTCGCGGCCGGGCTCTGGGTCCTCGCGCACCGGCGCGAGGCGCGGCGCCTGCGGTATGACGACGACTCGGGCCGCGACCAGCGCATCGACCTGCTGCGCGGCCTCGCGATCATCCTCGTGGTGGTGAACCACCTCGCCCTGCCCTCGCTCTTCCAGCTCGGCACGCAGGAGGCCATCGGCGTCGTCTCGGGCGCCGAGTTCTTCGTGCTGCTCTCGGGCGCCGTGGTCGGCATGGTCTACGGGCCGGCCGCCGCGCGGGACCTGGCCGAGGCAACCGGACGCATGCTCGGGCGGGCATGGAAGCTCTACGTGACCGCCCTCGGCGTCGTTCTCGCGGTGTGGGCCCTGAGCCTCGTCCCCGGCGTGGACGCCCACGCGGTGACGACCTTCACGGACCAGGGCACGGGCGCCGCGGGACGGGGAGCGGCCGGGCGGGTCTACGACCTGTACAGCGGCATGGAGGGCCTGCTCGAGTACCCCGTGCCGGCCGGCCTGGTCCCGCAGGTGCTCCTGCTCCAGTTCGGCCCGTGGCAGTTCAACATCATGGGCCTCTACGTCGTCCTGCTCCTGCTGGCCCCGCTCGTCCTCGCCGCGCTGGCCCGCGGCTGGACCTGGCAGGTCCTCGCCGTGAGCCTCGCCGCATATGCCCTCGGAAGCATCTACCGGGTCCACGTGCTGCCGGCCCAGTTCGAGGACGCCTTCCCCGTGCTCGTGTGGCAGGTGCTCTTCGTCCTCGGCCTCGCCGCGGGCTACCACCGCGCGCGGCTCGTCGGGTGGTTCGGCGACGGCCGCCGGCGCCCGCTGCTCGCGCTCTGCGTCGCCGGCGCGGCCGCCTTCACCGTCTTCGCGTGGTGCAGCCCCTACCTCGGCATCCCGCAGGACGTCCGGCTCGGCCTCGTGCCCGAGGGCGCCTTCAGCACCGCGTACGACGCTTTCTTCGCCCGCACCTACCTCGGCCCCGGGCGGCTCGCGAACGTGCTGCTGCTCGTCGTCGCCGGCTACGCGCTCCTGACGGCGTTCTGGCGGCCTATCCAGTCCTCGGTCGGGAGGTTCCTCGTCCCACTGGGCCAGGCGACGCTGTACGTGTTCGTCGTGCACGTCTTCCTGGCCCTCGCCATCGCGAACATCCCGGGCCTCGACGGGGACAACGTCCTGGTCAACACGCTGGCCTACGTCCTCATCCTCGCGGCGCTCTGGGTCATGGTGAGGACCAAGTTCCTCTTCCGGGTGATCCCGCGGTGAGCACCATGCAGAATGGACCCATGCTGGGAGCTAGGGGGTTCGGGGAGGAGCCGCGCGACAGGAGCGCCCTCATCGTGGAGGACGGCGCCGACACGGCCCTCGTGCTCGAGGCGGCGCTCGCGCGGCAGGGCTTCGTCACGGAGACGGCCGCGACCGGCCACGCCGCCCTCGAGGCAGCGCGCCGCATGGGGCCGGACATCATCACCCTTGACCTGGGCCTGCCCGACATCGACGGCCTCGAGGTGTGCCGCACGCTGCGCTCGTTCACCGACGCGTACATCGTCATCATCTCCGGCACCTCGGACGAGGACCACCGCCTCGACGGCCTCGAGTTCGGCGCCGACGACTTCCTGTCCAAGCCCGTCAACCCGCGCGAGCTCGCGGCGCGCGTGGAGGCGCTCATGCGGCGCCCGCGCGCTCCTCGCCCCTTCTCGAGCGAGCTCGAGACGGCCGCCCGCGTCCAGCGCGGGCTCCTCCCCGCCCAGGCCCCGTCCATGCCGGGCTACGACGTCGCGGGCGCGTGCCATCCGAGCCGCAGCGTCGGCGGCGACTTCTTCGACTGGGAGTCCGACGGCACCGTGCTCGCCGTGACGCTCGCCGACGCGATGGGCAAGGGGATGGGCGCCGCGCTCGTCGCCGCGACGGCGCGCGCCGCGCTGCGCGGGGGCCGGCTCGAACGCGGCGCCGACGCGATCGTCCGCCGGGCGGCCGAGGCCCTCGAGGCGGACCTGGCGCGGCTGTCCTCCTTCATCACGCTCCTCCACCTGCGGCTCGACGGCACGAGCGGCCGCGTCGACTACATCGACGCCGGCCACGGCCTCGGGCTGCTCGTCCACGCGGACGGCAGCTGGGAGCGCGTGGTCAACGGCGGGCCGCCCCTCGGGCTCATGCCCGGCGCGGCATGGAAGGCGGGGGCCCTCACAATCGAGCCCGGGGACGCGATGGCCGTGATCAGCGACGGCGTCCTCGACGCCTTCGCGACCCTCGCCGAGGCGCTCGAGGCCGTCGCTGGGACGATCGCCGGATCGGCTCGGGCGGCGGAGGCGGTGGACGGGATCCTGCGGCTCGCCCCCGATGCCGAGGACGACGTCACCGCCGTCGTCCTGCGCCGCCAGCCAGCAGAAGCAGCAGCAGGGACAGCCCCAGCAGAGTCGCCGTGAGCCTGCCCTGGCTCCGCCTCGTCGCCGCCCTGGCCGTCCTCGCCGGCGTGAACTACGTCGGCTGGCGGTGGGTCGCGTCGGTGAACTGGGACGCGTGGTGGATCGCCGTCCCACTCATCCTGGCGGAGACCTACTCGCTCATCGACGTGACCCTGTTCGCCCTCACGATGTGGCGGCTCAAGGACCGCGGCGAGCCCCCGCCCGCTCCGCCTGGGCTGACCGTGGACGTCTTCATCACGACTTACAACGAGCCGATCGACCTCGTCTTGGAGACCGCCCTCGCGGCGCGGGCCATCCGCTACCCCCACACGACGTGGGTGCTCGACGACGGCGCCCGGCCCGAGCTGCGGCGGCTCGCCGAGGAGAACGGCCTCGGCTACGTCTCCCGCGGCCCCGAATGGGACGGGATGCCCCGGCACGCGAAGGCGGGCAACCTCAACAACGCCCTGCAGGAGACCCAGGGCGAGTTCCTCCTGATCCTCGACGCGGACCAGATCCCCGATCCGCTCATCCTCGACAGGACCCTCGGCTACTTCTCGCACCGTCGCGTCGCGCTCGTGCAGACGCCGCAGTGGTTCTTCAACGTCCCGGACAGCGACCCGCTCGGGAGCCAGGCGCCGCTCTTCTACGGGCCCATCCAGCAGGGCAAGGACGGCTGGAACGCGGCCTTCTTCTGCGGCTCGAACGCGATCCTGCGCCGCGAGGCGCTCATGCAGCTCGGCCTCGTCGGCTACGTCCGGGAGACACAGGGCCGGGTCGTCAAGGCGCTCGAGGCGGGCCGCGGCGTCGTCCGGCGCGCCCTCCGCCGGCCGGAGGCCCAGGCCGACGGCGTGCAGGGGCTCCTGCGCGAGGTCGACCGGGCGCTGCGCACGGGCCGGCAGCAGCTCGACGCGGGCGCGTCCATCGCCGAGGTCACCTTCCGCGTGCAGAACCAGGTCAACGGCGCAGTCAAGTCTCTCGTCGCGGCAGACCTGGCCAAGATCGGGACCCTCGCGGCGGACCTCGCCGAGATCGAGGCCCTCGAGCGCGAGCTCAGCGGCACCCCGGACGAGCGGCTCGTCGAGGTCGCGCCGATCGACGCCGCCGTCGAGCGCCTCTCCGCCCGCGACTGGTCTCCGCTCGGGGCGCTCGAATCGGTGCAGGCGGTGCTCGACTCGGTCACGGTCGAGCGGCGCGGCGAGGCCCAGCCGATCATGCCCCTCTCCACCATCTCGGTCACCGAGGACATGTCCACCTCGATGCGCCTGCATGCGATGGGCTGGCGCAGCGTCTACCACCACGAGATCCTCGCGAAGGGCCTGGCCCCCGAGGACCTCAAGACCATGCTCACGCAGCGGCTCCGCTGGGCGCAGGGGACGATCCAGGTGATGCTCCGGGAGAGCCCGCTGCGCCTGCCCGGGCTCTCGCTCGGCCAGCGGCTCATGTACTTCGCGACGATGTGGAGCTACCTCGCGGGCTTCGCCGCGGTCCCGTACCTCGCGGCGCCGGTCATCTTCCTCGTCCTGGGCATCCTGCCCGTGCAGAGCCTGAGCTCCGACTTCTTCGCCCGCTTCGTCCCGTTCATGGCTCTGAACCAGCTGCTGTTCATCGTGGCCGCGCGCGGGGCCAAGACCTGGCGCGGGCAGCAGTACAGCCTCGCGCTGTTCCCGACGTGGATCAAGGCGTGCACGACGGCGGCGGCGAACGTCTGGTTCGGCCGTCCCCTGGGCTTCGCGGTCACCCCGAAGGCGCGGCAGGAGGGCGGGGACGCCCTCCTGGTCCTCAAGCCGCAGGCCGTCGTCGCGGGGATCCTCGTGGGCGCCACGGCGATCGGGACGGCGCGGCTGCTGGCCGGGCAGGCGGAGCAGCTGGGTACGCTGGTGAACATGGTCTGGACGGCCTACGATCTGCTCGCGCTGAGCGTGCTCGTGGGCGCGGCGCGGTACAAGGGGTTTGAGCAGCAAGGGGGCAATGAATGAACTTCGAGATCGTGGACCGCGGCGGGTATGCGGCCCTGGCCGGGACGGGCCGGCTCAACATGGTCAGCGCGCCGAGGCTGCGCGACGTCGTGAGCGAGGCCATCGGGCAGGGCCACAACAGGATCGTGCTGGACATGGCGGGCACGGAGTTCATCGACTCCTCCGGGCTCGGGGCGCTTGTGGGATGCCTCAAGGCCGCGCGGCAGGCCGGCGGCGACCTGCGGATCGCGAACGTCGGGCCGCAGGTGCAGATGGTCCTGGCGCTCACGAGCATGGACCGGATCCTCACGGCGTACCCGAGCGTGGACGAGGCCTTCCGCGATGAGTGAGGTGCTCGCCTCCGCCACGGTGCACGGTCCGGCAGAGCCGCAGGTCGTCGACGCGCTGCAGGACGAGTTCGCGAGGATCTGGCCGCACGCGGCGCAGATCCCGCCCGAGGACCGCATGCCCTTCGAGCTCGCCGTGGTCGAGGTGGCGAGCAACGTGGTCCAGCACGCCCACGCGACCGAGGGGAACGTCCTCGAGCTCGCGGTGGAGCTCGAGATCCGGCGCCACGTGCTCCTCGCGCGGCTCTACGAGATCAACGCCGAGCCCCTCCCGGACGTCCTCGGCCACGACCAGATCCCCCCGCCCGAGGCGGAGCACGGCCGCGGCCTCAGCATGGTGCGCCAGCTCGTCACGACGGTCACGTGCCGGCGCGAGCGGGACACCAACGTGTGGACGCTCAGCCGCGCCCCCGAGGCGACCTAGGGAACCCCCTGCCGCCCGGGATGGGGTCGGACGGAATCAGGCGTAGAGCTATCACTGTTTGCCCCACGCTGAAGCCCTCCCGCACGGGGTCCGTGGGGTCGAGGACGAGCTCGTTGAAGGACGTGCCCCAGACGCGCGGGCGATACCGGGGATCACCGCGTAGTCCCCGATGGAAGGGCTGGCCGGGCCTGAGCGGCGCCGGGACCTCATCGTGGATCGCCTGACCGGCGAGCCCAAGATCAGCCTTGGGCCTCCCCAAGGAGGTCGCGTTGCTGCCTGACAGGGAGGGCCGGGGCTAGCGGTCGGAGGGCTGGCGCGCGTCCCGCGCGCCCCCGCGGCGCTGCCACGGCCGCTGGGCCGCCACCACGCCGGCGACCAGGACGAGCACGGTCGCCAGGGCCCAGGCCCAGTCCGGGATGAGGCTCTGCTGGGCCTCCCCACGGCCCCCGGAGGCCCCCGCGCCGGTGGTCGGCAGACCCGCGCCCGACGCCGGCCACTCGCCGCGCGCGAAGGCCGGCCCCGCGCCGTCGAGCGCCTCCCCCTCCAGCTTCGAGCGCAGCGATGCGACCAGCGCCGGGTCCGCGGTGAGCCGCCAGTCCCCCGTGCGCCCCGCCGCCTCGGCCTCGGGCCGCTCGGTCTCCTGCCAGAGGACGAGCCGCAGGGCAGGGGTCGCGCCCGCCGCCGCGGCGACCTGGCCGAGCCATGCGCCCTTGACCTCGGCCTCGCCGGCGCCGGGCGCGCCCTCGACCCAGAGGGCGCCAGTGACGACGGCGAGGGGCTTGCCCCGCCCGGCGGCGAACTCGCCCACGAAGTCCCGGTCGGCGCCGTCGTCCGTCCCGTAGCCGAAGCTCCCCGCGAGCTCGGCGGCGAACTGGCCCGGCTCGGGCATCGTGTTGGGCGTGAGCTCGGGGGGCGTGCCGGCGTCGAAGACGCCGAAGTGCTGGGCCGTGAGGCCCACCCAGTCGACGGCGTCGTCCCCCGGGTAGTAGGGCTCGTACGGGGAGTCCTCGGGGCCCACGCTGCCGCTGCCGTCCGTGTCGAGGTCCGCGACGGTGTCCGGCGAGATCCCCTCGATCGCGCCGCGCACCCCCGCGAACGGGTACCCCGCGCCGTAGGCCGGGGCCCACAGGGTCTCCGCGCCGGCGCCGTGCACGTCCGCGGCAAGCGTCCGGAAGGCAGCCCTGTACGCCCCGGGCTGCTGCCCCCAGGCCGTCCACGTGCCGTTCATCTCCGGGGCGAAGCGGACCAGGATCGGGGCGGCCGCCCCCTCGCGGAGCCCCGCGAGGAGCTCGCCGAGCCGCCGCGCCTCGGCGTCGGTCGCGGCGGCGAGCCCGCGCTCCGGGGCGAGGCTGAGTACGAGCCGGGCCCGGTGGCGCGCCGCCTCCTCGGCGGCGTCCCGCACGGCCGCCCGCCCGGCGTCGTCCACCGGGTAGGCCACCGCGATGCCGACGGCGGAGGGCACCGCGCCGAGCCGGGCCGCGTACGCGGCGAGGCTGTCGCCGTCGTCCAGGAGGGGGCCGAAGGCGGGGAGCCCAGCGGGCGCCGTCGTCGGCGCGGGGGATGCGGACGACGGCGTGGCGGCGCCCGCCGCTGCGGGCGCGGCGGCCCCGAGGAGGGCCGCGAACGCGACGGCCAGGGCCGCCGCGCGGAGCCGGAAGCCCGTCCCCAGGCCTCTCACGCCCTGCGCGCCGCGAGGGCGGCGTTGAGGGCGTCGGCCGCGGACCGGCTGCTGTTGATCCGCCAGTCGACCTCCTTGTCGTAGTGGAACCACACGAAGCCGACGACGTCCGGCTGCGCGTTGAGGTACGAGACGAGGTCCGTGATCCACGCGGCCTTCGAACCACCGGCCTCGGCGGAGGCGGTCTCGGCGACGATGATGGGCTTTCCCGGGGCGAGGATCCTCAGCTCGGAGAGGCCCTGGCCGAAGAGTGACTGAGGCGAGGTCCACGCGCTCCAGGTCTGCGTGGTGCCCCAGTTGTAGCCGTCGAGGGCCACGGTGTCGACGTAGGCCGCGCCAGGATAAAGGCCCGCGAGCGGGGTCGACCCGGCGTACGGGACGTTCGGGCTCCAGACCCACTCGACGTTCGCCGCGCCGGTGGCCGCGACAACGTCGTGCACGTGCCGCCAGGCCGCGGCGTAGTCGCCGGCCTCGTTGCCGTTGACGCCCTCGGACCACGGGTACCAGTTGCCGTTCTTCTCGTGCGCGAAGCGCAGCTTCACGGGCTTGCCCCACGAGGCGAGGGCGCTGCCCCAGCCGGAGATGTAGGCGTCGAAGTCTCCGGCGGTGAGGCGGTCCAGCGAGTAGGCGGGCTGCTCGACGCCGCCGCCCCAGGTCCAGGGCTCCCACGTCAGGAGGGGGACCGCGCCGCGGGCGTGGGCGGCGTCGAGCTCGGCGAGGGGCGGGGCCTGCTGGAAGTCCTTGTAGAGCATGATGAGGCTCGGCGCCTCGCCCGCGAGCGCCGTGACCTCGTCAAGCTCTGCCGAGGCGAGCGGCCCGCCCGGATTCGCGACGCCGAACGCGAGCCGCGGGGGTGCCGCCGACGGGGTGACGGCGAACGACGCCGTGGCCCGGTCCCGGCTCGTCGTCGCCGTGACCGGCACGCTGCCCGTCGAGCCCATGGGGATCCGGACCGTAGTCTCGAACCAGCCGCTGCCCGAGGTCGTGAACGCGGCCGTCGCCGTGCCCACCGCGACCGTGCCGCTGAGCTTCCTGCCGAACGAGGTGCCCGTGACCGTCACAGCGGTCCCGGCTGGCCCGCTCGCGGGACTCAGGGTGATAGCCGCTGTGGAGGGGCTGTTTGGCTGGCCGTGCGGCTTCGCCGCCGCCGTGGCGGGTGCCGCCACTCCCAGGGCGCCGAGCAGGAGGGCGAGGAGGACAAGGAGCAGGGCGCGAAGGGTGGAGCGGAGCACGGAGGCCTCCTCGGGTGCGCGGGGCAGGGCACAGCCCTCCCAGTATTGCGACACCCAGTCACGTTTGTCCCACAAGTGTGAAAAGAATGTGAGTCAACTCCCGTTCGCTGGAGAAACAACGCAAAATCCCTCGACGTGACTCCGCGAGGACTTGACGCGCCGCGCAACTCCTGCCGTCAGGCCCAGACCCTGAACCCGCTGGGCTTGTCGTAGAGCTTCCTCGTCTCGTTGCCGTCGGCCGCGATCCAGAGCAGCGAGTCGTCCACCGATGCCTGGTCCACGATACCGGTGGTGATCTGCTTGTCCCACTGCCACACCTCGACGGTGCGACCCACCAGCTGGGACCAGTCGTCGCGCAGCCCCCTGCCGTTCTCTGTCTTCACCGCACTCGTCCTTCCCACTGTGACCCCCGTCATAGTCTCTTGATATGTAATTGATATATCAGAGTGCCGGGGGATGTCCAGTGTTGTCGTTTCTGCGGATCGGCCAGCGCCGCTCGGAGGCTCGAGATCAGCCACTTCGGCTCCGAGGGCCTGCTGCCATCGCCTGGCTCCAGTCCTACAGCCACGGCAGAGGAAATCCGGGGCGAGAAGGGCATGCGGAGGATCTACTCCTCCGCCGGGGTCAAGGTCATCGGCTCTGGCCTGGACGAGGAGGGCTTCCTGCGCCAGGTTTCCTCACCGTCGTGTCCTTGGTGGACCGGCTGGCCCGCTCGGTCGTCGACCGAGACCTCAAGGTGGACCGCAGCACGCTGTACCGGACCTTGGAGCGAAGCCGGGGCCTCAGCGTGATCCCGGCTAGGGACGCGGGGGGAGGGCACACTCAATCGTCCAGCAGGCTGCTGGACGATTGGGGCTCTGCCTTCAAGCCGTCATGGGCCTGTCTTCTTACCAGATCTCGCTGCGTCGATCTCGAGTTCCCCCATCTGGTCCCAGCCCGAGCCTTCGAGCTGGCGGCTGACGATCTGCGGAGTCTGGGCCAGGGCGGGGCGCATGGCCTCGAGCCCGGCCGTGAAGTGCGGGGCGTTGACGTGTGCCTCGGCAGTGCCATCCTGGAAGGCTTCCACAAGGACGTACTCGGTCGGGTCATCGAGCGAGCGCGACCAATCGAACCACAGGTTGCCCGGCTCTGCGCGCGTCGCTGCGGTGAAGTCGGCCACGATCTTGGGCCACTGCTCAGCGTGTTCGGGCTTGGTCTTGAACTTGACGACAACGAAGATCATGCAGGACTCCTTGGGGAAGGGGGGGCGGAAAGGGCCTGGCGGGAACCCGGAACGCAGGAGCCGAAGGCTGGGAACGGCCTCCCGTGCGGCGGCGGGGGGATTACGGGCGCTCGAGGAAGGACTCGACCTTCGCCGGGTCGCGCTCGACGACGTCGCCGAGGACCTCGTCCACCTTCGCCAGGAGGTCGGCGCCGAGGGCGACGCCCGAGGCCGTCACGTTGTCCTTCAGCTGCTCGGGGCGGGAGGCGCCGACGATGGCGGCAGAGACGTTCTGGTTCTGCAGGACCCAGGCGACGGCGAACGCAGCCATCGAGAGCCCAGCCTCCTCGGCGAGCGGGCGCAGGCCCTGGACGCGCTCGAGGACAGCGGGCTGGAGGTAGCGATGCTCGGTCTTCGTCTCGCCCTCATCGGTCGAGAACCGAGACGAGGCAGGTGCGGCCGCGCCTGGGGCGTACTTGCCGGTCAGGACGCCCTGCGCGATCGGCGACCAGACGATCTGACCGAGCCCGAGCTCCTCGCTCAGCGGCACGATCTCCGGCTCGATCACCCGCCAGAGCATGTTGTACTGCGGCTGGTTCGAGATGAGCTGGATCTTGAGCTCGGAGGCGAGCGAGGCGGCCTCGCGGATCTCATCGACAGTCCACTCCGAGACGCCGATGTAGTGCGCCTTGCCCGCATGCACGATGTCGGCGAACGCCTGCATCGTCTCCTCAAGCGGGGTCTCGTAGTCGTACCGATGGGCCTGGTAGAGGTCGACGTAGTCGGTGCGCAACCGGCGGAGCGAGCCGTTGATGGACTCCATGATGTGCTTGCGCGAGAGGCCGCGGTCATTCTTCCCTTCGCCGGTGGGGAAGTAGACCTTGGTGAAGATCTCCAGGCTCTCGCGCCGCACGCCGTCGAGCGCCTCACCCAAGGCGGTCTCGGCCTTCGTGCCGGCGTAGGCGTCGGCAGTGTCGAACGTCGTGACGCCGAGGTCCAAGGCGGTCCGGACGCACTCTGTGGCGGCGTCCTGGTCGATCTGGTCGCCGTGGGTGACCCAGTTTCCGTAGGCGATCTCGCTCACGTACAGGCCGGAGTTTCCAAGCTTGCGGTATTCCATGGGGCTCCTTTGGACGGGGAGACGGTGGAGGTCAATTGGTGCCGGCGCGGAGCCGGCGAGGTGGCGCGGTCGTGCCGCGCACCACGAGGCGGGGTTCGATGCGGCCGACGGCGGCCGGCGCACCGGAGAGGGCGGCGACGAGGGCTTCGGCCGCGAGCCGGCCTTGGTTCGCGACGCCGTGGTCCACGGTCGTGAGGTCAATGGCGGCGGCAAGCTCGTGGTTGTCGTAGCCGACGACCGAGAAGTCCCGCGGGACGGCCAGGCCGGCGCGGCGAAGCGTGGCAAGCGCCCCGAAGGCGAGCTCGTCCGAGGATGCCACGAGCGCTGTCGGCGGCTCGGCGCTGGTCAGCAGTGAGGACATGGCCGCGGCGCCGCCATCGACCGTGTTCTCCACCGCGAGCTCAAGCGCCGCGTCCCCGTGAAGACCGGCTTCGACGAGGGCCTGGCGGTAGCCGATGAGGCGCTCGGCCGGCGGGACGCCGCCGAGCGTCGAGTCGGGGGAGGCTCGCATGCCTATGAACGCGATGCGCTCGTGACCGAGGTTGATCAGGTGCCGCGTCGCCGCGAGTCCCCCCGCTCGGTCCTCGACCTGGACGGAGGACGTGCCTCCCCGCTCGGAGCCGACGAGCGCGACGACCTGCCCCTGGGCCGCGAGTGCCGCGAGCTCGGGGGGCTCGAGCTGGAGGGCGACGACGAGGGCCCCGTCGGAGCGGCCATGCAGTCTCGGTGCGGCGAAGAATTCCCTCCGCGCCTCGGGCGTTGGCAGCTCCGTGAGGAGGACGTCATAGCCCTCCCTGTTGAACACGCGCCCGGCCGCGGCAATGACTTCGGCAAAGAACCACTTGGCCAAGAGCGGGACGACGACGGCGACCGTGCGCGTGCGGCCGGTCGCCAGCCGCGAGGCGCTGGGCGACGCGACGTACCCGAGCTCATCGGCAGCGTCACGCACGCGCTTGCAGGTGGCCTCTGAGATGCCTGGGACGCCGCGAAGAGCGCGGGAGACCGTGGAAACCGATACCCCCGCGCGTTCCGCGACGCTCTGGACAGAAGCAGACATGCAACGAGCGTAGGCTTGGGTGCAGGGATTTCGCAAGCGATTGCGATTCGCTCCCGCACTCGTACCCACACACTTTCGGGCGGATACTTGACGAGGGGACAGCGGCAAGCAATGGAGTGGATGGATGGCCGAGGTCCAACGGGGCCGCAGTGCTCTGGCCCGGCTGCTCCGGGCGCTGAGTGAGCCGACACGCAGGCGCGCCTATGAAACCGTGGCGAAAGCCCGAGCGCCGATGTCCAGAGCCGAGGTGGCAGACCTTCTGGGCATAGGAGTCCGGCTCTCGGCCTTCCATCTGGACAAGCTCGTCGACGAAGGGCTCCTCGTCGCCCACTACGCCCGCGCGGAAGGCCGACGGGGGCCGGGCGCTGGACGGCCGGCAAAACGGTACACGGTCAGCGACCAAGCCTTGGAGGTCAGCGTCCCTCCGCGTCGCAACGACCTGGCCGCGCTCATCTTGCTGAGGGCGGCAGCAGGGGCCCGCCGGGATTTCCTGCCGCAGCTGGAGCGGGAGGCAACAGACGTCGGTCGCGCCCAAGGGACAGACGCAGAGGGCGGACTGCGGCAGGTTCTCGGGGAACTCGGATATGAGCCGGCCCCGGAAGATGGCGGGGTTCTGGCCCTGCGCAACTGCCCGTTCGCGGAACTCGCCCAGCAGGACCGGAGGCTGACGTGCGCGATGAACGTCGCCTTCGTGAGGGGGCTCGCCGAAGGAGCGGGCGAAGACCAGCACGTCTCCTTCCGGCCCGGCGAAGGCCGCTGCTGCGCGGCTCTGTCACCCCCGGAGGGAGCCAGGGACCTGCAGTCCTGAACCTAGTCTCTATCGACAGCCGGCATTAGCATTAATCGCACGGAGGGCACTCCGTGCCCGGGTCAGTGGCTCCGATGGAGGCGTCATGGAGAGCAGGGCGAAGGCCGGCGGCCACGCAATCCACCAGCAGCTCGTTGTCTTCCCACTGGGACTGCTCACAACAGCTGTCATCTTCGACATCATCGGCCTTCTGGCAGGCGAAGCCAGCTTCAACACCGCGGCGTTCCTGATGGTCGCAGCCGGGGTCCTGATGGGACTCGTGGCGGCCGTTTTCGGCCTCATCGACTACCTCGCCATCCCACACGGAACCCGGGCCCGACGGATCGGAGCGCTGCACGGAAGCGGAAATGTTGTCATGGTCGTCCTCTTCGCCCTCAGCTGGCTGCTCCGCCAGGGCGAACCGGACTACATGCCTACGGCTACCGCCTTCGTGCTCGCCCTGGCCGCAGTCCTGATCTCTTTCGCCACGGGCTGGCTCGGCGGTGAGCTCGTCGCACGGCTGGGAGTGGGGGTGGACGACGAAGCAGGGCTGAACACCCCGGCCAGCCTCACCACCCGGATCATGCTGGCCGCGCCCCGAGCGGCGGACAGCGGCAGCAGGCGGCGTCCCCGTCCTCCGCGGAACGCCTGATACCGCCCAACACGGACTCCAGCCCCAGGAAAGGGGGCAGATCAATGCCCGAAGACAAGTCCGAGTTCCAGCCGAAGGACCTCGGCACCGCACAGCGCATGGCCATGACAGGGCGAGCCGTGGCCCAGGGGATCCGGTACACGGTGAAAGGAAAGCACGAGACTCAAAGGGGCGCGGAATATGCCCTGGACCCCCAGGATGTCACCACTGTGATCCAGCAATGGCCGGAGGCCCAGAAGAAGGTGGCCGAGCAGATGGTCGCCAAGTACGGTTTCCCGAACGAGGGTACGCCGACCAGACTGACCTGGTTCCGCAACGGGCCATGGAAGCGGACTGAGATCACCAGCGATGCCGTGCTCCATCACTGGCCGACAGTCCACACCGACTTTCTCACCCAGACGATCGACTACCGGGTCCCGCCATCGGCGGCCAGCGCCATCGTCGAGTTCGACGGCTCCATCGTTGTCGACAGGACGAGAGGAGAGGTATCCGCACGCTGCGACTCCGAGGCGGCGAACGTCCTCGGGCTGAATATGGTGCACGAGATTGTCACGGGCAAGCGCAGCGCGGCCGACGCCCGTCACACGTCCGAGCAGAACACAGTCGCCTACAACCTGGGACGCGACGCCCCCTACGCAGAGCGTCTGCTGTTCGAAATCCCCCAGGGCGGGACGGAGGATCTCGACACGAGCTCAATCGGCGAGGCCGTCACAGAACAGCTGGCCGGCAAGGCCAAGGACCTCATGGGGCAGCAGGAGGAGCCCACAGAACGGCTCAGCGGACCATGATTGAGACGTGCCGAAGCGCACACTCTGTTGACTTGACCATCTAAAGGACCGCAAGGCCCGCGCCGGAGTGCGAGGCGCACGAGCCAGCCGCCACCCGGCCCAGTGGGGAGCGCGGCGGGCTGGCTCCGGCCCCCAGGCCATGCCCCAAGCGGGCGACAGCCGCGGATCCGCGCGTTCCATCCCTGGCACGTCCGCGTCGACGGGTACAACGGGTACACGCCGCCTCGGCTCCTCCCTCGCCTGGTCGCGACGGCATCACCCCGCCTAGCCCAGCAGCCGGTGCTCGTACGCGAACGCGACGAGCTGGAGCCGGGTGCGCAGCCCGAGCTTGGCAATGACCGCCCGCACGTGCGTCTTGACGGTGGCCTCAGAGACGAACAGGCTTTGGGCGATGTCCCCGTTCCCGAGCCCCTTGGCCGCGAGCAGGAACACGTCCCGCTCGCGCGCCGAGAGCGGCTCGAGCGCGGACAGGTCCGGCCCCGCGGGCGCGACCGTCCGGGCGGCGTGCCGGAAGAGCTCGTGCGCCGAGCCCGGCGCGATGACCGAGTAGCCGGCGTGAACGGTGCGGATCGCGGCGAGCAGGAACTCGGGCTCGGCGCTCTTGAGCAGGTAGCCCGCGGCGCCGGCCTGGACGGCGTCGACCACGGCCTGGTCGCGGTTGAAGGTCGTCAGGGCGATGACCTTGGGCCTGTCGGTCCCGGCCGCGTCCGGGGCCGCGGTGATCCGCCGGGTCGCCTCGACGCCGTCGAGCACGGGCATGCGCAGGTCCATGAGCACGACGTCGGGCCTCGCCCCGGCCGCGAGCGCGACCGCCTGCTCGCCGTCGCCCGCCTCCCCCGCGAGCACCATGTCCGGCTGGCTCGCGACGAGCATGCGGATCCCGGCGCGGAACAGCGGCTGGTCGTCCACGAGCGCGACGGCGATCCGCCCGCCGGCCGCCGCGGGGTCAGTCACGCGCGCCCTCCCCGGCCGCCTCGAGTGCCGGCAGCGCCGCCCCCTCGCCGCGGGGAAGGACGGACGACGGCGCGGCCCCCTCGGCGTCGCACGCCGCCGCTGCGCCGTCCCCTGTGACGTCGCCCGCGATCTCCCCGGCCCGCGAGCCGTACGGGATGAAGGCCGTGACCCGGAAGTCCTCGCCGTCCGGCCCGGCGGTGAGCCAGCCGCCAGCCAGGTGCGCACGCTCGCGCATCCCGGGGATGCCGCGCCCGAGACGGGGTGCCCGCCCCGGCGAGCCCTCGCCGTCGTGCGCGGAGCCGGCCGGGAGCGCCGAGGCGACGTGCAGCGTGAGGCCAGGGCCGGACCAGTCGAGGTGCACGCGCACGGCGGTGCCGCGCCCGCCGTGCCGGAGCGCGTTGGTGAGGCACTCCTGGACGATGCGGAAGACGGCGAGCTGCTGGCCCGCGCTGAGCTCCACGGGCGTTCCGGTCTCGCTGGGCTCGACCCGCAGGCTCCCGCGCATCTGCCCGAGCAGCGGGGCGACGTCGCCGAGCCCGGGCTGCGGCGGCACGGGGCCCTCGTCGCGCACGCCCTCGATGACGCGCTGGGCGTCCACGAGCGCGCGGCGGGCGGACCCGGAGATGGTCTCGAGCGCGTCGAGGACGGGCTGCGGCTGGCCCGCGCCGAGGTACCGCGCGCCGTCGGCCTGGGCGGCGATGACGGCGAGCGAGTGCGCGAGGACGTCGTGCAGGTCCCGCCCGATGCGGGTGCGCTCCTGCTCGACGACGAGGTCCACCTCGGCGGCCCGCAGGCTTGCCTCGGCCTGGTCGCGCTGGCGCCGGAACAGCCAGCCCTGGCGCTCATAGGCGCGGAACAGGAGGCCGACGGCGGCGCAGCCGATCGCGCTCATGAGGAGGACGCTCGCGAGAGTGGGGCCGTGGAGGACCAGGTTCGGCCGGTCACCGAGGGGGTGGAGGTGGAACCACCCGACGCCAGCGCCGTAGCGCCACGAGAGCATGAGGAACGCCATGACGGCGGCGAAGGCTGCGTTCGCGCCCGCCGCGACGAAGGCCGTGCGCCGCGGCGCGGTCCAGAGGACGAAGGCGAGCGCGATGAAGGAGCCGACGTAGATGGCCCAATGGGTCGAGTAGGGGGCGGGCACGAGCCCAAGGAGCTGGGCGGCGAGCAGCGCCGCGGTGACCCCCAGGGACGCGTAGGGCTGCCAGGCGGAGAGGGCGATCGCGAGCGTCATCGCGGTGAGCATCTCCTTGCCCTCCCACGCCCCGAACGAGCCTCCCATGCGACCGGCCTCGGCCACGCACCACAGGGCGAAGAACACGACGGCCGCCGCTGGGGCGCCCCATCCCCGAAGGATCTTCAGCATCAGTTCCATGCCGGCCACGCTATCCGGGCCAGACACGCCCGGAGCCCTGGAAACCGCCCGGCGGGCAAGAGTTCCACCCGGAGGCCAGCAGACTCATCCCGAAGGCTGATCCCCCGCAGCAGGCGCGAGCGGCGCCTTCCCCTCAGGAGACGCCGAACCGCTGCGTTCCGAGCACGGCCAGCAGCCGCAGCTTCTCGTCCGCGTCGCTCCTGGGCTCGGCCGTGAGCACGAGGAGCGCCTGCGATGTGTCTTCCGTGAACAGCACTTGGCAGTCGAGCTCGAAAGGCCCGAGTTCGGGATGGATGATCACCTTGTGGTCCGCGAAGCGCTGGGCCACCTCGTGCCGGTCCCACAGCTCCCTGAACTCTCCGCTGTGCTTGGAGAGCTCCTCCACGAGTTCGCCGGCATGCGAGCGGGCCCCCATCGATCCGTAGGCCGCGCGCAGGCCGGCGACGAGCGATCGGCTGTGCCTCGGCCAGTCGTGCTCCGGGTAGTGACCCCGTTCGGTCTCCGGGTGGACGAACCACCGGTAGCTCTCGTAGCGTTCCCACCCGCTCGCATCGGAGCGGTCCCCGAGGAGCGCGGCCGCGAGCGGATTCTGCAGGATGGTCTGGCCGAGGTTCGACACGACGAGAGCCGGAGTGTCGGCGAGCCTGTCGAACACCCGCTGCAAGGCGGGCGCCACATGCTCCGATGCGCTGACCCGGTCGGGGACGGAGTGCCCCGCCGTCCGATAGAGGTAGTCCCGCTCGTCCGCGGTGAGGCGCAGCGCCCTGCTCAGCGACGCGAGCATCTGCGTGCTCGGCTGCGGCCCACGCTGCTGTTCGAGGCGGGTGTAGTAGTCCGCCGACATCATCGCGAGCTGCGCGACCTCCTCACGCCGCAGCCCCGCGGCCCTGCGCCGGGGGCCCGTGGGCAGCCCAACGTCGCTTGGCCGGAGGGCCTCTCGCCGTCGGCGAAGGAACTCGGAAAGGGCTTGGCGGTCCACGTCGTCATCCTTCCACGCGCCTGACAGCACAACCAGAGACTCCCGATCCCCCGACAAACGGTCTCTGGATGCCGCTGGGTGCGAGGCCAAAACTCGAAGCATGCGAATCAGCGGAAACACCATCTTCATTCCCGGGGCGACGAGCGGCATCGGCCTCGCGCTCGCCCAGCGCCTGCACGACGCCGGCAACAGGGTCATCGTCGGCGGGCGGCGGGCCGAGCTGCTCGACGAGATCGCGGAGCGCCACCCCGGCATCGACTCCGTCCAGATCGACACGGCCGACCCGGCGAGCATCGCCTCCGCCGCGGGGCACGTCGTCGCCCGCCATCCCGACCTCAACGTCCTGGTGACTATGGCAGGCATCATGCGCGTCGAGGACTGGACGCACCCCAGGGGCTTCCTCGGGACGGCCGAGGAGGTCGTCACGACGAACCTCCTCGGGCCCATCCGGCTCATCGGCGCCTTCATCGAGCACCTCCGGGCCCGGCCCGAGGCCACGATCATGACGGTCTCCTCCGGCCTCGCGTTCGCGCCCCTGCGGGCAACGCCCACCTACAATGCGACCAAGGCCGCCGTCCACATGCTCAGCGAGTCCCTCCGGCTCCAGCTCGCGGGCAGCACCGTCGGCGTGATCGAACTCCAGCCCCCGGCGGTGCGCACGGGCCTGCTCCCCGGCCAGGAGGACAGCTCCTTCGCGATGCCCCTGGACGAGTTCGTCGACGAGGTCATGACGATCCTCGAGGGCCAGCCGGACGCCACAGAGATCCAGGTCGAGAACGTGAAGTTCCTGCGCTACGGCGAAGCGCGCGGCGACTACGACCACGTCGTGGCGACGCTCAATCGGCTCGACCCCCACGCGCGGGCATGAGCGCACCGATCATCGCTTCCAGGACCGAGGCCTGCGGATCCGGGAGGATGTGACCCCGCAACGCAGGGACGTGACCCCGCAACGTTGAGAGGTGACCCCGCAACGGGGGGAGGGGCGGCGGGCGGGGCTAGGCGCTGGCGCGGATGCGACCCAGGGCGGCTTCGCGCCGTCGTGCGACGACGAGCTCGTCGACGACGACGGCGGCCGCCGGCCCGAGCGCGACGACGACGAGGCACCAGACGACCGGCAGGCCCACCGCCGCGAGCACCACGGCGGTCCCGACGATCGCGAGCTTGCCGAGCGTGAGCAGCACGTGCAGCGTGTCGAGGCCCATGAGGTACGAGTACAGCCCGAAGATGCCGAGGACGAACACCGCGACCGGGACCGCGACGCAGGCGACGACGGCGACGGCCGGCAGATGGGCGGCGTGCTCGACGTAGTACGCCGCGACGTGCAGCCCGGCCCCCGTTCCGGCGATCGCGGCGAACACGACGATGTGCCCGTACCCCCACACCCACGACTTGTGCCGCTGGTAGTGCAGCGCCTCCCCCGACGGGAAGATGAAGTACAGCCACCACATCCCGAACGTGAGCCCCGCGCCCGCGAACCCCATGAGGCCGGCCTCGAAGCTCCAGCCCTGGTGCTCGACGACGGCGGCGAGCGCCGCGACCGTGCCCAGGAGCCCCTCGCCGAGGGCGATGATGGCGAAGAGCCCATACCGCTCCGCCACGTGGTGCGCGTGCCACGGGGTCTTGCCGTACCGCTCGGCGAGCCAGGGCGCGGCGAGCTCGAGCAGGATGAGCACGCCGGTCATGGCGAAGGCGGGCCCCACCGGCTGGTCGATGAAGATCATGGTGACCCAGCCGACCTGCACGAGGCTCACGAAGCCGGCGTAGGCGAGCGCGGTCCGCCGGTGTGCGGGGTCCTGGGCGGCGGCGCGCAGCCACTGCCCCACGAGGGCGACGCGCATGACGACGTACCCGAGCACGAGCACGGTGTTGTCGAGGTGGGCGCCCTCGTCGACCGAGGCGAACGTCGCCGGGATGCCGAGGGCGAAGATGAGGACGCCGATCATCTGCACCATGGTCATGACGCGGAACACCCAGTCGTCGGTGTCGTAGGCCGAGGCGAACCACGTGAAGTTCACCCACGCCCAGCAGACGCCGAACATGACGAACGCGAACGCGGCCAGCGAGGACGCGACGTGCCCCTCGGCCATGAGGTGGGCGACCTCGTTGCCCGCGACGCCGAAGGAGACGACGAACGCGAGGTCGAAGAAGAGCTCGAGGGGGCTCGCGGTGCGGTTCTCCTCGTGCGGGTCGCGCCCGCCCATGCGCGCCACGCGGTGGTCTTGGGACTGGGTCATGCGGGCAGAGTAGCGCGCGTCGGCCGGTCGAAAAAGCGCGGTCGCCTCAGGCGGCGGCCTTCGCCTCCGCGAGAACACGACGGGCCTCCGAGCCGCGCGCCCGTGCACGCCCCCGCACCCGCACGGCGGCCGTGGCGGTCAGTGCCACGAGCGGCAGGGCCGCGGCGATGAGCCATGCGGCGGTGAGCCCGAGATCGCGCGCCACCGCGCCGGTCAGGGCGGAGAGGAGGAGGGCCGCAACGCCTCCGGCCGTGGGCACCGCGGCGAGCCGCGTCGAGCGCCAGCGGGCACTTCCGCCGGACGCCGCCAGCGACAGCGCGGCCACGCTGCCGAGCATGGTGGACGACGCGAGGAGCACGGTCGCGGGAACGACGGCGGCCGCGAGCGCCGCGTCCGGGATGACGGCCATCCCGAGGGCTGCGGCCAGGCAGCCCGCCATGCCGAGCACGAGCCCAGCCACGACGGCGCGCCGGCGGCCCACCCGTTCGGCAACGCGGGAGAGCGGCCACTGAAGGGCGAGCGTGCTCAGGGACCAGACGACGACCACGAGGCCCATGAGCCCTGCATCCGCCCCACGCTCAGCGAGGCCCAGGGGGATGAGGGAGAACAGCTGTGAGTACAGCGCCAGGAAGACGGAGCCTGCCAGCACGATGGGCACGAGAGGCGTGGGCCGCTCGGACGTCGTGGGCTCCGGCCGCGCGTCCGCGCCCTCGGCGTCCCGTCCGCGGCGCTCCCGGACCGGAGACGACGGAAGGAGGAACAGGGCGCCGATCCCGACCGCGAGGAAGACGCCGGCGGCGACGAGCGCGACAACGCCAGCATTGCCGGGCATATGCGGCGCGGCCAGGCAGGCGGCCGTCACCGCCCCCGCCTCCCCCGCCATCGCGAGCGCGGCGAACGGGGCGGGCCCGCGGCGGCCGGAATCCCGGCGCCAGTGCGCGTCCGCGGCGCCGACGAGGCCCTCGAGCGCCGGGGAGAAGAGGGCGGCGGCCATGCCGACGACGATCACGCCGGCCACGAAGACTGCCGGGTGGGCCGCCAGGGCGATGGCTGCGAGGCCGGCGGCACGCAGGAGGCAGCCCAGCGCCACCATGAGGCGGGCCCCCATGCGGTCGGCGAGCACGCCGCCGACCAGGAACAGGCCCTGCTGCGCCGCCACCCGCGCCCCGATGAGGAGCCCGACGGCAGAGGCGTCGAAGGCGTACCGATCCTGGGCGATGGCGGCGAGGAAGGGCACGACGCTCGAGAAGCCGACCATGAAGAGGGCCTGCATGACGAGGAGCGGGCGCAGGGACGGCTGGCCGGCCCGCAGAGCTTTGTTCACAGTCGACAATCATACTCTATTGAGAACGATGATCAACAAAAGTAATCCACGCCAAAGGACTGCACGCCGTGGACGTCAGGCCTGCGAGACCTCCGCCTGGGTCAGCTTCGGCAGCAAGAACAGGCTCGCGGCGGCGGCAAAGCACAGCGCCGCCGCAGACATCCACGCCCCCAGATAGGTTCCCGACATCTCGCGGCCCCACCCGGCGAGGAACGCCCCTACCCCGGCACCGACCATGTGCGAGGCGAACACCCAGCCGAACACGACCGCCGAGCGCTCGAGCCCGAAGTGCTCGCGGCACAGCGCGACGGTCGGCGGCACGGTCGCGACCCAGTCGAGCCCGTAGAACACGATGAAGATCCACAGCGGCGGCTGGACCTCGGGCCCGAGCAGCGCGTTGACGGTCAGGAGCGAGGCCCCGCGCAGCCCGTAGTACGCCACGAGCAGGATCCACGGCCGCACGCGGTCGGTGAGCCAGCCGGACGCTATAGTGCCGAGCACGTCGAAGACGCCGATGAGCGCGAGCAGCCCGGACGCGGTCGTGGGCGGCATCCCGTGATCGTGCGCGGCGGGGATGAAGTGGGTCTGCATGAGCCCGTTCGTGCTCCACCCGCAGACCCAGAACGTGAACACGAGGATCCAGAACGCCCGCGAGCGCATCGCCTCGCGCAGCACCGCGATCGCCTCGGCCGCGGCGTTCCGGCGCACGACGGCGCGTGCCCCACCCCCGCGGGGGGAGACCGCGCCGTCGTCCGTGGTGCCCTCCACGGCGGGGTCCGCGCCGTACGGCGCGAGCCCGGCCTCGGCGGGGCTGTTCGCGAACGGCCACGCGAGCAGCGGCACGATTGCGAGCGCGAAGACGGACACGAGCAGCGCCGCCGTCCGCCACCCCTCGTGCCCGGCGATGTGCACGACGGCGGGCAGGAAGATGAGCTGCCCGCACGCGTTCGCGGCGGAGAAGAAGCCCATGACGAGGCCGCGGCGCCGCACGAACCACCGGTTCGCAACGATGGCCCCGAAGACGAGCGCCATCATCCCGGTGCCGACCCCGATGAGCACGCCCCACAGGAGCCACAGGTGCCAGGCCTCGGTCATGAGAGTCGTGAGGCCGCTGCCGAGGGCGACCATGAGCAGCGCCGAGGCGACGACGGTGCGCACCCGGAAGCGCTCCATGAGCACCGCCGCGAACGGCGCGACGAGCCCGTAGACCACGAGGTTCGCCGTCACGGCGGCGGAGGTCTCGCCGCGGCTCCAGCCGAACTCGGACTCGAGCGGCTCGAAGAGCGCGCCCGTCGTCGAGCGGAATGCCGCGGCGGCGACGAGGGCGAGCAGGGTCACCCCTGCGACGAGCCACGCCCGGTGCACGCGGGGACGGGTGCGCGGGGCGCGCTCGGTCTGGGTCAGGGGCACCTGCATGGCAAGGACAAGCTCTCTGTCGGGAACGGTATTCCCACGCTAGCCAGCGCCGGGGCGGGGCCCCATGGCCACTTGCGAGGCGGTGGCCCCGAGGCTACTCGGCCCCCTGGCCCGGATCCCCCGCCTCGCCAGCCTCGAGCACGCGCTTGAGCGTCTCGAGGTCGGACTGGATCGTGGCGGCGTCGGCCTCGAAGGCGGCGTCGTCCACGCCCTCGGCGCGGCGGAGGTGGAAGACGGCGAGGCTGTGCGGGCCGTCGTGCAGGATGCGGAACTGGTTCAGGACGTCCGTGCCGTCCGGCAGGGTGACCTCATGGTCGAGGATGCCGGCGGCGGTGTCGCCGACGAAGCGGACGTGGACGGTGCCCATCGGCGACTCGGCGACCCAGCGGCCGCCCTCCTCGCGGATGCCGGCGGCGAGGCCCGAGGCCCAGCGCGGGAGGTTGGCCGGGTTGCCCGCGAACGAGGCGACGGCACGCGGCGACAGGGCGATGGGGACGCTCAGGTGGCGGAACTCGGACACCCGCCCAGCCTACGCCCCGTCAATCGTGCGCCGGGAGTCAAGGCCCCGGCACGCTGGGTCAAGCCCCGCCCCGCCCCGCGCCCGGACACTGGAGCGACGACGGAACTCGATGTGGAGGACACCATGGAAACGCTGGAGACCAGCCTGCTCGACGCGATCGCCCCGGCCGAGGGCGCCCCGGGACGCGAGATCCTGGACCCCGCCACCGGCGAGGTCGTCGGCCTCGCCCCGGAGCACACGCTCGAGGACCTCGAGGCCGCGGTCGCCGCGGCCGCCGCAGCGCAGCCGGCCTGGGCGGCCGCCGGGCACGAGGCCCGCTCCGCCGCGCTGCTCGCGGCGGCCGACGCCGTCGAGGCCCGCGCCGAGGAGCTCGCCCGGCTGCTCTCCCGCGAGCAGGGCAAGCCGCTCAACGGCCCCAACGCCCGCTTCGAGGTCGGCGCATGCGCGGCCTGGCTCCGCGCCGCCGCGACCACACCGCTCGAGCCCGAGACCGTCGTGGACGACGGCGAGACCCGCGCCGTCCTGCACTACCGGCCCATCGGCGTCGTCGGCGCGATCGGGCCCTGGAACTGGCCCATGATGATCACCGTCTGGCAGATCGCCCCCGCCCTGCGCATGGGCAACACCGCCGTGGTCAAGCCCTCCAAGAACACCCCGCTCTCGGTGCTGGCCCTGATCGAGGTCATCAACTCGGCCCTGCCCGAGGACGTCCTGCTCGCCGTCTCCGGCGACCGCACCATCGGCGCGCGCCTCGCCGAGCACCCCGCCATCGGCAAGGTCATGTTCACCGGCTCGACCGAGGCGGGCAAGGCGATCATCCGCTCCAGCGCGGACACCATCAAGCGGCTGACCCTCGAGCTCGGCGGCAACGACGCGGGCATCGTCCTGCCCGACGCCGATCCGAAGGCCATCGCCGAGGGCATCTTCTGGGGCGCCTTCATCAACACCGGCCAGACCTGCGCCGCCCTCAAGCGCCTCTACGTCCACGAGGACATCTACGAGGACGTCTGCTCCGCCCTGACCGAGGTCGCGCGGGCGATGCCGATGGGCGTGGGCCTCGACGAGGCCAACGTCCTCGGCCCGCTGCAGAACCGCTCGCAGTACGAGATCGTCGCGAACCTCGTGCAGGCGGCGAAGGACTCCGGCGCGCGCATCCTCACCGGCGGCAACCCCGACGAGTCCCAGCCGGGCTACTTCTACCCCGCGACCCTCGTCGCCGACATCGACAACGACAACCCGCTCGTCGCCGAGGAGCAGTTCGGCCCCGCCCTGCCGATCGTGAAGTACCGCGACATCGACGACGCGATCGCCAAGGCCAACGCCCTCGAGGTCGGCCTCGGCGCCTCCGTCTGGTCCGGCAGCGTCGAGACCGCCCGCGCAGTCGCCGCACTCCTCCAGGCCGGCACGGTCTGGATCAACCGCCACGGCGTCGTCGACCCCCGCGTCCCGTTCGGCGGCCACAAGCAGTCCGGGTACGGCCTCGAGTTCGGCGTCGAGGGCCTCAAGCACGTCGCCGTCCCGCAGGTCATCAACGGCTGACCAGGTCATCAAGCGCTAGCGCGCCACTCCCCCTCTCGGGGGGTGGCGACGCATGACGGCGGCGGGCCGGGGAGCGCTTCCCGGCCCGCCGCCGTCGTGCGTGACACCTGTCCACAGGCCGGAAGGGACGCCGGGCGCACGCCCCTCGACAGCTAAACTTGACGGGGCATACGTGACGGGAGCAGGCAGGGAAGGCGGAGAGTGGCCGAGAGCGAGAACGACCACCATTCGTCCCTGCTCGGGGGGCGGTACCGGCTGCTCGACGTGGTCGGGCGAGGCGCCATGGCCACGGTGCACCGGGCCCACGACGAGGTCCTGGGCCGGGACGTGGCCGTCAAGACCTTCCGCGCGCACGCCCCCGACCCGAAGCACGAGCTGCGCCGGCGCGGCGAGATGGAGGTGCTCGCGCGCCTCACGCACCCGAGCCTCGTCCAGCTGTACGACGCCGGCACCGACGCGCTCGAGGACGGCACCCTGCGCGTCTCCTACCTCGTCATGGAGTTCGTCGAGGGCCAGGACCTGCGCCGGGTCCTCGCCGACGGCCCGCTCGCGGACGACGACGCGCGGCGGCTCGCGCTCGACCTCGCCGAGGCGCTCGCGTACGTGCACGCCCAGGGCGTGGTGCACCGGGACATCAAGCCCGCGAACATCCTCGTGCCGCAGGCCCCCGGCGCCGCCCCCGGCGCCCGGCTCGCCCCGGCGCGCCGGCGCGCGAAGCTCACCGACTTCGGGATCGCGCGGCTCATGGACGCGGGCCGGCTGACCATCACGAACACGACGATCGGGACGGCGAACTACCTGAGCCCCGAGCAGGCCCGCGGCGAGGCCGTAGGCCCGGCGTCGGACGTGTACTCGCTCGGGCTCGTGCTGCTCGAGTGCCTCACGGGCACCATGGAGTTCTCCGGCAGCGCGGTGGAGGCCGCCGTCGCCCGGCTCATGCGGGACCCGCGGATGCCCGCGGGGCTGGGCGAGCCCTGGTCGCGGCTGCTCCCGGCGATGACCGCCCGCGAGCCCGGCGACCGGCCGAGCGCCGCGCTCGTCGCGGCCGTGCTGCGCGGCGACGTCGAGCTGCCCGCCCCGGCGGCGGACCTGGGGGCCGGCGCGGCGACCGAGGTCATGACGCCCGCGGCCGGTACGAGCGTCCTGCCCGCGCGGCCCGGACGGCCGCCGCTCGTGGGTGCCGGTGCCGCGGCCGGCGCGGCCTCGGAACCCGCGGGCACCCAGATGCTCCGAGCCGCCGGAAGCCCATCGCCGTCGGCCGGCGCCCATGCGCCCCGCCCGGGCAGGGGCAGGAGACGGCCGTTCGCGTGGGCGACCGCGGCGGTCCTCGTCGTGGCGGCGCTGCTCGTCGCGGTGCCGCTCGCCCTGCAGGCCGGGCTCTCGAACACGGGCGCCGCGCCGTCGTCGCCCGCCGCGGAGCGGCCGTCGGCCCCCGCGACCCTCGCCCCGGCCCCCGCGCCGAGCCCGAGCGCGCCGGCCCCGAGCCCGAGGCCGGGCGGGGACGGCTCCAAGGGCAAGGACCGCGAGGCCGAGAAGAAGGGCAAGGACGGCTGATAGAAGCGGGGGACTCCGCTCAGCCCTCCCGGCCCGGGATGGGCGCGCCGCTCGGGAGCCCCGCGGCCACGTAGCCCTCGTACACCTGCTGCCAGTCGGGCGCGCCGGCGTCGGCGGGCCCGGCGTGCGGCCCCTCCGGGCGGCCGAGCTTCCTGGCCAGCGCGGCGAGGCACACGTGCCAGCCCGCCGCGTTCCGGGCTGCCGTCCTCGTGTCGCCGAGCCAGTTCCGCAGCGTGAGCTCGGCCTCGGCGTCGGAGCCCTCGACGAGGAACTCCAGGAGGTCCCCGCCCCACTCGAACGCCCAGCGGCGCGGCGGCTCCCAGTCCACGATCCGCTCGGTTTCTGCCTCGGCGCCGCGCGCCCGGTTCGGGTCACCGCTCAAGGTGACCCGGCCGGCGTCGTGCTCGAACCGCACGCTCGAGGGGAACCACCCGGCGAGCCCCTCCGCGGTGCTCACGGCAGCCCACGCCTCGGGGGCGGGCACGGGGTAGGAGCGGATGAACGTCACCGCCCCGCGCCCCTCGACCTCGGCGTACTGGCCGTCGAGCTCGTCGATCTCGGCCACGCGGCTCAGCCCCTGAGGAACCCGAGCAGCGCGTCGTTGACCTCGTCGGCGTGCGTCGCGCAGATGTTGTGCGGGCCGCCCTGGACCGTGACGAGCTTCGTGCCCTCCACGAGCTGCGGGATCCGGGGGGCGGAGGCGGCGAACGGCACGATGCGGTCCTCCTCGCCGTGGATCACGAGCAGGGGGACGTCGAGCTTGGCGAAGTCGGCGCGGAAGTCGGTGCCCCAGAGGTCGACGACGGCGAGCGTCGCGAGCGCCGATGCGCGGAACGCCTTGACCTTGTGCCCGAGCACGGCGCCCTCGCTCACCCGGTTGCCGAGGAGCTGGTCCGTGTTGAGGAAGTTCGCGAAGAAGTCCTCGAAGAAGCCGTAGCGGTCGGCGCGGATCGCGTCCTTGATCCCCTCGAAGACGTCCGTCGGGACGCCCTCGGGGTTGTCGTCGGCCTGCCGGAGGTACGGAGTGACGGAGCCGATGAGCACGGCCTTCGAGACGCGCTCGGAGCCGTGCCGGGACAGGTAGCGGACCACCTCGCCGCCGCCCATCGAGAAGCCGACGAGGACGGCGTCGCGCAGGTCAAGGTGGTCCACGAGCTTGGCGAGGTCGTCGGAGAGCGTGTCGTAGTCGAAGCCCTGGCTCGGGTGGTCCGAGCGGCCGAAGCCGCGGCGGTCGTACGTCACGACGCGGTAGCCGGCGTCAAGGAGCGCGAGGTGCTGGGAGTCCCACGCCTGACCGTCGAGCGGGAAGCCGTGGATGAGGACCACGGGCTGGCCGCTTCCGTGGTCCTCGAAGTAGAGCTGGATGTCCGTGCCGTTCTCCTGCCCGACGGTGACCTTGCCCATGCGTGCCCCTTCCGCTCCGTGCGGGGCCCGGCCGGCCCCCTTGGCATGCTACTCACGCACGACGGCGGCGGGTCAAGGAGCGTGCAGGGCGCGCCGGCCGCTCGGCGTCGGGGCCGCTGGAACGCGCCTAGCCCGCCGTCTCGACCGGCAGGTGCGCCGCGAGCCCATGCTGCGACCAGCCGCCGACGAAGAGCCGGCCGCGGCCCAGGCCCAGGTGCTCGAGGACCAGGAGGTTGTGGCAGGCCGTGACGCCCGAGCCGCAGTAGGAGACCACGTCCCGCGCCGAGGCGACGCCCGCGCGGAGGAAGTTCTCGCGCAGCCGCTCCGGCGGGGCCAGCGTCCCATCGGGCTCCAGGTTCTCCCGGCAGGGGACGCTCACGGCCCCTGGGATGTGCCCCGGGCGCGGGTCGATGGGATCCTGCCGGCCCTCGTATCTGTCCCGGTTCCGCGCGTCGACCACGACGGCCCCCGGGGACAGGGTCGCGTCGAGGTCGGCCAGCAGGGCCGAGGGCCAGGGCCTGGGCGTGAAGGTGCGGGCCCGGGTCGGGACGCTCCCCGTCTCGAGTGCGCCCCGGTGCGCGCGCAGCCCGCCGTCGAGAAGCGCGGCCGGATGCCCCAGGCTCCTGAGCATCCACACCAGACGGGCCGCGATGACCCCGCCGGCGTCGTCGTACGCGACCACGGCGTCGCCGTCGCCGATCCCGGCCTCCCCCATGCCGCGGGCGAAGACCTCGGGCTCCGGCAGCGGGTTCCGGCCGCCCTCAGGGGACGCTGGGCCGGACAGCCACCGGTCCAGGTCGATGAACACGGCCCCGGGGAGGTGCCCGGACTCGAAGGCCTCGCGGCCCGAGGACCCGTCCAGGTACCACCGTGCGTCGGCGAGCACGACGCGGCCCGCCTGCTCCTCGAGCCACTGCACGTCTACGAAGGGGGGTATCGAGTGGGGCGTCTCCATGGCACGAGCCAACCAGAGTCTCTCATGTTGAGACAGTTTGTCTCGGTATCCGGACTTTCTCACTCAGTGCCTGTAGGCGGTCCGCACGAGGAGGTCGAAGGCCCGGTCCGGGAGGATCTTGCGCAGCGCCATGAGCTGGGGCGCGCCGGCGCCGACGGCGTAGCGCGCCCGGGGGTGCCGGGACCGCACCGCGCGGACGATCGCCCGGGCGACGACGCCGGGCTCGGCGGCGCGGCCGGGGACGTAGGTCCCGGCCATGACCGCCGCGACCCGCTTGGCGGACTCGGCGTAGGCGGTCCCCTGAGTGCTCTCGAGCGCGGTGTCGACCGCCGTCGCGCTCCACTCGCTCAGGATCGGGCCCGGCTCGACGATCACGACCCTGATCCCGAAGGGCCGCAGCTCGATCCGGAGGGAGTCGGAGAGGCCTTCGACCGCGAACTTGCTCGCGTGGTACCAGGAGCCGAGCGGCTCGTAGAACTTCCCGCCGATCGAGGAGACGTTGACGATTGTGCCCGAGCGCCGCTCCCGCATCCCGGGCAGGACGAGCTGGGTCAGGCGCGCGAGGCCGAAGAGGTTGACCTCCATGAGCCGCCGCGCCTCCTCGAGCGGCACGTCCTCGAGCGGGCCGTAGGAGCCGTAGCCGGCGTTGTTGACCAGGACGTCGACCCGACCCGTGTCGCCGAGGATGCGCTCGACGCCGGCGGTGAGTGAGGAGTCGTCGGTGAGGTCGAGCGCGAGGGGGCGCACGCCGTCGTCCGCGAGCGGCTCGAGGCGGTCCAGCCGCCGCGCGGCGCCGTAGACCGTGTAGCCCGCGCGGGCGAGGGCCCTGGCCGTCTCGGCGCCGATCCCGCTCGAGGCGCCGGTCACGAGGGCAACGGGCAGCATGTCCATGGACCCACGCTACCCGCGCGGGCCTCGCCTAGTCTGGAGCGCATGAGACACCGCCTCGCCGCCTCGTCCCGCTCCCAGGTCCCGCCGTTCGCGGTCATGGACATCCTCGCGCGGGTCGATGCGCTGCGGGCCGCGGGCAGGGACGTCGTGAGCCTGTGCGCGGGCGAGCCCTCCGCGGGCGCGCCCGACGCCGTGTCCGCGCGGGCGGCCGAGGTCCACGGCTCGGGGCGGGCCCTGACCTACACGCCCGCGCTCGGCATGGCCTCGCTGCGCGCGGCGATCGCCGGCCACTACCGGCGCTGGTACGGGCTCGACGTCGACCCGGCCCAGGTCGCCGTCACGACCGGCTCCTCCGGGGCGTTCGTCCTCGCCTTCCTGGCCGCCTTCGAGGCCGGGGACCGCGTCGCGCTCGCCCGCCCTGGCTACCCCGCCTACCGGAACATCCTCGCTGCGCTCGGCTGCGAGGTCGTCGACGTCGACTGCGGGCCCGAGACCCGGTACCAGCCCACGCCCGTCCTGCTCGACGCCGCAGCGTCCGCGCACGGGCCGCTCGCCGGCGTCGTCCTCGCCTCCCCCGCCAACCCGACGGGGACGATGGTGAGCCGCCCCGAGCTCACCGCGCTCGTGGACTGGTGCGCGGCGAACGGCGCGCGGCTCGTGAGCGACGAGATCTACCACGGCATCACCTACCCCGACCCGGCCGCCGGCGAGCAGAGCCCGCGCGGCGTGTGCGCGTGGGAGCTCGATCCGGAGGCCATCGTGGTCTCGAGCTTCTCGAAGTACTGGGGCATGACTGGCTGGCGGCTCGGCTGGATGCTCCTGCCGGAGGAGCTCGTCGGCGCGGTCGACGCCCTGGCCGGCAACGTGGCCCTGTGCCCGCCCACGCCCTCGCAGCACGCGGCCGTCGAGGCCTTCTCCCCCGCCGCGTACGAGCAGGCCGACGGCTGGGTGGCCGGCTACGCCCGGACCCGCCGGACGCTCCTCGACGGGCTCGGCGCGCTCGGCTGGGGCCCGGCCGCCCCGGCCGACGGCGCGTTCTACCTCTACGCAGAGCTCGGCGATCGGCTCGCTCGTTTCGGGGACTCGCGCGAGTACTGCCGCGCGCTGCTCGAGGCGGAGGGCGTAGCCCTCGTGCCGGGCACGGATTTCGACGCCGTCCACGGCGGCCGCGCGGTCCGGCTCAGCTTCGCCGCGGGGCACGACGCCGTCGAGGCGGCGATGGAGCGGATCCTGCGGTTCCAGGCGGGTTAGGAGCCGACCGTGGGCGTGGCCCTCACGGCGTTGACTGCCCTGTCGGCGACGATCTGGGCCTCCGTTCCGGAGTCAAGGATCGTGTTCCGGGCTGATTCGGACTCAACCAAGACGGCCGTCACGGCGAGGCCGTCTGAAGCCTCGGTCGTCAACAGAGCGTCCACCTGAGCCGAGAAGCACGAGTCACTGGACGTGGCGTGCACGTCCATCGCCACCACGTGGTTGCTGGAGACGAAGTTTCCCATCCCCGCCGTCAGCCGGATGATGACCGGCGTCGCCCCGCTCGGCCGGATGCTCTGCGAGTCGATGACGTGGGAGAAGTGGTTGCCGACGACGGAGTTGTTGCTGCCGCTGACCCGGAGGAGTCCGTGGAGGTCGTCCACTCCGTTGTCGATTCCAACGAAGGGGGTCCAGGGCTCATGGTCGCGGAGGAAGTGGTTCGTGGCCACGAGGTTTTCCGAACTGTCCCCGGCGAGAATGAGCATTCCGGGATAGAACGAGTGCAGGCGGTTGTTGGTGACGCTTGAACGCCTGACGCCCTCGAAATGGACGCTGCTCGCACCACGGGGGAAGACGTTGTTCGCCGTGATCAGGAGCCCGCCATGGTTCTCCGCGTAGATCGAGTGGCCTTTGAAGCCTGCCCCGACCAGGTTGTCGGTGATCTTTGACGCCTGTCCCCACCCGCGCAACTCGATGCAGCTTCCGCATTCGGCGATGAAGTTGTCGTGAATGGACAGCGCGTCGGCGTTGTAGATGGTGAGGGCATGCTCAAGGTAGACGAATCCCATGCCGCTGATGCGGAACGAGTCATTGGCGCTCGCCACATAGATGCCGGTCTTGCCGTTGACGTAGGTGTTCTCGGGATGCATTCCCGAGCCATCCGCATCGAAGTGCAGCCCGTCGATGCAGAAATTGGAGAACTCCACCGAGCTGATCCGCGGGCTCCCGCTTCGCTCAATGTAGAAGGCGGCTCCCTTGGATTCATCCCCGTCTCCGCCGAAGGGAATGTCGACGATAATGCGGCTGCCCCCTGGCCACAGCTCATGCAGGTCGGGCCATTCCTCTTCGGGGACGTTGAACCGGATGCTCGACGAGGTAAAGCCGTGTCCCGAGCCCTGGATCTTGAGGAAGCTGACGTCGATCAGCACCTGCGTCCGCAGGTGGTAGTCCCCGGGCGGAAGGTAGATCACCGCGCCGGGCTTCCCTCCGTCGTTCGCATCGGTGTCCGTCTGCCGGTCCTTGATGTCGGCGATGATGCTGTTGATGACTTCGCCGACGTCCTCAGCTGGATTGCCGACGGGCCACGTCGTGACGTCGTAGTAGTTGTTGCTTGACATGGGTTCTTCCCCTTCGTGGCGGAGTTCAGCCGAGCGGGTAGGCCGTGCCCGCGGCATCGCGGGACGAGAGCGTGGCGCCGCCCTCCCTGGGGGCCGGGAACGCCAGGGCGCCGAAGGAGCCGATGATCTCGACGATGGGACCGTCGACGACGACTCTCACCGCGCCGCTGCACGGCACCGACCATTGCCCCATGTCGGCGGTCGCCGTCAGGGTGCCCCCCTCGGGCCCTCCGGTTCGCTCGAGCCGGAACACGTTCCGGATCCCCTCGTCGAGGGAGAGGCTTCCCCCCTGCTGCCATTCGACATCGAAGGCACCGCCCACCGGCATCCCGCGCTCCCGGAGCTCGGCGAGCGAGCGGCCCAAGCCCCGGCGCCCCTCCAGGCCCAGCGGGAGCCGGACCTCGAGCCGGTCCCCGACGAGCGCGAGCCTGTGCGGGAGGCTGTGCGCTCCGGCCCAGCCTGCCTCCGGATCGGAGACTTGGCGGAGCCAGTAGACCATCCCCGGAGTGCCCTCCTTGTCGCGGTAGACCGCCCCCGCGTAGTAGGAGGGGCCGTAGGTGAGCCGCCGCCAGGGCGTCTCGGCGACGAAGCGCCCCTCGACGATGTCGCCGAGGGCGTAGGCCTCGTAGTGCGGGCGCACCGGCTCCCAGACGGAGACGAGCAGCGCCCACTTCTCACCGACGCGGACAACCTGGGGGCACTCCCACACGGAGCCGGTCCACACGCCTTCGGTCTCGCTCGAGTGGCGCGAGGCGAACACGCCGTCGTAGCGCCACGCGGAGAGGTTGTCGGAGGTCCAGGTGTAGGCGAGCGCGGTCCCGTCGGGGCGGCCGGAGCCGATGACCATGCGCCAGCAGGTGCCGTCGTGGAAGACCAGGGGGTCCCGGAACGCCACCGACTCCTCGCCGTCGGGGAGCTCGGCGACGACGGGGCCCTTCACCCAGCCCGCCCACGTGGTGTCGCTGCCCGGGGCCGGCCACGCGATGCGGGCCCTGCCGATCTCGAAGGCGTCGTCGTCGACGGAGGTGTAGAACAGGGTGGCTGCGCCGTCGGGTCCGGTGGCGATGCTGCCGGACCAGCAGCCGCCGTCGCCCTCTCCGGGTTCGAGGGCAACGGGCCCGGTCGTCCACGTCAGGAGGTCGTCGGAGGTGGCGTGGCCCCACCGGCACTGCGGAGCCCAGCCGGAGGCTCCCGGGACGTGCTGGTAGAAGAGGTGGTAAGTGCCGCCGTGGAACGTCAGCCCCAGGGGATCGTTGATCCAGCCCGAGGGCGAGGTGAAGTGGAGGGCAGGGCGCGAGAGCTGGTGTCCCGTCCCGCTGCTGGGGTCCAGGGCGACGGGGCTTTCGTCAATCGCGGAATGCTGTGGCATGTCGTCTCTTCCGTGGAGGGGGTGTCGGGGGCTTCTCAGCCCTGACGGGGAGGGGCGACTGAGTCGCGGGGCACGAGCGGGCACGGCAGCAGGAGGGGCTCGAAGGGTCCGGCGGGCCGGTCGCTTCCCTCGGAGAGCATCTCTGCGGCGGTCTCGAGCGCCCAGGCCCCCATCTCGTAGTGAGGCAGGGCGACGGTGGTCAGGGCGGGGAAGAGGTTCGCGGCGATGATCTCCTGGTTGTCGAAGCCGACGATCGAGAGGTCCTCGGGGATGCTCAGGCCGAGCTCGCGGGCTGCCCGGTAGGCGCCCATGGCCATCCGGTCGTTGTAGCAGAACAGCGCTGTCGGCTGGGAGCGGGCGAGGATCTCCTTGGCGAGCTCGTAGCCCTCCGCGGGTTCCGAGACCGCTTCCCCCACGAGCTTCTCCTCGTACGGGATGCCGTGTTCGGCCAGGACCTGCCGGTAGCCGGCCAGGCGGCCGTGGGTCGCGGGGACGTCGTCGCTGTTGTTCAGGAAGGCGATGCGGCGGTGGCCTGCCTCGGCCAGGTGCCGGACCGCGGCGACGGCCCCGCCGACCTCGTCGGGAATGACGGAGGGGAGTGTGCCCGTGCCGTCGGTCGCGTCGATGAGGACGGCGGGCAGCCCGGAGAGGTTCGCCGGGAGGGAGATCTTCCGGTGGTACATCGTGGCGTACAGGATGGCGTCGACCTGCCGGTCGATGAGCGCCTGCACGTCGGCCCGGTGGGCTTCGGCGTTGTTCCCGCGCTCTGCGCTGACGATCACGAGGGTCAGGCCGTGGGCGCGGGCCGCCTCCTGGGCGCCGAGGATGATCCGGCCCGCATGGGGCGTGGTGGCGATCTCCTCGCTGAGCAGGCCGACGAGCCCGGACCTGCGGGTCCGCAGGGCCTGGGCCACGCGGTTCGGGCCGTAGCCCAGGCGCTGCGCCGCCTCCCGCACGCGGTTCTTGGTCTCTTCCGCGACGCGGGTATGCGGCGTCTCGTTCAGCACGTGCGAGACGGTCGTGACGGAGACGCCCGCCAGCTTCGCCACGTCCCGGATGCCCACGGTCTTCACGGTGTTCCTTTCTGTTCCTGTCGATGGCTGTCGCACGGGAGCCTCAGCCCTTGACCGCGCCGAGCGTCATGCCCGCGACGATCCTGCGCTGCAGGAACAGGGTGAGCAGGACGACGGGGATCGAGTAGACGGCGGCGAGCGCCGTCATGGGGCCCCAGTCCAGCCCGAACTGGGTCTGGAAGTTGGCGATGACCACGGGGGTGGTCTGGGAGCGCACCGCGGTGAGCAGGAGCGCGAAGAGGAACTCGTTCCACGAAGCGAGGAACGCGAAGATCGCGGTGACGGAGACCCCGCCCGAGACGACCGGGATGACGACCTTCCACAGCGCCCCGAGCCGGCTGCAGCCGTCCACGAGGGCGGCCTCCTCGAGGTCCCGCGGCACGGCGTCGAGGAAGCTGCACATGAGCCAGATCGACAGGGGCAGCGAGACAGTCGTGTGGGCGATCGCGAGCCCGATCGGGGTGTCCGCGAGGCCCACCGAGCCGAGCATCGAGGCGAGCGGGAGGCCGACGGCGACCGGCGGCACCATGCGCGTGACGAGGGAGGCGAGCACGAACACCGAGCCCGCCGGCGTCTTGAACCGCGTGACCGCGTAGGCGGCCGGGACGGCGAGCACGAGGGAGAGGAGCGTGCTCACGACGGCGGTCTGCAGGCTGTTCACGAACGAGGCCAGCACGCCGGGCCGGCCCAGGGCGCCCGCGTAGTTCTCGAGCGTCCACGTCGTGGGCAGGAGGGTGGGCGGGACGGCGATCGTCTCGCTCGGGGTCTTGAACGAGGTCAGGATGAGGTAGAGGAACGGGAAGCCGTAGAGGACGAGCGCCGCGGCGAGGGCGGTCCACAGGATGGCCCGGGTGCCGCGGCGGCGGGCCTCCAGCCCGCCCGCCTCGGCGGTGCGGCTGGCCCTGCGGACGACGCCGGCCGCGGCCTTGCGCGTCTGGCCCGCCTCGGTGCGGCGCAGGCTGGGGGCGAGGGTCATCAGGTGTCCTTTCCGGGCCGCCAGATCGTGGCGAGGGCGACGACGGCGACGGCGAGCATGGCGATCAGGTAGACGGTGCCCATGGCGCTCGCGAGGCCCGGGTCGCCGAAGCGGACCATGGTGCGGTAGACGAGGAGGCTCATGGTCTCCGAGGCCGACTGCGGGCCGCCGTTGGTCTGGATGAGGATCGTGTCGAACGCCCTCGCGGCGTCGATCCCGCGGACCACGAGGGCCACCGCGATGACCGGGCGCAGGAGCGGCAGGATGATGCGGAAGAGCAGCGCGGCGGGCCGCGCGCCGTCGAGCCTCGCGGCCTCGAGCAGCTCGGCGGGGACGTTCTGGAGGCCGGCGAAGAGCACGAGGCACATGAACGACGTCGTGAGCCACACGTCCGGGATGGCGACTGAGTAGAGCACGATCCCGGGGTCGGAGAGCCACCCGATCTGGTTGGGGTCCGAGAGGATCCCGGCCTGGGCCAGGAGCGCCCCGAGGAGGCCGAAGTTGTCGATCATGAGGAACTTCCACAGCAGGCCGGCCACGATCGGGGCGATCATGAGCGGGTACAGGAAGACCGTGCGGAACACCTGCGCCCGGTTCCCGAGGGCGGCGAAGACGAGGGCCATGGCCAGGCCGAGCGCGAACTCCGCGGTGACGACCACGAGGGTGTAGACAAGGGTCCGCCAACTGGCGCCCGTGAACGCCTCGGAGGCGAAGGCCGCGGCGTAGTTGGCCAGGCCCACGAACTCCCGCGGCCCGCCGGCCACGGGGGAGATGCTGAAGAAGCTGTCGTAGACGAGCCGCACGAGCGGGTAGGCGACGAAGAGGGCGAGGAAGGCCGCGGCGGGTGCCATGAGGAGCAGCGCGAAGCGGCGGTCGGTGAGGCGCATGGGTGGTCCTTCGCTGGGGACCGGCGCCGGTGCGGGGGATCGACCCCCGCACCGGCCCCGGGGCTAGGGGTTGACGATGCCTTCGACCTTGGCCTTGGCCTCGGCGAGGAGCGTCGCGGAGTCTCCGCCGGCCACGGCCTTCTGGAGCATCGGGACGAGGACGGTGTCCACGATCTGCTGCCACTTGTCGGTCGCAGGGCGTGTGGCGGTGGCGCGGGCGCTGAGCGTCTCGACGAGCGGGCCGAAGCTCTCGTAGCCGGCCTGGTCCTGGAACTTCTCGTAGGCCGAGACGCGGGCGGCCAGGCCCAGCTTGGAGCCGATCGCGAGGTCGTTGTGGTCGAAGGCGCACTTGACGAAGGCCTTGGCGTTCTCGGCGTTCTTCGTGGCCTTGGGCACCGAGAGGTACCAGGGGCCGGGGATGCCCGCGACGCCGGCCTCGCCGCCGATCATGGGGGCGACGCCGACCTTGCCGGCCACGGGCGAGTCTGCCGGGATCTGCCGGTAGGCGTGGGCCCAGAAGCGGGTCATGGCCGTCTTGCCCTGGTAGAAGAGGTTCTGCGCGGCGGCCCAGTCGACCTGCGCGGCGCCCGACGGCGCGGACTTCGCCAGGCTCACGTAGAAGTCGAGGGCCTTGCGGTGGGCCTCGTTGTCGATGATGACCTTCCCGTCCTTGTCGAGGACGACGCCGGGCGAGCCCGCCTGGAGCACGTGGGCGAGCCACTCGGTCTCGACGCCGCCCTTGACGTCCGTGCCGAACATACCGTCCTTCGTGAAGAACTCCGCGGCGTCCTGGTACTGCTTCCACGTAGTCGGCGCGGCGAGGTCGTAGCCGTAGCGGTCCTTGAAGGCGGCCTTGTTGGCCGGGTCCTCGAAGAGGTCCTTGCGGTAGAAGAGCACCTCCGCGTTGGTCCACACGGGCATGCCGACGAAGTGCCCGTCCGGCTTCGCCTCTGCCACGAGCGCCGGGAAGATGTCCTTCTTCGCCTCGTCGGTGAACAGGTCGTCGATCGGCTGGACGGCGTCCTTGACGTTCGGCAGCCAGACGGAGTCCACGGCGGCGACGTCGAAGGAGACCTGGCCCGAGGAGAACTCGCTCGTGAGGCGGTTGAAGAGACCCTCGTACGGCAGCTCGACGAACGTGGTCTTGATGCCCGTGTCCTTCTCGCACTGCTCGGCGATCGGGGTGAGCTCGGCGTGGCCGCCGGCCTCGACGAGGACTGTGACGGACTTGCTGTTCGGATCAGAGGTGGGGCCGCCCACACCGCACGAGGTGAGGGCGATGGCGGTGACGGCGGCACCGGCCAGCAGGGTGCGCTTCAGGGCGCGGTGTGAGGACAGCACTGTCTGCTCCATTCGGAAGGGGTAGCGGGTGCGAGATGCGGGGGTTGGGGGGTGGAAGTCGCTGCCAGCCGGCTGCGGGGCCTCGATCCCGATTCGGCCGGGTGACAAATCGTTCTGCTAAAACGACTTGGCACGAAGGTAGGGCCTGCCGCGGCATGCGGTCAAGAGGTCGGGTGAAAAATCATTTTGGCAGGCGGAAATCCGGGGGACGGCAGGAGCAGAATTCACCCTCTTCTGACCCTTGCAGACACCCGCTGCATGGCCCTATCGTGCTGACCACTGGGCCCTGAAGAATCGTTTTGGCACCGTTTGGCTCCAGCCACGTGCTCAGCTGTCCCAGCCCATCCCCTGCTCAAAGAGGAGTGAGTCCATGCTGCGTCTCGACCCCTACCGACCGACCTCCACGCCGTCGTCCCTCGGCGTCCCGCCCGGGCACTCCCGCCGCACCGCGCTCCGGCTCGGTGGCGCCGCAGCCCTCGCCGCGGTGGCCACTCTGGGTAGAGGCCGCCTCGCCCATGCCGCACCGCCCGCCCTCGTGCTACAGCCGCCCTCCCCGCCCGGCCCCCGGCCGGATGGCTACGCCCGCATCGTCGGCATGCTCTGAGGCGGCAATCCATGGCAACCGTCTATGACGTGACGACCTGGACCGTTCCCGGCAACCCGGGACTGACCGCCGCCTACGATATCGGCGCGGTGATCAACAGCATCATCGCGGACGTCAAGGGCCAGCAGACCAGCCAGGCCTCGAAGCCGGGCGCGGTCATCTACATCCCGCCCGGGGACTACTCGCTCAAGACCCGCGTCACCGTGGACGTCAGCTACCTGACCATCCGCGGCTCGGGCCACGGCTTCACATCGTCGAGCATCCGCTACAACGCTGGGAACACCTCCTCGTGGCACGAGGTCAACCCGGGCGGGAGCCGCATCCGGGTCGAGAACACGGACGGCCACGCGGAGGCATTCCGCGTCGCCCGCGGCGGCGACCCGCGGCTGAGCTCGGTCACGTTCGAGAACTTCTGCCTCGACGGCGTCTCCTTCGTCCCGCATCAGAACTCGTACCTCAACGGCAAGACCGGCATCCTCGTGGACACGGCCAACGACGCACTGCGCATCGAGGGCATGGGCATGGTGTACCTCGAGCACGGACTCGTGGTGCGCGACGCCGACGCCCTGCGGGTCAGCGGGAACTTCCTCGCCGAGTGCGGCAGCTGCATCGAGCTCGTCGGCTCGGGCCAGGCCTCCGCCGTCACGGACAACCACCTCGGGGCCGGCTATGTGGGCTTCAGCCTCTTCGCCGAGGGGCACGCGGGCCTGCTCGTCGCGGCCAACAACGTCTTCCCGCGCGGCAAGAGCCTCGTCCAGCTCAAGAACTGCTCGCGCTCCACAGTCACGGCGAACCGGCTGCACGGTTTCTACCCGGGCCTGATCGTGTTCGAGGGCGCGTGCGACGAGAACCTCGTCCAGGGCAACCACCTCGTGCGCCAGCCCGAGCCCTGGGGACCCATGCAGCCGTACGGCAACGGGCGCGACGACCTCTTCGGACTCGTGCACGTGCGCGGCAGCGGCAACACGATCACGGGCAACCACCTCAGCTACGACGTCCCCTCCGCGCAGGTGGCCCCGTCCGGGGCGACGCCCACCATGGTGCTCGTCGCCTCCGGCAGCGGGAACTTCATCGCCACCAACCACACGCGGGCGTCTGTCCCGGTCAAGACGGTGGTGCTGGACGCTTCGACGTCCGGCTCGATCGTCCTGGACTCGGGCACCGGAGACCAGTTCGTGCACCACGGCGCCGCGCACTCCTTCCGCGCGACGCCGTAGCCCCCTCCTCCCGGAGGTTCACCCGAGGGGCGCGAACTCCTCCGTGTCGACGTCGGCCTGGGCCGCAGGGGCGTACCGCGGGCCGGAGACGGTGCCCTCGTTGACGAGCTCGTCGACCCGGGCGAACACGTCCTCAGGCAGCTCGAGCGAACCGGCCGCAAGGTCCTCGTCGAGGTGCGCTGCGCTGCGCGTGCCCGGCAGGGCGATGACGTGATCGCCGCGGGAGAGGACCCAGGCGATCGCAAGCTGCGCTGGGGAGCACCCGGCGTCGGCCGCGAGGGCGCCGAACCGGTCGAGGAGGGCGAGGTTCTCGGGCCAGTGGTCGGCGTCGAAGCGGGGCAGGGAGCGGCGCAGGTCCCAGTCGGGCAGCGTGCCCGGGTCGCGGAGCACGCCGCCGAATGCGCCGCGGCCCACGGGGCTGAAGGCGACGAACGCGATACCGAGCTCGCGGCAGGCCTCGAGCGTGCCGAGCTCGGGGTTGCGGGTCCAGGGGGAGTACTCGCTCTGCAGCGCCGCGACGGGGTGCTCGGCGTGGGCGCGGCGCAGCGTCTCGGCGCTGATCTCGGAGAGGCCGACGGCGCCGATCTTGCCCTCGCGCTCGAGCTCGCCGAGCGCGCCGACGCTCTCCTCGATCGGGACGGTCCTGTCCCAGCGGTGCAGGTAGTAGAGGTCGATCCGCTCGGTGCGGAGGCGCTCGAGCGAGGCGTCGACATGGGCGCGGATCGCCTCGGGCCGGCCGTCGATGACGCGCTTGCCGTCGCGGGAATACATCCCGCCCTTCGAGGCGAGGAAGAACTCGCCGCGGCGGGACGAGAGGGTCTCGCCGAGGAGCGTCTCATTGGCCGTCGCGCCGTAGATCGTGGCGGTGTCGAAGTGGGTCACGCCGGCGTCGAGGGCGTGGAGGAGGAGCTTGGCGGCGTCCTCGCGGGAGGGGAGCGGTCCGTACGCCTGGTTGAGGTTCATCCAGCCGAAGCCCACGGGCCCGACGTGCCTACCGGCGATGCTGCGGGAGTTCTCGGTCATTCCTCGATCCTTGCATGGAGGTGACGCTGTGCTGTCATGGGGCGTCTCCGTGGCCGCGCAGCCTCTCCATGTCCCGGCGGTCCTTCTTCGTGGGCCGTCCGGTGCCCCGGTCGCGCTGGGGCAGGCCGAGGAACGGCGCCGGCGGGCGCTCCGGCGTGTGGTCGGTGTAGCACCGCGACGCCGCCTCGGCGCCGACGCGCTTGACGATGAGCACGTGTACCTCGAGGATCCGCTCGAAGCCGCTCTGGCGGAGGCGGATCGTGTCCCCCGGGACGACCGTCTGGGAGGCCTTGACCGGGTTGCCGTTGAGCCTCACATGCCCCGCGCGGCATGCGGCGGTCGCGGCCGAGCGGGTCTTGAAGGCCCGCACGGCCCAGAGCCAGGAGTCGATCCGGACGGCTGATGCGGTCGTCGAGGCGGGTGCGTGGGAAGCGGCCATGGTGCCCAGCATCCTACCGGCGTATCGTCAGGGGATGGGGGGTGACCCCATGAGGGATGGCCAAAGGAGTTCAGCATGCCCGACAAGCAGCCCCATCAACCCGAGCAGCACAAGAAGCCGTCGAAGACGATCAAGGAGCAGCGCGCCGCCAAGAAGGCCAAGAAGGCAGGAGCCTTCGACACCGATCCTGTCGCGCACCTGCGCAAGCCGCGCTCGAGCAAGTAGCCACAGGACACCAGCACTGCCACGCCAGACACACGACGGCGGCCGCGAGAGCGACCGCCGTCTTTCTTGTCTGCGCCTGGTTTCCCTCGGGGGCATATGCCCACGAGGGGATTCTTCCTATCGGCCGGTCTGCAGGCCCGCCCGCGCCATGGCGTCCGCGTAGGCGCGGCCCATGTCGATGAGCCACTCCGTCTGGCGCTCCTTCGAGCCGGCGAACGCCCGGCCGTGGAGGGCGCGTGCCTTGTAGACCTTGAGGCCGCGGCGCCAGATGAGCGGGTTGTCCGTCTTGAGCAGCATCTGCGCGAGGCGGTTCGCCTCGGTGCCGTGGGCGACGATGGCCGAGGCGCGCGGGACGAGCTTGAGGAACGCGAGGAGCGGCTTGAGGCCCGCGTTGACCTGCTCGGGGGTCAGCTTCCCGTTGGCCTCGCCCGGGGTGTACCAGGGGTGCACGTTCCACGGCATGATCCACTCGGGACGCAGGCCGAGCTGGTACTGCAGGCCCAGCAGACGCGTCGAGGCTGCGTCGTCGCCGGCCCACACGTAGCCCCGCGGGTTGGCCTCGCCCGTGTTGGAGAAGAGGCTCACGATCCGGCACTCGTCCACGGAGTGCATCGGGTCCACGTAGGGGACCTCGAAGCCGGGGCGCAGCTTGCGCAGGAACTCGACGTGCTGGTTCACGGGGGCGATGTTCGGGGCAAAGTTGGGATCCGCCGAAATGGGGGCCTCCGCCACCGAGATGGGGGCCTCCGCCACCGAAATGTCGGCCTGTGCCTCCGAAGTGGGGGCCTGTGCCTCCGAAGTGGGGGCCTCGTCCCCCGAGATGGGGTCCTCCACAGCCGAGATGGGGGCCTCCACGGCAGAAACGGGGGCCTCCACCACGGCTGGGACGGCCTGTGCCGAGGCCGCCGGAACAGCGGACAGCACAAGCTCCAGCTCCGCGGCCGCCCGGAGGGCCGCCTGCTCGGCGGCCGAGGACGCGGCGAGCGCCTTCTGTGCGGCCTGCTCTGCAGCCGACGCCTCGGCGGCAGCAGCCTTGGCCGCGGCGGCCTTGGCCACGGCGGCGGTGACAGCGGCCTTCGCGGCGGCGGCGGCGGCGTCGGCCGCGCTCCTGGCTCGCTCCGCGGCGGCGCGGGCCTCGACGACAAGCGTGTCGGCCACCGGGGCGCCGGGCGCGGATCCCGTGGACGGCGCAGGGTCCTCGACGGCCGGAGCCGCGACGGCGGGCGAGGGCTCGGCGGAGGAGGCCTCGGCAGCCGGAGCCGCCGCAGCGACGGGAGCCGCCTGCACAGAAACGGTCCCCCCGACGGACACGGGAGCCGGCGCCTCGGCCTCCTCCCGCGCGGCCAGGCCCGCGCGCCGCTCGGCCACGGTCGTCACGATCACTTCGGAGGCCGCCCCGGCGCGGCTCGTGGACTTCTTCGCGGGGGCCTTGGCCGGAGCGGCGGCCTTGGACGTGGCCGCTGTCTTCGCCATCGTGGCCTTGGCAGTGCCCCGCTTGGGCTCCGGCTTGGGCCGCACCGGCTCATCGAGGTCGTCGTCGTCCTCATCGTCGAAGAGGTTGTCGAAGAGGTCGTCGAAGTCGTCGTCCTCGTCGTCGTCGACCTGCGGGCTGTAGCCGAACCCCTCCTCGTACTTGGCGTCGAGTTCGGAGCGGTAGTCGAAGTCGTCGTAGTAGTCGGGCTCGGCCAGGGCGGTCATGAGGGCGGGGGTCTCCTCGTCTCGGGCGGGCGCGGGCCGGCTGCGGGCGCGAGAAGTCGCGTCCGATCCGGACTGGTCTGGGGGTGGCTCGGCCCTCGGGGGCTGAGCTGTACGAGTCTAGCAACTCGCGGTTGCCGCCCATTCCCCCAATGTTCACCCAAGCCAAGCCTCCCCGCGCCCTCGCGCGCGTTCCCGCCCGCGGACTTGGTCGCCGTCACATGAGCCGACGGCGTGTCGCGCGCCTCCGGGCGTGTCGCCGGGGCGCCCGCACCCCGCGCAGCGAGGGGGCACAGCACCGGCATGAGGAGCCCCCGCCCCTCGCCGCGGGGCCCACCCGGGCCTACGATCGCACCATGAGCGCCGTGAGCATCACCGGTCTCGTCAAAACCTTCGGTCGCGTCCGGGCCCTCGACGGCCTCGACCTCGAAGTGCGCGAGGGCGAGGTGCTCGGCCTGCTCGGCCCGAACGGCGCGGGGAAGTCCACGACGCTGCGCATCCTCCTCGGCCTCCTGCGCGCGGACTCGGGCCGAGTCGAGTTGCTGGGCGGGGACCCGTGGCGCGACGTCGTCGCCCTCCACCGGCGCGTGGCGTACGTCCCCGGCGACGTGAGCCTGTGGCCCCAGCTCACGGGCGGGCAGGCGATCGACCTCATGGGCCGGCTCCGCGGCGGCCTCGACGAGGCCCGCCGGGCCGAGCTCATCGACACCTTCGAACTCGACCCCTCCAAGCGCGGCCGCACCTACTCGAAGGGCAACCGGCAGAAGGTCGCGATCGTCGCCGCGCTGTCCTCCCGCGCCGAGCTGCTCATCCTCGACGAGCCCACCGCTGGCCTCGACCCCCTCATGGAGGCCCTGTTCCGCGAGGAGATCCGCCGCGAGAAGGCCGCGGGCCGCAGCGTGCTGCTCTCTAGCCACATCCTCGCCGAGGTCGAGGCCCTCGCGGACCGGATCAGCATCATCCGCCAGGGCAAGGTCGTCGAGACGGGCACGCTCGAGCAGATGCGCAGCCACGCCCGCACGAGCGTCGCCGCGACCCTGCGCGGCGGCACCGACCGGCTCACCTCGGTGCCCGGCGTCCACGACCTCAGCATCGAGGACCACCGCGTCCGCTTCACCGTGGACGCCGAGAGCCTAGGCACCGCCATGAACACCCTCGTCGCGCACGGCGTCACTGCGCTGACGGTGACCCCGCCGAGCCTCGAGGACCTCTTCCTCCAGCACTACGGCGAGCGGATCCCGCCGTCGCCCGAGATGGCGGAGCGCGACGCCGGCGAGCCCGCGCGGGCGGCGACGGGCGACGCCGGCCGGCAGCCCCGCCGTCGTCCGCGCCACCGCGGCACTGCCCCCGAGGAGGAACTGCCCCAGGACGGGGGCAAGCCGTGAGCCAGCTCGCCGGCACCGGCCGCCTCACCCGCTTCGCCCTGCGCCTGGACGTGTGGAAGCTCCTGCCGTGGGTCGTGATCATCTCGGCATTCCCGCTCGCGTCCTTCTCGGCCTACGACTCGCTCTTCCCGACGCCGCGGGACGCGCTGGTCCTCGAGGTGAGCATGCAGACCAACCCGGCGTTCACCCTCCTGTTCGGCCACGCGACGAACCTCGACACGGCGGCCGGCTTCACGACGTGGCGCATCCAGGTCTTCGGCATGTTCTTCACCGCCCTCATGGCCGTCTTCACCGTCACCCGCCACGCACGCGCCTCCGAGGACTCGGGCCAGGCCGAGCTCGTCGACTCCGGCGCGGTGGGCCAGCACGCGCGCCTGGCCTCGGGCGTCCTGCTCGCGTGGGCGGCCTCGGCGGCGGTCGCCGCGCTCCTCGCCGGGACGCTCACCGCCGCGGGCGCCGCTGGAGAGGATGCCCTGGCCCTGGGCGGGTTGCTGGGCGGGATGGGCATCGCATTCGCGGGGATCGCGGCAGTCACGGCCCAGATCGGCTCGTATGCCCGCACGGCGAACTCGCTCGCCGCCGCCGTCCTCGTGGCGAGCTACGTGCTGCGCGGGCTCGGGGACACGCTCGAGGACGCCGACTGGCTCCTGTGGACCAACCCGATGGGCTGGGCGGAGCTCATCCGCCCCGTCTCGGAGAACAACCCGGGCCCGTTCGCCCTGCTCGTCGCCTTCGGGATCGCGGCGGCCGTCCTCGGCGGGTGGCTCGCGGGCAGGCGGGACTTCGGCGCCGGGCTGATCCAGCAGGGCACCGGCCCGGAGCGGAGCACGGCGGGCATCTCGCGGCATACGGTGCGGCTCAGCCGCGGCCCCATCGCATCATGGCTGCTGACGTCCGCGCTCCTGGGGCTCGTCTACGGCCTCGTCGCGGGCACGATGTCCGGCTTCTTCTCCGAGAACCCCTTCGTCCAGCAGATCCTCGCCGCCCGGGCAGCGACCGAGGAGGACCTCGTGTTCGCCTTCGTCAAGATGCTCACGTTCATCATGGCGATCGTCGCGGCCGTCTTCGGAGTCCAGCTGGCCCTGCGCTTCGCCGCCGAGGAGGACGAGGGCCGGGCCGAGTGGGTCCTCTCGGCGTCCCTGGCCCGCACGCGGTACCTCGGCCCGACGGCTGCCGTCGCCCTCGGCGCCCCGACCGTCGCCGTCGCAATGAGCGGCGCCGTCCTGGGCACGACGGCGGTCGCGACCGGGACCCGGACCGAGGCGTGGCTCGTGTTCCTCCAGACCCTCGCCCACGCGCCGGCCGTGTGGCTCGCCGCGGCCCTCGCGCTCGCGCTCGTCGGCGCCGCGCCCGCGCTGCGCTGGATCGCGTGGCTCGCGCTCGTGTACTGGATCGTCCTGACGCTCTTCGGGCCGGTGCTCAAGGCGCCGGAGTGGCTCATGGACACGAGCCCGTTCCACGTGGTTCCCCGGATCACGGCGGACGACGCCGACTGGGCGCCCGTCGCCGTCGTCCTCGCGATCGCTGGGGTGCTGGTCGCTGCCGCGTTCGCGGCGTACCGGAGGAGGGACCTGCGGACAGCATGAGTCCGCAGGAGGCGCCGGGCTGTGCCCGCGCTGCCGAGGAAAGTGAGAGACTGATGTCTCCGGTCCCGGCGGGAATCATCCCGGGATCCGGGCGGTTTGCACCCACAAGACGTTGCCTCCCCGAAACTCTTTCACCCAGGAGCTCCCTTGCCCTCCGCATCCCAAGAATCGCCCGCGGGCGCCGGCCACCCCGGCTCCGCGGCAGAGAAGCATCCGATCAGCCGCGAGAACCGCCTGGTCGTCACGGTGCTCGTCATCGCGGCGTTCGTCGTGATCCTCAACGAGACGATCATGAACGTGGCCCTGCCGCGGCTCATGGCCGAGCTCGCCGTCGACGCGACCACGGTCCAGTGGCTCGCCACGGCCTTCATGCTCACGATGTCCGTGGTCATCCCGACCACCGGCTTCCTCCTCCAGCGCCTCTCGACCCGCGCCGTCTACCTCCTGGCCATGGGCCTGTTCAGCGCCGGCACGCTGCTCGCGGCCCTCGCGCCGGGCTTCGGCGTCCTGCTGCTCGCGCGCATCGTCCAGGCCTCGGGGACGGCGATCATGATGCCCCTGCTCATGACGAGCGTCCTGCACCTCATCCCGGTCGCGCGCCGCGGCCAGGTCATGGGCACCGTGAGCATCGTGATCTCGGTGGCGCCCGCCATCGGCCCGACCCTATCCGGGATCATCCTGCAGTTCCTCTCGTGGCGGTTCATGTTCCTGACGGTCCTGCCCATCGCCCTCGCCGCGCTCCTGTACGGCGCGACGAAGCTGCGCGGCGCCCCCGAGGGCGAGCGGCCGCGCCTCGACGCGCTCTCCGTCGTCCTCACCGTGCCGGCGTTCGGCGGCGTCGTCTACGGGCTCAGCCAGCTCGGCGGCGAGTCCACGGGCGGCCTCGGCCCGGCCATCCCGCTCGCCGTGGGCGGCGTGGCCCTGGCCGCGTTCGTCCTGCGCCAGCTCGCGCTGCAGCGCTCGGGCTCGCCGCTGCTGGACCTGCGGGCCTTCACCTACCCGATGTACACGATCGCGACGGCGCTGCTCATGGTCGGCATGATGGCGCTGTTCGGCGTCGTGATCCTCCTGCCCATCTACCTCCAGCAGCTGCGCGGCCTCGACACGCTCTCGACCGGGCTCCTGCTCCTGCCGGGCGGACTCGTCATGGGCCTGCTCGCGCCGACGGTGGGCAAGTGGTTCGACCGGGTCGGCCCGCTCCCGCTCACGCTCACGGGGACCTCGCTCATCACGGGGGTGCTCGTCGGACTCAGCTTCCTGCGGTCGGACAGCCCCGTGTGGATCGTCCTGGCCCTGCACATCGCGATGTCCCTGGGCCTCGCGCTGCTGTTCACGCCGACGTTCACGAGCGGCCTCAACCCGCTCCCGCGCCACCTGTACAGCCACGGCTCGGCGATCCTGAGCACCCTCCAGCAGGTCGCCGGCGCGGCGGGCACCGCCCTCCTCGTGGCCGTCATGGCCGCGACGACCCACGCCGCCGCCGTGGAGCTGCCCGCGCAGGACGCCGCGGTGGCCGGCTTCCGGGCCGCGTTCCTCGTGGCCGCGGCCGCCGGAGCCGTCGCGATCGTGCTCGCGGCGTTCCTGCGCAACCGCGTGCCCGAGCACGCCCCGGCCGGGGAGTCCGCGCCGTCGCCCGCCGCCCACTGACGGACTCCGGGCGAACCGAAGGCCCCGCCCGGTCCGCGCAGTCCTCGCGCGGCGCCGGCCGGGGCCTTCGCGCGTCCGGCGCAGTCTAGCCCGCCGAGAACCCGCCGTCGGCCTTGATGAGCTGCCCGTTGATCCACCCGCCCGGCCCGCTCAGGAGGAAGCCGACGACGCCGGCGATGTCCTCCGGCCGGCCGAGCCGCCCCCAGGGCTGGCGGGCCGTGCCCGACGCCCGCACGGCGTCGTCCATCCAGCCCGTGTCGATCGGCCCCGGATTGAGCACGTTCGCCGCGATCCCGAGGTGCCCCAGCTCGCGCGCGGCCGCGAGCACGATCCTGTCGAGCGCGCCCTTGCTCGCCCCGTAGGGCAGGTTGTGCACGGTGTGGTCCGAGGTCAACGCCACGATCCGCCCGAGCCCCGCCCACTCGGGCGGGAACTGCTCGGCGAAGGCCCTCACGAGCAGCCACGAGGCGCGCGCATTGACCGCGAAGTGCCGGTCGAAGGACTCGAGCCCCGTGTCGAGGATCGAGGAGTCGACGGACTCGGCGTGGCTCAGCACGAGGGCCCGCACCGGCCGCTCCGCCCCCGCCTCGGCGAGCAGCCGCGCGGGCACCTCCGGGTCGGCGAGGTCGGCCTCGAGGGGGCGCACCGCGGCCCCGAGGCCCCGCAGCTCCTCGGCGAGCAGCCCGACGTCGTGCGGCCGGACGCCCCACGGCATGCGCTCGTCGTAGGGGGACCAGTACGCGAGGGCGAGGTCCCAGCCGTCTCGGGCGAGACCGCGCGCGATCCCCGCCCCGATCCCCGCGAGGCGCCCGACGCCGGTCACGAGCGCGAGCGGTCGGCCCGCCGCTGCGTCGGCAGGGCCCGTCACGGGCGGCGCTCGTAGACGACGGTGGTGCGGAGGGCTCGGAAGCCGACCCGCTCGTACAGCCCGACGGCGCCCGTGGGGCTCTCCGAGTCGACCCCGAGGTCCGCGAGCTGGTAGCCGGCCTCCCGCGCGGCGACAAGGACGTCGGCGAGGAGTCGGCTCGCGAGCCCGCGCCCGCGCGCCCTGCGCCGGGTCCCGACGAGCGCGACGTAGAGCTCCCCAGGGACGAACTCGTTGCACAGCACGTAGGCGTCCACGGCCTCGTCCGGGCCCAGCGAAGGGTCGGGGCTGAGCGCGACCCGGCTGAGCGCGGGCCGGAAGCTGCGCGCCGCGAGCTGGTCGGCCCACCGCGCGGCGTCGCGCTCGACGGCGCCCCAGTGGTCCGAGAACGCCTCGTTGTGCGCCCGGCGCGTACCCTCGGCGTGCTCGGGCCCGAGCGGGAGGACGACGGCGTGGTCCCCGGCGCCGCTCTCGGCCGGCGCGGGAGCCGCCAGGCCGTGTGACGGGGGCGCCCAGCCCGCGAGCTGTATGCGCATGTCCTGGAAGTATCGGGCCGGCCCGTAGCCGCGGGCGGCAGCCAGCCGCACGGTCGAGGAGTCCGGCTTGCCGCACCAGACGGAGTACACGAGGGGCAGGCTCGGGTAGCGGTCCGCGGCCAGCTCGGCCGCGCGGGGCTCGATCCAGTCCATGACGGCGCGGCCGAGGCCGGCGCCGCGCCATTCGGGGTGCACGCCGCCGGAGAGCGAGGCCTTGGCCATCCGGTCCGCGAGCCCCTCCGAGACGCGCAGCTGCCCGTAGGCGACCATGGTGTCCCCGTCCCAGGCCGCGAGCGTGTCAAGGGCGGGGTCCACCCCGGGCTCGGCGAGCTCCTCGACGAGGTCCTCGGGCTCGTAGAACTCGTCCGTGTCGTCGACGCGGGCCAGGAGGTTGCTCAGCTCGGCCCACGCGGGCGCGTGGGCAGGCTCGATCGGCTTCCAGACAACGCTCATGGCGCTCCTCGCAGGGGCGAGCTCCGGGCGGAAACCCGGGCGGCAGACGGGTGCTCCCACGCTAGCACCGGCGCCGCCGGGGAGGCAGCCGAGCGGGTCCACAGCGTGTGAACTTCTGGCGACAAGTTATCCACAGGCTGGGGAGAAAACCGTGGATACCCGCCGGTCACCGCGAACAACAGGCCTGTAAGTTATCCACGCGGTGGACAAGCCTGTGGAAATCAGGGCCCCTGTGACAGTGCGGCGGAATGTCAGAGCTCGAAGCCCTCCACGACGAGGTCCTGGTAGTCCGGGTGGCGCTTGAGGAACCCGCGGACGTAGGGGCAGTAGGGCCGCACGCGCTGGCCCTTCGAGCGCACGTCGTCGAGGGCGTACTCCACGAGCCGGCTCGCGAGCCCGAGGCCCGAGAACTCCTCGCCCACCTCCGTGTGGTCGAAGGCGATCACCGCGCCCTCGTCCTTGAGCCGGTACTGGGTGAAGCCCGCGGTCACGTCGCCCACGCGGACCTCGTAGCGGTGGCGCTGCGGGGTGTGGACGATCGAGACGACGCCCTGCTCTGCTGCGTCCGTCGGTGCCTGGCTGGCCATGGTGTCCTTCCTGTCGGATTCTGCGGTCGTGCCCCGGCCGTCGCGCGCCCCGCCGCGCGGGCGCAGCCGGACGTTCGGCAGGGCGGGGGCGGGCAGGGCAGCCTCGCCCCCGGTGAGGTCGACGACGGGACCGAACGGCTCGCCGTCGTGCGTCGCCGCCCCGCCCGGCTCAGCCGCGTGCGGCTCCGCGCCGATCTGCGCCTGCCACTGCGAGCGGAAGGCGACGACCTCCTCGTGCGAGCGGCCGACAAAGTTCCACCACATCGTGATCTCCTCGCCGAACGGCGGCCCGCCGAGGATCATGACGCGGATCCTTCGGCCGCCGGGGTTCGCGAGCCGCACCCGCGCGCGGCCGGGCGCCGCGTAGGCGAGGTGGGCCTCGGCGACGGGCGCGCGGTCGAGCTCCGCGGCGCCGCCGTCGGGCAGGAAGGCGTGCTCGAACTCTGTCGCGAGGTCGAGGTCGACGGCGGCGCCCGGCCCGAGCGAGAGCTCCGCCCCGAGCAGGGCCGAATAGGTCCGGACGGGGGAGGCCGAGCCCTGCAGGGCGCCGAGGAAGACGCGCAGCTGGGCGGGCGCGGTTGTTCGCGCGGCGCTGCCGTCGCCGCCGTCGCCACGGCTGCCGCTGACGTCCTCGAGCACGACGGCAGGCGGCACGTAGCGCTCGAACCCCGGCTTCGCGCCGCGGAACGGCCCCGGGAGCGCCGTCCACAGCTGCACCCCGTGGAGGACGGTCGTGGCCGGTGTCGAGTACTCGGAGTGGTTGATGCCGCGGCCGGCGGTCATGAAGTTGAGCTCGCCGGGCCGCACGAGCGCGTGGTGCCCCGCGCTGTCGCGGTGCTCGACCTCGCCCGAGAAGAGCCAGCTGATGGTCTGCAGCCCGGTGTGCGGATGCGGGGGGACCTTCATGCCGCCGGTCGCGGAGACGTCGTCGGGCCCGTAGTGGTCCGCGAAGCACCACGCCCCCACGAGTGAGCGCTGCTTCGAGGGGAGCGTGCGGCGCACGGGCATCGCCCGCGGGCCGCCGAGGGGGACGTCCCGCGGCTCGATGATCTCGAGGGCCTGCTGGGGGCCAGCTGCCTCGGCGCCGCAGAGGGTCTCGGCGGGGTCAAGCTCCAGGTTGCTCATGGGTGGACACCTCCTGTGCCGAGCCTACTCCCGCCCTCCGACAGCCCACACCGCCGTCCACTTTCCAACAGGCGTTACCCCCAGAGTTATCCACAGGTGGGGACAAGTTCGGCGGTGCTCCACGGGGTGCGGCACCAAGTCGGGGGCTAGAGGGTGAACAGCCCCTGAACTACACGCCTGTAAGTTACGCACACTGTGGACAGGGCCTGTGGAAAAGATCCCTTGACTCCACAGGGCCGCCCTCCTACTGTGGAGATATTCAACATGTCTGTTGATAAAGCTGTGAGTTGAGAATGCCTCTGGAGGCGGGGGAGGGGACGTGGCCGCGAGAGCATCCGCGCCGGCGCGGGAGGCCGAGGACCGACTGAATCGGGCCTTCTCTGCCCTCTCCGACCCCCTGCGCCGGCAGCTGCTGGCCCGCCTCGCCCAGGGGGGCGCGACCGTGAACGAGCTCGCGGAGCCGTTCCCGGTCACCCTGCAGGCGGTGTCGCGGCACCTCAAGGTGCTCGAGGACGCCGGCCTCATCACGCGCAGCCGCGACGGACAGCGCCGCCCCTGCCATCTCGTCCCCGAAGCCTTCGGCCCCCTGGCCGTATGGATCGACGCCTACCGGGAGCGCACCGAGGAGAAGTACCGGCGCCTCGACGCGCTCCTGGCCTCAGACACAGGAGAGCAGCCATGACCACCCACACCAGCAAGACCGGCACGGAGAGCACGACCAGCAGGACCGTCGAGATCGTCGCCGAGCCCGGCATGCCGTACATCGACATGGCCCGCGAGTTCGACGCGCCCCGCGAGCGGGTGTTCCGTGCGCACTGCGACCCGGAGATCTTCGCCAAGTGGATCGGACCCGAGCGGCTCGAGACCAGGATCGACCACATGGAGGCCCGGACGGGCGGTTCCTACCGGTTCGTCCAGCGCGAGGGCGGGAACGAGTACGCTTTCCGCGGGTCCTTCCACGAGGTGGTCGAGCCGAGCCGCGTCGTCATGACGTTCGAGTTCGAGGGCGCCCCCGGGCAGGTGGAGCTCGACACGAGCACGTTCATCGCCCTCCCCGACGGGCGGTGCCGCCTCGAGATCCACTCGACCTACGAGTCGGTGGCCGCCCGCGACGCCATGCTGCAGTCCGGCATGGAGACCGGCGTCGACGAGGGCTACCGGCAGCTCGACGCGCTCCTGGCCTCCGGCGAGGCGTAGCCCGTCCTGGCGGCCACGCCTGTCCACAGCCGTCCACAGGCGGCGGGGAGAGGTTATCCACAGGCGGGGGGCCGAGCCGCGGGTACGGTCACACGCTGGAGGGTGGGGGGCCGGCGTCGCCCGCGTCAGCGCTGGGGATACGCCTTGGTAACTACAGCCCTGTAAGTTGTACACACTGTGGACAATCCCTGTGGAGAACGACAGCCACGAGGTGGAGAACCGCAGGGGCGGCGTGGACAACTCGGGGGACAACGCCGAGATGGGGGTGTAGCACGCCGAGATGGGGGAGTGGGTACCCCGAGATCGGGGGTCAGGGAACTCGCGACAGCAAGACGTGACCCTGCAATGCAGGGACGTGACCCCGCAACGTTGAGACGTGACCCCGCAACGCAGGAAGGTGACCCCGGAAGGTAGGGGCGGGCTAGAGGCCCAGGCCGCCCGGGCCGATGCCCAGCGCGGAGACGCGCAGCAGGGTCGCGACGGCCAGGAGGACGGCGACGGCGGCCATCCCCCCGTACTGGACGAGCGAGCGGTACCGCCCCCGCGGAGCGTAGGCGATGGCGGCGGTGGCAAGGGCGCCCGTGACGAGCCCGCCGAGGTGGGCCTGCCACGCGATCTGGGGGACGACGAAGCCCAGCACCGCGTTGATCGCGATGAGGACCAGGAGCTGCCGCGAGTCGCCGCCGCGCTGGCGCATGACGACGAACATCGCGCCGAAGAGGCCGAAGACGGCCCCCGAGGCGCCGACGACGCCGCCGAGGTTGGGCGGCGTGAGGAGGAAGTAGCCGACGGAGCCGCCGACGGCCGAGAGCAGGTACACGGCGAGGAAGCGGGCGCGCCCGAGCAGCGGCTCGAGCGCCTGCCCGAAGATCCACAGCGTGTACATGTTCACAAGGATGTGGAGGATGAACGACTGCGCGTGCAGGAACGCGGCCGTGAGCATCCGGTAGGGCTCGATGCCGGTCAGGAGGGTCGCATACGCGTACTCCTGGTAGACGAACGAGTTCGGCACGGCCCACTGCAGCACGTACACGATGGCGCACGCGGCGATGAGCAGGAACGTCATCAGCGGCCGCCTGCCCGGCCGCGCGACGGCGCCGTACGCCGTCTTCGGGGCCGGGCCGGCGAGCTCGCGGACGCAGTCCACGCACTGGAAGCCGACGGGGGCCGGCCGCTGGCACTCGGGGCACGCCGGCCTGCCGCACCGCTGGCACCTCACATAGGAGACGCGGTCCGGGTGGCGCGGGCAGACCGGTACCGCCTCGGGGCCGGCCGCCGGGCTTCCAAAGCTCACGTGCTGAATGTCCCTGCCGTCTGTGGGGAGTGTGGGATGAGGGTCAGAGCTGCTCGACGTCGATCGAGGAGATGACGACATCCTCGACGGGACGGTCCTGCATGCCGGTGCGGACGCCCTCGATCTCGTCGACGACCTTCTTCGACGCGTCATCGGCGACCTCGCCGAAGATGGTGTGCTTGCCGAACAGCCAGCTCGTGTCGACCGTGGTGATGAAGAACTGCGAGCCGTTGGTGCCCTTGCCGCCCTGGATGCCGGCGTTGGCCATGGCGAGCTTGTAGGGCTCCTTGAACGTCAGCTCGGGGTGGATCTCGTCGTCGAAGCGGTAGCCGGGGCCTCCGATGCCCTTGCCGAGCGGGTCGCCGCCCTGGATCATGAAGTCCTTGATGATGCGGTGGAAGATCGTGCCGTTGTAGAGCGGGGTGCCGGTCTTGTCCTCGCCGCTCTCCGGGTGCGTCCACGCCTGCTCGCCGGTCGCGAGGCCCACGAAGTTCTTGACCGTCTTCGGGGCGTGGTTGCCGAAGAGGTTGACCACGATGTCGCCGTGGTTGGTGTGGATGGTTGCCTTGGCAGTTGCGATTGCGCTCATGGGCGCCATTCTTCCACGGCCGTCTGAGCCCTTCCCGGGGAGGCCCGCGGTTCCGCGCTGGGTGAAATCGGGTAAGAGGTGCGTGTCGGAGCTCCTTTTGCCGTAGCCCCGGCGGCGCCCCACACGTAGGCTGGCGTTGGTTCAGGGAGAATCCGGAGGTAGCCGTGAAGAAACCACTCGAGAAGAGCTTGAACACGACCGAGTCCGTCGCGCGTGAAGTCGCCAGGGAGATCGAGCACGGCGTCGCCGTCGGCGTCGAGAATGCGAGGGAATGGGCGCAACCCCGGGTCGATGCCGCGGTCGGCTGGGCGGTGCCGCGCCTGCAGCACAGCCTCGACACGGCCTCGCCGAAGATCCAGGAGGGGCTCAAGAGCGCCGCGCACAACCTCGCCGAGGGAGTCGCGACCGTGACGCCGAAGATCCAGGACGGGCTCGCCCATCTGGCGCCGCGCATCACGGACGCCGTGGACAGCACCACGCCGCGCCTGCACCACGCCGTCGATGTGGCGGCGCCGGCCATCAAGGACGCGGCGGACCAGTACATCCCGCGCATCTCGGAGGGCATCGCGCACGCGGCCGAGTCCGTCAACCGCGGCCTCGCGCACGCGCCTGCCCGGATCGACGACGTCGCGCAGCGGCTCGCCGATTCGGGTCTCGTCCACCGGGCCGACGCCGCGGCGAAGGACGCCGTCGTGGCCGCCCAGCAGGCGGTGCGATCGGCGGCGGACGAGCTCGCGCGCCCCAAGCGGAAGCGGGGCCGCGGACTCCTCATCTTCGGCGTGATCGCCGCCGCCGTCGCCGCGGGCGTCGCGGCATGGAGGGCGGCCAAGCCGGTTGAGGACCCGTGGAAGGTCCCGTCCCCGGTCACGCCGACTGATGCGCCCACCGGTGCGGCCCCCGCCTCCGGTGCCGCCACGCCGTCGTCCGTCCCCGCCTCGAGCGCCGCCGGTGCCGCGGGCGCCGCCAGCGCCGCGGCCGCGACGGGCACTGGTGCCCTCGACAGGGAGGTCGCCGCCGAGGAGGCGTCGACCGAGTCGACCGCCGCCGCCCAGGCCGAGGCAGAGGCGGCGTTCGACGCCGGCCAGGCGGCCGTGCTCGAGGACGCCCCCGCGCGCGCCGCCGAGGGCGAGGGCGAGGACTCGGCGCTCGTCGACGAGTCCGCCGCGGCCGCGGGCGCGAACCTCGAGGCCGAGCCGCAGGCCGCCGACGCCGTCCTGCCCGATGTCTCCGAGTCCACGCCCGCCGAGGAAGGCACGGACGCGGAGGGCAAGCACGTGGCCACGGACCCGTCCGAGGCCATGCGCAACATCGCCTCCGCCACCCGCCGCGAGAACGGCGAGGAGACGCCCGGCGCCTGACGCCGGCCGAGATGGAGCAGGCTGAGGCCCCGCCCGAGGGCGGGGCCTCAGCCGTGTCCGCTCCCGCCGGCGGACCCGCTGCCGCGGTCGGACGCCTTTGCTAGATTTGTCGTGATGCCTGACGACCCCGCCTCCGAGCCCACGACGAGCGCGCCCCTGCCGAGCGTCTCGATCGTCATTCCGGCGTACAACGAGGAGAGCGTCATCCGCCAGTGCGTCACGGCGGCCATCTACCAGTCCGTCCCCGCGCACGAGATCATCGTCGTCGACAACCTGTCCAAGGACTCGACCGCGCAGATCGTGCGCCAGCTCGCGCAGGAGTACCCGGAGTCACCGATCAAGCTCCTGTCCCAGGACCGCGAGCAGGGCCTCATCCCGACCCGCAACTTCGGGCTCGACTCGGCCACGGGGGACGTGATCGGCCGCATCGACGCGGACTCGCTCCTCGAGCCCGACTGGGTCGAGGAGGTCCAGCGCGCGTTCACGGACCCGACCGTCCAGGCCACCACGGGTCCGGTCGTGTACTACGACATGCCCATGCGCCGCTTCGGGCTCAAGGCGGACGACAAGGTCCGCCAGCTCCTGCTCAAGCTCTCCCGGCACCAGTACCACTTCCTCTTCGGCTCGAACATGGCGATCCGCCGCACGGCGTGGGAGACGATCCGCGACTCGACGTGCCGGGACGAGAAGGACGAGATGCACGAGGACATCGACCTGTCCCTGCACCTGGCCGAGCACGAGCTGCGCATCCAGTACTGCCCGGAGATGGTCTCGGGGATGTCCGCGCGCCGGCTCGAGGACTCGCCCAAGGACTACCGCTATTACGTCCAGCGCTTCGACCGGACGTACAAGGCGCACAACATCCGCAAGATCGCGCTCAAGGCCCCCATGGCCGTGGTCTTCTCGGTGTACTATCCGGCCAAGCTCCTGCGCGCGATCCACTCGGCGAACCAGCCGCCGGTCAAGCGCGGCGGAGTGTAGCCGGGCGCGAACTTAGGAGGCCGACCATGGCGAGCGGGCAGCAGAGCGAGGCCGAGCACCACGCGCTCGCGCTGTGGGCGGCCGAGTGCGCGGAACGGGTCCTGCCGCTGTTCGAGCGGGAGAGGCACGACGACGTCCGGCCCCGCCGCGCGATCGAGGCAGCCCGCGCGTGGATCCGCGGCGAGATCGAGGTGCCGCTCGCGCGCGCCGCGTCACTCGCGGCGCACGACGCCTCGAAGGAGGCGGTCTCGCCCGCCGCCCGGGCGGCGGCGCGGGCCGCCGAGCATGCCGCCGCGACGGCGCACGTCGCGGAGCACGCCCGCCGCGCGGCGTCCTATGCGGACCGCGCCGAGCGGGAGGCGGGCGACGCCGGGCCCGCCGCAGGCTCCGCCACCGGCTGAGCGGCGCGTGCCTGGCCTCACGCGCCCACGCTCATCGCGGCCCGATGGGCAGAATCCCCCAGCTGTGGTTGGCTGATGCTGTGGAGTCCCCGCGACCCTTCCCCGTCGACGCGGGTCCGGCCCTGCACCCCGCGCCGCAGCGCATCAGCCGGGAGGGCCGTGCTGTGGACCTGTCTGGCTGCGTGGTGCTGGTCGAAGGCGCGGATGCCGATCCGGTGGCGCAGGCGGCCCTCGAGGCACTGCTGGGCGAGGTCGCCCGCGAGGTCGTCCCGTCGTCGTCTGTGCCCGCGAGCGGCGGCGGCCCCGGAGCGGTGGTCTGCCTGGGCCCGCACCCGGGCGCGGGCGGCGCACTCGAATCGGCCCTCACCGGTCTTCGCCCGGCGGCCGACGGCGGCTTCCGGGCCGAGGCGCTCGGCCGCCCGGAGGGCTACGTCATCGCCACGGGGACGCTCTCGGGATGGCCGACGGCGGTCCTCGCCGGGGCCGACGCGCGCGGCCAGTTCTTCGCGGTCCAGTCGCTGCGCCGCCTCCTCGACGGGGCGCGGCTCGGGCCGGTGAGCGTCGCGGACTGGCCCCTCATGGGCACGCGCGGCGTCGTCGAGGGCTTCTACGGCCTCCCGTGGCCGCCCGAGGCACGGGCTGCGGTCCTCGACGCCATGGGCCGGGCCAAGATGAACTCCTACATCTACTCGCCGAAGGACGAACCCTACGCCCGGGGCCGCTGGCGCGAGCCCTACCCCGAGGACGGCCTCGCGGAGCTCCGCGGACTGCTCGCCGCGGCCGGGCGGAACCACATCGACCTCTGCTACGCGCTCTCGCCGGGCCTGGACATCTGCTACTCCGCCGGCGCCGACCTCGACGCCGCGCTGCGGAAGCTCCGCCCCCTCTACGAACTCGGGATCCGCTCGTTCGTGGTCCCCTTCGACGACATCAGCGGCAGACTCTCCTGCCTCCAGGACCGCGCCAGGTTCAGGTACCGGGGCCGGGCATCCCTCGGGAAGGCCCAGGCCTGGTACCTCAACCGGCTCCGGGACAGGCTCGAGGCGGAGTTCCCGGGTCTCGAGCCGCTGCAGATGGTGCCCACGCACTACAGCGGCTCAGGGACCGACCGCTACAAGGCCCAGCTCGGGAAATACCTCCATCCGGGGGTCCTGGTCCTGTGGACGGGGGAGGAGGTCATCTCGCACAGGATCACAGCCGGCCAGGCCGAGCGGGCGCGGGCCGCCTACGGGAGCGCTGGGCGGCCGCGCACCCTCGTGGTGTGGGACAACTTCCCGGTCAATGACTGGTCCCCCGACCACCTCTTCCTCGCCCCCGCCGATGGGCGCGCGCCGGACCTCCACGAGCACCTGGCCGGCATGCTCTCGAACCCCATGACCCAGCCCTACGCGTCGCTGCCGGGCCTTGCGACCTACGCGGACATGCTCTGGAACGGGCCCGCGTACCGGCCCAGCGAGTCGCTCTGGGCGGCCCTCAGGGATCTCGCTGGCGGGGACATGGAGGCCCTCGCGGCCCTCGCCGCCTTCACGGACCTCAACCAGAACTGGCAGCCGGATGAGCGTTCGCACCCGGCCCCCGAGCTCTCCCGCGACGTCGAGGCATTCTGGGCCGCCTACAGGTTGGCGCGGCCCCTCCCCTCTGGACTCCCCGAGCGGGCGGCGCTCCTGCGGCGGCTGCCCGAGCTACTGCCGCGGCTCCTCGAGCCCGGATACGCCACCGACGTCGCGGCCTGGTCCGCGGCAGCCTCCCGCTACGGGGAGGCCCTCGCCGCGGCCATCCGCATGCTCGGGGCGACGCGGGACGGCAACGCGACGCGCGCGCGGGGCGCCCGGGCGGCCCTCCTCGAGGCCCGTCACGCGGCCGAAGCGCGCACTCAGCCGACCTTCAGGCTTGGCACCGTAGTCCCTGTGACGGGCGATGGGGTCGTGCAGGAGTTCCTCGAAGAGGCACTCGGCGAATTCGACCGGTCCGGGATGGCGGCCTGATCCCAGCGGGCCTGATCCCAGCGTCCCACAGGGGCCGGGCCCGGACAGCAGAACACCCCCGGCCGGACGGCCGGGGGTGTTCTCTCGGTGGAGGCAAGGGGACTCGAACCCCTAACCCCCTGCTTGCAAAGCAGGTGCGCTACCAATTGCGCCATGCCCCCGAGGGGCGGGCCCTGCGGTCCCGGCTACTCGACGTTGTCGGTCGAGCCGCTCCAGACCTTCTTCTGGGCCTCGGACTCCTTCGCCTTCCGAAACAGGAAAGCGCCCGCGACAGCAGCGACTGCCAAGGCAATCAGCTTCTTCACGGGCACCTCCGTACGGAAAGCAGGATTCCGTGGGCGTACCAGGACTTGAACCTGGGACCTCTTCGTTATCAGCGAAGCGCTCTAACCGCCTGAGCTATACGCCCCCGTTGGCCTGAGGTACTTGCCCTCGGACCGAGATATGACTGTACAGCACACCCCGGCCCGCGGCCAAATCCGTCCCTCAGTCGTCGGTGAGGGTCACCCCGATGCCGCCCACGAGTGTCGCGGCGATGTTGTAGAGGACCGCCGTGAGCATCGCGAGGGCCGTGAGCAGGACGACGTTCACGACGGCGATGATCGTCGCGAACGAGGCGACCTGGCCGAGCGAGGCGACCTTCTTGAGGTCGAACCCGCCGCCCTCGCTGCCGGCCACCTCGCCGAGGAGGCCGTTGACGCGGTCGAAGATGCCCGTGACGTCGAGGACGGTCCACAGCACGATCGACGCGACGACGGTGACGATGCCGAGCGCGACCGAGAGCAGGAACGCCATCTTCAGGACGCTCCACGGGTCGACCTTGCTCACGAGCAGGCGCGCGCGGCGCTGCTTCGCCTTGGGCGCCGGGCGCACGAGGCCGGCCTGGCCCGGGCGGGGCGGGGCCTGGCCGGGGCGCTGGGGGCCGGCGGCGCGCTGCGCCGCGGCCGCTGCCGGGGTGAGGGGGCGCTCGGCGGGGCGCTGGCCGGGGGAGTAGCCCGGGGCGTTCGACGGCGGGCCGGCCGGCCGCTGCGGGGGGCGCGACGGGGGCGCCGCCTGCGGGTAGCCGCCGCCAGCCGACGGCGAGTTCTCGGGCGTGCTCACTCGTTACCTCCGGGGGTCTGGTCTCGGTCTCCAGCCAACGTTACGGCATCGGGGTCCTGGTCAGGCACCGGCGTTTCACCGTCCGGACGCGCGTCGGCGGCGTCGATCGCCTCGCTGGCACCGCTGTCCTCGGCGTGTCCTTCGCCTGGATCCTCTTCGCCGAGCGTGCGCTCGGTGTTCTTCGCGACGGCGATGATGCGGTCGCCCTTGTCCGGCTTGGCGAAGATGACGCCCATCGTGTCGCGGCCCTTCGCGGGGACCCCGGCCACGGCGGAGCGGACGACCTTGCCGCCCTCCATGACGACGAGGACCTCGTCCTCCTCCTGGACGATGAGCGCGCCGACGAGGTGGCCGCGCTCCTCCTGGTACTTGCCGACCTTGATGCCGAGGCCGCCGCGGCCCTGGATGCGGTACTCCTCGACCGAGGTCCGCTTCGCGAAGCCGCCCTCGGTGACGATGAAGACATAGGAGCCCTCGGTGACGACGTCGGCGGCGAGCAGCTCGTCGTCGTCCCTGAACTTCATGCCGGTCACGCCGGAGGTCGCGCGGCCCATGGGGCGCAGCGCGTCGTCGTCGGCGCGGAAGCGCACCGACTGGCCGTGCCGCGAGACGAGCAGGAGGTCGTCCTCCTCGCTCACGAGCTGGGCCGAGACGAGCTCGTCGCCCTCGCGCAGGTTGATCGCGATGACGCCGGCGGAGCGGTTCGTGTCGTAGTCCTCGAGCCGGGTCTTCTTCACGAGGCCGCCCTTGGTCGCGAGCACGAGATACGGGGCCTGCTCGTAGTCGCGCAGGTCGAGGACCTGGGCGATGCGCTCGTCGGGCTGGAACGCGAGCAGGTTCGCCACGTGCTGGCCCTTCGAGTCGCGCCCGCCCTCGGCGAGCTCGTACGCCTTGGCCCGGTACACGCGGCCCAGGTTCGTGAAGAAGAGGAGCCAGTGGTGCGTCGTCGTGACGAAGAAGTGCTCGACGACGTCGTCCCCGCGCAGCTGCGCGCCACGCACGCCCTTGCCGCCGCGTACCTGCTGGCGGTACTGGTCGGAGCGGGTCCGCTTGACGTAGCCGCCGCGCGTGATGGTGACGACCATCTCCTCCTCGGGGATGAGGTCCTCGACGCTCATGTCCCCGTCGAAGCCGCGCAGGATCTGTGTGCGGCGGTCGTCGCCATGCTTGTCGACGATCCCGGCGAGCTCCTCGGAGATGATCTGCCGCTGGCGCACCGGGTCGGCGAGGATCGCGTTGTACTCCGTGATCATCGCCTCGAGCTCGTCGTTGCGGTCCTGGATCTTCTGCCGCTCGAGGGCAGCGAGGCGGCGCAGCTGCATGTCCAGGATCGCGCGGGCCTGCACCTCGTCGATCTCGAGCAGGGACATGAGCCCGTCGCGGGCCTCGTCCACGGTGGGCGAGCGGCGGATGAGGGCGATGACCTCGTCGAGCATGTCGAGGGCCTTGAGCAGGCCGCGGAGGATGTGGATCTCCTCCTCGGCCTTGCGCAGCCGGAACCGCGTGCGGCGCACGACGACGTCGATCTGGTGCGTGACCCAGTGGCGCACGAACGCATCGAGCGAGAGGGTGCGGGGCACGCCGTCGACGATCGCGAGCATGTTCGCCGCGAAGTTCTCCTGCAGCTGCGTGTGCTTGTACAGGTTGTTGAGCACGACCTTCGCGACGGCGTCGCGCCGGAGCACGATCACGAGGCGCTGGCCCGTGCGGCCCGAGGTCTCGTCGCGCAGGTCCGCGATGCCCGAGATCTTGCCGTCCTTGACGAGCTCGGCGATCTTGACCGCGAGGTTGTCCGGGTTCGCCTGGTAGGGCAGCTCCGTGACGACGAGGCACGTGCGGCCCTGGATCTCCTCGACGTTGACCACGGCGCGCATCGTGATCGAGCCGCGGCCCGTCCGATAGGCCTCCTCGATGCCCTTGTGGCCTAGGATCGTCGCGCCCGTGGGGAAGTCCGGGCCCTTGATGCGGGTCAGGAGCGCCTCGAGGAGCTCCTCGCGGCTCGCCTCGGGGTTCTCGAGGTACCACTGGACGCCGTCGGCCACCTCGCGCAGGTTGTGCGGCGGGATGTTGGTGGCCATGCCGACGGCGATGCCCGAGGAGCCGTTGACGAGCAGGTTCGGGAAGCGGGCCGGCAGGATCGTCGGCTCCTGGTTCTTCCCGTCGTAGTTGTCCTGGAAGTCGACGGTCTCCTCGTCGATGTCCCGGACCATCTCCATGGCCAGCTGGGCCATCTTGGTCTCGGTGTACCGGGGTGCCGCGGCGCCGTCGTTGCCCGGGGAGCCGAAGTTCCCCTGGCCGAGGGCGAGCGGGTACCGCATGACCCAGTCCTGGATGAGGCGCACGAGGGCGTCGTAGATCGCCATGTCGCCGTGCGGGTGGTACGTGCCCATGACGTCGCCGACGACGCGCGCGCACTTGTTGAACGCGCGGTCGGGGCGGTAGCCGCCGTCGTACATCGCGTACAGGACGCGGCGGTGCACGGGCTTGAGGCCGTCGCGCACGTCCGGCAGGGCGCGGCCGACGATGACGGCCATCGCGTAGTCGAGGTACGACCGCTGCATCTCCGTCTGCAGGTCGACCTGCTCGACGCGGTCGATCACGGTGCCTTCGGCGAGGAAGGCAGCGCCCTCGGCGTCCGGGGTCCCGGGGATCTCGGGAGTCTCGTCGCTCACAGATTCTCTCCTTGCTTTGCTCGGGCAGCTTTCGGGCCCGGGCTCAGATGTCCAGGAACCGGACGTCCTTGGCGTTCTGCTGGATGAAGTGGCGGCGGGACTCGACGTCGTCGCCCATCAGGACGGAGAACGTCTGGTCCGCGGCCGCGGCGTCCTCCATCGTCACCTGCAGCAGCGTGCGCCGGTCCGGGTCCATCGTGGTGTCCCACAGCTCGGTGTAGTCCATCTCGCCGAGGCCCTTGTAGCGCTGGATGCCGTTCTCCTTCGGCAGGCGCTGGCCCTTGGCGACGCCGGCCCGGATCGTCTCGTCCCGCTCACGGTCGCTGAACACGTAGTCGTGCGCGTGGTTGGACCACTTGATGCGGTACAGCGGCGGCTGGGCGAGGTACACGTAGCCGTGCTCGATGAGCGGGCGCATGTACCGGAACAGCAGGGTCATGAGGAGGGTCGTGATGTGCTGGCCGTCGACGTCGGCGTCGGCCATGAGCACGATCTTGTGGTACCTCAGCTTGGCGATGTCGAAGTCCTCGCCTATGCCCGTGCCGAACGCGGTGATCATCGACTGGATCTCGGCGTTGCCGAGCGCCTTGTCCAGGCGCGCGCGCTCGACGTTGAGGATCTTGCCGCGCAGCGGCAGGATCGCCTGCGTCTCGGGGTTGCGGCCGCGCTTGGCCGAGCCGCCGGCCGAGTCGCCCTCCACGAGGTAGACCTCGCAGCGCGAGGGGTCCTTGCTCGAGCAGTCGGAGAGCTTCCCGGGCATCCCGAAGGACTCGAGCGGGCTCTTGCGGCGCGCGTTGTCGCGGGCCTTGCGCGCGGCCATGCGGGCCTGCGAGGCCTGGATCGCCTTGCGGATCACGTCCCGCGCCGGGCCGGGGTTGCGCTCGAGCCAGTCGCCGAGCTGGTCGGTGACGACGCGCTGGACGAAGCCCTTGACCTCCGAGTTGCCGAGCTTGGTCTTGGTCTGGCCCTCGAACTGGGGCTCGGCGAGCTTGACGCTGATGACGGCGGTGAGGCCCTCGCGGATGTCGTCGCCCGTGAGGTTGTCCTCCTTGTCCTTGAGGATCGCCTTCTCGCGCGCGTAGCGGTTGATGAGCGTCGTCATCGCGGCGCGGAAGCCCTCCTCGTGGGTCCCGCCCTCGTGCGTGTTGATCGTGTTGGCGTAGGTGTGGACGCTCTCGGAGTACGCCGTGGTCCACTGCAGCGCCATCTCGACCGAGATCTTGCGGTCCGCGTCCTCGCTCTCGAAGGCGATGACGTCCTCGTGGACGACCTCGGTCTTCTTCGAGGAGTTGAGGTGCTTGACGTAGTCGAGCAGGCCGTCGTCGTACTTGTAGTCGACGACGCGGCGGTGCGACGCGGCGTCGTCCGCGGCCTCGGCCGCAGGCTCGTCGCCCGCGAGCTCGGTCTCCTCCTCCTCGCCGCGGCGCTCGTCGGCGAGCGTGATGCGCAGGCCCTTGTTGAGGAAGGCCATCTGCTGGAAGCGCGCGCGCAGGGTCTCGAAGTCGAACTCGATGGTGTCGAAGATCGCCGGGTCCGGGTAGAAGGTCTGGGTCGTGCCGGTCTCCTCGGTGGCCTCCCCTCGCTCGAGCTCGCCCACGGGCTTGCCGCCGTCGCGGAACGACATGCGCCACGCGTACCCCTGGCGGCGGACCTCGGTGTCGACGCGCGTCGAGAGCGCGTTCACCACGGAGATGCCGACGCCGTGCAGGCCGCCCGAGACGGCGTACCCGCCGCCGCCGAACTTGCCGCCGGCGTGCAGGATCGTCATGACGACCTCGACCGTCGGCTTGCCCTCGGTGGGGTGGATGTCGACGGGGATGCCGCGGCCGTTGTCCTCGACGCGCACGCCGCCGTCGTCCTGGAGGGTCACCTGGATGTGGTCGCAGTAGCCGGCGAGGGCCTCGTCGACCGAGTTGTCGACCACCTCGTAGACAAGGTGGTGCAGGCCGCGGGGTCCCGTGGACCCGATGTACATGCCGGGGCGCTTGCGGACGGCTTCGAGGCCCTCGAGCACGGTGATGCTGCTGGCCCCGTATTCCTTCGGTCCCGACGTGCGGGCCCCGTCGTGGTCGGCACCGTGCTCACCGGTCGGGTTCAGTGCACTCTCGTCAGCCACAGGCGGTCTCGACCCCTCTTCAGTTCGGATGGCTTAACGGGTCAATTCTACCGGCTGCCGCGCGCCGGACCGGACAGCGCCGCCCCGCATGCCTCTGGGAGGGGCGGAAACGGCTCGCAGCGACACGAAACGGGCGCCGCCCAAGGGGCAGTGTGCCTGAGGGGTCGCTGAGCGCCCCACGCGCCGTCCTCGCCTCGGCCCCACCGACCCGGGGGTCGCCTCCCCACGATCCGGGGTCACCTCCCAACGATGCGGGGTCACCTCCCAAGGATGCGGGGTCACCCGTAGGTGTCGCGGGGGCCGCGGCCTCGCACGTGCCGGGCGCCCTTGCGCCAGCTCGGGGCCGCGGGGCCGAGCACGTGGAGCGAGGTGACGACGCCGTCGCCCAGCTCGCGCCGGAAGCGGTCGAGGAGCGCCGTGCTCAGGAGCCGCAGCTGCGTGGCCCAGGCGGTCGAATCGCAGCGGACCCGCAGCACAGTGCCCTCGAAGCTCTCCGGTGTGCAGTGAGCGGCGATGTCCTCGCCCACGAGCTCGCGCCAGCGGGACATGACCGAGCCGACCGCCACGGGGGAGGACCAGCCGCGCTCGGCGACCATGCGGCTCACGACGCTCCCGAGCCCGAGCGGGTCCCGCCCGCTGTAGCCCTCGATGGGACGGGCGCGGCGCGGCGGCGCGGGGGCGTTCGGGTCGCGCACGAGGGGCCCGGTCGCACGCACGCGCACCTCGCCGCGGGCCTGGGCCGCGTCCCGGGCGCGGTTGAGGGCCGCGCGGGCGGCGTCGATCTCGTCCTGGGGCCCCGGGACGGAGGGCCCGGGGGCGGAGGATTCAGGCACCGAGTCCGCCGGCGCGTCCCGGCGGGGTGCGTGGGGGTCTGGCTCGCCCGCCATGTCAGGCACTGTCCCCGGGGACGAGGGGGGCGAGCGCGCCGGGGATGACGCGCACGCGCCGGCCCGAGAGCTCGGCGGGGACGTCCTCGTCGACCGCGGCCGTGACGAGCACCTGCTCCGCCTTGGCCACGATGGCGGCCAGCCGGGCCCGCCGCGCGGCGTCGAGCTCGGCGAAGACATCGTCGAGGATGAGGATCGGCTCGTCGCCGGCCACGGCCGAGTCGTCGATCATGACGTAGTACGCGGCCAGGCGCAGGGCGAGGGCGAAGGACCAGGTCTCGCCGTGCGAGGCGAAGCCCTTCGCCGGCGCCTCCCCGAGGGTCAGCTCGAGCTCGTCCCGGTGCGGGCCCACGAGGGTGAGCCCGCGCTCGAGCTCGCGCGGACGGGCCTGGGCCAGGGCGGCGAGGAACCGCTCGGAGATCTCGGCCACTCCGAGCCCGGCCAGCCCGGCCAGCCCGGGGGCAGCGTCGCCGTCGCGCACGACGGCGGGGGAACCGCCGCCGTCGGGGACGTCACCGCCGTCGTCGGCCGCCGGGAAGTCCTCGCCGTCGGACTCCGGGACCGCGCCCTCGACGCTCGAGCGGTACACCGCCCCGGCGACCTTCGAGCCGTCAGTGAGCTGGGCGTATGCGGCGTCGAGGTGCGGGACAAGCCGGTCGACGAGCCCGAGCCGGGCGTGCAGGAGCCGCGCGCCGGCCTGGGCGAGGTGCGCATCCCACACGTCGAGGGTCGTCTCGACGGTGGCCCCGCCCGGATCCGGCGCCGAGGAACGGCGCGAGAACCGTGCCGCGCGGGCGCTCTTGAGCAGCGCGTTGCGCTGCTTGAGCACGCGCTCGTAGTCGGCGCGGGTCCCGGCGTGGTGCGGGAGGAGCACGGTGAGCAGCTCGTCGAGGAAGCGGCGGCGCGCGGACGGGTCGCCCTTGACGAGCGCGAGGTCCTCGGGCGCGAAGAGGACCGTGCGGGCGATGCCGAGGAGGTCGCGCGCCCGGACCGGGTTCCCGCGGTTGATCCGGGCCCGGTTCGCCCGGCCGGGGGTGACCTCGAGCTCGAGCAGGGAGCGCTGCGTGCCGCGCACGAACGACGCCCGGACGAGCGCGCGCTCCGCGCCGAAGCGCACGAGCGGCGCGTCAGAGCTCACGCGGTGCGAGCTCAGGGTCGAGAGCAGCCCGAGCGCCTCGACGAGGTTGGTCTTGCCCACGCCGTTGGGCCCGACGAGCACGGTGGTTCCGGGCGAGAGCGCGAGGTCCAGCTGCTCGTAGCTGCGGAAGTCCGTGAGGGAGAGGCGGTCGACGTACACCGGGCGGAGCTGGGGGGCTACTTGGCCGGCCGCGTCGCGTGGCCGCCGAACTGGTGGCGCAGCGCGGAGACCATCTTCATGGCGGGGGAGGAGTCCTCGCGGGACTCGAAGCGGGCGAAGAGCGCGGCCGTGATCGCGGGGGCGGGGATCGCGTTCGCGATCGCCTCCTCGACGGTCCAGCGGCCCTCGCCCGAGTCCTCGACGTAGTCGTCGATGTTCGCAAGGCCCGGGTCCTCCTCGAGGGCCTTGACCAGGAGGTCCAGGAGCCACGAGCGCACCACGGTGCCCTTCTGCCACGCGCGGAACGTGCCCGGGAGGTCGGTGATGATGTCCTTCGCGGCGAGCAGCTGGTAGCCCTCGGCGTAGGACTGCATGAGCCCGTACTCGATCCCGTTGTGGACCATCTTGGCGTAGTGGCCCGCACCGGTCGCGCCGACATGGACGAAGCTGTCCGCCCGCTCGCCTTCGGGGCGGAGAACGTCGAAGAGCGGCATGGCGCGCTCAACGTCGGCCGCGTCGCCGCCGGCCATGAGCCCGTAGCCGTTCGTCAGGCCCCACACGCCGCCGGAGACGCCGCAGTCGACGAAGCGGATGCCCTTCGCCTCGAGCTGGGCCGCGTGCCGCTGGTCCTCGGTGAAGCGGGAGTTGCCGCCGTCGATCACGAGGTCACCGGCGGAGAGCTTCTCGCCGAGCTCGCCGATGACCCGGTCCGTGATCTCGCCGGCGGGCACCATGACCCACACGGTCCGCGGCGTGGGCAGCGCGGCGATGAGCTCGTCGACCGAGGCCACGTCCGTGACGTCCGGATTGCGGTCGTAGCCGGTGACCTCGATGCCGCCCCGCCGCAGGCGCTCGCGCATGTTGAAGCCCATCTTGCCGAGGCCGATCAGTCCGATGTGCACGTGGAAGGCTCCGTTCTCGGTTCTCAGGACAGCCCCGGGCTGCGTGGCGCGGTGGGATCAGTTGGGGAGGCGCACCGGCATGACGAGGTAGCGGTAGTCGACCTCGTCGTCGCCGTCGAGCTCGCGCTGGGCCGTGATCATGGCCGGCTTGGGCGCGCTCGTGAACGAGAAGCGCACGAAGGGGGTCTCGATCACGCTCAGGCCCTCGATGAGGTAGTGCGGGTTGAACGCGACCGTGATCTCCTCGCCGGTGAGCTTGGCCTCGAGCTCCTCGGACGCCTGGGCGTCCTCGCCCGTGCCGGCGTCGAGGGCCACGAGCCCGTCGGTGAACGCGAGCCTGACCGGGGTGTTGCGCTCAGCCACGAGGGACACGCGGCGCACGGCCTCGACGAGCTCCTGGGTCGCGACGACCGCGTGGATCGGCGTCGACTCGGGGAACAGCGAGCGGATCTTGGGGTAGTCGCCGTCGACGAGGAGCGACGTCGTCGTCCGGCCCCCGCTCTCGAAGCCGATGAGGTGGCTCTCGTCCTCGGCGAGGGCCAGGTTGAGGCTGCCCGCGCCGCCGAGGGTCTTGGCGACCTCGTTGAGCGTCTTGGCCTTGACCAGCGCGGCGGTCGAGGTGCTCGGGTTGGCGGGGGACCAGGGGAGCTCGCGCATCGCGAGGCGATAGCGGTCGGTGGCGAGGAGCGTGATGAGGTCCTTCTCGATCTCCATCCGGACGCCGGTGAGGATCGGGAGCGTGTCGTCCTTGCTCGCGGCGATGATCACCTGGGCGACGGCCTTCGAGAAGGCGTCCCCGGAGACCGCGCCGGTGATCGGCGGCAGCTGGGGGAGGGCCGGGTACTCGCCCTCGGGCATGGTCGCGAGGTGGAACGAGCTGCGGCGGCACGTGAGCGTGACCTTGGTTCCGTCGGTCTCGACGTCGACTGGCGCGGCGGGCAGGCTGCGGCAGATGTCCGCGAGGAGGCGGCCGGAGACGAGGATCGTGCCCTCCTGGATGATCTCCGCCGGAATCTCGAGGCGCGCCGAGGTCTCGTAGTCGAAGCTCGAGAGGCTCACGACGCCGTCGTGCGCCTTGAGCAGGAGGCCCGCGAGGACGGGGACGGGCGGCCGCGGCGAGAGCGAGCGGGCCGCCCAGCTGACGGCCTCGGTGAGGACATCCCGTTCGACTCGGAACTTCACGGAGGTGGTCCGCCTTTCATCGCAGTCTTCTCAGGCGCCGAGGGGCGCGGGTGTAGTCCGCGGTCCGGGGTCACGGGGAATGCCAGGAATTGCAGGAAGGAGTCCCCGGAACGCTGACCACAGCTTAGCCCCATGTGCCGATGCGAGTTCAACGGCTGGCTCTGGGCTGGGGACGGGCCTGAGTCGGCGGACGACGGCGCCTGGCTGGCTCGCGGCGTGGCCCGGAGGGTGACTGTTATCCGGGGATCTTCGGATTCTTGTAGTTCGTGGTGTTAATAACTGTTGTGGAAACTGTGGAAAACGGCGTCATTGCCAGCGCTGGCGCGGCGGCCGGGTGTTCACGCCGTGTTGATCGGCTGCGGACGAGCAGGGGCCACGCTGTGGAGGGCCGGATTCCTGTCATTCGAGGTCTCCACAGCGGCGGAGGGGGTTTTAAGCCCATGGAAGGCCGATGTGCACTTAACCGTCCACAGGGTTGTCCACAGCTGCCTGTTAATAAGGTGCGCGTGCGGGGGATTCCTGTCATCCGTCCCCTGCATCGACAGGCCTGTTGAGGCTCAGGCGCCCCGCTGGGCCTGCTTGATCTTGTTGGTCAGCTCCGTGACCTGGTTGTAGATCGCGCGGCGCTCGGCCATGAGCTCGCGGATCTTGCGGTCCGCGTGGATCACGGTCGTGTGGTCCCGCCCGCCCAGGACCTGGCCGATCTTCGGCAGGGACATGTCGGTCAGCTCCCGGCAGAGGTACATGGCGATCTGGCGCGCCGTCACGAGCGTGCGAGTGCGGGACTTGCTGTTGAGCTCCTCGACGGTGAGCTTGAAGTAGGCCGCGGTCTCCGCGAGGATCTGCTCCGCCGTGATCTCGAGCGCGGAGTCGTCCATGATGAGGTCCTTGAGGACCATCTCGGCGAGGGCCACGTCGACCGGCTGCTTGTTGAGGCTCGCGAAGGCGGTGACGCGGATGAGCGCGCCCTCGAGCTCGCGGATGTTGGCCGAGATGCGCGAGGCGATGTACTCGAGCGCGTCGTCCGGCGCGGAGAGCCCGTCGCTGTTGGCCTTCTTGCGCAGGATCGCGATGCGGGTCTCGAGCTCCGGCGGCTGGATGTCCGTCAGGAGGCCCCACTCGAAGCGGGACTTCATGCGGTCCTCGAAGCCGTGGAGCATCTTGGGCGGCTGGTCCGAGGTGATGACGACCTGCTTGTTGCTGTTGTGCAGGGCGTTGAACGTGTGGAAGAACTCCTCCTGGGTCGCGTTGCGGCCCGCGAGGAACTGGATGTCGTCGATGAGGAGCAGGTCCACGTTGCGGTACGTGGTCTTGAAGCTCGTGCCCTCGTCGTCGCGGATGGAGTTGATGAAGTCGTTCGTGAACTCCTCCGAGTTCACGTAGCGGACACGGATGCCGTTGTAGAGCCGGCGGGCGTAGTGGCCGATCGCGTGCAGCAGGTGGGTCTTGCCGAGACCCGAGTCGCCGTAGATGAACAGCGGGTTGTACGCCTTGGCCGGGGCCTCGGCCACCGCGACGGCGGCCGCGTGGGCGAACCGGTTGGAGGCACCGATCACGAACGTGTCGAATACGTACTTGGGGTTCAGCCGGCTGACCTCCTGCGAGGTGCTCGGCGGCGTCGGCGCCGGGCGCAGCTCGTCGCGGATCTCCGGCCGCTTGACGGGCTCGAAGGTCTCCTCCCGCACGGGCACGAGGTCGGTGTCGACGTCGATCGCGCAGCGGATGTCCTCCGAGAAGACCGAGCGCAGCGCGTCGTCGAGCGCGGGCTTGATCTGGCCCTGGAGCACCTCGCGGGTCAGCTCGTTGGGGACGGCGACGAGCAGGGTCGAGCCGATGAGGCCCTGGGCCTGGGCGAGCGAGACGAAGCCGCGCTGGCGGGGCGAGACGCGCTCGTCTTCCTCGAGGAGTCGGACGACACGGCGCCACGAACTGCCAAGCGTGTTGGCCTCGTTGGCTTCCTCAGTGCCCAT